>NZ_PZJM01000001.1:0-421 GCF_003206045.1 Salinicola lusitanus
AGAATCGACCAGTCGCCGTCGGAGATCTGCATCGCGTGGCGCAGGTTCTTCTCCATCTCCGGTCCCAGCAGCAAGCCCAGGATCACCGGCACCAGCGGAATCTCCAGCTTGCGCAGGATATAGCCGGCGACGCCGAAGGCGATCATGAAGTAGAGATCGAAGGTCGAGTGGCTGATCGAGTAGATGCCCACGAACGCGACCATGGTCACGATCGGCAGCAGGTACATCGGCGGCACCGACAGGATCTTCACGAACACCCCGACCAGCGGAATGTTGAGCAGTAGCAGCATGAAGTTGCCCACCAGCAGTGCGGCGATGACGCCCCACACCAGGTCGGCGTTCTGGGTGAACATCAGCGGCCCGGGGGTGATGTTGAGCGATACCAGCATCGCCAGCAGCACCGCCGTGGTGCCGCTGCCCG
>NZ_PZJM01000001.1:460-394771 GCF_003206045.1 Salinicola lusitanus
ATCTCCCGCCACTTCAGCTTGAGCGGATTGACCTTGATCATCTCGCGCCCCTTGCCGGCCTTCTCCTCGATGAAGAACAGCAGCTCGGAGACCGCGAACAGACCGACGATGGCGATGATGAAATCGACCCCTTCGTAGAGCTCCAGCACGTTGAAGGTGTAGCGCTGGGTGCCGGTGGAGAGATCGATCCCCACGGTGGCGATGATCAAGCCGATGGCTGCCGCCATCAGCGTCTTCATCGGGTTCTTGCCGGTGATACCGCCAAGCGTCGCGAAGGCCAGTACGAACAGGGCGAAGTACTCGGCCGGGCCGAACGTCAACGCGAACCGGGCCAGCAGCGGCNNNNCCGTCGAGGCAGGTCATCATCGCCGGTTCGTCACCGGGGATGTTCAACAGGATCGACGAAATTCGTCCGCCGTACATCGCCCCGGCGTAGACCGCGGTGAGCATGATCAGGGCGGTCTCGGGCTTGAGCCCGAGGGTGAAGGCGAGCGGAATCAGGATCGCCACGCCGTTGGCCGGGCCGAGACCCGGCAGCGCGCCGATCAGGGTGCCGATGAAACAGCCCATCAGGGCGAACATCAGGTTCTCGGGCTGCAGCGCCACGCCGAAGCCGAGCGAGAGATAGTGCAACGTCTCCATCAGTGGATCTCCAGCAGGCCGAGCGGCAGCGGCAGTTCGAGCCCGTAGGTGAACAGCACGAACACCACCACGCCACTGATCAGTCCGGTGAGATAGGCCTTCACCGGGCGCGCGCCCATGCGCCAGCACAGCGTGCCGACGGCGAGCATGGTCGAGAGGATGAACCCGAGCGGCTCGAGCAGCAGCGCGTAGGCGATCAGCACGACGACGGCAATGCCCAGCTCCAGGAAGGTCCTGGCCACCGGCCAGTGGTTGTCCGGGTCGGGCTTGACGATCATGTACAGGCTACAGATCGCGAGGATGACGGCCAGCAGCTTGGGAAAGGTCTCGGGACCCACGGCTTCCGATCCCCCGAAGGGGACCGGAAACTGGGTGGCGCCGTAGTAGTAGGCGACGGCGATCACCAGCATGACCAGGCCGAAGACGCGGTCGTTGAACTTGCTCATTGAATCAGCCCGATTTCCTTGGAGAGCGACTGGATATCCTGGATCTGCTGCTTGACGAAGGCTTCGAACTCGCTGGAGTCCGGGTGGAACGGCATCAGGCCGTTACTCTTCATGACCTTCTTCCACTGGTCGCTGGCATAGAGCTTGTCGATGGCATCGACCCAGTACTGCTTGGCGTCGTCATCGATGTCGGCCGGCATGTAGAAGCCGCGCCAGTTCGCGCCGATCGCATCGATACCCTGCCCCCTGGCAGTGGGAATCGTGGAGAACGCTCCTGGAAGGCGATCCTCGGAGAGCACGGCCAGCACGCGGATGTCACCGGACTCGAAGAACCCCTTGGCTTCGGTGATATCACCGGTGAACGCGCCCACATGACCACCGACAAGCTGGGTCAGCGCTTCGCCGCCGTTGTTGTAGGAGAGATAGGGAATCCGCGGCAGGTTCTCGACCCCGGCCGCCTTGGCCGCGATCAGCACCTTGAGGTGATCCCAGCCGCCGTTGGCGCTGCCGCCGGCGAACTTGACCGCTCGCGGATCCTGCTTCATCGCGTCCATCAGCTCGTTGAGGTTATGGTAGGGGGAGTCCTTGGAGACCGCGATCACGCCGTAATCGGCGCCGATCGTTCCCAACCAGTTCACCATGCTCGCATCCATACCCGGAAACTGACCCTGAGCCAGACGCGTCACCGTCGATGTGGAAGCCGCAACGAGCAGGTCATCGTCTCCACGGCGCTTGCTCACGGTGTGAGCGAAGGCAACGCCACCCCCCGCCCCTGCCATGTTGATAGTCTGCATGGTCTTCGGCATGAGCCCGAGCTCTTGGAAAACGTTGGCTGCGTTTCTGCAGGTGAAGTCCCATCCTCCACCCGGATCCGCTGGCGCAATGCACTCCGTCTTGCTGCCCGGCTCGTAAGCCAGGGTCAGCGAGCTGAAAATCAGAAGGGGAAAAATAAGAAACGTTTTAATGATGGCGTGCTTCATTGTCGAACCCTCAGTTAATTATCTGCACCAACACGATCATTACCGCACCGAAACATTGGAAACAGAGAAAAACTAAACACTCGAAAACCGCCTGAGAATTCTCTATCAGATAAGCCTGTCTTTCCCAAACAGAAAACTAAAAAAAGACAAGATCTTAGCACTCAATGTTGGGTCAGGTGTTCCACTAAAGACTTAACCGCCGGGTCAAGATATCGATTGGTCTTGACGCCGACGACGAGGTCGCGCTCGGCCCAATCCTCATTCAGCGAAACCGCAACGATGGGTATGGATTTCGCATAGACCTCGATGGTCTCTCTTGGCATTATCGCCAGGCCGTATTGACAGGCAACCAGTTGGCACATGCAGTCGAAACTGCTGACTCTGACGCCAATCTTCAACTGGAAGCCGCGGATTTCAGCCTCTTTTTCCAGGTGTTCGTACAATAGACTATCGACGTGCTGAGCGACCATCGAATACTCGGCCAGCGCCTCATATCGTATGGGCGAACCATTGGCCAGCGGGTGGCCCACGGGAACTGCCAACGCCAGCTCATAGGTTCGATACCGAAAGATCTCGATATCGGGAGGAGTGGATTCCGCGGAAAAAACGCCTAGATCCGCTTCACCCTCTCTCAAGGCGCGAAGGATGGCGCCCCCCACCCTCCCTTCGATATCCAGGTTGATTTTAGGGTACTTATGTCGAAAAGAAGCGATATCGAATGGTAGAAACTGCGAGAGGGCGGAGGTGGTAGCGCAAATCCTGACATTCCCACGAATCTCTTCGGAAAAGCTCGCCAGCTCCTCGTCCATTTCTTCGATTCGGGCAAAGACACGGCGCACGTGAACCAGCAGCGCCTCTCCCGCCGTGGTCAATTCCACCCCGCGCGCAAAGCGCACGAACAGGGGCGTTCCGACCCTGCCTTCGAGTTCGGCTATCCTCTTGCTGACTGCGGAGACGGCGATATGGGCTCTCACGGAAGCCCGGGTCAGGCTTTTCTCCTCCGCCACACAGAGAAAAATATTCAACGAGGCAAGGTCGTGTTTCACCGGTTCCTCTAGACGGTTGATCGCTCCTGACTAATAGGCCCGAAGCGCGTTCAGCTGTAGAGCATCGTAATCCAGACCATGCTCGAGATGATGCCGGAAGGCTGCAAGCTCCCTCTCACCCGGCAACTGCACGGGCCTTTCGTCATCGATAGCCGGCGTATCGTGGATGATATCGAAAAAGTCGCTCATCCTCTCGCCAAGCCAGCCCTCTCCGCCCAATCCTTGAGTATTGATGGTCAAAAAGAAGTGGCCCAGATTCTGTGGCTGGTCGGGCTGCTTGTCCCAGGCTTTGACATGATTGAGATAGGCCGCCCCTGACAGAACCCCCGCCAGCATATCCACGGCGAGTGCCAGGCCGTAGCCTTTATGCCCCCCGATCGTCTGCAGCATACCGGCAAGCGCTTCGTTGGGGTCGCTCGTCGGAGCACCGCTGGTATCCACCGCCCAGTCGAGCGGAATCGACTCTCCCCGGTCCCTCGCGGCTCGAATCTTCGCTCGGGCGACCGTGCTCAGCGCCATGTCCAGCAGAAAGTGCTCCCCGCAGGGATTGGGAAAACCGAAGCCGAGCGGGTTGTTGCCCAACTTTGGGGAAGTGCCACCATAAGGAGCTATCGTCGTCGTGGCATTGCTGGCGATGAAGCTCATGAACCCCTGCTCGGCGGCCATGAACGAGTACGGCATGACAGGGCCGAAGTGATTGCTTCCCCTGACGAAAACCATGCCGACACCGAACTCCGAGGCCATCTTCATGGATTGAGAAAGTGCCCTCTTGCCGAGCAATGGGCCAAGCGCATTATCCCCGGCGAGCGTAGCGACGGTAGGGTAGGATTGGTGCCATTCGATCCGAGGATTGGCGTTGATCCCGCCGACTTTTATCCTCTCGCCATAGGACATGATGCGCGCCACGCCATGGGTGTGAATCCCCATCATGTCAGCCATGACCAGCACATCCGCCACGTCCTCGGCTTCGTCCGTCACGAGACCGAGGCGCACCAGTGCCTCGATCGCGATACCTTTCAATTCTGCCTGTCCAATCTTTCCCTTGGGCATATCCGCCATCGCCATTTCCCCTATCAAAGTGCCAACGAGAGCTGGCAGATTATCCCCCGCATCGGACAGGGAGAATTTCTTTCTGGGAAAGGGAGCTTTCTCGTAATCACAAGCAGCGTCAGGAACGTCGACCGTCGGCAACCGCCCTCGTGGTGACCAGCGGTTTATCGATAGCTCGACCGTTTCCCGTCGCGGGCGTTTCGACCCGCCCGAGTCGCGCCTTCCCATCCCGACCCGAATGAAAAAGGCCCCGCCAAAGCGGGGCCATCCAGTGCTGCCAGCGCGTCACGCCATCCCGACATCAGGACGGCCTGGCTGCCGGCAGAAATTTCGCCTTGAGCTTGCCCGCGAACATCGGCACCAGCACCACCAGGGCGGCGGCGATCCAGAGCCCGATCGACAGGTTGGACTGGAACAGGATGCCGACGTCACCACCGCTGATCGAGAGCGCCCGGCGCAGGTTCTCTTCCATCAGGCCGCCCAGCACGAAGCCCAGCACCACCGGTGCCAGCGAGAAGCCGAACTTGCGCAGCAGATAGCCGAAAACGCCGATGACCAGCATCAGGTAGATCGCCATCAGATCGGAGTGCAGCTGGTAGACGCCGACGAAGGCGAGAATCGCCACGCTCGGTACCAGCAGCCAGCGCGGCACCTGCAGTACGCGGGCGAACACGCCGGCCAGCGGCAGGTTGAGCAGCAGCAGCATGACGTTGCCGATATAGAGCGAGGCGATCAGGCCACCTACCACCACCGGCTGTTCGCGGAACATCATCGGGCCGGGGTTGATGTTGTAGAGCATCAGCGCGCCCAGCAGGATCGCGGTGGTGCCGGAGCCGGGAATGCCCAGCGTCAGCATCGGCACGAAGGAACCGGCGGCGGAGGCGTTGTTGGCCGCTTCCGGCGCCGCCAGGCCGCGCATGTCACCGGTTCCAAAGGTATTGTCGCGGTCACTGATGCGTTTTTCGGTGGTGTAGGCCACGGCACTGGCGACGGAGGCGCCGGTGCCCGGCAGCACGCCGATGACGAAGCCGATCACGCTGGAGCGCAGGATCGCCCACTTGCAGTAGAGGACCTCGCTCATCTTGACCATCACGCGGCCGATTGGCGCCATCTCGCCATCCTGGTCGTGGCGGAAGGCGTGCTCGAGCATCAGCAGAATCTCGCTGACCGCGAACAGGCCGATGATCATCACCACGAAATCGATGCCATCGTAGAGTTCGGGCATATCGAAGGTGAAGCGCAGCACGCCGGTGCCGGAATCGACACCGACGGTCGAGATCAACACGCCGAGCACGGCGCCGATCAGCGTCTTGATCGGATCCTTGCCCATCATCGCGGACATGGAAGCGAAGGCGAAGATCATCAGGCCGAAGAATTCGGCGGGACCGAACTTGACCGCCACGATCGCCAACAGTGGCGCAAACAGGGTCAGGCCGATGATCGCGATGGTCGCTCCAATGAACGAGCTGACGGCGGAGAGTCCCAGGGCCGGCCCAGCCAACCCCTTTTTGGCCAACGGATGGCCGTCCAGCGTGGTCATGACCGCGCCGGCATCGCCGGGCACGTTGAGCAGAATGCTCGACATGCGCCCGCCGTACTCGGAACCGGTGTAGATGCCCGCCAGCAGGATGAGTGCGGATTCCGCCGGCAGGCCGAGGGTATAGGCCAGCGGCATCAGAATGGCGATGCCGTTGATCGGGCCGATACCCGGCAAGGCACCGAACAGGGTGCCGAGCAGCGCGCCGAGGAAAGCGAGCCCGAGATTGAGCGGCGTCAGCGCGACGCCGAAGCCCTGGATCAGAAAATCGAACATGGTTAGTTGCTCCCCAGCAGCGGCTCGATCCAGCTACCGGTCGGCAGCGAGATTCCCAGTCCGTAGGTGAATAGCAGATAACTGCCCACCGCCAGCAGCAGGCCGCCGACGACCGCTTTCAACGGCGCGGCACCGAACAGCCAGGCGATGATGATGCTGACCAGGGCGGTCGTCACCAGGAAACCGAGGTTAATGAATAGCGCCGCATAGAGACCCAGCACCGCCATGGTGAAGAGCAGGCGCAGCAACAGCGCGCCGGTCGGCCACTCACCGCTGGCGCCCGGGCGCACGAACAGCACGACGGCCAATACCGCCAGCAGACCCGACAGTATCAGCGGAAAGGCTTTAGGCCCGACCGGGTCGTAACTGAACGGCACTTCCAACTGCCAGGCCTGGACGGCGACGAACGCCGCCAGACCGAGCAACAGCAAACTCAGGATTCGGTCGGCGGCGAGTTTCATTGGGTCAGACCCACTTCTTTGGCCAGTTGCTGGAAGTCGGCAACCTGGTCTTTCACGTACTGATGGAAGTCTTCACCGAACTTGGCCATCGGGAACAGACCGCGCCCTTCACGCAGCTTGGCGAAGCTCTCTGTCTCGCTCAGCGCTTTCAGGCGGTCGGCCCACGCCTGATAGTCTTCGTCGCTGACATCCGGCCCCATGTAATAACCGCGCCAGATCGGCCATTCGACGTCGTAGCCCTGCTCCTTGGCGGTGGGGATGTCCGCGTAGGGCCCACCCATGCGCTCTTCGGAGAGAGACGCCAGAATCCGGATCTCACCGCTGTCGAGCTGTGGTTTCAGCTCGGCCAGGTCGCCGGTGAAGACCTGAATGTGCTCACCCAGCAGTGCGGCCAGCGCTTCACCGCCACCCTCGAAGGAGACGTAGCGCAGCTTGCGTGGATCGACGTCGTCGGACTTGGCCATCAGCGCCGCCTTCATCCAGTCCTGGCTGCCGACCGTACCACCGGCACCGATGACCACGCTGGAGGGGTCCTTCTTCAGCGCTTTCATCAGTTCGTCAAGGTTGGTCCACGGCGCATCCTGGCGGACGACGACCGCGCCGTAGTCCACGCCCAGCGCACCGACCCAGCGCACGTCGTCGACAGTGTGCTGCTGCCCGAACTTGCCCAGCGCCAGGTTGAGCGCGGCACCGGTGCTGGCGGCCACGATAAGGTTGGGATCGTCGTCACGTACGCCGGTAACGTGGTTGTAGGCGACGGCACCGATACCGCCCGGCATGTAGCTGACCATCATCGGCTCGTCGATCAACTTGGCTTCCTGCAGGCCATTGGCTGCCAGCCGGCATGTCAGGTCGTAACCGCCCCCCGGTTTGGCCGGCGCGATGCACTCCGGCGGCTTGGCCTGGGCCTGGACGGCACCGGCCAGTAGCGCACCACCGGTAACGGCGGCGACCAGCCAGCGATGAAAGCCTTTCGCTTTGGACACGTGATTGTGAGGCATGCTGTGCGTCTCCTACCTGGGTTGTTATGCTCGCAACGCTCATGGCGGGCACCGGACTCGGGCCGGTTTTGCCCACCGACAGCGCGATGCTAGAGCGCTAACCTTTCATCAACCTGTCATCTAAACCTTTGTCGTATAGAACATTAGTCGCATAAGGCATGGGGATCCGATGACGCGAGACACCGTCATGCATCTGCTCGTGATCGAGGATGACCCGCTGCTGTCGCGCTCGCTGACCCAGGCGATGACCCGCCATGGCTATACCGTCGATGCCCTGGCCCGCATCGACGATGCCATCCAGGCGTTGCGCCAGGGTCGTTTCGATCTGGTACTGCTCGACCTCGGCCTGCCTGACGGCAGCGGCCTCGACGTGCTGGAGTGGATGCGCGCCCATACCGACTCGACGCCGGTGATGATTCTCACCGCGCGGGATGCACTGGCGGATCGGGTACGCGGGCTGGACCTCGGCGCCGACGACTATCTGGCCAAGCCGTTCTCGATCACCGAACTCGAAGCCCGGGTGCGGGCCCTGCTGCGCCGCAGCCAGCAACGGCTCGACAACAACGTTCGCTTCGGTGGCCTGGTACTGGATACCCGGTCGGCCAGCGCCTGGCTGGACGGGACGGCACTCGATCTGCCGAGGCGCGAGTTCAGCCTGCTGGAAGCGCTGATGCTCAACGCGGGGCGTATCGTGCAGCGCGAAGCCCTGGAGAACCGCCTGTTCGGCTTCGAGGCGGTGGGGGCCAACGCCCTGGACGTCTATGTCAGCCGGCTGCGCAAGCGCCTGGCCGGCTCCGGCCTGTCGATTCGGACGCTCCGCGGCCTGGGGTATCGGCTCGAGGAGCCGCGGGCGCCCTTCGAGAAGGGGCGGCCCGAGTGATGCCACCTCGCACCTCGCTCAAGCGGCGGCTGACGCTATGGCTCGTGGTGATCGTCGCCGGGCTGGGAACGCTGCTGCTGATCGAGGCCTACACCAGCGCCCGCAAGGCGGCGGACCGCGCCATGGATGGCCAGCTCGAGGCTGCCAGCCTGACCATCGCCGAGTCGCTGCAGTGGCCGGAAGGCAATCCCACCCTGGAGATGCCCGCCTCGGCGCTGCAGATCCTGGCCACCCGCTGGCAGGAGAGGGTCTTCTACTGGTTGCAGGCGGATAACGGCACCACGATCACCCAGAATGCCGACCTGCCGATCACCGAGGCGATGCGGGCCGAAGCCCGGCAAGGACCGGTCTATCTCGATGCCCGCTACGACGGCCAGCCGATTCGCCTCAGCGGCCGCGAGGTGGACTCCGCCGGCTGGGATACCCAGGAGCCGGTGCAGTTGTGGGTGGGCCACACCCGCCATGGGCGCGACCTGCTGGCGCGGGAGCTGTTCCGGAAGAGCGCGACCCGCTTCGCCGCGATGGTGCTGATCACCGCGGCCCTGGTGGGGATCGCGATGCACACCATGCTGGCGCCGTTGCGACGCCTGCGCCAGGCGCTGCGCGATCGTCGCGCCGAGGAGAACAGCCCGTTGATGCTCGACGTGCCGCGGGAGATGCAGGAACTGGTCGAAACGCTCAACCGCTTGTTCGCCGACCAGCGCCATCATCGAGACGCGCTATTGCGCTTCATCGCCGACGCCTCGCACCAGCTCAAGACCCCGCTGGCGGGGCTCCAGAGCACCAGCGAGCTGGCGCTGACCAGCCACGAGCCCGGCGTCTGGCACCAGGCCCTGGTCACCGTCCACGACAGCGCCGGGCGTACCAGCCGCCTGGCCGGACAGATGCTGAGCCTGACCCGCCTGCAGCATCTGGGGCCATTGCATGAATGTCAGCCGCTGGCACTGGATCAGTTGATGCGCGAGATCACCGTCGACTGGGCCGATCGCCAGGACAGCCGCGATCACGACCTCGGGCTCGCCATCGAGGCACCGGCTCCGGTCTGGGTCGAGGGCGAGAGCTGGGCCCTGCGCGAACTGCTCAACAACCTGATCGACAATGCCTTTCGCTACACGCCACCCGGCAGCGAGATCACGCTGGCGCTCCGCGGCGATGATGCGTGGGTGACGCTGGCCATCGAGGACGACGGCCCCGGCGTCGACGCCGAATCCCTCGACCGTCTGACGCGACCCTTCGAGCGCGGACATCGCCAGGACACCCACGGTTCCGGGCTCGGCCTGGCCATCGCCGACTCCATCGCCGGGCGTCACGGCAGTCGGCTGGAGGTATCCAACCGCGCTCCTCGAGGGCTCAGAGTCTGCCTGACGCTGCCTCGCTGTCAGCCGCCCGAGGGGGGCGCGGGATGACCAGACAGCTCCACCTCGGCCTAGGTCTAATGCTGTCGCTCTGTCTCGGTGTCGGCGGCAGTGGCACGGCCCGCGGGGCCGAAAGGCTGATCATCGAAGCGGCCCTGGATCGGCAGATCGTCGAGCCGGTGCTGGCCGCCTTCGCTGCCGAGAACCCGCAGATCGACCTCGACTACCGCGATCGCTCCACGCTGGAGGTCGACCGCCGGGCTCGGGATCCAGAATCGCCGCCGGACGTGGTGATCAGCTCGGCCATGCCGTGGCAGCTGGCGCTCAGCAACGACGGGATGGCCCAGCCCCTCGACGCCCCGGAGGCCGATCAGTGGCCGGCGTGGGCCAAATGGCGCAACGAGGTGTTCGGCTTCACCTTCGAACCGGTGGTGATGGCCTACCGGCTCGAGCTCGCCTCGCACATGCCGCCGCCGGAGACCCACCGCGACCTGCTCGACCTGCTGACCCACTATCGCCAGTGGCTCGACGGCCGCGTGGTCAGCTATTCACCGCGCGAGAGCGGCGTGGGCTACACCTTGTTTCAGCAGGATGCCCGCTACACGCCCCGCGCCTGGGACCTGATCGCCGCCATGGGCGCCGCCAATGTCGACTTCGAAGCCACCACCCAGCGCATGCTGGAGGGGCTCAGCGACGGTCGCTACTGGCTCGGCTACAACCTGCTGGGCTCCTATGCCATGGTCTGGGCCCAGAGCCATCCCGATATCATCGTCCAGGTCCCCAACGACTACTCGCTGGTAATGATGCGGATGGCGTTCGTCCATCGCGACGCCCCTCATCCGGCGGCGGCCAGGCGCTTCGTCAGCTTCCTGCTGAGCCAGCGGGGCCAGCACATCCTGGCCGGCCAGACGCCGCTGTTCAGCGTGCGCGACGATGTCGTCGGCCCCTACACCGCGCAGCGGCTGCGCGATCAGGTGGGCGATCACCTCTATCCGATCCCGATCAACGCCACGCTGCTGGCGTTCGTCGATCCGCTGCGCCGCCAGGCCTTTCTGCGCCGCTGGGATCGCGAACTTCAGATCCTGGAACCGCCGGAACAGTAGTCGTCTCGCGCCAAGGGGCGCGATCCACCCGCCGAGGTCTGTGTCCGGCAGCGCAATGCCGTAAGATATGCCGCCGCGACGTCGCAGCGCCTGCCAGCGCTGCGATCAAAGACATAGATCACCGAGAGTTCCGGATGAGCACGCCAGCCACGACCACCGCCCACTCGACAAGCCAGGCCCGACGCGCCGCCATCGGCAGTTTCGTCGGCGCCGTGGTCGACTGGTATGACTTCCTGCTCTACGGCATCGTCGCTGCGCTGGTCTTCAACTCGCAGTTCTTTCCCAACGTCAGTCCGGCCGCCGGCACCCTGGCAGCACTGGCCACCTTCGGCGTCGGCTTTCTGTTTCGTCCGCTCGGCGGTCTGGTATTCGGTCATTACGGCGACCGCCTGGGTCGCAAGCGCATGCTGATTCTTACCGTCATCCTGATGGGCGGTGCGACGGCGCTGATCGGTCTGCTGCCGACCTATGCCCAGATCGGCGTGTGGGCGCCGATCCTGCTGGTGACGCTGCGCGCGGTGCAGGGCTTCGCCGTCGGCGGGGAGTGGGGCGGCGCCGCCTTGATGGCAGTGGAGAGCGCGCCACGCGGTCGCCGCGCGTTCTACTCCAGTGGCGTCCAGGTCGGTTACGGCGTGGGCCTGATCCTGGCCACCGGCAGTGTCTCGCTGCTCAGCTACTGGCTGAGCGATGCCGATTTCACCGCCTGGGGCTGGCGCCTGCCGTTTCTGTTCAGCGTGGTGCTGGTACTGGTGGCGCTGAAGATCCGTTCGAGCCTGGAAGAGTCGCCGGAGTTCGTCGAAGCGGTCGAGCACAACGACCAGACGCCGGCCAGACCGCCGATCCTCGAGGCGCTTAGACGCCACCCCAGCGCTTTCGTCACCATCATCGCCATGCGCCTGGCCGAACTGTTCACGATGTACATCGTCACCACCTTCGCGCTGAGCTACTCCACCGGCTATCTCGACCTGTCGCGGGATCTGTTTCTCCACATCGGGCTGCTGGTCGGCGCGATCAGCTGCGTCACCATCCCGCTGTTCGCGTTCCTCGCCGACACGCTGGGGCGTCGGCGCGTCTACATCACCGGCGCCATCGTCGGCGTGCTGGCCGCGTTCCCGTTCTTCATGGCGCTGCAGGCCGGTTCGATCCTGTGGATCGTGGTATTCGCCGTGGCGCTCGCCAACCTCGCCCACGACATGGTGGTCAGCGTGCAGCAGCCGATCTTCGCCGAGCTGTTCGGCACCGCCTACCGCTACAGCGGCGCCGGAGTCGGCTACCAGGTCGCCAGCGTGATCGGCGGGGGGTTCACGCCGTTCATCGCCGCCGCGCTGGTGGATTTCTACGCTGGCAGCTGGACGCCGGTCGCGATCTACCTGGCCGCCGGCTGCCTGCTCTCCGCCGTGGGCGCGGCGTGGATGCTGCGAAAGCGAGGGGCATGACGCGATCGAGCCCCGGCCGCTGACCATCGCCCGCCCCGAAACCCCTTACGACCAACGTCGCACTGCTTCGCCATAGACGAAGCCTCGCTTTGCCAACCGGTAATGGCCAGCCGTCGCCGCGGCTGGCTATAGTCCTTCGTTTGCTGCCGCGCCATGTCGGCCGTGCCGCGCCGAATTCGTGTCGCCATCGTGCACGCCATCGAGGTGCCTTGATGAAAAGAAGAATCAGTGAACCGGTCAAGAAGCCGCTGGTCTGGATCGGCTTCGTCATTCTGTTCGCCCTGATCAATCCCTGGTATTTCCCCGCCGGCTCCTGGTCGCCGCTATTCTTCGGCGTCCCCTACTGGGCCCTGATCATCCTGCTCGCCTCGCTGGCGTTGTCGATCTTCATCACCTGGGTGGTGAAGACGCAATGGGAGACCGGCGCCGACGAAGACGAGGAGCCCTGACGATGGAAGTGGAACTGGCCTTCAGCGGATGGTCCGGCATTCTGGTGCTGATGCTCTACGGCGGCCTGATGCTGGCCGTGGGCATCTTCGCTTTCCTGCGCAATCGCAAGGTTCGTGAAAGCCTCGACGAGTACTACCTGGGCGGACGTGGCCTCGGGGTCATGGTGCTGTTCTTCACCTTTTTCGCCACTCAGTACAGCGGCAACACCGTGGTCGGCTACCCGCCCACGGCCTACCGGCTCGGCTACCAATACCTGGTTTCCGTACCGTTCTTCATCATGATCATCATGGTCTACCTGCTGTTCGCACCCAGGCTCTATGCGCTGGGCCGACGCTTCAACCTGCTGACGCCGGTGGACTGGATCGATCTGCGTTTCCGTTCGAAGAAGGTCACGATCCTGGCCGCGATCCTGATGCTCTACGGTCTCGGCAACTATCTGCTGGAGCAGTTCGTCGCCATCGGCCAGGGCGTATCCGGCCTGACCGGTGGCACGATTCCCTATCAGGTCGGCGTGGTGTTCTTCATCGTGATCATGGTCGCCTATAGCTGGCTGGGTGGCATGCGCTCGGTGGCCTACACCGACACGATCCAGGGCATCGCCCTGCTGTTCGGGGTGTTCACGCTGCTGATCGGCTCATTGATCTACCTCGGCGGGTTGCCGACGGCAGCCGAGACGATGATCGCCGAGGCGCCGGAGAAACTGGGTGCGCCAAGCGGGGGTAGCCTCACCACCTGGTTCTGTCTGCTGGTGCTGGTGGGTATCGGCGCGGCGATCTACCCGCACGCTTTCCAGCGGATCTTCGCGGCTCGCAGCGAGCGTACGCTCAAGCGCTCCTTCATCCGCATGGCCTACATGCCGTTTCTGACCGCCGGGGTGGTGTTCATGGTCGGGATCATCGGCATCTCCGCCTTTCCCGACCTGACCACCGCGGAGTCCGAGCAACTGGTGGGTATGATGGCCAACGCGCTGGCCAACCAGAACGCCTTCTTCTATTGGGCGATGGTGCTGCTGTTCGGTGGCGTGATCGCGGCCATCGTGTCGACGGCCGACTCGGTACTGCTGACGTTCTCGTCGATCGTCTCCAACGACCTCTACGGACGTTACATCGCGCCCGGCGCCGATGAGTCGCGCAAGATCCTGGTAGGCAAGCTGGTGGGCGTGGCCGCCGTCGTCGTACTGGTACTGATCGCCTGGTATCCACCGGGAACGCTCTATCAGATCTTCGTGCTCAAGTTCGAGGTACTGATCCAGACCGCGCCGGCGCTGATCCTCGGCCTCTACTGGAGCCGACTCAATACCCAGGCCGTCTTCACCGGCATGCTCGCCGGCACCATCCTGGCCGCCGTCTTCACCTTCGCCGGCTACCGTCCGCTGGGCGTCTACAGTGGCCTGTGGGGATTGCTGCTCAATCTGATCGTGTGCGTGGGCGGGAGCCTGCTCAGCCAGGCCACCGAGGCAAACCGACAGCGGGCACTGGAGGTGATCGGCTGGCAGCGCTGACCGGGGACATCCGCTGATCGCGGAGGACGGGCACCCTCGAGTGAATCCACTTGCCGGTGGCCCGTCCGACGCTCATGCTACTAGACTTAAGTCTAATTCGTAGTGATCAGAGCCTCGTGAATACCATCCTCGGCGCCATCATCCCTATCTTCATCCTGCTGGGCATCGGCTACCTGGCCGTGCTCAAGCGGGCCGTGAACAAGACGCACATCCAGGGCATGGGCCGCTACGTGATCAACATCGCCCTGCCCGCGCTGGTGATCCAGGCACTGCTGCAGCGCCCGCTGGACGAAGTCTTCAACGTACCCTACCTGCTCGTCTATGGGCTCGGTTCCGGGCTCGCCTTCGCCATCACCTTCCTCCTGGTGACGCTGCGCGGCGATGCGCCGCTGGAGCGCCGGGCGATGTATGCACTCGGCACCTCGGCCTCCAACAGCGGTTTCATCGGTTATCCGGTGGCGGTGCTGGTCATCGGCCCCGCGGCGGGTATCGCCCTGGCGCTCAACATGCTGATCGAGAACCTGCTGGTGATTCCCACGGCGCTGGTGCTCGCCGAGCTCGGCCGTCAGGCCCGCAGCGGCATTTGGGAGACGGTGAAACCGGTGGTCGTGCGCGTTCTGCGCCACCCCCTGATCATCGCCATCGCCGTGGGCACGCTACTCGCCTCGCTGGACCTGCATCCGCCGGCACCGATCGCCCGGGTGCTGGAGATGCTCGCCGCGTCATCGTCACCGGTGGCGCTGTTCGTGATCGGCGGCACGCTGTGCGGCCTGCGCGTGCGCGGCATGGTCAAGCGCGTGACCCGAGTCGCGCTCGCCAAGCTCACCCTGCACCCACTCTGCGTACTGCTGATGATACTGCTGGTGCCGGGGCTCGATCCGGTCTTCGCCACCGCCGCCATCGTCTTCGCCTGTGCGCCGATGCTCTCGATGTACCCACTGCTTGGCCAGCGCTATGGCTTCGGCGAGCTGGGTACGGCGGCGATGGTGATGGCGACGATACTCTCCGCGCTGACTCTGGCGCTGGGTATCTGGCTGAGCCATCTGTGGTTCGTCTAGCGCGAGCCCGCTCACCTAGCCCCTCGGGGAGCGCAGCGACTCCAGCGCCTGCTTGCCCTGCAGGGCAGCCATGCCCGTCGGCGTGACATCGAGCGTGTCGCTGAAGATTTCCAGTGACAGCGGCCCCGAGTAACCGGTCCGTTCCAGTGCGGTCATGAAGGCGTCGATGGGCAGCTCACCGTCGCCGGGGAAGGCGCGTCGATGGCGACTCAGCGCCTGCAGGTCCTGCCCTCGCGGCCACGGCGAGTCGGCCAGTTGCACCAGGCCGATCCGGTCGCCCGGGATCGTGGCGAGGGTTTCCAGTTCCAGCTCCCGGGCAAGAATGTGGTAGCTGTCGAGCACGATGGAGAGCGCCGGATGATCCGCCTGACGGACGATCTTCCAGGCATCGCGATAATCGAAGAGATGGCGCGCCCAGGCCAGCGCCTCGAACCCGATCCGCATCTCTCTTGCGGCAGCCAGCTCGGCCAGTTCGTGCAGGGTTTCGGCTGCCCGGCCATGATCGTGATCGGCCTCCTCCCGCGTGTTGCTGCAGGCAAGCAGAAAGTCCCCACCGAGTTCGGCCAGGGTATCGAAGTGGCGCTTGGCCTGGTCCAGCCTCTTTCGATGCAGCTCGGGCGGCAGCGCCTCGGCATCGCGAAAGGGCTGCAGCGCCACGACCGTCAAGCCGAGTTCGCGGCAGCGATCGCCGACGGCCCGCGGCGACAGCCCGCTCGACCGCAGGTCGTCGACGAAAATCTCCACGCCATCGAACCCGGCCCGCGCGATCGCCTCGAGCTTGTTCATCAACTCGCCACTCAGGCAGAGCGTCGCCATCGCTCCCGTCGTCATCTCTCCTCCCGATCGTTGCCAGACGGCCCCCGCTTAGCGTAGTCGATCCGCCACCCTCTCGAGGCGCTGGTATACTGCCGCCTCGCTCGTTTCTGGAACCGCCATGATCTCCTCCTCGGTTACCGCTCCTCCCTGGCGTCAGGGCGTGTCGTTACTGGCCCTGCTGGGCGCCCTGGGCTGGCTGTTGCTGGGAAGCGCCGACGGCTCGGTACTGCAGGCCGGTATCGTCGTGGTGCTCTGCATCGGCCTGTGGGCCACCGGCTGGCTACCGCAATGGCTGACCGCACTGATCTTCTTCACCCTGTGCACCGTGGCCAAGGTGGCCCCGGCCTCGACGGCATTCGCCGGTTTCGAGTCGGCTGCGACCTGGCTGGTGTTCTCGGGCATGGTGATCGGCGCCGCGATCAATCACACCGGCCTGGGTGAGCGCGTCGCTGCCAGGATCGGCCCCCACCTCGCCTCGGGTTATCCACAGGCGGTCGTGGGGATCGGTCTGCTAGGATTGATCGCGTCGTTCTTCATGCCGTCGGCGATGGGCCGGATCGTGCTGCTGGTGCCGATCCTGCTGATGCTGGTCGACCGCTTCGGCTACGCGCCGGGCGATCCAGGCCGCATCGGCATCCTGCTCAGCGGCATCATGTCGAGCTTTCTGCCCACCTTCACGATCCTGCCGGCCAACGTGCCCAACAATGTGCTGATGGGCGCCAGCGAAGCGGTTCTCGGGTATTCGCCCAGCTACGGCGAATACCTGCTGCTGCACTTTCCCGTGCTGGGGCTGCTCAAGTGGGCACTGATCATGGCGTTGATCCTGTGGCAGTTCCGCGCGGCGCCACCGTCACCGTTCACGGCCGAGGCACCTTCCCGGCTGGGGCGCGGCGGCAACCTGATGGGCGTGCTGCTGGGCTTTGCCGTGCTGATGTGGATGACCGATGCCTGGCACGGCATTTCTCCGGCCTGGATCGGCATGCTGGTGGCCCTCGCCTGCCTGTTCCCCGGTAGTGGCCTGCTGCCGGCCCGTCCCCTCCAGCAGATGAATCTCGAGCCATTCATCTACGTGGCGGGGATCGTCAGCCTGGGGGCGCTGGCGCATCAGAGCGGGCTGGGCGAGGCGATCGCCGGTCGGCTGCTCGACGTGCTGCCGCTGTCACCGCAATCGACCGCCGGTAACTTCACCTGGCTCGCCGTGATCGCCACGATACTGGGCATGCTGGTCACGCTACCCGGCGTGCCCGCGGTGATGACACCCCTGGCGCCGCAGCTGGCCGACGTCACCGGATGGTCGCCATCGGCCGTGGTGATGTCCCAGGTGATCGGCTTCTCGACCGTGGTATTCCCCTATCAGTCGCCACCCCTGATCATCGGCCTGCTCACCTCCGGCGTGACCATTCGTCAGGCCATGCGGATCACGGTGCCGCTGGCACTGATCACCATCGTGCTGCTGTGGCCGCTCGACTTCGGCTGGTGGCGCTGGCTGGGCGTGATCTGAGCGGGCCGCGATTTTTTGCTCCGGAGCCGGGAATAGATCACCTAGACTGAACGTCATACGAGACGCGAGCTGCAACTCGCGGCGCGCGGCGAGTGAAGCGATACGCATCCAGCCGCGCGCTGCCAGCGTATCCACAACATGCCACTGTTGGCGGTTGGAGACTCATCATGTTGATCAAGATTGCCAAGCCCGGCGACCTGCGCGAATCGGACGTCACCCCGGAATCGGTCTATCTCTCGCGTCGCCGCTTCATGGGCGGCGTGATCGGCGTCGGTGCGGGGCTGGCACTGGCCGGCCGCGCCCAGGCCGCCGCTTCCGACTACCAGGACGTACCGGCCGGCAATCCGCCGGACTGGTTCGGCCCCAAGCTCGAGAATGCCGAATGGGACAGCGTGGTTCCCGCTGACCCGAAACTGGACAAGCTGACGCCCTTCGAAGACGCCACCCACTACAACAATTTCTACGAGTTCGGCACCGGCAAGAGCGACCCTGCCCGCAATGCCGACTCGCTCGAGACCCAGCCGTGGAGCGTGGTGATCGACGGCGAGGTCAACAACGGCGGGCGCTTCGCCCTCGAGGATATCGTCAAGCCCTCTCGACTGCAGGAGCGCATCTACCGGCTGCGCTGCGTCGAGGCGTGGTCGATGGTGATCCCGTGGCTGGGCATTCCGCTGGGTGACGTGATCCAGCGTGCCGAGCCGACCTCGAAAGCCAAGTACGTCAAGTTCGAGACCCTGGTCGCACCGCAGCAGATGCCGGGGCAGAACTCCTCGTTCGCGCTGATCGACTGGCCCTACACCGAAGGCCTGCGCATGGACGAGGCGATGCATCCGCTGGCGATTCTCGGCCTCGGCATGTATGGCCGCGAGCTGCCCAACCAGAATGGCGCGCCCTTCCGGTTGATCGTGCCGTGGAAGTACGGTTTCAAGAGCATCAAGTCGATCGTGCGCATCTCGCTGGTGGAGCAGCAACCGGTCAACTCCTGGCAGGCGATCGCCCCGAACGAGTACGGCTTCTATGCCAACGTCAATCCGCAGGTGGATCACCCGCGCTGGAGCCAGGCCACCGAGCGCCGGCTGCCCAACAGCCTGTTCAATCCCAACATCATCGATACCCGCATGTTCAACGGCTACGCCGACGAGGTCGCGAGCCTCTATCAGGGCATGGATCTGAGGAAGAACTTCTGATGGCGATGCCGCGCTATACGCTGACGCTCTGGCGCATCATGGTGTTCATCGCCGCGCTGGCGCCGCTGGGCTGGTGGAGTTACCAGGTCGCGATCAACGCGGCCGGGCCGGAGCCGGGAAGGTACCTGTTGCTCAATATCGGTCAGGGCATTCTATGGATGCTGCTGCTGACTCTTTCCCTGACGCCGCTGACCAAGTTGACGCGCTGGAAAGGCTTCACCCTGATCCGGCGCCAGCTCGGCCTGTGGACGCTCGCCTACGCCGTGCTCCACCTGTTCTGCTATGCCGTCTTCATTCTCGGCCTGGATCTGTCACGCCTCGGCAGCGAGATCGTTCGCCGTCCCTACATCATCGTCGGCATGCTCGCCCTCGCCGGGCTGATCGTGATGGGCGTGACCTCCAACAAATGGTCGATGCGCAAGCTCGGCAAGCGCTGGAAGACCCTCCACAAGATCGTCTATCTGGTGCTGGGCCTGGGGCTTTTGCACTTCCTGTGGGTGGTTCGGGCCGACCTGGAGCAGTGGAGCCTCTATGCCGCCGTCGGCGCGCTGCTGATGATTCTGCGCATTCCGCCCATCGCCCGGCAGTTGCCGAAATTCCGCCAGTTGATCAAGCGACCCCACCGCGCGCACGCCTGACCTCTTGGGTGTACGCTTGCGGCCTGCGCTCAGAACCGCGTCGCGGCGTAGGGCGCGGGATCGACATAGGGTGTCTCGCCGCAGATCATTTCCGCCAGCAGCCGCCCGGACGCCGGCCCCAGGGTAAAGCCCTGATGGGCGTGCCCGAAGTGCAGCCACAGCCCCGGGTGCCTTGGCGCCGGGCCGATGATCGGTTTCATGTCGCTGGTGCAGGGGCGAGCCCCCAGCCAGGACGCGGCTTCGACCGCCTCGCCGAGCTCGAGAATCTGGCGCGCCGCGACCTCGGCCCTGCCGGACTGCAGCGGGGTGGCGCGGGCATCCAGACGTGCGAATTCGGCGCCCGTGGTGATGCGCAGCCCACGGTTCATCGGCGCCAGCATGATGCCGTTTTCCGCATCCAGCATCGCCATGCTGAGCGGCTTCCGCATCGTGTAGTGGCGATGATAACCGCGCTTGACGAACAGCGGCAGGCGATAGCCCAGCCGCCGGGTCAGCGTATCCGCCCAGGGGCCGAGCGCAATGACCGCCTGTTCGGCATCGATCACACCGTCCTGGGTGGTAACGCGCCAGCCCTTACCGTGTTGCGCCAGCGTCGTCGCGTCACCGTTGACGAAATGGCCGCCACGCTGCCGGAAAAGGTCGGCATAACTGGCGACTAGGGCACCGGGATCGCGTACCGACCAGGGTTGGGTCCAGTGCACCGCCCCAGCCATGGGATGTCTCAGCCCCGGTTCCAACCGACCGAGCTCGGCGCCGTCGACGACCGTATGCTCGACGCCATATTCCCGCTGCAGCCGTTCGGCGTGCGCGATGCCCTGGGCCATGGCGCTCGGTGTCCGAAACGCCGTGCGCCAGCCGGTCTGGCGCACCAGCGCATCGGCACCCGCCTCTCGAATCAGGCTATCGTGCTCGCTCAGGCAGTGCTCGATCAGCCGGCTGTATTCACGTGCGACCCGGGCGTAGCGAGACGGCGACGACCACCACCAGTACTGCGCCAGCGGCGAAGCCAGCCTGGGCAGCGCCAGCGGGTGATAGTTGACGTCGATGCCGCCCTTGCGCATGACCTTGAAGATCATGCGGCTGTCGTGGGGAAACGGGTAGGGCTCGACGGCCTCGCGCTGAATCAGTCCGGCGTTGCCATAGGAAGTCTCCTCCCCCGGCGCCCGCCGATCGATCAACGCCACCTGCCTGCCACGGCGCTGCAACTGCAGCGCCGTCGACACGCCGATCATGCCAGCCCCCAGCACCAGAACATCCGCTTGCATCACCACGCCTCGCGTCATCACCAACAGTGCTTCCACATTACAACGTTCCGTCGCCAGCGCCACCCGTCAACCCCACTTCGATGCCTCCAGGCGACGCCGCTCAAGGCTTTCGGCCACACTCCCGGTCCCGCCTCCCCTGGCTCACTGGTCTAGACTTTCGTCGAAGCGCCGCCTCGGGGAGCCGGATTTGTCGGTAAGCTCGTCCGTCCCCCACCGTGGCAGACATCGACATCGTCGCCCGTGGACATCATCCATCCTTCAGCCGGAGAGTCTTTCATGAGCAAGCGCATCCTGGCGTACCGCCGCCTCAACGACCAGCAACTCGAGCAGCTACGCGAACGCTTTCACGTCGACTACTTCGGCAAGCTCGAGTCGCCCGACGATCCGGCGTTTCGCGAAGCCCTGGGCGAGGCCCACGGTCTGATCGGTGCCGGGGTCACCCTGACGCCGGCACTGCTCGACGCCGCCCCCAACCTGGAGGCGGTCGCCAGTATCTCGGTGGGCGTGGACAACTACCCGGTCGATGAGCTGACCCGGCGCGGCATTCTGCTCTGCAATACCCCGGACGTGCTCACCGAGACCACCGCCGATACCGGCTTCTCGCTGATCATGTCGACCGCTCGGCGGGTGGTAGAGCTGGCCGAATTCGTCAAGCGCGGTGACTGGAAAGCGAGCATCGGGCCCGAGCAGTTCGGCAGCGACGTCCATGGCAAGACGCTGGGCATGGTCGGTTTCGGTCGCATCGGCCAGGCCGTGGCTCGCCGCGGCGCCCTCGGCTTCGGCATGAAGATTCTCTACTCCAACGCTTCGCCCAAGCCGGCGCTGGAGGCGGAACTGGGCGCCCGCCACTGCGAGCTGGACGAACTGCTGCAGCAATCCGATTTCGTCTGCGCGATCGTGCCGCTGACCCCGGAGACCCGCCAGCTCATCGGCGCCCGCGAGTTCGGGCTGATGCGCGAAAGCGCCATTTTCATCAATATCTCCCGCGGTCAGGTGGTCGATGAGGCGGCGCTGATCGATGCCCTGACCAGCGGCCAGATCCGTGGCGCCGGTCTCGACGTGTTCGAACAGGAACCGCTGCAGGCGGACTCTCCGCTGCCCAGGATGTCCAATGTCGTCGCCCTGCCGCATATCGGCTCCGCCACCCATGAGACGCGCACGGCGATGGCGCAGCGTGCCGTGGACAACATCATGCTGGCGCTGGATGGCAAGCGTCCGCTCAGCCCGTTCAACGAGGAAGCCTGGGCAGGCCGCTTCGACTGACCTCACGACCACGTTCTCGATGGCGCCTCGACTATTCGACCGGGGCTTTCCATCGGGGATCCCGACTGCCGGTAAGGCGATATACCACCAAAGGGGGATAGGCGACATCGTCGTGGCGCACTAGTCTTTCCGACACTTTTGGATCGATCCAAAAACGGGGCCACGATGGTATCCACTGCTCGAACTCGCGTGACGCTCAAGGACATCGCTGCCCATGCTGGCGTGTCTCGCTCGACCGTATCGCTGGTGATGCAAGAGAGTGAACTGGTGGCGGGGGCAACCCGCAAGCGGGTGCAGGAAGCCGCCGTCGCGCTGGGCTACGTCTACAATCGCGGCGCGGCGACCTTGAGAAGCTCGCGCACCGCCACCGTCGGCGTCGTTGTCCACGATATCGCCAACCCGTTCTTCGGTGCCTTGATGGCGGGGATCGACGAAACCCTACAGGCCGCCGACTACATCCCCTTTCTGGCCAGCAGCGGCGACAGCCTGGATCGTCAGGCGCGTTTTCTCGCTCGCATGCGTGAGCATCGCGTCGACGCCTTGCTGTTATGCCCGGCAGAAGAGACGCCGGCGTCTTCGATCGAGGCGATCGCCGACTGGGGCATGCCTTGTATCGAGGTCATGCGCCACGTCGGCCAATCGCCGCTCGGAGACTATGTCGGTGCCGACCTCCGCGCCGGCGTCATCAATGCCGTCCGTCATCTCGTCACTCAGGGACACCGCCGCATCACGCTGCTCGCGGGCATTGCCGATCACTCCGCCGATCGGGAGCGCCTCGCGGGCTATCGACACGCCATGCACGAAGCCGGTCTCGACGAGCTGGCGAGCGTCGACCGCGGACCCTTGACCCGTTGCGCGGGACGCGAGCGAGCCCTGGCGCTGCTGCGCGGCGACACTGCGCCTACCGCACTGATCTGCCACAACGACCTGGTCGCGCTCGGCGCCCTGCTGGCGCTGTCGCATCTCGGGCTTCACGCGGGACGGGATTGCGCGGTGATCGGCGTCGACGACATCGAGGAAGCCGCCCTCGCCGAGCCCGCGCTGAGCAGCATCGCGACGCATCCTCGCGCGATCGGCCGGAACGCTGCCGAACTGGCCATACAGCGAATAGCCCATCCCGAAGGCGAGCGACAGCGCATCGTGCTCGAGGCCCCCCTGGTGATTCGCGCCAGTTCCCGAATTTCATCCGCTGTCACGCAGGAGTCGACATGAACCATCGCCCCCCGGCCTTTCGCGGGTTAGCCACCGTTCTGCTGACGACAATGGCGCTGACGGCGCTCGTCGCCATCGTTCCCGCCGCCCAGGCTCGCGAGCTGATCTTCGGCCATGGCGCCACCGAGGATACCGCCTATCACCTCAGTGCGGAGCGCTTCAAGCAGCTGCTGGAGGAGAAGACCGGCGGTGACCTGACGGTCAGTATCTACAGCAACTCGGTGCTGGGTCACGAAACCGAGATGTTCGAGCAGCAGACCGCGGGCGCGCTGGACCTCTCGATCGTCAATCCGGGCCTGATCTCGGAGTTCTCGCACACCGCCACCATCTTCTCGATTCCCTTCCTGTATCGCGATCTCGACCACTGGCGTCACGTGCTGGATGGCGAGCCGGGCCGGGAAATCGCCCGGCGTATCGAAGAGGAGACCGGGGTCAAGGTGCTTGCCTACTACGGCGGGAGCACGCGCCAGATCGTCAGCACGCGACCGCTCGAGAATCTCGATGCGCTCCAGGGCATGAAGCTGCGCACCAATCCGACCCGTCCGGTCATCACCGCCTGGGCGGCGCTGGGCACCCAGCCGACGGTGATGGCCTACAAGGAGATCTACACCGGCCTGCAGCTCGGCGCCATCGACGGCCTGCTCAACGAAGCGGAGTGGATCTACCGCATGCGCTTCCACGAGGTCGCGCCCTATATCGGGCTCTCCGAGCACGACATCACCGTACGCTTGCTGACGATCTCCGACGACACCTGGGAGTCGCTGACACCGGACCAGCGGCAGGCGGTGCAGGCGGCTGCCGACGAGAGCGAGCAGTACGCGCGCAACCTGCAGATCCGGCTCGACAAGGAGTCCCGCGACAAGCTGAAAGAGGAAGGTGCCACTTTCTATCCCATGGACCGCCAGCGCATGCAGCAGATCGTCGCCGAACCGCTGGGGCGGGTCATCGACGACATGGGGCTACGCGATCTTTACGAACTCATCATCAACACGGATTGAGGAGCACCTCATGGCATTCGCAATGACCCTGGGCCGCGTCAACCGTCAGTTGGAGCGCTTCCTCAATGGCGTGTTGCTGCTGCTGCTGGCCAGCTTCATCGTGCTGATCGTCTATCAGATCGCGAGCCGCAATCTGGGCTTCATGCCGCGACTCTACTGGACCGAGGAGATGAGCCGTTTCGCCTTCCAGTGGATGATCATGCAGGGCACCTCGATCGGGGTGCTGCATGCCGACCACTTCGTGCTCGAGGCATTTCCGCGCGGTTCCCGACCGGACCGGATAACGCGAGTGATTCGCGACGTCGCCTGTCTGCTGGTGGGCATGATCTTCGTCGTCTTCGGCTTCGGCTTCCTGCTCTCCGGCTTCGACCGCATCGCCAGCGCCTCGCAGTTGCCGATGGTGGTGACCTATTCGACCTTCTTCGTCAGCGGCGTGCTGATCGTGCTGTTCAGTCTGCAGCGCCTGCTGTTGACGATGCGCCACGGCGTCGACGCCATGGAACGCGAGCTGGACACCCCTTCCGAGATAGATGAGCTGGGGGCCGCCCCCCCGACGCAGACACTCGATACCCCGGAGAACCGATCATGATGCCCACCGACTGGTTACCCCTGCTGCCGTGGCTCCTGTTCGTGCTGCTCGGCGTATTCATCATTCTCGGCGTCCCCATCGCCATGTCGCTGGTGCTGACGTCATTCTCGATCATCGTGCTCGACCCACGTCTCGTCCCCTGGATCATGTTCCAGCGCATGTACTACGGCATGGATTCGTTCGTGCTGCTGGCGGTCCCGCTGTTCCTGCTCGCCGGCAACCTGATGAATGCGGCCCGGATCACCGATCGCCTGATCACGCTGTGTCTCAATCTGGTCGGCCACGTCAAAGGGGCACTGGCCCATGTCAACGTACTGGTGAGCATGCTGTTCGCCGGGGTTTCGGGATCCTCGACGGCGGACAGTGCCGGCATCGGTACGGTGCTGATCCCGGCGATGAAGAAAGAGGGCTACCCGACCCATTTCAGTGTCGCGGTCACCGCGGCCTCGTCGGTGATGGGCATCATCATTCCGCCGTCGATCAACATGATCGTCTGGGGCGCGCTGACCAGCACCTCGATCGCCGGCCTGTTCCTGGGGGGCATCGTTCCCGGGGTCCTGATCGCGGTGGCACAACTGCTGCTCAACCTGGGCTACGTGCGCCGCTACGACGTGCCGACGCGCAAGCGGGCCACGCTCAAGCAACTGGCCAGTTCGGGCAAGGATGGCCTGCTCGCCGCTGGCATCCCGGTGCTGATCATCGGTGGCATTACCCTCGGTATCGTCACGCCAACCGAGGCGGCGGTGATGGCGGTGCTCTATGCCCTGCTGCTGGGTTCCATCGTCTACCGCGAGCTGACCTTCAAGAGCGTGCTGGACGCCTCGACCGACACCGTCCGGCTCTGCTCGCTGTCGCTGTTCAGCCTGGTGGGCGCCGCGATCTTCGGCTACCTGATCAGCTTCTACCGCATCCCGCCGCAACTGATGGCTGGCGTCGAGATCACCGACCCGACCACCCTGCTGATCATCGCCACCATCGTCATGCTGCTGGTCGGCACCTTCATGGATTCGCTGCCGGCGATGGCGATTCTGGCCCCGATCTTCCAACCGCTGGCGGCCCAGGCGGGCGTCGATCCGCTGCAGTTCGGCGTGATCAGCGTCATGGCGCTCGGCCTTGGCCTGATCACGCCGCCCTACGGCCTGTGCCTGATGATCTCGGCCAAGATCGGCGGCATCCCCCTGCTCAAGGCACTGGGTACCACGATGGTCTATCTGCTGGTGATGCTGGTGGTGATCGGCCTGCTGATCGCCTTCCCAGACCTGGTCCTCTACCTACCCCAGACTTTCGGCCCGGACGCGGGCTGAGACAGGGCGATCAAAAAGTGTGCAATTTCTGGGGACTCGTTCGCTCCGGCTTGTGATTTCCAGCCGGGGCGACTAAAGTTGCAAGATAGATTAAAAACAGTGTTCCGTAATCCTACAGTCTTCGATCACGGGGCCGATAATCAGAGAACTGGAGTCAACCGCAGCGGCCAGTTTCACCCAAGGCCGGCGTCACATCCACTGACAGCGCCCTCGAGGCGACCCACCATGCCCGATCCCCTCTGCCTGCTTTTCGATTGCGACGGCACTCTGGTCGACAGCGAACCCCTCCTCGCCGAGATCATGGCGAAGTATCTCAATCAGGCGGGCCTACCCTTCCAGCCCAATGACTATCTGACGGAATTTCGTGGCGCGCGTTTCGCCAGCATCGTCTCCCATCTGGAACGACTGCACGGACGCCTCGAGGATTCCGTTCGCCAGCGAATCGAGACGGCGATGCGCCAGGAGATGCACGAGCGCATGGTCGACGAGCTCGTGCCCATCGCTGGCGTACCGGAAGCGCTCGACGCGCTCGGAGCCCTGCCGCGCTGTGTCGCCTCCAACGGGCCCGAGGCCAAGATTCGGCGAGCGCTGGACAGCACCGGATTGCGTGGCTTCTTCGGCGATCATATCTACAGCGCCTACACCGTGGGCAGCTGGAAGCCGGCACCGGGCCTGTTCCTGCATGCCGGCCGCGACATGGGCTTCGAACCCGCCGACTGCATCGTGATCGACGATGCCCAGGTGGGCGTCCGCGCCGCGCTGGCCGCGGGCATGCGGGTCGTCCATATCAATCGCTTCCCCGACCTCGAGCCCTCCCCGTCAGAGGCCATCGAAATTCGCGACATGCGCGAATTGCCGGCGGTGATCGACAAGTTGATCCCGGCCCTCGCGGTCGGCAACCTCTAGCGGCTCGACCGAGCGCACTCGGCGACGGCCACTACTGGAGGTTCCACCGCCTACGGCGATGATCGCGGCCCGAGCCCATGGCTCGGGCCGCGATCGTTTCGGATCGCTCGTTACCGGCCGGATGGCCGCGTTATCATGTGTTTTTCACGTCTTATCGGAGTTCCCATGCCTTCGTTACAGGATCAACTGCGTGGCCTGGTCTATTCGACCGAACATGGCGAGACCTGTCCCGACTGCCGTCGGCCTGTCGCCGAGTGCGAATGCCGGGCCCGGGAGGAGGCCGAACGGATCGCCGCGCTCGACGGCATCGTTCGTATCCGGCGCGAGACCAGCGGCCGCAAGGGCAAGGGTGTGACGACGATTCAAGGCGTGCCGCTGGACAGCGAAGCGCTGAAGATGCTGGCCAAGACGCTCAAGAAACGCTGCGGGACGGGCGGTGCGATCAAGGATGGGGTGATCGAGATCCAGGGCGACCATCGCGACGTACTCAAGCGCGAGCTGGAATCGCGAGGCTACAAGGTCAAGCTCGCCGGGGGGTGAGCCCGAGGGACTCCCGCACCTTGTCCGGCGCGTGGAATTTAGGCCGTGTTCCCTTGTCACACCCTTATCGCGCGCTTCAACGCTCAATCTTCGAGGGGATTCGATGTTCTCGTTCAACGCTTCACGCTCGCTCCGACTCGGCACTGCCGCACTGGCACTCGGGATGCTGGCAGGCTGCGCCAGCGGCCCCCAGTTCGACACGCTGGCGGCTCGCGTGGTTGCCGACAAGCCGGTCACGTTGCCCGAATCCGCGGTACTGGAGGTTCAGCTGAAGGACATCTCCACCGGCGACGTCCTGGCCAGCAGTCGCTACGAACAGCTGGGGCGACTGCCGATTCCGGTCACGCTGCAGTACGCAGCCGAGGCGATCGATCACGACGATCTCTATCGTCTCAGCGCGCAGATTCGCGACGACGACCGTATTCTCTACCTGAATCCCGAACCGGTCTCGGTATTCGGCGACGGTGACGCCGCCGAGCCCGATATTCCGGTCACGACCACCGGCGCGGCACCGACGCACTGAAGAGACCACCCACCGAAGGTACGGCTTGTGGCGGTCGGGCTGGCGCCTCACTCTGTAGGGCTTCGCTTCGCCACCAAGGAGGGCAGGATGGAAACACTGACATTACCGGGCACGGACATCGTCACCTCGCGCATCGGCCTCGGCACCTGGGCCATGGGTGGACGCATGTGGGGCGGCACCGACGACCCCAACGCGATTCGTACCATCCACGCCGCCATCGACCGGGGCGTCAACCTGATCGATACCGCTCCGGCGTACGGCTTCGGCCATTCGGAGGAGGTCGTCGGCAAGGCGGTTGCCCAGTCGGACCAGCGCGATAAGCTGGTGCTGGCGACCAAGGCCGGTCTCGAGTGGTACGACGACAACACCCTGGCCCGCAACGCCACCGCCAAACGCCTGGAGAAGGAGCTCGACGACTCGCTGCGGCGACTGCGAACCGATCATATCGATCTCTACCAGATTCACTGGCCGGATCCACTGGTCGACCTCGAGGAGACCGCCACGGCGATGGCGCGCTTCCACCGCGAAGGCAAGATCCGGGCGATCGGCGTGAGCAACTTCTCCCCCGAGCAGTGCGACATCTTTCGCCGCTCGGCGCCGCTACATACGCTGCAGCCGCCCTATAACCTGTTCGAGCGCGACATCGACGGCGAGATCCTGCCTTACGCAGAGAACAACGACCTGACGCTGCTGACCTACGGCGCGCTCTGTCGGGGGCTGCTCACCGGCAAGATGCACTCGGACTACCGCTTCAGCGGCGACGATCTGCGCAACAAGGATCCCAAGTTCCAGCCACCGCGCTTTGCCCAGTATCTGGCCGCCGTCGACGCGCTGACGGAGCTGGCTCGCACCCGCCACGACAAGAGCGTGCTGGCACTGGCGGTGCGCTGGATCCTGGATCGTTCGCCCAACGTCGTCGCGCTGTGGGGCGCACGCAAGCCGGACCAGGTCGATCCGCTGGGCGACATTACCGGCTGGCAGCTGAGCGAGGAGGACATGGCGGATATCGACGCGATTCTGTCGAAACAGGTGAAGGATCCGGTGGGCCCGGAATTCATGGCACCACCGACGCGCCAGTGAACGTCCGATACCACCTGCGATATCAGAACCCGGCCGAGGCCGGGTTCTCTCGTTCCGGAATCATGCCACCCCGCCGCCGTTCCAGTGCATCGACCAGTGCCATCAGCGTCGGCCCGATCGGCGCCGCGATCTTGAGCGCGAACAGCTCGTCGGCCCGGGTGACGCCGAGATTGACGCAGGCCATCGGCTTGCCGTCCCTAGCCGCCCGACGAGCGAAGCGGAACCCGGAATAGACCATCAACGACGATCCGATCACCAGCATCCCCGCCGCCGCCTCGAGGGCAGCCAAGGCCCGTTCGACCCGTGGCTTGGGGACGTTGTCGCCAAAGAACACCACGTCCGGCTTGAGAATGCCGACATGACAACGATGGCAACCGGGTACCTGGAAGGTCGAAAAATCGTGGCCGTCGAGATCGGCGTCGCCGTCCGGCCCCACCTCCGCGGGCAGCGACAACCACTGCGGGTTGAGGCGGGCCAGCTCATCATGGAGCGCATGGCGCATCATCGTCGCGTCGCAGCGCATGCACTTTACCACGTCGGCCTGGCCGTGCAGGTCGATGACGCGGCGGGCACCGGCGCGCTGATGCAGACCATCGACGTTCTGGGTCACCAGCGAAGTGATCCGCGACTGCTCCTCCAGCGTCGCCAACGCCCGGTGCGCCTGACCCGGATGAGCCCCGGCGAGGGCACGAAAGCCGACCAGACTGCGCGCCCAGTAGCGCTGGCGCACGCCATGACTCGCCATGAACGCCTGATGGCTGACCGGCGGCGGCCGTTTCCAGTCGCCCCGCGCATCGCGATAGTCGGGAATACCGGAGTCGGTGCTGACACCGGCACCCGTCAGCACGAACAGCCGCGGATGGCGCTCGACGAAATCGGCCAGCGCCGCGACGTCCGGAATTGAGTCGTTGGGCATACTGTTTTCCACCGATCGATGTTAGATATGAAAGCTACCATTCATGAACACAACATAGGCGTCCTGAACGCCGGTGGCTTCCGATATGCCCGATACGCCTCTGGATCCTGTGGTCGAAAAGCGTTTGAGAGGCATCCGTCTCGCTAGACGGATCTACGCACCACGGACCCTGGGTCTCCTGATTGGCGGGCTGTGTATTGGCAGCGCGCTCCACGAATTGCCGACCCCGCCCTGGGTCTGGACGCTGTGGGCCCTGCAGATCCTGTTCTGGTCCCATCTCGCCTATTGGCGGGCGAGGTATCACGCCTCACCCTATCATGCCGAACGCTGGAATCTCGGCGCCGACAGTCTGCTGGGCGGTTTCTGGACGGCGGCCATGCATTTCAATGTACTTCCCTCCGTGGTGGTGTTGACGATGATCAGCCTCGACAATATCGCGGTTGGCGGGATACGCATGCTGCTGCGGGGTTTCGCTCTGCTGGCCGCCGGTGCGGCGATCGGCATGTGGGTGATCGTGCCGGGTTTCCCCAACGTCGTCCCGTCGTCGACCGTGCTGCTCTGCAGCCTGCCGATGATCATCATCTATCCCCTCGCGATCGGCTACATCACCTATCTCCAGGCTCGCAAGCTCAACCGCCAGAAGACGACGCTGATGGAGCTGAGCCGCGCCGACGGCTTGACCGGGCTGTTCAACCGCCGCTTCTGGGAGGGCCAGGTGGCGACCCACCTGCCAACCGATTCGCCCGCCACCATCGCGCTGCTCGACCTCGACCACTTCAAGCGCATCAACGACGAACATGGTCACGGCATCGGCGACCAGACACTGCGTACGCTGGCGGCTCTGCTGCGCCAGTCGTTCGGCGATGACGTGCTGCTCGGCCGGTACGGTGGCGAGGAGTTCGGCCTGCTGATGCCGTCGACCACCCTGGAGCAGGCCATGGCCAGGCTTCAGCATTTCCAGCAACGGCTGGGGCGCTACCCGCCACCGCCGCCGCTTCTCAGGATGCCCACCTGCAGTATCGGCGTGGCCGCCAAGAGCCCGCTGATGATGAACCACGAACAGTGGCTGCTGCAGGCAGATCAGGCGCTCTACGCGGCCAAGCATGCCGGACGCAACCGGATCTGCGTCGACGGCGTTCCAACATCGCAGACCACGCTCGACCTCGGCTAGAATGGAGCCTCTTCCCGCCCACGCCACTGCAAGGACAACCGCTCATGGCCTGGTTGGAGTACGTGCTGCCGCTGATCTTTCTCGCCCCGCTGGGCGCCGCCGCGCTGGTGGCGATCACCCTGCGCGACGTGCAGACCGTCGGTCTCCGCTCCCCGCACGACGGCAAGCCGATTCGTGAAATTGCCCAGGCCCACCGGGACCGGCTGGAAAAGGCCCGCATGGTGTTCTTCCTCGACGCCACGCTGGCGCCGACGCTCACCCTGATGCCGCTGGTCTACGGCATGGGCCGGATGCTGTTCGCCGAGGAGCAGAGCTGGCTGGAGTGGTCGCTGTACGGCGTGGTCAGCACCCTGCTGGCGATGCTGTTCTGCTTTTTGATCCTGCGCGACGTGCAGCGAGTGCGCCGCCTGACCCGCAGCCTCGCCTGTGAACTGGCGGTGGGCCAGGCGCTGGATCACCTGATTCGCCCGCTGGCCAAGCCCTACTTCGTGTTCCACGACTTCCCCGCCGACTCCTACACCATCGACAACGTGCTGGTGACGCCGCAGGGGGTGTTCGTGATCCAGACGGTGGCCCGCGAATTCCCGCTCGATCTCGAGGGCCGCCCCATCAATACCGTCTCGGTGGAGAGCGAACGCCTGCGCTTTCGCGGCTGGAACGAGCGCCAGGTCCTGCGCAAGGTCCGGCTTTCGACGGTCTGGTTGCGTCAGTGGCTGGCTCGTCACGCCAAGTTGAGCGTGCCGGTGAGTGGCATCCTGGTGCTGCCCGGCTGGGAGATCGATGACGAAACCGAGCATCTCGGCGACAGCCGCGACGTCCGGGTGGTCGATGGCGTCGATCTTGCCACCCAGTTGGGTACGGCCCAGGGCGAAGCGATCGACGACGCCCAGCGCCAGCACCTGGTGGAGATCCTGAACCGGCGCCACCAGTGCGGCGTGAACAAGCCTCCAAGCCAGTGACATCGCCGGGGCGACGTTTCGCGCCGGCTTCCCGGACGCCATCTTCCCACTCTTTTTCCACATCACGTTCTTGACGAAGCGTGCTTGCACCCAACAGGAGACGCCATGCCCCGTTCCGATTCCCGCACCGCCTACGATGTCCTGACCTTTGGCGAGGCGATGGCGATGTTCATCGCCGACGATCAAGGTCCGCTCGACCAGGTGACGAGATTTCATCGCCGCACCGCCGGCGCCGATACCAATGTCGCGATCGGACTCTCGAGGCTGGGCTTCGACGTGCGCTGGCTCAGCCGGGTCGGCGCGGATCACAACGGCACCTTCCTGCAGCGGGCACTGGAGGCCGAAGGTCTCGACTGCCGGCATGTTCGACGTGATGCAGCGAATGCCACCGGATTGATCTTCAAGGAGCGTGCCGTCGACGGCGCCGACCCTCACGTCGAGTACGTCCGCCGGGGTAGCGCCGCCAGCCACCTGAGCATCGCCGACGCCAGCGATGTCGAGTTGGAAGCGGCCCGCCACCTCCACGCCACCGGCATCCCGCCCGCCATTTCCGAATCGGCGCGCGAGCTCTCCTTTCATCTGCTGCGACAGGCCCGCCGCGACGGGTTGTCGGTCTCGTTCGATCCCAACCTGCGCCCCAGCCTGTGGCCCAGCGAAGCGGTCATGATCGAAACCCTCAATGCGCTCGCCGCCGAGGCCGACATCGTCATGCCAGGTCTGAGCGAAGGCCGCCTGCTGACCGGCCGCGAGACGGCCTACGACATCGCCGGCGACTACCTCGACCGCGGCGCCAGGGCGGTGGTGATCAAGCTCGGCCCGGAGGGTAGCTACTTCCGCACCGCCGACAGCGAGGGCACCGTCGACGGCTCACCCGTCGAGCAGGTCGTCGACACCGTCGGTGCCGGCGACGGCTTCGCGGTGGGCATCGTCAGCGCCTATCTGGACGGGCTGGACTGGCACGCGGCGCTGCATCGCGGCAACTTGATCGGCGCCCGCCAGGTTCAGGTGATCGGCGACATGGAGGGCCTGCCCAACCGGGAGCAGCTGGTCGCCATGGAGCGCGGCGGCGACGCCCGCTAGCCGGGAACGCGCTCGTCGTCCCGCGCCGCCGGACCGCTGGCGGCCTCGGCGCGCGCTCGGTGGCGAAGTCCGGCCAGCACCGCCGGCTTGAGTGCTCCCAGCGCCTCGCCGGAGAGGCCGCTGAGAACGATCAGCCGGGCATGGCGACGCCCTGGCGAATACCCCAGCCACAGCGGGAATTCGACCGCTCGCAACGTCGCGGGCTGAACCCGCAGCGACCAGCGGCGCGGCCGGGCCAGTCGCTCCCATAGCCACCAGCGCTCGAACTGCGATAGCGTCGGCGGTCGACCGCCTTCGAGGGCCAGCACGCCGTCGTGGTCCGCCGAATGGAGGGGCAACTCCCCCGCCATCAGCATGGCTCTCGGCAGATTGTCGGCCGCCAGCAGCCAGGCCATTGGTGGCCCCGTCTCGCGACCGATCGCCACTGCCCACAGCGACAACCACGCCGGTTCGAACCGTTCGGCACCGTAGCGCCGCAGCCTCGGCTCGGCGGCGACGGCGCCCAGCCGCCGAGGCAGCCTCGACGCCGGCGCCGTCTTATCCACCGCCATCATCCGCCGCTCGCCTTCGCGATCAGCCATTGGCCCACCCCTGCAGCAGCGCCAGTGCGGCCAGCGACACGAAGAACCACACGACCAGGCCGATGCAGCGACGCCGTGTCAGGCGCGCATCGCGACCGATCTCGGCGGCACCTTCGCTACGTCCCTTGAGGATCGCCTGCATGTCGGGCGCGGTCTCGTCGATCACCACGTCCGAGAGCTGCACGGCCGACGGCGCCGGCGCGGTCAAACTCACCGCATAGCCGACCACGACCGAGACGATCAGCCCGACGAAATTCTGGTAGAGCCAGGAGACATCGGTCTGGGAGACGGCCCATACCGCCGCCATGCCGACGATGATCCCGCTGACCGCCCCTCTGCCGTTGCTGCGATGGCTGAGCACGGCCAGCAGGAAGGTTCCCAGCAGCGCGCCGTAGAACCAGGAACCGATGCGGTTGACGGCTTCGATGACCGGGCCGAGATTACCGGCGAAGAACGCGAACGCGGTGGCGTAGAGCCCCCAGAAGATGGTCGCCCAGCGCGACGCCTTGAGGTAGTGCTTCTCGTCGGCATCGGGCCTGACGTAGCGGGCGTAGAAATCGCGCACCGTCACCGCGGACAACGAGTTGAGCGCGGAATCCAGGCTCGACATGGCGGCTGCGAAGACCCCGGCGATCACCAGCCCGGTCACCCCGACGGGAAAGGCGTTGACCACGTAGCGCGGGAACAGCTCGTTCAGGTTCTCCGGCGCGGTGAGGCCGTGCTGCTGGTAGTAGGCGGCGAGCATCACGCCGATGAACAGGAACAGCAGCATCTGCGGCACCAGCAGGTAACCACCGATCAGCAGCGAGCGCTGCCCCTCGGCGATCGAGGGGCTGGTCAATACCCGCTGGATCTGGCTCTGGTCGGTGCCGAAATAGGCCACGTGCATGACCACGCCGCCGATCAGCCCCGCCCATAGCGAGTAGGTCACGGTGGGATCGAGCGACAAATCGATGGTGTCGAACATGCCGTTGGCGGCGCCGTAGGCGAACACGTCGCCCCAACCGCCGGGCAGGCTCGAGACCATCAGCACCATGCTCAGGATCGCGCCCAGCCACAGCACGAACATCTGGATCACGTCGGTCCAGATCACCGCGCTGATGCCGCCGAGCACGGTATAGCTCACCGCGATCACCGCCATCAGCACGATGGTCAGGTTGACGTCCCAACCGGTGACGACCGAGAGCACCAGCGCCGGTGCGTAGAGCACCACGCCCGTGGCGAGGCCGCGCGCGACCAGGAACAGCAGCGCCGCCAGCGATCGGGTCAGCGCCCCGAAGCGACGCTCGAGCAGCTCGTAGATGCTGTAGATGCCGGCTCGATGGAAGATCGGTACCAGCACCAGAATCAGAACCGCCATCGCCAGCGGCACGTTGATGAAGGTCGCCAGGCGCTCCAGGCCGCCCTCGAACCCCCAGCCGGGTGCGCCGATGAAGGTGATCGCGCTGGCCTGGGTCGCCATCACCGACAGGCCGATGGCCCAGCCGGGAATCTTGCGGCCACCGAGAAAATAGTCCTGCGTGCTCTCCTGATCCTTGCCGAAGCGGGCGCCCACCCAGGCAATGCCCACCACGTAGACGATCAGAACCGCGGTATCCCACCAAGTGAAAGCGCCCACATCCCGTCCTCGCTTTTTTGTTATCGACAAAAATGAGCGTAGCACGTCGTTGATATGTCACCCCGGCGCCGGCGGCGGGGGATTGTTCCCATCGCCCGGTCGCGAAGGACTTGCCAAGCCCCCCAAACGGCCCGATGATAGCGCGCTTTTTTCTCCCTCCCACCAGCGGGCTGGTATTTCAAGAGGCATCCGATGCGTCTGATCTCCTTCGACGTTTCTCGCACCCTGCACATCCCCGGCGTTCGCTACATCAAGCCCGAGCGCATGTTCGAACATCTCGACGAGATCCAGGCCGCCGACTGGCTGCTGTTTCCCAGCTACTGGCAGGTCAGCACGCTGCTGCATGCGATGCACAAGCGCATCTTCCCGTCGCCTGCCACCTACTACCTGGGCCACGACAAGGTGGAGCAGACCCGCGCCTTCCAGGCCATCTGCCCGGACAACCTCCCGCGGACGACGATTCAGGCCAGCACCTGCCACGGTATCGATATCGCCGAGGCGGAAGTCGGCTACCCGATGATCGTCAAGGAGATCCGCAGCGCCCGTGGCCAGGGCGTGCACCTGATCGAGAGGCGACGCGAACTCGAAACGCTGGCCGCGTCCCAGGAGGTGCTGTACGCCCAGACCCTCCTTCCCATCGACCGGGACCTGCGCATCGTCCTGATCGGCGATCGGATCCTCGCCAGTTACTGGCGGGTGACACCGGCGGGGGGATATCGCGCCAACGTCGCCCAGGGCGGCACGATCGATCACGACGACATCCCCCCTTCCGTGCTGGCGCTGGTCCAGCGTGTGGCCGCCAGACTGGGCGTCGATCACGCCGGGTTCGACGTTGCCATGGTCGGGGATCACCCCTTCCTGTTCGAGTTCAACCGCCTGTTCGGCACCCAGGGCATCGCCGACCCCGGCAGGACGACGGCCACGGCCATCCTGGAATGGCTCAACCGCAGCCAGGGAACGCCCGCCGCGAACGACGCCGGTATCGCGGCGGAGCCGATCGAGGGCTTTCCGGAAGGGCTTCTTGACGTCGCGCCAGCGATGGTCTGAATGACGATCGCCAGGGATGGCGGGCACAAAAAAGACCCCGGCCAGATGGCCGGGGTCGTGGTCAGCGAGAAGCCGGGCGATCTCAGCCCGGCGGCTGTTCCGGACTGTCAGGCATGTTGATGCTGCCCGGCTCTTCCCGATTGAGGTGCAGGAACTGCAGGTGGCGCTCGTACTGGTCAAGGATGTCATCGATGACCTGCTCGCGGGTGTAGCCCATCAGGTCGTAGCCCTGGCTACCTTCCAGCAGATACACCTCCAGACGATAGTACCGACTGCTGCTACGCGGTGTCCGCATGGCGAAGGACGGCGTCGAAAACGGGTGCGTCCAGATCTGGTAGGCGAAGTTCTGCTCGCTGCCGAGATCGACGTAGAGCGACAGGTAGTCGTCATCGTTCTGCGTGCCAGTGCTGATGTCGACCTCGACGCCCTGCTTCATCAGCTCCTCGCGCACCGCCTCCATTGCCGGCCGCCCGGTCTCTTCCAGGAACTGCTGGGCCTGCTGGCGATTGGGGAACGACATGGCACGCTTGAGCCGGGTCTTCCAGTCGTGAGCGCGATCGCGCCCGCCGGCGGACATGCGTCCCGACAGCGAGCCGGACAGGCTGAGGCGGTGACTGTCCTCCTTGAACGCCTCGACCTTCAGCGCCTTGTAGAGCCCCGCGATCATGAAGAACAGCACGATCGAGAAGGGCAGCCCGGTGATGACCACCGCGCTCTGCAGCGTCGACAGGCCACCGGCCAGCAGCAGTGACAGGGTCAGCACCCCGATCACCGCCGACCAGAGGATGCGCATCCAGATCGGCGCGTCGCTGTTGACGTCCTTCAGCTTGGAGGTGAAGTTCGACAGTACCAGGGCGCCCGAGTCACCGGAGGTGACGAAGAACACGATCGCCAGGATGCTGACCGCGATGGTCGAGAAGACCGGGAACGGATACTCCTGCAGGAACAGATAGATACCCGCCGGCGGCGTATTCATGACCTGCTCGCCGAAGTCCGTCGCGCCATTCATCGCCATGTCGAGGGCACTGTTACCCAGGATCGACATCCAGATCATCATGAAGGCGATCGGCAGCGTCAGGGTGCCGGCCACGAAGGTTCTGATGGTGCGGCCACGCGAAATCCGCGCCAGGAACAGACCGACGAACGGGCCCCAGGCGATCCACCATGCCCAGAAGAACAGCGTCCAGGCGTTGAGCCAGTCCGTCGGCTGATCGAAGGCATAGGTATCGAACGACATCGAGATGAAGCCGGAGAGGTAGTCGCCGATGTTCATCACCAGCGCATTGAGCAGGAACACCGTCTTGCCGGCAAACAGCACGAACAGCAGCAGCGCGATCGCCAGCAGAATGTTGAACTCGGAAAGGCGACGAATCCCCTTCTCGACACCGGTCACCGCGGAGATCGTCGCGAACAGCACGATCAGCAGTACCAGGATGGTCTGGGTCCAGGCACTTTCCGCGATGCCGAACATGAAGTTCAGCCCGTAGTTGAGCTGGATGACGCCGATGCCGAGACTGGCAGCGATACCGAACACCGTGCCCAGTACGGCGGCGATGTCCACCACGTGACCGATGGGGCCGTAGATCTTCTTGCCGAAGATGGGATAGAGCGCGCTACTGATGGTCAGCGGCAGGTTGTGTCGATAGCTGAAGAACGCCAGCGACATGCCCACCAGGGTGTAGATCCCCCAGCCCGAAAGCCCCCAGTGGAGGAAAGTCAGTTGCATCGCGTGACGGGCGGCCGCCACCTGGTCGCTCGGCGCGTTGGGCGCGTTGTAGAACTGGGTCAGCGGTTCCGCCAGGGCGAAGAAGATGACCCCGATGCCGATACCGGCGGAGAACAGCATCGCCGACCAGGAGAAGATATTGAAATCCGGCCTCGAATGCTCCGGCCCGAGACGAATCTTGCCGAAGCGGGAAAAGCCCACGAACACCACGAAGGCAAGGTAGATGACGACTGTGAGAAAGTAGTACCAGCCGAAAGTGTTGGAGATCCAGCCCAGCAGCGCGTTGATGATGCCATTCGCTTGCTCGGTAGCGATCATCGCCCACAGCGAAAAGGCGACGATGCCGATGACCGACCCATAGAAGACGACTGGATTCAGTCTGTCCTGGGTCGTGGAATTATTATCGGGGCTTGTGCTCATGCGGCTCCCATCATGGTCAGATAGTTTGCGTTGACGAGCAGCGACGCCCCTGGCGGCTGACATGACCTGTAGAGGCGCAGGGCGTTTGAGACCCTTGGCTCGTTCCCGTGTTCCCGCCGCGAGGTCATCTGACCTCGAGTTGAGTTAAGTCGACTTCAGTCGTTGAATCCAGCCATGTGTTCAACGGAAGACTCGACCCACTCCGTAGCCCTGACGCTTGGCTGTCATCTGCCGATCCCGGCGTCAGGTCGTGGAACCGCCGGCCCACGCGTCGCGCGTTTTTGCCAGCCTGGCGATGCCGGCTGGCGTCTGAAATATGGCTCATCGCCGGGTAAAAGCGAGAATGGTTTTTCCCAGCGGGCAGTGGCGACGTTGGCCGGCGGCCTGAATCGGCGATCGAGTGCTCGCTCTCGACCCTGGCGTGCGGTCGAACCGATCTTTATTGATTGACCGTTCAATTAAAATACGGAGTTGTGAGTCTGGTTTCAACAGCCATACCCGACACTCGCCCGAGGCAATGGTCTAATGGGTGCCAGATACGACGACGCCGGGAGCGGGCCCGGCGACGAGAGGAGAAGCGGGAGAGCGTTCAGTCTCCCTTGAGGCGGCCACCCATCTCCTGGGCCAGCTCGACCGCGTAGTGATCGGTCATGCCGCCGATGAAATCGAGCATCCGACGATAGCTGTCGTAGAGCGGCCAGTTCGGCTTCGGCGTGTTCTCGCCGATCAGCGCCAGCACGCGCTGGTGCTTGAAGGAAGAGTGCCCGGTGTGATGCAGCTCATGCGCCGCACCGATGAAGGCCTCCAGCAGAATACCGAGCGTGGTGTAGGCGCCGATCTCGAGCTTGGCCTTGCGCTCGTTCTGGAAGATGCGCTCGCGAGCCAGCTGCTTGGCCGAGGAGACGCCCCAGGTGAGATCCGGGTGGCAGAGCTCGAGCAGATCGTCGTTGAGGGTGCCGTTGAGCAACGCTTTCTCGTGTTGAACGAAGACATCGCCGACTTCGTTGACCGCCCTCTCCATCGCCGCGCCGCGCAGCGCCGCGATCCGCCGACGCTGCGACACACCGTCGGCGGCCATCTGTTCATAACCCCTCGGCGGCTCGCCGGCAATCTGCAGCAGTACCTGAGCGACCTCCTCGTAGCGCAGGATGCCCATCTCCAGACCATCCTCGAGATCGAGCAGCGCATAGCAGATGTCGTCCGCCGCCTCGACCAGATAGGCCAGGGGATGCCGGCACCACTTGGAACCATCGACCGACTTGAGACCGAGCCGCTCGACGACCTCGACCAGCAGGTGCTTCTCGGACTGATAGCAGCCGAACTTGCCCATCTGGCCACCATGCTCGACCGTCCACGGATACTTCAGCAGCGTACCCAGCGTCGCGGCGGAGAGCCGCATGCCGCCGCGAAACTGGTTGTACTCGATCTGGGTCACGATCCGGAAACCCTGGGCGTTGCCCTCGTAGGTCAACAGATCCCGGCGCTGCGCCTCGTCGAGCCCCTCCAGCAGACCGCTCCCCTGGGCCTCGGCCCACTTGAACCAGTCGCGAATCGCGTATTCGCCGGCATGCCCGAACGGCGGGTTGCCGATGTCGTGCCCCAGGCAGGCCGCCTGGACGATGACGCCGAGATCGGCGGGCGTGACCCAATCCGGCAGGCTGTCGCGCAGCTGCTCGCCGACGATCATGCCCAGGCTGCGACCGACGCAGCCGACCTCGATCGAGTGGGTCAACCGGGTGTGGATATGATCGTTGTCGGTCAGCGGATGGACCTGGGTCTTGCGCCCCAGACGCCGAAACGAGCCGGAGAAGACGATGCGGTCGTAGTCCTTGTGAAACGGACTCCGGCCGATTTCGCCGCGCGACGTCCGGGCATCGTGCAGCCGGACAGGATCGAGCAGGCGCTCCCACTGCATGACAGTCATCGTGATCTCCGTTAACACTAAAGGCAGCTTCGGGCTTCGGGCTTCGGGCTTCGGGCTTCGAACCGACTAGAATGCCGTCCGGGTCGCGGAAAGAAAAGCATCCACCTCCCGCTCGCGAGCCCATCGCCCCTGCTCTCGGCTCGTAGTTCGTAGCTCGTAGCTCGTAGCTCGTAGCTCGTAGCTCTTGGCTCGTGGCTACTCTTTCACATCCATGTATTCGCGGGCCCAGATTCGATACTCCTCGAGCGTCGAGTAGCGCGTCGACAGCTTCGAAGCATCCAGGTCGTTGGTCGCGATATCGCGCTGCTCGCGCAGGCAGTCGTAGGTCGCCTTGATCGCGGCGAAGTAGGCAGCGTGACCGTTGACGACGATGCGCACGCCCAGTGCCGCGAGGCGCGCGCGATCCCGCAGGGCCGGGTTGTCGTAGGTGACCAACATCAGCGGCACCGTCAACGGTGCCGCCAGCTTCTCGAGGTGCTCGAAGTCCCGGACCCCGACCAGGCAGATGGCGTCGACGCCGGCCGCCTGGTAGGCGCGAATGCGGGCAATGGCGGCATCGTCGTCGAGCTGGCCGGCGTTGGTTCGGGCGATGATCGACAGCGCCGGGTCGATCCGGGCCTCGAGTGCGGCGCGCATCTTGCCGACGCCCTCCTCCACGGGAATCAGGTCGGTCGACTTGTGGCCGTACTGCGCCGGCAGCAAGGTGTCCTCGATGGTCAGCGCGGCGACACCGGCCCGCTCCAGTTCGGTGATCGTGCGCATCACGTTGAGCGCGTTGCCGTAGCCATGGTCGGCATCGGCGATCACCGGCAACCGTGCCACCCGGCCGATCCGGGTCGCCTGTTCGACGAATTCGCTCAGGGTGATCAAGGCGAAATCGGGCGCCGCCAGCACCTGCAGCGAGGCGACCGACCCTCCCAGAATGCCAACCTCGAAGTCGAGGTCGGCGGCGATGCGAGCCGACATCGGATCGAACACCGAGGCCGTGTAGTAGCACTCGCCACTGGCGAGCAGTTCGCGGAAGGCGTTGCGTAGATCATGCTGAGAGGGGGTCGTCACGGGACACTCCTGTTCTTTACCCCGGCGTTCGACGTTGGGGCGCGATGGAAAAAGACTCCCGGCCGATGCCGATGGCACGTCGGTGAATGCGTCGGCGGGGGCCGACAATCCTACCACTAAAGTTTGAGGGCGCGACGCCGGTCACATCGGCCACCCACCTCACGATGAACGATACACATGCTCAGCTTGAACTCGCTTCATTGGTCGAATGGCCGCCCAGCCCGCATCATTGGCGACCTCGCCATCGCCAGCCGCCGATGACACCGCATGGCGAAGTCCCAGCACAGGAGGCAAGTTCATGTCGCAAGCGCATCCCCCATTCCGAGCCGATATCGTCGGCAGCTTTCTTCGCCCGCAGGCGCTGAAGGAGGCCCGGACCCTCTTCCATCGAGGCGATATCGACGCCGCCGCGCTCGCGGCCGTCGAGGATCGCGAGATCCGTCAGGTGGTGGAGCAGCAGGAAGCCGCCGGCCTCGAGGTGGTGACCGACGGCGAGTTCCGTCGCGCCTGGTGGCACTTCGATTTCCTCGAACGGCTCGCTGGCGTCACCGGTTTCACCGGCGACCAGGGCATTCAGTTCCAGGGCGTGCAGACGGGCGCGAAGCAGATCCGGGTCGACGGCAAGGTCGGCTTCGACGATACCCACCCGATGCTGGATCACTTCCGCTATCTGGCCAGCGTCGCCAGCGTCATGCCCAAGATGACGATCCCGAGTCCCAGCGTGCTGCACTTCCGCGGCGGTCGCAAGAAGATCGACAGTGGCGTCTACCCCAGCCTGGACGCCTTTTTCGCCGATACCGCCGACGCCTATCGCGACGCCGTCCGCGCCTTCTACGATGCCGGCTGCCGCTATCTGCAACTGGACGACACCGTGTGGGCCTATCTCTGCTCGGAAAAGGAGCTGCAGGCGGCCCGGGACCGCGGCGACGACCCCGACCGCCTGCAGGCGATCTACGCCGAGATGCTCAATCATGCCCTCGCCGGCAAGCCGGACGACCTCCATGTCTCGCTCCACGTCTGTCGCGGCAACTTCCGCTCCACCTGGATCAGCGAAGGCGGTTACGAGCCGGTGGCCGATACCCTGTTCGGCCGCGTCAACGTCGATGCCTGGTTCCTGGAATACGACAGCGACCGTGCTGGCAGCTTCGATCCGCTGCGCTTCGTCCCGGAGGGTCACCAGCAGGCGGTGCTGGGGCTGATCACCACCAAGGTGGGCGAGCTCGAGGAGCCCCAGGCCGTCAGAGCGCGTCTCGACGAAGCCACGCGATTCGTCGACCGGCAGCAGCTCTGTCTGAGCCCGCAGTGCGGTTTCGCCTCCACCGAGGAGGGCAACGAACTCGCCGAACGGGCACAGTGGGACAAGGTGCGGCTAGTGGTCGACCTGGCCCGCGACTACTGGGGCGGGTGAGCCGCCGGCCGGTCTTGGGGCGCGGGCTCAGCCCTGCCGCGCCCCGCCCTCGTCCTGCCCCATCAGCGACCCCAGCAGCCGGCTGAGAAAGCCCTTGCGCTCGGGGTCGGGCTCCTGGTCGATCAGCGCCCGGGGGTCGATGCTAGCCCGGTCGACATGCACGAACGCCGCCTGGAAGGCAGGCAGAGTCAGCTCGCCGTTCTCGAGGTGCGCCGTGAATCCCGCCTGATAGACGATCTCGCCAGCACCGTCCGGGAGACTGGTGTGGCGCGTTTCATCGGTGAGATTGAAGACCGCCAGGATCGCCTGGTCCCGGGAGACCCGCAACCAGCCCAGCAAGTCGTCGTCGAAGTCGCCCAGAATCAAGGTGCCGTCGACCATCGCCGGCTGCGACTTGCGCCAGTGCAGGAACTCGCGCGTCACGCGCAGGGTGCTGTCCGCGTCGGCGAGCTGCCGCTCCACCGACAGCTGACGGTGATGGCCGTCCACCGGCAGCCAAGGCTCCGTCGAGGTGAACCCCCCGTACTCGCCGCTCGTCCAGGGCATCGGCGTGCGGCAGCCGTCGCGCCCCTTGTAATCCGGCCACAGCGCCAGCCCGTAGGGGTCGACCAGACGCTCGTAGGGGACGTCCGCTTCCGGCAACCCCAGCTCCTCGCCCTGATAGAGGCAGAGGCTACCGTAGAGCGAACAGAGCATGACCGTCGCGAGCTTGGCCACCAGCGGCCCTTGCTGCTCCAGGTTCTCGTGCTGGGTCCAGCGCGAGACGACACGCATGACATCGTGATTGGAGAGCGCCCAGCAGGGCCAGGCGTCGCCCGCGTAGTACTGGAAATGCTCGATGATGTCGCGCAGCCGCTGGGCGCTGAACTCGGCATCGAACAGGTCGAAGGTGTAGGCCATGTGGAGCCGGTCTTCGCCGATGGTGTACTCGACCATGCGCTCCAGCGGGCGATCGTCGGATATCTCGCCCACCGTCATGGTGCCGGGGTACTCGTCCATCAGGGCGCGCAGTTCGCTCAGGAAGCCGAGATTCTCCGGCTGGCTGATATCGAACTGGTGGCGCTGCATCGAATAGGGGTTCGATGCCGGGACGCTGGGCGTCTTGAGCTCGCCGCTGCCGAGCGCGGGGTTATCCTGCAGCGCCAGGCTGTGGAAGTAGAAATTCGAGGTATCCAGGCGAAAGCCGTCGACCCCGAGATCGAGCCAGAAGCGGGCGTTGTCGAGCTGCTCCTTACGCACCGCCGGGTTGTGAAAGTTGAGGTCCGGCTGGCAGGAGAGGAAGTTGTGCAGGTAGTACTGGCGGCGCCGACTGTCGAAGGTCCAGGCGCTGCCGCTGAAGAAGGAGAGCCAGTTGTTGGGCGGGGTGCCATCGGGCTTGGGATCGGCCCACACGTACCAGTCGGATTTCTGGTTTTCCCGCGAACTGCGACTCTGGACGAACCAGTGGTGCTGATCCGAGGTGTGACTGAGCACCAGGTCGATGATCACTTTCAGCCCCAGCCCGTGGGCCCGCTCGAGCAGCATCTGGAAGTCGTGAAAGGAGCCGAACATCGGGTCGACACCGCGATAATCGGTGACATCGTAGCCGAAGTCCTTCATCGGCGAGGGGAAGAACGGCGAAATCCAGATCGCATCGACACCCAGTTCGGCGACATAGTCCAGCTTCGCGGTGATCCCGGGCAGATCGCCGATGCCATCGCCACGCGCGTCCATGAAGCTTCTGGGATATATCTGATAGATGACGCTGCCACGCCACCATTGGGTCGAATCGGACATGCGAGTCCCCGTGTTGGTGTCATCTATTTCACGCCGGTAACGATCAGCCAGCGACGACGACGCCCGACCTGGCATGGAAGCCAGCGCCGGGCGTCGTGTCAGACTAGCGGTTTTTGTGATCGAGGTTAAATTCGGGAGGCAGCCGAGGCCACTGCCTGGCCCGCCGACGTCCCCAGCGGGCGGTGCCGGCAAGGGTCAGCGCCCGGCTTCCTCCCGCTTCAGCCACCAGGCGAAAAGCAGCCCGGCCGCCATCAGGGCGACGGCGAACGCGTAGATGCCGATCGAGATACCGCTGGAGACCAGAATGCTCCAGTCGCCTCCCGAGATGGACATGGCCCGGCGCAGGTTGAACTCCATCTGCCCGCCCAGCAACAACCCCAGCACCACCGGCACGGAGGGAATGTCCAGCTTGCGCAGCACGTAGCCCAGCACCCCGAAGGCGAGCATGACGTAGAGGTCGAAAGCGCTGTTGTTGAGCGAATAGACGCCCACGAACGCCACCAGGATCACCACCGGCATCAACAGCCAGGTGGGGGCCCGCAGTACGCGGGCAAACAGGCCTACCAGCGGTACGTTCAGTACCAGCAGCATGATGTTGCCGATGAACAGCGCCGCCACCAGTCCCCACACCATGTCGGGCTGCTGTTCGAACAGCAGCGGCCCAGGGGTGATGTTCATCGACAGCAGCAGCGCCAGCAGGATAGCGGTCGTGCCGCTGCCCGGAATGCCCAGCGACAGCATGGGAATCAGGGCACCGCCGGCGGCGGCATTGTTGCCCGCCTCGGGCGCGGCCACGCCGCGCGGGTCTCCGTTGCCGAAATCGCCCTTGCGTCCCAGCCAGCGCTTCTCCAGCGTATAGGAGAGAAAGCTGCCCAGCGAGGCCCCGGCCCCCGGCAGCACGCCGGCGACGAAGCCGATCAGCGAACCGCGCGCGATGGTCGGCGCGCACTGTCGGGCGCTCTTCATCCCGGGAATGGCCGATCCCAGCTCCTGGTTGGTGGCGGTCTCCCGGCGGCGATCCTCGAGCAGGATCAGGCATTCCGAGATGGCGAACAGCCCGACCAGCGCGGCGATGAAGTCGATGCCGTCGTAGAGTTCGTAGAGGCCGAAGGTGTAGCGCGACACGCCGGTCGCCGGATCGAGGCCTACCGTGCCCAGCAGCAGCCCGAGGCCGGCGGCGATGAAGCTCTTGGTGAAGCTGCCGCTGGTCACCCCGCCGATGGTAGCGAACGCCAGCATGAACAGCGCGAAGTACTCGGCAGGCCCGAACCGGATGGCGAACCCCACCAGTAACGGCGCAAAGAGCGTCAAGCCGATGGTCGCCACGGTCGCGCCGACGAACGACGCCACCGCGGACAGCCCCAGCGCTTCGCCGCCCCGCCCTTTCAGCGCCATCGGGTAACCGTCGAGCGTGGTCATCATCGCCGGCTCGTCGCCGGGAATGTTGAGCACGATCGAGCTGATGCGCCCGCCGTACATGGTGCCGTAATAGACACTGACCAGCAGGATCAGCGCGGCTGTGGGCGACAGCCCGAAATTGAACGCCAAGGGGATCAGCAGCGCCACCCCGTTGACCGGCCCCAGCCCCGGCAAGGCACCGATCAAGGTGCCCACGGCGCAGCCGATCAGGGCCAGGAAGAGATTCTGGGGTTCGAGGGCGATCGCGAAACCGTGCAGGAGAAAGGCGAGAATATCCATGGCATGTCGGCCCTCAAACGCCGAGTCCGGGGACGGCGGGCAGCGGAATGCCCAGCGCGTACTCGAACAGCAGGTAGAGGATCACCGTCAACGACAACCCGCTGACCAGCGCCTGTCGCCACGCGGCATCGAACAGCCGAATCAACAGCACGCTGCAGACCAGCGTTGCCGGCAGAAACCCCCAGGGCTCGAGGAAACCGGCATAGCCGCCGAGCACCACCAGCAGTCCCGCCTGCCGCAGCAGCGCCACGCCGCGCGGCCAGCGCTGATTGAGCCCGGGCCGGCACATCAAGTAGAGCGCCAGCACACCCAGCGGCACGCAGACCAGACGCGGAAACAGGTCCGGCCCCACCGGCTGGCGAAAACCGGAGACAAAGGTCTGGGCGTGCCACCAGGCGGCCACCGCCAGCACGGCCAGCACGGCCCCGGCGATACGATCGCCGAGCGCCGCCGTGGAGGGCGCGGCGCCCGATGCTTCCGCCGTCACTGGATGACCCCGATCTCCTGGGAGATGCTCTCGACCTTGTCGGCCGTGTCACGAACGAAGGCGTCGAACTCGTCACCGCCGCGCCACAGGGGTACCAGGCCGTTGCGCTCGGCGACCTGCTTCCATTCCGGCGAGTCGTAGAGCGTCTTCAGAGTCTCGACCATCGACTGGTAGTCGGCATCCGAGACCTCGCCGCCGGTGTAGAACCCCCGCCAGTTGTAGCCGGTCACGTCATAGCCCTGGGAGATCGCCGTCGGCAGGTCGTCGAAGGGCGGAGCCAGCGGCTCGTCGGCGAGCACCGCCAACACCCGGACGTCGCCCGAGTTGATGAAGCCGGCAATCTCGCCCAGGTCCGTGGACACCGCGTCCACGTGCCCGCCCATCATCTGGGTCACGGCGGGGCCGCCGCCATCGAACTGCACCCAGCGCACGCTGCCGCTCTGCTCGCTCGACAGGCCCGCGGCCTTGGCCAGCATCAGGGCGCGAACGTGGTCCCAGCCACCGATCCCGCTGGATCCGGCGATGACGACCGAAGTGGGATCGTCGACCATCGCCTCGAGCAGCTCGTCGAGGCTCTGGTAGGGGCTGTCGTCATCGACCAGGATCACCCCGACGTCAGTGCCCAGCATGGCCAGCCAGCGCATGGTATCGACATCTCCCGGATAGCGCCCCTGGGCAATCTGGGTCACCCCCACGGTGCTGGTGGCCACGATCAGGTTGCTGTCGCCTGCACGCTTGCCGGCCACGTTGGAGAAGGCCACGGCGCCGACGCCACCCGGCATGTTGATCACTCGCACGGGGCTGTCGACCAGGCCGAGTTCGTGGAGCAGCTTGCCCACGGATCGGCAGGTGAAGTCCCAGCCACCGCCCGGGTCGGCCGGTGCCAGGCAATCGCTGATCGGCAACGCCTGACTCGGGGCACTGACCGTCAGGCCCCCCGCCAACAGGAGCGAGACCGCCAGGGTGTGCAAAGGTCGCAGAGAGATAGCCATGTTGTTGTTCCTTGTGTCGGTGTCATGCCTTCGCCAGCGTGTCGGGGAGGTCAGACGACCCCCTCGTCTTGAAGTCGTTGCAGCTCCGTCTCGTCGATGCCCAGTTGGGTCAGAATCTCGCGGGTATGCTCGCCCAGGGCCGGCACGTGGCGATAGATCGCCGCCGGCGCTTCGCTCATCTTCACCGGGAAGCCCGTGGTCGGCACCCGGCCGTGTTCGCCCTGATCGAGCTCCAGGCGCATCTGCTGGGCCTGGACCTGGGGGTCGTCGAAGGTGTCGCGCAGGCTGTGGACACGGCCGCAGGGGACCCCGGCCTCGTTGAGATGCGCGATCCACTCCGCCACGCTGCGAGTGCCGATCACGGCATTGAGGCGATCGCGCAGCGCCTCGCGATGGATCATGCGGCGGCGATTGTCGGCAAAGCGCTCGTCCTGAAGCAGTTCCAACCGGTCCAGCGCGCCCAGCAGTCGCGCGACCATGGCGTCGTTGCTGGGGGCGATCGCCACGTCGCCGTCGCTGGCCTGGAACAGGCCGTAGGGATAGACCATGGGATGGTCGTTGCCGGTCCGGGCTGGCATCTGGTCGGTGGCGAAATACTCGGCGGCGAGGTAGCCCATCATCCCGATCAGACCATTGGTCAGGGCGGTCTCGACGATCTCCCCCCGACCGGTGCGCTCCCGCCGCACCAGCGCGGCGCAGAGCCCGAAAGCCAGATTCTGGCTGGCGACCATGTCGCTGAGCGGCGGGGCCGCCCGCATGGGCTCGCCATCACTCGTGCCGTTGACGCTCATGAAACCGCTCATCGCCTGGGCGATGAAATCGTAGGCCGGTCGATCGCGATAGGGCCCCTCGGAGCCGAAGCCGTTGATTCGCCCGACCACCAGGCGCGGAAAACGCTCGCGGAGCGTGGTGTCGTCCAGCCCCATCCTGGCCAGCACGCCGGGACGGAAATTCTCCACCAGCACGTCGGCATCCTCGAGCAGTCGCCAGAGCACCGCCTTGCCGCTCTCGCTGCGAAGGTCCAGGGTCAAGGAGCGTTTGTTGCGGTTGAACTGGGCGAAGTACCAGCTCAAGCCCTCGACGATGTTGCCCTGGGCGCGCACCACGTCGCCGCGCCCGGGCGGCTCGACCTTGATCACGTCGGCTCCGTGATCGCCGAGCATCTGGGTACAGAAGGGGCCGGAGATGACCCGCGTGAGGTCGATGACGCGGATGCCATCGAGTGAGCCGGCGGTCGGGAAGGACAACGGTGGCATGCTCACCCCCGTGCCGTGGCGACGGTGTCGCTGCCGTTGAGCGCGAGTCGCCGTCCGGCCTTGGTAACCTGCGCGGGCAGCGGCCGCCCTATCAACTGGGTGGCCAGTTGACCCGCCTCGATCAGCGCCGCCAGCTCGATACCGGTGTCGATGCCCATCTCGGTGAGCAGATAGACCAGGTCCTCGCTGGCGATATTGCCGCTGGCGCCGGGGGCGAAGGGGCATCCGCCCAGCCCGCCGATGGCGCTCTCGTAGCGGGCAACACCGAGCGACAGGCCCTGCATCACATTGGCTAGCCCGATGCCCCGGGTATTGTGGAAATGCAGCGTCGGGGAGAGGGAGGGTGCCACCTCGCGCAGGTTAAGAATTCGCTCGCTGACCAGGGGCGGCGTCGCCATGCCGGTGGTATCGCCCAGGGCTACGCGGCGAGCGCCCAGATCGGCAAAGGCGCGGGCGATGTCGCCAACCTTGGCGACGTCGATGTCGCCCTCGAACGGGCAGCCGAAGGCCGTGGCGATGGCGCCGCGCAGTTCGACCCCGCTACCGTCGAGCAGACGCCCGATCTCGGCGAAACCCGCTAGCGAGGTGACAATGTCGCGGTTGACGTTCTTGGCGTTGTGGGTCTCCGAGGCCGACACGAACAGCACCACCGAGTCGATACCCGCCTCGAGCGCGCGCTCGGCGCCGCGGACGTTGGGAACCAGCGCCGACCAGTGCACGTTGGGGATGTCGGCCAGCGCCCTCACCAGTTCCGTGGCATCAGCCAGTGCCGGTACCGCTCGCGGGCTGACGAACGAGGTCAGCTCGAATTCGCGCACCCCGGCGGCGACCAGCGACCGTACCAGGGCCACCTTCTCATCGGTGCTCAGTCGTCTGGCTTCGTTCTGCAGCCCATCGCGGAGTCCCACCTCGGTGACCTGCACCCGGGCGGGTATCGACTGATACGGATCCATGGCAGGAGCGGCCTCGTCAAACCAGTTTTCAGTTGGTTACGCGAGCCTACTCTGGCCAAGCCATGTCGAAAAAGCGCGACTTTGGTCGCTCCTGGTCCCATCGGCCCCTGACGTCAACGCCGACGGAGTTCACCCTCGGGCGCTCGATCGAGCGCGCTGGCCAGCACTGGGCCTATTCGTCCGCTAGCGCCGGCAGGAGCACTTTCACCTTCCGAGTCAAGGTGTTGCGGCCCCAGCCCAGCAGCTCGGCGGCCTCCCCCTTGCGCCCGCCGGTATGCTTCAAGGCGGTCTCGATCAGGATCCGCTCGAAATCCGGCATCGCCTCTTCGAGCAGATGCGTGTGGCCCGAGGCCAGGGCCCGATCCGCCCACTCGCGAAACGCGTTGCGCCAGTCTCCGCTGGGCGCCTCGGTCCCCTCGAGCTCGCGCAGCTCCGGCGGCAGATCGTCGACCAGCACTTCCCGACCGGAGGCCATGACGGTCAGCCAGCGACAGGTGTTCTCCAATTGCCGCACGTTGCCCGGCCAGGGGAGATGCGTGAGATGCGTCTCGGCTTCGCGGGTCAGAACCTTGGGCTCGGTGGAGAGCTCCTTGGCGGCCTCGGCGAGAAAATGCTGGGCCAGCCGGGGAATGTCCTCGCGTCGCTCCGACAGCCGTGGCAGATGGACGCGAATGACGTTCAGCCGGTGGAACAGATCCTCGCGAAAACGGCCTTCCGTCACCAGTTTTTCCAGGTTCTGGTGGGTTGCGGCGATGATCCGCACATCCACCTTGACCGGCACGTGGCCACCGACCCGGTAGAATTCACCATCCGCCAGCACGCGCAGCAGCCGCGTCTGCGTATCGGCGGGCATGTCGCCGATCTCGTCGAGGAACAGCGTGCCGCCGTCGGCCTGCTCGAAACGCCCGCGGCGCTGGGCGGCGGCGCCGGTAAAGGCCCCCTTTTCATGACCGAACAGCTCCGACTCCATCAGGTCCTTGGGAATCGCCGCCATGTTGAGCGCGATGAACGGGTGACCACTGCGCGGACTATGCTGGTGCAGGGCCTGGGCGACACGCTCCTTGCCGGTGCCCGACTCGCCGTTGATCAGCACCGTGATATGCGACTGCGACAGCCGGCCGATGGCGCGAAACACCTCCTGCATCGCCGGCGCCTCGCCGATGATCTCGGCCGAGAGCCCTTCCGGCATCGCCGCCGGCGAGCGCCGCTCCCGGGCATGGGCAACGCCGCGCCGCACCAGCGCCAGTGCGTCGTCCACGTCGAACGGCTTGGGCAGGTACTCGAAGGCACCGCCCTGGTAGGAAGCGACCGCACTATCCAGATCCGAGTGCGCCGTCATCACGATCACCGGCAGATCGGGATGCATCTCGCGCACCTTGGCCATCAGGTCGAGACCGTCGAGCCCCGGCATGCGGATATCGGTCAGGAGCACGTCCGGGGGCTGTCGCTCGATCGCTTCGAGCGCCGCATCGGCACGCTCGAAGGACTGCACCTCGAGATCCGGTTGTGCCAGCGCCCTTTCCAGGACCCAGCGGATAGCGCGGTCATCATCGACGATCGCGATACGGGCGACTTCAGTCATGGCAGTTCTCCAGCAGAACGGTGAATCGTGTGCTTGGCGGCGTCGATATGGGCCACTCGCCAGACTCGGCAGCGATATAGCGAGCCGACACGCTCACTGTGGCGCCTCGAAGGGGATCAATAACCGGAACTCCGTGATCCCCGGATGGGAGTCGCACTCGATCAGGCCTTGATGCTGATGCAGGATCGACTGCGCGATGGACAATCCCAGACCGCTGCCCTCGGCACGCCCGGAGACCATCGGAAAGAACAGCGTTTCGCGGATGTGCTCGGGGATGCCGGGGCCGTTGTCGATCACCGCGACCTCGCATACCAGCCGGTGGCGCTCGGCGCCGAGGGTGAACTGACGGCGGACGCGAGTCCGCAGCAGCAGCCGCGGCTCGGGCGTCCCGAACTCCTCCATCGCCTGGACGGCGTTGCGCGCGATGTTGAGAACCGCCTGGATCAGTTGCGCCTCGTCGCCGACCAGATCCGGCACGCTGGGATCGTAGTCGCGTTCGAAGCTCAACCGGTGATGCTCCACCTCGAGAAGTGCACGAACGCGCTCCAGCACCTTGTGCACGTTGAGCGGCTCGTGACGCACCAGCGTGTTGGGGCCGAGCATGCGGTCGACCAGGTCCCGCAGGCGATCCGCCTCCTCGACGATGATCCGGGTGAACTCGGTGAGCTGCGGGTCGGGAAGATCACGCTCCAGCAACTGGGCGGCGCCACGAATGCCGCCCAGCGGATTCTTGACCTCGTGGGCGAGTCCTCGCATCAGCACCTTGACCGTCTCCTGTCGCGCGATCAGGGCCTCCTCCCGCGAGATGCGCAGCAGTCGATCCCGCGGTTCGATCTCCAGCAGCAGTTCCCGACTGGTGATCGGTGTCGCGGTGAAATCGACCGTGATCACGTCCCCCGCGGCCAGCACCAGTGCCGCTTCCCGTTGTGTATAGGGATGGAACTCCTGCATGGCCTTGTGCAGCACCTGACGCACACTGCCATCCTCGCCGTTGAGGCACTCCAGCCACTGACCGACCACCCGGGGCCGGCTAGCCGCCAACAGTGCTTCGGCCGCGGGGTTGAGCCAGCGCACGTGAAGCCGCTCGTCGAGTAACAGGACGGCGGTCGTCAGATGCTCCAGCAAACGTTGATACATGCGTTGTTCCATCGTGGTGATCCGGTACGTGCTTATACAGTGCAAAAACCGCGCCACTCCCCGATTTCGCCCATGGACAGGGAGGTCCGGATAAAAATTGGAAATTCATTCACCAAAATAGTGCAAACGCTGGAGGCTGTGGCTACCGATTGGAGGCACGACGCCGCTGCAGACGGAACTACTTGCCACGATTGGGATTGTTGGGATTGGCCGGCAGGTTGATGCTGGCACGCTGCACGTAGAGCGTCACCGATGGCGTCGAAAGCCTCACCTGCCCCTGGGCATCGACCAGGTCGGCCTGAAGCTGATGCTCGCCTCGCGGCAACTGAGTCAGCACGAAGACGCTGGTGTGCATCGGCGACTGGCTCACCTTGCCATCCACCCTTAGCTGGACACGGTCGCCCCGCTGCAGCGCGGGCTCGATCGCCAACCTGACCTGGACATTTCCCGCCTGTCCTGTCGGCAGCGTCTGCTGGTTCTCCGGACGGGTGATCACGAAACGCTCGTACTCCACTGCCGGGGTCTCGGGCGTGATCGACTGGCGCGAGTCCGCACGTGGCTCGACCTCGGTGGGATCGACCACCGTGATCGGCTTGAGATCGACGCGCGTGCCCGTTCCCGGCTCGTCGCTGTAGACCACGTTACCCTCGGCATCGACGTGTCGATAGACCGATGCCGCCATCGCGGGCAGGACGGCCCCGGCCACCAGGCAAATCGATATCACCGATACCACCATCCTCGTGCGCATCCGTTGGCGCTCCCTTGTCGATCACCCTGTTATCGGCCGGCGGCTTCGATCCTTCACCTGGCCGGTATCTCCTGCCACTCGCCCCGCTTTCCAAGGTCCGCTTCATGGCCACCATTCCGGGAGACGGCCCCACGAAAAAGCCCCACCGAAGTGGGGCTCTCTTTCTGCAAGGCATCGGGCCTGGGCTCGAGCTTCAGACGCTGTAGTAGAGATCGAATTCGACCGGATGCGTCGCCAGACGCAGGCGCTCGACGTCCTCGCTCTTCAGCGCGATATAGGCATCGATCATGTCGTCGGTGAACACGCCACCTTCGGTCAGGAAGGCGCGATCGGTGTCGAGCGCTTCCAGGGCCTGATCGAGGCTGGTCGCCACGGTCGGGACCTTCTTGCCTTCTTCCGGCGGCAGGTCGTACAAGTTCTTGTCCATGGCATCGCCAGGATGAATCTTGTTCTTGATGCCGTCGATACCGGCCATCAGCATCGCAGAGAACGCCAGGTACGGGTTGGCGGTCGGGTCGGGGAAACGGGTCTCGACGCGCTTGCCCTTCGGGCTGGCGGTGTACGGAATTCGAATCGACGCAGAGCGGTTACGCGCACTGTAGGCCAGCATGACCGGCGCTTCGAAGCCCGGCACCAGACGCTTGTAGGAGTTGGTCGAAGCGTTGGTGAAGGCGTTCAAGGCACGTGCGTGCTTGATGATACCGCCGATGTAATACAGCGCCATCTCGGACAGGCCGGCGTACTCGTCACCCGCGAACTGGTTGGTGCCGTCCTTCCAGAAAGACTGGTGAACGTGCATCCCGGAACCGTTGTCGCCAACCAGCGGCTTGGGCATGAAGGTTGCCGTCTTGCCGTAGGCATGCGCGACGTTATGGATGACGTATTTCATCTCCTGAACTTCGTCGGCTTTCTTCACCAGCGTGTTGAACTTGACGCCGATTTCGTTCTGACCGGCGTTGGCCACTTCGTGGTGATGCACTTCGACGCTCTGGCCGATCGCCTGCAGCGTGTTGCACATCGCGCTGCGAATGTCGTGGAAGCTGTCGACCGGCGGCACCGGGAAGTACCCACCCTTGACGCGCGGACGGTGTGCCAGATTGCCACCTTCGACCTGACGGTCGGTGGACCAGGCGCCCTCTTCGGAGGAGATCTTGTACATGGAGCCTTCGATATCGGTCTTCCAATGCACTTCGTCGAAGATGAAGAACTCGGGTTCCGGACCGAAGAACGCGGTGTCGCCCAGACCGGTGCTGTTCAGATAGGCTTCGGCGCGCTTGGCGATGGAGCGCGGATCACGCTCGTAACCCTGCATGGTCGCCGGCTCGATGATGTCGCAGCGCAGGATCAGCGTGGAGTCTTCGGTGAACGGATCGAGAAAGGCGGTGCCGTCTTCCGGGCGCAGAATCATGTCGGACTCGTTGATGCCCTTCCAGCCTTCGATGGAAGAGCCATCGAACATCTGGCCGTCTTCGAAGAATTCCGCATCGATGGCGCTGGCAGGAATGGTGACGTGCTGCTCCTTGCCCTTGGTATCGGTAAAGCGCAGATCCACCCACTTGACGTCGTGTTCTTCGATAAGGGCGAGGGTTTTCTCAGACATGTTGTCCTCCACTGTGAGCCATGGCTCGATTCGTTGGCGAATATCCAACACCGTTTTGTGGCATGCGTGTTTTGTAGCACGAAGTCGACGCTCTTGCCCACGCGCACACCGTTTTTACATAACTATGCAGAGAATGTGCCAAAATGAGGCAAGGACCGTACGCCCGATAATAAGTATTTGATTGAAATTGCTTTATCGAAAATCTGCCTGACGCCCCCAGACGTCGTTTCCGCCTCTTCCTTCCCAAGGGAACAGCTCAAACCTCTTAGACGCACCAACTTGGAGCACATAAACGCCTCGTTGCACCAAAAAAGAAAGCTCGCGAATCCGCTTCGCAACCTTTGCCGAAAATCGATAGGCAACGGATACTGTAGAGAGAAGCCATGTGTTGATGGCGATCGACGACTCGAGTAATGGAATGGCCCATGTCTAGGCTGGATCGCACACAGGATGTGGTACAGCGTCTACGCGGTCACTGGCGTCTCAGCCTGAGTGAGCCGTTGTGGGGGCGGAGCGCCATTCTCGCGCTGAATCGCGTGCTGGACGATGAAGCCGAGGCACGCTTGCCCCACAGGGCCGACTGGTGCCTGGGGCCGGACAGCTTTCGTCATCTGCTGGAGAGCCTCAGCGAGAGCGCGCAGATCGTCAGCCTGGAGAGCGTGTTGCAGTTGCATCACGACCAGTTGCCGCGCATTGCCCTCACCTTCGACGGTGGCTGGCGCGATACGCTGAAACAGGTGTCGCCGACCCTGGAGCGCCTGACGTTGCCGGCCAATGTCTTTCTTCCCGGCCCGGTCACCAGAAGGGCCTGGAGCTCATGGCACGAAGCCATCGGCGAAGCCCTCTGGAGCCAGGAGACGGCCGACCACGCGAAGCGCCTGCTCGCCGAGGCCGGCCTGCCGGCGCCGCCCGCCGCCGGAGCGCAGCGTGACGAGCGCTACAGCCAGGCGATCAGGAACTATGTCGCCGAACTCGATCACTCGCAGGACGCCATCACCTTGCATGCCGTCGCCTCGGCGCTGGATAGCGATCCGGCGTTCGCCGACGAAACCCTGGACGCCTTCAGTATCCGCCGTCTGGAGCAGGGCGGCCTGTTCCGCTTCGGCAGCCTGCTCCCCGCGCACGCCACGAGCGGAGACGCTTCCGCCCTCGTGCAGCTCCGCGAGAGCCAGCACCAGCTGGCGGTGCTGTGCCGCCATCCGCTTCGCATCGCCACCAGCGCCTCGACAGAGACAGACGAAAGGCTGGCGCGGCTGGCGACCAGCGCCGGCATCGAACGTGTGCTGACGCACCGCACGGGCTGGCTCGAACCCCCGATCGACACGGTGCTATTGCCGCGCTTCGTCATTACGCAGCCGGTCGCCAACAGCCAGGGGAGACTGTTCGACTGGCTGCTGGGCAACCTGCCCTCGTAGCGCCTCTCAAAGTCCCCGGATCTCGAGTTCCGGCCAGCGGCGCTGCCACCCCTTGGCAACGACGCGGCGCCGAAACACTTCGCTATCGCCATGCCGCGGGTTGGGCGTCACCTGACCCGTCAGCAGCGAGGCGGTGCCAAGGGGGGCCGTCAGGCGAATGCCGTCATCGTCATCGAGGGTCACCGCCACCGCCGTTTCACACTCGACCCACACGCTCAACGCTTCCTCTATAGAGGTGTAGGGGCGATGCCCATGGCGCTCGTGCATCCGCGCCTGGTTCTTGATCGACCAGGGCAGCGGGGCGACGCGCCGGAGTTCGCGCTCGAGGGCCCGGTCGACAGAGGTATCGACGTGGGTCGCATCGAAGTAGACCAGATCGATATCGTTCAGCGGCGTCGATGACGAATAGCCATGCAGGCGATCCCAGACCAGGTTGCGCACGAAACCGGCGGCCAGCCACCAGTCGGGGAGACGCAACGCACGCGCCTGGCGCAGCGCATTCAGGCGCCAGGCGTCGGCACGGATCCATCCGATGATTCGTGCCGCGCGCTCCCGCTCTCCTTCCTCCGACGACATGAAACCCTCGCTTTTCAATGGATTGGCTCGCCGCTTTCGAAGTCGTCGAGGCGCACGGGCGGCGACGGGATCGTCGTCGAAAAAGCCCGCGAATGGCACCGATAGACTAAAGTAGCCAGTGTCGCGCGCTTGCCTGTACAATGCGCGCCCGACCCTCCTACTCAGTGCCCAGGGGACTCGTCGATCCAGCGCTAGAGCGCGGATCATCGACTTAGGGGCTGTCGGCGTTTCATGCACGGCCGCGCCGGAGCCAGTGATTGTGCGGGGCAAGGCGTGAGGAGCGTAGTTTGGTCATTCCGAATGAATGACGAATAACGCAGCACCACGCAAACACTGGCCCGGCCCTTCGGGTTGCGCGGCAAATGGCGCCATGCGGCGTTGCGGGATTGAAAAAAGGGAACCACCCTTCTCTGCATCCCGCGCCTGGCCTGGCGCCACTTGGCGCAGCACCGCGGTTCGCGCTGAAACGTCAACAGCCCCTAGACATGGGCGCACACATTTTACGATGGAAACCGCCCCATGAGTGACAACGCCTCTAACGCTCGCATCGAGAGCATTAGGAACATTGCCATTATCGCCCACGTCGACCATGGCAAGACGACACTGGTCGACAAGCTCCTGAGCCAATCCGGCACCCTGGACCGCAAGGCCGAAGGCCAGGAGCGGATCATGGACTCCAACGACCAGGAGAAGGAACGCGGCATCACCATCCTGGCCAAGAACACCGCGATCCGCTGGAACGACGGCAACGGCCGCGACTACCACATCAATATCGTCGACACCCCGGGACACGCCGACTTCGGTGGTGAAGTCGAACGCGTCATGTCCATGGTCGATTCGGTACTGCTGCTGGTCGATGCCGTCGACGGCCCGATGCCGCAGACCCGCTTCGTGACCCAGAAGGCCTTCGCCCAGGGTCTCAAGCCGATCGTGGTGGTCAACAAGGTCGACCGTCCCGGCGCGCGCCCGGATTGGGTCGTCGATCAGATCTTCGATCTGTTCGACAACCTCGGCGCCACCGACGAGCAGCTCGACTTCCCGATCATCTACTGCTCCGCGCTCAACGGCATCGCCGGCATGGAGCCGGACGACATGGCCGAAGACATGACGCCGATGTTCAAGAGCATCGTCGACATCGTCGAGCCGCCCAAGGTCGAACTCGACGGCCCGTTCCAGATGCAGATCTCGGCGCTGGACTACAACAGCTACGTCGGCGTCATCGGCCTGGGCCGCATCAAGCGCGGCAGCGTCAAGCCGAGCCAGCAGATCAGCGTCATCACCAAGGAAGGCGCCGTTCGCAAGGGCAAGATCGGCCAGGTCATGACCCATATGGGCCTGGAGCGGGTCCAGACCGACGAAGCCACCGCCGGTGACATCGTCTGCATCACCGGTATCGACAACCTGGCGATCTCCGACACGCTGTGCGACGTCAACAACGTCGAAGCGCTGCCGCCGCTCTCCGTCGACGAGCCGACCGTCTCGATGACCTTCCAGGTCAACGATTCGCCGTTCGCCGGCAAGGATGGAAAGTACGTCACCAGCCGCAACATCAAGGATCGCCTCGAGCAGGAGCTGATCCACAACGTCGCGCTGCGCGTCGAGCAGGGTGAGTCCTCCGAGAAGTTCAAGGTCTCCGGACGTGGCGAACTGCACCTGTCGGTGCTGATCGAGACCATGCGTCGCGAAGGCTTCGAACTGGCCGTCGGCCGCCCCGAGGTCATCATCCGCGAGATCGATGGCGTCAAGCAGGAGCCCTACGAAGAAGTCATCATCGACTGCGAAGAGCAGCACCAGGGCGCCGTGATGGAAGAGCTCGGCTACCGCAAGGGCGAGCTCTCCAACATGAACCCGGACGGCAAGGGCCGGGTGCGCCTGGACTTCATCATCCCGGCTCGCGGCCTGATCGGCTTCCGTGGCCAGTTCCTGACGCTGACTTCCGGTACCGGCATCCTGACCAGCCGCTTCGATCACTACGGCCCGCTCAAGCCGGACGCCGCGATCGAACGTCGTAACGGCGTGCTGGTGTCGATGGTGCCGGGCAAGGCGCTGGCCTATGCGCTCTACACCCTGCAGGAGCGCGGCAAGCTGATCGTCGACCACGGCACCGAGGTCTACGAAGGCATGCTGATCGGCATCAACAACCGCGCCAACGACATGGTGGTCAACCCGACCAAGGGCAAGAAGCTCGACAACATGCGCGCCTCCGGCAACGACGAGAACATCGTGCTGACGCCGCCGATTCGCTTCACCCTGGAGCAGGCGATCGAGTTCCTCGACGACGACGAACTGGTCGAGATCACCCCGAGCTTCATTCGTCTGCGCAAGAAGCACCTGACCGAAAACGAGCGCAAGCGGGCCGGCAAGAAAGGCTGATCGCCCCGCGAGCCTCCCCTGCCGTCAGATCGCAGTGGCAATAACGACGACACCCGCCCTTCGGCGGGTGTCGTCGTTTGGGCCAGCGTAGCGTTGATTAAGAAAGACTACTCATGGCGACCGACGGCTGTACAATCGGCAACATCAAGGCTACAAGACACCGGCATTCCGTCTCTCCACGCACGCCGCCAGCGGGCGCAACGAGGTCGAGATCGCGGTAGACAGAGACAGGCGCCCCCAACGGCGCGCCAGGACAATATCAATAAATGCTCGGGGGAGACGCGATGACGCCGATCATCGATGTCCGCAACATCCGCAAGTCGTTCGGCGGCCTCACGGTCATCGACGACTGCTCCATCCAGGTCGCCAAGGGCTCCATCACCGGCATGATCGGTCCCAATGGCGCCGGTAAATCGACGCTGTTCAACATCATCGCCGGCAGCCTCGCGCCCGACAGCGGCGAGGTCCTGCTCAACGGCCAGGCGATCACCCATCTCTCCGCCAACCAGCGCTTCCACCGCGGGCTGCTGCGCACCTTCCAGATCGCCCACGAGTTCAGCCACCTGACCTCGCTGGAGAACCTGATGATGGTCCCGCCGCGGCAGGAGGGCGAGAACCTGTTCAGCACCTGGCTGAAACCCGGCGAAGTGCGGCGTCAGGAGGCCGAGGTCCGCCGTCGCGCCCTCGAGGTGCTCGATTTCGTCGGCCTGTCCCATGTCCGCAACGAGCTGGCCGGCAACCTCTCCGGCGGCCAGAAGAAGCTGCTCGAACTCGGCCGGACCATGATGACCGACGCCGAGGTGGTGCTGCTCGACGAGATCGCCGCCGGGGTCAACCGCACCCTGCTCGGCGACCTGATGGGCAATATCGAGCGGCTCAATCGCGAGCTGGGTTATACCTTCCTGGTCATCGAACACGACATGGACATGATCGGTCGCCTGTGCGACCCGGTGATCGTGCTGGCCCAGGGCCAGGTGATGATGGAAGGCTCGATCGGCGAGATCCAGAACAATCCGGAAGTGATCGAAGCCTATTTTGGTTCCGAGACCGCCTAGGCCAGGACCGAGACACGACGGCAACCCATTGCCAAGCAATAACAAAGAGCACCCAATGCCACTACTCGAAGCAGTTGACGTTCATGGCGGCTACGGCGGCATGAACATTCTCAACGGGGTCAACATGACGATTGAAGCCGACGAAATCGGCGTCATCGTCGGCCCCAACGGCGCCGGCAAGTCGACCATGCTCAAGGCGGTCTTCGGCCTGCTGACGATCACCCAGGGCGAGATCCGGCTGCGCGGCAAGCCGATCACCAATCTTTCACCGCACAAGCTGGTGGAGATGGGCATGGGGTTCGTGCCGCAGGAGAAGAACATCTTCCCGAGTCTCTCCGTCGAGGAGAACCTGGAAATGGGCGCCTTTCTCAAGCCCGCCACCGTCTCGCGGCTCAAGGCGCAGATCTACGAATTCTTCCCCCCGCTACGGGAGAAGCGCCGCCAACCCGCCGGCGAGCTTTCCGGCGGCCAGCGCCAGATGGTGGCCATGGGGCGGGCGCTGATGAACGAACCCAGCGTGCTGCTGCTCGACGAGCCCACCGCCGGGCTCTCGCCACGCTACATGAACGAGATATTCGACCGGGTGAAAACCATCAGTGCCGCCGGCGTCGGCGTGCTGATGGTGGAGCAGAACGCCAAGCAGGCGCTGCGCATCGCCCACAAGGGCTTCGTGCTCGCGGCCGGCCAGAACCGGTTCAGCGATACCGGCGAAGCGCTGCTCAACGATCCTCAGGTGGCCAAGAGCTTCCTCGGTGGTTGAGCGCCGTCGTCCCGCTGGCGAGCCAAGGCTTGCGAGAGCCCGTCTTCAACAAGAGATTTCGTCGTGAATGAGCTGATCTACTTCTTCAACTATGTGGTGGTGGCCGGCAGTGTCACCGGCTGCATCTACGCCATCGGCGCCGTCGGCGTGACGCTGATCTACAGCATCCTGCGCTTCGCCCATTTCGCCCACGCCGACATGATGACGCTCGGCACCCTCGCCGTGCTGCTGCTGACACTCGCATTCCCCCACGCCGGTGATCCCCTCGGGCTGCCCACCGCGATCGTCATGCTGCCGGTGGCGATGGCGTTCACCTCGCTGGTGGCCGTGGGCATCGATCGCGCCTTCTACCAGCCGCTGCGAAGCCATGGCGTCAAGCCGATCGTGATGGTGATCGCCTCGCTCGGTGTCACGCTGATGCTGCAGGGGCTGATCCGGCTGTTCGCCGGCACCGGCTCGCAGAACCTCTACGTCGATGCGCGCAAGGAGATCTTTCGTATCGACGTGCCCGGCGTGACCCGGCCGATCATCCTCACCGAGCCGCAGATCATCCTGTTCGTGATCACCATCGTCGCCGTGGTGGGGCTGCACCTGTTCCTGACCCGGGCCCGCCTGGGCAAGGCGATGCGGGCGATGTCGGACAACCCCGACCTGGCACGCGCCTCCGGCATCAATACCAAGCTGATCATTACCCTGACCTGGGTCATTGCCGGGTCGCTGGCCACCATCGCCGGCACGCTGCTGTCGCTGGATGTCGCCTTCAAGCCGGACCTCAGCTTCTTCCTGCTGCTGCCGATCTTCGCCGCCGCCATCGTCGGCGGCGTCGGCCATCCCTACGGCGCCATCGCCGGCGGCTTCCTGGTCGGCTTCGCCGAGACACTGGCGGTCTTCAACTGGTCGGTACTGCTCAGGCCGCTGAGGGACAGCCTGCCGACCTGGCTGGAACTGCCCAACAACCTGGCGCTGGTGGGTACCGAGTACAAGATCGTGGTGCCCTTCTTCATTCTGGTGGCGGTGCTGATCTGGCGCCCGACCGGCATCTTCAAAGGGAAGGTGATCTGATGACTGCCCCCTCAACGCAACGCCCCTCAACTTCCGATCGTCGCACGCTCCCGATCCGCGAGCTGGTGCTGTTCGGCGGCCTCGCCCTCGTGGTTCTCGCCGTTTTCGCGACCATGGGTCCGGCCTACTCCACCCGCATGCTGGTGGAGGCCTCCTGCTACGCGATCCTGGCTCTCGGCCTGACCATCCAGTGGGGCTACGCCGGTCAGTTCAACGCTGGCATCATGGGCTTCGTCGCCCTGGGCGGTTTCTCGGCGACGTTCTTCAGCATCCCGGTCAATCATGCGTTCTGGTCAAGCGACCTTCCCGGTCGGCTGGGCTGGGTGCTGCTGGCGATGGTCGTGGTCACCGCGATCGTGTTCGCCATCAGCCGGCTCGACCGCATCGGCGTCCCCAAGTTGCTGCGCACGATCCTCGCCATCGTCGCCGGGCTCATCGGCTACCTGGTCGTGATCAGCTGGTTGCGCAGCGTCACCGGCGATATCGAGTCCCAGGTGGAGTTCATCGGCGGGCTGGGGCTGCCGGTGTGGCTGGGCTGGATCGTGGGTGGCGCCCTGGCCGGCGGTGTCGGCTACTTCATCGGCCATATCTGCCTGGGCCTGCGCAGCGACTATCTGGTCATCGCGACCTTGGGGATCGCCGAGATCATCAAGGCATTTCTCAAGAATTCGGACTGGCTCACGCGCGGCACCGCGACCATCTCGCCCCTGCCCTGGCCGGTACCGGACCCCGGCCAGGTCGGCTTCCTGACCGCCCGCTCGCTCTACCTGTCGGTGACCGTGGTCATGATCGCGGTGATCTTCTTCCTGCTCCATCGCGCCTATCACGCCCCCTGGGGGCGCATGATCCGCGCCATCCGCGACAACGAGGTTTCCGCCGCGGCCATGGGCAAGTCGATCAATCGTCGCCGTCAGGAGATCTTCGTCTTCGGCTGTATCCTGATGGGGATCGGTGGCGCGGTGCTTACCAGCTTCAACGGGCTGTTCGACCCGCAAGGCTACCTGCCGCTCAACCACACCTTCCTGGTGCTGGTGATGGTGATCCTCGGCGGCCCGGGCAACAACCTGGGCACGCTGTTCGGCGCGGTGCTGGTCTATGTGATCTGGATCATGTCGGGGCCGATGGCGCTGGCCGTGATGCACGCCATCGTCGCACTGGGCGCGCACTGGTTCGACTGGCAGCCGGGAAATCTCGACAGCCGCGCCCTGCAGGCGAGAGTATTCGTGATCGGGCTGCTGATCCTGCTGGTGCTGCGCTTCGCCCCGCGCGGGCTGATCCCGGAGAAGGTCGCGCACCACCATTGAAGCCCACCGCACCTAGACCTGCCGATTCGGCAGGCCAGAACGCAAAATCCCGAGCCAAGGCTCGGGATTTTGCTGAGTGGACGCCGATAATGGTCAGTCGGCGATCAACCCTTGGGTCACACTAGTCATTCACCAATAGGACCCTTGGTCACGAACTTGCCATCCTCGACCGCCATTTCGACCACGATGCCCGGCACGTCGCCGTTGTCGTCGAACTCCGCGCTGCCGGAGGCGCCTTCGTAGTTGATCTCCTTGCCTTCATCGATCAACTTCTTGGCCTTCTCCCACTCTCCCGGCAGGATCGTCTCGCCCGGCGCCGTGGCAACGTCACGCAGCGCCTCGGAAAGGCCCTCACGGTCGGCACTGCCGTTCTTCTCGATGGCAAGCGCCAGCAGGAACGCGGCATCGTAGGCCTGCGCCGCGAACACCGCGCTGGGGTCGATGCCGGCCTTCTCGGCCAGGTCGTTGAAGATATCCGAGCCAGGCACGTCCGGCGAGCCAGGACGCGTCGCGATCATGCCCTCCAGCACGTCGGCGCCCACCGCATCGACCAGCGCGTTCCCGACCATGCCGTCGCCGCCGGCATATTGGGTGAAGGCGCCGCTCTCGTAGGCCTGGCGCAGGATCGTCTGGCCGGACGTATCGGCGTAGGCCAGCACCACCAGCGTCTGCGAGCCGCCGGAGGAGAGCTTGCCGATCTCCGACCGGTAGTCCGCCCGGTTGTCCTCATGGGCCAGGTTGGCGGAGATCGAACCGCCTTCGGCCTCGAACGTCTTGGTGAAAGCGTCGTCCAGGCCCTGGCCGTAGTCGTTGTTGACGTAGGTCACGGCGACGTCCTCGATCCCCTTGGAGAGCAGCAGCTTGGCCAACTGCTCACCCTGGAAGGCGTCGGAGGGCACGGTGCGGAAGACCAGATCGTTGTCATCGAGATCCGTCACCGCCGGTGCCGTGGAAGCCGGCGACACCATTACCACGCCGCCGGGAATCGCGGCATTGTTGGCCGCGGCGATGGTGGCACCGGTGCACAGCGCGCCGACGATCGCGGTCACCTTCTCGCTGTTGACCAGCCGGTCGGCGGCGTTGGAGGCGGCCGAGGCATCCGAGCAGGTGGTGTCACCCGAGGGCATGACCATCTTTTCACCATCCAGCAGGCCGCCCTGATCGTTGATCTCCTGCACCGCGAGTTTGGCGCCATCGAAGATCGGCGGCGTCAGGCTTTCGATACCGCCGGTGAAGCCCCCCAGAAATCCCACTTTGACATCCGCCTGCGCGACACCGGCACATGCCGTGGTTGCCGCAATGGCGAGTGCAAGTACTGTCTTCTTCATCGCTGTTGTCGCTCTTTGTTGGGTTGCGAAAGACCACGTTCACTCTGCTGGCAAGCCGTCCAAAAGACAAGCGTCCGTAACCGTTCGTGTCTTCACCTTTCGGCGTGCTCGAGCGGCCCGATCATGGCACCGCGGCGATCTCGCCGAGCATGAAGCAACCTGCGATGCCGGCGGCAAATCAATCGATTAGCGGCTACGCTGAAACCGCGACAACGCTAACGGCAAGGAGAACGCCATGCACAAGCATATCGAGTGGGATGCGCCCGGCGGCGCCAGTGTCGACGCCCACTACGCCAAGGACGAACAGCATCGTGTCACCCCGCAACCGGGAATGATGCTGACCGCGCGCTACCACGGCGCCACGGTGCGCGTTCAGGTCGAGGCCTACAAGGATGGCGTCAGCATCGGCAAGGTCGCGGCACTGATCGGCGATGACGGTGAGCGTCATGACAGCTTCGGGGATCTCGCCAAGGGCGACATGGTCCGCCTGCCCGACGACAAGCGCGCTTTCCAGGCGTCCGAGGATGACGAGGACTGAACGCAAAAAGCCCCGGTCCAGAGGGTGGACCGGGGAAGTTGGAGGTACTGGAAGGTCGCGGGACCCGAAGCAGTGCCTACCGATTCGTTGCGCCCGTCAGCACGAGCGCAACGCAGGGATATCGTGTGTCGTCGGTATCAATCGAGGCTGGCGAAGGACATTTCCACGCTGCCCCGCTCGCTATTACCGCCCCCATTCACATTCTTCAGCGCCTGGGCAGCGGCCGCGCTCTGGCCTTGGCCTACGAGGCTATCGTTGCCACCCGCGATGTCGGTTGCACGCTGGGTCGTGGCAGCGACATAGGCCAGGGAATGATCGGCTGCGGTGCTGTGGCCACCGCTGACGGTGTTGATTCGATACTCGCTCGGCAGCAGCTGGTACTGGGAAGTCACCTGGGTATTGAGGGCTTCATGCTGCTGAGCGAAAGCGCGTTGTTCCATGACGCTGTTGGCCTGAGCGGCAGCGGGAAGTGCGATAGCCAGAGCGACAGCGGCGAGAATGCGAGTTTTCATGGTAAACCTCCAATCATCTTCGTTTGCGTGGTTGGCCTCTTGGCCTGACCGTTGAAGAGATTATGGGGGTCATTTAATTAGGTGGCTAATCAGTTGCCTTGAAGTCGTCTATCACCGAGATTGATAGAAAAATATCCGCACCCGCCACGCGGGGGCTGCCCTGTTGCACTGCCAACCGGCTACGATAACGGAGCCAGCCGGCGTATGGGAGACAGGGGAAAACGAATGGGACAGGCACGGAGCGCGATCATTCTGGGCGGATTGCTGGCCATCGGCATGATCTGGGGCGGAAGCTACATCGAGGACGCCGCCGAAACCTGGCGTGACGCCGGCCGCAGCGTCACGGTCAAGGGCCTTTCGGAACGCGAGGTGCCGGCGGACATGGCGCTCTGGCCGCTGCACTACACCGTCACCGCCAACGAGCTGGAAACGCTGCAGCAGGAATTGACGACACAGGAGAGCCGCATTCGCGAGTTTCTCACCCAGCGAGGTTTCCAGACCGACAACATCACCGTGACCTCGCCCCAGGTGACCGACCGATTCGCCAATCTCTACGGCGCCGACCGGCCCGACGAGCGCTACCAGGCCGAAGCCACGGTGCTGCTGCGCACGCCGGCGGTGGATAGCGTCAAGAAAGCGATGCCCCAGACCGGAGAACTGGTCCGCGCCGGGGTCGTGCTGTCACCCAACTACGACTACCGCACCGAATTCCTGTTCACCGGCCTCAATGGCATCAAGCCGGAGATGGTCGCCGAAGCCACCAAGGATGCACGCGGCGTCGCCCAGCAGTTCGCCAGAGACTCAGGCAGTCGCGTCGGCGAAATCCGCAGCGCCAACCAGGGCTACTTCTCGATCGAAGATGTCGACAGCTACACCCCCGACATCAAGCGGGTTCGGGTGGTGACGACGATCGATTACGCGCTGGAGGAGTAAGGTTGATTCGAGGGGCAGCTTTCGGCCAGAAGCGGACATTTAGCCAAAGCAGGTATAGCGGATGAGTTAAGCCAAGCCGCGAAGCGGCGTCGGCTTGAATGAATTGTTAGAGCGCACCAAGGCTGCCAATGTGCTTCTCCAAAATTTCGCTCGATTTTTTGGTTCTCAAGTAGCCAATACTACGATACCAATCAAAAAGTTGACCAGTATTTGGCTCTTGGTTTAATGCATATGGCTTTATCTGCACCAATCTGCAACCGAGCTGAAGTGCGTGCTTCTCTCCGTACTCAATCAGGGATTTCGCGATGCCTTGCCTCCGAAATCGAGGAAGCACGTATATTTCATATATGAATCCAAGATTCTTCTCTTTCTAATCTTCGTAAGATAGAAGTCCCGCTTCTTGTCCATTGACTAGCGCCGCGAACTCACATGACCTTCCGGCATGACCTCTTAAAGCACGCTCGCGAAGAGTTTCGTCATGAAGATCTTCCGGGGCGTTGATTGCTGAGATAAGCAACATGCTCATGTCGTGCGCTCTAATGCCAAGCTTTGGGGCGGCTGAAGCGCAGCGTAAGCCTTCCCAGCCGCGATAGCGGCGACAACAGCGCCTTGTTAGAAAACCTTACCATGTTACATCTACTACGATTTTTCCATTCGCATCGCGCTGCTCAACTGATTGGGTGCGACTGAAGCCTTTAATTGAAGTGTGATCCGTATGGACTACAGAACCTACTTTGTTCCCGCTTGAATCCAAAACTGCATATGTCCAGATATCGGTCTCAGCCATAGTACCTTTTGAACGATGGCTTTTTTGCTTTAAGGCTTCGCCTGGATTCAACTTAATTCTATCTTTCAATGCTCAATCTCCATTGGTTTTCTAATAACGCCGTGCTCTGCGGCAAATTTGGAGCGCAGCGAGTAATTTTTCCGAGTGAGCAAATTGCTAGGCGCTTTATTCTGTAATGCCCTCTCGCTCAAGAACTGCCCTAATATCTTCAAATATTGCGGAAATATTTCCTTTAGGAAACCGGATTTGGCCAAGTCCATGAATATTGCTGAACTCTTCGCAGCCTTCTTCTAGTAAAACAATAGCTCGTTCAAACCCAAGCCTACCTTGAAAAAGGCCAACTTCGTGAATCACATTCATTCGAGCATGGTGATTTCCATCAGCTTGTTCGTCTTCTGCGGTCATGACAAGAAATGCAAAACTTGCCTGCTCAAGCATCTGAGCGAGCCTAGTGATATTTGTAACACCTGCAACGGGAACTCTATTGAACTCATCCCAAGGTAAGCCTAGCCTGTCACTTACAAAGTCTTTCAGCTCTCTCCAGTGATGAGATCTTCCATGCCCAATAAATATATTTGTGCCTATTCGCTCTTCTTTCACTTCTTTACCTTCAATATTCTTTACGTGGTTGGCTAGTGTGATAATTAGCTTTTTCAGCTCTTTACAGGCTTGATAAGGGAATCTTATCGCATGAGCACTGGCCAGAACTGAAAAATGAGGAGGAACAACAAGTCCTTTCTCAATAGCCACCATATCTCTTGACATCATTTGACCGCTAGGCTGCCAATATTTGATGAAGTCTTCTTCATCTAAGATTTTGGCTGCTTCAATTTTCTCAATAATCCCGTTTGAGAATTTGTCATCAAGGTTTAGTGAAGAGTGGATCAAAGATAGGACAGATGACTTAGCTTTATCGAAAGCTTCATTCGCCTCCCTAGACTGGTCTATATAATTATTTAGATCTGGGGAGCCAGCTTTTTGTTTTATTGTAGCGACAACATCATCAAACAGATATTCATGCCAGGCACCTCGTGATCCCATAGAGAATGCATCTTGAAACCCCCACTCTTGACTGAAAACAGCGCCTGGAGGCGGAGTTTGGAAATTCTCGTAATAAACTCTCGAATGGTAGCCCAACCAAGAACCAGACCATGATTTTCCGAACAGAGAAGCAACTTCAATCAACTTCTCGATTTCTGGTGAATCCAATTCAGTAAAATCATCTAAATAATTTGCGATTCTGAATAACTCTTTCGAACTCAATCGATACTCCTTATTGATCGCCTAACAGGTATTAGGCTGCCAGCTCGTTTATTGATTTGAACGCGCTGGCACGTCCATTCGTGTCGTGCCGCATGCCATGTTCGATCTACCCCTCTGAAATTAAAAAAAATTAGGTTCGGCTAGGCAGCATAACATCAATCATCGTGCCGGCTGTATAACACGACTGAACGAGCATGCCGCGTTTGCCGGAAGCGCCGCTTTGGGTCGATTGCAGTCATTCGCCGAGCTTGTCGCGTGCACGCATCTCGTCAGGCACCCATTAGCCTTCCGCACCACCCTGTAACTCTAAGTAACGCAGACCCCGCCGTACCACAACCCCGCCAAAGGACTGTCAGCGATCTCCTACAAGATCGCGTCGTTCACAATCTCCCCTTTCCACATCATTTGTTATGTTATAACCTTTGCCTCCGTTTCAGGAGATCGTCATGTCACACCGTCACCGGCACCGCCCCGATGGGCCGTGCCATTTTTCGTTGATGTCGCTGGGCGCCGGGCGGCGCGTGTTGCTGGCGCTGTTGCCGCTGGCCGTGCTGTGGCTCGTCGCGGGCTGGGCTGCCGGGGTGTTCGGTTGATGGGGCAGTGGAGAACAGAGGCGCAGGATGAGCCCAACACCCTGCTGACGCTGGAATCGTTATCGCTGGCGCAGGGCAACCGCATGGTGCTGGAGGGTATCGACGGTCATTTCGAGGCCGGCACCATCACCGCGCTGGTGGGCGCCAACGGCGCCGGCAAGAGTACGCTGGTCCAGGGGATCATGGGCGAGCTGCGCCCCGTCAACGGCCGGGTTCATTGTCGGGTACCCAATGCCCGGCGCGCCTGGCTGCCGCAGCAGCTGGCGCTGGACCTGACCTTCCCGATGAGCGTCGAGGAGCTGGTGATGAGCGGCTGCTGGCCGACCCACGGCAGTTTCAAGCGCTACGGCCCGACGGAGTACCGTCGCGGCCAGGCGGTGATGCAGCGCCTGGGCCTGCAGGCGTTCGAACATCGCCCGCTGGGCGAGCTGTCCGGCGGCCAGCGCCAGCGCGCCCTGCTGGGCCGTACCTTGATGCAGGAAGCCCAGTTGCTGCTGCTGGACGAGCCGTTCGCCAATGTCGATGCCGCCACCGTCGAGGTGCTGATCGAGGTATTGCAGGACATGGCGGCCAAGGGCGCGGCGATCATCATCGTGCTGCACGATCACGATCAGATGACCCGGCTGGCCGACCGGATCCTGCACCTGGAGCGCGGGCATGGCACCTGGTCGACGCCCGCCCGGGTCGGCGACGCCTCCTCCACGGCGGAGACGCTGGCATGATCGACTGGTTGTTCTCTCCGTTAATCGATTTCGGTTTCATGCGCCGCGCGCTGGTGGCCGGCCTGGCGTTGTCGCTGGTCGCGCCGCCACTGGGGGTTTTCCTCACCCTTCGCGGCATGAGCCTGGTCGGCGACGCCATGGCCCACGCCGTGTTGCCGGGCGTGGCGGTGGGTTTCCTGCTGGCCGGGTTCTCGCTGCCGGCAATGAGCTTTGGCGGCCTGATCGCGGGGCTGCTGGTGGCAGGGCTGGCGGGCAGCGTGTCGCGCCTGACCGGCCATCGCGAAGACTCCGCCATCGCCAGCTTCTACCTGATCTCGCTCGCCGCCGGGGTGATGTTGATCTCGATGCGCGGCAGCAGCGTCGATCTGACCCACGTGCTGTTCGGCTCGATCCTGGCGGTGGACAGTACCGCGCTGTGGCTGATCGTCAGCGTGTCGAGCCTGACCCTGATCGTGCTCGCCGCGATCTTCCGCATCCTGGTGGTGGAGTGCCTCGACCCGCTGTTCCTGCGCGGCCAGGGCATTCGCGGCGGCGCCGTGCACGGCCTGTTCCTGGGCTTGATGGTGCTCAACCTGACGGCCGGCTTCCAGACGCTGGGGACACTGATGGCGGTCGGCCTGATGATGCTGCCGGCCACCGCGGCGCGCTTCTGGTCGAAACGCCTCGAAGGCCTGATGGGGCTGGCCATCGCCATCGGCATGATCTCGAGCGTGGGAGGCCTGCTGCTCTCCTATCACGCCGGCCTGCCCTCCGGTCCCTGCATCATTCTGCTCGCTGGCGTCATCTATCTGTTTTCCGCGCTGTTCGGGCGGTACCACAGCGTCTTTGCCCGCTGGCGTCGGCGCGTCCAGCCCATGCTGCCGCCGGACGCCCACGGCTGACTCGGCACTCCATCGTTCAACTTCATTCGAGGAATTCAAGATGTCACGTCAATCCATCGCTTCCACGCTGCTCAAGGGCCTCATTGCCGGCGGTCTGAGCGTCGCCGCCCTGTCACCGATCTATGCCCAGGCGGAGCCGCTCAAGGTCGTCACCAGCTTCAGCATCCTCGACGACATGGTCGAGACCATCGGTGCCGATCACGTCTCGGTCACCTCGCTGGTCGGCCCGGATGGCGACGTGCACGCGTTCTCGCCCAAGCCCTCTGACGCGCAGTCGCTGGCCGACGCCGACCTGATCGTGGTCAACGGCCTGCAGCTCGAAGGCTGGATCGATCGCCTGATCGACGCCAGCGAGTACCAGGGCGACATCGTGGTCGCCAGCGACGGCGTCAAGACGCGGCCGTTCGAGGGTCATGGCGACGAGGACGAGGGTGACGGTCATGATCACGATCATGATGACCACGACCACGACCACGACCACGACCACGACCACGACCACGACCACGACGAACATGATCAGGCCGCGAATGGCGGTGAGGAAGGTCACCACCACCATGGCGATGTCGATCCGCACGCCTGGCAGGATCTCGAGAACGGCGAGCAGTACGCCCGCAACATCCGCGATGCGCTGGTGAAGGCCGACCCGGATCACGCCGACGACTACCGCGCCAACGCCAAGCAGTACATCGAGAAGATGGAAGCGCTGGACACCGAGACCAAGCAGCGCATGGCGCAGATTCCTGAGCAGAATCGCCTGATCATCACCAGCCACGACGCCTTCGGCTACTTTGCCGACGCTTACGGCCTCGAGCTGCTCTCGCCGGTGGGTATCAATACCCTGGCCGAACCCAGCGCCAGCGACATGGCCCAGTTGACGCAGCAGATCGAGAGCAGCCACGCCAAGGCACTGTTCCTGGAGAACATGAGCAACCCGGCGCTGATCAACCAGTTGCACGAAGAGACCGGCATCGCCATCGGCGGCACGCTGTATGCCGACGCGCTGACACCCGACGGCGAAGGCAGCACCTATCTCGGCATGTTCCAGCACAACGTCGACACGCTGATCGAGGCGTTGACGACCAACGACTGACGCGGCGAGGCCGGCGGCACCGCCGGCCGTTTCTCGCACTGGTCAATCAAGGCCACCTGAACGACACTGCTTCTCGAACCATCGCCGAGACAGTGTCGTTTTCATGCCGCCAGTGACTGCTCCCCACCGTCATCTCTCTCTTGCCCAGGCCCGGCGGCTCGCCCTGAAGGCCCAGGGATTCAGCGCCTCCTCCCCCGAGACCGTCAACCGCGGCCATCTCAACCGCCTGTTGAGTCGACTTGGCGTGTTGCAGATCGACTCCGTCAACGCCCTCGCACGCTCCCACTACCTGCCCGTTCTGTCGCGGCTCGGCCCGTATCCGACGGCACTGCTCGACGAGGCGGCCTGGAGCCGCAATCGCCATCGGTCGTTGTTCGAGTACTGGGGCCACGAAGCCTCGCTGCTGCCGCTCTCGCTCTATCCGGCGATGCGCTGGCGCATGCGCCGCGCCCAGGACGGCATCGGCATCTACAAGCACCTGGCGAGATTCGGGCGGGAGCGGCGCGACGTGATCGAGCGCGTGCTGGCCAGCGTGCGCGAGCAGGGGCCACTGGGGGCGGGGGCGCTGAATACGCGGGAAGGGCCGTCCGGCCCGTGGTGGGACTGGAGCGAGGAGAAACAGGCGCTGGAGTGGCTGTTCGCCGCCGGCGAGGTCACCGTTGCCCGCCGCCGGGGCTTCGAACGGCTCTACGATCTCCCCGAGCGGGTGCTGCCGGCGACGGTGCTGAACCAGCCCGAGCCCGACCTGCTCGAAGCCCATCGCCAACTATTGGCCCAGTCCGCCGCCGCCCTGGGAGTGGCCACCGAGAAAGACCTGCGCGACTACTATCGGCTGGCACCGAACGATACCCGCGCCGCGCTCGAGACGCTGGTCGAGGACGGCACCTTGACGCCGGTCACGGTGCAGGGCTGGCGCCAGTCCGGCTATCTGCTCGGCGACCCCAGCGTGCCGAGGCGCATCGAAACCGCTGCCCTGCTGTCACCGTTCGACTCGCTCGTCTGGTACCGCGAGCGAACCGAGCGACTGTTCGGATTCCACTATCGCCTCGAGTTCTACGTACCGCCTCGCAAGCGCGTCTACGGCTACTATGTCATGCCCTTTCTCCACGGCGACCGGCTCGTCGGCCGCATCGATCTCCGCGCTCGTCGTGCCGAGGGCGAACTGACGATTCTCGCGATCCACCCGGAACCGGAGGTCCGCTTCGGGGAGGCGCAACTCACCGCCCTGGCGCAGCAGTTCGAGCAACTGGCAACTTGGCTGGGGCTGCCCCGCATCCATCTCGCCTGCGAGCGCCCATTGGCCCAGCGGCTCATGGCCCACTGGCCGATGGACCCGCAGCGGCGGCGCCATCTCTGAAGCCGGCACGGCGCTTCCCGTTTCCCGTTTCCCGTTTCCCGTTTCCCGTTTCCCGTTTCCCGTTTCCCTAAGAATACTTCTGCGACCAATAACCACATTCTTTTTGTGGTTATTCGGTCGTAGCCTGATCCCGATGCCACGACCCGAACCGGTCGCGGCGAGTACACCAAGGGCCATCAAGGGAACGCCACTCATGAACACGATCCTACGCCGCTTGAGCATCGCCGGACTGGCGGTAGCGACATCGCTCGGCGCCAGCAGCGCCTTCGCTTACGGTGCCGGCGACTGGTTCACCCACTTCGGTATCGCCAAGGTCTCGCCCAAGAGCGACAACGGTGACTTCGATGCCATCGGCGTCGACAAGATCGACGTCGACGACGAAAGCGGCTTCGCCTTCACGCTCGGTTATCGCTTCCTCGACAACTGGGGCGTCGAACTGCTGGCCGCCCAACGTTTCAAGCACGACATCAATCTGGATGGCACCCAGATGGGCTCCACCAAACATCTGCCACCGACCCTGACGCTGCAGTACTACCCGCTCGGCGGCACCGATGCCCGGGTTCAGCCCTATGTCGGTGCCGGCCTGAACTACACCCACTTCTCCGACGAGAAGGTCGACGGCGGCAGTCTGAAGATGGATGACTCCTGGGGCGCCGCGGCGCAACTGGGCATCGACCTGCTGATCGATGACCACTGGTCGTTGAATGCGGCGGCCTGGTACCTGGATATCGACTCCGACACCACCGCCACGATCGGCGGCGAGTCCTACGACACCACGGTCCATATCGACCCCGTCGTGGTGATGGGCGGCATCGGCTACCGCTTCTGAAGCGAGCCACCGCCACACGATCGGATCCTCCCTGGCCACCGCCCGGTGGCCAGGCATAGGGCTCGCCTCCCGGTTTCGTCCCTCGAGAGGGGGCTGGCAAAAGCCTGAGCTCGACGATAGGGCGTTGGAATCGACCTTGCACGCGAGCCCGAACTCGGCGCCCGCGTCAAAATGCGCATTTCTCCAGCGCGAACTGGTGCGTCAGCACGGTCCTTCTCCCATTCGATGTTGCCTGGTCCCGCCTTCACTCACCGAGTGGGTTAACACCCCATCAGCGATTTTTGCCCAAAACTGTAGACTTGCGGCGAAGAGAATGTGATCATTCGCAGCCTAACTTTTACTCCGCTTCAATACTGACCCATGGGTGAGCGCACCCATGGGCGCTGGTCATTCATGATTCGAATTCCTGCCGATCACTGGCTACTGGCGTTGAGAACGGTGCTGGCCGTCTGGCTGGCCCTGTTCCTGGCCATGCGTCTCGATCTCTACCAACCCGCCTGGGCGATCCTGGCGGTGATGATCGTGACCCTGCAGCCGGTCATGTTCACCGGCGGCACGCCGCCGCTCGGGATCATCATCGGGCGCAGCGTCGCACGGCTTTTCGGCACCCTGTTCGGGGCGGTCGTCGGGCTGGCGCTGATCGCCCTGTTCGGCCAGCAGCCCATGCTCTATCTGCTGTTCTCCGGCGGCTGGCTCGCCTTCTGCATGTACTGGGTGATGCTCGAGCAGGACGAGTATCTCGGCTACGTGATGATGCTCAGCGGCTATACCGCGACCCTGGTCTCGCTGACGGCCATCGGTACCGGCGTCGACCAGATCTGGACGATCGCGCTGGCACGCTTCACCGAGACGGCGCTGGGGATCGGCTGCGGACTGCTGATGCACGTGGTCATCGCGCCGCGCTTCGGCAGCCGCGCGCTGCCCGGCGCGCTGTCATCCTTCCTCTCGCTGAGCGCCCGGGAAACGCTGGCCTCGCTGGACGCCCCGCGCTCACGGGCGCAGCGGGACGACGGGCTCAAGGCGTTGCTGGCGACCTACCAGCAGTTCGAGAAGTTGCGGGGCTTGACGCGTCTCGAGACCCGTCGGCTCAGCCACTTCATTCCCGCGCTGGATCGCTTTGCCGCCGACGGCCTGGCCCTGCTCACCGCCGTGAGAGAACTGCAGACGGCGCTCGATTACCTGCGCGCCTGCGACGATGGCGAACACTGGCTGAACCAACTCGCCACGGCGGCGGTCCCGCTGCTCGAGACGATCGAGTCGGCGCCGGATGGCGAACCCAGCGAACGCCTGGTGCTGGCCGACTTCGACTGGGACGACACCACGGTCGAGCCGCGCAGCCGCGCCCGCGCCGAGCTGGTGCGCCAACGTCTCGGCGAGGTGCTGGGGCTGCTCCAGCACGGCCGGCGATTGCGCCACGCGCTCGACGACCCGGCCTCGTCGCGGATCGAGACGCTACCCCGCGAGCGCCGCTCGCGAACCACCCACAACGAGCACTTCGTGGCCCGCTTCAACGCCTTCCGCGTGTTCGTCGCCTTCGAGCTGCTGGGCCTGTTCTGGATCCACAGCGGCTGGCACTCCGGCTATCTCGCCATGATGCTGCTGGGCGTCTTCACCATGCTGTTCGCCAAGGCGCCCGATCCCGCGGCGGTGGTCTATCAGTTCCTGTGGGGCTCGATCGCTGCGGTGATCTTCGGCGGCGTGCTGCTGTTCCTGGTGCTGCCGGTGATCAACGGTTTCCCGCTGCTGGCGCTGGCGGTGGCAATACCGGTGACCATCGGCACGCTGCTGACCCCTCATCCGCGCTGGTCGGCGATCGGGCTGGCCGGCGCCATCACCATGATGACGCTGCTCAACCTCAACTCCACCTACACTTTCGCCCCGGCGCGCTACATCAACGGCGGGCTGGCCTCGATCATCGGCACCCTCTGCGCCATGTTCACCTACTCCCTGCTGCGCCAGCGCTCGCCGGACGAGCGCATCCGGATCCTGATGGCCGCCTACTGGCGCGGCCTGAGTCGGCTGATGCGGGAGAAATCACTGCCCAACCGTCCCCGCCTGGAGAGTCGCCTCTACGACCGGCTGGGCCGGCTGGTCGCCCTCGGCGGCAGCGACCACGCCCTGCGCGAAGCCATCGACCTCCATGCCATGGCGCTGTGCGTATGGCGCATCCGCCGTCTGCGCGGCGCCCTCGGCCCCCACCGTGCCGAGATCGAAGCCTGGCTTGCCGGCATCGGCGCACGACTGATCGCCCGCGAACGCCACGACCCCGCCGTCTGGCAAAGCCTGGCCGACGAGGCCATCGCCTGGGTCGAGCGGCTCTATCACGAGACCCACCTGCCGATCGCCAGCATCGGGGAGATCGCCATGCTGGGCCACCTGATGCGCGAGGCGCCGGGCGTGACCCTCGAAGCCCGCGCCAACGCCGAGACGGCAGACGTCTCGATGACGGCCACCACCGGAGAGTCGCGACATGCTGGCTGAATGGTCCTTCCTGGGATTTCTGATGCCGCCGCTGGCCCTGCCGGTCCTGGTGGCACTGGGGCTATACCTGATTCTCCGGCGTCTCTTCGTGCGCCTGGGGCTCTATCACTGGTTCTGGCAACCGGTGCTCGCGGATATCGCGATCTACGCTTTGCTGTTGTGGTCGGTGCTGGCCCTGACGGGCTCACTACCGATCGCTGGATGAGGAAAAGACCTTGATGAACTGGCCTACCGGACTCCGCAGGAGTATGCGGCTGCTGCTGACCCTCGCCCTGGTCGTCGCGGCGATCGTCGCCGTCGCCCAGCTCTGGAATCACTACATGCACGACCCGTGGACCCGCGACGGTCGGGTCCGTGCCGACGTCGTCAATCTCGGCACCGATGTCGCCGGGCTCGTCGACAGTCTCGAGGTACACGACAACCAGCGGGTAGCGAAAGGCGACGTGCTGTTCACCATCGATCAACAGCGCTACCGGCTGGCCCTGGACGAGGCCCAGGCCAACCTGCACCAGCTGGTGCAGAAGCGTGACGAGGCCCAGGCCGCCAACAGCCGTCGCCAGCGGTTGAAGAACTACGTCTCCCAGGAGGACAAGGACAACGCCCGGTTCTCGCTGGCCACGGCCCAGGCCGCAGTCGAGCAGGCCAAGGTCGAGGTCGATCAGGCCAAGCTGGACCTGGAACGTGCCACCGTGCGCGCGCCGGTCGACGGCTACGTCACCAACCTGCTGCTGCGCCCGGGCCAGTACGTGAACGTGGGAACGGATGCCATGACCCTGGTCGATGCCCACAGTTTCTACGTACTGGGCTATTTCGAGGAGACCAAGCTGGACCGCATCGACATCGGCGCCCCCGCCAGGATCCAGCTACTCTCCAGCGACCGGCCCGTGTGGGGCCATGTGGACAGCTTCGCTCGCGGCATCAGCGACAGCAGCCTGAGCAGTCAGCAGAACGGCCTTGCCACGGTCAACGCCTCCTTCGACTGGGTACGCCTCTCCCAGCGCATCCCGGTGCGTATCGCACTCGACGACATTCCCGAAGGGACCAAGCTCTCCGCCGGCCTCACCGCCACCGTCTATCTCGACGGCGACCGGCACGAGCGCGAAGACGCTCCCGGCTGGTGGAAGCCGATTCGCCAGTGGTGGGAGGGATTGGTCGGTATCTGAGCGCCGCAAGCTACGAGCTACGAGCTACGAGCTACGAGCTACGAGCTACGAGCTACGAGCTACGAGGCAGCATCCCGACACATCACTAAACGTTCAAGGGCGGCAGGTCATCCTGCCGCCCTTCCGTTTTTCCACGCCCGACGATGGCGAGTCAGTGCAGCGCCTGGCAGGCCTCGTCGATCCGACGACACGCTTCGAGCAGTGGCTCGGTACCGGTGGCGAAGGAGATCCGGAAATGACCGGGCAGACCAAAAGCGCTGCCCGGCACGACAGCGACCCGGGCGGACTCGAGCAGATAGAGCGCCAGCGCCTGGTCGTCCTCGATCTTCACCCCCTCTGACGTTTCGCGTCCCAGCAGCCCTTCGCAGTTCGGGAACAGATAGAACGCGCCCTCCGGCAGTCGGCAGACCAGCCCCTCGACCGCATTGATCGCCTCGGCACAGCGCGTGCGCCGCTCGGCAAATATCGTATTGCGCCGCTGAATGTCGTCCTGTGGCTGGGCGAGTGCCGCGATCGCCGCCGCCTGGGAAACCGAGGCCGGGTTGGAGGTCGTCTGCGACTGCATGACCGCCATCGCCCGAATCAGCTCTGCCGGACCGGCGCCGAAGCCGATTCGCCACCCGGTCATGGCGTGGCCCTTGGAGACACCGTTGATGGTCAGCGTGCGCGACTTCAGCCGCGGTTCGACCTCGGCCAGGGTGCAGAACTCGAAGTCGTCATAGACGAGATACTCGTAGATATCGTCGGTCAGGACGACGATATCGGGGTGATCCAGCAGCACCGCCGCCAGCGCGGTCAGCTCGCTACGGGTGTAACCGGCCCCGGTGGGGTTGCCGGGTGAGTTGAGGATCAGCACGCGGGTTTTCGGGGTGATCGCGGCCTGCAGCTGCGTCGGCGTCAATTTGAAGCCGGTCTCCGCCGGACAAGGGACCGCCACCGGCATGCCACCGGCCAGGCGCACCATGTCCGGATAGGAGACCCAGTGCGGCGCGGCGAAGATCACTTCGTCGCCCGGATCGACCAGCGCCATCAGCGCGTTGAAGATCACCTGCTTGCCACCGGCGCCGACGCTGATCTCATCGGTGCGGTACGCCAGGCCGTTGTCGCGGCGGAATTTCTCGACGATAGCCTGCTTGAGCGCGGGGGTGCCGTCGACGGCGGTATAGCGGGTCTCCCCCGCATCCAGTGCGGCCTTGGCGGCCTCGCGGATGGCGACTGGCGTCTCGAAATCGGGCTCGCCCTGGGAGAGCGAGATGACATCGATCCCCTCGGCGCGCATCGTTGCGGCGCGCCCGCTGATTTCGATGGACGCGGAGGGGCGAACGACGGACAGGCGTCCGGCCAATCGAATCATCGACGGAGACCTCCCGACGGTTGGCGGGCGGCGACGATGTCGGCCATCGGCCGGATCTCGACGCCGGCGTTCTCGAGGCGCCGACGCAGCACGGCTGCCATCTCGACGGCGCCGGGCGTATCGCCATGAACGCAGATACTGTCGATCTCGAGCGGGATGCGCTTGCCGGAAACCGTGGTGACGGCCTGCTCCTCGAGCATGCGCAGGACCCGGTCGGCAGCGACGTCGGGGTCGTGAATCACCGCGCCGGGCAGCTTGCGCGACAGCAGGTTGCCGTTGTCGGCGTAGGCCCGGTCGGCGAAGACCTCGTTGCCCACCTGCAGCCCCAGCTCCTGCGCGGTCAGCGACGTCTGCATGCCCGGCATGGCCAGATGGATCAGGGCGGGGTCGACGGCGACGATCGCCCGGGAGACGGCCAGTGCCAGTTGCCGATCCTCGGCCGCCATGTTGCCGAGCGAACCATGTGTCTTGACGTGGCGGATGGGGTGCCCCACCACCTCGGCCATGGTGCGCATGGCGCCAATCTGATAGATCAACTGCTTTTCCAGATCCGCCGGGGTCTCGCCCTCGATCCGGCGCCGTCCGAATCCGACCAGATCCATGAAGCTCGGATGCGCGCCGACCTGGACCCCACGCTCGCGGGCCTGGGTCAGCGTCTCGTGCATCACCATCGGGTCGCCGGCATGAAACCCGCAGGCAATGTTCGCGGTGGTGACGATATCGAGCATGGCGAGGTCGTCACCCATGCGCCAGGCGGCAAAGCTCTCGCCCATATCGCAGTTGAGGTCCACGCGGGTACTCATCTGGTGTCTCCTGAAGTCGTTGCGTCATTTGTTGTTGAAAGATCGCTCGAGACCAAGGCGGTGTCGTATGGCCTTGCGCCATGGTATACCAATAGTATGCAATGCGCGTATTCCCCTGGCCATCGCCAACGAAAAGATCCATGGCGAGTGGCGAGACACTTTATCCATGACGCGATCAATAACAATACGAGGAGCTTTGCGTGACCGATTTCACCTGCGTGATCGCCCAACCCATCCACCAGGACGGCGTCGACGTACTGCGTCAGGCAGGCATCCGCGTCATCGACGCCCCGGCCGCCGATCCGGGTTCGGTCGGGTCGCTACTCGGCGATGCCGACGCGCTGATCGTGCGCAGTGCCGCGGTCAACCGCACCATGCTGGCAGGTGCACCCCGGCTCAAGGTGATCGGCGTCCACGGTGTCGGCGTCGACGCGATCGATATTCCCGCCGCGACGGACCATGGCACCGTCGTCGCCAACACGCCGGGCAGCAACGCCCAGGCGGTGGCGGAACAGGCCATCTCGCTGATGTTCGCCGCGGCCAAGCGAGTGCCGCTGGCCGACCGTACCGTACGGGAAGGCGACTTCTTCGCCTTCAAATACAGCGTGCCGATGCTCGAGCTCGACGGGCTCACCTTCGGCGTGGTCGGCTTCGGCAACATCGGCCAGCGCGCCGCCCGCATGGCAACGGGGCTGGGCATGCGCGTGATCACCTATTCGCCCAACGCCCCGGACAGCGCCCTGGCCGAGGTGGGCGCCGAGCGCGTGGATTCGCTGGAGGCGCTACTGACACGCGCCGACGTGGTGTCGGTGCATGTCGGCCTCAACGCACGGACCCGGAATCTCATCGGCAGCCGGGAACTGGCATTGATGAAATCCTCGGCGCTGTTGATCAATACCGGCCGTGGCGGCACGGTGGACGAGATCGCCCTGGCCGAGGCGCTGGCGACACAGCGCCTGGCGGGCGCCGGGCTGGATGTCTTCGCCGTCGAGCCAATGCCCTACGATCATCCACTGCTGGCACTGGACAATGTCGTCGTCTCGCCCCACAACGGCGGCTCCACCGCTGCCAGCATGTCGCGCACGGCGCGGGCGGTCGCCCAACACGTCATCGACGTCAGTCGCGGAGAAGCGCCGACCCCGATGCTCAATCCCACTGCCTGGAACGACAGGTTGAGCTCATGAACGATATCCCGCCCGACATCGCCCTGGCCAAGCGGCTGTTCACCGAATTGGCCGCGCCCTACGCGCAGCAGGTCGGCATCACCCGGGATGCCTACGGCCCCGGCGAGCAAGCCGCTCACGAACGGTTCGTCGACACCGCAGAGGCCCTGGGACTGGAAACCCATGCCGACGCCGCCGGCAACCACTTTGCGGTGTGCCGTGGTCGTGACCGGAGCCTGCCCGCGTGGCTGATCGGCTCGCACCTCGACTCCGTCCCCCAGGGCGGCAACTACGATGGTGCCGCCGGTGTGGTTGCCGGCCTCACGGCGATCGCCGGGCTGCTGAGCGCGGGCATCACGCCCCGACGCGACATCATCGTGGCGGCGTTTCGCGCCGAGGAGAGCACCTGGTTCCCCGCTTCCTACCTCGGCAGTCGGTCGGCGCTGGGCCAACTGCGTGCCGAGGATCTGGAGGTGACGAGAGCCGACACCGGGCGCTCACTCGGGGATCACATGCGGGACTGCGGTGGCGACCCCGAGGCGGTGTCGGCCGGCCATAGCTGGCTCGGGCAGCGCGCCCTGCACGCCATGCTGGAGCTTCACATCGAGCAGGGCCGCACGCTGGAGACAGAGGAGTTGGCCCTGGGTATCGTCACCGGGATCGCGGGCAGCTTCCGCTATCGCCAGGCCCGCTGTCTCGGCGAGTGGGGGCACTCCGGCGCCGTGGCCAGGGCGCACCGCCACGACGCCCTGATGGCTTTCTGCGAACTGGCACTGGCCCTGGAGCAGGAGTGGGCCGCGCTCGAGGCGCAGGGCCGAAGCGCCACCGTGACCGTCGGCCAGATCGCGACTCCGCCGGCGCAGCACGCCTTCAGCAAGATTCCCGGAGAGGTCGGTTTCTGTCTCGACGTGCGCAGCGAGAGCCCCGAGACGTTGGGCCATCTGGAGCGCTTCCTGTTCGCGACCGCCGAGCGGATCGCGGACGAGCGCGGCGTCCGCTTCGACCTGGGCCCGCGCACCGCCAGTCAACCGGCGCCGATGAGCCCCGCCCTGACCGAGCGCTGTCAGACGCTGGCCTCGGAGCTCGGCATCGCCCATCGCCTGCTGCCGAGCGGCGCGGGCCACGACGCGGCGACCTTCTCCAACGCGGGAATACCGGCGCAGATGCTGTTCGTGCGCAATCAGCACGGCAGCCACAATCCCGACGAGGCGATGCGCCTGGCGGATTTTGCCGAGGGGGTTCGCGTGATAGCGGCGCTGATCCAGGCGTGAACGACGACCACGGTGTGGCAGTTCGGGTCAGATGTACGCCAGACGGTTGATGATGCTCCGGCGGACGTTGTCGATGTGAGCCTCCATCGCCTCCCGCGCCCCTTGGCTGTCCCGCGCCCGCAGCCGTTCCAGAATGGCCAGGTGTTCGTGGCAGCCGGGCTCGAAGCGCTCGGGTACCTGGGCCAGATCGAACACCCGGGTCTTGAGGCGCAGGTCGGCGACCATCCGGGCCAGCAGCCGGTTGTCGCTGGCCAGCGCGATGCCGTTGTGCAGAGCATCGTCGACACGGTGCAGCTGCTCCGACGTGCGGGCCTCCTCGGATGTCTCCAGCAGCGTGGTCACCTGCTGCACCAGGACATCGATAGCCTCGATGGCGAGGCGTTGGGCAGCGTGCCCCGCCGACTCGCCCTCCAGCAGGGCCCGCACCCGCAGGATCTCCATGTACTCATGTACCGAGGGCGCCTTGACCGCCAGTTGCCCCCTGGCCACGCGGACCGCAAAGCCCTCGTGCTCGAGCCGGCTCAGCGCCTCGCGCACCGGCGTGCGCGAAATATCGAGCGCTTCGGCCAGGTTGCGCTCCTGCAGCAGCGTACCGGCCGGCAGGCGCCCCAGCTGAATCATCTCGAACAGCTGCTGATAGGCCTGACCCGACAGACTCCGGATGCGCGTCCCTTGCAGTATGCGGTCGATATCCAGCGTTTGCATTGCCGCGTTCCCTGCCAGTGAATGGTTAAACGTCGTCGATGTTCGAGTATACGTAACTCAGGTCGCAAGTCCCGCCAGATAGCGACGAAAGGCCCGCTGGCGCCCGCGCCACAAGGTCTCGGCATGGGCGGGCTCGATCGCCTCGAAGCGCAGCCGATCGCCGGGCTTCATCTGCCCGAGCCGAGCCAGATCCGCCCGGATCACCGTGGCGATCTTGGGGTAGCCGCCGGTGGTGCCGCGGTCGTGCATGGCGATGATCGGCCGGCCGTCGCCGGGAATCTGCACGCTACCGGTCAGCAACGCATCGGACACGATGTTGTGCCCTGCGGCACTTTTCAACTCGGGGCCGTGGAGACGATAGCCCATGCGATCGGCAAGCGTCGAGATCGTCCACTCGGCGGTCAGGAAGCGGGTGATACCGGCATGGGAGAAGGCGCCCGACTGCGGTCCCAGTACCACCCGGACGGGCCGTTTCTCCCGCTGCGGCAGATGCCGTTCCCCCACGCGCCCGGCGTGGTCGATGCCGGCCGCCGGGTCGCTCAGGGGCAGCCGGTCGCCGGCCTCCAGAGCGCGCCCGTCGAAGCCCCCGACGCCGGCGCGCACCAGCGTCGACACGCTGCCGAGAAACGGCGTCGAGGCAAAGCCCCCGCCCACCGCCAGATAGGCCCTGGCCCCGGAGAGGACGCGCCGGACGTGCAGTTCGTCGCCCGCCTCCAGCGCCAGGGCGCGAAAGGTCTCGACGCGCCGGCCGTTGACCAGCACCTCCGCGTCACCGGTCACCGCGACCACGCAACGGCCGCCCGAGAGTCGCAGGCGCGGGCCCAGCAGGGTGATCTCCAGCGCGCCGAACTCCTGGGGCTGGCCCGTCTGGCAGTCCGGCTTCGGCGCATTCCCGACCAGGGCGTTGGCCTGCCCCAGGCTCATGCCATCGAGTGCTCCCGAGGGCGGCAACCCGAGATGGCCTTGCCCGAGGCGTCCGGCATCCTGCAGCGTCGTCATCATGCCCGGCGCCTCGACCACGAATGCCACGCCGGCGCCCGGTTCCGGAACCCCCATCGCGGTGCTCATGGGTTCGCCTCCCCACTCTCGATCCACTCCCAGTCGGGAAGCCAGTCACGATCCTGCTGGAGCGTCTCGAAGCGTGCGCCGTCGATCGCGTCGAAACGGACGCAGTCGCCGGCCTCGATCAGGATCGGCGGGGTTCGCCCGACCGCGAAGTTGCGCACGGGTGTACGACCGAGCAGATGCCAGCCGCTGGGCGCTTCCACCGACGCGAAGGCGGTCTGCTGGCCGCCGACGCTGATGCTGCCGGCCGGCGTCCTGGTCCGCGGCGAGTCGCGACGCGGCGTGTGCAGGCGCGGGTCGAGGCCGCCCAGATAGGCGAAACCGGGCATGAATCCGATCATGAACACGCGGTAATCCGGCGCCGTATGGCGGGCAATGAGCTCATCGCGCGAGAGCTCGTGGCGGCGGCGGAAGTCGTCGAAATCGATCCCGAACTCCCCGCCGTAGACGACCGGAATTCGCCAGCGTCGGCTGCGGCGCTGGCCGACACTCAGTGCCGCCAGCAGTGCATCGAGGCGCGCGGTCAGCTCGCGCTGGGTGATCGTCGCACTGTCGTACTCGATCGCCAGCGAACGGTAGGTCGGCACGATGCCGATCACGCCGGCGATTCCCGCCGCCCGTACGGCCAGGGCGGCGGCTTCTATCCAGCGGTTGACCTCGATGTCGATGGTCTCGCCGCAATCGATCAGTACGCCCTGATCGGCCAGCGGCACGATGTGATAAGTCGGCGTCATCATCGGAACACTCGAAGATTGATCGTCACTGGCGCGGCGACAGGTGATCCGGAAGCCAGGTCACGATCTCCGGCACGATGGCCAGCAGCAGCGTGAAAGCGACCATGATCAAGAAGAACGGGAATACCGCTCGCGCAATCTGGCTGATCTTCATGCCGGTGATACCGTTGATCACGAACAGGTTGAAACCGACCGGCGGCGTGATCTGGGCCATCTCCACCACCAGCACCAGAAAGACACCGAACCAGATCGGATCGAATCCCGCCTGCGTGATCAGTGGCAACGTGATCGGCAACGTCATGACGATGATCGACATGCCCTCGAGCAGCATGCCCAGCACCACGTAGAAGATCAGCAGCACCACCACCAGCGCCAGTGGCGACAGCCCCAGCGAGCCGATGGTATCGGCGATGGTGCGCGGCACGTTGAGAAATCCCATCGCGACCGACAGAAACATGGCGCCGACGATGATCAGCCCGATCATCGACGTGATCTGTGCCGCTCCCATCAGCGCGCTCCACAGGCTCCTGAAGCTCAGACAGTGCTGCAGCAGGCAGACTAACAGCGCCCCCAGCACGCCCACCGCGCCCGCCTCGGTGGGCGTCGCCATGCCCGTGAGCATGCTGCCGATGACGAATGCGATCAGCAACGCCACCGGCCCCAACTGGACCAGTGCGCGCAGGTAGTCCCGCACGCCCAGCCCCCGCTGACGCGGCGGCAGCTGGTTGGCGTGGGTCAGCGCGTAGACGCCCAGGTAGGTCATGAAGGCCAGCGCCAGCAGCAGCCCGGGGACGATCCCGGCGACGAACATCTTGAGGATCGATACCTGCGCCAGTACGCCGTAGATGATCATGATCGTGCTGGGCGGAATCAGGAATCCCAGGGTGCCCGCCCCGGCCAGGGAGCCGGCGGCGATGCGGGCGTCGTAGCCCCGCCGCATCAGCTCGCTGGAGGTGATGCGCCCGACCGTCGCCGTCGTCGCCGCCGAGGAACCGGAGATCGCCGCGAACAGCGTGCAACCCAGCACGTTGGTGTGCAGCAGCCGCCCCGGCACGCGATCGACCCACGGCGCCAGTCCGTCGAACAGCAGCTGGGTCAGACGGCTGCGGAACAGCAGCTCCCCCATCAGGATGAAGAGCGGCAGCGCCACCAGCTCGGCACTGGTGGTGGAGTTCCACACCGTCTGGGCGAGCAGCTTCTCCACCGGCATGAAGCCGCGGAACGTCTCCAGCGAGACGATACCGACACCGGCCAGCCCCAACCCGACCCAGACGCCGCTGGCCAGCAGCGCCACCAGCAGCGCGAACGCCGTCAACATGATCGCGGTCATGACTCGCCCTCCGTCGGCAGCGCCGAGTCCAGCCGCTTCTGATCGCTCATCAGTTCCGGCGCGGCGACCAGCACCAGGGCGCGCACGATCAGCGTCGCCGTGAACACGATCAGCCCCAGCGCCATCAACGCACGCGGGTAGATCAGCGGAATCTGCTGGGGAGTGCTCGACACCGTGCCGCTGTGCCAGGTCTGCAGACAGAACCCGATGAACGCCGCCGCGAAGAAGCCGGCGATGATCACGCCGAGCAGTGTCGCCAGCAGATCGAGCCAGCGCACGCCGCCGGCAGGCAGATGCTCGCGCAGCAGCGTGATGCGGATGTGCTTTTCATGGCGCAGCGCCCAACTGCTCGCCATGAAGATGATCAGCCCGAGCAGGTAGCCGCTGACCTCCCAGCTGAAACCGAGACTGGTCCCGAGCAGATTGCGCGAGACGATTTCCGACAGCATCAGCACGAACAGCAGCGCCATGGCGAGCGCAGCCAGTGCCGCGCTCGCCCAGGCCAGGCGATCACTCCACTGCAGCAAGAGAGAGATCATGGGAAGACTCCCCAGAAAGATCGGGCAAGAAAGCCGGTGGGTCAGCCGCGAACCGGCAAGCCGATTCGCGGATTGTCGGATGGCGATGCGCTCAGGGCGCGTCGCGGGCCTCGAGGTAGCGCGTCATCAGCTCGTCGGCCTTGGGGCCGGCCGTGTCGCGGAACTGCTGCCACTGGGGCTGCGCCGCCTCGGTCAACTGCTCCGATAGCGCGGCATCGGGAGCGGACATGTGGATGCCGTGATCGGCGAGAATCTTCGCGTTGCGCGTATCCTCGTCCTGGGAGATCTGCTGGAATCGGGGCTCCATCTTCCGGGCCAGCGATTCGATCGTCTGCTGCTGCTCGCCGGTCAGCGAATTCCACGCATCGAGATTGATCGAGACGACGTCCGGTGCGAGCTGCCAGTCGAGCTTGTTGAAGTAGTCGGTGAACTCCCAGAAGCTGCCGTCGACGCCGGAGGGCGTCGAGGTGGTCACGCCATCGATCGCCCCGGAGGCCAGCGCCGGCACCACCTCGCCCCACGGCATCTGCACCGGGGAAGCACCCAGCGCCTTGAAGAATTCGGTGCCGTTCTTGTCGACGGTGCGCAGCTTCACGCCCGCGAGATCATCGACGGTCTTCACCGGCTGCTGGGTGAAGACGCCCTGGCCGGGCCACGGCACGGTGTAAAGGAATTTCTGGTTGAACTCGGCCGCCACGGCTTCGTAGTAAGGCCAGGCGGTGTCGCGCAGCAGCGCCGCATCGTCCTGGTTGCGAGTGAGATACGGCACGGATTCGATACCCAGCAGCGGCGCCTCGCCGACCTGCTGGGTCAGCAGCATGTCGGCGCCCTGGACGATGCCGTCGCGCACCGCAGAGAGCAGCTCGGGACCTTTCAATCCCAGATCGCCGCCGGCGTGGATGTCCAGCTCGACTTCACCGTCGGTGGCTTCCTTGACCGCGTCCGCGAACTGATTGAGCGTCTTGACCTGGAAGTTGCCCTCCGGCCACGGCGTGACGATCATCAACTGCGTCGCCGCCTGGACGCCGAATGTCGCCAGGGAGAGGACCGCTGCCGTGCCGCAGGCAGCCAGACGGGAGAGGGTCGCTTGCATGTTCGACTCCTGAGAGTTGTTGTTGTCGTGTGCCACCGGGAGGCAGCCTTTCGGATCGAAGCGACTGTTTTATATTGTGGCGTCGCCTTGGCATATCTTTGGCATACCATAGCAGACAAGTCAATTCATATAGTGCAATAGGGCTTTGGTCTATCGACCGCTCCCGGCCTTGTCGTGGGTGACGCGGGGCCCGGCAACCGAGAGTGCGGTGCTCGACGACGCCAGCCCGAGTTCCCGACTCGGGCCGGCATCGTGACACCTACTCGAAGTAGCTGAAGGTCTCGCCGGGCTTGATGTCGAGCAGTGCGTGGTAGATCAGCTCGATCACGTTCTCGACGTCCTGCTTGTGGACCATCTCGACGGTGGTGTGCATGTAGCGCAGCGGCAGCGAGATCAGTGCCGAGGCGACACCGGAGTTGGAGTAGGCGAAGGCGTCGGTATCGGTACCGGTGGCGCGCGAGCGCGGCAGCCGCTGGAACGGGATCTTCTGCTCGGTGGCGACCTTGATCAGCCGCTCGCGCAGCTTGTTCTGGATCGCCGGGGCGTAGCAGATCACCGGGCCGTCGCCGATCTTGTTGGCGCCCTCGCGACGCGGTTCGATCATCGGCGTCGAGGTGTCGTGACTGACGTCGGTGACGATCGCCACGTTCGGGTCGAGCCGTTCGGCGATCATCTCGGCACCGCGCAGCCCCACCTCTTCCTGCACCGCATTGACGATGTAGAGACCGAAATCGAGCTTCTGCTTGCGCGCCTTCAGCAGCCGCGCCACTTCCGCGATCATGAAGCCGCCGATGCGGTTGTCGATCGCCCGGCAGACCAGCTTGTCGCCGTTGAGCACGAAGAACTCGTCCGGGTAGGTGATCACGCAGCCGACGTGCACGCCCAGCGCCTCGACCTCCTCCTTGGTGCTGCAGCCGACGTCGATGAAGATGTTGTCGAGCTCTGGCGGCTTTTCCTTCGGGCCCTGGCGGCGGGTATGGATCGCCGGCCAGCCGAACACGCCCTGGACGATGCCGTTGTCGGTATGGATATTGACCCGCTTGGAGGGCGCGATCTGGTGATCGCTGCCGCCGTTGCGGATGACGTAGATCAGGCCGTTGTCGGTGATGTAGTTGACGTACCAGGAGATCTCGTCGGCGTGGCCTTCGATCACCACCTTGTACTCGGCGTCCGGGTTGATCACGCCGACGGCGGTGCCGTAGGTGTCGGTGATGAACTCGTCGACGTAGGGGCGCAGGTACTCCATCCACAGCTTCTGCCCCTCCCACTCGTAGCCGGTGGGCGAGGCGTTGTTGAGATAGCGTTCGAGGAACGCCATGGCATCCGCGTCGAGCGGCTTGGCGCTATTTCGGCCGCCCTTGGCGGTTCTCTTGGGGCTCTTGCCGGTGCTTTTGCTCATGCATCTTTCCTAAACGAGTCATGAAGGTGGCTCTAGCTTAGCAGCCCCTGACGCGAGATTGCCTCATCGGCGCCCGTTCGCGTCTACGCTAGTGGTCTCACTCGATCCACCGGAGAGACAAGGATGACTCGACGCCCGCTACGCCACCACCAACGCTTCGCCTACCGTCCGATCACCGATCGGGACGACTGGCACTGGCCCGGCAATACCGACCTGGCGGTCTACATCGGGCTCAATCTGGAGCATTACGCCTTCGGCGAGGGTCGCGGTGTGGGGATCGCGCCGCCCGCGCCGGCAGGCGAGCCGGACGTGCTCAATTACGCGTGGCGCGAGTATGGCAACCGGGTAGGGGCATGGCGCTGTCTCGAACTCTTCGAAGCGTTGAACCTGCCGGCGGGCGTTATCGCCAACACCTCGGTTCTCGATCACTGCCCCGAGCTGCTGGATGCCTTCGTTGCACGCGGCGACGAGATCATCGCCCATGGCCATACCAACGCCGAACGCCAGGGCCAGATGGATGAAACCCGGGAGCAAGAGCTGATTCGCAGCTGCCGCGACCGTCTCGCCGAGCGCTACGGCCAGGCGCCTGCCGGCTGGCTGTCACCGTGGATCTCGGAAAGCGAAGCGACGCCGGACCTGCTGGCGGGGTCGGGCTTCGACTACGAGCTCAACTGGGCGCACGATGACCGGCCGATCGCCATGAGCACTCGCGCCGGCACGCTCTGGTCGATCCCCTACCCGCAGGAGCTCAACGACATTCCGACCATCTCGACCCATCGCGTCTCGATGGAGGAGTTCACGACGATGATCCGCGATCAGTTTCGGGAACTGCTGGAGCAGTCACGCCGGCAGCCTCTCGTCATGGGCATCGCGCTGCACCCCTGGTTGATCGGTCAGCCGTTCCGGTTGCGTCAACTGCGGGAGGTGCTCACCGAGCTGGCCGACTACCGCGAGGCCCAGGGCGTGTGGTGGACGACACCGGGCGCCATCGCCGATTACGCCAGCCAGCGCTCTTAGCCCGCGGCTCGCGGCTCACAGCGTCATCGCGGCGATCCAGCCGAAGACCAGCAGCGGCACGTTGTAGTGCAGGAAGGTCGGCACCACGCTGTCCCAGATGTGGTCATGCTGGCCGTCGGCATTGAGTCCGGCGGTGGGGCCTAGCGTGGAATCCGAGGCCGGTGAGCCGGCGTCGCCCAGCGCCGCCGCCGTCCCCACCAGCGCGGTGGTCGCCAGCGGCGAGAAGCCGAAGCCCAGCGCCAGCGGCACGTAGAGCGAGGCGATGATCGGGATGGTGGAAAACGACGAGCCGATCCCCATGGTGATGAACAGCCCCACCAGCAGCATGATCAACGCGGCCAGCCCCTTGTGGTCGCCGATCATCGCCGCCGAACTCGTCACCAGGCTGTCCACCGCACCGGTCGCCTGCATCACTCCGGCGAAACCGGCGGCCGCGATCATGATGAAGCCGACCTGCGCCATCATCCGCATGCCTTCGGTAAAGACGTCGTCCTGCGCACGCCAGCGAAACACGCCGCTGACCGACAGCAGCGCAAAGCCGAACAGTCCGCCGAGCACCATCGAGTCGGTCAGCAACTGCACCACCACCGTGCCGACCAGTGACGCCACCAGCACGATCTCCTGCCAGCCGCGGAGACCGGCTTCTCCATCGAGCGTGGTCGCGGGCTGCTCGTCGTCCCGCTGCCCCACCAGCGCGCGGTCCTCGTAATGCCGCCGACGGCGATAGCTGAAGAACACCGCCACCAGCAGCCCCAGCGCCATCCCGCCGATCGGCATCGCCATGGCCAGCGGCACCTGGGCCGCCTCGACCTGGAGGCCGAGCTGGGCACCGCTGCTGTTGAGGTTGTTGAGCAGGATATCGTTGAGAAAGATGGCCCCGAACCCCACCGGCAGCAGCATGTAGGGGGCGGTGATGCCGAAGGTGATCACGCAGGCCACCGCGCGGCGATCGAGCTCGAGACGGTTCATCAGCGTCAGCAGCGGTGGCACCAGGATCGGAATGAAGGCGATATGCACCGGAATCAGGTTCTGCGAACTGATCGCCGCCAGCAGCAGACAGCCCAGCAGCGCCAGTACCACGCGACGCGGGCGAGCGCCGGCGCCCTCGAGATGGAATCGCTGGACGGCGCGCCGAGCCAGGCCCTGGGTGATACCCGAGCGCGAAAGCGCTACCGCGAATGCCCCCAGCACCGCATAGGAGATCGCCACCGTCGCCCCGTTGCCCAGGCCGCCGTTGAAAGCCTCCAGAATGGCATCGAGCGGCATGCCCGCATAAAGCCCGCCCGCGATGGCGGCAACGATCAGCGCAAATACGACCGACACCCGCGCCAGACTCAACGTGACCATGATCAGGATGGCCAGCACCACAGCATTCATGCATCGCCTCTTTTCGAACCGTGAACGGTATCCGCCGAACGCTGCCGACGAACGAAGCGGACGATGATATCGACCCCGTCACCGAACGCCAGGAAAAATCCGGGACGCGGGCCCACTCGTCACCGAGGCCGGCCGCGGGAGACGACGCCGTGGGTTACCGGACTCACCACCGGTAACCAAACGCCCCCATACCGGCAAAGCCGCTGACAAAAAACCTCATCCATTTTCGATCCGGTCGCCTTAAGCTCGATTGACGATAACGACCGGCGCAGGAAGCGTCGGCAGAGAGTGCTCGCCAGGTGACAGACCGGCGGGCTCCGGGGTGATTGAAGGGGCTGGCTCAGCAACTTCAGGAACGGCGACATGCACAATGCGGATCGTGCCGGCTTCGCCATCTTCTGCGTGGCGATTGCCTTCATGGCTTTCATCGGGGGCGCCTTCGTCATTCTGACGAAGTCGTTCCCCTATACCTATCTCGACGATGCCCACAAGGCGGCGGTTGCCGTCATCGCGCAGCGGTCCGATGACGACCTCTACACCGGGACCGATCTGTGGCGCGACGCCCGCCGGGATGATCGAGGCACCACCATCGACGACCCGGAGAAAGCCTACGAGGGTCTGACGCTCTACACCTCGGGGGACGGCCCCTACGCCAACCTGGTCGATATGCACGGGAAGGTCGTTCACCGCTGGGAACTGCCCTACAGCGACGTCTGGGAAACCAGCCCGACCGGCCGCGATCCCCGTCCCGACGACCGCATGTACTGGCGCAAGGCCAAGGTCCTGCCCAACGGCGATCTGGTCGCCATGTACATCGCCGACAACGACACCCCGTGGGGATACGGCATCGTCAAACTCGATGCCGACTCCCGGGTCATCTGGAAGTATCACGCCAGCACCCACCATGACCTGGATATCACCCCGGACGGCGACGTGATCACCCTGACCCACGCGTTCACTCAGCGGAAGGTGCCAGACTTCCAGGCCCTCTCCTATCCGTGGCTCGACGACTACCTGGTCAGGCTGGACGGGGAGACGGGCGAGGAGATCAGCAAGGTTTCGCTCGGCGACGCCTTCATCGACTCCCCCTTCGCCGCTCTTTTCTACTCGGTGCCGAGCTTCGCCACCGAGGACCCGCTTCACACCAACAGCGTTCAATACCTGGACGACGAACTGACCCGGAATTTCGCGCCGGCCAACGGCCACGGCGGCCAGATCATGCTGTCGTTCCGCCACCCCGGGGCGGTGGCGCTGGTCGATCCGGACGCCGGGGAGATGACCTGGGCCATGAAAGGGCCGTGGCTGGGCCAGCATTCCGCCCGCGTCCAGCCCAACGGCAACTTCACGCTGTTCGACAACCTGGGCAATTTCGAGCGGGGCAATCGTACCCGCATCCTGGAAGTGAACCCGAACGACGATGCGATTGTCGCAAGCTATAGCGGCAATGATGAACACCCCTTCGACAGCGGCCTGCGCGGTGCCGCGCAGACACTGCCGAATGGCAACCGGCTGATCACCGAATCCGATGGCGGCCGGCTGTTCGAGACGACTCCACAGGGGGAGATCGCCTGGGAGTTCATCAATCCCGCTCGCGGGGGTGACAAGGAGCAGTACGTCCCCGTGGTCTCATCGGGTCAGCGCATCGCCACTGCCAACCTCGACGCGGATTTCCGCGCCGATCTCGACACCACTAGGAGGTGATCGTCATGACGCGTTTGACCAAGCGATACGACAAGTTCCTGCTGACGGGCATGCTGGCCGTCGGTGCCATCCTGCCGCTCACCGCCGAGGCCTACGTCGGCCCGGGCGCCGGCCTGAGCCTTCTCACGGCGCTATGGGGCATCATCGCCGCTGTCGGCATGGCGCTGTTCTTCGTCATCATGTGGCCGATCCGTCGCATGCGTCGGCGCCGCAAGGCCGAAGCCGCCGCGGCCTCGGCGGGCGAATCGTCCACGGCGCAGGCCCGCACCGCCCAGGACCCCGAGTCGCCGCCGACCACCACCCGCGTCGAACAGACGCAGCGCGAGACGCCGCAGGCCGACCAGCGCTCGTGAAGCCAGGGTGATGGGCCGGGACGTCCTGGCGCGTCCCGGTCATCGCATCGATCCCGAGCCACTTTCCCCTCGCCATGAAACGTCACCCCTGTCTTCGGCGCCGAGCGACGCGCCGAGGAGCGGCTCGTGTCAGGAGGACACATGGGTTTACTGAATCTGCCCGATCCGATCTTCGGCGCCATCGATGACGGGATGCAGTCGTTCCTGCCGGCCACCGTGCGCTTGATCGTATGGGCGACGATCGCCGGTATCGGCACGCTGTTCCTGTATCGACTGGTCTCGCCGCAAGGCAGAATCGGCCACGCCAAGCGCGAGGCCCGCGCCGCACGCCAGCGACTCAACGAGTTCGACGGTGAGTTCAGTGACGCCGGGCCCTTGATCCGCGACCAGTTTCTCGCCGCCTTCAAGCATCTCGGGCTGGTGTTCCTGCCCACGCTCGTCTCGATCCTGCCCCTGCTGGCGCTACTGACCTGGCTGGAGAGCTACTACGCGCACGCCTTGCCGGCGGCAGGCGACACCCCGACCGTGCAGGTCACGCCGGACACCTACGACGCGCAGTGGGTCCAGCAGGACGATGGCCCCCACGTGATCGTCAGCGACAGCGACAGCGAATTGGCCAACGTCGCCATCACGGCGCCGATTCCGGTGATCGAGCAACGCCACTGGTGGAACTGGCTGGCCGCCAACCCCTTGGGTTACCTGTCCGCGGAGAGCGGCATAACGCGGATCGCCTTCGACCTGCCGGAGCCCGAGTATCTTCCGTTCGGGCCGGGCTGGATGCGCCACTGGCTGGCGGTCTTCTTTCCGATCATGACGATCGTCTCTCTGATCACCTATCGCTGGGCGAAAATCGAATGAACCACACTGATTCCGACGATTCGGCCCCCCGGGCCGCCGGGGCAGGCAACGCCAGGAAAGGCGCGGCCGCCAGTGGAGACATCAGCGATCCGAGCTTCGTGGTCCCCGGCTGGATGCACTGGCTGGGGGGCTGGATCCACCGCAAACCTCGCACCTGGATCAAGCTTGGCAACCTGGAGACCCGCGCGGTCCGGGATGCGATCGCCGACAAGCGGGTCGACCGCCCCGTCTACGTCGCCGGCCTGGCTCGCTCGGGGACGACGATCCTGCTCGAGCACCTGGCCTCGCACCCCGATGTGGCAACCCACCGCTACGTCGACTTCCCTCCCCTGCTGACGCCCTACTGGTGGAATCGCTGGCTGGCGAAGGTGCCCAACGCCCAGGAGCAGGCCCAGGAGCGCGCTCACAAGGATGGCATCGAGGTGACCTCGCAGAGCCCGGAAGCGTTCGAGGAGATGCTGTGGATGGCGTTCTTCCCCGATACCCACGATCCGAGCCACAGTTCGGTGAAAGGCCGCGATGCCAAGCACCCCGAGTTCGAGCGCTTCTACGACGAGCACGTGCGGAAGCTGCTGGCGGTGCGCGATCGCCGGCGCTACGTCGCCAAGGGCAACTACAACCTGGTGCGGCTGGGCTATCTGCACCGGCTCTACCCGGCGGCGAAATTCATCCTGGTGATTCGCGACCCGGTTTGGCATATCGCCTCGCTGATGAAGCAGCAGCAGCTGTTCGTGGCCGGCGAGACCAGCGAACCGCGCGCCCTGGAGCACATGCGCCGAGTGGGGCACTACGAGTTCGGCCTCGACCGACGGGCGATCAACGTGGGCGACGACGACGAGACCCGGCACATCACCGAGCTGTGGCAGTCCGGCAACGAAGTCGAGGGGTGGGCTCGCTACTGGGCGGCGATCTACGCCCATGTCGCCGACACGCTGGACGCCGACCCGGAGCTCGAATCGGCTTGTCTGCTGATGCGCTACGAGGCGCTCTGCGGCGAGCCCCACGAGAGCTTGCGGGCGGTCTTCGATCACGCCGAGCTCGAGCTGGCGCCGCAAGCGCTGGCCGACGCCGCCAGCGGCCTGCATGCGCCGACCTACTACAAGCCCAGGTTCAGCGACGCGGAGCTGGCCACGATCGCCGAGATCACCGGCCCCGTCGCGGCCCGGTTCGGGTACTAGTCGCGGGCTTCGGCCTGCGCCGGTTTCGGGGTGCTTTAAAATCGGCTTCGGCCAGCGCCGGTTACGGGGCGCTTGAAAAGAAACGGGGCGGCCAGATGGCCGCCCCGCTTTCCGTCGTATCGACTCGCTCCGCCCTCACCCCTGGGCGGGATGTGCCGGATAGTGACGCTCCTCCGGCGGGGTCGGGAAGTACTGATAGAGCCAGGTCTCGCTCACCGTCTTGCCGTCGGCGAGCAGATTCAGGCGCATATTGATGGGATCGGTGGAGTCGCTGGTGGGGTACCAGTCAAACTGAATGCGGAAGCCCTCGATCTCCTCCACCCACAGGATATCGAGCTGCTTGACGTCGCCCTCGGGCACGTCGAGCTGGGTCTTGATGTCGATATCGTTGTCGTAGAGGTGCTTGAGCTCGCCGCCGATGAAGTCCACTGCGATCCGCTTGGCCCACACCTCGGGATAGTGCTCGCCCGGCGCCCAGCCCTCCGGGAAACCGCCGATGCCGGTGAAGGTCTTGCGCACGCGAGCCAGCTCGGGCTTCACCGGCGGCTGCGCACTCCAGTAGAGCTTGTAGCCGTAGTTGAGTTCCTGGCCCGGCTCGATCGGCTGTTCGGGCTTCCAGAACGCCACCACGTTGTCCATGGTCTCGCCGGTGGTCGGAATCTCGAGCATCTGGATCTCGCCCTTGCCCCACTGCCCCTTCGGCTCGACCCACAGGCTCGGCCGCTTGTGATAGTTGCCGACGATGTCTTCGTAATGGGTAAAGTCGTGGTCGGTCTGGAGCAGGCCGAAGCCCTTGGGGTTATCGTCGCCGAAGGTGTTGAACTGGACCCGCGGCGGATTGTTGAGGGGGCGGCAGACCCACTCGCCGTTGCCGAGCCACATCGACAGCCGGTCGGAGTCGTGGATCTGCGGATGGAAGGTCAGGCACATGTCGCGCTGCTGGGTGCCGCAGCTGAACATGCTGGTCATCGGCGTGATACCGAGCTGGGCGATCGACTCGCGCGGATAGAGGTGCTTGTCGATATCCATCACCACGCGCTCGTCCTCGCAGTGGATGACGAAGCGATAGGCCCCGGCGAGGCTCGGTGAATCGAGCAGCGCATAGGCGGTGAAGGTCGTCGCGCCGGGCTTCGGCGTCTCGAACCAGAACCGGGTGAAGGCCGGAAACTCCTCGGTCTTGCCGTCGCTGTAGGTGTTGACCGTCACGCCACGAGCGGACAGACCGTACTGATAGGTGTCGTCGACGGCGCGGAAGTAGCTGGCGCCGAGGAAGGAGACGATGTCGCGCTCGGTCAGTGAAGGCGCCTTGAACACCCGGAACCCGGCGAAGCCGAGATCGCCCTGGCCCTCGAGCTGGGAGACATCGACGTCGGCCCGGGAGTAATCGAACAGGTCCGGCCGGAAGTGGATCTCCTTGGCCTGCTGGGTCTGCGGATCGATGGAGTACATCCGGACCGGCTGGTTGAACGCCATGCCGACGTGGAAGAACTGGATGTCGAGCGGACCATTCATGCTCTTCCACAGCGAATGGTCGGGATCGTAGCCGATGGCGTTGTACTTCTGCGGCGTGAGGTCGGCCAGGGTCGGCGGTAGCTGCTCGACAGTGCTCTGGTAGGCCTTGGCAGCCAGGTCACGGGCAAATCCCTGCAGCCAATCGAAGCTGAAGGAAGAAGCCTCGCCATCGGCAATGTCACTGGTGGCACGCGCCGCCGCGAACAGCGGTGCCGAGGGCAACCCATACCAGGCCGCCAGGGCAATCGCGCTTTTCAGCACACTTCTACGATCCATGAACACCCCATCCTTATGTCTGTCGGCAGTCGAACTGGAAGCATACCCGATCGTCTCGGATCAGGCTGCACCGGAGAAAATCCCTTTTCAGACGCCAATGCCATCCGAGGGTTCCCCGGGAGCGGACCGACCCGTGTCCCCGCTCGCGCGCGCCGGTGTCCGCCCCCGGTCGACTCGCCGTTGGTGGCATCGTCGAGGAATGGTTGGCGTGCTAACGTCAACCCCATCATCGCTCCATTGCCATCGAGAGGCCCCGTGAAACGACGCTACTCCTCGCACCATGCCTGGCGCCGCGCCCAGAGCATCGACGAACTCGCCTGGATGGCGCGCCGGCGCCTGCCTGCCTTCGCCTGGGAGTATGTCCACGGCGGCTCGGAAGACGAGATCACCCTGCACGACAACCGCCGCGCCTTCGCCGCCTGGGGGTGGCAACCGCGAACGCTGGTCGACGTCGAGCAGCGCGACAGCCGCACGCGGCTGCTGGACGCTCCCGCCGAGCTGCCGCTGGCGATCGCCCCCACCGGCTACAACGGCATGCTGTGGCGGGACGGCGATATCGCGCTGGCCCGGGCGGCCGCCAGTCGCGGCATTCCGTTTACCCTGAGCACGGTCTCCTGCGCCAGCCTGGAAACCCTCGCCGACGCGGTGCCGGAGGCGCGGCTCTGGTTCCAGCTCTACGTGCTGGATGACGAGGCCGTTCGCAACGACATGCTCGAGCGGGCGAAGAACGTCGGCGTCGACACGCTGATGGTCACCACGGACACCGTGGTGCTGGGACGTCGCGAATGGGATTCGAGAAGCTACCTCAATCCCCGGCGCCTGGCGCTGCCCTATCTCGTGGACGCCGCCCTGCATCCGCAGTGGGCCTATCGAGCGCTCTGGCCCCAGGGCCTGCCGACGCTGGGCAACCTGATGAAGTATCTGCCCAAGGAACAGCAGAGCGCGGGCAGCGCCGCCGGCTACATCAATCAGCGCATGACCCGCCGGCTGACCTGGGAGGTGTTGGCCGACATTCGCCAGCGCTGGCCCGGCAAGCTGCTGATCAAGGGAATCCTCAATGCCGAGGACGCACTCGAGGCCAAACGCATCGGCGCCGACGGCGTGGTCGTCACCAACCACGGCGGCCGACAGCTCGACGGCGCGCCGGCGACGCTGGATGCGCTGCCCGAGGTCGTCGAGGCGGTGGGAGAGTCGATGCACGTACTGCTCGACAGCGGCATTCGCCGCGGTAGCGATATCGCCAAGGCCGTGGCGCTGGGCGCCGAGGGCGTGCTCTGCGGCCGCGCCACGCTCTACGGCCTGGCGCTGGGCGGAGAGGCCGGGGCGGCCCATGCCATCGACCTGCTCAAGGAGCAGTTGCACAACCTGATGGCGCAGCTGGGACGGCCGACGCTCGAGCAGATCGACCGCACCTGCCTGCGGCGCGCCCCCTATGCCGCTACCCGAGGAGACCTCCCCCGACGCCCGAGCGACGCCCTGCCGGGTGGAGAGACGCCGGGGGACATGCCCTAGGCTCCCAGCCCTTTCGACAGCGAGGGCTGCACGACCTCGATCCAGTAGCCGTCAGGGTCCTTGACGAAGATCACGTTCTTCATCTTGCCCTGGTCCGAGCGCTTCTTGAATTCGACCCCGTTGGCATCGAACCACTGCTCGGCAGCCGCCAGATCCGGTACCGCGAAGCAGATATGGCCGAAGCCCTGCGGTTCGGCATTGCCGTCATGATAGGAAAGCTCGGGGTCGTCCTCGCTGCCCCAGTTGTGGGTCAGTTCCAGTACGCCTTTCTGCGAAAAGGTGTAGGCGGTACGCTCGCCCTCCTCTTCGGGGATGGCGCTGTCGTCGTCGACCCGGGCCAGAAAATAGAGCGTGAACTGCATCTCCGGAAAGTCGAGCTTGCGCAGCAGGCGCATGCCGAACACGCGGGTGTAGAAGGCCAGCGACACCTCCGGATCCTTGGCCCGCAGCATGGTGTGATTGAACACGAAGCCTTGCGTCTCCGCCGGCGCGGCTTGTACGCCGGGAACCTGGTCTTCGGCAATGGACATGGGATCCTCCTGTGGATTCGGATGACGATATCGACAGACAGCCGAAACGCCGATGGGACACCAGAACAGTGGGGGCGACTTCTGCCGCTCTCAAGCCTTGCGGTTCCCGCTCCCGGCGAGAAGAGAACCCCGACGACCGCATACCGAAACGCCAGGGCCGGACGACTTTGCAGCACCGGGCCCCTGCTCTACACTCGGTTGAAACCGGCAGACAGGGCCCGCGGGCATGGCGACAGGCACCACTCCCCACCATTTCTCCCGATTCACCGCGGCGCGGCAGGCTCCCTCGACCCGATCAAATCGCCAGGCAACGCTCTCCCAGCCGGGCCTGCTGTTCCTCGCCCTGCTCCTGCTGCTGCTCGCCGGTTGCAGTACCCAGAAGGCGATCGTCACCCGCGACGATGGCCCGGCCATCGACGGCAACAATCTCTCCATCGACCGCATCCTGGTGATGTCCGCCGCCAAGGACGCGCTCGGCACGCCCTACCAGTGGGGCGGCAGCACACCCCGGGGCTACGACTGCTCGGGGCTGGTACAGATGGCCTACGGCAAGATCGGCATCTCGCTGCCGCGAACCTCCAACGAGCAGTTCCACGCCCTGAAGGAGATCGACGTCGCCCGTCCCGGCGACCTGCTGTTCTTCGGCTCGGGCAGCCGTGCCACCCATGTCGGCATCTACATGGGCGACCGCCAGATGATTCATGCGCCCGGTAGCGGCCGCACCGTCAGCGTGTCGTCGCTCGACATCCGCTACTGGCGCCAGCACTACCTGGGGGCAGCGGCGCCCGCGAACTGAAATCGTGCCCGAAGGTTCAGCCACCAAAACCGCACGGCGCCCTTGAGATATCGGGCGCTGGCTACCACGTTGTAGGAACGTCACGGACATATCGTGCGAGCGCGGGCATGTCGTTATCGCTATCGATTGTTTCACAGCACTGCCCGGGCTCGTCATGATGGAGTTCCGACCCCAGGCTTCGGAAGGAAGCCGTCAACGGCAACAGGAGAAAGTCATGGCGTTACAACTCGGCGATACCGCCCCGGATTTCACCCAGGAGAGCACCGAAGGGCCGATCTCGTTCCACCAGTGGGCCGGCGACAACTGGGTCATCCTGTTCTCCCACCCGGCCGACTTCACGCCGGTGTGCACCACCGAACTCGGCGAGGTCTCGCGCCTCAAGCCGGAGTTCGAGCGTCGCAACACCAAGGCGATCGGCCTCTCGGTCGACCCGCTGGACGACCACCAGCGCTGGGTCGGCGACATCGAGGAAACCCAGGGCTGCGGGCTCAACTTCCCGCTGCTGGCCGACGCCGACCGCTCGGTGAGCGAGGCCTACGGCATGATCCATCCCAACGCCAGCGGCACCAACACCGTGCGTTCGGTATTCATCATCGATCCGGCCAAGAAAGTACGCCTGACCATCACCTATCCGCCCAGCACCGGGCGTAACTTCGCCGAGATCCTGCGCGTGCTCGACAGCCTGCAGCTGACCGACGGCTACAAGGTCGCCACCCCGGTCAACTGGCAGGATGGCGACGACGTGATCATCGTGCCGTCGATCGACAACGAGAAAGCCAAGGAGCTGTTCCCCAACGGCTGGGACGAGAAAAAGCCCTACCTGCGCGTGACCAAGCAGCCGAACAAGTAAGCCGGCTGCCAGGTAGCAGAGGAAAAAGCCCGCGCTCGATGAGCGCGGGCTTTTTTTGGCTCCCGAGAACGCCTGCGCCGAACAGCAGCCGGGAGGCCACGCCGGCGGCCGGGAGCCCAGCCTCGACTCGCGGCGCCAGGCAAGTCCCGGCGTGGGGCGTCGGTACCAGTAAAAGCGTCGCTCCCCGGATCAAATGGCAGCGGTTCATGCGCTGACCTGCTCTCCATGATAGAAGCGGATGCCGGGTAGCTGGCCGCCCAGCCAGTAGGCGAGTTCCGCCGGCCCGGTCACCTCCCAGGCAACCGCGTCAGCCACCTTGCCCACCTCGAGCGAGCCGTGGCTGGCGTCGATGCCGAGCGCCCTGGCCGCATTCAGCGTCACGCCGGCCAGGGCCTCCTCCGGTGTCAGGCGGAACAGCGTGCAAGCGAGGTTCATCATCAGCCGCAGCGACAGCACCGGCGAGGTGCCGGGATTGAGGTCACTAGCCAGCGCCATGGCGACGCCGTGCTCACGAAACGCCTCGATCGGCGGCAGCTGGGTCTCCCGCAGGGTCAGAAACGCACCGGGGAGCAGCACGGCGGTCGTACCGCTGGCGGCCATGGCCCGTGCATCGTCGGCGTTGGCGTACTCGACGTGATCGGCCGACAGCGCGCCGAACTCGGCCGCCAGCTGGCAGCCCCCCAGGTGCGACAGCTGCTCGGCGTGCAGCTTGACCGGCAGACCGAGCCGGCGAGCCGTCTCGAAGACCCGCCGCATCTGGGCCGGAGAAAACGCTATGCCCTCGCAGAAGCCGTCGACGGCGTCGACCCATCCCTCCGCGGCCAGCGTCGGCAGCATCGTCTCGCACACCCGTTCGATGTAGTCATCGCTGCGACCGGCGTACTCCGGCGGCAGGGCGTGGGCGGCCAGGCAGGTCGTCTTTACCGTCACCGGCAGGCGTTTGCCCAGTTCGCGGGCGACCTGCAGCATGCGCCGTTCACTGTCGAGGTCCAGCCCATAGCCGGACTTGATCTCGAGTGTGGTCACGCCCTCGGCCAGCAGCACCCGCGCCCGCGCTTCGGCGCTTGCGTAGAGCGTCTCGAAGTCGGTCTCCCGGGTCGCTCTGACACTGCTGACGATACCGCCGCCCTGACGAGCGATCGTCTCGTAGTCGACGCCCTCCAGACGCTGCTCGAACTCACCGCTGCGGTCCCCCCCGAACACGAGATGGGTGTGGCAGTCGATCAGCCCCGGCGTCAGCCAGCGACCGCCGAGGTCGTGGATCGCCTCGAAATCCTGCTCGGCCAGATCGTCGGCCTTGCCGATCCAGTCGATCCGTCCATCGGCAATGACGAGCGCGGCGTCGGTGATGAGGGAGTAGCGGCCCTCGGCCATGGTGATGGCGTGACAGTGGTGCCAGAGCTGGGTCATGGGCGATTGCCTCCGTGCGGTCGGAAAAGATCAGGTCAAGGTGAGGGCGCGCGCTTCCGGCGGTGTACTCAGGGTCGCCGCCACGGACTCAGGGATCGCGGCGGAGCGCATCGCCGAGAAGGCTCGCTCGATATCCCGGGAGAGCGGATGCTCCTCCTCGTAGACGCCGACGAGAGTGCGCAGCCAGCGCCATGCCGCACTGGTGCCGGTGGCGAAGCGCTCGCTCGGCAGCAGGTCGAAGGCCTGCGCCGCGCACAGCCACTCGATGGCGATGATGCGAAAGGCGTTGTCCAGCGCGACATCCAGCTTCAGCGCGGCGCTGTCGCCGAGGCTGAGGTGATCCTCCTGCAGGGCGGAGGTCAGGTAGTTGTCGATCACCGCCGGCTGCGCCAGGCGCTTGTTGTCGGCGGCCAGCGAAGCGGCCGTGTACTGCGCGATCATCAGCCCGGATTTCATCCCGCTCTCCGCCGAGAGAAAGGGCGGCAGGCCACTGTGCAGGCTGCTCACTTCCGGCGTCACCAGGCGGTAGATGCGCCGCTCGGAGATCGCGCTCCACTCCGCCACCGCCATCGCCAACTGATCGCAGGCCAGGGCGATCGACTCGCCATGCGGGTTGGCTTGCGAGACGACCCGGTAGCCGTCGCCGCTCTTCAGCAGCAGGGGATTGTCGGTGGCACCGTTGAGCTCACGCTCGATCTGTTGGGCCGCGTGTGCCAGCTGGTCGCGACAGGCGCCGTGGACCTGCGGGATCGCGCGCAGACTCAGGGCGTCCTGCAGGTGCCCGCCACGGCGCGCGGCGAGCCATGGGCTGTCGTGCAGCAGCTCCCGCAGGGTGGCGCCACAGATCTGCATCCCGAGCTGCGGCTTGAGGGCGAGGACATCGGCATCGAACGCCGCCAGCTGGCCACCCAGCGCATCGAAGCTCATCGCCGCGCCGACGTCCGCCCAGGCGCTCAAGCGATTGGCGCCATCCAGTGCCAGGCAGGCCAACCCGGTCATGGCCGGGGTGCCGTTGACCAGACTCAAGCCGTCCTTGGCGCCCAGGGCCACCGGCGGCTTGCCGATCCGCGCCAGTGCTGCCTCGGCGCTCATGACCCGGCCCTCGTGGCGAACCTCGCCGATGCCGATCATCGCCAGGCCGATATGCGCCATGTGGGTGAGATACCCCACCGACCCCTGCCCCGGTACCACCGGGGTCACCCCGTGGTTGAGAAAGTCGAGCAGCCGCTCGACGATCTCCGGACTGATCCCCGAATGGCCGTGGCTGTAATTGACCACGGCGGTCGCCATGATGGCGCGGACCTGGTCGTCGCGCAGGGGGGCGCCGACACAACAGGCGTGGCTCATCAGGGTGTGATAGGAGAGCCGCACCAGCTGATCCGGCGCCAGGCGTACCTGGCAGAGCGCCCCGAGGCCGGTATTGATGCCGTAATAACGGGTGTCTTCCCGGGCGAACGCCTCCACCGCCTGGCGAGCCTCGCGAACCTTGGCCCAGCGCCCGTCACCGAGCGCCAGCTGCGCGCCATGGCAGGCCACCTCGACGATGATGCGCCAGGAGAGTGCCCCGTTGCCGAGCGTGACGGTTTTCATCGTCTCACCCCTCGCTCGCCGCTGTGGCGCCGCTGGCCGCGTCCCTGGGCAGCGCCGTGGCGATGGCGCTCTCGCGCCCGTAGATCAGCGCCTTGACGCTCGCGGCGAGGACCAGAACGAACAGGAAGACCACGAAGAAGCCGCCCGCCGCCGCGAGATACTTGATCCCATCGACGCCCTGCTCGCCACCCCCGAAGGCGACCATGACGAACGCGATGACGCTGATCGACACGCCCCACAGGATCTTCTGGAAGGTGGGCGATTCATCCTCAGCGGTCATGCCCCGGGTGCAGATCGTGGCGATGGTCGCCGACATCGAGTCCGCGGCGGTGGCGAATGACAGGATCAGCGCCAGGATCGTGGCCGGCACCAGCAGCCAGGCGAGCGGCAACTGATGGAGGAAGCCCCACAGGCCGGCCACGGCACCGTCCTGCTTGATGATCGCGGCCAGGTCCAGCGTGCCGTCCAATTGCCACTGGATCGCACTGCCGCCCCAGACCGTGAACCAGACGATGCCGAAGATCGCCGGCAGCAGCCAATTGATCATCAGGAACTCGCGCAGCGTCCGCCCGTAGGAGATGCGCGCCAGGAACAGTCCCATCAATGGGGCGTAGGCGATCCAGATCGACCAGTCATACATCGTCCACCAGGTCACCAGCGCTTCACCGCCCAGCTCCTTGGTGTCGAACGCCCAGGTGAAGAAGTTGTCGAGCCAGTAGCCCATGCTGGTGGTGGAGAGATTCAGCATGTAGATCACCGGACCGATGATCAGCAGCAGTGCCAGCATGGCGTAGTAGAGGTAGGCATTCAGCGAGGAGAGATAGCGAATGCCACGCTTGAGCCCGGAGACCGAGGAGGCGATGAAGATCACCGTGATGATCGCCACCAGTACCAGCCAGGTGGTGGGGCCGACACTCACGCCATACTCCCGCGACACCCCCGAGCCGATCAGGGCGACGCCGGCGCCCAGCGACGATGCGAGGCCGAGCGCGATCGCCAGCACCGACACGATATCGATGATGGCGGTGATCGCCGGACGACGGTGATGATCGCCGATGATCGGCGAGATGGCCGCCGAGATGGAGAAGCGTTGGTGTCGGTTGTAGTGCATGTAGGCGATCATCATGCCGACCACGGCATACATCGCGTAGGGAATGAAGCTCCAGTTGTGGAAACTGCGTGCCAGCGCGAAAACCGCCGACTCGCCGCTGCCCGGCGCGAAGGCTTGCTGGTCGATCTCGCCGTAGACATTGCCCATGTAGATGATGGGTTCATTGACGGCGTAGGTGACCACACCCGTAGCGATACCGCCCGTCAGTGCCATGGCGAAAGTCGACATCAACGAGAACCTGGGCTTGGCATCCGCGCCACCGAGGCGAATGTTGCCCACCTTGGAACAGAAGACATACCCGACGACGGCTAGAGCCACCACGGCGACCAGTTGATAGAGCCAGGCAAAGTCGGAGAGCGTCAAATAGAAGATATCCCGCGCGACGTCGATCAGCAGTTCGTTGTCGACCAGGCCGATGATCGCGGCGACGGCGACGATCAAGAACGTCGGGATGAATACGCTGAGCTTGAGGCTTCTGGGAGCGGGTTTTGACATTTTTATACCCTGACACGAGAGGCTGTCGGACCGCGTGAAACTACCACGCGGCCCATGTCGTCAATGCGGCCGGGGAGAGCCTCCCCGGCCACTGTCGACGTTCCGGAGCTACTTGATCATCGGCAGGTCGAGTCCCTGAGACTTGGCGCACTCGATCGCGATGTCGTAGCCGGCGTCGGCGTGGCGCATCACGCCGGTGGCCGGATCGTTGTGCAGAACCCGGGCGATGCGGCGCGCGGCGTCGTCGCTGCCGTCGCAGACGATCACCATGCCCGCGTGCTGCGAGAAGCCCATGCCGACACCGCCACCGTGATGGAGCGAGACCCAGGTGGCACCGCTGGCCGTATTGAGCAGCGCGTTCAACAGCGGCCAGTCGGACACGGCGTCGGAACCATCCTGCATGCTTTCGGTCTCGCGGTTGGGGCTGGCCACCGAGCCGGAGTCGAGATGATCGCGGCCAATGACTACCGGCGCGGAGAGCTCGCCGCTGCGCACCATCTCATTGAACGCCAGCCCCAGCTTCGCGCGCAGGCCCAGACCGACCCAGCAGATACGTGCCGGCAACCCCTGGAAACTGATCCGTTCGCGAGCCATGTCCAGCCAGCGGTGCAGGTGCGCGTCATCGGGGATCAGCTCCTTGACCTTGGCATCGGTCTTGTAGATGTCCTGCGGATCGCCGGACAGTGCCGCCCAGCGGAACGGGCCAATGCCCCGGCAGAACAGCGGCCGAATATAGGCGGGGACGAAACCGGGAAAGTCGAAGGCGTTGGCAACGCCCTCTTCCTGCGCCATCTGGCGGATGTTGTTGCCGTAATCGAAGGTAGGGATACCCTGCTCGGCGAACGCCAGCATGGCGCGCACGTGCTCCGCCATCGACGCCTTGGCCGCCTTGACCACCGCCTGCGGCTCGCGCTTGCTGCGCGCCCGGTAGTCTTCCCAGCGCCAGCCGGCCGGTAGATAACCGTTGAGCGGATCGTGGGCGCTGGTCTGATCGGTGACCATGTCCGGGCGCACGCCACGCCGAACCAGCTCAGGCAGAATTTCCGCCGCATTGCCGTGCAGGGCGATGGAAACCGCCTTGCCTTCGGCGGTGTAGCGCGCGATCCGGGCCAGCGCATCGTCCAGGTCGTCTGCCTGCTCGTCGACATAGCGCGTGCGCAACCGGAAATCGATGCGTGACTGCTGGCACTCGATATTGAGCGAGCAAGCCCCCGCCAGCGTCGCCGCCAGCGGCTGCGCGCCGCCCATCCCCCCGAGCCCCGCCGTCAGCACCCAGCGTCCTGCCAGCTTGCCATCGTAGTGCTGGCGCCCGGCCTCGACGAAGGTCTCGTAGGTCCCTTGCACGATGCCCTGGGAGCCGATGTAGATCCACGAGCCCGCGGTCATCTGGCCGTACATCATCAGGCCCTTGGCATCGAGCTCGTTGAAATGCTCCCAGTCGGCCCAGTGCGGTACCAGGTTGGAGTTGGCAATCAGCACCCGCGGCGCATCGGCATGGGTCTTGAACACCCCGACCGGCTTGCCCGACTGCACCAGCAGCGTCTCGTCCGTCTCCAGGCTCTCGAGCGACGCGACGATCGCATCAAAACACGCCCAATCCCGGGCCGCCCGCCCGATACCGCCGTAGACCACCAGCTCCTTGGGGTTCTCGGCCACATCCGGGTCGAGGTTGTTCATCAGCATGCGCAGCGGCGCTTCGGTCAGCCAGCTCTTGGCTGTCAGGGTGTTGCCACGAGGGGCGCGGATGTCGACGTCACGAAAACGGGAATCTGTCATGAGAGCTCCAGGCAAGCGATAGGCCACGAGATACGGGTGCCCGCGGTCGCGGATGGAGTCATTGAATATGTATATACATTAAGCTGTCAAACGAAAACGCATCGACCGACCGATTCTCCCCCTCGAGCACCAGAGAATCCCAAAAAAGGTGCATAAATGGGCCGATCGCACTGAAATGGCGCATGCAGGCCCCGTCTTGAACTGCCACGGCAAGCACGCTATATGTATATACAAACCGATACCAAGGATCGCCCACCGTGCCCAGAACCTACTTCGCCGCCGCCGCGCTCCTGCCCGACGGATGGCACCGCGACGTCCGCCTGAGCGTCGACGATCAGGGGATCATCGAGGGCGTCACCAGCGACGCCACCGACGAGGGTGCCGAGCGGCTGAAAGGGCCGGTGCTGCCGGGCATGCCGAACCTTCACTCACACGCCTTTCAGCGCGCCATGGCCGGCCTGACGGAGGTGGGATCGGCGCTGCCCGACAGCTTCTGGAGCTGGCGCGACCACATGTACGCGCTGGTCGACCGGCTGACACCCGACGAGGTGGCGATCATCGCCCGCGCGCTCTACGTCGAGATGCTCAAGGGCGGCTATACCCAGGTCAGCGAATTCCACTACCTGCACCACGCCCCGTCCGGGGCGCCCTACGCGGACCCGCTGGCGATGTCGGAAGCGCTGCTGGAGGCAGCGGCCAGCAGCGGTATCGCCATGACACTGCTGCCGGTGCTCTACGCCCACAGCGATTTCGGCGGCGCGCCGCCGACCCGGGGCCAGCGGCGCTTTGTTCATGGCGTCGACGCCTATCTGCGCCGGCTGGATGCGCTGCAAGGGCGCTGCCGGGCCGACTCGCGCCATACGCTCGGCATGGCCCTGCACTCCCTGCGGGCGGTCACTCCCGAGGAGATCGCCGCGGTACTCGCCGCCAACCCGGCCGGCCCACGCCACATTCATGTCGCCGAACAGCAGAAGGAGGTCCAGGCCAGCTTGGCCTGGTCCGGCCAGCGACCGGTACGGTGGCTGCTGGACAACGTCGAGATCGACGCGCGCTGGTGCCTGATTCATGCCACCCACCTCGATGACGGCGAAATCGACGATCTGGCGGCCAGCGGCGCCGTCGCCGGGCTCTGCCCGACCACCGAGGCCAATCTCGGCGACGGCCTCTTCCCCGGTGAACGGTATGCCGCCCGCCAGGGCCGCTGGGGTATCGGGTCCGATAGCCATGTCTCCCTGAACGTCGTCGAGGAGTTGCGGCTGCTGGAGTACGGGCAACGCCTGACAACGCAGCGACGCAACGTGCTGCAGAGTCCACGGCAGCGCAGCGTCGCGGAGTGGCTCTACACCCAGGCGGCCGCCGGCGGTGCCCAGGCCTCGGGCCAGCCGATTGGTGCACTGGCCCCCGGCAAGCGCGCCGACTGGATCGTGCTGGATGGCGACGATCCCTATCTGGCGAGCGCCAGCGACACGTCGCGGATGGGTCGCTGGCTCTTCGCCGGGAGCCAGGCCCAGATCCGCGACGTCATGGTGGCCGGCGTGTGGCAGATCGAAGAGGGTCGTCACGCCCGGGATGAAGACAACCGAAGGGAGCTGCGCGACGTCTTGCAGAGACTGCAACGGCGCGACTGACCGCCACGGCCGACGACAACAACCAACAACATTTTCAGGAGCCTCTTATGCCGTCATCATCCCAGGCCGAGTCCGAACAGGCGTCCAGGCCGTCGCCGACCCAGCTGTTCAAACTCATCATCCCCAGCGCACTGGGCATCCTGGTGTTTTTCGTCCCCCTCTCGATCGATGACCGGCGCACCATTCTGCTCGATCACTTCGTCATCGGCCTGCGCGCGCTGATGGGCAGTGGCGTGACCCTCTATGCCCTGGTGCTCGTTCTGGCCGGCGCCCTCTACCCCTTGTGGAGCGGACGATGGCGGGCCAGTCGCACCGAAACCGTGCTGACCCTATTCAAGCTCATCGGTGCAGGCGTGGCGATCATGGCCGTCAGCGGTTGGGGACCGGCGGCACTTTTCGCCCCGGACATGCTGCCGTTTCTGTTCGACAAGCTCGTCATCTCGGTCGGCCTGATCGTGCCGGTGGGCGCGATCTTCCTGGCACTGCTGATCAACTACGGGCTGATGGAGGGCGTGGGCGTGCTGTGCCAACCGTTGATGCGCCCGATCTGGCGCACGCCCGGGCGCTCGGCGATCGACGCCGTGGCCTCCTTCGTCGGCAGCTACTCGATCGGGCTACTCATTACCAACCGCGTCTATCTGGCGGGTCGCTACTCCGCGCGTGAGGCGGCGATCATCGCCACCGGTTTTTCGACGGTGTCGGCCACGTTCATGATCATCGTGGCCAAGACGCTGGACCTGATGGCGATGTGGAATCTCTACTTCTGGCTGACCCTGCTGATCACCTTCATCGTCAGCGCCATCAGCGTCCGCCTGCCGCCGCTGGCCAGGATGGACGACCGCAAGGCGGATGGCGAAGCCGAGGTCCCCCGCGGCCAGCGCCTGCGCCGGGCCTGGCACGAGAGCCTGATGGCCGCCGACCGCGCGCCGAGACTCGGCAGCAGCGTCATCACCAACCTGAAGGAGGGCCTGCTGATGACCATCAGCATCCTGCCCTCGATCCTGTCGGTGGGGCTGCTGGGTCTGCTGCTTGCCAAGTACACGCCGGTGTTCGCGTGGCTGGGGATGATCTTCTACCCCGTGATCGCCCTGTTCGGGATCGATGAGGCACGCCAGCTCTCCCAGGCGGTGGCTTCCGGGCTGGCCGAGATGTTCCTGCCGGCCCTGCTGACGGCCGACGCCTCGCTGCCGGCCCGATTCACCGCCGGCGTGGTATCGGTGTCCTCGATTCTGTTCTTCTCGGCATCGATACCCTGCATCCTGTCGACCCGCATACCGCTGTCGGTCGGGCAAATCGTGGTGATCTGGCTGATTCGGACGCTGCTGAGTCTCGCCCTGGCGCTCCCCGCGGCACTCATGGTGGCGGCGATCGTCGCCTGAACGGCGCGATGCCCACCGCCTCGACGGCCCACCCGCGGCGTCGAGCGTCATCAGGATGGAGCGCCTGGCTCAGCGCCCGCCGGTATGCGCCATCGAACGCAGCTTGTAGCGATCGCCGGGATGCAGCAGATGCGCATAGCTGATCAGGCGGTCCTTCGACCAGGTGCGGCGACGCACGCTCAGGCAGGGCGTGCCGACCTCCAGTTCGAGAAACCGGGAGGCGAGAGCATCCGCTGGCACGGCCTCGACGATATGCTCCATGTCGCTGATCGGACAGGCCGCCACCAGAATCTCGTTGGGTGTCTGGCGCTCGAAATCGGCGTCCAGGTAGCCCGGCACCCAGCGGGGATTGACGTACCGGATCTCCAGCTGGATCGGCATGCCATCTTCCAGGTGGACCAGGCGGGAATGGAACAGCTGGCTGCCGACCTTGACGCCCATGCGCATGGCGATCTCGTCGTCCGCGACCACCGCCTCACGCACGATCACCCGGTTGGCGTAGGCGTGCCCGCGCCCTCTGACCTCGTCGGCGATGTTGTTGATCTCCACCAGCGGTGACTCGGAGCGGCGATCGGCGACGAAGGTGCCGATGCCCGACTGGCGCCAGAGATATCCCTCCTGGACCAGGTCGCGAATCGCCTTGTTGGCCGTCATCCGGCTGACCCCGAAGGTGGTCGCCAGCGTCTCCTCCGGCGGTATCTGGTGATCCACCGGAAAATCGCCGCGCTGAATCTGCTCGAGTAGATACTGCTTGATGACCTGATAGCGTGGGGGCTGCCGATTCACGCCTGCTCCTTGTTGTAGGCAAGAGTCTGTGCCGGGCATCCTGACCGACCACTAGAACCGCTGCTGGACACTTGCGCCATCCGGCGCCAGCAAGCGTCTTTTCAGTTGGATATCAAAACCGATGACGCCGTGCTCGCCATCGTCGGCCGGGCAGAGGCGTGGCCCCCCTGCACTTGCGCCATGCTCGGCAGGGTAGCGCAGCGCATCGCCAGGCCCAATGGCTTCCTGGCCCCGCGACGATGCACCGACATCCAGCCGCCCTTGCGCCAGCACGAACCAGCGCTCCGCGAGCGTCTCATCGGCGATAGGCGATGGCCACGACCCCGACCTGCCAGATGCAAGAGACCCCTGCCATCGGCGGGGATCGAACATCAGGTTCAAGGCCCGGCTCGGGCCGGCGGGGAGCTCGCACGCGACCGGCTCGTCACCGTCGAACACCACCACGTCGCCGGTAGCGAGCGTGATCCGTCTATCACGGAAAGACAGCACGACGGGATTCGCCCCGAGCACGCCGAAATGGCGTCGATAGCCGCCGAAATGGGAGAACGCGCCCCAGCGCTCCAGATCGGCGACCGAGATCCGCCAGCCCGGCGGAAGATCGCCAAGCTCACACGCGACTTCGCGGGTGACGCCCCCACCGTTTTTCCAGGCAACGGCGACCATGTCCTGGCGCCGGAGGATACTCCACTCGTGTTGCTCGTCACCCCTGCTGGACATCGCGCCGCTCCTCGATCGCTCCTGGCCGCCCGGCAACCATGGCCCTTGCGACCTGCCGGCGGCACGCCGTCGCGATCGGTTCAGGCCCCGCCACGGGTAGAATCTCACGTACCGATAATGTATATACATTAAGAGCGCGACCTCCAAGCGACAACAACAACCTTGGGTCCGCGTCTGGAACGTCAATCTCTTAAAAGGATAACCCATGTCTTCTCTGAAAATGCTGCTGGCTACTGCGGGCCTCGCCGTGGTCGGTATCGCCCCCGCGAGCGCGGCGGACAAGTCGGTCACCATCGGCACCAACAACTGGGCAGAAAACATTGCCGTCTCGCATATGTGGCAGCAGCTGCTTGGCGAGAAGGGTTACGACGTCACCCTCAACGAAGTCTCGAAGCCGATTCTCTTCGGCGGCCTGGCCGAGGGCGACATCGATATCTCGCTCGAGGTGTGGCTCCCCAGCGACCACGCCTATGTCGACCCCTACCGCGACCGTATCGATCTTCACGCCACCTGGTATGACGACGCGCTGGATGCTCTGGTCGTCCCCACTTACATGGATGACGTCGACTCCGTGGCCGATCTGGCGAATCATGCCGCGGCGTTCGACTACCAGGGCAAGCCGACGATCTTCGGTATCGAGCCCGGTGCCACCATCGCCGATGAGGCCGACACGGCGATCGCTGAGTACGACCTGCCGTTTCGCCAGCTCAGTAGCAGCGAGTCGGCGATGATGGCGCAACTCAAGCAGGCCTATCGGGAGAAGAAGCCGATCGTCGCGACCCTGTGGCAGCCGCATTGGGCGTTTGCCGAGTACGATCTCAAGATTCTCGCGGACCCCAAAAAGGTGTTCAGTGCCGGCGAGGAGATCAAATGGGTGTCCCATCACGGTTTCAGCGCGAGCAACCCGGAACTCACGGCCATTCTCGACGCTTGGCACATGACGCCTGGGCAGCTCTCTCAACTGATGCTGGTCATCGAGAACGCGGGAGACCCTGACAAGGGCGCCGCCCAGTGGATTGCCGACAACCGCGAGCTCGTCGACGGGTGGCTCGACGCCACGCCGTGAGCAAAGCGACTCGCTGCCATCACGAAAAACCCCGGCATCGGCCGGGGTTATCGCTTCTCGCAACAGCCGTGGCTCAGCAGCGCGTGCAGTGCTTCAAGGTTTCGGCAGCGTCTTGCTCGAGCTGCGGCGTGCGTGATGGCAGTGCCGACGAGCGCCGCGAGGCCGGCAGCAGCGGCGTCGAGCGCAGCAGCATCATCACCATGGCGCGCACCACGTGCGCAAGCACGTAGATGACGACGGCCATAACGATCAACGCTTTGATGCGCCCGGAAATTTTCACGCTGCTTCTCCTTGGAGGGGGGAGTCGGGGGGATTGGCAGCAAGGATATAATCACAAGATTGTGACGGAAAATTGAAGGCATCGATAAACGGTATGCGGGTCATCGATGGCGGTGGTCTATTCTAAAGCCACAATGTCGGCCGAGAGGTACCTGGCTTGAGACCGTCGAAGACCGATTTCCCGCTGGACCAGTGCCGCTGCCATCTGGAAACGGGGCCGATCGTGCTGGTCGGCTCCCAATGGCGGGGCGAACGCAACCTGATGGTGATGGGCTGGCACCTGATGCTCGGCTTCGCCCCGGCACACTTCGGCTGCCTGATTACCGCCGGCAACCATAGCCATCGTCTGGTGCGTGAAAGCCGCGAATGCACGATCAACGTGCCAACGCTCGACCTGGTCGATGCGGTCGTCGGTGTCGGCAACAGTGACGGCGACGCCATCGACAAGTTCGATGCCTTCGGTCTGACACCGGAGGAGGGAGAGATCGTCTCGGCACCGCTGGTCGCCGAATGTTACGCCAGCTTCGAATGCCGTCTGGTCGACGACAGCCAGATCGACCGCCACGAGCTGTTCATCTGGGAGATCGTCAAGGCGCATGTCGACAGCTCGATCGAACGTCCCCGCACGCTCCACTACCGCGGCCATGGCCGCTTCATGATCGCCGGCGACGAAGTCGACCGATCAAGGGACTTCCGGGTGCAGAATTTGTGACTCTCGATTCATATCAGCAGCGTGTCGTTGCAGAAACCTCGAGGCTTCGACTTCGCGAGCTCGCGTATAGCGACCACGCCGAGCTGGCGAAAATATTGGCTGACAGAGAAGTCATGCACTTCTCGATGAGAGGTCCCCTTACCAACGATCAAACTAGCGCATTCATCGAGGCCAACCACTCTTTGTACCGGGAGCGTCAGTTCGGAATGTGGGCCGTGGAACAAAGCGCTGACGGTGCGCTCATCGGCTTCTGTGGACTGAGTCCAATCGACCTCGCAGGTAAGGAAGAAATTGAACTCGGTTATCGACTAACGCCCTCCGCATGGGGCAAAGGGCTCGCTACGGAGGCCGCCTGTGCGACAGTGAAGCAGGGTATAAACAACTGCTGCCTAGACTCGATCATCGCTATCGTCGCGAGCAGTCACCCAGCCTCGGCAAGCGTGGCGCGTAAAGCTGGGATGAGTCTCGAAACGACTACCCGCTTTCACGCATGGGAAGTCGATATATTTCGCTATCGAAGACACGATGATAAAGATTAGCGCTCCAGCAGCCCCTCGAAGAAGCACACCGCGTTCTCTTCGAGCCCTTCCAGGTAGTAGCCGCCCTCCTGCACCACCAGCGTGGGGAGACCGAGAGCGGCGATGTCGCGGCCGAGCCTTTCGAATCCCGGCGTGGAGACCGTCACCTTGGCCTGGGGGTCCTTCTCGTGGATATCGAAGCCCAGCGCCAGCACCAGCGCATCCGGTTCGAACAGGCGAATCGCCTGGCAGGCTTCCTCGAGACGCGCGAAGAAGACCGCCTCCGATGATCCGTGGGGCATCGGCAGATTGAGGTTGTAACCGAGCCCCGCGCCGCGCCCGCGCTCATCCTCGAAACCGCAGACCGCCGGGTAGAAATTGGTGGTGTCGCCGTGGATCGAGATATACATCACGTCGTCGCGCTCGTAGAAGATCTCCTGCACGCCCTGGCCGTGGTGCATGTCGGTATCGAGCACGACGACGCGGGGATAGCGCGAGGTCAGACGCTGTGCGGCGATCGCCGCGTTGTTGAGAAAGCAGAAGCCGCCGGCGGAGTCGATCCCCGAGTGGTGACCCGGTGGGCGCGACAGCGTATAGGCGAAGCGCTCGCCGGCGAGCAGGGTGTCGGCCCCCGCCACCGCGCCCTGGGCCGCCCAGTAGGCCGCCTGCCAGGTGTGCCGGCCCACCGGGGCGCTGCCATCGGCCAGGTAGCGCGCCGCTTCGGCAAGAATGCCGCGCAGGGCGTTGGGCGAGCGCACGAACACATTGGAGATCACCTCCTCGCCCCAGTCCTCGCCCAGCTCGTGCCAGCGCCGGTGGGCGCTCTCGAGAAAGCGCAGATAGGGCAGCGAGTGCACGGCGCGCAGCGGGCCGACCCCCTGGTCGGTCGGCGCCTGGACCTGGAAACCGAGCCGCCTGGCCGCCGCCAGCAGATGCTCGGCGCGGTCGCGAACTTCCTGGGGCTTGCGCATCTTGCCGCGGGAGAAATAGGTCTGCGGTTGATGCAGTAGCTGATCGTCGTGAAAGAAGGTCTTCATGGGTTGTCCTTGTTGTCCGCCGTCCACTTCGAGCTCAATACCCTGCCTCTCGATCCACCACGCTCGCAGGCAGCAGACCGTCGTCCAGACGCTGCAGCGCCTTCGCCACTTCCTGGGCCACCTGCGGCGGCGTCGAGTCACAGGCGTCGTGCGGGGTGGCCAGGATCCGCTCGTGCCGCCAGAACGGATGATCCTGCGGCAGCGGCTCGATCGCGAAGACGTCCAGCGAGGCCGCCGCAAGCTGGCCGCTCGCCAGGGCCGCGAGCAGGTCGTCCTCGATGAGATGCTCACCGCGCCCGACGTGGATCAGCGCCGCGCCCCGAGGCATCCGGGCAAACAGCGCGGCGTCGAGGATGCCCCGGGTCTGCGGGGTCAGTGGCAGCAGATTGATCAGGATGTCGCTGCGCGCCGCGAGCCGCTCGAGCCCCGCCTCACCGCTGAATCCCTCGACGCCGGCCGGCAGATTGCGCCCGCTGCGCGAGTAGATCGCCACGTCGTAATCCAGCGCCACCAGTGAGCGCGCCACCGCCCCGCCCATCCTGCCAGCCCCCAGCAGCCCCACCCGCACGTCAGCGGCGTCGCGCTTCGGTAGACGCTGCCAGTGGCGTTGACGCTGATGGCGCAGATAGTCGCCGAAGCGACGGTGATGCCACAGCACGTGCCAGGTCACGAATCCCGCCATCATCTGCGCCTGGGACTCACCGGCAATACGCATCAGCGGCACGTCACTCGGCAGGCTGGGGCTGGCGAGAATTCCGTTGACGCCGGCGGCGATCGACGACACCAGGCGCAGATGGGGATAGGGCCGGAAATCCTCGGCCCCCGGGTCCCAGGCCAGCGCGAAGGTCACGCTCTCGGGGTCGGTGATGGCGTCCGGCAGCGACAGACGGATATGCGGCGCCACCTGCTCGAAGGCGGCGATGTAGGTCGTCATGATCTCGGCCGAGCCCAACAGCACGCCCTGCACGGTGGGCACGTCGGCGCCTGGTTCGGGTGTCCGAGCGTGATGTTCGGTTTCCATGGTCGTCATGCGTTCCATTTGTCGTTGATCGATTCAGAGCACCCCGGCGGTTGCCGTCGCCGGCGCCTCGCGGCGTCCCGGTATCGCTTCCAGCAGCTCGCGAGTGTACGGGTGCTGCGGCGAAGTAAAGATCTCCCTGGCGCTGCCGTGCTCGACGATACGCCCCTTCTGCATCACGATCAGGCGATCGCAGATCTGGGCCGCCACCCGCAGGTCATGGGTGATGAACAGCAGCGAGAGATCGAGTTTCTGTTTCAGGTCATCGAGCAGCTTCAGCACCTGCGCCTGGATCGAGACGTCCAGCGCCGAGACGGCCTCGTCGGCCACGATCAGCTCGGGATTGAGCGCCAGCGCCCGAGCGATACCGATACGCTGACGCTGGCCGCCGGAGAACTCGTGGGGATAGCGCTCGGCGGCGCCGCCATCGAGCCCCACCGTTGCCAGCAGCGTCCGCGCCTGTGCCAACGCCTCGGCCTTGGGCACGCCGTTGGCGATCGGCCCCTGGGCAATCGCCATGCCGACACGGATGCGCGGGTTGAGCGACGCATACGGGTCCTGGAAGACCATCTGGATGCGACGCCGATGCGCTCGCAGCGCGCGGCCCTCCAGGGCGCTCAGGTCCACCCCGTCGAGACGGATCTCGCCGCTGTCCGGCCGGTTCAGGCCCACGATGCAGCGCCCCAGAGTCGATTTCCCGGAGCCCGACTCGCCGACGATCCCCAGCGTCTCGCCCTTGCCGAGCGAGAAGCCGATGCCGTCGAGCGCGACGACTTCACGCTTGGGCTGGAACCAGCCGCCGCTGGATCGATAGACCTTGTCGAGGCCGCTGACCGACAGCAGCGGTGTCGAATCCGTGCCGTCCCGCGGCGGCGGGATGGCATCCCCCGGTCTTTCTACCGCCGCCACGACACCGGCGGGTCTTCCTACCGCCGCCACGGTATCGGCGGGTCTTCCTACCGCCGCCACGACATCGGCGGGGATGGCGTCGATCAGCGCACGGGTGTAGTCATGCCGGGGATGGTCGAGCACCTCGCGGGCCTCCCCCATCTCGACGATCTTGCCTTCGCGCATGACGCAGACGCGATCGGCGATCTCGGCGACCACGCCGAAATCGTGGGTGATAAACATCACCGCCATGCCACGCCGCGCCTGCAGATCCTTCACCAGATGCAGAATCTGCGCCTGGGTGGTCACATCCAGCGCCGTGGTCGGCTCGTCGGCAATCAGCAGTTCCGGCTCGAGGGCCAGGGCCATGGCGATCATTACCCGCTGACGCTGGCCGCCGGAAAGCTCGAAGGGGTAGGCGCGCAGCGCCGATGTCGGATCGGGCAGGCGGACCTCCTCGAGCAGCGCCAGCGCCCTCTCCCTGCGCGCCCGCGGGGTCAACAGGCCGTGCGCCTCGAACACCTCGGCGATCTGCTCGCCGACCCGCATCAGCGGATTGAGCGCCGTCATTGGCTCCTGGAAGATCATGCCGATGCGCCGCCCGCGCAGGGCACGGTGGCTGAGCTCATCCATCGCCAGCACGTCCTGGCCGTCGAACAGTGCCCGCCCCTTGGCGACGTGAACACCGGTGGGCAAGAGCCCCATGAGCGCATTGGCCGTCATCGACTTGCCGGAGCCGGATTCGCCGACCACGCACAGGATCTCCCCCGCCTTCAGGTCGTAGCTGACGTTATCGACGGCATAGAGCCGGTCGGCGCCCTCCGGCAGGGCCAGCGACAGGCGCTCGATGCGTAGCAGGGGCGCGCCGGACTCTCGTGTGGGTTCACTCATGGTCGGTCTCCTAGCGTGCTCTGGCGAGCTGCGGGTTCAGTGCATCATCCAGCCCTTCGCCGACCAGATTGAGCGCCAGCACCGTGAGCAGGATCGCCACCCCCGGAATGACCGACAGCCACCAGGCCTGGCGCATGACCGTCCGTGCGGCGCCGATCATGTAGCCCCAGGACATGGTGTCCGGATCGCCGAGACCGAGGAAGGAGAGCGAGGATTCCAGCAGGATCGCCGTGGCCACCATGAGCGAGGCCAGCACGATCACCGGCGAGAGCGTATTGGGCAGGATCTGCTTGATGATGATGTCACGGTGGGTCTGGCCGACCAGGCGCGCCGCCTCGACGTACTCGCGATGTTTGATCGAGAGAAATTCACCGCGCACCAGGCGCGCCACCGGCGGCCAGCTGACGATGGCGATGGCCAGCACGATGGAGAACGTGCTCGGCTCCATGATCGCCACCAGCACGATCGCTAGCGCAAAGTTGGGAATGGTCTGGAAGAACTCGGTGAAGCGCATCAGGGCGTCGTCGATCTTGCCACCGAAATACCCCGCCAGCGCCCCAAGGGGCACCCCGATGGCGAGCGCCACCACGGTGGAGATCAAGCCGATCAGCAGCGACACCCAGGCGCCGTGGGCCAGCCCCGCAGCGACGTCGCGCCCCATGACATCGGTGCCCAGCCAGAAACCGGAGACCTCCCCCGGCGCCAGAAACGGCCGCTGCACCATGCGCCAGGGCGAGTCGGGATAGAGAAAGGGCGCCAGCAAGGCCAGCAGCACCACCAGACCGAGAATCACCAGCCCCACCAGGGCGCCGCGATTCTGGGCAAAGCGTTTGAAGAAATTCATGCGGCCCCCAAAGAAAGAGTTGCCTGGATCGCCGAGCGGAATGAAGCGCGAGGCGCTCGGCGCGTAGAGAGCAAGACATAACTGGCTGTTAGGATTGCGCTAGAGCACCGCGCACCATTTCGCCGGGAGCGAAATGGAACAGCCGTAGGCTGGCCTTCGGTGGCCGCCAGGACGGCGGCCATAGCAAAGCGATTCGTCCGCGCAGACATTCAGGTAGCGCCCTGCTTGATACGCGGATCGGCGAGTCGATAGATCACGTCGGTCAGCATGTTGAACAGGATCACCAGCAGCGCGCAGAAGAAGAAGATGCCCAGTAGCAGGTTGTAGTCCCGCTGCATCAGCGCCTCGTACATCAGCCGGCCGATGCCGGGCCAGGCGAACACGGTCTCGGTCAGCACCGCCCCGCCCACCATCTGCCCGGCCTGCAGTCCGGCCAGGGTAATGATCGGCAACAGCGCGTTGCGCAGGATATGCCGACGCTGGATCACTCCGGGCGCCAGCCCCTTGGCCCGCGCCGTCTTGACGAAATCCTGCTGCGACACGCTCAGCATCGAGGTGCGCGTCATCCGGGTGTAGACCGCCATGAAGAACAGCCCCAGCGTCAGCGCCGGCAGCATCAGATGAACCGCGACGTCGCCGACGTGGGCCAGGCCGGTGTAGTCGGCGCCGACCGTCGAGTAGCCGTAGGCGGGCAGCCAGTCCAGCGTCACCGAGAAGACCAGCACCGCCATCATCGCCACCCAGTAGAGCGGCGTGGCGTAGAACAGCAGCGCCAGCCCCATGATGATCGACCCCGATGGCCGTTTGGCGCGCATGGCGGCCAGCGTCCCCGCGATGATCCCGAACAGCAGCGAGATGCAGAACGCCGCGCCGGTGAGCAGCAGCGTCGCCGGCAATCGATCCAGGATCAGATCGAGCACCGGCATCTGCTGGCGATAGGAGTAGCCGAAGTCGAGCTGCAATACCCCGCTCATGTAGCGCCAGAGCTGCACCGGCAGTGGCTGGTCGAGACCGAAGCGTTCGCGCAGGTCGTCGAGGAACTGCTGGTCGGTCGCCCCGGCTTCGCCCGCCATGACGGCCGCGGGATCGCCGGGAGCGGCGTGAATCAGGAAGAAATTGAACACCAGGATCGCCAACAGCACGATGACGGCCTTGCCGACGCGACCCAGGATCAGAGAGACATAAGCCATGGTTCTGTCCTCGTCGAGCGTCGGCCACCCGCAGGCCACCGACGCTTGCTACCGAAACGAAACCGGGGTCGTCTACTGCTCGATCCAGGCGTTCTTGAACCCATCGTTGAGACCGATACCGGTGGTGATCAGGTCATGCACGTTGCAGCGGTAGATCGTCGGCTGCGCCAGCTCCATGATCCACGCCAGCGGCACGTCTTCGTGCAGCGTCTGCTGAATCTGGTCGTACATCGCCTGGCGTTTGTCGGCGTCGTTCTCCACCGCGGCAGCGGCGAACAGCTTGTCGATCTCGGGGTTCTCGTAGCCCTCGACGTTGTTCCACGGCGAGCCCTTGGCGATATTGCTGGAGACGTAGGTCCGCGCGATACCCAGTGACGGGTCGCCATACTGGAACAGGTAGGTGAAGGCGATATCGTAGTCCCAGTCACTCACTTTCTGGTTCCAACCCGCCACGTCCGAGGATTCGGTTTCGATGTTGATACCCACATCCTCGAGGTTCTGGCGCACGGCTTCCGCCCAGCGGGTCCAGGTCTCGCCATAGGGCAGCGGCAACAGGCGCACCGGTTCGCCGTCGTAACCCATCTCGTCTAGCAGTTCCTCTGCCTTGTCCGGATCGTAGGGGTACGGCTGGAGATCGTCGTCATGAGCGGCCAGGGTCGAACTGAATGGGCCGTTGGGCACCTTGCCCAGTCCATTCCAGAGCACGTTCTTGGCGAAATCGCGATCGAGGGCGTACATCACCGCCTGGCGGAAGCGCTTGTCGGCGGTCGGCCCTTCACGGTTGTTGAGCCACAGCATGGCGAACGGGTTGAAGTACTCGTTGCCCGCTTCCGTCATGCAGCTTCCGTCCATCCCGGCAAGACGCGGGATATCGAAGTTCTCCACCGACCCGGCGGGCATGATGTTCAGGGTCCCGTTCTCGTAGGCCGCTGCCCGGGACGCCGCATCCGGGATCACGTGCCAGTAGATCTTGTCGAGATAGGGCTTGCCCGCTTCGTAGTAGTCCGGATTCTTGTCCAGCTCGATCACCGAGCCGCGATCCCATTTGGCGAACTCGAACGGGCCGGTGCCGATCGGGTGGTTGTTGGCCGGATTGTTGTAGAAGTCGGTGCCTTCATAGAGATGCTTGGGCACGATCGGCAGGGTGCCGACCTCGAAGGCCTGGATGAAGGCCGGGAATGGCTGCTTGAGCGTGAAGACCACCGTCTCGTCGTCCGGCGCCTCGATGCTGGCGACGTGGTCGAGAATCGCCCGGGTTCGCGGGTTGGTCTCGCGCAGGAACACGTCGGCGGAGAACACCACGTCGGCGGCGGAGAACGCCTCGCCGTCATGCCAGGTCACGTCGGGGTGCAGATGGAAGGTGTAGGTCAGGCCGTCGTCGCTGATCTCCCAGGAGGTCGCCAGCTGGGGCATCGGCTCGAGCTCGGCGTCGTAACGCAGCAACCCTTCGAAGATATTCCCGGCCACCCGCTGGGTCGGGGCATTCTGGACCAGCGGCAGCATCAGCCCCGGCGGCTCGGGTTGAATGGCGACATTGGCGACACCGCCGGATTGTGGCGTTTCCTGAGCCACGGCGGGCAGTGCGACGGCAAGCGATAGTGCGGCCGCCGTCAGACGGCCGGTCACGGACGATAGCAGGGTCATGGCAGATCTCGTCGTTATTGGATTTGTCGAATCTTCGAACCACTGGCAAAGCGACTTTCAGACGCCTTCAGCGCGGTGTGTTCAGGGTTACCGCGCGCCTTCTCGTGTCTAGCTTGGTGATGTCCAACCTCGTTCCATCCAGCCTCGTTTCCTTCCAGCCTCGTGATGGCCCACCGCAGGGATCGGCGACAGGCGCGCGAGCTTCCGGCGGCGCGTCGTCAGCCCTCGAAATCGGGCTGAATGCGCTTCAACAGGCGCAAGTAGGCGTCCCACTCCGGGTCGTGATCGGTGACACCGTGATCCGCGTCCCACTTTTCGTACTGCTGGGCGGTGTGCTCGGCCAGGGCGTCGTCCACCCGGCGGACTTTCATGCCGCTGCCCATCAGCGCGAGCTGCGCCTGACAGCTGCGCTCGAGGTTGTGCATCCGTTTGAACGCCTCGCCGACGCTGCGGCCACACACCAGCATGCCGTGATTGCGCAGCACCATGATCGGCTTGTCGCCCAGATCCGCGACCAGGCGCTCGCGCTCGGCCAGGTCCAGGGCGATCCCTTCGTAGTCGTGATAAGCGGTGCGGCCGTGGAACTCCATCGACCACTGGTTCAAGGGCAACAACCCCTCTTCCAGGCACGAGACGGCGACACCGGCCACCGAGTGGGTATGCAGCACACAGTGAACGTCCGGGCGCGCCTCGTGGATCGCACTGTGGATGGTGAAGCCGGCCTTGTTGATCCCGGCACGCTCCGGATCGTCGACCACGTTGCCGTCGAGGTCGACGGTCACCAGATTGGCTGCGGTCACTTCCTCGAAACGATAACCGTAGGGGTTGATCAGGAAGTTCTCCTTGCCCGCCTCGGCACGCGCGGAAATATGCGTATAGATGCTGTCATCCAGGCCGAAGTGCGCGATCAGCCGATAGGCTGCCGCCAGGTCGCGGCGGGCGGCCTGTGTCGAGGCGTGGTGGGCGTCAGTCGCCATTTCCATCATCGATCTCCTGTGGGGACTTGGGGCGTTGCCGTTGTCATCGGTGACCGCGTTGTCGAGCGGGCCTGGCGATTAACCTATCAGGCCATCCTCAAACTGTCGACACTCGACAGTCGACCCGATACGATCGCTGAGAGAGTATCTGAACGATGCCAACCGCCAGCCAAACGAGATGACATGACGACGACCACACGGGGATTCGCCACCATCCAGCAGCGCGATCTGGTCAACCAGATTGCCGACATGCTGACGGAAGCGCTGCTCAAGGGGGAGTTCGCACCCGGCGTGCATCTGGCCGAAGCGCAGCTGGCACGCGACTTCGGCGTCAGTCGTGCCCCGGTGCGGGAAGCGGCACGCCTGCTCGAAAGTCGTGGCATGCTGGTCTCCCAGCCCCGGCGCGGCTTCTTCGTGCGTACCTTCAACGCCGACGAGCTGGATGACGTCTACGACCTGCGCCTCTGCCTCGAACGCCACGCCATTCGCCTGCTGGCCGGCAAGTTGACCGCCGCGATGGAAGCGGCGCTCAGCCATCAGCTCGAGACGATGCGCCAGGTGGCCCGCGACGGCACCGCCGTGCAGCAGATCGAGGAGGATGTCGCGTTCCACCGCATGCTGTGCGAGTTCAGCGGTAACCAGCGCCTGGTGCGCGTGTTCGACGAGCTGTGTCACGAGATGCGCTTCTGCATTCTGCTGATCGGCCAGCTCTACGATGACCCCCTGCGCGTCGCCGATACCCACGAGCCGATTCTGGAGGCGCTGCGCACCCGCTCGCCCGACGCCGGCGAGGCGGCGCTGGATTACCACATCGGCGTCGCCCAGCAGCGGGTGGTGGAGATGTTCCGGGAACGTGCCAAGGGCTGACTGCGGCTTCGGCGCTCGTGGGCACGACAGACGGCTCTGGCCGCGCGGCTGACGCCGGTGTCGAAGACTTTCCGACAAGTGGAGAACAATATGCATGTCTTCGTCAGTGACGCTCACCGCGATCACGACCCGCAGTTCTTCGTCGTGCGCGGTCAGGTCCGCCGCAGCAACGAGCAGCCGGAGCGGGCCGATCGCCTGCAGCGCTCTGCGGCCAGCGCCGGCCATACCCTCGTCACCGCGGATACCGAGGTCGACCACGACACGCTGGCAGCCGTGCATACGCCGCGCTATCTCGACTTCCTCGAACACGTCCATAGCCGCTGGCTGGCCCTGGAGGACCGCAACCCGGAGGAGGTGGTCGCCAACGTCCACCCCTTTCCCGGCGAGCCCTGCACCTACCCGGATCATCTGGTCGGGCGGGTCGGCTTCCACCTGGGCGATATGGCCGCCTCGATCGGGCCCGGCACCTGGCGGGCGGCGAGAGGTGCCGCCCAGTGCGCCCTGGGCGCGGCTCGCCACGTCCAGTCAGGCCACCGCCTCGCCTATGCGCTGTGCCGCCCCCCGGGGCACCACGCCTATGCAGAGCGTGCCAACGGTTTCTGCTATCTCAACAACGCCGCCATCGCCGCCAGCGAGCTGCGCAGCCACCATGCGCGGGTGGCGATACTCGATATCGACGTTCACCACGGCAATGGCACCCAGGGCATCTTCTACCACCGCGACGACGTGCTGACGGTCTCGCTGCACGCCGACCCGCACTTCATGACGCCCTTCTTCACCGGTCACGCCCATGAAACCGGGCGCGATGCCGGCGAGGGCTACAACCTCAACCTGCCGCTGCCCCAGGGGCTCGAGACCGATGGTTACCTGCGCCAGCTGAGCCGCGCCTGCGAGCGCATCGCCGACTTCGCCCCCGGCGCGCTCGTCGTCTCGCTCGGTCTCGACATCTACGCACACGACCCCTACCAGGGTGTCGCGGTAACTACGGAGGGCTTTGCGCGGATCACCCACCAGATCGCCCAGCTCGGCCTGCCCACCGTCATCGTGCAGGAGGGGGGCTACCTCTCCGACGCCCTCGGCGACAACCTGATCAGCGCGCTGTCGGGGTTCGAATGACGACGATTCCCGCACACGAGACCACGGACGTCCTCGCGGCCACGGCCCTGACGGTGTCGCCAGAGACCGCCCAACGAGTGCTGGCCGAGCGCTTCGGCCTCGCTGCCACCCTCGAGCCGCTCAGCGGCGAGCGCGACTGCAATTTCCGCGCGGCGACGGCCGACGGCCAGCGCTATCTGCTCAAGTTCACCCACCCGGCGGAGCGCCAGGCGGTGAGCGATTTTCAGGTCCGGGCGCTGATGCACCTGGCCGAACAGGACCCGGCCCTGCCGGTCCCGCGGGTGCTGCGCGACCGCGATGGCGATCCAGCGCCGCCGCTGCGTCTCGACGACGGCCGCGTCAGTCACGTGCGCCTGTCGACCTTCCTGCCCGGCACGCCACTGGCCGACCGGGTGGCCTCCCCGCCTTTCCAGTTCAGGCTCGGCGGCTGGCTGGCGCGGATCGATACCGCCCTGGCCGACTTCGACCACCCGGTTCGCGAGCTGTCGATGCCATGGGACCTGCAGCGCGCCGACGACCTGCTGCCGCAGACCGACAGCCTCGATGACGCCTCGCGCCAGCGCATCCGCGACCTGCTCCAGCGCTTCGCCGAGCAGCTGCGCCCGCGCCTGGCGGTGCTGCCGCGTCAACCGATCCATAACGACCTCAACGGTCACAACGTGCTGTTTGCCCCGACCGCGGACGACGCCAACGCCGCGCCCGAACACCCCGCCGCGATCATCGATTTCGGCGACATGCTGTTCGCCCCGCGGGTGATCGATCTCGCCGTGGCCGCGGCCTACCAGATGAAGGGTGCCGCCGATCCGCTGGCGGGGGCCCTGGCGCTGATCGCCGGCTATCATGCCCATTCGCCGCTCGACGAGACGGAGTGCGCGCTGCTGCGCGGCTTGATCGAGACCCGGCTGGCGATGGCGATTACCATCGCCACCCATCGCGCCGAGCGCTATCCGCAAAACGCCGACTACCTGCTGCGCAATACGGCGGCCTCCCGCCGGGCGCTGGAGCACTGCCTGAGCCTGCCCGCGGCGACCTTCCAGCGCCGCCTGAGCGAGGCCCTCGACTCACCCATCAATCCACCGGGTACGGGAGAGTGAACATGCAGGAGCCCAGCGTGAAAGATGACGATGCCGTCGATGCGGCCCTGCTGGCGCGGCGCCAGCGCCTGCTCGGCGCCTCCTACCGCCTGTTCTATCAGCGGCCGTTCCATCCCGTGCGCGGTGAGGGCGTGTGGCTCTTCGATCGTCACGGCACGGCGCACCTGGACGCCTACAACAACGTCGCCTGTGTCGGCCACTGCCACCCGAAGGTCGTGGCAGCCATCGCCAACCAGGCGGCCACCCTCAATACCCATACCCGCTACCTGCACGAGACGATCCTCGACTGCGCCGAGCGGCTGATCGACTCACTGCCGGCGCCGCAGGAACAGCTGGTCTTCACCTGCTCGGGCAGCGAGGCCAACGATCTCGCCCTGCGCATGGCCCGCGCCTTCACCGGCGGCGAGGGGCTGATCGTCACCGAGCTGGCCTATCACGGCGTGACCCAGGCGATCGCCGAGGCATCGCCCTCCCTCGGCAGCAAGGTCAAGCTGGGCAGGAGCGTGCGCACCGTGCCCGCACCGGTGGATCGCGGTGACGGCGTCGCAGCGATGGGTGCACGCTTCGCCGCCGGCGTGCAGGCGGCGATCGACGATCTCGCCGCCCACGGCATCCGCCCCGCCGCGCTGCTGCTCGACAGCGTCTTCTCCAGCGACGGCATCGTGACCGATCCGGTCGGGTTTCTCGCCCCGGCGGTCGAGACCATCCGGCGTGCCGGCGGGCTCTATATCGCCGACGAAGTGCAGGCCGGGCTCGGCCGCACCGGCGTCCTGTGGGGTTTCCCACGCCACGGCGTCAGGGCCGACCTGGTCACGCTCGGCAAACCGCTGGGCAACGGCCACCCGGTGGCCGGGGTTGCCGGCCGGCGCGAGGTGATGGACCACTTCGGGGAGACGGCGCGCTACTTCAATACCTTCGGCGGCAACCCCGTGGCCTGCGCCGCCGCGCTGGCGGTCCAGCGCGTCATGGCCGATGAGGATCTGGTGGCACAGGCCGCCGCGGTTGGCGCCGATCTGCACGCCGGCCTGGGTCGGATCGCGGCCACCACGGACCGGCTCGGCGCGGTGCGCGGTGCGGGTCTGCTGGCCGGTGTCGAGGTGCTCGATGCAAAGGGCGCACCGGACGCCGCGCTCGCGCAGGCGCTGGTCGACGGCCTGCGCGAGCGCCAGGTGCTGATCAGCGCCACCGGGCCACAGGCCAATGTGCTGAAGATCCGCCCGCCGCTGGTCTTCAACCGCACACACGTCGAACGCCTGTGCGAGGTGCTGGAGGAGACCCTGGGCGACCTGCTCGAGACATGGCGCGACAGATAAATCCCGACAATGACGTTCCTGGCAGCCAGCCACTAACATGAAGAGCCAGGCGCGGTGATAGACCGCTGCAAGTAGCAGGCTGAACATGAGGAAAATGCCCAGCGGCCTGGCTTGGCCCTCACCCGTCACCCCACCCGTCATTCCATCCCAACCAGGAGAGAGATCATGTCCGACGCCCCGGTTGCCATGATCAGTGGCGCCAATCGAGGCATTGGCGCCAGCATTGCCGACACCCTGCTGGCCGCCGGCTGGCGCGTGAGTCTTGGCTGCCGTACCCCGCCCAGCGAACGTCCGACGCGCGACGACTGGCTGAGCTGTCACTACGATGCCCTCGATGCCGCCAGCGGCCAGGCCTGGGTCGATGAAACCCTGCGCACCTTCGGCCGCCTGGATGCCTTGATCAACAACGCCGGTATCCTCAGCCAATCGACGGTGCTGGAGGCGAGTGGCGATGAGTTCGACCGCGTGATGGCGGTCAATGCCCGCGCGCCGATGCTGCTCACCCAGCAAGCCTGGCCGCACCTGGTCGCCGCCGAACAGGGCAAGGTGATCTCGATCGTCTCGCTCTCCGGGCTGAGGGTCAGATCCGCCGCTTCCGGTCTCTACGCGATGAGCAAGTTTGCCGCCCAGGCGTTCGTCCACGGCTTGCGCCACTGCACGGCGGGCACCCGTGTCCGCGCCACCGCGATCTGCCCCGGCTTCGTCGCGACCGACATGGCCGCGGCCGCTCAGGTCGATGGCGCCAGCGTCACCCAACCCGAGGAGGTCGCCCGCGTGGTGCAGATGCTCGTCACGCTGCCGCCCTCCGCCGGCATCGCCACGGTCCCGATCAACTGGCAGATCGAGGACACGGTCTGATTCGCCATCATCGCCGGCGGGACGCGGGTGCCGAGAAGGCGAGCCCGGCGCGACACTCGCGCCTCGGGGTCTCGCGTCCGGGCGTCGGGCGTGGTGCAACGGCTATCGACATGGCAGCTGTCGACATGGGCTGAGCGCCGGCATCACGGACAACCGACGATACCCATGGCAAGATGGCCTTTTGACACGCGGCACACTCGCTATGACCTCTCCTGCCTTGACGCCAATACGCCACTGGGTCTTCGACATGGATGGCACGCTCACCGTTGGTGTGCACGACTTCCCGGCGATCCGCCGCGAGCTGGAGATACCCGAAGGCGCCGATATCCTGCACCACCTGGAGACGCTCCCGGCTGCCGAGCGCGACGCCAAGCACCGCTGGCTGCTCGAGCATGAACGTGCGCTGGCGATGCGTTCGACCGCCGCCACCGGTGCGGTCGAGCTGATAAAGGCGCTGCGTGATCGCGGCTGCCGGCTGGGCATCCTGACACGCAATGCCAAGGAGCTGGCGCATATCACCCTGGAGGCGATCGGCCTCGCCGACTGCTTCGCCCACGCGGACGTGCTCGGCCGCGACGAAGCGCCGCCCAAACCCCACCCCGGCGGCCTCGACCACTTCATCCATCACTGGCGGGTCGAACCCTCGGCGGTGGTCATGGTCGGCGACAGCCCGCTGGATCTCGAGTGCGGTCGCGCCGCCGGTACCCGCACCATCCTGGTCAACGTCGCGGACAACCACTGGCCAAGCCTCACCGACTGGCACCATCAGGATTGTCGAGGACTGCTGGCACAGCTTTGAGCCCGAGCGCCTGCGGGCGCGGCGCCGTCCGGCACGCTCTCGCCCTCACCACCGGTTTGGCCGTCCCCCGCTTCAGACCCTCTCCTTCCGATTGACGTCGCTTTTCCCTTCACAGCCGAATCAACCGATGCTATACATCGAAACCAAAGGAACACCATTTAACCGGGGTAAAAAAAGAATCGCGCTAACGTTTCGCGCTCGAAGCACTGCGTGGGCTTGGAGCACAACGATCGCGACTACCCTGGCCAATCTCGTTTCGAGTAGGAGCGCCTCATGCCTGGGATGATGGATCGACGTTGGACACTGGTGCGGATCGTGACCTTCGCGATGCTGCTGATCGCGCTGCCGGCCTTCGCGCAGGATGCCGAGCGGAAAAAGTTCAAGGCGGTGACGACGTTCACGGTGATCGCGGATATGGCCCAGAACGTGGCCGGGGATGCCGCCACGGTGGAATCCATCACCCGTCCGGGCGCCGAGATCCACAATTATGCGCCGACCCCGCGCGACATACTGCGTGCCCAGGATGCCGACATGATCCTCTGGAACGGGCTCGACCTGGAGCGCTGGTTCGAGCGCTTCTTCCACAACCTGCAGGAGGTACCGAGTGTCGTGGTCTCCGAGGGCGTGAGCCCGATCAGCATCGCCGAAGGGCCCTACGACGGCAAACCCAACCCGCATGCCTGGATGTCACCGGCGAGTGCGATGATCTACGTCGACAACATTCGCGACGCCTTCATCCAGTACGACCCGGACAATGCCGACACCTACCGCGACAATGCGGCGCGCTACAAGCAGCAGATCGAGGCTGCCGTGGCGCCGATCCGTGAAGCGCTGGCCCAGATCCCGGAGGCGCATCGCTGGCTGGTGACCAGCGAGGGGGCATTCTCCTATCTGGCACGGGATTTCGACCTCCGCGAGCGCTACCTGTGGCCGATCAACGCCGATCAGCAGGGTACGCCACAGCAGGTTCGCCAGGTCATCGACGTCATCCGCGCCAACGATATTCCGGTCATCTTCAGCGAGAGTACCGTCTCCGACAAGCCGGCCCGCCAAGTGGCCCGCGAAACCGGCATTCACTATGGCGGTGTCCTTTACGTGGATTCGCTCAGCGATCCCGATGGCGCGGTACCGACCTATATCGATCTGCTGCGCGTCACCACCGAGACCATCGTGGACGGCCTGAATCAGGGAGCCTCTTCATGACGAGGCGGCGCGATACGGCACCTGCCGATCACAAGGCGGATGCCACGACTGCCGATCGGGCCGGCGCGGGCATCCGTGTGACCGACGCCGCCGTCATCTATCGCAACGGGCACACCGCGCTGCGCGATACCAGTTTCGAGATCCCCACCGGTACGATCACCGCGCTGGTCGGCGTCAACGGTTCCGGCAAGTCGACCCTGTTCAAGGCGATCATGGGCTTCGTGCGCCTGGCCCGGGGCGAAATACGCGTACTGGGGGTGCCAGCGCGCGTGGCGCTCAAGCGCAACCTGATCGCTTATGTGCCGCAGTCGGAGGAAGTCGACTGGAACTTTCCGGTGCTGGTCGAGGGCGTGGTGATGATGGGCCGCTACGGGCACATGGGCATGCTCAGAATCCCCAAGCGCCAGGATCGCGAGGCGGTCGAGACGGCACTGGCCCGGGTCGATATGCAGGCGTTCCGCCAGCGCCAGATCGGTGAACTCTCCGGCGGCCAGAAGAAACGTGTGTTCCTGGCCCGTGCGCTGGCCCAGGACAGCCGCGTGATTCTGCTCGACGAGCCGTTCACCGGCGTCGATGTGCAGACCGAGGACCGGATCATCCACCTGCTGAGAGAGCTGCGCGCCGAGGGGCGGGTGATGCTGGTCTCGACCCACAATCTCGGTTCGGTTCCGGAGTTCTGCGACCGCACGGTGATGATCAAGGGCACGGTGCTCGCCCACGGCCCCACCGACGAGATATTCACCCAGCACAACCTCGAGCGCGCCTTCGGCGGCGTGCTGCGGCACTTCGTGCTCGACCAATCCCAACAGGCCGGCGCGCCGCCCCAGGCCGTGGGGGTGTTCACCGACGATGAACGGCCCCTGGTGCTGCAGAACGGCATCGCCGCCAGGCGGCCCTCGAGCAAGCCGGGGGAGCGACGATGATCGGTGCGCTGCTCGAACCCTTCGGCTACGGCTATATGCAGAATGCCATGTGGGTATCCGCACTGGTCGGTGGGGTCTGCGCGTTTCTCTCCTGCTACCTGATGCTCAAGGGGTGGTCACTGATCGGCGACGCGCTGTCGCACTCGATCGTGCCTGGCGTCGCCGGTGCCTACATGCTGGGGCTGCCGTTCTCGCTCGGCGCCTTCTTCGCCGGTGGGCTGGCCTCCGCGACGATGCTGTTTCTCAACCAGCGCAGCAAGCTGAAGGAAGACGTCATCATCGGCCTGATCTTCAGCTCGTTCTTCGGCCTGGGGCTGTTCATGGTGTCGCTGTCGCCGACCTCGGTGAATATCCAGACCATCGTGCTCGGCAACATTCTGGCGATCACCCCCGCCGACACGCTCCAGCTGGTGGCGATCGCGGTGGTATCGCTGGTCGTGCTGCTGGCCAAGTGGAAGGATCTGATGGTGACCTTCTTCGACGAGAACCATGCCCGCTCGATCGGGCTCAATCCCACGGCGCTCAAGATCCTGTTCTTCACCCTGCTGGCCGCTTCCACCGTCGCGGCGCTGCAGACGGTCGGTGCCTTTCTGGTGATCTGCATGGTCATCACCCCGGGCGCGACGGCCTATCTGCTCAGCGACCGCTTCCCGCGCCTGCTGATCATCGCGGTGACGATCGGCACGCTGACCAGCTTCTTCGGCGCCTATGCCAGCTACTTTCTCGACGGCGCCACCGGCGGCATCATCGTCGTGCTGCAGACGGTGCTGTTCCTTCTGGCGTTCGTATTCGCACCCAACCACGGCATGCTGGCGGCGAGACGCAGGGCCGCCGCATCGCTGGCGCAGTCATCGACGAGCCAGACACGATCGCCAGCCACCGGGCCCACGGAGTCACCTCGATGAGCGGGTTCGAGACGCTGCTGATGCCGTTCCAGTTCGGCTTCATGGTCAACGCCATGATCATCGCGGTGCTGGTGACCATCCCGATGTCCCTGCTCTCCTGCTTTCTGGTCCTCAAGGGCTGGTCGCTGATGGGCGACGCCATCTCCCACGCGGTCTTCCCGGGTGTCGTGATCGCCTATCTCGTCGGCATCCCCTACGCCATCGGCGCCTTCGTCGCCGGCATGTTCTGTGCCGTTGCCACCGGCTTCCTCGAGGAGAACAGCCGTATCAAGCAGGATACCGTCATGGGTATCGTCTACTCCGGCATGTTCGGCATCGGCCTGGTGCTGTTCGTCAAGATCCAGTCAACGGTCCACCTCGACCACATCCTGTTCGGCGACATTCTCGGGGTCGCCTGGCGTGACATAGTGGAATCGGCGCTGATCGCCCTGGTCACCGTTGGCGTCATCGGCGTGAAGTGGAAGGAGTTTCTGCTCCACGCCTTCGACCCGACCCAGGCCCGGGCGGTGGGACTGCGAACCGGGCTGCTGCACTATGGCCTGCTCTGCCTGATGTCGCTGACCATCGTCGGCGCCCTGAAGGCGGCGGGGATCATCCTGGCTATTGCCCTGCTGATCGCGCCCGGCGCCATCGCCTTCCTGCTGACCCGGCGCTTTGGCACCATGCTGCTGCTGTCGGTGACGATGTCGGCGATCATCGCCTTCCTCGGTGTCTATCTCTCGTTCTTCCTGGACAGCGCCCCGGCCCCGACCATCGTGCTGCTGTTCTCGCTCGTCTTCATCGTGGCATTCGTCGTCTCGACGAGACGCACGGCGAAGCGCGAAGCCAGCGGCGGATCGCTACCCGTCGAGCGGCGCTGACACGTCTCGGGTGGGCGCAAACCGCTCGGTGTGGCGGAAATCATACTGACGAAGCGTTGCCGCCGGCAGACACCCGCACGGGGTGGCGAATAAAAAATCACACTATCGTTACCAATTCCTGCGAATCGCCTTCCCTGGCGGCTGTAGCATGAGCGGCTTCATTCAGGACGCTACCGTACCGGATCATGGAATCTTTCAACTTACGTCTCTTCGCCTGGCTCAATGCCCCGCCGCACGCTTCACATCTGACCCTGTCACTGGCCTACGCCCTGGCCATCTACGCCATCTATCTCGTGCCGCTACTGATGATTCTCGGCTGGTTGCACCGAGACCCCGCCCGCCAGCGTTTGGCGCTGAAAGCCCTGCTGGGGTGCGTCGTCGCCCTGTCGGTCAACGAAGTCATCGCCTTGCTGTGGGATCATCCTCGCCCCTTCGTCATTCCCGTCGGCCATACCTACCTGGATCACGCCGCGAACAGCTCGTTTCCCAGCGATCACATGACCGTGATTTCGACACTGGCGATCACGCTACTGTTGTCCCGTGAATGGCGTCCGCTCGGCTGTCTCTTCGCCGGACTGGGGCTAGGTATCGCCTGGTCCCGGGTCTACCTCGGCGTTCACTTTCCCCTGGACATGCTCGGCGCCATCGTCGTCTCGGGCCTGGTTGCCACGCTGTTGGCCATCACCGAGCGCTTCTACATGCCGGCGCTCCATGGCCTGTCACGCGGCCTTTATCGGCGCCTGTTCGCCCCGCTGATCGAGCGCGGCTGGCTGGCCCACTGAGCTCCCGCGGCGATTCAGTGGCCAAGACAGAACGGCCGGGCCATCGATGATGGCCCGGCCGCTTGGTTTCTTCCGCGCTACCGCCGCGCGTCAGGCGCCGGCGGACACCGCGGGCTGCCTCCGCCCGGCGAGACTCACGCCGATCAGCGTCACCGCCGCCAGCGGCATCGCCACCAGCACGCTGTTCCAGCCCATCGGCTTGCCGAGCGCGATCTCCCACACCAGCGTCATCACGCCGCCGACGATCATCGCCGCCAGCGCCCCGGCCGGGGTCGCCCGCGGCCACAGCAGCGCGGCCAGGAACACCGGGGTGATTGCGGCGCCGTACATGCCGTAGGAGTACATCTGCATCGCCAGCACGCTGGGGAAGAACGCCCCCAGGACCCAGGCCAGAATGCCCAACCCGACCACGGTCAGCCGGTTGACGAGCAGCGCCTTGCCCGCCGGGATATTCAGTCTCAGCAACCCACCAAGAATGTCCTGGGTCAGGCTGGCCGAGGCCGACAGCAGGTACGAGTTGCCGGTAGTCAGCAGCAGCGCCACCAGAGACGCCAGCAGCAGCCCGCCGACCACCGTGGGCAACCCCTGCTGGGCCAGGGTCATCATCGCGGTCGACGGCGTGATATCGGGATACATCACCCGCGTGGCACAGACCAGCAGGGTAATCAGCGAGGTGCAGACGATGGAGGCGATGACCAGCCCCATCGCCGCCTTCTTGGCGGTGGCCGGGTCACGCGCGGCGGCAAAGCGCTGGAACAGGTTCTGGTCGCCCAGGATGAGCAGGAACAGCGGCAGGAAATAGCCCAGCGCCTGCCATGGCGTGAGACCGCCGAGCAGTGTCTGGTGCGTGGCCGGCAGCGCATCCATCATGTCGCCGAGACCGCCCAGCCGAGTCAGCACCAGCGGCAAGGCGATCAGCATGCTGCCAAAGATGATGATGGCGCTCAGGTAGTCGGTGTAGGCCACCGAGACCAGCCCGCCCATGGTCGCCAGCCCGATCATCACCAGCGCGGCGATCACCACCCCCTGCCACACCGGCAGGCCGAACGCCAGGTTGAGCGCCTGGCCCGCCCCGGTGAACTGGTAGGAGACGATGCCGACGTAGGCCAGCAGGATGATCAGTGATGCGATCGAGCGCGCCGTGGAGCCGAACCGCTCCTCGATCAGCCCGGGAATGGTGGTGGCGCGCGAGCGCCGCATCTTCTGCGCCAGCAGGAAGTAGACCACCAGCGCCGCGATCGGCGTGCCGGCGAAGAAGAAGATTGCCGCCCCCGGGCCGTGCTGGAACACGAAGCTGGCGCCGCCGACGATGGAGCCGGAGCCGACGAAGGTGGCCAGCAGCGTCGCGGTCAGTACCAGCGTGGAGAGCGAACGCCCCGCCACGATGAAGTCGGTGTCGTCGTGAACCTTGCGCCGCGAGAAGTAGAGCCCGATGACGACCATCAACACGATATACGCGATGACGAAGAATGCCTGCATGATCGCAGCCTCCCGTTCTTGTTTGTTATGAGTCGTGATTGTTATGCGTCGTGACTGTCTTGCATGTCGTTGTGCCGACCCGGTGCGAATGCTCGCCCCGGATCGAACGGGTGTCAGCGGCTCAAGCGATCCTTGACCGCACGGCCGCCCTGCATGATTAGCGACAGGTGCTTGCCCTGGCCGGCCAGCAGGCTCATGTCTTCCAGTGGGTTGCCGTCGACCACGATCAAATCCGCCCACGCCCCCGGCGCGACACAGCCGATCTCGCCTTCCATCCGCAGCAGCTTGGCCGCCGTGGCGGTGGCACTGCGGATCACCTCATGGGCCGGCAGGACCTGGGCGCGGATCACGAACTCCTCCGACTGATGCGGATGCATCTCGCCGAGCAGATCGGTGCCGTAGGCCATCTCCAGGCCGGCCTCGCGCATGGTGACCAGACTCTCCAGCCCGGCCAGGCGCACGTCGTCGATCTTGGCCACCGACTCGGGCTTGAGACCGTAGTCGGCGCCTTCGATCTTGAGACGTTCGTAGGTCACCAGGGTGGGACAGGCCATGGCACCACGCTCCGCTGCCAGTCGGGCCGTGTCCGCCGTGATCAGGTTGCAGTGCTCGAGCGAGCGGACGCCGGCCTCGACGGCACGTCGAATCGCCTCGTCGGTGTAGAGATGGGCGCTGACATAGGTCTGGGCGTTGCTGGCCTCCTCGACGATGGTCTCGAGCTCCTCCACCGAGAAGCTCAGGAAGTCGATCGGATCGCTGGGCGAGGAGACGCCGCCGTTGGCCATCACCTTGATGAACTGGGCGCCGGCCTTGATCTCCTGACGCACCGCACGACGCACCGATTCGACGCCGTCGCAGATACGGCCCATCGATCCCAGTCGCCGGGTCTGGTACTGGTCGTCACGCTCGTCGTAGAAGCCGCGGTAGTCATTGTGGCCGCCCGTCTGGGACAGGGCCTTGCCGCAGATCACCAGCCGCGGCCCGACGAAGAGCCCTTCCGCCACCGCCTGTTGGATCCCCCGGTCGGCACCGCCCACGTCGCGCACCGTGGTGAAGCCTCGCATCAGCATGCCTTCCATGATTGGCGTCGCGCGCGCGGCCACCAGGGCGTCCGGCAGCAGCGCGTTGGCGCCGAGATCGGCCGTGGTCGCGATCACGTGGACATGGCAGTCGATCAGGCCCGGCATCAGCGTGCGCCCTTCGAGGTCGATCACGCGGGCGTCCCGGGGCGCCTCGATCGGCGAGTCGGAAACCTGGGTGATGCGGTCACCCTCGACCAGGACGTGCACGCCGGGCCGTGGCTGCGGAGAGGATCCGTCGACCAGGCTGGCGTTACGAAACAGCACCGCCGGGGTCGCGCGGGAGGAGGTAGGTTCGGTCATGGCTTGGGCTCTTGTGGGTGACTCGAATACGGCTTGAGCCTACCCAGCGCCTCGAGCCCATGAAAAGCGCTAAAAACGCATGGCAGCATGCGGCCAGCGCATCGATCGCCCGCTCACGCTTCCCGCGGTGATATCTCCAGCAGCCAGCGCTTGAAACAGCGCGTGGCGACGTTTTCCCGACGCTCGTCCGGCGTGATCAGATAGTAGCCGCCGCCATGGCTGGCCCAGTGGTCAGAGGCGACCACCAGGCGGCCACGCTCGATCTGGCTGTCGATGACGTGGCGCCAGCCGAGCACGATGCCTTGCTCGAATACCGCCATTTCGACCAGCGTGGGGTAGTGATTGAAGATCACCGCCTGGGTCGACGGCGAGATGGTCACATCGTGGTATTGAAACCAGTCGCGCCAGGAGATCCACAGGCTCTGGGCATCCTCCAGGGTCAACAGCGTCTCCTGCAGGATATGCTCGGGCTCGAGCTTCTGGTGCTCAGCGAGGCCGTAACGCTCGCGACACGCCGCGAGATAGGCGGGCGCGCAGACCGGGAAGACCTTCTCGGGGATCGCATGAGTGGTTTCGAATCCTGGCAGGGACGCCTGTTTCAGATAGTAGAGCCCGATATCGAACTCGAACGAGGAGAGCGAAGTCACGCCGTCCCGCACGATCAGGCGCAGCTTGAAGTTGGGGTACTGACGCCGGAAATCGCCCAGCCGTGGCGCCATCCAGAACTGGGCCACCCCCGCGGTACAGGCCACCGTCAACTCGTTCTCGCCGGTGCTCTTCATCACCTCGGCGGTGGCGTTGACGCAGTCGTCCAGAATCGAGCGCACCTGCAGCGCATAGGTTTCGCCCGCACGGGTCAGCGTCAGTTGACGCTGCTCGCGGATGAACAGCTTGCGTCCCAGGAACTGCTCGAGATGAACGATCTGGCGGCTCACCGCGCTCTGGGACAGATTCAGCTCGACCGCGGCGCGAGTGAAACTCATGTGTCTCACCGCCGCTTCGAAAGCGATCAGAGCGTTGAGCGGCGGCAGCGGCGACATGCGCATGGAAAGCTCCAGGGAAGCGGCGAAGGGGATCAGGATACGTTATCGCGCCGCCGGGAACGCGAGTCGCGATCGCGGACGAAGTCGATGAAGGCGCGCAGGGGGGCGGGCACCAGCCGGCGATCCGAGTAGTAGAGATAGGGGCCGGGGAAGCGCAGCCACCAGGGCTCGAGAACCGCGACCAGCTCACCGCTGGCCAGGTACGGTTGAAGCCACTGCTCGAACAGCATGATCAGGCCGACGCCTTGCAGCGCCGCCTCGACGCCAAGATCCACCCCGCCGCCGATGCTGATCGTCAAGGGGCCGGTGGGCTCGATGCGCATCGACTCCTCGCCGCGCTCGAACTCCCAGGCCGCCCGGTTACCGTTGGTGAAGCGGCCACGGATACAGGCATGCTGCAGCAGCTCGCGGGGGTGCGTGGGCGTGCCGCGACGCGCCAGGTAGTCGGGCGAGGCGACCAGCGCAAAGCGCTGCTCGCGCGGACCGATGGGCACGGCGATCATATCCTGCTCGAGTAGTTCGTCGTAGCGAATGCCGGCATCGAAGCCCGCCGCCAGCGTATCCGTCGCGGCGCTGTCGGCGGTGACCTCCACCTGGATCTCCGGGTAGGCCTTGAGGAAATCGGGCAGGATCGATGGCAGGATCAGCCGCGCCGCACTGACCGGCACATTGAGGCGTAGCGTGCCGGCGGGGCGATCCCGGAATCCATTGATCGCATCCAGGGCGTTTTCGACCTCCTCGACCGCTGGCGCCAGCCGCGCGACCAGGGCAGCACCGGCCTCGGTCAGCGTCACCGCCCGCGTGGTGCGATGAAACAGCCGGATGCCAAGTGCGGTTTCCGCACGCCGCACCGCATCGCTCAAGCGTGATGGGCTACTACCGCTCAGCCGCGCCGCTTCCCGAAACCCCTTGGCTCTGGCCACGGCCAGCACGACCTGAAGATCGCTGAGATCGGCGCTCATTGTGCATTTCTCCGCACGCCCTGTATGGATTGAGGGCAATAGTCGCACAGCCCTGGCGCGCCTACCATGAGGACACATCGGGGCATCTGACGCTCCGACCTCGACACAGGAGTGAACGCATGTCCCTCATCGACAAGGCTGGCACCTACACACTCGGCAACCGCCAAGTCAAACGACTGGGCTATGGGGCGATGCAGCTCGCCGGCCCCGGCGTGTTCGGTCCGCCCAAGGATCCCGCTCGCGCCGTTCAAGTGCTCCAGGATGTCATCGCTGCCGGCATCGATCATATCGACACCTCGGACTTCTACGGCCCCCACATCACCAATCAGCTCATCAAGCAGGCGTTGCACCCCTATCCGAGCGATCTCTGCCTCGTCACCAAGGTCAGTGCCCGGCGCGATGACACCGGCGCCTGGCTGCCCGCCCTCTCCCCCGCCGAGCTGACCCAGGCGGTGGAAGACAACCTGCGCAACCTGGGGCTCGAGCAACTGGAGGTCGTCAACCTGCGCAGCATGCTGGACGTGCACGGGCCGGCGGAGGGCTCGCTGGAGACCCCGCTGACGACACTGGCGGAGCTTCGCGAGCGCGGCCTGATCAAGCATATCGGGCTGAGCAACGTCACGCCGACCCAGGTGACCGACGGCCAGAAGATCGTGCCCATCGTCTGCGTGCAGAACCAGTTCAACCTGGCCAACCGCGCCGACGATGCGCTGATCGACCGGCTGGCCGCAGAGGGCATTCCCTACGTGCCGTTCTTCCCGCTGGGCGGATTCACCCCTCTCCAGTCGCAGACGCTCACCGAGGTCGCGGCGACGCTCGACGCCACCCCGATGCAGGTAGCACTGGCCTGGCTGCTGGCTCGCTCACCCAACATCCTGCTGATTCCCGGCACCTCGTCCCCCGACCATCTGCAGCAGAATATCCAGGCGGCAGCGCTGGAGATTCCCGCAGCGCAGATGGCGCTGCTGGATCGCATCGGCGACTGATTCATTGGGTCTCCCCCGCGCCCGGCAGCCATGGATTACCCGGTAGTGCGACGCGCGGACACGATGGCCCGGGCCGAGCGCGACTTCGCCCTCTGAGGAGATCGCAGGAGTGACGCCAGCGCACCGAACACGATCACCCATCGTGCCCGGTTCGGCGTCCATTCGTCGAAGCTAGCCGATGGTCTGACGGTCGTCGGACGTTACCCCTCATACAGTGTCATCAAGCCCCGGCGGGATGGGCCGGGCAGGCACTTCAGCGGGGTATGCCATGAGTCGTTATCAGGACGAGTACCGAGCTTCGCTCGAGGACCCGGAAGCCTTCTGGATGCGCCAGGCCCGGCGCCTGCCCTGGTTCACCCCGCCGACCCGGGCGCTCGCCTACGACGCAAACGGACATGCCCGCTGGTATGGCGATGGCGAGCTCAACCTGTGCCACGCCGCCCTCGACCATCACGTCGAGCAGGGGCACGGCGAGCGCATCGCGCTCTACTGGGACTCGCCGCTCAGCGGCCAGCAGCGGCGCTACACCTATCGTGAGCTGCGCGACGCCACCGCCCGCTGCGCCGGCGCCCTGCGCGGGCTGGGCGTGACCCCGGGCGAGCGCGTGGTGATCTACATGCCGATGGTGCCGGAGGCGTTGATCGCGATGCTCGCCTGCGCACGCCTCGGCGCCATCCACTCGGTGGTGTTCGGCGGTTTCGCCGCCCGCGAGCTGGCGGCACGGATCGAGGACGCCAAGCCCAGGGTGGTGGTCGCGGCCTCCTGCGGGCTCGAGCCCGGCCGCGTGGTGGCCTACCAACCGATCGTGCGCGAGGCGCTGTCGCGCAGCGCCCATGCGGTGGCTCACTGTGTCTACCTGCAGCGCGATGCCTGCCGCGCCGAGCTCGGCCCCGGCGAGGCCGAGTGGAAGACGCTGATGGCCACGGCCGAGCCCGCCGACTGCGTTGCGGTCAAGGCCACCGATCCGCTCTATATCCTCTATACCTCCGGCACCACCGGCCGCCCCAAGGGCGTGGTCCGCGATACCGGCGGCTACGCCGTGGCGCTGCACTACTCGATGGAGACGATCTACGACATCGCCCCGGGTGAGGTGTTCTTCTCCGCCTCCGATGTGGGCTGGGTGGTGGGCCACTCCTACATCGTCTACGGCCCGCTGCTGCGCGGCGCCAGCACGGTGGTCTACGAGGGCAAGCCGGTACGCACCCCCGATGCCGGCGCCTTCTGGCGGGTGATCGAGGCGTATCGGGTGAAGAGCTTCTTCACCGCGCCGACGGCCTTCCGCGCGATCAAGAAGGAGGACCCCGAGGCGCGGCTGAAGGAGGGCTACGACCTCTCCAGCCTGCGCTCGCTGTTTCTGGCCGGGGAGCGCCTCGACCCGCCCACCTACCACTGGCTCAAGGCGCATCTCGACGTGCCGATCGTCGACCACTGGTGGCAGACCGAGACCGGCTGGGCGATCGCCGCCGATCCGCTGGGGCTCGACCCGGTGCCCACCCGCGCCGGCTCCGCCACCTTCCCGGTGCCGGGCTACGATGTGCGCATCCTCGATCGCCACGGCGAGGAGGTGGGCGCGCTGACCGAGGGTAGCGTGGTGATCAAGCAGCCGCTGCCGCCGGGCTGCCTGGCCGGTATCTGGGGCGACCCCGAGCGCCTGTACAGCGCCTACCTGGCCACCTATCCGGGTTACTACCTCACCGGCGACGGTGGCTATATCGACGAGGACGGCTACCTGTTCGTGATGGGGCGCACCGACGATGTGATCAACGTCGCCGGCCACCGGCTCTCCACCGGCGAGATGGAGGAGGTACTCGGCTCGCACCCGGCGGTGGCCGAGTGCGCGGTGATCGGCGCCCAGGATGCGCTCAAGGGGCAATTACCGCTGGGCCTGGTGATCCCCAAGGATGGCTTCGATGGCGACCACGCCAAGCTGGAGCGGGAGCTCGTCGCCCTGGTGCGGGAACGGATCGGCCCGGTGGCGAGTTTCAAGCAGGTGCGGGTGGTGGACCGCCTGCCCAAGACCCGCTCGGGCAAGATCCTGCGCCGCGCGCTGCGCCAGATCGCCGACGGGGAGACCTTCGACGTGCCCGCCACCATCGACGATCCGACCAGCCTGGAGGATGCCCGCGAGGCGATCGCCAACCTGCGCGAGGGGGCGCCCAAGGGGGTGGACGACACTTGCTAAGAACGTCTTTCACAGCCGCCAAGCGACGTGGGCTTATCCGGCGGCAGGGCGTCGTGAGGGCGCTGTGAACCCATCCCTGGGCGCTACTTTTGCATCCATGGCAAGGGACCCTCGCTTTGCCATGCCCCCGGCGCCCATCGCCAGAGGGTTTGGAAATGAGCGCCAAGAGGGGTGTACAGGAAAATGCCTGCGCGTGCGTCCGCTCTCGAATCGCGCCAGCCGAAACGTCCCTGCCGAAAAACCTAGCCGAATAGCCCTTTCAAGGTATGCGGCTGGCTGCGTAGATACTGCTTGGGCGCGTGCACGCTGGCCCCCAGCTTGGCCGCGGCGTGCCACGGCCAGCGCGGATCGAAGAGCATGCCGCGGGCCAGCGCCACGGCGTCGGCCTCGCCGCTGAAGACGATCCCTTCGGCCTGCTCCGGCTCGGTGATCAGACCCACCGCGATCACCGGCATGGCGACCTCCTGCTTCATGCGCCGGGCGAACGGCACCTGGTAGCTGGGGCCCACATCGAGCGCCTGGCGCGGGTCGAGCCCGCCACCGGAGCAGTCGATGAAGCTGCAGCCGCGGGCGTCCAGCGCCTGAGCCAGGGCCACGCCCTGCTCCAGATCCCAGCCGCCTTCGACCCAGTCGCTGCCGGAGATGCGAATGCCCACCGGCTTGTCTGCCGGGAATACCTCGCGCACCGCCTCGAAGATCTCGAGGACCAGGCGCATGCGGTTCTCCAGGCTGCCGCCGTAGGCGTCCTCGCGCTGGTTGGAGAGCGGCGACAGGAACTGATGCAGCAGATAGCCGTGGGCCGCGTGCAGCTCGATCAGATCGAAGCCGAGACGCTCGGCACGCTTCGCCGCGGCGACGAAATCCGCCTTGAGCGCGTCGATATCGTCGAGCGTCATCGCCTGCGGCGGGCGCTGATCGTCCTGATAGGGCACGTCGGAGGGCGCCAGGGTCTGCCATCCTCCCGCCTCCAGGCTCAACTGCTTGCCGCCCTCCCAGGGGGCCTGGCAGGAGGCCTTGCGTCCGGCGTGGCCGAGCTGGATGCCGATGGGCATCGGCGAGTGAGCGCGTACCGAGGCGAGCGTACGCGCCATCGCCTGCTCGTTGGCGTCGGAATAGAGCCCGACGTCGCCCGGGGTGATACGCCCCGCCGCGGCCACGGCCGAGGCCTCGATGATCAGCAGGCCGGCGCCGGAGAGCGCCAGCTGGCCCAGGTGGATGGTGTGCCAATCAGTCATGCTGCCCTCGCCGTCGGCGGAGTATTGGCACATTGGCGAGATCACGATGCGGTTGGCCAGCTCGAGCTCGGCGAGCTTGAATGGTGTAAACAGCTTGGGAGATGCCATGAATCCTGTTCCTGACTGAGACGGATGATGGCAAAAATGTAGCTTGCTAATAATTTTTTAGCAATATCTGCACCTCGATGGCGGAACCAAACATCCACCGGGCGGCTGTCGAGGTCGTGAATGACCACTCGCACGATGACCGCTGACAATGGCGTCCAAAAAAACCCCGGTAAACCGCGAGGGGTTACCGGGGAAGCTCTGGTGGAGACCAGACCATAGCGAGTCGTCAATAGCAGGCTCAGGCGGCGACACCCCAGTCGGGAAAGGGATCGGGCAAGCTTTTCCAGTACACCTTGCCGCGGGCCAGTTCGTCGTCGTCGAGCAGGCAGGCTTCCAGGCGGCGGCGAATGTGCGCCACGTCGAGCCCCTGGCCGATGAACACCAGCTCCTGGCGCATGTCGCCGAAGGGTTCTTCCCACTTCTCCCGGATCGAGGCGAGATACTCCGGGTCCTGGGGCCAGCGCGACTCGGGCACCGCTCGCCAGAACAGACCGGCGAAGCCGTGGTGGGCAATGCCGCCGGCCTGGCTCCACTGGCCAGCGAACTCGGGCCGGCTGGCGAGCCAGAAGAAGCCCTTGGAGCGCAGCAGACGGCCGTCGCCCCAGTCGCCGTGCAGCAGTTCGAAGAAACGCTGCGGGTGGAACGGCCGGCGCGCTTCGAAGCTGAAGCTGCTGATGCCGTACTCCTCGGTCTCGGGGACATGCTCGCCGCGCAGCTCCTTGAGCCAGCCCGGGGCGAGCTGGGCCTTCTCGAAACTGAAGCGGCCGGTATCGAGCACCCGATCCAGGGCGATCTGGCCGTGGCTGATGGCGTGTATCTCGGCGTCCGGATTGAGGGTTCTGAGCACCGCCTCGACTTCGGCGAGCTGGGCGGCGTCGATCAGATCGCTCTTGGAGATCAGCAGCACGTCGCAGAATTCGATCTGGTCGACCAGCAGGTCGGCGACGTTGCGCTCGTCCTCCTCGCCCAGGCTTTCACCGGCCTCGGCCAGCGATTTGGCCTCGTAGTACTGGGTCAGGAAGTTGGCGCCGTCGACCACCGTGACCAGGGTATCCAGGCGCGCCACCTGCGACAGGCTGCGGCCCTGTTCATCCTCGAAGGTGAAGGTCTCGGCCACCGGCAGCGGTTCGGAGATGCCGGTGGATTCGATCACCAGGTAGTCGAAGCGCCCCTCCTCGGCGAGACGGTTCACCTCGATCAGCAGATCTTCGCGCAGGGTGCAGCAGATGCAGCCGTTGCTCATCTCGACCAGCTTCTCTTCGGCGCGGTTGAGATCGACTTCGCGCTCGACCAGGGCGGCATCGATATTGATCTCGCTCATGTCATTGACGATCACCGCGATACGCCGGCCGTCACGGTTGTTGAGCAGATGGTTGAGCAGCGTGGTCTTGCCGGCGCCGAGAAAGCCGGACAGCACGGTAACGGGAAGCGGCTGCGCCCTGGGGCGCGGTTCACTCGGTGTTTTTTCACTCATGATCGTTTCCTCACGGCATCGGTCGTTGCCAGGACGCGGCTGGTGCGGCGCGCGTCAGACGCGCGACGCCATAGCGCCTCTCACGCTGCAGCGTTTGGAGTCAGGCGCTGCGGCGCTTGGCATAGTGGTGTTCGCGCTGCTCCTGGCGCTGCTTGGCCTCCAGGCAGAGCGTGGCGGTGGGTCTCAGCAACAATCGTCGCAGGCCGATCGGCGCGCCGGTCTCTTCGCAGAACCCATAGTCGCCCTCGTCCAAGCGCTTGAGGGTACCGGCAACCTTGCGCAGCAGTCGGGTCTCGCGGTCGGCCTGACGCAGCAGCAGACGCAACGTCTCCTCGTTGGCGGCCAGATCGGCCTCGTCGCCGACGCCACGGCTGTCGACGATGGTGCGGCGAGTCTCTTCAAGCGCGACTTCAAGATCCGCCTGCTCCGCCAGCAGACGCCGTCGAAAGAAGTCGAGCTGAGCCTCGTTCATGTAGTCCTGCTCCGGCATCGCCAGTAAGTCGTCCTCACTACCGATGGCATTTTCCATTGACATGGCAACCTCCAGGCGCGGGAAATGGCGCCAACTAAATATGTTATAACATAACAATCATGATCGACAAAGCATCCGCCCGACAAGTGCTATTCAGTCGACGGTTAGGTTGAGGCGCTACACGCCCTGTCGGGATCGGCGCTACAGAGAATCACGTGACACTTGATTATTTGCAGTAACTGCAATATTTTTATTTTGCAGTTACTGCATTTTTCAATAAAACGGCACGGGAGCTCTGACCCATGGCTGAATTCGCAACGACGGCAGCACAGTTCGCGTTCCTCCAGAAGGCAGGAACGGAAGACAGAGTCAGCTACATCATCGACTATCTGGAAATCACGGAGGTCGTGCAGCGCTACGGACGCAGTGTCGATATGCACGATTTCGAATTGCTCCGGACGTGTTACGGCGACGAGATCGACGTCGATCACAGCCCTACCATCGGCATGGGTCAGATGCGTATTTCAGCCGACAAGTGGTGTGCCATGGCGAAACGGTTCCATAGTCAGCTGGATGGCGACGAGCACATCCTGATCCCGCAGGGCATCGTGATTAACGGCGAAACCGCGTTCTGCCATGTGCTTGTTCATGCACGCCATTTCTATCGCGGCGCTAACGGGAGCCCGTTCCAGATCCTCGTGGGGAGTTATGACCTATCTTTCAAGAAGACCGATGATGGCTGGAAGATTTCCGAGTCGACCCAGGGCATGAGGTGGACCGAGGGTAATTGGCAGTTCCATGAAGAGATCAAGGCGTCCCTGGCCGAATCCACCGACGAGTAGGCAGCTTGCGCGCCACTCAGGCGCTCTATATCGTGGGCCTCGCCGACTCCCCTGTCGCCGAGGCCCGCGCTGCGTGAGTGAGATTCAGTGCTGAGGGGGCTTGTGCATGACTAACATGCCATGTGCCGAGTCGGGATAGGCGTTTCGACATTTTCTTAAGCCCGCTCAAACAGACGCTGATTGATCAATGGTCGAGAAGTCCAGTACACCTCAGGTTGGCTTACGCGAGCAAAAGGCTGCCAGTACGCGTTCTCGCATCGCGTATGAGGGGCTACGTCTCTTCGATCGCCGTGGATACGATGCGACAACGCTGGAAGAGATCGCAATTGCCGCTGGCGTTTCGCCGCGAACGCTCTACCACTACTTCAGAACCAAACATGATCTCCTGCTGTTTTTCCACGACGAGGGCCTAGTCGCCGAGATAGGCCCCACGGTCCTCAGTCTGCCGGGGCATCTGAGACCCCTCGAGGTGGCGCGTGATTGTCTACTGACGCTGGTTCCGAAATACGAGACGGCCAACATGGCCACGACCTATCGCATCTGGAACTCGACGACCGCCCTCAAGGCGCAGAAGTTGCTCGCGTTCAAGGATATCGAGCTCACCCTTTTCGACGCATTGAGGCAACGCTGGCCCGACGCCGAGAACGGAGCGACATTGAAAGCCGCCTGCCTCGTTGCCGTCGGTTGCCTCGGCCTTGCGATGGATGCCGGGCAGATCGAAGGCGACACGCGATCGCTCAGGCAGCGGCTCGAGGAGAGTTTTCAGACAATCACCGAGCTACTGCCGTAGTCGACAAGCGCTCGCCACCCGGGCCGTTTTCGATCAATTGTAAAATGCCGGGGCGTAGCGGGCGATCCGACGCCGAGATTCACTCAAAGTGCTGCTTGAGCGTATGTGGCTGGCTGCGCAGGTACTGATTGGGCGCGTGGACGCTGGCGCCGAGCTTGGCGGCGGCATGCCACGGCCAGCGCGGATCGTAGAGCATGCCGCGGGCCAGCGCGACGGCATCCGCTTCGCCGCTGAAGACGATGCCTTCGGCCTGTTCCGCCTCAGTGATCAGACCCACCGCGATCACCGCCATCTCGACTTCCTGCTTCATGCGCCGCGCGAACGGCACTTGGTAACTGGGACCGACGTTGAGCGCCTGGCGCGAATCCAGGCCGCCGCCGGAGCAGTCGATGAAGCTGCAGCCTTGCGCATCCAGCGCCTTGGCCAGTTCGACGCTCTGCTCGATATCCCAGCCGCCTTCGACTCAGTCGCTGCCGGAGATGCGAATGCCCACCGGCTTTTCGCGGGGAAAGACGTCGCGCACCGCGCCGAAGATCTCGAGAATCAGCCGCATGCGATTCTCGAGACTGCCGCCGTACTCGTCGTCACGTTGATTGGAGAGCGGCGATAGAAACTCATGCAGCAGATAGCCGTGGGCGGCATGCAGCTCGATGAGATCGATACCCAGACGCTCGGCGCGTTGGGCCGAGGCCACGAAGTCGGCCTTGAGCTGGGCGATGTCGTCGAGACTCATGGCCTGCGGAGCCCGCTGCCCATCCAGATAGGGAACGGCGGACGGCGCCACGGTCTGCCAGCCGCCTTCATCGGGCCCCAGTTGCGCGCCGCCCTCCCTGGGAGCCTTGCAGGATGCCTTGCGCCCGGCATGCCCCAATGGATACCCACGGGCATCGGCGAATGTGCTCTGACCGCGGCCAGTGTGCGCGCCATCACCTGCTCGTTGGCATCCGAGTAGAGCCCGACGTCTCCCGGCGTGATCCGCCCCTCGGGCGCGACGGCGGACGCTTCGATGATTAGCAGCCCGGCGCCGGAAAGCGCCAGATGTCCAAGATGGATCGTATGCCAGTCGGTCATGCTGCCTTCGGCGTCGGCGAAGTACTGGCACATCGGCGAGATGACGATGCGATTGGGCAGTTCCAGGTTACCGAGCGAGAGCGGCGTGAACAGTTATGGTGACGCCATTGACTGACTCCTGATGCGAATGAATGGCAAAAATGTAGCTGGCTAATAATTCATTGGCAATGGCCGGCTTTCACCATTGTCTACATCGCCAAAGTCGTATGCGCTTTACGGCGGATTTTGCGCACACTGTGACAAAACCATGACACCCAAAGCGCCTCCAAAGAGATCGACAAATCGCGCAGCCGGTGTCGCCTATAACAACCTCCGCTCCAGGAGATCCGCCATGCTACGACGCCTCGAATCCTCCAGCTCCCCCTCGCTGCGCTTGCCGCTTTCCCTGCTGACCACGCTGCTACTCGGCTGCGGCCTCGCTCTCTCGGCTCAGGCCGCCGACGAGTGCCCGCAACGCGGGGACCTGGCGCCCATGTACTGCGACGCCGATGGCGATCTGGTCGCCGATGCGCCGACCGACGAATCCCAGTATCTCGATCCCGATCCGCTGGTCTTCGCCTATACCCCGGTCGAGGACCCGGCGATCTACGCCGATATCTGGGAGCCGTTCATCGAGCACCTCCGCGACGTCACCGGCAAGGACGTTCGCTTCTACGCCGTGCAATCGAATGCTGCCGAGATCGAAGCGATGCGCAGCGGACGCATCCAGGTCGCGGGCTTCTCCACCGGGCCGACGCCGTTCGCGGTCAACCTCGCCGGAGCGGTGCCGTTCGCGATCATGGGCAGCGACGACGGCGAGTTCGGCTATACCTTGCAGGTCTACACCCGCAAGGACAGCGGCATCGACGAGCTGAGCGATCTCAAGGGCAAGCGCGTGGCGCACACCTCCCCTACCTCCAACTCCGGTAACCTGGCACCGCGCGCCCTGTTCCCGAAGCAGGGCATTACCCCCGACGAAGACTATGAAGTGGTCTACTCGGGCTCCCACGACCAGTCGATGCTGGGCGTGGTGGCGGGGGACTACGACGCGGCACCGGTCGCCTCCGAGGTGGTCGATCGGATGGCCGAGCGGGGTCTCTACGATCCGGAAGAGGTCAAGATCGTGTTCGAGTCCAAGCGCTTCCCCACCACCTCCTATACCTATGCCTACAACCTCAAGCCCGAGCTGATCGACAAGATCAAGGAGGCCTTCTTCAGCTTCGACATGAAAGGCACCGAGCTGGGCGAGGAGTTCGACGGCGTGACCAAGTTCGTCCCGGTCACTTACCAGAAGGACTGGGAAGTCATCCGCGACATCCAGGATGCCAACGGCGTCGTCTACTCCCAGGAAAACGTCGAGTAATCCGCCGACCCACCAGGCGGCGCCATCTGCCATGAAGGCCGATGGCGCCGTCACAGAGGATCTCCCATGCTGCGCATTCAGAATCTGATCAAACGGTACGGCCATGGCGAGCCGGTGCTGCGCGGGCTCGATCTCGACGTTCCCGGAGAATCGGTGGTATCGATCATCGGCGCTTCGGGGGCCGGCAAGAGCACCCTGCTGCGCTGCATCAACCGACTGGTGGAACCCACGGAAGGCAGCATCGAGCTCAACGGCCTGGAGTTGACGCATCTCAAGCGTGAAGAGCTGCGCAAGGCGCGCCGGCGCATCGGGATGATCTTCCAGGGCTTCAACCTGGTGGATCGCCTGACGGTGATGGAGAACGTCCAGTGCGGGAGGCTGGGTTACATCCCCTACTGGCGGGCGGCACTGCGCAAGTACCCGGCGGAAGACATCGAGCGCGCCTACCACCTGATGGAGCGCGTCGGCATCGCACACTACGCCAACAAACGCGCCGATGCGCTCTCCGGTGGCGAACGTCAGCGTGTCGGCGTGGTTCGGGCGTTGATGCAGCAACCGGAAATTCTGCTCGCCGACGAGCCCACGGCCTCGCTGGATCCGGTGAGCTCGCGCCAGATCATGGAGCTTCTGCAGACGCTCTCCCAGGAGCTGTCGCTCCCGGTACTGATCAACATCCACAACGTGGCCGAAGCGCGGGAATACACCCAGCGCATCGTCGGCATGCGATTCGGCAAACTGATCTTCGACGGCGTTCCCGCCGACCTGGATCAGGAGGCGATGGATGCCGTCTACAGCGGCACACCGGGGGAAGCACGTCAGCAGGCCGAGAGCGGTCCGGCCCACTCCCCGGCGGTGGTGTCATGAGCACCAGCACCGATCAGACGGTCCCGTCGTCACGGCGACACTGGCGCAAGCCACCGTTCATCGCCAATCCAGTGCTGCGTTGGGGGCTGGTCGTGGGCGTCGCGATCTACGCCGTGTGGGCGATCTCGATCCTGCCGTTCGATCTCGATCGCATCAGCCAGGGCATGACCCGTGCCGCGCGGATCTTCTCCGGCGCCTTTCCGCCCAACTTCGACCGCTATGAGCTGCTCATCGACGGCTTCCTCGAAAGCCTGCAGATCGCCATCCTGGCGACACTGCTCGGCCTCGCGTTGAGCGTTCCCATCGCCTTCATGGCGGCCCGCAACATCGCCGCCAAGCCGATCTACATGATCGGCCGGGCCATCATCATCCTCGCACGCAGCTTCCATCCGGTGATCGTGGCGATCCTGTTCGTCAAGGCGGTGGGGTTCGGTCCGGTGGCCGGGATCCTGACGCTGACACTCTACTCGATCGGCTTCGTCGCCAAGATGCTGGCCGAGCGAATCGAGGAGATCGACTGGGGTCAGGTGGAAGCGCTGCGTGCCAGTGGCACCCGCTATATCAGCGTGCTGCAGTTCGCCGTGCTGCCGCAGATCATGCCGCGCCAGATCGGTCTAGGCATCTATCAGCTCGACAGCAACCTGCGGGCGTCGGCGGTGGTCGGCATCGTCGGCGCCGGCGGCATCGGCTCGACGCTGATGAACGCCTTCGGCCGCTACGACTACGACTTCGCCCTGGCGATCACGCTGGTGATCATCGGCGTGATTCTGGTCAGCGAAGCGATCAGCGGTCGGATCAGGAGGAACATCGGATGACCCAGCAGACCGTTGCCGAGCGCACCTGGGCGCGCTATACCCCGCAGCAGCGCTGGAAGCGCTTCCTGACAATGCTGGTCGTGGCGGCGGCCGTGGTGTGGGCGGTGGAGAGCATCGATATCATCTGGCCCTGGGTGTGGGATGCCCCGGCCCAGGTCGGTGACCTGTTCGGGCGCATGGTGCCGCCGGACGTGAGCAACCTGCGGGCGATTCTTTGGGCCCTGGTCGAGACGCTCAATATCGCCACCATCGCCACGTTCGTGGCCATCTTCCTGTCGCTGCCGATCGCCTACATCGCGGCCCAGAACACGACCCCCAACCGTTTCACGCTATGGCTGGGGCGTTTCATCCTGGTCTCGAGCCGCTCGGTCAACACGCTGATCTGGGCCCTGCTGTTCGTGGCGATCTTCGGCCCCGGCGTGCTGGCCGGGATCATCGCGATCATGTTCCGGTCGATCGGCTTTCTCGGCAAACTGCTGGGCGAGGCGATCGAGGAGATCGATCGGCGCCCGGTGGAGGCGCTGGAAGCGACCGGCGCCTCGCGAGCCAAGGTGGTGCTCTACGCGATCGTGCCGCAGGTCATGCCGACTTTCTTCGCGGTCGGCATCCTGCGCTGGGACATCAACCTGCGCGAGTCGACAGTGCTCGGCCTGGTCGGCGCCGGCGGAATCGGCGTGATCCTGCAGGGCGCCATCGACACGCTGGCGTGGCAGACCGTCGCCACCATCCTGCTGGCGATCATCGCCCTGGTCATCCTGGGCGAAGCGCTCGCCGCCTGGCTGCGCAAGAAGGTCATCTGACCGAGCCCTGCCACGGGAGGACCGCCGCCGGCTTCAGCCCGGCGGCGGCTGGGCGGATTCGCCGCGCTTGATTCGCTTCAGCCAGCGCTGCTTGGCGTACTTGCGCAGGTTATGCACGTTGTCGGTCTCGTCGATGATGTCCTGGCCCAGGATCGTCTCGATCACGTCTTCCATGGTGATCAGCCCGACCCAGTTGCCATGGTCGTCGTAGACCACGCGCAGGTGGTTGTGATCCTTGAGCATGGCGGTGAAGACATGCTCGACGCTGTCGTTCTCATCGATGATCGCGACGGAGTGCATCAGCGATTTCAGCCTCTCGCCATCCTCGGCGTGGTAGGTATCCGACTTGTGCACGTAGCCCAGGGCATCCTCGCCGCCATCCATCACCGGGAAACGCGTGAACTGCGTCTTGCCATAGCGCTCATCGAACTCGGCCACGGTCATGTGGGGCGTCACCGTTTCACATACGGTTCGCGGCGTCATCACGCTCTTCACCGGGATCTCGTGGAGATTGAGGATATTGGTGATGGTGCGGGTCTCGTCGGCATCCAGCGCCTTCTCTTCCAGCCCGATCCTCGCCAGCGCCTTGATCTCGCCGCGCATGTCGACATCGCCCTCGTTCTTGGCGATACGATTGGTGATCATCTCCGACAGCCAGATGAAGGGCAGCAGCAGCAACACCATGAAGCGCAGCGTCGGTGGCAGCAGAGGCGCCAGGCTGCGCCAGTAGGTCGCTCCGATGGTCTTGGGGATGATCTCCGAGAACACCAGGATGCCGAAGGTCATCAAGGCCGAGGCGATGGCCACGTGGGCATCGCCGAACACGACGGCCACTTGCGCGCCGACACCCGTGGCACCGACGGTGTGCGCGATAGTGTTGAGCGTGAGGATCGCCGCCAGCGGCCGATCGATATTCGACTTGAGCTTGTTGAGCTTGTCGTGAAGCCTGGGGCGGTCGTCCTTGAGCTGCGCGATATAGCTCGGTGTGAGCGAGAGCAGCGCGGCTTCCAGCACCGAACAGACGAAGGAAAAACCGATGGAGAGAACGACGAATGCCGTCAGCAGAAACATGGGGGGTCGCTATGTGACTTGTGAGGACTCTTTATCCTGACTTGTCACGCAACTGTCAATGGCCTCCCGGAGAAACGCCGCCGACACCCCGTCGGACGTCGGCGGCATCAAAAGCCAGGTCGGGTCTGGCGGCTCAGTGGCCGAACTTCTCGTTCTCGCCGAGATCCGGCTGATGCTCCTTCTTCACGTTGGCCTTGGCGATCTCGTAGAGCTGGAACGTCTTGCTCTCACGCGACTGCCAGTGCTCGCCGAAGTCGATGTCGATCTCCATCATGGTGATGTCCGGATCCTCCTTGCCACCGGTGAACCAGGCGGCCACGAACGGATTCCAGTACTTCTCGATCAGCGCGGGATCGTCGTTGAGGCGTGCCCGGCCGGACATCGACACGTAGATGCCGTCATCCTGGTCCGAGAACGTGATGCAGACATCCTGATCCTGCTTCGCCTCGAACGACTTTTCGGCACTGCGGCGCGTATAGAACCAGAGCTTGCCGTCGTAGGCATCCTGCACCAGATGCATGGGGCGCGCTCGCGGCACGCCATCGTCGAGCGTGACCAACATGCCGACCTTGATCTTCTCGATCAGCTTCCAGATCTTCTGCTTGTGCTCGGGACTGGACATCGTTGCCTCCTGCTAATGTTGCCCGTGGCGGGGTTACCCCTTCGCCGGGCTGTCATCACGCCATCCGGGCGTGAGCGTCTTGCACTGACGTTCTGGGATCGTCTGGGCGTCTTGCAGCCTGGGCGACGCCCACCAAGAAGCCTAGTCGGGGCGCCCCGGTCCGGCAAACCGTCGCGATGCGGACCACGAGCTGACGCTATACTGGTGAACGTTCGCCCGATAACGCCACCATCACTCGCCCCGACCAAGGCGCCCATCATGCCCCTTTCTCGCCCTTTCTCGCTCGATCACGCCGCCCTGCTGGACGAACTGGCGGCCACCGACAACCTGCTCGTCATCCAGGACCTCGACGGCGTCTGCATGGGACTGGTCGGCAATCCGCTGACGCGCCAGTTGGAGCGACGCTACCTCGACGCCACCCGCCGGCTCGATGGCCATTTCTTCGTGCTGACCAACGGCGAGCACATTGGCTCCCGCGGCGTGAACGGCATCGTCGAGGCGCTGTTCGAGACGCCGGATCGTGCTGGCGAGCAGGGGCGCTACCTGCCCGGCCTGGCCGCCGGTGGCGTGCAGTGGCAGGACCGCTTCGGGGCGGTGTCGCACCCCGGCGTGAGCGACGCCGAGCTGGCGTTTCTGAAGACGTTTCCCGATCGGGCCGAGGCGTTCCTCGAGTCGCTGCTGTCGCAGCCACCCTACGACCTGCCGTCCGAGGCGAGACGCGACCTGATCGCCGCGGCGGTACTCGACAACATCGCCTCGCCGACACTCAACCTCAACGTCTTCCACCGTCACTGGCAGGCAACGCCGGAGCGCTATCGGGCACTACAGGCCGACGTCGCCGAGTTCATGCACGAGCGGCTCGGGGCGGCCCGCCGGTCGGGAATGAGTGACGCCTTCTTCATCCACTACGCGCCCAATGCCGGCCAGGATGGCGAGGGCAACGAGCGCCTGCGACAGGGCGACGAGAACGGGGAAGGGGCCGGCACCACCGATTTCCAACTGATGCTGCGCGGCGGCGTCAAGGAGGTGGGGGTGCTGGTCATCCTCAACCGCTACTACCATCGCCATACGGGGCATTATCCGTTGGGCGAGGGCTTCAACGCCCGCGAGGCGCCCCGCGATCAGGCGGCGTTGCTGGAACTGGCCCGCGACTATTTCGATCCCGCGCTGATGCCGCGCATCGTCGGGGTGGGAGATACCGTGACATCGTTCATTCCATCTGGCGATGCGGGCGGCGAGCGCCAGCGCGGCGGCAGCGACCGCGGTTTCCTGACGCTCGTTCAGCAACTGGGTAACGCTTTCGACAGCGGCAACCGGGTACTCTATGTCGACAGCAGCGGTGGCGAGGTTCGCCGCGCCGGCGTCGACGCCGAGCGGCTGGCGCGCCACGCCGGGAATCCCGACATCGACGTCTGGCCGGCCCTGGAAGGGATCAGCGATGCCGAGGATCCGTTGACGCTGGATGTGATCTTTCCCGAAGGCCACACCCAGTATGTCGACTTCTTCTGCGAGCTGGCCGCGCGGCGCTGATCAGACGGCCGGCACCGCGCGCCGCGACGGCTGCAGCCGTGGCTGCGTCGATGTGCTCTCCCCGCTCAAGGCGGGCGCCGGCATGTCGGCGAGCCGGAACGCCCCCACCGTCACGGCCAGACGCTGCGACTGGTGACGCAGCTCGGCCGCCGCCGTCGCGGTCTGCTGAACCATCGCCGCATTCTGCTGGGTGACCTGGTCGATCTCCGCCACGGCCTGATTGACCTGGCCGATCCCCTGACTCTGCTCGCTGGTCGCCGCGCTGATCTCGCCCAGCACGTCGGTCACCCGGGCGATGCTGGCAACGATCTCCTCCATCGCCTCGCCAGCATGGCGGACGCGCTCCGCACCCAGCTGCGTCTTGCCGCTGGCGACATCCACCAGCGACTTGATCTGGCGCGCGGCGTCGGCGCTGCGGCTGGCGAGGTTGCGCACTTCCTGGGCGACGACCGCGAATCCCTTGCCCTGTTCACCGGCGCGAGCAGCCTCCACCGAGGCGTTGAGCGCCAGCAGGTTGGTCTGGAACGCGATGCCATCCATGGTGGTGACGATCTCGGCGATCTGGCGCGAGGAGGCTTCGATCTCACCCATGGTATTGACGACGTCACCGACGACCTCGCCACCGCGGCGCGCCGCGTCGGTGGCGGATACCGCCATCTGATCGACCTGGCGCGCCGACTGCGCGGTGTGGTCGACCGTACTGGTGAGCTCCTCCATCGAGGCCGAGGTCTGCTGCAGGCTGGCCGCCATGGCATCGGTGCGGCGCGACAGATCTTCGCTACCGCTGGCGATCTCCTGGGATGCGGCGCGTACCGACTCGCTGCTCTCGCGCACCTCGAGCATGACCTCGTGCATCTTGTCGGCGAAGGCGTTGAACTGGATCGCCAGCTCGGCGCTCTCGTTGCGGCCGCGCACCGGCAGGCGCTGGGTGAGGTCTCCGTCGCCGGAAGCGATCTCGCGCATCCGCAACGCCAGCCGTCTGAGCGGCCGCGACAGGCTACCGCCGAGCAGCCAACCGGCGAACAGGCCCAGCAGCGCCACGCCGACACCCACCGCGAGCATCGCGAGCGTGTCGTGGTGACGCTGGCTGGCGAGCTGCTGGCGCAGGTCGGTCAGCCCGGCCATGACCACGCTCTGGGGCAGCCGGATCATCAGTACCCATGGCTTGCTGTCGGCCGGACCGACGGTGAACGGCCATAGCATCTCGATCTGGCCCTCGTGGCTGTCGAGGACCGGCTGCCCCTGGCGCGCCTCGGCAAGCCGGGCGTTGATGGCGGCATCGAAGAATGTCTCCGCGTTGCTGCCCACGCCGGAGGGTTCGCCGGTGCGGGCGGTAATCCCACCTTGCGGGGCGACCAGGGTCCAGTCACCGGCGCCGTCGTAGAGCGAGCGGCTGGCATCGGCCAGCAGCCCCTGGATGAAGTCGACGGAGAGGTCGACGCCGGCGCTACCGCGGAACTGGCCGTCGACCATGATCGGTACGTTGAAGGAGGTCACCATCAGCGTCTTGCCATTGTAGTCGTATGGCGCCGGGTCGATGATGCAGGGCTTGCCGGTCTCCTTGGGACAGAGGTAGTACTCCCCTTCTCGCACACCGCTGTCCATCGTCTTGCTGCTATCCATCGTCTCGCCCAGCGGCAGCACCGCGACCTTGCCATCCTCGGTCCGATACCACCACGGCATGAAGCGGCCATCCTCGCCGTAGCCGGCATCCTCTCTTCCGGTGTAGTAGCGGTCACTGCCGAAGGCATCGGGCTCCCAGCCGATGAAGGCGTCGAGCAGATCGGGATTGTCGACGACCGTCTGGCGCACCAGGTTGGAGAGTTCGTCGCGACCGAGGAGAAGCCGACGCCGACCCTGATCGTCGACCTCCCCCATCAGGGCATTGGTACTGGCCAGGTTTCGCGCCAGGGTCAGCGCGTGTTCGAGTCGGGCCTGGATGCTTTCGGCCTGGCGGCCGGCCACGGCAGAGAGGCGCCGGTCGATGCTCGACTCGAGCAGCGCATGGGTGCGAGCGTCCACCAGCGCCTGCGAGCGCGCGTCGGCATAAAAGGAGTAGCCCACCAGAGCAGCGGCGACCAGCACGATACAAGCGCCCACCAGAAGCGTGACCAGTGTGCGTATAGATTTGAAATGCATGGGGTATCCCTGCCATAGGAAGGCGCCGCCCGGGGCACGGCATCGAAATTGACAGAGGAGATATCGTCCATGTCGAAGGCAACTTTAGGCTTTCGGCGAAAACGGCTCGCGCTCGGCAGTACGACGTTGCATCGCGACTTGCCGAGGGGCGCCTGGCTGGTCCGGATGATGGCCGAGCGACCGGCGGGCGGGGCCGGGAGAGCGGGGTCTCCCGGTCCCGTACCCGGCGTCAGCCCGCCAGTACTTCGTCGACCAGCGCCTTGGCCTCCTGCTGAATCCGCTTGAGATGCGCGTCGCCCTCGAAGCTCTCGGCGTAGATCTTGTAGACGTCCTCGGTGCCGGAGGGACGTGCGGCGAACCAGCCGGCGTCGGTGACCACCTTGAGCCCGCCGATGGCGGCGCCGTTGCCGGGCGCCTCGGTCAACTTGCGGGTGATCGGGTGGCCCGCCAGCGTGTCGGCGCTGACCTGCTCGGGCGACAGCTTGCCGAGCCTCGCCTTCTGCTCACGGTTGGCCGGGGCATCGACGCGTTCGTAGACCGGCGCACCGAAGCGTTCGGTCAGCGCCTGGTAGCGCTCGCCCGGGTCCTTGCCGGTGACGGCGGTGATCTCGGCGGCAAGCAGGCCGAGAATGATGCCGTCCTTGTCGGTGGACCAGGGCTTGCCGTCCAGGGTCAGGAACGAGGCGCCGGCGGACTCTTCGCCACCGAAGCCGAGGCTGCCCTCGATCAGGCCGTCGACGAACCACTTGAAGCCCACCGGCACCTCGACCACGTCTCGACCCAGCCCTTGGGCGACGTAATCGATCATCGACGACGACACCAGGGTCTTGCCGATGGCGGCCTTGTCGCTCCAGTTCGGGCGATGGGTGAACAGATACTCGATGGCGACGGCGAGATAGTGGTTGGGATTCAGCAGTCCGGTCGAGCGGGCGACGATGCCGTGGCGATCGTGATCGGTATCGCAGGCGAAGGAGACATCGAAGCGATCCTTGTTCTCGATCAGCCCGGCCATGGCGTAGGGCGACGAGCAGTCCATGCGGATCTTGCCGTCCCAGTCGACGCGCATGAAGCGGAAGGTCGGATCGACGGTGGTCGAGATCACTTCCAGCGGCAGGTCGTACTTCGCGGCGATCCGCGGCCAGTAGTGCACCCCGGCACCGCCGAGGGGGTCGACGCCGAACCTGAGCCCGGAGTCACGGATCGCGGCCATGTCGATGACCTTGTCGAGGCCACCGACGTAGCTCTCGATATAGTCGAAACGCTGGGTGGTCGGCGCCTTCAAGGCTTCGGCATAACCGATGCGGCGAACGCCCTCGAGGCCGCCGGCGAGCAGTTCGTTGGCCCGCTCCTGGATCCACTTGGTGACGTTGGTATCGGCCGGCCCGCCGTTGGTCGGGTTGTACTTGAACCCGCCATCGCCCGGCGGGTTGTGCGAAGGGGTGATGACGATGCCGTCGGCCAGCCCGCCGCTGCGTCCCTGGTTGTAGACCAGAATGGCGTTGGAGATCGCCGGCGTCGGCGTGTACCCCACCTCGCCACCGGTTTCTTCGCAGCCGGCATCGATGCGCGTCTCGACACCATTGGCCGCCAGCACTTCCAGCGCCGAGCAGAATGCCGGCTCGGAGAGCGCGTGGGTGTCCATGCCGATGAACAGCGGGCCGTCGACACCCTGCGCTTCACGGTACTCGCAGATCGCCTGGGTCGTGGCCAGGATGTGCCATTCGTTGAAACTGGTCTTCAACGAGGAGCCGCGATGGCCCGAGGTGCCGAAAGCCACCTGCTGGCCCGGGTCGCTGGGGTCCGGCCGCTCGCTGTAGTAGCGCGACACCAGGCGCGGAATATTGGCGAGGCTGTGCTCGTCCGGCAAGCGTCCTGCTTGGGAATCGATGCTCATCGTCAGTTCCTTTCGATGGTCTGGGGAGGAATGCCTTTCTTATAGCAGACCATCTTCAACGCCCGACAGGCAAGATGAGCTCGGCCATGCTTGCCGCGTCTCACCTCGCCCGGTCGGTCGTACCGACAGACACCAGCCCATCGCCTACTGGCAGCTAGCCACCACCGTGTCGCCTTCGCCAGCCGGCACCGGCCTCGTTCTCACGCCCGCGAGTACCAGTGCGGCCGCGGCCAGCAGCAGCGTGCCCGCGGTGGCGCAGACGGCCAGCACGCCGCCGATGCCGAAGACAACGCCCCCCACGGCCGCTCCCAGGGCGATCGCCAGCTGGATCGATGCGACGATCAGGCCACCGCCACTCTCGGCTTCGTCCGGCACGACACGGGTGATCCAGGTCGACCAGGCCACCGGCACGGCGCCGAAGGCGAAGCCCCACAGCGCGACCATGAGGGCATCGGTCCCCAGCGAGAAGCCGCCCAGCGTCGCCAGCAGCCAGCCCAGCGAGCCCATGATCAGCGGCATCAGCACCAATGTCAGACGCAGGCTGCGCTCGAGCAGATACCCCGCGGCCAAGGTTCCGACGAAGTTAGCCACCCCGAACGCCAGCAGAGTCGATGACAGCGCATTGATCCCCATGTGCGACACGCCCTCGAGAAACGGACGGATGTAGGTGAAGAAGGCGAAATGGCCACAGAACACCAGCAGGATGGCGACGATACCGACCATCATGCCCGGTCGTTTCATCACGCTCACCAGCGTGCCGAGCGGGGTGGGACGCTCCGGCGTCATGGACGGCAAGGTGACGTACTGGAAGACCAGCGTCGCTACCGATATCGCCGTCGCGAGCAGAAACACGTTACGCCAGCCGACCAGGTCGCCGAGATAGCTGCCCAGTGCCGCGGCACTAATGGTGGCGATGGGGACGCCGGTAAAAAGCAGCGACAGCGCGCGCGGCACGTCGTGCTCCGGCACCAGTCGCATGACGGTAGCGGCGGAAAGCGCCCAGAATCCGCCCAGCGCCACGCCCAACAGCACCCGCCCGGCCAGCAGCCAGATCAGGTCCGGCGAGTAGGCGACCAACAGATTGGCAGCGATCATCAGTCCGGAAAACCCCAGCAGCACGTGGCGACGGTCGAGCCGCTGGGTGGCGGAGGTCACCAGCAACCCCGACAGCAGCGCCACCACCGCCGTCACCGTGACGGCCTGCCCTGCCTGGCCCTCGCTGATCGCCAGCGAGTCCGCCATTGGCGTCAGCAGGCTGGCCGGCAGAAACTCGGCCATCACCAGGCTGAAGACACCCAGCGTCAACGAGAAAACGGCGCTCCAGGCCCCTCGGGATGCCCCCGTCGGGCGCATGTCGTGCGAGTCGTTCGTGGTCATGTGAGACATCCATCGATCATTGAGATGCTGCGTAGACTAAAGTAGCATCGCAAGATCCGCTATCATCAAAACTCCAGGATCTTTGATCAAAAGTCCGAGATAACGATGAAACCCTCGATCTCTCAGTCGTCCTCCCCGCGCTCCCGGTCCCCCGACCGCCGATCGGCCGACACGCTATCGCCCGAGAGTCGCGTGCCTGACACCCCGCCGATGGAACAGCCGCCGCTCCGGAAGTCCAGCGAGTGGATCAACGCGCTCTTGCTCGGAATGCGGCTTTCGGGGTTGAGCTATCGGCGCGTGCAGATGAGAGCGCCGTTCGCCATCGCCTTCGACACCGATGCCACCTGCGCGCAGTTTCACTTCATCGCGCAAGGTTCGGCGATCCTGCGAATCGGCGACGACGTGCAGCAGCTGGAGAGCGGCGATGCGGTGCTGCTGCCGCGCGGCGGGCATCACTGCCTGCTCTCCTCCCCCGAGGTGGAGAGTCGTGACATCGAGCAGATCGACGCCATCCCGCTCTGCGACTCATTCAGCTGTATCGACGACGGCTCGGCGCGCCTCGAGCACGGTCAGGGCGTGCGGCTGTTCAGCGGCTGCATGCAGTTCGATCTCGGCGGCATGCAGCCCCTGGTCTCGATGATGCCTGCCGTGATGCACGTGGGAACGCTGCTGTCGCGCTACCCGGAGATGTTGCCGATGCTCGAGGCGATGGAGCGCGAGGCGAGCCTGAGCCGGGCCGGCGCTGCCGGCATCCTGTCGCGGCTGGCGGACGTGGTGGCCGCCAGTATCGTACGCGGCTGGGTCGAATGCGGCTGTGCGGAGATCGGCGGCTGGGTCGAGGCGCTGCGCGACCCACGCCTGGGCAAGGTGATCGCGGCCGTCCATCGCCAACCGGGACGCCACTGGAGCGTGGCCGACATGGCGGCGGAAATGGGCAGCTCACGCTCGGCCTTCGCCGAGCGCTTCCGCACTGTCCTGGGTGTTTCGCCACTGGGCTACGTGACGCAGCTACGGATGCGACTCGCCACGCAGTGGATCCGCGAGAAACGCCTCTCCATCGATCAAGTCGCCTGGCAGCTGGGCTACGGTTCCCAGGCCGCCTTCAGCCGCGCGTTCAAACGCGCCACCGGGCAGACACCGGGCGAGGCGCGGGGCGGCTGACGACCACGCCTTCCGCACCACGCCGTCGCTCGTCGGGTCACGCCATCGCCAGCGGCGGCACCAACCTGGGCAGCTGCGTTTCCAGCAGCCGGGCCACGGCCATCACGCGGTCGTCACGATAGCGCGGACCGACCAGATGCAGACCGACCGGCAAGCCGTTGTCGTCCAGACCGCAGGGCAGCGAGGCAGCGGGTTGCTGGGTGAGGTTGAAGGGGTAGCTGAACGGGGTCCAGTCCACCCAGTCGACATAGTCGCTGCCGGGTGGCACTTCATGACCGGCGGCGAAGGCCGACAACGGCATAGTCGGGGTCACCAGCAGATCGAACTCGCGGTGAAATTCGGCCATCCGCGCCACCAGAGCCGCGCGCTGCTCGCGAGCGACCAGGTAATCGGTCAGCGACAGTGTCTTGCCATGCTCGGCGATGGCACGCAGGCCCGGGTCCAGCGCTTCGATCTGGGCGTCGCTCAAGCCGTCCAGCAGCCGCGAGGCACCCGCGTGCCAGAGCGTATCGAAGCTCACCTTGGGCGAGTCGAACCCCGGATCGACGTCGATCACTTCCGCGCCCAGCGCCCGCAACCGTTCGACCGCCGCCTCCACGGCGCGCAGGATGTCCGGCGCCACCGAGACGTAGCCCAGATCACGGCTGTAGGCGATGCGCATGCCGTCCAGTCGACGCGGCGCGGCGGCCAGCCAGTCGAGCGGACAGTCAGGACCGGCGTAGCCGTCCCGCGCATCGGGCTGGGCGATCACCGAGAGCATCAGCGCGCTGTCGGCGGCCGTGCGCGTCATCGGCCCCAGGTGCGACAGGGTCGTCATGGCACTGGCCGGCCATTGAGGGATCCAGCCGAAGGTCGGCTTGATGCCGAACGTGCCGGTGAACGCGCAGGGAATCCGGATCGAGCCGCCGGCGTCGCTGCCCTGGTGCAGCATGCCCAGGTTGAGCGCTGCGGCGGCGCCGGCGCCGCCGGAAGACCCGCCGGCGGTCAGCTCGGGATTCCACGGATTGCGGGTGATGCCGTAAAGCGGGTTGTCGGTCACCCCCTTCCAGCCGAACTCCGGCGTGGTGGTCTTGCCCAGCAGCACGGCACCCGCCTCGCGCATCCGCGCCGTGAAAGGGGCATCGCTCGTCCAGGGGCCATCCGCCGACGTCGTCGTCGAGCCCTTGCGGGTCGGCATGCCGACGGTGAGGGTCAAATCCTTGATCGTGCTGGGCACGCCATCCAGCGGCCCCATCGGATCATGACGCCGCCAGCGCGCTTCCGATGCCCGCGCCGCCGCCAGCGCGCCCTCACCATCGACATGGCAGAAGGCGTTGACGACCGGGTTGTGGCGCTCGATGCGCGCCAGGCAGTCCCGGGTCAACTCCACCGGCGAGAGCTCGCCCCGCTCGAACAGCGCCAGGGCCTCGAGGGCGGTCAGATCGGCCAGCTCGGTCGTCGTTACATTGCGCATGCTGGTGTCCTCGTCGCTGCTCATGCCGCCGCCCCGGCCGCAAGCCCAGCCAGGTTCAGCGTCGCGTGCAGCAATACGTTGGCGCCGGCAGTGACATCTTCCGGCGCGGCGTACTCGCTCTCGTTGTGACTGATCCCCTTCTCGCAGGGGATGAAGATCATCGCCGCCGGCGCGATGTCGCCGATGAAGACGGCATCGTGCCCGGCGCCGCTGACGATATCCCGGTGTGCATAGCCGTTGGCCTGGGCACCCTGACGCACGGCGGCGATGCAATCGGCGGCGAAATGCTGCGGCGGATAATCGGCGGTGGGTGCGATCTCGATGGAGAGTCCGGTCTCGCGGGCGATGGCGTCCAGCGTCTGGCGAAACTCGGTGACGATCGCGTCGAGCACCTCGCCCTCGCTGTGCCGGAAGTCGACGCTCAGCGTCACCTGTCCTGGGATCACGTTGCGCGAGTTGGGCAGCAGCTGAAACGCCCCCACCGTCCCGCGGCCGTCGGGTTGGTGCGCCAGCGCGATCCGGTTGACCGCTTCGACCACCCGGGTCGCGCCCAGCAGCGCATCCTGGCGCAGATGCATCGGCGTCGAGCCGGAGTGGGCCGCCATGCCGGTCACCGTGACATCGAACCACTTCAGCCCCAGCGCCCCGGTGACCACGCCGATGGTCTTGCCCTCGTCCTCGAGGATCGGCCCTTGCTCGATATGGGCTTCGAGATAGGCCGCAAACCGGCCGGGGCGATTGGCATCGTCCCCGACGTAGCCAATCGCCTCGAGCGCTTCGCCCGCGGTGATGCCGTCGACATCCGTTCGCGACAGAGCATCTTCCAGCGTGAGCTGACCGGCAAACACGCCGGAGCCCATCATGCAGGGCGCGAAACGGCAGCCCTCTTCGTTGGTCCAGGAAACCAGCTCGATCGGCCGTTCGGTCTCGATGCCGTTGGCGTTGAGCGTTCGGATGACCTCAAGTGCCGCCAGCACACCGAAGCAACCGTCGTACTTGCCGCCGGTGGGCTGGGTGTCGATATGGCTGCCGATGACGACCGGGTCGGCGTCGGCGTTGCTGCCATCGCGGCGAGCGAAGAGGTTGCCGATGGCATCGAAGCGCACGGTCAGGCCTTCGGCCTCGCACCAGCGGATCAGCAGTTCACGACCTTCGCGGTCGAGCTCGGTCAGCGCCTGGCGATTGCAGCCCCCCTTGGGCGTGCCGCCGATCACGGCCAGCTCCATCAGTGTCTGCCAGAGGCGTTCGCCATCGATGGCGGGCACGTTGACCTCGGTCGAAAGTGTCTCGTTCATGTCGTTGTCCTTATCATCGAGATGAAGCACGGCGAACCTCGGCGCCATGGGTATTGTGCTTGAGCGTCAGTCGGCGATCGTCAGTTCTCACTATCGATACGTATCGATCGATCATGACGTCGCCGCCAGCGTCGGATCAAGCTCGCCGCAAGCCGAGACGCGCCGACGTGCGCTAGACTACCGCGACAGCTCGTGATGATGGAGCCCGACCATGCCCCGCCCTCCCCGCATATTCTCCAACAGCACCCCCTCGCTGCCTCACGATGACACCGGGCCTCTGGATCAGTACCAGGCAGCGGATACGCTTCCCGACGAGAGCGAAGCTCGCGCTGGCAGGCTCGAAAGCCATGCCGAGAGTTACAGCGACGAGCGCTTCTGGCGGAAGATGACCCGCTTCGGCAAACGCGCCGGCCGCGAGGTGGCGCTGAAGGCGCTGCAGCTCTATTTCGTGCTGAAGCGCCCCGATGTGCCGTTGTGGGCCAAGTCGACCATCATCGGTGCGCTCGGTTATTTCATCTCGCCGCTGGATGCCATTCCCGACTTCATTGCCGGTGTCGGCTATACCGATGATGCCAGCGTGCTGGCTGCCGCGCTGGTGGCGGTATCGATCTATATCGACGAGGAGGTCAAATGCCAGGCGGAGTCCGCCTTGGCGCGCTGGTGGCCCCAGGCCGAACAGCGCTGAAGCGGCCGTCGCGAGCGACGCCCCATTGGCAGTTTTTTTGTACACAAAAACAATCTACAGTAGTTTCCCAAGAGCGGATAAAAACAATCAACGTGGGAGTCGATCATGAGCCTGGATACCGCAGAACGGTCGGATTCATCGCATCAATTCGAAGAAAATCAGGACGCTAAGAAAAACCCGTTACGCGACGTCGACTATTTTCCGCCACTGCGAAAAGCCATCCCTCTTGGTATACAGCACGTGCTGGCCATGTTCGTCAGCAACGCCGCGGTGCCGCTGATCATCGCTGGCGCGGCAGGGCTTTCGGGTGCCGATACGGTGTTCCTGGTGCAGATGGCGATGTTCGTCGCGGGCGTGGCGACACTGGTCCAGACGCTCGGCATCGGCCCTCTCGGCGCCCGTCTGCCCATCGTCATGGGTACCAGTTTCGGCTTCGTGCCGGTGATGATTCCCATCGCCGCCAACCAGGGGTTGCCGGCGGTGTTCGGCGGCGCCCTGATCGGTGGGCTGGCGATGGCGGTGGTGGGGCTCTGCTACAGGCGCTTGAGCGTTTTCTTCCCGCCGGTGGTATCGGGCACCTTCGTATTGCTGATCGGCATCCTGCTGCTGCCGGTGGGGTTTGCCTACGTCGGTGGTGGCGTCGGCGCCGAGGACTTCGGCGCACCACATCATTTGCTGCTGGCGACGCTGGTGTTCGTGGTGACCGTGGCGTTCCACCAGTTCTGCCGCGGCTTTCTCTCCGAGGCCGCGGTGCTGATCGGCATCCTGGTCGGCTGCGTGGCGGCGGCACCGATGGGCCTGCTCGATTTTTCCCGCGTCGCCGAGGCCGGCTGGTTCCAGCTTCCGATCCCCTTCGAGATCGGCCTTGCCTTCGATCCGGCGGCGATCCTGGCGATCACGCTGATGGCCGTGGTCACCTGCGCCGAATCGATCGGCGACATCTCCGGCACGGCGATCGGCGGTGCCGAGCGCGAACCGACAGCGCGGGAGCTGTCCGGCGGCGTCATGGCCGACGGGCTCTCGAGCAGTTTTGCCGCACTGTTCGGCGCCTTCCCGCAGATCAGCTTCAGCCAGAACGTCGGCCTGGTGGCGCTCACCGGGGTCGCCAGCCGCTTTGTCGTCGCGCTCGGCGGCGGCTTTCTGGTTCTGGCGGGGCTGGTGCCGAAGCTGGGAGCCCTGGTATCGGCCATCCCGGCGGCGGCGCTGGGCGGCGCGGTGATCATCATGTTCGGCATGATCGCCAGCGCCGGAGTGAAGATGCTCTCTCGCGCCAGGTTCAACAAGCGCAACATGCTGATCGTCGGCGTATCGCTGGCGCTGGCGATCGGCCTGCCGGCCCAGAGCGGGCTCTACCAGGGCGCCCCGCAGCAGATCGGCGTGCTGCTGGAGTCGGGCCTGATCCCGGGGGCGCTGGCGTCGATCATTCTCAACCTGATCCTGCCCCGGGCGGACGACGAACCCGCCACGAAGGACCCTGCCGAGCCCTGAGCCACCTGGCCGGCCGGCGTCACCGGGGGCTTCCCGACTTCATCCGCGATAAGGACAATCGATCCCCGAACGAGCTACCCTGAACTGGATCTGGTTAATTCGGCAGCAAGGAGCACGCCATGGGTATCTACTGCCTGACCTTCGACAGGCCGCTGGGAAGGATGGATCGTCATCGCCTGGAGTCGATGCTCCGGCGATTCGACTCCATTGCACTGTTCCGCACGACGTGGCTGATCGAGTCGACCGATCCGATCGAATTCCTGCGCTCCCGCTTGAGTCGGGCATTCGGCAAGCAGACTCGCTTTTTCATCACCCGACTGAGCGAACCCTGGTGCACCGACGGTATCGGCCCGGTAAGCCAATGGCTGAGCGCCCCTGAACGGCAGTGGTAGGCGGTCAGGCTTGCGCCGCCTCCAGCACGCCCTGGCTATCCCTGGTCAGCTTGCAACGAACCAGTGCGGCCATCAGCCTGGGGTAGTCCTTGCGTGACACCTTGTTGGCGAGCTTCCCCGCATCGGCCTTGAGCCCCAGCTTGTCAGCCGCCGAAAGTGCTGCCTTGTCGGCGTAGGGATAGCATTCATCCCATACCGCCTGAACCTCGCGCAGGAAGATATCGGCACCGGTACCGCCGATCCCCTTGAACGTCTTGAGCCGCTTGCGCAGGGCTTTCGGGCTGCCCGCCGCCGCTTCCCGCAGCTGGCGCAAATCGCCAGCGTAGGTGTCCAGCAGCTCGGCGTTCATGTCGGCCAGCTGCGTGGCCGTCTTCTCGTCGACGCGGGCGTAGCCGGCTTCGTTGAGCACCCGCGCCCGACTCGCCCAGTCGCTCGCCTGCAGCTTCCGTGGCGTCGTCCAGCCGGCTTCGGCCATTGCCCTGGCGCCTCGCATCGCCAGGTCGGCACTGACCGGCGCGCTGGTCAGCAGCGAATAGCAGAGCAGGCGGAACAGCGGCGACGGCGTGTTCTTGCGCAGGTCGACGCCGAGTTCACTGGCGAAGGTTCGACCGTGACGCTGCATCAGGACTTCGACGATTCGTCTCTGGCGGGCCATGTTGTCTCCTCGAAGCAGTACGGACTTTCAACATGGCAGCAGCGGGCACGCTGTCAAATCGACCGCTGGCTGATTCGCGTGCGCGAGGGCGAGAGGCGGCCTTGAGATCTCCTCCCGGCCACCGCATATTGCGCATTCGCCAGCGTCATGCAACGGAGTCCCATGTCCTTCGACACCACCGCCCACAACCGCCGGATGACCTACTTCGACAAGCACGAGTCGGTATGGCTCTTTGGCTACGGCTCACTGATCTGGAAGGCGGATTTCGACTATCTGGAGCGCCGGCCGGCATCGATTCGCGGCTGGACGCGTCGCTTCTGGCAAGGCTCTCACGATCATCGCGGTACGCCGGAAGCACCGGGAAGAGTGGTGACACTGGTGCCGGAAGACGACGCCGTCTGCCACGGCATGGCCTATCGCATTTCCCCCCGGGTGTTCGAACCGCTGGATGTTCGAGAGAAGAATGGCTACCTGCGCGTGGTGACCGAGATGACGTTCGAGGACGCACCCTCGGGAGAGGTCGAACGGACCGAAGGCGTCGTCTATCTGGCGGGGGAGGATAACGCGGCCTATCTCGGCCCCGCCGAGGAAGCGGCCATCGCGCGCCAGATCGCCGAATCCCACGGTCCCAGCGGTCCCAATCGCGACTACCTGCTCAATCTGGCCGCCGCCTTGCGCGAGTTGGGGTTCGAGGACGCCCACGTGTTCGCCCTGGAGCGCGCGCTGCTCGGTGACTGTCGCTGAGGTGAGCCAGCTATGGCTCGCCTCAGTGGCTGCTACCGGATCGGAACTTCTTGATCAGCAAGACCGCGCCAAGCACCAGTGCACCGGCCAGCAGGCCGAAACCGAGATTCAACAGCATGGGCGTCAGCGGTTGAATGATCGTGCCGACACCCGGGATCTCGCCGGGCGCCTCGGCGAGATCCTCGATGCCGTGGTGAATGAAGGGGATGCCGTGGGTCAGGATACCGCCGCCGACGAGGAACATCGCGATGGTGCCGACGATCGACAGCAGCTTCATCAGGTAGGGTGCCGCCCACAGGATGGCACGGCCGATCGATTGGGCGACGCGCGTGGCACGCTCGGTGAGATAGAGGCCGAGATCGTCGAGCTTGACGATGCCTGCCACCAGGCCATAGACCACGGCGGTAATGGCGACGGCGATGATCGCCAGCACCGCGACCTGCTGCAGGAAGCTGGCGCTGGCCACCGAGCCGAGCGTGATGGCGATGATCTCCGCCGAGAGGATGAAGTCGGTACGAACCGCTCCCTTGATCTTCTCCTTCTCGAAAGCCAGGCGCTCCTCTTTCGACTTCAGTTGCGCCGCGGCCCGCACCGCCTCCTTGCTCGCTTCTCCTCCGTCGTGCAGAAACTTGTGGGCCAGTTTTTCCGCCCCTTCGTAGCAGAGAAACGCGCCCCCCAGCATCAGCAGCGGCGTGATCAGCCAGGGAGCGACGACGCTGATCAGCAGCGCCGCGGGGACCAGAATCAGCTTGTTGCGCAGCGACCCTTTCGCTACCGCCCAGACGACCGGCAGCTCCCGATTGGCACGAACGCCGGTGACCTGCTGGGCATTGAGCGCCAGATCGTCCCCCAGCACCCCTGCCGTCTTCTTGGCAGCGACCTTGGTCATCAGGGATACGTCGTCGAGCAGCGTGGCGATGTCGTCGAGTAGTGTCAGTAAACTGCCTGCGGCCACGAGTCTTCCCCTCTCGATCGATCAAAGCACGGCTGGATGATGCCAAGCGTAGCGGAAACCCTCACCCTCATGTGACGATTCTTGCCAGCGCCTGCTTCACGGACTCCGCCGATTCCGGACGCACGCAGCGCGCGACCTCCTCGCCATCCCGCAGGAAGATCAGCGTCGGCCAGAGCTTGACCCGGAAAGCTCGGCCCAGCGGGCGGCCCTTGCCATCCTCGATCTTGAAGTGCGTCAGGCCTTCGTGGCCCGCGAACGCCTCGTCGATCCGTGGCCGGGCAGCCTGACACCAGGGGCACCAGGGCGCGCCGAATTCGACCACGACAGGCCCCGGGGTGGCACGCAGGGCTTCGCGATCCGGTTCGTCCGTCGTGTAGTGGTTCGTCATGACACTCTCCTGGCCCGGTCTTTTGCAGTCCCGCCAGCACACTGTAGACATGAACGGGGGAAGTTACCGCAAACGCCGACAACATCGCCGGCGCGAGGAGCTCGGGCAAAAGCCCCCCGGCATTCTGCCAGCCAATGGGAGCCAGCCAACGGGAGAGAGCGGGCTCGCACCTCGCTCGATCTGCGGCGCCTCAATCGAGGTCGAGCGGTTTCAACCCGCGGGAGAACGCCTGCCAGCGCTCGACATAGTGCGCGGCCGACGCTTTCAACCCCTCGATCGCCTTGTCGTCCAACGTGCGCACGGCTTTTGCCGGCGCGCCCACGATCAGCGAGTTGTCGGGAAAGGATTTGCCTTCGGTCACCAACGCATTGGCACCGACCAGGCAGTTGCTGCCGATCTCGGCGCCGTTGAGCACGGTAGCCCCCATGCCGATCAGCGTGTTGTCGCCCAGGGTGCAGCCGTGCAGGATCGCGTGATGACCAACGGTACAGCCACGACCGACACGCAGCACGAAACCGGGATCGGTATGCAGCATGGATCCCTCCTGGATATTGCTGCCCGCGCCGATCACGATGCGATCATTGTCGCCACGGATCACCACGTTGAACCAGATCCCCACATCCTCCCCGAGTTCGACCTGGCCAATGACGTGAGCGCTTGGCGCGATCCAGTGACGATTCCGGTCCGGCAGACTCGGTACCGCGTCGAAATAGGCATAGACAGGCATGGGCTCGGCTCCGACGGAAAGAGGCTTATCCTCGCCCGCGCCGGGACCCGCCACCAGCCGACTTTAGCCCCAGAGCGCCTGCTTCCCCAGGCACCTGCCGCCGGTTCGCTCGCCCCGGCAAGCGCAGGCACCGACGCAAAGAGGCCCCGGCATCGTATCGACGCCGGGGCCTCTCGTTCACGCTGGCTGCTCACCCGTTACCTCGCCACGACGCCTGCCCGTCACTGCTAGGCGGATTCGTCGTCCTGCTTGCTCTCGCTGGTAACGGAGGTGGTGACACTGCTACTGCTATAAGAATTCTGGTGCTGGCTGGCCTCGCTCTCCGCTGCCATGGAAAACGGCAACACGGCGGAGACGACGATGGCGGCCAACATCGAAAACAGCTTGTTGAACGCTTTCATGACCACTCCTTCGGTAATGGGATGCCCTGCGACGTTTTGTCGCGAGACCTTGTTAGCATGCTAAACGAAACGATGGCCGTCAAGCACGGAATGGTCGAAAGGAGAGCGTCGCCATGCCTGCCGCGATGACACGCCGACGTTCGGGGTTCAAGGCTGCACCCAGTTCGCGATCTGCAACGTCTCGGGAAGCGACTGCAGTACAGCGGTGAGCTGGCGTGCGTCATCCGACCGGCAGCCGCTATCATGCTCAAGCACCGCCGTTTCACCGTCGCGGCGTATCCAGGTCACCGTGTAGTGGGAGAAATCCGTTGCCCGCGGCCCGCAACGCGGCGTCTCGGCCGTCTTCAGCGTGGTACCCATGGTTGGCTGCCAGGCCGAGAGACGCTGTTTCACCAGCGCAAAACGCTCCGGATCGCCGGTTGTCATCCGCTCGCCCTCGACGGCGGTATAGCGCTCGCCGATGAAGCGTGTCGCGCCATTCTGCTGAAGATCGACACGATAGACCGGGCAAGTTCCATGGCAGGGACCGACCTGGTATCGAATGGCAGTGATGGCCGATTCATGGGGCGCGGCCAGCTCCTGTCGAGCGCATCCGCTGACCGCCAGTACACCAAGTGCCGCGACGAAACAGCGGATTTTCCATCGCATTCGAGTGCTCTCCTTTTTGTCACACCTGAAATTTTTTTAGTTCATCTAGTTTAAAAACAACACTGAAAAGCTTTCAGTATTGTTAGGAAATCCGATGATTCCATGATGGCACGCACGCTCTCGACCTGAATATTAAATTTATAAAATCATCGTTTAAATCCGCGCGGCTTCATGCACTCTGCGACAATTTACAGCGCTACCTCCGCTCCCTAGAATATCGCCCGACTCTCGCCCGCGGCAGATCACATTGTCTGCATCGCAGAATGCTTCAGAACGTGATGTCGGCATCGTCGACACGACACTTTCGTGACAGTCCTTCGATCATGATCCAATCATTTTTTCATCGATGATTGAGGGATCGGTGTGATCGCGATCGACTTCATTCAGGAATCAGGGATCATTCAATGAAACTTTATCGCAGCATGGCGGCAGGAGTAGGCCTGTTGACGATCTCGTCGGCACTGATGGCCGCCGACGAGACACCCGTCGATGTCGTTCTGATCGGTGGCGGCACGATGAGCGCAACGCTCGGCACCTATCTCCAGGAGCTGGAGCCGAACTGGAATGTCACCCTGTTCGAGCGCCTCGGTGAAGTCGCGGAAGAGAGCTCCAACGCGTGGAACAACTCCGGTTCCGGCCACTCGGCCTTCTGCGAGATGAATTACACGCCGCAGCTCGAGGACGGCAGCGTCGCCATCGACCGCGCCATCAAGGTCACCGAGGACTTCGAGGTCTCGCGCCAGTTCTGGGCCCATCAGGTCGACAAGGGCGTACTGCACGACCCGGCGTCCTTCATCACCAGCATGCCGCACATGAGCCTGGTGTGGGGCGACGACCACGTCAACTTCCTGCGCGCACGCTATGCCGCGATGCACCAGCATCCGTTCTACGAGCAGATGGAGTACACCGAAGATCGTGACACCATCCGCCAGTGGCTGCCGCTGGTCATGGACGGCGCCGATGGGGATCAGCCCATTGCCGCGACCCGCATGCCGATCGGTACCGAGGTCAACTACGGCGAGATTACCCGCCAGCTGATCCACTCGCTCGGTGACAACGACCATTTCACGCTCTCGCTCAACAGCGAAGTGCGCGGCCTGGATCGCAATGACGACGGTACCTGGAAAGTCACCGTCGCCGATCTCGCCAATGGTGAAAAGGAACACAGCGTCAACGCCCGCTACGTGTTCATCGGTGCCGGCGGCGCCGCACTACCGCTACTGCAGGCCTCCGGCATCCCCGAAGCCGAGCAGTACGCCGGCTTCCCGGTCGGCGGCCAGTTCCTCTACACCACCAACCCGGACGTGGTCGCCCAGCATCGGGTGAAAGCCTACGGCCTCGCCGCGGAAGGTTCTCCGCCGATGTCCGTGCCGCACATGGATGCTCGAATGCTCGACGGCCAGCCGGCCATCTTCTTCGGGCCGTTCGCGACCTTCTCCAGCAAGTTCCTGAAAAATGGCTCCTGGACCGACCTGTTCGGCTCGATGACCTTCAGCAACACCTGGCCGATGATGGAAGTCGGCATGGACAACTTCAATCTGGTCCAGTATCTCGTCGGCCAGGTGATGCAGTCCGACGACGATCGGATGGAGGCGCTGAAGCAGTTCTACCCGCAGGCGAATCCCGATGACTGGAAGCTGTGGACCGCCGGTCAGCGCGTACAGATCATCAAGAACGACCCCGAAAAGGGTGGCGTGCTACAGTTCGGCACCGAAGTGGTCGCATCGGAAGATGGCACCATGTCGGCGCTGCTGGGCGCTTCGCCGGGCGCCTCTACCGCGCCGCCGATCATGCTGCGCCTGCTGAATCGGGTCTTCCCGCAGCAGGTCGAAAGCGCGGCGTGGCAGGAAAAACTGCACGAGATCATTCCCTCCTACGGCCAGAAACTGGCGGACAACCCGGCGCTGCTGCGCGACCTGCGCCGCCGCACCGCCAATTCACTGGAGCTGGTCGGCGGCGGACCGGAGCCGACCACTTTCGAGCAGGCGGTGAAGGCAGAGCGAAAGGAGGGCGATGCGCCCTCCGAGGCAGCGATCGAACCGAGCGGCCCGGTCGCCGGCGAGTCCCGGACCGATACCTGACACCCGACCCGCGACGCCATGACCCCGTACTGCCCTCCGGCGGTGCGGGGTTTCTTCCTTCAAATCTGTAGGAAGTTCATCTTTTTCTCTCAACTTACTGATTGGAAAGAATAAAAATACCAAACGGCGACCTCCCATCCGCGCCGCCTCTGTCATAGTCATGGCACTAACGCCGCGACCTCATTAAACTGTCGTCCTAGTCGCGTTCGCGCCTGTCCGTATCCATCAGACAGAGAACCTTCATGAAATTGCGTCACGGCATGACATTCGTCTCCAGCCTGCAGACCCAGACTGGCGCCGAATCCGGCGAGACCCAAAACGTCGACGTCGTTCTCATCGGCGGCGGCACGATGAGCGCCACCCTGGGAACCCTGCTCCAGTCACTACAGCCCGACTGGACCATCCACCTCTACGAGCGCCTGGACAAGGCGGCCGAAGAGAGCTCCAACGTCTGGAACAATGCCGGCACCGGCCACTCGGCCTTCGCCGAGATGAACTATACCTCGCCGCAGCCGGACGGTAGCGTCGACATCCAGCGTGCCATCGGCATTACCGAGCAGTTCGAGGTGTCGCGCCAGTTCTGGGCCAGTCAGGTCCGTGAAGGCGTGCTGGCCAACCCGCGCTCCTTCATCAACACCGTGCCGCACCTGAGCTTCGTCTGGAGTGGCGAGCGCGTGTCGTTCCTGAAGACACGCTTCGAGGCGATGCGGGAAAGCCCGCTCTACGCCGGCATGGAGTACTCCGACGATCCCAAGAAGATCTCGGAATGGATCCCGCTGGTCATGACGGGGCGCGATACCGACGAACCCGTGGCCGCGACCCGCATGCCGATCGGCACCGAGGTCAACTTCGGCGAGATCACCCGCCAGATGATGAACTCGCTGGCCCGCCGCGACAATTTCCATCTCTCCGTCAATACGCAGGTGCGCGACCTCAAGCGCAATGCGGACGGCAGCTGGAAAGTCACCGTGGCCAACACCAGCGACGGCGAGAACGAGCGCAGCGTCAACGCCCGCTTCGTTTTCATCGGCGCGGGCGGTGCGGCCCTGCCACTGCTGCAGAAGTCCGGCATTCCCGAAGCCCGGATGTACGGCGGCTTCCCGGTCGGCGGCCAGTTCCTCTACACCACCAACCCGGAAGTGGTCGCCAAGCACGACGCCAAGGTCTACGGGCTGGCGCCGGCCGGCTCGCCGCCGATGTCGGTACCCCATATCGACAAGCGCATCCTCGACGGTACGCCGGCGATCATGTTCGGCCCCTTCGCGACGTTCTCGAGCAAGTTCCTCAAGAACGGCTCCTGGACCGATCTGGTGCGCTCGATCACGCCCAACAACCTGTGGCCAATGACCAAGGTCGGCATCAACAACCTGGATCTGGTGCGATATCTGATCAGCCAGCTTCGCATGTCGGAAAGCGGCCAGTTCAAGGAGCTTCAGAACTACTATCCCGAGGCCAACCGCGACGACTGGAAACTGTGGACCGCCGGCCAGCGAGTGCAGACGATCAAGGATATCGAGGGCAAGGGTGGCACCCTGCAGTTCGGCACCGAACTGGTAACCGGTGCGGAAGGCTCCATCGCCGCACTGCTGGGCGCATCGCCGGGCGCCTCGACGGCACCGTCGATCATGCTAAAACTGCTCGAGAAGGTCTTCCCCGACCAGGTGTCCAGCGAAGCGTGGCAGGCCAAGCTGAAGTCGATGATCCCCTCCTATGGCAAGGCACTGACCGACAACCCGCAACTGCTCTACGACGTTCGCGCCATGTCACGCGAGCTGCTGGAGCTGAGCGAGCCGGATTTGACCACCACGCCGGTGCCAAGCTCGGAACCGGAAACCAGCGGCAGCTGAGCCGAATCGCCACCCTCCGTGAAAAACGCCGCCCGCCCTGGATAAACCAGGGCGGGCGATCCGTTCGACCCATGTCTGGCTTTTCGCCGCTCTATCTCGCTGTTGGCGGCGCCTCCTGCCGGTAGAGCACCATCCCGCCGTGGTGCAGGACGCCATCGATGAAATCGCCATCGGCGGTAAAGCCGGTGTCGTCCCAGTACTCGATGTGGTCGCCGGTGATTTCATATCGGCCCTGGTAGGCACTCTCCCGCGTCCCCCTGGCCTCGTCGTAGCGGCCATTCGGTAGCAGCTCGTGGCGGACGTGACCGTCTGCCGTCGCCCATAAGCCAACGTAGGTTCGATCCGTCATGTCGGTGACCCCCTCGTGATTCTCTGCGGATGCTTGGGCCCCAAAGCCGAGCGCGGCAGCGAAGATGCCGATGCACGTTTTTCGGTAGCCACGGAAATGCCGGACGCGGCCGGTCATGGCCCCGCCTCGACAAGCTGGCGCCGCTCCTCGAACAGCTCGGACAGAGCGACGGATGCCGCGATGGCCGGCGGAAACCCGGCATGGACGGTCGTCAGGTAGATGACCTCCTTCAACTCTGCCTCGCTGACACCGGCATTCAAGGCGTAACCGGCGTGAATCTTCATGTAGGCAGGCTGGCCGAGAGCGGCGAAGACACCGACAGTGATCAGCTGACGCGTGCGATCATCCAGCACTTCGCGGCCCCACACCTCACCCAGCGCATAGCCCTGGGTGGCATCGGCGAGGAAGGGAAACTCCTCGCGCATGGCCTCCAGCGCGGGCTGGGGCTGCCCCTGGTTGAGGCGCTCGATCACTTCTCTTCCCGTCTCCAGGCGCTCCCGCTCGCCGGCGGCATGGGCCGGTTCGAGAGCGAACAGCGCCGCCGAGAGCCACAGCGCCCCGTAGCAACATGATATTCCCAGTGTCGTCGACGTCATCTCGCTTCCTGCCTTTCGGGTGTCCGATCCAGCGGCCAAGGTCAGTAGGGACTGGCCGTGGGGCGCACGATGATTTCGCTGACATCGACGGTGGCCGGCTGTTCGATGGCGAAGGCGATCGATCGGGCAATGGCCTCGGCCGGTATGGCGCCCTGGCGGAAGGTTCTCATCGTCTCCTGGGCAGTCGGATCGGTGATCGAGTCGGCAAGATCGGATTCGGTGACACCGGGGCTGATCACGGTCACGCGGATGTCGCCCCCCACCTCCTGGCGAAGCCCTTCGGAGATCGCCCCCACGGCAAACTTGGTCGCGCTGTAGACGGCCGCGGTGGGCGAGACCGCATGTCCGCCGATGGAAGAGAGATTGATGACCTGCCCCGCCTTCTGGTCCTGCATGACCGGTAGCACCGCCGCGATACCGTGGAGGACACCGCGAATGTTGACGTCGATCATCCGGTTCCACTCGTCCAGCTTGAGCATCTCGAGCTTCGAAAGCGGCATGACGCCGGCATTGTTGATGATGACGTCGACGCGGCCATAGGTTTCCTGCGCTGCGGTGACGAAGCCGCGCATGGAATCGATGGAGGTGACATCGAGCTGGCGCCAGTTGGCCTCGCCACCGCGCTCGCGTATCTCGCCGGCCAGACGTTCGAGCCGGTCGACGCGACGCGCACCCAGCATCAGTCGGGCCCCTCGCGCCCCCAGATGGCGTGCGGTGGCTTCGCCGATGCCGCTACTCGCACCAGTGATCAGCACGACCTTGTCTGTCAGTTCCGTCATGGTAACTACTCCGTCTCATGAAGGGTCGTGCAACGGCACGACCGACGAGGAGCAGTCTATTGAGTAATGACAAAACGATAATCGGGGAACATGTTCATGCGTTATGAAGTTGAATAGACATAATCGGACAAAAGCGGCGACGAGCCCGGGAATCGCTCACCCCTCGGGACCTCGCCGCTTCGACAGCCGCCGAAGAAGCGCCGTGCGATCGACGAGGTGCGGGTCGAGCCACCATGTCAGGTCGTCATTTCTCAGCATCAAAGGTGCGGCGCTCGTCCCGAACCCGGTATCGACATCGGCGTTTTCCCGCAGGATCGTGGCGGTCGGCCGAGAGGGAGCTTGGCGCCAGAAGCCGCCGACCCAGCAGGGTGAAGGGCATGCCGAGGCCGGCTGTCCCCCCACCCCACCATCGGAGTCGAAACCGAAGCCGCCGTCATCGTTGACGGGAAAGGCGCACCGCCTCAAGGCCAGGGAGATGCCCCGCAAGGGCATCAGGCAGGCGCGATGCAGATCCATGCTGACGATACCTTCGTCGTCGCCTCCTGAATCCGGCTCCCGGTCGCCCAGCTCCACATGGACGAAACAGAGCCGAGAACTGTGCGCCGGATCGGGGCACAGCAGGGCCAGCAAGCGGTTACCCGGCATGACCTCGATGGGAAGATCGAGGGCTTCCGAGGGTGCCATCGACAGCAGATACCGCCCCTCCCCCTCAAAACGAGTAGCTGATCCCGCTCTGGAAGGAAACGGCATGGTCGTCCTCGATCAGTGGGCTGTCGGCAATGTCATCGGGATAGTGCTGGTATTCCAGGCCGGCGTAGACAGCCCAGTCCCGATTCAACGAGTAGGCGAGATCGAGGCCGACACCAGGAATGAGCGCGGCATCGGGATAATAGGCGTAGCCGCCATCAAGGCTCTCATTCGTATCGACCCCGAAGTAGTAATCGGTGACCCTGCCGGAGAGATAGGTAACCCCCAGGCTGGGGGTGATTCGCAAGTCGCCTGTCTGCCAAGGATAGGCGTAGTACCCATGGTAGCGCTCGCCCTCGGCGTTGCCCGATATGTCCGTCTGCGCTCGTGCCCCCAGCACACCGAATGGCGTCTTCCAGGCGCCAGCGAGACCGGCGTAATAGCTGCGATCACGATCATCCAGCCGGTCTCGGTCGACACCGGCTGCCGCCAGTTCCCGTCGTCCGAGATCGTCCGGGTCCATCTCCTGTCCGCCTAGCGACAGTAAAGCGTCCAGGGTGAAGGCACCGCTACGATAGAGGTGGACACCACCTTCCGTTGCGTGGAAAAACAGCCGCCGGCCATCGAAATAGATCAGCGGCAGGACGCTGGTGTTCGCGTCGGCACCCGCATAGGCGTCATCGGAGATCGCTCCCATCACTCCCAAGCGCCATTGACCGGCGCCATCATCACCGACCGGTTCGTCCTGCGCCGCTGCCCCAGGAGCCCAAAGTGCGGCGAAAGCGCCGGTCGCAGACAATAGTACAGAGGAAAGTCTCGAGTTCGATGGAACGTACACTGTTTTCTCCCCAACAAAGATAGCTGGACACAAGGCCGCGAAATCATGTTGGAATGAATAGTGGCATGACGATCTTTCCAGGTTATCTCTGCAGTGTTTCCGAACAGACATATCAATCACGAATCGATACATTCGACGCTATCCCGGCGACGGGTAAAAGCGAACCAGAGGAACAGACAATGACGAGACTCCTGGTCGTCGATGACGACATCGACCTTCTCGAGCTCATGACCACTTTCTTCGGTCGCTATGATATCGAGATAGAAACCGCCTCATCCGGCCAGGAACTGGATCGAAAACTGGCAGAGTCCACGTTCGACATCATTATTCTCGATATCATGCTTCCTGGCGAAGATGGCATCAGTATTTGTCGAAGAATGAGAGAGAAGTCTTCGATACCTATTATCATGTTGACGGCAGTATCGGAGACAACAGAGAGAGTCATCGGGTTGGAACTGGGGGCCGATGACTACGTTACCAAACCGTTCGAGCCACGAGAACTTCTGGCGAGGGTTCGAGCGGTTCTCCGGCGGGTAACGGAAAGAACTGACAGCCAAGCATGCTCCTCTTCCTCGCTGCAGTTCAGACACTGGAGGCTCAATGTCGCACGCCGTGAGTTGCGCCGCCCGGATCAAACATTGATTCCCCTATCCGGAGGAGAGTTCGCACTGTTGATGACCTTTCTCAGTCGTCCGGGGCAACTGCTGTCGCGCGATCAACTACTGGACTACACCAAAGGCTCGGCTCATGAGGTGTTCGACAGAAGCATCGATGTTCTCGTCAGCCGGTTGCGCCGCAAGCTGGAGACCGATCCCCGAAGGCCCGAGATCATCAAGACGGTTCGTAACATGGGCTATCTGTTCTCGCCAGCGGTCCATCGATCATGACCACTAGACAGCGTTTCATCGGCAGCCTCAATGGCTGGTTCATCTTCAACGTCATCGTTGCCATATTGATCGCCCTGATCATGAACCTTACCTTCCTCAGGTTCTCCGGCACCTGGGCCAACCCACCGATCCAGGACATCGACCAGCTTGTAGTGGCAGGAAGTATTGCCAAGACGTTCAATTATCTATCGCCCTCTCAGCGGAACGCCCTCAAAGACAAGGTGTCAGGAAACGGAATAAACGTCAGTTGGTTCTCCGACCGCAACGATCTTCCCATACCCACACCGGAAAAGAATGACGACACCGATTCCTGGCCTGAAATCAGAAGAATACTGGACTATCCCGATAGTGAAATCCTGACCGTCGGCCCTAACGAAAAAGGATGGGCATCCTTATCACCTCCACCCGAACAACGATTCTATGCAATCGCGATTCGGCTTGAGGATCACTCATGGATGATGTTCGATACTCCCTCGAAACTCTGGGGACTGAGTTCGACATCACGAGCGCTGGTCACCGGCTTTTTCATACTTGTCTCGACCATCGCCATTTCCTGGTTTTTTGGTCTGAGAGTGGCAAGGCCACTTCGCTCTTTCGCGGATGCCGTCGAGCGTTTTGGGATTGGTGCTCGAACCCAACCACTGGCAATTCGTGGCCCCCTGGAAATCAGGGAGGCGCTCTCCGCATTCAACGCCATGCAGGTCCAGATTCAGCGATTACTGGACGGCCGCATCGAGATGTTTTCGGCGATATCTCATGACCTCAGGGCGCCTTTGACACGACTCAAGCTGCGCAGTGAGCTTGTCGACGACGAACGGCAACGCGACAAGATCATGGCCGACATCGACGAGCTGCAATCCATGGTCCAATCCTGCCTGTCATATTTTCAACTGGAATCCCGCCCCGAGGAAATGACCCGCTTCGAGCTCGGTGAGCTGCTCCACACGGTTATCGACAACTTCCGGGACACCGGCAAGGAGGTTCGTTTCCGACCGGGAGATCGCGTCGTCTACGACGGTCAACCGCTGGCCTTGACGCGAGCCCTGACCAATCTGATCGACAATGCGGTCAAGTATGGCGGCCATGCCGAGGTCAACTTGAGGGTGTCCCATCGCGATGTCGTCATTACGGTCCAGGATCAGGGGCCCGGCGTTCCGCCAGAGAGCCTGCCAAGGCTGTTCGACCCGTTCTACCGGGTGGAGCCGTCACGCAACCCTCACACCGGCGGATACGGTCTGGGGTTGGCCGCCAGCCGTGCCATCGTGCATTTCCATGGCGGCGAGTTGACGCTCGCCAACCGCCAGCCCCACGGCCTGATCGCCACGCTCCGTCTGCCCCTGCACGGGGCGTCCCGTGCGAAGGCCTGACCCGGGTGCTGGCGCCTCAGGCGTTCCGCTTGAGGAAGTCGATGAAGACCCGCATCGCGGCCAGGTGGTGACGCTGGCGCGGGTAGCAGAAGTAGAATCCGTCGAACGGCGCGCACCAATCGTCGAGCATGGTCACCAGGCGCCCCTCGCGGATCAACGGGGCTGCCCAGGCATCGACGGTGAAGGCGATGCCGACGCCGTTGACGGCCGCCTCGAGCATGGCCCGCAGATCGTTGACGATCAGCGGACCATGGACGGCGACCCGAAACCAGCCGCCGTCGCGATGGAACTCCCATTGGTACGGATGCATCTGCCCCGGCCAGCGCCAATTGATGCAGCGGTGCCGGTGCAGGTCGGAGGGTGTGGCGGGCTTGCCGTGGCGCTTCACGTACGCCGGTGACGCGACCACGCAGTGGCGCAGGGTCGCGCCCAGCGGCATCGCGATCATGTCCTGCTCGAGCAGCTCGCCGAGCCGGATCGCCCCGTCGAAGCCCGCTTCGATCATGTCGACCGGCTGATCGTCCAGCGTCAGATCCAGTTCGATATCGGGATACGCCTCGGCAAAGCGGGTCAGCAGAGGTGCCAGATAGAGCTGGTAGCCGACCCGGAAGGCATGAAGGCGCAATCGGCCCTGGGGCCGCTCACCGAGTTCGGCGGCATCGGCGACGGCCGCCTCGACCTCCTCCACCGCCGGCTTCAGGCGGGCCAGCAGTCTTTCCCCCGCCTGGCTCACCCCGACCCGGCGGGTGGTGCGATGAAACAGCCGGACGTCGAGCCTCGCCTCGAGCCCCTTGATGGTCTGGCTCAGGGCCGATGGCGAGACCTGCAGCGCCTCCGCCGCGCGAACGAAGCTGCCCTGCTCGGCAACGGCGAGAAATGCCTGCAGTTCGGCGAACTCATTACCGCGCATCGCCACCGTCGACCACGTTCAGCTTCGACAGCATCTCGTAGGCCGCCTGCACTCGCGCATCGTTGGGATAGTTCCTGTTGGCCAGCATGACCAGCCCGACCTGCTTGCCGGGCACGAGAACCACATAGCCGCCGAAACCATTGGTGGAGCCGGTCTTGTTGATCCAGACGTCATCCCGCGGCGCCTGCGGTGGCTCGATCGCCTTGGCCGCGTTGGGTTTCAGGATCATGTCGTAGCCGTTGCCCGCCAGCAGCGTATCGATCGAGACCGGCAGCGGGTACTGCTCCCAGATCAGATCCTGGGTCATGTCGCCGACCTGGAAATTGCCCTGGCGCGTGATGTCGATCGCCTGCTGCAGGTCGTCGTCGATCTCGAGCAGGCCGAGATTGGCCTGCACCAGCCGGGCCAGGTCGCCCGCGGTGGTCTTGACGCCGTAGGCCTCGTCATCGAGCACCCCGGGCGCCACGCGAATGGGCTCGCCCTGCTTGTCTTCGCCCATGGCGTAGTGCGCCATCTGCGCCTCGGGGACGTCGTACCAGGTATGCTGCAATCCCAGCGGTTCCAGCACCCGAGCCCGCATCGCCGGCACGAACGCCTGATCGAGGCTCGCGGCAGTCTCGACGCCCAGCAGGCCGATGCCCAGGTTGGAGTAGGTGCGTACCTCGCCGATCGCTTCGCTGGGCTGCCACTGTCGGTACCAGGTCATCAGCGAGTCGCGGTCGGTCGCCTCGTCCGGCACGAACAGCGGCAGTCCGCCAGTGGTGTGCGTGCCCAGGTTGCGCCCACTGATCCGGTCGAACGCGCTGCCCTCGAGCGTCGGCAGATAACGGCTGACCGGCGCATCCAGATCGAGCTTGCCCTCGACGGCGGCAAGCGTGGCCAGCGTGGCGGTGAAGATCTTGCTGAGCGAGCCGATCTCGAACAGGGTATCGCCGTCGACCGGGGTGCCGTCGTCACGCTCGGCGACGCCGTAGTTCAGAACCTGCACGCCCTGCGGCCGCACCACCGCCACCGCCATGCCGGGGATGCTCTGTTGCTGCATCAGCGACGCGACGATCGGATCGACGGCACCGCGCACATCGACGTCATCGTCCTCCGCCAGCGCCACACTCGACGAGCCCAGCAACAGCAGCGACACTCCCAATGCGATTCCTTTCATGACGATTTCGGTCCTCGGCAGTGCGCGCCGACAGGCATCGTCGGGCGCGGAAAACGGTGCCGCCAATCATGCGCAAAAACCGCACAAACCGAAACCGTCTTCGATCGGCTACAGCAGCTTGTCCAGCGTGATCGGCAGATCGCGAACACGCTTTCCGCAGGCGTTGTAGACCGCATTGGCCACCGCCGCGCCGACGCCGGTAATGCCGATCTCACCGACGCCGTGGGCCCCCATGGGCGTGTGCGGGTCGGGAATATCGGTCCACATCACCTCGATCTCCGGCACGTCCATCTGCACCGGCACGTGGTAGTCGGCCAGGCTGGGGTTCATCACCCGGCCACTGCGCGCATCGAACAGCGTCTCCTCCATCAGCGCCATCCCGAGGCCCATGATCATGCCGCCGCGGAACTGGCTAGCCGCCGTCTTGGCGTTGAGAATCCGGCCGCAGTCGAACGACCCGAGCAGGCGGCGAATGCGCACCTCGCCGGTGACCGCGTTCACCCCCGCCTCGCAGAAGATCGTGCCGAAGGAGTGCATCGACCAGTTGCCGAGTTCTTGCGATTCGGCGGCGCTCGCCTCCACGCAGAGTTCGCTGCGGCCGGCGGACGCCAGGATCTGACGATAGCTCTCGAAGCGCGAGCCATCGCCGATGGCGCCGAGGCCTGCGTCCCGGCATTCGATCTCGTCCGGCGAAAGACCGGACAACGGCGAGTGCTCATCCACCAGCGACAGCAGCTCCGTGACCAGCGCCCGCTGCGCGGCGATCACCGCACCGCCGATCGCCGCCGTCTGCTGCGAGCCACCCGCCAGCACGCTTCCGGCCAGCTGCGAATCGCCATACCGAAAAGCGATCTTCTCCACCGGCAGACCTAGCCGTGCGGCGGCGACCTGGGTCTGCACCGTCGCCGTGCCCATCCCCATCTCATGGGCGGCGATGCCCACGGTCGCGCCGTCGGGCGTGAGCGTGATGGTGGCCACGGCCCCGGGCATGCGCATGTAGGGATAGGTGGCCGTGGCGCAGCCCATGCCGATCTGCCACTCGCCGTCGTGCCGGCCACCGGGCGTCGCGCTGCGCTCGGACCAGCCGAAGCGTTCGGCTCCCGCGCGAGCCGCTTCCAGCAAGTGACGCGAGGAGAACGCCAGGCCGCTGGTGGGGTCGCGCTCCGGCTCGTTGCGCGCCCTCAGTTCGAGCGGGTCCATGCCGAGCTGGTCGGCCAGTTCGTCCAGGGCCGATTCCAGCGCGAAAGTGCCCACCGACTCGCCCGGCGCACGCATGAAGGTGTTGGCCAGCATGTGCATGTCCGCGACATCGATCGACAACCGGATATGGTCGGCCGCGTACAGGCACTTGGTCGCCTGGAAGAAGGGTTCGGGCAGGTTGTTGTGGCGAGTCATCGCCGCGACTCCCGAGTGGATCAGTGCCTGCAGCCTGCCCCGGTCGTCCGCCCCCAGGGCGACCCGCTGCTCGGTGCAGGCCCGTCCGCCGACCACTCGGTAGACGCCCTCGCGAGACAGCGCCAGCCGTACCGGGCGACCCGCGAGCTTCGCCGCCGCCGCGGCCAGGATCTGATGCTGCCACAGTGTCTTGCCACCGAAGCCGCCCCCCACGAACGGCGACGTGATGTGAATCCGCGAGATATCGATGCCGAACACCTCGGCCAGCGATGCCACGGCCAGATCGACGCACTGGGAGGCATCGTGAATTCGCAGCGTTTCGCCCTCGCCCTCTGGCTCGTTCACCCACGCAAGCGTCAACGCATGGGGCTCGATGGCATTGTGATTGTGGCGTGGAGTGGTATAGGTGGCGTCGACCCTGTAGGCGGCGGCTGCCAGGGCTGAATCGGCATCGCCCACGCGGATCTCGGCCGGCCCGCCGAGCAGGTTGTCCGGCTGGCGCGCCTGGGTCTTGGCGATCGCGAAATCGGTCATCGCCGGTTCGGCCGCGTAATCCACGCGGATACTCTCGGCGGCGGCATCGGCCTGTTCCTGGGTTTCGGCCAGCACCAGCGCCACCGGCTGGCCGTTCCAGTGGACGCGATCGGTCTGCATGATCGGATGATCGTCGCCGGCGGCGCCGTTGGGGGCGCGCAGGAACACCGGCGGGGTATTGAGCCGCGGTGCGTTCTGGTGCGTCATCACCAGCGCCACGCCGTCCAAGGACTCGGCGTCGCGGGTATCGATCCCGAAGATGCGGCCGTTGGCGATGGTGCTGTAGACCAGTGCGGCGTAGAGCATGCCGTCGAAGCGGAACTCGCCGGCGAAGCGCGCGCCGCCGGTGACCTTGTCCGCCCCGTCGACACGCGACAGCGGCGCGCCGATCCCGCTTCGCCCCTTCTCGCCCAAGGGATCCGGCCGCCCCTCCGGACGCCAGTAGTCGCCGGCCAGGGCGACGCCCGCGGGTTGGGTATCGCCCGACCGTCCTGTATCGAGAGCACTCATGCGTCACCTCCGTTACGCGCGTCCGAGAGACGCTGCGACAGTTCCGCGATCATCAGTCGTCGCGCCAGCTCGACCTTGAAGGTATTGCCCGGCAGCGGCCGGGCAGCGGCCAGCTCGGCGTCGACGGCGGCGGCGAGCGTCGCCGCGGTGGCCGGCTGGCCCCGCAGCGCCGCTTCCGCCTGCCAGGCCCGCCACGGTTTCGTCCCCACGCCGCCCAGCGCCAGGCGCGTATCGGCGATGGTGTCTCCGTCGAGCTCGACCATGGACGCCACCGATACCAGCGCAAAGGCATAACTGGCACGGTCTCGCACCTTGCGGTACTGGGAATGCACCGCCATCGCCAACGGCGGCAGCTCCACCGCGACGATCAGCTCCTCGGGTTGCAGTTCGGTCTCGAGATCCGGACGCTCGCCCGGCTCGCGATGGAGTTCGGTGATCGCCAGTTGCCGATCACCAGCGGGTCCACGCAAATGAACCCGCGCATCGAGCGCCACCAGCGCCACCGCCATGTCCGAGGGATGCGTGGCGATACAGGATGACGAGGTACCGAAAATGGCGTGGTAGCGGTGAAAGCCCTCGAGCGCATCGCAGCCCGCGCCCGGTTCGCGCTTGTTGCAGCGTGTCGCCGTGTCGTAGAAGTAGGCGCAGCGCGTCCGCTGCAGCAGGTTGCCGCCGACGGTCGCCATATTGCGGATCTGGGCGCTGGCGCCACTCAGGATCGCGCGGGCCAGCAGCGGGTAGCGGCGGCGGACCCGCGCATCGCCGGCCAGCGCGGCGTTGGTGACGGCGGCACCGATGATCAGGCCGCCCCCATCGGTGTCGGTGATATCGCGGGACAAGCGTGTCACGTCGATCAGGGTTTGCGGACGCTCCACGGTTTCGCGCATCAGATCGACCAGATTGGTGCCGCCGCCAAGATACTTCGCCTGCTGGCAACGCACGGCCTGCTCGATCGCCTGGGTGCCGTCGGCGGCCTGGTGATAGTCGAAGGCGTTCATCGCGCTATCTCCTCACCCAGCTCCTCGGCGAGCACCGCCGCAATCGCGTCGGCAATACCGTTGTAGGCCCCGCAACGACACAGATTGCCGCTCATCCGTTCGCGCAGCTCGTCACGCTGCCACTCGATCTGGCCCGCCGCCAGATCGGCCGTGACCGCACTCGGCAGGTCGCGTTCGAGTTCGCCGATCATGCCCACCGCCGAGCAGAGCTGGCCGGGGGTGCAGTAACCGCACTGGAACCCGTCGTGTTCGACGAACGCCGCCTGAACCGGATGCAGCTTGCCATGCTCGGCCAGCCCCTCGACCGTGGTGATCTCCCGGCCCTGATATTGAACGGCGAGTGCCAGGCAGGCGTTGATGCGCTCCCCGTCGACCAGCACGGTGCAGGCACCACAGGCGCCCTGGTTGCAGCCCTTCTTGGTGCCGCTGAGCTGGAACTGCTCGCGCAGCAGATCGAGCAGTGACGTTCGGAAATCCACCTCGGCCTCCCGAACCTGGCCGTTGATCGTCCATTGCATATCGAGCCTCGAGTCACGGTTGTGTATCGTTATCGGATTGTCGTCAGGTCGTTGCTAGGTGCGGATCGCGGGTGTTTGTCGAGCGTAGCTCGCTTCCCGGTCTGGCAAGATCTCTCTTTCGTGACGGCCCGATCAGACGATGCCGACTGCGCCTTTTCGGCCCCCCGGGTCGGAGATTTGGGCGCTCGTGGGCAATGGCAGGATCTCCAGCCGAATCGCCGTGCCCTGCAGCAGATCGGATAGCGCCTCGCCGCCGATCGCATCGAAGGAGGGAAAGCGGACGACGCGGGCCGCGCGCGCCCGGGCGAGCAGTGGCAGGAAGGTGAGAATCGGCCCCAGGGTGGCAAAGCGATAGGGTGAGGTCCGTCTTGCCCAGGGACAGCGACGGTCGGGCTCGGCGAGATATTCGACCGTGCCGATGGCGAGGAGATCCAGCCGCCCGTATCGATCGTCGATCCAGGCCGCCGCCCGCTGCAGCGCACCGGCATCGCCGATCGACAAGGGTAGACCGACCACGTCGCCAAGCGCCGCGTTCGGACCGGGCTGGGGAAGAGAGCCGGCGGGAGCGGTCGACTCGTCCAGCAACAGCGTCCCATCGGCCCAGCCCGATACCAGCAAGGCCCCGAGTTCGCTATCGTCGAGACCGAGACCCAGCGTGATACGGGAATCGGGTTCCATTCACTCTCTCCGGTCAGCCAAGAAGACGTCGGTTGACGCCGCTGCCGGAAACCCTAGTATTCTTCGCTATCCTACAAAATCCGTGACTTTATCCTACGTTTGGAAACCTCAGGCTCGGCCATCACCCCATGAGTGCATTCGACTCCCCTTCGCCCTCGCTCGGCGAATTCCTGCGCGCCAAGCGCGCCGACATCACCCCCGAGATGGCCGGTCTGCCGCCGGGTCGCCGTCGGCGCACGCCTGGCCTGCGCCGCGAGGAAGTGGCCAGCCGCGCCAGCATGGGTTCGGCCTGGTACACCGCCCTGGAGCAGGGTCGCGATGTGCAGCCCTCCGACCGGGCCCTGGCCTGCCTGGCACGTGCGCTGATGATGAACGAAACCGAGCGCGAACATCTCTACGCGCTGGCCGGACGCCCGGCGCCGCCGCGCGCCATCGATGGCGAATCGACGATCAACCCGATCCTGCAGCGCCTGCTCGACCGTCTCGAACCGGAACCGGCCTACGTCATGGACGCCTACTGGGAAGTGATCGCGTGGAATGATGCGGCCGCCGCACTGTTCAGCATCGAGCGCCCCGGCGACAAGCATCCACGCAACAAGCTGTGGTGGGTGTTCACCCAGAAGCGAGTGGAGACGCATCAGGCCGACTGGCTGAAATCCGCGCGCACGCTGGTGTCGATCTTTCGCAGCCAGGCCACACGCTACGCCGACGACCCGCGCATGCGCCAACTGATCGACGACCTGCTCGAGGCGAGCGACACCTTCCGCGAACTCTGGGCCGAGCAGGGTGTGCAAGAACTCGGCAGCGGCCGCAAGGCGATGCGAATGCCGGACGGCACCGACCGCGAGTTCGACTACCTGCCGCTGCGGATTCCCGACCTGCCCGGCGCCTGCCTGATGATCTATCTGGGGGTGGGCGGGGGTATCACGGACTGACTCCATCCGGGCGCTTCGGGAAGCCTCCCAAGGCTAGGTATCGTCATGGTGAAGGATGCCCAGTATCTCGCGTTTGAGATCGAGGAAGCGCGTTTCCATCACGATCTCCGAGGTCCGTGGTCGTGACAGGTTCACTTCGATGGTTCGACTGATGACGCCCGGCCGGCCACGCATGACATGGATCCGATCGGCGAGCAGGATCGCCTCGTCGATGTCATGGGTGACGAACAGCACGGTCTTGCTGTGGTGGCCCCAGACATCGAGCAGCAGCTGCTGCATGGAGAGCCGGGTCTGGCTGTCGAGGGCGCCGAACGGCTCGTCCATCAGCAGGATGTCGGGATCGTTGGCCAGCGCACGCGCGATCGCCACCCTTTGCATCATGCCGCCGGAGAGCTGGCGTGGCCAGGCCTCGGCGAAGCGCTCAAGCCCCACTTCGCGGAGAGAGTATTCGACGATCTCCTTGCGCTGAGCGGCTGGCAGGCGACGTCGCTTCAAACCATGCCCGCACTCCACGTCAGCGTCTTCGGGCGCGGCGCTCTCGGCGTGAGGCAGCGTTGCCATAAAGACGCATGAGCCATTGCGATGCCCTCACGATTGCTCGATGAAGGTGGGGTCGACGATATCGGCGTAAGTGGCACTGATATTGCGGTTCTCGAGCTGGTTCCAGGTATCGCGGGCCACATCGATCAGGGCGGAGATGGAGCCGGGCTCGTCCTGGGTGCCGAGAATACGCCGGTTGCCGGGCTCGCCGTAGAATTCGACGCCTTTGGTCGCCTCGGCCAGATCCGTGGGGTCCTTGAGGTAGCCACCAACCCCCTCTGCCATCAGTCGATAACACGCTTCCGGGCGGGACTTCAGGTAGTCGACAGCCCGGTAGAGACCGGCTACCAGCAGCGGTCGGTATGCTCAATCCGCGTAGGAGGGATCCTCGCGATCCAGGATGGCTTTCATCTCTTCGAAATGCGCCAGCGAGAAATCGCGGATGGATTCCCAGTCTTGCGCCGTGGCTTCGGCGACCTCGTCAGACAGCACGTTCAGCGGCTGGCCGGTGGCATACGCCTGAACCAGCGTGCGGCACCCGCGTTCGAGGGTGTACATGTCGTCGAACGCTTCGCCCACGGTCTGCGCCGCGACCATCACGCCGTGGTTACCCATCATCAGACGCGTCTTGTCGCCGAGGAGCGCCGCCAGCCGCTCTCCCTCCGCTTCGCTGTTGGCCATGCCGCTGAAGCCACTATCGATGGCGATACGATTGAAATAGCGCGCCGTGTTCTGGTCGATCGGCAACACCGTCGGGTCCTGCAGCGTCGCGACCGTGGTGGCATAAGGGGGATGCAGATGCAGGACGACCCGCGCCTGCGGCATCAGGCGATGCATCTGGCCGTGAATGGCCCAGGCCGTCGGATCGACGACCGTGGCGAGATCCGGGGCCTCGCCATCGAGATCGAACAGCACCAGATCACTGGCGCGGATGCGCGAGAAGTGCTTCCACTTGGGGTTCATCAAGAAGCGACGGCCATCGGCGGACACCGCTGCACTGAAATGGTTGGCGACGGCTTCGTGGAGACCTTGCCTGGCGACGATGCGGAACAGCGCCGCCATGTCGACACGGAGCTGCGCTTCATCGGGGAGCGACACGTTGGACATGATGAGAATCCTTGTCATTGTTCTGGTGACGCAGTCGAACGACCTATCGACTTTCGTCTCACTGCTGTCACGCTACTGAGCCGCGTTGATTTTTTAAAATATCTTTATTCGCTCTTCGGCATCAGTTTTTCCTATCCACGCCTCGGCCTCATGCCTCGGTCTGACTCAACTCGCTGTGCTTGAGAAACTCGCCCATGGCCTGAGCGGCCGGACTCAAGCGAACCCCCTTCAACGTCGCCATGCCGACGGTCAGCGCGCGGACCTCCCCGTCCAGCGGGATCGTCCGGAACGACTTGCCATCCAGCGCCAGATGTCGCCCCGGTGGCACGTTGAGCAGCGAGAAGCCAAAGCCATTGGCCACGAGGCCACGCACCATGCCCAGCGAGGTCGCACGGTGTGCGATCTTTGGCTGGCGTGGCGCATCGATGAACAGCGACAGGAAGTAATCCCGACTCATGGGCCAATCGAGCAGTACCATCGGATACTCGCTGAGCATGTCGATGGATAGCCGCTCATGCGCCGCCAGCGGATGATCGGGGGCGACCGCCGCGTAGGGTGGAAAGCGGCACAGCGGTTGAAACTCGATATCTTCCGGCACCTGCATGTCATAGATCAGCCCGAGCTCGTAGCGACCTTCCCGCAACCCCTCCACGATATCGACCTGATGCCCCTCGTCGCATTGGGGCACGACCCGGGGAAACTGGGTAAGGAACGACTGCATCAAGCGCGGCATGAAAATGGGCGCGAAGGTGTGAAAGGCGGCCATGTTCAGCGGGCCGGCGATCTCTTCACCCAGCGATATCGCGAACTGCATCAGGCTGTCGGCATCGTAGAGCAGACTGCGCGCCCGCCCCAGCAGTTGCGTGCCCGCCGTGGTCAGCGACAGCCCCTGGGCATGGTGCCTGACAAAGAGTCGAACGCCGGAGGCTTCCTCGAGGTGGGCGATCGCGGCGGAGATCGAGGGCTGGGAGACGTGAAGCTGTTCCGCCGCTCGGGTCACGCTTTTCAGTTCACCGGCAACGACGAAGTATCGCAATTGCTTCAGGGTGGCATGCAGCATCTGGGCTCCCTGGCACAGCCTGGAGTGAGGGAAACGAGCGTCATCTCGCGACGAGATGACGATGCGTTTCAGCATCTTGCACCCACGCCGGTGGGGCGTCCATGCCGACCCCGCCGCCGCTCAGTCATCGACATGATTGGGCGCCGGTGCCGCCTCGAACAGGGTGTTCCTCTCGAGATAATTGCCGAGAAATTGCGCGAGCCTGGGTGACTGGGGGTGTCTGAACAGCCGCGTGGGCGGGCCTTGCTCCACGATATGCCCCTGATCGAGAAACAGCACGCGATCGGCGACCTTGGCGGCGAAGCCCATCTCATGGGTCACCACCACCATCGTCATGCCCTCCTCGGCGAGCTGTCTCATGACCTGCAACACCTCACCGACCAGCTCGGGGTCGAGCGCCGAGGTCGGCTCGTCGAACAGCATGATCGCCGGCGACATCGCCAGTGAACGCGCGATGGCGACACGCTGCTGCTGGCCGCCGGAGAGACGATTGGGCCAGGCATCGGCCTTTTCGGCCAGCCCCACCTTCTCCAGGGTCGTCAGTGCCAGTCGGCGGGCATCGGCACTCTTCATCCCCCGTACCCGCAGCAGCGCTTCCATCACGTTCTCGACGACGCTGAGATGCGGCCACAGATTGAACTGCTGGAACACCATACCCATGTTGCGACGCACGTCGCTCAAGCGAGAGGGGCGCGAGCGCACGCGACGGCCGTCGCGTGCGCGATCGTAGCCCAGCAGCTCCCCTTCGACGAACACCTCGCCGTCGTCGTAATTTTCCAGAAAGGCGAGGCTGCGAAGCAGCGTGCTTTTACCCGAGCCGGAAGGCCCGATCAGACAGACGACCTCGGAACGCTGGATCGACAGATTGATATCCTGCAGCACCGTATGCTCGCCGAACCGCTTGCTCATGCCCCGGGCTTCGAGCATGACGTCGCCGGCCGAACGCTTCGCTGTTGACTGGTTCATGCGGCGGACTCCCGCGGCTTGAGGGCGCCTCTTTGCCGCACGCCCTGGGTGAGATAACGGCTGGCTCTGCGCTCGAGCCACTGACCCAGACGAGAGCAGAGCTCGGCCAGGAGGAAGTAACCGACACAGAGCGCCAGCAGGGTTTCGACGTAGGCGAAGGTTTCGGCACCGATGCCGGTGAGGACGAAGGTCAGTTCAGGCACCGTGATGATCGACAGTACCGGGGTCTCCTTGCCCAGGATGGTGGTGAAATTGACCAGCGCCGGCAGGATGAGAACCAGCATCTGCGGGATCTGTACGCGCCAGATGATCTGCCAGGGGGTCATCCCCAGCATGGCGGCCGCCTCCTGCTGTCCACGCGGAATCGACGTGAAGCCGGTGCGAAAGATCTCGGCGAAGTAGACGCTGCCATAGATTCCCAAGCCGATCAGGCCAGCGGCCATGGGTGACAGCGAGAGGCCCAGACTCGGCCCCCCGTAGTAGAGCAGGAACAGCTGCACCAAAAAGGGCGTCGCCCGAATCACCTCGATATAACAGCGCAGCACGCCACGGACCCAGGGGCCGGCGCTGAGCTGGATCACGGCAATGATCAGCCCCACGATCGCACCGGCAAGCACCCCGCCGCCCCAGGTCCAGAGCGTGACGAGAAAGCCGCTGCCGATCTCGCTGGCATGCTCGGTCAGAACCGTGAGATCCATTACGCTCTCCCCTTCGCGAAGCGGCGTTCGAGCCGCCCGGCAAGTAACGCCAGGCTGATGTTGACGACGCAGTAGAGCACCGCCGCGGCGAGATAGAACTGCAGCTGAAGGAAACTGCTGGCCGCGAGGTTCTGTGCGGTACGGGTCAACTCCGCCAGCCCGACCGCCGAGATCAGCGATGAGGCCTTGATCAGCAGTATCACTTCATTGAGCAGGGCGGGCAGCGTGGCGCGCAGCGCTTGCGGCAGCTCGATTCGCGTCAGGATGGTGCGGCCGCTGAGCCCCAGCAACCGGGCGGCCTCGACCTGCCCCGCCGGCAGTGTCAGCAGGCCACCCCGCAGGATTTCGGCCAGATAGGCCCCACTGCACAGGGCCAGTCCGGCGATAGCCGCCACCCAGGCGGGAACATCGAGTCCCAGTCGCGGCAGCAGGTAATAGATGAAGAGCAACTGGATCAGTAGCGGAATGCCCCGGAACACGCTGATATAAGCCCCTCCGAGCCGACGCAGGGCACCGCGCTCGGAGAGCTTCAGCGAGCAGACTCCGATCCCGATCAGGAAGCCGAGCGCCAGTCCACACGCCGACAACCAGATCGTGTTCCACAGGCCCGCCAGCAGCAGCGGCAGGCCCTGGATCAGCAGCGCAAGATCGAACATCGAATGCCCCCGTTACTGGGCAGGCACCGGGTGGTCGGGCACGTCCATCTTCTGCCCGATCCATTGTTCCTGCAGCGCGGCCAGTCGGCCGTCGGCGCGCATCTTCGCCAGCACATCGTTGAACGTGTCGATCAGTCGCTGAGAGTCGTCACCGCCACGACCGATGTAGGCGAAATAGCTCTTGGGCCCGAAGGACGGGGTCACCACCTTGAACAGCGAGGGTCGCTGCTTGGCGAGATAGGCAATATTGGGCAGGGAGTTCGCCACGGCATCGAGACGCTTCGCGGCCAGGTCGGCGTAGGCCTGGTTGTTGTCGACATACTCCCGGATCGCGACCGGCGGGTCGAGTGACTCGGCATAGGCTTGCAAGGTGGCCAACTGCGCCGAAGCCTTGCCGGCACCGACGGTCTTGCCGGCGATATCCTCCGGCGCCGAGATGTCGTCGTCATTGGCACGGATCATCAACGCAACGGAACTCTCGGCCACCGGATCGGTAAAGCGATAACGCTGCATGCGCTCACTGGTGATGATCAGCGGGCCGGCGACCATATCGTACTTGCCCGCCTCCAGCCCGGGCAGCACGCTGGGCCACGGCAGGTCGACGAATCCCACCTCGACGCCCAGCGCCTTGCCGACCGCCTCGAAGACCGCCTTGTTGAAACCTGTCTGTTTGCCGTTCTCCAGATAGTCGAACGGCGCAAACTGCATCTCGGTGCCGACACGGAGCACGCCGCGCGCCTTGACGTCATCGAGCGTATCCGCCTGCGACGACGCCATTGCCGAAAGACCAAGTGCCATCAAGAGAGTCGCTACTGCCAGTTTTTTCATGGTTCGTTCCACCGGGTTTTGTCGTTGTTGGGGTGTTGCCTAACCAGTTGTTCGATAACGCCAGATCACAGCGTGGCGTCGATGCCTGCCTGCTGTACGAAGAACGAAGCTCCTTTCGGCTTCTGCGGCAGTTTCATCACGTTGGCCGTGGTGCGGACTTCGCCGCTCTCCTCGCCGCGTAACAGCATGCCCTGGTGCTGACTCGGCAAGGGGTTGTCGCCATAAGGGAGCGCATCGTCGGCCGCGTACACCGTGATGAACAAGGTTCGCGGCAGCGCCGAGGCGTTCGGTGCGGAAGCGTGCAGCAGGCGGGTGTGCATGAAGCAGACCGAACCGGCCGGCCCCACACATTCGACCGGTGACTGACACTCGCGGCCGATCACCTCGTCATCGACGCCGCCGGTGAAGCGGCCGCCCTGCCAATGAGAGTAAAGCGGGTGCCTGTGGCTGCCCGGGATGACCTGCAACGGGCCGTTCTCGGCCGTCACCTCGCCCACCATCAGCAGTGCAGTGACCAGATCGTCATTGCTGTGAGGCGTGAAGAGAAAATCCTGGTGCCACTTCACCTGGGTCTCGGTGCCCGGCAGCTTGGCGTTGATCTTGCTGTGGTGGAAACGCACGCCACCGGCTCCGATCAGCGCGTGCACCATGTCGGTCATGCGCGAATCCGTCGCCACCTGCAGATAGGCGGGCGAGATCTCGGTCGGCGATGCCACCCGGCGCAGCGAGGGATGCTCGGCGCTGTGATCGCCACCGACGTCGAAACGCGGCCGGCGATCCAGCGTCTCACCATAGGCCGCGGTCTGCGCGCGGCTCTCATCGACCCAGCCATTGAACGCGGCGTTGAGCGCTTCGAGCTCGTTGGCGCTGAGCACGTTCTCGACGACCAGATAGCCGTTGCGTTGGAATTGTTCGATCTGAGCTTCGGTCAACACGTTGTCACCCCCTTATCTTGTCGCTTCGGGAATTGGTCGGGGTCTGGCTCACTGATCCCCCGGGACGCCGTAACTCGGCGCCGCCTCCGGCTGGCGTGCGCGCGTGACATAGGCTTCGAGCTGCGGCGCGTAGCGCGTCCACAGCCCGCGCAGCTCGGCAATCGGGGCGTCATGCCAATCGACGCGCAGGTCGACGACGGGCCAGGACGCCTCGGGACGCGCCACCACCAGGCCGGCGGAAAACACCGCGCCCGCTTCACCGCCGGCGGCCAGGCCAGCCTCCATGGCGATCAGCAGTCGCTCCGCCAGTGGCCCTGCACTCTGCTCGAACGCCGTGACCATGGCCCGCGGCACCTCGGCATCGGCCAGTAGATTGCCGGCCGCCACGCAGTCGAGGCCAGCAGCTCGGCCGACCACGCCAAGGGCGTTGTCACCGTCATAGACGGCCGTGCGCCCCTCACCGTCGATCAGCAGCAACTGCCGGTACTGCGGGGCAGGTTCTCCCTCGATCAGCCGCGCCAGCGCCGCCTGCGGCGACAGGCCCCGCGCCATGAGTGCCAACCCCTCGGAGCCCAGTGCCGGATTGGTGACGTTCTGCGTCAAGACCGCACCGCCGGGGCCGGCAAAGGCGCAGCGCGCCGCCACGCAGATGCTCGATGAGCTGACCGCGCAGCCGGTTTCGCCGGTCTCGGCACAGCGCGCCGCGATCGAAAAGGTCATGCCTCATCCTCCTCGGGGATCACCGCGATCACGTCGATCTCCATCAGCCACTCCGGCTGCGCCAAGCCGGCGACGACCAGCCCGGTCGAGATCGGGAAGACCCCACGCAACCACTGGCCGACTTCACGGTAGACCGGCTCGCGAAAGCGCGGGTCGGTGATATAGGTGGTCGTCTTGACGATGTGCGAAAGATCGCTGCCGGCCTCTTCGAGCAGCTGCTTGACGTTCTTCATCGCCTGCTCGGCCTGGGCGCGGGGATCGCCCAGGCCGACCAGCCTGCCATCGAAATCCGTTCCCACCTGACCGCGTACGTAGACCGTATTGCCGGCGCGGACGGCCTGGCACAGATCGTTGTCCAGGGTCTGATTAGGGTAGGTCTTCTGGGTGTTGAACATGCGGATGCGGGTATGCGTCGGCATTAGCTGACCCTCCGAGGACGAGAATCTGTCGAGGACGCGGCTTCGCTGGCTGTCGGCGGCCTCGAGACGGGATCGGGTGAATCGTAGTGGGCGAGATAGTGGCGCATCTTGGCGATGTGATCGGCGATGTGCTTGGCGTCGTGCCAGACCCCCCAGATGAAACTGGAGCCGCGCCGGGAGAGCCACGGCAAACCGAGGAAATAGATGCCGGGCTCGCTCGAGACCCCGCGCTGGTGGCTGGGCCTGCCATTCGCATCGAAGGCATCGACTTCCAGCCAGCGATAATCCTGCGCGAACCCGGTTGCCCAGATGATGGTGGTGATGCCGGCTTTCGCCAGATCGAGTTCGGCAAGCGGATTGGTGACGCAATCCGGATCGGGCGGAATTACCCGCGCTTGCGGCTCCAGCGGCAAGTCGAGGCCGTTGCGCGCGGCATAGGCATCCGCACTGTCCAGCAGCGACAGATAGTTGGCGTCGCCGGCGTCGAGATTGGCGCGGAGATCGGGGGCGAATCGCGCCACGCCGACATCGAACGATTCGGTGCGCCCGACCAGCGTCACGCCCGCGTGGGCCAGCTCGCGAAAATCGATGGTGTAGCCGCCACGCGCACCGGTGACGGCGATGGTGACGTGTTCCGAACCCGGCTTGCGCACCTCGTTGTCCCACTCCCCCAGCACCCCGAGCCACCAGCAGAAATCGCGCCCGCGGTAGGCGCGCGGCGGGCGATGGTGTGGTCCCACCGAGAGATAGACCCGGCGCCCGGCAAGATTGAGCTCCGCCGCCACCTGCGTGCCTGACGAGCCAGCGCCGACGACGAGAACGGCACCCTCGGGGAGCCGCTCGGGGTTACGGTAGTCGGCCGTGTGCAGCTGTGTGAAACGCCCGTCCTGCGGCGCGATGGCGGGAATGACCGGTGTCTGGAAGGCGCCCGTGGCAGCGACCACCCGCTGCGCCTCGATCGTGCCCTCAGAGGTTTCCACCGTGAAGCCCGGCCGTCCCTGATTCGGTGTCACGCGAGTGACCTCGACACCAGTGCGAACGGGAACCTCGAATTGCCGCGCATAGGCTTCGAAATAGTCCGCCACCTGCTCCTTGGGCACGAAGCCGTCCGGCGAGATCGCGGGAAATGTCAGGCCAGGAAAGCGATCATGCCAGGCGGGGCCATTGGCCACCAGCGAGTCCCAGCGCGCCGTTCGCCAGCGTTCGGCAATGCGATCGCGCTCGAGTACCAGGTGGGCAACGCCGTGTCGGCTCAGGTGTTCGCTCATGGCAATGCCCGCTTGCCCGGCGCCGACCACGAGCGTGTCGGTGGAAGTACTCATTGTGGCTCCAGCGTGCGTGAAGTTGTTATTGACACTCTTCACCCAACACTAAAGACGTAGATTTCATCGTTAAAATATTGTTATCCGTTCTTTGAGATCAGGAAAACCAATGCAAGACGGGCAAACTTGCTCGCCAGCAATCGCGCTCGGCTGCCCGATGACGCAGATCGAAATAGAGGCCGGCGTCACGGAAAGGGAGCCATCACGCGCTCGTCATCAACATGGAGTTGGGGGGGACATTACCCATCGGCGAGCCACTCGCGGTAGAGTTCAGGCGTGGTAATCGTGAGTCCCCAACGTTGTTTCAGGAGGAAACATGGAGTTCATCCGAAAAAAGAGCTGTCGAATCGGTATCGTTGCGGCCGGCCTGTTGGTGCTGCTGGCCGGTTGTTCGGATTCGTCTTCGGACGCGGACGACGCCGCCGGCGGCCAGGCGTCATCGACGCCACAGGCAACGACTCAGGAACCGGCACAGGCCACCGCCGAGCGACCGTCGGACGCGGGTGGCGCAACCCAGGGCGGGGATGGTTCCCAGATCACCCTCGATGCGCTGACAGCGTCGGATATCGACGAGGCCAACCTCTCGGGCGAGCTGGGCTGTCAGTTCTCGACGGAGCGAGCTTCGCCGCTGCTGGTCGCGATGGGGAATGTCGACTCGTCCTCGGCGGCCCAGGGCGTGGTCAAGGTAGCCGGCTACGTGGAGCGCGTCTCGGCGCCAGGCGGCTTCGACGGCATGACCGACAACCCGACTTTCGAGGGCAAGGGCAAGACGCTCAGCATCGAGGTGACGGGCGAACCCAGCGAGGGCGGCGAGTCGCCCGCACGGCCGGCGACGCTGACCTACGACCGGGCCGATGGCGCCCAGCGCACGCTCGAAGGCGAGTGGCAGTGCGGCCCGTAAGCCTCGACGGCGCCAGCGAGCTGTCGTGACGAAGGGCTTCTCGACCGCGCTGGCCGTCAATGGCACCAGGCGTCGCCCAACGCGGCGGCCGCCTCTGCGATGATCGTCTCCGGCGCGTCGCGTCGGCTGACCAGCCCTTCCAGATACACGAATTGCGGCGCGCGAATGCCCAGCGTATTCAGCACGGCTTCGAGATGGGGGGTGAGGAAATTGGGCTGCTGCGATTCTCCGGCGCGGTGAAAGCCGCCGGAACTGACGATGACGAGCGTCGCCCGGTCCGCCAGCAGACCCACCTTGCCCTGCGGGGATGCCGCAAAGGTCCGATGGATGCGCAGCACGTAATCGACCCAGAGCTTCAATGCCGCGGGCATGCCGAAGTTATGCATGGGGGTCGCGATGATCAGCCGGTCGGTGGATTCGAGCTCTTCGATCAGGCGCTCGGATAACGCCAGCGTCGCGTTTGCGCGAGGCATGGGATCGCGCAACGTCAACGCCCGGGCATAGTCCATCGTCAACGGCACCAGCGGCTCGGCGACGAGATCCCGCACCAGCAGGGCGCTTCCCTGTCGCGCCGCGATCTGCCGCGCCAGACGGCTCCCCAAGGCCTCGTCGCGGTGCGGGCTGGCGGTCACGAGCAGTGTTCGTATCGTCACGATGCCGTCTCCTCGACGCTCAAGGCTTCCACGAAGTGCATGCCTCGGGAAAGCAGCCCCTGCCGGAAGTAGAAGCGCTGTGCCAGTGCCATGCCCAGCCCGGTATCCAGCACCAGATGACGGCATCCCTCAGCTCTCGCCTCCTCGCGCACGGACGCCAGCAGCCGCGCCCCCAGACCGTGGCGACGGCCTGCTGCGCTGACGACGAGATCGTCGACATAGACGTAGCGGCCATAAAGCAGGTTTTCGGTCAGTCGATAGCCCGCCAGTCCGACGACCCGATTCCGCTCCCACGCCGCCAACAGCCGATATCCCAGAGCCATCTGGCGCATGATCTGGCTGACGAAGGTCTGCGGCGCGTCGAGAGGCGGGCGAAGCTCACGCATGACATCGAAGCAGCGCAGACACGCCTGCTCCGTCGTCACCGGTAGTAGTCGAACGGTGGTCATCGGACATCCTCCTTGTGAAGAGGAGTCAGGTTAGAATCGGACAGATCCGCTTGGCAGCGCCAAGACGTCTTCGATCTTCTGGGACATCGACATGTCCAATACCCGACTTCGGCTCGACCGTACGCAGAGCGTGCCGATCTACCGGCAGCTCTACCAGCGCCTGCGCGAAGCGATGACAGACGGGCGCCTGCCACCCGGCAAACGGGTGCCTTCGGTACGCAGCCTCGCCAGTGAGCTGAACCTGTCGCGCGGCACGGTGGAGTTGGCGTATCAACTGCTCGTCAGCGAAGGGTATCTGCTGCCGCGAGGCCCGGCGGGCACGATCGTTTCGCCACACTTGCCCGACGCCATGGGTCCGGCCCCGACACCGGATACGATGGCCGGGCAGGCGCCGGAGTCCGATCTCGAACCGCCGCAACCGTTCCAGCTGGGGCTTCCGGCGCTGGACGCCTTCCCCCACAAGTTGTGGGCACGCCTGAGCCAGCGCCGACTCCGGGTCCAGTCCAGCGCCGAACTGAACTATCCGCCGCCGACGGGCCATCCGGCGCTGAAGCGCGCCCTGGTGAGCTACCTCGGCGTGTCGCGAGGCATCGCCTGCCAGCCCGAACAGATCTTCATCACCGACAGCTATCGGGACACGCTTGGCCTGATCTGCCGGGCCCTGCTGACACCCGGTAACAGGGGATGGTTCGAAGAGCCGGGCTACGTGATGGCGCGGGAACGACTGCTGGGCGAGGGGATGCACCTGACGCCGGTGAGCGTCGACGGCGAAGGAGTGAATGTCGAAGCGGGGTGCTCACGCGACGCCCAGGCCCGTTTCGCCGTGGTCACGCCCACGCATCAGAGCCCCACCGGGGTGACGATGACGCTGGCCCGCCGCCAGGCGTTGCTGGCATGGGCGCAGCGGGAAGCGGCCTGGATCATCGAGGATGACTACGACAGCGAGTACCGCTATCGCGGCCAGCCCGTCCCGGCACTGAAGAGTCTCGATGGCGACGAACGCGTGCTCTACACCGGCACGTTCAGCAAGGTGCTGTTTCCCGCCATCAAGCTGGCCTACCTGGTGGTCCCCCGCGCCCAGGTCGCGACCTTCCAGCACGCGACGCGGGGTCTGGGTCATGGCTCCCCGACGTTGAACCAGGCGGTGGCGACGGATTTCATCGAAGAGGGCCATTTCGCCCGCCACCTCAAGCGGATGCGGGCGCTCTATCAGATGCGGCGTGAACACCTTCGACAGGCGCTCGAACACCATCTGGGCGACCGGATTCACATCGACCTACAAGCCGGCGGGATGCACCTGCTGGCTCGTCTTCCCGACGGCGCCGACGACGTGACCCTCGCGAGACGGGCGGCCAGCGCCGGGCTGGGTGGGCATGCACTGTCCGCCTGGTACCTGAGCGCGGCAAAAGAGTCCGGGCTGTTGCTGAGCTTTACCAACGTCATCGATGCGGCCCATGCCGATGCCCTGGCCACTCGGCTGGCCGCGCTCATGGCATGACGCGTCGCAGGTCATCTCGCGATGGCCCAGAAATCGTCGCCGGTCTTGGCTCTGTGCGACCTCACGCCGGCACCTCATCCTGTCCCGGTATCTGGTTCGCATCTTCCCATGACCCACTACCCAGACAGGTGAACGACATGCAAGCCCGCGTGAATTACTACCAGACCTCTCCCAAGGCCGCACAGAAATACATCGATTTCAACATGGCACTGTCGCAGAGCGAGGTAATCAAGGAGATCAAGCATCTGGTGACGCTGCGAGCGTCTCAGCTCAACGGCTGCGCCTTCTGCGTCGACATGCACGTCAAGGAGGCGAAGATCGACGGCGAGCGCGAATTGCGCCTGCACCACGTTGCGCTGTGGCGGGAATCGACGCTGTTCACCCCCCGCGAACGGGCCGCCCTGGCCTGGACGGAAACCTTGACCCGACTGCCCGAGCATGGGGTCGATGATGGCGCCTACGACAACGTGCGCGGCCACTTCTCCGAGGCGGAGCTCTCGGACCTGACCTTCCTGATCGTCGCCATCAACGGCTGGAATCGTCTCAGCATCGCCTTCCAGGCCATTCCCGGCTCAGCCGACAAGGCCTTCGGGCTGGACAAGGCGGGACTGTGATCGGACGCTACCGGGCCTGGCACCGAGTGCGCTGCGGGGTCAATGCACCACATTGCGGATGAAGCGCAGCGTGCCACGCCCATCGTTGCGATAGCGATAGGGCTGGTTACTCGGATAGACATGGAAGTCGCCGGCGGGGATGACGATATCCCCCGTCGAAAGCTCCAGCGTCAGCGTGCCTTCGATCACCACCAGCATTTCGTGCCAGCCGTTGTCGTCGGCCGCCGACTCGTAGATATCTCCCGGTGCGAGCGACCAGGACCACAGCTCGACCTCCTGGCGGGCCGGCTTGCTCGCCAGCAGCCGCGCCCGGCTCTCCGGCGAGCGGCCGACCCAGGCCACCTCGTCGATGCGCGCGGAGTCTTCGCTGTCCGGCGGCTGGACCAGCGCGTAGAACAGCACGCCCAGCGCTTCGGCCAGACGATCCAGCATGCCCAGACTGACGTTGACGTCGCCCTTCTCGATATTGACCAGCATGCGCCGACTGACCCCGGCCCGCTCGGCCAGGGCCTGCTGGCTCAGGGAGACCGCCTGACGCAGGCGCCTGACATTGGCGGCCACGTGCACCAGTACGTCGGGGCGCTCGTTAGAGTTGTGCAATATATTGCCCATCCGTACAATCGCGACTCTCGTCCCATGCCGCTCATCGCCAAGGCGATAAGCGGTCACGTTTTGGCGAGTCATCATGCCGCAGACCTCGGGAGGTGTCATGTCAGTCGCCATGCGCGAATTCTTCGCCAGAATCTGGCCGGTGGCCATGCTGATCGTGGCGATGTGCTCGATCCAGAGCGGCGCCTCCGTCGCCCAGTCGCTGTTCCCGGTCATCGGCGCCACCGGCACCACCTCGATCCGCCTGATCCTCGCCGCCCTGCTGCTGCTGCTCGTCATGCGCCCCTGGCGCCGGCCGCTGAGCCGTCGCGCCTGGAAATCGACGCTCATCTACGGCGTCTCGCTGGGCGTCATGAATCTCCTTTTCTACCAGGCCTTGCGGACCGTGCCGCTGGGGATCGCGGTGGCGCTGGAGTTCACCGGGCCGCTGGCGGTGGCGATGCTCTCGTCACGGCGCTGGCTGGATCTGCTCTGGGTGGCCCTCGCGGTACTCGGTCTGATCTGCCTGCTGCTGCTGGGCGATGGCGGCAGCGGCCCGATCGACCCCTACGGCGCGGCCTGCGCCCTCGGCGCCGGCGTCTGCTGGGCACTCTATATCCTGTTCGGGCAGAAGGCCGGGGCGATCAATGGCGCCCAGAGCGCCACCCTCGGTATCACCATCGCCGCGGTGGTCATCGCCCCGGTGGGGTTGCTCGACGCGGGTACGGCCATCTTCGCGCCTGAGGTGCTGCCGTACGCCCTGGCAGTGGCGATACTCTCCACCGCGCTGCCCTACACCCTGGAGATGATCGCCATGCCACGGCTGCCGACCCAGACCTTCGGTACCCTGATGAGCCTCGAGCCCGCCGTGGGCGCGCTCTCCGGCCTGCTGTTCCTGGGCCAGCTGCTGGGTACGCTGCAGTGGTTGGCGATCGGACTGGTGATTGCCGCCTCGATCGGCACCACGCTGACGATCCGGCGCCGCGATACCTTCGAGGCGCCAGTGCCGGATTGAACGCGCCCGCGTTCCTGCGGCGAGGCCCGGACTGCACGAACGTTCCAGACCCCGGCGTCCCTTTCTGGCATGCTGCCAGGATCGAACCGGCGTAGCGCATCGATGGGCAGCCGGACGGGAGGCAGCATGACATCGACGAACTGGATCGATCTGCGACAGGACCGCGATACCGGCATCGAGACGATCCGTGCCCACTTCGAGGGCCACGCCTACGATCCCCACTGGCACGACAGTTATCTGATCGGCTTCACCGAGCAGGGCGTGCAGCAGTTCCACTGCCGCCGCGTTCGTCACGACAGCACACCCGGCCACCTGTTCTTAGTCGAGCCCGGCGAGATTCACGACGGCCATGCGCCGGCCGAGGGCGGTTTCACCTACGCCATGCTCTACCTCGACCCCGACTGGCTGCAGCGTGAGCTGCGCCAGTTTGCGACCGCCGGCACCGTTGCCGGCGAACCGGGCTTCGCCTCGACGCTGGTCGACGACACCCCATTGATCGCGAGCATCGCCCGCGCCTTCACGACCCTGCGTCAGTCGACGTCGCGGCTCGAACGCGACGACGCTCTCGATGCCCTGCTCCAGGGCCTGGTGCCACACCTGGGCTGGCGCCGACGTCCGTTGACGGATCCGCGTCTGCCGCGCGCCGCCCGTCGGGCGCAGGAACTGCTGCATGCAAACTATGCCGAGGATATCGGCCTGCAGACCCTGGCCGAGCAGTGCGGCGTCGACCGGTTCCGGCTCACCCGCGCCTTCAAGTCGGCCTTCGGCCTGGCACCTCATGCCTATCTGGTGCAGTTGCGCCTGAGCCTCGCCCGCCAGCGGCTCGCTGCCGGCGAATCGCCCGCCTCGGTTGCCAGCCAGCTCGGTTTCGCCGATCAGAGCCATCTGGGACGCTGGTTCCGGCGCGCCTACGGTCTGACGCCGGCGAGCTATCGCCAGCGCTGCGGCCGGGGCGGTTGAATCGGCCTGGGGCTTCGGTAAACGCCGGTTGCGGGGCGCTGTTGAAGCGGCTTCGAAGCAATTCCGGGGCGCGGCTGCTCAAACCTTCCAGACCCTGGGTGACAACGGCGCGATAGTGGCGGCTCCATGCTATTTCCGGAGTCGATCATGTCCGCCTGGTTACCGTTCACCCTGTTCGCCTTCGTCGCCTCGATCACGCCGGGGCCGACCAACCTGCTGATACTCGCGCAGGGCTCGCGACGGGGCTGGAAAAGCGCCCTTCCCGCCGTTTTCGGCGCCAGCCTGGCGGCGGCGGCGATCGTGCTGGCGGTGGGACTGGGGCTATCGCAGACGCTACTGGCCTACCCCCTCGTGCGTCGACTGATGGCGGCGATCGGCGTGGCCTGGTTGAGCTGGCTGGCGTGGCGGCTCTTTCGCAGCCCGCCACCGGAAGTCGAGGCCGGAGACGAGATATCCGTCGCGCCGGCATTCGGGGCGCGCCAGGCCGCCGGCTTGCAGTTGATCAATCCCAAGACCTGGATGATGGCGCTGTCGGTCGTCGGTGTCTTCGCCGGCCCGGCCTCCCGCGCGCTGGATATCGGTCTGCTGGCCCTGACGTTCGGTGTCGTGGCCCTGCCCTGCCTGGCGCTCTGGGGGCTGGTGGGCAGCGGTGTCGCCCGGCTGTTCCGGCACCCGTATCAGTGGCAGTGGTTCAATCGCGTGCTGGCACTGCTACTGTTGACAGTGGCGTGGTGGAGTCTACTGATCACGGGCTGACCAGTTGCCGGCGTCGCGGCGTCAGCCCTCGCTGCCGAGTCGCCGGCGGAGCCCCCGAACCTCTGCGCGAAGCGCCTCGCAACGCGCTTCCAGGGCCTGTCGCGTGGCGGGATCGGGTAGCGCTTCGAGATTGGCCCCGGCCCCGATCACCAACGCCTCCAGCGCCGCGCCGAGCATGGTGGCGCCGGCCAGCGTGTCGCTGCGCATCGCCGGCGAGGTCAGCGGCAGCGCCTCGAGCGCCAGCACCAACCCCTCCCGGCATCGCTCGGCGGCGGCCAGCGGAATCCGGATCGACGCCTCACGAGCCTCATCTAGGGCCGAATCGCACGGATCCGATTCGGCGGTATCATCGTGCGATCGCCGTTGCGCCTGTAGATAGTCGTCGAATGCCGCGGCGTCGTCGTCGACGGCCTCGGCCAGTGCCTGCTGCAACGCGTCTCCTTCGGCTATCAGACGCTGGCGATGCGGATCGGTTTCCCCCCGATGCAAGCGCACGCCCTTGAGGATCAATGCCAGGCCCAGGCAGCCGTTCAACGCCGCGGCAGCACCGCAACCCGGCGTGGACCGCGTTTCGACGGCGTGCTGGAAATCGGCGAGCGAGGCGTGCCAGAGCGAGGATGAGGTCGACATGAAAGCTCCCGGAGAGGATCGATGTCTCAGCATAGACGCCGCCACGGAAAGCGTGGCAAATCAAGGGCTCGATGCGAGCCGAAAGGGGGTCATCGGGAGGTATGGGTAGGAAAAACGGGGGGAGCACCATGGCGAAGCGGCCGCAGATCGTTTCAGGCCGCTTGGCGATGGCGCCCTCCCTCGGACGACCGCCCTTTGCGGGAGTAGCTGCCCTTGCCTTTCTTCGGTTTCTGTTGCTGCTGTCGGAATCGGGGCGAGCGCAGTGTCGCCTTCAGCGCGTTGTCCCGAATGGGGTGTGATGCCATTTGACCTCCAGGTTCGTTCGACTTCACGGATGGGGGGCATAGCCTAGGGCCTCAGCCAAGCGCTTGGAACCCCAGAACCCGAGGCTCGCGCCTGGTCTCACGAAAAAGCCGGCTCCGTCGCGGCCGCACGGATGGTGTGAATAGGCCTAGGCAGTGTCGGCAAGCTTTCAAGCGACGCGAGCCACCAGATGCTCGTAGAGCACGGTACAACCGATTCCGATCAGGACCAGCCCTCCCACGATTTCGGCCCGCTTGCCGATCAGCGATCCGATCGCGCGACCCAGCATGATGCCGACGGTGACCATTAGCATCGTCGCCAGGCCGATTGCCGCCGCCGCCACGACGATGTTCACATCGGTAAAGGCCAGCGTCACGCCGACGGCCATGGCGTCGATGCTGGTGGCCAGCGCCGTGAGCGCAAGCAGCCAGCCCGATTTGCGCTCCGGTGCGCTGCCGTCGTCCGCCTCGACCGGGACCGGCTTGAACCCTTCCCAGATCATGTGGGCACCGAGCGCCCCCAACAGCACGAAGGCGATCCAGTGGTCCCATTCGGACACGAACCGCGTGGCGGCCAAGCCGATAGCCCAGCCGATGACCGGCGTGATCGCCTCGACCGTTCCGAAAATGGCACCGATGCGCAGTGCCTCGGGGAACCGGGTACGCCGGAGAGCCGCACCCTTGCCGACCGAAGCAGCGAAGGCATCGGTCGACATGGCGAAAGCGAGTATGAACAGGGATGCAGGATTCATTGTCCGTTCCAGCCGGTGGTGTTGCCACGACATTCGCCGTACCCGACTCGTACCGCGGATGCCCATGGTCTCGCCAACCGGTCTCGGCGTTCGTGCCACGGCATTGCCGGGTGTGTTGACACGGACATCACGACCAGCAAGGTGCAGTCGTGATCGGCTACTCCCCAAGGAGGTCTCAGACTATAGCCACGAAAACGAAGAACGGCAATAAATGATTGAATTTAAAGGGAAAAATTCACCTCGGTTAATTCATGTCGTTGACGTTAATCAAGTTAACGCCGGTTGGACTTTGATGACGAGGTTACGGGCCGGTACGGCAAGATTGGCAGCGATCGTGACGAACCGCAGCGTAGTGGTGACACTGCGAGATCAAGTCGGAATGCGTCATTCCCGATGACGCCATGATGCGACACGGGGATGGAAAAATGCTCGCGCTGCAAACCGTTCATGCAGACGTAATTCAGATGAAACTAATTCAGAAATAACTCAAAACAAGAGCATGAAAAAACCCGACGAAAAAGGTGTGCACTTTAATGCACGTTGACCATCGGGCGGCATCGAGTCACTGAAATGAAGAAGAGTGCCACCATGGATTGAAACGCTCATTTCAACGTAACGAGGGGTAATAAATGCATACCAGGAATCGATTGAACGGCCATTCAATATAGATCTTTTTCTTTATAATCAAAATCTTGCTTCAAACAATATGGCTTTCCTTCCGTTACTCTACAGCAACGCAAAACATCAAAGTTTTACTTCCAAGCCGTCGCATTGTCATTCGCAGCCAGTAGTCTGAATTGCGTTGGATCGCGTTCCCAAAGTTTGGTCGATATCGAGAACCCGGTCCGGCACCTCTTCAAACCGCTGGAATGGCGGACCTTGAATTTCACGCTACCAGGAGAAATACCATGGCTACGCCCGCAATCGATCCGTCAACTTCGAATGACAGCGCAGACTCTTCCATCGATCAATTGAAGGCCGTGTTTGATCAGGCGATCGAGAAATCCGCTGAAATCACCAAGGTCACGACCGAGAAGAAGACCATGCTCGATGCGACCAAGCAGCGTCCGCAGAACTGATGCGGAGAAGTCGCGGGCGAAACCACGCCGCCCGCGACGCTCTTCCCAACCACGGCAGTGCGTCCGGGACGCATCGGACATAGCGACGATGGAGAATGCTGGATTTTCTGGAGTTTCCTTGGCTGTCCGCCTCGACGAATCCGGTACGGACAGCCAAGGAATTTCTTCCCGCATCGTACGACACTAGCGAGTCAAGCGCATGAACACCGTCACCTCCCCCATGGCGTCGGCAGGCGAAGTCGTTGCGACGCTCACGGTCACCGCTGGACTGCATCACGGCGCGACGATGGATCTCGGCGAGCCAACCTGTCGGATTGGCAGCGACGAAGCCGCCGATATTCTGCTGGGCGACCCCGGCGTGGCACCCGAGCACCTGGTACTGCGGTTCCACGGACGCCAGCTGGCGGTCGAAGCGATCGGCGGCGATATCGTCTTCAACGGTCGCGTCGTGCACCAGGGGACCGGCCAGCGCGGCGAGCTTCCGGCCGAGTTGCGCTTCGAGGGCGTGTCACTGACGCTGTCGCGTCCCTCCGCGCCCTCGATGATCCCGGCACTCCCCAAGCTCCCGGCCCTGCCACCACGCTGGCGAACCTCGCTCAATCGAGGCGCCACGTTCACCGCGCTGGTGGCGACGCTCGGCGTGCTGGCGGTCTACGAATTCATCGACGTCAATCAGGCTGGCGCCAATATCGGCGGTTACTCGACGGTCTCCCTCGATCCCCAGGCGCTCGACGGAGCGCATCGGCTGACCACGGAGAGCCGCCCGGGCCCGGCGGAAGCGCTACGTCGCCAGCTCTCGGACGCAGGCCTCGACTCGCTGAGCGTCGTCGATCACGGCGGTTACCTGAGCGTATCCGGCCAGTACGCGGCGGCGCAGGGCGCGGCCTGGGACCAGACCCAGCGCTGGTTCGATCAGCATTACGGCGGCCATCAGGTGCTGCTCAACGACGTCAAGGCCCGGCAGGATGCCGCACCACCCGACCTGAAGCTGCAGGCCGTGTGGCTGGGCGACAGCCCCTATGTCATCGACGGCCGCGGGAAGCGACTCTATCCCGGCGCCGCGCTCGAATCCGGATGGGTGATATCCGCGATTCAGCCGGACCGCATCACGCTGAGCCGCGGCGACGACCAGTTCGCGCTGACGCTCTGAATGAGAGACCGCGCTGACGAGGCCGTCGTGTCATGAAGATCACCGGTCGCCAGGTCGAACCAGACCGCTATCGCTCCTCGGGCACGGGTCCGGCGCCTGTCCGTCCCGTCGAGACACCCGCCGGGCGGGACGACGATTTCATCCGCGCGATCGGTCACGCCCGGGCTCGCGGCGCCGGCCAACCGGCGCTGGCCGCACGCCTGGACGCGTTCGAGCGACCCGAGGCCAGCGACGCCCGCAGCTACGCCAACGCCCGTAGCATCGAACTGCTCCAGCACGTGATCGAAGGCGTGCTGCCGACGTTGGATGCGGACGACGACATCGTCGGGATGGCGAAGAAAGTCATCGGCGAGGAGCTCGAGTGGCGCCAGGCCTGGGAGGCGCGCATGAGCGACACCATGGCACCGCAGGCAGACGCTGCTCCCGGTGGTGACGATGCCCACGACGAGGAGCCGTCATGACAGAGACCAACGATCGCGATGCGGCCGACCTGCTGCACTTGATGGGCCACCTCTACCTCAAGAGCGGCCAGACCCAGCGGGGGCTGGTGCTGCTGCTGATCGCCACCCGCATGGCGCCGGAGCATACCGGCATCCTGCGCGCGCTGTGTCGCGGATTTCTGACCCACGGCAACGGCGGGCGTGCCCTCAATGTCATCGAGCGCCTGGAGGCCGCGGGCCAGGGCGATGCCACGCTGCTCCTGCTGCGCAGCCGTGCCGAATGGCTGAACGGCGACCGGGACGCCGCGCGACGCCACTTTCGACGCTACCTGGAACACCGACAGCAAGCCGATGCATCACGGGAGCGGGCATGACATGAACCAGCTTCTCGGTCGACTCAATATCCTCGCCCGCCGCGCCTCCCAGCGCAGCGACGTGATCATCGCGGTCTTCATGGTGCTGGCCGTGGTGATGATGATCATCCCGTTGCCCACCGCCCTGGTCGACGCGCTGATCGGGGTCAACATCGGTTTCAGCCTGCTGATCCTGATCGTGGCGTTCTATATCTCGCACCCGGTGGAGTTCTCCTCGCTGCCGCCGATCATTCTGCTGGCGACGCTGTTCCGGCTGGCGCTGTCGATCACCACCACCCGCCTGATCCTGCTCGACGCCGATGCCGGCCAGATCGTCGACGCCTTCGGCAACTTCGTCATCGCCGGGGAGGTGGTCATCGGCATGGTGGTGTTCCTGATCATCACCGTGGCCCAGTTCCTGGTGATCACCAAGGGCTCGGAGCGGGTCGCCGAAGTCGCGGCGCGTTTCACGCTCGACGCCATGCCCGGCAAGCAGATGAGCATCGACAACGAGATGCGCAACGGCGATATCGACCACGTCGAGGCTCGCCGCCGACGTTCGCTGCTGGAGAGCGAGAGCCAGCTCTACGGGGCCATGGATGGCGCCATGAAATTCGTCAAGGGCGACGCCATTGCCGGGCTGGTGATCCTGTTCGTCAACCTGATCGGCGGCCTGCTGATCGGGATGCTCGAGCACGGCATGCCGTTCGGCGAAGCCGTCGAGACCTACTCCCTGCTCACCGTCGGCGACGGCCTGATCGCCCAGATCCCGGCGCTACTGATCTCCATCGGCGCCGGCACCGTGGTCACCCGGGTCAGTTCCGACAACGCCAGCGACCTGGGCAGCGAGATCGTCGGCCAGCTCGGCAGCAACGCCAAGGCGCTGGGCCTGACCGCCGCCGTGCTGTTCTGCGCGGCCTTCATCCCGGGCTTCGCCACCGGCGTGTTCCTGGCGATCTCGGCGCTGCTGGGGAGCGCCGCCTTCCTGCTACGCCGACGCCACCTGCGTGAACAGGCCGAAGCGGAAACGGCCGATGCCGAGACCACGCCGAGCGCTGGCGAGTCTTCGCCGCGCCAGGACGACGCCCCCGCCGAGGCCGCTACCCCCGGCCGCCTGGCCGCCGACGATCCGGGCCAGCATCGCGTCATGCTGTGCCTGAGCGCGACCCTGGCGGACTCCCTGTCGCTGGACCTGCTGCGAGAGGGCGTCCAGGCGGTCCGGGAGCGCGTCGAGCGCGACCTGGGGATCGCCGTTCCCAGCGTCGGGCTGCGTCTCGAACCGGCGCTCGGCGCGCAGCGCTTCGCCATCGAGCTGGACGAAGTCCCCGTGCTCAACGGCGAACTGCCGGCCGCCAGCGTGCTGCTGGACGACGACGCCGGCACGCTGGCGCTACTCGAGCTCTCCGCACAGACAGAGCCCGCACTGGTCGGCCGCGGCCATTGGCAGTGGCTGCCGGACTCGGCGAGCAGCACGCTCGACGAGGCGGGAATGCGCTATCGCACACCGGACCAGGTGCTGGAACGCTGCCTGGAACGCACGCTGACGCGCTACGCCGGTGATTTCGTCGGCATTCAGGAAGCTCGCTCGCTGCTGTCGCGGATGGAAACGGATTATGCCGAGCTGGTCACCGAGGCGGTTCGCGTCGTCTCGCTGCAGAAGATGGCGGAAATCCTGCGCCGTCTGGTCAGCGAGGGAGTACCGGTCCGCGCCATGCGTACCATTCTCGAAGCGATGGTGACCTGGGGGCCGCAGGAGTCCAGCAGCGCGCGGCTAGCCGACCGCATTCGCGTCGCCATGGCACGTCAGATCTGTCATCGCCATGCCCGCAGCGATCGGGTCCTGCCGGCCTGGGTCGCCACCCGACCGCTGGAGGAAGCGCTACGGGCCGCCCAGCGCCACGCCGAGGCCCAGTCCCTGCGCATCGGGCTGCCAGCCCCCCTCTCCCGGGCCCTCAATGGCTGGTTCCAGCAACAGCTGGACGCGCTGGATACCGACCTGCGACCGGTGATCGTGATCGCCGGGGACGTGCGCGCGTCACTGCAGCAGTGGCTCAAACAGCAGGAGATCGACATGGCCGTCCTGGCCTGGCCGGAGGTCGCACCGGAATTCAGCCTGCAGGCGATCGCCCAGGTGCGCCTGCCGAAGCCCGCACCGCGACGCGAGACCGAGGCGCAGACCAAGTCGTAACATGATGACAATAAACGATTTCCAAGGTATGAGTAGAGACCCCGCGGCCAGCGGGACTTTGCGACAAGGGATCCGATGACAACAGCAATGGACAACGCTCGTGGCATAGTGGCAGGCCACTTCATGAGGGGCGCTAGCCACACCTCTCTGCTCGCCCCCTTCTACTTGGCACTCCAGCTGGTGATGGCACTGCTGATGACCGTGCCGTTCGCGCATGCCGATGTCGCCGTCGACAGCGCCGGCGAGACACTGGCGCTGGAGACTGGCCAGGGACGCATTCTGCGCTTCGACCGACAGGTCGCCTCGGTATTCGTGGCCAACCCCGCCATCGCCGATGTGCAGGTGGTCTCCCCCGGGGTGATCTACCTGTTCGGCAAGCAGGCCGGCGATACCAACCTGATCGCCCTCGGCGCCGACGACGAGAGCCAGGCCTCGCTGCGGCTGCAGGTCCGCGACGGTGACGCCAGGGCGAGCCAGGCGCTTCGCGGCATCGACGGCGACAGTCAGGTCAGTCTGCACATGGCCGGCAACCAGTTGGTGGCCGAGGGCCGCAACGCGACGGTGGCCAGCGCCATGGCCACGCAGTCGGCCCTCGATGCCGAGGCGCCCGCCGATGGCGGTCTCAATCGCTCGAGCTACGACGGCGCCAACCAGATCAATATTCGGGTGCGCTTTGCCGAGGTCGCCCGCGACGAACTGCTCAGCTACGGCGTCAGCTGGAATGCGCTGATCAACAACGGCTCGTTCTCGTTCGGCGTGCTGACCAGCAATATCGCCAGCTCCCCGGGCAGCGAGGGCGTCGACGGCCTGCTCCAGGCGCTGCAGCAGAACAACCTGTTGCAGATACTCGCCGAACCCAACATCACCACGGTCTCGGGTCAGACCGCCAGCTTCCTCGCCGGCGGCGAGATTCCGATTCCCGTACCGGTCAACAGCGACCTGGTGGGGATCGACTACAAGCAGTTCGGGGTCTCCCTGCTGAGCACCCCGACCCTGCTGCCCAACGGCCGCATCTCGATGGAGGTGCGCCCCGAGGTCAGCAGCCTCTCCAGCGACAACGTTCAGATCGCCGGTTACGACGTGCCGTCGCTGCAGGTGCGACGCGCCGACACCGTGGTCGAAGTGGGTAGCGGCCAGACCTTTGCCATTGCCGGGCTGTTCCAGCGCCAGGCCTCCAACGAGATCGAGCGCATCCCGGTACTCGGCGACATTCCGATCCTGGGCCAACTGTTCCGGTCGCGCCGTTTCCAGCGCAACGAGACCGAGCTGGTGATCCTGATCACCCCCTACCTGGTCCGCCCCTCCTCGTCCCCGACGCCGAGAACGCCACTGGACCAGGCCCAGGTCAGCCGCGGCACCCGGCTTGGCGACGATCCGGCACAACACGCCAGGTCGGCGGGCGTCGACGATCCTTTCGGGTTCTATCTGCGATGAGCGAGGAGACCGCCGTGATGTCACCCAACCCGCTCGCCACGACGCGCGCGATCCGCCACTTCGCCCCGCTGCTGATGCTGACGCTACTGGCCGGCTGCCAGTCGTCGATGGGGCCGATGAGCTGGACCAGCGGCTACCGCCAGGTGGCTCTGGCCGCTCCGGGGATCGACGAAGCCGCACCGGGCGGGCGGATGGCGACCCTGCCCAACCTGTGCCAGACGGAACCGGACGCCGAGGGTCTGGTGACGCTCCCCCCGGGTTGCGCCAACGATCTGAATCTCCAGCTGATGGTGGCCAATCCCCAGGACCTGATCCGCGGGCGGGAGATGGGGCCGCCAATGGCGGGCCCCATCGCCAACGCCGCCCGCGAGCGGCTCGACGATCGCGGCCGCGCCAACGAGCGGCGTGCGATGCTGGAAGGCGAGGCGCGCAGTGCCATGGGCGACACTGCGACGACCGATGGCCTGTGACGGGCCGGTGGGCGCCGGCGCGAGTTCACTCGCGCGCGGCAGAAGCCTGGGCCATGCCGAGGGCCTGGGCTCGTGCAGCGGCGCTGGGCAGCGCGGCAATGCGCTCGGCGCTGGCGATCAACGACTCGCGCCGCGACGCCGGCAGGTCGGGGATCTCGACACGACGGGCTTCTTCGCGCTGCCCGCCCAGTACCAGCACCAGAATGAGGTTGCGGTAATGGCGCGCTTCGGCGAGGGGAGAGTCGACGACCCGTCGCATGCCGGCGATGGCCTTGGCGTCATCGCCGGCCAGGGACTCGGCCAGCGCCAGATTGGCCTGGACGTCGAGATCCCGCGGTTCGAGCCGCGCGGCCCTGGCAAAGGCCTCGACCGACCGACCGGGATGCCCCGCCAGCGCCTGCGCGGCGCCCAGACGGCTCCAGGCAGCCACGCTGTCGAGCTCGGGGGCGGCCCGCGACAGGCTGCGCAGCGCCCCCTGGGGCTCGCCCAACCGCAGCTGTGCCGTGCCCAGGCCCAGCAGCGCCGGGGCCAGGTCGAGATCGTCGGCCAGTGCCTGCCGAAAGGCTTGGGCCGCGGCCTCGGGCTCTCCGGCGGCCAGGCGCGCATTGCCCAGGCGAATCAGCAGCTCGGCGGACGGTTCCCCCTGCTCCAGCGCACGTTCGTACATGGCCGCCGCCGTGGCGTGGTCGCCGCGCTGGTCGACATCGTCGGCCAGCTTGAGCAGCCGGCCCTCCCGGGTATCGGACGGCGTCGCCGCGCACGCGGAGAGGGCGAATCCGACGGCGACGACCGCCGCCCATGTCACACCCTTGCGGCGGACCGTCGCCGCGCGGGTCGAGACCATTCGAGAAACCGCAGAAGATGACTTCATCCGTGAATCAGTCCAGAGGCTCGGGGAGTGGAGGAACAGCGTACCGGAGAACCGGCAGCTTGGGGCAGCGTGGCATGTCAATGAATGGTGACAGTCGTTTACACAGGGCAAGCGAAAGCCACAAAAAGACATACAACCGGCCACCAAACCGTCATCGCGATCTTGCTAGGGTTATCGGAGCGTCCGCGGCGGTGGCCCTCATGGGCCTTCGCCGCCGGGGAGCCAGGTGGCGATCCTTGGCCGTCATCGCCCTGATGCTCGGGTTGGCGGGCAACGGTGCCTTCGCAGCCGACGCCCCCTGGGCAGGCCGAAGCTACCGCTACGTGGTGATCGATCAGAAAGTCCGCGACGTGCTGCAGGAGTTCGGGCGCAACCTGTCGCTGCCGGTCGAGGTCAGCAGCGCGGTGAAAGGTGAGGTCCGCGGCGATATCCACGCCGAGACCGCCCAGGCCTTTCTGGAACAGGTCTGCCGGGCGAACGGACTGGCGTGGTTCTTCGATGGCTATGTGCTCCACGTCGCCGCACGCGAGGAGTTGGGTCGTCGAAGCTTCGATCTCGACGGGGTCGATGTGTCGCGCTTGAGCGCCGAGATTGAAGCGACGAGGATCGGCTCGCCATTGAGTGCCGATTTCCAGGACGGCCGCCACCGGCTCGAGGCGATGGGCCCGCCCGCCTGGCTGACGGAGGTGGCGCAGCGGGTGGAGGATTCGAGGCGGACGCCGGCGCCCTCGGCACCCGGTGAGGTCAGGGTCTTCCGAGGCAGCGTGGCGCAACCGGCCGTAGCGCAGTAGTCGTATGCGGCAGGCAGGACAACGAGGCAGGAACGAGCGGGCCGTCACTCCAAGGCGACCGCTCATCAATGACCGTTCCCGAACGCGCTCTCTCGAAGAACGGTACGACGACTCACCGACGGCTCGACGCCGATCGGTCAATGCCAAACCGAAGGAGACGACACATGGCTATCGATGCCGTAGGCAATGCCAGCGCGACTGGTGAATCCACCCCCGACTCCCAGGCCTTCGACGACGCCGTCGACAACGCCAAGTTCCAGGAAGCGATGTCCGAGGGCATGGTCCAGGTCGGTGGGCAGTTGATCCTGATGCCGATGATGAAGGAGATGCTCAGCGAAGCCATGTCGGGCGGCGAAGAGTAGCCAGGCCTCCAAGCCCGAATCCCGCGAGGTGACGAGGGACGACGACCGGTTGGCGACACGTCGCGATGGCCGGTCGCCGTCGTTGGAATCGACACCGGCCCGCCATGGGCCCGAACACGAGGTGAATGATGACTCCCGTGACACCACCGGGGGCGGGGGTGCCGATGACGACACCCGCGCCGACCCCATCGGAGACGAGCGCCAAGACGCTGGCATCGCAGAACCTGTTCGAGCACATGGCCGGCCAGGCCGGCGCCGCGCCCCCTGGCGCGAGCCCCAGCGAGCTGGGCTCGAACCTGATCAACAATCTCGACGGCTTCGTCGACCGGGTCAACAGCTTCGCGCAGCAGGCCAAGGTTCCCGATGCCCAGGCTCCCGATCGCTTCGCCAAGGTGACCACCCAGGAAGTCTCGCCGGCGCCGGATGCCGGCGACAGGCCCACCGCCATCGGCGACGACAAGATGGCGAAAGTCGTCGACTCGCTGAGCCAGGTCTTCGACCACTCCATCGAGACCACCATGGTGGTGCGAGGTGCCACTCAGGTATCGGGCTCGGCCAATACCCTACTGAAAGGTCAATGACACTTGGCGCCTCTCGATCGACGCTTCAGCCCTTCGCGGCCAATCCGGAACCGCTACCGACGCCCGCTGCACTGGCTTGCGCTGCTGTTGATGGCCCTGCTGCTGCAGGCCTGCGACACCGACCTCTATACCCAGCTCGACGAGCGCGAGGCCAATGTCATCGTGGCGACCCTGGCACGCAACGGCATCCCCGCCAGTCGCCATGCCGAGGATGAGGGCCGGATGCGCGTCACCGTCGACGAGAGCCGCTTTGCCGAAGCGGTCGACGTGCTCGATCACGCCGGTCTGCCGGAACGCAAGTTCGCCAATCTCGGCGAGGTCTTCCAGGGTAACGGCCTGGTGTCGTCACCGGTCCAGGAGCGCGCCCAGATGATCTACGCGCTGAGCCAGGAACTCTCCCACACGGTATCCCAGATCGACGGTGTGCTGTCGGCGCGGGTCCACGTGGTGCTGCCTGACAACGACCTGCTGCAGCAGAACAGCACGCCCTCCTCGGCCTCGGTCTTCGTGCGCTACATTCCTTCGCTGGAGATCGCCCCGCTGATCCCGCAGATCAAGACCCTGGTGGCCAACGGTATCGCCGGCCTCTCCTACGACAAGGTCTCGGTGGTGCCGGTGGTCTCGTCCCTGCCCGAGGAGACACGCTCGGCCCCTCAGCCGGCCATGAGCTCGTTTCTCGGCATCGCGATGCCGGCCACCAGCGTGGCGCGTGCCGGCTGGCTGTTCGGCCTGCTGAGCGTGGCGATTCTCGCCCTCGGCATCGCGGTCGGCTGGCTGGTCTGGCGCCAGCGCCGCCAACGCCCCTACGACCTGGCGACCCCGTCATGACGGCAGCGCCATCCCCCGAGCTGCCGGTGCGAATCGATCCGGCCCACTGGGCCGGCACCCTGGACGGCATCGCCAGCGACGAGACGCTGCACCGCTGGTGCCGCCAGCCGCGGTTCCAGCATCGACTGGTCGAACGGCTCCGGCGCCGCCACCACCTCCCCGCCCAGGCCGAACTGCCGCCGAGAGATCCCATCGACCAGACGCTTTGCCTGCTCGACGGTGAGTCGCTGACACACTGCGCCCGCGCGGCGGGCATCATCTTCCATGCCGGAGCCCTGGTCCGCGAGATCCGGGCGCCCCGGGTCGCGGCCGTCAAACAGCGCTTCGGTGCCGAGCTCTACGCCTTGGCACTGGCCAAGCGGGAGCATGGCCAGACCGAGGAGAGCGAGGTGCGCGATCTCGACGCCTTCGAGGCGGAGGTCGAGCGGGATGGCAGACGCTGTCTGCTGGCCTGGGCCGACGCCCAGCCCGCCGCGCTGCGCGCCTGGTTGCAATTGGGCTGGTATGGCAGGCTGGCGCGCGACGACGCCGAGGCGAACGACGGCGCCATGGAGATCGCACGCCTGGCCGCCGCCGAGCGACTTGCCGCCGAAACGGCGGCTGCCGCCCAGAATCAGCCTCAGCCCGCTGGGCCAGCAGCGCCGGATCGAGGGGGTGAGCGGCCATGAACTCACTGCCTCCCCGCCCCGGCAAGGTGATTCTGCGCGCCGAGGAAGCCGAGGCCTGGATCGATGGCTACGCCTTTCTGGAGCGGGCGCGCCGACAAGCGGCCGATCAGGATCGGGTGCTTCGTGACGCCCGTGACGAGGCTCACGCCGAGGGCTTCGAGGCCGGGCGCCGCGCAGGCGAGATCCAGGCCGCCCGGCTGCTGGCGACCACCCGGGATGATGTGGCTCGCTATCTGGAGCGCCTCGAACCGGCGCTGGCAGAGCTTGCACTGGACCTGGTCCGGCGTCTGCTCGGCGAGTTCGACGAGGCCGAGCTGGTCGCCCGCTGCGTTCGCCAGGCGCTGCGCGAGTGGCGCCAGGAGCACCGGATCCGCATCCGCGTGGCCCCATCGCTGGAGGCGCGAGTGGCGACGCTGCTCTCGGCGGATCCAGCCGTCACGCAAGACTATGAGGTCGAAGCCGATCCCCAACTGGGGCCGGAACAGTGCCTGCTGGTGACCCCGGTCGCGGTGATGGACATCGGTGTGGATTCGCAACTCGACGTTCTCCGCCAGGCGCTGCTCGACGCCCCGGTGGACGGCCAGGAGCCGGCATGAGTCGACCTGACCCGGACCGGGCCACAGTCGCACTCGACGCGCTGCTGCCGAGGCTCGGCCAACGCCTGGCCCGGACGGAGACGCGCCGGGTCAACGGCCGGGTGCGCCGCATCCGCGGCCTGCTGATTCACGCCAGCATCGAGGGCGTCAGCATCGGCGAACTCTGCTATCTGCGCGACCCGGTCAGCGGACGTCGCGTCGCCGCCGAGGTGATCGGTTTCGAGGAAGAGGATGCGATCCTCTCGCCCATCGGCGAACTTCACGGACTCTCCACGCGCAGCGAAGTGATCGCCACCGGGCGCGCTCAGGGCGTGGCGGTCGGTGAAGCGCTGTTGGGCCGGGTCATCAGTCCGCTGGGAGAGTGGCTGGACGCTGCGGCGACGCCGCCCGGCGACGCCTCGAATCCGGCGCCTCCGCTGCGCGAATATCCCGTGCACGCCGAGCCGCCCGCGCCGCTGCGCCGCCAGCTGATCGAACAGCCGCTGGCGCTCGGCGTGCGTGCCATCGATGCGCTCAACACCGTGGCGAGAGGCCAGCGTGTCGGCCTGTTCGGCGAACCCGGCGTGGGCAAATCCTCACTGCTCTCGGCCATCGTCAAGGGCAGCAGCGCCGAGGTGGTGGTGCTCGGCCTGGTCGGCGAGCGCGGCCGCGAAGTGCGCGAACTGCTCGACGTGCAACTGGACGCCGAAGCGCGTCGCCGCACCGTCTGTGTCGTCTCCACCTCGGACCGCCCCGCCATCGAGCGCGCCCGCGCGGCGCTGGTCGCCACCGGCGTGGCGGAGTATTTCCGCGACCAGGGCCGGGACGTGCTGCTGCTGGTCGACAGCCTCACCCGATTTGCCCGTGCCCAGCGCGAGATCGGCCTGGCCGCGGGCGAACCGCCGACCCGACGCGGCTACCCGCCATCGCTGTTCGCCGCCCTGCCCCGGCTGCTCGAACGCGCCGGCCCGGGCGATGCCGCCAGCGGCACCATCACCGCCATCTACACGGTGCTGACCGAGGGAGACGGCACCCTGGACCCGGTAGCGGAGGAGACCCGCGCCATCCTCGACGGACACATCGTATTGAGCGCCGAGCTCGCCCGGCGAGACCATTTTCCGGCGATCGATGTGCTGGCCAGTCGCAGCCGGCTGATGGAGAACGTCGCCGACGACGAGCATCGCCGCGACGCGGCCAAGGTCCGCGACCTGATGGCGCGCTATCGGGACGTCGAGCTGCTGCTCCAGGTGGGCGAGTATCGCGAGGGCAGCGACGCCGCCACCGACGAAGCGATACGCAAGCACGCCGAGATCGAGACCTTCCTGCGCCAGTCCCGGGACGATCGCAGCGATTTCGCGGAGACGCTGAAACGGCTGAAGGAGATCGCCCGATGACCTCGTTGCACCCACTCGAGCGCCTGATCCAGCTGCGGCGTCATCGTACCCGCCGAGCCGAGGAGGCGCTGATGGCGAGCCAGCGCCGCTGTCGCGAACTGGATGCCCGGCATCAGGCACTTGAGATCACTCTCGACCAGCACCAGCGCGCTTCCAGACATCGCGAGCAGGCGCTCTTCGACGACAGCGCACAGCAGCCGATGGGCGCCGAGACCATGGCGGCGTGGCAACAGACGCTGGCCGACGATGCCGGACGACAGGAATCGCTGCTCCAGCAGCGGCGAACGCTGGCGCGGGAGCGCCGGACCGCCGATGCCGAGCGCGACGAGCGGGCCGCCGAATGGGCGAGATGTCGGCGCGCCGAGCAGGCCCTGGACCGCCTGCAGGCCGATCGCTCCCGCGCGCTGGCGGTCGACGCCGAGCGGCTGGCGGAGCTGGAGATGGAAGAGATGCGACCGCCGCAGGGAGCGCTGAGGTGACCCAACTGTCCACGACGCCACGCCGAGCTTCGGACCCGGCCTCAACGATCACGGCCGACGTTGCACCCGAGGGCGCCGCGCCGGGCCGGGCGACACCGTTGTCGCTGGCATCGCTGCCCGCGGTGGCAGCCGACCGCCTGGCGCTGCACAACGCGCTGCACGTCGCCCGCCGGCCGCTCGAATTCGACTGGCACGACCGCAAGGCCACGCTGCGCTTGCTGCCCGAGGACACCGCCATCGAGTCGGCCTGGTCGATCACCCTCGATCTCGGCGGGGAGCCGCTGACGCTGTCCGGCAGCGCAGCGGCGCTGGACCGGCTCGGTCAGCATCCCGACCGCCGGCGAGACCTGCGCGAGGTCGATCGCGAACTGGCCGCCATGTGGCTGGAGGTGGTCTGGCTGGAGTGGCTGGAGCCGCTGGAGCACCGGCTGGGCATCGACATCCAGCTGCGGCCTACGATGTCGGCAACCATGGAGAGCCCCGCACGTATCTGCATCGCTTTCGAGCTCGATGGCGAATCGCACCCGCTCGCCCTCGACCTGCCGGTGGCCACCGCCGAGCGACTGCTGCCGACGCTCGACAGCGCCTTTCCGGCGCAACGTGCCCCGGCCAATGGCGTCACTGCCACCCTGCGAATCGAGAACGGCACCCAGACCCTGACGCTGGGCCAATGGCGCAGCCTGCGCGCCGGCGACGTGGTCATGCTCGACGGCGCAACCGCCGACGGCGTCCGGCTGAATCTCGCCGACCGTTTCGGCTGCCGGGCTCGCCTCGGCGACACCGGACTGCGTGCCGACGGGCCGCTCGCCGCGAGCTCCCTCGATCGAGCCCCGAGCTCCCCCTGTGAAGCCCCGAACCGTCCTTGTGAAGCCCAGAACCGTCCTTGTGAAGAGAGTGCCATGAGCGAACCCCCTGTGGATAAATCAACATCCCCCGAGCGATCCGGAACGGCCCAGGAGAGTTCGGCACCGACGCCGGAAGTACCGGACGTGGATAGTTCGCCCACCGCTCCTCTGGATTCGGTCGACCGGAACCTGGATGACCTCCCGGTGCAGTTGACCTGCGAACTGGGTCGGCTGGAGCTCTCGCTCGGCGAACTGCGCCAACTCGGCGAGGGTAGCGTGCTCCCGCTGGAGCGGCATCCCGAGCGGGCGGTCGACCTGGTCGTCAACGGCCGGCGGATGGGACGTGGGCGCCTGGTCGCCATCGGTGACGCGATCGGGGTGCAGGTCGAGAGGCTCGCGCTCGACGACGGGCGCGCCGGAGATGACTGAGTTTCAGCCCAACCTGATCGCGATCATCATCGTGGTCGCCACCATCGGCCTGGTGCCGCTGGCGGTGGTGACGATGACCGGCTTTCTCAAGATCTCGGTGGTGCTGTTCCTGATCCGAAACGCCCTCGGTGTGCAGCAGACGCCCCCCAACCTGGTCCTCTACGGCATCGCGCTGATCCTGACGGTCTATATCACCACGCCGTTGATCGGCGAGATGGCCCATGAGTTCGAGCAGCGCTCGGCGGGTCTGGCCAGCGTCGAGGAGATCAAGCAGACCGGCGAGGCCCTGCGCGGGCCGCTACAGGCGTATCTGTCGCGCTACGCCAGTGAACACGAGCGGGCGTTCTTCATCGATGCCACCCGCACGCTATGGTCCGACGAAGCCCGCGAGGACCTCAAGAGCGATGACCTGATCGTGCTGATTCCCGCCTTCGTCAGCTCGGAACTGACCCGCGCCTTCGAGATCGGCTTTCTGCTCTATATCCCGTTTCTGATCATCGACCTGATCGTCTCCAACGTGCTGATGGCGATGGGCATGATGATGGTTTCACCCACCCTGATCTCGATTCCGCTGAAGATTTTCCTGTTCGTGGCGGTGGACGGCTGGTCGCGGCTGATGCACGGACTGATCCTGAGTTACGGAGGCGGCTAGGATGACCGACGACATCTTTCTCTCGCTGATGAAGAACGCCCTGTGGACGGTGCTGCTGGTGTCGGCGCCGGCGCTGCTGGTGGCGATCGCCGTCGGCTTCGGCGTCGGTCTGCTGCAGGCGCTGACCCAGATCCAGGACCAGACGCTGCCGCAGGCGGTCAAGCTGGTCGCGGTGCTGCTGGTGCTGATTCTCTCGGGGCCGCTGCTGGCCGGGCAGATCGTCAATCTCACCGATCAGGTGCTGGACAATTTCGCCGCCTGGTCGCGCTGAGGAAACGTGACCTGACCGGCTGCGCTTTCTTCTTGAGAAATCCAAGAGACCGATGAACTACGACGATTTTGCCCGGTTCCTCACCGACTTCGCCTATCCGCTGATCGCGGCGGCCGCCGTCGGCGTGGCCCGGGCGCTGGGCATGGTGCTGGTGACGCCGGCCTTCAATCGCCTGGGGCTGACCGGCATGATCCGCTCCGCCGTGGCGGTGACGATCTCGCTGCCTCTGATCGTGCAGCTGTTCGACGCGATGGTGAACGCGGAGACCCTGTCGACCTTCAGCGTCGCCGGTATGGTGATCAAGGAGTTGCTGATCGGCGTCGCCATCGGCCTGGTCTTCGGCGTGCCGTTCTGGGCAGCCGAGGTGGCCGGCGAGCTGATCGACCTGCAGCGCGGCTCGACCATGGCGCAGATCGTCGATCCGATGGGCGCGACCGAAACCGGGGTGACCTCGACGCTGCTGACGATCACGCTGCTGGCACTGTTCTTCATCACCGGCGGCTTCATGCTGCTGCTCGACGGCTTCTATCGCAGCTATGCGCTGTGGCCGGCGGTGGACTTCGTGCCGCTGCTGTCGCAGACCTCGGCGATGGCGCTGCTCGGCCTGCTCGACCAGGTGATGCAGATCGGCGTACTGATGATCGCCCCACTGGTGATCGCGCTGCTGATCGCCGACCTGATGCTGGCCTACGTTGCCAGGATGGCGCCTAACCTTCACGCCTTCGATCTGTCGCTACCGATCAAGAACCTGCTGTTCGCGTTCCTGATGCTGATCTACGTGGTCTTCCTGATCCCGCTGATGGTCGACAAGCTCGATATCGTCGCGCTCAACATGGCGCGTCTCGAAGCTATTCTCGGCGCGATGCGATAGCCGCCGTCCACCCCACCAAAGCCATACAGTCCGTTACCCAGCGTTTCACCGCTGCCATCGGGGCGTCATCCGGCGCCGGAATACTGGAGATGTCTTCCCGCGATGCCGTCCCGTCCTGTTCATGGATCGAACGTCGGCGTCCTCGAGCCAACCTCCTTGTAGAGAGAACAAGCCGATGCGCGTCAACGATGATGTCACCCTCGACAAAGATCCGGTCTCGTCCGCCCCCACTCAGGTCTTCAACTCCTTGCTCAAGCTGGCGCAGAAAATGGCCAAGGAGGGGGGCGCGGAGAAAGAAGATCTCGAACCCGGCAGCCAGGCTTACGAGGAGACGCTGAATTCGCTGGCGGTGGACATGGCGGACGGCATCGACATCGACAAGCGCCGGGTTTCCAGTCTGACGGGGGGCGCCGCGGACAAGTTCGAGAAGCTGGTCACCGCCGAGCTCAACGCCCAGCGCGCCGACGGCAAGCGCCCCGATCTGTCCCAGGCGATCGACAACGCCAGGAAAGCGCTGTTCGACCGCATCGGGCATGCCCTCGACAACGCCGACCGCAACGCTGGCAAGGGCCTGGATGTCTTCGAAGGCTACTGGAAGCGCCACGGCGGCGAAGAGGCCGCGATCGACGCGGGTTATGACGCCTACGGCGACTTTCTGGCCGATACCACGCTGACCGACAACCCCGATTACGAAGACAACCTCAATGCGCTGGCCCTGGGGATGGCCGGCGGCACGCTGACCGACCAGCGCAAGATCCTGCATCTCGACGCATCGGACACGCTCTCCCAACTCTACAAGAATCTGATCCAGAACCGGATCGATCAGGGCGACGATACTCAGGAAGCGATGGATCACGTCAACGACGATCTGCGCGAGCGCATCGACAGCGTCGGCGGTGGTGACGTCGCCAATGTCTTCGACGGCTATTTCAAGCGTCACGGTGGCGAAGCCGACACCGAGAAGCTGGCCCAGGAGAGCTATCTGGCCAATCGCGACGAGGGCGACATCGCCTACGACGACACGCTGAATTCGCTCTCCTCCGACATGGCCGAAGGCATCGATATCGATGACCGCACGGTAAGACCGCTGACCGGAGAGGCCGCCAGCCAGTTCCGCCAGCTGGTGGCGTATCAACTCGACCAGCAGCGTGAGCGCGGCGATGCCCCGGATCTCCAGGCGGCCATCGACGACGCCAAGGAAGACCTCTTCGCGCGCACCGGCAACGCCTTGACCGATGCCGACAAGGACAGCGCCGATGGCCTCGATGTGCTCAACGGCTACTGGGAGCGTCATGGCGGCAAGGACGACGCCATCGATGCCGGCTACGCAGCCTACGACGACTTCCTCGCCGACCACACCGTGACCGACAACCCCAGTTACGAGGACAACCTCAACGCGCTCTCATCCGGCCTGGCAGGCAGCACCCTGACCGACTCGCGCCAGATTCTGCATATCGAAAGCTCGGAGACGCTGTCACAGCTCTACCAGAACCTGATCGACAGCAAGCTGAGCGACGGCGCCTCCCGCGAGGAGGCCACCGCCCAGGTCAACGACGACCTGCGCGAGCGGATCCGGCACGCGGCCGGAGACGATGGCAAGGCGGTCCAGAATGTCTTCGACGGTTACTGGTCGCGGCACGGCGGCGAGACCAACACCCAGCGCCTGTCCGACAACGCGGAGCTGGACACGGCGCGGCGCGATCACGACCTGCCGGCGTTCAGCGATGTCGACATCCAGTCGATGGAGACCAGCGAGAGCGACCCGGACGACAGTTCACGCAAGCTGACCGTCAGCGAGCTGACCTGGCAGAACCTGATCGAAGCGTGGAAGACGGGGATCGAGGACGGCAGCATCGACAAGAACGACGAGCGCGCCCAGTTCTACCGTGCCCTGCGCGCCCAGGGAGCGCTCGACAACGGCCTGGACCTGGTCGGCCTCGATATCTCGGAGGGGCTGAGCCTCGATCACGTCACCGGCGATGATCTGTCGTCGGTCATCGATGGCGAGAAACTCGATGCCAGCCTCGGCGAACTGTTCGCTTCCGAGGCCGTGCAGAAGGATTACCTGGAAGCCCAGGAAGGCGCCGTCGACAAGGTCGCCGACAAGGACGACATCGCATCGCGACTGGAGGAGACCGCCTTCAGCGAGGAGTACATCGACTACATCAACGACCTGCGCGAGAGCGGTCAGGGGGAACTCGCCGAGCAGGATATCTCGCGCACCTACAATGCGCTCTCGACACTGTTCCCGGCCACCGAAGAGAGCGACAAGGCGGCAGAATTCGCCCAGAATCTACAGCTCGACTCGATGATCACCGATCTCGACGATCTGCTCGCCGACCCCAACAACATCAACGATGCCAACCTGGCCGCTGGCACCCAGGACGTGGTCAAGACGGTCCTCACCGCGCTCAAGCGGGCCGGCATCGACATACCGCGACGCACGGCCGAGAGCATCGACAAGTTCGTGCACGAGTTCCTGAACAATGAGCAATCGGCGAAGACCTTCGGCAAGGCACTGCAGGAACTCGGCGACAAGTTCGAGAAAAACGGCAGCCTCACCGAGGCGGATATCAAGAAGACACTGAGCAAGGATGTCTACACTGCGCTCAACGAGAAGACCAACGGCGGCATGATGTCGCTGGTTTCTCACCTCAACGGCAATGGCGCGCTGGGTTCCGTTGGCGGCCTGATTTCACTCACTTCCGGTATTTATCAGCTCGCTGGCGGCCGTGTCTCCGACAAGGCGGAAGCGGGAGTCGCCATTACCAAGGAGCTGGTGAGTTTCCTCGGCGCGAGCCAGCATTTCGTCAATCTCGGCAGCAATATCATCGATACCGTCTCCGGCTCGAAACTCAACGAGATGCTGGGGCTGGACAAGACGCTGGACGGCATCTGGAGCACCGACAAGCCCACCCCGGGCAGTCAGGATCCGGACCGCTTCCTGCGCTTGAGCGAGAATTTCCAGAGCGTCGTCGATACGGCGTCCGTCGACGATCAGGGCAAACTCGGCAAGATACTGGATCTCACGCCCGAGGAGGCAGAAGCGGTAGTCAAAGGCGTCGACAAGGGCTTCACTTCCAACCCCGAGCTGCCAGGTGCAACGACCACGACACGGAGTATCAGCTCATTTCTTCGCGTGCTTGACGGTGCCGCCAACGGGACGGCCGGAGCGCTGGACATCGCCCTCGGCGGACTGATGATCAAGCGCGGCGCGGATAGCGGCGATGGCGCCACCATCGGCCAGGGCGCGGTGACCGTCGCGGCGGGCGCCTTCGGCCTTGCCGGCGGCGCCTCGTCGCTGGCCGCCCTCAAGGGCATTGCCGTCGCCCGCGCCGCCACCGGGCCGCTGTTCTGGATCTCCGCCGGCCTGACGCTGGCGACGCTGCCGTTCTCCATCGTCCAGGACATCAAGCGCACCAACGCGCTGGAAGGACACGAAGCCGACCTCAAGGAGCTCTTCACCTCTCTCGACGAGGATGGTCTACTGACCGAGGATGGCTTGACGCGCTACGAGTTCCTCGAAGCGTATGTCCGGAACTACGGCCAGCGCGACGCCCCGGACGACGAGAGCATCCTCGACTACCGTAGTGACGAGTACGAGTTCTACGTGCGGGAGGGCCATCTTCCCGACTCGACCTGGGACGATTTCGAACATGAGGACTACGCCGGCGATGGCAGCAATCTCGAGACCAAGATGGACGAGGGCTCGACCGTCGGTGCCTGACGCCTCGGCGGGTGAACGCCTCGCGCCATGAGCCAGCAGCCATCCGAGGAAAAGACGCTACCGCCGTCGACGAAGAAGCTGCGCGACGCCCGCAAGAAGGGCCAGGTCTCCAAGAGCGCGGACCTGGTCACGGCCATGGTGCTGCTGGCCTGTACACTCTACATCGCGGTCAGCGCCAGCCATATCATCGCCCGGGTTCAGGGCCTGCTCGACACCATCGCGCGGCTCTACACCGAGCCCTTCGACTCGCTGTGGCCGCGGCTGGTCGCGCAGGCGGGCGAAGTGCTGCTGCTCTCGGTGGTACCGCTGGTGGCACTCACCTTCGTGATCATCGTGCTGACCAACATCGTGGTGTCGCAGGGTTTCGTCTTCGCCACCGAACCGGTGCTGCCCAAGGCGGAGAAAGTCGATCCGGTGCAGGGGTTCAAACGCATCTTCTCGATGCGCGGCCTGATCGAATTCCTCAAGTCGCTGTTCAAGATGGTGGCGCTGGGGGTCGCCCTGATCGTGGTCTATGGCCTGGGCCTGCAGTCGCTGATGGAGTCGTCGAGCTGCGGGTTCGGCTGCATCCAGGGGACTTTTCTCGATCTGCTGCAGCCGCTGGTGATCACGGCGCTGATCGCGTTCCTGCTGGTGGGCGGCTTCGACGTGATGCTGCAGCGCTGGCTGTTCCGCCGCGACCAGCGCATGACCAAGACCGAGCAGAAGCGGGAACGCAAGGATCAGGAAGGCGACCCGACGATGAACCAGGAGCGCCGCAAGCGGCGGCGTGAGATGCATCAGCTGAACGCCAAGGTCGGCGTGCAGCACGCCTCGATGATGATCGGCACCGAAGATGGCTGGCTGGTCGGTATTCGCTACGTGCGCGGCGAAACACCAGTGCCGCTGGTCACCTGCAAGGCGTCGCCGGACCAGGCCGCGGCGCTGCTGGTGAGTGCCAACTCCCGCCACCTCCCCCGGGCAGCGGACGCCACGCTCGCTGCCAGCATCGCCAGACGGGCCAGCAACGGCGACCCGATACCCGACGGGACCTTCCAGTCGGTGGCTGACCTGCTGGTGGCTGCCAAGCTGATCTGAACGTCAGTCGACATCTTCCACGGCCAGCGCGCGGACGATCCAGCGCCGGAGATTGGCGGCGGTCGCCGATTCGCGATCGTACAGCAGGCGGTAGGTCATCGGCGCCACCACGCCGTCGACGAGGCGCTCCAGAGAAGGCACCGCCTCCTCGCCGCGCGCGAGCGCACGCTCCCGCAGTGTCGTCATGAGCGATTCGCTGTAGCGGCAGCAGCGCTCGCGACGGCCGTTATCCGCGCTGGCCATCACATCGTTGAGGGCGCGCTGCCCGGGCACCGAGGCCATCTCCTCGAGATACTGCTCGCCCCAGGCCTGTAGATCGCCAGCCAGGGTACCGGTATCTACGGGGTCTTCATCGGGGCGCATGCGCTCGACCGAGACATCGGCGACCAGTTCCGCCAGATTCCCCCAGCGCCGGTAGATCGTCGACGGCGTGACGCCGGCCAGTTCGGCGACCTGGGGCACCGTCAATTCATCGCGCGATTTGACCGCCTGCAGCTCGCGAACGGCCTGATGGACGGCTTCCTGTACCCGGGCACTGCGCCCGCCCGGTCTGACGGCTTCTTTGATCGGCATGGCGGTTCACTGATGAAGAATACAAACGCAAAATATTTGCTTTATGAGTCTGCTAAGTTCAAACTCTCTCTAACGCAAAATTTTAGCATTAATGGACACCCTCATGTCACCTCCATCTTCCTCCCCGTCGGCCAATGGCTATCCGGCCCCCCGGCTCGGTTCGCTGGTCTACTACGCGGTATTGATGGTGACGTTTCTCGCGGCCTCGAGCGCGCCGACGCCACTCTACCGGATCTATCAGACCAGCTGGCACTTCTCTACGACCTGGCTGACGCTGGTATTCGCGAGTTACGTCTTCGCGCTGCTGCTGGCGCTGCTGGTCACCGGTTCGCTATCCGATTACATCGGTCGGCGACCGGTAGTGGCGATCGCCATCGTCGGCGAGATTATGTCGCTGCTGCTGTTCGTGGTCGCCGACGGGCTCGCCTGGGTACTGGCGGCCAGGGTTCTGCAAGGCGTGGCCACCGGTATCGTGACCAGCGCCCTGGCCGCGGCGATGCTCGACAGCGACCATACACGCGGGCCGGTGCTGGCGAGCATCGCACCGCTCTCCGGGATGGGCATCGGCGCGCTGTTCGCCGGTCTGCTGGTGACCTACGCGCCGGCGCCGATGCGAATGGTCTATCTGGTACTGATCGTCCTGCTCGTCGTCATGGGTGTCTGTCTCAGGCGTATTCCGGAGAGCGTGACGCCGCGTCCCGGTGCCCTGGCGGCGCTCCGTCCCCGTGCGACGATTCCGCCATCCGTGCGCGGGCCACTGTTTCGGGTCATCCCGGCCGTCGTCTCCTCCTGGGCGCTGGGGGGCTTCTCGCTCTCGCTGGGGCCCACCCTGGTGGAGACGATCAGCGGTGTCCACAACCCGCTGGTGGGCTGCCTGATCACCTTCCTGCTCCCGTTCATCGGCGGCATCAGCGTGCTGGTCCTGCGCGCCCGACCGCCACGCCTGGCAGTGCTGCTCGGCACCGCCTGCCTGATCGTCGGCATGTTCGGCTTGCTGCTGGGAGTCCATCAACGGGCGGTAGGGATACTACTGGTCGGAACGGCGATCGCCGGCATCGGCTTCGGCGCCGCGTTCATGGGCGCCATGCGCGTCGTCATGCCCCTGGCACCGCCCACCGAGCGATCGGCGTTGATGGCAGCGTTCTACGTGATTTGCTACCTATCCGCCAGCACGCTGGCACTGGGTGGCGGGATCATGACACAGCACCTGGGCCTGATACCCACCACCTACGCCTACGGCAGTCTGGTGGCGCTGCTGTCACTGGCCGCGTTCTTCGGAACCTTGACCCAGCGTCCGCCCGAGTCCGAGCCCCGGGCGCAATGCACGAACCCGGCCTAGGCCGGGCTTTCGTCGGTCTGGCGTTCCAGCGTACGGCAGAGATCGCCGTCGAGCTTGAGCGCTGCCGCCAGTTGATCGAGCCAGGCCCGCTCCATCGGGTTCTGTTCGTCGACGATCGCCACGCTGGCCAAGTAGACCTCGCGCGCCGCCTGGGGTGAATCGGCAGCGCGGGCGATGGCATCGGCGTCCAGTGGCGCGGACATCTGCTGCTCCACCCAGGCGTGAAGTTCGTCATCCGCGCCCAAGGCGTCGATCTGCTCGGCCAGCGCGGCCCGCTCCTGGGCATCGATATGGCCGTCGGCACGCGCAGCGGCGATCATCGCCTGCAGGATCAACAGGCTGCGGGTCTCCTGCCGCTCGCCGGAGAGCTGCTCCAGCGGCTGGTCCGTTGCGTTCGTCGCCTCGGCGGGCGCCGATTTCTGCTCCTGATGCGCCTGCCAGGCTTTCCAGGCCAGGGCGCCCAGGCCAGCCAGGGCGCCGTACTTGATCGCCTTGCCGCCCATGCTACGCCCGCGCTTGCTGCCGACGAGCATGCCCAACGCACCACCGCCGAGCAGTGACTTGATGTCGAAACCGCTGCTGCCGGACTTCTGGCGCTGACCGCTACCCGCCTGCTTCATGAGCTGGGAAAGGATCCGTTGTGCGTTCATCTGCTGTACTCCGCTGCCTGTCGAGAAGAAGTGACGTCGCCAGCGACGCCCCCCGGGCCACGGCGCCGGCCAGGTGTGCCAGTTTGCCGCAGCGGCGGGTACTCAAGGCGCTGGCGCAAACGCCGATAAAACGTACTCGGCACCCACGCGGATCGGCGCCGTTCCGGCCGACACCCGCGTGGTGACGCCCGGCACTCGGATACTAAGGGAAGGCAGGTGAACCAAGCATGAAACGTCTCGCAGACATGACCGTGAAGACCAGCTGGCTGCTGGTACTGGTGGCATTCACTCTCCTGGTGCTGGGGGTCGCGGGGTTGGCCGCCTACGCCGTCAACACCGATGTCTCGCCGGGGTTGATCAACGCCGGCATTGTCGCTGCGGTGGTGGCGACCCTGGTCCTGGTGGCGATCGTGCTGTGGGGCGTGACGGTCAACGTGATTCGTCCTCTGGAGCGGCTGGTGGCGCACTGCGAGAAGCTCGCCGCCGGCGACCTGTCGGTGCCGGTGGAGCGCCGCGGCAACAATGAGATCGGGCGGCTGTTCGCGGCCATGGCGCAGACCCAGAGCCATCTCTCGCGCACCGTCGGCAACGTACGCAACGCCTGCGACAACGTGCTCGACGGCGCCAGCGGCATCGCCCAGGGCAACACCGACCTCTCCTCGCGCACCGAGCAGCAGGCGGCATCGCTGGAGGAGACGGCCGCCAGCATGGAGCAACTGACCTCGACCGTTCGCCAGAACGCCGACAACGCCGCCCAGGCCAGCCAGTTGGCGAACGAGGCCACCGGCGTGGCGCACCGCGGTGGCGAGGTGGTCGGCGGCGTGGTGAGCACGATGCACGAGATCAGCGAGAACTCGCGCCAGGCGGTGACGCTGCTCGACGCCATCGACGCGGTGGCGTTTCAGACCAATATCCTCGCCCTCAACGCCTCGGTGGAGGCAGCCCGCGCCGGCGAGCAGGGCCGCGGCTTCGCCGTGGTCGCCAACGAGGTGCAGACACTGGCCAGGCGTTCCGCCGATGCGGCCAAGGCGATCCGCGACCTGATCCAGCGCTCCGCCGAGCGAGTCGAGAGCGGCGCCGCCCTGGCCGACAAGGCGGGTACCACGATGAACGACATCGTCACCTCGATCACCCGGGTCAGCGAGATCATGCACGAGATCGCCGCGGCGTCGGAGGAGCAGAACCACGGCATCACCCAGGTCAATCAGGCGGTGACCCAGATGGATCAGGTCACCCAGCAGAACGCCGCCCTGGTGCAGCAGGCCGCCAACGCCGCGCGGGCGCTGGAGGAAGAGGCCAACGAACTGCAGTCGGTGGTTGCGGTATTCCGCCTCGACGCCCGCACCGCGACCAGCCCGCGACGCCCGCAGGCCACCCCGCTGCCGGCAGCGAGCGCCAAGCCTGCAAACGCCCGGCCGGCCCGGCGCCGCGAGTCGGAAGCCGCCGAGTGGGAGGCGTTCTAGGCGTCTCGTCGGCGGGCTTCGCTAGTCGATGATCGTGGGCCGCTGCGGCTGGGCATGAAAGGCGAACGCATCCTCGATGTCCCGGGCGATGACCCTAGGCTCGGAGAGTGGCGGCAGCGCCGTGGGCGAGAAATAGGCGGCATCGTGCACTTCATGCCCGGGATCGAGCGGAGCAGCATCGAGCCGCTCACAGAGAAAGAACAGCTTGTAGAAATCGAGCACGTCGGCGGGATAAGCGTGCTTCGCCTTGTGGCGGACGGCGTAGAGCCGCTTGGCTTCGACCTTGACGCCAGCCTCTTCCCACACTTCCTTGATCGTGTTTTCGGCAGCCGAGAGCCCGACCTCGGCGTAGCCGCCGGGCATCGTCCAGCGTCCGTCCATCTTCTCCCTGACCAGCAGAATCCTGCCGTCGTCGATGATCGCCGCGCGCACATCGATCTTGGGGGTGACATGACCCTTGCCCTCGCCCAGGGCCAGGTTCACGTGGCCGATGGGGATATCGCCCAACGCCGACATCATCGATGCCGAAATCTCGGCGACTTCTTCATAGCGCTCGCGATCGAACTTGTCGCGGCAGTAGTGAAGCCCGGTATCGGCCAGCGCCGCGAGCCGCTTGGCCCAGGCAAGCCATTGATCTTCCATGGGTCGGTTTCCGATCGCAGAGGGTGGATGACGATGCAGGTTCGGCTAAAGACTAACAACTGTGGCCGAGGACGTCAGGCAACCACGTAGCGCGGGCATGAAAAAGCCCTTCCGAGGAAGGGCTGGTGTCGACGTGATAGCGGCATCAGCCGGCCGCAGGCGCCTCGTGTTCCGGCCGGGGGCCGTGATTCGGGCCATCATGCGGACCGCGCGGCGGCTTGGTCAGCGCTTCGAATGCTGCGACCTGCTCGTCATCCAGGACCGAGGAGAGCGCGCTGTGACGCTGCTCCAGCAGTTGCTTGAGCTGGGCACCGCGAGCGTCCCGCGATTCGCCATCGCCCTTCATGTCGGGGCGCTTCAACTGATGCAGGCCATCGAAGAAGGTGCGCTCGGCGTTGAGCACCTTGGCGCTCTGTGCCTGATCGAGATTCCAGGTCGCGAACAGCGGCGCATAGCGCTGCTCGAGCTGGGCGGTCATCTGCTCGGGATCCAGGCGCGGTCCGCCGTGGTGACGCATCATCGGACGCGGGCGCTCCAGCATCTGGTAGGCGTGCAGCTGTTCATCGCTGAGCACGTCGCTGAGTTGCTCGCGCTGCTGCTGGAGCAGGGACTCGATGGCGGCACGGCGCTGCTCCGGCGCAACCTTGCCATCGGCATCGCCGCGCAACTGGTGCAGGCCAGCGCGGAACTCGCTGTCAGCCTTGGCCAGACGGGCCAGCTTGTCCTCATCGAGGTTCCAACTGGCGACCACCGCCTCCTTGAGCGGGTTGGCGTGGGCCATGGGTGCCTCGTGGGGCGCAGGCGGTCTGGGCTGTTCGGTGGGAGCGGCCATGGCCAACGGTGACAAGGTGGAAGCGGCAACGGCCAGCGCGATGAGTGACTTGTGAAATTTCATGACTTCGACTCCGGTTGCGCACCGAGACAAGGTGCAGAAGCACTATCGCGCGACTTCGTGCAGGCAGTGTGCAGCGAGCGAGGAAGGTCATTCCACGACATTGGCTGGTCTGCCGCGACCGCGAGATTCGGACAGACACAAAAAAGCCGCCCTGGGCAGGGCGGCTTTTGTCGAGACAGGCCGTCGGATCAGAACGCCCAGTCCTCGTCTTCCGTACTGACTGTCTTGCCGATCACGTAGGAAGAGCCGGAGCCGGAGAAGAAGTCGTGGTTCTCGTCGGAGCCGGGCGAGAGCGCGGCGAGGATCGCCGGGCTGACGTCGGTGACGCTGGCCGGGAACAGCGCCTCGAAGCCCAGGTTCATCAACGCCTTGTTGGCGTTGTAGTGGAGGAACTTCTTGACGTCTTCGGTCAGGCCGACGTCGTCGTAGAGCGCCTCGGTGTACTTGACCTCGTTGTCATAGAGCTCGTGGAGCAGCTCGTAGGCGTAGATCTTGATCTCTTCCTGACGCTCCGCCGGCAGCTGGGCCAGCTGGCGCTGGAACTTGTAGCCGATGTAATAGCCGTGGATCGCCTCGTCGCGAATGATCAGGCGAATCAGGTCGGCGGTGTTGGTCAGCTTGGCGCGGCTGGACCAGTACATCGGCAGGTAGAAGCCGGAGTAGAACAGGAACGACTCCAGGAACACGCTGGCAATCTTGCGCATCAGCGGGTCTTCACTGCGGTAGCGCTCGAGGATCAGTTCCGCCTTCTTCTGCAAAAACGGGTTCTCCTCGCTCCAGCGGTAGGCGTCGTCGACGTCGCGAGTGGCGCACAGCGTCGAGAAGATCGAGCTGTAGGAGCGCGCGTGGACCGACTCCATGAAGCTGATGTTGGTGAACACCGCCTCTTCGTGCGGCGTGAGCGCATCCTCGATCAGCACCGGCGCGCCGACCGTGCCCTGGATGGTGTCGAGCAGCGTCAGGCCGGTGAAGACGCGGATGGTGAGCTGCTGCTCGTGCTCGGTCAGGGTGTTCCACGCGGGAATGTCGTTGGAGAGCGGAATCTTCTCCGGCAGCCAGAAGTTGCCGGTGAGCCGGTTCCAGACCTCCAGGTCCTTGTCGTCCTGGAGGCGGTTCCAGTTGATCGCATCGACCCGGTTGAGATGACGGGCGGCGGAGGTAGGCATATCCATGAGATGTTCTCGTTCGGTTGGCGCCGAGCCCGCGGCTCGGCGCGTTCAAACAGATTCAGGCTTACAGCGTGCAGGAAACGCAGCCTTCGACTTCCGTTCCCTCGAGAGCGGCCTGGCGCAGACGAATGTAGTAGATCGTCTTGATGCCTTTGCGCCAGGCGTAGATTTGCGCGCGGTTGACGTCACGCGTGGTCGCGGTGTCGCGGAAGAACAGCGTCAGCGACAGGCCCTGATCGACGTGCTGCGTCGCTTCGGCGTAGGTGTCGATGATCTTCTCCGGGCCGAGCTCGTAGGCGTCCTGATAGTACGCCTGATTCTCGTCGGTCAGGTACGGCGCCGGATAGTAGACCCGACCCAGCTTGCCTTCCTTGCGGATCTCGACCTTGGCCGTCACCGGGTGGATGCTCGAGGTCGAATTGTTGATGTACGAGATCGAGCCAGTGGGCGGAATCGCCTGCAGGTTGCGGTTGAACAGCCCGTGGGCCATCACCGATGCCTTGAGTTCGCGCCAGTCGTCCTGGGTCGGGATGGCGATGCCGCTCTTCTCGAACAGACCGCGCACCTTCTCGGTCTTCGGTTCCCACGCCTGCTCGGTGTACTTGTCGAAGTACTCGCCGCTGGCATAGGTCGACTGCTCGAAGCCGGCGAAGCGCTGGTCGCGCTCGATGGCGATACGGTTGGACGCCCGAAGGGCATGGAACGCGATGGTGTAGAAGTAGATGTTGGTGAAATCCAACCCCTCTTCGCTGCCATAGAGAATGTGCTCGCGGGCCAGGTAGCCGTGCAGGTTCATCTGCCCCAGGCCGATGGCGTGCGACTTGGCGTTGCCTTCGGCGATCGACGGCACCGAGGTGATGTTGCTCATCTCGGAGACCGCGGTCAGACCGCGAATGGCCGCCTCTACCGTGGTGCCGAAGTCCGGCGAATCCATGGTCTTGGCGATGTTGAGCGAGCCCAGGTTGCAGGAGATGTCCTCACCGATATGACGATAGCCGAGATCGTCGTCGTACTCGGTGGGCGTATTGACCTGCAGGATCTCCGAGCAGAGGTTCGACATGTTGATCCGGCCGTGGATCGGGTTGGCACGGTTTACCGTGTCCTCGAACATCAGATACGGATAGCCGGACTCGAACTGCAGCTCGGCGATGGTCTGGAACAGTTCGCGGGCGTTGATCTTCTTCTTGCGGATACGACCGTCGGCGACCATCTCCTCATACTTCTCGGTGACGCTGATGTCGCCGAACGGCACGCCGTAGATGCGCTCCACGTCGTAGGGCGAGAACAGGTACATCTCCTCGTTGCGCTTGGCCAGCTCGAAGGTGATGTCCGGCATCACGATGCCGAGCGACAGCGTCTTGATGCGGATCTTCTCGTCGGCGTTCTCGCGCTTGGTGTCGAGGAAACGCAGGATGTCCGGGTGGTGGGCGTTGAGATAGACCGCCCCGGCACCCTGACGCGCGCCCAGTTGGTTGGCGTAGGAGAAGGCGTCCTCGAGCATCTTCATGATCGGGATGATGCCGGAGGACTGGTTCTCGATGCGCTTGATCGGCGCGCCGGATTCCCGCACGTTGGAGAGCGAGAACGCCACCCCGCCGCCACGCTTGGAGAGCTGCAGCGCGGAGTTGATCGAGCGCCCGATGGACTCCATGTTGTCCTCGATGCGCAGCAGGAAGCAGGAGACCAGCTCGCCGCGCTGGCGCTTGCCGCAGTTGAGGAAGGTCGGTGTCGCCGGCTGGAAGCGGCCGTGGATGATCTCCTCGACCAGTTGTCGCGCCAGGGTCTCGTCGCCGCGCGCCAGGCTCAATGCCACCATGCAGACGCGGTCTTCGAAACGCTCGAGGTAACGCTTGCCGTCGAAGGTCTTGAGCGTGTAGCTGGTGTAGTACTTGAACGCGCCCAGGAAGCTCTGGAAACGGAATTTCGCCGCGTAGGCCTGATCGAACAGTGCCGTCACGAAGCCGAAGTCGTACTGGTCGAGCACCTGCTGCTCGTAGTAGCCCTCTTCCACCAGGTAGTCGAGCTTTTCCTTCAGCGAGTGGAAGAACACCGTGTTCTGGTTCACGTGCTGCAGAAAATACTGACGCGCCGCTTCCTTGTCCTTGTCGAGCTGCAGACGGCCGTTGGCGTCATACAGGTTCAACATGGCATTGAGCGCGTGGTAATCGAGCGCCTTGGCATTGTGGTCGGCACTGACGGCAGGCCGCACGGTCGTACCCGTATCTAGGCTGAGCGTTTCCAAAATTCGGTCACCCCTGCAAGGACTCGATGGACATCTTCTGCCGTGCCCATCAGTTCGAAACGATAGAGAAGCGGTACCCGACACTTGTTCGCGACAACCCGTCCCGCCAGGCCAAAGGCCTCGCCGAAATTGGTGTTGCCGCCGGCGATGACGCCGCGAATCAGGGACCGGTTATGTTCGTCATTCAGAAAGCGAATGACTGGCGCGGGCACCGCGGAGCGCGGATCACCGTCACCATAGGTCGGTACTACGAGAATATAGGGTGTCTCGACCTGCAGGGGTGGGTCGCTTCGGTTCAGCGGAATCCGGCTGGCCGGCAGACCCAGTTTTTCGACGAAGCGCCGCGTATTGCCTGATTTGGTCGAAAAATAGACCAGCCCAGCCATGACGGTCTCCTGCGCCCCTGCGCGGTTTCGGCAGCGCGGGCGAAGCCAGCGCTAGCCGGAAAGATTCGAGCCTGAAAGATGCGAAGCGATCGGATCAGGCGACCAGCGTGCTGATCTTGTCCGGACGGAACCCGGCCCAGTGATCTTCACCCGCGACCACGACCGGCACCTGGCGGTAGCCGAGATTTTGAACGCGCTGCATGGCATCGGCGTCTTGGGTCAGATCAACCACGGTATAGTCGATTCCTTGCTTGTCCAGAGCGCGGTAGGTGGCGTTGCACTGGACGCAGGCCGGCTTGCTATAGATCGTGATGCTCATGATAACCATCCTTGACAGGGAAAGACGCCATCGACAGCCGATGGTGCAGGCTATGGCGGTTGGGAAATCACGGTTTCGCACCGCTCCCGCCGCCTCTGGAAAAACACTATATATGGTAGCCGGCGGTTTTTCCAAGCATAGATGTGGTCTTTTTCTGTCAACATCCTGTGGATAATTTCGGACGACTCGGGAGCCCGCATGGTAGCCGGCTTCCCGCCCTGTCAAGGTCGAAAATCGAGTGCGGTTGCAGCCGAAAACGCCGGGAGAGTTGTGTCTCCCGGCGTCTCTGAACACACTATCTGGTAGTGGAAGGGAATGGGTAGGGCAGCGTGACGAAGGTCGATCCAGGCGTGGCGGCGCGACGATGCGCCAGCCACGGAGGCGCTTCGATCAGCGCTTCTTGATCTCGTGTCCGCCGAATTCGTTGCGCATGGCGGAGAGCAGCTTGTCACCATAGGAGTCCTGCTCGCGCGAGCGCAGCCGTTCGAGCAGAGAGAGAGTGATCACCGGCGCGCTGACCTCGAGTTCGATCGCCTCGTCCACGGTCCAGCGCCCCTCGCCGGAGTCCGAGACATAGGGCGCGATACCCTCCAGCGATGGATTCTTTTCCAGTGCATCGGCGGTCAGGTCGAGCAGCCAGGAGCGCACCACGCTGCCGTAGCGCCAGATCTCGGCGATCTGATGCAGATCGAGCTCGAAATCCTTGCGCTCCATGATCGCGAAGCCCTCGGCGTAGGCCTGCATCATGCCGTACTCGATGCCGTTGTGGACCATCTTGGTGAAGTGACCCGCGCCGCTGGGCCCGACATGCCCCCACCCCTTGTCCGCGGCGGGTGCGAGCGCTTCGAACAGCGGCCGGAGCGATTCGACCACGTCGGTCTCACCGCCCACCATCATGCTGTAGCCCTCGGCGAGCCCCCAGACGCCGCCGCTGGTGCCGACATCCACATAGTGCAGCCGACTCGTGCGCGACTGCGCCGCGCGGCGCAGCGTGTCCTTGTACATCGAGTTGCCGCCGTCGATGATCACGTCGTCGGCGGCCAGCAGCGGTTCGAGTTCGGCGATCAGCTTGTCCACTGGCGGGCCTGCAGGCACCATCAGCCAGACGATCCTGGGTGACGGCAGCGCGTCGACTGCCGCCGCCAGCGACACCGCCGGCTCGATGCCTTTATCCGCCGCCCTGGCCCTCGCCTCCTCGCTGGGATCGACGCCCACCACGCGATGGCCGTTGCGTACCAGGCGCTCCGCCATATTGGCGCCCATGCGCCCCAAGCCCACCATTGCAAGATCCATACGAACTCCTGTCGAGCGTGAACGGAGATGACGGGGCTGGCCCGCCAGTCGCTAACTTGCCGAACGGGTCAAATGACCGGCGATCAGGCGCCGAATGGGCCAGGCCGTCTCGCCGGCTCTCAATACCGCCTTGCGTAACAGCCTGGCCGGTGGCCGATCATCGGTATAGAGCCCGACGATCGCCAAGGTTGCCGCGAACAGCGGGCCTGTCGCCAGCCGCTGTTCGCGCTGATACCGCCTGAGCAGAGCCGGCGAGGCGATGTCGCGCCCCTGCTGGCGTGCCTCGCCAACCAGCTCCGCCAGCCTGGCGAGGCCCTGCAGGCCGAGATTGAAACCATGGGCCGTCACCGGGTGCATGCCGACGGCGGCATCACCGATCAGCGCCTGACGGTGACCGACGAAACGCTCGGCATAGACGCTGACCAGCGGATAACAGTGCGGCTCGGCGATCCGATGCATGGCGCCGAGCCGACCCTCGAAACGCCGGGTGATATCGGCGTCGAACGCCGCGTCGCTCAGCGCCAACTGCTGCGCCATCGCCTCGGGGGAGAGGGTGAGCACCAGCGACGAGCAGTGGGTATCGACCGGCAACAACGCCAGGGTCTGACCGTAGCCGAACCACTCCCAGGCGGTCTGGTCGTGAGGCTCGTCGTGGTGCATCCGGCAGACCAGCATCTGCTCGCCGTGCTGGTAGGTACGGGCCGGAATCCCCATGGCCCGCCGCGTAGTGGAGAAGCGGCTGTCCGCTGCCACCAGCAGCGAAGCCTGGACACGTTCGCCACTGCCGAGCTCGATATCGACCGCTGCCTCGTTGGCCTGGAACCGCACGATCTCGCCTTCGTCGCGCCACAGGATATCCCCCGCTCCCGGCGCTTCCGGCTGCAGGGCACCGTAGGCAGCCCGACGAATCACCCGATTGGGTACCAGGCAACCGAGCGGGTCGTCCCGGGTGGCGCCCGGCGCGATCTCCATCGCGAACAGTGACTGGCCGTCGAAGACCTTGGCGGCTCGCATTCGGGCCCGTTCAGCGGGATCGATACCCGACCAGACGCCGAGTCGATCGAGGATCTGCTGCGATGCTCGGGTCAGCGCGATCTCGCGCCCGTCGTTGCCAGGGTCCGCCATTGCCGACCTCGGCTGGCGATCGATCAGCATCGAACTCACGCCCTGGCGCGACAGTGCATTGGCGAAACAGAGGCCGATCGGCCCCGCGCCGACGATGGCGACATCGACCTGCGTGGTCGGGGTTGAATCATCCATTCCTACCGCTCCCTAGCCTCAATGGGCGTAACGGTAACGGAAAAGCCCTCGGCGGCGAAGTCGCCACGCCTGTCGAGCGTCGCGCTCGAGGAGCAACGGCGTGGCGCCCGGCGAGACACGAACGGCGCCGAGTTGGCGGTGCCCTGCCGGCTCGACGCCGGAGCGAGCTCTCAATGCCCTTCGCCATGAATGTTGATGTGCCCGGTCTTGTCCCGGAATATCTTCTCCTCGAACTCGACTTCCAGGTGCTTGTCGCCCTTCTGCCTGAGCCGGTGATACTCCAGGCCACTGAAGCTCAATTCGAGCTGATCGTCGTATTCGTCGAGCAGGCGCTTGAATTCGCCAACGTTGATAATCATGCCATCTCCTTTTTCTCGAGGGGACGTCGAACTCCTTCCGACACTCCAAGCCTAGACCATGATGCGGGTTCGGAGTTTCCTCGTCACATCGAGGATCGCGGACGGTCATCACCGCGCTTGGACAGAAGCGCCTGGTTGCTCTAGCGTAGAGCGGCGCCAGCAAGGCGTCTCATCGCCCTATCATCGATACTCGCGGATCGTTTCACCGGAACCCCGTCGGGGTTTCTTTTCCAGCCAGGAGTATGAATTCATGAATCTTCGTTTCCTCTCCGCCGCCCTGTTGACCGCGTCCATCGCCGCCTCACCCATGGCGTCGGCCTTCAGCTTCGACAGCGTCAAGAAAAACGCCGGCGAGGTGATGTCCGGGCACTCCTCCCAGGGTCAGGGGGCAGGCGCCACCGGCGGCGCCTCGCTGCTCAGCTCGCTCGGCTCCGGGTCGATGAATCTCGGCAGCATGCAGAATGTGGCCGGGGTGCTGGGCTACTGCCAGCAGCAGGGCTATACCGAGAGCACGACCGACCAGGTCAAGAGTCGCCTGCTCGAGAAAGTCGGCGGCCAGAGTCAGGCCAAGGAGGATGCCGGCTATCAACAGGGCCTGAACGGCCTGCTGCAGGGCGGCAATGGTCAGACCTTCAGCCTGACCAATCTCAAGGAGCAGGCAGGTAAAAAGGCCTGCGGCATGATCACCGACAAGGCCATGTCCTCTTTCCTCGGCGGCTGACACTCGCCCTCGCGCCATTCAATCCCGCTCCACGGGCGTCCCCGCCGCTCCCGGCTCACGGCAACGGGGCGCCCGTTCCTGCGGCGACGGCCATCCTCGCCGCTCCGGCTCATGGCGGATCATCGGCCTCGTCACGTCGCCGACAGAACTCGACGAATCGCTCGATCAACGGACTGCGATACTTGTCGCGGTGCAGCACCAGACTGAACTCCCGGGTCATATCCAGGTCCAGTTCGATCTCGACCAGACGTCCATCTCTCAAGGCGTGTCGCGCCTCCAGCGCGGAGAGGCAGGTCAGCCCGAGCCCGGCCGCGGCGGCGTTGATGATCGCCTCCGCCGAGTTGATCTCCAGGCTCAGTTCCCACTGGGGTAACCGCGGGGCGATGAACCGCATGAACTGCTCCCGGGTGCCGGAGCCCGGTTCCCGCAGCAGCCACGCGTACTCTGCCAGCCTCTCGACCGCCACCGGCCCCAGGGCTGCCAGCGGGTGATCGCGGGAGGCCGCCACCAGCATCCGGTCGCGGCGCCACGGCAGCACGTGGAAACGCTCTCCGGCGACGCGGCCCTCGATCATGCCGACGTCCAGCTCGAACGCTTCCAGCGCGGTGCAGATCGAGGCACTGTTGGCGATGGTGATCCGCTGATCACGATGTCCGCTCTCGACCCGGAAGTCCCGCAACAGCGTCGGCAACAGCTGGTGGCCGATGGTGTAACTGGCGCCGATATGGAGATGCCCGCCCAGGGCATCGTTGTCGAACAGCTGCTCGATCGCTTCGCTGCGGGCCAACAGCTCATCCGCCATCGGCAGCAGCCGCCGCCCCTGGTCGTTGAGATAGAGTCGGTTGCGGTGGCGATCGAAGAGCGTGCGACCGCACTGCTTCTCCAATTCCGCCAGCGCGATGCTGACCGCCGGCTTGGTCAGGAACAGCGTCGCTGCCGCGGCGGTCAAGGTGCGCTCGCGCGCCACCGCGACGAACACTTGAAGCTGACGGAACGTGATCGCCATTGCTTCCTCGCTTTGATCAAACCTCGTTCGTTGAATTTTATAAAACGACCAGTAAACAAAGTTAAAATATAACGATAGCGCAAAATGCCATAAGGTGTCTCCATCGATCATGAGGAGACCCTCCATGCCGACCCTGACCCAACGTCTTCAGACTGCGCCGACGCCGATGGCCGGCCTGGCGCTGGGGATCTCCAGCCTGGGCTGGAGCTGGGAGAGTTTCGCGCCCCTCGAGGGCAGGGCGCAGTTGGCCGGTGCGATAGCCGCGACGGTGCTGCTGTTGATCCTCAGTGCCAAGTTCGTGCTTCACCCTCGGCTGCTGTGGACGGACCTGGCCCACCCGGTCGTCGGCAGCGTCGTGCCAACCTTCGCCATGGCGCTGATGGTGGTCTCGAAAGCCGCCGGTGAATGGCTGGCGCCTTCCGTCGGTGTCGCGCTCTGGCTCGTGGCGGTAGCGCTGCACCTGAGCTTTCTCGTCGCCTTCGTGGTACACCGGGCGCGGGCGTTCGAACTCCACCACATGGTACCGGCGTGGTTCGTGCCGCCGGTGGGGATCATCGTCGCCGACGTGGCGTTTCCGGGCGTCTCGGCACTGCATCCGTTGGCGATCGGCCTGCTCTATCTCGGCATGGGTCTCTACGCCATCCTGCTGCCGGTCATGATCTACCGACTGATCTTCGCCGACGAGATCCCCGATCCCGCCAAACCGACCATCGCCATCATGGCGGCACCGGCCAGCCTGTCACTGGCCGGCTACCTCACCGTCGTCGAGACGCCGTCGCCGCTGCTGGTCGCACTGCTGGGCGGCATCGCGGTCCTGATGACCCTGATCATCTATCTGGCCTTTTTCAAGCTGCTGCGCCTGCCCTACAGCCCAGGATATGCCGCCTTCACCTTTCCCATGGTGATCGGCGCCACGGCCCTGGCGAAGACCGCCGACTGGATGCAGACCCACGGCTTCAGCGCCCACGATGTCGCGATCGTCCACGCCCTGGCAACGCTGGAGGTGATCGTCGCCAGCGTCATCGTCGGCTATGTGGCGCTGCGCTATCTCGGTTTCTATCTACGCGGCTGGCGTGCCGGCGCCCTGACCCGCACGGTCTGAGAAAAGCGCCCTGGAACGAGCCGACGGCCCCACGTGGCAGATCGCGCCGGCATGCGCCACACTCGGAAACATGCCGACTTCCCTGAAAAGCCCTCGCGACATGCCTGCCTGGCGTCTCTGCCTCGTTGGCCTGCTGACGCTGCTGCCGTTCGAGCCGGCGGCCGCGGCCCTGGCCACCGACAAGCGGGAGAGCGTCGTCGAGCGCGCTGGCGCCCTGCCGCGCAGCCATACCCTGCTGGTCGCCATCGATGGCGAGACCGTCATCGAAGAGGGCTTTCGCGGCCACGCGACCGACGAGACGGCCAATATCAAGTCGCTCTCCAAGACGCTGATCTCGGCCCTGGTGGGCGCGGCCATCGACCGCGGCGTGATCGAGAGCGTCGATCAGCCCGTCGTCGAGCTGCTGGGGGCCCGGGCCCCCGCGGATGTCGACCCACGCGTCAGCGAGATCACCGTCGGTAACCTGCTGTCGATGCAGGCCGGACTGGAGCGCACCTCCGGCGGCAACTATGGCGCCTGGGTGACGAGCGCGAACTGGGTCGGCGATGCCCTGACGCGCCCCTTCGTCGCCGAGATCGGCGGGCGCATGCTCTACTCCACCGGCAACAGCCACCTGCTCTCCGCCGCACTGACCGAGGCCTCCGGGCGCAGCACGCTGGCGCTGGCCCGGGACTGGCTGGGCGATCCGCTCGGTGTTGCCGTTCCGCCGTGGACGCGGGACCCGCAAGGGATCTACTTCGGTGGCAACGAGATGGGCCTGACGCCACGCGCGCTACTGCGATTCGGCGAGCTCTATCGCCAGGGTGGCATGCACGAGGGACAGGCCATCATCTCCGCCCACTGGATCGAGCAGTCGTGGCAGCCCCGCACCCGCTCGTTCTTCAACGGCGATGACTACGGCTATGGCTGGTTCATCACCGAACTCGCCGGCGAACCGGTCTACTACGGCTGGGGCTACGGTGGCCAGCTGCTCTACGTCATCCCCTCCCGCGCCATGACCGTCGTCATGACTTCCGATCCCACCCCGCCCTCGAACGGCAGCGCCTACAACACCCGTGTCGAGGCACTGGTCAGAGAGTTGATCGAGGCGACAGCCACGAACGAAGCGACCGCCAGCGCCGAAGGCGGCTAGCACGACAAAAATCGCTTATCCCTGGCCAAAGAAAAATCGATTGGACGCTAACGTCCGAAATCGGTTTCCTCTTATCAAGCGACTCACTCCAACTCCAAACACAATCGAGAGCGCACCATGAGACGTTCAATGCTCGCCGCGACGCTCGCGGCACTATCCGCTGTCGCCTTGACCACGGCCGCCCATGCCGAGACCTGGCGCATGGCTACCAAGATGCCGGTCGACAGTCCGGAAGGAGAGCTCTTCCAGGCGTTCGCCGACAAGGTCGAGCAGTACACCGACGGCGAACTCACCATTCAGGTATTTCCCAACGAACAGCTCGGCAAGGAAGACGCCATCCTCGAGCAGTTGCAGTCGGGGGTCGTCACGATCTACGCCGAAGGCTTCAATTTCCTGAAGCGCTGGGAGCCCGACCTGGCCTGGGTCGTGGCACCGTTCGCCTTCGACGATTACGATCACTGGTCGCGTTTCATGAACTCCGAGCTGGTCGACGGCTGGTTCGAGCATGCCGCCGAGAAGTCCGGCATCGTGCCGCTCGGCGACCCCTCCGCTATCGTGCGCGGGCCCTATCGTGTGCTGGTCTCCAATAAGCCGGTCGCCGGGCTTCAGGACGTCGACGGCCTGAAAATGCGCATGCCGGCCAATCAGTTGCTGATGAAAGTCTGGGACAACCTGGGCGCCCAGGTCATGACTCTCCCATGGACGGAGGTCTATCAATCGATCTCCAAGGATATCGTCCAGGCGGTTACCAGCCCCGTTGCCATGGTCGAGTCGATGCGTTTCAACGAGGTAGCGCCCTACATGGCGCGTACCAACGAGTACTATCAGTCGATCGGCTTCATGACCAACCGGGCAGCGCTCGATGCGCTGGACGACGACACTCGGGCCGGCCTGATGCGGGCCTACCGGGAAACCGGCAAGGAGAGCCATGACGCCCTGGCCAAAGTGACCCGGGCCAGCCTCGAGCGAATGCAGCAACATGGCCTGAGCTATACCGAACTGGATACGCAGCCATTCATCGAGCGCACCCAGCAGCTCTATCGGCAGATGGATACCGCCGGCGATCTACCCGAGGGGTTCCTGCAGACGGTCAAAGACACTCGCGGCGCAGCGGAGTGATGACGCCATGAGTGAGCAAGACAACGTCATTCGACGCCTGGTGGCGGGTGCCGATCGAGCGCTGTGGACGCTCGGCGGGGCCTGCCTGTGGCTCTGCAATCTGTGCCTTCTTGCGATGCTCGCACTGACGGCGGCCACTTTTCTGCTGCGTCCTTTCGATGTCTCGGTGTGGTGGTTCTGGCCGTGGACCATGGTGCTGTTCATCTGGCTGAGCTTCTTCGGCTTCTTCGCCATCTACGTCCGCCTCAAGGACGTGCGTATCGACTTCCTGGTCAAACGCCTTGGCCAAGCCGGCGATATCGTCAGTCGCTTGCTCTCCGATGCGGTCGGCTTGGGCGTCAGCGTGATTCTGGTGCAACAGGCCCCTACGGTGATGGCTTCCGCCGCCGGGTTCGTCGAGGGCGTGCTGCTGCCCTGGGGTGACGAGCTTCCGCGGCAGGCGCTGTTCGTGCCGCTCTTCATCTCCAGCGCGCTGGTGGCCCTGACCGCACTCGTCGATATCGCCAAGTGCTGCGTCGGCCTCCCCGAGAATACCGCGCCACTCCATCCGGAGGTGGCACCATGATCTACGTTCTGTTTGGCGTCTTCCTGATGCTGATCCTGCTGCGGGTACCGATTTCGATCGCCATCGGCGGCGCGGTGACCCTCGCCTTTCTCACCTCGGATTTCTCGACGGCCCTGCAGATCATTCCGCAGCAGATGCTGGAGGGGGTCAACAAGGCCTCGCTGACGGCCGTGCCGTTCTTCATCATGGCCGGCAACCTGATGAACGTCACCGGTGTCACCGACCGCATCTTCGCCTTCGCCAATGCGCTGGTGGGTCACTTCCGTGCCGGGCTGGCGCAGGTCAACGTCCTCTCCTCGATGATCTTCGCCGGCATCTCCGGCGCTGCGGTCGCGGATTGCGCCGGCCTGGGAGCGATCGAGATCAAGGCGATGCGCGAGCGAGGCTATCGCGCGGACTTCTCCGCCGCCATCACCGTGGCCTCCTCGGTGATCGGGCCGTTGATCCCGCCTTCCATCGGGCTGGTGATCTACGCCTTCCTGGCCCAGGTCTCCATTGAACGCATGTTCCTGGCAGGACTGGTCCCGGGGCTGCTGGTGGGCTTGTCGCTGATGCTCTATCTGCGGCTGCGCGCGACTCGCGAAACGTTCCCCATGCAACCACGCGCCTCGCGACGGGAGATCGCGGTGACTGGCAGGCACGGCTTCCTGGCCCTGCTGGCGCCAGCGATCATTCTCGGCTCGATCATGACCGGTTTCGTCACCGCGACCGAAGCGGGCGTGCTGGCATGTCTCTACTGTATCGGACTGGGGCTATGGTATCGCGAGCTGACCTGGCGAAAGTTCCGTGAGGCGCTCACCGACACCACTTCGATGACGGCAGTGATCATGATCATCATCGCCTTTTCCATTGCCATGGGCTGGGTGCTGGCGATCGAGCAGGCGCCTCAACACATCGCCAACCAGATGTTCGCCCTGACCGACAACCGCTACGTGTTCCTGATGCTATTGCTGGTCTTCATCGTCGTGGTCGGCTGCGTGGTCGAAGGTGTGCCGGCCAAGCTGATCCTGGTGCCGACGCTGCTGCCGGTGATCGACGCCTACGGTATCGACCGCGTGCACTTCGGCATCATCATCCAGCTCGGCCTGCTGCTCGGCATCGCCACGCCGCCGATGGGGATCGGACTCTACATCGTCTCGAAGGTCGGTCGCGTCCGCTTCGAAGACGTCACGCTGGCCGTCCTTCCCATGCTGGTTCCGCTGTTCCTGGTGCTGCTGTTGATCACCTTCGTTCCCGGCGTGGCGACCCTTCTGCCTGACCTGCTGCTGGGGCCTTCGTGAACCGTCCCGACGCGAAGGTCATCGACACACAATCGACCGCCATGATCGGACACTGACAGCGGTCGGTCTCGACTCGTCGCCTATCCCCAAACACAAGAGAGCCATGATGACGCAACTGACCTACAAGATTAATCCCATGCCGGAGCCGATCGCCGCCGACAAGCTGGAGCGTCTCGCCAAGCTCGAGACCGCAACCCTGGGCCACTTCTATCACTTCGGCTTCGCCAGCCCGGCGATCTCGCCGGTACTGCCGAGCAAGACCGTCGTCGGCACCGTCTGCACGCTGGCGATCCCGGGGCTCGACAGCACCCTCCTGCATCACTGCCTGGCTCAGATGGGCCCGGGGTATTTTCTCGCCGTGGACCGTCTCGGCGACCGCAAGTACGCCTGCTGGGGCGGCGGCGTAACCCGTATGGCGGCGTCGATGCAGATCGCCGGCGGCTGCGTCGACGGCCCTCATACCGACACCGCCGAGATTCGCGAGCAGGACTTTCCGATGTGGTCCCGCGGTGCCTCGCCGGTCACCACGCGGCTCTACAATACCGGTGGCGGCTTCAATATTCCGGTCGCGATCGGGGGAGCCGCCGTACTGCCAGGCTATGCGGTACTCGCCGACGAGTGCGGGGTACTGTTCATCGCCCCCGAGGATCTGGACGCCGTGCTCGACGCGGGCGAGACCAAGACCGCCACCGGCCTCAAGAACGAAGCCCGTGTCAGCGCGGGAGAGCGCCTGGGTGATCTGTCCGGCGCTTCCCGTATGATCGAAGAAAAACTGGCAACCTGAGGCAGCCATGGCCACCAACACGCTTCATGCCGATATCGACAACTGGACCCTGGCCACGCCAGCCGCGCGCTCCCCGAACGGCGTGGTCGCTTCCCAGCACCGTTTGGCAGCGCAGGCGGGCGCCGCCCAGCTCGATGCCGGCGGCAACGCCATCGATGCCATCGTCGCCACCGCCTATGCACTCAATGCCGTCGAACCGTGGATGAGCGGGCTCGGCGGCTCGGGCTTCATGGTGATCTGGCTGGCGCGGGAGCAGCGCGCGGTGGCCCTCGATTTTCAGGGCACCCTGGCCGGCGATACCCGCCTCGAAGACTATCCGGTCGATCCCGGCCTGCCGGCGACCCCCATGGGCTTCCCCGGCGTGGTCGATAACGCCAATATCGAAGGCTATCGCTCGATCACCGTACCCGGCGCCGTGGCCGGGCTCGAACATGCGTTGCGCCGTTTCGGCACGAAGCCGCGTGCCGAGGTGATGGCACCGGCGATCGCGCTGGCCGACCGCGGCCTACATGTCGACTGGTTCACCAGCCTGCAGATCGGTGTCTGTGCCAGGACGCTGGCCCGCGACCCGATATCGGCCTCGATCTATCTGCCTGGCGGTCATCCGGCCACGCCCGAGAGCCGGCTACGCATTCCACAGCTCGCCGGGACGCTGCGCGAGATCGCCGAGGCGGGCGCCGAGAGCTTCTATCGCGGTGCCCTGGCCGAGCGCATCGTCGCCGACCTTCAGGCCGGCGGCTCGCGTATCTCGCGGGAGGATCTCGCTGCCTACGAGGTGTTCGAGTATGCCGCTATGGCCGCCGAGCATCGCGGCTATACACTCTACACTCCGGGCGAGGTCTCCGGCGGCCTGCGCCAGCGCGAGATGCTGGCGCACGCGCTCGACGCCATGCCTGCGCCGCCGGAAAACCCGACACCTGAGACCTGGCTCGTCTATGCCGAGGCGCTCGAGGCGTGTTGGAAGCAGCACAAGATTCGCAACGGCGTGCTGAACGCGGCCGACGGCGAGAATGGCGCCTGTACCTCGTCGATGTCGTCAGTGGATGCCGAGGGCAATATGGTGGCGCTCACCTACACGCTCCTCAATCGCTTCGGTTCCGGCGTCACCCTGCCGGCGACCGGGATGCTGATGAACGACAGCGTCAGCTATTTCGATCCGCGCCCCGGTTACCCCACCACCATGGCGGGCGGCAAACGCATCAACGCCTCGAACATGTGCCCGACCGTCGCGGTGAGGGGCGGCGAGGCACGCTTCTCGGTGGGCGCCTCTGGCGGCAACCTGATCATGCCGGCGGTGACCCAGGTCGCGGCGCTGATGATGGATTTCGACATGAGCCTGGAACAGGCCGTGCATCATCCGCGTCTCGATGCCAGCTATCGCGGCTCGGTGCGAGTCGATCCCCGCTTCAGCCCCGAGACGCTGGCGCGGCTGGGCGAGCGCTTCGCACTGGAGATCGCCCAGCAGCTGGTATTTCCCAAGCTCTACGCCTGCGTCTCGGCGGTCTCGCGGGACCCGGAAACCGGCGAATGTATTGGCATCAACGATCCCACTCAGCCGATCGGCGGGGGCGCCGCGCCGACGCCGTTCAGGCTGGGGTCGCTCGGCAGCGATGCGCCCGCGGTACGGCCCTGAACCGACGGCACCGTGGTCATGCCGAGTCGACGAAGCGCGCATAGTCGAGGTGGTCATCGCACCAGGTCTTCGCGGCATGGCGCGCCAGCTCGAAGAGGTCGTCTATCAGCGGGCGGCGCGATTCGTTGAGGTGCACGCAGCGAATCTCCAAAGGTGCCAGCGCGGTCGTGGTGGGGATTTCGACCAGCAGGCCACTGGCGATATCGGGCTCCACCACCGCCAGCGGAATCGCCGAGGGACCAAAACCCTGACGCAGCATCTCGACGATCATCGGCAGCGAGTTGGCATAGTGTCGTGGCCCCCGGCCGAGCTGGTCTTCATGCACGTAGTCGGCAATCGGCGAGAACAGTGGCGACGAACGCGGGTAGAGAATCAGCGGCATCTGACGCAGTTCGTCGGGCGTCCTGGACCTGGCAACATCGGCCGCGCCGTCGGTACGCGTCACCCAGCCGACGCGATACTGCACCGCAAAGCTGCCTTCGACAGGCGAGAGTCCGGCGTCGTTGGAGAGAAAGGCAATGTCGATGCTCCCCGAGGCTATCATCGGTCGCAGTTGATAGTTTGCCGAAGCGTGGAAGTCGACGACGAGATCCGCCGCGTGGTGGGCGATGTCGTCCTTCAGGGCCACGCCCCAGGTCAGCGCTGCCGGCCCGGTCATCGCGATCGAGAGCCGCTGGTGCTGGCGCTGATGGAGACGGCTATTCATCGCCTCGCGAAGATTCAGGAACTGCTCGGCATAGCCGGCCACCGCATGGCCCGATTCGGTGAGCGCGAAGTCATGGCCACGCCGCTCGACCAGAGGGGTGCCGAGTGCCTCTTCGAGTGCGCTGATACGCGCGGATACGGCAGGCTGTGTCAGGCTGAGCCGCTCGGCGACCCGTTGATAGTTACCCAGTTGGGCCAGCCAGTAGAAGGCTTCCAGTTGCTTGAAATTCATCCTTGGGACATCCCCAACCTTGTTCTTATCAGGTAGATCATCATGACCATCATTGTTTCACACCCCCATCGCGAAAAGATCAACTGGTGGATCGAGCAGCTCCAGGCGCTACTCCCGAGCTGGACGATCCGCCCGATCCACGATCCGGGCGATGTCGAGGCGGTCACCTATGCCGTAGCGTGGAAGCCGAAGACCGGCGCGTTTCTCCCCTTCCCCAACCTCAAGGCGATCGTCTCGCTGGGCGCCGGGATCGATCACGTCCTGGCCGACCGCGAGCTGCCATCGGGGGTGCCGATCATCCGCACCGTGGGGGCAGATCTGACCCAGCGTATGCGCGAATACGTGGCGCTGCATGTGCTGCGCCATCACCGCGACATGCCGACAATCACCGCCAATCAGCGCGAGCGGCACTGGCAGCAGCTGGTGGTGCCGCCCGCCACCGGTCGCACCGTCGGCATCATGGGGCTGGGCAATCTCGGCGGCAGTGCCGCGCTGACGCTCGCCGCCCTCGGTTTCGAGACGCTCGGCTGGTCACGTACGCAGCGCGAGATCGAGGGGGTCACCACCTACGCCGGCGACGCCGGGTTCGATGATTTCATCGGCAACTGCGAGATTCTGGTCTGTCTGCTGCCGTTGACCGAGGCGACGACGGGGATCCTCGACGCCGAGCTCTTCGCCAGGCTGCCGCGAGGTGCCAGCGTGATCAATGCCGGCCGGGGTCAGCATCTTGTCGAGGCGGATCTCGCCGCGGCCTTGGACGAGGGCCAACTGAGCCACGCCACGCTGGATGTCTTCCACGTCGAGCCGCTGCCGAGCGAGCATCCGTTCTGGTCGCATCCCAGGATCACGGTGACGCCGCACATCGCCTCGCTGATCGATCCCGCCACCGGCAGCCGCATCGTTGCCGCCAATATCGAACGCTTCGAGCAGACCGGGCACGTGGATGATCTGGCCGATGCCACACGCGGGTATTGACGCAAAATAGCTCACCCACCAATAACGGCCTGTTGCCGGAGAAACCAACCCAAACTGCAAGGGCGATCGTCCGATCCCTTTTCAGCATAGGAGTTTCAAAAACAATTAATTGACATGTCAAAAACATGAGTTCAACCTTTCTAAATAAAATCCGTACAATAAACAGGAATTTGAGCCGTGTCGGACACCTCTACCTTTCGCCCCGAGACCTGGTTGGGGAGCCGCGAGCCAATCTTCGAAGGCCAGCGACTCTCATCGCACTACCTGACCATGCGGGACGGTATTCGCCTCGCCGTTGACATCCACCTTCCCGGCAGTCAGCCCTCCTCTGACGCCCGACTCCCCGTCGTCGCATTCTTCACGCCTTACTACCGGCGCATGAAATTGAAGCCCGCCGCCCCGGATGACACGGAAGACTGTCCCAACATCGCCGTGTTCCGCTCGCTGCTGCTGGCGCGAGGCTATGCGCTGGTTGCCGTGGACGTGCGTGGTAGTGGCGCTTCCTATGGCACTCGCACCGGCTTGCGTTCTCCCAACGAGCGCGAGGACTACCTGGAGGTGATCGACTGGATCAGCCAACAGTCCTGGTGCAGCGGCGCGATAGGAGTGACCGGCATCTCCTACCTCGGCGCGGCTGCCGATTTCACCGCGTCCTGGGCCCATCCAGCCGTCAAGGCTATCGTGCCGCACTCGGCGGTCTGGGATACCTGGTCGAATCAGCTCTACCCGGGAGGCGTCATGTGCCGTCGACTGGTCAAGGAGTACGGCCGTCTGATGGAGGCGCTCGACGACGATGCCGCCGACGAGAGGGCCAGCTTCCCCTATTTTCGCGGCGACCACTTCGAGGGTCCGGCGCCGGTCGATGAAGACACGGACGGCGCCATGCTTGCCGCAGCACTGAAGGAGCATGTCGCCAACTTCGACATGGCAGATTTCGTCCACCAACTGCCCTACCGGGACCGGGCCCTGCATACGTCGCCGGACTTCACATCGGCTACCATCAGCCCCTACCACTACGCCAATCGCACCGCCGACTCACAGACCGCCGTCTACACGATCTCCGGCTGGATGGACGGCCATTACTCCCGTGGCGCGGCGCTGCGTTTCAACTGGCAGCGAAACCCCGACAAGCGGCTGATGCTCGGCGCATGGGATCATGGGGCCCGCACCGGCTCCAGCCCGTTTCGACACGATCCGGCACCGCAGGACAAGGCGCTAGCGGAGACGTTGCGTTTCTTCGACCAGCATCTGATGGGTTTGGAAACCGGTATCGGCAATGAACCACCGGTGCACTATTACACCGTGGGGGAAGAACGCTGGAAGTCCGCCAGCGAGTGGCCACCCGCGGAGACGACGCTCAACAGGCTCTACTTTCAGCCCGACCACCGGCTCGCCGACACCGCGCCGACGGCGGAAACGGCAGCGGACCGATATGTCGGCGACTATCGCTGCGGTAGCGGTAACCAGTCCCGCTACAACCGCCTCTACGCCCAGAACGTCGAGCGCTACTACCCAGACTGGCATGGTCGGGACGAGCGCATGCTCTGCTATACCACCGACCGCTTAGAATCGGACATGGAGGTGACCGGCCACCCCGTCGTGCGACTGTTCCTAGAGAGCGATACCGAGGACTGCGCCCTGTTCGTCTATCTCGAGGACATCGATGAACAGGGGCAGGCATCCTATGTCACCGAAGGTGTCTTCCGCGCCCTGCACCGACGACTCTCGTCCGGCCCCGATAATATTCCGTCGCTTGGCCCGGATCACAGTTTCAACGAATGCGACGCCCGCTACCTGATTCCCGGCGAGCGTAGCGAGATCGCCTTCGACTTGCTGCCGATATCGTGGCTGTTCAAGGCTGGCCATCGCCTACGGGTGGCGATCGCACTTGCTGACAACGACCACTTCTCCCGTATTCCGGATGGCGTCGTGCCGACCATCACCATAGGCCGACAAGCCGCCCACGCCTCGCATATCGAACTGCCCATGATGGCCCGCCGATAACCCTTTCCCCCGTTTCGGACAGGCCCGCGACGACCGGTCGGGCGTCGCTCAACGCAAAGAACAAGCCCACAACAACCAATGGGGTCTCTCCATGCAATTCTTGACACGGCTGTGCCTCAAGTTCGTCCAGACCTGTCTGCCCAACGCGATGCTGTTGGCCATCGCGTTGAGCGCGGTCGTCTTCCTGCTCGGCGTGACCATCGAAGGGCAGAGCGCCTATACCATGCTCAACGGTTGGGGAGAGGGATTCTCGAATCTCTACAAGTTCGCCATGCAGATGTGCCTGATTCTGCTGACAGGCTTCGTCATCGCCAAGACGCCAATCGTCGCGCGCCTCATCGATCGCCTGGTCGACATCCCCGACAACCCGGCCCAGGCCGCCGGTATCATCGCCGTCGTATCAATGGTGACCTTCTATATCAACTGGGGGTTCGGCATGATCGTCGGCGCCTTCCTGGCCCGGGAGATGGGGCGCCGCGTGCCAGGACTCCATTTTCCCCTCGCCGTTGCCGCCGCTTATTCGGGGGAGATCGTCCGTGGCACCACGGCCTCGATCCCGCTGTTGATGGCCTCCGAAGGTAATTTCATGCAGGACGTGGTGGGTATCGTACCGATCACCGACACTCTCTACTCGTGGTGGAACGTCGCCCTGACTCTGGTGCTGCTGGCATTGCTCTATTTCGTTTTTACCCGGGTCAAACCGGAGGGTGACGAGGTCAAGCAGTTCCAGGGCGAGCCCTTGAACAATGACACGGGGATCGTCGATACCCGCCAGATGCCGTGGGCCGAAAAGTTGGAGCACTATCGCCTGCCCAATCTCGTGCTGGCGCTGTTGCCCCTGGGATACCTGGTGATCAACTTCCAACAGCTCGGCTTCACGCTGAGTCTGAACCTGGTCATCCTGATCTTCCTGACCATAGGCCTGTTGCTGCAACCTAGCCCCGCAAGCTTCGGCAAGGCGGTCAAGGAAGGCGTCCTCTCTTGTCGCGGCATCATCATGCAGTTTCCGCTGTACGCCGGGATTGCCGGCATGGTCAAGGTCTCGGGACTGGCCGACACCCTCTCGACCTGGTTCGTTGATATCGCCAACGTTCATACCTTCCCGATCCTGACGTTCGTGTCGGCGGGGATCATCAACATATTCATCCCTTCCGGCGGCGGCCAATGGGCCATTCAAGGACCGATCATGCTGGACGCGGCGAAGACGCTGGGGGCCGACATACCGCAGACCATCATGGCCTTTACTTGGGGTGATGCCTGGACCAACCAGATGCAGCCGTTCTGGGCACTGCCGCTGCTGGGCGTTGCCGGCCTCTCCGCCAGGGACATCATGGGCTACTGCGTGATGTGGACATTGCTGTGCGGCGCTACCATCATCGCGGCTTTCGTGCTGCTCTCCATGCTGTAAAGTGGCCGCATCACCACACACCAACGTCGAGTGTCGTCCGAGAGGCCGGCGGGTGCAGACAGTTTCCGGCGACACTCGGGCTGCTCCAGCATCCGGCGGACTCATCGGGCGCCACTGCGCCATCCTCACGGAAATCGGCCATGGCAACGTCCCCGAAAAAAGGCAACCTTAACGCTCAAGCCTTCGACACCCTGCGCAGAGACATCATCTCCTGCACGCTGAAGCCTGGCACCACTATCACCGAAGCCTGGCTCACCGAGCACTACGCCCTGGGTAAGGCGGCGATCCGCCATGCCCTGGCGCGACTCACGCAACAAGGGCTGACCCTCAATCAGGGGCGACTGGGCTACACCGTGGCCCCGATCACCATCAAGAGTATTCGCGACAGTTACCAGGCGCGCCGGCTGATCGAGCCGGAGCTTTGCCGACTGGCGGCCGGGCGACTCGACGGCGACAAGCTACGCGCCCTGCGTGACTGCAGCTCGGCAAGCTACGACCGTAACAGCGCCGCCGAAATGATCGCCTTCTCCCAGGCAAACCACCGGTTTCATTGCCTGATCGCTCATACCGCGGGCAACGACCGTCTAGCGCGACTGATCGAGGAGCTGTCGGACGATCATATGAGAATCGCCTATGTCAGCATGGTATATGGTCAATCGAGCGAGTACTGGAACGATGATCACGCAGGCATCGTTGCCGCGCTGGAAAGCGGTTGCGGGGACGAAGCGGCGAGATTGATGACGGAGCACCTTGCCTCGGGCGAGGAGGCGATCATGAAGGCGATACTCAACCTTCCTGAGCTGCTGGAGACCTCGCTGAGTTCTTCGTGATCTCGGCCTATCAAGGTAGGGTCGCCCGCACGTCCGCGCGACAACTTGCTAAACTGACGGGGCAAGCGATTCGATACCGATCATCTCTCCACGCGCACGCTAAAGGGGTCCCATGGCCAGCAAGAAAGACAACACCGCGAGTCGACGCAACATCAAGTCCTGGTTGACCGATATGGATGGCGTCCTGGTCCATGAGAACAAGGCCATTCCCGGCGCCGCGGACCTGATCAATCAGTGGCGGGAGCGGGAGATTCCGTTTCTGGTACTGACCAACAACTCGATCTTCACCCCCCGCGATCTCAGCGCGCGCCTGCGTCACAGCGGCCTGGAGGTCCCCGAGGAGAAGATCTGGACCTCGGCACTGGCGACGGCGGCGTTCCTGCGCGACCAGGCACCGGGTGGCTCGGCCTTCGTCGTCGGCGAGGCGGGCCTGACCACCGCGATCCACGAGGCCGGTTTCATCATGACCGATGCCAAGCCGGACTACGTGGTGATCGGCGAGACCCGCTCCTACTCCTTCGAGGCGATCACCAAGGCGATTCGTCTGATCAACCAGGGCGCCCGCTTCATCTGCACCAACCCGGACGCCACCGGGCCCAGCCAGGAAGGCGTGCTGCCGGCCACGGGCGCGGTCGCCGCGCTGATCACCGAAGCGACGGGGCGCAAGCCGTACATCGTCGGCAAGCCCAACCCGATGATGTTCCGCTCGGCGCTCAACAAGCTCGGCGTCCACTCCGACGGTACCGGCATGATCGGTGACCGCATGGATACCGATATCGTCGCCGGCATCGAAGCGGGCATGCACACGGTGCTGGTGCTCAGCGGCATCGCCGACAAGGCGGAGATCGAACGCTACCCGTTCCGACCCAAGGAGATCATGTCCTCGGTGGCGGAACTGGTCGACAAGTAGCCTCGGAGACGCATCGAGGCGGCGCTCTCCGCGCCGCCTCGCCTCAAGTCTCCGACAGCAGACGCTCCCCCAGCAGCCGGCCATTCTCGAGGCAGTCCCCTACCGCGATCCCCCCGCGCCAGTTGCCCGCCAGGTGCAGCCCGGGATGGGCCTGAAGCGCCGCGTCCAGCGCCTCGATGCGCTTCAGGTGGCCGAGTTCGTACTGTGGAATCGCCCGTGGCCAGCGGATGACGCGCTGCCATACCGGCTCGCCATGAATCCCCAGGAGATCACCAAGATCGTCGATCACCTGCGCGACCTGGGCCGCATCCTCGCCGTCGGCGGCATCCGGGTCCTGGCGGCCGCCGATGAAGACATTGAGCAGCTTGTGCCCCGCCGGTGCCCGATGGGGAAATAGCGTCGACGAGAACAGCGCACCGAGCGTGCGCCGTCCCTCCGAGCGGGGAATCAGCACCCCGAAGCCATCCAGGGGGTGGGCGATCTCCTGCTCGCGAAAACCCAGCGCGATGGCGTTGACCGGCGGATAGGCGATCGCCGCCAGCGGCTCCGCCAGGGCCGAGTCCGTGGGCGCCAATAGCCGTGCCGCCACTGGGGCCGGCACCGCGAGCACCAGCGACTTGGCGCGCCACACCTGCCCTAGGCGGTCCTTCACCTCCCAGCGCTCGCCGTCACGATGCACGCTGACGATATCGCACCCGGTGTGGATCGCGGCCGTCGGCTGCGCGTCGATTCGCGTGGCCAGGCGGTCGGCCAGGTGCTGGAGACCACCGGGGAAACTGACCAGTTTGCCGCGCCACTCGGCCGGCACCGGCGAAGGCTCGCGGCGAGCCTGGCGCAGGCGCTTGAGACCGCCGAGGATCAGCGAGCGGTGCTCGCGCTCGATGGCCGCCAGCCGCGGCATCGCTGCCTGGACCGACAGCCGGTTCGGATCACCGGCATGGACGCCGGAGACGAACGGATCGACCATCCGCGCGAGAATCCGTGGGCCGAGGCGGCGTTCGACGAAAGCGGCGAGGGTCTCCTCCGCTGCGCTCGCGCGACCGATGAAGGGTTCTCGAACCAGCCGTGACCAGCCACGCCAGCCGATGAGCGGGCTGGTCAACGCCTCGGCCGGTGTCATCGGCAGCGCCACCGGTTTGCCGGCCATCACCACGTAGCGCTTGTTGGCGATGGCGTTGGCCGGCTGCGCCTCGTCGAGGAGATCGAGCTCCTCGAGCAGCGCGTAGAGCGGGGGTTTCATGATCACGGTGTTGGGACCGTGTTCGATCTGCCAGTCGCCGTCGCACTCGGTACGCAGGTTGCCGCCCACCCGGTCGTTGCTCTCGAGCACGGTGACCTGCTGGCCGCGCTTGGCAAGCGCCCAGGCAGCAGCGAGGCCGGTGGCCCCGGCACCGACGATCAGGGTGTCGGCAGGCGCTTCATGTCGGTCGGCCGGCGTGTCGGCCGGCGTGTCGGCCGGGGCATCTGGAGCATGGCTGGTCATGGGAGCTCGCGCGGGAGAGTGTCATGTGAAGTCTACGCAGACATCGTTCGCCCCGCATCCAGCCGGCGTGCGGCGTCTTGCCGCCACGCCGGCCGGTGGAGCGCTCACTCGCCGGACTCATTCAGAGGCTCATTCAAAGGGCTCACTCGTCGTGCCCGCCCGGATGACAGCCGGGCGCCGCGACATAGAGGTCGCAGTCCGGCATCACCGCGGTCTCCTCGTGCGGCGTGCCCTTCGGCGCCCAGTCGTAATCCACGAGCTGCGCGCGGTAGACCTGGTTGGTGACGTAATCGTCGCCCGGCATCGACTTGCCGAAGAACGGGCTCACGTACTCCCACACGATCTCGCCTGCCGGCGTGACCTGGAACAGTCGGCCATTCTGGCCCTCGTCGATCAGCGTATTGCCGTTGGGCAGCCGCCGCGCGCTCGAGATGAACGAGCTATAGAAGGTGTAGGGCGAACGTCCCGACATGTTGCCGGTGTACTGCCACACGATCTTGCCGCTGCTCGGGTTCACCTCGATCACGCGGGAGGAAGAGAAAAATCCCTGCTTCGACGGCGGGAAGCCGGCATTGCCCTGGTTGTCGAAGATCAGCAGATTGCCGGCCCCCGGCAGGCCCTCGGGGATGAGGTGGACGTCGTGGGACCCCACGGTCTGATCCACGGGACGGCCAAGCTTGCCATTGAGCTGCAGGGCCGGCAGGTCGGGGCCGATACGCCAGACGATCTCGCCGCTCTGCCGGTCGACGATGAACGTGACGTTGGCGTTGCGCGAATTGACCAGGATATTGTCCGGCGCGAAGCGCTCGTCGCCGGCGTCGTACCAGCGATTGGGGCCCAGCGGTACGGCGGTGTTCAGATGCAGGAAGTCGGGATCCTCGGACTCCTTGAGCGAGCGAAGGCCGGCATCGGAGAACCCCATCTCGTCGAGATGATCGCCCGCCTTCCAAGTCCACACCACCTGGCCCTCGTCATCGACCTCCTCGATGCCGTTGTCGATGATCGGATAATCGAAACCGTTGAGTTCCCGCATCTCGGCGGTCATCACCAGGTTGTTGCCGTTGGGCAGCCGGCGCATGTCGTGATGCTGGTAGACCGGATCCTGCTGGCTGCCCCACCGCCACTTCACCTCGCCGTTCCAGTTCACCTCGGCCACGGCGGCGTTGGTGAGCCCGTTGCCGGGGCTGGCATGCGCGGGGAGCTTGTCGACCCGTGCCGACTGCACCAACAGATGCCCTTTTTCGCCGCCGGCCTGCTCGGCGGAGAGCGGAATGGGCGGGAAGCTCTCGTAGTCCCAACGGTGCACTTCGTTGCCGTTCATGTCGATCAGGTGGGTCTTGCGGTCACCACCGGGGAACAGCACGAAGCCGTTGTAGGCCCGCTCGGGATCGTAGTAGGTCGTGCCGGTGGGAAAACTGCTGGGCAAGGCCAGCGCCGTGGTCGCCGTGGCCATCAGCCAGGCGCCCAGCAGTCCCGCAACGGATCCTCTCCGTGTCATCATCGCTCGTCGCTCCTTCGTCGAGTCTCGCCCTGTGCGGGCGTGGCCGGCACGACAGCCTGCCGGCGCTCCCTGTCTGGCCGATGATAGTCATGACGCATGGCCATCGGCTTTCCGATAGACCTCGGCAACGGCGTTTCGATCCCTCCCCGCCAATGTTTAGCGCCTAAGCGGCGTCCGGCAGCCGTGCGGTGAAGTCGGCGATCGTCATCGGCTTGGAGAACATCGGGTAGTCGTAGCGGATCGCGGCATCGTGCTCGGCCTCGCTGGTCGCGGCGACACCGTCGGTCAGCGTCACCACCTCGAAGCCCTTCTCGTAGCCCGAGCGCATGGTGGATTCGACGCAGCAGTTGGTCAGGAAGCCGGCCAGCGCGATGGTTTCGATACCCTTGCTGCGCAGGATGAAATCGAGGTTGGTCGAGGCAAAGGTATCCAGCCCGCGCTTGCCCTCGATGACGATGTCACCGGCCTGGGGCGTCAGCGCCTCGCAGATCTCCGCACCCCACTCGCCCTTGACGAAGGCGTTGCCCTCGACGACACCCGCGAGGATGCCGTAGGGCTGGGCGGTGATCTCGCCATAGCCGGGTGCGAAGTGGATCGGCGCGTGCAGCACGCTGACACCCGCCGCGCGTGCCGTGGCGACGAGACGCTGGGTCTTGGCCAGCATGTCGTCACGCGCCATGACGGCCTTGACGGCCTCGTGGAGTACGCCACCGGGAGTGGTGAAGTCGTTCTGGAATTCGATCAGGACCAGGGCGGTCTTGAGCGGATCGATGCGCTGGGAGAGAGCAGATGTCATGGCGGGAGGCTCCTGACAGGGGATGGACTCGCTGTCGTTCAGCGTAGTCCACCTCCGGCCACGAAGCGGTGGTGGTGCTCAGCCGTAGACGCCCTGGCTGCGCAGATAGTCGTCGTAGTTGCCGCTGAAATCGACGATGCCATCCTCTTTCATCTCGATGATGCGGGTCGCCAGCGAGCCGACGAACTCGCGGTCGTGACTGACGAAGATCAGCGTGCCGGGATAGTTATCCAGCGCCAGGTTGAGCGCCTCGATCGACTCCATGTCGAGGTGGTTGGTGGGCTCGTCCATCACCAGCACATTGGGCTTCTGCAGGATCAGCTTGCCGAACAGCATGCGCCCCTGCTCGCCGCCGGAGATCACCTTCACCGACTTGCCGATATCGTCGTTGGAGAACAGCATGCGCCCCAGCGCGCCGCGCACGGTCTGCTCGCCTTCGGTGGTCCACTGGCGCATCCACTCGAACAGCGTCTCGCCGCTCTCGAAATCGGCGGCGTGGTCCTGGGCGAAATAGCCCACTTCCGCCGCGTCGGTCCACTTCACCTCCCCGGCGTCCGGGGCCATCGTGCCGACCAGGCAGTTGAGCAGTGTGGTCTTGCCGATGCCGTTGGGGCCGATGATGGCGACCCGCTCGCCGGCCTCGACCTGCAGCCCGAAACGCTCGAACAGCACGTTGTCGCCCCACGCCTTGGAGAGCTTCTCGGCGGTCAGCGCATGGCGGTGGATCTTCTTGCTCTGCTCGAAACGGATGAACGGGCTCACCCGCGAGGAGGGCTTGACCTCCTCGAGTTGGATCTTGTCGATCTTGCGCTGGCGCGAGGTCGCCTGCTTGGCCTTGGACGCATTGGCCGAGAAGCGGCTGACGAACTGCTGCAGCTCGGCGATCTCGGCCTTCTTCTTGGCGTTGTCGGCGTGCAGCCGCTCCCGCGCCTGGGTGGCAGCGATCATGTACTCGTCGTAGTTGCCCGGGAACAGCCGCAGCTCGCCGTAATCGAGATCCGCCATGTGGGTGCAGACGCTGTTCAGGAAGTGGCGGTCGTGGGAGATGATGATCATGGTCGAGCTGCGCGCCCGCAGGATCTCCTCCAGCCAGCGGATGGTATTGATATCCAGGTGGTTGGTGGGCTCGTCGAGCAGCAGCACGTCGGGGTCGGAGAACAGCGCCTGGGCCAGCAGCACGCGCAGCTTCCAGCCCGGGGCGACCACGCTCATCGGCTGGGTGTGCTGTTCGAGAGGAATGCCCAGTCCCAGCAGCAGCTCGCCGGCGCGGGCCTCGGCGGTATAGCCCTCGAGTTCGGCGAAGCGCACCTCCAGGTCGGCGACCTTCATGCCGTCCTCGTCGCTCATCTCCGTCTGGGAGTAGATACGCTCACGCTCCGCGGTGACTTCCCACAGCTCCTCGTGACCCATGATCACGGTGTCGATCACCCGCTCGTCCTCGAACGCGAACTGGTCCTGGCGCAGCTTGCCCAGCCGCGTGGTGACGTCCTTCATCACCTGGCCGCCGGTCGGCTCCAGATCACCACCCAGGATCTTCATGAAGGTGGACTTGCCGCAGCCGTTGGCGCCGATCAGGCCGTAGCGATGGCCACCGCCGAACTTGACGGAAACATTCTCGAACAGCGGCTTGGGGCCAAACTGCATAGTGATATTGGCAGTAGAGAGCACAGCGGGGAATCTCGCGGAAACGGCGTGAATGAAACGACGACAGAGGGAACGAAACGACGACAGCCGAGGCAGGCTCGACTGTCGTCTTGGACGTTCGTCTCATGCGGATTGTACGCGCATGCGGCGCCCACTCATACGCCACATAGCGATAGATTGCGCAGAGCCCCCGTGTTCGGGCTTTCACTCGCCGCGGGGGAAGCGCTGGGACTCCTCGACGATGTTGAGATCCATGTGGTTGCGCATGTAGCGCTGCGAGGCGTCCTGCAACGGCTGATGATCCCACGGGTAGTAGTGGCCGTTGCGCAGCGCTTCATAGACGATCAGCCGCTGGGCCTGACTTTCGCGGACTTCGGCGTCGAAGCGCTGCATGTCCCAGCGCTCGCGGACCTTGGCCTGGAATTCCGCCAGCGTCTCGGCGTGCGCCGGGGCGTCGGCCAGGTTGCGGGTCTCGTGCGGATCGGCCTCGAGATCGAACAGCTGCGGCGGATCGAGCTCGCAGTGGTTGAACTTCCAGCGCCCTTCGCGAATCGTGACCAGCGGGGCCTGGGTGCCTTCGGCAGCGTACTCCATGTAGACCGGCGCCTCGCGGGTGCCGCCCCGGGCCAGCGGCAGCAGCGACTGGCCATCGGTCCAGGGGGCCACCTCGGAGAGATCGATCCCCACCAGGTCGGCCAGGGTGGCGTTGACGTCGATGGTCGACACCGGCGTCTCCACCGAACGCGGCGCCAGTCCCGGCGCGGCGATCATCAACGGGACTCTCGAGGAGCCCTCGAACGGGCTCATTTTGAACCACAGCCCTTTCTCGCCGAGCATGTCGCCGTGATCGGAGCAGACCACGATGACGGTGTTGTCGAGCATCCGGGTCCGCTCCAGCACGTCCAGAATCGAACCGACCTTGTCGTCGATATAGGAGATATTGGCGAAATAGCCGCGGCGTGCCCGGCGCACGTGCTCGGGCTGGATATCGAACTGGGTGTAGTCGTTGGCCTCGAAGATCCGCCGACTGTGCGGGTCGAGCTCGTCGAAGGGCACTACAGCCTGCTCGGGATCGAGGTGCTCGCAGTCCTCGTAGAGGTCCCAGAACCGGCGACGGGCGACATAGGGGTCATGGGGGTGGGTAAAGCTCACGCACAGCGCCCAGGGCCGCGAGTCGTGCCCGCGGGAGAGATCGAACAGCTTCTGCTCGGCGTGGAAGGCGACCTCGTCGTCGTACTCCATCTGGTTGGAGATCTCGGCCACGCCGGCGCCGGTGACCGAGCCCAGGTTGTGATACCACCAGTCGATTCGCTCGCCGGGCTTGCGGTAATCCGGCGTCCAGCCGAAATCGGCGGGATAGACATCGGTGGTCAGCCGGCTCTCGAAGCCGTGCAACTGGTCCGGCCCCACGAAGTGCATCTTGCCGGAGAGGCAGGTCGAATAGCCGGCCCGGCGCAGGTGATGCGCCCAGGTCGGCACGGCGGAGCGAAACTCCGCGGCGTTGTCGTAGACCCCGGTGCGCGACGGCAGCTGTCCGGACATGAAAGCGGCGCGACCCGGCGCGCACAGGTAGCTCGGGGTGTAGGCGTTGTTGAAGTTGACCGCGCGCCTGGCCAGCTTCTTCAGGTTCGGCGCGTGCAGAAAGTCCGCCGGCCCGTTCTCGAACAGGGTACCGTTCAGCTGATCGGCCATCAGCACCAGAATATTGGGTCGTGTCATGCATTCCCCCTGCGTCGTTGTCTTGGCGTTCGAATACCGTCAGCTTGCGCTTCGCTGAAGGAGTGGCGCAAACGATCAATTCGACGCCTGAGGCCAAGTGGGGCTTGGGCTAGGCGATACGCCGCCAGGCTCCGTCGTCGGCACCTTTCCCGAAACTTGCCGGACGGCGTCGAGGCGATGGCGTCCTTCACGCATCGCCGTTGTCTCGTCCCAAAGGACGCCGTTTCCTTCAATTTTCATCGACCGCCCTTCGGTAGCCTGGTAGCCACGAGTCGAGACGTCCACGGCCGCCGCAAAGGTGCGCGACAAGGCCCTGACCCGCTCGATTCGACTGCGACTTTCCGCTATCACACATCGAGAAGGGCTGATCATGTCACCGAAACTGGAAGTCTTGACGCCAGACAACTGCCAGATCATTTTCATCGACCAGCAGCCGCAGATGGCTTTCGGCGTGCAGTCCATCGACCGGCAGGTGCTGAAGAACAATGTGGTGGGGCTGGCCAAGGCCGCCAGTATCTTCGGCATCCCCACGACGATCACCACGGTGGAAACGCTCAGTTTCTCCGGGCATACCTTTCCCGAACTGCTCGCCGTCTTCCCGGATCTTCCGATTCTCGAGCGCACGTCCATGAACTCCTGGGACGACCAGAAAGTGCGCGACGCCCTGGCCACAAATGGCCGCAACAAGGTCGTCGTCGCCGGCCTGTGGACGGAAGTGTGCAACAACACCTTCGCGCTTTCCGCCATGCATGACGCGGACTACGAGATCTACATGGTCGCCGACGCCTCGGGTGGTACCTCGAAGGATGCTCACGATTACGCCATGCAGCGCATGATTCAGGCCGGCGTGGTACCGATGACGTGGCAGCAGGTTCTGCTCGAATGGCAGCGCGACTGGGCGCGCCGCGATACCTACGACGCCGTCATGGCACTGGTCAAGGAGCATTCCGGCGCTTACGGCATGGGTGTCGACTACGCCTACACCATGGTGCACGGCGCCGAAGAGCGCGTGAAACACGGCCCGACACAGGAACCGGTTCCCGCGCGCTGACGCTCGATACCCGAGGGCCGCTCGCGACCGTCATCCCCGCGGCGACGTCGGGAGCGCGGCCGACGCGTTCGGCCCATCTCCGCCCATCGTCCTGAAAGGCGCACGCAGCCATGAAGCTCTACCTGCTCTCCATCGGTGCCGGCGTGCTGGTCGGCATCCTCTACAGTCTGCTCCAGGTACGTTCACCGGCGCCACCGCTGGTGGCGCTTCTGGGCCTGCTGGGCATGCTCTGCGGCGAGCAGGTGATTCCGGTCGCCAAGCACGTCCTGGGCGGCACCTCGCTGACATCGGCCTGGCACAGGGCCGATTGCAGCAATCACATTCTTGGCGTGCTGCCGGGGCGGAACAACGGGGCCTCTTCGAATCCGTCCCCCGACTGCCGCACTCCCGGCGACCCGGCCACTCGCCCGCTCGATCCCGAGGATCCCCGCTCATGAATCGCACCGTCAACGCATCGCCGGATCTGATCCTGGTCAATGGCCGGTTCACCACGCTCAACCCCTCGCAGCCACGGGCGGAAGCCGTCGCCATCCAGAGCGGCCGGTTTTCGAAGGTGGGTTCCGTCAGCGACGTCATGGCCCTGGCGGACGCCAGTACGCAGGTCATCGATCTCGGTGGCAAACCGGTACTCCCCGGGCTGATCGACAACCATATCCACGTCATCCGCGGCGGCTTGAACTTCAACATGGAGTTGCGCTGGGACGGCGTGCCGTCCCTGTTTGATGCCATGCGGATGCTCAAGCAGCAGGTCGCGATCACGCCACCGCCGCAGTGGGTCCGCGTCGTCGGCGGCTTCACCGAAAACCAGTTCGTCGAGAAGCGCCTGCCCACGCTGGAGGAGCTCAACGCGGTGGCACCGGATACCCCGGTATTCATCCTGCATCTCTACGATCGCGCCCTGCTCAATGCCGCCGCACTACGTGCCGTCGGCTATACCCGGGAGACGCCCAATCCTCCGGGTGGCGAGATCCAGCGCGACGCCAGCGGCAACCCCACCGGTCTGCTGCTGGCGAAGCCCAACGCCACCATTCTCTACGCGACGCTGGCCAAGGGTCCCAAGCTGCCGTTCGACTACCAGCTCAATTCGACACGCCACTTCATGCGCGACCTGAACCGGCTCGGGGTGACCAGCGTGATCGATGCCGGTGGCGGCTTCCAGAACTACCCCGACGACTATGCCGTGATTCAGAAGCTGGCGGACGACGGTCAGTTGACGATACGCCTGGCGTACAACCTGTTCACGCAGAAGCCCAAGGAGGAGAAGCAGGACTTCCTGAACTGGACACGCTCGACGCGCTACAAGCAGGGCGACGATTACTTCCGCCACAACGGCGCCGGCGAGATGCTGGTCTATTCCGCCGCCGACTTCGAGAATTTTCGCCAGCCGCGCCCCGAGATGCCGGCGGAGATGGAAGGCGAGCTGGAGGAAGTGATCCGAGTCCTCGTCCAGAACCGCTGGCCATGGCGTCTGCACGCCACCTACGACGAGACCATCAGCCGTGCCCTGGACGCCTTCGAGAAGGTCAACGAGGAGACACCGCTGGATGGCATTCACTGGTTCTTCGATCACGCCGAAACCATCTCCGAGCGTTCCATGGAACGGATCGCGGCGCTGGGCGGCGGCGTCGCCGTGCAACACCGCATGGCGTACCAGGGCGAATACTTCGTCGAACGCTATGGCGCCAAGGCCGCCGAGGCGACACCGCCGATCGCCAGGATGCTCGAGATGGGCGTGCGCATCTCTGCCGGTACCGATGCCACACGGGTCGCCTCCTACAACCCTTGGGTATCGCTGGCCTGGCTGGTAACCGGCAAGACCGTTGGCGGCCTGCGCCTCCATCCGCGACACCACTGTCTGGATCGCGATACCGCGTTGCGGATGTGGACCGAGAACGTCGCCTGGTTTTCCAACGAGGAGGGCAACAAGGGCCGGATCGTCGAGGGTCAGCTGGCCGACCTGATCGTTCCGGATCGGGATTTCTTTGCCTGCGCCGAAGACGAGATCGCCCATACCAGCTCGCATCTCACGGTGGTCGGGGGACGCGTGGTCTATGCTGCCGCCGATTTCGCAGGATTGGACGACGCGCCGCCGCCGGCCATGCCGGACTGGTCGCCAGTGAATCGTTACGGTGGCTACGGCGGCTGGAGAGAGGCCGAGATGGCCACCAACCCGCCCCCGATGATGCGTGTCTCCGCCTCCACCTGTGGATGCGGTACGGGTTGCGCCGTGCATGGCCACGATCATGCGCGTGCCTGGGCCAGTCAGGCCCCGGCCTCGGACCTGAAGGCCTTCTGGGGCGCGCTCGGCTGCGCCTGCTGGGCGGTGTGAGGTGAACCTGAGGAGCACGCGTAACCCGCGCTGGGTCGCGGCCCTGGTGAGTCAGCCCGGCATCCTGAGGCTGGCTCGGACCGGACTGGCTTCTGCCTACCTGGTCGGCGGTCTCGATAAACTCTGGCACTTCGAGGCTGCCATACAGGAGCAGGCCCATTTCGGCCTTCACCCCGCCGGGCTGTGGGCAACGCTAGCGGTCGTCATCGAACTGACCGGTTCGCTGAGCCTCATCTTCAACCGCTGGACATGGCTCGGTGCCGGTGCGCTCGGCTGTCTGACGCTGGTGGCAATGCTGGTCGCCAACGATTTCTGGAACCTTACCGGCCAAGCCCGCTTCGTGGCGATGAACGGTTTCTTCGAGCATCTCGGGCTGATCTCCGCGCTCATTCTCGTGACGCGGCTCTGCGACACGCCATTCGTCGACGCGCCACTGCCGGAGAAGTCGTCGAGGGAAACATCATGAAGCATGAAGACACCGTACTCGCCGGCATCGCGGGCTACGTCGATACGCTGGGCTTCGTTGCCCTCTTCGGGCTTTTCACCGCCCACGTGACCGGCAACTTCGTGCTGATCGGGGCACAGGCCGGTGGCTTCGCCGAGGGTGCGCTCATCAAGCTGATGGCGTTTCCTGCCTTCGTGATCGGCGTCGTGCTGAGCAGCTTCCTGGTCAGGTGGCTACCGCGGCCTCTGGCGCCCAGTGTGCTATATGGTACTCAGACGGTATTGCTGCTCGCCTTCTGTCTGACGGGCATTCGCCTCTCACCGGTGGTCGACCCCGAAAATATCAGCGTGATCCTCTGCGGCATGACCGGCGCCATGGCAATGGGCATACAGAACGCCCACAGTCGTCTGATCGTGCGAGTCGGCGTTCCCAACACCGTGATGACCGGAAACGTGACCCAGGCCGTGCTCGATATCATCGAACTGATCGGACGGCGCTGCTCCCAGGAAGTCCGGCAGGCGGCCAGGGGGCGCCTGTCCAGGACCCTGCCGGCAGTGGCGGCATTCGGGCTCGGCGCCATCGCCGGTGCCGTGGCCTATCGCGAGATGCTGTTCATCGCGCTGCTACTGCCCGTGGCGCTGCTCGCCGCGATGACGCTGATCGCCTGGCGTCGACGTCCATTGGCGCGAGACGAATCCGCCGGGGCGGGCGTTGAACGCTAGCGCGATACGCTCCCATGTCACTCCCTTCCCGGTGGCAAGGCCACCGGGCACCACCGGACTGGAAGTTCCAGTCCGACGTTACGACAACCCGACACTGTAAGAGGAGTGCTTCCGATGACAACGATCACGACCCGCGATGGCACCGCCATCTACTACAAGGATTGGGGGAGCGGTCAGCCTATCGTCTTCAGCCACGGCTGGCCGTTGTGCGCCGATGCCTGGGAGAGTCAGATGATGTTCCTGGCCGAACAGGGCTTTCGCTGTATCGCCCACGACCGTCGTGGCCACGGTCGTTCCAGCCAACCGTGGCACGGCAACGAGATGGATACCTACGCCGACGATCTGGCCGAACTGATCGAATCGCTGGATCTGCAGGATGCGATTCTGATCGGCCACTCCACCGGCGGCGGCGAAGTCGCGCGCTACATCGGACGCCACGGGACCCGGCGCCTCGCCAAGGCAGTGCTGGTGGGCGCGGTGCCCCCCATCATGGTGGAAAGCCCCAACAACCCCAACGGTCTGCCGATGGCGGTCTTCGACGGCATCCGCGAGGGCGTGGCCAAGGACCGTTCGCAGTTCTTCCAGGACCTGACCACACCGTTCTTCGGCGCAAACCGCGACGGGTCCGAGGTCAGCCAGGGCATGCGCGATGCCTTCTGGCAGCAGGGCATGATGGGCGGCCTGAAGAACGAGTACGACTGCATCAAGGCGTTCTCGGAGACCGACTTCACCGACGATCTGAGAGCCTTCGACATTCCGACGCTGATCATTCACGGCGACGACGATCAGATCGTGCCCATCGCGGGCGCAGCTCGCCTGAGTGTGGAACTGGTCCCCGACGCCCGATTGACGGTCTACGAGGGTGGCAGTCACGCGCTGGCGGACACCCACAAGGACCAGCTCAACGCCGATCTGCTCGCGTTCGCCCGCTCCTGACAACTGGCCGGCGCCGCCAGGCGCCGGACTCGACTCCCCACTGGCACCGATGCTCACTCTCGGCGCGACCCACCAAAACGAGGGGCGAAGCCTCGCATCATGCGCAGTCACCGGGCGATTCCGACGTGAAGCGGACCGTCGTTTTCATCCACGATATTGGCCAGACGCCCGCCTGTTGGAACCTCTTCGTCAGCCGCTACGGCGCCTGTGACTATCTTTGTCAGGCACCCGCCTGGCCATGGCTTGCAACGACGCCAGGGACCGTATCCTCGACCCCAGGGTCCGGACCGTCGATCAAGAGCGTCGTCGATCACTACGCCGACTGGATCGGGTCGATGTCGTTTCCCCCCCTGCTGGTCGGCCACGGTTTCGGCGGTCTTGTCATCCAGCTGCTGCTGGATCGCGGCCTGGGCGCTGCCGGTATCGCGCTGTGCCCGATACCGCGCCGGGGCCACTGGAAGTCGCTGTTCCCGTTGCCGCCCCCTGCGCCAACGCTGGGGGCGGGCGACGTGCCCCCGCCGTCGACCGTGATGCCACGCCGGCTGCTGCTCGACGTCACGCTGGGCATCGGCACCGCCATCGACTACGCCAACGACGAGCGGGGACCACTGCTGCTGATCAGCGCGGGGAAGAGTCGCCGGGTATCGAGTGCCAGCGTCGCCGCCTGCTACCGACGCCATCGCCGCTCGATGGCCATCACCGCGCTGCGGGCGTTCCCCCATCACGGTGACTGGCTGATCGTCGAACCCGGCTGGGAAGCCGTCGCCGACGCCACGCTCGACTGGGTGCTAGACCCCGAATGACGCCAAAGACGGAGGCTGGGTGTAGTATCGGACACCCGGGTGTCCCTCCAACTCGACCGGCGAATACGACGCCGGCGCATCGCCGTAGGAAGGTCGGCATGAAACCTACGTCACCGCTCTGGCTGCACGCGCCGCGCCGTCGGTCGATCCTTCTCTGGCTATGGTGGGTCTGGCTGCTGATGCCGCCCAAGGCGCTGGCCCTGGATCCGAACCTCGCGCTCCAGCAGCTTCACCACCGCAGCTGGAGCGGGACCGCCGATGCGGGCGGGCCTGGCCAGGTCGGTGCTATCGCCCAAACCCCGGATGGCTACCTGTGGCTGGGCACGCACTACTCGCTGTTTCGATTCGACGGCAATACCTTCGAGCGTTATGTCTCGCTGGCGGGAAAAACCGTGGGGACCGTGTCGTCCCTGCTGGCGCTTCCCGATGGCGGGCTCTGGGTAGGTCTTCGACGTGGGGGGATCAGCCTGATTCGCAACGGCGAGCTCACCGACTACGCGCCAGGCGCGGAGTTCCCCAGTGGCGCCGTCTATGGGCTGGCGCAGGATCACGACGGCAACGTCTGGGCTGCCGCCAACGATGGTCTGGCGCGCTTCGACGGCAATCGCTGGCATACCGTCTCGGTCGACCAGGGCTTCCCCGGCCACAACGCTCGCTCGGTCTTCGTCGACCGGGACGGCACGCTCTGGGCCGCCAGCGAAAACCGGCTTTTCTACCTGCCCCGCGGTCATCGTCGATTCCTCGCTGTCGACCAGCCGGTGGGCTGGATCAGTCAGATGACCCAGACCCGCGACGGCACCTTGTGGATCGCCGAACTCTATCCCGGCCGCGTGCGCCCCGTTCTGCCTGATGGCAAGGCTTCGCCATCCATCGATGTCGTTTCTCTGGGCCTGGCCGCGGATCGCGACGGCAACCTGTGGATCGGTAGCCAGGGCGATGGCCTGCTGCGATTGCCCGCGCACGACGTCTCGTCGACCGACGCCGATCCGCCTGGCGATGCACTTCAACGCTATGTCCATCTCGATGGTCTTAGCGCCGACGATGTCGAGCCCGTCTTCGAGGACGGCGCGGGCAATATCTGGGTCGGCACCAGCGCGGGCCTGGACCGCTTTCGAGTGGCGACCCTCACGCCAGCGACACTGCCCGACGGCACCCGCAATGTCGCGTTGGCCACGGATGCGTCCGGCACGTTGTGGGCAGGCTCCAGCAATCGCCCGGTCATGCGCCAATCGACAGGAGAGTGGCTGGCGACCGACGTACCGCCGCCCATCACCAGCGCTTTCAGCGATGCCGGGGGCGACGTGTGGCTGGGCGGTCCGAACGGTCTGTGGCGAGCGCATCGAGGTGTGCTGAGCCATCTCACCGCGTTGCCGCCGGCCGCCCATGCTGAAGCGAGCGTGCGCGCCATGGCCCGAGATGGAAGTGGTGCTCTGTGGGTCTCGATCAACCGGCTGGGGCTGTTCCGGTGGCAAGACGGAACCTGGCAGCCCACGCGCCCGCCGACGAGTCGCCCGAGTCAGACCATGCCGGTCAGCGCTGCCAGCGATGCCCGGGGCCGGGTCTGGTTCGGCTACCGGGACGACCTACTGGTCAGACGAGGCGAGGATGGTGTTCGACAATGGGGGCCGCCGGAGGGTCTGGATGTCGGCAATGTGACGGCGCTCGCCCCGTCATCCCAATCTCTGTGGGTCGCGGGCACCAACGGCGTTGCCCTGTTCGATGGCGAACGCTTCCATGCCATCGCCAGGGGGGAGCCGTTCACCGGCATTCATGCGATCATCGAAACCCGACCGGATAACGCGAGCGAACATCGCACCGCGCTGCCGCCACTGGCCCCTTTCCTATCGGGGGATCTATGGCTACACACGCAATCCGGCATCCTGCGGGTTCCGGCGGCGGAAGTCGCTCGAGTGCTCGACGATCCTGGCTATCGTGTTCGCTTTGACCGCTACGAAGGGGATGGCGATCTTCCCAACGATGCTTTTCGTATCCATCCAGTGCCCAGCGCCATCCGGGGTCTGGACGGTCGTCTATGGTTCGCCACTGTCACCGGCGTGGTCTCGATCGACCCGCATCGGAGCCAGGATCGATCGCCACCGCCCGAGCCCCGGATCACGGCGGTCTCGGCAGATGCCAGCACCTACCCCCCGGCTGCCCGGATTTCGCTCTCCAGTCGACCCAGGCGTGTCGTGATCGACTACACCGCGATCGACCTGGCCCGTCCCGACAGTGTCCACTTCCGGTTTCGCCTGAACGGCTATGATGCCGATTGGCAGGATGTCGGCAGTCGTCGTCAGGCCATCTACACCCAGCTGGGCGCCGGCGATTACCGCTTCGACGTCGCGGCCGCGGGCAGCAACGGCATCTGGCACCCCCAGTTTGCGAGCGTGACGCTGCACGTCGCCCCCGCCTTTTATCAAACCTGGCTCTTCCGCGGGCTGTGCCTGCTGACGATGGTCACCGCGCTGTGGGCCTTCTATCGTTATCGGATGCGCCAGGCGGCGTTTTATCTGCGCGCTCGGCTCGAGGCGCGCCACGCCGAACGCGACCGTATCGCCCGCGAACTGCATGACACGCTATTGCAGAGCATCCAGGCGCTGGTGCTGCATTTTCAGGCCGCTGCCGACAGAATGCCCGCCGAGGATCCGGCTCGTCAGGCAATGACCCGGGCCCTCGAGCGTGCCGACGAAGTCATCGACGAAGGTCGTGAACGCGTGATCTCTCTGCGCCGCGCCTCGACCCGCGACAGTCTCGTCGCGCGCTTGTCCCGGGTGCCGCTGGAGTGGCCCTCCGCCCACAGCGTCACTTGCCGGGTCGTCACCCGGGGCCACCCCAGGCGCTTGCATGCCCAGGTCGACAACGAAGTGTACTGGATCGGCCATCAGGCGCTGAGCAACGCGCTTCGCCATGCCGGGGCCACGCAAGTCACCACAACGCTCAGCTATGAGAAGGAGGGCTTACGCTTGTCTGTCAGCGACGACGGCATGGGGATTCCCGGCCATTATTTGACGTCTTCGGGCCGCCCTGAACACTGGGGGCTGTCCGGCATGCAGGAACGCGCCCGACAGCTCCGAGGGAGGCTGACGATCGATAGCCGGGCTGGCGTCGGGACCACGGTCCGCCTGTCGGTGCCGGCAGCGGAGGCCTATCGAAGCCAAGCCCGGTCATGGCGCCGATGGCGATTGGGGAGAGCCTGAGCATGCAGCAGCGCCATGGGCCCATTCGGGTACTGATCGCCGACGATCATCCGCTGTTGAGGGAAGGCATCGCTGCCGTGATCGCGGGGCAACCGGATATCGAGCTGATCGGGGAAGCCAGCAACGGCGTCGAGGCCGTCGATCGCTATCGTCATCTACAGCCCGACGTCACGCTGATGGATCTGCAAATGCCCGAACTGGACGGCATCGCCGCCATTCGCGCCATTCGCGACGAATTCCCCGCGGCGCGTATCGCCATCCTGACCACCTATCAGGGAGATGTCCGCGTTCTGCACGCCATTCAGGCCGGCGCCACTGGCTATCTGTTGAAAAGCACGCTGCGTAAGTCGCTCGTCGAGACCATCAGAACGCTCGCGCAGGGCAAGCCCCACTTCCCCGCCGAGATCGCCGCCGACCTGGCATGCCATCTCGGCGCCGAGCCGCTCAGCCGGCGCGAGGTCGAGGTCTTGCGCTGCATCGCGCAAGGGCAGTCCAACAAGGCGATCGCACGCCAGCTCGGGCTCACCGAGGAAACGATCAAGGCCCATGTCAAGAATCTGATCGCCAAACTCGATGCCAGCAACCGCACGCATGCCGTCGCTATTGCCCTGCGGCGCGGCATCATCGATATGGCATAGGGGAAGGGTGGCCTGGATAACGAGTGGTAGAAAGACGCTGCCACTACCTCTTTCAAGGGAGGCATCGCCCCTACCAAAGGGGCTTATGGTGTCGACGACCGTGACCGATCATCGGTGCTCTGACGTCGCAGCAGAGGAGCTCGAACATGGCAGACCCTCGCCAAGGACCGGCCGTTTACCCGCCCCATCATGAAATGCAGACGGACAGGATGGTCATCGCGCTGTCTCTCCTGACCCAGGCAACCTACACCCTTGACGACGAATCGCTCTCCGAGCAACTGGGGCTTTCTCGGGTCGTGACGCTGCTGAGAGAACGACTCCCGGACAACACCGCGCCAGCCAAGCTCGCGGGCTGGCAGACCCAACGCTTGACCCTCCACATCGAGACCCATCTCCACGATACGATACGTGCTGCCGACCTGGCCGCCATCGTTCGGCTGAGCGTCGGTCACTTCACACATGCGTTCAAAAAGACTTTCGGCGAAACGCCATGCCACTATATCCATCGCCTGCGCATCCAACGGGCGCAAACGCTGATGCAGCGTCGAGAGCTTCCGCTGGCCGAGATCGCGTTGGCCTGCGGCTTCTGCGATCAGCCTCACTTCACCCGTCTGTTTCGTCGAGTCACCGGTATCAGCCCCAGTGAGTGGCGACGCCGCTTCGGCAACGGCCCGGTACAGCCACCGGCATCGATGGCACCGACGACATCGACGCCGCCAGCCTCGGCAGTCTGCGAGGCCCTTCTTCCCTGAACGAGGTCGACCGGACTCGACCGCCAGCGTCACTCAGGCAGCAGCAGGAAATTACCCTCCCGACCGTCACCGAGCTGGGAGTCCCCTTCGCTGTCGTCCTTGAGTGCGACCCCGGAGGCGTCCAGCGCCTGCGCCTCGCGCATCAGGTAGGCCAGCAGCCTGGCGGCATTGGCATACTTCAGTCCTCGCGGGCGGATGTTGGAGATGCAGTTGCGCTCGCTGTCGCGCCGGCCTGCCCGGGGCGCCCAGGTAAAATAGAGCCCCAGGCTGTCCGGCGAACTGAGTCCGGGCCGTTCACCGATCATGACGATGCTCATGCGCGCCTTGAGCGCCTCGCCGATGGGGTCACCGATCGCGACCCGGCCCTGCTCCACCAGCGCCACCGGCCCCAGCGACAGCCCCAGCCGTTCGATCTCCGGCAGCGCGGCGTCGAGAAACGGGATGGCCTGTTCATGAATCGCCCGCGCGGAAAGGCCGTCGACCACGCAGATCGAGACATCGCAGGGTTCGGACGTGATGGCGGCAAGCTCCTGCTCGGCGTCTGCGGAGAGTTGTCGGCCGAGATCCGGCCGGCGCAGGTATTCGTCACGGTCGGCTGCTTGGCTGTGCAGGCGCAGCGCCAGCGGAAAGCGACGGTCCAGTTCTGGCATCAGGCGCTCGGTATCCAGCGCCATGTGTACGGCATCCCGGGCCCGGGCATGGTCGAGCTGAAAGGCCAGCTGGGCCGACGTCGGCAGGCTGCCGCCGACGCGCCCCAGGCCGATTCTGGCATCGGTGAGCTCGCGCAGTCGCTGCCAGGGGTTGGTGACGGTGAGCGCTTCACCGGCCGCGGACGGTTGTCCCTCCTTCATGACGGCAGCTCCGTAGTGCCCCTCGATCCCAGTACATGCTGGAAACGCGGCGGCAACTCGCGGTCAAAGGCGATGCCCTGACCGTGGCGGTAGATGCCGCTGCGCTCCAGCCACTGCTCGAACTCCGGCGCCGGACGCAGTCCCAGCACCTGGCGCAGGTAGAGCGCGTCATGGAACGACGTGGTCTGGTAGTTGAGCATAATGTCGTCGGAGCCGGGAATGCCCATGATGTAGTGGCACCCCGCCGCACCCAGCAGCGTCAGCAGCATGTCCATGTCGTCCTGGTCGGCCTCGGCGTGATTGGTGTAGCAGACATCGCAGCCCATCGGCACGCCGAGCAGTTTGCCGCAGAAGTGATCCTCCAGCCCGGCGCGGATGATCTGCTTGCCGTCGAACAGATACTCGGGGCCGATGAAGCCGACCACGGTGTTGACCAGCAGCGGCTCGAACTCCCGCGCGACCGCGTAGGCGCGCGCTTCCAGCGTCTGCTGGTCGAGCCCGTGATGGGCATTGGCGGAAAGCGCGCTGCCCTGACCGGTCTCGAAGTACATCACGTTGTTGCCGAGGGGGCCGCGCTTCAACGACAGTGCTGCTTCGCGCCCTTCCCGCAGCAGGGCCAGGTCGATGCCGAAGCCGCGATTGGCCGCCTCGGTGCCGGCGATCGACTGGAACACCAGATCCGTTGGCGCGCCGCGCTCGATCGCCTCGATCGCGGTGGTGACATGGGTCAGCACGCAGCTCTGGGTGGGGATTTCGTAGCGGGAGATGACCTCGTCGAGCATCTTCAACAGCGTCACCACCGTGGAGGTGTTGTCGGTGGCGGGATTGATGCCGATCACGGCGTCACCACTGGCGTAGAGCAGGCCATCGAGAATGCTGGCCGCGATGCCGGAAGCGTCGTCGGTGGGATGGTTGGGCTGCAGCCGCGTCGACAGCCGGCCCGGCAGGCCGATGGTATTGCGAAAGCGCGTGACGACCTCGCACTTGCGGCCCACCAGCACCAGATCCTGCACCCGCATCAGCTTGGAGACCGCCGCAACCATCTCCGGTGTCAGGCCGGGGGCCAGCCGTGCGAGCGACTCGCCATCGGCGCGTTCGGAGAGCAACCAGTTGCGGAATTCGCCGACGCTCAGCGAGGCGACCGGCGCGAACGCGGCACGATCATGTCGATCGAGGATCAGCCGCGTGATCTCGTCCTCCTCGTAGGGGATCAGCGGCTCTTCCAGGAACGTGGCGAGAGGCAGCTCCGCCAGCGCCATCTGGGCGACGGCTCGCTCCTCGGCACTGGCAGCCGCAATTCCGGCCAGGGCATCTCCGGAGCGGTGCGGCGTGGCGGCAGCCAGCAGCGCACCAAGACCGTCGAACCGGTACCGCCGGCCGTCGACATCGATAACATGCTCACTCATGGCATCACACCTGTTGTCGTTGTTCGCGTACAGGGAGAGTGACCTTCAGTTTATGCCATAAACGCCGTAGCGCCTGCGAGCGGCATGTCGTCGCCTTCGCGGTACTTGCGCCTAGCTCCTCGCCAGTGCCAGGACCTCCTGCCAGAGGCCGTCGTCCAGCGTCAGCGGCGCCTGGCTGCGACGCTGGCGCCAGGTCGAAGCCCCTGGCCAGCGCACCGCCCGGCCTGACTCATCGGACGTGGCGGTCGCCAGATGATGCTGGATGCCCTCGACGATGGCGTCGCAGGCGGCTCGTCCGCCGAGCTGCTCGGGGTCGAACAGCATGAATATCTGGCAACTCCCGCCACCGCTGCCGCGTTCGACCCGATCGATGTCGTGGCTCGGTCGGCCCTGCGCCAGCAGCGCGGCCAGGGCGTCAAGCATTATGGACAGTCCCGACCCTTTCCAGTAACCGGTCGGAAGAAGGCGACGCGTCGCCTCGATCGCCGCCGGATCCCGCGTCAGTTCGCCATCCGCACCGAAGCCACCGTCGATGGGAAGCTGCTCGCCTTTGCGTCGCGTGGTCTGCAGCTTGCCATAGGAGAATTGGGACATCGCCATGTCCAGCACCAGCGGACCGTCGCGATGGGGAACGGCCATGACCAGAGGATTGTTGCCGATCGACTGGGTGGTGGCCCCCCAGGCCGGCATGCACGACTCCGTATTGGTCCACATGATCGCCGCAAAGCCCTGTTCGGCTGCGTGCCAACCGTAGCTGCCTCCGCGCATCCAGTGGGTCGTGTCGCGCAGCGCGACCAGCCCCATGCCGTGCTCACGCGCCAGGGCCATGCCCCGTTCGGTGGCCTGGATCGCATTACGAATGCCGATGCCGAAGTGGCCATCGAGCACCTCGATGGCGCCGAGTCGCTTTACGGGTTCCAGCGAGGCATCGACGTCGACCCAACCCCGGCGGACGTAGTCGACGAAGCGGGGAATGCGCCCGATCCCGTGAGAGTGCACCCCGTCCCGCGTGCTCTCGGCGTGAATACGCGCACAGAGCGCAGCGTCGTCGGGGCCTAGCCCCGCCTCGAGCAGGACCCGGTGCAGGGTGGCTTGCAGTGTTGCGAAATCGACCGTCGCCATTGGATATCCTTTAGTAATACATCATACATATATCCAGGGACCATAGCGGCCGCGATCACGCCTGCGTATTCGCCTTTAGTGGGGGATGGACCATCGCCGGTATTCCAGCAGTGGCGATCGCCTGAGCGACGAGCCCTGGCACCGGGGTGTGGAGAGACGGGATCACCCGCATCGAGCGCATGAAAAAAGCCCTGCCGATGGATCGACAGGGCTTTCTCGACGATGACGAGGCGTCACCGGCTTTCGCTGATACCAGGGCCGCCGTTGCCGGCGACCGGGCGACTCAGCGACGCAGGCCGAGCTTCTTGATCAGCGACTGATAGCGATCGAAGTCCTTACCCTTCAGGTAGTCCAGCAGCTTACGGCGCTGGTTGACCATGCGGATCAGACCACGGCGAGAGTGGTGATCCTGCTTGTGATCCTTGAAGTGGCTCTGCAGGCCGTCGATGTTGGCGCTCAGCAGCGCAACCTGGACTTCCGGGGATCCGGTGTCGCTCTCGCCCTGACCGAACTCTTTGACGATCTCGGCTTTCTTTTCAGCGGTTAATGCCATGAAAAACTCTCCAGCAAGCAATATGCCTGAATGATGAATATCGGAGACCACGCATATTTGCAGCCTCCCGTTTGGCCGTCACGGGGACGGGTGCATCGAATCGATGCCGCCAGCTTGGCCTCAGCCGCCTGTCGAGACTTGTCTCGACTCGACAGGATCCGAGTCCAATGCTGTCGTGTCGACCAGACGCCGGGGAGCGATTTCCCCCGGCGCGGTCAATTCGACCAATCCCAGAAAGGATTCGTCGCGATACAGTCTTGCCGTCGCGCCTGGCGCCAGCTCGGTGTCCGACACCGCCGCCCGTTGCCCCAGCAGCAGTCGCCGGGCCACGGTTTCCGTCACGCTGAGCGTCGGCAGATGCTCGAGCATGACGTCGACCGGGAGCAGTTGCGCCAGCCGTTCCTCGCCGCTCATCGCCTCGAGCGCCTCGAAGGATAAACGCCTTTCGCTGTCGAAGGGCCCGGTTTCCAGCCGTTCCAACGCCGTGATGTGGGCGCCAAACCCAACCGCGGCGCCGATATCCTCGGCCAGGGTCCGAATGTAGGTGCCCTTGCTGCAGCGAACCTGCAGCCAGACGCCATCGGGCTCCCATTCGAGCGGGCGCATATCATATATCGTTACGCGGCGCGGCGCACGCGCTACCGTCTCACCCTGACGCGCCAGCTCGTAGAGCTTGCGCCCCTGATGCTTGAGCGCCGAATACATCGGTGGGACCTGCTCGATCTCACCGCGGAAACGCTCGAGCGCAGCTTCGACGACGTCACGATCCAGCGTGGCGGGCAGCGCCTGGCGCGCGATCACCTCACCTTCGGCGTCCCCGGTGTCGGTCATGGCCCCGAACTGGATTCGGGTCCGATAGACCTTGTCGGCTTCGAGCAGGTGAGCGGAGAACTTGGTCGCCTCGCCCAGGCAGACCGGCAACAACCCGGTCGCCATCGGGTCCAGCGTCCCGGTATGGCCCGCCTTACGTGCCTGGAACAACCGCCGGGCGCGCTGCAGCGCGTGATTGCTCGACACCCCCTTGGGCTTGTCGAGCAGCAGCACACCGTTGATGGGCAGCCCCTTGCGACGCCGTGCCATCAGCGGGACTCTCCATCTCCGTGCCGCGTATCGTCCTGCCGGGATTCGTCGTCCTGGCCCGCACCATCCGCAGCCGCCGCCTCGTCACTCTCCTGCGGGCGGTTGCTGGCAACGGCCTCGTCGATCAGCGCCGACAGCTTGTGCCCGCGCACGACACTCTCGTCATAGTGAAAGCGCAGCTCGGGTACATGACGAAGCTTGATGCGGCGCGCGATCTGCGAGCGCAGGAAACCGGCGGCCCGCTTGAGCACAGCCAGGTTTTCCTTGACCCGAGCCGGATCGTTCTCGCCCAGCAAGGTCATGTAGATGTCGGCGTAACCGAGATCCCGACTGACCTTGACCGAGCTGACCGTGACCATCCCCAGGCGCGGATCCTTGATCTCGCGCTGAATCAGCACGGCCAGCTCCTGCTGCAGCTGGTCGGCGACCCGGTCGGTTCGTTTGAATTCGCGCATCGTTGCCTCTCGAGATTCCGCGGGCGCCTATTGCTTCAAAGACCTAGGCGCCGGCGGGATCCTGTCACTTACAGGGTACGCTCGACCTTGACCTGGTCGAAGACCTCGATCTTGTCGCCAATCTGAACGTCGTTGTAGTTCTTGACGCCGATACCGCACTCCATGCCGTTGCGCACTTCGTTGACGTCATCCTTGAAGCGACGCAGGGACTCCAGCTCGCCTTCGTAGATGACCACGTTGTCGCGCAGGACACGGATCTTCTTGTTGCGGTGGACGGAGCCCTCGACGACCATGCAGCCGGCGATCGCCCCGATCTTCGGCGCCTTGAACACGTCGCGCACCTCGGCGATACCGACGATCTCTTCCTTCCACTCCGGTGCCAGCATGCCGCTCATGGCCTGCTTGACCTCGTCGATCAGCTGGTAGATGACGCTGTAGTAGCGCAGATCCAGCCCTTCACGCTCGACGATCTCCCGCGCGGAGGCGTCGGCACGGACGTTGAAGCCGACCAGAATCGCTTCACTGGCCAGTGCCAGGTTGGCATCCGTACCGGTGATGCCGCCAACCCCGGAGGAGACCACCGCCACCTGCACTTCATCGGTGGAGAGCTCTTCCAGTGCGCCACGGATCGCTTCCAGCGAGCCCTGGACGTCAGCCTTGAGCACGACGTTGACCTTGGCCACCTCGTCCTGACCCATCTGGCTGAACATGTTCTCCAGCTTGGCCTTCTGCTGGCGCGCCAGACGCACTTCGCGGTATTTGCCCTGACGGAAGTTGGCGATTTCACGCGCCTTCTTCTCATCGGTCAGCACCATGAAGTCTTCACCGGCTTCCGGCGTGCCGTCGAGCCCCTGGATCTCCACCGGCATCGACGGACCCACCGACTCGACCTGCTTGCCGAGTTCGTTGGTCAGCGCACGCACGCGACCGTAGTGCAGGCCGGCGAGGACGATGTCGCCACGCTTGAGCGTGCCGTTCTGGACCAGCACGGTCGCTACCGGGCCACGGCCCTTGTCGAGGCGAGACTCGACCACGACGCCTTTGCCCGGTGCTTCCGGCACGGCCTTGAGCTCGAGCACTTCGGAAACCAGCAGCACCGATTCCAGCAGTTGGTCGATACCTTCGCCGGTCTTCGCGGAGACCGAGACGAACTGGGTATCGCCGCCCCACTCCTCGGAGATCACACCGTGCTGAGAGAGCTCGTTGCGAATCCGGTCGAGATCGGCGCCTTCCTTGTCGATCTTGTTGATCGCCACGACCAGTTGCACCCCGGCGGCCTTGGCGTGTTCTACCGCCTCGACCGTCTGCGGCATGACACCATCGTCGGCGGCAACCACCAGGATGACGACGTCGGTAGCCTGGGCACCACGAGCACGCATGGCGGTAAAGGCCGCGTGGCCAGGCGTATCCAGGAAGGTGACCCCACCATGTTCGCCTTCGACGTGGTAGGCACCGATGTGCTGGGTGATACCGCCGGCCTCGCCGGTCGCGACCTTGGTGCGACGAATGAAGTCGAGCAGCGAGGTCTTGCCGTGGTCGACGTGTCCCATGACGGTGACGACCGGCGAGCGGGTGATCTCGTCGCCTTCATAGGAGATGCCTTCGAGCACTTCGGTCTCGAGCGCATCTTCCTTGACCAGCTTCGGCTTGTGGCCCATCTCCTCGACCACGATCGCGGCAGTGTCCTGATCGATGGTCTGGTTGATGGTCACCGCCGCGCCCATGTTGAACATGGCCTTGATCACTTCGTTGGCCTTGACCGACATCTTGTCCGCCAATTCCGCGACGCTGATCGACTCCGGCAGCGCGACTTCACGCACGATCGGCTGGGTCGGCTTCTGGAACCCGTGCTGGTTGTCGCCGCGACCGCGACGGCTACCCCGACGCTCGGCCCGCTTGACCTTCTTGGCACCACCACCGCGACGCCGCTCGGAACGGTCGTCATCGTCGTCACGACGGCCACGACGACCCTGATCGCGCTCCTTGTCCTTCTTCGGGTGGGCGCGACGGTTCTCCGTCCGCGGCTCCTTGGGCGGCGGCTCGACGAACGGCTGGCTGTTGGACGTCGGCTCCTCGTCTTCCACCTGAGGCTCCTGGGGAATGTCATCCCCCGGTGCCTGAGGCTCGGGCGCGGGGGCCGCTGCCTTGTTGGAGCTCTCCTGACCGGCGGTCAGATCCGCCGTCGGCTCGCTGGCCGCTTCCGCCGCCGCAGCCTGCTCGGACTGCTGCTGCGCCTGATCGGCCATGTCGCCGACGAGCTGACGCGGACCCGCTTCCTCGGCCGGCGCTTCCTCGACCGGCTCCGCATCACGCTTGACGTAGGTGCGCTTCTTGCGCACCTGCACCTCGATGGTCTTGCCACGCTCGCCCGAACGGATCTTGCTGCGGGTATTGCGTGTCAAGGTGATGCGATTGCGCGGGCCGCGGCCACCACCACCATGACTCTTGGTCAGGTGATCGAGGAGACGTTGCTTGTCCTCTTCGGAGACCGCGTCGCTTTCCTTCTGATGCGGCAGACCCGCATCCTTCATCTGTTCAAGCAGGCGGGACACATCGCGTCCCACCTTGCCGGCAAACTCTTTTACGGTCATGTCTGACATTACGACCCTCCTGAACCCGTGACCACGTTACTCTTCGCTCTGAAACCAAGGCGCACGGGCAGTCATGATCAGTGCCGCTGCGCGCTCCTCGTCCACGTCGTCGATATCCTTCAGATCCTCGATGGACTGTTCTGCGAGGTCCTCCATGGTGACGATGCCACGGCTGGCAAGAATGAAAGCCAGGTGGCGGTCCATGCCGTCCATCGTGAGAAGGTCTTCGGCGGGCTGAGCGCCATCCAGTTGCTCTTCCGACGCGATGGCCAGGTTGAGAAGCTCATCCTTGGCCCTTGCACGAAGTTCCTCGACCAGATCCTCATCGAACTCTTCGATCTCCAGCATCTCTTCGACCGGCACGTAGGCCAGTTCTTCGATCGTCGTGAACCCTTCCTCGACCAGGATGCGGGCGACGTCTTCGTCGATCTCGAGATGGTTGATGAAATATTCGACCAGGCTGTCGACTTCCTGCTCGCGTTTACCCTCGGCTTCATCGATGGTCATGACGTTGAGCGTCCAGCCCGTCAGCTCGCTGGCGAGCCTCACGTTCTGACCGCTACGACCAATGGCCTGAGCGAGGTTGTCCTCGCCGACGGCGACGTCCATCGAATGGGCGTCCTCGTCAACGAGGATGGAGGCGACTTCCGCCGGCGCCATGGCGTTGATCACCAGTTGCGCGGGGTTGTCGTCCCATAAAATGATATCCACGCGCTCGTTACGCAGCTCGTTGGATACCGCCTGCACGCGCGATCCGCGCATGCCGACACAGGCGCCGACCGGATCGATTCGCCTGTCGTTGGTCTTGACCGCGATCTTGGCCCGCGCGCCGGGATCGCGAGCCGCGCCCTTAATCTCGATCAGTTGCTCGGCGATCTCCGGCACTTCGATCTTGAACAGCTCGACCAGCATGCCCGGCTTGGTCCGCGACAGGATCAGCTGGGAGCCACGCGCCTCCGCATCGACTTTCCACAGCAGCGCGCGCACACGCTCGTTCATGCGGTAGCGCTCGCCGGGGATCATCTCGCCACGGGGCAGGAAGCCCTCGGCGTTCTCGCCGAGATCGATGATCAGCCCGTCGCGTGTCGTTTTCTTGACGATGCCCGCGACCAGTTCGCCTTCCCGCTCGGAGTACTGCTTGACGATCTGGGCGCGTTCGGCCTCGCGCACCTTCTGCACGATCACCTGCTTGGCGGTCTGCGCGGCGATACGGCCGAAGGCCACCGACTCCACCTGCTCTTCGACCACATCGCCGACGGCCAAGGGAGGCTCGCGCGTCTCCGCTTCGGAGAGCGGAATCTCGCGATCTTCGCTGAGATAGTCTTCGTCTTCGACCACCACCCAGCGACGGAAAGTATCGTACTCGCCGGTGCGGCGATCAATCTGGACGCGGACGCTGACGTCCTGCCCCTCGAAGCGCTTGCGCGATGCGCTGGCCAGTGCCGCCTCGACAGCCTCGAAAATGACGTCTCGGGGCACGCTCTTCTCGTTGGAGATGGCGTCAACGACCAGCAGTATCTCTTTGCTCATGCCTATGCCTCGCCGAAAAACCGGTTCTTGGTTTCGAATTCTTGGTCTCGAATTACTGAGTCATCGAACAACAGGTGATGGAATTCAGTCGTCGAACTGCGGGACGACGCGAGCCTGATCGATGCTTTCGATGGGAAAGCAGTACTCTTCGCCATCGATGTGCAGCAGCACCTCGTCGCCATCGATGCCGGCCAGGCGCCCCTGGAACTTGCGACGCCCATCGAAGGCGGTGCGTAGCTTGAGCTGCACCACGTGACCGCTGAAGCGCGAAAAATGATCGAGCGTATAGAGCGGGCGATCGAGACCTGGAGAGGAAACTTCCAGGCTGTAGTTGCTCGAGATCGGATCTTCGACATCCAGCACGCCGCTGACCTGACGGCTGACACTCGCGCAATCATCGACCGAGATTCCATCGGGGCTGTCGATGTAGATCATCAGCTTGGAATGCTTGCCCTGAGCCAGATAGTCGAGGCCCCACAATTCGAAACCCATGGCGGTGACCACAGGTTCGATGATCGCATACAGTGCTGCGTCCTTGGTGACCACAAACGACTCCTACAGCAGTTGCATCAGGCACCTGACCGGGAGTTGAGAGAAATGCAAGGTGCTAGGTGGCTGACTGGCATTGACGTCGGCAGCGCCGTCGACGGCGACGAGCGCTGAAATCGACAAGGCTGCTAACAAAAAGCCCCTTCTCAGGAAGGGGCCTTTCAAAAAACTTGGTAGCGGGGGCCGGATTTGAACCGACGACCTTCGGGTTATGAGCCCGACGAGCTACCAGACTGCTCCACCCCGCAACATCAGGTTGGCGATTATAGGAACGGCCTCGAGATGGGTCAAGGAGGGCCGCAATATCGCCGAATTCTCAGCAACAAGAATTCATCAGTACCGCCCAGAGGTTCAAGTCGAAAAGACCGGAAAAACTTGACGATGGTGCCGAAGGCGGGACTTGAACCCGCACGACCGTAAGGTCACTACCCCCTCAAGATAGCGTGTCTACCAATTCCACCACTTCGGCATCAGGGGTGTGTAGCGCCTGGGCGCCACACTTAATTCGCTGCATTCGGAGCTTTCATCGAAGGCAGCGAATTTTCCTTTTCACTCAAGGATTTGACGATTCCTGACCGCCACCTTCCTCGAGTGCTGGCGCAGCATTATTCCCGCTTTGGGCACCATCGTCAAGCGTTGGCGCACCATTATGTTGCTGCTCGATCACCTGAGCATCCGGAATACCGCTCTGCGGCGCACTGCCGGCATTGGCGGCGAAGTACGCCAGCCCCAGCGAGGTCACGAAGAAAAGCGCCGCCAGGCCGCCCGTCAGCTTGGACATGAAGCCGCCACTGCCGCGAGAGCCGAACACCGTCTGCGAGGAGCCGCCACCGAATGCAGCGCCCGCTTCGGCGCCCTTGCCCTGCTGAAGCAGGACCAGAACCACCAGCGCAATGGCGGCGAGGACGTGTAACAACAAAACTGCTATCTGCATGAAATCAACCTGCTGACTGACAAATCGCTTTGAAATCGTCGACCTTGAGCGAAGCTCCGCCGATCAGGCCGCCGTCGATATCTTCCTGGGCGAGCAACTCCCGTGCGTTGCTCGCGTTCATGCTACCGCCATACAGCAGGCGTAGCGCATCGGCCAACGCCGAGTCGAAGCTCGCCTGATAGCCGCGAATCGCGGCCATCATCTGCTGGGCTTGCTCCGGCGTGGCCGTGCGCCCGGTACCGATCGCCCAGACCGGCTCGTAGGCAATCGTCATCATTCGACGCTGCCCGGGCTCGAGCCGGGCCATGACATGACCGACCTGACGCAGCACGACATCCTCGGACTGGCCGGCGTCGCGCTCCTCGAGGGTCTCTCCCACACAGAGAATCGGCTTGAGCCCCACGGTGAGCGCAGCGATGACCCGCTCGTAAACCTGTTCGTCACTCTCGTGATAGAGCTGGCGACGCTCGGAGTGGCCGGCCAGCACATACTCGACGCCGAACTCGGCGAGCATTTCGCCACTCACCTCGCCGGTGCGGGCCCCGGAGGGCAGCGGGTTCAGCGTCTGGGCGCCCAGCGCGAGAGGCGTGCCCGCAAAAGCGCTGCGCGCAGCATCGAGATAGGGAAACGGGGGATGGATCACCACATCGACCGGCGACGACAACTCAATCCCGGCAAACGTTCGACCGAACGTCTCGATCAATTCTGCCGAGCCGTTCATCTTCCAGTTACCTGCGATCAGCGGCTTGCGCATGCTACCTCCCATCGGTGGAGCGACATGGTATAAGAGCCTTGACAACAAGACAACAATTGCTGTCGGCGATCCGATCAGCTCAGGCGATCAAGGTTTCGACACTATCGGCGATCCGCCGCGCCAGCGCCTGGACATCGAATCTCGGTCGGCCTTCGACCATGACCCTGATCAGCGGTTCGGTACCCGAGGGCCGCAGCAGAACCCGACCACCGCCGCCCAGCTCCTCTTCCACCGACGCGACGCTTCGACACAACGCCTGGCTCTCCAATAGCGCCCGGGCATCGGAACCCGGGGGCAGGCGAACGTTGACCAGGGCCTGCGGCGCCTTCTCGAACCCTTCGAGCAACTGGTCCAGAGGCACCCCCTCTCGCACCATGACCGCCAGCACCTGCAGCGCGGAGACGATGCCATCGCCGGTGGTCTGCACGTTGCGACAGACGATATGTCCCGAGGCCTCCCCGCCCAGCAGCCAGTCGTTGGCCAGCAGCCGCTCGACGACGTAGCGGTCTCCCACCTTGGCCCGCTCGAAAGGGATCCCCTGCTTCTCGAACGCCGCGGCCAGCCCGAAGTTGGTCATCAGCGTGCCCACGACCCCGCCATTGAGCTTGCCTCGCGCGTGGAGGTCCCGCGCGATGATGTAGAGGATCTCGTCGCCGTCCACCGCCTCGCCCCGACGGTCGATCATCAGTACGCGATCGCCGTCGCCATCGAACGCGATGCCCAGGTCGGCCTGACACGACAGGACAGCCTCGCGCAAACGCTCGGTGTGGGTCGACCCCACGTCGCGGTTGATATTGAGGCCATCCGGCTCCCCGCCGATCACGCTGACATCGGCGCCGAGCTCCCGAAAGACATTGGGCGCGATATGGTAGGTCGCGCCATGCGCGCAATCCAGGACGATCCTCAGGCCATGCAGCTCGAGGCGATTGTGGACCGTTGACTTGCAGAACTCGATGTAGCGCCCGGCGGCGTCGCCGATTCGCACCGCCTTGCCGAGCTGGTTCGGCGCCATGGTCTCCAGCGGCTTCTCGAGTTCATCCTCGATCTCCGCCTCGACCTCGTCGGCCAGCTTCAGCCCTTCCGCCGAGAAGAACTTGATGCCGTTGTCCTGGTAGGGATTGTGCGAAGCCGAGATCACGATACCAGCGTCGGCACGAAAGGTTCGGGTCAGGTAGGCGATACCCGGGGTCGGCATCGGTCCCAGCAGGGAGACGTCGGCCCCTGCGGCCGATAGCCCCGCCTCCAGCGCAGATTCGAACATGTAACCCGAGATGCGAGTGTCCTTGCCGATGATCACCTTGGGTCGCGGCGACTGGGAGGATCGCTGCCGGGTCTGATGAGAGGATAGCTTGCGAGACAGCACGCGCCCCATCGCCCACCCCAGCTTGAGCATGAAGTCAGCGGTGATCGGATACTCGCCGACGGTGCCGCGAATACCGTCGGTACCAAAATAACGTCTACTCATGATCGCTCCGTTCCTGAAGCACGGCCCAGGCCATGTCGATCGCGTCGACCGTGGCTGCCACATCGTGCACTCTGACTATTCTAGCGCCACGCTCGACCGCCATCACGCTCAACGCGAGACCTCCAGGCAGGCGCTGATCGACAGGCCGGCCCAGCGCCTGGCCGATCATGCTCTTTCGCGACATCCCGACCAGCAGCGGCAGATCGAGCGCTTCGAGCGCACTCAGACGATTGAGCAGTCGAAGATTGTGTTCCAGCGTCTTGGCAAAGCCGAAACCCGGGTCGATCAGCAGTCGCTCCCTCGGAATACCTGCCTGCGCGCAGGCGGTGACGCGCTGGCGCAGGAACTCGACCACCGCCATCTCGATCGGCTCGGCGTAGTACGGCGCCTGCTGCATCGTCCCCGGCTCTCCGCGCATGTGCATGAGACAGACGGGCAACTCGGTGCCCGCCGCCGCCGCCAACGCCCCGGGTCGCGTCAGCGAGCGCACGTCGTTGAGCATCCCCGCCCCGGCCGCAGCGGCTTCGCGAATCAGTTCCGGCGTGCTGGTGTCGACCGAGACCAGCGCACCGAACTCCCGCACCAGCGTCTCGACCACCGGCAGCACTCGATCACGCTCCTCCTCCAGCGACACCGGTTCGGCGCCGGGGCGCGTCGATTCCCCGCCCACATCGATGATGTCGGCCCCCTCCCGCAGCAGCCGTTCGGCGTGACGGCGCGCGTCGTCCAGCTCGCGGTGCCGGTTGCCATCGGAGAAGGAGTCGGGCGTCACGTTCAGAATGCCCATGACGCGCGGACGCGAAAGATCGAGATCGTGATGGCCGCAGCGCAATCGGACACCGATGGAGGAAGAGTCAGTCATGGAAGGTCGTCGCTGGCAAAAGCGCCCACTCTAGGTAGGCCGGTACGGTTTCGCAACCGTCTCACAACGCAGCAGGGCGCCATATCTGACGCCCTGCTGGTTGATGCCGAGTCGTTCGAACCCGGATTGGCTGTGGACCGCCGGATCACCTCAAAGCCCTGACGGCCCGCCCAGAGGATCCGAGGGCCGGCGGTTGCCGGGCTCGTCATCCGACGTGCCTTCATCGCCTGGCTGTGGCTCAGGATCGCTGACCGGCCGACCAGAACCCGAGCTCGGACCATCGTCACCCCAATCCTTCGGCGGACGCGGCGGGCGACCTTCCATGATGTCCTTGAGCTGGGCAGCGTCGATGGTCTCGTACTGCATCAGCGCTTCGGCCATCAGGTCGAGCTTGTCGCGGTTGTCCTCGAGAATCTTGCGCGCCATGGCATAGCATTCGTCGATGATGCGACGCACCTCCTTGTCGAGGCGGGTCGAAGTCTCACCGGAACTCAGTTTGCCGCCACCCTGACCGGGACCACCGAGGAACTGATGCGATTCGTCCTCGTCGTACATCAGCGGCCCCATCTCCTCGGAGAGACCCCACTTGGCCACCATGCTGTGCGCAAGCTCGGTGGCCCGCTTGATGTCGTTGGAGGCACCGGTGGTGACCCCATTCGGCCCAAGCGTCATCTCTTCGGCGATCCGGCCACCGAACAGCGAGCAGAGCTGGCTGATGATCTGCTGACGGGAATAGCTGTAGCGGTCTTCCTCGGGGAGGAACATGGTCACGCCCAGCGCACGACCGCGCGGGATGATGGTGACCTTGTAGACCGGATCGTGCTCGGGCATCACCAGGCCGATGATGGCATGGCCGGCCTCATGGTAGGCCGTGTTGAGCTTGTCCTTCTCGGACATGACCATGGACCGACGCTCGGCGCCCATCATGATCTTGTCCTTGGCCAGCTCCAGCTCTTCCATACCCACGGTGCGTCGATTGCGTCGCGCCGCGAACAGCGCCGCCTCGTTGACCAGGTTGGCCAGGTCGGCGCCCGAGAAGCCGGGCGTGCCACGGGCGATGATGCTGGCCTGGACACCGTCGGCCATCGGCACCTTGCGCAGATGTACGTTGAGAATATGCTCGCGACCCCGGATGTCGGGCAGCGGTACGGTGACCTGACGGTCGAAGCGGCCCGGGCGCAGCAGAGCCGGATCCAGCACGTCGGGACGGTTGGTGGCGGCAATGACGATGATGCCGTCGTTGGCCTCGAAGCCGTCCATCTCGACCAGCAATTGGTTCAGGGTCTGCTCGCGCTCGTCGTGACCGCCGCCCATGCCGGAGCCACGATGGCGACCGACGGCATCGATCTCGTCGATGAAGATGATGCACGGCGCCTGCTTCTTGGCCTGTTCGAACATGTCGCGGACGCGGGATGCACCCACGCCGACGAACATCTCGACGAAGTCGGACCCGGAGATCGAGAAGAACGGCACCTTGGCCTCGCCGGCGATCGCCTTCGCCAGCAGCGTCTTGCCGGTACCCGGGGGGCCCACCATCAGCACGCCGCGGGGTATCTGGCCACCCAGGCGCTGAAACTTCGAAGGATCCTTGAGGAAGTCGACCAGCTCGACCACCTCCTCCTTGGCCTCGTCACAACCCGCGACGTCGGCAAAGGTGGATTTGATCTGATCCTGGCTCAGCAGCTTCGCCTTCGACTTGCCGAAGCTCATCGGGCCGCCCCGACCACTGCCGCCGCCCTGCATCTGGCGCATGAAGAAGATGAAGATGCCCAGAATCAACAGGATCGGGAAGCTGGCGATCAGCAAGCGCGTCCACAGGCTCTGCTCCTCGGGCTTCTGGCCGACGACCGTGACGTCATGCGCCAACAGATCGTCCATCAGCTTGGGATCCTGGGCGGCGGGGCGAATGGTCTGGAATTGCGTGCCATCCTTGCGCTCACCGTTGATGGTGTAGCCGTCGATGGTCACGCTGCGCACCTGGTCGTTCTGGACCTGCTGCACGAACTGCGAATAGCTCGTCGTGTGCGGCGAGCTATCGACGCTGAAGTTGTTGAACACCGTCAGCAGCACGGCTGCGATGACCAACCAGAGAATTAGATTCTTCGCCATGTCGTTCAAGACACCACCCTCGTAGTACGAATCTTGCTGCCTGCGCTTGCCGTGGTCTGACACTACACCAGATGGGGGCGTTCAACCACGCTTGCAAGCCTAGCCATGAAATCCCTGCGCCAGCAGGTAGACTTCTCGGGACCGGGCCCGGGACGCCTCCGGCTTGCGCGTGACCACCTTGCGGAAGCTGCCGCGCAGCTCCCGCAGGTAGTCGTCGAATCCTTCGCCCTGAAACACCTTGGCCAGAAAATGACCGCCGGGTGCCAAGGTCTGCCGCGCCAGATCGAGCGCCAGCTCGACCAGATACATCGCCTGGGGCTGGTCTATCGCCGCCATGCCGCTCATGTTCGGGGCCATGTCGGACAACACCAGGTCGACGGAGCGATCCCCCAGCGCAGCCAGAATCGCCTCCAGCACCGACTCTTCGGTGAAATCGCCCTGGATGAAGTCGACGCCGGCCAACGCATCCATCTCAAGGATGTCCGACGCAATCACCACCCCATCGCTACCGACCTTCTCGGCGGCGACCTGACTCCAGCCTCCCGGGGCGGCCCCCAGGTCGATCACCGACATCCCGGACCGGAGTAACTTGTCACGCTCGTCGAGTTCCAGCAACTTATAGCTTGCACGCGAACGATAACCATCCTTCCAGGACTGCTGGACGTAGCGATCGTCGAAATGCTCTTTCAGCCAGCCTGCGCTGCTCTTGCTCTGGCGCGTCGAGGAACCGGCATTGTCGGGACTGGGCCTGGAGGAGCGCGCCACTGGAGATCACCTGAAGAAAGCTCGAAGAAAGGGTGGAGATGCGGACTGAAGATCGGACGTGGGAGAGCGAGGTGTCGACAGGGGATCACCATCACCGCTCCAGGGACCACACACCAACGACATCTTTCCCGCGGCGACCGAAACCCGTACCATGTCGCGTTTCGACAGTGCGGTGGTGAGACCGATTGCAGCACCGCTGTAAAATATCGCGAAGTCCAACGGTCAGACTACCATGAGCCTATCATCCGCACAAAAGAAAGCCTTCCGCAGCATCGGCCATCATCTGCAGCCGATCGTCACGGTGAGTGAAAACGGCTTGAGCGAGGGCGCTCAGCAGGAGCTCGAACGCGCCCTGCGCGATCACGAACTGATCAAGGTCAAACTGGCGATTCCCGAACGGGAAGAGCGCCAGGCCATGGTCGAAGAGCTGATCGAGCTCTCCGGCGCGGAGCTGGTGCAGTCGCTGGGCAAGACGGCACTACTCTACCGCCACAACCCGAAAGCCAACCCCAAGCTCTCCAACGTGCAACGCGCCGAGGAGCATCACGGGCGGCACTGAGCACGAAGGCCGCGAGCCGCGAGCCGCGAGCCGCGAGCCGCGAGCCGCGAAAATCAGAATGCTCCAGAATGAAAAGAAGCCGCGACAGTGTCGCGGCTTCTTTCGCTTTCAACGCCGCTTGACCGACGCGCAACTGCGCGCGATCAAATATGCTCGACGCCGGATATCTCGTACTCCACGTCCCCACCCGGCGTACGCACGTTGACCACGTCGCCTTCGCTCTTGCCGATCAGCGCACGGGCGATCGGCGAGGTCACCGAGATCTTGCCGGCCTTGATGTCCGCCTCATCCTCGCCGACGATCCGGTAGCGCACCTCGTCGTCGGTCTCGAGATTGAGCAGTTCGACCGTCACGCCGAAGATCACCTTGCCGTTCTTCGGCATCTTGGTCACGTCGATGACCTGCGCCGCCGACAGCTTGCCCTCGATCTCCTGGATCCGCCCCTCGATGAAGCCCTGCTGCTCGCGGGCGGCGTGATACTCGGCGTTCTCCTTGAGGTCGCCGTGCTCGCGGGCGACCGCAATGTCGTTGATGACTCGCGGGCGCTCTACGCCTTTCAACAGCTCCAGCTCCTGACGCAAGGCCTGCTCGCCGTGGACGGTCATCGGGACTTTATTCATGGACTACTCCTGCATGCTGTTCCTGCAGCCGCCGCACCGTGATCTCGTTACCGTACTCCAGCGCCATGCAGACGGCACGCGCCCCGGCCAGCGTGGTGGCATAGGGAACCTTGCGCGCCAGCGCGGTGCGCCGGATGACCGAGGAGTCATTGATCGCCTGACGACCTTCCGTGGTATTCACGATATAGGCGATCTCGTCGTTCTTGAGCAGATCGACGATATGCGGACGGCCTTCAAAAACCTTGTTGACGACGGCAACGGACAGACCGGCCCCTTCCAGAGCCCTGGCCGTACCCCGTGTTGCCACTAAACTGAAACCCAAGGCTAGCAGAGATTGGGCCACCTCGATAACACCTTGCTTGTCCGGCTCGCGCACGGAGAGGAACGCCTTGCGCTCCCCGGTCAGCCTCGGAATCGCTTCGCCGGCGCCCAACTGCGCCTTGTAGAAGGCTTCGGCAAAGGTCGCGCCGCTCCCCATCACCTCACCGGTGGACTTCATCTCCGGCGACAGGATCGGATCGACCCCCGGGAACTTGTTGAACGGGAAGACCGCTTCCTTGACGCTGTAGTAGCCCGGAATGATCTCGCGGGTGAACTGCTGCTCGGCCAGGGTCGTTCCGGCCATGCAGCGCGCCGCGACCTGCGCCAGCGAGGTGCCGATGCACTTGGAGACGAACGGCACGGTGCGCGAAGCGCGCGGATTGACCTCGATGACGTAGATCTCGCCATCCTGCCACGCCAGCTGCACGTTCATCAGGCCGACCACGTTGAGCTCGACCGCCATCTTCTTGACCTGGTCGCGCATCGCGTCCTGCACCTCCGCCGGCAGCGAGTACGGCGGCAACGAGCAGGCGGAATCACCGGAGTGCACGCCGGCCTGCTCGATATGCTGCATGATGCCGCCGATCACCACCTGCTTGCCGTCGCTGACCGCATCGATATCGATCTCGATCGCCGCGTTGAGGAAATGGTCGAGCAGCACCGGCGAGTCGTTGGAGACCTTGACCGCGTGGGTCATGTAGCGCTCCAGCTCCTCGGCGGTGTAGACGATCTCCATGGCGCGGCCGCCAAGCACGTAGCTCGGTCGCACCACCAGCGGATAGCCGATCTTCTCGGCCTTGGCGAAGGCGTCCTCGAAGCTGCGCGCGGTAGCGTTGGGCGGCTGCTTGAGGCCCAGCTTGTCGATCATCTGCTGGAAGCGCTCGCGGTCCTCGGCCCGATCGATCGCATCCGGGGTGGTGCCGATGATCGGTACGCCGGCGGCTTCCAGGGCGCGGGCCAGCTTCAGCGGGGTCTGGCCGCCGAACTGGACGATCACCCCGACCGGCTTCTCCTTGTCGGCGATCTCGAGCACGTCCTCCAGGGTCACCGGCTCGAAATAGAGCCGATCGCTGGTGTCGTAGTCGGTGGAGACGGTCTCCGGGTTACAGTTGACCATGATCGTCTCGTAACCGTCTTCGCGCATCGCCAGAGCCGCATGCACGCAGCAGTAGTCGAACTCGATACCCTGGCCGATCCGGTTGGGTCCACCGCCCAGCACCATGATCTTCTGGCGATCGCTGACGTCGGCCTCGCACTCCTCTTCATAGGTGGAGTACATGTAGGCGGTGTCGGAGGCGAATTCGGCGGCACAGGTGTCGACCCGCTTGTAGACCGGGCGAATGCCGAGCTGCTGACGACGGCTGCGGAACTCACTCTCCGAGACGCCGAGCAGCGACGCCAGTCGGGCATCGGAGAAGCCCTTGCGCTTGAGACGATATAGCTCGTCGGCGCTGAAATCGTGCAGCGAGCGTTCGGTGATCGCCGCCTCGCTCAGGATCAGATCCTCGAGCTGGACCAGGAACCAGCGATCGATATTGGTCAGCGTGAACACCTCGTCCACGCTCATGCCGCTGCGCATGGCGTCGGCGATGTAGAAGATGCGGTCGGCGCCGGCGGCCTGCAGCTCGCCCTTGATCAGCGCCATGTTCTCCGGACCGAAGTCGATCACCTTGGGATCGAGCCCGTCGACACCGATCTCGAGCCCGCGCAGCGCTTTCTGCATCGACTCCTGGAAGGTGCGACCGATCGCCATCACCTCGCCGACCGACTTCATCTGGGTGGTCAGACGGTCATTGGCCTGGGGGAACTTCTCGAAGGTGAAGCGCGGGATCTTGGTCACGACATAGTCGATCGACGGCTCGAACGAGGCCGGCGTGGCACCGCCGGTGATGTCGTTCTGCAGCTCGTCCAGGGTGTAGCCCACCGCCAGCTTGGCGGCGATCTTGGCGATCGGGAAACCGGTCGCCTTGGAAGCCAGCGCCGAGGAGCGCGACACCCGCGGGTTCATCTCGATCACCACCATGCGTCCGGTGTCGGGATCGACGCCGAACTGGACGTTGGAGCCGCCGGTCTCGACGCCGATCTCGCGCAGCACCGCAAGCGATGCGTTGCGCATGATCTGGTACTCCTTGTCGGTCAGCGTCTGCGCTGGCGCGACGGTGATGGAGTCGCCGGTGTGCACGCCCATGGGGTCGAAGTTCTCGATCGCGCAGACGATGATGCAGTTGTCGTTCTTGTCACGAACGACCTCCATCTCGTACTCCTTCCAGCCGAGAAGGGACTCGTCGATCAGCAGCTCGTGGTTGTTGGAGAGTTCGAAACCGCGATCGCAGATCTCCTCGAACTCCTCCTTGTTGTAGGCCACGCCGCCGCCGGAGCCGCCCATGGTGTAGGAAGGCCGGATGATCACCGGGAACCCGAGCGTAGCCTGGATCTCCCACGCCTCGTCCATGGTGTGCGCCACTTTCGCCTTGGGGCACTCCAGACCGATGTTCTTCATCGCCTTGTCGAACAGATCGCGATCTTCGGCCTTGTTGATGGCATCGGCGTTGGCACCGATCATCTCGACCCCGTACTTCTCGAGCACGCCATGCTTGTCGAGATCCAGCGCGCAGTTGAGCGCGGTCTGGCCGCCCATGGTCGGCAGGATCGCCGACGGGCGCTCACGCTCGATGATCTGCTCCACCGCCTGCCAGGTGATCGGCTCGATATAGGTGGCGTCCGCCATCACCGGGTCGGTCATGATGGTCGCCGGGTTGGAGTTGACCAGGATGACGCGGTAGCCCTCTTCGCGCAGTGCCTTGCAGGCCTGGGCCCCGGAGTAGTCGAATTCGCACGCCTGCCCGATGACGATGGGGCCGGCGCCGATGATCAGAATGCTGTCGAGATCCGTACGTTTTGGCATGCGCTAACACTCGTCGAAAATGGTGGTGTCGGCGGCTGGCGCCGACCCAAGAAGACTGAATTCCAAACGGCCGAGGCCGTGCTGCGTTTCGCTGACGGCTTATACCGCGTCCCGCTGGCGGGCCTGCATCATCGTCACGAAGCGATCGAACAGCGGCGAGACGTCCTGCGGCCCCGGGCTCGCCTCAGGGTGCCCCTGGAAGCTGAACGCCGGCCGGTCGGTCAGCTCGATGCCCTGCAGGGTGCCATCGAACAGCGAGCGATGAATCGCGCGCACGTTGCCGGGCAGGCTGGTCTCGTCCACCGCGAAGCCGTGGTTCTGGCTGGTGATCATCACCTGCCCGCTGTCGAGATCCTGAACCGGGTGGTTGGCGCCGTGGTGGCCATGGTTCATCTTCACCGTTCTGGCGCCGGCGGCCAGCGCCAGCAGCTGGTGACCCAGGCAGATGCCGAAGACCGGGACATCCGTCTCGAGCACCTCACGGATCGCACTGATGGCGTAGTCGCAGGGCTCGGGATCGCCCGGCCCGTTGGCCAGGAACACGCCGTCCGGGTTCATCGCCAGCACCTCGCTGGCCGGCGTCTGCGCCGGCACCACGGTCAGGCGGCAGCCACGGGAGGCGAGCATGCGCAGGATGTTGCGTTTGACGCCGTAGTCGTAGGCCACCACGTGGTACGGGCGCGGGTCCTGGGCGCCCTCCGAGGGCCGCTCGCCCCGGGCGGTGTCGGCGTAGCCCTGGCCCAGCGTCCACTCGCCCTCGGTCCACTCGTGGATCGACTCGCAGGAGACTTCCCTGGCCAGGTCCATGCCCTTGAGACCCGGGAAGGCCTGGGCTTCCGCCAGCGCCCGCTCGACGGCATCATCGCCCCGGGCTGCGTCGCCGGCCAGGATGGCGCCGTTCAGCGACCCTTTGCTGCGCAGGATGCGCGTCAGGCGACGCGTGTCGATATCGGCGATGCCGATGACGTTCTGCGAAGCCAGATATTCGGAGAGCGTGGCCGTGCTGCGAAAATTGCTGGCGATCAGCGGCAGGTCCCGAATGACCAGGCCGGCGGCGCAGATTCGATGCGACTCGACGTCCTCGACGTTGACGCCGGTATTACCGATGTGGGGGTAGGTCAGGGTCACGATCTGGCGGGTATAGGAGGGGTCGGTGAGAATTTCCTGATAACCGGTCATGGCGGTATTGAAGACCACCTCCCCGCTGGTCTGCCCATCGGCTCCGATCGCGACGCCGTGAAATACACTGCCGTCTTCGAGAGCCAGTATCGCGGGTCTGTTCAAGGCAACATCCTCCTTAACTGGTCATCAACAAATTGCGTCGAGGTGTAGCATCACGCCCCTTCATGCACTGACCGGCAGCCGCCGCAAGGTCGTAAAAAAGCGGGACGAAATCCGGAAAACCGGTTTCATCCCGCTCATTGTCCTGTTGCTGCATCATCTGCGGCGAATCTCTACTGCCTGCGGCGCTGGCCCGGCCAAATTGGCGAAATGATACCGGAAAGCGGCGACCGGCTCCAGTACCGATCGCGATTCGATCCCATGACACGCCACCCGGTGTCCCGCCGCCGTCGAACATCCGCTCCGACCGAGCGTCAATCCTTCAGGCCGAGCACGTCCTGCATGTCGTAGCGCCCGGCCTCGCGCGCGGCGAGCCAGCGCGCCGCGCGTACCGCACCCTTGGCGAAGGTCATGCGGCTGGAGGCCTTGTGGGTGATCTCGATGCGTTCGCCCTCGGTGGCGAACATCACCGTGTGCTCGCCGACGATATCGCCCGCCCGCACGGTGGCGAAGCCGATCTCCTTGTCGCTGCGCGGCCCGCACTGGCCAACCCGCTCGAACACGCCGTACGCCTTGAGCGGACGCGCCAGGGCATCGGCCATCACCTCGCCCATCTTCAGCGCGGTACCCGAGGGCGCGTCGACCTTGTGGCGGTGGTGGGCCTCGATCACCTCGATGTCGTAGCCCTCGTCGCCCAGCGCGCGGGCGGCGGTGGCGAGCAGATTGAGGGTCAGGTTGACACCGACGCTCATGTTGGGCGCGAAGACCATCGCCACGCGCTCGCGGTAGCCGTCGAGCTCGGCCAGTTGGGCCTCGTCGAGGCCGGTGGTGCCGATCACGATCGCCTTGCCGTGGTCGGCGCAGAAGGCGAGGTTGGCCAGGGTGGTGGCGGGGCTGGTGAAGTCGATCAGCACATCGAAGTCGTCGGCGATGGCGGCCAGGTCGTCCGTGGCGGCCACGCCCAGGCGGCCGATGCCGGCGAGTTCGCCAAGGTCGGCGCCGACCAGCGAGCTGCCGGCGGAAACGCTACCGCCGGCCAGACTGACCCCGTCATCCTGCTGCACGGCACTGACCAGGTTGCGGCCCATGCGGCCGGCGGCGCCGACAATGGCGATACGGGGGGCGTGAGAAGGCATGCGATCTCCAGCGGTAGGGTAAGCGTCGCGGCAGTATAACAACTGCCGCCGGGGCCCGCGCGACGCCTGTCGGCAGCCCCCGGCAAGCCTGGGTGCAGCGCTGGACGCCCCGCCACCCCTGCGACATACTAGCGCCCCATCGCAAATAAGAATCATGCGTAACTAATCCATCAGCCCCACAGCCGGATCTCGCCGTGACTCAGCCACGTTCCCTCTTCGCCGGATACGCCGCGAGGCTCGTTCGTCTCGCCGTCATCACCCTCGCCCTCGGCGGCACCGCCAGCGCCTGGGCCGACCCGATCACGGTGACCGATATCGCCGGCCGTCAGGTGACCCTCGAGGCGCCGGTGCAGCGCGTCATCCTCGGCGAGGGGCGCCAGATCTATCTGCTCGCCGCGCTCGAGCCCGACAACCCGTTCGCCCACGTGGTGGGCTGGCGCCACGACCTCGCCGAGGCCGACCCGGACAACTACGCCGCCTACGCCGCCAAGTTTCCCGAGATGAAGCAGATCCCCACCTTCGGCGGCTTCAAGGATGGCACCTTCGACGTCGAGCAGGCCGCCAGTCTGCACCCGGACGTGGTGCTGATGAACCTGGAGGCCAAGGCCGCCACCGAAGACGCCGGCTACGACACCAAGCTGGCCGCGCTGGGCATTCCGATCGTCTACGTCGATTTCCGCGAGAAGCCGCTCGAGCACACCATCCCCTCGATGCGTCTGATGGGGCGTCTGCTCGGCGACACCCAGCGCGCCGAGGCTTTCATCGACTTCTCCCAGGCGCAGCTGGCCCGGGTCACCGACAAGATCGCCGCCGCCGACCCGGCGCGACCCAAGGTGTTCATCGATCGCGCCGGCGGCTACTCCGACGACTGCTGCATGAGCTTCGGCCCCGGCAACTTCGGCGAATACGTCGAACTCGCCGGCGGCCACAACATCGCCGACGGCATCATCCCCGCCACCTTCGGCACCCTCAACCCGGAGCAGATCATCGCCGCCAACCCCGATCAGGTGGTGGTCACCGGCGGCAACTGGGGCGCCTACGTCCCTGGCGGCAACTGGGTCGGCGTGGGCCCGGGGGCTGACATGCAGCAGGCCCGGGCCAAGCTCGAGCAACTGACCCACCGCACCGCCATGACCGGTATCGAGGCGGTGAAGAGCGGTCAGGTCCACGCCATCTGGCACCAGTTCTACAACAGCCCCTACTACTTCGTGGCGGTGCAGCAGCTGGCCAAGTGGTTCCACCCGGAGCTGTTCGCCGATCTGGACCCCGAGGCCACCCTGCGCGAGCTGCATCAGCGCTTCCTGCCGGTGGACTATGCCCCCGGCTACTGGGTATCCCTGCATGACGACTGAGAGTTCCCGCGTGGCCGCCGCGCCGTCGCGTGCGGCCGCCTTCGCCCCGGCCGCGGCCGATGATGCCAATCTCTATCGCCGGCTGGTGCTGCGGCGCCAACTGATCCTGGCCGCGCTGGCCCTGGCGCTGTTCGCCAGCCTGTGTATCGACCTTGCCCTGGGGCCGGCGCGTTTCGGCCTGGACCAGGTGATCGCGGCGCTCTTCACCCCCGGCTCGGTGGAGGATTCGCTGCGGGTGATCCTGTGGCAGATCCGCATGCCGGTGGCACTGATGGCGCTGGTGGTGGGCGCCAGCCTGTCGATCGCCGGCGCCCAGATGCAGACCATCCTCAGCAACCCGCTGGCCAGCCCTTTCACCCTCGGCATCTCCGCCGGGGCCAGCTTCGGCGCCGCGCTGGCGCTGGCCTTCGGGGTGACCCTGGTGCCGGCGCTGGTCGACTACGCGATCCCGCTCAACGCCTTCATCATGGCGATGCTGACCGCGCTGGCGATTCACTTCCTGAGCATGCGCCGCGGGGTGACGATCGAGACCATCGTGCTGCTGGGCATCGCCATGGTCTTCATCTTCAACTCGCTGATGGCGCTGATTCAGTTCTTCGCCAGCCAGCAGGCGGTCTCCGCGGTGGTGTTCTGGACCATGGGCAGCCTGACCAAGGCGACCTGGCCCAAGCTCGGCATCGCCTTCGCCGTGCTTGCGGTGGTGGTGCCGCTGCTGGCCCGCCACGGCTGGGCGCTGACCGCCATGCGCCTGGGCGATGCCAAGGCCGAGAGCCTGGGCGTCAAGCCGCGGGCGCTGCGTCTGGAGGTGCTGATCATGGTCTCGCTGCTGGCCGCGATCGCCGTCTCCTTCGTCGGCACCATCGGCTTCGTCGGGCTGGTCGGGCCGCATATCGCGCGCCTGCTGCTGGGTGAGGATCAGCGCTTCTTCCTGCCCGGCTCGGCGTTGTGCGGGGCCCTGATGCTCTCGGTGGGCTCGGTGCTGTCGAAGGTGATCATCCCCGGCACCATCATTCCGATCGGCATCATCACCTCGCTGGTGGGGATTCCGTTTTTCCTGTTCTTGATCCTCAACCACAAGAAGAACGCATGGTAACGCTGACGCTCGATCGCCTCTCGGCGCGCTACGGCCGCCGCCAGATCCTCACCGACATCTCCACGCCGCCGCTGCACGGTGGCCAGGTAGTGGCGCTGCTCGGCCCCAACGCGGCGGGCAAGTCGACCCTGTTCCGGCGCATCCTGGGGCTGCTCGAAGGGGAGGGTGAGGTACGCATCACTGGCACTCGCAGTGAGCGTCCGATCGCCTACATGCCCCAGGACAACGGCGCCACCGCGGTGCTGACGGTCTACGAAGCGGTGCTGCTGGCGCGCATGCAGGGGCGCCGCCTCAAGGTGGCGGATGCCGACCTCGGCGAGGTCGACAAGGCGCTGGCAGAGCTCGGCATCGACACCCTGGCCGGGCGTGACATCGGCAACCTGAGCGGTGGCCAGCGGCAGTTGGTGGGCGCGGCCCAGGCGCTGGTGCAGTCCCCCGACATCCTGCTGCTGGACGAGCCCACCTCGGCGCTCGACCTCCACCGCCAGATCAGCCTGCTCAGCATCCTGCGCCGACTGGCCCAGGAGCGGAACATGCTGATCATCGCCGCGCTCCACGATCTCGGCCACGCCCTGCGCTTCGCCGATCAGGCGCTGGTGATCGAAAGCGGGCGACTGGTCGACTGCGGCCCCTGCGAACAGGTGGTGACACCGCAGATGCTGCGCCACACCTTCCAGGTCGAGGCGCGCATCGAGCCCTGCTCCCAGGGAAGGCCGCAGTTGATCGTCGAAGCCGCCATCTAGGTATTGCAACGGCAACGGCCTACCCTCGCCGACTTTTCGTGCGGAGCCTAGTCACCCGCGCTCGGGCTACCCGCACCCAGGCGCCGCCGCGGCCATCCCAGGCGTCGCCCCTCCAGCGCTGCCAGCATGGCGCCCCCCAGCACCAGCGGCAGGGCCAGCACGAAGCCGCTGGAGAGCGGCTGTCCGAACAGCCACAGATCCGCCAGCAGCGGCCAGATCAGCGCCACGTACTCGAACGGCGCCAGCCGAGAGACCTCGGTCATGCGCAGCGCCAGCGTCATGCAGATATGCGCCGCACCGCCGAACAGCCCCGCCAGCACCAGCAGCAGCAGCGTCGGCCAGGCCACCGAAACCCAGCCCAGGGCGGCGGTCGCCAGCCCCGCCAGCGTGGTCACCAGCACGAAGTAGAACGCGATCGAGGCGGGCGTCTCGGTGCGCGAGATGCGCCGCACCGTGAGCAGCGCCCCGGCGGTGAGCAGCGCGGCGCCGATACCCAGGGCGTAACCGGTGATCCGCGACGGCGCCGGGGCGCCGCGCAGTTCGGGCAGGATCAGCACCCCCACCCCGACCAGCACCAGCGTCAGCGCCGCCAGGCGGTGGCGGGTGAGCCGTTCACCCAGCAACAGGATCCCGCCCAGCGCCAGCGCCACCGGCGCCAACTGGGCCAGCAGGGTCGCCTCCGCCACCGGCAGCCGCGCCACCGCGGCGAAGGAGGCGAACATCGCCGCCGCCCCCAGCCCCGAGCGCAGCAGATGGCCGAGCGGCCGCCGGGTGGCCAGGGCGCGCGGGAATTCACGCCGCCACAGCATGAAGACGACGATCGGCAGCAGCGCGAAGGCGGAGCGAAAGAACACGGTCTGCCCCAGCGGCACCTCGTCGCTGACCGCCTTGACGCAGACCAGCATGCCGGCGAACAGCAGCCCCGAGAGCAGCCGCAGCAGAATGCCGGCCAGCGGCCGGTCCGTGGTGTCGTGCATGGAAAGGCGTCTCCTCGGGGCGGGATGATTCGGCTTCAACGAGCGGGCGACATTATACCTGGGTGCACCGAATCTCGCTGGAGGGCAAGGCCTCCCATTGCCATGAGCTGGAACAGGGAAGTCCCCCTGATCGCAGTCCGGGGCACGCCCCGACTTTCTCCTGGGCGCAATCCTGCCAGATCGATCACTGTTGATGGCAACAGTATGCCAAGGTCATGCCAACCCTGACCTGAATGAAGTTAACGCCCGTCCGCCATGCCACGAGCCTCCGCGCCTGGAGGTCGACAATCCGCTTTCCGCAGGATGCGACCACCGAAACTTCATGCGCGGCCAAACCCGACACCGTGCCGACAATAAACGCAGCGTTAAGATTAACGCTTAAAACATTAGCGCACTAAAATCATCCGACACCAAGTGTGTTATTCGACCCCGCCAGACCCAGCTATTTTCTCAACCAGACGAGACTAGACCTTCGACTCATAAACCAAAGACCAATAAGGAATTTTTTATTTAAAATCAGCGAGATAAAACAAAGAATATAGATAGAAGAATTAGCCACAAGGGAATCGACTCGAATCCAATTGACGCCAATTGAAGGCGCTGTTATTCCTGATATATCACAAAATATCACGACCAGATAAATCTCGAACCGCGTCAAACTCGGGCAATAAAGCGAGGCCATATTGATTGCTGCACGCCATTTATTTGCCAACGGATAAAGCGCGACGCATACCCGACAACCCAGATCGGAGCATTCATCCGACGCCCATGAAAACATGGACCTGGCCGGCTTTTGTTGGCTGGCGGGATGTCATCTGGTGACCTCGTGATCAACCCACGCAACGCGCTGGCCAAGAGAAGGGAATATCGATGTCGATTCAACTATTCGACCTGACCGGAAAAACGGCACTGGTGACAGGCTCATCCAGGGGTTTGGGTCGTGCTTTCGCGGAAGGATTGGCCGCTGCCGGCGCCGAGGTGATTCTCAACGGCATCAACGAGCAACGACTGACCACTGCCGCCCGCGAGATGTCAGAAGCGGGCCATCGAGTCCAGACCGCCGCCTTCGACGTTACCGACGACGACGCCGTCAAGGAGGCCTTTTCCCGGTTCGATGAAGACGGCGTCGAGATCGACATCGTAGTCAATAATGCCGGCATTCAGTTTCGCAAACCCATGCTGGAACTCGAGACTGCCGACTGGCAACGGGTGCTCGATACCAATCTCACGTCGGCGTTCGTCGTCGGGCGCGAAGCGGCCAGGCGAATGGTCGAACGCGGTCAGGGCAAGATCATCAATATCGGCTCCCTCACCAGCGAGCTGGCCCGCGCCACAGTCGCCCCGTACACCGTGGCCAAAGGGGGAGTAAAGATGTTGACCAAGGCCATGGCAGCGGAATGGGGCGGCCTGGGGATCCAGGCCAACGCCATCGGTCCTGGCTACATGCTGACCGACATGAACGAGGCTTTGACCTCCAATGCCGAATTCGATGCCTGGGTCAAGGGCAGGACGCCGGCAGGCCGATGGGGCAAGCCGGAAGAGCTGATCGGGACCGTGGTGTACCTCGCATCGCAGGCCTCCGACTACATCAATGGCCAGATCATCTACGCCGATGGCGGCATGATTTCAGTGCTCTGACCGCATCACCACGATGCCTGACAATCTCCAGGCGCAGGTAGCCTGAATCGGCAGACCTGCTTCATGACCCACTGGATCCGACATCATGCCAAATGCGCCGGATATGACGCTGCCGACGGTTCAAGACAAAGGCCGCGACAATAAAAGCCTGCTCGAACATGCCTATAGGGAGATCGAGGAGCTGATCGTCACCTGTCGGTTGGGTCCAGGGAGTTATCTGCGAGTTCGCGACCTGCAGGAAATTACCGGCTATAGCCGCATGCCGGTCTATCAGGCAGTCACTCGCCTGGCGTCGGATACGCTGGTCACCATAAGGCCGCGACAAGGCGTCCAGATCGCCCCCGTCGACCTGGCAAGAACGGCAACGCTGTTGCATTTACGTCGGGACATGGAGCGATTCGTCGTCACGCTAGCCTGCGAGAAAGCCTCGCCATTGCAACGAAGGATGCTGGAAAAACTGGCACGGTCCATGGAAAACCAAGCGGCGGCAATGTCGCTATCGACATTCAACCGTTTCGATCTTCAGATCGATGCCCAGATATTGAAGATCTGTGACGAGCCTTTCCTGGAATATTCGTTGCGACCCCTGCACACCATGTTCCGCAGGATCGGGTGGATCTACCACACGAACGCCAAGCCCAATCAGGATCTTTCGGGGACTATCGAAGGCCATCTTGGCGTCCTGCGGGGCATTCTCTCTCAGGATGCTCAGGCTGCGGCAAAGGCATCGGACAATCTGATGGATTTCATGGGAGAAACCCTGCGCGTCATCGAGCGGGATACCGATCCGATTCTGCTGAATGTGGAGCTTGATCCAAGCATCGATTGAAGCAGCGATGAGCGTGTCCAGATTCGATGGGAGACACGGTCTCGTCGAGAAGAGGGTGTCGACCGAACGCCCCCAATCCCGGGTCCTGGACTCACTCATCACGACCCGGCAATAACGTGCGCCAGACGGCGTTACCACCCGAGGAATACGACATGACAACAGCTTCCCTCTTGACTCACGCACCTCGTCTTGCCGCCCTGGCCGCCGGTGTCGCCATGGCACTCGGCAGCCTCTCGGCGTCTGCCGCCCAGTTCAACGCCAAGCTTTCACTGGACGTGCCCGAGGGCAACACCAAATACGAAGCGGCTCAGCAGTTCGCCGACCTCGTCCGCGAACGCACGGACGACAATGTCGACATCCAGCTGTTCCCCAACAGCGTACTGGGAGGAGAGACCGAATCCGCGGAGGGGATCCGGCTGGGATCCGTTCAGATGGGCATCATCACGAGCTCCGTACTCTCCTCGTGGGTACCCGAAGTCCAGGTTCTGGACCTCCCCTATGTCATTACCGATGAAGCCAATGCTTCGGCACTGAGCGAGCCGCTTACCGAGGCCCTATCTTCCAGTTTCGAGGATCAAGGCTTCCACCTGCTCGGGTTTACCGTCAATGGCGTCCGAGAGCTGATGAGCAGCTTCCCGATCCACTCCATCGACGATATCCAGGGCAAGAAGATGCGGGTCATCCAGAGCCCACTGCATGTGGATGCCTGGCGCGCGGCGGGCGCCAACCCGACGCCGGTACCCGCGCCCGAGATCTACAACTCCATGCAGACGGGAGTCATCGATTTCTTCGACAACACGGCCACCAACTACCTGACGAATCGTTTCTATGAAGTCGCGCCCTACTACGTGAAGACCGACCATATCTACGCGATGGGCACCTGGGTCGTGGCGCAGAACTGGTGGAAGCGGCTGCCCGAGGACTACCAACAGGCCATCACCGAAGCGGCGCTGGAGGTGCAATCCCGGGTACCGGAAATGCGCCAGAAGGACGACGAAGCGGCTCTCGCCGAGACCGTGGCGGACGGGGCGACCATCATCGACATCGAAGACAAGACGCCTTGGATGGAGGCGATGGCCCCGGTGCGCGAAAAGTACATCGATCAGATTCCCGACGGGGCCGAACTGGTCGAGCTGATTCGCAGCGCCAAGTAAGTTTTCGCCTCGCTCGGGACCTGCCTGGGCGGGGCGTCAGTCATTGACGATCGATCCCTTTCTGGAGGTAGCACCATGGCTGCCGATCAACCCGCTCTCTCCGCTACCCTGTCGCTGCTCGATCGATCGGCGGTACGCCTGGAAAGCCTCGTCCGGCTTTCCGTTTTCTCCATCCTGGTGGCGATGTCCCTGGCGGTCCTGGCGGGAGTCGTTGCCCGCTACGTATTCAACAGCTCCTTCTCCTGGACCGAGGAGTTCGCCATCTGGTGCTTCACCTGGCTGATCTTTCTCGGCGCCGCGCTGGGGGTACGCCGCAGCCGCCATGTCGTGGCGGACCTGCTGCCGTCATCGCGGGTGCCATGGCTGCAGGCGCTGCTCGAGCCGATGGCGACCACCTTGCTGGCGCTGACCCTGATCATGATGTACGCCGGCGGCATGCAGTTGACCGAGATGGTCGGAGGGCTCAGTGCGAGCCTGCAATGGCCGAATTCGATCAAATACGCCGTGATTCCTGCGTCGGCCATGATTTCCCTGGCCTTCTTGCTGGTACGCCGTGTCGACTCTCTCAAGGGGTGTCTACGCAATCTGTTGTGCGTCGGCATCGCCTGGCTGCTGTTTCAGTGGAGTGACGCCGGTGGCCTCGCTTTCCTGGCCAGCTTTTCACCGAGCCTGGTCATGGTGGCGGCATTCTTTCTGGCTATCGCCATCGGCGTTCCCGTGGCTTTCGCCCTGGTGCTCGGCGTCTTCATCGCCAGCTCCGCCTCCTTCATCCTGCCGCCACCCGCCGTCGTTCAGAACATGGTGACCGGTTCGACCAAGTTCATCCTGCTGGCCATCCCCTTTTTCCTGTCGACGGGTTATCTGCTCAATCTCGGTGGGCTGTCGGCGCGACTGATCGACTTTGCCGTCTCTCTCGTCGGCCATTTCCGGGGCGGCCTGGCCCACGTCAATATCCTCAACAGTCTGATGGTCGGCGGCATCTCGGGTTCCTCCAGCGCCGATGCCGCGAGCAGTACCAAGATTCTCGTCCCCGAGATGGTCAAGCGTGGCTACTCCCCGGCGTTTTCCTGTGCCGTCAGCGCGGCGTCGGCCATCTTGCCCAATGTCGTGCCGCCGGCTATCGCCATGCTGGTCTATGCCTCGGTCGCCAACGTGTCGGTGGCCAGGCTGTTCACCGCGGGGGTACTGCCGGCCATTCTGATCGCACTGGCCTTGATGGGGGTTGCCTACGCCATCTCGGTTCGACGCGACTATCAGTCCTCGAGCCAGCGCGCGCCCTGGTCTACCGTGCGCCACAGCTTTCTACGCGCCCTTCCGGTGCTGGTCATTACCGTCGGTGTTCTCGGTGGGATTCGTTTCGGGGTCATCACGGCGACGGAGGCGGGCGTCGTCGCCCTGGTCTGGACCTTCATCCTGGGGAAGGTGGTGTTCAAGCAGTACGACTGGCGAACGTTCTACCGTGCGTTCAGTGACTGCGCCATGGATGCCGCGCTCATCGGGTTCATCATCGCGGCATCGGTGCCCTTCGCCTGGGTGCTGATTGCCGAGCAGGTACCCCAGGCCATCGTGGGCTGGGCCGGGGCGGCAGCGGAAGGGCCACTGGGGCTCTTCCTGATCCTCATTCTCGTGCTGGCCGCCGCAGGCATGTTCCTGGACCTGACGCCGGCCATGCTGATCATCGCGCCTCTGTTTCTGCCCATGATGATCGACGCTGGCATCGATCCCGTACAACTGGGGATCATCATGATCGTCACGCTGCAACTGGGCGGCGTCTCGCCACCAGTGGGTCTGCTGGTCTTCATCACGTCCCAGATCGCCAACGTGGCCCCCTCTGCCGTGTTTCGCGCGGTCATGCCTTTCATCTTCGCGACCATGGGCGTCGTGGTGCTGTTGTGCGCTTTCCCCTCGCTGACCATCGGGTTATGGAACCTGCTGGAATAGCCTTGGCAGCCATGAAGCCACGCGGGTGATTCCTGCCGACGGATGCCCACGTCCAATGCCGAAATCGATAGATTGGAGATTGTGGATATACTGCACCTCAGTCACGTCCGAACGGGAAAGCGGTCATGTCACGATTGTCCCACCGACTGGCCATCTTCACCGGCTGGCTGGCGCCTGCGCTGATGGTCGCCGGCTGCAGCGCCACGCCTCATCGCACCGCCATCGCGCCGGTGGAGCTGCTGGCGAGCACACCGAACATCGAATGGTGCGGCACCCTGGCACTGCCGTCGGAGTGGCAGGATGGAACCCCGGTGGGTGGACTCTCCGACCTGGGCTGGGACGAGGACGAGTCGATGCTGTTTCTGGTCTCGGATCGCGGCTGGCTGCACCGGGCGCGGCTGACGTTCAGCGGCAGCGGCGAGCTGCGCGACTACGAGCCGCTGGATACCTATCCGTTGCGGGGCGAGGATGGCGCCATTCTGGCGCATGCCAGCAGCGACGCCGAGGCGCTGACGCTGGAGAACGCCGATGATGGCCTGCGCGGCAACACCCAACTGGTCATCGGCTTCGAGGGAGCGCCGGCAAGCGACGCCCGCTGGCAGCGTTTCTATCCCTCGGGGCTGGCCAGCGAACCGCCCCACCGCCCCGCGGCGCTGGCCGACGTCAACGCCAACGGTGGTCTCGAGGCGCTGACCGATACCCCCGATCACGGCCTGATCGGGGGTATCGAGGAACCGCCGACGGGATGGCCGCCCAAGCTGACCCGGCTGTTCACCCTCGACGGCTCCCGGGAGTGGCGTTACCCGCTGGCGGCCAATGCCAACAGTGCCCTGACCGCCCTCGAAACGCTGGATGGCGACTTGCTGGCGCTGGAGCGCGCCTACACGCCGCCAGCCTCGCTGGTGATCCGGCTACGCCGCGCCCATCTCGCCGACGATGGCAGCGTCGAAATCACCGAACTGGCCAGACTGTCCAATGGCGATGGCTGGTCGCTGGACAATTTCGAAGGCCTGGCGCGTATCGGTCATCACCGCTACCTGATGGTCAGTGACGACAACTTCAGCCTGATGCAACGTACCCTGCTGACCTGCTTCGCCATCAACGAACCCGATACGGCGACGCCGTGACACCGGCGCACACGACCATTTTCAGGATGGGTGCCGACTTCCCCACCAACCACCCCCAGCCCCTTGCGCCCTCTGCCAGCCCTCACCTATGCACGAACAAGCATAATGATTTCCGCTAGTTGCCATTTCCGCCCGCGGATTCGATCCTGCCGACTCTCGTTGATGAACACGGCAACAATAAGAAGAACTGTTCATACATTCTTCGCTCAAGCCCAAGGGCGCTCCTGCCGATGTAGAGCACGCAGTGTCTTCCCGGTAGGGCCGGCAGCGCCATCGACACGATAATCAAGAAGAGGGTTCAGGATGAGTGGGATCAATCAGGCCGCGCTGGAGACCGGCGGCAACACATCGGCGGGATTTTTCTCCCGCGAGAGAACGGTAGCGGGACCCAACTTCAATCGCTGGCTGGTGCCGACCGCGGCACTGGCGATTCACCTGTGTATCGGCATGGCCTACGGCTTCTCGGTGTTCTGGCTGCCGATGAGCCAGCAGATCGTCGACGCCCCGGCCAGTTGCAGCAATCTCGGCCTGCTGCAGGCACTGACCACCACCAGCTGTAACTGGAGCGTGGCCCAGGTCACCTATGTCTTCGGTATCTTCATCGCCATGCTGGGCGTCTCGGCAGCCATCTGGGGTGCCTGGCTCGAGCATGCCGGCCCGCGCAAGGCCGGCTGCATCGCGGCACTGTGCTGGGGCGGCGGCCTGATCGTCGGCGGCATCGGGGTCATGCAGCATCAACTGTGGCTGGTCTATCTCGGCTGCGGCGTGCTGGGCGGTATCGGCCAGGGCCTGGGCTACATCACACCGGTCTCGACCCTGATCAAGTGGTTCCCGGACCGGCGCGGCATGGCCACCGGCTTCGCCATCATGGGCTATGGCGGCGGCGCCATGGTCGGCGCGCCGCTGGCGGTAGTGCTGATGAACCACTATTCCACGGACGGCGGGACCGGTGTCGCCATGACGCTGATCACCATGGGGGTCATCTACGCCATCGTCATGGCCTGCGGCGCCATCGGCTTCCGAGTGCCACCCAACGGCTGGAAACCGGCGGGCTGGACGGCACCGAAGGACGCCAAGGCCAACACCATGATCACCCAGGGCCACGTGCACCTGAACACGGCGTGGAAGACCAGGCAGTTCTGGCTGATCTGGGGCGTGCTGTTCCTCAACGTGACCGCCGGCATTGCCGTGATCTCCATGGCCAGCCCGATGCTGCAGGACGTCTTCGGCGGCGCCCTGGTCGGCCTCGCCGACCGCTCCGCCGCATTGAGCGAGGCACAGCAGGCGGCAGTGGTCGCCGCGGCTGCCGGCCTGGTCGGCCTGATCAGTCTGTTCAACAGCGTCGGCCGCCTGTTCTGGGCCTCGCTGTCGGACAAGATCGGGCGCAAGAACACCTACTACTGCTTTTTCGCGATCGGCATCGTCATGTACTGCCTGCTGCCGATGTGGGGCCACCTGGGCATGGCCGGGCTGTTCGTGATCTCGATCTGCGTCATCCTGAGCATGTACGGCGGCGGCTTCGCCACGGTGCCGGCCTATCTCGCCGATATCTTCGGCACCCAGATGGTCGGCGCCATCCACGGCCGCCTGCTCACCGCCTGGACCGCTGCCGGTCTGGTCGGCCCGCTGATCATCGCCGCTCTGCGCCAGGCCCAGCTCGACGCCGGCGTGGAGCCGAGTCTGGTCTACGACCGCACGCTCTACATCATGGCGGGGCTGCTGTTCCTGGGTCTGATCTGCAACTCGCTGGTCAAGCCGGTCAAGCCGGAGCAGCAGATGAGCGAAGAGGAACTGGCCCGTGAGCGCTTGCTGCAGAAGGAAGACACCGTCTCCTCCAATGCCGAGACCGCGGCTCGCGGCAGCTTCGGTATCGGCGGCGTGCTGGCCTGGCTCGGCGTGGGCGTACCGTTCCTGATCGGCCTCTACATCGCTCTGGCCAAGGCGGCCGCGCTGTTCTGATTCCGGCGCACCGCCCCTGAACGACGGCCGGACACGATCGTGTCCGGCCCTCTACCCGCGATCTCCCGCCAGTAGCGCCTCGAACGTCTCCACTTCGCCACACCGATCCGCCGCATAGCCGGTCAGTGATTCGAGCTGGGCGAGAAATCCCTTGGATCCCATGAACGCCAGCAGATCCTGGACGTTCTGCTGCCGCAGTCGATCCTCGGGGCAGACCAGCAGGTAGTGTTCGGTGGAGAGCGGCTCGAAATCGAGCCCGAACTGCGCCGCCGCCGCTTCCAGACCAAACCCGACATCGGCCATGCCCGAGGCGACGTAGGCCGCCACCGCCGTGTGGGTGAACTCCTCCCGTTCGGCGCCCTGGATCTGGGCCTCTTCGATCCCCTTCTCCTCCAGCAACAGATTGAACAGGATCCGCGTGCCGGAGTGCTCGTCGCGATTGATGAAGCGCACCCCGGGTCGGGTGAGATCGTTCAGCCCCCCGATGCGATCGCGATCCGCGGCGCGCAGGATCAGTCCCTGACGCCGGGTCACGAACCGGATCACGCGCAGCTTCTGACGCCCCAACTGCCGCCGATAGACCTGCATCACCCGCCTCGCCAGTCGCGGGCAGGTAGGCAGATGGAAGCTGGCCAGGTCGCACTCGCCGCGCTCCATGGCATTCAGCGCTTCCTCGGGATGGCAGTAGCGCAGATCGAGTTCGCTGCAGCTCCCCGGCAGCAGCGCCACCGCGTAGCCGTGGGTAGCGTGCAGCCGCAACACCGGGTGAGCGCCCGCCAGCAGCTGCTGCAACTGGTTGTTGAGTTCCGAGGCCATACTGTCGATCTGCGGTCCCAGACGCGCCTTCACGCGTTGCTCCGACCACAGTAGCTTTTCCCCCAGGGGGGAGAGCCGAGTGCCGTGCCCCTTGCGCATCTCCACCAGTGCCATGCCGAAGAACGCCTCGCCACGATTGAGCAGATTCCAGGCGTGACGGTAGGAGACACCGGCAGCTTCGGCAGCGCGTGTCAGCTTGCCGGACTCGCGCAGATTGGCAAGCAGACGAAACAGCACCGGGTCGAGCAGCTCGCCATCGTCACTTCGAAACAGCCAGGCCGGGGTGATATTCAACTTTTTTCTAAGCATCTTCGTTCATATTTTTCGTGTCTCCAGGGAGTGCTAGTTTGGCGAATAGCGGGACCCTGACTTAAACCAGTTAAGAACGACGATTCCTATAAGACGATTGGACGAGTCCCGACATGCGTGAAGTCACCGTCGGGCACAGACCAGCAACTTGATGAGACGACCAGGCCATGTCACACGCTAGTCCGCAGGCCGCCGACACCTGGACGTCGGCGCAGATCCAGGCAGTGGTGGACGAGTATCGCTCGTTGCCGGGCGCCATGCTGCCGACGCTCCACGCGCTCCAGAACCGTTTCGGTCACATCCCCGAGGCGGCGATCCCGATCGTCGCCGAGGCGCTGCGCCACACCCGCGCCGAGGTGCACGGCATCATCAGCTTCTACCACCACTTTCGCACCCAGCCACCGGGGCGCCACGTGATCCAGGTGTGTCGCGCCGAGGCCTGCCAGGCGGTGGGCGCACGGGCGCTGGAAGCCCACGTCAAGTCCGCGCTGGGGGTCGACTACCATCAGACCACGGCGGATCGCGAGTTCACCCTGGAGCCGGTCTACTGCCTCGGCAACTGCGCCTGCGGGCCGTCGCTGCGGGTCGACGACGAGATCCATGGGCGCATGGACGCCGCCGGCTTCGACCGCCTGGCGGCCCAGCTCAGCGCCACCGTGGTGGAGGTGAAGTGATGACGACCACGATCTATGTGCCGTGTGACACCACCGCCCGCTCCCTCGGCGCCGACGCCGTGGCGGCCCGCCTGACACGGGCCGCCGATCGTCTGGGCGTGGCGATCCAGCTCAAGCGCAACGGCTCCCGCGGGCTGTTCTGGCTGGAGCCGCTGGTGGAGGTCGAGACCGCGGCGGGCCGGGTGGCCTATGGTCCGGTGGCGCCCACCGACGTCGACGCTCTGGTCGAGGCCGGCCTGTTCGAGGGCCGGCAGGAGCACGACCTGGCCCTCGGCGACATCGAGGCGCACCCCTATCTGGCTCGCCAGCAGCGGCTGACCTTCTCGCGCATCGGTCTGACCGACCCGCTGTCGCTCGAGGATTACACCGCACGGCAGGGCTTCGCCGGCCTCCAGCAGGCGCTGGCGCTGACGCCCCAGGGTATCGTCGACGAGGTCAAGGCCTCGGGGCTGCGCGGGCGTGGCGGTGCGGCCTTCCCCACCGGCATCAAGTGGCAGACCGTGCACGACACCCCGGCGGCGCAGAAGTACATCGTCTGCAATGCCGACGAGGGCGACTCCGGCACCTTCGCCGACCGCCTGGTGATGGAGTGCGACCCCTTCATGCTGATCGAGGGCATGACCATCGCCGGGCTCGCCGTGGGTGCCACCCAGGGCTATATCTATCTGCGCTCGGAGTATCCGCTGGCCCAGGCGATGCTCGACGAGGCGATCGTCCGCGCCGAGGCGGCCGGCTACCTGGGCGATGACATCCTCGGCAGCGGCCAGACCTTCCACCTCGAAGTGCGCCTGGGCGCCGGTGCCTATATCTGCGGCGAGGAGACCTCGCTGCTGGAGAGCCTGGAGGGCAAGCGCGGGCTGGTGCGCGCCAAGCCGCCGCTACCGGCGATCGAGGGCCTGTTCGGCCAGCCCACCGTGGTCAACAACGTGCTCTCGCTGGCCGCCGTGCCGTTCATTCTCGACCAGGGCGGCCAGGCCTACGCCGACTACGGCATGGGCAGGTCCCGCGGCACCCTGGCGCTGCAGCTGGCTGGCAACGTCGCCCGCGGCGGGCTGGTCGAGCTGGCCTTCGGCACCACCCTGCGCGAGCTGATGGAGAGCTTCGGCGGCGGCACGCGCAGCGGCCGCCCGCTCAAGGCGGTGCAGGTGGGCGGGCCGCTGGGCGCCTATCTGCCGCAGAACCAGTGGGACACCCCGCTCGACTATGAGGCCTTCGCCGCCTTCGGTGGCGTGGTCGGCCACGGCGGCGTGGTGATGTTCGACGACAGCGTCGACATGGGCGCCCAGGCGCGCTTCGCCATGGAGTTCTGCGCAGTGGAGTCCTGCGGCAAGTGCACCCCGTGCCGCATTGGCGCCGTGCGCGGCGTCGAGGTGATCGACCGTATCCGCGCCGGCGACGCGGCCGACGACAATCTGGTGCTGCTCGCCGACCTGTGCGAGACCATGGTGGACGGTTCGCTGTGCGCCATGGGGGGCATGACCCCCTTCCCGGTGCAGAGCGTGATGAAGCACTTTCCCGATGACCTGACCCGGCCCCTGGCCGAAGGCGGGAGGTAAGCATGTTGCAATATTTCGAACCCGACGCATCCCACGCCGCCCAGTTCGCCCGCGACCTGGGCACCCCGGCGCGTTTCTCCGAGACCCAGGTGGCGCTGACCATCGACGGCCACAGCATCAGCGTGCCCGAAGGCACCTCGGTGCTGCGCGCCGCAGCGCTCGCCGGTATCACTATTCCTAAGCTGTGCGCCTCGGACAATCTCGAAGCGTTCGGCTCGTGCCGCCTGTGCGCGGTGGAGATCGAGGGCCGACGCGGCCTGCCGGCCTCCTGCACCACGCCGGTCACCGAGGGCATGGCGGTCACCACCCAGAACGCCCGGCTGGCCAAGCTGCGTCGCAACGTGATGGAGCTCTACATCTCCGATCACCCGCTGGACTGCCTGACCTGCCCCGCCAACGGCGACTGCGAGCTGCAGGACATGGCCGGCGCAGTGGGCCTGCGCGAGGTGCGCTACGGCTTCGACGGCGCCAACCATCTCGACGCCGAAACCGACGACTCCAACCCCTACTTCAGCTTCGACCCCAGCAAGTGCATCGTCTGCTCGCGCTGCGTACGCGCCTGCAACGAGGTCCAGGGCACCTTCGCCCTGACCATCGAGGGGCGCGGCTTCGACTCCAAGGTCGCCGCCGGGCAGAACGAGCCGTTCATGGACTCCGAGTGCGTCTCCTGTGGCGCCTGCGTGCAGGCCTGCCCCACCTCGACGCTGATGGAGAAGAGCGTGATCGAGCAGGGCGTGCCCGAGCACAGCGTGGTCACCACCTGCGCCTACTGCGGCGTGGGCTGCTCGTTCGAGGCGCAGATGAAGGGCGATAAGCTGGTGCGCATGGTGCCCTACAAGGGCGGCGACGCGAACCACGGCCACTCCTGCGTCAAGGGGCGCTTCGCCTTCGGCTACGCCACCCACAAGGATCGCATCAAGGAGCCGATGATCCGCGACGCGATCGATCAGCCGTGGCGCGCCGTCTCCTGGGAAGAGGCGATCGCGTTCGCCGCCCGACGCCTCAGGGAGACCCAGACGAAGTACGGGCGCGAGAGCATTGGCGGCATCACCTCCTCGCGCTGCACCAACGAGGAGACCTATCTGGTCCAGAAGCTGATCCGCGCCGCCTTCGGCAACAACAATACCGATACCTGCGCGCGTGTCTGCCACTCCCCCACCGGTTACGGACTGAAGACCACCCTGGGCGAATCCGCCGGTACCCAGACCTTCGATTCGGTGATGCAGGCCGACACCATCCTGGTGATCGGGGCCAACCCCACCGACGCCCATCCGGTGTTCGCCTCGCAGATGAAACGCCGTCTGCGCCAGGGGGCGACCCTGATCGTCGCCGACCCGCGGCGGATTGATCTGCTCAAGACTCCTCACGGCGGCAGGAACCTGCACCTGCCGCTCAAGCCGGGCACCAACGTGGCGCTGGTGAATTCGCTGGCCCACGTGGTGGTGACCGAAGGTCTGGAGGATGCCGACTTCATCGCGAAACGCTGCGACAGCGACGCCTACCAGCGCTGGCGCGGCTTCATCCAGGAACCCCAGAACTCCCCGGAAGCCCTCGAGAACGTGACCGGCGTGCCCGCCGTCCAGGTCCGCGAAGCGGCCCGCGCCTACGCCAACGCCGGCAACGGGGCGATCTACTACGGCCTCGGCGTTACCGAGCACAGCCAGGGCTCGACCATGGTGATGGGCATCGCCAATCTGGCGATGGCGACCGGCAACATCGGCCGCGAGGGGGTCGGGGTCAATCCGCTGCGCGGCCAGAACAACGTCCAGGGCTCCTGCGACATGGGCTCCTTCCCCCATGAGCTGCCCGGCTATCAGCACGTCGCCGACCCGGCGGTGCGCGAGAAGTTCGAGGCGGTCTGGCACACCCCGCTGGACGACGAGCCGGGGCTGCGCATCCCCAACATGTTCGATGCCGCCATCGCCGGTACCTTCAAGGGGCTCTATGTCCAGGGCGAGGATATCGCCCAGTCCGACCCCAACACCCAGCATGTCGAGGCGGCGCTGACCGCGCTGGACTGCCTGATCGTGCAGGACATCTTCCTCAACGAGACCGCCAAGTACGCCCATGTGCTGCTGCCCGGCTCCACGTTCCTCGAGAAGAACGGCACCTTCACCAACGCCGAACGCCGCATCAACCGCGTGCGCAAGGTGATGCCGCCGGTGGCCGGCAAGGAGGACTGGGAGGTCACCCAGGACCTGGCCAACGCGATGGGCTATCCGATGCACTACACCCATCCTTCCGAGATCATGGATGAAATCGCCCAGCTGACACCGACCTTCACCGGCGTCAGCTATGCCAAGCTCGAGGCGCGAGGCAGTATCCAGTGGCCCTGCAACGACGCCTTCCCCGACGGCACCCCGACCATGCACGCGCTGGACTTCCCCATCGGCAAGGGCAACTTCGCGATCACCGAGTACGTCCCCACCGAGGAGCGCGCCAGTCGACGCTACCCGCTGCTGCTGACCACCGGGCGCATTCTCAGCCAGTACAACGTCGGCGCCCAGACCCGGCGTACCGCCAACAGTGCCTGGCACGCCGAGGACGTGCTCGAGATCCACCCCAGCGACGCCGAAGTACGCGGCATCGCCGATGGCGACTGGCTTGGTATCAGCAGCCGCGTCGGACGCACGGTGCTGCGCTGCCGGGTCAGCGAGCGCATGGCGCCGGGGGTGGTCTACACCACCTTCCACCATCCTGGCAGCGGGGCCAACGTGATCACCACCGACAACTCGGACTGGGCCACCAACTGCCCGGAGTACAAGGTGACGGCGGTGCAGGTGGAGAAGGTCTCCCAGCCCTCTTCCTGGCAGCAGCATTTCCAGCGCTTCGACGAACGCCAGCAGCGTTATCTGGAATCTGCAGAGGCGGCGCTCAAATGAGCGCCGCCGGCCACTCTTCCGATACCAGGGAGCGCGCGAGATGAGCGATGCGAGCATGAATGATGCGAGCCATGGCGGACCCACCGCGCCGCTGATCAAGATGGTCAACCAGATCAGCGCCAACAATCTGCACCATGGTGACGACACCCAGGCGGCCGAGCTGGTCGCCACGCACCTCAAGAAATTCTGGGCACGCCCCATGAAGCGCGACATCATCGCCTACGCCGATACGGATGGCAGCGAGTTGAGCCCGGTCTCGCGCCTCGCGATCGCGCGGCTGGAGACCCTGTCGTCGACCGTCAAGGACTGGGAGGAGACCTCGGACGCGGGCTAGCGGCTGGCGTGGACCAGGGTATTGACGCCCAGACCACCCAGCACACCGCCGCCGAGCCGCTGCAGCCAGCGCGAACCGCGGCTATTGCCGGCGGTGAACCAACGCCGCAGCGGCGCCGCCAGCAGTACCGTGACCACGTCGGCGGAGGAGAAGATCAGGTTGGAGGCCACACCCAGGCCGAGCAGTTGCCAGGTCATGGCGAGATCGGCCTGGGGCTGCACGAACTGCGGCAGAAAGGCGACGAAAAACAGCGCGGTCTTGGGATTGAGCACCTCGACCAGGAAACTGTCACGCAGCACGCGCCGTGCGCTGGCGCGTGCGTCGAGCTGCGGCGCCTCACCCCCCAGACCCTGACGCCACAGCCGTACGCCCGCCCAGAGCAGATACACCCCGCCAATCACCTTCATCGCCATATAGGCCGGTGGCACTGCCGCAAACAACGCTGCCAGCCCTAGCGTCGCCATCACCACATGCACGTAGCAGCCAAGATGCACGCCCAATACCGCGAACCAGCCGGCGCGCTTGCCACGCCCCAGGGTCTGCGCGGCGGTATGGTATAGAGCATGGCCGGCCCAGGCAGATAAGCGAAGCCCAGCGCGGCCAGGGCAAAGGTGAGCAGATCCATGATGATGCCGTCTCCAGGGTAATCCCTTCGACTGTAGCGCGCACGACCACAGAGAAAAAGCTCCGCCCGGGCGAACCCGGGCGGAGCTTTGGCATGATCCGAAGGTCATGACCCGCGCGCCAGAATAGGCGCGCTCGGATCAGGGCTTCATATCTTCGAAGAAGCGTTTGACGCCATCGAACCAGCCCTCTTTCTTGGGCGAGTGCCGGCTTGCACTGCCCAGGCTGTCCTGGAACTTGCGCAGCAGCTCTTTCTGCTCTTCGTTGAGATTGACCGGGGTTTCGGTCACCACCTTGCACAGCAGATCGCCGGCGGGGCCGCCGCGCACGGGCTTGACGCCCTTGCCACGCAGCCGGAACAGCTTGCCGGTTTGGGTCTCGGGCGGGATCTTGAGCTTGACGCGACCCTCCAGCGTCGGCACCTCGAGCTCGCCACCCAGGGCGGCGTCGACGAAGTTGATCGGCACTTCGCAGTGTAGATGCCGGCCGTCGCGCTCGAAGATCGGGTGCGGCTTGATCTCGACCTGGACGTAGAGGTCCCCCGCAGGGCCGCCGTTGAGCCCGGATTCGCCCTCGGCATTGAGCCGAATGCGGTCGCCGGTATCGACACCCGCCGGGATCTTCACCGATAGCGTACGGGTCTCGCGGACGCGACCCTCGCCATGACACTTGCGACAAGGCACCTTGATGCTCTGGCCGCTGCCGTGGCAGGTCGGGCAGGTCTGCTGGACGGCAAAGAAACCCTGCTGCATCCGCACCTGGCCCTGGCCGTGGCAGGTCGGGCAGGTCTCCTTGCTCGATCCCGGTTCGGCGCCGCTGCCGTCGCAGTGCCCGCACTCGACGTGACGCGGTACGCGGATGTCGACGGTGGTGCCGAACACCGCGTTCTCGAGGTCGAGCTCGAGGTTGTAACGCAGGTCGCTGCCACGCTGCGGGGCATTGGGATTGCGGCGACCGCCGCCGCCTCCGAAGATGTCGCCGAAGACATCGCCGAAGATATCGCTGAAGCCACCCGCCCCGGCACCGCCGAAACCGCCGCCGCCGAATCCGCCGGCCTGGCCGTCGACGCCGGCATGACCGAACTGGTCGTAGGCCGCACGCTTCTGATCGTCGGAGAGCACTTCATAGGCATCGGAGACCTCTCGGAACTTCTCCGCCGCCTGCTGATCTTCCGGATTGCGATCCGGATGGTATTTCTGCGCCAGCCGACGATAGGCTTTCTTGATGTCCTTGCCGTCGGCGCCCTTGTCGACGCCCAATACTTCGTAGTAGTCACGTTGGGACATTACTGAGCCCGCCTCCGTGTCGGTGCCGTGTAAACAGCAACGCGGGAGTCGTCTTGGCTCCCGCGCTACTGCCGATCACACGGCGTCAGACGTCGTGGTTATTGCTTTTTCTGATCGTCGTTGACTTCTTCGAACTCGGCGTCAACCACGTCATCCTCTTTCTTGCCGCTGGCCTGGGTGTCGTCGCTCGGCTGCTCGGCCTGTGCACCGGCACCTTCACCCTGCTCGGCATACATCTTCTGCGCCAGGTTGCCGGACGCTTCGGTCAGGGCATCGAGCTTGGCCTGGATGGCGTCCTTGTCGTCGCCCTTGAGCGCTTCCTCGAGTTCGCCGATGGCGGTCTCGATCTTGCTCTTCTCGTCGGCGTCGACCTTGTCGCCAGCCTCTTCCAGCGTCTTGCGCGAGGCATGGATCATGCCGTCGGCCTGGTTGCGCAGGGCCACCAGCTCCTCGAACTTCTTGTCCTCGGCTTCGTGGGCCTCGGCATCCTTGACCATCTGGTCGATCTCTTCGTCGGAGAGACCGCTGGAGGACTTGATCACGATCGACTGTTCCTTGCCGGTCGCCTTGTCCTTGGCCGTGATGTTGAGGATACCGTTGGCATCGAGATCGAAGGCAACCTCGATCTGCGGTACGCCGCGCGGCGCCGGCGGAATGTCGGCCAGGTCGAAACGGCCCAGCGACTTGTTCTGACCGGCCTGCTTGCGCTCACCCTGCAGCGCGTGAATGGTCACCGCCGTCTGGTTGTCTTCCGCAGTGGAGAAGGTCTGGGTCTTCTTGGTCGGGATCGTGGTGTTCTTCTCGATCAGCGGGGTCATCACGCCACCCAGCGTCTCGATGCCCAGCGTCAGCGGCGTGACGTCGAGCAGCAGTACGTCCTTGACGTCACCGCCGAGCACGCCACCCTGGATCGCGGCGCCCATGGCCACGGCTTCGTCCGGGTTGACGTCCTTGCGCGCTTCCTTGCCGAAGAACTCGGCGACCTTCTGCTGCACCATCGGCATGCGGGTCTGGCCACCGACCAGGATCACGTCGTGAATCTCGCTGTTGGAGAGGCCGGCGTCTTCCATGGCGGTCTTGCACGGACCCAGCGAACGCTGGACCAGATCCTCGACCAGTGATTCCAGCTTGGCGCGAGTGACCTTGATCGCCAGGTGCTTGGGACCGGTGTTGTCCGCCGTGATGTAGGGCAGGTTGACTTCGGTCTGCTGTGCGGAGGAAAGCTCGATCTTGGCCTTCTCGGCGGCTTCCTTCAGACGCTGCATGGCGAGGCTGTCGCCGGACAGGTCGATGCCGGAATCGCTCTTGAACTGCTGGACGAGATAGTCGATCAGCTTGAGGTCGAAGTCCTCGCCACCCAGGAAGGTGTCACCGTTGGTCGCCAGCACCTCGAACTGCTTCTCGCCGTCGACGTCGGCCACTTCGATGATCGAGATGTCGAAAGTACCGCCACCCAGGTCGTAGACCGCGATGGTGCGGTCACCGGTGGAGCGGTCCATGCCGTAGGCCAGCGCGGCTGCGGTCGGCTCGTTGATGATGCGCTTGACTTCGAGACCGGCGATACGGCCGGCGTCCTTGGTCGCCTGGCGCTGAGAGTCGTTGAAGTAGGCCGGCACGGTGATGACTGCTTCGGTCACTTCTTCACCGAGATAGTCCTCGGCGGTCTTCTTCATCTTTTTCAGCACTTCGGCGCTGACCTGGGGCGGTGCCAACTTGTTGTCGTTGACCTTGACCCAGGCATCGCCGTTGTCGGCTTCGACGATCTCGTAAGGCACCATCTTGATGTCTTTCTGGACAACATCGTCCTTGAACTTGCGGCCGACCAGACGCTTGATGGCGTAGAGCGTGTTGGTCGGGTTGGTGACCGCCTGACGCTTGGCCGCCTGACCGACCAGCGTTTCGCCGTCATCGGTATACGCGATGATGGAAGGCGTCGTGCGGCCACCTTCGGCATTTTCGATCACACGAGTCTTGTCACCATCGAGTACGGCGACACAGGAGTTGGTCGTACCCAGGTCGATGCCAATGATGCGTCCCATAATTCCTCACCTCTAACTATTCGTTGACGACTCAATTCGTTTGGATGACGGCGCTTGCTGCGCGATTGCTTGCTATGTGGGGGCTGGCCGGCGCCTTTCAAGTCCCCGCCGACACTCAGTTGCAGTATCGGCCCGGCCGCGGCATTCGGCCCTCTACCCCGCCGCCTTGCTGACCACGACCATCGCCGGCCGAATCAACCGGCCATTGAGGGTATAGCCCTTCTGCATGACGTCCATCACGGTATTGGGTTCCAGTTCCGGATTGGGAACCATGGTCATGGCTTCGTGGAACTGCGGATCGAACGGCTCACCCTGCGGATCGAGCTGCTCGACACCGAACTTGCCCAGCACGTCGAGCTGCATCCTGAGCGTCATCGAGACACCCTCGCGGTGGGTCTCGTCGACCTCCTGCATGCTCTCCAGACCCTTCTCCAGGCTGTCGACCACCGGCAGCAGCTCCTTGACGAACTTCTCGAGCGCGAACTTCTTCGCCTTGTCGGCATCCTGCTCGGCACGACGACGCGCGTTCTGTGCCTCGGCAGCGGCGCGCATCGACTGATCCTTGGCGTCCGCCAGCGCCTGCTCGAGCTCCTCGACTCGGGCGGCCAGAACCTCGGCCTCGGGATTGGCCTCCCCCTCGAAGTCATCCGCCTCGTGTTCGAGCGACTCCGCGAACTGCTCCAGATCGCCGTCCAACGTCTCGTTGGTGGACTGGTGCTGGGGCTCGCCGTCGCGTTCGGCGCGCTCGAGTTCTTCGTCTACGGGGTTCTGCGGATCTCTAGCCATGAATCTCTCCTGGCAAGGTGTTGTGACAGCGATTCGACAAGCGTCGGAAGTTGTCTGCCTATATGGGGCTATCGATTCAGATCTCAAGCGTTTCGTCACCACACCATCACGACAGCCGTTGAAGGGCATTTTCGACTACTGTATAAACAACCAGAAACTCGAATGAACGATCGTCCACCGCCCGCAGACCGTATCGCCGCCATTGCCCCGCAGGAGGCCGCATGCTGATCCAACTCGCCATTCGTGACTTCGCTATCGTCGACACGCTGGACCTGGAGTTTCAGGCCGGCATGACCGCCATCACCGGCGAGACCGGGGCCGGCAAGTCGATCCTGCTCGGTGCGCTGGGCCTCTGCCTGGGAGAGCGGGCCGACGCCGGCGGCGTGCGCCACGGCGCCGACCGCGCCGATCTGAGCGCGCGCTTCGACATCGCAGAGCGGGAAGATGCCCGGGCGTGGCTGGCCGCCCGCGAACTGGCGACGGACGACTGCCTGCTTCGCCGCGTCGTCACCGCCAACGGACGCTCCAAGGCGTGGATCAACGGCCAGCCCTGCACCATCGCCGACCTGCGAGAACTGGGCGAGTGCCTGATCGACGTGCACAGCCAGCATGCGCATCAGGCGCTGCTCAACGAGGATACCCACCGCCGCCTGCTCGACGACGCCGCCGGCCATCACAAGGCGGTCGCCGAGCTTGGCGACCTCCATCGCCAATGGCACGCGCTGCGCCGGCAGTATCGTCAACGCAGCGAGAACGACGAGGAGCGCCAGGCCAAGCGCCAGTTGCTGCGCTATCAGGTCGAGGAGCTGGATCAGCTCGATCTCCAGGCGGACGAACTCGCCGACCTGGAGCAGGAGCAGGAGACCCTGGCCCACCTCGAGGAGAGCCTGCGCGAGGCGCAGTTCGCGGCGGACAGCTGCGACCATGACGAACACGGCGCATCGACGCTGCTGTCGCAGGCGACCCAGCGGCTGTCCCGGGTGCCGGGCAGTGACCGCGGCGCGCTGTCGGAGGCACTGGGCATGCTCAACGACGCCCAGATCCAGATCGAGGAAGCGGCCCGGGAACTGCACCATTTCGTCGAGTCGACGGAGCTCGATCCGCAGCGGCTGGCCTGGGTCGAGGAGCGACTCGGCGAGATTCACCGGATCGCGCGCAAGCATCACGTCATGCCGGAGGAGCTGAGTGGGCTGCATCGCCGGCTGCGGGAAGAGCTGGAGGCGCTCGACGGCGGTGACAACGACCTCGAGACCCTGCGAACCAGGCTCGACGAACTACGCCAGCAGTACCGCGACAGCGCCAGGGAGATCAGCGAAACGCGACAGCGCGCCGCCAAGGTTTTCGCCCGGCAGGTCCAGGAGCAGCTGGCGTTTCTGGGAATGGACAAGGCGCGCTTCGCCGTCGATGTCTCGCCGCTGGAGACCCCTCAACCCCACGGCCTGGATCGGGTCAGCCTGCAGATCAGCGCCAACCCGGGCCAACCGACCCGGCCGCTGGCCAAGGTCGCCTCGGGCGGCGAACTCTCTCGCGTCAGCCTGGCGATTCAGGTCGTTGCCGCCAGTCACAGCACCCTGGCGACGTTGGTCTTCGACGAGGTCGACGTCGGCATCTCCGGCGCTACCGCCGAGATCGTCGGGCAACTGCTGCGCCGGCTGGGCAGCGATGCCCAGGTCATGACCGTGACCCACCTGCCGCAGGTGGCGGCGCAGGCGCATCAGCATCTGCATATCGAGAAGCACTCCAGCGACGATGCGACGCGCACGCTGATGTCTCAACTGGACGAAGCCGGGCGAGTCCGCGAACTGGCGCGGATGCTGGGAGGCGTCAAGCTCTCCAACCGCACGCTGGCTCATGCGCGCGAGATGCTGGCGGCCAGTCAGCGTTCAGCGCACTGATTGAAGCCCTTTGAACGCGAAACGCCGACCCGAGGGTCGGCGTTTCGATAGTCTGTCGCGCGCTAGCGGGCGCTGCGCGGGTTACTTCTTGACGGCATCCTGGCGCGTGGCCTTTGAGCCACGGGGGCGCACGTAGAGCACCAGCGCATGCTCGACCAGCTCGTAGCCGTGTTCTTCGACGATCTCTCGCTGCCGACGCTCGATCTCCTCGTCATAGAACTCGACGATCTCGCCGGATTCGAGGTCCACCATGTGGTCATGGTGCTCTTCCTGGGACATCTCGAAGACCGCGTGCCCGCCGTCGAAGTTGTGCCGGACGACCAGCCCCGCCGCCTCGAACTGGGTCAAGACGCGATAGACCGTGGCCAACCCGACATCCTCTCCAGACTCCAGCAGCGCCTTGTAGACGTCCTCGGCACTCATGTGGAGCTCTTCTTCCATACGAGTCGCTTCGAGGATCTGCAGAATCTTGACGCGTGGCAGAGTGACCTTCAGCCCCGCCTTACGCAATTCTTGGTTTTCGTCGGCCATGGTCGCTCTTCGCAGTAGCGTCTCGTGTCGGGTATGATCAATCCACGCAACGATAGTGAAAGACGGACTCAAATGCAAAATCTGATCAGAACGGTCGTACTCCTTATTGCAGTCTCGCTCATCGCCGGCTGCAGCTACTTTGGCGTCTATAAAAGGGACATCCCGCAAGGCAATCTCATCACCCAGGACATGGTGTCCCAGCTTCACCCCGGCATGAGCCGTTCGCAGGTGGCCTACATCATGGGCACGCCGCTGATGGAAGCGCCCTTCTCGTCGGACCAGTGGGATTACGTCTTCTATCTCGACAAGGCTTACGGCGGTACGGTGGAAAAACGCCTGACCCTGACTTTCCAGAACGACCAGCTGGTCGACATCGCCAAATCCGGCGACATGGACTCGGACGTCGAGCTGAATCAGGACGACGGGCCCGGACCTGCGGTGGAAGGCTCCGGCGAGGGCTCGGCGGTTCCGCAGATCGGTCCCAGCGGCATCTAGATCCCGCCTGACTCACAGCTGAACGGGCAGTTCAACGCGAGGCGTTGGCCGCCCGTTCACGCCGCGCCTGCTTGGGGTCGAGCTCCAGCGGCCGATAGACTTCGAGGCGATCGCCGGCCACCGGCTGGTACGTCTCAGGAGCCGCCAGACGCTCGCCGAAGATTCCCAGCGGCGCCTGCGTGAAATCGAGCTCCGCCCAACTCGGGTGTCGGCTCGGCAGGTCCGCCAGCATCACTGCCTGCCGGGCGTTGATGCCGGGCTCGAGTGTCAAGCGCACGATCGTCTGCCATTCGGGCGTGGCGAAGGCGATTTCGATATGGCCCACCGGCATACCCGCTAGCGTCCGTAGACCTGATCGGCGCGCCGGGTGAAGGCGTCGACCAGTTGGCCTGCCACCTGTTGGAACAGGCGACCGAATGCCATGCCCAGCAGGCGATTGCTGAATTCGAAGTTCATCTCGAGTTCGATCTTGCAGGCGTCTTCTCCCATGGCTCGAAAATGCCACTGTCCACTCAGCCGCTTGAACGGGCCATCGACGAGGGAGAGGTCGATCCGCTGGGGCCGCTCGAGGTCGTTGCGTGTCGTCACGCTCTGCTCCACGCCGCCCTTGGCCAATGTCATTCGACCAATCAGATAGCCGTCTCCCTGTTCGACGATGCTGGCCCGCCGACATCCGGGCAGGAAGTCGGGATAACGCTCGAAATCATTGACCAGTTCAAACATCTGTTCCGGTGTATGCCGAACGAATGCGGACCGATTCACGCTGGGCATAGGGGTCTCCACTGATTTATCGCCCCGACATGCGTATCATGGGGCACTGTTTTCAATGGCTTGAATGGTATCACGGCTGCCCTCATAACTAGACTTCACACGATGCTTTGCGCATGAACCCCCACGGCGCATGATGTGATGAACATAGCGCACGGCGCGCCGGACCGCAGGTCATCGAATGCATTGGCAGTGGGGCATACCGGATAACGCCGCAAAGAGGTGTCATGGGTAAGAAAAAAGGCAACGCGCCTAGCAGCAACACGATCGCCCAGAACAAGAAGGCTCGGTTCGAATATCACATCGACGAGACCTTCGAGGCAGGCCTGTCACTGGCCGGCTGGGAGGTGAAGAGCCTTCGCGCAGGCAAGGCCCAGTTGACCGACACCTACATCCTGGTCAAGAACGGCGAAGCGTGGCTGCTGGGCAGCCACATCATGCCGCTCAACACCGCCAGCACTCACGTGCTTGCGGACCCGACCCGGACGCGCAAGCTGCTCTTGCATCGCAAGGAGATCGCCAGAATCTTCTCCAGAACGCAGGAGAAGGGGCACACCTGTGTGCCGCTCAAGCTCTACTGGAAGCAGAATCTGGTCAAGTGCGAGCTGGCCCTGGTGCGCGGCAAGCAATTGCACGACAAGCGCGCCACCGAGAAAGAGCGCGACTGGAACCGCGAGAAGGCCCGGGTCATGAGGGATCACGCCTGAGACGACGCTGAATAGTCGAGACGGCACTTGATATGGCGTGGGCTCGTCGCCATCTGTTAGACTGTACGAGTTGTAAGGGGGCGACATGGCTTCGACGCCGGTGACAATCCCTGAGGTGCATGCCGAGAGTGTAACGTATCTCGTAAATCCAACGTTGCAATTGAATAGTCGCAAACGACGAAAACTACGCTCAAGGCGCACTGGCAGCGTAAAAACTGCTAGCTGTTAGTCTGGCCCCAAAGCGATGTGCCCATTCATCGCGGCGGGGATACGAGCTAAAGCTGATGGGACCGCGGATGTCAGCGCTCTCCTGACATTCGTTAAACCTTAGAGAGATCGCAAGGTGCCATCCTGCCCGTCGGAGTGCACTGAGTTAAATCAAAAGACGGAACTAAGCATGTAGAGCTGATGGGCGAGTGCCGGCGGACGGGGGTTCAATTCCCCCCGCCTCCACCAAACATGAAAAAGCACCCGATCGGGTGCTTTTTTTGTGACCTGACGCCAGCTATCCCATCGCGGTCCGCGACACCGACGATCTCATCCCGCCAGCAGGCTCTTCATGAAGCCGTGATAGGGCTCGCAGGGTTCGAATCGGCCCATCCTCTCCATCAGCTTGGCTCTCCCGGCCGCCGGTATCGCCCGCGTCACCCGCTCGAGTTCAGCCTCGGCCAGCGTCTTCACGATCCGACCGGGGGTTGTCAGGTAACGCTCGTTGGTCTGCAGGATCACATGATCCGCGGCTTCGCGATCGACGATCTCGTGCACGTAACTGCCCGGCAGATTGACCACGACGACCCGCCGGAAGACGTTGGCAAACAGCGTCGCGAAGCCGCCCGCGCCCGCCGATGATCCCCCGAAGATGACCAGGGTTCGGTCGTGGATCGGCCGGATGTTGTCGAAGATCGTGATGTTGCCGGTCCCCGGAAGATAGTTGGAAAAACGGCAGAATACGCCACTCTTTTCCCGGAAGACGGCGACGGTCGACGAGGATTTGGCTGGAGGCTCCCTCTTCGATCCCAGATCGCCCACCACCTCCCGTTTCTCGAAGACGTATTGCGACTCGAAGTCGTCTTCGTATCCGAAGTGGCGCATGCAGGCGGCGAAGGCAAGATAGGCACCGCGACCGCTCCAGTGGGTGTCCGTGGGGTAGTAGCTGTCCGCTTCCGCCTGCATCGCGGCGACGGGGTTGCAGTAATCTATCCCGCCCTCATCCAGCAGCGCCGATACCTGCTCGGTGATGGTAACCTCGGCTCTTTCGTACGGATAATGTTCCGGCCGGACCATCTCCTTGGAGTTGGCGATCAAGAACAGCAGGGAGCGCTGCCGTTGTAACGGTGCGAGTCCGGCAGCGAAAAACCGCCACTGCGACCTCTCCTCGTCACTCAGGCGCTTCCTGCCGGTGAACTGGTCGACGCTCGCGTTGGTATCGTTGGCCAGGAACAGCCATCCTTCCCGCCCCTCGACCACCTCCATCACCGGCGCGACCGAGAGCCTAACGCACTGCAGCAGTTCACCATTCCCGTCGCGAACGCCAAGGGTCACTCCCGCGGCGATATCCAGCGAGTGCTCGAACAGCCAGGCGCCGGCGTCCATCCCCGCTTGCGGTTCTCGCTCGAGAGGCAGAGGAGATTCACCCTCGGGGCCGATGGCAATCAATTCGGGCTGCCGACCCGGGGGCGCGTCGACCCGCCCCCTCACCCGGTAACGGCGGAAGGTTTCCAGCGCCGCGATCTGCCGCTGGCCGTCGACGAGCTCCCAGTACAGCGCGGACGCGGCCTCTAGCGGCTGGACCACCACTTGATACTTCTTGGCCTTCTGACTGGCAATGACGCTCTTGAGGTCTACCAGCACCGGGTCATCGGGACGTGCCTCCAGCGCCAGATCCACCACGCCGAGCGCTGCCGTGAACTGCTTCGCCGCCAGCAGGGCGCGGGCCTGGCGCAGATAGACCTGAGGAGGAAAGCTTGCCTGGTGATCGAGTATCGATTGCCACCGCTGTACCGCGCTGGACCAGTCGCCACGTCTCATCGCCGCCTCGGCGTAGGCGATGCTCAGCTTGAGCGGCGGTTGGGGGGATTTTCGCAGCACGACCGCCATCAGTGCTTCCTGCTTGGCGATGTCACCGGCGCCCTCGTAGGCCTGCATCAGCGCAGAGGAGAGATCCAGACTGTCGATGCCGGCTCGAAACGCGGGCTCCAGCAGCGCAATGGCGCCAGTGAAATCGTGACGTGCCAGCCGCTCTTCGGCCTGGACAACCAGCTCGGGTATCTGCTCGATGCGCTCGGCGAAGGATGTTGAACTCATGACAGTCCCTGGTAGTTGGCAACGGAAGATAGCGAGCAGGATGCTTCATTCAAAACCTCGTAACGAAGCGCAGTGTGCCGCCCTGAGCTCCCGGTCGTTCGTCACTATATCCCAGCGCCAACCTGACCCGACATCGTCCGTCGAGCATGAAATTTGTCAGCGTGGCGAGGTCATCGATGACAAGGTCGTCTCGAGGAGAATCGGCGGCGATTGGCGCCGAGAATCGACCTGGCAAGCCCCCGATGCAGCGTGAAAAGCAGAGCCCGACGCCCGCGATTCTGGAAAACACGCCTAGATCGGCTAGCCTCACAAGACACCCGGATTCACGCCGACGCGTCGATTGGTCGGCCGCGATAAAGTGTTATCCTAAAAATGGTTAGGGGCCGTCGAGCGCTGCCGAGACGCCCCGGGAACGATTCGATCACTAGACAGGAGGTTGGAGCTTGACAGTCCTTCGCCCCGATCGCTGGCTCAGTCGCTGGCTGTTGCTATTATTTTTGATATTCGCTGGCCCGACACTGGCTCAGGAAAGTGGCTCCGAAGGGCAGAGTGCTCAGGATGGCCCGGCTTATTCCACCATGGCGGATTTGCTCGAGAACGCCCAGTCGCGACAGGCGCTGATCGACCAGTTGCGGCAACTGGCCGCTCGGCAGGAGTCCGGCGACACTCAGGAATCCGGCGCGAATGACGCTGGCGGTGGCACCACGGAAGCCTCCGGAAGCGGCCAGGAATCGACGGCCTCGAACGGCAATGAAAAGGGCGCCGTCGCCACGGACTCCTTCCCGCGCAGAATGGCGCAGATGACCAGCGATATCGCTGGCGATATCGGCGGACAATTCACCAGCCTCGCTGCCATGATCGGCGGCTTCTTCACCAGTGGCGACGCGGCGGCCAGCAGTGGCCCATCGTTCAACATGAACGACTTCCTCAGCGCGGCGATCGATCTCGCGCTGGTCATCATCGCGACCGTGGCCGTCTTCCTGATTCTGCGCCGGATCGCACGCCCGTTTTTCTCGAAGTTCAGCCAGTGGGCCATGCAGGGTGACGGTCGTAGCCATCTGCCCCGGGTCATCGTCGCCGTGATACTGGCCGCCATCGTCGATGTCATCGTCATCGTGCTTGCCTACGTGGCCGGCAATCTGGTCGCGACCTTTCTTGTCGGCGAGAGCGGCAGCCTCAATACCCGGTTCTCGCTGTTCCTCAATGCCTTCCTCATGATCGAGCTGTTCAAGTGCGCACTGCGCGTCCTTTTCTCGTCGCAGCACGAGGGGCTGCGTCTGGTCTCGATCGAGGCTGCCCAGGCGAAGCGCTGCAACCGCTTCCTGGCAACGTTGGCCGGCTTCGTGGGCTACGGCATGCTGGTCGTCGTGCCGATACTGAACGCCAATCTTCCGCTCGCGTTCGGCAAGGCCGTGAGCGTGTTGATCATGCTCATCGCGCTGATCTGGGCGATAGGCGTGATCCTCAGGCATCGCACCGGCGTCCGCGACATGATCGTCGCCAAGGCCGACACCGCGCAGATGTCCGCCTCCCGCGTGACGCTGCGCCTGTTCGCCCGGATCTGGCACGTTCTCGCGCTGCTCTACGCCATCATGGTGTTCGCCGTGACCCTGCTGCATCCCGAGACAGCGCTGCCATTCGTGCTGATCGCAACGCTCAAGACGATTGTCTACATCGGCATCGGCATGCTGGTGTCCGGCCTGCTGACCCAGTTGATCGGCCGACGTATCGACCTCGGCGAGAACATGCGCTCCCGGCTGCCACTGCTCGAGACTCGCCTCAACTCCTACATCCCGACGCTGCTGAAGATCATCCGCGCCATCATCCTGATCGCCGTGGTGATGTATACGTTCGATGCCTGGAAGGCGTTCGATCTCGCCGCCTGGTACGCCAGCGACTCGGGATCGCACGTCGTCGCGACGGTGATTCAGGTGATCCTGATCCTGATCATTGCCGCCATCGTCTGGATCGCCCTTGCCAGCCTGATCGAGAACTATCTCAATCCGGACACCGGTGGCGGCGCCCCCACCGCGCGAGCCAAGACCTTGATGAGCCTGTTCCGCAACGCCCTGGCGATCACCCTGATCATCATGACCGTGATGATCGTGCTGTCGCAGATCGGTATCAACATCGGGCCGCTCATCGCCGGCGCCGGGGTACTGGGTCTGGCGATCGGCTTCGGGGCTCAGAAGCTGGTGCAGGATGTCATCACCGGCGTCTTCATTCAGCTCGAGAACGCCATGAACACCGGCGACGTGGTCACCGTGGGCGGGATCACCGGTACCGCCGAGCGCGTCAGCATCCGCTCGGTGGCGATCCGCGACCTGTCGGGCACCTACCACATCGTGCCGTTCTCGTCGGTCGATACGGTCTCCAACTACATGCGCGAATTCGGTAACCACGTCGGCGAGTACGGCATCGCCTATCGCGAGAACATCGATTACGCCATCGAGCAGTTGCAGGCCGCTTTCGACGACCTTCAGGCCAGCGAGGAGCACGGCCACAAGCTGCTGGCGCCGATGACCGTCGCCGGTGTCGTTGCGCTCGCCGACAGCTCGGTCAATATCCGCGTGGTGATCAAGACCACGCCGGGCGACCAGTGGGGCGTCGGCCGAGCCTTCAACCGTCTGGTCAAGCTCTACTTCGACAAGGCCGGTATCGAGATCCCGTTCCCGCACACCACTCTCTACTTCGGCCAGGATCGCACCGGCTCGGCACCGCCCGCCAACCTGCGCATCATGCAGGAAGACTTCACGATCGACGGCAGCCCTGCCGGCCAGCCCAAGTCTCACGAGACCGGGGCGCCTGCAGCGATCGAGGGTGAAAGCCAGTCGAAGAAGACGCCGGACCAGGAGGCCAAGGACCGTACGCACCGCAAGCCCACCGACGACGATGTCGACGGTGACGAGGCAGAAGACCCTCGCTGAGTCGGTCCAGTCCGCGCTTTTCCAGGCCGCCTACGGGCGGCCTTTTTTATCTCCGTTCGTCCCCGACGCTCCCGAAGCGGCGGCGCCCAGCATCGCCGCGCCGCGTACGCCACTCGATGCGCCCAGTCGGGAGCCGACGACTTCCGGCGTCTCGACCCCCGGGAACAGGTGCATCGATATCGCTGCCGGTAGCGCCTCCAACAGCCCTTCCACGGTCGACAGGCCGCCCCCCATCACGATCACCTGCGGCGACAGCAGCTTGACCACGTTGGCCAGGGCGCCACCCAGCAGATCGAGGTGACACGCCCGGGCCCGCTGCGCCGCTTCCTCGCCCGCCTGCCAGGCCGCGTGCCACGCTTCGGCGGACGCCGAGGCACCACCGAAATGACGATGCAACCTCGCCAGGCCGGGCCCGGCGATGTAGGTCTCCAGGCAACCCGCCAGGCCGCAGCCGCAGGTGATGCACGGCAGGTCGTAACGTCTCGCCGTGGCGGCGGAGAGGGGCAGATGCCCCCATTCGCCGGCGAACCGGCCTGCGCCGCTGAGAAGTCGGCCGTCGACGATGGCGCCACCTCCCGCGCCCGTCCCCAGGATCGCGCCGAAGGCGTGCCTCGCACCCTCCGCCGCCCCGCCGGGGCCGACCTCCGAGACCATGAAACAGCGGCTGTCGTTCTCGATCACGAAGGCCCGGTCGAGGACTGCGGCAAGCGCCGTCTCGAGCACCAGCGGGCGCAGCCCCGGCAGATTCGCCGTGATCAGGTGGCCGCGCTCATCGAGCACGCCCGGGAACCCGAGCCCCAGCGTCCCCCGGCCGGCACAGCGTCGGTCCGCTTCCCGCACCATCGCGGCCAGCAGCGCCAGAAAGGCCTCGGCGTCGTCGGAGGGCGTCGGCTCACGCCAGCGCTCGAGACATGCCCAGTCCCGATCATAGATCGCGATCTCGGTCTTGGTTCCACCGACATCGATACCGTAGTGCATGGGGTCTTGCTCCTGGTGAAGATACCGTTTCGCTCGGGCGGACAGGGAAATCACGCCGACCCCTGGCCACAAAAAAGGCGCCCGCAGGCGCCGAGGAGAGCAATCGGTCGAAGGCCGAAAGTCAGCGTGTCATGTCGCTGGGCTGCGGCAGCGCGGGTAGCGACTTGTCCAGCAGCGTCACGCTCTGGCGATAATAGAGCTGGCTCTTGCTGTGATCGCCGAGGTTGGCGTAGAGCCTGGCCAGCTCGGCGCAGACGACGCCACTCGGGCGCTGGCGCTGGCTCGCTTCGAAGTACTCCTGCGCCTTGCCCCAATAGGCATTGCGCAGCGACAGGCGGCCGAGCGTCAGCAGCAGATCGGGGTCGTTGGGTCGCTCCTGCAGCCACTTCTCGGCGTAGACCAGCTGGCGCGCCGCATCGACGTTGAGCAGACCGTAACGCAGCACCAGTCGCGTATCCCAGTGCTCCTTGAGGGCGTTGCGCAGCAGGCGTTCGGCGTCGCCCTCTTCGCCGCCCTTGATCAACGCTTCGGCATAGAGCCCCACCAGCTCGACGTCGCCGCGCAGGTTATCCGGCATGTCCGCCCATAGCGAGCGAACCCGGGTCAGGTTGCCCTCCTGTTGCGCAGCCTGGACCAGCAGCTCCCGGTAGACGCGCTGATCGAGGGCCTGACGCTCGTCTTCGGTGATCAGGCGGTGCTTGTCGAGGCGCGGCAGCAGCCGGCGCATGCCGTCCCAGTCATTGACACTGAGATAGGCCTGCTTGAGCAGCTTGAGTACCTGCGGGTGCTCCGGCAGCTGCTGTTCGAGCCGCGTCAGTGTCGCCAGCGCCTCCTCGAACTGCTGGCGATCCAGCATCAACTGCGCCTGCACCAGACCGACCGCGGTGTCGGCGCCCTCGGTGCTGTGATGCGCCCGCTTGAGCAGGACGTCGGCCTGCTCGTAGCGCCCCTGGTAATGGGCCGCCAGTGCCGCGGAGAGATAGTTGACCAGCGGCGTGCCGGAGTCGTCGGCCGCCTTGGTCAGTGACTTCTCGGCCCGTTTCCAGCGCCCCTCCGCCAGTGCCACCAGCCCTCGAACGGTACGCTTCATCGCCGTGCGGTGGCGCGTGCGGCTATTCCACACCTTGAGCCGGCTGACCGGACGACGCAGGCGCATCAGCGCCCGCAGCAGGAAATGCAGTACCAGGAAGGAAGCGAGCAGCAGGACGCAGCCGAACCAGAACGAGGTCTGGACCGAGGTGTCGCCGACGCGAATGAACCAGTAGCCCGGCAGCGACTGCATCAACTGCCCGAATAGCGCGCCGACCGCCAGACCGAAGACGATCAGCAGGATCAGCTTTCTCATGCGCCCTCTCCCTGTGCCGATCCCTGGTTCGTCGCGCTACCGCTTGGCGAGTCGCTGCCCTGGGAACTGCCCTGGGAGCCACCCTGCGCCCCCCCGCCGTTGCCGAAGCGTTGCTCGATGAAACGCTTGAGCAGCTGCGAGGATTCGCTGATGTCCGGCAGCTCCGGACGCACATCCTGATCACGCAGGCTTTTCAGCTTGTCGATCGATTTGGCGACGCCGTCGTTATCGGTGTCGTAGTAGCCCTCGACCAGTTCCGTCGCCTTGTCGAGGCTGGCCTGATAGAGCTCGGGCTCGGACTTCAGCAGTGCCAGCTGCGCCTGCTCCAGTAGCAGCCGCACGTTCTGGCGCAGATAGGATTCCTGTTCCGGCGTGATCAGGGCCTCCAGCGGCTGATCGTGTCGCCGCACGGTCACCAGGTCCTTGAGTTCGCGACCCAGTGTTGCCAGCTGCTGGCGCCAGCCTCCGGTGGGCTTGGCGTCGCCCTTGCCGGCGGCGATCTCCTCGATGTCCTGCTTGAGCGGCAGCCGCGCCAGCTGCTCCTGCTGCGCCATCAAGGCGAGATAGAGCCCCGTGCGGTCGATCACCGGCACGGAGTCGAGGGAGGCAAGCTCGGACTGAATGGCGCGACGAACCGGCACCAGAGCCGGGTTGTCGGCTTCACGCAGTCGATCGTCCGCCGCCTTCAACAGCGCCTTGGCACCCTTGACGTCGCGCTCGAGCTGAAGCCGCTGATTGGCCAGACGGAGCAGATATTCGGCCTCGGCGTGCAGCCATTCGCGCGGATCGGCCTGCTGCTGCTGCGCCAGCTCCTTGAGCACCTTGTCCAGCGTATTGTCGAGACTCTGGCGATACTGATCGAACTCGCCACGCATCATCTTCAGGTTCTGCTGGCGGTTCTGGTCAAGCTCGCCGACTTTCGATTCGAGCTGATCGAGGGTCGTGCTGTTGGTACCGATCTGGCTCAACTGCGCCTGCTGTGCCTGCAGTTTCTGCCACCCCCGGTAGCCGACGAACGCCACGACGATCGCCAGCAGGATTACCAGGATCAGGGCCAGCAGGCCCAGTTTGCCGCCGGCGCCGCGCCCGCCGCTACCCGAGCTCGCGCCACGGCCGGAGGGTGGCTGGCCGCCGCCCGAAGCGGCCTTGCCGGCGGGGCTGGAGGAATTGCTGGTGGGTTTGGACTGGGCGGCGGCACCGGATGTCGCCGAGGGGGTAGCGCTCGATGTCGTGGTCCCGGCCCCCCGACCGGCCCCTGCCTTGGACTTGCCTGCCGATTTCGACTTGCTGCCGGTAGCGGGAGCGGGCTTGTCGGTTGCGTCGGTGGAGCCGCTGGACGCGCTTGTCGCATCGCTCGCGGTGCCCGGCTTGCCGGTCGCATCGTCGGCGGCAACCGGCTGGGCGACATCGGGCTTGATCGGATCGGTCGCCCCCGTCTTGTCGGCGGAACTGGCGGGGGATGGCGCCCGGTCCTTGCCGGTATCCACCGTCTCGGACGCCGCTGCCTTCGACCCCTGCCCAGTCGGCTTGGCCTGGCCGTCCGGCGCCTTCTCGCCATCGGAGGCCGGAGCCGACTGCGGTTGCTGATCTTTGCTCTGCTTGCTCATCTATCGCTAGCCTTTTCCGTGATCACCCTGATCGAAGGTGGCGCCCTTTGGACCGAGCACCGCGCGAATCTCTGCGTTCAATGCCGCGGGAGAGGCGCCCGACGCCACGTGAAGCGAGCCGAATCCCAATGTCCCCGCCAGTGTAGCCAACCGCGGACTCGAGACGATTAGCGGTTGGTTCAACGCAACCGGGCCACACCACGTGACCAAATGTTGCAATATTTCCCCGCTGGTCACCACCAATGCGGCGAAATCGCCCTGTTCGAGCCACCCTTTGGCGGGCGGCGAAGGCGCTCGGTAATGGCGCCGGTAGAGCGCCAGGACCTCGACATCGGCCCCCCGCTCTCGCAGCCGTTCCGGCAGCAGCTCCCGCCCCGACTCGCCCCGTGCCAGCAACATGCGCTTGCCGGCCACCGCCTTGAGCGACGCCACTTCCAGCAGCGCTTCGCTGTGCTCGCCGCTCGCCCGTGGGGGCAGGACCGCCGGCACGCCCAACTCCGTGTAGAGCCGCTCCGCAGTGGCTTCGCCGACGGCGTAGAAACGCAGCCCCTGCGGCAACTGCGGCCAGTATGACGCAATGGCCTCGGCAAGACACGTCGCCGCCTGCGGGCTGACCACGATGATGCCGTGGAACTGATCGAGATCGAGCAGTGCCGCCCGGCCGCTATCCGACAGCGCCAAGGGCTCCAGGCGCAGGATATCGAGCGCGGCCGTCACCAGGCCGCTCCGTTCCAGTGTCCGCGCCAGGACCTCGCCGCGCTCGCCAGGGCGCGTCAGCAGTACGCGGTCTGCCATCACTCGCCGCCAACGCCCCCGTAGACTTCGGCGAGGATCTCACCGGCCCCCTGGGCCAGCAGCTCTTCCGCCACCCGGATTCCCAGCGACTCGGGCTCCATGGCCGACCCTCGGCCCTCGGCGCGCAGCACGGTCGAGCCGTCCGGATGCCCCACCAGTCCACGCAGCCAGAGCGTATCGCCATCGTTCTCGAGCATGGCGTAGCCGCCGATCGGTACCTGGCAGCCGCCATCCAGGCGCGTATTGAGCGCCCGCTCGGCACGCACCCGGGTTGCCGTCGCAGTGTGGTCCAGCGGCGCCAGCAGAGAGACCAGCTCGGCATCGTCATGGCGGCACTCGATGCCCAGCGCCCCCTGGCCGCAGGCGGGCAGGCTCTCCTCCGGCGTGAGCTCCGCGGTGATCCGGTCGGCGAGCTGGAGCCGCTCCAGCCCCGCCGTGGCCAGGATGATCGCGTCGAAATCGCCGGCGTCGAGCTTGCCCAGGCGCGTCTGGACATTGCCCCGCAGCGAGAGCACCTCGAGATCCGGCCGCCGCGCGCTGACCTGCAGGCCGCGGCGCAGGCTGGACGTCCCCACCCGCGCCCCCTCGGGCAGCGCATCGACGCTGGCGTAGGCGTTGGAGACGAAGGCGTCGGTGGGTGCCCCGCTCTCCAGGATCACCGAGAGCCCGAGTCCTTCGGGGAACTGCATCGGCACGTCCTTCATCGAGTGAACGGCCAGATCCGCCCGACCGTCGAGCATCGCCTCCTCGAGCTCCTTGACGAACAGCGCCTTGCCGCCGACCTTGGCCAGTGGCGTATCGAGGATCTGGTCGCCACGGGTGGAGAGCGGCACCAGTTCGATGGTCAGGTGCGGATGATGATGTTCGAGCAGCGCCTTGACGTGTTCGGCCTGCCATAGCGCCAGGGCACTCTTGCGGGTTGCGATTCTCAATCTGTTAGCGTCGAGCACGCCATTCTCCGAGTGGGATGGACGCCCCGAAACGCCTGGGCAGGCGCTTCAGGATTCGTCATCAAGTGGGTGTTCGTCTGCGCGAACCTCATTGGCCCATGATAAAGCAGTCACCCACCGAGTAAAAACGGCGACCGGGTACCGCGGGACAGACCTTGCATCCCGCCCTTCGACCGCGAGTTTCAGCGTCCTATGCCGACGCTGTCTCTGATACACTCGGGCAATCGTTTCGCAGTTTTCACCCGTAGACCACGCAGAGCTCGATTTTCGATGACGCAGGCAACCAACCAATCCTGGGGCGGACGTTTCAGCGAGCCCACCGATGCATTCGTCGCCGCCTTCACCGCTTCGATCGCGTTCGACAAGCGTCTCTATCACCACGATATTCGCGGCTCGATCGCCCACGCCACCATGCTGGCCCGGGTCGGCGTCCTGACCGACGACGAGCGGGACCGTATCGTCGATGGCCTCAACGCCATCGAAGCGGAGATCGAACGCGGCGACGTCGAGTGGTCGATCGCCCTCGAAGACATCCACATGAACATCGAAGCGCGGCTGACCGACAAGATCGGCATCACCGGCAAGAAGCTGCATACCGGGCGCTCGCGCAACGACCAGATCGCCACCGATATCCGGCTCTACCTGCGCGACGAGATCGACGCCGTGGCCGCCGAACTCGCGCGCCTGCGCAGCGGCCTGATCGAGTTGGCCGACCGCGAGGCGGATACCATCATGCCCGGGTTTACCCACCTGCAGACGGCGCAGCCGGTGACCTTCGGCCACCATCTGCTGGCGTGGCAGGAGATGCTGACGCGGGATCACGAGCGCCTGCTCGACTGTCGCAAGCGGGTCAACGTGCTGCCGCTGGGCGCGGCGGCGCTGGCCGGCACCACCTACCCCATCGACCGCCACGTCACCGCCGAGCTGCTGGGCTTCGACCGTCCGGCGGAGAACTCGCTGGATGCGGTGAGCGATCGCGATTTCGCCATCGAGTTCACCGCCTTCGCCAGCATCCTGTTGATGCACCTGTCGCGGATGAGCGAGGAGATGGTGCTGTGGGCCAGCGCCCAGTTCGATTTCGTCGATCTGCCGGACCGCTTCTGCACCGGCTCGTCGATCATGCCGCAGAAGAAGAATCCCGACGTGCCGGAGCTGGTACGCGGCAAGACCGGCCGGGTCTACGGCCACCTGATGAGTCTGTTGACGCTGATGAAGTCCCAGCCGCTGGCGTACAACAAGGACAATCAGGAGGACAAGGAGCCGCTGTTCGACACCCTCGACACGGTCAAGGGGTGTCTGCGCGCCTTCGCCGACATGGCGCCGGCGCTGGTGGCCAAGCCGGACAACATGCTCGAGGCGGCGCGGCGCGGTTTCTCCACCGCCACCGATCTCGCCGACTACCTGGTCAGGGCCGGTGTCGCGTTTCGCGATGCCCACGAGATCGTCGGCAAGGCGGTCGCCTACGGCATCGAGCAGGGCAAGGATCTCTCCGAGATGTCGCTCGAGGAACTCAAGCGCTTCTCCGACGTGATCTCCGATGACGTATTCGAGGTGCTGACGCTGGAAGGGTCGGTCGCCGCCCGCAACCATATCGGTGGAACCGCGCCCGACCAGGTTCGCGCCGCCGCCCAGCGCGCCCGCGATGCGCTCGCCACGCTGCAGGAGAGCCGTCATGTCGCGTAACGCCGCACTCGCCATCGCCCTGGCCACGATGCTGCTGGCGCTCGCCGGCTGCGGCCAGAAAGGCCCGCTCTACCTGCCCGGCGACAGCGAGGCTTCGAAGACCTACGACCCGCAGGGGGATTACGAACCGTCGCAGCCAGCCTCCTCCAGGCAGACGCCCACGGAGAGCGACCCCGACGCGGCGCCTCGTCAGCCGGCAGCGCCCCAGGCAAGCCCGGCGCCGGCAGCCAACCCGCCGACCGCCGAGGAGCTGCCGTGACCTCCGACAACTTCCCCGTCCGCGATGGCGTGCTGCATGCCGAGGGCATTGCGCTGGATCAACTGGCCGAGCAGTACGGCACGCCTTGCTACGTCTACTCCCGCGCCGCCCTGACCCGGCACTTTCGGGCCTACAGCGACGCCCTGGGCGACATGCCGCACCTGGTCTGCTACGCGCTCAAGGCCAACTCCAACCTTGCCGTGCTCGACGTGCTCGCCCGGCTCGGTGCCGGCTTCGACATCGTCTCGGTGGGCGAGCTGGAGCGCGTCCTGGCGGCCGGTGGCGATCCGGCCAAGGTGGTCTTCTCCGGGGTCGCCAAGCAGGCCGACGAGATGGCACGTGCCCTGGAAGTCGGCATCAAGTGCTTCAACGTCGAATCGCGGCCGGAACTCGAGCGCCTCGATCGCGTCGCCGCCGAGCGCGGCCAGGTCGCCAACATCTCGATCCGGGTCAATCCGGACGTCGATGCCAAGACCCATCCCTACATTTCCACCGGGCTCAAGGCCAACAAGTTCGGCGTGGCCGCGGAAGAGGTGTTCGACCTTTACGCCTGGGCCGCCGAACGGCCGAACCTCAAGGTCGTGGGGCTAGATTGCCATATCGGCTCGCAGTTGACCGAACTCTCGCCCTATCTCGATGCGCTGGACCGTCTGCTCGCGTTGATCGACCGGCTCGCCGATCACGGTATCGTGATCGAGCACCTGGATATCGGTGGCGGCCTGGGCGTCACCTATCAGGATGAACGTCCGCCGGCAGCTGGCGACTTCGTCCACGCGGTGCGGGAACGCCTGCGAGGCCGTGAACTGAGCTTGCTGCTAGAGCCGGGCCGCTCCATCGCCGCCAACGCCGGCGTGATGTTGACCCGAGTCGAGTATCTCAAGCCCGGCGAGACCAAGAACTTCGCCATCGTGGATGCCGGGATGAACGATCTGATCCGGCCGTCGCTGTACCAGGCGTGGCAGCGCATCGAACGCGTCGATACCCGTCCTGCGCGGCCGAGCGCCGTCTACGACGTGGTCGGTCCGATCTGCGAAAGCGGCGACTTCCTCGGCCAGGAGCGCGAACTGGCGATCGCCGAAGGGGATCTGCTGGCGGTGCGCTCGGCCGGCGCCTACGGCTTCGCCATGGCATCCAACTACAACAGCCGCGGCCGCCCTGCCGAAGTCCTCGTCGACGGCGACCGAAGCCATCTGGTACGCCGTCGCGAGAGCCTCGACTCGCTGTGGGCGCTGGAGTCGCGGCTGCCGGGGGAGAGCTGATGCTGCTGAACTTCACCAAGATGCACGGCCTGGGCAACGACTTCATGGTGGTGGACCTGATCACCCAGCGGGCTTACCTGCGGGACGACCAGATTCGTCAACTGGCCGACCGTCACTTCGGCATCGGTTTCGACCAGTTGCTGCTGGTGGAGCCGCCGCGCAAGCCGGACATGGATTTCCGCTACCGGATCTTCAACGCCGACGGCGGCGAGGTGGAGAACTGCGGTAACGGTGCCCGCTGCTTCGCCCGCTTCGTCATCGACCAGCGCCTGACCCACAAGCGCGAGTTCCAGGTCGAGACCCTGGGCGGCCCGTTGTCGCTGAAGGTCGACGACGACGGCCGGGTGCGGGTCGACATGGGCACGCCCCGCTTCGCGCCGGCGGATATACCGTTCGTCGCCGATCGCGACGAAACATCGCACCATCTCGATATCGACGACCGGAGCGTCACGTTCAGCGTCGCCTCGATGGGCAACCCGCATGCCGTGTTGCAGGTCGACGACGTCGACGCCGCCCCGGTCGGTGAGCTGGGGCCGAAGCTGCAGCACCACCCCAGCTTTCCGCGCCAGGCCAATATCGGATTCATGCAGATCGTTTCCCCTCACGCCATCCGCCTGCGCGTCTACGAGCGCGGCGTCGGCGAGACGCTGGCCTGCGGTACCGGTGCCTGCGCGGCGGTGGCCTGCGGTATTCGCCGAGGCGTGCTGCAGAGCCCCGTCGACGTGGAACTTCGCGGCGGCCGCTTGACGCTCGAGTGGAAAGGCGGCGAAACGCCCATCGTCATGACCGGCCCCGCCGAACGCGTCTTCGAAGGGCGCGTCGCCTTGAACTAATAAAAAGACACGGCGGGACAGGCTGCTGTCTCGTCAGGGATTCACAGGAGAACCACCGCATGTCACGCGCCCAGGTCCCCGAGCCTCGCCAGACACTGGATCCCGATCGGGTTGCCGAATGGCTGGCGCAAAATACCGATTTTTTCGTCGGCCGAGAGGGACTGCTACAGCAACTCAAGGTGCCGCACCCCCATATTCCAGGCGCCGTATCACTACTGGAGCGGCTGGTGCACGATTTGCGCCACCGAGCCGAGGACGCGGAGTGGCGGCTCGAGAACCTGCTCGAGTCGGCGCGCTACAACGAGGCGCAGTATCGCCGTACCCGCGAGCTGGTGCTGGGCCTGATCGAGGCCGAGAGCGCCGACGCCCTGGCCGAGGCGCTGTCGACGCAACTGGCCGAGCGCTTCCGTACCCAGGGCATCGGGCTGTGGCTGGAGGCGCCGCCAGCCTGCCACGCCACGCCCCGGGATACCAACGCCTGGCAGCCACCCCGGTTCGCCTTGACCGACGCCGCGCGTCAGCGCCTGGAGCTGCTGCTCAATGAACAGACCAGCCGCTGCACCACGCTCGACCGGGAGGACTGGGAGGCCCTGCTGCCGCACTGCACCGCGCCGCCGGAATCCGGCTCCTGCGCCATCACCCGGCTGACCCAGGGGGAGTCGCTGGGCTTCCTGCTGCTGGCCAGCCACGATGGCGAGCACTTCCGGGCCACCCTGGACACGCTGTTCACGGAGTATCTGGGAGAAGTGGTCAGCCGACTGCTGCGGCGTGCCGAGGTCCCCCGTGCAGGCCGCACTTGACGCCTTCCTGAAGCGGCTGGCGCAGCGCGCCAGTCCGGCGACGGTGGATGCCTATCGCCGCGATATCGGCGGCCTGATCGGTTATCTCGAAACCCAGGACGTCCACGCCTGGCACGAGCTCGACGTGACGTTACTGCGCCGCTATCTGGCCCACGAACGCACCCGAGGCATGGCGCCGAGAACCCTGGCGAGGCGGCGCGCCGCACTGTCCCGCTTCGCCGATGAGCTGGTCAGGCGAGGCGAGCTGGATCACAACCCGGTACAGCTGACCCAGGCGCCCCGGCAGCCGCGCCACCTGCCGAGCCCGGTGGACATCGACCTGCTCGGCCGGTTTCTGGATACGCCTCACGACGGCGACCCGCTCGAGGTACGCGACCAGGCCATGCTGGAGCTGTTCTACTCCTGCGGGCTGCGCCTGGCCGAGCTGGCGGCGCTGGATCTCTCCAGCCTCGACGAGCGTCACGTGCGGGTCGTCGGCAAGGGCGGCAAACCGCGCCAGGTACCGCTGGGCAGGCGCGCGAGCGATGCCATCCGGGCCTGGCTCGGGTTTCGCAGCGCACTGGCGGGAGAGGGCGAGACCGCGCTGTTCGTCGCCCAGCATGGGGGTCGCCTGGGTCATCGTTCGATCCAGGCCCGCCTGGCCGACACCGCCCGCAAGCGTGGCCTGCCGGAGCATCTTCATCCGCACCGGCTGCGCCACTCCTTCGCCAGCCATCTGCTGGAGTCGAGTCAGGATCTGCGCGCGGTACAGGAGCTGCTCGGCCACGCCAATCTCTCCACCACGCAGATCTACACCAGGCTGGACTGGCAGCAGCTCGCCGAGGTCTACGACAAGGCCCACCCCCGCGCCCGACGCAGGCCGGCTGCCTCCTCGGACGAGAGTTCAGACAACCGCTAGGGACCACTCGCATGCCGCTGGACGCCATCACCTTCGACCTCGACGACACGCTGTGGCACAACGGGCCGGTCATGGCCCACGCCGAGCCGACGCATTACCAATGGCTCGCCGAGCAGGTCGATGCCTTGCCCGACGCCATCGTCCGCCCGCTCACCGAGTCGTTTCCGCTCGCGGAATATCAGCGCATCCGGGCATCGCTGATGGCGCGCTTCCCGCTTAGCCGCGGCGATCATAGCTGGATTCGCGAACGTGCCATGGTCGAGCTGCTGCTCGAGCATGGCCTGTCGGATGCAACCGCCAGAGAGTGGGCGAGAGCGGGTTTCGAGCAGTTCATGGCGCTGCGTCACGACGTCTCGCTCTACCCGGAGGTCGTACCGATGTTCGACGCCTGGGCGCGTCGCTACCGGCTCGGCATCATCACCAATGGCAATGTCGACGTGCGCCGACTGGCGCTGGATCACCATTTTGACGTGATCATTCTGGCTGGCGAGATGCACGCTCCCAAGCCCGACTCACGCCCCTTCCTGACCGCCGTGGCCTCGCTCGGCACCCAGCCCTATCGCGCCCTGCACGTCGGCGACAACTGGGAGGAGGACGTGCTGGCGGCCCAGCGCCTCGGCATGCACGCGGTCTGGATCGATGCCAAGAACGAGGGCGAGCGCGAACTGCCGCCGAGAGTGTACCGGGTAACGCACGTGCGGGAGTTGCCGGGGATCGTGGCGAAACTGGATCAGGCGTCATTATAGCGACACGACATGTCACTTGGAGAGAGCGGTGACTGGGAGGGTGATCGCTTGGAGATCGATCCGAGTCCCAGCAGGTCACGACTGAACGAGCATTCCCCTCCGTTCCGCTCGTTATCGTGAGGGGCAAGCCCCTCACACTCCCCTTTTTGACGCCCAGAACGGCGAAATCCTGCCTCTGGGCTCGCTGAGCTCGGGTCGGCGCGAAAGGACATCCTGTCCAACCCGCCTTTTGCGACATCCCTGTCGCCAACCCCGGCTCAGCGAGCCCATCGTCAGCGCCGTCCTGAATAGGCGTCATCGGGGTGGCACATTCAGTGGGAAGTGGATTCAGTAGAGGATGCCAATCAGTGACCGAACCCGATGTCTCTCACTCGGCCATCATCCACCGATCCATCACGGAATAAGCCTGGTCCAGCCCCTGGCGCTTGAGCGCGGAGAACAGCTGCACGCTGACCAGGTCCTCCCACTCGGCCAGGCGCTGCCTGACCTGCTGCAGCGAGGCCTTGGCCGGGCCCTGTTTCAGCTTGTCGGCCTTGGTCAGCAGAATGTGCACCGGCAGCGCGCGGTCGTCCGCCATCTCCAGCAGCTGGATATCGAAATCGCTGAGCGGATGGCGCACGTCCATCAGCAGGATCAGACCGGCCAGCGAGCGGCGGCGCTGCAGATAATCGGCGAGATGGGCCTGCCACTCCTTCTTCATCGCTTCCGGCACCTTGGCGTAACCGTAGCCCGGCAGGTCGACCAGCCTGAGCTGTTCGTCGTTCTGCAGGGTGAAGAAGTTGATCAACTGTGTGCGCCCCGGCGTCTTCGAGGTCCGTGCCAGCGCCCGCTGCTGGGTCAGTGCATTGATCGCACTGGACTTGCCCGCGTTGGAGCGGCCGGCGAAAGCGATCTCGACCCCGCGATCCGACGGGCATTTGGCCAGCGTCGGCGCGCTGATCAGGAAAGTCGCGGTCTGGTAATTGCGGCGCTCGGGCGTGGCGGTCATGGTGGGCTCGATCATCTTGAGGCGTTGGCGCCGCGCAGTGTATCACGCGTACTCGCCATCGGCTGAACGCCAACGTCAGCCCCGGGGCCCGCTGTCGTCATCCCCCGGCGTCGAGCATCGGATGCCCTACGCTTTTCCGGCCATTTCTGTCAGGCTATGGGAAAGTGATCGGTAGCAGGCTAGCTAGGGAACCTCGCAGCCCTCTGAGGCTCCAACAGCCGTGGCGCGTCATCAACCGAGCCGAGGCCCCGTCGCCTGGCGGTGATTTCCTTGAAACCTGTTTCACAACAACTTATCGACCTTCAGGAGCAGTAACGCATGATCAAGTCTTTCGTGGCGCTATTGGCCGGGCTGACGTTCTCGGGCGCGGTGATGGCGGCGGACATCGTCGAGGGGCAGGACTATCAAGTCGTCGACGAACCGATGAAAACCGAGGTGCCGGCGGACCAGATCGAAGTCACCGAAGTGTTCTGGTACGGCTGCCCGCACTGCTACGCGCTGGAGAAGCCGCTCAACGAGTGGGTTGCCCAACTGCCGGACGACGTCACCTTCGATCGCATGGCAGCGCCGCTGGGTCGGGTCTGGGAGCAGCACGCCATCGCGTTCTACGCAGCCCGTCAGCTCGGCATCGAGGACGAGATGCGCCAGGACTTCATGGATGCCATCCACAAGCAGGGCAAGCGGCTGACCGACAAGGACGACATCGCCGAATTCTTCACCCACTATGGCGTCAGCAAGGAGGAAGCCCTCAAGGCGCTCGACTCCTTCGGCGTCAAGAGCGAGATCCAGCAGGCTTCGGCCAAGATGCGTGGCTACCAGTTGATGGGCGTGCCGGACCTGATCGTCGATGGCCGCTATGTGGTCACGCCCGACTCCGCCGGCTCGCTGGAAAACATGCCGAAGATTGCCAGCGCCCTGATCGAGAAAGTCCGCGAGGAACGCACCGAGAGCGAGTGACGCCATGTCTCTAGCCGTCTCGACACCCGCCAGCGAGATCGCGTCGACGTTGAAACTGCTGACCTGCAACCTGCAGGTCGGCATTCACACTTCGGCCTATCATCACTATTTCACGCGGAGCTGGCAGCACCTGCTGCCCCATCCCAAACGCAGCTCGCGACTGGATATCGTCGCCAGCACCCTGTCAGCCTACGATATCGTCGGCCTGCAGGAGGTCGACGGCGGCAGCTTCCGCTCCAGTCACGTCAACCAGGTCGAGTATCTCGCCCATCGCTCGGCGTTCGATTTTCACTTCCAGCAGCTCAACCGCAACCTCGGCCGCGTCGCCCAGCACAGCAACGGGCTGCTCTCGCGCCTGACGCCCAGCCAGGTGGACGAGCACCGCCTGCCCGGCATGCGCGGGCGCGGTGCGATCCACGCCCGCTACGGCGAAGGGCCGGATGCGCTGCACGTCTTCGTCGCTCACCTCGCGCTCAGCCAGCGTGGTCGCTTGCGCCAGTTGGACTATCTCGGCGAGATCGTCGAGCCGCTGCAACATGTGGTGGTCATGGGCGATCTCAACTGCACGCCGGAGCAGTTGCTGGCACACCCCCGGTTCTGCAAGGCCCTGGATCTCAATCCGCTCAAGTCGCAGCTCAGCTATCCTGCCTGGCAACCCCGCCGCGCGCTGGACCACATCCTGCTCTCCGCCTCGCTGAAGGCCGAGCAACCGCGCGTGCTGGAAGCGATGTTCTCGGATCACCTCCCCATCGCCGTGGACATCCATCTGCCGGCCGGCTGCCGCCGCAGCATCGGCCTCGCCACCGGCGCCTGACACGAAAAAGCGCCCTGTGGCGGGCGCTTTCTCGGGCGTCGATGCGAGGCGCTCGACGGCTGGCGATCGTCACCGTCACCCCGCGACCCAGTTGACCCAATTGATCATCGGTGTCGGGTAGAGCCCCAGCAGGATCACCAGCGTGGCGACGCCCAGCACCACCATCCCGCCGGCGCGCTCGGCCCAGTCGTGGGTCGCATCGCGGCGCTGCATGCCGGGCTCGTGCAGGAACAGGGTCACCATCACCCGCAGGTAGTAGTAGAGCCCGATGGCGCTGCCGACCACCACGCTGCCGACCAGCCACCAGCGGTGCGCCTCGACCCCGACCGCGATGATGTAGAACTTGCCGATGAAGCCGGCAGTGAACGGAATCCCCGCCAGCGACAGCATCGACACCGTCATCACCGCCGTGAGGTAGGGCCGCCGCCAGAACAGGCCACGGTAGTGGTGCAGCGGGCTGGCATCCGCCGTGCCGCCGGTGGCGATGTAGGGGCTCGACACCAGGGTGACGACGCCGAACGCGCCGAGCGTGGTGAGAACGTAGGTGACCAGGTAGATGCCGACGGTCTCGACCGCCAGGCCCTGGTTGACCACCAGCGCCACCAGCAGATAGCCGAAATGGGCGATCGACGAGTAGCCCAGCAGGCGCTTGAGGTCGTTCTGGGTCAGCGCCAGCAGGTTGCCCACCAGCATGGTGATCACGGCGATGAAGCCGAGCAGGTCGTGCCACCAGTTCTCGTGGAAGGCCAGCGTCGACTGGAACAGCCGCAGCAGCACCAGGAACACCGCCACCTTGCTGGCAGTCGCGAGAAACGTCGTCGCCGGCCCGGGGCCGCCCTGGTAGACATCCGGTGTCCACAGGTGAAAGGGCACGATGGAGAGCTTGAACGCCAGTCCCACCAGCAGCAGGCCGGCACCGGCCAGCAGCCAGGGGTCGCTGCCGCGAGCCGATAGCGCCGCCCCCAGTTCGGCGAAGTCCAGCGTGCCCGTCACCGCGTAGAGCAGCGCCATGCCGAACAGCAGGAACGCGGTCGCCGCCGCCGACAGCACCATGTACTTGATGCCGCTCTCCAGCGCGCCACGGTCCCGGAAGGTGTAGGCGAGCATCCCGAACAGCGGCATCGACAGCAGCTCGATGCCGAAGAACAGCGTCGTCATGTGACGCGCCGAGACCAGCACCAGGCCGCCGGCGGCGGCGCTCGTCAGCAGCAGATAGAACTCGTCCCGCGGCCCTTCGTAGCCTTCGAGGTAGTGGTGGGCCAGCGTGACGCAGGCCAGCGTCGACATCAGCACCAGCACGCCGCCGAAGCGGGAAAGATCGTCGACCACCAGGACCGAAGTGACGTCGACCGAACCCAGCGTCCAGCCGAACAGCAGCGCCAGCAGTGCCGCATTGAGGCCGACGGCGGTGAGAATCGCGCTCAAGGCGTGATTGCGTTTCCAGGCGATCGAGAGCATCACCACGATCACGGTCAGGCAGACCAGAATCAGCGGGGAAATGGCGAGCAGGGTCGTCAGGACACCATGATTGGCGACATCGCTCATTGGGCACCTCCCGTCATCACCGCGGCTTGCTGAACGCTCTGCTGTACCACCTGCATGGCCCCGGCCGAGGTATCCAGCAGCGGCTGGGGATAGATGCCGAAGAACACCACCAGCGCGACGATGCCGAACAGCAGTATCGTCTCGCGCCGGTCGAGGCCGGCCAGCGGCGTCTCCTCCACCGGCGGCCCGTAGTAGACCCGCTGCATGATGAACAGCGAGTAGACGGCGGCCAGGATCAGGCCGGCGCTGGCGATCACCACCACCCAGGGTGCCACGCCGAAGGCACCGAACATCACCATGAACTCACCGACGAAGTTGGCGGTACCGGGCAGGCCCAGCGACGCCGCCACGAACACCAGCGCGAACCCCGGCAGGCCGCGGATACGTCCCCACAGCCCCCCCATCTGGCGCATGTCGCGAGTGTGCAGTCGCTCGTAGAGCTGCCCGGAGAGAATGAACAGCCCGGCGGCGGAGAAGGCATGCGCCACCATCAGCGCCACCACGCCCTGCAGCGCCAGTTCGGTACCGGCATAGATACCGATCAGGACGAAGCCCATGTGGGAGATGCTGGTGTAGGCGATCAGGCGTTTCAGATCCTGCTGGCCGCAGGCCAGGATCGCACCGTAGAAGATACCGATCAGGCCCAGCGTCATCGCCACCGGCGCGAACGCCTGGGAGGCCTCCGGAAACAGCGGCAGCGCGAAACGCAGCATCCCGTAGGCCGCCGTCTTGAGCAGAATGCCGGCGAGGTCGACACTACCGGCCGTCGGTGCCTGGGCGTGGGCATCCGGCAACCAGCCGTGCAGCGGCACCACCGGCAACTTGACCGCGAAGGCGACGAAGAAGCCAAGCATCAGCCACCAGGCCGTGGTCTCCGATAGCGGCGTGTTCAACAGATCCGCATAGGCGAAGGTGTACTCGCCAGTCGCCCCGTGATGCGCGAATACCAGGCCCAGGATGGCGATCAGCATCAGCAGGCCACTGGCCTGGGTGTAGATGAAGAACTTGGTCGCGGCGCCGATGCGCGAACTGCCCTGGGAGCCGCTGTGCCCCCACAGCGCGATCAGGAAGTACATCGGCACCAGCATCATTTCCCAGAACAGGAAGAACAGGAACAGGTCGATGGCGAGAAAGACCCCGACCACCCCGCCCAGGATCCACAGCAGGTTGAGGTGGAAGAACCCGACCCGACGGACGATCTCCTTCCAGGAGCAGACCACCGCCATGGCACCGAGCAGGCCGGTCAACGCGATCATCAGCAGCGACAGGCCGTCGATCGCCAGATGCAGCTGAATGCCGAAGCGCGGAATCCAGTCCGCCTGCCACTCCAGCGTCCAGACGCTGGCGGCGCCCTCCGCCGGCAGCTGAAAGTCGCTGCTGACCCAGAGCCCCAGCACCATTACCAATTCCAGCAGCATGGTGCCCAGCGCGATCCAGCGAGGCGCCTGGTCGCCAAAGCGTTCCGCCTGCCAACAGAGCAGGCCGCCAATGAAGGGGATCAGTATCAGCCAGACCAGAGTCATGAATCAGCCATCCGCGATAGAGTGAATTCCGTTGGCGCCCGAGCTGGGGTCATCGGGGCCTCGACGCCGTGTAACCTGTCTGCGCGCATCTCGTCAGCCCACCAGCAGGAAGACGAGCAGCAGCGTCGCTCCCAGCACCATCGATACGGCGTAGTGACGCATCAGGCCCGTCTGCGTCGTGCGCAGCCCCTGATGGGAAGCCCGGGCCAGCCACGGCAGAATGTTGCACAGCGAGTTGATCCAGTCGCCCCGGTTGACCCGGACCACGCCCTGGTAGGGACGCACGAACAGCCAGTCGTAGAGCGCATCGAAGCCCCAGGCGTTGTGCCAGAACGTCCACAGCCGGGCGCCGCGCGGGTCCGCCATGCCACGGCGGATCAGGTCGCGCCGGCGCTTGAACAGCCAGCCCGCGAACAGCACGCCGCCGACGGCCACGACCATGGCGGTGAATTCGAGGATATGGACTCCCAGGCCCTCGGCGACCGGGCCGGGCGGCAGCACTTCGTCCAGCGGCGGGGTCAGCTGCGCGCCGATGGCCGTCGACATCACGATCAGCACCACCAGCGGTATGCCATGCACCAGCCCCTTGCCAGCATGGGCACTGCGGGCGTTGTCGCTCTTGGGCTTGCCGTGGAAGGTGCCGAGGATCAGGCGCACGGTATAGATCGATGTCAGCAGCGCGCCGAGCAGCCCGGCGAGCATCAGCACGCCATGGCCGGAAGCGAGTGCCGAGACGAGGATGGCATCCTTGCTGTAGAAGCCCGCCGTCACCAGCGGCAGGGCCGCCAGCGCCGCCCCGCCGACGATGAACCCGGCGTAGGTCAGTGGCAGCTTGCGCCACAGCCCACCGAGACGGCGCATGTCCTGCTCGTGATGGGTGCAGATGATCACCGAGCCGGCGGAGAGGAACAGCAGCGCCTTGAAGAAGGCGTGGATCATCAGATGGAAGATCGCCGCATCGAACGCGCCGACACCCAGCGCCAGGAACATGTAGCCGATCTGGCTCATGGTCGAGTAGGCGAGCACCCGCTTGATGTCGGTCTGCGCCAGCGCCGCGAAGCCTGCCACCAGCAGGGTCAGCGCACCGACCACCCCGACCAGCAGCAGTACGTCCGGCGCCATCAGGAAGATGCCGTTCATCCGCGCGATCAGGTAGACGCCCGCCGTGACCATGGTCGCCGCGTGGATCAATGCCGACACCGGCGTCGGGCCCGCCATGGCGTCCGCCAGCCAGGTGTGCAGCGGTAGCTGTGCCGACTTGCCCACCGCGCCACCGAGCAGCATCAGCGCCGCGAGCTGTGGCATCAGACCGCCCTCGGTCCAGATCTCTGGTGCCCGCGCCAGCAGCGTCTGCAGGTTGAGCGAGCCGAGCTCGAGGTAGAGCAGGAACATGCCGATGGCGAGGAAGACATCGCCGGTACGGGTGATGACGAAAGCCTTGAACGCCGCCCAGCCGTTGGCCGGCGTGCGGTAGTAGTAGCCGATCAACAGGTAGCTGCAGAGCCCCACCCCTTCCCAGCCGAAGTAGAGCAGCAGCAGGTTGTCCCCCAGTACCAGCAGGATCATGCTGAACACGAACAGGTTCATGTGACAGAAGAAGCGGGTCACGCCATCCTCGCCACGCATGTACCAGGCCGCGAACAGGTGGATGAAGAAGCCGACGCCGGTAATCACGCCGAGCAGGGTCAACGACAGGCCATCCAGCATCAACCCCACGGTCGGCTGGAAATCGCCCACGCTGATCCAGTGCCACAGGGTCAACGTCTGCGCCGACTTGCCCTGATCGTAGAAATCGATGCCGATCCAGAGCGTGCACAGTGCCGCCAGGCCGATGGAGGCGACACCGATGGTCGCGCTGGCTCGCTCGGAGAGGCGCCCGTAGGACAGCGCCAGGATCAGCGATCCCAGTAAAGGAAAGACGAACGTGAGTGTCAGCAAGACATCGTGAAAAGTGGTCATCCGCGCAACCTGCTAGCCGCATCGATATCGAGAGTCTTGAAGCGCCGGTAGAGCTGCATCAGCAGCGCCAGACCCACGCTCGCCTCTGCCGCCGCCAAGGTGATGATCATCAGGAACATGACCTGACCATCGGCCTGCTGCCAGTGGGTCCCGCCGACAATGAACGCCAGGCCGGCGGCGTTCATCATGATCTCCAGGCTCATCAGCACGAACAGCATGTTGCGCCGCGTCATCAGTCCTGCCAGCCCCAGCACGAACAGAATCGCCGCCAGCCACAGGCCGTGCTCTACCGGAATGCCCGTCATGCCTTGCCCTCCTGCGCATCGCGACGCGCCTCGCGAGTGGGGTTCGATGTCTCGCTGGTCGACGCGGCGGAGGCCTGGTCGTTCAGCTCACGCTGGCGCTCACGGGCGAGGTCGGCTTCATCGTGCGCTTCACTGCGCCCCAGGTGAGACGCCGCCACCAGCGCCGCCAGCAACAGCATTGCCGCCAGTTCGACGATCACCAGATAGGGGCCGAACAGCGATATGCCGACCATCTTGGCCGTCAGCGTCTCGCCGCTGATGGTGCCGTCATAGTCGCCGCTGGCCAGCGTCACCACCATCACGACAAGCAGGACCGCCGTCAGGATCGCCGGGCCCATCCACGCCCTGGGCTGGAGCCAGGCCCGCTCCTGTTCCACCGCCGACTCGCCCAAGTTGAGCATCATTACCACGAACACGAACAGCACCATGATCGCGCCGGCATAGACGATGATCTCCAGCGCCCCGGCGAAGGGGGCGCCCAGGGCGAAGAACACCATCGCCACCGCGATCAGCGACACGATCAGATAGAGCAGCGCATGGACCGGATGGGTGCCGGTCACCACACGGAGGGTAGCGAGAATCGCGACCAGGCCACTCAAGTAAAACGCGATTTGCATATCTCTCTCCCTGCTCTGGTCAGCACACCACCCCCGACACGACCGGGAATCCCTTGACGATCTCGCGAGCTGGAGCCAAGGCCAGGCTCGCTCCCTGCCGGCCAGCGCACTTCCCTCCCCCATGCGGGCCGCGAGGCGAAAACACTCGAGGAGAGGACCGGGCTCGCGTACCAATTCACTTGGGGGGCAATGCGCACTCCGAAAGTGTTTCCAGCCAAGTTCGGCCGACGCGCGGCGGATCGTAGACGGATTCTCATGGCATCAGCGACTTGACGTCTATGGGTTCGGCCTCGTTCTGCGCCTCGCCCTTGTCCTTGCCGGCAATCGACAGGCCGGCCACGCGATAGAAGTTGGTGTTGTGGTCCTTGCCCGGCCCGTCGATCAGCAGATCCTGCTTCTCGTAGACCAGCTCCTGACGTCTGAACTCGCTCATCTCGAAGTCCGGCGTCAGTTGGATCGCCGAGGTCGGACACGCCTCCTCGCACATGCCGCAGAAGATGCAGCGCGAGAAGTTGATGCGGAAGAACTCCGGGTACCAGCGGCCGTCGTCGCGCTCACCCTTCTGCAGCGAGATGCACGCCACCGGGCAGGCCACCGCACACAGGTTGCAGGCAACGCAGCGCTCCTCACCGTCGGGGTCGCGGGTGAGCACGATACGCCCGCGGTAGCGCGGCGGCAGATAGACCTGCTCCTCGGGATACGAGAGCGTCTCGCGCTTGCGCCAGGCGTGGCTGAACACCATCCACAGGGTGCGCAGCTGCGTCCCGGTACCGGTGACGATCTTCTTGATCTGACTCAGCATGAGCTCCCTCCCTTATGTGCTCGGGTCGATGAGCAGAATCATCGCCCCGGTAACCAGCAGATTGATCAGCGTCAGCGGCAGGCAGACCTTCCAGCCGAAGCTCATCACCTTGTCGTAGCGCGGCCGCGGCAGCGCCGCGCGCAGCAGCACGAACAGCACGACGAAGAACGCCGTCTTGAGCAGGAACCAGACGATCGGCGGCAGCAGCGGCCCGTGCCAGCCGCCGAAGAACAGCGTCACCAGCAGCGCCGAGATCAGCACGATGCCGATGTACTCGCCGACGAAGAACATGCCCCATTTCATTCCGGAATATTCGATGTGATAGCCGTCGGCCAGCTCCTGCTCCGCCTCCGGCTGATCGAACGGATGGCGGTGAGTCACCGCGATACCGGCGATGACGAAGGTGCAGAAGCCGAAGAACTGCGGCACGATGAACCAGACGTTCTCCTGAGCGTTGACGATGTCACGCATGTTGAACGAGCCGGTCATGGCGACGATACCCATGACCGCCAGACCCATGAAGACCTCGTAGGAGAGCGTCTGGGCGGAGGCACGCAGCGCGCCGAGCAGTGCATACTTGTTGCTGCTGGCCCAGCCGGCGAACAGCACCGCATAGACGTTGATGCCGGCCATGGCAAAGAAGAACAGGATGCCGATGTTGAGATCCGCCACCCCCCAGCCGGGCGTGATCGGGATCACCATGAACGACAGCAGCAGCGAGGCCATGGCGATCGCCGGTGCCAGCACGAAGAAAGTACGGTCGGCGAACGGCGGGATCCAGTCCTCCTTGAAGAAGATCTTGAGCATGTCGGCGGCGATCTGCAAAAGCCCGAAAGGCCCGACCCGGTTGGGACCGTAGCGATCCTGCCACAGCGCCAGCAGGCGCCGCTCGATCATGCTCAGCAGCGCCCCGGAAACGACCACGACCAGCAGGATGACCACGGCCTGGACCATGGCGATCAACGTCGCCTCGACTTGCGGCGTCCACCAGCTCATGGGCGCGCCTCCCCGGCCGACGCCTGGCTATCGTGCTCCGCTTTCGCGACCTGCCCCCAGCGCATGACGCCTGGCGTCAGTCCTCCGGTGACTTCCTGGATCGCGCCGCTGGGCAGGCCGACGACACCTGGCGGCAGACCGGCGCTGAGTCTCGCCGGCAGCTTGAAGCGCGTGCCATCGACAGCGATCGAGACCGCATCGCCGGCACCGATACCCAACCCCGCGGCATCGGCCTGGTTGAGTGCGACCTGGGGCGGCGCCATGCGCTCGCGGATCGGTTCGGCGCGGCGCGACATGTCGTCGCCGCCGAACAGCTGGGGCAGATCGATCACCTGCCATTCGCCCTCGCGCGGTTCGAACGCGGCAGGGATCTCGCTGCAGTAGTCGCCACCGACGGCGGCGGCCGTGAACAGCCGCACGCCCGGGTCGCCGGCGCGCAGATGGCCGCCGACCTCGTCCTGGAACTTGTTCCACGCCTGCGGCGAGTTCCAGCCCGGCGCCCAGGCGAAGGCGACCTCGCGGCGCGGCTCGCGATAGCCGGCATAACCCTCCATCGAGAACGCGAAGGGGGTATCGAGGTCCACCGGCGCCCGCGGCTCGTTGACGTTGAGATTGGCACGCATGGCAGTACGGCCACTGTAGCGGTGGGGCTCGCGGGCCAGCTTCAGGCCATGGATGCGAAACATCGCCTCCGGCGTATTCTGGTGCAGCGGCGCCAGGGCGGGAGCATCCTCGGCAACGGCCTGGGTCAGGTCGTCGAGCAGAATGGTCTCCATCGGCTGGCGCTCCAGCGTGGCGTGAAGCGCGTGCAGCCAGCGCCAGCTCTCGCGAATCCGGGTGTCCGGGCGCATGTAGCTGGGGTCGAAGACCTGGTAGAACCGCTGGGCACGACCTTCGAGACTGACCAGGGTGCCGTCGCTCTCGGCGAAGGTGCCCGCCGGCAAGCCGACGTCGGCGCGCTCCCAGGTCGGCGTCCGCTGGTGGTCGACCACGACGACCGCCGCGGCCCGCCCGAGCGCGCTGTCCACGCGTGACGTAGGCAACCGGACATAGAGATCGTTCTCCAGGATCACCACGCCGTCGGCGTCGCCCTGCTCGAGCTGGGCCATCGCCCAGTCGAGGGATTCGCCACCCAGCAACCCGAGCCCGACGCTATTGGCCTCGCGGCGAACGAGGGTCAGGCCGGCGTCCGAACGCTGGCGCCGGCCGAGCGCTCGAGCGATGTTGCCGGCCGCTTCAAGAATCGCCATCGAACCCAGCGACTCGCCGGCAATGACCAGCGGCTTCTTCGCCGCCAGCAGGGTATCGGCGATGCGCCCGGCCAGCTGCGACGTCTCTTCGTCGAGACCGTCGACGACCGGCGCGGTGGAGTCGAGGGCGTGCGCCACGGCGAACCCGAGCCGGGCGATATCATCGGGCGCGAGTCGCCCGGCATGGGTGGCGATGCCGTCGAGCTTGGTCGCGTCCGGCGTGGCCAGGAACAGCGGATGGCCGGCATCCTGGGCGATGGTCTTGACCGCTTCGGCGTTCCACTCGGGGATGCCGCGCTCGGCGCCCAGCTCGGCACCCTTGCCGCGCACCGCCTGGCGCACCGACAACGCGACGCGGGCAGCGCTCTGGATGAGGTCTTCACCCAGCACCAGGATCGCATCGCACTGCTCGATCTCGCGCAGGCTCGGCGTGGCCAGCCCCGCCTCGCGGTTGAGCGCTTCCATCCGCCGGATCCGCGCCAGCTCTCCGGCCTCGATACCGGTGGAGAAGTTGGCCGCGCCGACCAGCTGACGCAGCCGATGGTTGCTCTCCAGGCTGGCCCGGGGCGAGCCGATGCCGATGATCCGCTTGGCGCCACGCAGGCGATCCGCAGCCAGATCGAGCGCTTCGTCGACTTCCATCGTCCGGGCTTCACCCCCGCTCTCCCGGCACTCGGGGCGAGTCGGCCGATCCTTGCGGTTGACGTAACCGTAGCCGAACCGGCCACGGTCGCAGAGAAAGTAGCCGTTGACGTCGCCGTTGTAGCGATTCTCGATCCGGCGAATGTCGCCGTAGCGCTCGCCGGGGCTGATATTGCAGCCGCTGGCGCACTGTTGGCAGATGCTCGGTGCGAACTGCAGATCCCACTTGCGGGTGTAGTGATCGGAGTGGGTCTGGTCGGTGAACACCCCGGTCGGGCAGACCTCGGTCAGGTTGCCGGAGAACTCGCTCTCCAGCGTGCCGTCGGTGACGCGGCCGAAGTAGACGTTGTCGTGGGCGCCGAAGGCCCCCAGGTCCTCGCCACCGGCGTAGTCCTGGTAGAAGCGCGTACAGCGGTAGCAGGTGATGCAGCGGTTCATCTCGTGGGCGATGAACGGCCCCAGGTTCTGGTTGCGATGGGTGCGCTTGCGGAAGCGGTAACGACGCCGGTCGTGGCCGGTCATCACCGTCATGTCCTGCAGGTGGCAGTGGCCCCCTTCCTCGCACACCGGGCAGTCGTGGGGGTGGTTGACCATCAGGAACTCGATCACCGTCTCGCGGAAGGCCTTGGCCTCCTCGTCGGCGATGGAGATATAGGCGTCGTCCTTCACCGGCGCCATGCACGACATCACCAGCATGCCGCGGTCGTCGTCGGCATCCTTGTACTGCTTCACCGCGCACTGGCGGCATGCGCCGACGCTGCCCATCGCCGGATGCCAGCAGAAATAGGGGATATCCAGTCCCAGCGAAAGGCAGGCGTGGAGCAGGTTGTCGCTGTCTTCGACTTCGTAGTCGTTGCCGTCGACGTGAATAGTGGCCATGGCGTCGAACTCCTCCTACACGCTGCCGACCGGGATCGGGTCCGCGTGCGCCTCACCCTCGGGTCGGGTGATGCCGCGCTCGAACTCGTCACGGAAATAGTGGATCGCGGATGCCAGCGGCATCGCCGCCCCCGGCGCATGCGCGCAGAAGGTCTTGCCCGGCCCCAGGTCGCGGGCCATCTGCTCGAGCAGCTCGATATCGCCAGCCTGGCCCTCGCCAGCCTCCAGCGCCCGCAGCAGCTTGACGCTCCACGGCAGGCCGTCGCGGCACGGCGTGCACCAGCCGCAGGATTCGCGGGCGAAGAACTCCTCCAGGTTGCGGGTCAGCGAGACCATGCTCTGGTTGTCGGCGACCACGGTCAGTAGCCCTGTTCCCATGCGGCTGCCGGTCTTCCCGATGGTGTCGAAATCGAGCGCCAGCTCCAGGTGTTCGGGCAGCAGGAAGCCGGTACTGCCACCGCCGGGCAGCCAGCTCTTGAGGGCCAGGCCGTCGCGCATGCCGCCGGCGAGCTCGAGGATCCGGTTGCCGGTGGTACCCATCGGCAACTCCCACAGCCCGGGATTGTTGACCTTGCCGGAGACCCCGTAGAGCTTGGTGCCGCCGTCGCTGCTGAGATCGCCGGAGAGCGCCTGGAACCAGTCGGCGCCATGATTGACGATGCCCGGCACGTTGCACAGCGTCTCGACGTTGTTGACCACCGTCGGCAGCCCCCAGGCGCCGGACTGGCCGGGGAACGGCGGTTTGGCTCGCGGATTGGCACGCTTGCCCTCGAGCGAGTTGATCAACGCGGTCTCTTCCCCGCAGATATAGCGTCCGGCACCGGTGTGCAGGGCGATATCGAAATCCCAGCCGCTGCCGCGCACGTCCGGACCCAGCCAGCCATCGGCGCGGGCGTCGGCCAGGGCACGCTGGATCGAGGCAGCCGCCAGGTGGTACTCGCCGCGCAGGAAGATATAGCCCTGTTTCGAGCGGTTGGCGTAACCGGCCAGGATCATGCCCTCGATCAGCAGGTGCGGCTGCTGCTCCATCAGCAGGCGATCCTTGAAGGTGCCCGGCTCCATCTCGTCGGCGTTGCAGACGATATAGCCGCGCGGCGCATCGCCGCCCTTGGCGGTCAGGCTCCACTTCATGCCGGCGGAGAAACCCGCGCCGCCACGGCCGCGAAGATTGGCGCCCTTCACCTCCTCGGTCAGCGACTCGTAGGTGTACTGTTCCAGCGCCTTGGTGACCGCGGCGTAGCCGCCGGTGTCGAGATACTCCTCGAGCAGCACCGGCGACTGGTCGTCGTGCAGGCGCCAGGTCAGCGGATGGGTCTCGGAGCGGCGTTCGCCGGCGGATTGCAGAATGCGACTCACGACTCGCCCTCCCGCATCAGGTTCTTGATCGTCATGCGTACGCCTCCAGCAGTCGGGGGATCTCGTCCGGGGTCACCGGACCGTGCAGATCCTCGCCGATCAGAATCGTGGGCCCGCGATCGCAGGCACCGAGACAGCACACCGGCAGCAGGGTGAAGCGGCCATCTGCGGTGGTCTGGCCCATCTGGATACCGAGATGATCGATGAAGGCGTCGCGCAGCTGCTCATAGTCGGTAAGAAAGCACGAGCTGCTGTCGCAGATCAGGATCACGTGACGGCCGACCGGCTGCCGGAAGATCAGGCTGTAGAAGGTGGCCACGCCCTCGACGTCGGCGACACGAATGCCCAGCGTCTCGGCGATCGCCGGGATCGCGCCATCCGGCACGTGGCCGTGGCGCTTCTGCACGATCTTCAGTGCCTCGATGCTCGCCGCCTGCGGATAGGGGTAGTGCGCCCGCTCCTCGAGAATCGCCGCGCGGTCGGCGGGGTCGAGGACGAAACCGTCGCTGGCGATAGTCGTCCCAATGGTCGCGGTAGTAGTCATGATGGCTGCCTCATCGGTCCACGTCGGCCATGACGAAGTCGATACTGCCCAGGTGCGCGATCAGATCCGGCACGAACCCGCCGCGCATGACGGCGGGGATCTGCTGCAGATGCGGAAAGCTGGGCGTGCGAATGCGTGTCCGGTAGCTCATGGTGCTGCCGTCGCTGGTCAGGTAGTAGCTGTTGATGCCCTTGGTCGCCTCGATCATCTGCATCGACTCGGCGGCCGGCAGCACCGGCCCCCACGAGACCTGCAGGAAGTGGGTGATCAGGGTCTCGATGTGCTGCAGCATCTTCTCCCGCGGCGGCGGCGTGGTCAGCGGATGATCAGCCTTGTAGTCGCCAGCCGGCATGTGATCGATGCACTGCTGGAGAATGCGCACGCTCTGGCGCATCTCCTCGATCCGCATCATGCCGCGATCGAAGGCGTCGCCGTTGACGGCGGTGGGCACCTCGAAATCGAAATTCTCGTAGCCGGAGTAGGGGCGCTTCTTGCGCAGGTCGAAGTCGAGCCCGGTGGCGCGCAGGTTGGGACCGGTGACGCCCCACTCCAGCGCCTGCCGGGTATCGAAAGCGGCGACGAAGCGGGTGCGATCACGCACGATGGCGTTGTCCATCATCGCCTTCTCGTACTCGGCCAGACGCTTGGGCATCCAGTCGACGAAGCCCTGCACCAGCTTGTCCCAGCCCTTGGGCAGATCATGGGCGGTGCCGCCGATGCGATACCACGCCGGGTGCATGCGGAAACCGGTGATCGCCTCGATCACCTCGTAGGCCTTTTGGCGGTCGGTGAAGGTGAAGAAGACCGGCGTCATGGCGCCCAGATCCTGTAGATAGGTCCCCAGGAACAGCAGGTGGCTGTTGATGCGGAACATCTCCGCCATCATCACCCGGATCGTCTTGGCACGGTCGGTGACGGTGATGCCGGCCAGTTTCTCCACCGCCAGCACATAGGGCAGGTTGTTCATCACCCCGCCGGTGTAGTCGATACGATCGGTATAGGGGATGAAGCTGTGCCACGACTGGCGCTCCGCCATCTTCTCGGCGCCGCGGTGGTGATAGCCGATGTCCGGCACGCAGTCGACCACCTCCTCGCCGTCGAGCTGCAGCACGATGCGGAAGGCGCCATGGGCCGAGGGGTGGTTGGGCCCGAGGTTCAGGAACATGAACTCGGTCTCTTCGCCCTCGCGCTTCATGCCCCAGGCCGCGGGATCGAAACGCAGCGCCTCCTGCTCCACCTCCTGGCCCTTCACCGTCAGCGTGTAGGGGTCGAATTCGGTGGCGCGGGCGGAGTAGTCCTTGCGCAGCGGATGACCGGTCCAGGTCGGCGGCATCATGATCCGGGTCAGATGCGGATGACCGCTGAAGTGGATGCCGAAGAGATCGAAGACCTCGCGCTCGTACCAGTTGGCATTGACGAAGATATCGCTGATCGAGGGCAGCGCCAGGTCTCGCTCGTGCAGCGCCACCTTGAGCATGATGTCGGCGTTACGCTCCACCGACAGCAACTGGTAGAAGACAGTGAAGTCCGCCGGCGGCAGCCCCCGGCGATGGGTCCGCAGGCGCTCGTCCACGGCGCTCAGATCGAAGAGCATCGAGAACGGACCGGTCACGCGCCGCAGAAAGCCGAGCACATCTCGGAGTTGTTTGCGAGCGACCCAGATGACCGGCATGCCGGTCAGCGTCGCCTGCGGCGTAAAGGCGGCCTCGCCGAACTGGCGCGCCAGTTCGGCCATGACGTCGGGTTGACCGGCGGCATGGGAGGCGCTGGAAGTCGTCACGCTCTCGTTTCGAGAATCATCGGCTGCGGTCATGGTCTGGCGGCCCCCGGGTGCAGAATCAATGGTCGAAAACGACCACAAGGATCAATGGCAGTAACGATCGACGTGGACGACCGGGCTAGATGCCATCGGGGGTGCGCAGCTCCTTGACCGCAATGCGTCTGTCGCGATGCTTTTCCCGCTGCGACGGCATCTCGGCACGATAGACGCCCTGGTCCCCGACCACCCAGGAGAGCGGACGACGCTCTTCCTGAATCGAGTCCTGCAGGAGCTGAAGACCTTGGAGAAACGCTTCGGGACGCGGCGGGCAGCCGGGCACGTAGACATCCACGGGCAGGAACTTGTCGACCCCCTGGACCACCGAATAGATGTCGTACATGCCGCCGGAGTTGGCGCAGGAACCCATCGAGATGACCCACTTGGGCTCGAGCATCTGATCGTAGAGCTGCTGGATGACGGGCGCCATCTTGATGAAGCAGGTGCCGGCAATGACCATGAAATCGGCTTGGCGTGGCGAGGCGCGGATGACCTCGGCCCCGAAACGGGCAACGTCGTGGGGCGCGGTGAACGCCGTGGTCATTTCCACGTAGCAGCACGAGAGCCCGAAGTTGTAGGGCCACAACGAGTTCTTGCGCCCCCAGTTGACGGCCGAGTGAAGCACGTCCTCGAGCTTGCCCATGAAGACGTTGCGATGAACCTGCTGTTTCATCGGATCATCGACGATCTCGCGCTCGCCGAGTGGGTAACGATCAGCCGAGGAATCGCCTCCCTCCGCACGGGTCAGGGTGTACTGCATAGTGGGCCTCAACAAACCTGATAGAAAAACGGTCGAGGAAGCGCAGATCAGTCACGGATGCCTGGCTCCCATCGTTATAATCTTGTCGATCGATACCGCGATCCTGCTTCACGCGTTGCGTCTCGAGGCAACGGGCGGCTTCAGCGTGCACGACGCTCGACCCCTGGCACGGCAGCCAGCTCGCGGGCACGCGACGCGTCTTCGCGCCCGCGCTTGCGCGGCGCCCAGTCGAGCGCGCCGACGCGAGCATCGTAGACCAGGCCTGCCAGTAGAATAAGGATGAATGCCGCCGCCCCGGCGAATCCCGTCCAGCCCACCTCGCGCACGGAGACGGCCCAGCCGAACAGGTAGACGGCTTCGATATCGAAGATGACGAACAGCATGGCAACGAGATAGAACTTGACCGAGAACCGCTGGCGCGCGGACCCGGCACCCACGATGCCGGACTCGAACGGCAGGGACTTGCTGCGTCCGTGGCTCTTGCCACCGAGCAGGCTGGCAGCGCCGATCATCAATCCACAGAGCGCCACCACGGCCACCACGAAAAAGCCGGTAGCCCAGTAGCTGGCAATCCATGCGGAGACCGGATCGGACATGCCTTCCCTCGCAGACGTGATGGAACCCGAACATGATGGATATCGAACCAAACTGACAGGTTCGTAAGTTTACGAGTTTACACGATGACGACTGGGTAACAAGTCTGCTAATTAGTCCTATTGCAGCCTGTCGGTAAATCTGGCGGGCCGCTGCCGGACCATCGTCTTCGCCACTCTGACCTTCAATCCACCTATTGCCGTTGGGCAATGACGGCATCTTGTCTTAGGCTAGACGCTTTCCCGCTGCTTGCAATGTCCACCCATGGTTTCTCGCTCGATTCCCAATGCTTTGACGATCGCCGGATCCGACCCGTCCGGTGGCGCCGGACTGCAGGCCGATATCAAGACCTTCTCGGCCCTCGGCGTCTATGCCACCAACGTGATTACCGCCGTAATCGCGCAGAACACGCGCGGCGTGGTGGCGGTCGAGCCGGTATCGGTGGGGCTGATCCGCACCCAACTGGACAACCTGCTCGACGACGTCGAGATCGACACGGTCAAGATCGGCATGGTTGCCAGCCGCGAGGTGGCGCAAGCGATTGCCGCGGCGCTGGCGCGACGCCGGCCGCGCTGGATCGTGCTCGACCCGGTGATGGTCGCCAAGAGCGGCGACCGACTGGTGGACGACGAGGGGCTGCGTGCCGTGCGCGACATCCTGGTCCCGCTGGCCGACGTGATCACGCCCAATCTCCCCGAGGCCGCGGCCCTGCTCGGGACCGAGGTGCCACGAGACCTCGCTGCCATGGAGGCGATGGTAGGCGATCTCGCGGCATTGGGGGCTCCTTACGGCCTGCTGAAGGGAGGCCATCTACCGCTGGATCGCTGCCCGGACCTGCTGTGGGTGCCGAACGCCACGCGCTGGCTGGATGCGCCACGGCTGCGGACACGCAACCTCCATGGCGCGGGCTGCGCGCTCTCATCGGCGATCGCGGCCCACCTGGCGCACCTGCCCCCCACCCACCCCGACGTCGAACAGGCCATCGGCGATGCCAAGCAGTGGCTCCTCCAGGCTCTGGAGGCCAGCGATCGCCTCACCGTTGGCCAGGGCANNGAAGCCCGAAGCCCGTCGCTCAATCGTCCGGGTCGAGAACCGCTTTCAGGAAGGCCTTGGTACGCTCCTCCTTCGGGGCGGTGAAGATCTCCTCCGGCTTGCCCTGCTCCTTGATCCGCCCCTTGTCGAAGAAGCAGATACGGTCGGAGACCTGGCGCGCGAAATGCATTTCGTGGGTCACCAGCAGCATGGTCAGGTCGTGCTCGTCGGCCAGCGTCCGGATGACGTTCAACACCTCCCCCACCAGCTCCGGGTCCAGCGCAGAGGTCGGCTCGTCGAACAGCATGATCTTGGGCCGCATTGCCAGTGCCCGGGCAATGCCCACTCGCTGCTGCTGACCACCGGAGAGCTGGTGGGGGTACTTGGTGGCCTGGTCGGTCAGCCCCACCATCTCCAGCAGCTCCATGCCGCGCTGCTTCGCTTCGGCCTTGCTGACGCCGAGCACCTGGACCGGCGCTTCGGTCAAGTTGCGCAGCACCGTCATGTGCGGGAACAGGTTGAACTGCTGGAATACCATGCCCAGGTGGCTTCGCATCTGGCGCAGGTGCTGCTCGCCAGCCGGTTCGAGTGATTCGCCCTTGCGCTGATGCCAGAGCGGCTCGCCGCCGACGTAGACGACACCGCCGTTGATCTCCTCCAGTGTCATCAGGATGCGCAGCACCGTTGACTTGCCCGAGCCGGAGGGGCCGATGATCGTCACTTTCTCGCCTCGCTGGACCTCGAAATCGAGCTCGTCGAGAACCACATGATCGCCGAAGCGCTTGACGACCTTGTCGAATTTGATGATGGGGCCGCGATTGTCGGTGGCGTCGTTCATTTGAGGGAGAGGCCTCGCTTGGGCAGATGGGTATCCAGGTAGCGCACGCCGAAGGAGGCAATGATCGTCATCACCAGATAGAGGCCGCCAACCATGGAGAGCGGGATCAGGTAGCCACCGGTGCGATCGCCGATGATCTTGGCCACGCCGAGCATCTCCAGCACGGTCACGACCGACAGCACGGGCACGTCTTTCATGATCGAGACCAGATAGTTGCCCAGCGCGGGAATGATGCGCGGGATCGCCTGCGGCAGGATGATATGGGTAAAGGTCCTGGCGGACGCCAGATTGAGCGCGCGGGCCGCCTCGCGCTGCCCCTTGGCCACCGCCTCCAGGCCGGCGCGGTAGACCTCGGAGGTATAGGCGCTGTACTGCACGCCCAGCGCCAGCGCACCGGTCAGAAATGCCGGCAGCGTCAACCCGAATTCGGGCAGCACGTAGAACAGGAAGAATAGCTGGATCAACAGCGGGGTATCCCGAATGAACTCGGTCACCAGCTTGGCCGGCCAGCGGATGAAGCGGGTCGGCGCGCTTTTCAGCGCCGCCAGCACCAGGCCCAGGATCAGGGCGATGAAGAAGCCGACCACGGTGGCCTGCAGTGTCACCACCAGACCGTGCAGCAGAATCGGGAAGATCGAGACCGCAAAGGCCCACTGGCTGCTGGTATCCCATTCGATGCCGAAAAACATGCGTTATCTCCCCGCCGCGCGCCAGCGGCCAACGTAGCGTTCCAGCAGCTTCATGCAGGCCGTGAGCACCAGCGCCATGCCGAAGTACATGAACAGGACCAGGGTGTAGACGGTCACGCTGTCCTGGGTGAAATTACGGATCTGCTCGGCCCGAAAGGCCATGTCGCCCAGAGAGATAAGCGACACCAGCGCCGTGTCCTTGAGGTTCTGGACCGCGAGATTGCCGAAGGTCGGCATCATCTCCGGAATCGCCTGCGGCAGGGTGATGCGCCACAGTCGCTTGCGCCCGGTGAAATTGAGCGCGGTCGCCGCTTCGTACTGCTCCTTGGGTACCGCCTGCACGGCGCCGCGAACCACTTCGGCACCATAGGCGCCGATATTCAGCGCCAGCGCGACGACCCCCGCCACCACCGGCGGAAAGCGCAGGTCGAGCCCGATCGCCTGCCCCATGATGGGTAGCGCGAAGTAGATCCAGAACAGTTGCACCAACAGGGATGTGCCGCGGAATATCTCGATGTAGGCAACGCTGATCCCCTTGACCAGGGGGTTGTGGGACAGCTTGCCGAGACCGAACACGAAGGCACAGAGAGCTCCCAGAATCGTCGAGTAGACCGTGAGCTGCACGGTCACCCACGCACCCTGGGAGAGGGGGGCGAGATAGCTCGTCCATTCCATCGGGAAGACCCCGCAGTCGCTGACGAAGGGTCCCGGCCGAACCGGGACCATCAATCACGGCACGCATGCCCGCGCGAGGACGACCTCAGCGGACATGCGCAGTCATATCGCGTTCAGAAAGGGGCTGAATTCACGAATCCGTGGAGCAGAGCTCTTCCGTGGTGTGATGGCTCGAACCATCGACATCGGCCTGGCTGAAACCGTAGCCCATCAGGGTTTCGCGCCATGCGTCCGTCTGCTTGTACTTCTCCAGCGCCTGGTTGACCGCATCGCGCAATTCGGTGTTGTCGCTGTTGAACGCGAACGCGCCCCAGCTTCGCACCTCTTCGCCATCGATGACCGGATCCTTGAAATCACCGGCGGACTCGACGTCACCACTCTTGTCGGCCAGCTCGCTGACCGTCAGGCTGGTGGCGGCGTAGGCATCCGCGCGGCCGGTCGATACGGTCGAGATCGCATCGGCGTTGCTGGAGATGGTGACCATGTTGTCCTGTGGCACGCCGAGCGCCTGCAGCATGTCGAGCTGGTCGGCACCCGCCATGATGGCGACCTTGGCATCACCGTCGACGAAGTCGCTGAAGGCGTGCAGATCCTTTGGATTGCCCTCCTTGACCAGCAGCCCCTCCCCGTAGGATGAGTTCGGCTCGGAGTAGATCACCTGCTGGCAGCGATCCGGCAGCACCGCCATCTCGGCCGCGGCGATGTCGAAGCGATTGGCCTGGAGGCCAGGGATCAGCGAGCTGAAGTTGGTGGTGACCCACTCGATGTCGTCGACACCCATCTCGTTCATGATATGGCGGATGACATCGGGGCCCGCACCCTTGGCTTCCCCGCTCATGTCCATGTAGCCGTAGGGAATTTCGTTGGCCACGGCGATCTTGACCGAGCCGGAGTCCTTGATCTCCTGGAGTGAAGCGGCCTGCGCGACCCCGACGGCCAGGCAGGAAAGCACGGAACCGGCAATCAGTGTCGTGACGCCTTTATTGATGTTGTATCGCATCGTTCAGATTCTCCGTCTGCAAGATTCAGACCCGTGTCAACGGGTCGCCCTCGACTCGAGTTCTCGATGATGGGCGCGTTATCGCTTGTCATCACGCCCAGGCCGGCGTGGCCCCGGCATAATTGTCATGATCCTAGAACCACAAACCAGGACAATTCGCAAAAGTTTGGTCCGCTTGGATAGTAGCACCACCCCAGCGGCGGGCGTCAAAGCCTTTATTGACTCATGACAATAGCGATCCAGTAGCTTCCCGGACCGGGGATTCGACCCCGTTTTTTCGCTGCCGGCAATGGTCAGAGCGCCGGATTTCGCCCGATCCAGGCCATCATCTCTTCCTCGAGACGCCAGTAACATAAACATACGTTCTAGTAGCGTCCGTTTTCAATAACGCTTTGCTTGCTATTGATCTCGATCATTCCAATGTCGCTCCGGCGTGCTAACCTTTCGTCCAACTTTCCACCCCGATTTTCAAAGGGATGCCAAGCTGCGATGCGAGCTCTGATTCAACGGGTCAGCCAGGCGTCGGTAAGCGTCGAAGGCGAGATCGTGGGACGTATCGGTACAGGGTTGCTGGCACTCGTCGGGGTCACGGCGACCGATGACCGAGCCCGCGCCGACCGCCTGCTGCACAAGCTGCTGCACTATCGCGTGTTCGCCGACGACACTGGCCGCATGAACCGCAACCTGCAGCAGATCGACGGAGGCTTGCTGTTGGTGTCCCAGTTCACGCTGGTGGCGGCGACCGACAAGGGCCTGCGCCCGAGCTTCTCCAGTGCCGCCCCGCCGGCACACGGGCAGGCGATGTTCGACTACCTGGTGGCCCAGGCCCTCCAGGCGTGGCCGCGAGTCGAGACAGGCCGGTTCGGCGCCGAGATGCAGGTGGCGCTGACCAATGACGGCCCAGTGACATTCATGCTGGAGACATAGAGGCTTCGGCGATTCGGCTGACCATGGCGACCGCCAGACTCGGCGCCGCCTCATACGACAGGGAAACGCGGCACACGCCGTAAGCGAGAAAGGAAGGAAGCTGACCCATGACCATCCCCCTTGCCATCATCACCGGCGGCGCCCAGGGCATTGGACGCGCCACGGTGGAACTGCTGCTGACCGAAGGCTGGCGGGTCGCCGCCCTGGATCGCGACGCCGAGGCCGTGGCGGAGCTCGACGAGGCACATCCCGCGTCGACGCTTCTGTCGATGGTCGTCGACGTCGGCGACGAGCTGCAGGTCAAGGAAGCGTTTCACCACCTCACCCATTGGCAGCAGGAGAACGACCAGTCCACGGGAGTGGATCTGCTGGTCAACAATGCCGGGCTGGCCGACCCGGTCTGCGGGCCGATCGAAGCGCTGTCGCTGGCGGACTGGCGGTCATGGCAGGAGAGCCATTTGACCGGCGCCTTCCTGTGCACTCGCGCCGCCGTCCCCGGCCTGCGCCAGCGCCATGGCGCCATCGTCAATATCGCCTCGACCCGAGCGCTGCAGTCGGAGCCCCATTGCGAATCCTACGCAGCCGCCAAGGGCGGACTGCTCTCCATGACCCACGCATTGGCCGTCAGCCTGGGCCCGGATATCCGCGTCAACGCGATCTGCCCGGGCTGGATCGAGACCGGGCCGTGGCAGAAAAGCGGTCGCCAGACGCAGGCGGACCATCGCGATATCGATCGCGAACAGCATCCGGTGGGTCGCGTCGGCGAACCGGCCGATGTCGCCGCCACGGTGGCTTTCCTCGCCAGCGACAAGGCGGGCTTCATCACCGGCCAGCACATCAGCGTCGATGGCGGGATGACCAAGAAGATGATCTACGCCGACTAGCCGCGAAAGCCAACACGGGCTTATTGCGAGAAGGGCCAGCGACGTCAGTCGCTGGCCCTTCTCGTAGCTCGTAGCTCGTAGCTCGTAGCTCGTAGCTCGTAGCTCGTAGCTCGTAGCTCGTAGCTCGTAGCTCGTGGCTCAAGCCTTCGGATGCCAGTTGCCGTCGTCGCCCTTCGCGTACTTCGCTTCGACGGTTTTCCAGGCCACGGCGTGGGCGACCTCTTCCCGGGAGCTGTCGCCCCGCCGGTCCTCGGGATTCTTGTACTCTTCCCAGGCGTTGTTGAACGCCTCCTTGTAGATCGTGCGGGCGTGCGGCGGCAGCACCTTGCGCGCGCTGTCAGGGATATCATCGCGGGAATCGTAAGGCATGGACTCTCTCCTTGAGTACGACGTTCCTGCTCAGTGTAGACGCTCGGAACAGACGTCGAGGACGGCTCAGGATTCCGCCTGCATCAGTTCCGCCTCCAGCGCTTCCAACGCCTCTTCTGCTGCCATCCATTCGCTCTCGAGCGCCTCGACCTCGGCCTGACGTTCGCCCTGTTCACGCACCAGCTTTGCCAGCTCCTCCTTGCGCCCGGCGTCGTAGATGTCCGGGTCGGCCAGCCGCGCATCCAGTGCCGACAGCGCTGCCTGCGCCTTGTCGAGCCGCTTCTCCGCCGCGTCGCGCTGCTTGCGCAGCGGCTTCATCTGCTCGCGCCGTTCGGCGGCCGCCCGTCGCACCGCCTTGCGATCGCCACCCTCCGACGGCCGTTTCTCCTGACGCGCCTCCTGCTTCAGATCGCGTCGGCGTTCCGTCTCACGGGACTTGAGCCACTGATGGTAGTCGTCGAGATCGCCGTCGAAGGGGTCGACCCGCCCGTCCACGACACGCCAGAAGGTATCGACGCTGGCCCGCAGCAGATGGCGATCGTGGGAGACGATGATCACCGCGCCTTCGTACTCCGCCAGCGCCTCGGCCAACGCCTCGCGCATGTCCAGGTCGAGATGGTTGGTCGGCTCGTCCAGCAGCAGCAGGTTGGGCTTTTCCCACGCCACCAGCGACAGCGCCAGCCGCGCCTTCTCCCCACCGGAGAAGCGCGAGACGTCTCCGAACACGTCATCGCCACGGAAACCGAAACCACCCAGGAAGTTGCGTATCGAGAGATCGCTGGCCGTCGGCGAGAGCCGCTGCACGTGCATGAACGGTGTGGCGCTCACATCCAGATGCTCGAGCTGATGCTGGGCGTAGTAGCCCACCACCAGGTTGTCGCCCGGCACGCGCGAGCCGGCGAGCGGCGGCAGGTCACCGATCAGGGTCTTGATCAGCGTCGACTTGCCCGCCCCATTGGGCCCCAGCAAACCGATGCGCTCACCGGGCAGGATCGAGACCTTCACCTCATCGAGGATCGTGCGGTCGGGATAGCCCAGCGCCGCCTGGTCCAGCGACAGCAGTGGCGTGGAGGTCTTGTCCGCACAGGGCAGTCGAAAGCGAAACGGGGAATCGGCGCGGGCGGCAGCGATGTTCTCCATCCGCTCGAGCATTTTCAGACGGCTCTGGGCCTGGCGCGCCTTGGTCGCCTTGGCCCGGAAGCGCTCGACGAAGCCCTCGATCTCGGCGCGCCGGGCCTGCTGTTTCTCGAATGCCGCCTGCTGCTGGGCCAGCCGCTCGGCGCGGGCGCGTTCGAAGGCGCTGTAATGGCCGCGATAGAGCATCAGTTGCGCCTGGTCGATATGCAGGATGTGATCGCAGACCGCGTCGAGAAAATCGCGATCGTGGGAGATCAGCATCAGCGTGCCGGGGTAACGGGTCAGCCACTGCTCGAGCCACAGCAGTGCATCCAGGTCCAGGTGGTTGGTCGGCTCGTCCAGCAGCAGGATCTCGGAGGGGGTGAACAGGGTCCGGGCCAGCCCCACGCGCATCCGCCAGCCACCGGAGAACGCCGCCAGCGGACGATAGAGATCCGCCTGCGCGAATCCCAGTCCGGCCAGCAGCTGCTCGGCCCGCGACCGGGCGGTATAGCCGTCGAGCGCCTCGATCTGGCCATGCAGCGACGCCTCGCGCTGCGCGTCGCCACTGGCCTGCGCCTCGGCCAGCGCCGCTTCCGTCTCGCGCAGGGTCACGTCGCCGTCGAGCACGAACTCCACCAGCGGCCGCTCGATCGCCGAGACTTCCTGGGCCATATGAGCGATGCGTTTGCCACCGGCAATCTCGACGCTGCCGGCATCCGCGCCCAGTTCCCCCCGGATCAGCGCGAACAGGCTGGATTTGCCGGCGCCGTTGGCACCGACGATGCCGACCTTCTGGCCTTCGTGCAGCACCAGGTCGGCACCCTCGAACAGCCGTCGGGTGCCGCGTTGCAGGGCGAGTTGGCGAAATGCGATCATGCCGGGCTCCAGGGCGCGTCGAATGGGCGCTCATTCTACCAGCCATCCGCCACCGGTATGGAGTGCCATGCCCGTCGACGATCTATCCGATTCGCTCTGGGCCTACGCCCTAGACCGCTACGCCCGCCCCGGCGTCGAAGCCGAATGCCTGAGGCTTCAGGATGAGCATGGCTGGGATATCTGCGAACTGCTGTGGGTCGCCTGGCTGAGCGAGCGCCGGCTGCGCCCCGATCCCGCAGCCGGCCAGGCCCTGGCCGCGGCGAGACACTGGCAACACGCCATGACCGTGCCATTGCGCAGTCGCCGCCGGGAATTGAAGGCCGAGGTTTCGCGCCACCCCCGACTGGAGCCGCTGCGCCAGACCCTCAAGCAGGCGGAGCTGCAGGCCGAGCGAGAAATGCTGGCGCGACTGGCCGCCCTGCCTGCACTCGCCGCCACCACGGATACGGCCCTCGAACAGGCAATGGAGAGTTGCCAAACGCTGCGCGAGATTCCCCCCGAGGCTTACCCACCGTTACGCCATCTGCTGGCGCGTTGGATAATCGATGCCCCGGATGCGGAACCAAAAGCCACCTGTTAGAGTCACATCACGACTATCCACCGGTGTTTGAGGCTTCTTTCGCATACTGGCCAGCATCGGTTTCATTCCTGACCCAAGGAGTTTGCATGAAACGTTTGGTAACCGCCGTCGCCCTCGGCAGCATCATGGCCATGCCGTTGACGGCCCTCGCCCAGGACAAGGTCGACCTCGACAGCGATCAGGCGAAGCTCAGCTACAGCATCGGCGCCACACTCGGTCAGGGCCTGTCCAAGGACATCAAGGATCTCGACGTCGATGCGTTCGCGGCAGCGATCAAGGATGTCTATGGCGATGATGACCTGCAGATGAGCCAGGACGAGATCAGCACCACTCTGACCCAGTATCAGCAGAAGAAAGTGGCCGAACAGAAGGCCGAGCAGAAGAAAGTCGCCGACGAGAATCGCAAGAAGAGCGAAGCCTTCCTCGCGGAGAACGCCAAGAAGGATGGCGTGAAGACCACCGATTCCGGCTTGCAGTACCAGATTCTCGAATCCGGTGACGGCGAATCCCCGAGCGCCGACGACACCGTGCGCGTCAACTACGAGGGCACCCTGCCCGACGGCACCGTCTTCGACAGCTCCTACAAGCGCGGCGAGCCGATCTCGTTCAAGGTCGACCAGGTCATTCCGGGCTGGCAGGAAGCGCTGAAGATGATGCACGTCGGCGACACCTGGGAAATCACCGTCCCCTCCGACCTGGCCTACGGCCCGGCCGGCACCGGCGGCCCCATCGGCCCCAACCAGGCGCTGCAGTTCAAGGTCGAACTGCTCGCGGTCAATCCCGACGATGCCGCCGACGCTGGCAGCAGCGACGACGGGGACAACGACGACAGCTAAGCGCTGTCCCGTATGTCTTCTTCATCGACGCCGGCCCCTGCGGGCCGGCGTCGGTGTTTACAGGCAGCGCTGATCTTCCCGCCCCATCGTTCCGCCCCCCGGCTGCTGGCTGTCGAAATCGAACCAGCTCCCTTTGAGGCCGTGATCGCTGAGCACGACCACCTGGGCCCGCCAGGCGTCCACATGCGCGCTGCAGAGCCCCAGATTACCCTCTCCGACGAACAGTCCATCCCCCTTCGACTGCAACGTGAGACGGCGCGACTGCACGTTCATGTCGCGGCCGATGAACTGGACCGTCACCGACTGCGGCGACCGGCCCTGGACACGCGCCTCGAACGTCAGCGTGCCGCTCTCGTCATGCGCCTCCTGCAGCGCGAACGCCACCGACGAGTCGACCCCCAGGCTGGCGTGACACCCGCCCTTCAGCAGTACGCAGCCCTGTGCCGGCGGATACCAGGTCACGTCCCGGGTCGACTCCCGCAGATAGTAGTAATCGAGCAGATACCAGAGCGCGATGACGATCGTCATCAGGGTGACCCCGATCAGCAGATTGAGCATGCGAGGTCGGGCAGTTTCCTCTTCGTAGGCAGCCATGGACTTTCAGAGACTCCAAGCGTTGGGCATTAGTCGATAGACTGGCCGTCACCGGCGCTACACATCACCGAAGCGCTCGACAAGGATGACACATGAGCGACATCGCGAACGCCCTGGGCCCGCTATTTCTGTTGATTTTACTCGGTGCGGGGCTGGGATGGGCACGTTTTCCGGGCGGCGATTTCTGGCCACGGCTCGAACGCTTCATCTACTACCTGCTGTTTCCGGCCATGCTGGTGGCGACACTGGCCACCGCCGACGTCAGTCAGGTACCGGTCATTCGACTCGGAGTGACGCTACTCGGCACGATGACGCTGATGGGCGCGGGGCTGTGGCTGATGCGGCATCGCCTCCAGCTGGCGCCTGCCGCCTTCACCTCCGCCTTCCAGGGCGTTGTGCGCTTCAACACCTACGTCGGCGTCGCCGGTGCCACGGCCCTGCATGGCGCCGCCGGCACCACGGTAGCGGCCGTCGCGGTCGCACTGATGGTTCCCGCGGCCAACATCCTCTGCGTGCTGGCGTTCATCGCTTCCGGCACGCTGGGTAGCGCCAGCCTGGGCCGCAGCGCCATGGCGTTGCTGCGCAATCCGTTGATTCTCGCCTGCCTGCTGGGCATCGCCCTGAACCTCGGCGGCATCGGTCTGCCCGGCTGGAGCTTCGAGGCCATCGGCCTGCTCGGCGATGCCGCACTGCCGCTGGGGCTGGTCGCGGTGGGCGTTGCCCTGCGGCCTCAGGCGCTCTGGCGCAGCGGCAAGGCATTCTGGCTGTCGAGCGGGCTCAAGCTGATCGCGACGCCATTGATCGTGGCGGCACTGGCCTGGGCCGTCGGTCTCCACGGCGCGGATCGCGACGTGGCACTACTGTTCGCCGCACTGCCGACCGCCACCTCTGCCTACATTCTGGCTCGTCAGTTGGGCGGCGACGCCGAGCTGATGGCCGCCGTGATCACCGGGCAGACGCTACTGGCAATGGCGACCCTGCCCTTGCTGCTGCACACCTTCGGCGTGAGTTGACGGCTGCAAATAAAAAAGATTCTCGTTACGCTTGCAATCACAAATGAGAATGATTAACCTTTCTCTCGTGGCGTCGCCAAACGCCACTGACCACAGCAGCGAATGTCAGGTTCCTGCCATGGTTATCTCCTCATCAAGCTAGTCACGGTCCTTAGTGCCGCCCCGCCAGGGGCGGCTTTTTTATGCTCAGGGCCGCTGTCCGCCATCGCGTCCACTCAAGGCGTCCCGCTGCCAGGGCCCGCGACCGCGCAGTCGCTCCCGGAGCAGCTGGGCCAGCGCCTCGACAGCGGGCTGCGATGCATCATCGATTCCCCGGGCGAAGTGCAGCCGGGCGACACACCGCCGGATCGGCGGCAGGCCGTCGCTCTCGTCCAGCGCCCGCATCGCCGTGGTAACCCGTTCGCGATCGAGCACCCCGATCGCCATGCCGGTCTCGATGGCCTTCTCCACCGCGTGGATACTGGTGCTGGTGAAGACGGTCCGCCACGGTCGCTGGATCGAATCCAGTCCCTCGATCGCCAGATGACGATAGGGGCACTGCTCGGGATGCACCGCCAGGGGCACGACCGCCTCCCGATGGATGGCGCCCTGAATCGGTGCCGCCCATACCGGCGTGGGATGCCATAGCGTTTCGCCGCCCTCCAGCCCCGAGGCATGATCGAGCACGATGCCCAGGTCGAGCTGACGCTTCCGGAGCGCCCGCGCCAGACGGCCGCTGGTATCGGTGTTGACGTCCAGCAGAATGCCCGGGTAGCGCGCCATGAACTGGGGCAAGGTATCGTCGAGCAGCTCGCGGGCATAGTCCTCGGGGATTCCCAGTCGAACGCGGCCACTCAGGCGCTCGCCGCTGAACCGGCTGACCAGGGTGTCGTGAACGCGCAGCAGTTCGCGGGCTTCCTGCAGCAGCACCTCGCCACTCGAGGTCAGCGATACGCCTCTCGGACCACGCTCGAGCAGCCGCACGTCCAGCTCGGCCTCCAGTCGCTTCATCTGCATGCTGATGGCACTGAGCGTGCGGTGGCGAATCTCCGCCGTCGCCGCCAGCGAGCCCGTCCGGGCGACGACCTGGAAGGTTCGAAGCAGTTCGAGATCGAGCGTGGAGCTGACTTCAATCATATTGAACCCTAATAGATTTTTATTCGATTCATTGAATCCTCAAGCGCGCGCAGACTCAAGCCACTTCGAACAGACCGGCAAGGGGGCCTGACATGCGCGAGCTATCGCTGAACGTGATGTTGATGACAGGATTCGTCATCTGCTGGAGTTCCGGTTTCATCGGCAGCGAGCTGGCCAGCCGCGCCCCCCTGAACGCGCTGGACCTGTTCGCCTGGCGCTTCGTCATCGCCGCCGTGCTGGCTGCGCTCTGGTGGCGCCTTCACGACCGGCGCCCGCTGGCACTGTCAGGCTGGCTGCGCGAGATGGCTGTCGGCGCCCTCACCATGGGGGGCTATCTGCTGTGCGTGATGCTCGCCATCGGCGAGGGAGTCAGCGCCAGCGTCACCGCGCTGATCACAGCCCAGCAGCCGCTACTGGCGGCGGCGATCACCACGCTGTGGCTGCGCGAGCAGCTACCGGCGGTCGCCTGGCTCGGCCTCGGCCTGGCCGGCAGCGGCGTGGTGCTCTGCATTGCGGGTGACTGGCAGGGGGCGGGCAGCGCCGGCGGCTGGGCCTATACGCTACCGATTCTCGCGGTGATCAGCGTGACCGCGGGCAGTCTGTTCGCCGCCCGACGTCCTTCGGGATTGGGGCTGGCGGCCTCGCTGACCGCGCAATTGAGCGCGGCGGCCCTGATTTTCGGCCTGGCCGCGGCGAGCACGGGCGGCCTGGCGCTGCCGGGCAACGCGCTGCTGACCTGGCAGACGCTGGGTTGGCTGGTGCTGCTGTCGAGCTTCGGCGGCTACGGCTTCTTCACCGTCTGTCTGCGACGTCTCGGCGTCAATGCGGTCTCCAGCGCCATCTACCTGACGCCGCCGGTGACCCTGGCGTGGAGTGCGGGGATGTTCGGCGAGCGCGTGGAGACGCTCCAGCTCGGCGGGATGGCCCTGGCGCTGCTGGGCGTGGCGGTCGCGCTGATCGCCCAGCACCGCTTGCGGCCCCTCGATGGCTGTACGCATTGAAGCGTTGCCAGGCGGACGCCGGGATGATCAATCCCGGCGATAGATGAGATCCCAGACGCCGTGCCCCAGCCGCTCGCCGCGCTGTTCGAACTTGGTCAGCGGCCGAAAAGCGGGACGCTCGACGAAGGGCGCGGTCTCGGCCGGCGCGGTGTTGACGAACCCCGGCGCCTCGGCCATGACCTCTGCCATGAACTCGGCGTAGGCCTGCCAGTCGGTCGCCATGTGCAGCTTGCCGCCCGGCTCGAGGCGGGAGCGCACCAGCTCGACGAACGGCAGTTGCACGATACGCCGCTTGTGATGTTTCTTCTTGGGCCACGGATCGGGGAAAAAGAGCTGCAGCGTATCGATGCTCGCCTCCGGCAGACAGTCCGCCAGTACGGCCAGCGCATCCTCACGATAGACCCGCAGGTTGGTGAGCCCGCGCTTGTCGGCCTCGTCGAGCAGCTTGCCCACCCCGGGCGCGTGGACCTCGATGCCGATGAAGTCGGTCTCGGGATGGCTCTCCGCCTGCTCGACCAGCGACTTGCCCATGCCGAAACCGATCTCCACCACGCAGGGTGCCTTGCGGCCGAACAGTTGCTCGAGGTCCTGGCGGCCATCGGCCAGCGTCAGCCCCCACCTGGGCCATACCTCCTTCAGGCCGCGCTCCTGCGCCGCCGTCATGCGGCCGGCCCGCAGCACGTAGCTCTTGATGCCCCGGCGCGCGGGCGCGTCGGTGACGGATTCGTTGTCGGGCGTCGTCTTGTCAGTCATGCAGGGGAATCAACAGGCAGGGGAAAGGAAAATGGCCGCCGATCGAGTGGCGGCCCCATGGGCGTCGACGGGAAGGCTCAGCCGTTGATGCGTCCGGCGAACGGCGAAGAGGGGCTGGCGCTCTGGCGACGTGGCATGCGCTCGGCGAGAAACGCCTCGCGTCCGGCTTCGACCGCCTTGCGCATGGCATGGGCCATCATCACCGGATGCCTGGCGTGGGCGATGGCGGAGTTCATCAGTACGCCATCGCAGCCCATCTCCATCGCCAGCGCCGCATCGGACGCCGTACCGATACCCGCATCGACCAGCACCGGCACCTCGGCGTGCTCGAGGATGAGCGCCAGCGTTGCCGGATTGAGCAGGCCGTTGCCGGAGCCGATCAGCGAACCCAGCGGCATCACCGCGCAGCAGCCACGACGCTCGAGCTCCTTGGCCACGATCGGGTCGTCGCTGGTATAGACCATGACATCGAAGCCGTCGTTGACCAGCGTTTCCGCGGCCGCCAGCGTCTCGACCACATTGGGATAGAGCGTCTTGTCGTCACCCAGGACCTCGAGCTTGACCAGATTGTGGCCATCGAGCAGCTCGCGGGCGAGCTTGCAGGTACGCACGGCGTCCTTGGCGGTGTAGCAGCCGGCGGTGTTGGGCAGCAGCGTATAGCGTGACGGCGAAATGGCGTCGAGCAGATTGGGCTCGTCTGGATTCTGGCCCAGGTTGGTCCGGCGAACCGCGAACGTCACCACATCGGCAGCGCTGGCTTCGATCGCCGCGGCGGTCTCCTCGAAGTCGCGATACTTGCCGGTGCCAACCAGCAGGCGAGACGCGAAACGGCGTCCGGCAACGATCAACGGGGCGTCCTGAATCGACTGGGTCATGGATGGCTCCTGGTCGTGAATCTGGCGGCGACTCAGCCGCCACCGATGGCGTGCACGATCTCCACGCTGTCGCCGTCCTGCAGACGCGTCTTCGCGTGCAGGCTGCGTGGCACGATCTCCTCGTTGACCTCGATGGCGATACGCCGGCCCGACAGGCCGAGCGAGTCGACCAGTTGGGCCAGCGTCGGCTCGCCGTCGAAATGGCTGGGCTCACCGTTGAGCTGAATCTGCATGGCGGCCTCCCTGAAGCAGATCTCGAGGAGGCGCATTGTAGCGCCTCACGCCGCTTCAGGCATCCCGATCGGGCGCCATGCTGGATTCAGACGGTGCTTTCGCGCGCCGGCCAGACATCGGCGTCGACTTGCTCGGGACGCTTGAGCACGCCCTTGGGATCGAAGGTCGGCTCGCGCACGCCATCCTTGCGCTGGCGCTCGTAGTCCTTGAGCACGCGCAGGGCGACCGGGCACAGCAGCAGGATCGCGATGAGGTTGGTCGTGGCCATCAGCCCCATGGCGAGATCGGCGAAGTCCCACACGAACTGCAGTTGCGCGACGGAGCCGATCATCACCATCGCCAGCACGGCGACGCGCAACACCGATACCGCCAGCTTGGCATGGCGCTTGAACAGGTACTCGATATTGATCTGCGAGTAGGAGAAGTTGGCAATGATCGAAGTGAACGCGAACAGGAAGATGGCTATCGCGATGAAGATCTCACCGAAGCTGCCCAAATGATCGACCATCGCGTCCTGGGTCAGCTGAATGCCGACGATGTCCTGACCCGGCGACGTGCTCATCAGGCGCTCGTAGACGCCGGAAAGCAGAATCACGACAGCGGTGCAGCTGCAGATCACGAGGGTATCGATGAACACGCCGAAAGATTGGACCAGTCCCTGTGCCGCCGGGTGCTTGACGTCGGCCTGGGCAGCGGCGTTGGGCGCCGAGCCCATGCCCGCCTCGTTGGAGAACAGCCCGCGCTTGATGCCGTTTTCCATCGCAATCTTGATGGTGTAGCCCACCGCACCGCCGACGGCGGGGCCGTAGCCGAAAGCACTCTTGACGATCAGTTCCAGCATCGCGGGCACTTCACTGATGTTCACCACCAGCACGTACAGCGCCACCAGGAAGTAACCGATGGCCATGATCGGCACGATCTTCTCGGCGGTACGCGCCACGGACTTGAGCCCGCCGTAGATGACCAGCGCGGTGATGATCACCAGCGCGACGCCGGTCATCCAGTTGGGAATCGAGAACGCCTGGGAGAGGCCCTGGGCGATGGTATTGGACTGCGCGCCATTGAACGCCAGCCCGTAGGCGATCAGCAGGAAGATCGCGAACAGTACGCTCATCCAGCGCTGTCCCAGCGCCCGTTCGATGTAGTAGGCAGGGCCGCCGCGGAAGACGCCATCCTCGTTGCGCTTCTTGTAGGTCTGGGCCAGGGTCGACTCGATGAACGACGTGGCAAAGCCGACCAGCGCCGTCATCCACATCCAGAATATCGCCCCGGGACCACCGACCCACAGCGCTATCGCCACGCCAGCCAGGTTGCCGGTACCGACCCTGGCCGCCAGTGATGTGGCGAAGGCCTGAAAACCGCTGACACCCGAACCCGAGCCGCGACTATTGAAAGTGACCCGCGCCATGTGACCGAAAAGCCGGAACTGCATGAAGCGCGTGAGCACGGTGAACAGAAGCCCGGCGCCCAGCAACAGGTACAGCAGGATGTAGGTCCAGACAAAATCGCTGAGCGGGGTCATGACCGCATAGACCGCGTCGTGAAGCGTGTTGATGAATTCCATTTCGGAAGTCCTTATGGGTAACGATGACGTCGCAAACGCTGGCAGGCGGCTGCCGAGCCGGTTTTTTACGCGCTAGACTAGCGAGCGTCAATTCCGCGGCTGACGCCCTCTAGAAGCATAGCCGCCATCGAGGAGTCGCAACATGCACCAAAAGTGGCCCTGGTTTCTTGCCGCCCTGAGTGGGTTCCTGATCGTGGCGGCCGGTGCCTTCGGCGCTCACGCGCTGGCGAACACGCTGTCGCCGCGCGATCTCGAGGTCTTTCATACTGCCGTGCGCTACCAGGCGTGGCACACGCTGGCGGTCATGGCCGTGCTCGGCTGGCAGGGGAAGCAGGCCCTGCGCGGCCAGAGGCTGGCGATCTGGCTGTGGTTCGCGGGGATGGTGCTGTTCAGCGGTTCGCTCTACTTGCTGGTGCTCGGCGGAATGCGAGCGCTGGGAATCGTCACGCCCTTCGGCGGCCTGTTGCTGATGGCGGGGTGGCTGGTGCTGGCGTGGAGCGCATGGCGACAGCGTCCGGCCACGAGCTAGGTATTGCCTGAAAAGTCGACGACCAAGGGAGAGGCAAGGCAAAAGTCGGTGACCCATCGTCAAGATCGACGATTGGGGCTACGCCGCCGCACGAAGCACGAGCGACAAGGATGTGGCGAGCCGAGAGCAGATCGGGTTGGTGCCCTGGTGGACGGGGGCAAATGAGCCGGTGATTCGCCCCGCTCGCCCTTCGGGTCGTCCTTCGGACGTTCTGAACCTTGTTCCGTGAGCCACGTTTCAACGCCACATGCGCGAGCGCTGCCCTTCCCGGACAGGGCCCAGGTCGTGACCGTGGTCGAGTCAACGGAGATCCATCGTCGCGATCCGGCAGCCCATAGGTCGCCGTGATCAGCGCCACGGGGTCATCGTCGAGACGGGGAAATCAGGAACCAACAGGGTATCGCCGTTCAAGACGACGGTATGGATGTCGACGTTTCCCCTGTCCGGGAGGAAAGAGCGAATTGCTGGCCGATCCAGTCGGTGACTCGTCGACAGGCCTCCGAACGCGCGGACCGCTCGTTGAACACCACCTCATAGATGGCACCAGTGGGATAGTGGGTTCCCAGCGGTGCGGACAGGCGACCCGACGTCAGCAGGCCATTGACCAACGGCGTACGTCCCATGGCCAAGGCATATCCCTGCGCCGCCGCTTCCAACGTCAGGGTGGAGTCGGCCAACCGCTCGGTCCATGCGGAAAGTACGACCGGCTCATCCAGAGTGCGTTGCCAGAGGGACCATTCTTCGTAATGGGCGTCGTTGATCAGACGCCGCATCTCCCCCAGCGCCGACGGCTGCAGTCGCAGCCGCTCGGCCAGCGACGGGGCGCAGACCGGAAAGGCGTACTCCGGTAGCGTCAGCATGGCCTGCCCGCCAGAGCGGCCATCGGCGCGGTAGCGGATCGCCAGATCGATACCGTCGCGATAGAGATCCAGCGTCCGATTGGTCGTGACCAGACGCAGCTCGACCTCCGGCAGCGACTGCTCGAAATCGGTAATGGCTGGCACCAGCCACAGCGTGGCAAGCGCCGGTGGCAGCGTCAGCACGACATGCTGGGGTAGCGGCTCGGCGACGAATTCTGTCGTTGCCTGGTCGATGTGGTGAAAGGGCTCGCGCAGCCGGCTCACATAGCGCAAAGCCAGCGGCGTCAGTTCGATGCCGCGCCCTTTACGTTCCAGCAATGTCCTCCCCAGACGTCGCTCCAGATCCTTGAGCAGGTGACTGACGGCAGACTCCGAACGGCCAATGTGTCTTGCGGCAGCGCGAATGCTGCCACGATCGGCCACGGCCACCAAGACGTGAAGGGCATGGTAGGGAAGCGTGCTTCGTGTCATTTCGATACCTGAAAAAGTTGCAGGTTTTGCCAGCGTATTACGCGATCGTCGTCGTCGCAGCCAGATACTACGATTTCAGCAAATTCCAATGGCCGCGAGACACCGTGAAAACCTGCGATAATCACATCTCCGGCAGAGCGCGTCTCTTGCTGGTGTTTACTCCCTTCATGCTGGCCTACCTGATCTCGGAGCTCTATCGCAACGTCAATGGCGTGATCGCGCCGGCGCTGCGCCAGAATCTCGATATCGGCCCCGAGCAGTTGGGACTTCTCTCCAGCGTCTTCCTGTTGGCACTGGCGCTGGTGCAGATTCCGTCAGGCCTGTTGCTGGATCGTTTTGGCTCACGCCGAACCGTCGCTTCCTTCATGGTCGTGGCGGCACTGGGCGCCTGGCTGTTCACCGTTCCAGACTACCGGGCCGCCCTGGCTGGACGACTGCTGATGGGAGTGGGTTTGGGCGCCTGCTGGGCAGGTGCCTACCGGGCCAATGTACTGTGGTGGCCTGCCGAGCGGCTGGCGCTGGCGAACGGCACGCTGCTGGGCTTGGCGGGATTGGGTGCGCTACTGGCTACCCTGCCCACCGAGGCGCTGCTCAGGGTTCTCGATTGGCAAACGCTCTTTCACGCGCTGGCGGTGGTTACGCTGCTACTTGCCCTCTTGATCTGGGCGGTGGTGCCCACCCACCCCGCCGAGCGCGAGACCAGTGGCGCCTCGTTGGTCGGGCTCATGGCGGTGATGCGCCACCCACTGTTCATGCGACTCTGGCCGATGACGCTGCTTTGTGAAGGTAGTTGGCTGGCTTGGCAAGGGCTCTGGGCGGGCGGGTGGATGCGCGAAGTGGCCGGATTGAGCGAGAGAGTCACCGCTCTCTACCTGCTGGGCTTGGCGACAGCCATCGTGGTAGGCCAGCTATTGCTCAGCGCGATCACCGACCGCTTGCTCCGGCGTGGCGTACCGTTGATTCGACCGATGAGACTCATGTCGATCGGTTTCGTCGCGGTGCAGGGCATGATCGTCTGGTTGCCGTTGCCTGGCATCAATCTGCTGTGGATCGCATTCGGGCTGCTCACCGTCGGCCCTATTCTCACCTACGCCTGGCTCGCGGCCGAATTACCGTCACACCTATCCGGACGGCTGATCAGCCTGCTCAATATGGCCGCAACCTTGGGAGGATTCATGCTCCAGTACGCCGTAGGTTGGATGATAGAACTCTGGTCGCAAACCAACGGGCACTACCCGGAAGCCGCCTGGCGCTGGACCTTTTCGCTGATGATCGCACTCCAGATACTCGCCGTGGGGCGCCTATGGCGTCTACCACGTTGAGTGCCCCAGTGATCGAGAATGGACAGGTGTGCTCGCCGTAACCCTGGGGCCCTCGATCAATCGTCGCGATCCGGCAGCACATAGGTCGCCGTGACCAGTGCCACGGGATCGTCGTCGCCGGTGGAAAAGAGCTGCACCTCCCCCACCGCCAACCGTCGGCCCAGCTTGAGGATGCGCGCATTGGCGATCAGGTCCCGGTCGCCGCGGGCACGGCGCAGGAAGTGGCAGTTGAGGCTGCTGGTCACGGCCATCGCCTCGGGCCCGATCTCGGCCAGGATCGCCACGTAGAGACAGACGTCGGCCAGCCCCATCATCGATGGCCCCGATACGCTGGCGCCGGGGCGGAGGTGTTCGTCCTCGATCGCCAGGCTCATGGTGGCGCGCAGGTGGTCGACCGCTTCGATGGTCCCCTGGCGATGTGGAAAGACGTCGTCGAGGTAATCCTCGATCTCGGCGGCGGTCATCACGGTCATCGAACTCTCCCCCGGCAGCGGTTCTCGGCACGCCGGACCTCATGCCCAGGCACAGGACGCTCGAGAACGATGCGCCCAAGATAGCGCAAGCCGCGCATCAGGCACAGCCGGACGCACCGGCCTATCCCATCGATCATCGCGACCGCAGCGCCGCCCCACACACGCCGACGCCAGCGACCGGGGTCGCTGGCGTCGAAGTCGGACGGCTGTCGGGCTTTGCCTACTGTTTCTTTCACACCGGTGGCCGGAATGGGCTTGCTCGATGGCAAGGCGTTGCGAGGGCGCTGTAGACCCATCCCCGGGCGCTACCTTTGCCATCCCTGGCAGAGGCCCTCGCTTCGCCTTGCACCCGACGCCCATGCAGGCGTTTGTAAAGGGTTCTCAGCCCTTGGCCTTGTCCACCGCCCGCCAGTGATGCAGCAACGGCTCGGTGTAGCCGGAAGGCTGCTCGCGGCCCTTGAAGATCAGGTCCGACGCCGCCTGGAAGGCGGTGGAGTCCGCCAGATGCGATGTCATCGCCGTATAGCCCGGATCGTCGGCATTCTGGCCGTCGACCACCTTGGCCATGCGCTCCAGTGTCTCGCGCACCTGGGCCTCGTCGACGATGCCGTGATGCAGCCAGTTGGCGATGTGCTGGCTGGAGATGCGCAGCGTGGCACGATCCTCCATCAGGCCGACATCGTGGATGTCCGGCACCTTGGAGCAGCCCACCCCATGCTCGACCCAGCGCACCACGTAGCCAAGGATGCCCTGGCAGTTGTTGTCGAGCTCCTGCTGGATCTCCTCGGCGCTCCAGGCCGCCTCGGGGTCGACCGGCACGGTCAGCAGATCGTCGAGAAGATCCACTTCGCCCTGCTCCTCCATATCGCGCTGAATCGCCCCCACGTCGATCTGGTGGTAGTGCAGCGCATGCAGTACCGCCGCGGTGGGTGACGGCACCCAGGCGGTATTGGCACCCGCCTTGGGATGGCCCACTTTCTGATCGAGCATGGCCGCCATCAGATCCGGCATCGCCCACATGCCCTTGCCGATCTGGGCTCGGCCCCGCAGTCCGCAGGCCAGGCCGATCTGGACGTTGCTGCGCTCGTAGGCGCCGATCCAGCGGCTGCCCTTCATGTCGCCCTTGCGCAGCATCGGTCCCGCGTTCATCGCGGTGTGCATCTCGTCGCCGGTGCGGTCCAGGAAACCGGTGTTGATGAAGGCGACACGCGAGGCTGCTGCGTCGATACAGGCTTTCAGGTTGACCGAGGTCCGGCGCTCCTCGTCCATGATGCCCATCTTCAGCGTGGCCGTCGGCAGCCCGAGCAGCTGTTCGACGCGTCCGAACAGCTCGTCGGCGAAGGCGACTTCCTTCGGCCCGTGCATCTTGGGCTTGACGATGTAGAGCGAACCGGCGCGCGAGTTGCCGCGCTCCCGCTTCAGGTCGTGCAGACCGATCAGCGAGGTCATCACCGCATCCAGTATGCCCTCGGGGATCTCGTTACCCTCGTCGTCGAGAATGGCTGGCGTGGTCATCAGATGGCCGACGTTACGCACGAACATCAGCGAACGGCCCGGCAGGGTCAGGGAGCCGCCGTCCGGCAAGGTGTAGTCGCGATCCGGGTTGAGTCGTCGGGTGACGGTCTTGCCGCCCTTGTCGAAGCGCTCCTCGAGATCGCCTTTCATCAGCCCGAGCCAGTTGCGATAGACCAGCGTCTTGTCCTCGGCATCGACTGCCGCCACCGAATCCTCGCAATCCATGATCGTGGTCACCGCCGCCTCGACCAGCAGATCCTTGACGTGCGCGGGATCGGTCTTGCCGATCGGGTGCTCGGCGTCGATCTGGATCTCGAGATGCAGGCCGTGGTTGGAGAGCAGGATCGCGTCGGGCGATGGCGCCTCGCCCTGGAAGCCGACGAACTGGCCCGGATTCTTCAGGCCGGTGTCTCGTCCGCCCTCCAGCTTGACCGACAGCCGACCGTCACGAACGACATAACCGACCGCTTCCCGATGCGAACCGGTCGCCAGCGGGGCGGCCATATCGAGCACGTTGCGGGCGTAGGCGATCACCTTGTCGCCGCGCTTGGGGTTGTAGGCGCTCCCCTTCTCGGCGCCATCGGCCTCGTTGATCACGTCGGTGCCGTATAGCGCGTCGTAGAGGCTTCCCCAGCGGGCGTTGGCAGCGTTGAGCGCATAGCGGGCGTTATTGACCGGCACCACCAGTTGAGGCCCGGCCTGCCGCGCGATCTCGTCATCCACGTTGGTCGTGGTGGCCTGGACCTTCGCGGGGGCGTCCACCAGATAGCCGATCTTCTTGAGGAAGGCGCGATAGGCCGCCATATCCTTGATCTCGCCGGGATTGTCGCGATGCCAGTCGTCGAGTTGTTGCTGAAGACGATCGCGCTCGGCCAACAGCTCGCGATTACGTGGAGCGAGATCGTGGATCAGCGCGTCGAAGCCGGCCCAGAAGGCATCGACGTCGATATCGGTACCCGGCAGGACTTCGTCGACAATGAAGCGCTCGAGCGCTGTCGCTACCCGCAGCCGGTGATGAGTGGTACGTTTCGTCGTGTCGGATGTCATGTTCGCCTCCAGATCGGTAGTCGCTCAGGTCACGTCCGCCGCCTCGATCGCGACGCCATCGTGCCCACTGAACCGTTTGTGGAAAATATTTCCATAGAATATACGGCATCATAGTCAGCCGCTCGGGCGTTGTCTCCCCCGACCTTCGTCCTCCCTTCGCATCCCGAGCTATCGATCATCGTCTCCCGCACCCTGTCATGGTCTCGGTAGCGCACGACGAGTAGCATAGGTGGATCAGGAGACACGTACATGCTCGACTTTTCGCCATTGAAGGCGGTTGGCCCGCTTCATCACATCAAGACGCCCTCCGATTCGCCCTTGGCCGACTACCTCGACCACTACCGGCTATCGGCGCTGCTGGGCAGCATCGAGAACCTGGAACTCCATGCCGGCTTTCTCCAGGCCGAGGGAGAGCAGGAGAGGAGGTTCGACCTCTGGGTCCAGGTCTGGGCGCCCCCGTCGCCTCGGGGAACGATCTTCGTGGTCCACGGCTACTTCGATCACCTCGGTCTCTACGGTCACCTGCTCGAACGCCTGCTGACGCTCGGCTGGCAGGTGGTGATGTGGGATCTGCCCGGCCATGGGCTCTCCAGCGGGGCCCGTGCCACCATCGACGACTTCACCGATTACGTGAAGTGCTTCAACGATATCGAACGCCAGATCGCGGAACGACATCTGGCGCCGGGGCCGTGGCTGGCGATCGGCCAGAGCACCGGTGCGTCGATCGTGGCCACCGACGCGCTGGCGCGCGGCGACCAGGCACCGTGGCAAGGGCTGGTGCTGCTGGCGCCCCTGGTCCGCCCCTGGGGCTGGAATCAATCCCGCTGGCTACACCGTATCGCCAGTCCTTTCGTGGATACCATCCCGCGAAAGTATCGCGCCAATACCACCAATCTCGATTTCGCCGACTTCCTGCGTCTGCACGACCCCCTGCAGGATGACCATCTGGCCCTGACCTGGGTCACGGCCATGCGCCGCTGGATGCCGACCCTGCTCAAGCGGCCACCCAGCGAGTTGCCGGTGCTGATCCTGCAGGGAGAACAGGACCTGACCGTCGACTGGAGTTGGAATCTCAAGGCGCTCCGCAGGAAGTTCCCCCGCGCCGAGATCGTGCGTCATCCCGATGCCCGCCACCATCTGGTCAACGAGGCGGAGCCGATTCGCCGCCTGCTGTTCGAGGCGCTCGACGATTTTCTGACGCGCTTCGCCGCGACCCATCCCCCCGACCCGCTGCCCGCGCCATGAAATCGCTGATCACCGGGCTCGTGTTGCTCATGCTGGGCGGATGCGCCGGTCTCAGCCAGTCGCCACCGGATGCCCGCGAGGCACTGAAGGGCCTCGCCGCCAACGCCGCCCGTGGATTGCTGGCCTCTCCCCCCTGGTCCGCGCAGGACACCCCGGCAATCACGATCCTGCTGCGCCCCGCGGAAGTCGCCGAGACGCTGCCGATCACCCCGGCTGCGCTGAACGAGGCACTGGGGCGGGCGTTGCTGAGCAACGAGAATGCTCCCCATGTCCTGGATTGGGCGCCAGCCTCAATGTCGGCGCGAGTCGACGGACAATGGCTGCTCCAAGCCGAACTGACGGCCGACTCGCCCCCGCTGCGATTGAGCGACCGGACCTTGCAGCCCTATCGTCTGCAGTTCGATCTCTCCCAACCCGGCGGTGAGCACTGGCAGTGGCAAGCCAGTGGCGCCCTCGACCCCGATGCCCTGCCCAGAACCACCGAATCCCCCTGATTTTCACGTCCGAGAGAGATATTCATGTCACGCTTTGCTCGCCACCTCGGCAATCAAGATGGCCCCCACAACCCCTTCCCCGGGTTGCAGGCGCTGGAGCGCAGGCTAGGGCATGCCCTGCCGCACCGTATCGGCTCCAACGAAGGACTCGACATGCCGCATCGGGCTCTGAAGGCCCGGTTCGGAAAGGGTGTCGCCGACCTCGCCCGCACCTACGGCGATGCCGAGGCGTGGCAGGTTCGCCAGCGACTGGCCGAGACCCTGGGGTTGCCGATGGAGGCGCTGCTGGTGGATGCGGGCGCGGACAGCCTGATGGCGCTGACACTGCGCGCCCTGTGCGAACCGGGCGATACCGTGGTCACCAGCGCCGGTACCTACCCCACCTGGAGCTACTTCGTGCAGGGACACGGCTGCCGCCAACGGGAAGTCGCTTACACCAGTCGCGCAGACCTGCTGGCGCCGGATCTCGCCGCCCTGGCGGCCGAGGCCAATCGCGAGCGTGCCCGCGTGGTCTATCTCGCCAACCCCGACAATCCCAGCGGCCATCTCCACGACGACGCCGACGTGCTGGCGCTTCGCGACGCCCTCCCCGACGACTGCACCCTGGTCCTCGACGAGGCCTATCATGATTTCCGCGACGATGCGGCGTCGCCGGCCGCCAATGCCATCTGGCCCGGCGTGATTCGCCTGCGCACCTTCTCGAAGGCCCATGGCCTCGCCGGCCTGCGCGTGGGCTACGCCATCGCCACGCCGGAAACCCACGCCATGCTGCTGAAAGTGAGGATTCACTACGCCGTCTCGTCGCTGGCCCTGGCGGCCGCGGAGACCGTTCTCGCGCACCCCGACGAGACCCGCGAGCACGTGACCGCGGTGGTAAACCGGCGCGAGGCCCTGAGTGCCTGGCTGCGGGAATGCGGCGGCGATGTGCTCCCCAGCACGACCAATTTCGTGGCGCTGCGTCTGAGCGACGCCGAGCGCGCCAGCGCGATCCATCGGCAACTGCTGGGGGAAGGCACGGTGATCCACCGCCCGGCGCATCCGGCCCTGGGCCATCTACTGCGGATCAGCGCGCTGGATGACGCCCTGGTGCCGGGCAGGCTCGAGACATTGGCGTCGACACTGCGGAACGAGGGATGAGTCGTATCCCGAATTACGCCCGCATGGGATCGTTGGCCTTCAGCATGCGGTCCAGCTGGCGATAGCCGATCGCCTCCATCAGTTGCGCCTTGCCGACCCGCGCTTCCCCGCCGAGGTCGGCCAGGGTCAGCGCCACCCGTAATACGCGGTGATAGGCCCGCGCGGAAAGATTGAGTCGATCCAGCACGCTGGCGAACCACTGCCGCTCATACGCGGACAAGGCGCAGGCGGCTTCCAGCTCGGGGCCGGGCAGATGGGCGTTGAGATGGCCCCGCGCTTGCTGGCGCCGGCGGGCGGCGAGAACCCGCTTCCTCACGCTGGCGGAAGACTCACCAGGCGTCTGATCGGTCAGTTGGGTGGCCGGCAGCGCCGGCACCTCGACCTGCAGATCGATCCGGTCCAGCAGCGGTCCAGACAGCCGCGACTGGTAGCGCTGGATCTGGGCGGAGCTGCAGTGGCAGCGCTGACGCGGATCGCCGAGATGGCCACACGGGCAGGGGTTCATCGCCGCGACGAGCTGAAAACGGGCCGGAAAGCGGCGCTGATGATTGGCCCGGGAAATCAGGATCTGCGCCGACTCCATCGGCTCCCGCAGCACTTCCAGCACGTGGCGGTCGAACTCCGGCAGTTCATCCAGAAACAGCACGCCCTGGTGCGCGAGCGAGATCTCGCCGGGCCGCGGCCGCGCACCGCCGCCCACCAGCGCCACGCTGCTCGAGGTGTGGTGCGGATTGCGAAACGGCCGCTGCCCCCAGCGCTCCATGATCGGCAGCCCGCACACCGACCGCACCGCCGCCACCTCGAGCGACTCATCCTGTGTCAGCGGCGGCAGGATGCCGGCCAGCCGGCTCGCCAACATGGTCTTGCCCGTGCCTGGCGGCCCCGCCAGCAACAGGTTGTGACCACCCGCCGCCGCGACCTCCAGCGCCCGGCGCGCCTGATGCTGCCCCTTGACATCTGCCATGTCCGGTTGGGGCAGTTCCGCGTTGACGGGCGCGCCAAATTGGTGCGCAACGAGCTTCTCGCGACCGAGTAAATGGCCCACGACCTCGAGCAGATGCCCCGCCGCGAACACCTCGACGCCGTCGGCCAATGCCGCCTCATCGGCATTGGCGAGCGGAACGATAAGCCCCCGGCCCGAGCGCCGCGCCGCCAGTGCCGTCGGGAGTGCGCCCGTGACCGGCCGCAGCGCGCCGTCCAGCGCCAGCTCGCCGACGACTTCGAGCCGTTCGGCCGCCTCGACGGGAACCTGGCCAGACGCCATCAGAATGCCCAGTGCAATGGGCAGATCGAAGCGACCGCCATCCTTGGGCAGGTCGGCAGGCGCCAGGTTGAGCGTGATGCGACGTGAAGGAAACTCGAAACCGGCGTTGATGAGCGCGCTGCGAACCCGTTCGCGACTCTCCTTGACCGCGGCCTCGGGCAGGCCCACCAGCGTCAACCCCGGCAAACCGTTACTCAGATGAACCTCGATCAGCACTTCGGGGGCCTCGAGTCCGAGGCTGGCGCGGGCGCGCACGATGGCAAGCGTCATGGGAGCTCCCAGGTCGGCACCTGGGCAGTCGCCGCAGGCCAGGAGATGCCGGGGCGACATCCTTCATGGCCCTACAACTACATAATGTTACGTGATATCGCAACTCGATCGCCGCCACCCGCCGGGCGAGGATGCCCGGCGGCGACACGAATCAACTGGAGTCAGCTCCGGCGTGGTCAGGGTTTGGTTCCGTGGGCGCTGCCATCGGTGTCGTCGCCTGGCGGAGTGCTGGGCTCCACGCGGGGCTGGGCCGCCTGCTCGCTCTGCAGTGTGTTCTCCAGCGCCGCCACCTGCTCCTCCAGCGCCTCGACACGCTCACGCGTGCGCTGGAGCACTTCCATCATGATGTCGAAATCTTCCCGGGAAACGATCTCCATACGCTCCATGGCGCCCCGCAATACCCCCTGCACGTTGCGCTGGATGTCACCCGGCGCCTGGGAGGCACCATGGAGCTTGTCACTCAGCTGCCTGGTCAGACGCTCGAACCGATCCTGTGCCGACATGAAATTGTCTCCTTGATTTCCCGATGTCTTCGATGACCTGTCACTCAAGTCTACGCAAACTCCCGGCTTTACGCCTGCGCATAAAAGGTGCAGCCACAAAACCGGCCTGCATGATTCTGGTGCAATCACTGGCCTCGGCGGCGACGCATCGCTAGCGGCCGCACTCGAGACCACCAACAACTTATTGATTTTTTTACCCTCATCGGCAAATGGCATGTGTCCTGCCTATCACCTGAAGGCGCAAGCCGATTACGGGAGAGACAAGGGATGAAACTCATCACCGCCATCATTAAACCCTTCAAGCTCGACGATGTGCGCGAAGCGCTGGCCGATAACGGCGTGCAAGGCATCACCGTCACCGAAGTGAAAGGGTTCGGTCGTCAAAAAGGCCATACAGAGCTTTACCGCGGCGCGGAGTATGTCGTCGATTTCCTGCCGAAGGTGAAAGTGGAGGTCGCTGTCGAAGACGATCGTGTCGATGGTGTGCTGGACTCGATCCGCAATGCCGCCAACAGCGGCAAGATCGGCGACGGCAAACTATTCGTCACGCCACTCGAAGATGTGATCCGGATTCGTACCGGGGAACGCGGGGCCGACGCCGTTTGACGGCGCGGAACGAGGAGACAAAAGAATGAATGATCAAGTAGTTCAACTTTCCTACGCACTCGACACCTTCTACTTTCTGGTGACGGGCGCCCTGGTGATGTGGATGGCGGCAGGGTTCGCCATGCTCGAGGCGGGACTGGTCCGCGCCAAGAACACCACCGAGATCCTGACCAAGAACGTCGTTCTCTACGCCATCGCCTGCACCATGTACCTGCTGGTGGGCTATCACATCATGTACTCCAGCGAGAGCGGTGGCTTCCTGCCCAACCTCGGCTTCCTGATCGGCGCAGAGAACAGCGTCGACGACGTGATGTCCAGCGGCGGCGACGTCTACTACTCCGCACGCTCCGACTTCTTCTTCCAGGTCGTCTTCGTTGCCACCGCAATGTCGATCGTCTCCGGCGCCGTCGCCGAGCGTATGAAACTGTGGGCATTCATGCTCTTCGCAGTCGTCATGACCGGCTTCATCTACCCGATTCAGGGCTACTGGAAATGGGGTGGCGGCTTCCTCGACGCGGCCGGTTTCCAGGATTTCGCCGGCTCTGGCGTCGTCCACCTCTGTGGTGCCACGGCCGCGTTCGCCGGTGTGCTGCTGCTGGGCGCTCGCAAGGGCAAGTACGGCAAGAACGGCGCCATCTACGCGATCCCTGGCTCCAACCTGCCGCTGGCAACGCTCGGAACCTTCATCCTGTGGCTGGGCTGGTTCGGCTTCAACGGCGGCTCCGAACTGATGGTGTCCAATGTCGATGAAGCCAACGCCGTTGCTCAGGTCTTCGTCAACACCAACGCGGCGGCTGCCGGCGGCGTCATCGCCGCGATCATTCTGGCCAAGCTGTGGTTCCGCAAGGCGGACCTGACCATGGCGCTGAATGGCGCGCTGGCCGGCCTGGTCGCCATCACCGCCGAGCCGCTGGCTCCCACTGCCCTTGGCGCAACGCTGATCGGCGCTGTCGGTGGTCTGCTGGTGGTCATCGCCATCGTGACGCTCGACAAGGTGAAGATCGACGACCCGGTCGGCGCGATCTCGGTCCATGGCGTCGTCGGCATCTGGGGCCTGCTCGCCGTACCGCTCTCCAACGGCGACGCCACGTTCGGCGCTCAGCTCCTGGGAATCGCGACCATCTTCGCCTGGACCTTCATCGCCAGCCTGGTGGTGTGGGGCATCATCAAGGCCGTCATGGGTATCCGAGTCTCCGAAGAAGAAGAATATGAAGGCGTCGATATCGCGGAATGCGGTATGGAAGCCTATCCTGAATTCAACGTCGGCAAGAAGTGAGCCGACACACCGAGTGAGCTGGCGTGCTCCCCTGGCCCCCTTCGGGGGGCCTTTTTTAATTCCCGCGATCGGCGGTGTATGCTTAAACTACTAGTTAGTTGTCGGGCATTCGAACGGCCACTCAAAGAGTTGAGCGCACATCATCCGCCTATCGCACGTGAGGAGAACTTCCATGAAACTGGTTACCGCCATTATCAAACCGTTCAAGCTGGACGACGTGCGTGAGTCTCTGTCCGAGATCGGCGTGCAGGGCGTCACCGTGACCGAGGTCAAGGGCTTCGGTCGCCAGAAGGGCCACACCGAGCTCTACCGTGGCGCCGAATACGTGGTCGACTTCCTTCCCAAGATCAAGCTGGAAGTCGCCGTCGACGACGGCATGAGCGACCAGGTAATCGATGCCATCACCAAGGTGGCCAATACCGGCAAGATCGGCGACGGCAAGATCTTCGTCTCGCCGCTGGAGCAGGTCATTCGGATT
>NZ_PZJM01000010.1 GCF_003206045.1 Salinicola lusitanus
CCCAGGCGTTCGTCGACTGGGTCAACTCGTTGGAGCCGATGGTCGGTGAAGACGACCTGACGCTCGAAGACATCGCTGGCGAGAATACCGTCTATCTCATCCCCGAGATGGATACGCCGGAAGCCCTGCAGGCCTATGTCGGAGAGCGCTACTACGACATCCTCGAGACCGAGCTGCGAGCGTGGGAGGAAGATGAGCGCCAGTGGCCGGAGAGCCTGGACTGGGCGCTGTTCGAGACCTTTCTCACCCTGGAACACAGTTATCTGGCGGTGGACCTCGACGACGAGGCCGAGCTGGAGACCTCCGAAGTCGACGACGAACTGCTGATGGAGACCGACGAGGAGTGAGGTTGCGGATGTTACTCGAGGGCGATGCTCCGCGCTTCTGCAGCCCATGCTGAAGCGGCTGTTCGAGGAGCGGCCGGGGGACGACGGTCTTCCCGGACGTGAACGCAAGCTGGCGCTGCTGGCGATGATCACTGGCACCCAGATGGCGGTGCTGGACAACGGTATCGTCAACATTGCCCTTCCCACGCTGGCCAAGGAGCTGGCGATCAGCGGCGCCGAATCGATCTGGATCGCCAACGTCTATCAGCTGGTGACGGCGGCGCTTCTGCTGACCTTCGCCGCGGTGAGCCGACGCATCGGTCGTCACCGGCTCTATATTGGCGGGCTGGCGGTCTTCACCGTGGCATCCCTGGGCTGTGCGCTGTCCCGTTCGTTCGAATTCCTGCTGGTGATGCGGGGGCTGCAGGCGATCGGCGCCGCTGCGATGTTGAGCATCGGGCCATCGCTCTACCGCATCATTTTTCCTACCCGTCTGCTGGGCTCGGCGATCGGACTGAGCGCGCTGACGGTGGCTTTCGGCATTGCTGCAGGGCCGTCGCTGGGGGGGCTGATCCTGCACCTGGCGAGCTGGCCGTGGCTGTTCGCGATCAACGTGCCGATCGGTCTGCTGGCGCTGACGCTGGGGGTTCGCGCCTTGCCGCGGGAGAAGGCGATTCCGGGGCGGATCGATATCTGGGGCGCGCTGATGTCGATCGTCATGCTCAGTGGCAGCGTCTTCGCGCTGGATCAGTTCGGCCACGGGAAGGGGGGCGTGCTGGCCCTGGCGACGCTGGCTGTCAGCGTGATCTGCCTGGTGGGATTCGTCTATCGCCAGCGCCATGTCGCCAAGCCGCTGGTGCCGTTGGCACTGTTCGTCGAGCCGCGCTTCTCGTTCGCGGCGGTGGTGTCGATGTTCGCATTCCTGGCCCAGGGCGTGGCGTTCGTGGGGCTGCCATTTCTCTACCAGACCGTCATGGGCGTCTCGCCGATCATGTCGGCAGTGCTGTTCACGCCCTGGCCGCTGGTGATCATGATCATCGGGCCGCTGGCAGGGCGCCTGGCGGACAAGGGCAACCCGGCGCTGATCAGCTCGACCGGCCTGGGCTTGTTCCTGCTCGGCATGCTGGCATTGACTGGCCTTGGCGCCGACTCGAGCTACCTCGACGTGATCTGGCGCACCGCGCTCTGCGGGGTGGGTTACGGCCTGTTCCAGGCGCCCAACAATCGCGAGATGATCGGCAGCGTGTCGGTCGATCTCAGCGCCAACGCCTCTGGCGTGCTGGCCTCGGTGCGCACCTTCGGGCAGTCGCTGGGCACGGCCTTGGTCGGGCTGATCCTCGGTCTCTCGTTCGGTTCGCTCACGCTGTCGCTCTGGGTGGGGTGTGCATCGGTGGCGATCGCACTGGCTTTGAGTCTCTATCGTACGCCGATGGCCGCCAAGGGACTTCGGCGCTGAGCCCTGCTCGAGGCTCACCCAACCCCCGAGCAAGGCGTTACAATGGTCCGGTTGGTTCAGGAGGAACTGTCATGAGTGTTCAGGCACGTATCGAAGAGAAACTCGCGACGCTCGAGCCGGTCGAGATGACGGTCGAGAACGAGAGCCACATGCATCATGTGCCACCGGATTCCGAAACTCACTTCAAGGTGACGCTGGTCTCGGAGCGATTCGCCGGGCTGATGCCGGTCAAGCGCCACCAGTTGATCTACAGCCTGCTCGCTGATGAACTCGCCGGCCCCGTCCATGCGCTGGCACTGCATCTCTACACGCCGCAACAGTGGTCGACCCGTGGCGGCGTACGTCCGGATTCGCCCCACTGTCGCGGCGGGGGCGGCCAGTGATCGGCGATCCGCAGCGGCTGCAGTACCTCGAGGCCATGGGGATCTCCACCTGGGCCTCGCGGTATCGCTTCGTCAACGCCAAGCCGACCGAGCAGGTCGAATGGGAAGCCGCGGCCGAACCGGAAAAACCGGCGCCGGGGCAGCGGCTGCAGGCGTTGCTGGAAACGCCGGCACGACCGGTCGAGCGCGATCGGCCCGCCGCCGATGCGTCGCCGACGCAACAGACCGCGGCACCGCTGTCGCGCGCCAGGGCCCTGCTCGGGGAAGACGCGCCCCGGGTCGAGTCGCCGCCGTCTTCTCCCGACCGCACCGCCGATTCCGACGCGGCGGTTTCTTCGGCGCCAACGGTCTCCGGGACCGGGCAGGCTCCCGTGGACGTTGCCGAGGATGCTGCGCCCGCCGCCGAGCCGCTTCGGTTCACCTTGTCGCTCTCGGTCATCGGTGAGCGCTGGTGGCTGCTGCTTCCCGGCGAGCGGCCGATCTCCGCCGCGGGCCAGGCGCTGCTGGGACAGATGCTGCAGAGCGCCAGCATGCCCGCCGGTGGGGCGCCGCTGTCGCGTCTGACCTGGCCGTTGATGGACCTGCAGGCCACCGATCCCGCCGATGAGGCGCGTGAAGGTATCCTGGTCTTCTGCGCTGGGCAGGCGCGTCGCCACGGTATGAGAATCGACGGTGCCATCGCCGTCGGCGATGAGGTCTGGTCGTCGCTGCTGAGCGATTCGGGGGACGAGGGCGATTGGGCCTGCCACCGCCTGCCGCACCCCGACGACCTGCTGAGCTCGGCCAATGCCAAGCGCGAGTGCTGGTCCCTGCTGCAGGCGGCGGGAAGCGCCTGGCGCCAGGGCCTGGACTCTCCCGAATAGCAGCTCCCGCCCGCCGGTGCCGGAGCGCTTGAACGATCCTCCTCGAGTCATGCCCATGTCCATCGACGCTTTTCATCCCGAGGCCTTCACTGGCGGGGCCATTCCGGTTCGGCTCGACGCCGACGACCTGCCGGTGTTGATGGCGTTCGAGCGCCGGGCCAACGATGACGCCTGGTCGGAAGCGCTGCTGGAGGCGGCGTTGAGGGACGACGGCTACGCGGTCTGGGGCATTCGATCGGCCGAAGACAGCACACTGTGGGCCGTCGCCATCCTGGCCTATCTGCCATTTGACGCCGAGCTACAGTCGATCTGCGTGCTGCCCGATGCGCGACGCCAAGGTCTGGCATGGAAGATGCTGGGGTGGGTCATGCGATGCGCCCGTGCCCAGGGGGCCGAGCGCCTGCTGCTCGAGCTGCGGGAATCGAACCTGGCGGCGCGGCGACTGTACGAGCGTGCCGGCTTCAGGATCGACGGCCAGCGTCGCGGTTACTACCGTCGTGACGATGGACGTGGAGAAGATGCGCTGCTGATGTCGCGGGACCTGGTCTGACGCGATCGATCGAGGACGCCCGGCCGAACGCGAGGGTGACTTGGCAGGGACCCGGGGGAGTGAAAAGCGAGGCCGCGGTGGGCTGGCTGCCGCACGGGACGGCCTGAGCAGGTCGCCCCGTGCCGCCGTCTCAGCCGTTGTCGCTGGTGGAGGCGCTGTCAAGCGACTGCAGCTTGTCCAGCAGCCCTCCGAGGCGCTGTTCCCACTCCTCACGCTCCTGCTGGAAGCGCGCGTTCTCCGCCTTGAGCTCTTCATTCTCCATCTTCAGCATCTCGATGCTGTCGACGGCATCCTGAATCTTCTGTTCCAGTTTGGCGAAGATTTCACCGTTCATCTCTACTCTCCTTGAAAGTTCGTGACTCGTTCCCGAGGTATGGCCGCTGGTTCGATGGCCGCAGCCTACGTGGCGCCGAGGCCGACGACAAGCGTCTCGAAGTGGCGACGTCAGCCGGCGTCGGGTTGACGTCTGAAAAGTCGCCCATGACTGTCTCCCGCCACGATTTCGCGATGAAGTTGCCAAGATGCCGGCGGGGACCAGACGAGCTCGTGTTCCGTCTCGACATAGATGACCGCATCGGACGCCAGCCAACCGCCCATTTCCAGGTCGAGGCAGGTTTGTGCGGCCAGCCCCTGGCGGAAAGGGGGGTCGAGGAAGACGAGGTCGAACCTGCTGGGCGTCGTCGCCAGGAACCGTTCGACGGGGATGCCGACGACGTCTCCGGCGGCGCCCAGCGTCGCGACATTCGCTTCCAGCACCTTGGCCACCGGGGCGGTGGATTCGACGAACGTGGCCCGGGCCGCCCCTCGCGACAACGCTTCCAGGCCGAGTGCGCCGGTGCCCGCGTAGAGGTCCAGTACCTGCCGTCCGGCAATATCGAAAGCCAGCCAGTTGAACAGGGTTTCGCGCACCCGGTCCGGCGTCGGGCGCAGGCCGGGGCTGTCCGGTATCGGCAGCTTGCGGCGACGAAACTCGCCGCCTATCAGGCGCAACTGGCCACGGCCACCGCGAGAGGTGGCTTGAGAGGGCTGGCGCGAGCGAGCGCTGTCGGAAACCCGGCGTGGGCGGCGTCGATTCATGGCGCGCAATTGTACCCCCGCAACACTCGCGGTGATAGGATGAGCCCTCGATAACGATATTCTCCGAAGCCGTGACGATCGACGCTGGTAAGTGGCGCGAGCACGGCTTTTCAGCAGTGAAGCCATCCATGTTCGGACTATTCAAGAGTCGTAAAAAGCAGCAGGAAGAAGAGGCACGCCGGCGCGAGTCGGAACGGGCCGAGGCGGCGTCAGAACAAGAGAACCCGGAAGCTGGCGTGGTCGAAGACCGGGAAGGAGACGTCGAAGGCGAACGTTCCACCGGTGCCGGTGAACCGCAGCCGCCGGCCGAACGAGAGGGCCCGTCCGCCGCCGGGGAGACAGATTCCGGGAACGTCGAGGCCTCCCCCTCGCAGGAGTCAGCGGACTCGTCGACGGTGGCAACCGCAGTCCCTGCCACGGCGTCGGCCGTCGAGACCGAATCTCCCGATCGACCGGTGCCGGTGGACTATCAACCCTCGCCGGTCGAGACAACGGCCGCCGAGGAGTCGCTGGCTCAGCCGCTGGACCCTGAGTCTCCGCGATCGGCCCTGCAGGAGTACCCCGCGGATGGTACCCGCGAGGCCGATCTGGCGACCGACGTGACCCCAGTGCCCTCCATGGAGACCGCGGTAGAGCCGAGTCCGCCGGCACCGAAGGAGAAGCCCAAGGGCGGCTGGCTCTCGCGTGTGCGTGCCGGCCTCGGGCGTACGCGTGCCAACCTGACCGACGGCATTGCCGACCTGCTGCTGGGCAAGAAGCAGATCGACGATGAGCTGATGGAGGACCTCGAGACCCAACTGCTGCTGGCGGACGTGGGCATCGAGGCCACCAGCGAGATCATCGAGCGTTTGACCGGTCGGGTATCGCGCAAGGAGCTGGCCGACGCCGACGCCTTGTATCGCGCGCTTCAGGAGGAGCTGGCGGCCTTGCTCGAACCGGTTTCCCAGCCGCTGCAACTGCCGGCCAAAGGCGAGGGTCCGTTCGTGATCCTGATGGTCGGCGTCAACGGCGTCGGCAAGACCACGACCATCGGCAAGCTGACCCAGCGTTTCCAGAACGAGGGGCGCAGCGTGATGCTGGCCGCCGGCGATACCTTCCGCGCCGCAGCGGTGGAGCAGCTCAAGGTCTGGGGCGAGCGTAACCGGGTACCGGTGATCGCCCAGCATACCGGCGCCGACAGTGCCTCGGTCATCTACGATGCGGTCGCCGCTGCGCGCGCGCGCAAGGTCGATGTGTTGATTGCCGATACCGCCGGTCGCCTGCACAACAAGAGCCATCTGATGGAAGAGCTCAAGAAGGTGCAGCGGGTCATGGCCAAGCTCGACGCCAGCGCTCCCCATGAAGTGATGCTGGTGCTCGACGCGGGAACGGGACAGAACGCGATCTCCCAGGCGACGACGTTCGACGAGGCGATTCCGGTGACCGGCATCACCCTGACCAAGCTCGACGGCACCGCCAAGGGCGGCATCATCTTTGCCCTGGCCAAGAAGATGGGAACGCCGATTCGTTTCATCGGCGTCGGCGAGTCGCTGGAGGATCTGCGCCCGTTCGACGCCCAGACGTTCGTCAAGGCGCTGTTCGGACGGGACGGCGACGCCGACTCATGATCGCGTTCGAGCACGTCGGCAAGCGCTACGGTGGTCGTTTCGAGGCGCTGGCCGATATCAATTTCCGGGTCGAGCGCGGCGAGATGCTTTTCCTCACCGGCCACTCCGGTGCCGGCAAGAGCTCGCTGCTGCGGCTGATCATGCGCCTCGAGCGCCCCTCGCGTGGCCGGGTGCTGGTCGCCGGCCACGATCTGGATCGGTTGCATATCAGTCAGGTTCCCTACTACCGGCGCCAGATCGGCGTCGTCTTCCAGGATCATCAACTGCTGTTCGATCGCGATATCTTCGCCAATGTCGCGCTGCCGTTGACCATTCAGGGCGTCGAGCCCATCGATGCCGGCAGGCGCGTGCGGGCCGCGCTGGACAAGGTCGGGCTGCTGCATCGTGAGCGAGCGCTGCCGATCGAGCTCTCTACCGGCGAGCAGCAGCGCGTGGGTATTGCGCGCGCGGTGGTCAACAAACCGGCGTTGCTGCTGGCCGACGAGCCCACCGGCAACCTCGACCCCCAGCTCTCCGCCGACATCATGCGGCTGTTCGAGGATTTCAATCGCATCGGTACCACGGTGCTGGTGGCGAGCCACGATCTCGCCCTCATCGCCCGGTTGCGCCACCGAGTGCTGAAGTTGCGGGATGGCCGGCTCGTCGGCGATGGGGAGGCGGCATGAGCGAGCGCCAATCCACCGGCCCCTCCCGGCGCGGTGCCCAGAAGCCCACGCGTCGATCGTCCGGCGGCGGCCGGGCCTGGCTGCGGCATCACCGGGCCATGATGAGCGACAGTGCCCTGCGTCTGGTCAGGCGCCCGATATCGACCTTGCTGACCATGCTCGCGATCGCCATTGCGTTGATCCTGCCCGCGGGGTTATGGCTGGCCCTGGACAGTGCGCGCCTGGTCGATGCCGAGCTGGACGAGAGTGCCACGTTGACGGTCTATTTCGACGCCGACGTCGATGAATCCCGGGCCATGAGCCTGGCGGCCGAAGTCGGCGAGCAGAGCGGCGTTGCGGGGACTCGCCTGGTGACGGCGGCCGAGGGGCTGGCGGAGTTCCAGCAGACGCTGGGGGTCGAGGATGCGCTCTCCCAGCTCGACACCAATCCGCTGCCGGCGAGCGTCGTGGTGACTCCCGACGATACCGATCCCGCCGCCGTGCAGTCGCTGAGCCAGCGTCTGCAGACGCTCGACGGCGTCGACGAGGTTCGCCTCGACCTGGCGTGGCTGGATCGGCTTCAGCAACTGGCGGCGGTCGGCCAACGTGTCGCGCTGGCACTGGCGCTGCTGTTCGGCCTGGGTGTCCTGCTGGTGGTCGGCAACACGGTCAGGCTGGCGGTGGAGAGTCGGCGTCAGGAGATCGAGGTAGTGACCCTGATCGGCGCCACCCACGCGTTCGTGCGACGCCCGTTCCTCTATAGCGGCGCCTGGTACGGCCTGGGTGGCGGGGTCCTGGCGTTGGTCATGCTGATCGTCGGGGGCAACTGGCTGGCATCACCCGTCGCGGCGCTGGCGGAGAGCTACGGTGCCCAGTTCGCTCTGCCCTCCCTGGGCACCACTCATTCGGCTTTTCTGCTGCTTTTTAGTACACTATTGGGCTGGCTGGGCGCGTGGCTGGCCGTCGGGCGTCATCTGGCGGACATCAAGCCGCGCTAGGTTGGAAGCAGAGGCCCGAAAACTGGTCAAGGTGGGCGAAATAGGGTAAGAAGGTCACCCAGGATGCTGGGCCACCACCAGGCGACGCTGGGTTTTCGAGTCATCGAGGCTGGCGAACATCTTGAACTTTTGTCTAGATTGAGGGTCTCATCAGGTATCCTCGCAAACAGGCAGAACAACCTGTTGCGGCGTGCTTTCCGGTGGATCGAGCCGACAGGCTCTCCCCATTGACACGTCGTCAACCATGGAGACAACGCACATGAGCACCAGTCTTCAATCCATCGGGAATCTCTCCCCGGGGCACGATCTCAACGGCTATATCCAGGCCGTCAATGGCATTCCCGTACTGACGGCGGACGAGGAGCACGACCTTGCCGTGCGGCTGCACGAGGAGGACGATCTCGAGTCGGCCCGCCGTCTGATCATGTCTCACCTTCGCTTCGTCGTTCACATCGCCCGCAGCTACTCAGGCTACGGTCTGCCCCAGGCGGACCTGATTCAGGAAGGCAACGTCGGCCTGATGAAGGCGGTCAAGCGGTTCGATCCGTATCAGGGCGTTCGTCTGGTGTCGTTCGCCGTGCACTGGATCAAGGCGGAGATCCACGAATACGTGCTGCGCAACTGGCGTATCGTCAAGATCGCCACCACCAAGGCCCAGCGCAAGCTGTTCTTCAACCTGCGCAGCGCCAAGAAGCGCCTGGCCTGGTTGAACAACGACGAAGTCGATGCCATCGCCAAGGATCTCGACGTCAAGCCCAAGGTGGTGCGCGAGATGGAGGGTCGGCTGGCTTCCTATGACGCCGGCTTCGACGCCTCGCCGGGCGACGACGACGAGCAGAGCTACCAGGCGCCGGCCCAGTATCTCGAGGATCATAGCTTCGACCCGGCGGCTCAGCTCGAAGCGGACGACTGGGAGGCCGATTACACGCGTCGCCTGCGGGAAGCGCTGAGCGAGCTGGACGACCGCTCCCGCGACATCCTGCAGCGGCGCTGGCTCTCGGAGCACAAGTCCACGCTGCACGATCTGGCCGATGTCTACGGCGTTTCCGCCGAGCGCATCCGTCAGCTCGAGAAGAATGCGATGAAGAAGATCAAGCAGCAGCTCGGCGACACCATCGCGGCGTAAGCCACCCCTGCGGCTGATGAATGTGGGCGGCGAGCCCTAGACAGGCCTGAGTGGTACATCGCTTCAGGCAGAGACGCAAAAAGCCCGGNNCCGGGCTTTTTGCGTTTGGGCACCCCGGACTCGCCCTAGACGGACGTCGTCTGGTGGGTCGTTGTGGTCAGCAGCCCGCCGCCCAGAAGACGCCACTGGTCCTCCCAATGGACGGTGGGGCGGTGGCGGAAATCGCTGCGCACGTACTGGCTGATCCGACCCTCGACGAAGGCCGAAAGCAGGTTGGCGGCGGCGGAGACCGGCAGTTGCGGGCGCAGCCCCTCGCGCAGTTCCGCCTCGCGCAGGATCTGCTTCAACTGGGTCTCGAGCCGCTCGAACAGTTGCGACATGCGGGTGCGCAGTCGGGCGGTCTCGCCCGTCAGGACATCGCCGTCCATCAGCCGGCTGAGGCCCGGGTTCTTCTCGGCGAAGGCGAGCACGAGCTGGACGATCGTCTCGCAGCGGGCGAGGGCCGACGGCTCGTCGTCGAGGATGCGCCGGATGCGCTCGAACAGGCTGGCTTCGATGAACTCGATCAGTCCCTCGAACATGCGCGCCTTGCTCGGGAAGTGGCGGTACAGCGCCGCCTCGCTGACGCCGACCTGGCGGGCCAGGGCGGCGGTGGTGATACGCTTGCCGCTGTCCTCCTCGAGCATCAGTGCCAGTGCCTGGAGGATCTGCTCACGGCGGGAGAGTTGGGGGGTTGCCTGCGTCATGGCGATTCTTATCGGTTGTCTCGTCGAGGCTCCTTCCTGGAGCGTCCCGGGTGCGCGTCGACTGTCTGGCACCCGGGCGGGCCCTCCACGCCCGCGATGTATGAAAAGAGGCTCTTGTCGGGTTCAGTCCCGATGATCGGTGATCTGGGTGCCGACCCCGGCATCGGTGAAGATCTCCAGCAGGGTCGAATGGACAACGCGGCCATCCACGATGACAGCGCTGTCGACACCGCCCTTGACGGCATCCAGCGCGCAGCGGATCTTCGGCAGCATGCCGCCGTAGATCGTCCCGTCGGCAATCAAGGCGTCGACCTGTTCGGTCGAGAGGCCGGTCATGACGTTGCCCTGGGCATCCTGCAGCCCCGCGACGTTGGTCAGCAGCATCAGCTTTTCGGCCTTGAGCGCCTCCGCCACCTTGCCGGCGACCAGATCGGCGTTGATGTTGTAGCTATGGCCTTCGCGATCGACCCCGATCGGCGCGATCACCGGGATGTAGTCGGCCTTCGAGAGCATCTCGATCAGGTCGGTGGAGATGTGCTCGACCTCGCCGACATGGCCGATATCGATGATCTCGGGTTCGGCCAGTGCCGGATTGTACTGTTCGACCTTGAGCTGGCGCGCCCGGATCTGGGCGTTGTCCTTGCCGGTCAGGCCGATCGCCTTGCCGCCACACTGATTGATCTGGGTCACGATGTTCTTGTTGACCAGTCCGCCCAGCACCATCTCGACCACGTCCATGGTTTCGGCATCGGTCACGCGCATGCCGTTGACGAAGCGCGATTCGATGTTGAGCCGTGCCAGCAACTGGCCGATCTGCGGGCCGCCGCCGTGCACCACCACCGGGTTGATGCCGACCTCCTTCATCAACACCATGTCGCGGGCGAAGGAGTCGATCAGCTTGTCCTCGGTCATGGCGTTGCCGCCATACTTGACCACCACCGTCTTGCCCGAATAGCGCTGGATGTAGGGCAGCGCCTCCGACAGGATCTCGACCACCTGGCGCGGGTCGCGCGGGCTCTCGTTCATGAGGCGTTATCTCTCCACTGTCTGTGCACCGTGAGCCTACCGGCACCGGCGGCGCGTTCCCTGTTGTTGCGTATGTCTCGTGCGCCGTGATCTCAGAACGGCAGTTCGACGTGCGGCGCCACCGCGAGCACTGCGGCGCCGAACCGCTGCTGGATACGCGCCAGTGCCGCTTGGTCCTTGCCTTCGAATCGCAGGACCAGCATCGGCGTGGTGTTGGAGGCCCGGCAGAGCCCCCAGCCATCGGGGTAGTCGACGCGAATGCCGTCCAGCGTCGTCTTGATGCCATCCTGACCGAAGTCGCCATTCTCGGCCAGTCGCTCGACGATCGCGAACTTCTCCTCGTCGGTCACCGGGGCATTCAGCTCCGGAGTGCTGACGTCCTGGGGAAACGCGCTGAAGTAGCGGTCGGCATCCACCGTCTGGCGCGACAGAATTTCCAGCAGCCGGGCGGCGGCATAGAGTCCGTCGTCGAAGCCGTACCAGCGTTCGGCGAAGAAGATATGGCCGCTCATCTCGCCGCCCAGCTGCGCGCCGGTCTCCTTCATGCGTGCCTTGATCAGCGAGTGGCCGGTGCGCCACATCTCGGGCTCGCCCCCGGCCCGCTCGATGATCTGGGCCAGATTGCCGGTGCACTTGACGTCGAAGACGATACGCGCGCCAGGATCTCGCTTTAGCAGGTCGGTGGCGAATGCCATCATCAGCCGGTCCGGGTAGATCATCTCGCCGGCCGGCGTGACCACGCCCAGGCGATCGCCATCGCCGTCGAAAGCCAGCCCCACATCGGCACCGGTCTCCCGAACCTTGGCGATCAGGTCGACAAGGTTCTCCGGCTTGCCGGGGTCGGGGTGATGGTTGGGAAAGTCGCCGTCGATCTCGGCAAACAGGGGAACGGTCTCCGCCCCCAGCGCCTCGATCAGCCTGGGCCCCAGTTCGCCGGCGACGCCGTTGCCGCAATCCACTACCACCTTGAGCGGACGTCCGATCCCGGACGGGTCGAGGGAGACGTCACCCAGAATGCGCTGAAGATAACTCTCGCCGATATCGCGCTGCTCCAGCGAGCCTTCGCCCTCGCTCAACTCGCCGCTGCGGATGCGCGCGAGCAGGCCCGTGATCGCCTCGCCGGAGATGGCGACGCCGTCGAGCACGATCTTGAAGCCGTTGTAGTCAGGCGGATTATGGCTGCCGGTCACCATCACGCCGCTACGGCTCTCGTCCAGCGTCGCGGTGGCGAAGTAGAGGACCGGGGTCGGCACGCGGCCGATATCGATCACGTCCCTGCCGGCGGCGCGCAGGCCGCGGATCAGCGCCGCCTGGAGGCGAGGGCCGGAGTGGCGGCCATCACGGGCGACGATCACCGTCTGCTGCCCCCTCGCCGCCGCTTCGCTACCCACCGCGCGACCGATCCATTCCACGGTCTCCTCGGTCAACGTCTCGTCGACGATACCGCGAATGTCGTAGGCCCTGAAGATCGAGGCCGGCACGTCGGCGCCGGGCTGCTCATTCGTCGTCATGTTTCAATCTTCCTTTGTTTCGCGAACGGCTTCGACGCGAGATTCATGCCCAGCGCTCGAACTCCAGCGCCACCGAAACCTGGCCGTCGGTCATCAGCCATTCGCCTTCCATCCGGGTGGCGTCGAGGCTCAGGTTGCGGTCGACGAGCGCGGTCAGCGCCGCCAGCGGTTCCGGCGGCGGGCTCCAGACCGTCACCCGGGGCAGGGCCAGAACATCGCTTTCGAGCTTCTTCCACCACTGTGCCGCACTGCGCGGGGCGTAGGGATAGACCACTACCCGTTCCGCCCGGGAAAGGCCCTGCTTGATGCGCTTCAGCGACGGCTCGCCCAGCTCTATCCACAACAGGATTCGCCCATCCGGTGCCTTGAGCCAGAGATCCGGCTCGTCCTCGCTGCTCAGGCCGCGCGTCATGGCGAGATCGTTGTCAGCGCCGATGGCGTGCGCATTGTCGATGAATGCCAGCAGGCGCACCATCAGTCGCGTCGCCGTCTCGGACGGGTGGCAGGCCACGGTCAGCGCATGATCGCCATAGTAGTGGCGATCCAGATCGCTAACGTTGAGTTTCGCTTTATAGATGGTTGCGCTTAGCGCCACGTGACATGTCCTTGCAGAGAACGGCTATGGGAGGCGGAAGACGATTCACTGCCGGCCGGAGTGACCGAACCCGCCGCCGGCGCGCTCGGTGGCGACGAACTCCTCGACGATGTCGAGCTCGGCCTGGACCACCGGCACCAGCACGTACTGCGCCAGCCGCTCGCCGGGCTCGAGCACGAACGTCTCCTGACCGCGGTTCCAGACCGAGATCATCAACTCGCCCTGGTAGTCCGAATCGATCAGCCCGACCAGATTGCCGAGCACGATACCGTGCTTGTGGCCGAGGCCGGAACGCGGCAGGACGACGCCGGCCAGGCCCGGGTCACCGATGTGGATGGCCAGGCCGGTGCGGACCAGGGCCGTGTCGCCGGGCGCCAGCGTCAACGCGTCGTCGAGCAATGCGCGCAGGTCCATGCCGGCGCTGCCTGTGGTGGCGTAGTGGGGCAGCGGGTAGTCGTGTACCCGCTCATCGAGAATCTTGACCGAGAGCTTGGGTCTGGCGGGCGCAGTGCTGTGTGACATGAAGCGTCGTTCCTGAGGGTGCATGAAGTGAGATGACGAGCAAGCCGCTCAGCTTACCACCGCTGGGAGGCGGACCGGATGCGTTAGCGCAGGCGATCGGCGATGTGATCGACGATGGCGTTGGCCAGTGCCGTCTTGGGCTGACGCGGCAACGCGTGGTGCCGGGTCCGCTCCCGCTCCCGCCACAGCAGCGTGGCGGCATTGTCGTCGCCGCCGAAGCCGATACCCTCGAGGGAGACATCGTTGGCGACGATCAGGTCCAGGCGCTTGCGTTCGAGCTTGCTGTCGGCGTGTGTCTCCAACGACTGGGTCTCGGCGGCAAAGCCGACCGTGAACGGTCGGTCCGCCCGCGCCGCGATCGTGGCGACGATATCCGGATTGCGCACCAGCTCGAGGGTCAGCCCGCCGGCGTCTCCCGTCTTCTTCAACTTGTGTTCGCTGACGGCGGCGGCGCGGTAGTCGGCCACCGCGGCACAGCCGATGAACAGGTCGCACGGCATGCAGGATTCGACCGCGGTCAGCATCTCGACAGCCGAGGTCACCTCGATCCGTTCGACACCGGGCGGCGTCGAGAGCGTCACCGGGCCGCTGACCAGCGTGACGCTGGCGCCACGCTCGGCGCAGGCCGCGGCCAGGGCGTAGCCCATCTTGCCGGAGCTGTGGTTGGAGAGATAACGCACCGGGTCCAGGGCTTCGCGGGTGGGTCCAGCGGTGATGACCACGCGCTTGCCGTCCAGATCCCGGTGCACGGGCATCACCCGTGACGCCGCTTCCTGGCCCGGTTCAAGTTCGCCCAGCAGCCGGGCGAGAATGGTTTCCGGCTCGAGCATGCGGCCGAGGCCGACGTCGCCACAGGCCTGGTCGCCGGCGTCGGGGCCCAGCAGCGCCCAGCCCAGCTGCTGCAGCCGGTCGGCATTGGCCAGGGTGGCCGGATGACGCCACATCGCCTGGTTCATGGCCGGCGCCATCAGGCAGCGGGCTTCGGTGGCGAGGCAGAGGGTGGTCAGCAGGTCGTCGGCGTGACCGTGGGCCAGCCGCGCCATCAGGTCGGCGGTGGCGGGGGCGATCAGGATGACATCCGCCCATTTCGCCAGCTCGATGTGGCCCATGCCGGCTTCGGCTTCCGGATCCAGCAGCGATGTCCGCACCGGCTCGCCGGTGAGTGCCTGCAGCGTCAGCGGGGTGATGAAAGCCTGCGCGCCTTCGGTCATGACCACGCGGACTTCGGCGCCGGTCTTCTTCAACAAGCGGGCGAGATGGGCGCTCTTGTAGGCGGCGATGCCGGCGCTGATGCCGAGCAGGATGCGGGTTCCGGCCAATCCCGGACCAATCGGTAGCGACATGGGATCTGTCCTGATGGTTCGGTCGTTACCATACCACTGCGGTCGCGGGTTGCGTAATGGTGCGCTGGAAGTGGCGACCGCCGTTGCAGCGGCCGCCCGTGGCGATCACTCGGCGTTGCTGAGCTCGCCTTCACCGACGACCTCGTCGCCGTCAAGCCACTCGATGCTCTCGTCACCGTCCTGGCGGACGCCGTAGCAGGTCGGTTGACCATCGCCGTAGTCGAAGCACATGCGATCGTCGACGATCGTGGCCTGGCCGGTATAGCCATCGCCCTCGATCTTGCCGTCCTGGCGATAGACTTCGTCGTACTGCTGGCCGCTCGCCATGGCGCCCTGGACGCGATGCCCCCAGACCTGCTGCTGGATCTCGTCGCCGCTGAGTCGCTCGCCCTCGGCGGCGGTTGCCGTGGCCGCGAAGGCGAGCGCCGCCAGCGTGGTCGCCAGCCAGAGGATCGGCAATATTCGAGCCGTGGGAGGGACCGGTGATGTCTTGATCGGCATGGTTCATGAACCCCGCGCTGTTGCGTGAATGGTGGTCGTACGAGTCTGCCGTACTGAGGAGCTTACGTGGAAAGGCGCGAAGGAGATGCGTTGGGTCATCAACAGAGCCGCGCTATCGCAAGTTCCACCCCGCGCAGTTCGGCCAGCCCCTTGAGCCGGCCGATCAGCGGGTAGCCGGGGCGGGTTTCGCGGTGGAGATCGTCGAGCAGGTGGTGGCCGTGATCGGGGCGCATGGGCAGACGTGGACCGCCGTCACGCTGGCGCCGACGCTGTTCGCGAACCAGCTCGACGATCACCCCGACCATGTCGACATCGCCGTCCAGGTGCTCGGCCTCGTGGAAACTGAGCGGGTCGGCTTCGCGCCGGGTAGCGCGCAGATGCACGAAGTGGATGTAAGGCGCGAAGCGTTCCGCCATGGCGACGAGATCGTTCTCCTCGCGAACGCCGTAGGAGCCGGTGCAGAAGGTCAGGCCGTTGGCGGTGCTGGGCGCGCTGTCGAGCACGAACTGGGCGTCCTCGGCGGTGGAGACGACGCGCGGCAGTCCCAGCAGTTCCCGGGGCGGATCGTCCGGATGAATCGCCAGGCGCACCCCGGCTTGCTCTGCCGCGGGCACGATGGCGCGTAGAAACGCTGCCAGATTGGCGCGCAAGCGTTCGGCGTCTATGCCACGGTAGGCGGCAAGGGCGTGGCGAAAGTCTTCGAGGGTGTAGTGCTCCTCGGTGCCGGGCAGCCCGGCGATGACGGTATCGATCAGGCGCGTTCGTGCCGCGGCATCGAGCGTGTCGAGGTAGGCTCTGGCCGCTTCTCGCTCGGCGTCGCCGTAATCCGCGTGTGCACCCTCGCGCTCGAGCAGAAACAGATCGAAGGCCGCGAAGGCCGTCTGGTCGAAACGCAGCGCGGTCCCGCCGTGCGGCAACGGCCAGGCGAGGTCGGTGCGGGTCCAGTCGAGGATCGGCATGAAGTTGTAGCAGACCACATCGATACCGCATTCGCCGAGATTGGCCAGCGTCCGGCGATAACTCTCGATATAGCGCTCGGCCTCCGGCAGCCCCTGCTTGATCGCTTCATGAACCGGCACGCTCTCCACCACCGACCAGACTAACCCGGCGGCTTCGATCGTTTGCTTGCGCGCGGCGATCGCGTCCACCGGCCACACCTCGCCATTGGGAATGTCATGCAGTGCGGTGACGATGCCGGTCGCGCCGGCTTGGCGAATCTCGCCGAGGGTGATGGGGTCGGCCGGGCCGAACCAGCGCCAGGTATGTTCCATGATCAAGCGTCCCGATCAGAAGCGTTGAGGGTCAAGGCGGCAATGGCGGACTCCACGCCGTCGTTTTCCAGTCGCGCCAGTGCCGCGAGGATCTGCCGGGAGAACGGCCGGTCGTTGCGCATCGCCACGGGAAACACGGCATCGAGGGCGAGAAAGGCGTCGGTCAGCGCGGCGGGGTCGTCGCCGTGACGACGGTGGAGCGTCGCGAACGTCTCTGCCATGGGGTCGTCCACCGGATGCGGCTGGCCGTTGAGATCGGTGCCCGCGGTATAGCGAATCCAGCCGGCCACGCCCAGTGCGGTCGCACTGATCTCGTCGCCGGCAGTCATTCGTTCGACACCACCGGCCAGCCAGCGCTGGGGCAGCTTCTGCGAACCGTCCATGGCGATCTGCTGCAGCCGATGGTGCAGGCTATCGTTGGCGAAGCGGGCCAGCAGGCTGTCGGTGTAGGCAGCGACATCACTCCCCGCCGGCAGTGAGAGTGTCGGGATCGCTTCCTGCTGCCAGTAGTGCCGGAGCAACCCGCGAAACGCCGGGCGCGCAACGGCGGCATCGACCGTCTCGATGCCGGCCAGCGCGCCAAGATAGGCGAGCAGCGAGTGGGCGCCGTTGAGCAGGCGCAGTTTCATGGTTTCGAACGGCGCGACATCGGCGACCATCTCGACGCCTTCGGCCTCCCAGTCCGGCCGGCCCAGCGGGAAGTCATCCTCGACCACCCACTGGCTGAAGGTCTCGCACACCACGGCGGCAGGGTCGTCGATACCCAGTCCGGCCAGGCGCGTCCGGTCCGCGTCGGTCATCGCCGGCACGATGCGGTCGACCATGCTCGAGGGGAAGGCGACGCTGGCGTCGATCCATTCTGCCAGTTCGCCATCGCGATGCCGGGCCAGCGAGATCACCGCACGCCGCGTGCGCCAGCCGTTGTGGGGCATGTTGTCGCAACAGAGCACCGTGAACGGTGGGACGCCTGCCGAGCGGCGTCGCGCCAGTGCCTCCAACAGCATGCCCGGTGCGGTATCCGGCGATTCGGGATGGGCGATGTCGTGGGCGATCGCTGGCGCGTCGGTCAGCAACTCGCCGCTGGCCGGGCTGAGGAAGTAGCCCTTTTCGGTCACCGTGAGGGTGACGATGTGCACGGCGGGATCGCTCATCCGCGCCAGCAGCGCCTCCCGGTCCGGGCCGTCCGGGCCCGCGTAGAGCGCTTCACGGAGGGCGGTGACTTCCCGCAGCGTGACATGCTCGCTGTCGCTGAATTCGGCCACGTGATAGCGGCAGTCGCCGTCGCGCAGTTGCTCGACCAGGGTGCGATTGGCGCGGATATTGGCGCTGCAGATGCCCCAGTCATCCGCACCGGTTCGGTCGAGGTGTCGTTGCAGGTAGACCGCCTGATGGGCGCGGTGAAAGGCCCCCAGGCCCAGGTGGACGATGCCGATCCCGCTCGGGGGGCGTCGGCTCGGCTTACGCTCGATGTTGATGTCGGCTGCGGTCATGAGGCTATTTCCCCATCAGCAGGTTGGGCAGCCACAGTGACAGCGCCGGCACGAACGATACCAGCATCAGCACGATCAGGTTGCAGATCAGGAACGGCACGATGGCTTTCGCCACCCGCAGCATGGGCAGCTTGCCGATGCTCGAGACCACGAACAGGCAGACGCCCACCGGTGGCGTGGTCAGGCCGATCATCAGGTTGAGTACCGCCATCACGCCGAAGTGGATCGGGTCCATGCCGACCCCCGTCGCCACGCCAAGCAGGGCCGGGAACAGGATGATCAGCGCGGCGATGGTCTCCATGAAGGCGCCGACGAACAGCAGGATCAGGTTGAGGATCAGGATGACCACGATCGGGTTGCTGCTGATGCTGAGAATCGCATCGGCGAGCATCTGCGGGATCTGCTGGCTGGTCAGGATCCAGCCGAACAGGTTGGCCAGGCCGACGAGCAGCATCAGCGAGGCCGAGGTGATGACGGTGTCGGACAGGATCCCGCCCAGGTTGCGCCAGTTGATGCCCTTGTAGACGAAAGTGCCCACCAGCAGTGCGTAGAGACTGGCGACGATCGACGCTTCGGTCGGGGTGAACAGGCCGCCGATGATGCCGTAGAGAATGATGAAGGTCATCAGCAGCGCCCAGAACGCGCTGCGGCCCTCCTTGATCAGCTCCCTGAAGGTGGCGCGCTTCTCCTTGGGATAGCCGCGCCGCACCGCCAGCCAGTAGGCGGTGATCATCATCGCCACGCCCAGCAGCAGACCGGGCAGCGCCCCGGCGAGGAACATGCGGCCGACGGAGATGCCGGAGAGCGAACCGACGATGATCATCGGCACGCTGGGCGGGATGATCGGGCCGATGGTGGAGGAGGCGGCGGTCACGGCGGCGGCGAACGGCTTGTCGTAGCCAGCTTTCGACATCCCCGGAATCATTACCGAGCCGATGCTGGCGGCATCCGCCACGGCGGTACCGGAGATGCCGCTGAAGATCATCGAACCGCCGACGTTGGCCAGGCCCAGGCCGCCGCGAATGTGGCCGACCAGGGCGTTGGAGAAGCGCACGATATGCTGGGTGATATTGCCCACGTTCATCAGGTTGCCGGCCATCACGAAGCCGGGAATGCAGAGCAGCACGAAGGAGTCGATGCCGGAAAACATGCGCTGCGGCACGATGGTCAGCGAAATACCGCCAAGCATCAGGTAGGCGAGTGACGACACGCCGAGACAGAAGGCGATCGGCAGACCGATCAGCAGCAGGATCAGAAAGGTGGTGAAGAGAACGGCGATTTCCATCAGGGCGCCTCCTGGCGTTCACCACGAACCATGGCGATGATGCCCTCGGCGAGACCGATCAGGCTGTAGAGCAGCAGCGTGGCGAACAGCACCACCGACGAGAAAAAGATGTAGAGCATGGGGATGCGCAGCGTCGGCGAGGTCTGAAACGCACCGATCTGGGCGAACTGCCAGGCGTTGGGTAGCACCATCAGCGTGAAGGCGAACGTGATTGCCGAGACCAGCGCCAGGTAGGCAGCCCGACCACGGAAACCGAGCCAGCCGTGGAACAGCTCTACGTTGACGTGGCGATGACGGTGCTGCACCACGCCGGCACCCATCGCCACCATGTAGATGAAAAGGTAGCGGGTCAGTTCTTCGGTCCAGGAGAGCGTGATGGGCAGGAACAGACGCGAGGCGACCTGCAGCAGCACGGTCAGCGACAGGCCCACCAGCGCGATGACGGCCAGTGTCAGCAGAACGCGGTCGAGGGCGTTGGCCAGGCGGCCAATGGGGCCACCCAGTCGCGGCACGCGGGTCAGTGTCTCGAGGTTTTCCTGAATCTCCTGGTGAATCTCCGTCTGTGGTTGCGACATGGCGGTCTCCCGACGAGATGAAAAGCGGGGGCGGCGAGCGCGCTGCCCCCGAGTACATGGGCTCGTAACCCGCAGGGGATTACAGCGCCTGGATGGCCTTGTAGAGCGCCTTCTGTTCGTCGTTCAGGGCGTCGAGCACGGCAGGCTCGGCTTTCTTGGCGAAGGCCGCCTGATCCACCTCGACGAACGTCATGCCCTTGTCCTTGAGCGCCTGTTCGAGACGCTTCTGATCCTCGACGAACAGCGTCTCCTCGTAGGACTGCATCTCGCTGGCGGCATCTTTCACCACGGTCTGCAGATCGCCCGGCATCGACTCGAGCTTCTGCTTGCCGATCACTACATAGATCCAGCTACGCACGTGGTCGGTCATGTCGACGTACTTCTGCACCTCGTTGAAGCTGGCGCTTTCGATCAGGCTGAGCGGGTTCTCCTGGGCCTCGATGGTGTTCTGCTGCAGCGAGGTGAAGACTTCGCTGAACGCCATCGGGGTCGGGCGGGCGCCCAGCGCTTCCCAGGTGTCGACGAACAGCGGCACGTTGGGTACGCGAATGCGCAGGCCGTCGAGGTCGTCCGGAGTCTTGATCGGACGATTGGAAGTGAGTTCGCGGGGGCCGCGCTCGAACCAGGCCAGCGGCACCAGGCCGGTGCGCTCGGTGATCTGCGCCTCGATCTGCTGGCCGACGTCGCCCTCCACGGCCTTGCGCATCTGGTCGGCGTCACGGAACAGGTAGGGCACGGCCATCATCGCCGCCTTGGGCGCCCAGTTCTGCAGACTCTCGCCGGTGATGGTCATGTCGGCGGTGCCGAGCTGGATGCTGTTGATCACATCCATTTCGCTGCCGAGCTGCTCGTTGGGAAACACCTGGACCTCGATCCGGCCGTCGGAGTTGGCTTCCACCAGCTCCTTGAACTTCAGCGCGGCCTTGTTCCAGATGTTCTGCTCGTTGGCCAGATGGCCGAACTTCAGCGTGTAATCCGCAGCCATCGCCGCTTGGCTGCCCAGTAGCGTGGCCCCGAGGGCCGCGCCGGCCAGCAGATGCTTGAGGGTTGTCGTTGTCAACATGGCGTGAGTCTCCTGTCGCGTCGATACGCGTCGGTGTTGTCGTCCGGGCCAGCGCTGTTCCGGGTCTGTTCCGGCATGGGTGGCGGACTCGAGCGGACGTTCAAGGCGAGATTTTCACCAGCACCTTGCGCGCCTGTTCCGGATGGTTCTCGAGCAGATCGATGGCGCCGGGCATCTCGGTGAGCGGAACGCGATGACTGATCAGCGCCCGGGGATCGAGACGACCCGTGGCGATATGCTCGATCACCTCCGGGAATTTGCGGTTGTTCAGGCGGGAGCCGACCAGTGTCAGCTCCTTCTTGATCACCTCCAGCTGAATCAGCTCGCTGGGCGTCGGACTGAAGCCCAGCAGGCCGATGCGCCCGGCGGGACAGGCCATGCGCAGCATGGCGGGCAGCATGGCCGGTATGCAGGCGGCATCGGCGATCAGCGGGATCCCCTCGCCCTCGGTGGCGGCCAGCACGGCCCGTTCGAGATCTTCGCGGCGTCCGTTGATGGTGTGACTGGCACCCAGTTCGCGGGCCGTGGCGAGGCGTTCGTCGAGGATGTCGGTGACGATCACCTCCTCGATGCCGAGGGCGCGGGCCATCTGCAGCACGGTCAGGCCGATCACGCCAGCACCGATCACCAGCAGGCGGTCGCCGGGCCGAGGGTCCATCCGCGAAAGCACATTGGCGGCGATCGAATAGGGCTCGACCAGGGCGGCGGCATCGAGATCGAGATCGTCGGGAATACGGTGGGCGTTGGCCGCCGGCACGCTGACCCGTTCGGCAAAGCCGCCATTTCTGTGAACGCCGATCACCTGCATGGCGCTGCAGACGTTGGGGCGACCGATCCGGCAGGGATAGCACCGGCCGCAGCTGACGACCGGGTCGATACAGACACGGTCGCCGACACGGGCGGGGTCGACGCCATCGCCCACGGCGCGGATGACGCCGGCGAACTCGTGGCCGGTGATCCGCGGGAACTGCACGAAGGCGTTGTCGCCGTGGATGATGTGCATGTCCGAGCCGCAGATGCCGGCGTAGGCGACGTCGACGATCACTTCGCCCGGGGCCGCACTCGGTGCGGGCCGATCGCCGATGGCGAAGGCATGTGGGGCACTGACTTCAAAGGCTTGCATCGATGACGCTCCTGACTGTGTCGCGATTGCCCTGACCCGGGCTCACAGGTGTCCGGTTCACCAGTGCCACAGGGTGCCGTCCTCGAGCCGGTTGACCGGCAGGCTGGCACGCTTGAAGGGATAGCGAGCCGCGGCTTCCTCGTCGATATCGACGCCATGCCCCGGCGTTTCGCCGACCAGGAAGTGGCCATCCTCGAAGCGATAGTCATGGGGGAAGACGCTGTCGGTCAGCGGGTCGTGGGGCATGTGCTCCTGAATGCCGAAGTTGGGCACCCAGGTATCGAAGTGGATCGCGGCGCCGAGACACACCGGCGACAGGTCGGTGGGGCCATGGAAGCCGGTGCGCACGTGGTAGAGCGAGGCCAGGTCGGCGATCCGACGCAACTGGGTGATCCCGCCGCCGTGGGTCAGCGGGGTGCGGATGTAGTCGATCCACTGGTTCTGGATCATCTCGCGGCAGTCGTGGATCGAATTGAACACCTCGCCGATCGCCAGGGGCGTGGTGGTGTGTTCGCGGATCAGGCGCAGGCTCTCCTGGTTTTCGGCGGGCACGCAGTCCTCGAGCCAGAACAGGTGGTAAGGCTCGACCGCCTTGCCCAGGCGCGCGGCCTCGATGGGTGTCAGCCGGTGGTGGACGTCATGCAGCAGGTGCAGCTCGTGGCCGAAGCGCTCGCGCACCGCGGCGAACAGCTGCGGCACGTGGTTGAGATACTTCTCGGTACTCCAGACGTGCTCGGCAGGGAGTTCGGAATCGGCCGGCTCGTAGCGCTCGCCCTCGCGCTTGGCGACGCCGTAGATCGTCTTGATGCCGGGGACGCCAGCCTGCACACGGACGGCTCTGTAGCCCAGCTCGACATGACGGGCGACCTCCTCCAGGCAGTTGTCGATGTCCTTGCCGGTGCAGTGGGCGTAGGTCATCACCCGCTCGCGGCTCTTGCCGCCCAGCAACTGGTAGAGCGGCATGCCGGCGGCCTTGGCCTTGATATCCCACAGCGCCATGTCGACGGCACCGATCGCGCTCATGGTCACCGGGCCGCGACGCCAGTAGGCGCCGCGATAGAGGTATTGCCAGGTGTCCTCGATGCGGCTGGCATCGCGACCGATCAGCGCCGGCACGACGTGCTCCTCGAGATAGGCCGCAACCGCCATTTCGCGGCCGTTGAGCGTGGCGTCGCCGATACCGTAGGTGCCGGATTCGGTGATCAGCTTGAGCGTGACGAAATTGCGTCCCGGACTGGTGACGATGACGCGGGCATCGATGATTTTCATGGAATCTCCGGCTGGGGAAGGCGGCAGCTTCAGTGGGTGGCGAACAGGTCGGGGAAGCGGTCGATCAGGCGCGGCAGCGAGGTCAGAAGCTCTCTCAGGTGCGCCTGCACGGCTCGCTCGGCGGCTTCCGGGTCGCGAGCGTCGATCGCCGCGACGATGCTGGCGTGCTGGTCGACCAGCGTCTCCAACGGTGTACCGTCGGGCACGCTGATGTATCGGACGCGGTCGAAATGCGCCTTGACCTCCTCGGTGAAGCGCCAGGCCGATTCATGCCCCGCTTCCCGGGAGAGGGTCTGGTGGAAGGCTTCGTCGAGCACGTAGAAACGTTCGTAATCGCCGCTGTCGATGGTCCGGCGCTGGCGTTCGACCAGTTCCAGCAGATCGTCCATCCCGCGTCGGGAGAGTCCCTGTTCGGCGGCCGACTTGGCCACCGCCACCTCGATTGCCTCGCGCACGAAACGCGCGCTGTAGACGGCTTGTGGCGAAATCTTGACCACGAAGGTGCCGCGCTGGGGGCGGACCTCGACCAGCCCCGCTTCGGAGAGGCGGATGAACGCTTCGCGAACCGGCTGGCGGCTGACCTCGAAAGCATCGGCGATCTCCTTCTCGGAGAGTGCCTGGCCCGGTGCCAGTACCAGCCGGATGATGGCGTGGCGCAGCACGTCGTAGAGCCGCTGGCGTACGTGTCCGGCGTCCGAGGCGTTCCAGAGTGTCTGCAGGGTCGTCGTGGTCAAGGGCGCTCCAGTGTTCACGGTTGACTGTCTTGTCTGACTAGTATGGTAGTTCTTGCGACGCGTTGACGATTCGACTTTGGGCGCAGGAAAACGTGGTCACCGTCACAGTTCCAGCCGGTTCTGCCGATGTCTCTTTTAATCAGCGACGAGCGACGAGCTACGAGCGACGGGCGACGGGCGACGGGCGACGAGCGACGAGCTGGCGCCGGGGCGCTATGAAAGGAACACGGCTTCGCGAACGCAGGAGACAACGCGGCGATGGGCATACGCGATTGGCCGGAGGGGGAGCGGCCGCGGGAGAAACTGTTGATGCTGGGGGCGGCGGCACTGTCCGACGCCGAGTTGCTGGCGATATTTCTGCGCGTCGGGGTCAAGGGGCGCTCGGCGGTGGACCTGGCACGGGATCTGCTGAGCAGTTTTGGTGGGCTGCGCCAGTTGCTGGAAGCGGATCGCCAGCGGTTCTGCGCCGAGCATGGCCTGGGCGAAGCGAAGTTTGTGCAGCTCCAGGCCACGCTAGAGCTGTCCCGTCGTCACCTGGGCAGCCTGCTCGAGCGGGAGGCGGCACTGACCTCGCCGACGCTGGTGCGGACTTTCCTGAGCGCGCAGCTGCGTCATCTTGACCATGAGGCATTCGCGGCGCTGTTTCTGGACACCCAGCATCGGGTGATCCGCTTCGAGATCCTCTCCGAGGGCACGCTCGACAGCGCCGCCGTCTACCCGCGAGAGGTCGCCCGGCGAACGCTGGCGCACAATGCCGGTGCGGTGATCTTCGCCCACAATCACCCCTCCGGCGTGGCCGAACCCAGCGACGCCGACCGGCGGATCACCGAGCGACTGCGCGAGGCGCTGGCACTGTTCGATATCCGGGTGCTGGACCACTTCGTGATCGGCGATGGCGAGGTGATCTCCTTCGCGGAACGGGGATGGCTGTAGGAAAGCCTCAATTTCGAGATTCGGATGGGAAGACGGGTCGGATTCGGGTAACATGCCGCGCCATGTTCTCGGGTGGTCGCCGCTCCTGCGGTGTATCGGCAACAGTCGACGCGGTGCTTGAAGGGCGCCGATTGTTGCGAAGAGCAGGGGGCTCTGGTATAAAGTACGCCCTTTGAATCGGGGCATACGGTGACGGCCCGCCATTTCGAGCGTTTCGGAGATGGCAGGAAGAGTCGCGAAAAGCGATCTCGACACCGAATGTCCGAGATAAACCGAACAACCCAACCCGCCAGTGGTCGGAGGCTTCCATGTCCCAAGTTTGTCAGGTTACCGGTAAGCGTCCGGTGACTGGTAACAACGTCTCGCACTCACAGCGCAAGACACGTCGTCGTTTCGTCCCGAACCTGCACACGCATCGTTTCTGGGTCGAATCCGAGAAGCGTTTCGTCAAGCTGCGTCTGTCCTCCAAGGGCATGCGCATCATCGACAAGAAGGGCATCGATGCGGTGCTCAGCGACATTCGCAAGCGTGGCGCCAGCCTTTAAGGAGTCGAGACATGCGTGACAAGATCAAGTTGGTGTCCAGTGCCGGTACCGGCCACTTCTACACCACGGCCAAGAACAAGCGTAACACCCCGGACAAGCTGGAATTCAAGAAGTACGATCCGGTCGTTCGCAAGCACGTCATCTACAAGGAAGCCAAGATCAAGTGATCTAGCTTTCCGCTGGTGCTGAAGTGCCGGCGCAGGAATGACAGTACGGAAAACCCGGTCCTCGACCGGGTTTTCTCGTTTGTGGTGAATCCGTTTGTGATGAAAGAGTCGCGAGAACAGACGCATGCCCGAGCTCCCCGAAGTCGAAACCACCCGCCGCGGCATCGCTCCCCACGTCGAGGGACGGGAGATCGTCGAGGTCATCGTGCGCCAACGTAGCCTGCGCGTGCCGATTCCTGGCGATCTGGAGTCGACATTGATCGGCGCCCGGTTCGGCGAGCTTTCCCGGCGCGCCAAGTATCTGCTGCTGCCGCTGGCGGAGCGCACCCTGCTGTGGCATCTCGGCATGTCGGGAAGCCTGCGCATCGCCCGCGTCGGCGACCAGCCCAAGAAGCACGACCATGTCGACGTGGTGGTAGAGGGTGGCAATATCCTGCGCTATCACGATCCCCGCCGCTTCGGCTTCGTCGACTGGCTGGCGGGAGACGTCGAATCGGATACCCGGCTGTCGAAGCTGGGGCCGGAACCGCTGTCGCCGGCGTTCGATGGCCAGCGACTCTACCGGCTTTCCCGAGGACGCCGAGCCGCGGTGAAGACCTTCATCATGGACAACGCGGTGGTCGTGGGCGTGGGCAATATCTACGCCACCGAGGCGCTGTTCATGGCCGGCATCGACCCGCGCCGAGCCGCCGGGCGCGTCTCGCTCGAACGTTTCGAGCGCCTCGTCGACGCGATCAAGACGGTGCTGGCGGCGGCGATCACCCAGGGTGGCACGACGCTGCGGGATTTCGTCAGCGGTAGCGGCGAACCGGGTTACTTCGCGCAGCGCCTCAACGTCTACGGGCGCGGGGGACAACCCTGCCGCCATTGCGGCCTGGAGCTGCGCCATGTCGTGCTGGGGCAGCGTGCCACGGTGTACTGTGCGATCTGCCAGAACTGACCGCTCGCCGTCTCCGTCTGCACCTTGACCGGCGAGGCGGGAACCTTGCCGCTCGCTGGTTTTCCAACTCGGGCGCGGTGGCTGGCCGCTATGTGCGTTCGAGGGTTGGGGAATTCGCGGGTGTTGTTAGAATGCGCCAGGATCTCCGTTCGATATCGCACTGCCCGAAACGCTTTTTTATCTCTTTTGCTGTTGTCCTTCCCGATGGAGCCCCGCCAATGGAGTCAATCGTGACCCAGACCCTGCGTCTCAAGAAGAATGCCGATCGTCGTCTCAAGGCGGGCCATCTGTGGCTCTATTCCAACGAGATCGATATCCAGGCCACACCGCTCAAGGGCCTGGAGCCGGGGGCGCAGGTGACTATCGAGGCCGCCAACGGCAAGGCTTTGGGCGTCGCCTATGTCAATCCGAACTCGCTGATCTGCGCCCGCGTCGTCTCCCGCGATGCCGACGTTCGGCTCGATCGCTCGCTGCTGGTGCACCGCTTCAATCAGGCGCTGGCACTGCGCGACCGGCTGTTCGCCAAGCCGTTCTATCGTCTGATCCACTGCGAGGGCGACCTGCTGCCGGGCCTGATCGTCGATCGGTTCGACGACGTGCTCGTGGTCCAGCTCAACACCCTCGGCATGGAGACGGTGCGTGACGAGGTGATCGCGGCGCTCGACAAGGTGCTCTCGCCGAGAGCGATCGTGTTCAAGAACGACTCCAGTGGCCGTCGCCTGGAGCAGCTCGAGTCCGAAGTGGCGGTGGTTCACGGAGAACTGCCGGACGAGGTGCTGCTGGAGGAGAACGGTGTCCGTTTCGTGGCGCCGGTGCTGGACGGCCAGAAGACCGGCTGGTTCTACGACCATCGCGCCAACCGCGCCTGGCTCAACGGTCTGGTCGCCGGCAAGCGGGTGCTCGATCTGTTCAGCTACGTCGGCGGCTGGGGCGTCCAGGCGGCGGCGCACGGCGCCAGCGAGGTCTTGTGTGTCGATGCGTCGCAGACGGCGCTCGACCGGGTGGCCGAGAACGCCGCCCTCAACGGGCTCCACGAGCAGGTCTCTGTCGGCCACGGTGACGTCTTCGAAGCGATGACGGCGCTGCGCGCCGAGGGCGAGAAGTTCGATGTGGTGGTGCTCGATCCGCCGGCATTCATCAAGAAACGCAAGGATCTCGCCAATGGCGAGCGCGCCTACGCGCGCCTCAATCGCGAAGCGATGCGGCTTCTGGGTCGCGATGGCCTGCTGATGTCGGCCTCCTGCTCCATGCACCTGTTCGAGGAGCGCCTGGTCGAGTGCGTGCGGGGCGCGGTCCGCCACCAGGATCGTCACGGTCAGATCATCTATCGTGGTGGCCAGGCCGGAGATCACCCGGTGCATCCGTCGATTCCCGAGACCGCTTACCTGAAAGCGCTCGGCGTGCGGGTCTTCCGGAACTGATGAGCGCGACGATCCGATGGCGGTGACATGAGCGTCGAACAGGTTCGGGTCTTTCGTCACGCCAATGTCTTGTTGGTCAGTCATGTTCGTAACGTGATCGAGAGCGGCGGCGTTGCGGCCGCGTTGCGCAACATGACCCTGGCCGGCGGGGCGGGCGAACTGCCACCCGATCAGTGCGAGGCCGAGGTCTGGGTGGCCGCCGCGGCCGAGGCGCAGGCGATCGAGCTGGTTCGAGAGGCTCTCGAGGGCCCCGCCACGGCCTTGCCCGAGTGGTGCTGCCAGGGCTGCGGGGAACGCCTCGAGGGTGTGTTCGACCGTTGCTGGCAGTGCGGTCGCGATCGCCCGGATCGCAGCTGAGCCCATCGCTGCCGGTGCGGCGCCATCTGATTCAACCCAGGAGGTTTGCATGGACTGGGACCTGCCCACGCCTTTCGTGATCGATATCGATGTCAAGCGCTCGAGCATCGATCACTACGGCCACGTCAACAACGCCGAGTATCTGCGCTGGGTCGAGCGTGCCAGCTGGGCGCATTCGCGCGCGCTGGGGCTGACGCTGGAGGACTATCGCGCGCTCAATCGCGGCATGGTCGTTCACCGTCATGAACTGGACTATCTGGCACCGGCCTTCGAGGGCGACCGCTTGCAGCTCTCGACCTGGATCGTCAGCTGCGATGGCCGCCTGTCGCTGGAGCGGCGCTTCCAGCTGCGCCATGTCGAAACGTCCCGCACGTTGCTGCGTGCACATACCCGCTTCGTCTGCATCGATATGGAGAGCTGCCGGCCGAAACGCATGCCGCCGTGTTTCGCCGAGGTCTACGGCGGCGCCTGCGTCACCGCGGATCGCTGAAGCGCCAATTCGCTGAATCGGAACGCCACCGGCCCCGCTCGTCCCGACGCGCGGGGCCGGTGGCGCTTCGGCTCAGGTGATGGCGGACGAGGGCGTTGTCTCGCGCTCGCCGTTTGAGCGGGATGGCGATCGTCCCGGGGCGACGATCGCCATGAAGCGCGCAAGTGTTGCGTCGCTGGCCGGACGCGTGACCCGGGAGACGGCGACGAACAGCGGCAGGTTGACGATCAAGCCCCAGGCGCCGGCGTGGACGCCGAGCGGATTGGGCCACACCACCGTGAACAGGACGGTCACGATGAACCCGGCCGACAGCCCGCACAGCACCCCGGCTCGGGTGGCCCGCGGCCACGCGAACAGGCCGATGAAGGCCGGCAGCATCTGGGCGGCGAAGCCGAGCCCGACCAGCAGGATCATGATCAGGTTGCCGGGATTGAGCATGGCCACCGGGCCGACGATCAGCAGCATGATCGGAAAGATCAGGTAGCGCGCGAGTTGGCCGGTGCGTCGCTCCGAAAGCTTGAACAGCGGGCGGATCACGTCCCGGGTCCAGGTCAACGCGGTGCCGTGGATGTAGGGCTCGCTGGAGGACATCGCGGCGGCCAGCGTGCCGGCGCCGAGCAGACCGACCAGTACCGGCGGCATCTGCTGGAATGCCAGCTGCAGGGCGACGGTGTCGGCGCGCTCCAGGTCGGGCAGGCTGAAGATGCCGATGAAACCGACCACCACCATCGGCAGGATGACGAAGTAGTAGGTCGGCAGCCAACTGGCGCTGCGGCGGATGCTCTGGGCCGAGTCGGCGCTCATCCACTGCAGCCAGACCGGCTGCTGAAACGAGAACATCGAAACGATGATCGACGAGGTCCAGAAGGCGAAACTCATGTCGCCGAGGCCGCCCGGCAGCGTCAGGAAGTCGACATGGGTCTCGCGCAGGCGTTCGAAGACCCCGCCGAACCACCAGTCGCCGGTCAGTCGATGGGCCGCCCAGAGCCCGATCGTCCAGGCCACGATCAGCATCAGGCCGCCCTGAAACGCGTTGGTCACGCCGATGGCGCGCTGGCCGCTGATGAACAGATAGATCGCGATGGTACCCAGCACCAGCCAGATATTGAGCGTGAAGGGCAGCAGGCCGCCGCTCATCACTTCCAGGATGTAGGCCGCGCCGATGGTCTGGAGGACGGCATAGGCCATGGCGCCGATCGACATCACCAGTGACGTCAGCGCGCCGAGCAGCGGACTCTCGAAGCGATCCGCCACTGCCTGGGCCTGGGTGACGTGGCCGAGTCTGGCGCCGAACGCCCACACCCGGGGGCCGCAGTACCAGGCGATCAGGGCCAGATAGCTCAGGTAGATGACGACGTAGAATACCGGCACGCCCTTGCTCCAGGCCCAGCCCGGCGCGCCCATGAAGGTGTAGGCGCTGATGCTGCCGGCACCCATCAGCAGGTACATCACCACGGGCCCCATGCTGCGTCCGGCGACGCCCCACTGCTCGAGACTGTCCATGCGATGGCTGCCGCGGGCACGAATCCCAAGCCACAGCGCCACGGCCACGTAGGCGAGCGTCATCAGCAGCGGAATCGGCTCACTCATCGACACGCTCTCCCGATCCTGGTGCGACTGTGGTGGGGTCTGCCTGAGTGATCGAGGTCGGCAGGGGCAGCAGCCAGTTGGCCAGCAGCATCACGCCGGTCGATGCGAGGATGATCAGGCAGGACCAGGCCGCCAGCGCCGGCAGGCCCAGTATCAGCACGGCGTGGTTGGCCAGCAGCACGGCCGGCCACAGCCCGGCCAGGATGACCAGCAGGAAGAGGGCCAGCAGCGCCTTTCCCCTCCTCGTGGCAGGGCGGATCAAGCGGTGGTTCATGAGACGACTCCAGCATCTTGTAGTGGCGAGGATACCGTGCACGGGCCCCCGGTTCAGCTTCGTGGCGGTGTCGGCCAGGTGCGAATCGGGCCACGCCACCGTTCGAAGAGACGGGCGAGCTGCAGCACCCGGTGATCCTCGAAACGTGGCGCGATCAGTTGAATGCCGAGCGGCAGGCCGTCGCGACCGAAACCGCCGTTGATGGACAGTGCCGGCTGCTCGCCCATGTTCCAGGGCAGCGTGAAGCCCAGGTGCTCGAACGGATGTTCCGGGTCGTTGGAGGGGTGGCCGTACTCGGCGGGGAAGGTGTAGACCGGCGTCGTCGGGGAGAGTATGGCGTCGACATCGTCGAACGCGGCCTCCGTGGCGCGGCGCAGGGCAAAGGTCTGCTCGAAGCCGTGGACGACATCCACCGCGCTCAACTCGGCGCCGCGCGCCGCCCATTGGGTAATCATGGGAAAGATCCGGGCGCGTTGCGACGCGCTCAAGGCCGCCAGCGACTTCCACTGCCGCGCCCGCCAGAAGTTGTCGAGGCCGTCGAGCATCTCGCGGGTCATCACCGGTGCCATCGGCACCAGCGTGGCCCCGGCGCGCTCGAACCCCGCCGCGGCGGCTTCCACGGCCGCCAGGAGCTGGGGATCGGCGGTCAGGCCGCAGCCGGCGTCGAGCATCACGCCAAGCCGGAGGCCCGACAGCTCGAGCGAGAGCTCCATCCAGTCGATCCGGGATGGTGGCAGGCGGGTCGGATCGCGGCGATCGGTGCGGGAGAGCGTTTGCATCATCAGCGCGGCGTCCTCGACCGTGCGGGTCATCGGTCCGGCGCAGCGCCCGGTATAGCAAGGGTCGATGGGAATGCGTCCCAGCGTGGGCTTGAATCCGACCAGACCGCACCACGCGGCCGGCAGGCGCACCGAGCCGCCAATGTCGGTGCCGACATGCAGCGGTCCGAGGCCGGCGGCGGCGGCCGCGCCGGCGCCGGAACTGGAGCCGCCGGGATTGGCGTCGAGCTTCCAGGGGTTGCGGGTCAGGCCGTGGAAGGTCGAGACGCCGGAGGACATCATGCCGAAATCGGGACAGGTCGTCTTGGCGAAGATCAGGGCTCGATCCTCCCTCAGCCGTGCCGATGGCGGGGCATCGTCGTGGGCCGGGGTCAGTTCGGTGACCACGGTTCCCTGCGGAATCGGCACGCCGCGGGTGGCGATCAACTCCTTGATCGTGACCGGGATACCGTCGAGGGGGCCTAGAGGCGCACCGGTACGCCAGCGCCTGGCGGCTTCGGCGGCCTCAGTCGTCAGCGTCGTCTCGTCGTAGGCATAGAGCGCGTTGATGTGAGGTTCCCAGGCCCGAATGTGGGGAATGAGCTCGGCGACGTAGTCGGCGGGCGAAAAGCGACCGTCGCGAAAACCGGCCAGCAGCGTCGTCGCGGATGCATCGAGGAGGTTCATGGTGAGAGGATCCCGTTGGTGTTGTCGTGGGTATCGGTTCCTAGCATGCCGCGTATTGGCGGACTATCGCCACCGCCAATTGGCCAGCGCGCTGTCGCGACCCGGTGTCTGTCGGGCCAGGCCTGGTGGCGCCCCGGCAGGATTGGTATGCCATGAAGCCGATCCGCAGATCGGCCGGCTCGGTGGTGACGCGGCGTGAACTCGCGTCGGCGCGACGACGGCAGGAGGTGTTAGTGCTGATTGGTTAGATCCGCTTTTTATGACGCTTGTTTCAAGAATATTTTTTGCCAAAATCCCTATTTTAGTGAATTTGCGTCTTTTCTGACGCGCTATCCCGTCCTTATCGCTGTTGTGCTGTAATTCCTGCGATCCTTCAATGACAACCAGAGATCGAGGCAACGACCATGCATATCGGCGTCCCCAAGGAAATCAAGAACCATGAATATCGCGTCGCCCTGACCCCGGGCGGCGTGCGAGAACTGGTGGCGCGAGGCCACCAGGTCGGGGTACAGGCAGAGGCGGGGATTGGATCCGGCTATCCGGACGACGCCTATCGCGAGGCCGGCGCCGACATCGTGGCCGACGTCGATGCGCTGTGGGCGAGCGCGGAGCTGATCCTCAAGGTCAAGGAGCCGCAGGCGGAAGAGGTCGCCCGGCTGCGCCCGGAGCAGACGCTGTTCACTTACCTGCACCTGGCCGCGGAGGAGATGCTCACCCGTGGCCTGATCGACAGCGGCGCCACCTGCATCGCCTACGAGACCGTCACCGACGGCCTGGGTGGCTTGCCGCTGTTGGCGCCGATGAGCCGCGTCGCCGGCCGCATGGCCGTCCAGGCTGGGGCCCACAGCCTGGAGAAGGCCCAGGGCGGTGCCGGCATACTGCTGCCGGGCGTGCCCGGCGTGGCGCCGGCCAAGGTTACCGTGATCGGCGGCGGCGTGGTCGGCGAGAACGCCGCGCGCATGGCGCTGGGGCTGGGTGCCGAGGTGACCATCCTCGACAAGTCGCTGCCCCGGCTGGAAGTGCTCGACCATCGTTATCAGGGCCGGATTCGCACGGTCTATTCGACCACCGAGACGCTGGAGGTCGCGGTGCGCGAGTCCGACATGATCATTGGCGCCGTGCTGGTCCCCGGCGCTGCCGCCCCCAAGCTGATCACCCGAGCGATGCTCGGCGAGATGAAGCCGGGCAGCGTACTGGTGGACGTGGCGATCGATCAGGGCGGCTGCTTCGAGACCAGCAAGCCGACGACCCATGCCGAGCCCAGTTACGTGGTCGACGGGATCGTGCACTACTGCGTCGCCAACATGCCCGGCGCGGTGGCGCGCACCTCGACCCAGGCGTTGACCAACGCCACGCTGCCGTTCGTGATCGCGCTGGCCGACAAGGGCTGGAAGCAGGCCCTGGCCGATGATGCGCATTTCCGCGCCGGCCTCAACGTCCATGCCGGTCAGTTGACCTACACCGCCGTCGGCGAAGCGTTCGGGCTGGAAGTGGTTGCAACCGAGCAGATTCTGAAGGGCTGAGGTCGAACACCCACAAGGGCGGGGCGACAGGCGAGAACGATGAATTAGGGAAGCGCTGCACAAACCCTGTGCCATGTGATGGCGCGCGGCGCGCGGCGTGCGGTGCCCGTGGCGCTGGCATCGGCGGCTGTCACGATGCCACCGAGCGGGGCGCTTCTCTCGCTACCGGCGGCTCGAGGGGGGCGCGGGAAGAGGGCTGCGTCGCTCCCCGTCGTATCATCGCTGGCAGCCAGCCGGCATCGGTCTGTAGAGGTTCCCGCGGGTGTTCGCTCTGGGGGAGGTGGCAGGGTAAACTGCCCGCACTGCCACTTTCCCCTAGCGATTCGAAGAGTTCATGAGCAAGCGACGCGTTCTTACCGGCATCACCACCACGGGTACGCCGCATCTGGGCAACTATGTCGGCGCGATCAAGCCGGCCATCGCCGAGAGCCAGAATCCCGATGTCCAGTCCTACTACTTCCTCGCCGACCTGCATGCGCTGATCAAGGCGCAGGACCCGCAGCGGGTACAGCAGTCGCGGCTCGAGATCGCCGCCACCTGGCTGGCGCTGGGGCTGGATACCGACAACGCGATCTTCTATCGCCAGTCCGACATCCACGAGATCCCCGAGCTCGCCTGGCTGCTCTCCTGCGTCTGCGCCAAGGGGCTGATGAACCGCTCCCACGCCTACAAGGCGGCGGTGGCGGAGAACGAAGAGGGCGGCGTCCCCGATCCGGATCGCGGCGTCACCATGGGGCTGTTCGGCTATCCGGTACTGATGGCCGCCGATATCCTGATGTTCAATGCCCACAAGGTGCCGGTGGGACGCGACCAGATCCAGCATATCGAGATGGCCCGCGACATGGCCGGGCGCTTCAACCATATCTACAAGGGCGACTACTTCACCCTGCCCGAGGCGATCGTCGACGAGAAGGTCGAGGTGCTGCGGGGGCTCGACGGGCGCAAGATGTCGAAGAGCTACGACAACACCATCCCGCTGTTCGTCTCGGCCAAGAAGCTGCAGAAGCTGGTGCGCAAGATCAAGACCAACTCGCTGGAGCCCGGCGAGCCCAAGGACCCGGAAACCTGCACCCTGTTCCAGATCTACAGCGCTTTCGCCACGGCGGAGGAGAGCGCCGACATGCGTCGCCGCTACGCCGAGGGAATCGGCTGGGGCGAGGCCAAGAACGAGGTGTTCGAGTACCTCGATGCGCAGCTGCGCGAACCGCGCGAGCGCTATGAGGCGCTGATCAACGACCCCGGCCATATCGAACAGGTGCTGCAGCGGGGCGCCGAGCGTGCTCGCGCCGAAGCCAATGTCCTGATGGAACGGCTGCGGGTGGCCGTGGGGCTGGGGCGCTTCCAGTAGGCTTCGANNCGAAGCCCGAAGCTTCCGCCGATTCATCTATAACAAAAGCGTCTATTCAAAGACCATTTCGTCGTTTTCGAATTCCTGAGTAAAAGACTAAAGTATCGCCCATTCGATTTTAGTCTAAGGAAGGGGTTGTTTTATGACGACTTTGACGAAAACGGCGCCGCCCGGCATCGGCCGGCTCTCGCCCAAGGCGTGGATCGCCGCGCTGCTGCTTGCTCTCGGGGCGCTGGCCGTCGGCCTCGCCTTCGGTGGCAATCAGGGCTGGCTGATGCTGGTCGGCGGCGGTCTGGGCGTCGTGCTCTACCATGCCTCCTTTGGCTTCACTTCGGCGTGGCGGGTGTTCATCACCGAGCGCCGCGGTCGTGGGCTGCGCGCTCAGATGGTGATGCTGGCGCTGGCGGTGGTGCTGTTCTTCCCGGCACTGGGAGCGGGGACGCTGTTCGGCCATCCGGTCGAGGGGTTCGTCTCGCCCATCGGTATCTCCGTCATCGTCGGCGCCTTCCTGTTCGGCATCGGCATGCAACTGGGCGGCGGCTGCGCATCCGGGACGCTGTTCACCGTGGGTGGCGGCAACGCCCGCATGGTCATCACGCTGCTCTTCTTCATCGTCGGCTCGGTGATCGGCACCGCCCACTTCGCCTGGTGGCAGAGCCTGCCGGCGTTCCAGCCCACCTCGATGATCGATCTTTTCGGTACCGGGGGCGGGATCGCTGCCAGTCTGGTGCTGTTTGCGGGTATTGCCGCCTTGACCGTCGTCATGGAGAGGCGCCGTCACGGCCAACTGGAGCAGACCTCATCGGTGGCGCCTGGGCCGGGCCGCTGGCTGACCGGACCGTGGCCGATCCTGGCCGGGGCGATCGGCCTGGCGCTGCTCAACTTCCTGACGCTGTCATTGGCCGGCCGGCCCTGGGGCATTACCTCGGCCTTCGCGCTGTGGGGCGCCAAGGCGTTTCAGGCTGTCGGCGGCGACGTCACCGCCTGGGGCTATTGGCAGAACCCCGGGCGCGCCGCCTCGCTCGACAGCAGCGTCTTCAGCGATATCACCACGGTGATGAACATCGGCATCATCCTGGGAGCGGGCCTGGCGGCGTCGCTGGCCGGGCGCTTCGCCCCGAGCCTGCGGATTCCGCTGCGCTCGGTGGCGGCCGCCGTGATTGGCGGGCTGCTGCTGGGCTATGGCGCGCGGCTGGCGTTCGGTTGCAACATCGGCGCCTATTTCAGCGGTATCGCGTCCGGCAGCCTGCACGGCTGGCTGTGGCTGGTGGCCGCGTTCGCCGGCAACATGCTGGGGGTGCGGCTGCGCCCGCTGTTCTTCCCCGGCCCGGCCAAGCCGGTCGCGGCGAGCTGCTGAGCTACCGGGTAGCGACCAGACGAGCCCCGCTACGGCGGGGCTTTTCGTGCGCCGTTACGTCTTTGGTAAGGGTTTCCATGGCGGACATGCCATTGGCGGCGGCAGATGGCATACTGGTCGGCCCCCGGCCGGCTTCGGCTCGCTCGGGGCGTCCGTCCGGTTGCGTGGCAGCCGCACGGTCGATAACGACAATGCGCCATCGGGCCTGCACCAACGACCGGTGAGATCGCCCGTCCGACAGGCGCGTTTCATTCGTTGGTTACCGCGAGAGTCGATTCATGTCCGATCACGCCAAGCGCCCGCTTTATATCCCCTACGCCGGACCGTCGCTGCTGGAAACGCCGCTGCTCAACAAGGGCAGCGCCTTTACCCGTGACGAGCGGGTCGAGTTCAACCTGGTGGGCCTGCTGCCGCAGAACGTCGAGAGCATCGAAGAGCAGCTCGAACGGGCTTATCACCAGTACACCCTGTGCCAGAACAACCTCGACAAGCATATCTATCTGCGGGCGATCCAGGACGACAACGAGACGTTGTTCTTCCGCCTGCTGGAGGAGCATCTCGAGGAGATGCTGCCGATCATCTACACCCCGACGGTGGGCGAGGCGTGCGAAGAGTTTTCCAATATCTATCGCAACCATCGTGGCCTGTTCATCTCCTACCCCGACCGCCATCGGATGGACGACATCCTGCGCAGCGCGACCAAGGACAAGGTGCGGGTGATCGTGGTCACCGACGGTGAACGCATCCTCGGCCTCGGCGACCAGGGCATCGGCGGCATGGGCATCCCGATCGGCAAGCTTTCGCTCTACACCGCCTGTGGCGGCATCAGCCCGGCCTACACGCTGCCGATCACACTGGATGTCGGCACCAACAACCAGAAGCTGCTCGACGATCCGATGTACATGGGCTGGCGCCACAAGCGTGTGTCGCCGGACGAGTATGCCGAGTTCATCACCCTGTTCATGGAGTCGCTGAAGGCTCGCTGGCCTAACGTGCTGCTGCAGTTCGAGGATTTCGCGCTGACCAACGCGATGCCGCTGCTGGAGCGTTATCGGGACGAACTCTGCTGTTTCAACGACGATATCCAGGGCACCGCCTCGGTCTGCGTGGCGACGTTGCTGGCCTCGTGCAAGGCCAAGAACGCCAAGCTCAGCGAGCAGACGATCACCTTCGCCGGCGCCGGGTCCGCCGGCTGCGGCATCGCCGAGCAGATCGTGATTGCGATGACGCGCGAGGGGCTATCGGAAGCCGATGCCAGAAAACGCATCTTCATGGTCGACAAGGATGGCCTGCTGACCACCGACATGGAGGGGCTGCACGGCTTCCAGCAGCGGCTCGCCCACGATCCCGCCGAGTTGCGCTTCGACAGCGATACCCGCCTGCTGCTCGACGTGGTCCGCAACGCCAAGCCGACCATCCTGATCGGCGTCTCCGGACAGCGCGGTCTGTTCACCGAGGAGGTGATCAAGACGCTCAACGCCAACTGCGAGAACCCGCTGGTCATGCCGCTCTCCAACCCCACGTCCAAGGTCGAGGCGGTTCCGCAGGACGTGCTGGAGTGGACCAACGGACAGGCGATGGTGGCGACGGGGAGTCCGTTCCCGCCGGTGGAGATCGACGGTCGCACGATCCCCATCGCCCAGTGCAACAACTCCTATATCTTCCCGGGCATCGGCCTTGGCGTGATCGCCGCCAATGCGACGCGTGTCACCGACAACATGCTGATGGCGGCCTCCAATGCGCTCGCCGACAGCGCGCCGATCGTCAAGACCGGCGAGGGGGCGCTGCTGCCGGCGCTGGGCGACATTCGCGAGATCAGCCAGTTGATCGCCTTCGCCGTCGGCAAGCAGGCCCAGCAGGATGGTGTCGCGCTCTCCTCCAGCGACGCAGTGCTGTGGGACGCGATCCATGGCCACTTCTGGTATCCGCGCTATCGGCAGTATCGTCGGCGTTCGATCTGATGTCGTGAGCTACGAGCTACGAGCTACGAGCTACGAACAAGCCCCGCCCGAGAGCGGGGCTTGTTCGTTGATGGATATTTCTCTCCACGCTCGAGAGGTGGCAGCCTTCGACGCCTCCGCGATAGCGCTGAACGCGGGAGCGATGAATCGGGTCTTGCGACATGGATGTCGCAAGAGGCGCGTTGGGCAGGATGCCCTTTTGCGCCGACCCGAATTCAGCGTGACTGCGTTCAGGGTTTCGCCATTGCGCTGCGTCAAGAAGGGGAGTGTGAGGGGCTTGCCCCTCACGACCATGAGCAGAAGGGAGGTTGGTGCCCGGTCAGTGGTAAATACGAGGAGATGGAATGAGTCGCCTCGTCCGTTTGGCACAGGATCCACGAAAAAGCCCCACCGATCGGTGGGGCTTCGCTGATGGCGTGCAACGCCATTCAAACGACGCGTTGCGCGCTTACAGCATGCTGCGCAGGACGTAGTGGAGGATGCCGCCGTGGCGGTAGTACTCCAGTTCGTTGGCGGTGTCGATACGGCACAGGGCGTCGATCTTCTTCTCGCCCTTGTCGCTTTCGATGGTCACCTTGACGCTGGCGCCCGGGGTCAGATCCGCCAGCCCTTCGATCGAGATGGTCTCGTCGCCGGTGAGCCCCAGCGTCTCGCGACTTTCACCCTCGGGGAACTGCAGCGGCAGCACGCCCATGCCGATCAGGTTGGAGCGGTGGATACGTTCGTAGGATTCGGTGATGACCGCGCGGACGCCAAGCAGCCGCGTGCCCTTGGCCGCCCAGTCACGGGAGGAGCCGGTGCCGTACTCCTTGCCGGCGATCACCACCAGCGGGGTGTCGTCCTCGGCATACTTCATCGCCGCGTCGTAGATCGACATCTGCTCGCCGCTGGGCACGTGCCGGGTGTAGCCGCCCTCGACGTTCTCCAGCATCTCGTTGCGGATACGCACGTTGGCGAAGGTGCCGCGCATCATCACCTCGTGGTTGCCGCGACGCGAACCGTAGGAGTTGAAGTCCTTCACCGCGACGCCGTGCTCCTGCAGATACTTGCCGGCGGGACTGTCCGGCTTGATCGAGCCGGCCGGCGAGATGTGGTCGGTGGTGACGGAATCGCCCAGCTTGGCCAGCACGCGGGCATTCTTGACGTCTTCGACCGGCTTCGGCTCCTTGTCCATCCCCTCGAAGAACGGCGGGTGCTGGATGTAGGTGGAGTCCTTGGACCAGGCGTAGACCTCGCTCTCCGGGAACTCGATCGACTGCCAGGCCTCGTCGCCGTCGAACACCTCGGCGTACTCCTTGCGGTACATCTCGGTCTTGACCTTCTCCACCGCCTCGGCGATCTCGGCCTGGGAGGGCCAGATGTCCTTGAGGTAGACGTCGTTGCCGTCCTGATCCTTGCCCAGGGGCTCCTTCGACAGATCCTTGCGCACGTTGCCGGCCAGGGCGTAGGCGACGACCAGGGGCGGTGAGGCGAGCCAGTTGGTCTTGACCAGCGGGTGCACGCGGCCTTCGAAGTTGCGGTTGCCGGAGAGCACCGAGGCGACGGTGAGATCGCCGTCGTTGACCGCTTTCTCGATCGGCTCGGGAAGCGGCCCGGAGTTGCCGATACAGGTCGTGCAGCCGTAGCCCACCAGGTTGAAGCCGAGCGCGTCGAGGTCGTCCTGCACGCCGCCCGCGGCCAGATAGTCTGTGACCACCTTGGAGCCGGGGGCCAGCGAGGTCTTGACCCACGGCTTGGTGGTCAGCCCTTTTGCCTTGGCTTTCCGCGCCAGCAGGCCGGCGGCCATCATCACGCTGGGGTTGGAGGTGTTGGTGCAGGAGGTGATCGCGGCGATCACTACCGCGCCATGGTTGAGCGAGAAGGTCTCGTCCTCGTAGGTCACCTCCTGGCTGTCGCCGGTGCGGTAATCCGCGCCGCTGGTGTAGGCCTCGCCGTCGGCGGGCGGCGCACCGATGGCAGTATCGCCGCCTTCACCGGTCCACTTGGCCTTCTCTTCGTGGGAGGCATCCGGCTGCTCGCCGGCCATCAGGGATTCGAAGGTCGACTTCATGTCGGCGAGCGCGACCCGGTCCTGAGGCCGCTTGGGGCCGGCCAGCGAGGCTTCGACTTCATCCATGTCCAGTGCCAGCGAGTCGGTGAACGTCGGCTCCGCACCCGGCTCGCGCCAGAGTCCCTGGGCCTGGCTGTAGGCCTTGACCAGCGCGATCTGATCTTCGTCGCGACCGGTCAGGCGCAGGTAGTTGAGCGTCTCGTCGTCGACCGGGAAGAAGCCGCAGGTGGCGCCGTATTCCGGTGCCATGTTGGCGATGGTGGCGCGATCCGCCAGCGGCAGGTCGTCGAGGCCGTCGCCGTAGAATTCGACGAACTTGCCCACCACGCCTTTCTTGCGCAGCATCTGGGTGACGGTCAACACCAGGTCGGTGGCAGTGATGCCTTCCTTGAGCTTGCCGGTCAGCTTGAAGCCGACCACCTCGGGGATCAGCATCGATACCGGCTGGCCAAGCATGGCAGCTTCGGCTTCGATGCCGCCGACGCCCCAGCCGAGAATGCCCAGGCCGTTGATCATGGTGGTGTGGGAGTCGGTGCCGACCAGCGTATCGGGGAAGGCGTAGGTCTTGCCGTCGACCTCCTTGGTCCATACCGTCTTGCCGAGATACTCCAGGTTGACCTGGTGGCAGATACCGGTACCCGGCGGCACGACACGGAAATTGTCGAACGCCTTCTGACCCCAGCGCAGGAACTCGTAGCGCTCCAGGTTGCGTTCCATCTCCATGGCGACATTGTCCTTGAACGCGGACGCATCGCCGAAATGGTCGACCATGACGGAGTGGTCGATGACCAGATCCACCGGCGACAGCGGATTGATCCGCTCTGCCTTGGCGCCAAGCTTCTTGACGGCATCGCGCATGGCGGCCAGATCGACCACGCCGGGGACGCCGGTGAAGTCCTGCATCAGGACCCGCGCCGGGCGATAGCCGATTTCACGGGTCGATTTGCCCTCCTTGAGCCAGTCGGCCAGCGCCTGGATATCCTCTTCGGCCACGGTGGCATCGTCGGCGTAGCGCAGCTGGTTTTCCAGCAGGACCTTGAGCGTCATCGGCAACTTGTCGATGTTGCCGAGCGTTTCGGCCGCCTTGGGCAGACTGTAGTAGTGAAACGTCGTGCCGTTGACGTCGAGCGTCGCTAGCGTGTGACTCGGGTCGGTAGACATCAGGGTTATCCTCCTCATGGCGGCGGCTGGCCTCGATGATCGGCGCCAGCCAGCCTGTCAGGTTCCTTAGCTACGATCCGACAGCGTTCCCGGCTGTCGACCGCCTTTCGATGGGGTGTCTTTACACCGCTCTTGTGTCTGAATTTGCCTGGGCCTCGCTGCCGCACTGAAACTGGTCTCGCGAGAGACCCGATAGTCGTCGGCATCGACCCCGCGACTGCCGGACGAACAGGTTGTCGACAATCATCATGGGCACGATAACATGCATTTTCAATTGGATGCTTCACGACTATCGTCCGGTGCGGCCTTGAAAGCGCATCCGATCGTCACCAACTTCAGCGTAGTTGGTGGAGAGACACTCTGCAGGTCAAGCGTAAGGCTGGAGATGACCCATGCCACAGGATTCGCTCGTCGATTGGCCCGTTCACTGTCCGTACTGCGATGCCCCCTTTTCCTTGTTGCTGGATCTGAGCGCAGGCGGTTACGACACCTGGGAGGATTGCGCCATCTGCTGCCAGCCGATCCATGTCGTGGTGGAGACAACGCTCTCCGGAGAGCTGGAAGGGGTGACGCTGGCCAGCGACGACGACGTGGTGTAGGTCTCGGCTCGATAGCGAGCGCCGCAAGATTTGATAGTCAATTGCTATATGATTCATTGCGCCAATCAAATTGGCCCATCGGTGGTTAATCTTTAGTCTAGCCACTTCACAATTTGCCATCACATAACGACTCAACACAGGAGATGCCAATGAGCGTACTCGTAGGACGCCAAGCCCCGGATTTCGAAACTGCCGCCGTGATGCCGGACGGTTCCATCAAGGACGACTTCCGGCTGTCCGACAGCAACGGCAAGCTGCGCGTGCTGTTCTTCTGGCCGCTGGACTTCACCTTCGTCTGCCCGTCCGAAATCATCGCCCATGACAATCGTCTGGCGAAGTTCAAGGAACTCGGCGTCGAGGTGATCGGTGCTTCCATCGATTCCCAGTACACGCACCACGCCTGGCGCAAGACCTCGCCGGACGCGGGCGGCATCGGTGAAGTCGGCTTCCCGGTCGTGGCCGACGTCAAGCACGAGATCTGCCAGGCCTACGGCATCGAGCATCCGGAAGCCGGTGTCGCCCTGCGCGCTTCCTTCCTGATCGATGAAGACGGCGTCGTCCAGCACCAGACGGTCAACAACCTGCCGCTGGGCCGCAACGTCGACGAGATGCTGCGCATGGTCAAGGCACTCAAGTACCACCAGACCCACGGCGAAGTCTGCCCGGCGGGCTGGGAAGAGGGCCAGGAAGGTATGAAGGACACTGCCGAAGGCGTGGCCAAGTACCTGGGCACCTACGCCGGCAACCTATAAGCGGCATGATTTTAGAGGCGGCCCGTCGGGCCGCCTTTGTCGTTTCTGGTATCATGCCCGCCTACCGCGGTGTCCTGTGGCATGGCTCGGGTTCGGGACATGCCACAGGGTGTCGAATAGCAGTACACGCCAACCGAATCGTTGATCTGAATCGAGGTAGTCATGAGCGACGCGCGTCACGAACGTCTGATTATTCTGGGCTCCGGGCCGGCAGGCTACACGGCCGCGGTCTATGCCGCGCGGGCGAACCTCAGGCCGTTGCTGATCACCGGCATGCAGGCCGGTGGCCAGTTGACGACGACCACCGACGTGGACAACTGGCCCGGCGACGATGAAGGGGTGCAGGGGCCGGAGTTGATGGAGCGCATGCGCAAGCATGCCGAGCGCTTTCAGACCGAAGTGCTGTTCGACCACATCAACGAGGTCGAGCTGCGCGAGAAGCCGTTCACCCTCAAGGGCGACAATGGCACCTATACCTGCGACGCGCTGATCATCGCCACCGGCGCCAGCGCCCGCTATCTGGGTCTCCCTTCCGAGCAGCAGTTCATGGGGCAGGGCGTGTCGGCCTGCGCGACCTGCGACGGCTTCTTCTATCGCAACCAGCACGTCGTCGTGGTCGGTGGCGGCAATACGGCGATGGAAGAGGCGCTGTATCTCTCCAATATCGCCTCGAAGGTGACACTGGTGCACCGGCGCGACAGCCTTCGCGGCGAGAAGATTCTGCAGGATCGCCTGTTCGAGAAGGTCGAGAACGGCAACATGGCGATCGAGTGGAATCATACCCTTGACGAGGTGCTGGGCGACGGCAGCGGGGTCACCGGGGCGCAACTCCGATCCACGTTGACGGGCGAGACCAAGCAGCTCGATGCCATGGGTGTCTTCATCGCCATCGGTCATACCCCCAACACCGGAATTTTCGAGGGCCAGCTCGATATGGCCAACGGTTATATCCGTGTCCAGTCCGGTCTGGAGGGCAATGCCACGGCGACCAGTGTGCCTGGCGTGTTCGCGGCCGGCGACGTCATGGACCATGTCTATCGTCAGGCCATTACCTCCGCCGGCAGCGGCTGCATGGCGGCGCTGGATGCGGAGCGGTTTCTGGACGAGCTCTAAGTCGAGCGTCGCCCGAAGCGGGACGAGCGTCGCTGCGCGCCTGGAAGAGATAAGCGGCAAGAAAGGGCAAGAGCTCTGAACGCAACATGCCAGCGACGATATCGTCGCTGGCATGTTGCGTTCAGGGCTGCAGCATCCTGATTTTCGCGGCTCGCGGCTCGCGGCTCGCGGCTCGCGGCTCGCGGCTTAGCTTGGCTCAATAGTGCGGCGGCAGCTCGTCCTCGGGGCCTGGCACCTCGCCGCCCAGCTCGTCGATGGCCTGGCGCTGTTCGCTGAGTCGCTCGCGCATCAGGGCGTTGACGCGGCCGAGCCGCTCGAGCTCGGTCGCCTGCTGTCTCACCAGGCGGTCGAGGGTTTCCAGCCAATCTTCCTGAAACGTCAAGCGGCTCTCGAGCGCATCGAGGCGAGCTTCCGAGGTCGTACGCGAGCGCGTCTCGACCGTGCTAGACTGCCGACGCTGTGTGTCATCTTCCATTCACGGCACCTTTAGTTAGTGAAAGTCGATTAACGATATTGGGTATGAAGACCGTTTCCGCGTTGTTGAGAAGGCGCGGTACGTTTTCCTTGTTCCGACGTCCAGAGATATGAGAATCCATGAATAGCAAGGTAATTTTGCGTTGTACGCTGATCAGTCTACTCCTCTCGATACCCTCGCCATTGCTGATCGGTCTTTTGATCACGCTGATCAGCAGCATGCTGGCCACCGACCTGACCTGGTTCTTAAACGTGGAAGGTGTCTCGGCGATGTATGGGGCGACGGTGATCGCCGTCTTCATCGTGCTTTGGCTGGGCACGCTGGCCATGGCGCTGCTGGCGCCAGCGACCCCGCGGGCGGTCACGGCTGCCATGCTGGCGGACGTGGAGAACGACGATCGCGAGCTGGGTGAAGTCAAATGGTTCAATGTCAACAAGGGCTATGGCTTCATCACGCGGGCCGACGGTGAGGACGTGTTCGTGCACTTTCGGGCGATTCGGGGCAAGGGCCACCGGACGCTCGCCGAAGGGCAGAAGGTGCGTTACCACGTGATCGAGAATGACCGCGGACTGCAGGCAGACGACGTGACCGTCATCACCTGACCGCCGCGGCTGGAGTGCCCGAAACCCCCGGAGGCTCGCCTCCGGGGGTTTTTCGTTTCCTGCTCACGCCCCGGAGGCCGATGGCGTCTCGTCGACTCCCGCGCGCGCCTCGGCCTCGACGAATACCCGCTTGACGCCATCGTGGGCCTGCTTGATCTCCCGGTCGAGCTTGGCGATGGCACGCTCGATGCGCTCCGCCGTGGCGCCGCGAGCAAAGCGAACGCTGAGATTGACCAGGATGAAGTTGGGCCCCATATGCATGGTCAGGACTTCGTTGACGCCTTCGACGCCATCGGCATCTCCCGCCAGCTGGCGAATGCTCTCGACCACGTGCTGGTTGGCGCTTTCCCCGATCAGCAGGCTCTTGGTCTCCATGGCCAGCCAGATGGCCGTGCCGCCGAGCAGCAGCCCGATGATGATCGAAGCGATGCCATCGAACAGCAGGATGCCGGTCCACTGCGACAGGGCAACCCCGGCGAGCGCGACCATCAGGCCGAGCAGCGCTGCGGAGTCCTCGAAGATCACCACGAACATGGAAGGATCCTTGCCGCGCTGTACCGCTTCGACGTAGCCCCACTTGCCCTTGGTCTTGCGAAACTCGTTGAGCGCGAATGCCCATGAGGCGCCCTCGAACAGGATACCCAGGCCGAGCACGATGTAGTTGACCAGCGGCGACTCGATCGGTTCGGGGTGCAGGACATGGATCACACCTTCGTAGAGCGAGACCCCGGAGCCGATCGCGAAGATCAGCAGCGCGACCACGAAGCTCCAGAAGTAGATCTCCTTGCCGTGACCGAACGGAAACTGAGGGCTCGGTGGTCGCTTGGCCCGCTTCATGCCCAGCAGCAGCAGAATCTGGTTGCCGGTGTCCACGACCGAGTGGATGCCCTCGGAGAGCATGGCGGAGCTGCCGGTGATCGCGGCCGCGACGAACTTGGTGACCGCAATGAGCAGATTGCCGCCCATGGCGGCATAGATGACTGGCTTGGATTCCGCCATGTAGGTGACTCCCTGTCGGACCGGCCGCGTTCCGGCGGCGACGGCGTGGTTAGCGGCCCGAGTCGGGCCACTCTATGGTGTGCTCGTGACCGTCCGGCGTTACCTGCCAGAATCGGTCGGGATCGTCACCGGGTTGCCAGCCACCCAGCGAACAGCGGGCCTCGCAGCCCAGCTCGCGAGCGGCGTCGCGGGCGCAGTCGGTGTCGCGAGGCCAGGGCGTGGCGTCGCAGTCGAACCACAGGCTGGCGTAACCATCGGCGGCGCGTTCGACCAGCATGATGCCGATACCTCGCTCGGCGCCAGCGGTCCTGCCGCGCCAGATCCCCTTGCCGGCCCGGTCCAGGGTCAGGTCATCGTCGCCGAGGGTTTGCCGCAGCCATCGGGTGATGGCCTCGACGTCGGCGACGGCCAGATAGATTTCGATATCAGGAAAACGCTCCATGGGTTCCTCTGGCGAACAGCCGCTCGAGTGTCGTCTCGTAGATGCGGCTCAGGGTATCGAGGTCGTCGGCACGGATGCGTTCGTTGACCTGGTGGATGGTGGCATTGACAGGGCCCAGCTCGATCACCTGCGTGCCCAGTGTAGCAATGAAGCGCCCGTCCGACGTGCCGCCGGAGGTGGAAAGCGCCGGCCGATGGCCGGTGATCGCCTCGCAGGCACGCCGCGCCGCCTCGAGGAGCTCCCCCTCCGCGGTCAGGAAAGGTTCGCCGTTGAGGGTCCAGTCGAGCTGATAATCGAGCCCGTGGGCGGCCAGTTTCCGCTCGACCCGTTCGCGTAACTGGAGCTGCGTGACCTCGCTGGAGTAGCGAAAGTTGAAGGTCACCTCCAGTTCGCCGGGAACGACATTGGTGGCACCGGTTCCTGCATGCAGGTTGGAGATCTGGAAGCTGGTCGCCGGGAAGAAGTCGTTGCCGGCATCCCAGGGCTCGTCGACCAGTTCGGAAAGCACGGGCAGCGCCTGGTGAATCGGGTTGCGGGCCAGTTGTGGATAGGCCACGTGGCCCTGAATGCCGCGCACCCGCAGCACCCCGCCCAGCGATCCGCGGCGGCCGTTCTTGATCACGTCGCCCAGATGGCTGGTGGAGGAGGGCTCGCCGACGATGCAGTAGTCCAGCGGCTCGTGACGCTCGCGCAGTCGCTCCACCACGGCCCGGGTGCCGTGCACCGCCGGGCCTTCCTCGTCGGCGGTGATCAGGAACGCGATTCTGCCGTGGTGGTCCGGATGGGCGGCGACGAAGCGCTCGACGGCCGTCACCATCGACGCCAGGCTGCCTTTCATGTCGGCGGCCCCGCGTCCGCAGAGAAAACCGGCCTCATCGATGCGCGGCTCGAATGGCGGGTACTGCCACTCGCTCTCCGGTCCGCTGGGCACCACGTCGGTATGGCCGGCAAAGGCGAGCATCGGGCCGTGCTGGCCCCGGGTGGCCCAGAAGTTGTCGATGCCACCGATCGACATCCGTTCGACCTGGAAGCCGATGCGTTCCAGGCGGTCGATCATCAGCGCCTGGCAGCCGTGATCGTCCGGCGTCACCGACGGTCGCTTGAGCAGCTCCAGTGCCAGCGTCAGCGTGTCGGAGGGCGCGGTCGTCATTGACGCTTGGGGCATGCGGATCTCCAGGGCAGCCGGTCGGGCCGGATCAATTGTGAGCGTGCAGCGATTCATTGAGGGCGACGGCGCTCTTGTTGGTGCGGCACTCCAGGCGCCCGGTCACCGAGTGACGAATGAACAGCAGATCGTCCTGGCCGGCGAGTTCCCGCGCGGCCACGGTCTGGACGGCTTCGCCCTGGTCGTCCAGGACGGTGACCTTGGAGCCCGCGGTGACATAGAGGCCGGCTTCGACGGTGCAGCGGTCGCCCAGCGGGATGCCCAGGCCGGCATTGGCGCCGATCAGGCAGTTCTCGCCGATTCTGATCACCACGTTGCCGCCGCCGGAGAGCGTACCCATGGTGGAGCAGCCGGCACCCAGGTCGGAGCCCTTGCCGACGAAGACGCCGGCCGAGATACGTCCCTCGACCATGCCGGGGCCTTCGGTGCCGGCGTTGAAGTTGCAGAAACCCTCGTGCATGACCGTGGTGCCTTCGCCCAGATGGGCGCCGAGGCGTACGCGGGCGGTATCGCCGATCCGGATCCCCTTGGGCACGACGTAGTCGGTCATCTTGGGGAACTTGTCGACGCAGTCCACCGAGAGCGGGCGTCCGGCCAGGCGGGCCTTGAGGCGACGCGCGGGAAGTTCCTCGACGTCGATGGCGCCCTCATTGGTCCAGGCGATATTCCTGAGCAGGCCGAACATGCCGTCGAGCTGGGTGCCGTGGGGCTTGATCAGCCTATGGGAGAGCAGATGCAGCTTGAGATAGACCTCCGGCACGCTGGCCGGCGCATGGTCTTCGTCCAGGAACACCGCAACCAGGGGGCGCTTGGCATCGACGAACGTCTCGGCGAGGTCGGCCTGATCGGCGGCGCCGGCGGCCCGCAGCGCTTCGGCGAGGCCGGCTGCGTGCTCCGGCAGGAAACTGACGACTTCCTCGCTGGCATCGGCACCCAGGGCCTGGCGCGCGGCGGCGGCGAGGTCGGCGGCGGGCTGATGCAGCGGCGCCGGATAGTAGACTTCGAGCCAGTCGCCCTGGCTGTTCTGGGTACCGATTCCTAGCGCGAAGCTCAACATCGCAGGTTCCTCATCGTGTTCGGTGAAAGGGTGTCGTGGAAGATCGTGGGGCCGGTGCGACCTCGCCCGCTAGGCCAGTGTCGCGTAGCGGGCAGGGTCGAAACCGACAATCAGGGTATCTTGGCCTGCAGGGTCGGTGCGCTGCAGTAGCGGACGCTTGATCAATGTCGGATTGGCCAGCATCAGTTCGCGAGCCCGCTCGGCGTCCAGCGGCTCCCGGTCCGCGGCATCGAGCTGCCGCCAGCTGGTACTGCGGGTGTTCAACAGCGTCTGCCAGTCGGCATTGGCCAGAAAGGTATCCAGTCGCTGCGGCCCGAGCCCATCCTCGCGGAGGTCGTGGTAACGATACGAGATGCCCAGCTCGTCGAGCCGGCGGCGGGCCTTGCGGCAAGTGTCGCAGGTCTTGATGCCGTAAACGGTGATGGTCATGTCGCTGGCCTGTCGGGCGCTGCCGGAGAAGCGGCAGATTATAGGCGCCCACGGACGGCGGCTCAAACCGCGCCGCTGGGGCGTCACTCTCGTGTCGTTCGGGGCCTGGGCCGACTGGTGCCGATGGAGCGGCAGTCGAGCATCCCGGATCGCGCTTGACCTATGGGTAACGCCAGGGTGCTAGCGTCAGGTTTTTCCCGGGGAGAAACAGCGAATGATGATTTCGAAGTGCTGGTCGATCGGTATCGTAGCCGCCGGCTCGCTGGCTTTCGCCGCCAGTGGTCTGGCTCAGCCGCAGAGCGATGGCCATGGCGATCATCGGGCCCGTTCCGAATCGTCCGCCCAATCCAGCGAGGCCAGCGATGCCTACCGTGAGGCGGCAACCCGCATGCAGCACAACATGGAGCTGGCGAACAGCGGCGACCCGGATATCGATTTTGCCACCGGCATGCTGGCCCATCACAGGGGGGCCGTCGCGATGGCCGAGGTCGAGCTCGCCTATGGCAAGGATCCGGAGATGCGAGCGCTGGCCCAGAAGATCATCGAGGCCCAGCAGGCGGAGATCGAACAGATGCGGGCATGGCTGAAAGCCAACCCCGCACCGGTCGATTGAGGCGGTCTGGTTCCGGCGAATCGGGCGCTAAACGTCCAGGACTTCGTAAAGACGCGCGCGCAGTCGTGCCTGGGCCTCGGGGTCGGTCAGCGGCCGGCCGTGCTTGTCGGTGATGAAGAATACATCCTCGACCCGCTCGCCGAGGGTGGCGATCTTGGCCGTCGACAGTGCGATGTTCTGCTCCATGAAGATGCGGCCGACCCGAGCCAGCAGCCCCGGGCGGTCGGGGGCGATCAGCTCCAGCGAGGTGCGTGCGTTGGCGGGGTCCTGCTCGATGATCACCTCGACCGGCACCCGGAAGTGTTTCAGTTGCCGGGGCGTATGGCGGCTGACGATCTGCGGATAGTCGTCGGGGTCGTCGAGCTCCTCGACCAGGTGCCGGCGGATCGTCTCCAGCCGCGCAGGGTCGCGGATGGCGTCGTCATCGTCATCGAGCAGGATGAAGGTGTTGAGCGTCCAGTCGTCGCTCGAGGTGGCGATTCGAGCGTCGTGGATCGACAGGCCTAGCTGTTCGATGGCGGCCGCCGTCGCGGCGAACAGGTCGTCGGCCGAGCGCGTATGAATGAACAGCTTGGTGCCACCCTCGGTCATGTCCTCGCTGGGGGCGCTGACCAGGACCAGAGGCAGGTGATCGTCGTGGTGGGCGAGAATGCCCTGGGTCTGCCAGACGATCTCGCTGGGCGTGTACTGCAGGAAGTAGTCCTCGCCGAAGGTCTGCCAGAGTTCCGTGACGCGGGTCACGTCGGCGCCGACGGTCCGCAGCAGTCCCAGCGCCTCCTCTCGGGTCTCGCTGACCCAGCCCTGTCGGTCGACGGTGTTGTCGAGCCCTCGACGCAGCACTCGGCGGGTCTCGGTGTAGAGCTGGCGCATCAGCGAGGCGCGCCAGCCGTTCCATAACGTCGGGTTGGTGGCGCTGATATCGGCGACGGTGAGCACGTAGAGATAGTCGAGATGAGTCTCGTCGCGCACGGTTCGGGCGAAGGCGTGGATCACGTCCGGATCGGAGATGTCGCGTTTCTGTGCCGTCTTCGACATCAGCAGGTGGTGTTCCACTAGCCAGGCCACCAGTTGCGTGTCCCAGCTCGACAAGGCATGGCGGCGGCAGAACTCGGCGGCATCGATGGCGCCGAGCTCCGAGTGATCGCCACCGCGCCCCTTGCCGATGTCGTGATAGAGCCCGGTAATCCACAGCAGTTCGAGCTTGGGCAGCTTCTGGATCACATCGATGGCGACGGTATATTCGTCGGTGTCCCGCTCCTCGCGAAAACGCTGCAGGAAGCTGAGCAGGCGCAGGGTATGCGCGTCGACGGTATAGATGTGGAAGAGATCGTGCTGCATCAGGCCGACGGCCTCGCCGAACTCGGGCAGGTACTTGCCCAGCACCCCGTATCGATTCATGCGGGTCAGCTGGGTGGGAACGTCGCCGCCGCTGCGCAGCAGTTCCATGAACAGGCTCTGGTGGCGCAGATCGTCGCGGAAAGCGTCGTCGATCAAGTGACGGTGGTCGCGAATCTGACGGATGGTATCGGCCCGGACGCCCTCGATCTCCGGATGCTGGGCCATCAGCAGAAACAGTTCCAACAGCGCGCCGGGGCGCCGCAGGAAGACGTTGGGGTGGCGAAGCTGGATATAGCCGCCCCGGCTTTCGAAGCGCGCATTGATCGGCTTGACCTCGAGCGCCTCGCCGGCGTGGAGAATCACTTCGTCGAAATGCTGCAGCAGCATGTCGTTCAGTCCGGCCAGGGCGGTGACGTGGCGGTAGTAGGCCTTCATGAACTGCTCGACGGCCAGTCGCTGTGGGGTGTCGGTGTAGCCGAACAGCTTGGCCAGGGCGCGCTGGTGGTCGAACAGCATGCGATCCTCGGCGCGTCCGGCGATCATGTGCAGGGCGTAGCGCACCTGCCACAGGAACGCCTGGCCCTGGCTCAGGATCCGCAACTCGGCATCGTTCATGAAGCCTTGCGCGACGACATCCTCGTAACGCAGTGGACCGAAATGGCGTTTCGCCACCCAGCCGATCATCTGGATGTCGCGCAGGCCGCCCGGCGCGCTCTTGAGGTTGGGCTCGAGGTGATACTCGGAGTTGTTGTGCTTGTAGTGGCGGGCGATCTGCTCCTGCCACTTGCCCTCGAAGAACGCTGCCGATGACCACATGTGGTGGGTGGAGAGGCGCTCCCGCATGGCGCTACGCAGCGTCTCCGGGCCCGCCAGGGTACGGGTCTCCAGCAGGTTGGTGATGACCGTGATGTCGCTTCGGGCTTCCCGCTCGCAGTCATTGAGCGAGCGCACGCTCTGCCCGACCTCGAGACCGATATCCCACAGCAGGGTAATGAAGCCGGTCAGTGACTCGCGATAGGGCGTGTCGTCGTCCGTACCGAGCAGCAGCAGCAGGTCGATATCGGAATAAGGGTGCAGCTCTCCGCGGCCGTAACCGCCAACGGCCAGCAGGGCGACGTTGTCGTCCGGCCACTCGAACCGCTCCCAGGCGATCTCGAGCAACCGGTCCAGGCACCAGGCGCGGCCGTACACCAGGTCGCGAACATCGGCGCCAGCGCGGAAACGCTCGTCGAGGCGCTCGCGGATCGTCTTCAGCGCCAGCTTGAACAGCGCGACGGGTTGGGAGTCGCATGCCAGCGCCTCACGGAAGGCCGCTGCATCGAACAGTGTTTCGTCGGGTTGAAAACGGTAGTGATGCAGCAGCATGCGACGGGCGTCTCCGGAGGTGGGGCGGCGGGCAGGCGACGATCAGTCCGTCAGGAAGCCGAAGTCTTCATCGGAGCGGGCCGTCAGGACCTCAACGCCGGAAGCGGTGACCAGCAGGGTGTGTTCCCACTGTGCCGACAGGCTCTTGTCCTTGGTCACTGCCGTCCACCCGTCCTTCAACACCTTGGTACGGTAGCCGCCGGCGTTGAGCATCGGCTCGATGGTCAGGCACATGCCTTCGGCGAGTTCGGCATCGGCTTCCGGTGCGTAGCCGTCATAATGCAGGACCTGCGGCTCCTCGTGGAAGCCTGCGCCGATACCGTGACCGCAGAAATCCCGGACCACGGAGTAGCCAGCCTTTTCGGCATGGTTCTGGATCACCCGGGCGATGGTCGACAGCCTGGCGCCCGGTTTCACTTCGGCGATACCTTTATACAGGCTCTCCTGGGTGACCCGGCTCAGGCGCTCCCCTTGAATGGTGTCGCCGAGCACGAACATCATGCTGCTGTCGCCGTGGTAACCGTCGGCGGTCTTCACGGTGATGTCGATGTTCATGATGTCGCCACTCTTGAGCTTCTTGTCGAAGTCGGGAATGCCGTGGCAGACCACATGATTGATCGAGGTGCAGATCGACTTGGGGAAGCCGTGGTAGTCCAGGGGGGCCGGGGTGGAACCCAGTTCCTTGACGATGAAGTCGTGACACAGGCGGTCGAGCTCGCCGGTGGAAACGCCGACCTGCACGTGCGGGATGATCATCTCGAATACTGCAGCGGCCTGGCGGCCGGCTTCGCGCATTTTTTCGATCTCGTCGGGCGTCTTGCGTGGAATGTTCATGCGCTCTCGCAATGGGGGGTCGATAGGGGCGATGGCGTGTCTCGGGCAGCGGTCGGCTGTCCCCGGTGTTGCCGGGCTTCAGGGAAACACTGCATGAATGGTGGCGCGGGCGAATCACTGCGCTGGGCGGTGCCGGTCCGATCGGAATCCTCACTATACCCCGCAGGCTCCGGTTTCCGTGCTCCGTTCGCCCAGTGGTCCATCCCGCTCGCCGATTCATTCAGCGCTTCCTTAGACGACCGGCGACTTCATCTTGCCTGCGTTCTATGGTATAAATCCGCGCGCTCGACTGCAATTGCCCGTCTACCGGTTCCGGCAAAGATGGCCGATCTGGCTCCCGGCAGGCATCTCTACGCTGTCGCCAGGGTGGTCGAGTCAGTAGCGGCGACGACCTTCGAACGAAGGTCGCGTCATCAAAAACACACACGCACCGACACATGGTCCCGGGTGCCGCGACGGTCTAGCCGAGCGGTCGGATCCATGGGGTGTGTGGAGGCCTAACCCGATTCTTCAGGAGTCATCATGGCACAAGTCAACATGCGCGATCTGCTCAAGGCAGGCGCACACTTCGGTCACCAGACCCGTTACTGGAACCCGAAGATGGGGCAGTACATCTTCGGTGCACGTAACAAGATCCACATCATCAACCTCGAGCATACGCTGCCGGCACTGCTGGAAGCGACGAGCATCGTCGAGAAGATGGCCTCTTCCAACAACAAGATCCTGTTCGTCGGCACCAAGCGTTCCGCCAGCAAGATCATCAAGGAAGAAGCCAATCGCGTTGGTCAGCCGTTCGTCAACCATCGCTGGCTGGGCGGCATGCTGACCAACTACAAGACCATCCGCCAGTCGATCAAGCGTCTGCGCGAACTCGAGACCATGCGCGAAGATGGTACGTTCGAGAAGCTGACCAAGAAAGAAGTGCTGATGGCGACTCGTGAGCAGGACAAGCTCGAGCGCTCCATCGGCGGTATCAAGGAGATGGGCGGTCTGCCCGACGCACTGTTCGTGATCGACGTCGATCATGAGCGCATCGCGATCAACGAAGCCAACAAGCTCGGCATTCCGGTGATCGGTGTCGTCGACACCAACTCCAACCCGGACGGCGTCGATTACGTCATCCCGGGCAACGACGACTCCATTCGCGCCATCCAGATCTATGTGCAGGCGATCGCCGACGCCTGCGGCAAGGCGAAGGAAGGTCGTCCCGACGAGTTCGTCGAGGTGAGCGAGACCAGCGAAGCCGCTCAGTAATCGAGAAAACGGCATCGAGTCTGCGCTGAGCATGCTCCCGCAGGGCGGCAGTCGGTTCGCCGGTATCGGCGCAGACACAAGGGGGCTCCATAGCCCCCTTTTTACACCCGGAGCGACGCTCTCGTGGCGTCGTTCGTCAGACGAAACAGCGATTCTCAGGGGTAGAACATGGCAGCTATCAGCGCTTCTCTAGTCAAGGAACTGCGTGAGCGTACCGGTCTCGGCATGATGGAATGCAAGAAGGCACTGACCGAAGCCGACGGTGACATCGATCGCGCGATCGAGGATCTGCGCAAGAACTCCGGTCTGAAGGCCGCCAAGAAAGCGGGCCGGACGGCCGCCGAAGGCGCGATCCTGACCCGCGTCGCCGAAGACGGCAGCTACGCCGCGATGCTGGAAGTCAACTCGGAGACCGACTTCGTCTCCCGTGACGACAACTTCAAGAGCTTCGCCGCCAAGGTGCTGGCCAAGGTATTCGAGACCAAGTCCGAAGACGTCGCGGCCATCATGGACGGCGAGTTGGAAGATGCGCGCAACCAGCTGGTGCAGAAGATCGGCGAGAACATCTCCGTGCGTCGCGCGGTCGTCGTCGATGCACCGGAAGGCGGCGTCGTGGGTGCCTACGTCCATGGCGATCGTATCGGTGTATTGAGCGTGCTCAAGGGCGGCAACCCGGAAGTGGCCAAGGATGTCTCCATGCACGTGGCCGCGATCAACCCGGTCGTCGCGCGTCCTGAAGATATGCCGCAGGCCCAGCTCGACAGCGAGAAGGCGATCATCCTGGCCCAGCCGGACATGGCCGGCAAGCCAGAGCAGATCGCCGAGAAGATGGTCCAGGGTCGCCTCAAGAAGTACCTGGCGGAGAACAGCCTGACCGAACAGCCTTTCGTCAAGGATCCGAACCAGACCGTTGCCGAGTACGCCAAGACGGCAGGCGGCGAAGTGGTTGGCTTCACGCGCTTCGAGGTTGGTGAGGGCATCGAGAAGGAAGAGGTCGATTTCGCCAAGGAAGTGATGGAACAGGCTCGCCGTAGCTGAGTTTCCGATAGTGCCTGGGACCGTGCTCGGGGCTCATGCCTGTGGCCGATCCCTCTGATGGCGTGCGCGAAAGCGCACGCCATCGCGTATCCGGCGGATGAGAAGATCGTCTGCCACCTGCCGAATCCGACTCGTCAAACCAGGAGAGAGCGTCATGCCTGAAGTCATCGATCGACCCAGCAAGCCCAATGAGCGTAGCGACAAGTCGAAGTACAAGCGCATATTGTTGAAGCTCTCGGGCGAGGCGCTGACGGGGGAGCAGGATTTCGGTATCGACCCCAAGGTGCTCGATCGCATGGCGCTGGAAATCGGCCAGCTGGTGGGGATCGGTGTCCAGGTCGGCATCGTCATCGGCGGCGGCAACCTGTTCCGGGGTGCAGCGCTGCACGCAGCGGGCATGGAGCGGGTCACCGGTGACCACATGGGGATGCTGGCCACGGTGATGAACGCCCTGGCGATGCGCGATGCGCTGGAACGTTCCAATATCCGCTCGCGAGTGATGTCGGCAATCCCCATGAGCGGGGTCGTCGAACACTACGATCGGCGCACCGCGATCCGTTACCTCACTTCTGGCGACGTGGTCATCTTCTCTGCCGGTACGGGCAATCCCTTCTTCACGACCGACTCGGCCGCCTGTCTGCGGGGCATCGAGATCGACGCCAACGTCGTGGTCAAGGCCACCAAGGTCGATGGTGTCTACGACAAGGATCCGGTCAAGCATCCGGAAGCCGTCAAGTACGAGCGTTTGAGTTACGATGATGTGCTGGACCAGAAGCTCGGGGTGATGGATTTGACCGCTATCTGCCTGGTACGGGACCATGACATGCCGGTTCGCGTCTTCGACATGACCAAGCCCGGGGCGCTGTTGAATCTGGTGGTCGGTGGGCGAGAAGGCACGCTGATTGATTGAGGTTTAGGACATGATCGACGATATCAAGAAAGACGCTGGCGCACGCATGCAAAAGAGCCTGGATGCGCTTCAGAGCAATTTCCACAAGATCCGCACCGGCCGGGCGCACCCGAGCATACTGGATGCGGTGATGGTGGAGTACTACGGCAGTCAGATGCCGATCAACCAGGTCGCCAACATTACGATCGAGGATGCTCGGACGCTGGCCGTGACGCCGTGGGAACGCCCGATGGTGCCGAAAGTCGAGAAGGCGATCATGACCGCCGATCTCGGGCTCAATCCGGCCACCGCCGGCAACGTGATCCGCGTGCCGATGCCGCCGCTGACCGAGGAGACGCGGCGCAACTATATCAAGCAGGCGCGTGCCGAGGCCGAAAACGCCAAGGTTGCGATCCGCAGTATTCGCCGCGACGCCAATGGCGATCTCAAGACGTTGCTCAAGGACAAGGAGATCACCGAGGATGACGAGCGTCGCGGAGAAGAGGAAATCCAGAAGTTGACCGACAAGCACGTCAGCGAGATCGATCGGCTGCTGGAAACCAAGGAACATGACCTGATGCAGGTATGAGGGTTCGGGCGCTCGATGGCTTCGGCATGCGGGCGCCGCCACCCACCTGTCTTGCGAGCTATCATGACAGACACGCAGTCGCGTGACGTCCAAGCGATGCCGTCGATGCCCCGCCATGTGGCGATCATCATGGATGGCAACAATCGCTGGGCGCGCGCCAGAGGGCTCTCCAGCGCACAGGGACATCGCGCTGGCGTGGAGTCGTTGCGCGCCGTCATTCGACGGGCGGCGGAGCAGCACATCGAGACCCTGACACTATTCGCCTTCTCGAGCGAGAACTGGCGTCGTCCTTCGGCGGAGGTCGGTGCGCTGATGGAACTTTTCATGCTGGTGCTCAAGCGCGAGGTGAAGAGGCTTCATGAGAACGGTATCCGCCTGAGCATCATCGGCGATCGCCGCCGCTTCTCGTCGTCCCTGCAGAAGCACATGAGTCGTGCCGAGGCGTTGACCCGCGACAATTCCGGGATGCATCTCGTCGTGGCTGCCAACTATGGCGGGCGCTGGGACATCGCCTCCGCCGCGCAGCGGCTGGCGCGCAAGGTCGCCGATGGGCTCATCACTCCCGAGGCCGTGGATGAAGCGGCGTTGGACCGCGAGGTGTGCCTGAGCCAGGAGTCGCCCATCGATCTGTGCATCCGCACCAGTGGAGAACAGCGGATCTCCAACTTCCTGCTGTGGCAGCTTGCCTACGCGGAGTTCGTGTTTGCCCCGGAACTCTGGCCCGATTTCGATGGGGCCGCCTTCGATGCCGCACTCGAGGCGTTCCAGCAGCGCCAGCGCCGTTTCGGCATGAGCCAGCAGCAGGTCGAGGTTCAGGGTGCTTAAACAACGGATACTGACGGCGCTGGTACTGGCGCCACTGGCTCTCGGCGGCCTGTTCGGCCTCTCCGGGGCCGGCTTCGCCGCCTTCACCGCGTTCGTGCTGCTGCTCGGGGCCTGGGAGTGGGCGCGCCTGGCCGGATTCGACGAGGTCAAGCCGCGACTGCTCTACACTCTCGGCCTCGGTTTGCTGCTGGTGATCGCATGGTGGTCGGGGTGGACCGAGGCGCGTTGGCCGCTATGGGCTGGCGCGCTCGGCTGGTTGGCCAACGCCTGGTGGGTCTCTCGCTATCCCGGCGCCACCGGGCAGTGGCAGCCTCCGGTGGTGCGCCTGTGCATGGGCGTGTGGGTGCTGCTGCCTTGCTGGGTCGGGCTGTACCAACTTCGGCAGCAGGGTAGCGAGTGGTTGCTGTTCGTGTTGCTGCTGGTCTGGGTGGCGGATATCGGGGCCTACTTTGCCGGGCGCCGTTACGGCCGTCGCAAGCTGGCGCCGAGCGTCAGTCCGGGCAAATCGTGGGAGGGCGTCTATGGCGGCTGGGTCGCGGTCGCGCTGCTGGTGCTCGTCTACACGGTGTGGCTGGCGCTTGACCCCGGTCAGGCGCTGGCCCTGCTGATCGTCGCGCTGGTGGTCGCTTTCATCTCCGTCGTCGGAGACCTGCTCGAGAGCATGCTCAAGCGTTTTCGTGGCTTGAAGGACTCCAGTCACCTGCTGCCGGGCCACGGTGGCATCCTCGATCGTATCGACAGCTTGACGGCTGCCGTACCTCTCTTCGCTTTGATCCGCCCCTGGCTGGGATAGCACATCGATGTCTTCCTCTTCCTGCAAGGTCACACTGCTGGGCGCGACCGGTTCCATCGGTCGCAGCACGCTGGACGTGATCGCTCGACACGCCGATCGCTATCAGCTTCACGCGGTGACCGCCCAGCGTTCCCGCGAGGCGCTGCTCGAGATCTGCTTGCGGTTCGAGCCGCAGAGGGCGGTGATCGGCTCGTCGCAGGATGCCGAATGGCTCCGCTCCCGACTGCGGGAAGCCCGGTTGACGCAGATCGACGTCTCCCACGGAGAGGCGGCCCTGGTGGAAGTGTCGCGAGCGGCCGAAGTGGACGTGGTGATGGCGGCGATCATGGGGGCGGCAGGGTTGATGCCGACACTGGCGGCAGTAGAGGCGGGCAAACGCGTGCTGCTGGCCAACAAGGAAGCGTTGGTGATGTCCGGCGGATTGTTCATGGACGCCGTCTCGCGTCATGACGCCACGCTTTTACCCATCGACTCGGAACATAATGCCATCTATCAGTGTCTTCCTATGCAGCGTGACGGTCGCCATCGCGAGCTGACTCGTGACGGCGTATCGCGGCTGTGGCTGACGGCCTCGGGAGGACCGTTTCGAACCTGGTCGCTCGAGGCGCTGGAAGACGTCACGCCCGCCCAGGCGTGTGCGCATCCCAACTGGTCGATGGGGCGCAAGATATCCGTCGACAGCGCCACCATGATGAACAAGGGCCTCGAGTTGATCGAGGCGTGCTGGCTGTTCGATACGGCGCCCGCGCAGGTCGAGGTGGTGGTTCATCCTCAGAGCATCGTGCATTCGATGGTCGGGTATGCCGATGGCTCGGTGCTGGCGCAGATGGGCAATCCCGACATGCGTACGCCGATCGCCTACGGTCTGGCCTGGCCCTCGAGGCTCGAGGCCGGTGTCGAGCCGCTGGATCTGTTCGCGATATCGCGTCTCGACTTCGAGGCCCCGGATGAGGTTCGCTTCCCCTGTCTGCGGCTGGCCCGGGAGGCAATGGAAGCCGGTGGCACGGTACCGGCGACCCTCAACGCCGCCAATGAAGTGGCGGTGCAGGCGTTCCTCGACGGGGAGCTCTCCTTCCCCGGAATCGCCAAGCTGGTGGAGGCCACGCTCGAGGCGACCGAGAGGCGAGCGGCGGATTCGCTCGACGTGATATTGTGCGAGGATGCGCGGGCGCGGCGGTCGGCCGAGCACCTGCTGCATCAACGGTCTTTCCACAGGGGGCGGGCGTGATGGACACGATCCAGAACGTACTGGCGGTCATCGTCGTACTCGGCCTGCTGATCACGTTCCACGAGTTCGGGCACTTCTGGGTGGCCCGACGCTGTGGCGTGAAGGTCTTGCGCTTCTCGGTAGGATTCGGCAAGCCGCTATGGTCGCGCTTCGATCGCCACGGGACGGAATACGCCATTGCCGCCATTCCGCTCGGTGGTTACGTCAAGATGCTCGACGAGCGCGAAGGCCCGGTGGCGCCGGCAGAGCAGGCCCAGGCTTTCAATCGCAAGAGCGTCTGGGCGAGAATCGCGATCGTGGCGGCGGGGCCGATCGCCAATTTCCTGTTGGCTGTGGTCGCTTACTGGGCGCTGTTCGTCTACGGTGCCACCACCGTGGCCCCGGTGATCGGCGAGGTGAAGCCGGATTCCCTGGCTGCCCAGGGCGGGTTGCACAGTGGACAGGAGATCGTCAGTGTCGACGGGCGCGAGACGCCGTCCTGGAATGAGGTCAATCTGCAGCTGATCGCGGCGATCGGTGCCAGCGGCGAACTGGAGATCACGACCCGGGATCCTTCGGGCGGTGCGACCCGAACTCACGCCGTGCCCGTTCAGCAGTGGCTGGTGCGCCAGGACCCGCCGCAGCCGATGTCGTCGCTCGGTATCACGCCATGGCGCCCCGAGGTGCCAGCGGTGCTGGGGCGGGTGCTCGAAGAGAGCCCGGCGGGTCGTTCCGGATTGCAGGCCGGGGATCGCATCGTCAGTGTCGATGGTGAGCCGGTTGGCGACTGGGTCGCGTTCGTCGATGCGGTGCGCAGCCATCCCGGCGCCAAGCTGTCACTGGAGGTCGAGCGGGACGGCATGACCCGCAGCGTCACGCTGACGCCGGAGGCGAGGCAGACCGAGGATGGCGAGGAGATCGGTTACGTGGGCGCCGCGTCGCAGGCGGTCGAGTGGCCCGAGTCCTACCGGCGCGAGATTCGCTATGGGCCGTTGGCGGCGGTGGGGCAGGCGCTGAACAAGACCGGCGAGATGACCTGGCTGACGGCGGACTCGATTCGCAAGATGATCGTCGGCTGGATTTCGCCCTCGAACCTCTCCGGACCGATCACCATCGCGCGCATCGCCGGTGATTCGGCGCGCAGCGGCGTCGAGACGTTCATCGGCTTCCTGGCCTATCTGTCGATCAGCCTGGGCGTGCTGAACCTGCTGCCGATCCCGGTGCTCGATGGCGGTCATCTGGTCTACTACCTGATCGAGCTCGTCAGGGGGAAGCCGGTCTCGGAAACGGCCCAGGCCGTGGGCTTGCGGGTTGGCGTGGCGTTGGTGGGGTGTTTGATGGTGATGGCGCTCTACTTCGATTTGATGCGGCTTTGACGACGGGACGCCGTTGCCGGGCGGCCTGACGGCGCCGGGAACACCGGTGCCCGGGAAGACCCCATGAGTGGTGAGCGACGAGCTTGTCAGTCGTAGGGAGAAATGTATAAGGTGCCTGTTCGATACGCGGGCGGACCCCACAGAAGCGATTGATTGCATGAAACTCAAGATCATCGGATTGGCAGGATTTCTGCTGGCCAGCTCTCCCGTTGCGCTGGCGGCACCTTTTGAGATTTCGGATATTCGTGTAGAGGGGCTGCAACGCGTCTCGGCTGCGTCCGTTTTCAACGCATTCCCCGTCAGCGCCGATCAGACGGTCGACGACCAGCAACTGGGCCAAGCCGCCCAGCAGCTGTTCGACACCGGGCTGTTCGACGACATTCGGCTCTCCCGCGACGGTGACGTACTGATCGTCAACGTGGTCGAGCGGCCGTCCATCGCCGAGATCAACATCGACGGCAACTCGCAGATATCCGACGACGACCTGCGCAAGGGGCTGACCGACGCCGGGCTGGCCGAAGGCCAGGTCCTGCAGCGCTCGACCCTGGAGGAGATGCAGCGTGAGCTGGAACGACTCTATCAGTCCCAGGGTCGGTATAGCTCGAACATCAAGACATCCGTCGAGCAGCTCGAGCGCAACCGGGTTCGGGTCAACATCAATATCAATGAAGGCGAAGTCGCCAAGATTCGCCAGATCAACGTCGTCGGCAACGAGGCGTTCGACGACGACACGCTGCGTGATCTGTTCCAGCTCGAGGACAAGCCAGGCTGGTTCTTCGGCTGGTTCTCCGACGACGAGTATTCTCGCGAAGCGCTGTCCGGTGACCTGGAGACGCTGCGCTCCTGGTACCTCGATCGCGGCTACGTCAACTTCGCCATCACCTCGACCCAGGTGTCGATCAGCCCGGACAAGTCCCGCATCTTCGTCACCATCAATGTCGACGAAGGCAAGCGCTACAAGCTCGACAAGATCAACTTCGCCGGCGACCTGAAGATCGACGAGTCCGCCGCCCGGTCACTGGTGACCGCCAAGCCTGGCGAGTACTACTCTCAGAGCAAGGTGACCGAATCCTCGGAAGCCCTGCGTCAGAAGCTCGGTGCCGAAGGCTTCGCCTTCGCCAATATTCAGGCCGTGCCTACCGTCAACGAGGCGGGCGATACGGTGGATCTGACCTTCCGCGTCGATCCGGGACGGCGGGCCTACGTACGCCGGATCAATTTCGAGGGCAACACCACCACCCAGGATGAGGTGCTGCGCCGCGAAATGGTGCAGATGGAGGGCGCGCCGGCCTCCACCGACCAGATCTCGCAGTCGCGTCAGCGGCTCGAGCGGCTCGGTTTCTTCAAGCAGGTGGACGTGGATACCCGTCCGGTGGCCGGTGAGCCGGATCAGTTGGACGTCACCTACAACGTCCAGGAGCAGCCGTCGGGCTCGATCTCGGCGAGTGTCGGTTTCTCGCAGAGCGCTGGCGTGATCTATGGCGCGGCGCTGTCGCAGAGCAACTTCCTCGGCACCGGTAACCGGGTCAACATCGGTGCGCAGCGAAGCGACACGTTCACCAACATCAACTTCGGCTTCACCGACCCGTACTGGACCCTCGACGGTATCTCGCGTGGTTATAACGTCTTCTATCGCGAAACCGACTACGAAGACTCCGATATCTCGACCTACTCGACCGACTCCTACGGCGGCAACATCAATTTCGGGTATCCGATCAATGATCTGTCGCGGCTGAACTTCGGCGTCGGGCTCGAGAACCTGTCGATCGATACCTACGATGACACGCCCTCCGAAATCGTGCGCTACACCGACGACCAGGGCGAGGACTTCTTCAACTACAAGCTGACCGCCAGCTGGACTCGCAACAATCTGAACCGCGGGATCATGCCGACCGCCGGCAGCTACCAGCGCGTCTCGCTGGAGACCGCGCTGCCCGGGTCGGACGCGGAGTACTACAAGCTGCGCTACCGCGGCCAGAAACTGTTCGAGCTCAACCCCGACTGGTCCGTCAAGTTCAGCAGCAACCTGGGCTACGCCGATACGCTGGGCTCCAACGATCCCTACCCGTTCTACGAGAACTTCTACTCGGGCGGCCTGGGTTCGGTGCGTGGCTACACCGGCAACACGCTGGGGCCGAAGACCACCGCGCGCAACGATGGCGATGACGATACCCTGGGCGGCAACGTACTGGTCGAGGGCTCCGCGGAGCTGATCTATCCGTTCCCCTGGGTCGAGGACCGCCGGTCGCTGCAGACCAGCATCTTCCTCGACGGCGGCAATACCTTCCTGACCGATTGCTACCCGGTGGTGGCAGGTGATGGCCCCTCCAACTGCAACAGCGGGGTCCACCTCGACGATCTGCGCTACAGCGTGGGTCTGGGACTGTCCTGGCTGACGCCAGTGGGGCCGTTGACCTTCAGTGTCGCCAAGCCGCTGAACGAGAAGGAGGGAGACGATCCACAGGTCTTCCAGTTCTCGCTTGGCCAGACTTTCTAGTTCAAGCGCGGTGAGTTCGCGGCGTCCGGGTGGCGCCGCGAACTCGAATTCAGATGTTCACAGGCAGTAAGTCAGGCTCGTTTCAAGGAGATGCCGCATGCGCAAGATAGCAGGAGTTCTGGGGCTAGGTTTGTTGACGATGGTTTCCGTTCCGGCGATGGCGACGGAGGTGGGCGTTCTCGATTGGCGCGAAGCGTTGATGTCTTCCAATTCCGCCCAGGCCTCGATGAACCAGCTGAAGAACCGCATCAGCGCCCAGCAGCAGCAAGCGGAATCACTGAGCCAGGAGCTGCAGCAACTGCAGCAGCGCCTGCAGAAGGATGGCGACGTGATGTCGGAGTCCGAGCGCAACTCGGTGACCCAGCAACTGCGCCAGAAAGGCGGGCAGTTCCAGCAGTTGCGTGGACAGATCTCGCAGGCGCAGCAGCAGGCCGAGCAGCAGTACCTGAAAGGGGCCAAGCCCAAGCTGGACCAGGCGATTCAGCGGGTCGTCGACGAGCATGACCTGGATATGGTGGTCGATCGTGACGCGGTGGTCTACTCGGGCGACAGTCTCGATATCACCTCCGAAGTGACGAAGATCTTCAATTCGCTCAACTGATGATTCAATCCGGCGCCCGCTCATGAAGAGAGAGACTTCCCGCTCTTACACGCTCGGCGAACTCGCCGAGCGTCTGGATGCACGCCTGGTCGGCGACGCGGATCTGCGTGTCGACGGTCTGTCGACGCTGGCCGATGCCGGTCCGACGGATCTGGCGTTCCTAGCCAACCGGGCGTACCTGAAGTATCTGGCCGCGACCCGGGCCGGTGCCGTTCTGGTGCATCCCGCCCATGGCGAAAGCTGCCCGTGCCCCCGGCTGGAGCTGGACAATCCCTACCTGGGATACGCCAAGCTGTCGCGGTTGTTCGATCCGCTGGTCAACCAGGCTCTCCGTGGCGTGCATGCTACGGCCGTGGTCGCGCCGGGTGCCCGGCTTGGCGAGCGCGTCGAGATCGGTGCCCACTGCGTCATCGAGGACGGTGCCGATATCGCCGATGACTGCGTGATCGGCGCCGGCAGCTTCATCGGCGCCGACACCACGGTGGGCCGCGGCTCTCGACTGCATGCCAACGTCACGCTGTATCACGGCGTCATCGTCGGCGACCGCGCCATTCTCCACAGCGGCTGTGTCATCGGCGGGGATGGCTTCGGCTTCGCTCACGATGGCAAGCAGTGGGAGAAGATCGCGCAGCTGGGTGGCGTCGTGCTGGGCGAAGATGTCGAGGTGGGGAGCTGTTCGAGCATCGATCGTGGCGCGCTGGGAGACACCCTGATCGGCAACGGGGTCAAGATCGACTCTCAGGTCCAGATCGCCCATAACGTGCAGATCGGCGATCACAGCGCCCTGGCGGGATGTGTAGGCATCGCGGGCTCCACCAAGGTCGGTCGCCACTGTCTGCTCGGCGGCGGGGTGGGGCTCTCCGGCCATCTGACACTGGCCGACGGGGTTCAGGTGACCGGCATGAGCCTGGTCACCAATTCGATCCTCGAACCAGGGGTCTACTCTTCCGGTACCGGCTCGATGTCGAACAGTCAGTGGCGGAAGAACGCCGTACGCTTCAAGCAACTCGACGAAATCGCCAAGCGGCTGACGCGTCTCGAGCGGGATATCCGCGATAGCTGAAGGGCTCGTGGCCCAAGCCCCGTCGCGCGCCGAAAGACTGGCGGACACCCTTTGCGCCTGTATAATGCCCGCCCACACGGGTGAACGCCGTTTTGCCGCCCCGTGCCTGCCTTCATGGCGGGCATTTCGTTATTTCAGAGGTTGTATTGATGATCATGGACATCAACCAGATCCGCGAGTATCTACCGCATCGTTATCCATTTTTACTGGTAGATCGCGTGATGGAGATCACGATTGGCGAGTCGATCGTGGCGTACAAGAACGTCAGCATCAACGAACCTTTCTTCAATGGTCATTTCCCCCATCATCCGATCATGCCCGGTGTGCTGATCATCGAAGCGATGGCCCAGGCCTGTGGTATTCTCGGTTTCAAGACGGTCAACAAAATGCCGGCCGACGGCTATGTCTACTATCTCGTCGGCAGCGATAATGTCCGCTTCAAGCGCCCGGTGATGCCGGGCGATCAACTGCGGCTCGAGGCCAATGTCATCAAGGGCAAGCGAGGCATCTGGAAATTCGCCTGCCGGGCCACGGTTGGTGACGAACTGGCCTGCGAGGCGGAAATCATCTGCGCCGAGAGGAAAATCGCTTGATTCATCCCTCCGCCATCGTCGATCCCTCCGCCCGACTGGCTGACGACGTCGACGTCGGCCCCTTCAGCGTGATCGGACCCGACGTCGAGATCGATGCCGGTAGCGTCATTGGGCCGCACGTCGTGCTCAAGGGGCCGACTCGAATCGGCAAGCGCAATCGGATCTTCCAGTTCGCCTCGGTCGGGGAGGACTGTCAGGACAAGAAGTATGCCGGTGAGCCGACGCGGCTCGATATGGGTGACGACAACGTCGTGCGCGAGAGCGTGACGATTCACCGAGGCACCATCCAGGATCGCGGTGTCACCACCATCGGCGACCGCAATCTGTTCATGGCCTACTCTCACGTGGGGCACGACTGCCTGATCGGCAACGACTGCATCCTCGCCAACCAGGCGACCCTGGCCGGCCATGTGACCCTGGGTGATTTCGCCATCATCGGCGGCCTGTCGGCCATCCATCAGTTCGCCCACATGGGCGAGCATGCGATGGTCGGCGGATGCTCCGCGATCACCAAGGACATTCCGGCCTTCATCATGGTCAATGGCAATCCGGCCGCGCCTCACGGGCTCAACTCCATCGGCCTCAAACGCCGCGGTTTCTCGGTCGAGGCGATCAAGGCACTGGGTGAAGCGTATCGCCTGGTCTATCGCAAGGGGCTGACACTCGAGCAGGCCATTGGCGAGATCGAGAGCCGCTTCTCGCTCGACGAGACGCGGCGCTTCATCGACTCTCTCAAGGTTTCCCAGCGCGGTATCATCCGCTAGGAGCGGGCGGATGCGCGTCTATCTCGTGGCCGGGGAGCTGTCGGGCGACATTCTCGGCGCCGGCCTGATGCAGGCGCTCAGGCGTCGCCATCCCCGAGTCGAGTTCCGCGGCATCGGTGGCCCACGAATGCAGGCGCAGGGGCTCGAGTCGCTCTACCCGCTGGAGACCCTGTCGGTGATGGGCCTGGTCGAGGTGCTCAAGCATCTCCCCGGCCTGATCAAGGTGCGTCGTCATCTCAAGCGTGATGCCCTGGCCTGGCACCCCGACATCATGGTCGGCATCGATGCCCCGGACTTCAATATCGGCCTCGAGCGGCAACTGCACGACGCCGGTATCCGGACCGCGCATTACGTCAGTCCCTCGGTCTGGGCCTGGCGCCAGGGTCGCGTCAAGACGATTGCCAAGGCGGTCGACGGCATGCTCACCTTTCTGCCGTTCGAGGCCGACTTCTACGCCGAGCACCGTGTGCCGGTCGCCTATGTCGGCCATCCGCTGGCCGACGAGCTGCCGCTGGTCAACGATCGCGGCGCGGCGCGAAGGGGGCTCGGATTGGCTGAAGACATGGCGACCCTGGCTCTGCTGCCGGGGTCGCGCGGCAACGAGATCCGCTTCCAGGGTGAGCTGTTTCTGCGCGCGGCATCGATGCTGCGCCAGCGCCTGGGGATGTTGCAGGTAGCCATCCCCGCGGCCTCCCGGGAACGACAGCAGGAGCTCGAGGCCCTGTTGGCGAAGTTTCCCGACCTGGCCGCCGGCACGGTGATCGTCGAGGGCCGCTCGCGGGAAGTGATGACGGCTGCCGATGCGGTGCTGTTGACGTCCGGCACGGCGGCACTGGAGACGATGCTGTGCCATCGGGCCATGGTGGTCGCCTACCGCATGGCACCGGCGACCTACTGGCTGGCCCAGCGGCTGGTCAAGACGCGCTGGATCTCGCTGCCCAACCTGATCGCGCAGGAGACCCTGGTGCCTGAGCTGATCCAGGAGGCGGTGACCACCGAGTCGCTGGTCGAGACGCTGCTGCCCTGGTTCGAGGACGCCCGGCTGCGGTCGGCGCTCGAGCAGCGCTTCGCGGCGATGCACGCCGGACTGCAGCGCGGTGCCAGCGAGCGAGCCGCCGCCGCCATCACGTCACTTGCCGAGCACGGAACGCTGGACGCCGAGCCACGGAAGGGGGAATGAGAGAAACCGTGTCATCGAAATCTTTGCCATCCCTCTGGCCTGAGATCATCATCGAGTACGACGGGCACCTGATCGCCGGTGTCGACGAGGTGGGGCGAGGGCCGTTGGTCGGCTCGGTCGTGGCCGCCGCCGTCATCCTCGATCCCGGGCGTCCGATCGACGGGCTGACCGACTCCAAGTGCTTGAGTGCCGCGCGTCGCGAAGCGCTCGATCTCCGGATTCGCGAATGCGCGCTGGCGTTTTCGATAGCCGAGGCCTCGCCGCGGGAGATCGACTCGCTCAACATCTATCACGCCACGCATCTGGCGATGCGACGGGCGATCGATGCGCTGCCGACACCGGCCGAGTATCTGCTGGTCGATGGCAATCGGCTGCCCGGTCATGCCTGCCCGGGACAGGCCGTGGTCAAGGGCGATCTCCGGCATCCTGCCATCAGCGCGGCCTCGATTCTGGCCAAGGTGGCCCGGGATGCGCAGATGCTGGCCCTGGACGCGCGTCATCCGGAGTATGGATTCTGCCGTCACAAGGGGTATCCGACGCCGGAACATCTCGCGGCGCTGGCCCGACTGGGCCCGCTGACGGAGCATCGCAGCTCCTTCGCGCCCGTCAGAGAGCGGCTCGCCGGCGTGTGAGCGCTCGCCTTGATCGATAGGGCCATTGTGGCCCGTACCGCCTTTGGGCATGCTGGTCCTGCCGATGTGCCGGCCGCGTCGATGCGTCATGGCGTCGTCGGCCGCATGGCGGGATCGCATGCCCGATATCCGAATTCACTCGCCGCCTGACTCGAGTTCGTCATGACAACACCTTTCGTTCACCTTCGTGTCCATAGCGAATACTCTCTGGTCGATGGCCTGGTCCGGCTCAAACCGCTGATCAAGGCCACCGCCGAGGCCGGCATGCCGGCCGTGGCCGTGACCGACGACACCAATCTGTTCGGTCTGGTGAAGGTCTACAAGGCGGCCCAGGGGGCCGGCCTGAAGCCGATCATCGGCGCCGACCTGTGGCTGCACAACGCTCACGACGAGAGCCACCCCTATCGCCTGACGCTGCTGGCGATGGACGACACCGGCTATCGCAATCTGACCGAGCTGATCTCGCGGGCCTGGACCGACGGCCAGCGCCAGAACATGGCGATTCTCGACAAGGCCTGGGTCTTCGAGCAGAACGAGGGGCTGATCGCGCTGTCCGGCGCCCGGGAAGGGGAGATCGGGCGTTTCCTGATCGCCGAGCAGGTCACCACCGCGCGTCAACTGCTGGAGGAGTGGCAGCGGTATTTTCCCGGCCGCTTCTATCTCGAGCTCCAGCGTACCGGCCGCCAGTACGACGAGGAGTGCGTGCATCACTCCGTTCGGCTGGCCAGCGAGAGCGGCGTGCCGGTGGTGGCGACCAACGACGTGCGTTTTCTCGAGCGCGACGACTACTGGGCGCACGAGACCCGGGTCTCGATCGGGGAGGGCAAGGCGCTGGAGGATCCCCGCCGCGAGAAGCGCTACAGCGAAGAGCAGTATCTGAAAACGCCCGAGGAGATGGCCGAACTCTTCGCCGATATCCCCGAGGCGCTCGAGAACAGCGTGATGATCGCCGCCCGCTGCAGCGCCAGCGTGCGTCTGGGCGAGATATTCCTGCCCGAGTATCCGATTCCCGAGGGGCTGACCCAGGATCAATTCTTCCGCAAGATCTCCCATGACGGCCTGACCGATCGCCTGAACCAGCTGTTCGGCGGGGAGACGCCGATCTACCCCGGTCGCTCGCTGGCGGAGCATGAGCCGGAATACCGCAAGCGCCTCGATTTCGAGCTCGATATCATCCTCAAGATGGGGTTCCCCGGTTACTTCCTGATCGTGATGGACTTCATCCAGTGGGCCAAGGATAACGACATCCCCGTCGGTCCGGGGCGCGGTTCGGGGGCCGGCTCGCTGGTCGCCTACGTGCTCAAGATCACCGATCTCGACCCGCTGGAATACGACCTGCTGTTCGAACGCTTCCTCAACCCGGAACGTGTCTCGATGCCCGACTTCGATGTCGACTTCTGCATGGAGAAGCGCGACCGGGTCATCGATTACGTGGCCGATCGCTACGGCCGCAATGCGGTCTCGCAGATCGTCACCTTCGGCACCATGGCCGCCAAGGCGGTGGTCCGCGACGTGGCGCGTGCCCAGGGCAAGCCCTACTCGATGGGCGACAAGCTCTCCAAGCTGATCCCGTTCGAGGTCGGCATGACCCTGGCCAAGGCGATCGAGCAGGAGCCGCAGCTCAAGGAGTACCTCGAGTACGACGAGGAGGCCGCCGAAATCTGGGAGATGGCGCTCAAGCTCGAGGGCATCACCCGGGGGACCGGCAAGCACGCCGGGGGCGTCGTCATCGCCCCGACCAAGCTCACCGACTTCTCGCCGCTGCTGTGCGAGGAGAACGGTTCGGGGCTGGTGGTCCAGTTCGACAAGAACGACGTCGAGGACGCCGGGCTGGTCAAGTTCGACTTCCTCGGCCTGCGCACGCTCACCATCATCGACTGGGCGCTGGAGATGGTCGACGTGGTGCGCGCGCGTGATGGGGTCGGTCCGCTCGACATCAGCACCATCCCGCTCGACGACAAGCCGACCTTCGACATGCTCAAGAAGGCCGAGACCACGGCGGTGTTCCAGCTCGAATCGCGGGGCATGAAGGAGCTGATCAAGCGGCTGCAGCCGGACTCGCTGGAGGACATGATCGCCCTCGTCGCACTGTTCCGTCCGGGGCCGCTGCAATCCGGCATGGTCGATGACTTCATCAACCGTAAGCATGGCCGCGCCGAGCTGGCCTATCCCCACCCCGACTACCAGCATGAACTGCTCAAACCGGTACTGGAGCCGACCTACGGCATCATCCTCTACCAGGAGCAGGTGATGCAGATCGCCCAGGTCCTGGCCGGCTACACCCTGGGCCAGGCCGACATGCTGCGTCGTGCCATGGGCAAGAAGAAGCCGGAGGAGATGGCCAAGCAGCGCGCCGGCTTCATGGAGGGGTGCGCCAACAACGGCATCGACAAGGATCTGGCCGGCAACCTGTTCGACCTGGTGGAGAAGTTCGCCGGCTACGGCTTCAACAAGTCGCACTCGGCCGCCTACGGCCTCGTTTCCTACCAGACGGCGTGGCTGAAGGCGCATTACCCCGCGCCGTTCATGGCGGCGGTGCTCTCGACGGAGATGGACAACCTCGACAAGGTCGTGCCCTTGATCGAGGAGTGCCGCCATATCGGGCTCACGGTGACGCCGCCCAACGTCAACGTCGGCGCGTACAAGTTCACCGTCGACGAAGAGGGCCAGGTCGTCTACGGGCTCGGTGCCATTCGCGGCGTCGGCGAAGGGCCGATCGGCGCCATCGTCGAGGCGCGGGAAGCCGATGGCGGATTCTCCGACCTGTTCGATTTCTGTCGCCGCATCGACGGCAAGCGCATGAACAAGCGCACCCTCGAGGCGCTGATCCGCTCCGGCGCGCTGGATACGCTGGGGCCGTCGCGAGCGGTGCTGGCAGCCTCCCTGGATGCCGCCATCAAGGCCGCGTCGCAGAACCAGGCCAACCAGAACCTGGGGATGATGGACATGTTCGGCGAGGCGTTCGTCGACGCCGACGAGAACCAGGACATCTATGCCGACTACCGACACGCTCGGGACTGGAGCGACAAGGAGCGCCTGGCCGGCGAGAAGGATACGCTCGGGCTCTATCTCACCGGCCACCCGATCGACGAGTACGAGCACGAGCTCAAGCGCTTCGTGGCGACTCGGATCGTCGATCTCAAGCCGTCGCGGGAGCCCCAACGGGTCGCCGGGCTGGTCGTCGCGATGCGGACCATGAAGTCCAAGCGTGGCGACACCATGGCGTTCGTCACTCTCGATGATCGAACGGGCCGGATCGAGGCGTCGCTGTTCGGCGAGCTGTTCGACCAGGTGCGCGGAAAGCTGACCGCCGACCAGGTGCTGATCATCGAGGGCGAAGTCTCGAGCGATGACTACTCCGGCGGTTTGCGTCTGCGCAGTAAGGACGTCACCCTGATGGCCGACGCCCGCGCTCGCTTCGGCGAGGCGGTGGAGCTGTCCGTCGACGGCGGTCGACTCAACGGGCGTTTCTCCCGCACCCTGCACGACAGCCTTTCGCCGTGGCTGAGCGACTCCGGTCTGCCGGTACGGGTGCGCTATCGTAACGCCAAGGCCAGCGGCTGTTTCGAGCTCGCTGCCTCGTGGAAGGTGTCACCCAGCGATGAGTTGATGACGGCACTTCGCGAGGTCGAGGGCTATGAAAACGTCGCGTTACGCTACCGTGGCGGCTGACTGCGCACCGGGGGCGGTTGTTTGCCAACATCCGTGAAGGTGCGATAATCATCCGTTTCGCGGCACGCCAGTCGCCGGTATTTCAGAAATCGAAGCTTGCCAGGATCACACAGTAGAAGCTCTATGAATCCCAATTACCTAGACTTTGAACAACCGATTGCCGAACTTCAGGCCAAGATCGAAGAGCTGCGTCTGGTCGGTAACGATAGCCGCATCAGCCTGAGTGACGAGATCGGCAAGCTCGAAGAGAAGAGCCGCAAGCTCACCGAGCAGATCTTCCGCGACCTGACCGCCTGGCAGGTGACGCAGCTGTCGCGGCATCCGCAGCGGCCCTACACGCTCGACTATCTCGCCAGCATCTTCACCGACTTCGACGAGCTGCACGGCGATCGCCATTTCGCCGACGACGCGGCGCTGGTGGGTGGCGTGGCGCGTCTCGACGACAAGCCGGTGATGATCATCGGTCACCAGAAAGGCCGCGACGTGAAGGAGAAGGTGCGACGCAACTTCGGCATGCCGCGCCCCGAAGGCTACCGCAAGGCGTGCCGTCTGATGGAGATGGCCGAGCGCTTCAAGATGCCGGTACTGACCTTCATCGACACGCCCGGCGCCTATCCCGGGATCGATGCCGAGGAGCGCGGCCAGTCGGAAGCGATCGCCTACAACCTGGCGGTGATGTCGCGCTTGAAGACGCCGATCATTTCCACCGTCATCGGCGAGGGCGGTTCCGGCGGGGCGCTGGCCATCGGGGTCTGCGACGAGCTGCAGATGCTGCAGTACTCCACCTATTCGGTGATCTCGCCGGAAGGCTGTGCCTCGATCCTGTGGAAGAGCGCCGAGAAGGCCTCCGAAGCGGCCCAGGCGATGGGGATCACCGCCGAGCGGCTGAAGGAACTGGGCTTCGTGGATACCCTGATCGACGAGCCGCTGGGTGGCGCCCACCGCAATCCGCGCAAGACCGCCGACAAGTTGAAGGAAGCGCTGACGGGCAGTCTGGATCGGCTGCAGGCGATGGATACCGAGACGTTGCTCGAACGGCGCTATGGACGACTGATGTCCTACGGTGCTCCTGCCGCTTGATGGTGCTCCCGCGCTCGCCCACCCGGCATTGAGTCGGCGCGCCGAGGACTGGCCCGGAGGGCGAGCGTAACGAGTCGACCGGCAAGGCAGGCTCATTGATACCCACGTCAATCCGCTGCCTTGCCGGTTTCCGTCTTCCGCCCTGTTCGGACTTTGCTGGGCGCCTATCCTCCTGGACCTCCAGTCCCGGCGAGAATTCCCCGCCATACGCCAGGCACCCTCACCCCGGCACGCAGGAGGCCGCCGTGCGATCCTCCCTCGAAGCGATTCTCGATAGCACCCTGGCGGATCATGTGCCGGGCAGTAGCGTATGGGTGGCGCTCTCCGGTGGTCTCGACTCCTCGCTGCTGTTGCACGTCGTGGCGCCACTGGCGCGCCGGCGCGGCATCGAGCTGCGGGCGATTCATGTCAACCATGGCCTGCAGGCGGCGGCGGACGGTTTCGAGACCCACTGCCGTGCGCTGTGCCGGGCGCTGACGGTGCCACTGAGTGTGGCCCGGGTCGAGGTGGAACCGTCGGGGCGGGGCGTAGAGGCCGCCGCCCGGGAAGCCCGTTACCGGGCGTTCGCCGAAACGCTCGCTGCCGGCGACCGGCTGTGGCTGGCGCACCACGCTGACGATCAGGCCGAGACATTGCTGTTGGCGGCGCTGCGGGGCAGTGGCGTGCGAGGTCTGGCGGGCATGCCGCCAACCCGCGAATGGCGGGGAATCCGGATCGAGCGACCCTGGTTGGCCCTGTCTCGTGCCGACCTCGTGGTTGAGGCCCGACGCCGGGAGATCGTCTGGTGCGATGACCCCACCAACGCCGAGATGGGGTTCGATCGCAACTATCTGCGCGCTCACGCCATGCCGCCGCTGCGGTCGCGCTGGCCGAGGCTGGCCGAGGTCGTCGGGCGCAGCGCCGCGCATCTGCAGGAGGCCGACGAACTGCTGGGAGAGCTGGCGGCGATCGATCTCGTGGCGGCCGGTGGCGACCCGGAGCGCCTGCCGCTGACGACACTGCGAACCCTGACCCCGGCCCGCCTGCGCCTGCTGGTGCGCCATGCACTTCAATGGCAAGGGCTCCCCACTCCACCGACCACACGTCTCACGGAACTCGAACGCCAGTTGCACGCGGCGAGGGGGGACCGGTTGCCGGCCATCGCCTGGGCGGGGGGCGAGGCGCGCATCTGGCGCGATCATCTGTTTCTGATGGCGCCACCGGTGGCGATCGATTCCGACTGGCAGCGGCCGTGGGATGGCAGGGCGCCGCTCGAGACGCCCTGGGGTGTGCACTCATGGTCGCTCGGACCCTGGCCGCACGATCCGGCCAGGCCGGCGCTGCGAGTCGGCCTGCGCCGAGGCGGCGAGACCATGCGCCTGGCCGGCCGGGGCAGGCGGGACATCAAGCGGCTGTTGCAGGAGGTCGGCATACCGCCCTGGCAGCGCGATCGGCTGCCACTGGTGTGGCATGGCGAGGAGCTCGTGGCCGTGCTGGGCGCGCTGACTGCCGAAGGATGGCGGCAGACGGCGCTGCCGACTCCGGCAGCGGTGGAAGCGCAGTCGGGAGACGACGGCTGAAGTGGCGCCGCGTTCAGACGTCGTAAGTCAGCGTCAGCCCGGCGGCCTTCTGGTATTCCGCCTCCTGTTCGAGGTCGTTGAGCAGTAGCGCCTGGAAACTGATCTCCGGTAGCGAGAGGTGCAGATCGTCACCTTTGCAGGCCAGCTGAAAATCCACCGGCGCCTGTTCCGGACGCGGATGATTGAGCATGACCGCCAGCCGCAGCAGGCGGGCCAGCCGGCAGTAGGCGGGCTGTATGGCGCTGGGCAGCGCCTCCAGTTCCTTGTGGGCGAACTTGCGTCGATGCGCCCGGACCAGAAAGGCCAGCGCCTGCTGCTCTGGCCGCGAGAAACCGGTCAGGTCGGAGTATTCGATGAGATAGGCCCCATGGCGATGGAACTGGCTATGGGAGATCGCCAGGCCGATCTCGTGCAGCTGGGCCGCCCAGATCAGGAACAGCCGCTGCTCCTCACCGAGGGCCCATGCTTCGCTAACCTGGTCGAATGCGACCATGGCGGTTTCCATCACGTGGTCGGCATGGGAGGCCTCGACGCTGTAGCGCCGCATCAGCAATTCCACGCTGTGACGGCGGGAATCCTCCGGAGTGCTGCGGCCGATCAGGTCGAACAGCACGCCTTCCCGCAGCGCGCCATCGGAATAGCGCATCCGCTGGAGGTCGAAGGCTTCGAACACCGCGCAGAGGATGGCGACACCCGCCGGGAAGACCCGCGCCCGGTCCTCCTTCAGACCTTCCATGGCGACCTTGTCCAGTTGACCGAAGCCGATCAGTCGCTTCCGCAGTTTCATCAGTGCGTCGCGTTCGATCAGCGTGGCGTCCCCGTCGCCTCGTGCTCCGAGCACGGCCGCCACCGCCTTGATCGTGCCGCTGGAACCGATCGGGTCCTGCCATCCCAGCCGGCAGTACTGGCGCTGGATGTTGGCCAGCTCGGACAGCGCGGCCATCTCGGCGCGTCGGAAACGCTTCTCGCTGAGCTCCCCACTGGCGAAGAACGCGCCGGTGTAGGCGACACAGCCCATGTGGAGGCTCTCCAGCGCCTGCGGTTCGAAATCCTCGCCGATGATGAACTCGGTGGAGCCGCCGCCGATATCGACGATCAGGCGTCGGCCGTGGACTTCGGCCAGCGCGTGGGCGGCCCCCAGGTAGATCAGGCGTGCCTCTTCACGACCGCCGATGATCTCGATCGGATGGCCGATCAGGGCCTCGGCACGATCGATCAGGGCGCGCGCGTTGCGGGCCGAGCGGAGCGCATTGGTGCCGACGATACGCAGGTCGGCGGCGGCGACGCCGGCAACGAAGGGGGCGAAGCGTTCCAGACACGCCAGCGCTCGATCCATGGCGGCGTCGGTGAAGTTCTCCTGATCGTCCAGCCCGGCTGCGAGCTGGACCTTCTCGCCCATCTTGGCGACGACCTGCAGCTGGCTGTCCTGATAGTTGGCCACCAGCAGGTGAAAACTGTTGGAACCGAGATCGATGGCGGCCAGACGGCGCGTCGCGTCTGTGGCGGTCGACTTCCCGCTCATGGCGTGGCGTCCTCGAAGGCTGGCGTAAAGACGTGGGTGTCCGCAGGGCAGCGGTGACGCCATGTCGTTACTGGCATCCAGGGCCCTGCGTCGGGTGGCTCAAGATTGCGGTGGGGGCGTGGCCTTGTCAATCGCCGGGGCGGCAGGCATGCTGCCAGGCGAGGTCACTTTCACGAGCGGGACGGAGGCTCATGCAGTCAGCGCGGCGTCATCTCAATAGCGAGACTTTCGAGCAGCAGCGCGAAGCGCGGGAGTCGCCTTGGCTGGCGATCTTCGTTGCCGACTGGTGTCAGCCCTGCGAAACGCTGTTGTCGCGGCTCTCCTCGGTCTCTCACGAGTCGATCCGCGATTTACCGGTGGGCGTGGTGGATGTGGACCGCGAGCCGACACTGGCCGAACGGTACGGGGTCAAGGGGACGCCCACGCTGATTCTGTTCGTCGACGGGGAGCCTCGACTGACGCGGGTCGGAGCCTTGTCGGAATCGCAGCTGCTGCAGGTGGGCGAGGAGTGTACGCGCCATTAGGCTGGCTACGACGACTGCGCGTGCCTGGCGATACCGCGTTGGAAGTCAGCTCGATGTACGCGTCGATACCCGCGCTGGGGAGGCCTGCCCGGTCCGGTTGCGCCGTTTTTTTAACGGATCTGGTCATCGCACGCCGATTTCCTTGGCTGGCCTGGACAGCGGCACTTGATCTTATGACCCACGACCTCCATATTCGTGACTTGCTTTCGGAAGATAGCTTGTCTACCATCTGGACGTTCGCCTGTTCCGAATGCTTCTTGACCGCGTCGCGGTCCCCCAAGTCGTCAGTCAATCCCAGTACCGATTTTCGGCCAACGCCGATCTTTGGATAGCGACCACTCTTTCGGATGACTCTTTCCGCGAGATTGCAGGCGAATCGAATCGCTCTCCCGGCACCTTACGTCACACGCCAAGTCGGCATCCCGACCTGGTTGATGGCAGGTCCAACAGACCATGCGAAGCGCCTAGCTTCTGGGACGACTGAACGCGCCGCGCGGCATTTGAACTGACCGCCTCTTGTCCTTCTTTTCTATCTCGGCAAAAGTCATTGCCTGCGACACGAGCCCTCTCTGACCGAACTCATGAATCTAACCGAACTCAAGCAAAAATCCGTTCCTGAACTGCTGGATATCGCCCGCGAGATGGGCATCGACAATCTGGCGCGCTCACGCAAGCAGGACATCATCTTCGCCATCCTGAAGAAGCACGCCAAGAGCGGTGAAGACATCTACGGCGATGGCGTCCTGGAGATTCTGCAGGACGGATTCGGTTTCCTGCGTAGCGCCGACTCCTCCTATCTGGCCGGCCCCGACGACATTTATGTCTCTCCCTCCCAGATTCGCCGCTTCAATCTGCGCAAGGGCGACTCGATCTCCGGCAAGATCCGGCCGCCGAAAGAGGGTGAGCGCTATTTCGCGCTGTTGAAAGTCAACGAGATCAATTTCGACAAGCCGGAAAACGCCAAGCACAAGATTCTATTCGAGAACCTGACGCCGCTGTTCCCGCAGGAACGGATGGTGATGGAGATCGGCAACGGCTCCACCGAGGACATCACCGCCCGCGTGATCGATCTCACGGCGCCGATCGGCAAGGGCCAGCGTGGCCTGATCGTGTCGCCGCCCAAGGCCGGTAAGACCTTGATGCTGCAGAACATCGCCACCTCGATCACCCGCAACAACCCCGAATGTCACATGATCGTGTTGCTGATCGACGAGCGGCCGGAAGAGGTGACCGAGATGTCACGCACGGTGCGCGGCGAAGTCGTGGCCTCGACCTTCGACGAACCGCCGGCGCGTCACGTCCAGGTCGCCGAGATGGTGATCGAGAAAGCCAAGCGGCTGGTCGAGCACAAGAAGGACGTGGTCATCCTGCTCGACTCCATCACCCGTCTGGCACGTGCCTACAACACCGTCGTGCCCTCCTCCGGCAAGGTGTTGACCGGTGGTGTCGATGCCCATGCGCTCGAGAAGCCCAAGCGCTTCTTCGGTGCCGCACGTAACATCGAAGAGGGCGGCAGCCTGACCATCCTCGCCACGGCGCTGGTCGATACTGGTTCGAAGATGGATGAAGTGATCTTCGAGGAGTTCAAGGGCACCGGCAACATGGAAGCCCATCTGGACCGGAAGCTGGCGGAGCGTCGCGTCTATCCGGCCTTCAATATCCGCCGCTCGGGCACACGTCGCGAGGATCTGATCGCGTCCGAGGAAGAGATGCAGCGGATGTGGATTCTGCGCAAGCTGCTCAACCCGATGGATGATGTGGCCGCCACCGAATTCCTGATCGATCGTCTCAAGGATACCAAGACCAATCTTGAATTCTTCGAAGCCATGAAAAGACGTTGATTCGGGCTGGCTGCACTCGATGATACTGTGTTGGAAAATCGCTCAAGCTGCTCATTTACTCTCGTAAACTCCGCGCTCTCGCGATTTTCCGCCCTGTCTCATCGTCGTTCGCTCACCCGGCTCTCAACGTTTCATGAGATCTTTGGGACAAAGCAGAAAATAGAGGGCAGCATGTTATGCTGCCCTCTTTGCGTTCTTGGATAGCGGGATGCGGGCAACGGTATGAAATATCACGATTTACGGGATTTCATCGCGGCGCTGGAGTCACGCGGTGAACTCAAGCGTGTCACGGTGGAGGTGGATCCCTATCTGGAGATCACCGAGATCTGCGACCGCACCCTGCGCGCCGGCGGGCCCGCGCTGCTGTTCGAGAACGTCAAGGGCAGTGACATGCCGGTGCTGGGGAATCTGTTCGGCACCCCCCAGCGGGTCGCCTTCGGCATGGGCCAGGAGAGTGTCGAAGCGCTGCGGGAGGTGGGCAAGCTGCTGGCGTTCCTGAAGGAGCCCGATCCGCCCAGGGGGCTGAAGGACGCCTGGGAGAAGCTGCCGATCTTCAAGCAGGTCATGAGCATGGGACCCAAGACATTGCGCTCCGCGCCGTGTCAGCAGGTGGTGCTCGAAGGCGAGGATGTCGACCTCGACCGCCTGCCGATTCAGCACTGCTGGCCCGGTGACGTCGCACCACTGGTGACCTGGGCGCTGGTGGTGACCAAGGGGCCGCACAAGGCGAGGCAGAATCTGGGCATCTACCGTCAGCAGAAGCTCGGCAAGAACCGGTTGATCATGCGCTGGCTCTCCCACCGCGGCGGGGCGCTCGATTTCCGCGAATGGCAGCAGGCCCATCCCGGCGAGCCGTTCCCGGTGGCGGTGGCGCTGGGCGCCGACCCGGCGACTATCCTCGGCGCGGTGACCCCGGTACCCGATACCCTCTCCGAGTACGCCTTCGCCGGTCTGCTGCGGGGATCCCGCACCGAGCTGGTCAAGTGCGGCCACGCCGATCTGGAAGTCCCGGCCTCCAGCGAGATCGTGCTCGAGGGCTACATATATCCCGACGACATGGCGCCGGAGGGTCCCTACGGCGACCACACCGGCTACTACAACGAGGTCGAGCAGTTCCCGGTCTTCACCGTCGAGCGCATTACCCATCGGCGGGATCCGATCTACCATTCGACCTATACCGGCCGGCCGCCGGACGAACCCGCCGTGCTTGGCCTGGCGCTCAACGAAGTGTTCGTGCCGATTCTGTGCAAGCAGTTTCCCGAGATCGTCGACTTTTACCTGCCGCCGGAGGGGTGTTCCTACCGCATGGCGGTGGTCACCATGAAGAAGCAGTATCCCGGCCATGCCAAGCGCGTGATGATGGGCGTCTGGAGTTTCCTGCGCCAGTTCATGTACACCAAGTTCGTGATCGTGCTGGACGACGATGTCGACGCGCGTAACTGGGAGGACGTGATCTGGGCCATCACCACGCGCATGGACCCGGCGCGGGACACGGTGATGGTGGAGAACACCCCGATCGACTATCTCGATTTCGCCTCGCCGACGGCCGGTCTGGGGTCCAAGATGGGATTGGACGCCACCAACAAGTGGCCTGGCGAGACGAGTCGCGAGTGGGGCGAGCCCATCGTCATGGACCCGGCGATCAAATCGCGGGTCGACGAGCGCTGGGAAAGCTACGGTATCGATGTGCCGGTACTGCCGGCACGAGTGGGAAAGTCGAACGAAGACGGGGCGGCATGACGGCAAGCAACGAGGTGAACATGACGGTCAGAACTTTGACCTGCCAAGTGGAGTCCGTCGAGGATCTGACGCCCGATGTGTTCCGGGTGATACTGGAAGGACGTGCCGAGGCGATCGCGCATGCCCCCGGGCAGTATCTCGAGCTGGAACTGCAACCTGATACGTGGGTGCCTTTTTCGATCGCCTGTGCCGAGAACGGCGACGGGCGGCTGGAGTTGCATATTCAGCACTGGCCCGAGCGCACCCACTCGGCACGTCTGCGGGAGCTTTTGACCCACCGCAACCGGCTGTCGGTGCGGTTGCCAAGCGGCGAGTGCACGCTCCCCGCCGGGCGGTCGGAACCCCTGCTGCTGATTGCGGCGGGCACCGGTTTCGCCCAGATCAAGGCCATCGTCGAGGCGGCGTTGACCGAAAAACCCGATCGGGAGATATCGATCTGGTGGGCGGTGCGCGAGCGTCGCGATCTCTACGCCGAGACCCTGGCCCGGGAGTGGGCACTGAAGCATTCGAGCCTGACCCTCCACGCCGTGGTCGAGACACCGGAAGCCTCGCTCGAGAGCCTGCCCGGCATTCGCTGGCACACCGGGCGCGTCGATCAGGTGCTGGCCGCCGAGATCCAGACCCTCGACGGCGTCGAGATTTATCTGGCCGGCTCCCCCGGCATGGTGTACGCCTGCGTCGACACCCTGGCGCCGCTGGGGCTGGTGGCAGAGCAGGTCCACTCCGACGTCTTCAGCTACGCCCCCCGCGTGCCCTTTCTGCCGCTGCCGGAAGCCGACCCCGAGACGGCGCCGCTCAGCCCCGGCGAGGAGAAGGAGCGCCCGTGAGCCAGTCCCCGATCCTGATCACCGGCGGAACGCAACGCCTGGGGCGTCACTGCGCCGAGCGGCTGCTCGACGACGGCCATCCGGTGATCGTCACCTATCGGCGAGAGCGGGAGACACTGTCGCGGTTACGCGAGCGGGGCGCGGTGACACTGGTGGCGGATTTCGGCAGCGAAGCCGGGATTCTCGATTTCATTGCCCGTCTCCGGGACAGCACCCCGAGTCTGCGCGCCATCATCCACAATGCCGGCGAGTGGCTGTCGGATCCCGAGCCCGAGGCAGCGGGAGCCACCTTCGAGCGCCTGTTCCGGGTTCACATGCAGGCCCCGTACCTGATCAATCTGCATGCCAGGAGCCTGCTGGAAGCCTGCCAGGAGCCGCAGCGCGATATCGTGCATATCACCGATAGCGTGGTGCGACGCGGCGCAGCGGGACAGGCCGCCTACGCGGCGACCAAGGCGGGGCTCGAGAGCCTGACCCGGTCGCTTGCGGTACAGTTCGCGCCGCGAATTCAGGTCAACGCCATCGCACCCGGGCTCGTGATGCTGGGCGACGGCGAGGGAGACCGCGACGAGGGCGAATGGCGAGTGCCGGGCCCGGGCGTCATCTACCAGACGCTACGTTATCTGCTCGACAACGACTTCGTCACCGGGACGGTGGTGCCGGTCGACGGTGGCCGTAGCCTGGTCTGAAGCCGGCCGCCCCGGCGGGATCGAGCGACCGGGATCACCGCCTCGCGCTACAGCGAGACGGTATCGCTGCGAATCTGTACCAGTTTGCCCGCGTCGATCACCGGGCCGGTCGGTTTGCCGCCTGGCGCACCCTCCCTGGGTTCCATGCTCACCGCGAAATCGGCGGTTTTCATCAGCCCCAGCATCTTGGCAGGCAATTGCATGGTGGCTTCGCCATGGTTCGGCAGCATGCCCAACGATACCGGCGTCCCGTTCTCCATCATCCATAGCTCACCGCCCTTGTCTTCCGGCATCGGCTCCGGCGATATCGCCTGCACCATCATCTTGCCGTTGAGCGTGGCGTTCAGGATCCAGGCCGTCTGACCGTTGGGCTGGTTGATCACGAAGACATACTCGCCCGGCATCATGGCCGGTCCCCGCGGTACCAGTGCCACGATCGCCAGGATCAGTGCCGCTGCGGTAGCGATGCCGCTGAACGCGCGCCAGAAATCCAGCCGTTGCAACGGCCCCGTCCGCAGTCCCAGGCGCGCCGCGATATCCGGCCAGACCCTTTTGGGCGGTGCGACGGGCTCCAACTGCTGGTTGAGGAGCTGCAGCCGTTCCCGCCAGGCTTCGACGCTGTGCTGGAGATCCGCGCTGACCGCCAGCAGGGCCTCGAATTCGGCCCGCTGGGCGCCCGTCAGGGTGCCCAGGACATATTCCCCGGCAGCCACCTCGCGCTCCTCGGGATCGGTCAGGCGAAACGTGTCATGCATGCTTTCAATCTCTCCAGGCCTCTTCGGACCCAACTCTTGACGGTGCCCAGCGGCGTGCCCAGATGGGATGCCAGGTCGTGGTGGGTCAGACCCTCGAAAAATGCCAGCTCGAGCGCCTGACGCTGCTGCATCGTCAATTCGGTCAAGCAGTGTTGCAGCGACTCCGCCTGCTGATGGATGTCGCTCTCGCTCTCGAGATCCGATTCGCCCGGCAGCGTCTCGATGATGGCGTCGCCGTCGGCCTCCTGCGGCCGCTGGCGCCTGAGCCAGTCGATACCGATGTTGCGCGTCAGCGTCGACAGCCAGGTCATCGGCCTGGCGCGGTCGGCATCGTACTGGCCGGCCACCTGCCATACGCGGAGGTAGACGAGTTGCAGACAGTCCTGAGCTGCTGCTTCCTGCCTGACGATACGCAGCAGCTGCGCATATAGATGCGGGCTGGTCGCGCGGTAGAGCTTTTCGAATGCAGGACCATCGCCGCGGGCGCAAGCCTGGAGATTGTCGATCAGCACGTCATGGGGCGGGTAGGCCATGAAAGTCCTTTGTATTCTTTCTTTTTCTTGATTGGCAGTCTCGTCAACGAGTCCGAACAAGTAAAGCCTGAAGCGAAACCGTTCACGGTTTGGCATCAAAAGACTTGTCAAACCGTGTCGCCACGTTAGGATAGAGGCACGATCTACGCGAGAGAGCCCATGACTTCCAACCCCGCCATCCACGCTGCCGCTGCTGCCGATCTCTTCGGCGGTGCTGTCGCGTATGCGGGCTTTGGTTTCGGTTATGGCTACTGGTTTAGGACTGGCGTGCCCGTCGGTCGGTCGACATGACCTGAACCCGCGAGGCACGCCCCACCAGGGCTGCCTTCCGCGTATCGAGAACCCCCGGAGCAGCCCGCCGGGGGTTCTCGCGTTTCAGGCCCCAACCCTGGAATGAGATGATGATGAACGCCGTGACATCTGCCCTGAAGCCTGCCGCCGAGAGCGCCCCGCGTCGGCGTGAACTGACCCTGCCCAGCGCCGCCGAACTGCGCGCGGCGATCCCCCTGGAGCCTGTGCTCGCCGCGCGTATCGAGCGTCAGCGCGAAGCCATTCGTGATGTCCTCACCGGGCGCGACGAGCGCCTGCTGGTGGTGGTCGGCCCGTGCTCGATCCATGACCCCGACGCCGCGCTGGAGTACGCCGAGCGTCTGGCCGCGCTGCAGGCCAGCGTGGCCGATCGCCTGCTGCTGGTGATGCGCGTCTACGTCGAGAAGCCGCGCACCACGGTGGGCTGGAAGGGGCTGGCCTACGACCCGCACCTGGATGGCAGCGACGACATGGCGGCGGGCCTGGCCAGCGCCCGGCGGCTGATGCGCGATGTCGCCGCGCTGGGCCTGCCGGTGGCCACCGAGCTGTTGCAGCCGATGGCCGCGGCCTACTTCGATGATCTGCTGAGCTGGGTCGCGATCGGCGCGCGCACCACCGAGTCGCAGATCCACCGCGAGCTGGCCAGTGGGCTCGACGCCTGCGTCGGCTTCAAGAATGGCACCCAGGGCAATGTCGACGTGGCGGTGGCGGCGATGCAGTCGGCGGCGCATGCGCATCGCCACTTTGGGGTCACCGCCGAGGGCACGCCGGCGATGATCGAGACCCCCGGCAACCCCTTCACCCATCTGGTGCTGCGCGGCGGCCAGGCCGGCCCCAATCACGATGCCGCCAGTATTGCCGCCAGCCGCCGTGTGCTGGAGCAGGCCGGGCTGACGCCGCGGCTGATGGTCGACTGCAGCCACGCCAATTCGCGCAAGGATCACCGCCGCCAGACCGAGGTGCTGCACAGCGTGGTCGACCAGCGTCTGGCCGGCGAGCATGCGCTGATGGGGGTGATGCTCGAAAGCCACCTCTTCGAGGGCAAGCAGCCGCTCAACCCGGCCGCCCTGCGCTACGGTGTCTCGATCACCGATGCCTGTCTGGGCTGGGAGACCACTGAGCAGCAGCTCATCCGGGCTGCCGAACGGCTACGCGGCTGACGAGCCCGCGGTTCACGCAGGCGTTATCCAGAAACCGCTACCAGCGGAAGCGCTGCTCGATACGCTCGCCGCGGGCGTCGGGGTCCAGGCGTCGACGCCACTCGGCCAGCGGATGGCTGTCGGCGATGCGGCCGCGTAGCTCGCCCTGGCCGCCGTTGGCGCCAGGCGTCAGCGAGAGTGCCAGATCCTGACCCTGTTCCAGGTTCAGCCGCAGCCGGGGCGCACCGTCACCGCACTCTAGCTGCAGCCGGGCATGGCCCAGCGAGACCCGGGTCGGGGTGAGCAACATGACATCCGATGCCGTCAGCGCGCCGTGACTGGCGAGACAGCGGGTGCCGCGCAGGGTGACATCCAACTGCCCCTCCCAGCGCGCCGCCAGCGCCAGCGGCAGGCGCGAGAGATCGAGCGCATCGAGATCGCCACCGGTGAGCGTCCAGTGGGTGTCGAGGCCGCGCCAGACGCCGCGGGCGTGCCAGGCGCCACTGCCTTCACCCAGGGTCAGCGCGAGTTGCCCGGGCCAGGCCAGTTTCCAGTCGAGGGGCCCCAGCGCCAGCGGCCAGCCAGCGGCGCGCCAGGCGATGCGCGCCACGCGGCCCGTCGCCAGCGTCCCCGAGGGGGCGGCCAGGGTGACGTCCCGGGCCACCGCCGCCTGCGGGCCGAAGGTCGTCAGCGGCCATGTCAGAACCAACGTCGAGACGAAGACGAGGGCCACCGTCAGCCCCGCGCCGAGCCTGCCCAGCACAACGAACCTGCGTCTCATCAGGGGCTCTCCGTTGCGCTGGCGCGGGTATCCAGCGGCTTCGATCCCGCCCCCGGCGCTGATGCCGACTCCGCTCCTGACTCTGGCTCAGATGCCGGCCTTTCGAGCTGACTGCGCCAGTGCGCTGCCAGCGCCAGACTGCGCCCATCGCGGCGTTCGAGCTGCCACGCCACCGCCCACCAGCCGCGCTGCGCCGCCCAGCGCGCGAACTCGCTGAGCGCCGCGGGGGAGGCCGCCTCGCCGCGGGTCACGACGCTGTCGTCATGCGTTTCGATACGGGTCAGTGCCAGGCCATGTTCCACCGCGGCGCTGCGCCATTGCTCGACGCTCACCGCTTCGATCGGTGGCAGCCGCAGCAGGCTCGGCGCCGACCTCGCCGCGGTGAACGGCTCGTCATCTGCGGGCAGATGCGTCAGCGCGGCGTGGCCGGCGTAGGCCAGCACGCCGACCAGTGCCAGTATCAGCAGACCCTTCTCCCGCCCCGAGCGCGCCATCCACAGCGGCGCCAGGCGAGCGGGCAGGCGCAAGGTGAATCGGCTCATGGGCTAGGCTCCAGAGCGTTGGCGGTCAGGGGCAGCGCCAGGCTGAGCTCGCCCGGCCCTGGCTGCCACTGCGCCTCGCCCAGCGTGGCGAGAGCCTGGCGGGCCCGGTTCACCACCACCGGCGCCGGCGGCTCGGGGTAGCGCCAGGTCAGGCTCGCCCGGGTGCCGGTGACCGCCAGCCGTGATAGCTGCCAGGGCGTGGCGGCGAGCTGTGCCGTAGCCGTTGCCAGGGCCTCGCTGAGCTGGCGATTGCGCCGGGCCAGGGCGTCGATGGCGTCAGCACGAGTGGCCAGCGCCGCCTGGGCGTCCACCGGCGGTGGGCCGGCGAAGCGCGCTGCCAGCGCTGCCGCCTGTTGCTGCCCGGCCGCGGCCTCTGCGCGCCAGGTCGTGGCTAGCCACAGCGAGGCGTCGAGCAGTGCCAGCAGCGCGATGGCCCCCGCCAGCCAGCGTGTACGTCGCTGCGGCTGCCAGTTGATCCCTGGCCGGCGCGCGCCGCTGTCATCGGCGAACGGCAGCGCGGCGGGGGGGCTCGCCGCCAGCCAGGTGAGGCTGCGGCGCCGGGCCTGCTCGGCGGCCGCTTCGCCGCCAGCGTTCCTGTCGTCGTCTCTTTCGCCATCGCCTCGGTGGTCGTCGCACGGTCGCGGCTGGCCGGTGTCGCCATGGGTATCGGCATCGGTATCGATGGCGCCATCGACCACCTGGCAGTCGCGCTCGCGCCAGGACGGCGGCAGCGGCCAGTCGCGCGGCCAAGCCAGCCACTGGCGAGTCTCCGGCGCACCCGGCGCTGCGGGTGCGGCCAGCCCCAGACACAACCGGTGGCTGCCGTCGTCGAGTGTGGTGATCTGATCCGGCGCCGCCGGCTGCGGCAGTGCCAGGAAGGCGCAGCTCCAACCCGCCGGGGCCAGACCGAGGCGCTGCGCCCAGGCGCGCCAGGCGGCGAGCTCGGCCCGCGGCAAGGCGATCAGTTCCAGGTGGCCGCGGCCGCGCTGCAGCGGATGCAGATGGAGCTGATCCACCGCATCGCTGGTTACCGTCTCCAGCAGCAGCGGCCACTCGCGGCGCTTGAGCCCGCGCGGGGCGGCGAGATGGAAGTGGCTGACCGCGTCCGCCGGCAGCAGCAGGGTGACCGGGTGGCTGGCGGCCAGCCGCGTCAGCGCCTGCCACGCTTCGGGGGGGCTGGCGGCGCTCAGCGTCTGTGGGGTGGCGCCTTCGAGGCACCAGTCGATACCGGCCAGGGTGTCGTCGCCGGGGGCGAGGCGCTCGCGTGGGGCGACGAGCAGGCGGGCGGCGGCGCGCGCCGGGCGTCCGGGTCGGCGCATCAGGGCTGCTCCTGGGTGAAGAGATTGTCCGCCGCCGGATCGGCGGCGTCCGGGGATGTGGCGGTGAGCCGGTCGCTGGGGTAGCCGCTGCGGCGGCTCAGCACCCGCACCCGCGCGGCCGGCTGCAGCGGGTAGAAGGCGCTGGTGCCCTCGGCCAGCAGCAGGCGCTGGAAGTCGTAGTGCTGACCCGCCAGGCGGATGCGGATATCCAGCGCCACATAGTCCGGGGTCAGCCGCAGGCGGCCGCCGTAGCGGTCGAGCCAGGGCGCATCGCCGCCGAGCACCTGGCGCACCGCGTCGAGACTGGTGTAGCCCCCCGGCGGGCGGTCGCGCAGCAGCGTGGCCAGGGCGCCGCGATCGACCTGGCCCTCGAACAGCGCATCCAGCAGCGGCAGGTCGCCGGGCCCGAGGGCATTGAGATCGAGCCGCCAGGGGCCGTCGTCGGGCAGGGTGCAGAGCTCGCCGAAGCGGCCGACGCGGCGGCTGTCCAGAGGCGCCAGCCAGTTGATCTCGCTGGGATCGCGGAGCCAGGTGTCGGCGCTCGTCCGGGGCGGATCGAGGCGCGCATAGTCGGCGCCATCCATGCCGCCGACGCGGGAGAGGCTGTCGGCATCGATCCAGTCGGCGAGACGGGCGACGAACTCGCCCGGATTCATGTCGGTGAGGCGCTCGCCGGCGTAGTTGGCCACCCAGTAGCGCAGCTGCTGCTGGGCCAGTGCGGCCTGGCTGCCGCCGAGGGCGTTGAGGTTGAAGCAGGTGCGCAGGTCGTGCACCACCAGGTGCAGCTCGCCGGCGTCGGTGGGGTAGCGCAGCGGGCGCCCGGCCAGGGTCTGCCACCACAGATCGGCGTGACGCACCGCAGCGTCGGTGAGCGCGCGGCGGGCGATGATCTCCGCGCCGCGGGCGTAGAATTCGGCCTGGGTCTCCTGCTGCAGCAGTTCGAGACGGGTCAGCTCGCGCCGCCCCTGCAGCGTCAGCGCGCTCAGCGTGACGCTCACCAGCGCCAGCGCCAGCAGTACCATCAATAGCGCCGCCCCGCGCTGGCGCGGTGCCCCCGCGGGCTCACGCTGGGCTGGCGACGGCACGCTCATGGCAGCAGCTCCGGCAAGACCACGGTCAGCGTCACCGGTCGCCCATGGCGCTGCCACTGCACGCGCACGCCCTGGGCGATGCCGTTCGGCGGCGGTGAGGCGATCCAGCGTCCGGCGGAGAAGAACGCCAGCGTCAGCGCAGTGACGTCGTCGAGTGCCGCCACCCGTTGCCACTCGGGCTCCCCGGCGGCGTCGAGCAGCCCGCTGGAATCGAGCGTCAGGGTGGCGCCGTCGCGATCCCACTGCAGGCGTTGGCGACGCAGGCGGGTGTAGAAATCGCCCACCGGCAGCGCCACCGCGCCCAGCGAGACCCACTCCAGCCGTGCCAGATCGGCACGATAGGCCAGTGGCAGGTTGAACAGCGCCCGCCCCCCTGCGTGTATCGGGCGCTCTACCAGCGCCTCCAGACGCCGCGTGAGCAGGCGACTGAAGTCGATCTCCGCGTCCAGCGGCGCCGGTTCGGCGAAACGTTCGCGGGTACTCACCAGCTGATTGACCAGCGCCGCCACGCCGATGCCGACCAGCGCGGTCAGGGCGATGGCGATCATCACCTCGAGCAGGGTAAAGCCGCGCTGGTGCGGCGTCTTTGCGGCCAGCGTTCTCATGGCGGTGCCAGATAGAGGGTGAAGGTGAGGACCGGGTGTGTGCGGTCCGGGGCGTCGTAGAGCGCCAGGCGCCCCTGACGCAGGCGCTGGATCGGCGTGGCGCTCACCGTCAGGCGCCACCAGCAGGTGTGTCCCGCCTGGCTCAATTCGCCCTGCTGGGTGCCCAGGCGCGGCCAGTAGTGGTCGAGCGCCGCACGGCTTTCGAACTCCCGCGCGCACAGCAGCAGCGGCGCACGACGCGCCGCACTCTCGGCGATGCGCACGCGCTGCTGCACGCCCTGGGCGACGATCACCGCGATCAGCGCCAGGATGAACAGCGCCACCACCACCTCGAGCAGGGTGAAGCCGCGCTGGCATTGGGCCTTGCGGTAGCCGGGCCTGGCACTCATCGACCACTGCCTGTCACGCTGACCCCGAGCGCATCCACCGCCAGGGTACGGCTGGCGCCAGCGCCCGCCAGGCGGATATGCGCGCCCACCACCTCGCCGTCGGGCAGCCACACCAGCCAGGGCGTGGTGGTGTCGGCGGCCGGCGGCTGACGGCTGGGCTGCAGCGGCGGGTTCCAGCGCTGGGGGTCGAGCCCCAGGCGTTCGCCGAAGGGTTGCCAGCCGTGGCCGGGCTGCCAGCTGACGAAGCGGTAACCCTCGGCCAGCGGCTGCCAGCCGATCACCCGCTGGCGCGCCCGGGCCACATCCGCGGCCAGGCGGAAGGCGCCGGCCAGTTCGCGGGCCTCGCGGTCGAGCCGCTCGCCGGGGTGCGTACCTGCCAGCCAGGCCACGGCGAGGCTCGAGCCCAGGGCGATGATCACGATCACCACCAGCAGTTCGATCAGCGAGAAGCCCCGGGTGCCACGAGACCTCACAGCATCCAGTTGCCGATATCGGCATCGATGCCCTCGCCGCCGGGCTGGTTGTCGGCGCCCAGGCTGTAGAGGTCGACCCGGCCATGCTGGCCGGGGCTGGCGTAGTGATAGGGGTGGCCCCAGGGGTCCTCCGGCAGCCGCCGGATATAGCCGTCTTCGCGGTAGTTGTCCGGCTGCGGGTCGCTGGTGGGGGGGCTGACCAGCGCCGCCAGCCCCTGTTGGGTGGTGGGGTAGCGGTAGTTGTCGAGACGGTACATGTCGAGGGCCTGCTCGAGGGTCGAGAGATCGGCGCGCGCCTTCTGCCGCATGGCATCGTCCTGATTGCTCAGCACGTTGGGGGCGACGATCGCCACCAGCAGACCGATGATGAAGATCACCACCATGATCTCGAGCAGGGTGAAACCGGACTGGTGGCCGGGGCGGGGAGGGCGTGTCATAGCGTTTCCTCTCTTATGGCATGCGGGCGAATGATTGCCGATGGACTAATGGCGGATGGGCGCTGATGGCGTCGGGGGCCGGTAGCGCGCGATAGCGTCGGCGGCGGCGCGCTGGGCGTCACAGCGTCACGCTGCCGTTGAGCTGCATGATCGGCAGCAGGATGGCGAGCACCACGGTCAGCACCACCGCGCCCATGACCAGGATCATCAGCGGCTCGAACAGCGCCAGGGCCATGTCGACACGGCGGTTGAAGGTGCTCTCCTGGGCATCGGCGATGCGCTCGAGCATGCTGTCCAGGGTGCCGCTGGCCTCGCCACTGGCGACCATGTGCAGCAGCGAGGGCGAGAAGCGCCCCGACTCCTGCATCGCCCGGTGCAGGCTGACCCCGCTCTCGACCCGCTGTTCGATCAGCGCCACCGCCTCGCGCATGCCGTGGTTGCCCAGGGTGTCGCGGCTCACCCGCAGCGCCTCCAGCAGGGCGATGCCGCTGCGCGTGAGGATCGCCAGGGTGCGGGTCAGGCGCCCGGTGTCGAGCAGCCGGATCAGCTCGCCCAGGCGTGGCAGGCGCAGCAGCAGGGCATCGAGCCGTGCCCGCGGCGCCGGACGGCGCAGCACGCGGAGCGCCAGCGGCAGGCCCAGCAGCAGGAGGGCGAGCAGCCACGGCCCCAGGCTCAGCGTCAGTTGGGAGAGACCGATCATCAGCCGGGTCAGCCACGGCAGCGCCATGTCGGAGCGCTCGAACTGCTGCGCCAGGCGTGGCACCACCCAGGTCATCAGCCCGCTCACCACCGCCAGCGACACCCCCGCCAGCACCAGCGGATAGACCAGCGCGGTGCGCGCCTTCTGGCGCTGCGCCTGGACCCGTTCCAGATGGTCGGCCAGGCGTTCGAGCACCAGCGCCAGGCGTCCGGCGCGCTCGCCGGCGGCGACCAGCGAGCGGTAGAGCAGGTCGAAGCTCGCGTGGGGGCGCAGGCTGTCGGCCAGCGAGTGGCCCTCGCGCACCCGGTTGCCCACCGCCAGCAGCAGCGCGCGTTCGCGCTGGCGCTCGGCCTGGCGGGTGAGGGCGTCGAGGGCGTCGCTGAGCGGAATGCCTGCCTCCACCAGGGTCGCCAACTGGCGCGTGAGCAGCGCCAGGCTGGTGGGATCGAGGCGCCCGCGACCCGGTCGCCCCGGGGCGCCGGCATCGCGCACCAGCGCCAGCCGGCGCGGGAACAGGCCACGCTCGTGCAGCAGTTGGCGCGCCTGGCGCTCGCTCTCGGCCTGCAGCACGTCGCGCTGGCGGCGGCCGTCGGGGCTCAGGGCCAGATAGCGATAGGTGGGCATCGACTCTCCCCAGTAGCGATGTCGATATGGCACCCGTCACGCATCGCGACGGTCATGACGGGCGTAGATGGCGCCGTAGTCTGACCCACGGACAATGGCAGTTTGAGGTCAGCGCGGGGGGCAAGCTCAGCGGTGGATCGCACGCAGTACCTCGTCGAGGGCGGTCTCGCCCGCCGCCAGCCGCGCCAGCGCCGCCTGCGCCAGACTCTGGGCGCCGGCCTGGCCGAAGGCGTACTCGGCCAGCGCCGCCTCGGGGGCGCGCTCATGGATCAGGCCGGCCAGTCGGGCGTCGATGGGGATGAACTCGTAAAGCCCCAGACGGCCGCGGTAGCCGCTGTGGTCGCAGTGGTCGCAGCCCTGGGGTTCGGCCAGGCGCGACAGCGTCTCGATGCCGGGCAGCCACTGGGCGTCGTCGGCCCGGCGCGGGCGCCATTCGCAGCACGCCGGGCACAGCCGACGCACCAGGCGCTGCGCCATCACTCCCTTGAGGCTGGTCGCCAGCAGAAACGGCTCGATGCCCATGTCGCGCAGGCGCGCGATCGCTCCCAGCGCACTGTTGGTGTGCAGGGTCGAGAGCACCAGGTGGCCAGTGAGACTCGACTGCACCGCGGTGGCGGCGGTCTCCAGATCGCGGATCTCGCCGATCATGATCACATCCGGGTCCTGGCGCAGGATGGCGCGCAGGCCGCGGGCGAAGGTCAGCCCGGCATGGGGGTTGACCGGGGTCTGGCCGATACCCGGGATGGCGTACTCCACCGGGTCCTCGACGGTGAGGATATTGCGACTGCGGTCGTTGAGCGCATTGAGGCTGGCGTAGAGGGTGGTGGTCTTGCCTGAGCCGGTTGGCCCGGTGTTGAGCAGGATGCCGTTGGGCTGCTCGAGTACCCGGCGGTAGCGCTCGAGCACCGCCGGCGGCATGCCCAGGCGGTCGAGGTCGAGCAGCGCGGCGTGCTTGTCGAGCAGACGCATCACCACCCGCTCGCCGTGGATGCCGGGCAGGGTGGAGACGCGGATATCGACGTCGCGGCCGGCGGCGCGCACGGTGATGCGGCCATCCTGGGGCTGGCGCTTCTCGGCGATGTCGAGCCGCGCCATCACCTTGATCCGCGAGATCAGCACCGGCGCCAGCACCCGTGGCGGACGCAGCGCCTCGCGCATGGCGCCATCCACCCGCAGCCGGATCACCAGCTCGCGCTCGAACGGCTCGACGTGGATGTCCGAGGCGGCCAGGCGCAGGGCTTCGGAGAAGACGCCGTTGATCAGCCGGATCACCGGCGCCTCGTTCTCGCTCTCGAGCAGATCCTCGGCGCGTGGCAGCTCCTGCATCAGGCTGTCGAGGTCGACGTGCTCGGCCAGGCCCTCCAGCAGCGCTGCGTTGTCGGCGCGCCCTCCGTCATGCAGCGCGGCCAGGCGTGCCTCGAAGGTGTCGCCGTCGAGCCACTCGCAGCCCTCGGCGCGGCCCAGACGGCGCTGAATATCCTGCAGCACCTCGAGCTGCAGCGGCGACGGCGTGTCGCGGCACAGCAGGCGGTAGCCGTGGGCGCCCGGGGCCAGCGCCACCCCGGCACGCTTGGCCAGCCGATAGGGCAGCGGTGCGACGCTATCGTCGTTGGCGGAGAGGCTCGGTGTCGCGGTCATGGTGCCAGGCTCCCCAGGCGGCTGCGCTGATCGGGGAACAGCGCGCTCCAGCGCGGCTGCCCCGGCGCGCTCAGCGCCGCGCCATCCCTTCTCGCACTCTCCATTCCCGCGGCAGCCGAAGACATGCCGCCGACGGCCGTGTTTGCCGCCGTCCAGGGCGCCAGCGCCTGGTCGTCGTCGAATCCGGCGAGCAGCTGCTGGGCGCGCATGTAGCGGTACTTTTCAGCCGTGGCACTGTCCATCTGGGCGGCATCACGTAGCACCCGGGCGCGGATGAACACCATCAGGTTGCGCTTTTCGCGCTCGTCGCGGTTGTACTGGAACAGCTTGCCGAGCAGCGGGATATCGCCCAGCAGCGGCACCCGCGCCGAACTCGAGTTGCCGGCGTTGCTGATCAGCCCGCCGAGCACCACGATGCCGCCGTCGCGGGTGATCACCGAGGTCTCGATCTCGCGCTTGTTGGTGACCACGTCGGAGGCCTGGACGTTGGGGTCGATCGACGACACCTCCTGGACGATGTCCATGCGGATGGTGTTGTCGGAGCTGATCGAGGGGCGGATGCGCAGGCTGACCCCGATATCCTCGCGCTGGATGATCTGGTAGGGGTTCTCGTTGAAGGTCGTGGAGCCGGTGACGAAAGGGACCTCCTGGCCCACCAGGATATAGGCCTGGGCGTTGTCGAGGGTGGTCAGCGAGGGGGTCGACAGCAGGTTGGTCTCGCTGTCGCTCTGCAGCGCACCGAGCAGGGCGGCGAAGCTCACGCCGCTGTCGCTGATCCGGCCGACCCCGGCGCTGGCCCCGGTGATGCTGCCGAGCAGCCGCGCCAGCTGACTGGTGTCGTTTCGTGCGGCGGCACCGGCGATGGCATTGATCCCCGGCTGGCCGTCGGCGGCGTAGTTGAAACCGCCCACCGGCACGGTGCCGCTGCCGGAGAGATCGCCGAACAGCCACTGCACGCCGAGGCGCTTGGCGCGGGACTCGGTGATCTCGGCGATGATCGCTTCCACCGCCACCTGGGCGCGGCGGATGTCGAGCTGCTTGATGATGCTGGCGTAGGCGTCGAGCCGCGCCGGCGGACCGATCAGCACCAGGGCGTTGGTCGAGGGGTGGACGGCGAAGCCGACCGCTTCGTCGCCGGCGCCGAGGGTACCGGCGACGGCGGCGTTGCGGCTGGTGGCATCCGGCAGCGCGGGCAGCCCGCTGCCGCCGGTGTCACCCATGGCGCCGAGGCGGCCGCCCTGCAGCGCGCTATCGCCGCCGCTGGCGCGCTGGAGCAGCTGCTGCACCTGGTTTCTGGCGTCGGTGCCCCCCGCGCTCTGGGAGCGCTCGCCGGTCAGCCCGCCGAGGACCGCGACCACCGATTCGGCGCTGACGTTGTTGAGATAGATCACCCGGGTGTTGCGCTGCTGGGCCTGGGCCTGGGGCGCATCCAGCGAGGCGACGAGCTGGCGCACCCGGGCCAGCCCGGCGGGGTCGCCGTAGGCCACCAGGGCGTTGGCACGCGGGTTGGCCACCACCTTCACCTGGCCGCCGCCCTCGCGTTGCATCAGCGAGTCCATGGTGCCGGCGAGCTCGTCGGCAGAGGCGTGCGCCAACGGCAGCACCGCGGCCTGGAGATCGTGCTGGCGGTCGAGACGCTGGGCCAGTTGGGTCAGTCGCTGGAGATTGTCGCGCCAGTCGGTGACCACCACCAGATGGCTCTCCGGCCATGGCGTGACCGTGCCCACCTGGCTGTCGACCAGCGGCTGCAGCACGTTGGCCAGGGTGGCGGCGTCCAGGTTGCGTGTCTCGATCACGCCGGTGGCGACATTGCCCCCCTGGGCGGCGTCGCCCAGCGGCAGCGGTTGAGTGCGCGAGGCCTGGGCCGGCACGATACGCACCTGTCCGCCGCCGAGCGGGACCGTGGCGTAGCCGTTGATCTGCAGCTCGCTCTGGAACAGGCGGTAGAGCTCGTCGGCGCTCAACTGCCGCTGGCTGGTCAATGAGATGGTGCCCTGGACCCGCGGGTCGACGAGGAACTCATGGCCGGTGATCCGCCCCACGCTGTCGATGAATTCCCGCAGGCTGGTCTCCTGGAAGTCGACGTCATAGCGCGGGGTGGCATCCGTGGTGGCGCCGGCCGTTCCGCTCGCGGGCGTCTGGGGCTGTGACTGGGCCAGGGCCGGGGTCGCCAGCAGCAGCGCTGGTAGCAGGGCCAGCAGCAGCGTGAGCGCCGATCGAGATGGCAGGGAGCTCATGGGGATGACTCCGAAAGCGTGGATGAAGAAGCGGTGGCGGCGGTGGTCGGGGCGGCGGGCGAGATGCCCCCGCTCGGCGCGGCGGTCGGTTCGGGCCAGGGCAGCCGCTCCAGCCGCCCGGCGCGGGACAGCACCACACCCTCGTCGTCGATGCGTGCCAGGGTGATGTCGGCGGCGATGCGATCCCCCGGCATCAGCGCGCGCTGGCCGTCGGGGGTCGCCAGCACCACCAGCGAGTTCGTGTCACTTTCGCTCAGTGCCCGGCCGACCACGCGGTAGGGCAGGTCGGTGAGCGGGATGCGCCGGTCCGCCTCGGCGGCCTGCGGCTGCCAGGCGGTGGGTACCGGCGGCAGCGCGGCGGGGTCGAGGAGGAAGGTAGTCGGCGGCGTGACAGGGGCGGCGGGGGCCAGCAGCCGCGCCGTGCCGGTCAGCGCCTGGGCCGTCAGCCACGCCAGCAGACACAGCGCCAGCCACTGTGCCGGGGCGCTCAGCCAGGCCGGGAGGGTCATGTGCTCAGACGCGCCTGCGGATGCCAACCGGGATGCCCCTCGACGTAACGCGCCTCGAGGCTCGGCGGGGTGGGGGCGGGCGGCGTGCCGCCGTGGTCGCCGAGATAGCGCTCCAGGCGCTGCCACAGCGGTTCGCCACCGGCTTGGGGGCGGGCGCTGAAGCTGCGCCAGGTGATACCGCCGGGCAGTGCGTCGAGATGGGCGCGCGCGCCGGTGGCGGCACCGTAGTCGAGCGTCCAGTGGGTCGCCGAGAGACGCGGCAGGTCGCGGCTGTCATTGAGGATCAGCGGCGTACCCAGGCTGTTGTCCAGCGCGCGCTCGAGCAGGCGCGCCAGTGCGTCGGGGTCCGGCGCGAGATCGACGACCCGGGCCGGATGGCCGCCGCTCAGGCGCCACAGGTGATCGCGGGTGATCGTCTCGCCGGGGGCCAGCAGGGTGTCGTGGCGCAGCCCCGGCAGCAGGGCGCGGGTGGTGTCGCTCTCCCCGGTGAGGGCGGCGGCGATCAGGCCGTCCCAGGTGCCGCCGACGCTGTCACGGCGCCACAGCCAGTCGGGGGCGCTGCCCAGCGGGCGGTCGAGCCAGCCGGCGTAGGGAGCGCGCAGGGCGTCGAAGCGTGTCTGGTGATCGGCGGCCGCGGCGTTCGGCGTGACGTCGTTGCGCTGGAACTCGGCGTGGATCTGCCAGCCGTCGCGGGTGCTGCGGCAGCTGAGATGAAAGCAGCCGCTGGCGTGGCTGCCGGGGAGACACAGCGGCACCGGGGCGCCGTGGGCATTGTCGACTGCGATCAGACGGGGCCAGAAATCCTGGCCGCGGGCGGCCAGCACCAGATCGACCTGTGGCAGCCGCGCCGCCAGCCAGCGCGCGGTGGCGCTGCCGGTGTCGGCCAGCAGCACCACCAGCTCGGCGCCTTCGGCGGCCTTGGCCACGCTCTCGGCCAGGGCCTGGTACCACTGATCGAGCGGGCGGGTCTCGTCCAGGGCGTTGGGGTCGCTGGCACCGACCACCACCACCTGGACGCCATCGCGCTCGAAGCGGGTCGCCGCGCTGACGCCGGCGGGCGGCGTGGCCAGATTGCCCAGCACCGGGCGCGCGTAGTCGCGGTAGAGCGCTGCGGCACGCTGTGGCCAGAGTACGCGTTCATCGCTGCTGACCCGGGCGTCGCTGGCCAGCAGGCGGCTGGCGGCGACGCCGGCACTACCGTTGGCGAGATGGCCCAGGCCGCTGCCGCTCCAGCACTGGCCGTTCTCCAGGGTCAGGGTGCGCTCGGCGCCGAGTTCCCGGCGCAGGCGGTCGAGCCGGGCGGCCAGCCCGCCATAGCCTGCGGTGTGGCGCCGGGCGGCGCTCTGCGGCGTATAGAGTGCGGCCCACTCGGCGGCGGCGCTGCCCGCCAGCGTGGTCACACCGGCCGCCGTGGCCCAGGGGGCAGCGCCGAGCAGCTCGGCCGGGCCGAGATAGGTGGCGGGGGCGACGATCCGCGTGGGGCCGAGGCACTCCAGGGTATCGGCCAGATAGAGTATCTCGACCTGGCGCCCTGGGGTCGGTGCCCGCGCACTGGCTGTCAGCGGCGCGGCGCAGCCGCTCATTCCGGCACTCAGGCCAGCGCCTAGTCCGGCGCCCAGCAGGGTGCCGACCAGACGGCGGCGAGTGGGATCGCAGCCCCGGCCGGTGGCGGCCTGGGGGGCGGTGGAAAGGGGGTCAGTCATGAGGCTCCCGCGAATGATCCAACGCGGCGTACGGTCTTCGCCGCCGCCGGACTCGGCATCCTAATGACTGGGGGATGACGGTTTTATGACGGCGCGACGGCTGTGGCGCTGCCGTCAGGTCGTCATGGTGTTGTCACTTTGCTGCTCTAAGTTGCCTCCGGGTAACGCATTCCGGTGGCCGCACGCGCTGGATCGCCAAGTGGCCGGCGGCGCGCATCGCCGGTCCGGGTGCCGTGGATCAGCAGACCGTCATTAGTGAATGACTCCAAAGAGAGGGGACACCCCATGAGCAAGGAAATCGAGGATCATCGCGTTCTCAACCAGAGCGGCAACGAGCCGTTCTCGTCGGTACTGTCGCGCCGCATCTCGCGTCGCGGCATCATGCAGGGTGGCGCCGGGCTTGCCGCCATGGGCCTGCTTGGCGGCTTCGGTTTGGCCGGTTGCAGCAGCGGCGACAGCAACGATAACGGCGGCTCCGGCGGCGGCTCGCCGGAAGTCACCCCGCTGGCGCTGGCATTCGCTTCGATTCGCGGCTCGCGCACCGATGCGGTTGTGGTGCCGGAAGGCTATGTCGCCCAGGTGCTGATCCCCTGGGGCACCCCGCTCGACAACAGTGTCGGCGCCTGGTCCGCGGACCGCCGCGTCACGCCCGAGTACCAGGCGGCCAGCGTGGGCATGAACCACGACGGCATGCACAACTTCGCGCTGAGCGAAGAGAGCGCCTCGCGCGAGTTCATCATGGCGCTCAACAACGAGTACATCGACCAGAGCGCGCTGTGGGCGCCGCAGGGCGGCCCGACCAACGCCAAAGAGGGCGCACGTCCGGCCGACGAGGCGCGCACCGAGATCAACGCCCACGGCGTGACCCTGGTCAAGCTGGCGCTCGGCAGCGATGGCCAGTGGCGCGAAGAGCGCGGATCGCGCTACAACCGCCGCCTCACCTCGGCCACGCCGATCGAACTCGCCGGCCCGGTGCGCGGTAGCGACTACGTGGTGACCGCCTACTCCACCAACGGGACGCGCACCCGCGGCACCAACAACAACTGCGCCAACGGCTTCACCCCCTGGGGCACCTACCTCACCTGCGAGGAGAACTGGCCCAATGTCTTCACCAAGGCCAGCGATCGTTACCCCGATGACGATCGTCTGGGGGTGCCCACGGGCCGCAGCCGCTACGGCTGGGAGACCGCCCAGGGAGGCAGCAACGGCGAGTTCGCGCGCTTCGACGCCACGCCGAGCGCGGCTTCTGCGTCCGGCGACTACCGTAACGAACCGCGCACCTTCGGCTATGTGGTGGAGATCGACCCCTACGGCAACACCGCCAGCGTGAGCACCGAGACCGCCGCGCTCAAGCGCACCCATATCGGCCGCTTCCGCCACGAAGGGTGCTGGCCGGGCAAGGTGATCGAAGGCGAGCCGGTGGTGTTCTACACCGGCCACGACTCGCGCAACGAGTACATCTACAAGTTCGTCTCCAAGGCCAAGTGGGACCCTCAGGACGCCAACCGCCCCGGTCAGGACTACGACCGTCTGGCGATCGGCGCCAAGTACCTCGACGAGGGCACCCTCTACGTGGCGCGTTTCAACGCCGATGGCAGCGGCGATTGGCTGCCGCTGACGCCGGATGCCACCACCCGTGACGGCCGCCCGCTGTGGCAGGCGCTCGAGCTGGCCAACGAGCGTGACCTCGCCGGTGTGCTCATCAACACCTGCGACGCCGCCGACTTCATGGGTGCGACACCGATGGACCGCCCCGAGTGGGGCACCGTCGATCCCTCGTCGGGTGAGGTCTACATGACCTTGACCAACAACTCCAAACGTACCGCCGAGGGCACCGCCGCCACCTACACCAATGGCGGCAGCGACGTCGACGAGCTGGGCGTGGGCTATGCCACCGCTCCGGTCAACGGCCCCAACCCGCGTCCGGACAACGAGGGTGGCCAGGTCATCCGCTGGCTTGAGCCGTCCCCCGCGGGCACCAGTTTCGAGTGGGAGGTCTTCGTCTTCGGCGCCGCCGAGAGCGATGCCGACAACTACTCGGGGCTCACCGAACTCAACCAGTTCGCCAGCCCCGACGGCCTGTGGTACGACGACCGCGGCGACGGCCGCGGCATCCTGTGGATCGAGACCGACAACGGCTACGAGGGAGTCACCGACTACACCAACGACCAGGTGCTGGCGGTGGTGCCGGCCAGCGTCAGCCGTGGCCCGGGCGACAAGGCGGTGATCGATGCCGCCGACCAGGCCCAGCTCAAGCGTTTCGCCGTCGGCCCCAACGGCTGTGAGGTGACCGGTATCTTCGCTACGCCGGACAAGACCTCGCTGTTCATCAACATCCAGCACCCGGGCAACTGGCCGGCCGATCCTGGTGCCAACGTGCAGGATGCGACGATTGCCCCCTCGGGCGAGATCCGTCCGCGGGCCTCCACCGTGGTGATCCGCAAGCGTGATGGCGGGGAGGTCGGGGTGTAACCGAAAGTGGGAAGAGCGCCGCTACGCGGCTAGAAGCTGAAAGAGAAAACCGCCTCCGTCGCTTACGACGGAGGCGGTTTGGTTTAGGCTTCCTTCGAGCGTCGAGCTCAGGCCTGGCTGGCGTAAGCGTAGAGCAGGGTCTCCTGCGCGCTGATCGGCTCGGCGTCTCCGGGAAGGCGGAGATGATACTGCCCCTCGGTGTCGAGCTCCCAGCTCTGGCAATTGTCCAGCAGGTAGGTGTCGATATCCTTGCGCACCTGCTGAGCGACCTTCTTGTCCAGTAGCGGGAAGCAGGTCTCGACGCGGTGGAACATGTTGCGCTCCATGGCATCGGCGCTGGAGCACCAGACTTCATGCTTGCCGTCATTGTGGAAGTAATAGACGCGGGTATGTTCGAGGAATCGGCCGATGATCGAACGCACCCGGATGTTGTCCGAAATGCCCGGGATGCCGGGGCGCAGACAGCACATGCCGCGGATGATCAGGTCGCAGGTCACGCCGGCCTGGGAGGCGCGGTAGAGCGCGCGGATCAATTTGGGCTCGGTGATCGCATTGCACTTGATGACGATCCTGGCCTTCTTGCCGTTCTCGGCCAGCCTGGCCTCGCGATCGATCATCTCGATCAGCGTCTTGTGAAGCGTGAAGGGGGCATGCAGCAGGGTGTTGATCTTGCGGGGCTTGCCCATGCCGGAGAGCTGCTGGAATACCTTGTGGACGTCGTCGCACAGCTCGTCGTTGGCGGTCATCAGGCTGTAATCGGTATAGAGCTTGGCGGTCTTGGCGTGATAGTTGCCCGTGCCGAGGTGAGCGTAGTGGCGCAGCTCGCCCTTTTCGCGCCGGACGATATGCATCATCTTGGCGTGGGTCTTGTAGGCCATCACCCCGTAGATGACGATGGCGCCCGCTTCCTGCAGTCGGGAGGCCAGCGCCAGGTTGTCGGCCTCGTCGAAGCGCGCCCGCAATTCGATCACCACGGTCACTTCCTTGCCGCCGCGGGCCGCCTCCACCAGGGCGCCGACGATCGCGGAGTCGGCGCCGGTGCGATAGAGCGTCTGCTTGATCGCCATGACATCGGGATCGCGTGCTGCCTGACGCAGCAGGTCCTCCACCGGCGTGAACGACTGGAACGGATGGTGCAGCAGGATGTCGCCCTGGCGAATGGCGGAGAACAGGTTCACCTCACCGCGCAATGGCTTGGGCAGGCCGGGGGTGAACGGCCGATAGCGCAGATCGGGACGCTGGACGTCGCCGAGGACCGCCATCATGCGGGTCAGGTTGACCGGGCCATTGACCCGATAGAGATCCTCCTCGCCAAGCTCGAACTGCTTGAGCAGGAAATCGATCAGGCTGTCGGGGCAGTTGTCGGCCACCTCGAGGCGGACGCCGCTGCCGTAGCGTCTGGCCAGCAGTTCACCCCGCAGGGCGGAGGCCAGGTCCGAGACCTCTTCCGGATCGACCGAGAGGTCGGCGTTGCGGGTCAGGCGGAACTGATAGCAGCCCTCCACCTCCATGCCGGGAAACACCTCGTGGGCGTGGGCGTGGATCATCGACGACAGGAACACGTAATCGGTGAAACCCGTTTCGCAAAGCGCTTCCGGCAACCGGATCAAGCGTGGCAGCGAGCGTGGTGCCGGCAGGATCGCCATGCCGCCCTCGCGGCCGAAGGCATCGGTGCCCTCGAGTTCGACGATGAAGTTGAGGCTCTTGTTGACCAGCCGCGGGAAGGGGTGCGAGGGGTCCAGCCCGATCGGGCTGATCACCGGGGCGATCTCCTCCTCGAAGTAGTCGGCGACCCAGGCCGCCTGCTCGGGCGTCCACTGGGCGCGTCGCCGGAAGCGGATCTTCTGCTCCTCCAGGGCCGGCACGAGGACGTCGTTGAGAATACGGTACTGACGTTCCACCTGCTCGTGGCCGATGCGCGAGACCTCGCTCAGCACGCGGGCCGGCGTCATCCCATCGGCACCGGTCTCTTCATGAAACGAAGCCAGCTGGTGCTTGAGGCCGGCGACCCGGATCTCGAAGAACTCGTCGAGATTGGAGGAGACGATGAGCAGGAACATCAACCGGTCGAGAAGCGGATGCGAAGGATCCAGGGACTGCTCGAGCACACGGATGTTGAACTGCAGGTGCGACAGCTCGCGGTTGAAGTAGAGCGCGGCGTCGTCGAGATCCGCCTGCGAGGAGGGCGCCTCCTTGGCATGGATCCCCTTGCGCGTGCGATTGACGCGCAAGGGCGGAGGCGTCTCTTCACCGGTGGCCGGCAAGGAAAGATCGACCGAGCTGTTGGGCGTGTCCGTCGTGCCAGAATCCGTCATCACAAGTCTCCGGTACCGGGGCCGACACGCCCGCGGCCCTCAAGGGTTGAGCAGTTGCGCGGCGCGTTTGGCGAAGTAGGTCAGAATGCCGTCGGCACCGGCGCGCTTGAAGCAGGTCAGCGACTCCAGGATCACGCTGTCGGCGTCGAGCCAGCCCTTCTCGAAGGCGGCCATGTGCATGGCGTACTCGCCGCTGACCTGGTAGGCGAAGGTCGGGACACCGAACGACTCCTTCACTCGCTGGATGACGTCCAGATAGGGCATGCCGGGCTTGACCATCACCATGTCGGCCCCCTCCTGGATGTCCAGGGCGGTCTCGTGGAGCGCCTCGTCGGTGTTGGCCGGGTCCATCTGGTAGCTGAACTTGTCCGCGCGGCCCAGATTGCCGCTGGAGCCGATGGCGTCGCGGAACGGACCGTAGTACTTCGAGGCGTACTTGGCCGAGTAGGCCATGATCTGGGTCTCGTGGAGCCCCTCGCGCTCGAAGGTGGCGCGAATCTCGCCGATACGGCCATCCATCATGTCGGACGGTGAGATCACGTCGGCGCCGGCCTCGGCATGCGACAGCGCCTGCTTGATCAGCGCCTCGATGGTGCGATCGTTGAGCAGGTAGCCGTTCTCGTCCGGTACCCCATCCTGGCCGTGGGTGGTGTACGGATCGAGCGCCACGTCGGTGATGATGCCGAGGTCGGGAAAGCGTTCACGCAGCGCCCGGATGGCGCGCTGGATCACGCCGTCCGGGTTCCAGGCTTCGGCACCGTCGACGGTCTTCTTCTCCGGCGGTGTGAAGGGGAACAGGTCGATCGCGGGGATGCCGAGTTCGACCAGCTCCTCGGTTTCGCGCAGCAACTCGTCGATGGAAAGGCGCTCGACGCCCGGCATGGAGGAGACCGGCTCGCGGCGATTTTCGCCATCGAGCACGAAGACCGGGAGAATCAGGTCGTCGGTGGTCAATGTCGATTCTCTGGCCAGGCGGCGGGAAAAGTCGCTCTTGCGAAGACGACGCAGGCGGGTGGCCGGATACTGACGCGACAGGGAATAACGCATGAATCTCTCCACGATAGGCGGCGAAGGGGCCTCACGGCCCCTTCGCGTCACCGACGATCAAGCTATCAGTGACGAATGACAAAACGATGACATCGGGGGCTTGGCGCCCCCAGTATAACAACCGAGTCGACGGCCGGGATGGGGGTGTTGTCGCAATGGTCACAACCGGACGAATCAATCCGTGGGCTCTTCCGCGCGCCGACGCTGGACGAGGCGGCCGAAGAGGATTCCGACCTCGAACAGCAGCCACATGGGAACGGCCAGCAGGCTCTGCGAAATGATGTCCGGCGGCGTCAACAACATGCCGATGATGAAGCAGATCAGGATCACGTAGGGACGTTTCTTGCTCAAGCTCCTCACGTCGGCGATCCCGGTCCAGATGACCAGGAACGTGGCGATGGGGATCTCGAAGGCCACGCCGAAGGCGAAGAACATCTTCAACACGAAATTGAGGTAGGCGTTGATGTCCGTCATCACCGTGACGTCCTGTGGTCCGGTGTGGACGAAGAAGCTGAACAACAGCGGGAACACCACGTAATAGGCGAAGGCGGCACCGCAGTAAAATAGCAGGATACTGGAGGCGAGCAGCGGAAATGCCAGCGCCTTCTCGTGCTTGTAGAGCCCGGGCGCGATGAAGGCCCAGGCCTGATAGAGGATGAACGGGATCGCCGCGAAGATGGCGACCACCATGGTCAGCTTGAACGGGGCCAGAAACGGTGACGTGACCTCCGTCGCGATCATCCTCGAGCCGGCGGGCAGCAGCGCCACCAGCGGATCGGCCACGAAGCGGTAGATATCATTGGAGAAAGCGTAAAGGCCGACGAATACCAGTACAACGACGATCACGGCCTTCAGCAGGCGCGAGCGCAGCTCTATCAGGTGCTCGATCAGCGGGGCTTGTGACTGCTTTTCGTCTGGCGGTGGAGAAGAGGCATCGCTCATCGGGAAGCCGAATCCTTGTCCGCGGGTGAGGCGTCGTGAGGGGCGGACGAGGCATCATCCGATGCGGCGGGTGCTGGCCTTTCGACGCGATGCAGCTCGTCGGCGGACGAAGCGGATGGGGCCTGGGTGTCCCGCTTCTCGCCGCTTTCGAAATGTTTCTCGACACTCCGGCGCGCCTGGTTGACGTTCTCGTCCAGTTTTTTCTGCTGCTCGGCCAGCTTCTGGCGCAGTTCCTCGGCCTCGAGCTGCGAGGTGATTTCCCGCTGCATGGTCGAGACACTGCGCTTGATCCGCCCGACCCAGAGCCCTGCCGTGCGGGCAGCCCTGGGCAGTCGCTCGGGCCCCAGCACCAGCAGCCCGACGATGCCGATCAGCAGCAGCTCGAAGAAACCGATATCGAACATGCCGGTTACTTGCGCTCGACCTTGTCGTCGGACGTCTTGTGGGTCTCGTCCGTGCGACTGTCGAATGTGCTGTCCTGGGACGTATGAGTCGAATCCTGGGAGTGATCGATGCTGTGCTGCGTATTGCTCCCTTTCTTCTCCTCCTCGTCTTCACCTACGGCTTTCTTGAAGCCCTTGACGGCACCGCCGAGATCGCTACCGACATTGCGCAACTTCTTGGTGCCGAAGATCAGGATGATGATCCCGAGGACGATCAACAACTGCCAGATACTGATCCCACCCAGCATAACTTTCTCCTTACTGATGCGCGTTGACGCGATGATGATTCATGAGTTTCATCGGCGAGAGGCCTTCTCGTCCAGTCCGGAAACGCCGAAGCGCCTGGCCAGTTCCGATAGCACTTCCCGATGATCGATATCGAGATGCGACAGCATGACAAGGCTGTGGAACCACAGGTCCGCCACTTCGCCGACCAGCTCCTGGCGACTCCGTGCATCATCTACCTGGACATCCTTGGCGGCAAGAAGCGTTTCGGTAGCTTCCTCGCCGACCTTCTCCAGAATCTTGTTGAGGCCACGGTGATGGNNGCCGCCACCAGGACCGGCCAGGGTTGCTGTTCCGCCCAGCCCAGCATCGGCTGCCAGGCCAGGGCTACCGCCAGCAGGATGGCCCCCAGGCGGAGACGCCTGGCACGCGGCGCCGCCCGCTGGAAACGCGCTTCCAGCCCCGACAGCGCCTCCGTCTGCTGGCGATAGAGCCGGCGCTGCTGCTCGCGATCGGAGAGCGCCTGGTGGGCGAGCACCGGCAGCTCGGGAATCTGGTGCGCCAGTTCCGGCGCGTGCTTCTGAAGCGTCTTCCAGAACCCCTTGGGGCCGGCGCGCTCGCGCATCCAGCGCTCGAGATAGGGCTTGGCGGTGCTCCACAGGTCCAGGTCGGGGTAGAGCTGGCGGCCCAGGCCCTCGATGTTGAGCAGGGTCTTCTGCAGCAGCACCAGCTGTGGCTGGACCTCCATGTTGAATCGCCGCGCGGTCTGGAACAGGCCCAGCAGCACCTGGCCGAAGGAGATGTCCTTGAGCGGTTTCTCCAGGATCGGCTCGCACACCGCGCGGATCGCCGACGCGAATTCGTTGGCCCGGGTGCCTTCTCCGACCCAGCCGGATTCGATGTGCAGGACCGCGACCTCATAATAGTCCTGGCGGAAGAAGGCGAGCAGATTGCGTGCCAGGTAGTCCTGATCCTCGCGGGTCAGGCTGCCGACGATGCCGCAGTCGATGGCGATGTAGCGCGGTTCGGTGGGGTTTTCCCGCGACACGAAGATGTTGCCGGGGTGCATGTCGGCGTGGAAGAAGTTGTCGCGGAACACCTGGGTGAAGAAGATCTCGACGCCGCGCTCGGCCAGTTTCTTGAGGTCGGTGCCCTGCGCGCGCAGGGCCTCGATATCCGCGACCGGGATGCCGGTGATGCGCTCCTGGACCATGACCTGGCGGTGAGTCAGCGACCAGTGGATGGCCGGGACGTAGAGCAGCGGCGACCCCTGGAAGTTGCGCTTGAGCTGGGAGGTGTTGGCGGCCTCCTTGTTGAGGTCGAGCTCGTCGAACAGGGTCGCTTCGTAATCCTGAACCACCTCCACCGGCCTCAGCCGGCGCGCCTCGGGAATCCGCCGCATCAGCCGCGCGAAGGTGTAGAGCAGCCCGATATCCTCGCGCATGATGCGATCGATGCCGGGGCGGATGATCTTGACCACGACCTGCTCGCCGCTATGCAGTTCGGCCGCGTGGACCTGGGCGATGGAGGCCGAGGCCATCGGTTCGGTCTCGAACGCGGCGAAAGCCTCCTCGACGGTCTTGCCGAGTTCGACCTCCACCATGGCGCGGGCGGTCTCCCCAGGGAAGGGCGGAACCTGATCCTGTAGGCGTTTCAACTCGTCGGCGATATCCGGTGGCAGCAGATCGCGGCGGGTCGACAGCATCTGGCCGAACTTGACGAAGATCGGCCCCAGCGACTCCAGCGCCAGCCGCAACCGCTTGCCGCGCGAGTGATCGCCGATCGGAATCAGCCGGACCGGGGCAAATCGCCACAGCCAGCGCAGAACCGGCGGGAGTCTGTCCTGGGGAACCAGGCTGTCGAGGCGATAACGGGAGACGGTCCAGGCGATACGAAATAACCGCAGACTCATGAATGCGACTCCCGACGGCGTTGCAACCTGGCCACTCTGGCCCCGACACGGTCGACGGCTTGCTGGAGTTCGGTGAGGTGATCGCGCGCGACGGCGAGCTGGTCGCGACCTGCCAGCCAGCGTCGTTCCTCGAAAAGATAATCGCGGAGGTCCTGGCGCCACTCGGTGACCAGGTAGCGCGCCTGACGATCGAGGTGGCGGATGCCATTGGCGACGCCATGGGCGGTACCGTTGCCCATGAGCCCTGACAGGGCGCCTTCCCAGTCGATATCGAGGTCCATGAACAGGGTCTGTATCGGCGACAGCAACCCGGTCTGGCCGATCGCCGGGAGCTGGCCGCTGAACAGCAGGCGCTCCGGCGAGTCGCCCGCCATCAACCGGGTCACCACTTGCCGGTCCACGGTGATTTCCAGGTCGTCCTCGTCATGCCAGTCGTGCACTCGCCCCAGCGTGATGCCATCGACATGGAAGCCGACGCGCAGCCCCAGCCGCGCCTCGGCGAACGTCAACCGCAGGGTGTGTCCGGCCAGGTCGGCCAGCCTGGCTGGGGACGCCGGGTCGCGCCGCAATAGCGTGTTCAACGAGCGCTCCAGGGCGACCAGGGCGAAAGTCTCCACCATCTCGCCGGCCCTCAGAGCTTGATGCCGCGGTGCAGCGCGACGATGCCGCCGGTCATGTTGGTGTACTCGACCCGTTCGAGCCCGGCGGCCTGCATCATGCCCTTGAGCGTCTCCTGGTCCGGATGCATGCGGATCGACTCCGCCAGATAGCGGTAGCTGTCGGCGTCATTCGCGACCAGCCGCCCCATCTGCGGGAGCAGACGGAAAGAGTACTGGTCGTAGGCTTTCGACAGCAGGCCGTTGACGGGTTTGGAGAACTCCAGCACCAGCAGGCGTCCACCGGGCTTGAGCACGCGGGTCATCGAGCGCAGCGCCGCGTCCTTGTCGGTGACGTTGCGCAGGCCGAAGGCGATGGTGATGCAGTGAAAGCTGTTGTCCGGAAACGGCAGGCTCTCGGCATTGGCCTGGACGTATTTGACGTTGTCGCCGATGCCGTGGTCGATCAGCTTGTCACGCCCGACGCGCAGCATGGATTCGTTGATATCGGCCAGGATGACGCGACCGCTTGGGCCGACGCGTTTCGCGAACTGGTGGGTCAGGTCACCGGTGCCACCGGCGATGTCGAGCACGCTATGGCCCTGGCGAACGCCGCTGCGCTCGAGTGTCAGCTGTTTCCAGAGGCGATGAATGCCGAATGACATCAGATCGTTCATGACATCGTAGCGCGCGGCCACCGAGTGAAAGACGTCGGCCACGCGGGCGGCCTTCTCGTCGACCGCTACCTTTTCATAGCCGAAGTCGGTCGTGCGCTTGTCCATGTGCTTTTCTCCGAGATGACGCGGGCGGCGAAACTGACGCCGTTGGGGCGGCGGCATCGCTGTCTGGGCGATGTGCTGCCGAGCGGCTCGAGCCGTGTGACCGACGTGCTCGAGCCGAGGCCAGTCGATGTGAATCGACCGAGTCCGCATTGTAGCGTCTGGTCGTAAACTTGTCTGCGCGCATCGCGGCTGGCAGGTGTTGGGAGCGGGCGTGCCGACGGCCCTCGTCCGGTATCCGGCCGGGTTCAGACCTGATGAATCTGGATCACGCCGGGGTCCCGGGAGGCACCGGCACGCTCGAGCCGGCTCAGGTAGTTCTCCCACCACGCTTGCTGGTGGGTCGCCATCTCGTGGAGATACTCCCAGGTGTAGAGCCCGGTATCGTGGCCATCGTCGAAATGCAGCTTGAGGGCGTAGCGACCGGCCTGGGAGATATCCAGCAGGCCGACGTGGCGCTTGCCGGTCTGCAACACGGCTTCGCTGGGATGATGGCCCTGGACTTCCGCCGAGGGCGAGTAGACCCGTAGCAGCTCGATCGGCAGGNNGATCATCGTTGGCTCACGGCTCGTGACTTAAAGGATATACCGCGACAGGTCCTCGTCCACCGCCAGTTCGCCCAGCTTGTCGTTGACATAGTCGGCATCGACGACGAGAGGACTGGCGAAATCGCCGCCCTGGAACGAGGCTTCCTCGAGCAGCCGCTCCATCACCGTGTGCAGGCGACGAGCGCCGATGTTCTCGGTGCCGTCGTTGACCTGCCAGGCGATCTCGGCGATGCGCGAAATACCATCCTCGGTGAACTGGACATCCAGGCCCTCGGTGTCGAGCAGTGCCCGATACTGCTTGGTCAGTGCCGCCGAAGGTTCGGTCAGGATCCGCTTGAAGTCGTCCGGGGTCAGCGCCGTCAGCTCGACCCGGATCGGCAGGCGACCCTGCAGTTCCGGAATCAGGTCCGAGGGCTTGGAGAGGTGGAAGGCACCGGAGGCGATGAACAGGATGTGGTCGGTACGCACCATGCCGTGCTTGGTGGAGACGGTGGAGCCTTCGATCAGCGGCAGCAGGTCTCGCTGCACGCCCTCGCGGGAGACATCGCCGCCGCTGCCGGACTCGCCGCGCTTGGCGACCTTGTCGATCTCGTCGATGAACACGATGCCGTTCTGCTCGACGGCTTCCAGCGCACGCTGCTTGATCTCCTCCTCGTTGACCAGCTTGGCGGCTTCCTCGTCCTGCAGCAGTTTCCAGGCATCCTTGACCGGCACGCGGCGGGTCTCGGTCTTCTGCTTGCCCATGTTGGCGAACAGGCTCTGGAGCTGGTTGGTCATCTCCTCCATGCCCGGCGGGGTCATGATATCCACGCCCTGGCTGGCCGGCGTCACCTCGATGTCGATATCCTTGTCATCGAGCTGGCCTTCACGCAATTTCTTGCGAAAGACCTGACGCGTGGAGGAGTCGTCGCGGCCGGCGTCGTATTCGCTGCCCCGCGGGCGCGGCAGCAGGGCATCGAGGATGCGATCCTCGGCGGCGTCCTGGGCCTTGTGGCGCACTTCCATCTTGGCCTGCTCGCGGACCATCTTGATCGCCATCTCCATCAGGTCGCGAATGATCGACTCGACATCGCGGCCGACGTAGCCGACCTCGGTGAACTTGGTCGCCTCGACCTTGAGGAAGGGTGCACCGGCGAGTTTCGCCAGGCGGCGGGCGATCTCGGTCTTGCCCACGCCGGTGGGTCCGATCATCAGGATGTTCTTGGGCACGATCTCGCCACGCATGTGTTCATCGAGGCGCATGCGGCGCCAGCGATTGCGCAGGGCGATGGCGACGGCGCGCTTGGCGTCGTGCTGGCCGATGATGTACTGGTCCAGCGAATGGACGATCTCGCGCGGTGTCATCGCCGACTGGGTCAACGCAGGCTGCGCGCTGGCGCGCTCTTGGGACGGGTTCTCAGACATGGGGTTCGGCCTCGTTACAGCTCTTCGAGCGTGATCTGATGATTGGTGAAGACGCAGATGTCGGCGGCGATGTTGAGCGATTTCTCGGTGATCTCGCGGGCGCCGAGCTCGGTGTTCTCGAGCAGCGCGCGGGCCGAGGCCTGGGCGAAGTGGCCACCGGAGCCGATGGCGATGATACCGCGCTCGGGTTCGACCACGTCGCCGTTGCCGGTGATGATCAGCGATGCCGTCTTGTCGGCGACGGCGAGCATCGCCTCGAGACGACGCAGCGCGCGGTCGGTGCGCCACTCCTTGGCCAGCTCGACGGCCGCCTTGGTCAGATGGCCCTGGTACTTCTCCAACTGGGCCTCGAAGCGCTCGAACAGGGTGAAGGCGTCGGCGGTGCCGCCGGCGAAACCGGCCAGCACCTGGCCGCGATAGAGGCGACGAACCTTGCTGGCGTTGCCTTTCATCACCGTGTTGCCCAGTGACACCTGGCCATCACCGGCCAGGGCGACCTGATCGCCACGGCGCACGGATACGATTGTGGTCATGCAGTTGACTCCTGATGACGCGCCGCCGGATAGCAGAGGCGGCGCCGAAAAAAACGTGTGCGATCGCGTTCCCGGTTGACGATGCCCGTCTCGAACGAGAAACGAAGAACGCGATGCGGCATGCATCGAGAGGTGTGGGCGGAGAAGGGGGAAATCAAGCAACGGATTGCCAACGACGTGCGCTAGCGGCGGCCGGCCCAGGCGTATCGCGCCGAACGAGGGCGCGGCGCTCGTGGAATCCAGCATGAAAAACGACCGACAAGAGAGGTCGGTCGTCTGGATGCAGCAGCGGTGGTACGGGGCGTCGCGCCTAGTTCTGCAGGCGCAGCAACAGCGGCTCGATGCCCTGGGTCACCATCAGATCCTGGGCCCGGGAGAGCTCGCGCTTATCCTCGTAGGGACCGACCTGGACCCGGTGCCAGAGCTGATCGCCATTGGCTCGAACGTCGGTGATCTTGGCCAGCAGGCCGAAATCCTTGAGCCGGTTGGCGAGGCGCTCGGCGTCGTTGATGTCGCGGAAGGACGCCGCCTGCAGCACGTAGCGGCCACCGCTGGGTGTCGGCTGCTTGGTGGTGTTGGCCGCATTGTCGGCGGCGGCCTCCTGCGCGGCCTGGGGCGACGGTGCGGGTTCCGCACTGTCGCTGTTGGGCGCAATGACTTCCGTCTCCGGCAGCAGCGTGTAGAACTCGAACGTCGGCGTGGCCGGCTGTTGAGGGGTGCTGCTCTGGCCGCCTGTGCCACTGCCGCCGCTCCCTTGATCGGTGGGGGCCGACGTCTGGCTGGATGTCGGCCTGGGCACGACGGCCGCCACCGGTTCCGGCGAGGAGCGATCCAGGTACTGCGAGAGAGCAAAGCCGGCGATCAGGCCGGCAATCGCCCACAGCCAGCCCGGGATGCCGCCGAGACCGCCGCCACTGTTCGAGGCGCGCGGGCGGGACTTGGTGGTCGCGCCCTTGGGGGAAGGGCGAGACGAGGACGAGCGGCTGCTCTGAGCGGGGCGGCGTGCCATGTTTTACATCTCCTCCGGGGCGCTGACGCCGAGCAGCGCCAATCCATTGCCAATGACCTGGCGTGTCGCCAGACCCAGCGCCAGCCGCGCATTGCGCAGCTCGGCATCGTCGACCATGACTTTCTGGGCGTTGTAGCAGGTGTGGAAATCGCTGGCGAGCTCGGTCAGATACTGTGCGATCTGATGCGGCTCGCGGGCGCGGGCAGCACGCTCGACGCTATCCGGATAGCGTGCCAGCCGATTCATCAGGGCTTTCTCCTGGGGGGCGTCGAGGCGCTCCAGGTTGGCCATCGCGACGCCATGGTCAAAGGCGAGGCCATCATTCTCGGCCTTGCGCAGTACGCTGCAGACGCGGGCATGAGCGTACTGGATGTAGTAGACCGGATTGTCGTTGGTCTGCGAGCGCGCCAGATCGATGTCGAAGGTGAGCTGGGAGTCGGCGCGGCGAGCGGCGAGAAAATAGCGGGTGGCGTCGCGGCCGACTTCATCGATCAGATCGCGCAGCGTGACATAGCTGCCGGCACGCTTGGAAAGCTTGACCTCGACCCCGGAACGGGTCACCAGCACCATCTGGTGCAGCACGTAGTCCGGCCAGCCCTGGGGAATGCCGACTTCCAGCGCCTGCAGCCCGGCGCGAACCCGGGTGACGGTGGAGTGGTGGTCGGCTCCCTGTTCGTCGATCACGGTGGTGAAGCCTCGCTGCCACTTGTTGTAGTGGTAAGCGACATCGGGCACGAAGTAGGTGTAGTCGCCGTCGGACTTGCGCATCACCCGGTCCTTGTCGTCACCGAAGTCGGTGGTGCGCAGCCACAGGGCGCCATCCGCCTCGTAGGTGTGGCCGCCGGCAACCAGCGCATTGACGGTCTCCTCGACGCGGCCCTCGGCGTAGAGCGAGGACTCCAGGAAATAGACATCGAACTCGACGCCGAATGCCTTGAGATCCAGGTCCTGCTCGCGGCGGAGGTAGGCCACGGCGAAGGCGCGAATGGCATCGCCGTCGTCCGGGTCGGCCTTGGCGGTGACCTCGCGGTCATCGGCAGTCACGGTTTCACCGCTCAGGTAGGCCTGGGCGACATCGGCGATGTAGTCGCCGCGATAGCCATCCTCGGGCCAGCCCTCGTCATCGGGACCGAGTCCCTGGGCGCGAGCCTGAACCGAGCGCATCAGATTGTTGATCTGGGCGCCGGCGTCGTTGTAGTAGAACTCGCGGGTGACGTCGAAACCGGTCGCTTCCAGCAACCGGCAGAGACAGTCGCCGATGGCGGCGCCACGACCATGGCCGACGTGCAGCGGCCCGGTGGGGTTGGCGGAGACGAATTCGACCTGGACCTTCTCGCCGGCACCGATCAGGCTGCGGCCGAAGGTGTCGCCGGCGTCGAGAATCTGGCTGACGATGCCGGCGATGGCGTCGGTGGCGGCGAAGAAGTTGATGAAGCCTGGCCCGGCGATCTCGGTGCGGCGAATCGCGTCGTTCTCCGGCAGCGCTGCGATCAGCTTGTCGGCCAGGTCGCGCGGCTTGCAGCCGGCCGGCTTGGCCAGCACCAGCGCCAGGTTGGTGGCGTAGTCGCCGTGGGCCTTGTCGCGGGTCGGATCGACCTTGATGGCGGGGCTCAGGTCGGCCGGCAGCTCGCCTGCGCCCTGGAGCGTGGCGACGGCGGTGTCGAGCAGTTGGGTAATCGTCTCTTTCATGGGCTACTTCATCGTCGTGGGGCCAGGGCCTGTGGCCAGGGGCTCGACCCGGCGCG
>NZ_PZJM01000011.1 GCF_003206045.1 Salinicola lusitanus
CCATCCTCGCCGAGATTCACGAAGATCATCCTGTCGATCGTCAGGATGCTCTTGCGGGTTATCTTGTTGCGGACGTGGCACTCCAGGGTGATGGAGCTGGTGCCGAAGCGGGTGGCGGTGATGCCCAGCTCGATGATGTCGCCCTGCCGGGCACTGGAGACGAAGTTGATCTCGGAGATGTATTTCGTCACCACCTGGGCGTTGCCCAACTGAATGATGGCGTAGATGGCCGCCTCCTCGTCGATCCAGCGCAACAGGCTGCCACCGAAGAGTGACCCGTTGGGGTTGAGATCCTCGGGCTTGATCCACTTGCGGGTATGGAAGTTCATCTGCTGCTCCTTGGCGGGCGGGCGCTCGCGCCTTGGGGATACGTTGCCACGGTGTCGTTACAGATAGAACGCCGTCGCCAATCCGAGGAAGGCGACGAAGCCGACCACGTCGGTGATGGTCGTCAACAGCACGCCGCCGGACAGGGCCGGATCGATCTTGAACTTTTTCAGCATCACCGGGATCAGGGTGCCTGCGAGCGTGGCGACGGTCAGGTTGATGACCATCGCCATGGCGATGATCTCGCCGAGCCGAATGTCATCGAAGCGGAACACCGACATCGCGCCCACGACGACGGCCCAGATCAGTCCGTTGGTCATGCCAACGAGCAGTTCGCGAATCAGCAGCCAACGGACATTGGCGCCCGAGACGTGGCCCAGCGCAATACCCCGAATCAGGACGGTCAGGGTCTGAGAGCCGGCGATACCGCCCATGCTGGAAACGATCGGCATCAACACGGCCAGCGCGGCGATCTGCTGGATGGTGTCCTCGAAGAAACCGATGGCGATGGAGACGATCGTCGCCGCGACCAGGTTGATGCCGAGCCATACCGCACGGCGGCGGCTCGTCCTCAGCGCGGGGGCGAAGGTGTCTTCGTCCTCGTCGAGACCGGCCATGCTCATGACCTGGTGCTGGGCATCCTCCCGGATCACATCGACCACGTCGTCGATGGTGATGCGGCCGAGCAGCTTGCCATCGATGCCGACGACCGGTGCCGAGATCAAGTCGTGCTTCTGGAACAGCGTCGCCACGTCGCTGTCCGAGGCGGTCGCCTGAATGGCGTGGAAGTCGGTCTGCATCACTTCGCGAACCAGGACCGAGACATCCGATACCAGCAGGCGGTTGATCGACAGGATCCCGATCAGCTCGTCGCGACGCGTGACCACCAGCAGGGTGTCGGTGGCATCCGGCAAGCGCTCGTGGCGACGCAGGTAGCGGAGAACGACGTCCAGCGTGATATCCGGGCGGATGGTGATCGCATCCGGGTTCATCAGGCCGCCGGCGGTGTCTTCCGGATAGGAGAGCACCGCTTCGACGCGTTGACGCTCCTGCGCCTCCATGGACTGGAGGACTTCCTGAATGACGGTGTTGGGCAGCTGCTGGAGCAGGTCGGCGAGGTCGTCGACGTCGAGCCCCTCGGTCGCTGTCAGCAGCTCTTCCGCATCCATGCGGTTGAGGAATTCGAGCTGGACGTCGTCGCCCAGATACTGCAGCACGTCGCCGTGTAGCTCGGGGTCCAGCAAGCCCCACAGGATCTCGCGCTCCTTGGGTGGCGTGGATTCGAGCAGGTGGGCGACATCCACCGGCGCCAAGCCACGGTTGAGCATGCGCCGCGCCTGATCCAGCGCGCCGCTCTCGAGGGCTTGGTTGAGCTTGGCCAGCCGTGGCTGCAGTTTTTCGGGATTGTTGCTCATCCTGAACGGTCATCCTTGAACGACTGGCGATAGGGTGAGCATTCTACCATCGTCGAGACGCATGACGAGGATGGAAAACGCTGTTCACAAATGAGGCGGGTTACTCGTCCTCGTGAAAACGAGCGTCGAACAGCCCGACGATGGCATCCATGGCGATCTCCTCGTCTGCGCCTTCGGTAACGACCACCAGCTCGGTGCCACAAGGGGCGGCGAGCATCAGCAGCGACATGATGTTGGCGGCGTCTGCCTGGCGGTTACCGTGATAGATCGCGACGCGTACGTCGAAGGGTTGGCAGCACTGCACCAGCTTGGTGGCGGCACGGGCATGCAGCCCGCGGCGGTTGGTCAGGCGAAGTTCACGTGTCGGCATCGCGCTCTGGGGATCCTGCGTTTCCTGTTGGTGCCGATGGCTGCGCTGCTGAGTCGCTCGAGAGAGCGGTATGAATGCCCAGCTCACGATGGCGCAGTCGAATATCGGCGTCGTCGTGGTGAAAATGGCGTGCCAGTCGCTCGATCAGATAGACCGAGCGGTGTTGGCCGCCGGTACAGCCGATGGCGACCGTCAGGTAGCTGCGATGACTGGCCAGGTAGGATGGCAACCAGCGATCGAGCCAGCCATGGATATCCTCCGCCAGGGCATGGACATCGGGGTAAGACTCCAGGAACTCGATGATCGAGGCATCGCGGCCGTCGTAGGCGCGCAGCCCGGGGTCCCAGAACGGGTTGGGCAGGCAGCGGGCGTCGAACACCATGTCGGCGTCCAGCGGCACACCCCGTTTGAAGCCGAACGACTCGAAGGTCAGGGTCAGGCGGCCGCCGGTATGCCTGGCCACCTGTTCGCCGATCCGGGCCCGGAGGTCGTGCACCGAGAGCCCCTGGGTGTCGATGACCAGGTCGGCCACGCGGCGAATCGGCGCGAGATAGCTTTGCTCGTGATCGATGGCCTCGGCCAGGGTCATGTCATTGCCGCGGGTCAGCGGGTGACGTCGGCGAGTGGCCGAGTAGCGCTCGAGCAGGATCTTGGCGTCGGCGGTGAGATAGACGACTTGAGTATCGATGCCGCGCTCGCGTACCGCCTCCAGCAGGATGGGGAAACGCTCCAGCGACTCCGGCAGGTTGCGTGCGTCGATGCTGACCGCCACGTTGGGGCGGGAGGGCGGCGCGCTGCGCAGCTCGTCGATCAGCGGTGCCAGCAGGTTGGCCGGGAGGTTGTCGATGGCATAGTAGCCAAGATCCTCGAGCGCCTGCAGTGCGATCGATTTCCCCGAGCCCGAGCGGCCGCTGATGATGACGAGTTGCATCGCTTATCCGTCGTCGCTGTCACGGTGATGGCGGATGGCATCGACAAGCGCGTCGTACAACGCCCGCTGCGAGTCGGCCTGACGCAACTGCTGCCGAACGCTGCTCTGATTCATGATGCCGGCAACTTCCGCCAGCAGCGACAGATGCGCATCATCCGCCTCTTCCGGCACCAGCAGCACGAAAACCAGATCCACCGGCTCGCCGTCGATGGCATCGAAGTCGATGGCGTCTTCCAGGCGCATGAATCCCGCGATCGGCCCTTTGCAATGCGGACTGCGGGCATGGGGGATGGCAACGCCGTTGCCGATCCCCGTGCTGCCCAGTCGCTCGCGGCCGATCAGGCGGCTGAAGACCTCATGGCTATCCAGACTGGGTGTATTCTGGGCGATGAAGGTGCTGAAGAATTCCAGCAGACGTTTTTTGCTGCCCCCCGTGACCTCGAACAGAGTTCGCTCGGGGGGCAGAATGCTTTCCAGTGTCATCATCAGGCGTCAGCGGGCGCCAGCGCCTTGGGCGCGGGCTTGTGCCTTCTCTTTGTGTTTGACCAGTTGGCGGTCGAGTTTGTCGGCCAGTGAATCGATGGCGGCATACATGTCGGTGTCGCTGGCTTCGGCGTGTAGATCACCGCCTGCTGCGTGCAGGGTACAGGCTGCCTGCTGGCGTTCCTTCTCGACACTCAGGGTGACCTGGACATTGGTGATGTTGTCGTAGTGACGCTCCAAACGAACGAGTTTCTCTCCGACGTAGTCCCGGAGGGCGTCGGTCAGCTCGACATGGTGGCCGGTAACGTTCACTTGCATGACACACTCCTGTTGCGGCAGATGGCACTTCTGATTGTAACCCTTTTCAGGGGACTGCAAAGGCATCGTGATCGATCTGATTCGGAATGGCGAGTCTTGACTGGTTTCGGAGCCCTGTATCAGGCCAGACGCTTGCGCTCGCTGGAGGACGGAATGCCCATGGCTTCGCGATATTTGGCCACGGTGCGTCTGGCCACGCTGATATCGGACTGGGCCAGCAATTCGACCAGTTTGCTGTCCGACAGCGGCTTGCGAGGGGATTCGTCGCCAATGAATTTCTTGATGCGAGCGCGGATGGCGGTACTCGAATAGCTATCGCCTTCGCCGCCCTGGCCGCCGACCTGGCTCGAGAAAAAATATTTCAGCTCGAATACGCCGCGTGGCGTGTGAATGTACTTCTGGGTCGTGACGCGGGAGATCGTCGATTCATGCATGTCGACGCTGCGGGCGATATCGGCCAGGATCAGGGGTTTCATCGCTTCTTCACCGCGCTCGAGGAACCCGATCTGGCGCGACATGATCTCTCGACCCACCTTGAGCAGGGTATCGTTGCGACTGGAGAGACTCTTGATCAGCCAGCGGGCTTCCTGCAGGTGCTGGCGCAGGAAGGTGTTGTCATCGCTCTTGTCTGCCCGTTTGATCAGGGCGGCGTAGTCGGGCTGAATGCGCAGGCGCGGCAGGGTTTCGGCATTGAGTTCGATACGCCAGCCATCGCGAGAGGGGGTGGCAACCAGATCGGGAACCACATAATCGTCGTGACTGGTATCAAAGCGCTGCCCCGGGCGCGGCTCCAGCGTCCGGATCAGGGCGATGACGCTGTCGAGTTCGTTCTCCTCGAGGCGCAGGCGACGCTTGAGCAGTCGCCGGTCGTTGCCGGCCAGCGCCTCGAGGAACTGGCGCACCAGGCGCTTGGCCTGGGGTAGCAGCGGCGTGTCGTCGTCCAGCGTGCCGAGTTGAAGCAGCAGGCACTCGCGCAGATTGCGAGCGCCGACGCCGGTCGGATCGAACTGCTGCAGGCGCATGAGCATGTGCTCGAGATCGGCCATGCTGACGCTCTCCCTGCGCTGCTCGCGCAGACTCGTCGCCAGCTCGTCCAGCGAGCCCACCAGGTAGCCGTCGTCGTTGACGGCGTCGATCAGGCACTCCCCGAGCGCGCGCTCGCGCTCGTCGAAATCTCCCATGGCCAGTTGCCAGAGGAGATGATCCTGGAGGGTGGTCACGGCGGCGTTGCGGTCGAAGTCCGGCGCTTCTTCGCTGGCGCTGCCCGACGAGCTGGCATGGGCGTCCTGGTAGGTATCGCTCCAGTCGCTGTCGAGGGCCAGTTCGTCGGGAATGTCACTGGCCCACTCGTCTTCCGTGGCGTCCTGAGTTTCCTGCTCCGAGTAGGGCTCTTCCATCTCCAGCATGGGGTTGGATTCGAGCGCCTGCTGGATTTCCTGGCGGAGGTCGAGCGTCGACAGCTGGAGCAGTTGAATGGCCTGCTGGAGCTGAGGCGTCATGGTCAACTGCGTGCCGACCCTGAGTTGCAGCGAGGGCTTCATGGACATGGAGAAACGATCGTCACAATCAACGGTGGAAGGCTTACGTTACTGGCTGCGGTGACGAGATGCAACGTTTCATGCAAGAAACATGCCATCGGTGCGGATGCCTGGTATGGCTGCCGATGGCATGACGGGGGAGAGGCGACTACAGGCGAAACTCGTGGCCGAGATAGACCTCGCGGACGCGCTGGTTTTCGAGAATGGCCTGGGGCCGGCCCTCGGCGATGATCTGGCCGTCGCCGACGATGTAGGCATTATCGCAGATGTCGAGCGTCTCGCGCACGTTGTGATCGGTGATCAGGACGCCGATCTCACGGTCGCGCAGCTGGCGGATGATGCTCTTGATGTCACCGACCGAGATGGGGTCGACACCGGCGAACGGTTCGTCGAGCAGCACGAATGCCGGCTCGGTGGCCAGGGCGCGGGCGATCTCGACCCGTCGCCGCTCGCCGCCGGACAGGCTCATGCCCAGGTTGTCGCGAATGTGATCGACGTGGAAGTCGCCGAGCAGCTGTTCCAGCCGCTCGCGTCGCCCGGCACGATCCAGGTCCTTGCGCGTCTCGAGGATGGCCATGATGTTGTCGGCAACGCTCAGCTTGCGGAAGATCGAGGCTTCCTGCGGCAGATAGCCGATACCGGCTCGCGCCCGGTCGTGCATCGGTGCGCGGCTGAGATCCATGTCGTCGATATGGACGCTGCCGGCATCGGACTTGACCAGGCCGACGATCATGTAGAAGGAGGTGGTCTTGCCGGCGCCATTCGGCCCCAGCAGGCCGACAATGCTGCCTTGCCGCAGCGTCAGGCTGAAGTCGTGGACGACTCGGCGTCCCTTGTAGCTCTTGGCAAGGTTGGCGGCCGTTAGCGTTTTCATGAATACGATCCTTGTGGCTGCGCGCCGGATATGGTGTCGGCGATCACGCCCCACGCGGCGGCTCGAGGCCGTGCCGGGTCAGGGTTTGAGCGTTACTGGGACGAGTCACGCGGCGTGAGGGTCATGCGGACGCGGCCGTCACCGCTCCCGTCGCTGTTCTGGGCGGAACGGGCCTGGACGCGTCGCGAGTCGAGATAATACTCGACATAGGCACCGTCGAAGGTGTCGCCGGCCTGATGAAGCTCCGCGTTACCGATCAGTTCCACGCGTCGTTGGGCCGCGTGATAGACCACGGTATCGCCCCAGCCCTTGACGATCTCCTGGTCGGGGGACGGCTTCTGTTCGAGGTAGGCGCGCTCGCCGCCGCCGCCCTTGGCGGTGACCAGGCTGACCTGGCCGTTGTTGCCGCGCTGGATGTCGACGCGTGCGGCCTTGAGATGCATGCTGCCTTGCTGCAGGTCGACGCCACCCGTATAGACGGCAGTGCCCTGGCGGTCGTCCAGCTCGAGTTGATCGGCGGCGATCTCGATCGGTGCACTGGCATCGCTTTCCAGTGCGATAGTTGGAAAACTGGTGAAACCCAGCGCGGTCAGCACCAGGAGTTGGCCGATTTCTCGCCTCATGATCCTTGATCCTCAGATTGCTGTGGCAGGCGCCCCTGCACGTTGTCGGTCAAACGCATACGATCTTCGTTGATCCAGGCATCGAAGCGATCCCCGCGCATGGTCTGATTATGCTGGCGCAACACGGAGGGCGTGTCACTCCAGGCGTGGGCCTCGCGGTTGTCGTAGTGCAGCGTCTGCGTTTCCAGGCTCCACGCCTGCTCCGGCTGAACCAGGCGGGCGTCGCCCTCGAGCGTCAACTGCTCTCCGCTGCGGCTCAGTTGCCCCGTCTGACTGGTCACCTGCCACTGGCGTTGCTGGTCGTCGGTCAGGTAACCGTGGGGTGCCTCGGTGCGGATGATGTCGTCGGAGGGCGTGTGCACCAGGCGTGGCGTTTCCAGCCGCTGATAGGCGCGCCCCCGTTCGTCGAAGCGCGTCATGCTGGCATCCTCGAGATAGTAGTCGGGCTCGCCGACCGTGTTGCCGATGACGGGCTCCTGACCGTTTTCGCCGCGCTGGTCCAGGTAGGTCAGACCGCCCCCCAGGACCAGCAACAGGACCAGCAGGCCGAGGCGGCGCCACCAGGGAGACTGGAATCTGACTGTCTTGGCCACGTTATCTCCTCGTGGTGAGTGTGGTGATCGGGGCCCATGTCCGCCATCGGCTGGGGTTGGGCTCGAGTCTCGGTGGAGCCGGCCTCGGCCGGGGTCTCAAATGACGCCGCTTCGCAGCAGGTCATGCATGTGCAGGGCGCCGACGGGGGCGCCGTTCTCGACCACCGCCAGGGCGGTAATCCGGTTATCCTCCATGATCCTCACGGCCTCCGCCGCCAGCATGTCGGGCGAGGCCGTCTTGCCGCCGCGGGTCATGACGTCATCCACACGCAGCAGCGCGAAATCGCCGCGCTGGTCCAGGGTTCGGCGCAAATCGCCATCGGTATAGACACCGACCAGCATGCCGCGTTCATCGACGACGCAGGTAAACCCCATTCCCTTGAGAGTCATCTCCAGCAGCGCCTCTCGCAATGGGCTGCCGGTCGGTACGCTGGGGAGCCGGTGACCCTCGTGCATGAGATCCGCGACGCGCAGCAGCAGCCGCTTGCCAAGGGTGCCGCCAGGGTGCGACAGCGCGAAGTCCTCGGCGCTGAAGCCCCGTGCTTCCAGCAGCGCCAGCGCCAGCGCATCTCCCATCGCCAGCGCGGCGGTGGTGGAGGAGGTCGGTGCCAGGTCGTGGGGACAGGCTTCGCGAGAGACGCCGACATCGATATGGACGTCGCTGTAGCGGGCCAGCGTGGAGCCGGGTCGTCCGGTGAGGCTGACCAGCGGCGCGCCGAGACGCTTGAACAGCGGAAGCAGGTCGGTGATCTCCTGAGTCTCGCCCGAGTTGGAGAGGGCGATGACGACATCGTCGCCGGTGATCATGCCGAGATCGCCGTGGCTGGCTTCGCCCGGATGGACGTAGAAAGAGGGCGAGCCGGTGCTGGCGAAGGTCGCTGCCAGCTTGCGTGCGATGTGCCCCGACTTGCCCATGCCGGTGACGATCAACCGGCCGCGACAGGCGAGCAGCAGCTTGCAGGCGTCATCGAAGCAGTCGTCGAGCTTCGCCACGAGCTCCCCGATGGCTTGTTGCTCCAGGGTCAAGGTGCGCCTGGCGCTGGCGCGGAAATCTAGCGCGGCGATGTCGCTCATGGTCTCGGCAATGGCTCCCCGATGGTGATGAAAGAGACGGAGAAATCGTTCATGGCCTCGGACTCCGTCTGACCGCTAGTGGGCGTCGGATGTCCGAAACGCCTGCAGTAACGGCAGTATACCTTTGATCGGTCGGTGATTCGTCCCTCCCACGCGGGTGATTTTCACCGCCCGAGAGTGATTGCTGGTCGCTGACGCCAAGGTTAGGATACAATGTTCGATAATTGATCTCATTAGCTTGGTGGATGCTGCATGGACGATCCGATTATGGTCGAGGTCAAGGATCTGCACTTCTCTCGCGGCAACACCGACATCTTCCGCGGTGTCGATCTGCAGATTCCGCTCGGCAAGATTACCGCCATCATGGGGCCCAGCGGGACCGGCAAGACGACCCTGCTGAAACTGATCGGCGGCCAGCTGGCGCCGGATCGTGGCCAGATCCTCATCGACGGCCAGGACGTACACAAGCTGTCCCGGCGCTCGCTCTTCAAGCTGCGTCGTCGAATGGGCATGCTGTTTCAGAGTGGCGCGCTGTTCTCGGATCTCGACGTTTTCGAGAATGTCGCCTTTCCGCTGCGCATCCATACCGAACTCCCGAATGCCATGATCCGCGACATCGTGCTGATGAAGCTCCAGGCAGTGGGTTTGCGTGGTGCCAGGCACCTGATGCCGTCGGAGCTGTCCGGCGGGATGGCCAGACGTGTGGCACTGGCGCGGGCGGTGGCGCTGGATCCGGACCTGGTGCTCTACGACGAACCGTTCGTGGGGCAGGACCCGATCTCGATGGGTGTGCTGGTGCAGTTGATCAAGAAGGTCAACCTGGCGCTGGGGTTGACGGCTATCGTGGTCTCTCACGATATCAAGGAGACGCTGTCGATTGCGGATTACGTCTATATCATCGCCGATGGGCGGGTCATGGCGCATGGCACGCCGCAGACGCTGGACGTCAACGACGACGCTCACGTGAAGCAGTTCGTGCATGGCGAGCCCGACGGTCCGGTACCGTTCCACTATCCTGCGCCGGACTTCTTCGATGACATCCTGGCGCCGGCGGGACAGTTCTCATGACGCGATATCTCACGGCGCTGGGCCGCGCCACGCTCGATACCCTGAGCTCGATAGGAAGAGCGGGTCTGTTCCTGGTCCAGTCGATCTTCTGCCTGCCCTCTCGCGAGGGGTTCCACCTCTGGCTTCGTCAGATGCACTTCGTCGGCGTGATGTCGGTGGCGATCGTGCTGGTGTCCGGGCTGTTCATCGGCATGGTGCTGGCGCTGCAGGGGTTCACCATCCTGGTCGGGTTCGGCGCCGACGAGGCGCTGGGCCAGATGGTGGCGCTCTCCCTCGTCCGCGAGCTGGCGCCGGTCGTGGCGGCATTGCTGTTTGCCGGCCGTGCCGGCTCGGCGCTCACCGCCGAGATCGGTCTGATGAAAGCGACCGAGCAGCTCACCAGCATGGAGATGATCGGTGTCGATCCGTTGCGCCGGATCGTCGCGCCCCGACTCTGGGCCGGCTTCGTCTCGCTGCCGATACTCACGGTGATCTTCGGTGTGGTCGGTATCTGGGGTGGCTATCTGGTCGGTGTCGAATGGCTTGGCGTCTACGCCGGCTCCTACTGGAGCAACATGCAGGACAGCGTCAATTTCTTCGATGATGTGCTCAACGGCATGGTCAAGAGTCTGGTGTTCGGGCTGGTCGTGACCTGGATTGCGGTATTCCAGGGTTATGACCTGATCCCCACCTCGGAAGGTATTTCGCGCGCGACCACCCGCACGGTGGTCTACGCCTCGTTGGCGGTATTGGGCCTCGATTTCGTGCTCACCGCGCTGATGTTTGGAGATCTCGGATGAAGCGCAACAGCTGGTTGGAACTGGGCGTCGGCATTTTCATGCTGGCAGGCATTCTCGGTCTGGTGTTTCTCGGGCTTCGGGTGAGCGGGCTGGGGGTGGGCGTCCCCAGCAACACTTTCACGTTGACCGCGAATTTTGCCAACATCGGCGGGCTGCGTCCCCAGGCCAAGGTCACCATGTCCGGGGTGCGCGTGGGGCAGGTCACCGACATCCAGCTCGACCCCAAGTGGTTCGATGCCAAGGTCACCATGGAGCTGGATTCGCAGTACGATGGCAAGCTCTCCGATGACACCACGGCAGCCATCCTGACGTCCGGGCTGCTGGGCGAGCAGTATATCGGTCTGACCGTGGGGGGCGCGCCCGACATGCTCCATGACGGTGACGTCATTCACGATACCCAGCAGGCACTGGTGCTGGAGGATCTCATTCAACAGTTCGTGTCGAACATGGCCAAGTGAGCCGGAAGAACGTAATCGCAGACAAGGAGTCGATGATGAAAATGACCTTCGCACGTAACGCCTCGAGTGCTCCAGGGCGTGATACCGGGATGCGCGGTGTCTGGATGGCGGCGCTGACGATCGTCGCTATGTGTCTGGCGAGCATCGCCACCCCGGCCCAGGCCCAGCAGTCGCCGACCCAGGTGATCCAGCAGAGTGTCGACTCCCTGATGTCCGAGCTCGAGGGCAAGAAGGACTACTACGCCCAGCATGAGGGCGAGTTGGCCAAGCTCGTCGACACCAACATGGCGGAAGTGGCGGATTTCCGTTACATCGGCGCCAGCGTGATGGGGCGCTACTTCCGCGCCGCAACGCCGGAGCAGCGCTCACGGTTCGTCACGGTGTTCCGCAAGACCCTGATCGACACTTACGCCAAGGGGCTGGTCACCTTCGATTATCAGACACTGCGCGTGAAAGATAGCGAAGACGCGGGCCGTTACGACGATCAGGCCTCGGTGCCCATGGAGGTGATTTCCACCAATGGCCAGAGCTATCCGGTCAACTTCACACTGCGTCAGAGCGATGGCCAGTGGAAGGTGATCAACGTCATCGTCAACGGCATCAATCTGGGGCTGACGTTCCGCAACCAGTTCGATCAGGCGATGCGCGACAACAATCGGGACATCGATACCGTGATCAACAACTGGGCGCCGGCAGTCGGGACCGACGAGCTGGAGCAGGGCGGCGACGCGTGAGTGTCCTGCTGGAGCGCGAGGACGCCACGCTCGAGGTCGTCGACGGTAACGCGCTGACGATCCGTGGCGAAGCGGATTTCGACAGTGCCGGCCCGCTTGCTCAGGCGGGCCGGCACTGGCTGGCGGAGCTGCCGGCCCAAGCCGAGGTCTCCTTCGACCTGACGGGCGTGCAGGTGGCCAGCAGCGCCGTTCTCAGCGTGCTGTTGGTCTGGATGCGCAGCGTCAGCCGGCACTCGTTGAACCTCAGGCGCGTGGCGCTCTCCCTGCCGCTGCAGCGACTGGTGGACATCACCGAACTGGCGCCGCTGCTGGCGACCACCGAAACGACCTGTGTCGAGCCGGCCCCGGCGCGGCACTGACCCCTCGAGGCGCCTCGCCGGCCGCGATCGACTTGCGACGTTTTTGCCCATCGCCAAGATCGCCAAGACGGGGCGCTTTCCGCTACCATGTGGCGCTTTCCCTGCGCATCCTGCGCAGCAGTCACAAGGGAGCCCGATGTCATGCAACCCAGCGATGTCAAAAGCCGCCTCGAGAGTCAGATCGACGGCTGTGAATTCCATATCCAGGGCGAAGGCTGCAACTTCCAGGTGATCGCCGTGGGCGACGTCTTCGATGGCATGAGCCCGGTCAAGCGTCAGCAGCTGATCTACGGCGCGCTGTCGGACGAGATCGCCTCCGGCGCACTCCACGCCATCAGCATCAAGACGTTCACTCCCGCCCAGTGGGAGTCGGCGCCGGAAAACCTCGGTGCCTGAGCTCCTGTCCGGCCTCTCGGGCCGGTCGTCTCTCTCGATTCTATAGCGAACCTTCATGGACAAGCTGATCATTACCGGTAACGGGCCGCTGGACGGCGAAGTCTGGGCCAGTGGTGCCAAGAACTCGGCGCTGCCGATACTGGCGGCGACGCTGCTCGCCGACGAACCCGTCACCATCGGCAACCTGCCGCATCTTCAGGACATCACCACGACACTCGAGCTGCTCGGCCGCATGGGCATCGAGCCGGTCATGGGCGAGAAAATGAGTATCCAGATCGATGGCTCGCAGGTGCGCGATTGTCATGCCCCCTACGAGCTGGTCAAGAAGATGCGCGCCTCGATCTTGGTGCTCGGGCCGCTGCTGGCCCACTTCGGCAAGGCCGACGTGTCGCTGCCCGGCGGCTGTGCCATCGGCTCCCGCCCGGTCGATCTGCACATCCGTGGGCTCGAGGCGATGGGCGCGGAGATCACCGTCGAAGGGGGGTACATTCGCGCCCGCGTCGATGGTCGTCTCAAGGGCGCCACGATCTTCTTCGATACCGTGACGGTGACCGGTACCGAGAACCTGCTGATGGCCGCCACGCTGGCCGAAGGGACCACGGTGCTGGAAAACGCCGCCCGTGAGCCGGAAGTCGTCGATCTGGCCGAGTGCCTGATCGCCATGGGCGCCAATATCCGCGGCCAGGGGACCGATACCATTACGGTCGAGGGCGTCGAGCGTCTCCACGGCTGTCACTACGACGTGATGCCGGACCGCATCGAAACCGGCACCTTCCTGGTCGCTGCCGCTGCCACCGGCGGGCGCGTGCGGGTGCGCAAGACACGGGCCGACATCATGGAGGCCGTGCTGGCCAAGCTCGAGGAGGCCGGCGCCACCCTGACCACGGGAGACGACTGGATCGAGCTCGACATGGGCGGACGCCGGCCCAGGGCCGTGAATCTGCGCACCGCGCCGTACCCGGCCTTCCCGACCGACATGCAGGCCCAGTTCGTGGCGCTGAACGCGGTAGCCGAGGGCACCGGCACGGTCGTCGAGACCATCTTCGAAAACCGCTTCATGCACGTGCAGGAGCTCAATCGGATGGGGGCGCATATCGCGCTCGAGGGCAACACCGCCGTGGTGACCGGCGTCGAGAAGCTGTCCGGCGCGCCGGTGATGGCGACCGACCTGCGGGCGTCGGCGAGCCTGGTGGTGGCGGCGATGGTGGCCCAGGGCGAGACGATGGTGGACCGGATCTACCATATCGATCGTGGCTACGAGTGTATCGAAGAGAAACTGCAGCTCCTGGGTGCGCGCATTCGTCGCGTGCCGGGCTAGCCGGGTGTAGAGATACCATGAGCAATCAACTGATCCTGGCGCTATCCAAGGGCCGTATCCTCGAAGAGACCTTGCCACTGCTGGCGGACGCGGGCATCACGCCGGCGGACGATTTCGGCAAGAGTCGCAAGCTGCTGTTCGACACCAATCTGCCCGACGTCAAGCTGGTGGTCATCCGGGCGGTGGACGTGCCGACCTATGTGCAACTGGGGGCAGCCGATCTCGGTGTCGCCGGCAAGGACGTACTGCTCGAGCACGGCGCCGAGGGGCTTTACGAGCCACTCGACCTGGGGATCTCGCGCTGCCGGCTGATGACGGCGGGTATCGTGGGCGCCCAGCCCGCGCGGGCCAGGCGTCGTGTGGCGACCAAGTTCGTCAACGTGGCGCGTCGTTACTACGCGGAGCAGGGCATCCAGGCCGAGGTGATCAAGCTGTACGGTGCGATGGAGCTGGCGCCGCTGATGAACCTGGCCGACGAGATCGTCGATATCGTCGACACCGGCAACACCCTGCGCGCCAACGGCATGGAACCCCGCGAGCTGATCGAGAGCATCAGCACCAGGCTGGTGGTCAACAAGGCGTCGATGACGATGAAGCACGAGCGACTCAAGCCGCTGATCGAGCGTCTGCGTCACGCGGTGAGCGCACGGACCGCCGCTTGAGCTGCGGCTCCGTGAGCGAGTCCTGGGCCGCATGAACGCCGTCGGCGGCGTCACGGTCGCGATCGCACGTAGAGAGAACCAATGATGAGCCAAACGACTACCATTGCCCGCCTCGCCACTCGGGACGCTGACTTCGACGCGCGCCTCGATGCGCTACTGGCCTGGGAAGGGGTTTCCGATCATGAAATCTCGGCCCGCGTCGCGGAGATCATCGACGCCGTTCGTCGGCGCGGCGATGCGGCGTTGATCGAATATACCAATCGCTTCGACCGGCTCGCCGCCACGGCCATGTCCGAACTGACGATCGGGGCCGAGCGTCTGGAGGCGGCGTTCGCGTCGATCCCTGCGGACCAGCGCGAGGCGCTGCAACACGCGGCGGAGCGCATTCGGAGCTATCACGAGCGCCAGAAGCCGGAATCCTGGCAGTACCATGAGTCGGACGGCACCATGCTGGGTCAGAAAGTGTCGGCGCTCGATCGCGTCGGCATCTACGTGCCGGGCGGCAAAGCGGCCTATCCCTCCTCGGTGCTGATGAATGCGCTGCCGGCCCATGTGGCCGGCGTGCGCGAGATCGTGATGGTCGTGCCGACGCCGGACGGCGTGGTCAATGAGCTGGTGCTGGCTGCTGCCCATCTCGCTGGCGTCGACCGGGTCTTCACGCTGGGCGGCGCCCAGGCCGTTGCCGCCCTGGCTTACGGTACCGAGAGCGTGCCCAGGGTCGACAAGATCGTCGGGCCCGGCAACATCTACGTGGCGACCGCCAAGCGGGCCGTCTTCGGTCAGGTCGGCATCGACATGATCGCCGGACCCTCCGAGATACTGGTGGTTTCCGACGCCGGTACCGATCCGGACTGGCTGGCGATGGATCTGTTTTCCCAGGCCGAGCACGACGAAGATGCCCAGGCCATTCTGGTGGCCTGGGATGCCGGACACCTCGAGGCTGTCCTGGCTTCCATCGAGCGGCTGCTGCCGACCATGGAGCGGGAGGCGATCATTCGCGAGTCGCTGGCGAGGCGGGGAGCGCTGATCCTCTGTGAGGGGCCCGACCAGGCGGTCGAGCTGATCAACCGCATCGCGCCCGAACATCTGGAGCTGTCCGTGGAGTCCCCCGAGGAGATGGTGGAGGGCGTGCGTCACGCCGGTGCCATCTTCATGGGGCGCCACACGGCGGAGGTGCTCGGTGACTACTGCGCCGGCCCCAACCATGTGCTGCCGACCTCCGGCACGGCGCGTTTCTCCTCTCCGCTGGGTGTCTACGACTTCCAGAAGCGCTCGTCGCTGATCCAGTGTTCTCCAGCGGGCGCCGATACGCTGGGCCGGACCGCATCGGTCTTGGCGCGGGGCGAGTCCTTGACGGCCCACGCCCGCTCGGCGGAGAACCGCCTCAAGCGCTGAAGAGCGGGCATCGGATCGGGTCCGTGGAGAGAGACGATCGCCGCCCCTTGGGCGGCGATCGTCGTTGGGTGGCGGCTAGCGGGCGCCGGAATCGCCGTCGGCGCCGGGCGTCTCGGATGCGCCCGAATCCTGGGTGGCCTGGGCCCTTTTGGCTGCGTCGTCGTTGCCCTGGGTCGGTGGCGGGCGCTCGCCGACCTTCAGCGTCACCTGGCGTTTCTCGCCCCCCCGCACGATGGTCAATGGCAGCTCCGTGCCGGGGGGGATCTCGGCGATATCCACCTGGGTCTCCCGCGGATCGAGAATCGGCTTGCCGTCGATGGCGAGCAGGATGTCTCCGGGGCGCAGCCCGGCCTCGTCGCCGGGCCCGCCCGATACGACGTTGGCCACGATGACGCCGCTCAGGGTCTTGAGGCCGAACGAGGACGCCAGATCAGGCGTCATCTGTTGGGCGTCGATCCCCAGCCAGCCCCGGATGACGCGGCCCTGGGTCACGATGTCGTTCAGAATGCTGCGTGCCAGATTGGCAGGTATCGCGAAACCGATGCCCTGGGAGCCCCCGGAGCGGGAAAATATTGCCGTGTTGATGCCGATCAGCGAGCCGTTGGTGTCCACCAGCGCGCCGCCTGAGTTGCCCGGGTTGATCGCGGCATCGGTCTGAATGAAGTCCTCGTAGCGGCTGAGGCCGAGATGATCGCGTCCGGTCGCGCTGATGATCCCCATGGTCACCGTCTGGCCGACACCGAAGGGGTTGCCGATGGCCAGGGTGACGTCGCCAATGGCGATCTTCTCCGAATCGCTCAGCTTGATGACAGGCAGGTTGTCGAGGTCGATCTTGAGGACCGCCAGATCGCTATCGGGGTCGGTGCCGATCACCTGGGCGATGGCTTCACGGCCATCGCGGAGGGCCACCTGGATCTCGTCCGCGTCGTTGATGACGTGATTGTTGGTGAGGATATAGCCCTCTTCGCTGACCACCACCCCCGAGCCGAGACTCGACAGCATGCGCTGGCGCTGCGGCACGTTCTTGCCATAGAACTGGCGGAAGAACGGGTCCGACATCAGCGGGTGCTGGCCGGTGTCGACGACGCGCGACGAATAGACGTTGACGACGGCCGGGGCGGCGCGATTGACGGCCTGGGAGTAGCTGACGGGCCCTTCCTGGCGATTGAGCGATGGCGCATCGATGACACCCGGCCGGGCGCGTTCCGAGGTCGCGGATTTGACGCTCGCCGTACCGGCTGACATATCGCTGGCGGTTCGGTCTCGACCCAGCAGCGACGGAAAGGCGTAGAGCAGGACGACGGCGATCAGAATGCCGCATAGGGCGGGCCACAGATAGGCGGCTAGGTGGCGGCGCATGTGCTGGGTCCTTAGACTGAAAATCAGAGCGACTTCGCCACATCTGGCAGCGCTGCAGTGATCGAGGCGGCCGTGGCTGCGCCGAGGGAGCCGGAGCGGGATCGATGAAAGTACGATACGCTCGATGGCGCGGTGCGCAGTGCCTGGCACGATGGCGGTACGGACTAAAAGTGTAACATTCACCAAGGCTTTGCGCTGGGAGACAGTATGATTTCGCGGCAGATTCTCCTGGAGGCGGTCGATACGGAGCTGGATATCGACGCGTTCAAGGATTACACCGTCAATGGATTGCAGGTCGAGGGGCGGGACCGGATCGAGCGTGTCCTGACCGGCGTCACGGCGTGCCAGGCGTTACTCGACGAGGCGGTGGCCTGGAACGCCGATGCCGTGCTGGTCCATCACGGCTATTTCTGGAAAAACGAGCCGGTGAGCGTGACCGGCATGAAACATCGGCGTCTGGCTACCTTGTTGAATAACGACATCAATCTGTTGGCTTACCACCTGCCGCTGGACGCCCATGTCTCGATGGGCAACAACGCTTGCCTGGGGCAGCGTCTGGGGTTCGAGGTGGAACGCTGTCTCGATGGAGAGCTGGGCCGGGGGCTGCTGTGGATGGGCGTGCCGCAAGTTGAGCTGGACAGTGGCGCTCTGGCGGGGCTCGTCGAGCGCGCTCTGGGTCGGACGCCAACCCTGATAGAGGGGTGTTCCGGCGTCATAAGACGGGTGGCCTGGTGTACGGGAGGCGCTCAGGACATGTTGCCGATGGCCGCCGAGGCGGGTGCCGATGCCTTCATCTCCGGTGAGATATCCGAGCGCACCACGCACATGGCGAGAGAGATGGGGGTGACCTATGTGGCAGCAGGCCACCACGCCACCGAGCGCGATGGTATCCAGGCGCTCGGCAACTGGCTGGCGGAACGTTTCGGTATCGAGCACCGGTTCGTGGACATCGACAATCCGGCTTGAGGGGAGGGGGGCAGTCGCCGGAACCCCTTGGGTTCCGGCGGGTCTTCGACCGTTCAGTAGCGGGGAGGCTGCGGAGCGATATCCTGCTGTTCGGTGGTTCTGCGCTGTCGGACGCCATAATCTTCGGCCAGCGTGCCGCCGGTACCATCGGCGTAGTCGCGCGGCACCTGGGGCAGGTCGACCTCTTCGGCCTCTTCCTGGCTGCCATGCAATCGACGTTTCAGCTTGAGGTCGTCGACCAGCTTGTCCGCACCCTGGATCAGGTGCTGTTCGAGATCATGGCTCTGGCGCTGAATGCTCGAGGCCAGATCGGCGACTTTGGCGAAGTGATCGTTCAGCGCATCCTTGACCTGATTGAGCTCCAGCTCCGTCTCGGCCAGACGCTGACGCACTTTCTGGTTGCGGGCGACATTGGCGTTCAGCAGGTGGTAACAAAGGGCGCCGATACCGATGCCCGCCAGGAAGCAGGCGATTGCCAGGATCCAGTCGATATTGCTTTCGTTCACAGTGCGCTCCTCGTCGTCGTGCCCGGCACGACCTGTCTCAAAGACCCTTGCTTAAGGTCGGTGCGGTGCCATTATATCGACCCGCTCGGCTCTCGGGTCAAACCTTGCCTGTCTGCCCGGCACTGTCAAGACTTTCGTCGGAGAGTATAATCCCGCCACTTGTTTCGAACCGAGGTCACGATACCGCCATGAGTTCATCCCATGCCGCGACGTCCCATCAAGGCGCCATGACGCCAATGTCGCGTTATCGCGCGGATCTGGAGCGCGATGACTTCAGTCACGACGCCGCGCAGGAAAACGCCGTCAAGCATCTGCAGCGTCTGTACGACGATCTGCAGCGGACCCCGGCGCCCAAGCCCGCCGCCCCCGGAGAGTCCAAGCTCTCGAAGGTGGCGGGACTGTTCGGCAAGCGCAAGGCCGCCGAACCCGAGGCGCCCGCCAGGCCTGCGGTCATGGGGCTCTACTTCTGGGGCGGCGTCGGTCGTGGCAAGACCTACCTGGTCGACGTGTTCTACGAGTCGTTGCCTTTCGAGCGCAAGATGCGCACGCATTTCAACCGCTTCATGCAGCGAGTGCATCGCGAACTCGAGATCCACAAGGGGGAGAAGAACCCGTTGACCCAGATCGCGGCCACCTTCGCCAGCGAGGCTCGGGTCATCTGCTTCGATGAGTTCTACGTCAAGGACATCACCGATGCGATGATCCTCGGCAACTTGATGGAGGCGTTGTTCGCGCAGGGGGTCGTGCTGGTGGCGACCTCCAACATCGTGCCGGACGATCTCTACAAGGATGGCCTGCAGCGAGCGCGCTTCCTGCCGGCGATCGATCTGCTCAAGCGTCATTGCGAGGTGGTCAACGTCGATTCCGGGGTGGATTACCGCCTTCGCACCCTGGAGCAGGTGGAGATATTCCACTCGCCGCTCGACGCCGAGGCCGAGGAGCTGCTGGCGAAGAGCTTCCGCTCGGTTGCCGGCAGCGAAGGGCGCGAGAATGCCACGCTGGCGATCAACCACCGGGAGCTCAAGACCCGTCGTCTGCACGAGGGCGTGGTGTGGTTCGATTTCAAGGTGCTCTGCGATGGGCCTCGCAGCCAGAACGACTATATCGAGTTGTCGCGGGAGTTCCATACCGTGCTGGTTTCCGACGTGCCGCGCATGGGGGCCGGAACCGACGATCAGGCGCGGCGGTTCATCAGCATGGTCGACGAGTTCTATGACCGCGCGGTCAAGCTGCTGCTCTCCGCCGAGACCGAGGTCGAGTCGCTCTACACCGGGGGCAATCTGAGCTTCGAGTTCGAGCGCACGCTGTCGCGCCTTCAGGAGATGCAGTCCCGGGACTACCTGGCGCTGGCGCACAAGCCCTGAATGGCGCGCGCCGCGGGCGAGCGCCAATGTCGCGACGATACTGGTCTTTCCTCGCACATTGTGTGCGTGTACAATGCGCGCTCTTCGATCCGTTGTCCTTCTGTCGGCAGTCGTTCATCGGCTTTCGATCGTGGTGGCAACCCAAGAAAAATAGGGATGGCCGAGAAGCCTGTGCTTCGACGCCCAAATACGCTTATTTGGTGAAACACTCATGAAGACGTTCAGTGCCAAGCCGCACACCGTGCAGCGCGACTGGTATGTCGTTGATGCTTCGGGCAAGACGCTCGGTCGTCTGGCGACGGAAATCGCGCGCCGCCTGCGTGGCAAACACAAGCCGGAATACACCCCGCACGTCGATACCGGCGATTACATCGTCGTCGTCAACGCCGAGAAGGTGCACGTCACCGGCAACAAGGCGCAAGCCAAGAACTACTACCGTCACACCGGTTACCCGGGCGGTCTGCGCACCATGTCGTTCGAGAAACTGATCGACCACGCGCCGGAGCGCATCATCGAAGGCGCCGTCAAGGGCATGCTGCCCAAGGGGCCGCTGGGTCGTGCCATGCACGCCAAGCTCAAGGTGTATGCCGGTACCGAGCATCCGCACGCCGCGCAGCAGCCGCAAGAACTGAACATCTGAGGGTAACCGTCATGGCACAACAGTATTACGGCACCGGGCGTCGCAAGACTTCTACCGCTCGCGTGTTTCTCAAGCCGGGCACCGGCAAGATCACCGTCAACGACCGCGAGCTGGGTGAGTTCTTCGGCCGCGTCACCGCACAGATGGTCGTGCGCCAGCCGCTGGAGCTGACCGAGACCACTGGCCAGTTCGACGTCTACGTCACGGTCAAGGGTGGCGGTGGCTCCGCTCAGGCCGGCGCGATTCGCCACGGCATCACGCGCGCGCTGATGGAGTACAACGAAGAGCTGCGCCGTCCGCTGCGTGCGGCGGGTTACGTGACCCGTGACGCTCGTGAAGTCGAGCGTAAGAAAGTGGGTCTGCGCAAAGCACGTCGTCGTCCGCAGTTCTCCAAGCGCTGATCCCACGGGATTCGCGTCTGCGCACAGCGCCCGGCTTATCCAGTCGGGCGTTTTGCTGTTGGTACGTGGTGCAGGGGTGTTGTGGCTCTCCGTGGCGATGGTTGGCGCCCAGCGGGGTTGCCCGTCGTGTTACCATTGGTCGTTGAATTAATGCGAGGAAAGTTTCATGGGTGTAGTGGCCAAGCGATCGTCGATGATCTTTTACTCCGGTAGTGATGATCATTTCAGCCATCGCGTCAGAATCGTGCTGGCGGAAAAGGGCGTGGCCGTCGATATCCTGGACGTCTCGGCCGATGAGCATAACGCCGAATTGGCCGATCTGAATCCGTACAACAGCGTGCCCACGCTGCTCGATCGTGACCTGGTGCTGTACGAATCCAAGGTCATGATGGAGTACCTGGATGAGCGTTTCCCGCATCCGCCCCTATTGCCGGTCTACCCGGTGGCGCGTGCGCAGAGCCGCCTCTGGATGCATCGCATCGAGCGCGAGTGGTGCCCGCTGGTCGAGCAGATTCAGCAGGGGCCCAAGAAGGACGCCGACAAGGCTCGTAAGGAGTTGCGTGAGAGCCTGACCGGGATTTCACCAATTTTCGAAGACATGCCATATTTCATGAGTGAAGAGTTCACGCTGGTGGATTGCTGCATCGCGCCGATTCTCTGGCGTCTCCCGGCGCTGGGTGTCGAGCTGCCGGAGAAGCAGATCGCCCCGTTGATAAGCTACATGGAACGTGTCTTCGCGCGGGATGCCTTCAAGGTGGCGCTGTCCGAAACCGAACGTGAGATGCGTAGCTGAGGCGACTCCGCCGCAAGCTGCCCGAGAGGAGTTGACATGCTGACTAGCCGTCCCTATCTGGCGAGAGCCCTTTATGAATGGCTGCTGGACAACGAGCAGACCCCCTATATCGTGGTGGATGCTGGAAAGCCCGATGTCCGGGTGCCGCAGCAGTTCGTGCAGAATGGTCAGATTGTGCTGAACATCGCACCGGCCGCCGTGCGCGACCTGGCGATCGATAATGCGGCAGTCACTTTCGGGGCGCGCTTCAGCGGACAGCCGATGCAGGTCGTGGTGCCCATGGATGCTCTGATCGCGATCTATGCGCGTGAAAATGGCGTCGGCATGGTGTTTGGTCAGGAGCCGGTCATGCCGAGCTTCTCCAGCGAGGAGGAGGCGGCACTGGAAGAGGAGGGGCGGCCGACGCTCGAGAGCGTCGAGAGTCGCTCTGATGACGATACCGCCACATCACCAGAGCCGGCCGCCACCAAGGATGACGATGCACCCGGTCGTCCCGAGAAAGGCAAGCCGTCACTGCGCATCGTCAAGTAGCGGAACCCTTGTTCGACGGGCCCACTTGGGTACCGTAGAGCCGCTGCCGGAGATCCCTCGGCAGCGGCTTTTTTACGCCTGGAGTGAGGGTCAGTTGAGGTATTCGAAGACCTTGACGATGCGCTGGACACCGCCCACGCCGGACGCAGCGGCGGTGGCTTCGCTAGCCTGCTGCTGGGTCACCAGCCCCATCATGTAGACCGTTCCGTTCTCGGTGATCACGCGAATCAGATTGGCATCGAGATCCTCGTTGGCGACCAGATTGGCCTTGATGCGCCCAGTGATCCAGGTGTCGGTCATGCGCTGGCTGACCGGCGTGTTGGCGGACACCATCAGTTCATTGTGCACTTGCCGCACGCTACGCACGTTGCGGGCGATCTCGGTGGCGCGCTGCTTGAGTTCCTCGCTGGGCACCTGGCCGGTCAGGAGGACGTTGCTGTTATAGCTGTCCACGTTGACGTGGGCATCACCATACCGTGCATCCGCCGCGTTGAGGGCATTGAAGATCTTGCTCTGGATGTTGCTGTCTTCGACCTTGGCGCCAGGGGTGCGCTCGGCGTAGTTCTCCTGCTGGCCGCCGGTGGCGCATCCGCCCAGTGTCAGCAGGCCGATCAGGCATGAGGAAACGATCAGTGTCTTCTTCATAAGGCTCACTCGTTGCTGCCAAAAAGCTGTTGGTCGATCAGATCACACAAACAGTGGATGACCAAGAGGTGGACCTCCTGAATGCGTGCGGTAGAAGTGGCGGGAACGCGAATTTCGCAATCCTCCTGCCCCAGCAGGGACGCCATGTCGCCGCCATCCCTCCCGGTCAACGCGACGACGCTCATCTCGCGATCGTGCGCGGCTTGGATCGCCTGCACCACGTTGGCGGAGTTGCCGCTGGTGGAGATGGCCAGCAGGATATCGCCCGGCTGGCCGAGGGCACGAATCTGCTTCGAGAAGACATCATTGTAGCTGTAGTCGTTGGCGATCGAGGTCAGCGTCGAGGTGTCGGTGGTCAGCGCCAGTGCCGGCAGGCTGGGGCGTTCCCGTTCGAAGCGGTTGAGGAGCTCCGAGGAGAAGTGCTGGCTGTCGCCGGCGCTGCCCCCGTTGCCGCAGGCCAGGATCTTGCCTTCGCTGACCAGGCACTGGACCATCATCTGGCTGGCGACCTCGATGAAGGGCGGCAGGACTTCGCTGGCGTAAGTCTTGGTGTCGATGCTGGCGTTGAACAGGTCGAGTATGCGTGCTTGAAAATCCATGAGATGCCTATTGAGCGGTCAATATGCGTCGAAGGCGGCCCGAATCCAGTCGAATTCGAGTGCGGGCAGGCTTCCGGTCACGCCGACGACGTCGAAGCGGCAGGGGCATGATAGCCCGTGTGCATGAAGATAAAAACGCGCGGCCTTGATGATGCGCCGCTGCTTGGCGGGAGTGATCGTCTCGGCTGGGTGGCCGTAGTCGGACCTGCGGCGATGGCGGACCTCCACGAATACCAGATTTTCGCCGTCGCGCATGATGAGGTCGATCTCGCCGCCTTTGGCATGCTGGTTGCTGGCGACCAGTGTCAGCCCGCGCGTTTCGAGCCAGCGGGCAGCGGCCTGTTCGACCTGCTGCCCGAGTTGACGCCGGTTATTGGGTGCCGTCATCTTCGGCGTCCAGCGCGAAACCGTTGAGGTCGGCGTTGGAGGCCCCTTGGCTTCCCTGCGACGGCCCGCTGTCGTTGGAAGTCGAGGGAGAGCGGGTCGGGGCTGAGGCGGGTGCCGTCAGCAGGGGCTGCGGCGTGCCGGACTGGAACACCGCCCACGGCAGCGTGCGCTGGATGCGGCCGTCGTCGCGCGCCTGCAGCGTACCCGTCGCACCGAAGATCTGCGTGTTCGGCAGCGCCTGAATCAGCGGCAGGCGGCGGGCCAGCTCGTAGGCGTCGACGCCCATGGCGTTGAGCTTGAGCAGGCCCGGATCGTTCTCGCCTGCCAGTTGCTGGTAGGTGGAGACGAACGGTAGCGCATCGGTGCCGCCCACGGCGGCATCCGGGATCATCCACGGGATATCGACAAACTGCACGCCGTCGAGATCGTGATCGGCGCGCGGCTGCGGGATGCCTTCATAGAGATGTGACGTGGCATATACCGGAAGGTCGCCGGCGTAGTAGAAATCCAGCGTCGGCGGGACCTGGCGAGCGTAGCTGGGCAGTGCGAGCAGGAACAGCATGTCCATGCTCGAGGGATCGCTGTTCAGGAGCTTGCGGACCGCGGTGGCGACGGAGCCCGAAGGGTCGTAACTGACCACCGAGGCCACCGTTCCGCCTTCACCCTCCCAGTTGTTGCGAAACGCCGCCAGTACCCGCGACCCCCATTCGTTGTCGGGGATCATGATGCCAGCGCGACGGCGTCCGTCGAGATGGGCGCGGTGAGCGACCTGGCGCGCCTCGTCCTCGGCGGACAGGCCGTACTGGAACAGGTTGGTCGCCTGATCCCGGGGATGTTCGCCGTAATTCAGTGCGAGGGTGGGGAGCGGAACGCTGCTGCGGGTTTCGAGTTCGCTCACCTTGTCCTTGTCGAGTGGGCCGATGACCGCCTGGGCGCCGCTCATGGTGGCCTGAGCGTAGAGGGCATCGATGTTCTGCTGGCTGGAGTCGACGAAGGTCAGGCGCGGGGTTCGCTCTCCCTGGTTTTGGGCATCGCTGGCGCGAGTCTCCAGGCCCTGGCGAATGGCCGATGCGATGTTGGCCAGCGGGCCGCTGTCCGGCAGGAACACGGCGATCTGACTGATTTCATTGCCTTCGATCTGGCGTAGTGCCGACAGGTCCTGCGGGAGTCGCCGATTGGCAGGGTGGTCCGGGTAGCGGCTGCGCCACTGATCCAGGCGGTCGAACAGATTGGAGATGTCACCGCCGCTGGTGCGATAGAGCCGAGCGAGATCGACCCAGCCCTGGGTGATCGGATCGCCATTCGTCGCGGCCAGTGCATCGAGTGCCGTGGGGCTCAGGCTCGAGAGGGGCTTCCAGATGTCATCATTCAGCTCGTAGGGCGCGTTCTCCCGCTGCAGATCGATCAACAGCCGGGCCGAGGCCTCGGGTTCGCCGATCATCTCCAGCGCGAGGCCGCGGCGGTAGCGTAGCGTCTGGCGGTCGTCGGTGGAGAGATTGGCCTGGGTATCGAGAATGTCGGTTGCCCGGATCGCGCTCCAGCCATCCTCCTCGGCCAGTGCGCTGTCGGATAGTACCAGTGCCCAGCGGGTGCGTTGCGCGTCATCGAGCTGGGTGCTGTCGATCTGGCCGGCGATCTCGAGCGCCTGCGCCGTATCGCCCTGGCGTGCTAGGATATCCGCCGCCTCGAGCCGGGACGCGGCGGCCTGAGGGCCGCTCTGGCTGTTGGCTTGCTCGAGCAGCTCCTGCGCGCTGGGGCCGCTGACGCCTTGCATCATGCTCTGGCCCGCACAGCCTGCCAGTATCAGGGTTGCCATCAGTGGCAGTAGAAGTCGCCGCAGCGCGTAACGCATAGTGTCGTTCCCTTTACGTGTGAGTGGTCGCGCGCGATCGATAGCGATTCTGGATGCTCCGGTCGTCGATGACCGGGTTTCGAGGCGCCGACCCGTTCCCGTTCCGCTGGAGGCTGCTGCAGTCCGGCGGCCGGTGACCGCCCGCCGCTGCCTTGCGGAGGCTTCCTTGATGAGTTGAGCACCGACGCCACCGCTGGCGGTCATCGATCTCTGAATGCACGTTAATCCGGATGGTACCGAATGAGCGAGACAAAGGAAGGCGTATTGTACGTGGTCGCCACGCCGATTGGGAATCTCGAGGATCTGAGCGCGAGGGCCGGGCGCGTCCTGGCGGAGGTCGATGCGATTGCCGCAGAAGACACGCGTCACACCCAGCGTCTGCTTCGGCACCTGGGCGTCGAGCGTCCGCTGATTTCGCTGCACGAGCACAACGAGACGGCTCGTGTGGATCAGCTGCGAAGACGTCTTCTCCGCGGCGAGCAATTGGCGCTGGTGAGCGATGCTGGGACGCCGCTGATCTCCGATCCGGGGTTCGTGCTGGTCAGGGAACTTCGCCGTTCCGGCTGCCGGGTCGTGCCGGTCCCCGGTCCCTGCGCGCTGGTTGCCGCGCTGAGTGCTGCCGGTCTGCCCACGGACAGGTTCACCTTCGAGGGGTTTCTGCCGGCCAAGTCCGGGGCGCGCCGGAAGCGGCTGGAGGCGGGCGCCTGGCGGGAAGAGACGCGTGTGTTCTACGAATCCCCTCACCGGATTCGCGATCTGCTGGATGATCTTGCCGCGGTGGTCGGCGAGCGCCAGGTGGTGCTGGCGCGTGAGCTGACCAAGACCTTCGAGACCCTGCTGGAGGGGTCGGCCAGCGAGTTGCTGGCGATCATGGATGCCGATCCCGACCAGGCGCGGGGCGAGTTCGTGGTGATGCTGGCGGGGTCGCCGCCGAAGGAGGCGTCCGCCGACGATGCCGAGGGCGAGGTCCTGCTTCGCGCATTGCTGGCGGAAGAAGTGGCGGTCAAGAGCGCGGCGGCGATCGCGGTCCGGTTGCTGGGCGGGCGGCGCAAGCACTGGTACCAGATGGCGCTGTCGATCAAGTCGGAGGCCTGAGCCAGCACCGTCCCGTTGCCGGGATTCGGGCGTCGATCTCGTTGTCGCCAGCGCCGAATCGGTGTCGGTGTCTGGAGACGGTTTGTCGGCGGTGACAAAAGCTTTTGCACGACTCGTCAATGCTGCCTTGAGAGGGTCTCGGGGGGCTGTTATTCTTGCGCGCTTGGGAGTCGGCCAGACAGTCGCCGCCGGCATGTCCGGGGGAGGAAAGTCCGGGCTCCATAGGGCGAGGTGCCAGGTAACGCCTGGGCGGCGCAAGCCGACGGCTAGTGCAGCAGAGAGTAGACCGCCTAAGCAGCGATTCGCTGCCGGTAAGGGTGAAAGGGTGCGGTAAGAGCGCACCGCGCGCCTGGCAACAGTGCGTGGCATGGTAAACCCCACCTGGAGCAAGACCAAATAGGGATCCTTTGGCGCGGCCCGCGCTGGATCCGGGTAGGTTGCTCGAGAAACGTGGCGACGCGTTTCCTAGATGAATGACTGTCTTAGACAGAACCCGGCTTATCGGCCGACTCCCTCTCCGATTTTTTGCCGTTCAACACCGAGACACGCATGCTGCACCGCGACAAGGCTCCACAGGCACCCCAGGGCGGTGCGGCGAATCGTTCCGACTTTCGCCACACCAGCGTGTTGCTCGACGGTGCGGTGGACGCACTCGTGCAGTCATCCTCTGGTGTCTATCTCGATGGTACCTTCGGGCGTGGAGGACACTCCCGAGCGATTCTCTCGCGACTCGATGACCAGGGTCGGCTGATCGCGATCGATCGCGATCCCGCCGCGCTGGCCGTCGCCGCCGAAATCGACGACTCACGCCTGACGGTGTGTCGTGGCGTGTTCGCCGAACTGGACAGGCATGCCGAGGCGTGCGGCGTTTCAGGCCAGTTGAACGGTATTCTGCTCGATGTCGGCGTCTCCTCTCCCCAACTGGACGACCCCGGTCGCGGATTCAGCTTTCTGCGCGACGGGCCGCTGGATATGCGCATGGATCCGACCTCGGGAACCAGCGCGGCCGAGTGGATCGCGCGTACCAACGACCAGGAGATGGCGCGGGTCTTCAAGACCTACGGCGAAGAGCGTTTCGCCAAACGAATCGCGCGCGCCATCGTCGCCGCGCGTCAGGAGACGCCGATCGTCGGCACCCACCAACTGGCCGAAATCGTCAAGGCGGCCCATCCCGCATGGGAGAAGGGGAAGCACCCCGCGACCCGCGTGTTCCAGGCCATTCGCATTCATCTCAACGACGAGCTGGAGCAACTGACCCGCGCGCTGGATGTGGCCCTTGAGTCGCTGGCGGTGGGAGGGCGGCTGGTCGTCATCAGTTTCCATTCGCTGGAGGATCGACTGGTCAAGCGGTTCATCCGGGATCAGTCGAGAGGCGATACGCACTTGCCCCGCGGCATGCCGGTACGCGAGGATCAACTTCACAAGCGGCTCAAGCCGGTAGGCAAGGCGATGCGTGCCAGCGATAGCGAGGTCGACGCCAATCCTCGCGCACGCAGCGCCGTCATGCGCGTCGCCGAGAAGCTGGAATAGGGAGCAACATGGCCGTTCAAGGACGACGCAATGGGTTGGGAGTGGGCAACTGGCCATTCGCTCGACGCCTGGACCTGCGTTCCGCTTTGCTGGGCATGGTCATCATCGCGCTGCTGATAACGGCGCTGGCCATCATCAGCACCTCTCACCTGACCCGGGTCCAGTACGCGCGACTGCAGAAGCTGGAGAACCAGCGCGACTCGCTACAGACCGAATGGGGACGGCTGCTGCTCGAGGAGAGTACCTGGTCCTCTCCGGCCCGGATCGAGTCACTGGCCAGTAAACGGCTGGACATGCGTGTCCCCAGTGTCGATGAAGTGAAGGTGATTCATCCATGAGTGCGTCCAGACGCGCTGCGACAGCCAGGACTCGCCGGCCGGATGCCCCCCTGGGCGCCGGGCGCTACTGGTTCATGCTGTTGGTCATCCTCGTCGCGCTATCCGCGCTTGTCGGCCGAGTGGTCTATCTCCAGGTCATCGATCGCAGTTTCCTCCAGAACCAGGGGGATGCTCGGACCCTGCGCGTCGAGACCATCGGCGCTCACCGCGGCATGATCAGCGACCGCAACGGCGATCCTCTGGCCATTTCCACACCGGTGATCACGCTGTGGGCGAACCCTCAGGAGCTGCCGAAGGATCCGATCCAGCAGACGCTGTTGGCCAAGGCGCTCAAGGTGGATCCCGGGCAGTTGCAGGATCGCATTTCCCGCTACTCGGACCACGAATTCATGTACCTGCGTCGCCAGCTGACGCCCGCCGCTGCCAAGCCGGCGCTGGATCTGCAGATGCCTGGGGTCTATTCGCGTGACGAGTACAAGCGCTATTACCCGGCGGGGGAAGTGGCGGCGCAGCTCGTCGGCGTGACCAATGTCGACGACAAGGGACAGGAAGGGCTCGAGCTCGCCTACAACCGCTATCTGACCGGCCAGCCGGGCAAGCGTCGGGTGCTGAAGGATCGCAAGGGGCATCTGGTTCGTGATCTCCACCTGATTGACGAGGCCAAGCCGGGGGGCGACCTGACGCTGTCGATCGACCTGCGCCTGCAGTACATGGCTTATCGTGAACTGGCGGCGGGAATCCGCAACAACGACGCCGATGGCGGTTCGTTGGTCATGCTGGATGCGCGTACCGGCGAAGTGCTGGCGATGGCCAACCTGCCCTCCTATAACCCCAACAATCGCAGTGACGTCGACGTCCGTGGGCTGCGCAACCAGGCCATCACCGATGCGATCGAGCCTGGGTCGGTGATGAAGCCGCTCGCCATGTCGGCGGCACTCGCTTCCGACAAGTTCACGCCGGAGAGCATCATCGACACCTCGCCGGGCTGGATGGTGGTGGATGGCTATACCATTCGCGATTTCCGTAACTACGGCAAGTTGTCACCAGCCGGCATCCTGCTTCACTCATCGAACATCGGCATGTCCCACATCGCGCTGGAGTTGCCCAAGGACGCGATCTGGAATCGCTATCGCGAACTCGGCCTGGGCCAGTCGCCCGGCACCGGATTTCCTGGCGAAAATAGCGGTAGCCTGCCATCGCCGACCAATCTGCCGCGCAGCGCCCAGGCGGCGATGGCCTACGGCTACGGCGTTGCCGTGACGCCGCTGCAGCTGGCCAGCGCCTATACCGCTATCGCCAACGATGGCAAGCGGCTTTCTCCCTCGCTGCTCAAGCTCAACGGCGAGCCGGAGAGCGAGCAGGTGATCTCGGCCACGGTGGCGCACGAGCTACTGGCGATGATGGAAAAGATCGTGCAGCCCAACGCCGGTGGCCACCTGGCGATGGTTCCCGGCTACCAGATCGCGGGCAAGACCGGCACCGTGCGCAAGGTTACCAGTACCGGCTATCAGGAGACCGAGTACCGGGGGCTGTTTGCCGGTATTGCCCCGGCCTCGAATCCGCGTATCGTCACCGTGGTGATGATCGACAATCCCAAGAAGGGCGACTACTACGGTGGCCTGGTCGCCGCTCCCGTCTTCAGCCGCGTCGTTGGCAGCGCCTTGCGTCTGCTCGACGTGCCGCCCGATGCGCCGCAGGAGGAAACCGCGCCATGAGAATCGATGCCGCGCGGCTCGCGACCGCGCTGACCGAACTCTGGCCCGATGTCGCCGCGCCTTCGGACAGACCTGCGCCGCCCGAGCGACTCGCCGCCTGGCTCTCGGCGACAGCCGAAGTGACGCTGACGCAGGATAGTCGTCAGGTCGAGAAGGGTGACCTGTTCCTGGCGGTGCCGGGTGTCAGTGTCGATGGACGCGAGTTCATCTCCAGGGCGCTCGATGCCGGGGCCACCGGCGTGCTCTGCGAGGCCGAAGGGCTGGCGGAAGAGTGGGCCGCCGACGAGCGCGTTCTCGCCCTGCCCGGATTGACGTCTCGGCTGGCCGCGCTGGGCCGACGGCTTTTCGCGGTGCCGGAGTCGCTGCAACTGATTGGTGTCACCGGTACCAACGGCAAGAGCTCGGTCACGTATTACATCGCGACGCTGCTGGAAGCTCTCGGCACTCCGGCTGCGGTGATCGGTACGCTGGGATACGGCCGGCCCGGCGACGTTCGCGCCGCGGTGCAGACCACCCCAGGCCCGCTGGTCCTGCAGCAGATGCTCGGCGAGCTGGCCAGCGACGGGGTCGAGATCGTTGCCATGGAGGTGTCATCGCACGCGCTGGCCCAAGAGCGACTCGGTGATACCCGAGTGGATGCCGCGGTCTTCACCAACCTGAGTCGCGATCACCTGGACTATCACGGCAGCATGGCGGCCTACGCCGCCGCCAAGGCCCGGCTGTTCAGGCGGGGCTCGGTTCGACTGGCCGTCGTCAATGGTGACGATCCCTTGGCTCGCCTGATGCTGGCGGGGCTGCCGGACGGTACTCGGGTCCTGGCGACCGGCGGCGGCGAGGCCACCACGTTGCGCGTCGTCGATTGCGAAGCGCTTCCCAACGGTCTGCGCGCCATTGTCGCCACGCCGGAGAATGAAGGCGTCCTCGAACTGGCGTTGATGGGGCGCTTCAACCTCGACAACGCGCTGCTGGCGATCGCCACGCTCCATGGCCTGGGCTATCCCCTGGCATCTCTCTGGCAAGCCGCCTCCGGGCTCCAGCCGGTGCCGGGGCGTATGCAACGGTTGCCGCGGGACGACGCCGGCAAGGCGCCGGTGGTGGTCGTGGATTATGCTCACACGCCGGCTGCGCTGGAGAATGCGCTTTCCGCGCTGCGTGACCATCTGCCGGGCCGCCAAGGCAGCGCCTTGTGGTGCGTGTTCGGTTGTGGCGGGGACCGTGACAGCGGCAAGCGTCCCCTGATGGCGGCCATCGCCGAGAAGCTGGCCGATCGCATCGTCGTCACCGACGACAATCCTCGGAGCGAAGACCCGCAAGCCATTCGCGACCAGATTGCGGCCGGGCTATCGCCGGAAGCTCGGGCGGAGAGCTGGTCGGTCGAGGGGCGGGAAGCGGCGATCGAGCGGGTTGTCGCGGCGGCGGGAGACGAGGACATCGTGCTGATCGCGGGCAAGGGCCACGAGGATTATCAGGAGATCGCCGGTATCCGCCAGCCGTTCAGCGATGTCGAGGTGGCGAGCCGTTGCCTTCGCCTGCGGGAGACGTCCGCATGAGCGATAGACTCAGTGGCATTGCGGCGCGCCTCGGTGCCGATCTGGTGGGCGTCGACGCCGAGGTGCTCCGGGTCGTCACCGACACCCGCGCGCTGCTACCTGGCGATCTGCTGGTGGCGCTGCAGGGTGACCGTTTCGATGCCCATGATTTTCTTGCCCAGGCGCGTGAAAAAGGGGCGGTGGGGGCTGTCGTCTCACGTCCGGTCGCCGATCCCCTGGCCCAGATTCAGGTGCCCGATACTCGGCTCGCGTTGGGGTTGCTGGCGCGGGCGCACCGGCTCGAGTGGGGTGGCAAGCTGGTTGCGGTGACCGGCAACAGCGGCAAGACCACGGTCAAGGAGATGCTGGCATCGATTCTGTCGCGACGAGCGCCGACGCTGGCCACCCGCGGCAATCTCAACAATGACATCGGCGCGCCGCTGACGCTGCTCGAACTTGGCGCCGAACACCGCTACGCGGCCGTCGAGCTGGGTGCCAATCATCTCGGCGAGATTGCCTGGACCACCGCGCTGGCCAAGCCGCAGGTGGCGATCATTACCAATGTCACCGGAGCCCATGTCGGCGAATTTGGCGGCATGGGCCAGATCGCTCAGGCCAAGGGAGAGATTCTCGCTGGCCTGGCCGCGGATGGCTGCGCGGTCCTCGATCGGGAGGAGCGCTATTTTCCGGTATGGCGAGCCCTGGCGGGACGTGCCCGAGTGATCGACTTCGGCATCGAGAGCGACGCCAGCGTCACCGCCCGTGATCTGGTGTGCGATGCGGGTGGGCGTTATGCTTTCACGCTTTCTCTGCCGGGCGAGACATCGGTACGCGTCTCGCTGGCCCTGATGGGGCGACACAATGTGCGCAACGCGCTGGCCGCGGCAGCCGCGGCACAGGCGCTGGGGCTCCATGCCGCGGAGATCGTGGCCGGGCTCGAGGCGTGTCGGAGCATGCCGGGGCGCATGCAGGTGATCGATGGGGTGCGTGATAGTCGCCTGATCGACGACACCTACAACGCCAACCCCGGCGCCATGCGCGCGGCACTCGAGACCCTGGCATCACTGCCGGCGCCGCGCTGGTGTTTCCTCGGCCCCATGGGCGAGATGGGCGCCGAGAGCGAGCGTCTGCACGCCGAGATCGGTCAGTTGGCGAGCGAGCTCGGACTCGATTTTCTCGGCACGTACGGCGAACCCGCCCGTGCCGCAACGGAGGCTTTCGGCAACGAAGGCCGTCATTTCGATGACTGGGCGACGCTAGAGCGTTTCGCCCAGGATCAGCTTCCTTCCCGGGCCAGCGTACTGGTCAAGGGTTCTCGCAGTGCCGGCATGGAACGACTCGTTGCCGTACTGCGTGATGATGCCTCAAGGTGAATCTGACTCATGCTGCTTTTTCTGGCTGAACTGCTTACCCATTTTCAAAGTGCTTTCAATGTTTTTGGCTATCTGACCCTGCGCGTGATCCTGGGCACGTTGACGGCGTTGTTTCTCAGTCTGTGGATGGGACCGCAGATGATTCGTCGCCTGGTCGAACGCCAGATCGGCCAGGCAGTGAGGGACGATGGTCCCCAGTCCCACCTGTCCAAGGCGGGAACACCGACCATGGGCGGGGCGTTGATCCTGATCTCCATCGCGATCAGCACGCTGCTGTGGGGCGACCTGACCAACCATTACGTGTGGCTGGTACTGGCGGTCACGCTGGGTTTTGGCGCGATCGGCTGGGTCGACGATTTTCGCAAGGTGGTGGAGAAGAATCCGCGCGGCCTGCCGGCCCGCTGGAAATATTTCTGGCAGTCGGTGATCGGTCTCGGCGCGTCCCTGGTCCTCTATTTCACCGCGGCGAGTCCGGTGGAGACCAGTCTGATCGTGCCGCTGTTCAAGGACGTGGTGATCCCGCTGGGCCTGTTCTACATCGTGTTGAGCTATCTGGTCATCGTCGGCAGCTCCAATGCGGTCAACCTGACCGATGGTCTCGATGGCTTGGCGATCATGCCGACGGTACTGGTTTCCATGGGGCTGGCGGTCTTCGCCTACGCCAGCGGCAACGCGCTCTTCGCCAACTACCTGCATATACCCGAGGTGCCGGGGGCCGGCGAACTGGCCGTGTTCTGCGGCACCATCGCCGGGGCCGGCCTCGGGTTTCTGTGGTTCAACACCTATCCCGCCCAGGTGTTCATGGGTGACGTCGGTGCGCTGGCATTGGGCGCGGCGCTGGGCATCGTTGCCGTCATCGTGCGCCAGGAGATCGTCCTGTTCATCATGGGGGGCGTCTTCGTCATGGAGACGGTGTCGGTCATCCTGCAGGTGGGGTCCTACAAGCTCACCGGTCGGCGCATCTTCCGCATGGCGCCGCTGCACCACCATTTCGAGCTGAAGGGATGGCCGGAGCCCCGGGTCATCGTGCGTTTCTGGATCGTCACCGTCATGCTGGTCCTGCTGGGGCTGGCGACATTGAAGCTGCGTTGAAGCCATGACCGATCCGCTCTCTGTCGACCCGGCTGGCTCTGCTCCGGGAGCCCCTTCCACCGCGGGGAGGCCGTCGACCCTAGTGGTCGGGCTGGGGATCTCCGGTCGTGCGATCGCCCGATTCCTGGCTCGCCGTGGCGAGCGATTCATGGTCGCCGATACCCGCGCCGCGCCGCCGGGACTCGAGGCTTTCCGCGCGGCCCATCCGGCGGTCGAGCTTCACCTGGGTAGCCTCGAGTCGCTGGACCTGGAGGCATTCGCCGAAATCGTCGTCAGTCCCGGCGTCGATCTCGAGCGTGCCGGCCTGGGTGCCGTCCGGGATCGTGTCGTCGGTGAGATCTCTCTCTTCGCACGGCACTGCGAGGCGCCGATCGTCGCCATCACCGGCTCGAATGCCAAGTCGACCGTGACCACGCTGGTGGGCGAGATGGCGCGGCAGGCGGGCAGGCGCGTCGCGGTCGGTGGCAATCTCGGGGATGCCGCGCTGGATCTGCTGATCGATCACCAGGAGGCGGAGCTGTTCGTGCTGGAGCTGTCGAGCTTTCAACTGGAAACGCTCGCCGGATTGGGGGCGGCCTGCGCGGCGTTTCTGAATCTCTCGGCGGATCACCTCGATCGCCATGGCGACATGGCTGGCTACCGCCGGGCCAAGGCGCGGATCTTCGAGGGCGCCGCGCATGCCGTCGTCAACGCGGATGATGCGGCCACCTGGCCGGAGCAGGCGTCGTTGAGCTGCGAGCGTTTCACCACGCATTCTCCCAATGAAGGCGAGTGGGGGATCTCGGCGGTGGCGGGCGAGGCCGGCGAGTGGCTTTGCCACGGCCGCGAACCGCTGATGCCGGTCGGCGAATTGCGTCTGGCGGGGCGTCACAACCAGGCCAATGCGCTGGCAGCGATGGCGATCGGGCATGTCATCGGGATCTCCCGGGAGGTGATGCGGAGCGTCCTTACCGGTTTCGCCGGCCTGCCGCACCGTGGCGAGATCGTCGCCGAGCGCAATGGGGTGTGCTGGATCAACGACTCCAAAGGCACTAACGTGGGCGCGACCCTGGCGGCGATCGCCGGCGTCGGGCAGACGCTGACCGGCAAGCTGGTCTGGTTGGGCGGTGGGGTCGGCAAGGGCGCCGACTTCACGCCGCTGGCCGAACCGTTGGCGCACTACGCGCGGGAAGCGATCGTCTTCGGTCAGGATGCGTCGCAGTTGGCGGCCGCGCTCGAACCGCGAGTCGCCATCTGGCGGGTCGGCACGCTGGCAGAAGCCATGCGGCGCGCAGCGGCGATCGCCGAGCCGGGGGACTGCGTACTGCTGTCGCCCGCCTGCGCGAGTCTCGACCAGTTCCCCAACTACCTGGCGCGCGGCGAGGCGTTCCGCGCCCTGCTGGATCAAGGATCGCTCGGACAAGGGCAGGAAGCCGCATGCTGAAGGCCATGATGAAGACGTCCCAGGCGCGATTGACCACCAAGCATCAGTCGTTCGACGGCTGGCTGCTGCTGGCGACGCTGTCGCTGATGCTGATCGGCTGGGTGATGGTGACCTCGGCATCCACCGAGATCGCCGCGAGCCTGACCGGCAACCCCTACTATTTCAGTATTCGTCACGGCATCTTCGTGCTCGCCGCGATCGGTGTCGGCCTCGTCGCCGTGCGCCTGCCTCTGGACTGGTGGCGGCAAAAAGGCCCGATGATGCTGATCGTGGCGCTGCTGCTGCTGTTCGTCGTGCTGATCGTCGGCCGTGAAATCAACGGCAGCCGGCGCTGGATTCCGCTCGGCATCATCAATATCCAGGCCTCGGAAGTCGCCAAGCTGTGCCTGATCGTCTATATCGCCGGCTATCTGGAGCGTTACCTGCCGGACGTGCGTCGCACCTGGGGCGCCTTCATGCGGCCGCTGGCGGTGATGGCGCTGATCGGCTTTCTGCTGATCCTCGAGCCGGACTATGGCGCCGTCGTCGTGTTGACCGGCTGCGTCATGGGCATGCTGCTGCTCTCCGGCGCGCCGCTGTGGCGATTTCTGCTGATTCTGGCCGTGGTGGGGTCGGGTGCCGTCATGCTGGCGGTGGCGGAACCCTATCGTTTGCAGCGTATCACCAGCTTTGCCAACCCCTGGGCGGATCAGTACAACACAGGCTATCAGCTGACCCAGGCGCTGATCGCCTTCGGGCGCGGGCACTGGTTCGGTCTGGGGCTGGGTAACAGTGTCCAGAAACTGTTCTACCTGCCGGAGGCTCACACCGACTTCGTGTTTGCCGTGCTGGCCGAGGAGCTGGGTCTGTTCGGTGCCATGGCGGTGATCCTGCTTTTCGCCCTGCTGGTCTTTCGAGCCTTCAGGATCGGGCGCAAGGCGGAATTGATCGGTATCCCGTTCGCGGCCTACCTGTGTTACGGCATTGCGTTGGTCATCGGCGCCCAGGCATTCATCAACATCTCCGTGAGCTCGGGTATGTTGCCGACGAAAGGGTTGACGCTGCCACTCCTGAGTTACGGCGGGTCGAGTCTCATCATCAGCGGCGTCATGATGGCCATCCTGTTTCGCGTCGACGCGGAGGTCAGGCGGCTGCAGCGCCGAGCGGAGGCCAAGGCCGGGCCCGCTGCACAGCCAGGCCCCCAGGCCGAGGAGTCGACCTCATGAGTGCTGCACGGCGCGTTCTGATCATGGCGGGCGGTACCGGTGGGCACGTCGTGCCCGCGCTCTCGCTGGCCAAGGCCTTGCGTGAGCGTGGAGTGACGGTCGAGTGGCTGGGGAGCCCCCGAGGCATCGAGAATCGTCTCGTTCCCGCCGCCGACATCCCGTTGCATCGCATTGCGGTTTCCGGGTTGCGAGGCAATGGCCTGAGTGGCTGGCTGGCGATCCCGTGGCGGTTGAGCCGCGCGATCTGGCAGGCCCGGCGGGTGATACAGCGCTTCGACCCGCAGCTCGTCGTCGGACTTGGCGGTTTCGCCAGTGGCCCCGGAGGCCTGGCTGCGCGTCTGAGCGGGAAGCCGCTGGTGGTGCACGAGCAGAACGCCATTGCCGGATTGACCAATCGATCCTTGGCGCATCTGGCGACGCGAGTCTACGCCGCCTTCCCTGGTGCCTTCCCGTCGGCCAAGGCCGAGGTGGTCGGCAACCCGGTGCGCGACGACATCGCACAGCTGGGGGAGACGCCCCGGACGGACGAGCAGATGGCCGACCGGCCGTTGCGACTGCTGGTCCTGGGGGGGTCCCTCGGGGCACAGTCCCTCAATCAGAAGCTGCCCGTCGCGTTGGCGGGGCTGGATCCCGCACGGCGCCCGCAGGTGCGTCATCAGGCAGGGCGCGACAAGGATGACGTGACGCGGGAGGCCTATCGAGCGGCGGGCGTCGAGGCCGAGGTGAGCGCTTTCATCGACGACATGGCTGTCGCCTACGACTGGGCGGACGTCATCGTCTGTCGAGCGGGCGCCCTGACCATCGCCGAACTCTCCGCGGCGGCCAAGCCCGCCTTGCTGGTGCCGTTCCCGCACGCCGTCGATGATCACCAGACCCATAACGCGCGTCACCTCGTCGAAGCCGGTGGCGCGGAATTGATACAGCAGGCCGAGCTCACCCCTGAACGCTTACAGGCGGTGCTCGAGTCACTTTTGCAGCCTGTCGTGCTGGCGAGAATGGCGGTTCAGGCACGTCGGGTTGCCCACCTCGATGCCGTCGAGCGCCTGGTAGACGGCTGCATGGAGATCGGTTTTGAGCGATAGCATTCAGACGCGTCCGGCGCGATCGCATCTCGGCATGCGACGCATCCGAGGCATCCATTTCGTCGGCATCGGCGGGGCTGGGATGTGCGGCATCGCCGAGGTGCTGGCCAACGAAGGCTACGAAGTCAGTGGCAGTGATCTGAGGGAGTCGGCGGTCACCCACCATCTGCGCGACTGTGGCATCCGTGTCGCCATCGGCCATGCGGCGGTCAACGCCGAAGGTGCCAACGTGATCGTGGTATCGACGGCGGTCGATCCGACCAACCCCGAAATCCAGTGGGCGCGCGAGCACCGCGTGCCGGTGGTGCGTCGTGCCGAGATGCTCGCCGAGCTGATGCGCTTCCGTCACGGTATCGCCGTTGCCGGCACCCACGGCAAGACCACGACCACGAGCCTGCTGTCGACGCTGTTCGCCGAGGCGGGGCTCGACCCGACGTTCGTCATCGGCGGCAAGCTGACCAGCGCGGGAACCAACGCCCGCCTGGGCGCCGGGGACTTCCTCGTTGCCGAGGCCGACGAGTCCGATGCTTCGTTCCTGCACCTGCAGCCGATGACGGCGATCGTGACGAATATCGACGCCGACCATATGGCGACTTACGACGGCGATTTTTCCCGGTTGAAGACGACCTTCATCGAATTCCTGCACAATCTGCCCTTCTACGGTCGGGCCGTGCTCTGCCTCGACGATGACAACGTACGGGAATTGCTGCCGCAGGTTCAGCGCCAATTCGTCACTTACGGGTTCAGCGAAGACGCCGATTATCGTATTCGGGACTTCGAACAGACCGCCGATACCATCCGGTTCGTCGCCGAACGTCCCGCCGATTTCGCGGCGCTGGCCATCACCCTGTCGATGCCGGGTACCCATAACGCCCTGAACGCGCTCGCGGCGATCGCGGTGGCCACCGACGCCGGTGTCGGCGACGACGATATCGTCAGGGGCCTTGCCTCGTTCGGCGGGGTCGGTCGCCGTTTCCAGGTCCACGGTCACTATCCGTTGCCGCAGGGCGGCGAGGTGATGCTGGTGGACGATTACGGCCACCACCCGCGCGAAGTCGAGATGGTGATTCGCGCCGTTCGTGCCGGCTGGCCGCAGCGTCGGCTGGTGATGATCTATCAGCCTCATCGCTATACCCGCACGCGAGACCTCTACGAAGACTTCGTCAGGGTGCTTTCCGGTGTCGATACCCTGTTGCTGCTCGACGTGTACAGCGCCGGCGAGGCACCGATTCCCGGCGCGGAAGGGAAGATGTTGGCGGGCTCGATTCGCCAGCGTGGTCAGGTCGATCCGTTATTCATCGAGGAGAAGTCGGCGTTGCCGGGTATCCTCGCGCGCGTGCTGCGCCCTGGCGACATCCTGATCACCCAGGGGGCCGGTGACATCGGCGGTATTGCCCAAGGGCTCGCGCATTGTGCGCTCAAGCTCGACGAGGTGGTCCTTTGAGGCTAATGGTCTTGCCGGAAGAGAGCGGGTGCGTCATGGCGCGACCGGAGCGTTGCGAGCGGTGCGGGGCCGAGGCCTCGGCAGGGCGGGCGTCATGAACTCCAGCGCGCGGGGTACGCTGCTCGGCATACTCATGATCGTCGTCCTCATCGGTGCCGGCGGCAGGGCATTGTGGTTGTGGCTGGACAAGCCGATCGCCCGGGTTTCGATCAGCGGTGACCTGAACTACGTCAGTGCCGCTTATTTGCAGAAAGAGCTGGCCCCTCTGGTGCGCGGCCATACCTGGCTCTCCCTCTCCTTGAGCGACCTGCGCACCGAAGCGCGCAAGATTGGCTGGCTGCGGGAAGTCACCGTCTCTCGCGAGTGGCCCAACACCCTGCGCTTCGTGCTTTACGAGCAGGATCCCGTGGCGCGCTGGAACGACGAGCTGCTGCTGAACAACCGTGGGCAGCCGTTCTCGCCGGGGCCGGTCAGCGATCTTGGGCGTCGTCTTCCCGATCTCGGTGGGCCCGATGGGACGGGGCGCGAAGTCCTGGGTTACTACGACTCCCTGCGCCGTACGCTTTCCGACCTTGGCCTCTCGATCACGCAGTTGAGGCTCGAGCCACGGGGCGCCTGGCGCTTTCAGGTCAATGATGGTGTCTGGGTTATTCTCGGTCGGACGGACTTGGACGCGCGATTGGCTCGTTTTATTGCCGCATGGAAACGACAGTTGGGACAGGAGGCGTCGCAGATACGCTACATCGATCTTCGTTATCCCAATGGCGTCTCGGTGGCGAGACACGGTGAAACGGCCGCCGACTCCAACCACTAGGTCGGTGCCATCCGGGGCTGGAAGTCGCGCTGGATCCCGCGGCTGGCGCCGCTTCCGGCATCGCGATCTGAGAAGATGAGGGTGCCGCGAGCGATGGCTTCTTACCCTCCGGACTGTGCGCTTAACCCCTGCTATCGCCGAAGGGCCGCTGTTTTCACACCGGGTTAATAGCGGCCACACTCCTTCCTTATTTCCCTTTTAAAGAAAAAGGGCTTAATGTGGCTTTTGTTTCAGCAATGGGCTGGTGAAAAGGGTCGTCTTGTTCCTATAATAAGCACGAATCTTTGTTGGCCCATTTTTATCCGGTTTATCGGTGAAGTTTGAGGAGCGACCCCGACCTATGGCAGGACAATCCAACGCTTCCAATATGGTGGTCGGGCTGGATATCGGAACATCCAAGGTGGTCGCCATCGTGGGGCAACCCACCGATGATGGCGGGTTGGAAATTGCCGGGATTGGTTCACACCCCTCGCGTGGCATGAAAAAGGGTGTCGTGATCAATATCGAATCAACCGTTCAGTCGATTCAGCGCGCCGTGGAAGAAGCCGAGCTGATGGCAGGCTGCGACATCCATTCGGTCTACGTCGGTATCGCTGGCAGCCACATCAGTTCGATGAATTCCGATGGCGTCGTGGCGATCAAGGAGCGGGAAGTCGCGCCTGCCGACATCGATCGTGTCATCGATTCCGCCCGTGCACGCGCCATTTCCGAAGGGCAGCGCGTGCTGCACGTGATCCCCCAGGAGTTCGCCATCGATACCCAGGAGGGTATTCGCGAGCCGCTGGGGATGTCTGGCGTTCGCCTCGAAGCTCGCGTTCACCTGGTGACTGCCGCGATGAACGCCGTCCAGAACATCGAGAAGTGCGTTCGCCGCTGTGGCCTGGAAGTGGATGACATCATTCTCGAACAGCTGGCCTCCAGCCACGCGGTGCTGACCGAGGACGAGCGGGAGCTCGGCGTGTGCATGGTCGATATCGGTGGCGGGACGACCGATATCGCCGTCTTTACCGAGGGCGCCATTCGGCACACCGCCGTGATTCCGATCGCCGGCGATCAGGTAACCAACGATATCGCCATGGCGCTTCGCACGCCGACTCAGTACGCCGAGGACATCAAGGTCAAATACGCCTGTGCGCTGACGCAACTGGCGAGCAGCGACGAAATGATCAAGGTCCCGAGCGTTGGCGACCGGCCGGCTCGGGATCTCTCCCGGCAGGCTCTGGCGGAAGTCGTGGAGCCACGTTACGAAGAGCTCTTCACGCTGGTGCGCGAGGAGCTGCGTCGCAGTGGCTACGAAGACCTCGTGGCAGCTGGGATCGTATTGACGGGGGGCACCTCTCGAATGGAGGGGGTGGTCGAGCTGGCGGAAGAGATATTCCACATGCCGGTCCGCATCGCTTGCCCATACAACGTCCGTGGCTTGGCGGATGTGGTACGCAACCCGATTTATTCGACGGGGGTAGGTTTGCTACTCTACGGAATGAAAGACGCCAAGCACTCTCGCGCAGTATCAGCCCAGCCTCTAAGGGAAGACTCACTTCCCCGGCGCGCAACCAGGGATGAGGTTTCGACGCTGGAGCGACTCAAAGGCTGGTTTAAAGGAAATTTCTGACAGGCCGCAAGCGGTCTTGGAGACGGGGCAATGTTCGAACTGGTAGATAACGCACCTTCTAGTAGTGCAGTCATCAAAGTCATCGGTGTCGGCGGCGGCGGCGGCAACGCCGTCAACCACATGGTCGAGAGTAACATCGAAGGCGTCGAGTTCATCTGCGCCAACACCGATGCTCAGGCGCTCAAGCGCGTGGCGGCCAAGACCGTTCTTCAACTGGGTGGCGAGATCACCAAGGGCTTGGGGGCCGGGGCAAACCCCGATGTTGGCCGCCAGGCAGCCATGGAGGATCGTGACCGCATCGCCGAGATGCTCCAGGGCGCGGACATGATCTTCATCACCGCCGGCATGGGCGGCGGCACCGGTACCGGTGGAGCGCCCGTGGTCGCTCAGGTGGCCAAGGAACTCGGCATTCTGACCGTCGCCGTCGTCACTCGTCCGTTCCCGTTCGAAGGGCCGAAGCGCATGCGCGCGGCCGAAGAGGGGATGAAGGAACTTTCCGAGTACGTCGATTCGCTGATCACCATCCCCAACGAAAAGCTGCTGTCGGTGCTGGGCAAGAATGCCAGCCTGCTGACCGCTTTCAGTGCCGCCAACGATGTGCTGCTGGGGGCGGTTCAGGGTATCGCCGAGCTGATCACCAGCCCGGGTATCATCAACGTCGACTTCGCCGACGTGCGCACGGTGATGTCCGAGATGGGGATGGCGATGATGGGAACCGGTGCCGCGACGGGGGAAAATCGCGCCCGGGAAGCCGCCGAGAAAGCCATTCGCAGCCCGCTTCTCGAAGATATCGATCTGCACGGTGCGCGAGGCATTCTGGTCAACATCACCGCCGGTCCGGATCTCTCCATCGGTGAATTCAACGATGTGGGCGCGACCGTTCAGGAGTTCGCTTCCCAGGACGCCACTATCGTGGTGGGTACCGCCATCGATATGGAGATGTCCGACGAACTGCGGGTAACCGTCGTCGCTGCCGGACTGGATGCCCAGAAGGAGAAAGCCGTTCCCCGTGAAACGGCGGCTTCGCGTCCGGAAACGACCGATTACCGCAAGCTTCAGCAGCCGGCGGTCATGCGTCAGCAGGCCGCGCGCGCGGAGCAGGAGGCCGCCGCGAAGAAGTCCCAGCAGGAGAAGCGCAAGACGTCGGATATGGACGACTATCTCGACATCCCGGCTTTCTTGCGTCGTCAGGCGGATTGATAGACTAATTGACTGCCCATCATCATTTTGTCACATCGATATGGTTGGTGGGCCCATGGTTTGGTGTTATAGTGAACACCGTTTCCAAACCATTTGACTGTCAGGTCGATGCCCATGATCAAACAACGAACGCTGCAGAACACGATCCGCGCCACTGGCGTAGGACTCCATTCCGGAGAAAAAGTGTATCTGACACTGCGTCCCGCGGCGCCCAATACGGGCATCGTCTTCGTGCGCACCGACCTCGATCCGATGGTGCATATTCCGGCACACGCCGAAAGCGTTACCGACACCAATCTCTGCACGGCGCTGTCCAAGGATGGCGTCAAGGTCGCCACGGTCGAGCATCTGATGTCGGCATTCGCCGGCCTGGGTATCGACAACGCCTACGTTGAATTGAGTGCCCCCGAAGTGCCGATCATGGATGGCAGCGCCGGTCCGTTCGTCTTTCTGATCCAGTCGGCGGGTATCGCCGAACAGTCGGCGCCGAAGCAGTTCATCCGTATCAAGCGCGAAGTGACCGTCAACGACGATGGCAAGCAGGCGACGTTTCTGCCCCACGACGGATTCAAGGTCAGTTTCGCGATCGATTTCGATCACCCCGTCTTCGAGCAGCAGAAGCAGACCGCGACGGTCGATTTCTCCACGACTTCCTTCGTCAAGGAGGTGTCGCGAGCGCGCACGTTCGGTTTCATGCGCGACCTGGAGTTCCTGCGCTCGCAGAACCTGGCGTTGGGGGGCAGTCTCGACAACGCCATCGTCGTCGACGACTACCGCATCGTGAACCAGGATGGCCTTCGCTACGACGATGAGTTCGTCAAGCACAAGATGCTCGATGCGATCGGCGACCTCTATCAGCTCGGTTACAGTCTGATCGGTGAGTTCCGGGGCTACAAGTCCGGCCACGGGCTCAACAATCAGCTCTGCCGTGAGTTGCTGGCCCACCCGGAGGCTTACGAGATCGTGACTTTCGAGGAAACCTCGCAATCGGCGCCGATCTCCTACGCCGCCCCAGCCATGGCTTGAGCTTTCCCGAGAGCTTCGGCTCTTGTCGCTGAATTAGACGCCGATCCCAGGATCGGCGTCGTCGTTTGTGGACGGCGAATCCTTCGGTGCCTAGCCACTCAGCGTGATGGCGGGGATGAGCGTGCGGCCCGGTTCAGGTCGCGGGGCCGTCGTCCGATTCCGGTGCGCTCTGGGCGTGTGAGGCCAGGCGATTCAACGAGCGCTTGAGCGGAGAGTCTTCCAGGCCCTCCGCGCAGTGGGACAGGGCGTCGGCGCCGGCCGGCGACAGTCGACGCGTCTGCCGTGGTAGTGCCTTGACCGGCCGGATCGGGCGTACCTTCAGCGAGAATTTCATGACCGCCTCGAAGCCGGGCAGTTGATGCAGCAACGCCAGCAGGCGAGGCTGTTCGTAACGCAGCCACGTCAACCAGGCGGCGCGGTCGGTGATCAGCGTCAGCACGCCGTTGCGGTAGCCGCCGACATAGAGATGCTCGGCCACGTCCGGTGGGAGTTGCCGTCTCAGGTGGTTCTGGGCGCGTTCGATCAACGTCGCCATGCGCATCACGTCGCCCAATCCCCCCGGTTGCTCAAGGAGTCGGGAAACGGGCTGGGCTCGTAAACGCTTAGCCTTTATACTCATCGGCTTGCACGCGGTGGGGAAAGACCCGCTAAACCTATCACGGCGCGGAGTTCGTCGACAGCATGACTTCGGTCAAAGCGCAGTCCGGTCAGCGTGGCGCCATCTGGCGCCCCCGGCAGCGAGCCCATTGGTGGCTGGCCAGTGTGCTGGTCGGCTGCCTGCTGCCTGCGGGCTTGATGCACGCCGAGGCGATGCGGCTGGCCGAGCGCCTGACGCAAGTCTACCTGATGGCCCCGGAGGCCATTCGGGCCGAGTCCCGGCGGGTCGCGCGCATCGCCGCCAAGCGTCCCCTGCATCCGCGCACCACGGCGCCTTTGCCGCAGCCGAAGCGAGCCCACCTCGAACCCCTGGTTGTCCCCAGCGCCGCCCTGGACGTCCTGTCCCGCCGAGGCCCGCCCGTGCCTGCCTGATGACCGCTATCGCTATCTCATCATCACTGGCAGCCGGTGCCGACCTCGTCGTCGCATGGCTGCCTCAGGGGCACGCAGGAATAGATCATGTTGAATGCAATACTACACAAGCTGGTCGGGTCCAAGAACGACCGCGACGTCAAGCGCATGCGCAAGCAGGTGGCGGCGATCAACGAGCTGGAAGCCCAGTTCGAAGCGCTCGATGACACGGCACTCAAGGCCAAGACCGCCGAGTTTCGCCGACGCCTGGCCGATGGCGAGAAGCACGAATCCCTGCTGCCGGAAGCGTTCGCTACCGTCCGCGAGGCGAGCAAGCGCGTCCTCGGCATGCGTCATTTCGATGTCCAGATGGTTGGCGGCATGGCGCTGCACGAGGGCCGGATTGCCGAGATGAAGACCGGTGAGGGCAAGACCCTGGTCGGGACGTTGTCGGTCTACTTCAACGCGCTGCTGGAGAAAGGCGTGCATGTGGTCACGGTCAACGACTATCTGGCCAGCCGCGACGCCAACTGGATGCGCCCGCTCTACGAATTCCTCGGCCTGAGTGTCGGGGTCATCGCCTCCGGCCAGCCGAACGAGGAGAAGAAGCAGGCTTATGCCTGCGATATCACCTACGGGACCAACAACGAGTACGGCTTCGACTATCTGCGCGACAACATGGCCTTCTCGCTGCAGGACAAGGTCCAGCGACCGCTCCACTACGCGATCATCGATGAGGTCGACTCGATCCTGATCGATGAAGCGCGCACGCCGCTGATCATCTCCGGCCCGGTGGAGGAGAACGTCGAGCTCTACCGCACGATTCACGCGCTCTCCAAGCAGCTCAATCAGTGTACCGACGAAGAGGACCCGACCACCGGCGATTTCCTGATCGACGAGAAGCAGAAGCAGGTGGAGTTGACCGAGGAAGGCCACCAGCAGGTCGAGCAGCTGATGCGGGAGGCGGGCCTGCTCAAGTCGGAAGACTCGCTTTACGCCGTCCAGAATCTCGGGCTGCTGCAGCATATCCATTCGGCGTTGCGGGCTCGTTGCCTCTACCATCGCGATGTCGACTACATCGTCTCGGACGGCAACGTGGTGATCGTCGACGAGCACACCGGTCGTACCATGCCAGGGCGCCGTTGGTCGGAAGGTCTGCATCAGGCGGTGGAGGCCAAGGAGGGGGTGACGATCCAGCGCGAGAGCCAGACGCTGGCATCCACCACCTTCCAGAACTATTTCCGCCTCTACGAGAAACTGGCCGGGATGACCGGTACTGCCGATACCGAGGCCTTCGAGTTCAACCATATCTACGGCCTCGACGTGCTGGTGATCCCCACCAACCGTCCGTTGGCGCGCCAGGATCTGAACGATCTGGTCTATCTGAGCGCCGAGGAGAAGTACGCCGCGATCATCGAGGACGTCAACACCCAGCGCGAGGCCAAGCGGCCGGTGCTGGTGGGTACCGCGTCCATCGAGACCTCGGAGTATCTCTCCAAGCTGATGCAGGCGAAGCAGATTCCTCACAACGTCCTCAACGCCAAGCAGCACGACAGCGAGGCCGAGATCATCGCTCAGGCGGGTCGCCCCGGTGCCGTCACGCTGGCCACCAACATGGCGGGCCGTGGCACCGATATCGTGCTCGGCGGCAACTGGGAAGCGGAAGTCGCCAGGCTCGAGGACCCCAGCGAGGCGCAGATCGAATCGATCAAGGCTGAGTGGCAGCAGCGCCACGATGCCGTGCTCGAGGCCGGTGGCCTCCACGTGATCGGCTCCGAGCGGCACGAATCGCGGCGGATCGACAACCAGCTGCGTGGCCGCGCCGGGCGTCAGGGGGATCCGGGCTCGACGCGGTTCTTCCTGTCGCTGGAAGACAGCCTCATGCGGCTGTTCGGTTCCGACCGGGTGCAACGCCTGATGGGCGCGCTCGGGCTCGAGGAGGGCGAAGCCATCGAGCACAAGATGGTCTCCAACGCGGTCGAGCGGGCGCAGAAGAAGGTCGAAGGCCGCAACTTCGACATCCGTAAGCAGCTGCTGGAGTACGACGACGTCTCCAACGACCAGCGCCGGGTCATCTACGAGCAGCGGGACGACATCCTCGCCGCCGACGAGATCTCCGACAATGTCGCCAGCATCCGCGACGAAGTGCTCGAGCAGACGATCTCCGACTACGTGCCGCCGCAGAGCCTGCCGGAGCAGTGGGAACTGGCGGGGCTGCAGGATCAGCTCAAGCAGGAGTTCAATATCGACCTGCCGCTGGTGCAGTGGGCGGAAGAGGACGACAACTTCAACGAGGAGGTGCTGCGCCAGCGCCTGCTGGACCAGCATCGGGGGCAGTATCGCGCCAAGGTCGACGCGATCGGTGTCGACATGATGCAGCGCTTCGAGAAGCAGGTCATGCTGCAGGTGCTGGATACGCGCTGGAAGGAGCATCTGCAGTCGATGGATCATCTGCGTCGGGGTATCCACCTGCGCGGCTACGCCCAGAAAAACCCGAAGCAGGAGTACAAGCGCGAAGCCTTCGAGCTGTTCCAGTCTCTGCTCTACAACATCAAGCATGACGTCACCCGCATCCTGAGCCACGTGCAGGTGCGTCGCCAGGAAGAGGTCGAGGACCTGGAGCGTCAGCGTCGCGAAGCGCTCGAGCGGGAGAAGGCGGCCAGCCAGTCCGTCCATGAGGACGCGGTCGCCGCCGCCCAGCAGACGGCCGAAGGGGCGGAAGCGGAAACGGAAGCCGCGCCGGCCGAGGATGGTGCCCAGCCGGTTCGCCGTGAAGGCCCGAAGGTCGGGCGCAACGATCCTTGCCCGTGCGGTTCCGGCAAGAAGTACAAGCAGTGCCATGGTGCGCTGAGCTGAGAATGGCCAAGGGCGCGGGCAGGGTCCGTGCTCGCCGAGGAGAATGGAATGGCTGTAGGTAAATCACAGTTTCCCCGGATGCCGGCGCTCGAGGGTGTGCGCCTGGGTACCGCGATGGCGGGTATCAAGAAGCCGAACCGGCGCGATCTGGTCGTGATCGAGGTGCCCGAGGGCGCCTCCGTCGCTGCCACGTTCACCCGCAACGCATTCTGCGCCGCACCCGTGCACGTCGCTCGGGATCACCTGCAGCAGACGACGCCACGTTTCCTGCTGATCAATACCGGCAATGCCAATGCGGGCACCGGCGCGAAGGGGCTTGACGATGCCGAGGCTTGCTGCCGCGCGCTGGCGGCGCTGGCCGGCGTCGAGAGCCAGCACGTGCTGCCGTTCTCGACCGGGGTGATCGGAGAGCCGCTGCCGGTGAGTCGGATCACGGACGCGCTGTCCGCCGCGTTGGCCGCGCGGGATGCCGATGGCTGGGCGCTCGCCGCCGAGGGCATCATGACCACCGATACCCGCATCAAGGGCGCGTCGGCCCAGGTCGAGATCGGTGGCGGCACGGTCACTATAAATGGCATCAGCAAGGGCTCCGGCATGATCCAGCCCAACATGGCGACCATGCTCGGTTTCGTTGCCTGCGATGCGGCGATCGATCAGGAGCGGCTCCAGCAGTGGCTGCGCGAGGCGGTGCAGGTCTCCTTCAACTCGATCACCGTCGATTCGGACACCTCCACCAACGACGCTTGCACCCTGATCGCCACCGGTCGCGGTCCGCGCATCGAGTCGGCCGACGATGAGCGCCGGTTCCGCGATGCGCTGACATCGGTGCTCGTCGAGCTGGCGCAGGCGATCATCCGCGATGGAGAAGGGGCGACCAAGTTCGTCACGCTGCAGGTCGAGCAGGCGGAGAGCGTCGACGAGGCGCGGGCGGTGGCGTTCACGGTCGCCCATTCGCCGCTGGTCAAGACCGCGCTCTACGCGAGCGATGCCAACTGGGGTCGAATCCTGGCTGCCGTCGGGCGTGCGCCGGTGAAGGATCTGGATGTCGAGCGCGTCATCATCGATCTCGGTGGAGAACGTCTGGTGGAGCATGGTGGTCGCGCCGACAGCTACACGGAAGAGGCGGGGAGTCGGGTGATGGCGCAGGAAGAGATCATCATTCGCATTCGCCTCGGTCGCGGCGATGCCAGCGCCACGATCTGGACATCGGACCTGTCCCACGATTACGTATCGATCAACGCGGATTACCGCAGTTGAACGCTTTCTGACGGAGAGCGCTATCCCGAAGCCGGATATCGCCGTCAAACACTGAAGTGGTGCGAGAGACTTAGCAAGATGATCAAGAGACGGGTCCATGTAGCGGCTGCCGCCGTCATCCGAGGCGACGGGCGAGTGCTGATTGCCAGGCGTCCGGCAACGGTCGACCAGGGCGGTCTGTGGGAATTCCCGGGGGGCAAGCTTGCCCCCTACGAGACCGGCTTCGAGGCGCTCAAGCGGGAGCTGAGCGAAGAGCTCGGCATCCAGATCCTGCGCGCCCAGCCGCTGATTCGCGTGCATCACGAATATGCCGACAAGCACATCCTGCTGGATGTCTGGCAGGTGCGCGAGTACGAAGGCGACCCGTACGGGAGAGAAGGGCAACCGGTGCGGTGGGTCGAGGTCGACGATCTGACCAGTTACGCCTTTCCGGCGGCCAATCTGCCGATTCTGCGCGCGGTGGCGCTGCCCCAGGAGTATCTCATCACCGCCGAGGAGGCGGACGACGCCGTCTTTCTCGACCGGCTCGAGCGTGCTCTGAAAGAGGACAATATTCGTCTGGTGCAGTTGCGTGCCAAGGGGCTCGATGATGCTGCCTACCAGGCCCGCGCCGAGAAGACCCTGGCGCTCTGCCGCCGCCATGGTGCCAAGTTGCTGCTCAACGCCGACCCCGAGTGGCTGCAGCGGGTCGATGCCGACGGTATCCATCTGACCAGTGCCAGGCTGATGGAGCTCAAGCGGCGCCCGGTCCCCAGCGACAAGTGGCTGGGCGCCTCGACGCATGGTGAGGAGCAACTGACCCAGGCCGGGCAGATCGACTGCGACTTCGTCACTCTCTCGCCGCTGGCGCCGACCCCGTCGCACCCGGAAGCGGTGACGATCGGGTGGCACGATTTCCAGCAGATGGTGGAGATGGCGGCGATGCCGGTCTTCGCGTTGGGCGGGATGACGCGTCACCACGCGAATCAGGCGCGGGCCGTCGGGGCCCAGGGCATCGCATCGATTCGCGATTTCTGGCGTAACGACTCCTGAGCCACGAGCCA
>NZ_PZJM01000012.1 GCF_003206045.1 Salinicola lusitanus
CGACTGGTCGATTCTATGGAGCAGCGGTCTGTCGATCGGGTTGTGGCTGGTGGCGATCATCGGGCTGCTGCTGCCGGTGATCGTGGGGCCGATCCTGCGCAAGCGCATGCAGGCGGCCAAGGAGAAAGTCGGCTGACCATGTCGTAGCCGCGATTCGAGCCCCGTCCGGTGATCCGGCGGGGCTTTTTCGTGGCCGGTCATCTCCTGCCGGGCGAGGGGAGAGCCGTCATCCCGCGGCTGACAGCGGCAGGGCGTACTCTTTCCGCCCGGTCGATGTCTGCCGGTTGTCGCGAGGCGATGACGCTGTTATAGTGCCGCTCGCTCGGCAACGTCTTGATGGAACAGGCTTTGTCGACCTTCGATCTCATCCGTGTCGTCGATGAGTCGAGTTACGGTGGCCCTTACCGGTCCTCCCGCAACGCTAAACCGCAAACCCCGCCAGGCCCGGAAGGGAGCAACGGTAGTGGTGGCCGCGTGTGCCGGGATGTGGCTGGTCGGGGCCGCCTCCATTTTGGGCCCGACATCGATGGACGCCGTCGATCTCGCGGCGGTCCGAAAGTCGCTCTCTCCTGCCTCGTCACGCTTCTGTCGACCCTGCTAGAATGGTCCGATCACTGTCTCGGATATCGATGCTGGCATCGACGTTTTCGGTCGCGCCCGCACCGTCTCTCAACGATCACGTCCAGCCGCGAACCTACCTGCGAGGAGTATCGCGCCGCATGAGTTATCAGGTTCTGGCCCGCAAGTGGCGCCCGCGTACCTTTCACGAACTGATCGGCCAGGAGCATGTCAGCCGTGCGCTGGTCAACGCGCTCGACCAGGGCCGGTTGCACCACGCCTATCTGTTTACCGGTACGCGCGGCGTCGGCAAGACGACGCTGGCCCGGATCCTCGCCAAGTGTCTCAACTGCGAGCAGGGGGTGAGTTCGCAGCCTTGCGGCCAGTGCGAGACCTGTCGCGATATCGACAACGGTCGCTTCGTCGACCTGATCGAGGTCGATGCCGCCTCGCGGACCAAGGTGGAGGACACCCGCGAGCTGCTGGACAACGTTCAGTACGCGCCGACCCAGGGGCGTTACAAGGTGTACCTCATCGATGAGGTGCACATGCTCTCGACGCACAGCTTCAACGCGCTGCTCAAGACGCTGGAAGAGCCGCCGCCGCACGTCAAGTTCCTGCTGGCGACGACGGACCCCCAGAAGCTGCCGGTGACGGTGCTGTCGCGCTGCCTGCAGTTCACGCTCAAGAACATGCCGCCGGAGCGGGTCGTCGAGCACCTGACCCGGGTGCTGGAGGCCGAACAGGTCGCTTTCGACCCGCAGGCGCTGTGGCTGCTCGGCAAGGCCGCCGACGGCTCGATGCGCGACGCCATGAGCCTGACCGATCAGGCCATCGCGTTTGGGCAGGGTGAAGTGCGCCGTGAGGATGTGGCCGCCATGCTCGGCACGCTGGATCATGCGCATCTGATTGCCCTGGCCCAGGCCCTGGCGGATGTCGACGCCGAGCGACTGCTGGCGGAAGTAGCGGCACTGGCCGAGCAAGGGCCGGACTTTGCCGGCGTGCTCGACGAGCTGTCCGGGTTGATGCACCGCCTGGCCATCGCCCAGATGGTGCCCTCGGCCCTGGACAATGGCCACGGCGATCGCGAGGAGCTGCTGGCACTGGCCGGCCGGTTCACCGCCGAGGACGTCCAGCTCTACTACCAGATCGCCCTGCAGGGGCGCGGCGACATCGACAACGCGCCGGACACGCGTTCGGCGGTCGAGATGACGCTGTTGCGCATGCTGGCCTTCCGCCCCCAGGGGGTGCCGACACCGCCGCAGACCGACCTGCCGCTGCGCGGAAATCCGCAGGGCGAAAATGATGGTGGTCGTGACGCCCAGCGTGAGACGCGCGCAGGCGAGACCGCTGCAGAAGACGCGCGGGCCGATGATCCTGCGCCGGCCGAACCGATGGCATCGGCGGCCAGCACTATGTCCTTGGAATCGGCGACTCCGGAATCGGTGGCGTCGGGACCGACGAGCGTGAATCCTGAAGAGCCGGCGCCACACGAGCCGCCACCCGCGGTCGATCAACGACCGGTCGGGCCGGGCGAGGCACCGGTTGCATCGTCCCCGGCCGCCGTCGAGCCGCAGGCGGATGACCGTCCGCCCTGGTCGGTCGATGTCGAGGCACCTGGTGCGCCACGGCAACCGGCGCCAGCGACGGAGGAATCGACGTCATGGGAGCCGCGGGAGGCGGAGTCATTCTCAGCTGCGGATTTCTCCATGCCAGGCGTCGAAGCCGGCGATGTCGGTGCCAGCGGCGGCAGCGGTTTTAGCGGCGATGCCGAATCCGGCCGCGAGATCGATGTCGACAGCGACGCCGATCTGCAGAGTGACGCCTACGCCTGGGCGGATCAGTCGAACGTCTCTGGCGACGAGTCACTGGCGGCGCTTCCCGATAGTCACGACCCGGCGCCGGCCTTGCCGGTCGACCCGAATGCGTCGTCCGCGCACCCGGCCGACATACCCTCCGAGCGCGATGCCGCCGAGACGCCGCCGGCAGCCGCCAGCGCTGGGGAATCTTCATCTCCGGCGGTCATCGACGAGTCGCCTGACCCCGCCGGGGTAGTCGCCGCGACGACACCATTGACGCATGATCTCTGGCTCGAGCGTTTCGATCGCCTCGACATCGGTGGTCTCACCCGCAACCTCGCGGCGCACTGCGTCATCGACAGCGACGACGGGCACGTGCTTCACGTCACGCTGGACCCCGGACAGTCGGCGATGCTGTCGGAGCTGCACGTCGATCGGATTACCAAGGCGCTGGCGGGTATCGGTTACGCTCGCCGTCTCGAGGTCAACGTCGCCGAACTGGATGGTTCTCGCGAAACGGCCAAGGCCAGGCGCGACCGAGAGGCTCGCGAGCGTCATGCCCGCGCCGTTGAAGCGCTGCGGGTCGACCCACATATTCAGGAGCTGGAAGCGCGTTTCGGCGCCCGTCTGATCGAAGAGAGTGTCACCGCCGACCGCGTGTGACACTTGCCAACGACCCCAGTCTCGAAAATCCCATCTCGAAGGAGTTCGTCATGTTCAAGGGTGGCATGGGTGGTCTGATGAAACAGGCCCAGGAAATGCAGGAAAAGATGCAGCAGGTGCAGGAGGAGATCGCCCAGATGGAAGTCTCGGGCGAAGCTGGCGCCGGCATGATCAAGGTCACCATGAATGGCCGTCATGACGTCAGCCGGGTCGAGATCGATCCCTCCTTGATGCAGGAAGACAAGGAGCTGCTGGAAGATCTGCTGGCGGCCGCTGTCAACGACGCGTCTCGCAAGGTGGAGAGTCAGTCCAAGGCGAGGATGGAAGAGGTCTCTTCCGGACTCAACCTGCCTCCCGGGATGAAGATGCCGTTCTGATGAGTTTCTCACCGCTGGTCGAGCAGCTGCTGGAGAGCCTGCGCGTACTGCCCGGCGTGGGGCCCAAGACGGCTCAGCGGATGGCGTTGCATCTGCTGGAGCGGGAGCGCGATGGCGGGCGCCGGCTGTCTCAGGCGTTGACCGAGGCGATCGAGCGGGTTGGCTACTGCGAGCGGTGTCGAACCCTGACCGAGGAGACCCTGTGCGGCGTCTGCCAGGATCCGCGTCGCGACTCGGCACTGCTGTGCGTGGTCGAGTCGCCGGCGGACATGCTGGCGATCGAGCAGGCCGGTGGCTATCGGGGCCAGTACTTCGTCCTGCATGGTCACCTCTCGCCACTCGACGGCATCGGGCCCGACGACATCGGTCTCGACCAGTTGGAAGCACGACTCGCCCAAGAGACCGTCAGCGAGATCATCCTGGCGACCAATCCCACCGTGGAAGGCGAGGCGACCGCGCACTACATCGCGGAGCACCTGGTCGGGCGAGAAGCGAGGCTGTCGCGGCTGGCCTACGGTGTGCCCATGGGTGGCGAGCTGGAGTATGTCGATGGCGGCACGCTCAGCCGGGCATTTCAAGGGCGCCAGCCGTTCTCTTCCGAGTGAAGCCTGGGCGCGGCGGGTGCTCCTGCCGCGCCCAGGCTCTCTCCTTTCGTATCGCAGGGCCACGTCCGTGGCCGCAAGGAATCTGAATGAGCGTTGACTATTCGCTATGTTGGGTCGACACCCCGGAAGGGTTGCAGGCCGCTTACGAGGTGCTGGCCGAGGCGGATGTCGTGGCGCTGGATACCGAGTTCTTCCGAGAGACCACCTTCTTCCCGGTGCCGGCGTTGATTCAGCTGACGGCTGGAGAAACGGTGTACCTGATCGATCCGCAGGCAGTGGCGGCCAGCGAGACGTTCCAGCGGTTGCTGGGCGGCGGGCCCTTGAAACTGATCCACGCCTGTGGCGAGGATCTGGACGTGTTGGCGCTATGGGCCGGCGTGACGGTGGCGCCGCTGGTCGATACGCAGATCGCCGAGTCTTTTCTGGGCAGCGACCCGGCGATCGGTTACCGGCGGCTGGTCGCCCGACGCTGTGACGTCGATCTGCCGAAGGAGGAGACTCGCTCGAACTGGCTGGAACGTCCACTGACGCCAGCTCAGCTCGAATATGCGGCGCTGGACGTGGTGTTCCTTCCCGCCATCTGGGAGGGCCAGTCGCGTGAGCTGGTCGAGCTGGGGCGCGCAGAATGGCTGGAGGAAGAGTGCGCGGCGTTGAGCCGTGGGCACGAGGGGAGCGCCGAGCAATGGTATGCCCGTCACCGTCAGTTGTGGCGGCTGAAGCCGCGCCAGATCGAGGCGTACCGCGAACTCACGGCCTGGCGGGAAGTGGAGATACGTCGTCGCGACGTCCCGCGCGGCTGGCTGGTCAAGGATGCCGTGCTGTTCGCGGTCGCCGAGGCCATGCCGCAGAATCGCTACGAGCTGGCGGCCATCGAAGGCGTCACCCCCAGCCTGGTCAAGCGCGAAGGCGACACCTTGCTGGCACTGGTCAAGACCGCGCAGCACCAGGATGAAGCGGCGCTCTGCGAACCGCTGCCGGTGCCGAACTCGCCCCCGTTCAAGCGTCGCGTCAAGGCGCTGAAGCAGGTCGTCCAGACCCACGCCGAGGCGCTTGGCGTCGCCCCGGAGCGACTCGCCAACCGAGCGGAGATGGAGGCGATCGTCACCGCCCATCTCAAGCAGGAGACGCTGCCATTGCCGACCGGATGGCGCGGGCGCGTGCTGGCGGCCGACTGGGAACGGGCGCTGGCTGAACAGGAGGCGGCGTGATGGACGCCTCCCGGCTGATTTGCGAGGTGGTCAAGAGCCCGCGTCGAGACGAGATGTATCTCTATCTCGACAAGGCCCAGGGCATGGCGCCGGTGCCGCAGGCGCTGCGTGAGCGGTTCGGGCCGCCCATCGCGGTGATGACGCTGTTGCTGAGGGCCGAGCGGCCGTTGGCGCGCGCCGACGTGGTCAAGGTCATGGCGGCGATCCGTGATCAGGGCTTCTATCTGCAGATGCCGCCGGCCAAGGATCCGGAGATGCTGGATCTGTTCACGCCGCGGGGGGAGTGATGAGACGTACCACATCCCCTCGGCGCACGTTCCCAAGGCGAGAGTGCGGCGAGAATCACCGGGGCGGAGGTCGATATGCGTGATCGATTCTGGGAACGCTTTTCCCTCGAGGAGTTTACCCAGCAGGAGTGGGAGGCGCTCTGCGACGGGTGCGGCAAGTGCTGTCTGGTCAAGATGGAAGATGCCGACACGGGCGATGTCGCGACGCTGAACGTGGCCTGCCGGCTGCTGGACATCGGCAGTTGCCGTTGCAGCGACTACGAGAACCGCTTCGAGAAAGTGCCCGAGTGCACCCAGTTGAGCCTGCAGAACCTCGACGAGTTCCACTGGTTGCCCCACAGCTGCGCCTATCGTCGTCTCGCCGAAGGGCGCAAGCTGGCCAGTTGGCATCCGCTACGCAGCGGTGACGATCGTCGCATGCACGAGCGCGGGATGAGCGTGCGCCATTTTGCCGTCAGTGAAACCGATGTCGACGAGGCCGACTACGAGGCCCATATCATCGATATCATCCCGCTCGACGAACAGCGCTGAATGTGAGCGGGTACAGAATCATCATCGACCGATGCGCGTTTTCCGGCGCTACTGCCCGGCGAGTCCCAGCGACCACAGGATGAAGGCATCCTGGCGTGCATTGTCCCGCCAGGCCTTGAATCGGCCCGATGCCCCGCCATGCCCGGCCGCCATGTCGGTGCGCAGCAGTACCGGCCCCCGGGCGCTACCCAATTCGGTCACGCGCGCGTAGAGCTTGGCCGGTTCCCAGTAAGGCACCCGTGAATCGTGCCAGCTCCCCTGCAGCAGCATGCTGGGGTAGGGCTGGGCGGTCAGGTTGTCGAGCGGTGAATAATCACGAATGCGCCGGCGTACGGCGGGCTCGTCCGGATTGCCCCACTCGGTGTACTCCGCCGTGGTGAGGGGGAGGTCGGGATTCTCCATCGTCCGCAGCACGTCGACGAAGGGGACGTCGAGCACGGCGGCGCAGAAGGCTTCTGGCTCCATGTTGAGGCTGGCTCCCACCAGCAGGCCGCCGGCGCTGGCGCCATAGGCCGCTACCCGGTTCGGGTCCGACAGGCCTTCAGCGACCAGCGCATGACGCGCCGCCAGGAAGTCCCTGAAGCTGTTTTCCTTGTGCTCGAGCTTGCCCGCCAGATACCAGGGCTCCCCGCGATCGCCACCGCCGCGCACATGGGCGACCGCGAACGCGACGCCCCGGGAGAGCAGTTCCAGGCGTGCGATCGAGAACCAGGGATCGAGGACCTCGCCGTAGGCGCCATAGCCGTAGAGCAGCGTCGGCATCGGCGCCTTGCCCAGGTCATCGGCTCTGGCGACCACAGAGACAGGGATGCGCTCTCCGTCGTGGCCCTCTGCCCATAGCCTTTGGCAGACCAGGTCCTGGGGCTGAAGATCACCATACAGCGGCTGCGTCTTGAGAACGCGCTGCTCGCCGCTGTCCAGATCGTGTTCGATCCATCGCACCGGCAGGGTGAAAGACTCCTCGCGCAGGTGAAGCTTGCGGGTATGGAAGTCGGGTGTGTCACCGAGTGCCAGGCTGCAGGGGGCCTCGGGCAGCGGCAGCCGCGAGCCCGGCAGCGCCTCCGGCCGCGGGGTGCCGTCTTCCGATGACCCGGTATCCGGGAGTTCGATCACGCGCAGGTATACCTGGGCTTCGTGATGGTCACGCTCGGTGATCACCAGGCCCCAGGCGAAGGCGTCGATGCCCTCCAGGGTGACGTCGTCGCGATGCGGTACCAGGGGGGTCCAGCTCGACGGTCGAGACGTCGGGGCGGTGTCCAGGCGGAAGTGAGAGGCATCGCGATTGTGGAGCACGTAGAAGGTGTCGGCGCGGTGATCCAGACCGTATTCGACCCCCGCCTCCCGCGGGCGCACGCACCGGGGCGGGGTGCCGGGTGCATCGGCCGGTATCAGGTGGCATTCGGCAGTGTCCTTGGAGGCCGTCTCCAGGATCAGCCATTGGCGAGAGCGCGTCTTGCCCAGGCCCACCCAGAATTCGACATCGGTTTCCTCGAAGATCTTCTCGCAGTGGTCGTCGCCGGGTCGCAGCAGCCATACGCTGGCGGGGCGCTGCGTGGCGTCGTAGCGGGTGAACAACAGCGTGCGGTTGTCCTCCGCCCATACGAGGTCCGGGCCGATGCGACGACGCAGGCGGGTTGGCTCACCATCCGGTAGCCGTTTCAGGTAGAGGTCGAAGTATTCGTTGCCGCTGACATCCTCGGTCCAGGCAAGCCACTGCTCGTCCGACGAGATCGCCATGTCGCCCAGCTCGAGGAAGTCGTGGGCCTTCGAGCGCGACTCGATGTCCAGCAGCAGTTCCGGTTCGGCCTCTTCGGCGATCGGCTGTCGCCACCATCGCGGATAGTCCGCATCGCCGGCCGTTTCACTCCAGTAGCGGAAACGCTCCAGCGCCATGGGCAGGCCGACCACCCTGAGTTCCCGCCGCGCCAGATGGCCCTCGTAGAGAGCGTCCTCCAGCGCTGCGAGGGGAGAGAAGAACGCATCGCTCTCGCGATTGGCGGCGCGCAGGAACGCCTTGACCTGAGGGTCGTCACGTGACTCCAGCCAGTGCCAGTCGGGGTCATCCTCACGGCGAAAGTGAGCGGCGGGAAGCACTTGGGTCGTCTGCGAGCGGGACATGGGGCTATGCGGAATCCTTGCGAGCTGGGGCTATCGGTGAAACGGGCGTCATCTGGCCGGGCCGGGCGCTGGAAGCGGTGTGCCGGGGCCGGGTTCGCGAATCCGCAGAGGCGTGCCCGGAGTGCGGCGACTGGGCGTCGAGTCACGCATCCGATGGCGCCGGTGCGGCTGTGCTTTGACTGGTTGGAGTGTACCATGTGGCAAATCGTATGAATCGAGAGTCATGACCATGCTGTTTTCCGATTCGCTGCCGCAGCTCTGGCTGAGTTATGGGGTTCTTTCTCTGATCGTTCTGGTGACCGGCTATCTGGCGGTGCGCTGGATACCGCTGCTACCGCGTCTGATTCTGGTCGGCGTCGTCGCCGGCGGGTTGTGGGCGGTGGCGCCGTTCTCGCTGCCGCTGCTGCAGCCGGGGGAGGCCTACTCTGGCCTGGCCCCGGCCATCGTGGTGATGGCGGTCGGGGTCATCCAGCACGATGGCGGTCAGGTCGCCGGCGCGATGCCGCTGCTGCTGGTCGGCGCCGCGCTGGGTGCCGCCCTGGGGCTGGGAGCCTGGCGCCTGCTGCGTCGCCGCCATGACGATACCGGCAGTGGGTCTGGCCACGGCCGGAAAAAGGGGCGGCCGACGGGTGCCGCGGCAAGGGCTCCCGGCAAGCGTGGCGACGCCCACGCCAAGGCGGATGGCCGCCGCGAGCCGGTGGTCAACTGACTCTCCGGTCCGAAGGGCTGTCCAACGATACTACTGGACGAGGATGTCGTGACCTCGTTCTCGGCGTGTGTTTCGACAAGGAAGCGAGAGATGCGTGCGTTGTTGTTGATGGTGATGCTGGCAACGGGGCTCGCCCCGACCTGGGCGCTGGCGCAGTCCGCACCGGACGTGCGGATCGTCGTCGATGTTTCAGGCAGCATGAAGCAGAACGATCCTCAGAACCTGCGGGCCAACGCCCTGGGCTTCGCCGCGGCACTGTTGCCGCCCAGCGCTCGGGGGTCGATCTGGACCTTCGGGACCACGGTCGCCAATCCTCTCCCGAGTGGTACGGTGGCGGACGCCTGGCGGGGTCGCGTGGCCAGCCTCTCGCCGCAGTTGACCGACTATCAACAGTTCACGGATATCGAGCGGGCGCTTCGCCAGGCGGCCGATGCAGCGCCTGACAGCGCCGACCGACATCTGATCCTGCTGACCGATGGCATGGTCGACTTGCCCGCCTCAGGCAGCGACAAGGCGCAGCGCGACAGTGCCTCGCGCCAACGCATCATCAACGAATTGGCGCCGGAGCTTGCCGGGCGTGGCGTCGTCGTCCATGCCATCGCGCTGTCGAACAATGTCGATCTGCCGCTGCTCGAGCAGGTCGCACAGACCACTGGCGGGCTGGCGGCGGTCGCCGATACGCCGGAAGAACTGCTGCGTGCCTTTCTGGACGTCCTCGACCGTATCCTGCCGGGGGACCAGATCCCCATCGACGGGCAGCAGCGGTTCAGCGTCGACGACGATATCGACGAATTCAACGCGCTGCTGTTCCACGCCCCGGGCGTCGATTCTCCGGTGCTGGTGGGGCCGGATGGCCAGCGCTACTCCCGCGGCGACCATCCCGGTGCCGTGGAGTGGCAAAGCAGCGATCGCTACGACCTCGTCACCGTGCCCGATCCGGCCGCCGGTGAATGGCGGATCGAGGGCGATATCGGTGACGATAGCCGTATCGGCATTCACGCCGACACCGTGCTGCGCAGTTCGCCGCTTCCGGCAACGCTCTATCGCGGTTTTTCCACGCCGCTGGATGTCTGGCTGGCGTCGGACGGGGAGGTGCTGGGAGCGGACAGGCGTCCCGACGGGCTCACCGTTCGGGCTGAACTCAAGGACCTGGACGGGGCCGTCCTTGCCGCCACGCCGCTGGAACCGTCGGACAACCACTTTCGCGGCGAACTGCCGGGAGTGGATCAACTCGGCAATGCCCGGCTGACGATCACCGCGCGCAGCGATCGCATGATTCGCCAGCAGGTCCAGACGGTCAACGTGGTGGCTGCACTGAGTGCGGTGCTGAGCGAGGACGGCTCGCAGATCGTCGTGCGTGCCAACCATCCCGACCTGGACGTCAGCAATACCCAGCTCAGCGCAAGCCTCACCGGCAGGTCGCTCGACGTGCGCCAGACCGGGGAGCGGGAGTGGACGATTGCGGTGCCGCAGACCGATCCAGGTCAGTCGCTGCCGGTCACCATCGCCGCCGACGCCCGTGTCGGTGGACGCACGTTGCACTTCGAGCTGCCGGTCGTGCGGCTCAACCCCGAGGCTTCCGTCGGCTTGAGCGGCGCGGATCTCGAACGAGGCATCACCAGCGACTCCCGCCAGCAGGACAATAGCCTGGGTTCTGACGATGGCGATGACTTCACCGATGGTTTGACCGCTTCGCAGATGGCCGATATCGCCGTCGACAAGGCGCAGCAGGGGTGGCGGCTCGCCAGGCCATACGTGGAGACCTACGGGCAGCGACCGGTGACCTGGATCATCATTGCCATCGTCGTGTTGGCGTGGATACTGCTGCGCTGGCGGAGCGCCGTCAGACGGCGGCGACTGGCCCGGCGCGAGGAGCCGTCGATCTAGCCGTCGACGGTGATCTCGCCACGGCCTGTGACGGTCGGGTCGAGCGTCTTACAACCTTGGTGGCAGCGCCTCACCGCCCGGATCCTGTTATAAGAGCGATAACCGTCACGAATCAAGGAGATCCTATGAGCGACAGCGTCAGCCCGTGCATCGAAACGGGAGCGCCGCTGGAGGGCATGGAAGCGTTCGAGTCGATCAACGACATCATCGCCGAGGCGTGCGATCGATTCGCCGACAAGCCTGCCTTCAGTTGCCTGGGTCACACCTTGAGTTATCGGGATGTGGATCGGCTTTCCGGCGATTTCGCTGCCTGGCTCCAGCAGGAGACCGACCTGGAGCCGGGCGATCGCATCGCCATACAGCTGCCCAATGTGCTGCAGTTCCCGGTTGCCGTGTTCGGTGCGCTGCGTGCCGGGCTGGTCGTGGTCAATACCAATCCGCTCTATACGGAGCGCGAGATGCGTCACCAGTTTCGCGATGCCGGTGTCAAGGCGGTCGTGGTGCTGGCGAATATGGCTCACAAGCTGGAAAAAGTACTCGAGCAGACCGACATTCGCCATGTCTACGTAACCGAAATGGCGGATCTGCATCCCTGGCCCAAGCGGATGCTGATCAACCGGGTGGTGCGGCACGTCAAGAAACTGGTGCCATCCTACTCGCTGCCGGACGCGGTCGGTTTTCGACAGGCGCTTGCCGCCGGTCATCGGCATCAGGCCAAGGTGGTCGCCAGCCGCGCAGACGATGTGGCGGCCCTTCAGTACACCGGTGGTACCACCGGCGTCGCCAAGGGCGCCATGCTGACCCACCGCAATCTGATCGCCAACATGCTGCAGACCAAGCAGGTGGTCGGCAGGGCGCTGGTGGAGGGTGAAGAGACGATCATCGCGCCGCTGCCCTGCTATCACATCTATACCTTCACGGTGAACTGCCTGTTCGCGATGGTCACCGGCCAGCACAATATCCTGATCCCCAACCCCCGCGATATCGCCGGCTTCGTCAAGACGCTGTCGAAAACGCCGTTCACGGTCTTCGTGGGGCTCAATACCCTGTTCAACGCGTTGTGCCAGCGCGACGATTTCAAGGCGCTCGATTTCTCGCGCCTCAAGATGACGATCTCCGGCGGCATGGCGCTGACCCAGGTCGTCGCCGAGCGCTGGGAGCAGACCACCGGGCTCGGCATCGTCGAGGGCTATGGTCTGACCGAGACCTCGCCCATCGCGCTGGTCAATCCCCCCGAAGCGCCCCAGATCGGCACCATCGGCAAGCCGGTTCCCGGAACCTCGATCCAGGTCGTCGACGACGACGGTCGCGCCCTGCCGCGCGGCGAGCGTGGCGAACTCTGCGTCAAGGGACCGCAAGTCATGAAAGGGTACTGGAACCGTCCCGAAGATACCGCCAAGACGCTGGATGACGAGGGCTGGCTGCGCACCGGCGACATGGCGATGATTCTCGACGACGGCTACGTCAAGATCGTCGATCGCAAGAAGGACATGATTCTGGTCTCCGGGTTCAACGTCTACCCCAACGAAATAGAGGAAGTGGTGGCGGGGCATCCCGATGTCGTCGAGGCCGCCGCCGTGGGGGTGCCCGACGAGGAGACCGGGGAGGCCGTCAAGCTGTTCGTGGTCGCGCGCAACGAGAGTCTCGATCCGCAGGCGCTGCGGCAGTGGTGCAAGCAGGAGCTGACCGGCTACAAGGTGCCCAAGTTCGTCGAGCTGCGAGACGAACTGCCCAAGAGCAACGTCGGCAAGGTGCTGCGACGAGAGCTGCGTGACGAGGCCTCCGGGGATGGGGCCGACGAGGCCGGCAAGGCGGGCGACAAGCCCTCGGCATGAGATCGGTTCTCCCAGGACGTGAGTTGGTCCGCTGACGGCGCTACAATGACGGGTTCGTCACCACTCTGGGTGGCGGCCCGTTCTCGCCGACTTAGAGGATCTCTTGAGCGCTATCGCTTCCCCCTCGCTGCAAGCCCTGAATGACCTGGAAACTCGCCTGGACGGCTGCCTGCTGCGCGATGCCCACGAGCTGCGTCGGCGGCTCCAGCGCCTGGCGCAACGTGCCCGCGACGGCAAGCCGATCGACCGGTCGCTGAAGGAGGTCGAAACGCGACTGGCGTCATCCAGTGAGCTGCTGGCGCGTCGCCAGCGTCAGCCGGTGACGCTGGACTACCCCGCGGCGTTGCCGGTCGCCGCCAAGCGCGAGACCATTCTCGAGGCCCTGCGCGAGCATCAGGTGGTGGTGGTCGCCGGCGAGACCGGCTCCGGCAAGACCACCCAGCTACCCAAGCTCTGCCTGGAGCTGGGGCTGGGGCGGCGTGGCATGATCGGTCACACCCAGCCGCGCCGCCTGGCGGCACGTTCGGTGGCGGCTCGCCTGGCCGAGGAGCTGCAGGTGCCGCTGGGCGAGCAGGTCGGCTATCAGGTGCGCTTCACCGACCAGAGCAGCGACGACACGCTGGTCAAGCTGATGACCGATGGCATCCTGCTGGCCGAGACGCAGCACGACCCGGACCTGATGCGTTATGAGGCGATCATCATCGATGAAGCGCACGAGCGCAGTCTCAACATCGACTTCCTGCTCGGCTACCTCAAGCGCCTGACGGCCCGACGACCCGACCTCAAGGTGATCATCACCTCGGCGACCATCGACGTCGAGCGGCTCTCCCGGCACTTTGCCGTCGAGCGCAACGGCGAGCTGCGGCCCGCCCCTGTGGTCGAGGTCTCCGGGCGCGCCTATCCGGTCGAGGTGCATTATCGGCCACTGGTCCGGGAGTCGCGGGACGAGGAGGACCTGACCCTGCAGGAGGGCATTCTGGCGGCGGTCGACGAGGTCGAGCGAATCGAGCGTGAAAAGCGCTGGTACAGCGGCCCGCGGGATATCCTGATCTTTCTGCCGGGCGAACGCGACATTCGCGAGACGGCGGACGTGCTGCGCCGCGCCGAACTCAAGAGTACCGAGATCCTGCCGCTCTACGCGCGGCTCTCCAATGCCGAGCAGAACCGGGTGTTCCAGTCCCACGCCGGCCGGCGCATCGTGCTCTCCACCAACGTGGCCGAGACCTCGTTGACCGTGCCCGGCATACGCTACGTGATCGACCCCGGCCTGGTCCGCATGAGCCGCTACAGCGCGCGCGCCAAGGTCCAGCGTCTGCCTATCGAGCCGGTGAGCCAGGCCAGCGCCGATCAGCGCAAGGGGCGTTGCGGGCGCGTGGCCGAAGGTGTCTGCATCCGGCTCTACAGCGAAGAGGATTTCCTCTCTCGCCCCGAATTCACCGAACCCGAGATCCAGCGCACCAACCTGGCCTCGGTCATTCTGTCGATGCTGTCGCTCAAGCTGGGCGACGTGTTCGATTTTCCGTTCGTCGATGCCCCGGATGCCCGCTTCGTCAAGGATGGCTACCGGCTGCTGTTCGAGTTGGGAGCCGTCGATGACGGCGAGCGCATCACCGCCATCGGGCGGCAGCTGTCCCGGTTGCCGATCGATCCGCGCCTGGCGCGAATGGTACTGGCGGGCGAGCGTTTCCAGTGTCTGCGCGAGGTGCTGATCGTGGTCAGTGCGCTGGCGACGCAGGATCCCCGCGAGCGGCCGGCGGAGAAGCGTCAGGCCGCCGATCAGCGTCACAAGCAATGGGAGGACCCCAACTCCGACTTCGTCGCCTGGCTCAATCTGTGGCATGGCTTCGATGCCATGCGCGAGACGCTGTCGAGCAATCAACTGCGGCGCTGGTGTCGCGATCAGTATCTGAACTACCTGCGCCTGCGCGAATGGCACGACACCTATCGCCAACTGCGCCAGCTGACCCGCGAGATGAAGTTGGAGCCGTCGAGTGCCATGCAGTCCGACATCGAGGAGCCGGGTGCGGTGGCGGGAGCGGAACAATCGCCGGCGGAGAAACCTCGGATCGATACCCAGCGTCTGCATCAGGCGCTGTTGTCCGGTCTGCTCTCCAACCTGGGGCAGTTGCAGCCGGAAAGCCGGGAATTCCTCGGTGCCCGCAACCGGCGCTTCCTGATCCATCCGGCGTCGGGCCTGTCGCGCAAGCCGCCCAAATGGGTGATGGCCGGCGAGATGGTGGAGACCAGTCGTCTGTTCGCGCGTGACGTGGCGAGGATCAAGCCGGAGTGGATCGAGCCACAGGCCGCGCACCTGGTCAAGCACAGCTACAGCGAACCCCACTGGGAGCGCAAGCGGGCCCAGGTGGTGGCGCTGGAGCAGGTAACGCTATTCGGCCTGCCGATCGTCACTGGTCGCCGCGTGGATTACGCCAAGGTGGCGCCGGCGGAAGCCCGGGAGATCTTCCTGCGCCGGGCGCTGGTGGAGGGCGACTACCAGACCCGGGCGGCGTTCTTCGAACACAACCGCGCGATGATGGCGGAAGTGGAGGATCTCGAGGATCGGGCGCGCAAGCGTGACATCCTCGTCGACGAGGAGACGCTGTTCGCCTTCTATGACGAGCGGGTCCCAGCGGACGTCGCCGGCGGCCGCAGCTTCGAGAACTGGCGCAAGCAGGCCGAACGTGACACGCCGGATCTGCTCAAGCTCGACAAGGCGGCACTGATGGCGCGCGATGCCGACGACGTCAGCGTCGAGCAGTACCCCGACGAGCTGGTGTTCAATGGCGTGCGCTACCCGCTGAGCTATCACTTCTCGCCGGGGGCGGGCGACGATGGCGTCACCTTGACCGTGCCGGCGGTGATGTTGGCGCAACTTCCGCAGGGACGGCTGAGCTGGCTGGTGCCCGGGCTGCTGCGCGAGAAGTGCATCGCGCTGCTCAAGGCGCTGCCCAAGGCGATGCGTCGACAGGTAGTGCCAATTCCCGACTGGGTCGACGCTGCCTTGGCATCGATGACGCCGGACGAGCGTCCGGTCGAGGAGGCGCTGGGCGAGTTTCTGCGGATCAAGACCGGAACCCGACTGGACCCGTCGGCGTGGCGTCACGACCAGCTCGATCCGCACCTGGTGATGAACCTGCGAGTGGTGGATCACAACGGCGAGGTGCTGGGTGAAGGACGTGATCTGCGCCAACTGCAGACGCGGTTTGGCGAGGCCGCCGCGGCGGGTGCCAAGGCGCTGGCCCAGACGCCGAAAGAGGACGCCGAGCGTCTCGACGACCTGCCGGTGACGCCGCTGCCCGATTCGCGCACGACCCGCCAGGCCGGGATTCAGGTCGAGGTCTATCCAGCGGTAGTGGTGGAGGGCGACGAACTGCGGGTTGCCTGGTTCGACCACGCCGCGCGTGCCGAAGCCGCCCACCGCGACGGCATCGTCAACCTGGCCCGGCGCCGGTTGCCCGACATCGTGCGCTACATCCAGCGCGAACTGCCGGCGCTCAAGCAGTCCGCGCTGCTGTTTGCCAAGGTCGGCAGTCACGAGCAGCTCGCCCGCGATGTGATCGATGCCTGTCTGGCCCAGACCGTGGCGGTCGATCCATTGCCGCGATCGCGGGAGGCGCTCGATGCTCGTCTCGAGCAGTGGCGCGGCGACCTGGTCGGCTATGCCGAGGCGCTGTTGGTCGACCTGCACAAGGCGCTGCAAGGCCATCTGGCAGTGACCAAGGCACTCAAGGGCAACGTCACGCTGGCGCTGGCCCTGACCTACAGTGATCTCAAGGCGCAGATGCAACGCCTCGTCTACCCCGGCTTCGTGCGTGACGCCGGCCCCTGGCTGAAACATTATCCGCGCTACCTGCAGGCGGCCGAGATCCGGCTCGAGAAGGCGCCCCGCGACCTGCGGCGGGATCAGCTTTCGATGCAGCAGGTGCAGGCGTGGGAGGAGCGGGTCGATACACGGCGCCAGCAGACCCATCGCGATGGCATCGTCGATGCCGACCTCGTCGAATTCGGCTGGTGGCTGCAGGAGTGGCGAGTCTCGCTATTCGCCCAGCAGTTGGGCACGCTCGAGAGCGTGTCGGAGAAGCGTCTGGCACGACGCTGGCAGGAGATAACCGGGCAAACCGTGTGATCGGCGGGCTCGAGACACTGCATCCGCCGTCGGCGGGTGTGCGTAATGATGGAGAGCGGCGGATGCCGCGGGAGGTAATAGCCGATGACGCAAGCCGTGATTACCGCGACGGGCCTGTTCACGCCGCCGGATTCGATCGATAACGCCGAACTGGTCGCCAGCTTCAATACCTGGGTCGATGCCGAGAATCTGCGTCACGCGGCGGCGATCGAGCAGGGAGAACGCGAGCCGCTGGCGCACTCCAGCGAAGCCTTCATCCTCAAGGCCTCGGGTATCGAGAGCCGTTACGTGATGGAAGCCGGGGGGATTCTGGATCCGGAGCGCATGCGACCGCGCATCCCACAGCGCGCCAACGATGCGCTGTCGGTCCAGGCGGAGATGGGCGTGGCCGCGGCTCGCCAGGCGCTGGACGAGGCCGGTGTGCGTGCCGATCAGCTCGATTTGATCATCGTCGCCTGCTCCAACCTGCAGCGACCTTATCCGGCGGTCGCGGTGGAGCTTCAGGCGGCGCTGGGCGCCGGCGGCTACGCCTTCGACATGAACGTGGCCTGCTCCAGCGCGACGTTCGCCATCGACATGGCCACCAACGCTATCCGTGCCGGCAGCCTGGAGCGGGTACTGGTGGTCAACCCCGAGATCTGCTCGGCGCATCTCAACTTCCGTGACCGGGACAGTCACTTCATCTTCGGTGACGCCTGTACCGCCATCGTGCTGGAAGCCGACCATCTCGCCCAGGATCGGGAGCACTTCACGGTCTTGGGAACGCGGCTGAAGACGCAGTTCTCCAATGCCATTCGCAATAACTTCGGGTTTCTCAATCGTCTTGCCGACGACGGGCGGGATGATCTGGACAAGCTTTTCGTCCAGGAAGGGCGCAAAGTGTTCAAGGAGGTCTGCCCGATGGTCGCTTCGTTGATCCTCGATCATCTGGAGAGCCAGTCGTTGACCGGGGACTCGGTCAGGAAGCTCTGGCTCCACCAGGCCAACCGTCACATGAACGACCTGATCGCGCAGCGTGTGCTGGGCCGCGAGCCCTCGCTGTCGGAAGCGCCGGTGATACTCGACCGCTATGCCAATACCAGTTCGGCGGGATCGATCATTGCGTTTCATCTGCATCGCGACGACCTGCAGGACGGCGACGTGGGGGTGGTGTGTTCCTTCGGTGCGGGCTACAGTGCGGGCAGTGTGATACTGCGTAAAGGGAATGCGTGTTGATGAAATCGATCCATTGGGTGGGCGGCGCCTGTGTCGCCGCGGCGTTGAGCGGTTGTGCCTCGACGGGGGAAGAGTCGAATCCCCAGGATCCGTGGGAGGGTTTCAACCGTGGTGTCTATCAGTTCAACGACACGCTCGATCGCTATGCGCTCAAGCCGATCGCGCAGGGCTATGACACCATCACGCCGGACCCGGTCCAGGATGGCGTCGGCAATTTCTTCTCCAACCTGGGGGAAATCCGCACGGTTTTCAACAGTGTTCTCCAGTGGGAGTGGGGCAATGCCGGCGTCGCATCCGGACGTTTTCTGGTCAATACCGTGCTGGGCGTGGGCGGCGTGCTCGATCCCGCCACGCGCATGGGCCTGGACGAAAACGAGGAAGATTTCGGCCAGACCCTGGGCGTGTGGGGGGTGGGAAGCGGTCCCTATCTGGTGTTGCCGATTCTGGGGCCGAGCACGGTTCGAGACACCAGCGGCCTGCCGGTCGATATGTACACCTATCCGGTCACCTATGTCGAAGACGACAAGTGGCGTTACGGCCTGACCTTCCTGCGCTACGTGGATCTGCGCGCCAGCCTGCTGGACCAGGAGACGTTGATCCAGGGGGATCGCTACAGCTTCATCCGAGACGCTTATCTGCAGCGTCGCCAGTTCGAGGTCACCAACGGTGCGGCCGGCGAGGATCCGTTCGCCAGCGGCGGGTTCGGTGACGATTTCGAATATAGTGAAGACGACTTCGCCGAGTAGACCTGTGTCCAATACGCTGTCGGACGAGCTGCCCGTGATCGGTCTGATCGATCTGCCGGGGCCGGACCGTGAACGCTTGATCGAAGAACTTTCCCGTCTCGACATCGTGGTGCGGGCGGCCGTCTCGGTTTCGGCATTGCCGGCCCATTGCGATCTCGTGGTGGCGCATGTCCGAGCGGTCACGCACGATGGGTGGGAGCGACTGGCCGTCGGACGTCCGACCATCGTCATCAGCGAGAGCCGGCGCGACGACGACCTGCACAAGGCGCTCGATGCCGGGCTGATCGACTACCTGGTCGAACCGCTCAAGCATGTCGACATTCTGCGGCGTTTGATCGAGCGGGCCTTGGAGCTGAAACGGCTGTCGCGCGATCACAGCGAGAGCCGGGCCGAGCTCGAGGCGTTGAACGATCGTCTCGAGCGGCATCTCGAGATGCTCCGGGACGACCAGCGGGCAGGCGGGCACGTGCAGCGCAAGCTGCTGCCACCGCCGGGCGTCGTGCACCACGGCGTGCGTTGCGACTACTGGTTCGCGCCTTCGCTCTATCTGTCGGGTGATTTTCTCGATTTTCAGCGTTGCGACGAACGCTACAGTTTCTTCTATTTTGCCGATGTCGCCGGCCACGGCGCCTCTTCCGCCTTCGTCACGGTGTTGCTGAAGTACCTCTGCAATCGCTGGCTGGCCCAGTGGCGAACGTTGCTACCGGAAGCGTTTCCGTCCCGGTGGCTGGGCGAACTCAACCGGGAGTTGCTGGAGACCGGTATCGGCAAGCACGCCACGATCTTTGCCGGCGTGCTGGACCATGAGCGCCGTTTTCTGCACTATGCGCTCGGCGCTCAGTTGCCGATGCCGATTCTCCAGGCAGAGGGACAAAGCGGATACCTGGGGGGAGAGGGGCCACCGGTCGGGTTGTTTCCCGACGTCGAGTACCCCATCTATGGTTGCCCGTTACCTGAGTCGTTCCGACTCTGGTTCTGCTCCGACGGCATTCTGGAATGTCTGCCGGAGGGGTCATTGAACGCGCGGCTCAAGGAACTCGAGCACCGCACGACACACTGCACCAGCGTCGACGATCTGAGGGAAGGGTTGGCGTTGGGGGATCCCCTGCCGGATGATCTCAGCATGATGACACTGAGTGGTTTCGACCATGATTGAAGGGCGGATAAGAGCGGCCTTCGAGTCGGGCGTATTTGTGCTCAAGCTCTGCGGCGACGTGCGCTTGACGCTATGTGCGACGCTGGACGCCGAGGCGCAGCGTCTGGCGGAACTGCCTGGTTTGCGGGCGGTGATGGTCGACCTGCGCGAGGCGACCAACGTCGACTCCACCGCGCTGGGGTTCCTGGCCAAGGTGGCGATGGCCGTGCAGGGGCGATTGGATGACCCGCCCACGATCATCGCCGAGCACCCGGACGTTCGGCGGATGCTGGACGTCATGGGTTTTGCACGCTATTTCACGCTGCTCGAAGCGCCATTGACCGAGCCGGCGGAGTTGGATGAGCTGCCTCATATCGAGGCCGATGAGCGCGACATCCAGCAGCGGATCCTGGAAGCCCACCGTATCCTCATGCGCATGAGCGAGCACAATCGGCACGAATTCCAACCCTTCGTCGAACTGCTCGAATCGCAGCGCATCGACGCTTCCCCGCACGGTTGAGCCACCCTCGGTCGAGACCCGGCCGTAACGAATGACTAGCGTCGCGACGCGGGTGTCGGCCGTCCGTCGCCCGCGCCGGCGATCCGTGCCATTGACGGGGGGCTTCGTGTCGAGGCCGAATCGCCCAGGCCAGGGATGCCCGCCGGGCCGCGAGGTTCTCTTGCGATTCCCTGGGCTCTCCCCGTTCGGCGGGGCGAGAGCATTACCACGGGGCCGGCAGTCGGCGGCATCGAGATCCCTATCCGTGAGACGATCTTGAAGGAGAGCCTGTGACGATCTTGAGTGCCCGGCGGCTGGCGCTGCTGGTGGCTGCCAATACGGCGCTGGCACCGCTGGCGATCGATGCCTACTTGCCGGCGATGCCGGCGCTGGCGTCGTCGATCGGTGCCAGCGTGCACCATACCGAGCTATCGCTGAGCGTCTTTCTGCTCGGATTCGCGCTCGGACAGCTGGTCTGCGGTCCGCTGTCGGACCGTTTCGGCCGCAAGCCGATACTGATGATCGGGTTGAGCGTGTTCCTGGTCGCCAGTCTGGCGCTGACCCAGGTGGGCTCGCTGGCGACGCTGTGGGGATGGCGATTCGTGCAGGCGCTGGGTGGTGGCGCGTGCGTGGTGAACTCCGCCGCCATCGTGCGCGATCGCTTCAGCGGTCGGGAAGCGGCCAAGGTGATGTCGACCATGGTCATGATCCTGATGATGGCGCCACTGGTGGCGCCAGCCATCGGCAGCGCGCTGCTGCACCTGGCGGATTGGTGGTTGATCTTCCTGTTTCTCGCCATCTACGCCGCTTTCGTGCTGTGGCTGTTGGGGCGCTATCTCCCCGAGACGCACGGCCGGGATCCGCGAGCCCCCTCGGTGCGACAGATTCTGGGGAACTACGCCAGCGTGCTGCGCCACCGGGAGGCGATGGGCTACATCGGGGCGGTATCGATGTCGTTTGCGGGTATGTTCGCGTTCATCACTGGCTCGCCCTATCTCTATATGGAGCATTACGGTCTCTCGACCACGCTTTATCCCTTCGTCTTCGGCGCCAATATCCTGATCATGGCCTCCTCCAGCCGGCTCAATATCCGGCTGCTGAAGACCCGCACGCCGCAGCAGAACCTGCTGCTGGGCCTTGGGGTCCAGATGACGGCAGGCGTGCTGCTGGTGGTGATGGTGGCAACGGGGCTGGATTCCATTTTCACGATTGCCCCGCTGATGGTGGTCTTCGTGGGGATGCAGGGGCTGATCAGCCCCAATGCCATGTCCTCGATGCTGGACCACTTCCCCCGCATGAGTGCCACGGCGACGGCGCTGCAGGGCTGTCTGCAGTTCACCTGCGGTGCCGTGTCCGGGGCGCTGGTCGGAGCCTTCGAGCTGGCCAGCGCCTGGCCGACGGTGCTGACGATGCTGGGCGCCACGCTGCTGGGCAACGTCGCGGTGCGAGTGCTGGCTGGACGTGCGCTCAAGCATCGAGCCGCGGCCCCGGACCCGACTCCCTGAGCCGTTACCCGAAGCGGCGCCATCGTTACGCGTTTTGACGCTTGTCATTGAGTTGTCATCCAACCTTGTCATGGTGAGTGCCGCGAAGGTTGTCATCCAGGCGCTTAAGGCAGCACCTCGAGAACCATCGACGATTCTGGGGATCCAGCAGATCGTCGGTGGTTTTTTCATTCGGATAATAACGGCTGTCGGAATGATCTTTTTCATCCATGACATGGCTGTCATAAAACTGTCACGGCACTGACGTACGGTGTGCGCTGAGAGTGCTGGCAACCTTCGCAACGTCGTTATCGCTCACGCATCCAAGGTGGAAACAGGATATCGCTATGCTTAAACACGTCTTCGCAACGCTCATTTCCGGATCAATGGTTCTGGGCGCCGCTGGTGTCCAGGCTCAAGACGCCATTACCGGCGCAGGCGCAACCTTCCCGTACCCGGTCTATTCGCAGTGGGCGGACGCCTATCAGGACGAATCCGGCATCGGCCTCAACTATCAGGCCATCGGCTCCGGCGGCGGCATCCAGCAGATTGTCGCCAAGACGGTCACCTTCGGTGCCAGCGACGCCCCGATGACCAAGGAAGAGCTGGACAAGAATGGCCTGATGCAGTGGCCGATGGTCATGGGTGGCGTGGTTGCCGCGTTCCATGTCGAGGGGATCGAGGGCGGTTCGCTCAACCTCGATGGTCCGACACTGGCCGACATCTACCAGGGCAAGATCACCAACTGGGACGATGACGCCATCGCCAAGCTGAACCCGGACATGGACCTGCCCGACACCCAGATCACGCCGGTCTACCGTGCAGAGGGCTCCGGAACCAACTTCCTGTTCACTCACTACCTGTCGCAGGTCAGTCAGGACTTCGCCGACAACGTAGGTGAGGGCAAGTCGGTCGCGTGGCCGGCAGGCGTCGGTGCCAAGGCCAATGCCGGGGTTGCCAGCCAGATCGCCAACACCAATGGTGCGATCGGCTACGTCGAGTATGCCTACGCCGCGCAGAACGACCTGAGCCTGGTGCACTTGAAGAACAAGGCAGATAAGGTCGTCGCACCCAGCATGGATTCGTTCATGGCCGCGGCCGCCAACGCCGACTGGAAGGATGCGCCAGGCATGTATCTGGTGCTGACCAACCAGCCGGGTGACGAAAGCTGGCCGATCACTGGCGCCTCTTTCATCCTGATGCACAAGCAGGTTCAGGACGCGGAAGCCGCCAAGCAGGCGCTCAAGTTCTTCGACTGGGCCTACGATAACGGTAACGACATGGCGCAGGATCTGGACTACGTGCCGATGCCGGATAACGTTGCCGACATGGTTCGTGACAGCTGGAGCGAGATCAAGGGCCCGAATGGCGAAGCCGTCTGGACCCAGTGATCCTTGACTGACGTACCGCGACGGCTGGCGGGACAACCGCCTCCGTCGCGGCGCTGTATCAGACGCCGCCTCAGGGCGGTAAGTGGCAAGTGACGAGGAACGAAGATGGCCACCACCAACGCGATTCCCACCAGCAGCCTGGGGCATCTCAGCGATGCCACTCGCAGGCGGCTGCAACGAAAGGCGCGCATCGATGTGTGGTTCGAGCGCACGTTGTTTGCCTTCGCTTTCGCCGTGTTGCTGCTACTCGGGGCGATCATCGCGTCACTGATGTTCTCCAGCTGGCCCGCGCTACAGCGCTACGGACTGGACTTCTTCACGGAAAACCGCTGGGCGGCCAATGTCGAAGTCTTCGGTGCACTGCCGGCGATCTACGGCACGCTGCTGACGTCATTCATCGCTATCGTCATCGCCGTGCCGGTCTCGTTCGGCATCGCGATCTTCCTGACCGAGCAGTGTCCGGGGTTCCTGCGGCAGCCGCTGAGCACCCTGATCGAACTGCTGGCGGGAATTCCCTCGATTATCTACGGCATGTGGGGCATGGAGGTGCTGGCGCCACTGCTGCGCACCTGGTTCCCCTCGGTCTTTCCCGCCGGCACCGGTCTGGCGACGGCGGGCATCATTCTGGCGGTGATGATCATTCCCTTCATCACGGCCGTATCACGAGATGTCATCAATACGGTCCCGGCGGTCATGCGCGAATCCGCCTATGGGTTGGGCTGCACGACCTGGGAGGTGACACGTCAGGTCATCCTGCCCTCGGTGAAGGGCGGGCTGGTCGGCGGCGTCGTGCTGGGGCTGGGGCGCGCGCTGGGGGAAACCATGGCGGTGACGTTCGTCATCGGCAATAACCTGTTCCTCGACGCCACCCTGACAGGGCAGGGAACCTCGATCGCGGCACTGATTGCCAATCAGTTCTCCGAATCCGACGGAACCCAGCGCTCGGCGCTGCTGGCGCTGGGTCTGATCCTGTTCCTGATCACCTTCGCGGTGCTGGCCTTCGCGCGATATCTGTTGCGCAACAGCACCGGTCGCCACGCCTGAGCGGGAGGAGAGAGTCTATGGATACCAATCAAACGCCGCTCTACCGGCGCCGCAAACGCCTCAACCAGCTGGTGATGGTGCTCTGCCAACTGGCGACGGTGATCGGCTTCGTCTTTCTCTTCGCGATTCTCTTCACGCTGGTCACCAAGGGGATCGGGGCGATCTCTCCGTCGACGTTCGTCGAGCGTACCCGCATGAACGGCGGGGGTCTGGGCAACGCGATCTGGGGAACCTTCCTCATGACCTGCGCGGCAACGGTGATCGGCACCGTCATCGGCGTGGCCGCCGGTACCTGGCTGGCGGAGTACAGCGGCAAGGGCTTGATGGCCAAGGTAATCCGTTTCATCAACGATATCCTGTTGTCGGCACCCTCGATCATCATCGGCCTGTTCATCTATGCCGTAGTGGTGGTCCCGATGGGCAACTTCTCCGGCTGGGCCGGCGTGCTGGCGTTGACGGTCATCATCGTGCCGGTGGTCATTCGCTCGACAGAGGACATGTTGCGATTGATCCCCAACTCGTTGCGGGAAGCCGCGGCCGCGCTGGGGGCCCATCGCTGGTGGATCATCGTCCGAGTCTGTTACAGCGGCGCTCGCGCGGGGATCATGACCGGGATTCTCCTGGGGTTCGCGCGCATCAGCGGCGAGACGGCACCGCTACTGTTCACGTCGCTGAATTCCAATCAGTGGAACTTCTTCGACCTGGGTAGTGAAATGGCCAACCTGCCGATGACCATCTATCAGAACATGACGATCAACGCCTTCATTCCCGATCTGGTCGCGTTGGCCTGGGGCGGGGCCTTGATCCTGACCGCTGCCATTCTGATTCTGAACATTGCGGCGCGCTACTTCTCGCGCCAGCGATCCTGATTTCTAGCTGCGAGACTGCCATGACAGCCGATATTCATCTCGACCAGAAGCGCAACGCCGGCGCCGCTGAAGCGGCTGCCGCCCCGCAGATCGCCACCAAGCTGCGCGTCAACGATCTGAATCTCTTCTATGGGAAGTTCCAGGCGATCAAGAATGTCACCATGGAAATTCCCGAACGCCAGGTGACGGCGTTCATCGGCCCGTCGGGGTGTGGCAAATCCACGTTGATCCGTTGCTTCAATCGGATCCATGATCTCTACGAAGGGATTCGTACCGAGGGGCAGATTCTGCTCGACGAGCACGATATCTATGAGGCTGGGGTCGATCTCAACCTGCTGAGATCTCGTGTCGGCATGGTGTTTCAGAAACCGACGCCGTTCCCGATGTCGGTCTTCGATAACGTCGCCTTCGGTATTCGTCTCTACGAGAAGCTCTCCGCTCGGGATCTCGAGGAGCGAGTGGAGTGGGCGTTGCGCAAGGCGGCACTGTGGAACGAGGTCAAGGACAAGCTCAAGCAGAGCGGTCAGGCGCTCTCGGGCGGCCAGCAGCAACGCTTGTGCATCGCGCGCACCATCGCGGTGAAGCCAGAGGTGATTCTGCTCGACGAGCCGACCTCGGCATTGGATCCGATCTCGACCGGGTATATCGAGGATCTGATCAACGAGCTCAAGAAGGACTACACGATCGTCATCGTCACCCACAACATGCAGCAGGCGGCGCGAATATCCGATATCACCGCGTTCATGTATCTGGGGAGCCTGATCGAGTGTGACGACACCACCAAGATATTCACCCAGCCGAGAGAGTCCCGGACCGAGGATTACATCACCGGTCGCTATGGTTGATCTCCGACGGTCGTAATCTTGCCTGGGACAGGCAGCTGGCGCCCCCGAGTCGACGACTCGGGGGCGCTTGTCGTCAGGCTCGCGGTAAGCCGCTATCTTTCACTCACTTTGCGCCGCAGCAACGTACCCGCCGCGGGATCGTGCTAATGTCGTGGCCCACAGGACGTGACCACCAGGATCTTGCATATGTCGCCCGGACAGGAACCCGCTTTTCGTAACGTTCCCTTCAATCTGATGCTGACGCTGGCATCGCTGACGATCATCATCGCCGGGATACGCGCCGCGGAAAGCCTCATCATCCCGATCCTGCTGTCGTTGTTCGTGGCGGTGATCTGCACCTCGCCGGTCCATTGGCTCTATCGGCGTGGCGTCAACTCCTACGCGGCGGTCCTGATCACGCTGTTGATACTGGGAGGGCTACTGGCTCTGTTCGGCACCTTGCTGGGCAACAGCTTCACGATGTTCATGGATAGCTGGCCCGAGATGCAGAAGCAGCTGGAGGGCCATTATCTGAACCTGCTGGAGTGGCTGGCGAATCAGGGGCTTTCGGTCTCACCGCAGCAGTTGTCCAACATGGTCGACGACTCCGGAGACCAAAGCTGGCTATCCGGGTTCATCAGTGGTCTCGGTCTGGTGCTGTCCCAGAGTCTGGTCATCCTGCTGATGGTCAATTTCATGCTCTTCGAGACGCTGGATTTCCGTCAGAAGGTGGCCAGGGCGCTGACCAATCCGGGGCCGAGCCTGGAGCGCTTCACCGAGTTCAGCTACAACCTCAAGCGGTATATGGCCGTAAAGACGGCGATCAGCCTGATCACCGGCCTGCTGGTCACTATTTCGGCCTGGCTCGTCGGCGTCGAGTTCGCCCTGCTCTGGGGCGCGCTGGCCTTCATTCTCAACTACATCCCCAACATCGGTTCGGTATTGGCTGCGATACCCCCGGTGTTGCTGACACTGGCGATGCCGGATGGGGGGGTGGTGAAGGCGATGACGCTGGCGGGTGCCTACCTGACCATCAACTTCGTGCTGGGCAATATCATCGAGCCACGGGTCATGGGGCGGACGATGGGGCTCTCGACATTGGTCGCGTTCCTGTCGCTGGTGGTCTGGGGCTGGATCCTGGGGCCGGTGGGAATGCTGCTGTCGGTGCCCCTGACAATGACCCTCAAGATTGCCCTCGACAGCCATCCCGAGACGCGCTGGATCGCGAAGATGCTCAGCCCCTCGGAGCGCCGTCGCCGCCATCAGCGCAAGGTTCAGGAAGCGTTGGACGATCTGGAGGAAGAGGTCGAATAGCGCTCGGGGGTTCTCCGAGTCGGCGCGGCCGATCGTCTGCAGGCACAAAAAAACCGCGCTCTCGGGAGCGCGGCCTTGTCGACAGGTGGCGAGGCTCAGCCGTTCTGTTCGAGAAACTGCGTCAGCTGGGACTTGGACTGAGCGCCGACCAGTGACGCCACTTTGGCGCCGGACTTGAACAGCATGACGGTGGGAACGCCACGAACGCCATGTTCGGAGGCGATCTCCGGGGCGTCATCGACGTTGACGCTGACGACCTTGATGTCATCCGCTTTCTCGTCGGCGACTTCGTCGACCACGGGCGCCATCATCTTGCAGGGGCCGCACCAGGGTGCCCAGAACTTGAGCAGCACCGGCTTGTCCGCGTTCAACACCTCCTGCTCGAAATTGGCGGTGGTGACATCGACATTGTTGGACATGACGTTAACTCCTGGAGACATTGCGCTCTTCTCGAGCTTATGGGGGCGATGTTAGCCCTTGCGCAGGGTGCTGGCAAATCCCTGGCTTTATCGGAACGATAGCGCAAGGTTATTAAACATCTTTTTTTCATACCCAATAATCGTAGCTCCAGCGCCTTCACGCCCCACGACTTATTGCGTAAAGTAATCTACGTCATGTTTTTTATGCCGTTTTGAAGATTCTGGAAGCCACGAGGTTGCTCATGAAGCTCCAACAGTTGCGCTACGTATGGGAAGTGACACGGCATCAGCTCAATGTCTCGGCAACCGCTCAGAGCCTGTTCACGTCACAACCTGGAATTTCCAAGCAGATTCGACTGTTGGAAGACGAGCTAGGGGTAGAGATATTCGCGCGCAGCGGCAAGCATCTGACACGCGTCACGCCTGCGGGGGAGGCGATCGTCGAGCTGGCCGGCAAGGTGTTGCGCACGGTCGATGACATCAAGCACGTCGCTCAGGAGCACAGCGACGAACGCCGCGGCAGTCTGGCGATTGCCACGACGCATACGCAGGCACGTTACGTGCTGCCCAGCGTGATCGGCGAATTCCGTCAGAAGTACCCGGATGTCGCCCTTCACATGCAGCAGGGAACGCCCAAGCAGATCGCCCAGATGGTGAGCGAGGGGACGGCGGATTTCGCGATCTGTACCGAGTCGCTCGAGCTGTTCAACGATCTCGTGCTGCTACCGTGCTATCGCTGGAATCGCTGTGTCCTGGTACCCAAGGGGCATCCTCTGGCGAGCGGTGAATTGACACTCGAACGGGTGGCCGAGCACCCGCTGGTAACCTATGTCTTCGGTTTTACCGGTCGCTCCCAGCTCGACGACGCCTTCAAGTCCCGGGATCTGACGCCCAACGTCGTCCTTACCGCAGCCGACTCCGACGTGATCAAGACCTACGTGCGGCTGGGTCTTGGTATCGGCATTGTCGCCCACATGGCGGTCGATCCGGTGGCCGACAGCGATCTCGTGGCGGTGGATGCCTCGCATCTGTTCGAGAGCTCCACCACCAAGATCGGCATTCGCCGCGGCACCTTCATGCGGACCTACATGTACGACTTCGTCAAGCGCATGGCCCCCCACCTGGATCGAGAGACCGTCGAGCGAGCGCTGGCAGCGGGCCCGAGGCACGAGGCCGAGCTGTTCAAGGGGATTCAACTGCCCGTGCTTTGAGGGGCATTTCCCCCGTTTCAGCCTGCCCGAACGTAGAGCGCCCCGCCATCGGCGGGGCGCTCTGCACTATGTACCTGAGTCAATCAGTGCTGCAGGTGCAGCCCGCACTCGCGCTTGTCCTCGACCTTGGTCGGGTCGAAGTAGTCGAAGTTGTTGGGCAGATCATGCTGTTGCAGGTACTGGTACATCTGCTTGGCAGTCCAATGTAGGACGGGCGCCACTTTCAGCAGGCCATCGGCATTGCGCGACAGCGGCTGCATGCGCGAGCGCTCCGGGGTGTCCTCGGCCCTTAGCGCCGTGAACCAGACATCCGGCGCCGTTTCGGCCAGCGCCCGTCGAAATGGTTCCAGCTTGACCTCTTCCGTGAACGCTGCATGCCGTGGGTCGCCGATTTCCGGGGTTGGCCCCTCGACGGACTCCCGATGGGCCCGCGAGCGGTGTGGGTGGTAAATGGTCAGGTTGAGATCGAGCCGCCTGGTCAGCTCCTCGGCGAAACGGTAGGTCGCGGGCGTGTTGTAGCCGCTGTCCATCCAGATGACGGGGATGTCGGGACGAACGCGGGTGACCAGGTGCAGGATCACGGCCTCGAACGGACGGAAATTGGTGGTGCAGATCGCCTTCTGATCCAGGCCCAGTGCAAACTCGGTGAGGGCCAGAGGATCGTGGCCGATTTCACGATTGAGAGCATCGAGGTCGAACGCCATGGGTGACTCCTTTGGAGGGCTCGCCTGAGTTTCCGACGAGGCGCAGCGGGGATATGTGGGATGGCTGCCACTCTACCAACCCCCTCGAGGCGTCGACCAATACCGTTTGGTTAGGTTTATATATAACCAAATTATCTACATGTCGATGCGAACCGATCTTCTGATTATTAAGCGCCGAGCGAGCGCAGCGCCGAGAGAGGCGTGATGCGTGGCGGCGCGTCCGGCGGCCACTCGACGTGAGCGTCGATGGCGTAGACCGCCCGCAGCCGAGCTGGCGTCAACACCTCCCCCGGCGTTCCGCTGGCGACTTGCCGTCCCGCCTTGATGACCCAGAGACGGTCGGCGAAGCGGGCGGCCAGATTCAGGTCGTGGATGGCCAGAATGACGGTCATCGCTTCGCGACGCGCCAACCGCTGAAGGTAATCGAGCACCTGCAGTTGATGATGGAGGTCCAAGGCGCTGGTCGGTTCATCGAGCATCAACAGTGCCGGACGCCGCACGATGGCCTGGGCGATGGCGACGCGCTGACGCTGGCCACCGGACAGCGCGACCAGTTCGCGCTCGGCGAGCGGTTCGAGTTCCAGTGATTTCAGTGCGCGCTCGACCGCCGAGAGCGCCGTGGCGGCAGGCTCTGCCACCTGGGTTCGACGCGCCAGCAGGACAGCCTCGAAGACGCTCAGCGCCGCCTGGGTGCTGGTGTCCTGGGGAAGGTAATAGAGTCGCCGGCTGCGCTGCTCGAGCGACAGTGAATCGAGCCGCTCTCCGGCCAGGAGGATGTGGCCGCTGGCACTCTCGATGCCGGCGATCGCCTTGAGCAGCGTCGACTTCCCCGCACCGTTGGGTCCGATCAGCGCCGTTATCTCGCCCGGCCTTGCGGTCAGGCCGGAGAGGTCGTGCAGTACCCGGTGTTTCCCCAGCGAACAGTCGAGTCGCTCGATTTGCAGGCTCATCGCCAGTTCTCCTTGCGCGAGCGCAGGATCAGCGAAACGAAGAACGGCAAGCCGATCAGCGCAGTCAGGATGCCGATCGGTAGCAGGATGCCGGGAATGAGCGTCTTCGAGAGGATCGAGGTCACCGAGAGGATCAGTGCGCCGGTCAGCGCGGACATCGGCAGGAAGACGCGTTGATCCTCGCCCACCAGCAGCCGGGCGATATGCGGGCCGACCAGCCCGACGAACCCGATGGTCCCCACGAACGCGACCGCCGTCGCCGACAGCAGCGCGCAGCAGAGCAACATGCGCAAACGCAGCCGGCCGACGTCGATCCCCATGGACTTGGCCTGGGTTTCTCCCAGGCGCAGGGCCGTCAACTGCCATCTGGCCCGAATGAAGATCGGCATGGTGGCGAGCAGGGCCAGGGCGGCCAGGGCGACTTTCCCCCAGCTTGCCTTGTTCAAGCTGCCCAGCGACCAGAATACGAGTTGCTGCAGCGACTCGGCGGAGGCGACGTACTGAAGCATCCCCAGCAAGGCGTTGAAGAAAAACATGATCGCGATCCCCATCAGCACCATCGTCTGCACGCTGACCCCCTTCAGCCGGCTCAGCGCCCAGATCATCAGCGACGCGAGCATGGCCAGGGCGAAGGCATTGGCAGTCAGCAGCAGGGTGCCGGCGACGGGCAGGACGCCGAAACCCAGCACGATGGCAAGCGCCGCGCCAAAGCTGGCCGCGGAAGAAATCCCCAGCGTGAAGGGATCGGCGAGAGGATTGTTGAGCAGTGTCTGCATTTCCGCGCCTGCGACGGCAAGACTGGCGCCGACGACGATGGCCATCGTCGCGACCGGCAGCCGGATCTCCCAGACCACCACCTGCAGCACGCGGGAAGCCTGCGACGGCATCGCCAGGGTCTTCACTACGTCGAGTAGCGGGTAGGCGCCTGGCCCGGTGCCGATGTCGATCAGTAGCGACGTCAACGTGGCCATCGCGGTCAGCGCGATCAGCCAGTGCTGACGACGCCGGCGGGAGAGGTAGCGATCGGCCGTGGTCTGCGGTGCACTGGCGCGGGGCGAAATCGTCGTGGCTTTCAAGGTGGCTTCGTTGTTGGAAGATGGCGTCGGGCAGCGTAAACCAATGGAATGCTATTGGGAATCGTTCTCGACCTGGTGGCGATCCGTCAGCGCCTGCATCAGTCTCCCGATCTTGGCGAGGGTCTCCCGGTATTCGGCTTCTTCGTCCGAATCCGCGACCAGTCCACCGCCGCCCCAGATGTGCAGGGTATCGCCGTCGGCGACGACGGTGCGTATCGCGATCGAGGTATCCAGATGGCCACGTCGGTCGAGATAGCCCAGGCTGCCGCAGTAGACGCTACGCTGGCTGGGCTCGAGTTCGTCGATGATCTGCATCGCGCGACGCTTGGGGGCGCCGGTGATCGAGCCGCCGGGGAAAGCGGCAGCCAGCAGATCCAGCGGTTGTGCAGGGCTTGCCAGTTCACCGCAAACCACGCTGACCAGATGATGGACATTGGCGTAGCTCTCCAGGCTGCAGAGTTGCGGGACCTTGACGCTGCCGGGGCGGCAGACGCGGCCCAGATCGTTGCGCAGCAGATCGACGATCATGACATTCTCGGCACGATCCTTGGCGCTCTGCTGAAGCTCCTCTGCCAGCTGCCGGTCCTCGTCGGGGGTCGAGCCGCGGGGTCGAGTCCCCTTGATCGGCCGAGTCTCGACCTGACCGTCGACGACGCCGATGAATCGCTCGGGCGACAGCGAGAGAATGGCCTTGTCGTCCCAGGCGAGGTAGCCGCCGTAGGGCGTGGGCGTGGCGCGGCGAAGGCGGCGATACGCCTGCCAGGTGCTGCCCTCGAAGCGGGCGGTGAAGCGCTGCGCCAGATTGATCTGATAGCAGTCGCCGGCGTGCAGATAGTCGATGACGCGCTGAAAGCGTCTGGCATAGCCGGCGCGATCGATATCGCCGACGAATGGGCCGGTCAGGGCGAAGTCCGGCCGGCTCGGCGTCGCGACCTCGTGCAGCCAACGCATTACCTGCTGGCGGCGTTCGGCGGTCGCGACCAGCCAGCTACGCTGCGCTTCATGATCCTGGATCAGCGCCCAGTCGTAGAGTGCGAGCCTTGCCGAAGGCAGCTTTGGCCCCGGGCGAGAGTCGACGCGCGGTGAGGAGTGGCCGCTCGGGTCGCGCGCGGAAGCCAGTGAATAACTCCAGTGACCGATCAGTCCACCGAGAAAGGGCAGGGGGCCAGTTCTGGCAGCGAGGTCGGCCGGCAGACGGGGCAGCCATTCGGCTTCGGCATGATCCAGGAGGGCTCGTTGAGCCGCGAACGGCTCGTCCGGCAGGCGTATCGATGGCTCACATCGTACTTGGCCTTCATCGATGGTCAGCGTCGCCAACGGGTCACTGCTGAGAATGTCGAAGCGGCCACCCGGAGCGTCGGGACGGCCGCTGTCCAGCAGCACGGCCCCAGGACGGCGATGCAGGTGCTCGAAGAGCGGGCCCGGGTCGGGGGTGTAGGGGAAATCGGCTATCTCGAGCCAGGGTCTCGCGCCAGCCATGAACACCTTTTCCTGACGAATGAACGGCGACTCGGCATCGGCAGCCGCATCTCGGGTTATCGGCAACTGATGCCGGCCGGCAAGTTTATCGAGAGTCTCGGTGATGAGCGAGGGCTTTGCGCGCCCAGCGAACGGCTGCGATTCGGCACCGGCAAGGAGAGGGGGAGGGGAGCGGCCAGGGTCAGTAAAACCTGCGTAGTAACACTTGATTGTCGACAATTCTAGGGGTTCTGTTTCCTAGGGTCCGACTAAAGTGCCATATATTGCGCGATTATTACGTTGCCGGGAGGAAAAGTGGCACCTATGATAGGCGTAAGCCCTTTCATTGTTAACAACTTAATGTCCCAATTCCCTACCGATAATCATCAGATCGACACCGAGCTGCCAGCGGTTCGCACCCTGGCCGAGCGGGTGTTTCATCAGCTTCAGCGCGCGATCGTCCGCGGCGAGCTGCCTCCCGGCACCCGTATCACGGAGCCGGAGCTCTCCGCTCACTACGGTATCTCCCGCGGGCCCTTGCGGGAAGCCATGCGGCGGCTGGAAACCTATCGGCTGATCGAGCGCGTGCCGCACGTCGGCGCGCGGGTCGTCAAGCTTTCGATGGACGAGTTGCTGGAGCTGTTCGACGTGCGCGAGGCGCTGGAGAGCATGGCCGCGCGACTGGCGGCGACGTCGATGACGGCCGAGGAGATCGCGGGCCTGCGCAGCGTTCTCGCCTTTCATGAGCGGCAGGAGGATCTGGCCAGTGGTGAGGCCTACTACCAGCGGGAAGGCGATCTCGACTTTCATTACCGCATCGTGCAGGGCAGCCACAATCGCATGCTGATGACGCTGCTGTGCGATGACCTTTATTACCTGGTACGGCTCTATCGGACGCAGTTCAGCGCCAAGGGGTCCCGGCCGCAACGCGCCTTCGTCGAGCATCATCGCATCGTCGATGCGATCGAGGCGGGTGACGCCGAGCTCGCCGAGCTGCTGATGCGTCGCCACGTCAGCGCTTCCCGCGAAAACGTCGCCGCCCACTACGCGCAAACGCTGGTGGAAGAACCGGCCTCTTCTTCCCAGACCTCGAGGATCGAATCATGACGTCGCTCACCCCCGGTGCACGCTTTCGGAGGGCGTTGGCCGCCCATCATCCGCTACCCATCGTCGGTGCCATCAATGCCTACAGTGCGATGATGGCCCAGGCGGTGGGTCACCACGCCCTCTACCTCTCCGGTGGCGGTGTCGCCAATGCCTCCCACGGTCTTCCGGATCTGGGCATGACCACGCTCAATGACGTGGTCGAAGACGCTCGTCGCATCACCGCGGCTGCCGAATTGCCTCTGCTGGTGGATATCGACACCGGTTGGGGCGGGGCTCTCAATATCGCCCGCACGATTCGAGAAATGGAGCGGGCCGGCGTGGCGGCCGTTCATCTCGAGGATCAGGTGGCGCAGAAACGCTGCGGGCACCGCCCCAACAAGGAGATCGTTTCGCAGGCGGAGATGGTCGACCGTGTCAAGGCTGCCGTCGATGCCCGACACGATGCGGATTTCTACCTGGTTGCGCGCACCGATGCCTTCCAGAAAGAGGGCCTTGCCGCCGCCGTGGAGCGGGCCAATGCCTGTGTCGAGGCGGGCGCCGACGCCATTTTTGCCGAGGCGGTCCATACCCTGGATGACTACCGGGCGTTCTGCGAGGGCGTCGACGCACCCATCCTGGCCAATATCACCGAGTTCGGTGCCACGCCGCTGTTCACCCAGCAAGAGCTGGCGGAGGTCGGCTGCCAGATGGTGCTTTATCCACTATCCGCGTTTCGCGCGATGAATGCGGCTGCGTTGAAAGTGTATCGGGACATCCATGCCAAGGGACACCAGCGGGACGTCGTGGAGCTGATGCAGACGCGGGACGAGCTCTACGAGTTTCTCGACTATCACGCCTATGAACGCAAACTCGATGCGCTTTTTGCGAAGGAAGGCGATCGAGGCGAGTAATAGATAAGGAGGCTTTCATGGCAGAGATGACGAAGAGTACCGGCTTGCGGGGCCAGAGCGCGGGCACCACCGAACTGTGCACCGTCGGAAAAAGCGGTTCGGGACTGACCTATCGCGGCTACGACATCCAGACGCTGGCGGAAAACGCGCGTTTCGAGGAGGTCGCCTATCTACTGCTGAAGGGCGCGCTGCCCAACCAGTCGCAGTTGGACGACTACATCGCCCTGCTCCAGCATTCCCGCTCGCTGCCAGAGCCCTTGAAGAGAGTGCTGGAGCAGATCCCGTCGGATGCCCATCCGATGGATGTATTGCGCACCGGCACTTCGATGCTGGGTAACCTTGAGACCGAGCAGCGCATGGAGGATCAGCAGCGCCACGCCGATCGATTGCTGGCCGTCATGCCGTCGATGCTCAACTACTGGTATCGCTACTCTCATCATGGCGAACGCATCGAGACCGAAACGGACGACGTCTCCGTTGGCGGTCATTTTCTGCATCTGCTGCACGGCAAGCCGGCTTCGGACCTGCATGCCAGGGTGATGAATGTCTCGCTGATTCTCTACGCCGAGCACGAGTTCAATGCCTCGACCTTCACCGCGCGGGTCTGTGCCTCCACGCTCTCCGATCTGCACAGCTGCGTCACCGGTGCGATTGGCTCGCTGCGCGGGCCGCTGCATGGTGGGGCCAACGAAGCGGCCATGGAGATGATCAGCCGCTGGTCGACGCCGGACGAAGCGGAGCGGCGCCTGCTCGAGATGCTGGAGCGCAAGGAAAAGGTCATGGGTTTCGGTCATGCCATCTATCGCGAGTCCGACCCGCGCAGCGCGATCATCCAGCAGTGGGCGAAACGGTTGGCGGACGACGTGGGCGATACGCATCTCTATGCCGTATCCGAGCGTGTCGAAGCAGTCATGAAAAGAGAGAAGAAACTGTTCCCCAACGCCGACTTCTATCATGCCAGCGCTTACCACTTCATGGGCATTCCGACGAAGCTGTTCACGCCTATCTTCGTCTGTTCGCGGTTGACCGGGTGGTGCGGGCACATCTTCGAACAGCGCGCCAATAACCGCATCATCCGGCCCAGTGCCGATTACGTCGGCCCGGAAAGACGCGATTGGGTGCCGATCGAGCAGCGCCGGTAACCGCGGCTTCGAGCCATGCGCCATTGATCAACGACAATCCAAGGAAACCTCATGAGCGCCAACGTCGATTTCAACCAGCGCCCTGACTACGATCCGGAGCTTCAGGCCATCACGGACTATGTGCTCGATTATCGAGTCGACAGTCGGGAGGCGCTGGAGACGGCCCGGCATTGCCTAATGGATACGCTCGGTTGCGGATTGCTGGCATTGCGCTTCCCGGAGTGCACCAAGCATCTTGGGCCGTTGGTGGAGGGGACCGTCGTTCCCAACGGGGCTCGTGTGCCCGGGACCCAGCTTCGGCTCGATCCGGTGAAAGCGGCTTGGGATATCGGCTGCATCATTCGGTGGCTGGACTACAACGATACCTGGCTGGCAGCGGAATGGGGCCACCCGTCGGACAATCTGGGCGGCATCCTGGCGGTTGCCGACCATCTTTCTCAGCAGCGCGTGGCGAAGGGCGAGACGCCGCTGACCCTGCGCCACGTGCTCGAAGCGATGATCATGGCCCATGAGATACAGGGTGTCCTGGCACTGGAGAACTCGTTCAACCGAGTAGGGCTCGATCACGTCATCCTGGTGAAGGTGGCATCGACCGCCGTCGTAGCCAAGTTGATGGGCGCCAATCGTGAGCAGCTGCTGTCGGCACTGTCGCATGCGTTCGTCGACGGACAGAGCCTCCGCACCTACCGTCATGCCCCCAACGCCGGATCGCGCAAGAGCTGGGCGGCAGGAGACGCGACCTCCCGAGCGGTAAGGCTGGCCGACATCGCCATGCGGGGTGAGATGGGCATCCCTGGCGTGCTCACTGCGCCGCAATGGGGCTTCTACGACGTCGCTTTCAGCAAGACCAACAAGGATCAACGGATCAAGCCGGAGGCGGAGCGGAGATTCCGCGTGTCGCAGGCTTATGGCAGCTACGTCATGGAGAACGTGCTGTTCAAGATCAGCTTTCCGGCGGAGTTCCACGCGCAGACAGCGGCCGAGGCTGCGGTGACGCTGCACCCGCAGGTGCGTGATCGTCTCGATGAGATCGAGCGTATCGTCGTGACCACCCATGAGTCGGCCATCCGGATCATCTCCAAGGTAGGCGAGCTCGCCAATCCGGCCGATCGTGACCACTGCCTGCAGTACATGATCGCGGTGCCGCTGGCGTTCGGTAATCTGACTGCCGAGCACTACGAGGACGATTTTCATCTTGCGCATCCGATCATCGATCTCCTGCGCGACAAGATGGAGGTCGTCGAAGACGAGCGGTATAGCCGCGAGTATCATCAAGCGGACAAGCGCTCCATTGCCAACGCGGTCCAGGTCTTCTTCAACGATGGAACCTGCACCGAGCTTGTGGAGGTGGAGTATCCCCTGGGACATCGGCGACGTCGGGAAGAGGGAATCCCGCAGCTCAAGGAAAAGCTCCGCCACAATCTGGCAACCCGTTTTCCGGTGCAGCGCTGTGAGCAGATCTTCGAGCTGTACGAAGACGGAGAAAGGTTCGACTCGACGCCGGTGGATGCGTTCCTGGATCTCTGGGTGATCTAGAGACAGATGCACGGGTGGGTGACGGTTTGATGACGCGCAGTCGAAATTTTGGGATTTTTGTTTCCCAACGCTTGCCAAGTGCCGCGGAGAATCGTAAAGTACGCATC
>NZ_PZJM01000013.1 GCF_003206045.1 Salinicola lusitanus
GCTACGAGCTCGGGCTACGGGCGACGGGCCATGAACTCGGCTCGGCGACTTCCGCGGTAAGTCCACGTTTGCGCTTGGAGCGCAGATTCACTGGCTGGGGACCGGGGAGGGCGCCTCTATTCTTCCCATCGACAAGGTTCGTGACGCTTCGTTTGCCAGGTGCCTTGTCTGTTTGCGTTGCGCGGGTGGAAATTAAAAGATTGGCGACGCTAAAAGCCGACAACTTTAGATTGCCCGCCTGGCAATTAGGATGAATTGGGGAAGGTGCGTTTACCGTTGGATGATTGTGCGATCAACGGCTATGTTGAGTGGGCAATACATGGAAGCTGTTACCAAGGAGAAGATTCGATGCGCACCGAACTACTGAAAAAAATGGCGATGGCAATGCTGGTAGGCTTTATGGCCTTTGGCGTGGTTGCTTGCGATAACGATGAAGGCCCGGCCGAAGAGGCTGGAGAGTCAGTCGACAATGCCGTGGATAATGCTGGCGACGCCATGGAAGACGCGGGTGAAGACATTCAGGATAAAGCGGAAGACGCACAGAATTAATACAGCCATGAAGTAGCGATAGTCTGGTAACTGAAGACCGACTGCCGCCCCTTCGGAGAGACCGAACCTGCTGGACGGTCTCAACCAAGAAGCCCGAGCCCACATCAGTGGAGCTCGGGCTTCTGTCATTTATGGTTGTCCCACGAATTGTCGCCTGGACCATCCTGCCCGAATCTCGCCCAGGCAGGATGACCCAGTCAGACGGTCAGGACCCTTCACCCTCCGGCAGTGCGTAGGCGATCACATAGTCCCCGGTGGGAGTCTCCATGAAGTGGTGGCCCGTGGCGACGATGACCACGTATTGACGGCCGTTGGCTTCGTAGACCATCGGATTGGCCTGACCGCCGGCCGGCAGCGGCGCCTGCCAGATCGTCTTGCCGCTCTCGATGTCGATGGCACGGATCAGGTCGTCGGTTGCCGCGGCAATGAAGATCAGCCCGCCGGCGGTGACCACGGAGCCGCCGTTGTTGGGCGTCCCTATGTCGATCGGCAGGCCTGAGCGGATACCCCAGGGACCATTGGCCCGGGCGGTGCCCAGTGGTCGATCCCACAATGTGTCGCCGCTCGCCAGGTCGATGGCGCGGATGTGGCCATACGGCGGCTGCTTGCACAGCATGCCGGTGTAGGGCACGCGCCAGCCAGCATTGACGTTGATCGCGTAAGGCGTGTTGGCTTGAGGGTCTCCGGCGCCTTCCGCACCGCCGCTGTCTTCCTTCTGCTCTTCGCGCGGCACCCAGCCGAGCTTGTTGGCTACATCGCGCGGCACCAGCTCGTTGTAGTTGGGCATGTCGTTATAGTTGGCGATGATCACACCGCGATGCGGATCGATCGCCACGCTGCCCCAGTCGGAGCCTCCGTTGTAACCGGTGTACTGGATCCACGGCTGTTCGGCGGTGGGCGGCGTATACATGCCTTTCCAGCTTGCCTGGCGATACTGGATTCGGCAGAACAGTTGATCGAACGGGGTCATGCCCCACATGTCTTTCTCGTCGATATCCGGCTGGCGCAGCGTCGCGTAGAGCGAAAACGGCTGGGTCTCGCTACGCTGCTCCGGTTCGGCACCCCCTTGGGGGACCGGGCGCTCTTCGGCGCCACCGCCGAGCAGTTCGCCTGTCTCGCGATTGAATACGTAGATATCGCCCTGCTTGGTCGGCATGACCAGTGCCGGCACTTTGCCGTTACCGGTGGGAAAGTCGATCAAGGTCGGCTGCGAACCGGGATCGTAATCCCAGACGTCCTTGTGCGCCGTCTGGAAATGCCACTTTGGCAGGCCCGTTTCGACATCGAGGGCGACCATGGAGCTGGCCCACTCGTTCTCTTCCGGCGTCCGCGAGCTGCTCCAGTAGTCGGCAGCGCTGTTGGCCATCGGTAGATAGACTAGTCCCAGCTTGCTGTCACCGGCGGCGGTAGTCCACATGTTGGGCGAGCCACGGACGTAGGTTTCATCGCCCGTCAGCGGTTCGCTCTGATCCGGCCGCCCGGCGTCCCACGCCCACTGCAGCTCACCTGTTACCGCGTCAAAGCCCTTGATCACGCCGGACGGCGGATAACGCCGCTGGCCGTCCAATACCTGGTGGCCGGTCACGACGATGTCACGCACGACGACGGGAGCCGAATTGATCGACACGTAGCCCGGCGGGGTCTCGCCCATGTTGCGCTTGATGTCGACCTGGCCGTTGTCGCCGAAATCGGTGCAGGGCTCGCCGGTAGCGGCATCGACCTCGATGATGCGACCGTCGAGGGTGCCGGAGATGATCCTGGCGCGGCAGGTTTGCGCCTCATTGGCTGCGACGGCCGGCTGCTGCGGCGTGTCGTCGCCCGCTGTCCCGTCGTCGCCTTCCTGGGTGTCGGTCGCCGCTGTCTGTTCACCCTGCTCATCGGCGGTCGCCGATTCGGCGGATGGGTCCAGGCGATCTTCCGGCACTTCGTAATAGGTCACGCCACGGCAGGCGGCGGTGTAAGGAATCGCATCCTCCGATACGACCGGGTCGTAGCGCCAGTTCTCTTCACCGGTCGCAGCATTCAGGGAGATCAGGATGTTGCGGGAGGTGCACAGGAAGACGTCATCGCCGACTTTCAGCGGTGTGGTCTCGGCGCCCCAGCGGTGATCCAGAATATCGCCGGTGCGGTACTGCCACGCCACTTCCAGGTCGCCCACATTGTCCGGGGTGATCTGGTCTGCGGGTGAGTAGCGAGTCGCAGCGGAGTCACGACCGTAAGCGGCCCAGTCTCCATCGGCCGGTACATCGGCAGGCTGGGCATCGCCCACGTCCGTCGAGAGGGACTCGTCAGCGACCGCCGGGACGTCCTCGAGGTGCTGGTAGCCGCGACCGGGAACGAATGCCAAGGCGCCCGCGACGATCAGGCCAAGGAATAGAACGCCCGCCAGGGAGAAGCCGGTCTTGCGGGTGGGTCCGTCTTTGAGCGCAGGCGTAACCAGCGCTACCAGGATGGCGAGAATCAGTACGACATCCAGGCGTGGAATCCAGCGCCAGTAATTCAGTCCCGATTCCCAAGCGGCCCACAAGAACGTCCCTACGAAGACGACACCGTAAATGACGGCACCGGAAACCCTGCCGCGAAACAGTTGGATGCCGGAAATCAGCATCAATACACCGGCGACCAGGTAATACCAGGAGCCGCCCAATGTCGCTAGATAGGCGCCGCCGGCTCCCAGAGCCAGCCCGACAAGCGCAACAATGATTCCGACGAGCTTGGCGAACACACTGCCAGCGCCGCCGGAAGAAGTCGTAGTGGCCACAGAACTCTCCCTTGAATGACTTATTGACTGCCGAGTGACCGCATACTCCGATGCGATCAATGACCCCATGCGACAAGCTGTCGCATGGGACAAGCGTAGTCATGGTAATGGAAGCTGACGATGAATTCAGGCCGAAAACGGGCCGACTCGACGCCATTTGTCGGAGGCAACTTAGTGGCAGTCGCCAAGCTGCGGGAGTGCCCGTGCGCTGTCGCTTCGGTCGAAACGCTAGCGGTGGTGAAGGGATCTGCCTCCCAATGCGCCAGGCGGAAGTCGCAAGAGCGAGTTTTTGTTGGGAAGCCTTGGGCATGGCCAGCCCCGGCTGTCCGGCGACCACGGCTTGATGACCTTTCACTGCCCGCTCTCGTGCCCGGGATCGGCGAAGAACCAATGCGCGAAGAGAGACTTCAGTTGACGCCAAAGTTGCTCTCCATGTCTCTTGTATATTTTATACGAAAAGCCTAGTGTCGACGAAAAGCTCGGTGTCGAAACGTAATTTTTCGTGGCAGGATGACTCAACGTCGCCTGGATCACGGCCTCGAACGGAAGGGCGCAACGCCCGACCCCTTTGCAGTACGAACGAACAATAAGCGCAGAAGGGAGTAATCGTTGTATGAATAAATTTCTCAAGCTGGTCACCGTTACGACCGCCCTGAGTCTGGCCGGGGGATCTCTGGTCATGGCACAGGAAGGTCCGATCGTCATCGGCGTGCAGGCGCCGACGACCGGTTCCGAGGCGACCTACGGCAAGGATATGTTCAACGCCATATCGCTGGCCGCGGACGAGATCAACGCCGATGGTGGCCTGCTGGATGGTCGCCAGATCGAACTGATCTCCGGGGACACCGCCTGCGACCCTCAGCAGTCGGTCAACGCAGCCAGTCGACTGGCGTCGCAGGAAGTGGTGGGTGTCGTGGGCGGTTACTGCTCCGGAGCGACTCAGCCGACGCTCAAGACCTACGGCGATGCCAATATCCCGTTCGTCATCGTGGCGGCCAACTCGACGCAATTGATCCCGGCCAACCCTGGCAATGCGGTGATGATCAACTCCACCGGTGACGACCAGGCCAAGACCGCGCTCGATTTCTTCGAGGGCAAGGGCATCGAGAAACTGGCCATCGTCAACCAGGGTGACGCCTATTCGCAGGACCTGGCCAATCTGACTCGCGATGCCTGGACCGCCGCGGGCCATACTGTCTCCGCCTTCGAGTACGTCAACAAGGGGGAGCAGGACTTCTCCGCCCTGGTCAACAAGATCCGGGGCTCCGGCGCCGAGGCGGTGTTCTGGACCGCCTACTATGCCGATGGCGGCCTGCTGATTCGCCAGCTACGTCAGCGCGGCTTCCAGGGCATCATCGCGGTGGGTGACGGTTCCAACTCGCCGGAGCTGTTCAATATCGCCGGCAAGGCCGCCGAGGGCGTATTTGCCTTCTCCAACCCGACGGCCGACTTCCTGCCGGCTGCCAAGCAGTTCGCCAGCGACTACCAGTCGAAATTCGGCAATGCGCCGGGGCCGTACGCGCCGCTCGCCTACGATGGCATGCAATTGATGGCCTGGGCCATCGACAAGGCTGGCTCCACCGATGGCGATGCCATCATCAAGGCACTCAATAGTGCCGATGGCCAGGAATGGCTGGCCGGTCCGATCTCCTTCACGCCGCAGCACACCCTGGCGCGAAGCAATTTCGTGGTGCTCGAGGGGCAGGGCGGCAAGTGGACCCGCTACGAAAAATGACGGCTGCATCACCGGTTCGGGCTTCCGCTCGAACCGGTGGTGTTGGAACGCCGCGTAGAGCTTGATCTCCACGCCGCGTTCGTCTTCCTCATCCGCTGTTCGCTGGCCAGAGACAAACGCCATGACCTGGTACGATTCTTTTCTGCAGCAGCTCGTCGACGGGCTGGTGCTGGGCTCTTTCTATGCCCTGGTGGCGCTCGGTTACACCATGGTGTTCGGGGTCATCAAGCTGCTCAACTTCGCCCACGGCGATCTCTACATGACCGGTGCCTTCGCCGGGTTCGGCGGGCTGTCGCTGGTCTCCGGCTTTCTCGGGGCCGGCTGGCTCGGCATCTTCGTGGCCATGCTGCTGGCAATGCTTGCCGTCGGTTGCCTCGGGGTGGTGATCGAACGGGTGGCTTATCATCCGATGCTCGGCGCGCCGCGGCTGTCGATACTGATCACCGCACTGGCGGTTTCGTTGGTACTGCAGAACGCGGCGCTGGCGCTGACCGGCGGCCAGTACACGGCCTTCAGTACCGATCTCGGCTTCGGCGGCATCAGTCTCGGCAATCTTTTCCTCTCCTACAACCAGATCGTGCTGGTGGCGGCCGCCGCCGTGCTGATGATCGCGCTCGAGCTGTTCGTCTCCAGGACGCTTTATGGACGGGCGATGCGCGCGGTCTCCATCGACAAGGACATGTGCCGGATGATGGGGATCAACGTCTCCGCCGTCATTGCGGTGACCTTCTTCATCGGTTCGGGACTGGCTGCCGCCGCAGGGACGATGGCTGGCGCCTATTACGGCAGCATCTGGTACTTCATGGGGTTTCTGATCGGGCTCAAGGCGTTCACCGCCGCGGTGATCGGCGGTATCGGCAGCATCACCGGTGCGATGCTGGGAGGTCTGATTCTGGGGCTGCTGGAGTCCTTCGGCACTCATATTCCGTTCATCGGCAGCGAGTGGAAGGATGTCTTCACCTTCTCGATCCTGATTCTGGTACTGGTGTTCAAACCCACCGGCCTGCTGGGCAAATCCGAAGTGGAGAGGATGTGACATGGACAAGCATTCGCCACCGACGCCCACCGATGTCGACGAGCACGATTCCGGCCGGGCGAAACCGCGCAATCCACTCCAGAAACTCTACGCAGCCTTCGAATCGCCGGGGCGGCGGCGGGCGCTTCATCTCACGATTCTGGCGATCCTGATCGTCACCCCGTGGATCTCGAGTCAGTACACCACCGTCATTCTGACCAACGCGCTGCTCTACGTCGTGCTGTGTCTGGGGCTGAATATCGTGGTCGGCTACGCCGGGCTGCTCGATCTCGGCTATGCCGCCTTCTTCGCGGTCGGTGCCTATACCGTCGGTATCCTGACCCAGCAGTTCGGCGTCAATTTCTGGGCCGCGATCCCCTTTGCCCTGATGGCGGCGGCGCTCGCCGGGGTCATCATCGGCGGGCCGACCCTGCGCTTGCGCAGCGACTATCTCGCCATCGTGACCCTGGGGTTCGGTGAGATCGTGCGCTTTACCGCGCGCAACCTGGAGATCACCGGCGGCGCCAGCGGGCTGTCGCATATCCCGGAACCGTCGCTGTTCGGCTGGCACATCGACAGCTCGATCGACTTCTATTACGTCTTCGTGGTACTGGCGGTGCTTGCCTATGTCGCCAGCCAGCGGCTGTTCGACTCCCGTCTGGGCCGGGCATGGCTCTACGTGCGCCACGACGAGGATGCGGCCGAGGCGATGGGGATCAACCGGGTTGCGACCAAACTGGCGGCCTATGTGACCGGCGCCATCTTCGGGGCGATCGGGGGAATCTTCTTCTCGGTGAATCTGGGCGCCATCTCGCCGGAGAGCTTCAGCTTCCAGCAATCCGTACTGATTCTGCTGGCAGTGGTGCTGGGTGGCATGGGCAAGATCCCCGGCGTCATTCTGGGGGCGTTCATCGTCGTGCTCGGGCCCGAATTGCTGCGCGATTTCGGCACCCTGCGACTGCTGATCTTCGCGGTCCTGCTGCTGCTGATCATGCTGTTCCGGCCGAGCGGTATCTGGCCCGAGAAACGTTCATAGGGGAAAGCGATGCTGCTGCAACTGAAACAGGTGTCGCTGAGCTTCGCCGGCAACACCGTACTGCACGAGGTCGACTTCGGCGTCGCCGCGGGGCGTATCCATAGTCTGATCGGCCCCAATGGCGCCGGCAAGACGTCGATGTTCAACGTCATCACCGGCTTCTATCGGCCCCAGCAGGGCGACATCACGCTGGATGGCGAGCAGATCGTCAAGCGCAAGCCTCATGCCGTCACCCGCCTGGGGATCGCCCGGACCTTCCAGAACGTGCGGCTGTTCCGTGAGATGTCGGTGCTCGAGAACGTCATGGCGGGGCAGCACTGTCGCAGCCGGGCCGGTGCCTTGGCGGCCATTCTGCGGCTGCCGAGTCAGCGCGCCGAGGAGCGGCGGATTCTCGAGACCAGCCTCGAATGCCTCGATTTCGTCGGCCTGATGGGGCACCAGGACCGGCTGGCGACCAATCTCGCCTACGGCCACCAGCGCCGCGTCGAGATCGCCCGCGCCCTGGCCACCGAGCCCAAGCTCCTGTTGCTCGACGAGCCGGCGGCGGGCCTCAACAGCGGCGAGAAGCAGGCGCTGATCGAACTGATTCGACGTATCCGGGACGAGCGCGGCGTCGCCGTGCTGCTGATCGAGCACGACATGAGCCTGGTGATGAATGTCTCCGAGCGCATCAGCGTGCTCGATCACGGCAGTTTGATCACCGAGGGCGACCCCCACTCGGTGCAGAACGATCCCAAGGTGATCGAGGCCTATCTCGGCCAGGACGACGAGGAGCTGGCACTGTGATACAGACCATTGACCAGACCGACGCGCCGGCAATCGATTCGCGCCCGGGCAAGGTGCGTCTCGGCATCCGCGATGTCGAAGCCTTCTACGGTCAGATTCAGGCGCTGCGGGGCGTCTCGCTGGATGTCCACGAGGGCGAGATCGTGACCTTGCTGGGCAGCAACGGGGCCGGCAAGTCGACCACGCTCAAGACCATTTCCGGGCTGGTCCGGGCGCAGCGGGGCGAGGTCCAGCTGGAGGGTGAGTCGATCGCCAAGCTGGCCGCCCACGAGATCGCCCGGCGTGGCGTGGTTCACGTGCCCGAGGGAAGACGCATCCTGCGCGGGCTGACGGTCAAGGAGAACCTGGAACTGGGCGCGTTCACGGTCAAGGACAGCGGGTTGCGCCGGCAACGACTCGACGAAGTCTACGCACTCTTTCCGATCCTCCACGAGCGTCGCCATCAGGATGGGTCGCTGCTCTCCGGCGGCCAGCAGCAGATGCTGGCGATGGGGCGCGCGTTGATGCACGGCCCCAGCGTGATGCTGCTCGACGAGCCCTCGATGGGGCTGGCGCCCAAGCTCGTGACCGACATCATGCGCATCATCAAGCGGCTCAACGAGGCCGGCACCACGATCCTGCTGGTCGAACAGAACGCGCGTCTGGCATTGCGCCTGGCGCATTACGCCTACGTGATCGAGAACGGCGAGATTCGGATGCAGGGGGCGGCTGCCGAACTTCGCCAGGACGAATCGATCGTGAAGGCCTACCTGGGGGTGGGCGAGTAGCGCAACGCGGGAGGGGAACATGCAGACGAGCCGCGTGATCCATGTCGTCGGCTGTCACGCCGAGGGCGAAGTGGGAGACGTCATCGTGGGCGGCGTGGCACCGCCGCCCGGAGAGACACTCTGGGCGCAGTCGCGCTGGATCGCCCGCGACCGGACCCTGCGTGACTTCATGCTCAACGAGCCGCGCGGCGGCGTCTTTCGCCACGTCAACCTGCTGGTGCCGGCCAGGGACCCCCGCGCGCAGATGGGCTGGATCATCATGGAGCCGGAAGACACGCCGCCGATGTCCGGTTCCAACAGTTTGTGCGTGGTGACCGTGCTGCTCGAGACCGGCATCCTGCCCATGCGTGAGCCGGAAACCCATCTCGTGCTCGAGGCTCCCGGTGGCGTGATAGAAGCCGTGGCGCGCTGCGAGAACGGCCGCGTCCTCGACGTCACCGTGCGCAACCTGCCGGCCTTCGTCGATCAGCGGGACCTGCAACTGGAGGTTCCGGGGCTGGGCACGCTGCGTGTCGACACGGTTTTCGGTGGCGACAGCTTCGTGATCGTCGACGCCGAGGATCTCGGCTTCCGGCTGGTGCCGGACGAGGCGCGGGAGCTGGTCGAGGCCGGCATCCGGATCACCAATGCGGTCAACGAGCAGTTCGGGTTCCGCCATCCCACCAATCCCGATTGGCGGCACGTCTCGTTCTGCCAGATCGCCGCGCCGCTGATACGGGAGGGCGACGCCTGGCTGGGACGCAATACGGTGGCGATTCAACCCGGCAAGCTCGACCGTTCGCCCACCGGCACCGGCTGTTCGGCACGCATGGCGCTGCTGCACGCCCAGGGCAAACTGGGATTGAACGAGACCTTCATCGGCGAATCGATCATCGATTCCCGTTTTGTCTGCCGACTCGACGGCACGACTCGCGTCGGCGACGTGGCGGCGGTAACGCCGCTGATCCGCGGCCGTGCTTATATCACCGGCACCCACCAGTACACTCTCGATCCACAGGATCCGTGGCCTGGCGGCTACCGGCTCGCCGACACCTGGCCACGAATCGGAGCGCGGTGAAACGCCGGTTCGTCGGAGCGTGGGTCGCGGTCAGGATGTCGCGGGCTCGGGCTGGCGATCGGGCTTGATACGTGGCCGCTCGGCCATGATTCGCCCCAGCCGCTCCAGCGCCAGTTCGAGACGCTCGACCAGGCCCTCCAGAAGCACCCGCCGATCGGCGGCGACATCGCCATGCTCGGCAATGGCCTCGTCCAGGCGCTTGCCGGCCTCGCGAATGCCCTGCGGCTGGCGGCCGTTGGCGCTCTCCTCGAAGCCGCTGGCCAGCGCCCGCAGCAACTGGCGATGGGCACGCCGGATCATGGGATGAGGGGCGTCGTCGAGCCGATCCCGCAGTCGCAGCGTGGCCGTCCCCAGGTCCAGCCCCGTCAAGCCGAGGATGAACAGGTGGCGCTGGTCTTCGGGCAGCATGTCGTCGTGCTGCGCCAACTGCAGTATGCGATCGGCCATGTGGCCACTGAAGCGGGTTTCGGCATCGCGTATGGAACGTCGCCGCAGCTGGTGGATGTCCCGGGAGATGGCGTTGATCAGGCGACGCCGGCGTAGCCGCGTGCCCAGTCCGGGCAGCAGCCGGAAACCCATCACTACGCAGGTCAGGCCGATGATCACCGCCACCGCCCGGTTGGCGAAGCTGTCGAAGGAGAAATCCATGTTGTTGCCGGGCATGGTCAGCAGGATATTGAAGATCGTGAAGGCGAGGCAGTAGCCCATCGTGGCCGGATTGGTCGCGCCCAGGAGCCCCAGGAACAGCGGCGTGCCGAACAGCAGCGCCAGCATCGGGAAACCGTTGGCCTGCGACAGCAGCACGTGGCCGAACAGGAACGCGCTGGGAATGGCGGCGAGCATGCCCTTGTAGAACATCATGGTGATCGCGACCGGGTTGTCGCGGCTGGCGAAGAACGACGAGAACAGGGTCCCCAGCAGCATGGCGACCATGGCACTGTTCCAGGCGGTGAGAATCCAGAAGGTGGCCAGCGTGCCGAATACCAGACCGGAGCGCAGTGCGTTGATGCCGGCGGCGAGATGATCGCGATGCCAGGCCAGCGAGGTCGAACGCAGCTTGTGCGTACCGGGTGACGCAATCGCCTCGCGGGCATCCAGCATCACCATGGCGTGACCGATCGATTCCCGCAGCCCCAGCCGGGCGCGACGGTCCAGCGGTGCCATGCCCGCTTCGTCGCTCTCATGCACGAGATGGCGAAGTTCCTGTAACTCCTGCCGCGCCTTGGGAACGCCCTTGACATGCTCCGCCTCGCGAAAGCCCTGGGCCACCTGCCGTGCGATCTCGATACTGCGGGGGTCCAGCTTGTCGGCGTGGTCGTGCAGCATCTGATGCAGTGCCTGGAGGTTGGCCAGAAAGCGCAGCGTTCGTCGGGTCAGCACGTGGGTCGCACGGATGCGTCCCGGTCCCTCCGGCCCTTCGAAGCGAGCTGCCTGACTGTCCGTCTCCAGCACCGTCAACGGGCCGAGGCTACCTCGCAATGCTTTCTGCATGGCGGGAATGTCGCTGCTCGCCTCCAGGCGCAGGGCGGCATTCTCGAACGCTTCGTTGATGACGGTGTCGGCCTGCGACGCGAGGTGCTTGCCGACTCGCGACGGCCACAGCAGCGAACTGACCAGGGTGGCGCAGATGGCGCCCAGCCCCAGTTCCGATAGTCGCGCCACCGCGATGTCGAAGATACCGCCGGGGGTGCTCCCATTGGATATCACCACGATCAGCATGGCGGTGACGGCCGCCATCAGGCAGCCGTAGGTGTAGTTGTTGCGCCACAGCGAGCCGACGTAGGTGCACAGCATGATCCATAGCGTCAGAGTGATCAGCGCCGGCACTCGGGCCTGGGCGAAAAGCGCCATGATGGCGATGCCCGTCACGGCGCCGATGAAGGTACCGCTGATCTGGCAGATACCTTTTTCGATCACCATGCCGCTCATGGGCCGGATCTGCAGAAAAGCCGCCGAAATCAACGCCCAGTAGGGACGATCGAGATTGAACCAGAGCGCCAGGTAGAGCGCGATCATCATCGCCACGGTGGTCTTGATGGCGAACTTGACCGCCGAGGCATCGGGCATCAGGTAGGTCTTGACGAGCGGCGGCATGGTGCTCACTGCGGCGCTTCGGTTGCGTTCTCGGCCGACGTCTCGGCGGTCGACTGCGACTGCGCCGTCGGCCGGCGATCGGCGGGCAGGCTGCGCGGGGTGGTGGTGCTGGCGGGCTCACCGGCGGGCTCGGCCGGATGCTCGCCGTCCGCATGCTGGACTCTGACCGTCGCGGTCATCCCGGCGCTGAGCAGAGTGTCGTCAGGAATATGGTCCAGCGTGATCCGAACCGGAATGCGTTGAGCCAGCCTCACCCAGTTGAAGGTCGGCTGGACCTGCGGCAATAGCTGATTGTTGAGCGTGGTGTTGGTGTCGGCGATGCCGCGGCCGATACCGGCCACATGGCCATGCAGATGGGTGTCGCCGTTCATCAGGATGACCTCTGCCGGATCGCCGACGTCGATGGAGGACATCTTGGTCTCCTCGAAATAGCCCATGACGTAGTAGGAGTTCGACTGCACCAGCGCCATCACCGGGGTACCACGAGTCACGTAGTTGCCGGCGGCCAGTTGCAGGTTGAGCACATGGCCGCTGATCGGCGCCACGACGCGAGTGCGCTCCAGGTCGAGCTTGGCACTGGCGAGGTCGGCCTGGGCCTGCTTGAGATTGGCGGCGGCGACGCGGCTGTTGATCTGGGCGATCTGGCGATCTTCCGCGCTGATCGACCGGCTGCTCAACTGGTTGCGACGCTGGGCCTCCGTCTGACGCAGCTGGAGGGTGGCCTCGCGGTTCTCGACCGTGGCCTGGGCCTGGTCCAGAGCCGCCTGGTAGCGCGCGGGGTCGATCTCGAACAGGGGGTCGCCCTGGGCGACGAACCCGGTGTCGTTGACATTGAGCGTGCGGACCCAGCCGGAAACGTCGGGAGCGATGGTGACCACCTCCGCGCGCACCCGGGCATCACGCGTCCACGGCGTGAAGAGGTAGTAGTTCCATAGCCAGATGCCGGCGGCCACGGCGATCGCGACGACGACGAGGGTCATGAGGATACGTAGCGAATTGCGCATCAAGTACTCTCGAGCAGGAAGGAGAACAGAAAAGTGATACCGGCAGTGAACAGCACGAACAGCGAGACATCGAACCAGGCTTCGTACCAGAGCGCACGCTGTCCGACCATCCAGTGCAGCAATGAGCGCAGGACGATGGTCGCGATGAAGCCGAACAGGGCATAGATCAGCAGAGGACTGATGAAGATCCCGCCGACGGCGATTTCCTGTAAACCCATATTTTCCCTGTGGCGGTGGCGTGACGAACGGATAATATTAGCACGCTACTGAAATCGTTGTCAGAGACATGAGCGTCGCGGCTACCGAGCAGTCTAGCTGGAAACCGAGGTACCGAGCACCAACCGGCGATGTTCGACGTCGCTCGGTCGCCCGGCTCGTCGAGCGATAGTCGGTGAAGCGGTCGTGGTCGGCCTCTCAAGCCTCGTCGAGCGCCGGGGGCGCCAGCGCCACCGCAGGCAGATGGCAACATCGATTGCGACCTTCTGCCTTGGCCCGGTAGAGCGCACGGTCGGCCCGCATCATCAGGCTCTTGAGGCTATCGTTCTCGTGACGCTGGGTCAGGCCGATGCTCAGCGTCATCGACAGCGTGACGGCGTCGTTCACCACCAACGGAGTGTCGGCGACGGCGGCGCGCAAGCGTTCGGCCATCAGCGCGACGGCTTCCGGGGACATGCCGGAGAGCACCACGGCGAACTCCTCGCCACCGATGCGCCCGAGCAGGGCATCCTCCTGCATCAGCTCGTCGAGCTGGCGGGCCAGCGCGCACAACGCCTGATCTCCCACCGGATGACCATATTCGTCGTTGATCCGCTTGAAGTGGTCGATGTCGATCAACAGCACGCTCAGTGGGGCGTTCCGGTCCCGGCGCAGCTGCTTCACCGCGGCACGCCACAGGGCACGCCGGTTGTGGAGGCCGGTCAGGGCATCGGTGGAGGCCAACTGATGCAGCTTGTGCTCCATCGCCTTGCGCCGGGTGATGTCGAGGCTCCAGATCAGCCACGCGGACTGCGCATGGATGTGCAGTGGTCTCGCGCTCAGCAGGGCCCAGTAAGGCGCGCGAGGCGCCAGCCTGACCTCCAACTGATGCACGGTCTCCCCGCGGCTCAGGCGCGCGACGAGTTGTCGATAGTCATCGCCATTCTCGAACAGGGTCTCGAGATGGAACTCCTCGGCTCGCCGGGTATCCGTCTGGGTCAGCAGGTCCTCGCTGATGTAGAAGATCCGGCGCTGGTCGGCGCTGATCAGGGTGACGTCACTCGGCGTCGAGTCAAGAATCGTGCGCAGTAGCGCCTCGCGTTCGTGCAGCAGGCGCGTGCGACTCCGGACGCGCCGCTCCAGCGAGCTGTTGAGCGCCTGCAGCTCCTCGGCGAGATGACGAGAGCGCCGCTGCGAACTCAGGATACGCAATGCCAGGATGAGGCAGCCGCAGGCCAGCAGCACCAGGGTGACGGTGAGCCAGTGGAACGTTCGCTGCAGCGATTGGCGTTCCCAGTCGAGTTGTGCCGCGACCGCGATATTGGAGACGACGATCAGCTCGTGCGCCGGACGCAATTGCCTCGGCAACTCGGCCAGCATATCGGCGGCCACGCGCCTTGCGCCGGCCTGGTCGTGCCAGTCCAGCCGCTGCATCCAGCCCGCGCTGAGCGAGTCGAGATGGGCGATCGTCCGGTGTACTTCGGGCCTGGGTTGCGGCAGATAGTCGAAGACACGGCTGTGGCGGAAAGGGTCGAGGGTATTGCGCATGACGCCCAGGCGCAGGATCAACGCGGCGGCACCTGTCTGGCCCTCCTCGACGGCATGGGCGGTGTCGAGCAGGCGCTGGATCTCCGAGCGCAACTGATAGCTCTGCCACACCTCGGTGTGCAGGCCGGGCGAGGCGTAGTCATCGCCTTTCTCCGAGATCAGCTTGAGCCCCGCCAGCGCGGCGACGATCATCGTCCCGGCCAGCGCGATCAACAGCATGACCGGCCAGCGTCGGCCCTTGCCGGCTCCGATGGCGTCTGATCCGCTCACTGGAGCTGCAGTTCGCTCAGCTGCCATACGGTGCGGCTGTAGTAGGTGCGTTCGTGGAGTTCGGGATAGTCGCTATAGGGATACATGACGACCAGCGGCCCATAACGATCGACGGCGAGATAGTGGCCGTTGCGGCGGTAGGCGACGACGGGATCGTAGTTCTCCAGGTCCGAACGGGGAATGATGTCGCTGTAGTCGTCGAGACCCACGGCGAGCATCCTGCCGGGCGCGGCGATCGACTGGCTCCGCAGCAGGACGTTGATCGACACTCCCGACCAGCGAGCTTCGGGATCGCTGGTGTCGGGGATCGAGCCCGTCACTTCGCGGCTGGGCAGCGCCTCCAGGCTCGTCAGCGTGAACGACGCCAGCACCCGGCCGTGGGGATCGACGAGCGTCAACAGCGGCATATCCCTGGGGTAGGGCGGCTCGTCCGCTTGCGCCGCCAATGACGATATCGCGATCAGTATGCCGACGATGAGTGGTCGCAACATGATGGCTTTTCCCGGGTTTTCTTGTGTTATCGGCGTGGCGACGGTTTTCTGGACCGCCCTCGTGCCTTCGCCGCCCCGTCTCAGGCGTTGGCGTCGGCGACCAGGACACGGGAGAACTTGACGATCTCGTCGCGGCGATCGTCCCATCCCAGATGATGCCAGAAGCGGTGCGCCTGGTGATTGTCCGCCAGGGTGTCGAGATGCACCTTCTCGATACCGGCCGCCAGCAGTGCCGTCAGGCAGCGATCGACCATCGCTCGTGCCAGCCCCAGGTGGCGATAGTCCGGGTCGACCATGACATGCTGCAGATAGCCGCGACGGCCGTCGTGTCCCGCCATGGCGCAGCCCACGATGCCGTCCCCGACGGCCGGTCGCGCAACGAAACTCAGGCCGGGATTGCGCGCGAGATAGCGCTGCGTCGCCGCGTAGCCATCGGCGCTGCGGAGCACCACCCCCGGGGTACGCGACATCATTGCGGCGAAGTCCGGGTGATCGTCGATGGTCATGGGCAGAATGTCGGGCATGGGACTGGAGTTCATGGCGCGGGCCTCGATCTACGGTGGCGGCTGAAGCGAATATTGATGACGGCCAGCCCGGCGACGACCATGGCGCCGCCGGCCATCTTGTTGATACCCAGCGGGTCGTCGAGCAGCCATACGCCGAGGATGACGGCGAAGACCGGCATCAGCAGGGTCAGCGGTACGACGCGGCTGACGGGGTGCTTTTGCAGCAGCCGATACCAGAGTCCGTAGGCGGCGATCGATGACATCAAGGCGGTGTACACGACCGCACCCCACCCGGCCAGGCCGGCGTTCTGCAAGGCGTGCCACTGGTCGTCCTCGAAAAGCCAACTGCCCGTCGCGACCAACGGTATCGCGAACAGCGAGATCCAGCCGGTCATGGTCAACGGGGCGATCGGCGGCGCGAGCTTGATGATCATGGTCGAAACGGCCCAGAACAGGGCGCTGGCGAGCAGCAGGGCAGTCGAGGCTGGCGGCGGCAGGGATGGGCCCCCGGCCAGGACCACGACACCGCCGAAGGCGAGGATCAGGCCGAAGATTCGGCGCGGGCCGAGCTTCTCCTTGAGAAAGATCGCAGCCAGCAGCGTCGCGAAGGGTGTCCCCATCTGCACCAGCAGCGCGCCGGTACCGGCTTCCGCATGCTGCAGGCCGAGAAACAGCAGCGGAAAATGCAGGCCGCCAAAGGTGACGGCCAGCACCAGGAGCCAACCGAGCTGCTGGCGCGAGATGCGAGTGAACGGCACGATCAGCACGGCGACCAGCATGAAGCGGAGTACCGTCACCAGCAGCGGCGGCAGATCCTCGATACCAAGCTTGATCACGATGATATTGAAAGCCCAGATGGCAATGATACCCAGGCCGATCAGCAAGTCCTTCAGGGGCACGTGCAGTACTCGTCATTGGAAGGGGGCGTCGACGAAGGCGCCGGATGGCCCATTGTCTCAGCGGCTCTCGCGAGAGCAAGAGTATTTTGAGATGTCGTCTTCCACGGGGCTTCGGCGCTTCGCCGGTCGGCGTAATCTGCGTTTCTCAGCTCGGGGAATGCGCTACTCTACGCAAAATCGACCGATTCTCCGTCGCCAGGTCGGGAATCTTCGCACTCGAGAGCCAACCCATGATCAAGGGAATCATCTTCTGCGTCTGCTTTCTCTTCGCCCAGCTGTTCGTGCTGTCCTATATCGACCATCGCCACGGAAGCGGCGAATCCGTGACGCGTCAGGCGGTCGCGGCGCAGAACAACCAGCGTCAGCGCGACGAGGAGGAGCAGGCTTGACGATCAGTCTCGCGACCCGGGGGGGAAGGGCATGCTGTCCCAAGCGTTGATTCCCGCCGCGTGGCTGGCGTCGATGCTGCTCACCATGCCGGCCTGGGCGGAAGCGCCGACTCGCCACGCTCTGGTCCTCGACAATGGCCAACGCACGCACACGATTCGGATCGAGGTCGCCGAGACCCCGCAGCAGCGCTCGAGAGGCCTGATGGAGCGCGATTCGCTTCCTGTCGACGCCGGAATGCTGTTCCTCTACGGCGCCGAACAGCCGGCGACGAGCGCCTACTGGATGTACCGGACTCGAATTCCGCTGGATATCGCCTTCATCGACGAGGGTGGCGTGATCCGTTCGCTGAGGACCATGTCTCCCTGCCGCGCCGAAGCGTCGAGCCGGTGCCCCGTCTACCCGGCGGGGGCGCGCTTTCGCGCCGCGCTGGAGGCCAATGCCGGCTACTTCGCCGAACGCGGGATCGAGGTCGGCGATCGTGTCGAGCTCGCACCCTGGATCGAGTCGCCGTGAAATGCATTCGCTTCCGGCATGAGGCATGCCGATAATGGTGGAGGGGAGGCGGCCCATCGGCTTGGGAACACCGCAAAAGCGCATGGTGACGGTGTCCAGGAGTTGACCGATGGGTCAAGCCCGCTCCCTGGGGATGAGCCTCCCCGCGCCACGACGGTTTTGCCGGTCAAAAACTCGCTATATGATGGCGCGCCGTCGGGGATAAGTTATGTTGCAATGGGTAAGTCACGGGCACGGTGCGATCTGAATCACACCCTGACGCACGCCGGCCGGCCTGTTGTCTTCGCGATCGGAACGCCGATCAACACAATAAACGGGAAAAATTCGAGGTATGCGCATGAAACGCCACGCATTAACCGCAGCCGTTCTCTCCTCCGCCCTGATGGGCGCCCTGTCGATCTCCACGCCAGCCATGGCGCAGGATCAGCAATACATCACCATCGGTACCGGCGGTCAGACCGGGGTCTATTACGTCGTCGGTCAGTCCGTCTGCCGGATGGTCAATCGCAGCGCCGAGGAGAGCGGCATTCGGTGCAACGCACCGTCCACCGGTGGTTCCGTTGCCAATATCAACGGCATCAAGTCCGGTGAGCTGAACATGGGGGTGGCGCAGTCGGACGTGCAGTACAACGCCTACAACGGCAAGGCGCAGTTCGACCAGCCGATGGAGAACCTGCGTTCGGTCTTCTCGCTCCACGGCGAGCCGTTGACCATCCTGGCGCGCAAGGATGCCAACATCCAGTCGGTGCAGGACCTGAAGGGCAAGCGTGTCAATATCGGCAACCCGGGGTCGGGTCAGCGCGCCACCATGGAAGTGCTGATGGACGCCGAGGGGTGGGACACCAGCGTCTTCTCGCTCTCCTCCGAGCTCGGTGCCGCCGAGATGGCCTCCGCGCTGGCTGACAACAACATCGATGCCATGGCCTACGTGGTCGGTCACCCCAATGGCGCCATCCAGGAAGCGACCACCACCGTCGCCTCCAACCTCGTCCCGTTGAACGACGATGCCGTCAAGGGGCTGGTCGACGAGTTCCCCTACTACAGCATGTCCACCATCCCGGGTGGCATGTACGAGGGCAACCCGGACGACGTCGAGACCTTCGGTGTTCGCGCGACCTTCGTGACCTCCGCCGACGTCGACGACGAAGTCGTCTATCAGACGGTCAAGGCCGTGTTCGACAACTTCGATCGCTTCAAGCGTCTGCACCCCGCGTTTGCCAACCTGACGCCGGAAGACATGATCAGCCAGGGCCTTTCCGCCCCGCTGCATGACGGTGCCAAGCGCTACTACAAGGAGCAGGGCTGGCTGTAATGGCCCGACGCCATTCTCGATAGAAGGCGTTGACACTCTGGCGCGGCGGTTGTCTGCAACCGCCGCGCCGTTGGATGGAATCCCCGCGACGGTGATCGTCGCATCGAATCAAGCGTGAACCGATGTCGTGTCGACGTCGGTCCACTCACCGGCCGCCAAGGGCGCCGGGCCCTTTCTCGAGTGAGAGAGTAGGGGGCACTGTTTTGCACAATAGCGAACGGAACGCCGAGGGCGAGATATCATCGCAAGGCGGACAGGCCTTGATGGCGTGACGCTCCGGAGCCCTGTGGCGCAACGATTCGCTCGCGCAGGCAACGATTCCGTGTTTCCTCACGTCAGGATCTGCTCATGACCGATAACAAGACTTCCGGCCCCGATCAGGCCAAGCTGGAAGAACTGGCCGCGACCGATACCGGTGGTCGCAAGTTGACCGGAACGCCCAACCGCATCCTGCTCGGTGTGGCGGCGCTGTGGTCGCTGTTCCAGCTCTGGATCGCTTCGCCGCTCCCCTTCATCGTCGGGTTTGGCGTCTTCAGTGCCACCGAGGCACGCTCCATTCACCTGGCTTTTGCCGTTTTCCTGGCCTTCATGGCTTACCCGGCGTTCAAGCGCTCGCCACGAGAGCGCATGCCGATCCTCGATTGGGTGATGGCCTTGGTCGGGGCGTTCTGTGCGTCCTACCTCTACTTCTTCTACGCCCAGCTATCGCAGCGCCCCGGTGCGCCGATTCTGCAGGACGTGATCGTCGGTGTGGTGGGGATCGTGCTGCTGCTCGAGGCGACACGCCGAGCGCTCGGCCCGCCGCTGATGATCATCGCGCTGATCTTTCTGGTCTATTCCCTGGCGGGGCCCTATATGCCGGGGATCCTGGCCCATCGTGGCGTCAGCTTCTCGGGGCTGGTCAACCATCAGTGGCTGACCACGCAAGGGGTGTTCGGCATCGCGCTGGGGGTCTCCACCAGCTTCGTCTTCCTGTTCGTGCTGTTTGGCGCACTGCTCGACAAGGCCGGCGCCGGCAACTACTTCATCAAGGTGGCGTTCTCGCTGCTGGGGCACTATCGCGGTGGCCCGGCCAAGGCCGCCGTCGTCTCTTCCGGCCTCACCGGCCTGATTTCCGGCTCTTCGATCGCCAATACCGTGACCACCGGCACCTTTACCATTCCGATGATGAAGCGCGTCGGTTTCAGCGCTACCAAGGCAGGGGCGGTCGAGGTCTCCTCGTCCGTCAACGGCCAGATCATGCCTCCGGTGATGGGCGCGGCCGCGTTCCTGATGGTCGAGTATGTCGGCATTCCGTATATCGAGGTGATCAAGCACGCCTTCGTCCCCGCCGTGATCTCCTATATCGCGCTGCTGTACATCGTCCATCTCGAGGCGCTCAAGGCGGGCATGCAGGGGCTGCCCAGCGGTAACCCGCAGCGGCCCTGGCTCAACAAGATCCTGGGTTTCCTGACCGGGCTGGTCGGCATCATGGCGCTGGCATTCGCCGTCTACTACGGCATCGGCTGGCTCAAGCCGGCGCTGGGCGATTCGGCTTCCTGGGTCATCGCCCTGGGCGTTGGCGCCGTCTATATCGCACTGCTGAAGATTGGCTCTCACTACCCGGAACTGGAAGTGGACGACCCCTCCCAGGAGATCACCCAGCTGCCGCGCACCAAACCCACGGTGATGGTGGGATTGCACTACATCCTGCCGGTGATCGTGCTGGTGTGGTGTCTGATGGTGGAGCGCCTGTCACCGGGTCTGTCGGCGTTCTGGGCCACCGCCTTCATGATCTTCATCATCCTGACGCAACGCCCGGTCGACGCTTTCTTCCGTGGCAAGAGCGAGCTGGCCAGCGACATCAAGCGTGGTGGCATGGATCTGTGGGACGGACTGATCGATGGCGCCCGCAACATGATCGGCATCGGTATCGCCACCGCGACCGCGGGGATCATCGTCGGCGCCGTCGCGCAGACGGGGGTTGGGCTGGTGCTGGCGGATCTGGTCGAAACGCTGTCGATGGGCAACCTGCTGCTGATGCTGCTGCTCACCGCGGTGCTCAGCCTGATTCTGGGCATGGGGCTGCCGACCACCGCCAACTATATCGTGGTTTCCGCGCTGCTGGCGCCGGTGATCGTGCAACTGGGCGAACAGAACGGGCTGATCGTGCCGCTGATCGCGGTCCATCTCTTTGTGTTCTACTTCGGCATCATGGCCGACGTCACGCCGCCGGTGGGGCTGGCCTCGTTCGCGGCGGCGGCGATCTCCGGCGCGGATCCGATCCGCACGGGCTTCCAGGCGTTCTACTACAGCTTGCGGACCGCGGCGCTGCCCTTCCTGTTCATCTTCAACACCGATCTGCTGCTGATCAACGTCGACTGGCTTCACGGGATCGTGATTTTCATCGTGGCGACGGCCGCCATGCTGATCTTCGCCGCGGCGACGCAAGGATTCATGCTGGTCAGGAGTCGCTGGTACGAGAGCTTGCTGCTGCTGCTGATTGCCTTTTCCCTGTTCCGCCCCGGTTTCTGGATGGACATGGTCGATGCGCCCTATGAAGAGGTGCCACCGGCTCAATTCGAGCAGGCGCTGGGGGAGATCGGCCCTGATGGCCACCTGATGACGCGGATCGAGGGGCTCGATGCCTATGGCGCGCCGACCAGTTTCGTGATTCAGGTGCCGGCGACGGAGGGCGAGACCGGGGCCGAGCGGCTGCAGAGCCTGGGCCTACATCTGATGCAGGAAGATGGCAAGATGCTGGTGGACATGACCGATTTCGGCAGTCAGGCGGAAAAGCTGGGCTTCGACTTCGATCAGCAGATCGTCTCGGTGCGTATTCCCAGGTCGCAGTTGCCGAAAGAGCTGATGTGGATTCCGGCGCTGCTGCTGTTCGGGCTGGTCGTGATGCTCCAGCGGCGTCGCCGCGGACCCAAGGACGGCAAGTCCGAGCACCTGGCGACCGCCTGACGCCGCGTCGCGTCCGTGTCAACATGACGGCCGTCTCTCGCGAGGCGGCCGTTTTCGTGGCGAGGCGTCATCGCGCCGTCAATGCATGACGACATCATGACCGGAAGTGAGGTGAACGTGAGCTTTCCCGACGCATCCATCGATTATCGCCGCCACCCCGAGTGCTACCGGATCGGTCATGGCGAGCGTGGCGTCTTTCATGTCCAGCCCTACAAGGACGAGCTGCTGCCGCTGTGGGCGATTCGCAACGAAGCCGATGCCAGACAGGCGATCGAAGACTTGAGCGCCAGATACAGGGCCTATCGCGAGCAGGACGATTTTGTCGGCATGGACATGGCGCGGAAATATCTACAGATGGGCTATACCCGGGCCCGGCGCTATGCGCGCTACCCCGGCGGGCGCAAGAAAGATGCCGACGGTAGCCTACGCCAGCCCGGCAATGCCGACCCGGAGAAGGCACGTATCGCCGAGCGCTATCAAGTGGCGCTCGACGCGGTACGCAGCGATGATGCCTATCTGCGTGCCAAGCGCGACTATCAACGCCGCCGCAAGGCGGACAGGCGTCGATGACAGGCCGCCCATGGGCGGCATTACCCGTGTGTTTTCTGACAGGAGCCCCTTCGTGCCAACGCTTTCTGCGATTTATCGCTACCCGATCAAGTCGACCGCGGGGTCGTCCCTGCGCCATGCGCGGGTCGAGGAGGAGGGCGTTGTCGGCGATCGCCGCTTCATGGTGGTCAAGCCTGACGGCACCTTTATCACCGCCCGCACCCATCCCGGGCTTCAGCGAGTCCGGGCGCAGTTCGACGGCGAGCGGCTGACCCTGACCCATGACGCCCTGCCCCCGGTGGACGTGGCTCGCGAGGAGTTCTCGGGCCACCCCTTCGATACCCAGGTCTGGGCCGATGCCTTCACCGCCACCACCACTCACACCTCGCTCGACGAATGGTTCAGTGACGTCGCCGGCGAACCGGCGCGGCTGCTCTGGCTGGGGGAGCGGTCATCGCGCTATCGGGATACGATCGGGGTGAGAGTCAGTTTCGCCGATGGCTATCCGTTGTTGCTGATCTCCGAGGCCTCGCTGGAGGATCTCAACGCCCGCACCGACGGCACGCACGTGATGGCGCAGTTCCGGCCCAATCTGGTCGTCGCCGGCACCGTGCCCTACGCCGAGGACGGCTGGAGGCGCATTCGCATCGGCGAGGTGACATTTCGTGTCGATGCGCCCTGCGCTCGCTGCGCCATGGTGACGGTCGATCCGGCCCGGGGCGAAAAACGTCGCGACAAGGAGCCGTTGAAGACGCTGGCGAGCTATCGACGCGGCGACAAGGGAAAAGTCTTTTTTGGCCAGAATCTGGTGGCGGAAAACCGGGGAGAGGTCCGCCTGGACGATGCCATCGAAGTGCTGGAAACGAGCCGTTGAGACGACCCGTCGAGGTGAACCGGGGATGAACCTGTCATGAATTGAAGATGAACGTAGTCTTCCGGTAACGTTCAGATAACCTGAACTGTCGACCGGATGAGTATCGTTCATCTTCACGCAAGGTTATCGATCAAATTGTTACATTAGTTTTTATTAAATATTCGATGTGTCCGAGCGGGTGACCGACAAGCGGCCATCCGCATGATGGCGCCTTTCATCCAGCGTTAATCCGCCATTCACCGCCCGTTCAGACTCGCCGCCGAAAGCCGCTCGAATCGGGGTGACACTCTGGACAGCAGCATGGCCGCTAGCCCTCTCTGCATGTAACGGCGTGTGAGTGCCGATGTCTGGCCGGCATTCCTGAATCAACATTCAATCACCTCGCGTTACAAAATTTGCCGTCGGCAAATCACTTTTTGCTTGCCCGCACCTACCCCTCCGCCTTACGACTTTAAGCGAAGCCTACGCCTTTGGTCTCATGGCTGCTCCCAACCGTCATCGAGTCGTCGGCAAGGCCGGGAAATTTCGAGTTTGGGTTTATCCGTCACGCAATGGCGTCAGTCGACTCAAAAGCCATGATGGCGCTGAACGACGACCCGCCATTGGTCATCTAGGGGTGTTAGACATGCAATTCTTCGATCGTCTGCTGCTTGAAAACCGCGCCTGGGCCGCCGGCATGAAAATGGCCGATCCAGGCATCTTCGAACGTCTGCATGAGGGGCAGGCGCCCGCCGCGCTGTGGATTGGCTGCTGCGACAGTCGCGTACCGGCGGAGCAGATCTGCAACGCCAAGCCCGGTGAGCTGTTCATTCACCGCAATATCGCCAACCTGGTGCACGAGGACGATGCCAATGTATCGAGCGTCCTGGAGTTCGCCATCAACGCGCTGAAGGTGGATCACATCATCGTCTGTGGCCACCGTGGCTGCGGCGGTATCCAGGCGGCGGTGAGCGGTGGTGACGCCCTGCAGGCCTTGCCGTACGTCGACCAGCACCTGGGCCAGGTCAAGCAACTGGTCGCCGAGCGCGAGGAAGAACTCGGGCGTTTCTCGCAGTTGAGCGAGAAGGTCGACCATGTCGTCGAGCTCAACGTCATCGCGCAGATCGAGCGACTGTCGACCATGTCACTGGTCACCGACAGTTGGCAGGCGCGCAAGGCGCCGAGTCTGCACGGATGGGTCTACGACCTGGCGAGTGGGCACCTGGAAGAGGTCTATCGTCGCGAGCCCGATTGGGCGGAAGGCGCCTCCGCCGAGCCGACCTGGCAGCGCGCTGCCGCCGGGTGAGCCGACACTTACCGCTGTGACTCATGGACTCGAGGACACGACAATGACACAAACGACACGATCGGCACCGTCGACCCACACGGCATCGAATCGGCACGACCGGCCCACCACGCTCTCCCTACGTCATCTCTCGCGGGACATTCCTGCCGGTATCGTGGTCTTTCTAGTGGCGATTCCACTCTGTCTGGGGATCGCTTTGGCCTCGGGGGCACCGCCCATTGCCGGGCTGGTGGCCGGCATGGTCGGTGGGCTGGTGGTGACGATGTTCAGCGGTTCGGCGCTCAGCGTCAGCGGTCCGGCGGCCGGCCTGACCGTCATCGTGCTGGATGCGATCGAACAGTTGGGCAGCTTTTCCGCTTTCCTGATCGCGGTGGTGCTGGCCGGTGCGCTGCAGCTGCTGATGGGGATCTTCAAGCTGGGCCGGATCGGCGCCTTCGTGCCGACCTCGGTGATCAAGGGCATGCTGGCCGGCATCGGCCTGATCCTGGTGCTGGGGCAATTCCCGATGGCGCTGGGACATCCGCTGGAGGACATGCCCTCGATCACCGAACCGGTCGCCCTGTTCAGCGGTATCTCGCCGCTGGCCACGCTGATCGCGCTGTTCAGCCTGGCGCTGCTGGTGCTGTGGGAACAGCCGGTGATCAAGCGGCACCGGGCACTGGCATTGATCCCGGGGCCGCTGCTGGTGGTGCTCGGCAGTATTGCCATCGATCGCCTGGTGGGCGGCGCGATGCCCGGCTGGGCGCTGGGCGCGGGGCACCACATCGATCTTGGCGGTCTGTCCGGACCCTCGGAGCTGATCGCCCAGATGGCACGTCCCGATCTCGGTGCGCTGGCCAATCCGGCGGTCTATACGGTCGCCATCACCATCGCCATCATCGCCAGCCTCGAGACGCTGTTGAGCCTGGAGGCCATCGACAAGCTCGATCCGCTCAAGCGGCACTCGCCGCCGCACCGCGAATTGAAGGCCCAGGGCATCGGCAACATGGTGTGCGGGCTGGTCGGGGCGCTGCCGGTCACCGCGGTGATCGTGCGCAGCTCCGCCAACGCCAATGCCGGCGGACGTACCCGGCTGTCGAGCCTGATTCACGGCGGGCTGCTGCTGGTGAGCGTGGCGTTTCTGGCGGTTTGGCTCGAGCTGATTCCCCTGGCGACGCTAGCGGCGATCCTGCTGCACACCGGCTACAAGCTGGCCAAGCCGGCACTGTTCATGGAGCAGTATCGCGAAGGCATGCGTCGCTTCATTCCCTTCACCGTGACGGTGGTCACGATTCTCGCCACCGACCTGCTGATGGGCGTACTGGTGGGACTGGTCTGCAGCCTCTACTTCCTGCTCCAGTCCGGCTACCGCTCGGCCATCACCTGCACCCGGCGCGGCGAGCACATGCTGCTGAAGTTCCAGCAGGATGTGTCGTTTCTGAACCGTGAGGAGATGCGCCAGTGTCTCGACGCCGTACCGGACAACGGCGAACTGATCATCGATGCCCGCGGGGCGAACTACATCGATCCCGACATCCGCGAGGACATCGACCGATTCGTCGACAATGCGGCAGCACGCGGGATCGTGGTGGAGCTGCGTGACGTGGAAGGCACCAACGGCACCTTCGGCCATGTCGAATCGCCTCCCGGCGCCGCTCACGCGGTCTGATCGATGTCCGGTGCGTCCGGCAGTGACCGCCGCGCCTCTGAAGAGGCGCGGCGGTTTGCGTTTCAGCGGTCCGGTATCACTGGCCTCGCCCTGTCATGTCGACGCCCCGGCTTGCCCGGTACCGAGTGTCGAGCGACCATCGCGGGTCAGAGCGGCTTGCGCAGATAGACGCGCTTCAGCCCGAGCTCTTCGGCGCGATGCGTCTCCATGTAGCCGTAGCGTCGGTAGATCGCCAGATTCTCGTGCATCAGCTCCTGGGTGTAGAGCGTGATGTCGCGAAAGCCCAACTGGCGAGCGCGGGCTTCCGCGAACGCCAGCAAGATCCGGCCGAAGCCGCGGCCCTGGGCGGACGAGCTGACCGCCACGTTGTCCAGCAGCAGGGTGTCGGGCTTGGGGATCAGCACCAGCAGGCCGACGATCTCGCCGCCGGCCTGCAGCAGGTTGACGTAACCGGCATCGATATAGCGCGCATAGCGCTTGTCGTCGATGTCCTGTATCGGCCCCGGCGTCTTGCCGATGCGGGCGATGTAGTGGCCGTAGGCTTCGCGGACCAGCGCTTCCACCACGCTCAAGTCCTCGGCGGTGGCCACACGCAGCCTGGCATTCGTCGGGTTCATCGGCGCTCCTTGTCAAACCGGGTATCGCAGTCGTCGGCGCCCAGTTGCATGACCTCGGTCGGCGCGCCCTCGGCGTCGAGTTTCACCTGGCCGATACCGGCGCGATTCCACAGTCGCTCGCCTTTCGCGCTGCGCTCGGGGCGGTAGGGTTCGATCAGCATGCGGCGGCGCTTGGTGAGCCAGTTGAGCGGCGACCAGGGCGCATAGAGCCAGCGATTGAGGCGGTCGAACCCGTCGAGCAGGGTATCGGGAAAGGTATTCTTGAGACCGCTGCTGGTGATCTGCCACATCTGGGGGCTGTTGCGGCGCTGGCGAATGGTGATCGCATAGACGAAGGAGTAGTGGACGTCGCCGGAGAGGATCACGTAGCGCTGCGGGGTGCGACTATGGCGCAGGATGTTGAGCATGGTACGGGCAGCCCCGGGGTGTGCCATCCAGTTCTCGGCGTCGACCAGCAGCGGCTTGCCGAACCAGGTGAACAGGCGCTGGATGCCCTCGATCAGCTTGACGCCGAAGATCGGGGCCGGCGACACGATGATGACCGATGGTTCCCCGAGCAACGCCTGCTGGAACTCGCTCAGTGCTTCCCAGTCCATCAATCCCGAGGGACGGTGGCGCTTGCGCTCGCTGCGCCAGCGTCGGGTGCGCGTATCCAGCACCACCAGGCGAGGCGTCGAGTCGATGGTGTAGCCCCAGCCGGTGAAGCGCAGCAGCCGGGTCACCAGTTGGTCGTGCAGTTGGCAGTCGAAGCCGCTGTCACCGGTGGCGGAGTCCAGCCACTCGCGGCTGGCGCGGAGCGGCTCGGCCAGTCCATCGGGATCGTTGCCCCAGCCCTGGCAGAACAGGTATGCGATCAGGGCATTGCCCACGATCCGGCGCGAGAAGGGGTGGTCGTAGACCGCGGCCTCCCAGGCGGCGGAGAGGTTCCAGTCGTCGGTGACGTCGTGGTCGTCGAAGATCATCAGCGTGGGCAGGTGGGCGAGCAGGCGTGCCACCCCCGGCAGCCCGGTGACGAACGCATCGATATGCCGCTGCTCCCGGCGATAGCGCTCCTGCTCTTCCGCGCTGAGGCGGGGCGGCTCGACCTCGATCAGCCGCCATGGAGTGGGCGACCAGACCAGCAGGTACATCGCCATCACCTCGGCGAAGGTGATCAGGTGGTTCTCGGCGCTGGCGGTGGTGAAGATCGGCTTGCGCACGCCACCGAAGAACTTCTCGCGCAGCGCCTCGGTGGAGCGGATCGCCGGCAGCAGTTCGTCCCGATGATAGTAGGTCTCGTCGCGGGCATAGAGCTCGCGGCCGCTGGCAATGTCCGTCCCTTCCAGGCATTCGTCGTGGAGGCCGAGGCGGGCGATCAACGCATGGATGGCGGCCAGCATCGGGCCGGCGACGTCGTCGGCGTAGATCTGGTCACCGGTCAGCAGCAGTGCCGCCGGCCTGGCGGCGGCGTCGTCGTGGCAGCCGTCCAGCCAGCGGTCGGCGCGTGCCAGGCCGTCCCCGCTGGCGTGGTGGGGTTTGCGACAGGAGCCATGAAGCAGATTGTCGTGACGCGAGCGCAGCACCAGCGTGGGGAGCGGCTCGTTGCCGTAGCACAGCGCCTGGCCCCAGTCGCCGGTCGAGCGCCATTCGGATTCGCCACGGTAGGCGAGGTCGTAGGCGATGCGGACATCCTGGGGCAGGGCCGCATCCAGCTCGAGGTCGATCAGATGGAGGTGGGCGTGGGTGCCCACTTCGACCCGGGTGGTTGCTGCGGCCAGCGGGTGTGTCCATGACGCAGCGGCGGTGGTCAGGGTCAGCTGGAGCTCGAGCGGGCGTGATGCGGCCAGCCACAGCACCAGCCGCCGCGGCGCCGCCCGGCGGAGTATCGGCCCGGCCAGGATGTCGGGGAGGTCGTCTGACAAGTCGCGGTTCCTGAAAGTCTCGATGGGCCAAGCATACTTCAGTCGTGGCTCCCGGCCACGCCCCCGGTGAGGATCCGTCGCTGTACGTTCAGCGCCGTCGCTTGAGCGTCCTGTCGATCACGTCCAGTCCTGGCGTATAGTCGCCACGGGCCGCCTGCAGGGCTCTCGCCAGCGCCTGTTCGGCGACCCGGTCGTGGTCCTGGGGCAGCGAATTCACCTTGCAGGGCAGGAAGTCGAGCAGCCGGTCGTCGCCGAAGGTGGCCAGACGCAGGTCGGCCGGGGGGGCGCCGTCCGCGAGCAGCACGTCGAGCAGACCCTCCATCAGGGTGTAGGAGGCGGTGACGATGGCGTCCGGCAAGCCGTCGTCATCCAGCAGTCGTTGGATCAGCCGGGCGCCGCTATCGCGGTCGTAGCGCTCTCCGCTGAAGCAGCGGGGATGGCAGCGGGGCTCGCTGGCCAGGGCATCCAGAAACCCGCGCCGCCGCTCGGTGCTGATCGAGAGATCCGGGACGGCATCCAGCCACACCACGTGGGTCACGTCGTCGGCCAGCACCGAACGGGTCAGCATCTCGCCGGCGGCGCGACCGTTGGTCACGATATTGACGAAACGCTCGGGATCCAGCGGTCGGTCGATGGCGATGATCGGCAGTCCCTGGGCCAATAGCTCGACGTAGAACGGATCCTGGGGGCTCAGGCTGCTGGCGACCAACAGCACGTCGCAGCGCTGGGCGCGCAGGGACCTGGCGACCTCGCGCTCGCTCTGCGGGTCGTCGTCGGAACCGGCGATCAGCAACTGGTAGCCCTGCCGGCGCGCACCATGCTCGAGACGTTTGGCCAGCCGTGCATAGCTGCCGTTCTCCAGATCCGGCACGATCAGGCCCAGGGTGCGGCTGTCGCCTCCCCGCAGTGCGGCCGCCTGGGCATCGATTCGATAGTCGTGGGCATTGGCGATGGCCAGCACCCGTGTCACCGTGGCATCGCTGATGCGTCTTGCTTTGGCCTGGCCGTTGAGGACATAGCTGGCGGTCGTGCGGGAGACGCCGGCCAGTCGGGCGATATCGGCAAGCTTCATGCAAGGCTCCTGCAAGGCTCATGGGAGGGGGCGGCGCATTTTTCACGGTCTGAACGATACCGCGTCGGGCCCTGGCGGCCCAGTCTGATTTCGGCGACCGTGATGCCGGCCGTGGCGTGAGGCGAAGGTCTAGCTTGCCAAACCGGTCGCCAGCGGAGAGCATTGGCACCATTGAGGTGACACGATTCAGCTAGGGCGCTCGAAGCTGTCCGTCCGGCTGACCCCGGCGGCGCTGGATGGGCCACGAGTCGTGCATCGAACGACCCACTCGGAGAGATCGTTATGTTGACCCTCCAGCCGCAAGACGCGGCGCTCGATTGCCACGCCGACAGTTGGCAGGAGGCGCTGGATCAGGCCGCCGCCTCGTTGCACGAGACCGGTCTGGTCGAAGCCGGCTATCGCGATGCCCTGCATGCCCGCGAGGCGCAGGGCTCGACCTTCCTCGGCAGCGGTATCGCCATTCCCCACGGTACCCCCGAGAGCCGCGGGCAGATCCACCGCACCGGCGTCCGCCTGCTGCAGTTCCCGGCCGGGGTGACCTGGCACGACGGCAATCGAGTGTTCCTGCTGGTGGCGATCGCCGCCGCCAGCGACGAGCATCTCGACGTGCTGCGCCATCTGACTCACGTCCTCGACGACGAGGGGGTCGCCGAGCGCATCGCCAACGCCGACAGCGCCGAAGCGATGGTCGCGCTGCTCGCCAAATCGCCGGTCAGGGCGCGCCTGGACGCCGGCACGCTGTGCCTGGGCTTTCCGGCGCGGGATCGTTTCGAGCTGGCGTTGGCGGCGGCGGCGCGACTGCGCCAGGCGGAGTGCGTCGATGCGCGCTTCGTCGCCGCGATCACCGAGCAGGAGCCGGTCGCGCTCGGTCAGGGGCTGTGGCTGGTGAGCGCTTCCCTCGGGGTCAGCCAGCCGGCGCTGGGGCTGGCGACGCCGGAGCGGTCGTTCAGCGGTCCGAAAGGCGTGGTCAATGGCGTCTTCTGCGTGGCGGCGCAAGGCGACGTGCACCGGACGCTGCTGGAGCGGCTGGCGGATCTGCTGGACAGCGGCGAAGGCGAGGCGCTGATCGATGCCGACGCGGATCACGTCCTGGCGCGGTTGTCCGGCGAATCGAACCAGGCCGAGACCGCTCGGGCGACGCTGCTCAATGCCCATGGCCTGCACGCACGACCTGCCAAGTTGCTGGTCCAGGCGGCCCGCGAGCAGTCGTTGCCGGTTCGGGTGCGCTTGATGGAGGGCGCGGCGGAGACGGTTTCCGCCGCCAGCCTAACCAAGGTCATCGGGCTGGGTGCCCGACGCGGTCAGACGCTGATTTTCTCCGCCGAGGGGGAGGGGGCCCAGGCAGCGCTGGCGGCGATGGTCGCTGCCGTCAAGGCGGGGCTCGGTGAATCGGTGCGCCCGCTGGCGGACGGCGGCCTCGCCGATCGTGCGTCTCGAGACGAGACCGTGGCGCCAACGGCCGAGACCGTGCAGGAGCCGATCGCCGACGATACGGCGTTGCCGGCCACCGCCGCCTCGCCGGGCCTGGCGATCGCGCCGGTCTTCGTGATGCGCTCGCCCAGCTTCGACTACCCCGAGCGGGCTCGCGATCTGGCGTCGGAGCAACAAGGGGGGGCCGAGCGCCAGCGAGAGCGCTTGCGTGCCAGCCTGAACGAGGCGCGTGATCAGTTGCATGCGCTGATCGGCACCGCCAAGGGCGGCGACGTGGCCGAGATCCTCTCCATGCACGCCGAGATGCTCGACGATCCTGAGCTGCACGAAGCGGCCTTCGAGGGCATGCGCGATGGCCTCAGCGCCGAAGCCGCCTGGTGGCAGGCGATCGATACCGCGGCCCGCGCCCAGGAAGTGCTGGCGGACCGCCTGCTGGCCGAGCGTGCCGCTGACCTGCGCGATGTCGGCCGTCGCGTGCTCGGCGTGTTGTGCGGGGTGAAGATGCCGACTCCGCCGTCGCGTCCCTACATTCTGGTCACCGACGACATCGGTCCCTCCGATGTGGCGCGTCTCGATACCGCCCAGGTGCGGGGACTGCTGACCGCCCGCGGCGGCGCCACTTCCCACAGCGCCATCCTGGCGCGGGCGCTGGGCATCCCCGCCGTCGTGGGTGCCGGCCCGCGGGCGCTGACGCTCGCCAACGACGATGAACTGATCCTCGATGGCGATCTCGGCCGGGTGATCGTGCGCCCCAGTGCGGAGCGCCGTGATCGCGCCGAGCTGCGGCTCAAGGAGCTCGAGCGTTTGCGCCGCGAGGCCCATGGGGCGCGCTTCGAAGAGGGACGCACCGCCGACGGCAAGCGTATCGAGGTCGCCGCCAACCTGGGCAACACCGCTCACGCCGCCGACGCGGTGGAGCAGGGCGCCGAGGGTGTCGGGCTGCTGCGCACCGAATTCCTGTTCATGGCGCATCCGGAGGCGCCCGATCTGGAGACCCAGATCGGCGAGTACCGACGCGCCTTCGACGCCCTCGATGGCCGTCCGCTGGTGGCGCGCACGCTGGACGTGGGCGGCGACAAGCCCCTGCCTTACTGGCCGGTGGCGGCGGAAGACAACCCCTTTCTCGGCCTGCGCGGCATTCGTCTGGCGCTGACCCGACCCGAGGTGCTCGAGACCCAGTTGCGGGCACTGTTGACCGCCGCCGGTGATCGGCCGCTGCGGATCATGTTCCCGATGGTCAAGGACGTCGACGAGTACCGCCAGGCGCGCGCCATCGTCGACCGCCTGCAGGCGGAGATCGGTGCCGGCGACATTCAGGTCGGAGTGATGATCGAGATTCCTTCCGCGGCACTGCTGGCACCGAGCCTGGCCGCCGAGGTCGATTTCTTCTCCATCGGCACCAACGATCTGACCCAGTACACCCTGGCGATCGATCGTGGCCACCCCGAGCTCTCTTCCCAGGCGGATGGCTTGCATCCGGCGGTATTGCGGCTGATCCAGATGACCGTCGAGGCCGCCCACGCCGAGGGCAAGTGGGTCGGCGTCTGCGGCGAGCTGGGTTCGGATGCCGCCGCCGTGCCGGTGCTGGTCGGCCTGGGGGTCGATGAACTGTCGGTGTCGGTGCGCCAGGTGCCGATGGTCAAGGCGCGGCTGCGTGGCATCACTCAGGCAACGGCGCGGCTGCACGCCGAGACGGCGCTGGCCCAGGCCACCAGCCAGGCCGTGCGCGATGCGCTGGAGGCGCTCTGATGGCCCATGTGCTGGTGGTGACGCTCAATCCGGCGCTGGATCTGTCGATCCAGTTGCCGCGACTCGAGCCGGGGGCGGTCAATCGTACGCGGTCGTCGCATCTGGCGGCGGCCGGCAAGGGGCTCAACGTGGCCCAGGTGCTGGTGGCGCTGGGCCATCGGGTGACGCTGTCGGGCTTCCTGGGCGCGGACAACGATACCGCCTTCGTCCAGGCCTGCCGGCGCGACGGTATCGAGGATGCCAGCCTGCGCCTGCCCGGCGAGACCCGGATCAACGCCAAGCTGGCCGAGGACGACGGCCGAGTGACCGACGTCAACGGCCCGGGGCTCGAGGTCTCCGAGGCCGCGCTGGCCGAGCTGACCGAGGCGCTGGTCGCCTGCTGCGAGACTGCGGCGCCGTCGGCGGTGGTGGTGACCGGCAGCCTGCCACCGGGCGTGTCTCCCGCGGCGCTGGCGAGGCTGGTCGAGACGCTCAAGGCGAGCGGTATCCCGGTCTGGGTCGATACCAGCGGGCCGGCGCTGACGGCGGCACTGGCGGTGGCGCCTCACGCGGCCAAGCCCAACGAGCAGGAGCTGGCCGAGTGGGCCGGCGGCCCGCTGGACGACCCGGCCTCGCAGCTCGATGCGGCCCGGCGGCTGCATGCGGCCGGCGTCGAGGAGTCGATACTGTCGCTGGGTGCGGCGGGTACGCTGTGGGTCAGCCGCCGCGGCGAATGGCGGGCGATCCCGCCCAGTGTCCAGGTCAAGAGTACGGTGGGGGCCGGCGACACCCTGCTGGCCGCCTTGCTGCATGGGGTGATCGCGGATCAGGCACCGCAGGACGCACTGCGCCAGGCGACGGCGCTGGCGGCCGAAGCGGTCCGGCATGTCGGTGTCGGTAATCCGCACGTCGAGGATTTCCAGCAATTACTGCAACAGACGCGTGTCACTCGCTGTGGCGACACGCGTCAGGAGGGGGCATGAACGGTGAACGCATGAACGTCATTCTGGTTACGGCCTGCCCCAGTGGCATGGCGACAACCTTTCTGGCCGCGAGACGGCTGGAGCAGGCCGCGCGGCGTCGCGGCTGGCAACCCCAGATAGAGATGCACGGCGAGCTCGAGCCGGTTGCGCCGGTATCGGCCCAGGCGATCGCCGAGGCAGACCTGGTCGTGGTGGCCGCCGAGCGGGTGCCGGAAGCGTCCCGCTTCGTCGGCAAGCGGCTCTACCGTGCCCCGGTCCAGCAGGCGCTGCCCGATCCCGAGGCATTTCTCGAGCGCGCCGCCCGCGAGGCGACGGCGTTCGATGCCGCCGACGAGCCCGCCGACGCCCCGGCGGTGGCCGAGGCGAATCCTTCCCGGGCCAGACGGATCGTCGCGGTGACCGCCTGTCCTACCGGGGTGGCGCACACCTTCATGGCCGCCGAGGCCTTAGAACAGGCCGGCCGGGCGCTGGGTCACCGGATCCATGTCGAGACCCAGGGGTCCGTGGGCGCCCAGAACCCGATCAGTGAAGCCGATATCGAGGCCGCGGATATCGTGCTGCTGGCCTGCGACATCGAGGTCGACGACACCCGTTTCGCCGGCAAGCCGATCTACCGCACCTCCACCGGCAGCGCCCTCAAGCAGCCACAGCAGACGATCCAGAAGGCCCTCGCGGAGGCGCAGGTCGAGTCGGCCGGCAGTGAAAAAGGGGCCGGCGGCGAGCGCAAGAGCGCCAAGGAGCGCGGGTTCTACAAGCACCTGCTGACCGGTGTCTCGTTCATGCTGCCGATGGTGGTGGCGGGCGGGCTCTGTATCGCGCTCTCGTTCGTGTTCGGGATCAAGGCCTACGAGCAGGAGGGGACGCTGGCGGCGGCGCTGATGCAGATCGGCGGTGGTACCGCCTTCGCCTTGATGGTGCCGGTGCTGGCCGGCTACATCGCTTACTCCATCGCCGACCGTCCGGGCATCGCACCGGGGATGATCGGCGGGATGCTGGCCTCCACCCTGGGCGCCGGCTTCATCGGCGGGATCCTCGCGGGCTTCCTGGCCGGCTACTCGGCCAAGGCGGTGACTCGCTACGTCAGGCTGCCGGCGAGCGTCGAGTCGCTCAAGCCGATCCTGATCATCCCGCTGCTGGCGAGCCTGTTCACCGGGCTGGTGATGATCTATGTGGTGGGCACGCCGGTGGCGGCGATCCTCTCCGGACTGACCCAGTTCCTCAACAACATGGGCTCCACCAATGCGGTGCTGCTGGGCCTGCTGCTCGGCGCGATGATGTGCTTCGACATGGGCGGCCCGGTCAACAAGGCGGCCTACACCTTCGGCGTGGGGCTGCTGTCGACCGAGACCTACATGCCGATGGCGGCGATCATGGCCGCGGGCATGGTGCCGCCCATCGGCATGGGGCTGGCCACGTTCCTGCGGCGCAGCCGGTTCGCCCAGGCCGAGCGTGAAGCGGGCAAGGCGTCGTTCGTGCTGGGCCTTTGCTTCATCAGCGAGGGGGCGATCCCGTTCGCCGCCAAGGATCCGTTGCGGGTGATTCCGATCTCGATGCTCGGCGGTGCGGTGACCGGGGCGCTTTCGATGTGGTTCGGCGTCAAGCTGATGGCACCGCACGGCGGCTTGTTCGTGCTGCTGATCCCGAACGCGGTCAACCTGGCGCTGCTCTACCTGCTGGCCATTGCCGCCGGCTCGCTGATCACCGGGATCGGCTACGCACTGCTCAAGCGTGGCGGGGCGGAGACGGTGCCGGTCGCACCGGCCTCGCCCGACGTCGCCGGGATGAGTCGCCAGGCTTCCTGACACGACACGACACGGTTCCGGTTCGCGAGCAGCGGCATCGCATCCTACATTGGGTGGATGGAGACGGGATCGGTAGGGACGGGGACGATCAAGACCGGCTGGCAACGGCTCGTTGCCGCCGGCCTCCGTCCTGGTGCCGATGACCCGACCGCAACCAGCCGAGGTGGGCAATGAAGATTCACTGGCAGGGTGATCGCCTGACCGTCGCCGAGGGCGATATCACCCGGTTCGAGGGCGATGCCATCGTCAATGCCGCCAATAGGAGCCTGCAGGGGGGTGGCGGCGTCGATGGGGCGATTCATCGTGCGGCAGGTCCGGAACTGCTCGAGGCGTGTCGGGAGCTGCGACGCACGACCTGGCCGGACGGCTTGCCCGTCGGTGAAGTGGCGATGACGCCGGGTTTCAAGCTGCCGGCGCGTCACGTCATCCATACGGTTGGGCCGGTATTCGCCAAGTCGGAAGATCGTTCCGAACTGCTGGCCGACTGCTATCGCAACGCCTTACACCTTGCCGCCGAGCATCGATTCGAGCGGCTGGCCTTTCCCGCCATCTCCACCGGGATCTACGGCTATCCGGCCGCCGCCGCCGCCAGCATCGTGGCGGCGGTGATGCGCGAGCGACTACCGGCGCTGCCCGGCCTCGCGGTGACGCTGGTGTTCTTCTCGGCGAGAGACGCCGATGGCTTCCTGAAGAGCGCTTCCCTCTAGGGCTGGCTCACACTATCCACGCGGTCGCGACGTATCGAGTGAACAGGCCCCCGGGGCCGCCACCCGGTAACCGCCGCTACCGCAGGGGAAGGGGGGCCTCGTTTCCCGCTCCGCTCGCTGGCCTCACTCTTCCGGCTGGTACTTGTAGCCGACCCCATAGACCGAGCGGATGATGTCACGCTCGGGCCAGACGTCGGCGATCTTGCGGCGCAGTTTCTTGACGTGACTGTCGACGGTGCGCTCGGAGACGATGCGGTGGTCGCGATACATGTGGTCCATCAACTGGTCGCGGGAGAATATCCGGCCCGGGCTGTGCATCATTACCTTGAGCAACTGGAACTCGACGGCGGTCAGGTTGAGGTCCTCGCTCCCCGCCATGGCACGCCAGCCATCCTCGTCCAGCGTCAGGTGATCTCCTTGCGGGATCGCTTCGTCCGTGCCGGTGATGCCATGGCTGCGTCGCAGCACGGCCTTGACGCGAGCCACGACTTCCCGGGGGCTGAAAGGTTTGCAGATATAGTCGTCGGCGCCCAGTTCGAGCCCCAGCAACCGATCCACCTCTTCGACCCGTGCGGTCAGCATGATCACCGGGATGGCGGGAAATCGCTCGCGAATCTGACGACACAGGGTGAGGCCGTCGGTGCCGGGCAGCATCAGGTCGAGCAGCACCAGCATCGGCTGGTTCTCCTCCAGCCACTCCATGACGGCGTTGCCGTGGTCGATGTGGTCGGAGGCATAGCCGCTCTTCGACAGGTAATCGGCGACCAGGCGGGCGATCTTGGGTTCATCCTCGACGATCAGAATGGTGTCGTTCATCAAACCGGCTCCCTATCGATTGGTATGGCTGCCGCTGCTGCTGGCCGGCTCCCCGGCGGGAGGAGAGGGCTCGGCGGAGGATTCGGCAGGCAGGTCCAGCGGAAACGCCAGCGTCCATCGCAACCCGCCCAGTGGTGAAGCGGAGGGTGTCAGTACGCCCCCTTGGGCCTCGATCAGCGCCCGGGCGATGGAGAGGCCCAGCCCGCTGCCGCCGCTACGGCGGCTGCGTGAGCCCTCCACCCGATACAGCCGTTCGGTCAGGCGAGGCAGTTCGTCGGCCGGCACCCCCGGCGGCGTATCCTCCCAGATCACTTCCGCCTTGTCGTGCCGTCGCCGCAGGGTGACTTGCAGCGTACCGGGGCCGTCGGTGTAGGCAATGGTGTTGGAGAGCAGGTTGTCCCATAGCTGGCGCAGGCGCTGGCTGTCGGCGCGCACCCAGACGGGGGCAGTGTCGAGCCGAAGGGTCAGACCGTGGCTCTCGAGGCGCAACTCGCTGTCCTCGAGCCGCTGGACCAGCGACTCCTCGAGATCCACCGGCACCAGATGCATGTCCAGGGCGCCAGCGTCGCTCTGGGCGAGCAGCCGCAGATCCTCGACCAGGTGTCCGAGCTGGTCGACCTCCTGTTGCAGCGATCCCAGGTTGTCCGGCGACAGCGGCCGCACGCCATCCTGCATGGCCTCGATCTCACCCCGCAGTACCGCCAACGGCGTGCGCAGTTCATGAGCGATATCCGCGACCCAGCGCTGCCTCGCGCGCCGGTTGGCCTCGAGGGTCTCGGCGAGTTGGTTGAAATCCGCGGAGAGGCTCGACAACTCGTCGCGGCCACGCTCGGACAGGCGCACGCTGTAGTCGCCCAGGGTCAGACGCCGGGTGGCCAGCGTCATGAACCGGGCACGGCGACCCAGCCACCAGGCCAGCCCGCCCGCCAGCAGTAACGAGGTAAGAAACAGCGCGCCGACGATGATCGTGAGATTGCGCTGCTGGCGCTCGAGAAATATCTGGTCCATGCGCGCCATGAGGCGTTCCGGCGGGAGGTAGCCGAGTTGCCCCACCAGCTTGTCGCCGCTGCGGATGGGAACGAAGTGCGGCTCCGGCGGTGGCGGAATGTCCAGGTCGAGGTCCTGCGGCGGCGGCTTGAGCAGGGGTTCGCCGATGACGGGGTTGCTCAACTCGTCGAGCAGCACGTAGCCGCGGGCGTCGGAAAGTTGTCGATCGATCCCGGTCGGGGGGTGGCGGTCGCTCGACCATAGCTGGCTGCGGACCAGGCTCTGCCAGGCGCGGGGGTTGTCGCGCAGCCACTGCCAACTGCCGCGCTGCGTCCACTGCTCTCCCAGCGCATTGGCCAGCGTTTCGGCCCGTGTCGACTGGCTGCGTTCCAGGTAGTTGACGAACCCTTCGTCCAGGCTTCTCGAGACAAACACGAACACCAGGCCGCTGATCAGCACGTTGGTGACCAGGATGATGGCGAAAAGCTTGAGGCTCAGGCGTGACAGCCGCGGCCAGTCACGTCGACTGCTGAGCGATGGAAGCATAGGGGCAGGCTTTTCCACGAATGACGACGATCCCTAAGTGTGACGCAACGCATGGCAGTGACGGTTCAGGCAATCGGCAAAGATTGTGGAGATTGCCACACCCGCCTCTGCGCTTCGCACTTTCGACTCCGGGCTTCTTGCCCCGATGCGCCGGGTTCGGGGCACGGTAGAGGGCGGCTCCGACATCAGGTCTCGTCGCTTCGGGATATCCGTCGCTCGCCCCAGACGAAGTCGATCGGCCGGTGGGGCTGGTCGGTGGCGTCGAAGGATGCCCACAGCGCGGCGAACGTGACGCCACTGACCGGGTGCCGGTGCGCCGGCAGCAGCTCCGCCAGCGGATGGAGCACGAAAGCATAGCGCTCGATGTCCTCCCGCGGTAGCCGCCGGGTGCCGTCGCACTCGACGCTGTCGCCCCACAGCAGCAGGTCGATGTCCAGGGTACGGGCCACGAGCTTGGCCGGCCCTGCCGGGCGGCCGTTCTCCCTCTCGATCGCCTTGCAGTGACGATCGATCGTCGCCGGGGAGAGTTCGGTCTCGAAGGCCACCACCATATTGTAGAACGGGCGCTCGTCGTCGAAACCGACCGCCGGGCTTTCGAAGACCCGGGAAAGCTGCAGCGGGTGAGGGGCGGCGAGCGACTCCAGCGCCTCCAGCGCCCGGGTCAGATGGTGCTGGCGCCGGATGTTGCTGCCCAGCCCGAGAGCGACCAGCGGCATCAGTCGACGCTGCGCTCGATGCGCACGCCCACGGCGCGTGCCGCCGCCACCGCTCCCGGCTTGCGAACGGTCAGGCGCAGGTGGCGGATGCCGAACTCGTCGATCAGCAACGCCGCGACGCGCTCCGCAAACGTCTCGACCAGGCCATGGGCGTTGGCGTCGGCATAGTCGGAGAGACGCTGGCAGATGGCAGCGTAGTCGAGTGTCCGGGAGAGATCGTCGGCACGGGCCGCCGGGCGAATGTCCGTGCGAAGCTCCAGGTCGAGCTCGAGGCGTTGGCGCACCTTGCGTTCCCAGTCGTAGACGCCGATCACCGTCTCCAGGCTCAAGCCTTCGATCAATACCTGATCCACGCGACCTCCTCGTCAGCGCTGATGTCCGTCAGCGTTCATCGTGCGGGCGGTGGGTCGAAGCGGACCCGCCGTCCAGGGTGGCGTCGATTGTACGCGATGAGAGTGGCAGAATCAGGGCTCTCGATGATGTCCGCGCTGCGCGGTCAAGGGGAGTTGAGTCTTGCCACCGATCGTTGTCACCGGCCTGCTGTTGGCAGCTGGCTATCTCAGTGGTTCGCTGCTCGGCGCGATCTGGGTCTGCCGGGCCTGGGGGCTGCGCGATCCACGCTGGGCAGGCTCGGGAAATCCGGGGTTCTCCAATGTCCTGCGGGCCTTCGGCTGGCGTCCGGCGCTGGTGACGCTGGTCATCGATGCGGTCAAGGGAATGCCGGTGCTGTGGCTGGCGGGTGCGCTGTCGCTCTCGGTCTGGGCCCAGGGGCTGGTGGGGTTGAGCGTGCTGGTCGGGCACAGCTGCCCGGTCTGGCATCGGGGGCGGGGTGGCAAGGCGGTGGCCAGCGCGTTTGGGGTGCTGTTGATGCTGGCGACGCCGGTGGCGTTGGTCTGCGCGCTGTGCTGGTTCCTGCTCGCCTGGCGAGTGCGCACGGCGGCCGTGGCGTCCTTGGCGTCGGCGCTGCTGGCGCCGCTGCTCAGCTACTGGCTGGTGCCGCCGATGACGGGCGTCATCTGCGTGTTCTCGCTGCTGGTGCTGGCACGCCACGGCTGGAACATTCGCCGGTGGCGGGAGCGGCGCCGCGAGGCGCACGAGCCGGCGCTGGCCGATCCCTTCGATGAAGAAGACGCCCTGCGCGACCGTCGCGAGGGCAATGACCGGGATTAGTGCCGGGGAGGCGCCAGCTCCGCCAGCGGCCAGCGCGGCCTCGGCTGTATCGCGTCGCTGCGCTGGCCCGCGATCAGCCGCTGCGCACCGGCGTAGGCGATCATGGCGCCGTTGTCGGTGCAGAATCGCCCGCGCGGATAGAATGCCCTGGCCCCCAGCTTGGTCAGCGCAACGTCGAGCGTCTCGCGCAGGCGCCGGTTGGCGCTGACCCCTCCGGCGACGACCAGCCTCTCCCGGCCGCTCTCCTTGAGGGCGCGCCGGCACTTGATGATCAAGGTATCGACGACGGCATCCTCGAAGGCTCGGGCGACATCGGCCCGGGCCTGGCTGTCGAGGGCGTCCTGCTCGCGTAGCTGACGGAGCGCGGTCAAGGTGTGGGTCTTGAGCCCGGAAAAACTGAAGTCGAGCCCCGGTCGATCGGTCATCGGGCGGGGGAAGCGAAAGCGTTCGCTGCGGCCCTGCTCGGCCAGTGCGGCGACCTGCGGGCCGCCGGGGTAGGGCAGCTCGAGCATCTTGGCGACCTTGTCGAAGGCTTCGCCGGCGGCGTCGTCGACGGATTCACCCAGCAAGCGGTAGTCGCCCAGGCCGCGCACGTCGACCAGTTGGGTGTGCCCACCGGAGACCAGCAGAGCGACGAACGGAAATGCGGGGGCGGTCTCTTCCAGCATCGGTGCCAGCAGATGGCCTTCCATGTGATGCACGCCCAGCACCGGGATGTCGAGCGCGCGGGCCATGCCGTGAGCGGTGCAGGCACCGACCATGAGCGCGCCGACCAGTCCGGGCCCGGCGGTATAGGCGATCGCATCCAGGTCCTGCTTGGTCAGCTGCGCGTCGGCCAGCACCTGGTCCACCAGTGGCAGCAGCTTGCGGGTGTGATCGCGGGAGGCCAGCTCCGGTACGACCCCACCGAATTCGGCATGCAGGGCTATCTGGCTGTAGAGCGCATCGGCCAGCAGCCCGGCGTCGGTGTCATAGAGCGCGACGCCGGTTTCGTCGCACGAAGTTTCGATACCCAGCACGCGCATGGTCGAATCATCCGTCGGAGTCGTTGAAGGAAATGCTGAAGCGGAAGGCGCGCTAGTTTACGCCGTCGAAAAGGTATTTGCATTGGTTCATGGGCAGGACTAGAATGCTCTGCTCTGCAGGACTGGGTCGTGCGCCCTGAAGATCCGGTATGTGGCGTTGCAGACGATCGGCGAGAGAGTGAATCATCCCTCGTAGCGCCGTCTGAAACCGCACGGATCGTCTTCTCGGGCGTGCGTTCAAACCGAACTCAATTCCCAAGGTAGGTGAGTGCTTCATGCCCGCTGTTAAAGTACGTGATAACGAGCCGTTCGACGTCGCGCTGCGTCGCTTCAAACGCTCCTGCGAGAAAGCCGGAGTTCTATCCGAAGTCCGCCGTCGCGAAACTTACGAAAAGCCCACTGCGGTTCGCAAGCGCAAAGCTGCGGCTGCCGTGAAGCGTCACGCCAAGAAGTTGCAGCGTGAGCGTAAGCGTTTCGAACGCTTGTATTGATCCGTACTGCGGTGACTTCGGTCACCCCAGAGGGACGATCAAACGGCCGCCGTCAAGGTGGCCGTTTGTTTTTACCCCGCCGCCTTCACTGATGTCGGCACATGGGCAGCGTTCTCCGCCTGGTCTATCTTCATGGATAGGCAGTACGGAGCCTCCCCAGCCTCCAGTCCGATTCTCCAGAGCGTCCTGACGACATGGCCGGACAGATCTCCCAGCGCTTCATCGATGACCTGTTGGCGCGCACCGATATCGTCGATGTGATCTCCGAGCGAGTGCAGCTCAAGAAGAGTGGGCGCAATCACAGCGGCCTCTGCCCGTTTCACCAGGAAAATTCACCGTCTTTCACGGTCAGCCAGGACAAGCAGTTCTATCACTGTTTCGGGTGCAGCGCTCACGGCAACGCGCTGCGTTTCCTGATGGAGTTCGACAACCTGCGTTTTCCCGAAGCGGTCGAGCAGCTCGCGTCCCGCGCCGGGATGCAGGTCGAGCGGGAGGGTGGCGAGGACCCGGGCGCCCGTCAGCGTCAGCAGAAGCGTGAGGAAGGCGTCAACCTGCTGGAGCTGGCGGCCCGCTTCTTTCGTGAGCGGCTCGCCTTGGGGGGCGGGCGTCAAGCGCGGGAGTACCTCGAGCATCGGGGGCTGAGTCAGGAGATCATTCGGGACTTCGGCATTGGTTACGCCGAGGATGAATGGGAGTCGCTCAAGCGATATCTGCTCGAGCAGGGCATTGGCGAGGCAGTTCAGGTCGAGTACGGGCTGCTGGTGCACCGTGAAGAGACCGGGCGCACCTACGACCGGTTTCGCGATCGGGTGATGTTCCCGATCCGGGACTGGAAAGGGCGCACCATCGCTTTTGGCGGGCGAGTGCTCGGCGATGCCAAGCCCAAGTACCTCAACTCGCCGGAGACACCGGTCTTCCACAAGGGCCGCGAACTCTACGGGTTGTTCGAGGCGCGCCAGGCCAACCGGCAACTCGCGCGAGTGCTGGTGGTCGAGGGCTACATGGATGTGGTGGCGCTGGCGCAATTCGGCATTCGCAATGCGTGTGCCACCCTGGGCACGGCGCTGACCACCGATCACCTGCAGCGGCTGTTCCGGCTGGTGGACGAAGTGGTGTTCTGTTTCGACGGCGACAATGCCGGTCGCCAGGCGGCCCGTCGCTCGTTGCAGACGGCGTTGCCTTCGATGATCGACGGCCGTCAGGTCCGCTTCCTGTTCCTTCCGGAGGGGGAGGACCCCGACACGCTGGTGCGTCAGGAGGGTCAGGAGGCGTTCGAGAACCGCATCACCTGCGCCAGCCCGCTGTCGGAGTTCCTGTTCGAGCAGGCGGCGGAAGGGCGCGACCTGAAGCAGGTCGAGGGCCGTGAACGGTTCGTCACGGCCGTGCTGGAGATGCTCAAGCATCTCCCCGAGGGGGTTCTCAAGTCGTTGCTGGTGAAGGAGCTGTCGACGCGCAGCGGGATCGAGCAGTCGCAGTTCGCCGACTGGTTCGCCAGTCATGCCCCGCCGGCGCCACGTTCCGGCGCGACGGCGGATGCCGAAGGCTACGAGGCGTTGATGATGACGCCGGATGGCGACGTCGAAGCGGCTTCAGACCCGGGTTCGACGGTCGATAATGGGAATAATCGAGCAAGTCGGCGCGGGTTCCCGGCAACTCGCGCAGGAACTGCTACGCTTTCCCTGACCATTCCGGCTCGGATATTGCATCTGCTATTGCACGAGCCGGGGTTGGTCGACGGCTTGCCGGAATCGGTCGACTGGTGCCCCGCCGAGGTGCCCGACGGGCGGTTGTGTCGCGAGGTGGTGCAGTTGTTGCGTGCCGGGCGTTATCGCAGTCCTCAAGTGTTGCTGGCGCATTTTCACGGCAGCCCGGATGGGGAGCGGCTCGATCAACTGGTTCGTCGAGAGCTCGCCATCCCCCGTGACGTGCGAGCCAGCGAACTGGACAACTGGGTACGCCATCTGGAGCGCGAGAGCGCCAGATTGACGCCGGTCGAGGAGTACCAGCAACTGCTGGAGAAGAGTCGTCGGTCGGGGGCACTGAGTTCGGATGAGAAACAGCGGTTGCGGGAGTTGATCGGCAAGTTGGCCGAAAGGTCGTGAGTCGCGCGGGCTCGCCGATGGCGGCCTAGGTCGATCGGGGCATCGCGGACGAATTGAAATAAAGATCGAGACTGTCGGCAGGGAAGCGTGAAGTGGTCGATCGGTGAGGTTGTCAGCCGGTAAACCGGTTGGAGAGGTTGAATTGGCGACGATCGCCACCAGATAGGTAACCAAACACACTAGCACACCTGGTAGACAAGGTAATAGAAGCTGGCAGCAAAAAGCGGGGGCGCGCTATACTAGCCGGCTTTTGGGGCGTCGCGCTGTCACCCCAGGTGCTTCATTCTTCTTCGTCGAGTAGGGTTTCTATGGCTGGAAATGCACAGCAGTCACGTTTGAAGGAGTTGATCGCACGCGGCAAGGAGCAGGGCTTCCTGACCTACGCCGAAGTGAATGATCATCTCCCCGAAGATATCGCTGATCCCGATCAGGTGGAAGACATTATCTCCATGATCAATGACATGGGGATTAATGTCGTCGAGGAGGCACCTGACGAAGACACGCTGATGATGTCCGACGATTCCACCGACGAGTCGGCGGCGGAAGAGGCCGTGGCGGCGTTGGCAGCGGTCGAGAGCGATGTCGGACGTACCACCGACCCGGTGCGCATGTACATGCGCGAGATGGGAACGGTGGAGCTGCTGACCCGCGAAGGCGAAATCGAGATCGCCAAGCGCATCGAGGAAGGCCTGCGCGAGGTGATGTCGTCGCTGGCCTATCTGCCCGGGGCGGTGGACTCCATCCTCAGTGCCTATGATCAGACCCAGGACGAGGAAGCGCCGGGACGCCTATCGGACTTGTTCTCCGGTTTCATCGATCCCGACGAAGGTATCCCCGGCGTTGCCGAGGTCGAGATGCCCGAAGAAGTCGAAGCCGATATCAGCGGCGACGACGATGAAGAAGACGACGAAGACAGCGAAGAAGACGACAACTCCAGCGAAGGCGGTCCCGACCCCGAGGAAGCGCGGGTGCGCTTCGAGCAGATTCGCGAGCAGAACGAATCCGCCAAGGCGGCCATCGAGAAGCACGGGCGGGGCTCCAGCGAAGCCAACGCCGAGCAGGCGCGCCTGGCCGAACTGTTCTCGCCGATCAAGCTCTCGCCCAAGCACTTCGAGCGGCTGGTCGGTCAGGTCCGGATCAGCGTCGACCAGGTTCGTGGTCAGGAAAAGGCGATCATGCAGGTGTTCGTCAAGCAGGGCAAAGTGCCGCGCAAGACCTTCATCAGCTCTTTCCTGGGTAACGAGGCCTCAGGCAGCTGGTTCGATGAGTTTCTCGCCAAGCACGGCAAGTATGCCGAACGCCTCGAGCCTTTCCGTGGCGACGTGCAGCGGGCGCAGCGCAAGATCAGCTTCGAGCAGGAGATGGTGCTGCTCAGCGTAGGCCAGCTGAAAGAGGTCAATCGGCGCCTTTCCATCGGCGAAGCCAAGGCGCGTCGAGCCAAGAAGGAGATGGTCGAGGCCAACCTTCGCCTGGTTATCTCGATTGCCAAGAAGTACACCAACCGCGGCCTGCAGTTCCTGGACCTGATCCAGGAGGGCAACATCGGTCTGATGAAGGCGGTGGACAAGTTCGAGTATCGTCGCGGCTACAAGTTCTCGACCTATGCCACTTGGTGGATTCGCCAGGCGATCACCCGCTCGATCGCCGACCAGGCGCGCACCATCCGTATTCCGGTGCACATGATCGAGACGATCAACAAGCTCAACCGCGTGTCGCGCCAGATGCTGCAGGAGATGGGCCGCGAACCGACTCCGGAAGAGCTGGGCGAGCGCCTCGAGATGCCGGAAGACAAGGTTCGCAAGGTGCTCAAGATCGCCAAGGAACCGATCTCCATGGAGACGCCGATCGGCGACGACGAGGATTCGCATCTCGGCGACTTCATCGAGGACAGCACCATGGTGCTGCCGATCGACTCCGCTACCGGCGAAGGTCTGATCGAAGCCACCCGCAACGTGCTGGGCGGCCTGACCGCGCGGGAAGCCAAGGTGCTGCGCATGCGCTTCGGCATCGACATGAATACCGACCACACCCTCGAGGAGGTCGGCAAGCAGTTCGATGTCACCCGCGAGCGAATTCGCCAGATCGAAGCCAAGGCGCTGCGCAAGCTGCGTCACCCGTCGCGCTCCGAGCCGCTGCGCTCGTTCCTCGACGAGTAAGCGCGAAGCCCTGTCGCAAGGCCCTGTCGCGGGCACGAACGACGAGCCCCGCCAACCGAGAGGTTGGCGGGGCTTTGTTTTTGCCGACGCTCGGTTTTGACAACGCTGCAGATGGCCTCTTATCAGAAATGAGCCACCTCGTGACGCCTTTCAAGCTAGCGCTGGGCGCTCGGGCGACGCGCCGGGGCTTGCGACATGGATGTCGCAAGAGGCGCATTGGGCAGGGTGCCCTTTTGCGCCGACCCGAGCGTGGCGATCGAGTGATCAGGGTTTCGCGAGCTTGTGGCGTCAAAAAAGGGGAGCGCGAGGGCCCTCCCTCGCATTAACTTGCGCGAGGGAGATAAAGTCCCGACAGTGGATGTTTCTTCTCTCGACAATGAGTTGGCGAAATCATTGTGTGTGGAGTGAGTATTACCAAGCCCACGCGGATGCAATGGGCGAGGTCGCCGCGCCAATACCGACTACTCCTCGTCCTGGGATAGCCTCGCCGCACGACTCGCCTGCAGCGTACGCGTCATCAGCGCGCGCAGGGCAGCCGGGCGCACCGGCTTGAGCAGAATCTGGTAGCCGCCCCGCTTGATCTCCTCGGCAACTTCTTCGGTGCGGTCGGCGGTGATGACGATACCCGGCACGGCTTGCTCGCAGAGCTCTTCCAGCGCTTCCAGCGCCATCATGCCGGTGACTTCGTTGTCGAGATGGTAGTCCGCCAGGATCGCATCCGGGTCGCCGCCCATGTTGCGGATCGCCGACTTGGCGCCGCCGATGGAGGTGGCGGTGTAGACCTCGCACTCCCAGCCTTCGAGCATCGCCTTCATGCCCTCGAGGATCAGGCGTTCGTTGTCGATACAGAGGATGCGAGTGCCCACCAGCTTGTTGCTGGCACGCCTGCCGGGCGCCTTCTCCTCCGGAGCGGCGGCGCCTCGTCGTCCGGCCACCAGCGGCACGGAGACCGAAAAGACGGTGCCCATGCCGACTCGGGAGCGGACCAGGATCGGATGATCCAGCACCCGGCTCATGCGTTCGGCGATCGACAGACCAAGCCCCAGCCCACGTTCGCTCTCCTTGTGACGGGAGGCCTGATCGAGACGGCGGAACTCCTGGAAGATCTCGCTCAGCTTTGACTCCGGGATCCCGGGTCCGGTGTCCCAGACCTCGATCGTTATGCGCTCGGCGTGGCGCCGGCAGCCCAGCAGGACGCGGCCTTGCTGGGTGTAACGCAGGGCGTTGGAAAGAAAATTCTGGACGATGCGGCGCAGCATCTGGGCGTCGCTGTCGACCCACAGGCTGGTGGAGACCATGTCGAGATCGAGGCCGCGATCGTCCGCCATGACCTCGAATTCGGCACGCAACGGCCTCAGGATGTCGGCCAGCGGGAACTGGCTGCGACGCGGGGTGAGTGCGCCGGCATCGAGCTTGGAGATGTCGAGCAGCGTGCCCAGCAGCTCCTCGGCAGCCTGCAGGGAGTTGTCGATGTGGCCAATGGTTCGGCTGTGGTCGGGTTGATCGATCTGCTGTCCGAGCGCCGAGGTGAACAGCCGAGCGGCGTTCAGCGGCTGCAGCAGGTCGTGGCTGGCGGCGGCGAGGAAGCGTGTCTTGGAGGCGTTGGCATCCTCGGCGGTCTGCTTGGCCTGGCGCAGCGCCTGTTCGGCCTCGGCGCGGACCCGGTTCTCCTGACGTAGCGCCGCGTTGGCTTCGGACAGCGCCTGGGTACGCTCGCGCACGCGCTCCTCCAGGTTCTCGTTGGTCTCGCGCAGGGCTATCTCGGCCAGTCGGCGCTCGGTGATGTCCTGGTAGAGGGCGAAAAAGCCCAGAATGCGTCCGCCCTCGCCGAAATGAGGCGTGTAGGTCACCAGCATGTAGCGGACGCCGCCGTCACCGTCGTCGAGCGATATCTCGAAAGTGACCCGCTCCCCGCCCAGGGCGCGTTTCATCCACGGCGTGCGCTGCCGTGCCGTCTGGGCCGGCAGCACGTTGTCCGCTCGCTCCCCGATCACGGCGTTGCGGTCGATCCCCATGGCCGCTTCGTAGGCGCGGTTGGTGAAGAGGTAGCGGCACTCCTTGTCGAAGTAGGCGATCAATGCCGGCACGTTGTCGGTATAGATACGGATGTTGCTCTCCGAGCGGATCAGCGCCTCCTCGGTGCGCTTCTGCTGGGTGATGTCCTGGTAGGTATAGACGAACCCGCCCCCCGGCATCGGGTTGCCCAGTACTTCCAGCACCGAACCGTCGGGGCGGTAGCGCTCGTAGCGGTGGGGCTGGCCGCTTCTGATGTTCTCGATCAGCTGCTCGACATGCTCCTCCGGATCGCCGGGGCCGTACTCGCCGTTGTGGGCGTTGTAGCGGAACACCTTCTCCATCGGCGTGCCGACGCGGATCAGGTTGTCGGGGAAGCGGAAGATCTCCAGATAGCGCTGATTCCACACCACCAGGTTGAGGTTCTGGTCGACCACCCCGATACCCTGGTTGATGTTCTCGATGGTCGCCTGGAGCAGGGCGCGGTTGAACTCCAGCACCTGGGACGCCTCGTCGACGATCGAGATGACGTCGGAGATGCCGATGCCGCGGCCCTGGAGCGCCGAATTGACCACGATTCGCGATGACGAGGCGCCTAGGACCGACGCCAGCAGGCGCTCGGTGAACTGAATGACGTCGATCGAGGCGCGGGTGTTGTTGTCCATTGGCTTGGCGTTGCGCCGGGCGTAGTCCTCGAAGGCCCGCTCGACCTGCGACTTGCCCAGGAACCGTTCGCACAGCACCTTGAGATCGCCCATGGTGGTCGCCCCGGTCCAGGGGCGATTGACCGTGGTCTGGCGGGTCTCGATGCTGTCGACGAACAGCGAAGCCTGGATGCGCTCGACCACCCGCTGGGGCGTCAGCTGCGAGATGAAGATGTAGAAGAACAGGTTGAAGCCCAGCGACAGCATGGCACCGTGGGCGAAACTGTCGGTGACGTTGAGCCCGAACAGGTGTAGCGGCGAGAGCCACTCCACGCCCAGCGGCCCGCCCACCAGCCACGCTTCCGGCAGCAGCCCGGCCTGGATCAGCGCCGGCATCAGCAGGGCATAGGCCCAGATGGCGAAACCGACATTGAGCCCGGTCACCACGCCCAGGCGATTGCCGCGCTTCCAGTAGAGCCCGCCCAGCACCGCGGGAGCGAACTGCGCTATGGCGGCAAGGGAGAGCAGGCCGGTGGCGGCCAGCGAGCTGTATTCGGCGACCAGCTGGTAGAAGAGATAGGCCAGGGCGAGAATGACGACGATGGTGAGGCGTCGAGCGCGCAGCACCAGACGGCCGTAGTCGCGCGGCTTCTTCTCGAACCAGCGTAGCCGGAACAGCGCCGGCAGCAGGATCTCGTTGGAGATCATGATCGCGTTGGAGACGACCGCCATGATCACCATGCCGGTCGCCGCCGAGAGGCCGCCGACGAAGGTCATCATCGCCAGCCACGGTTGGTCGGCGACGATCGGCAGGGCGAGCACATAGCTGTCCGGAGCCAGGTTCTCGCCGGCGAACAGCGAGAGCCCCGCCGCAGCCAGCGGCAGGACGAAGAAGCCGATGGCGATCAGGTAGATCGGAAAGAGCCAGCGCGCCCGCTTGGCATCGTCGGTATGGGTGTTCTCGACCACGGTGATATGGAACTGGCGAGGCAGGCAGAAGACCGCCAGCATCGCCAGCAATGTCTGGGTCCAGAAGCTGGTGTCGAAATTCTGCTCGGTCAACTGCTGCTGCAGTTTCAGGTAGGTGTCGGCGCGCGTCAGCAGCTCGCCGAGCCCGTCGAACATGCCCCAGGTGACGTAGGCACCCAGGACCAGGAAGACCAGCAGCTTGACCACCGATTCGAAGGCGATGGCCTGGATCAGCCCTTCGTGGTGCTCGGTGGCGTTGGTGTCCCGGGTCCCGAAGAGAATCGCGAACGCCGCCATGAAGATGGTGATGTAGAAGGCGGTGTCGTCGACGATCGGTGCCTTCACCGCGTGGCCGTCGCTGGTCATGACCCGGAACGCGGTGGAGACCGCCTTCAGTTGCAGCGCGATGTACGGCAGGGTGCCGATCAGCGCGATCAGGCTGGCGAACGCCGCCAGCGACTGCGACTTGCCGTAGCGGGACGCGATGAAGTCGGCGATCGAGGTGACGTTCTGGCGCTTGGCGACGCGGATCATCTTGGTGATGACCGGCCAGAACAGCAGGAAGGCAAGCACCGGGCCGACGAAGATGCTGGCGAACGACCAGCCGGAAGTCGCGGCCTGGCCGACGCTGCCGTAAAAGGTCCAGGAGGTGCAGTAGACGGCCAGCGCCAGACTGTAGACGATCGGCCGGCGGCTGGCAGGGCCATGACGCCTGGCATGGCGATCCCCTCGCCAGGCAATCGCGAACAGCGTGGCCACGTAGAGCAGCGCCACGATGATCAACAACCCGCCTTCAAACATGAACTCTCTCCCTTGACCTGAAGCCATCCTCGAGCCAGTTCGGCTCAGTGGGTCGCCGCGACCCGGTGCGGCCCGACAGTGGTGCCGCGTGTTGCATCAACCCTTGGAGCATACCGTCTCGAGTTGCGAGTCGTCGTCCGAGAGATGACGCAGACGATCGATGTCGGGCCGGCGATTATCGCCGACGAGCGGAACGCGCTCGCGGGTGCTGCAGTTGACCAGGTACGCCTGGTGGGTCAGCACGTCGCGATACTGCATTTCGAAACGATAGAGGACGAACTCGACGAGGCGCTCGCCGTCGGCTTGCGAGGTCACCAGCTTGTCACGATCCACCACGCTGAACGCCGTGGTCAGCGGATAGAGATAGGTCCACGGGCGCCACGGCATCCGGCTCTTCTCGGTCGACACCACGGCCGCCGACTGGGGCAACTGCTCGCGCTTGGCTTCATACCAGCCGTACTCGTAGCTGATCTGGTAGGCCAGCAGGCCCAGCCCCGCACACGCGGGAATGATCCAGCGAGGCAGCCTTCCGCCGCTGAGAGAACGCAACAACAGCGCTACGCCGGCGGCGCCCAGGCCGGCCGAGGCTGCCGCGACCAAATGCCATATCATGGTGATTCCTTGCGCAAAGAATCGGGCTTCCCGCTGGGAAGCCCGATTCGATTGAAACCCGTCAGCCTGCTTGGTCAGGACGGCATTGTCGCCTAGTGATCGATCGCGACACCAGCCCCCTTGGGATAGCGCACGCTTTCCACCAGATCCTGAATCTCCTGGGGTGGCTCCTCGGTGAAGCTGGAGACCAGGTAGGCCACCACGAAGTTGAGGATCGCGCCGACGGCGCCGATCGATAGCGGCGAGATGCCCAGCACCCAGTTGGCCTCGACGTCGGCCAGGTTGTTGGTGTCGGGAATGAAGAACCAGCCCTTGTAGACGAAGATGTAGACCAGGGTGAAGACCAGCCCCGAGAGCATCCCGGCGATCGCCCCCTTGTTGTTGATCCGCTTGGAGAAGATCCCCATCATCAGCGCCGGGAACAGCGAGGCGGCGGCGATACCGAAGGCCAGTGCCACGACCTGGGCGGCGAATCCGGGAGGATTGACGCCGAGATAGGTCGCCACCACGATCGCCACGGACATCGAGATGCGCGCCGCCCGCAGTTCGCCTTTTTCGGTGATCTTCGGGTTGATCGCCCCCTTGATCAGGTCATGACTGATCGCCGAGGAGATCGCCAGCAGCAGGCCTGCCGCGGTTGACAGCGCTGCCGCCAGGCCCCCCGCCGCGATCAGGCCGACCACCCAGCCGGGCAGGTTCGCGATTTCAGGGTTGGCCAGTACCAGGATGTCGTTGCTGACCTCGAGTTCATTGCCCTGCCAGCCGCGGTCGGAGAAGTCGGCGGCATTGTTGTAGAGCTGGATCCTGCCGTCGTTGTTCTTGTCGTCGAAGGTGATCAGCCCGGTCTCCTCCCAGGTGCGAATCCAGTCGGGACGATCTGCATAGGCGATGGGATTGGCGGCGGCATCCTCGTAGTTCTGGACCTGGGCGGCCATGTCCGGGTAGATGGTGGTCACCAGGTTGAGCCGGGCCATCGAGGCCACGGCCGGCGCCGTCAGGTAGAGCAGGCCGATGAACACCAGTGCCCAGCCGGCGGACCAGCGTGCGTCGGCGACCTTGGGCACGGTGAAGAAGCGCATGATGACGTGCGGCAGCCCCGCGGTACCGATCATCAGCGATAGCGTGAACAGCACCATGTTCAGCTTGTTGTCGACCATCGCCGTGTATTCGTTGAAGCCCAGCGCCGTCACGACCTCGTTGAGCTTGGACAGCAGCGGCTCGCCGGAGGCGCTGTGATCGGAGAACAGACCGAGCGGCGGGATCGGGTTGTCGGTCAGCTCCAGCGAGATGAACACTGCCGGGATGGTATAGGCGACGATCAGCACGATGTACTGAGCCACCTGGGTATAGGTGATGCCCTTCATGCCCCCGAGGACCGAGTAGAAGAACACGACGATGGCGGCGATGATGAGGCCGGTGGTCGCATCGACCTCCAGAAAGCGCGAGAAGGCCACCCCGGCGCCGGCCATCTGACCGATGACGTAGGTGAGCGAGGCGACGATCAAGCAGACCACCGCTACCATGCGTGCCGGCTTGCTGTAAAAGCGATCGCCGATGAACTCGGGAACGGTGAACTTGCCGAACTTGCGCAGATAGGGGGCCAGCAGCAGGGCCAGCAGGACATAGCCACCGGTCCAGCCCATCAGAAAGGTGGAGGCGCCGTAGCCTGCCGAGGCGATGATACCCGCCATGGAAATGAACGAGGCGGCGGACATCCAGTCGGCACCGATCGCCATGCCGTTGGTGATCGGGTGAACGCCGCCGCCAGCGACATAGAAGTCCCTGGTCGAACCGGCCTTGGCCCAGATCGCAATGCCGATGTAGATAGCAAAGGAGCCGCCGACAAAGAGAACGTTGATCGCGAATTGGCTCATGCCGACTTACTCCCCGAGACCGAATTTTTTGTCCAGCCGATTCATCTTCCAGGCATAGAAGAAGATCAAGCCGATGAAGACCAGAATGGATCCCTGCTGGGCGAACCAGAAGCCCAGGTCGGTGCCGCCGACGGAGATGCCGGCCAGCAAGGGGCGTAGCAGGATCGCGCAGCCGTAGGAGACCAGTGCCCAGACGATCAGGCAGCCGGTTATCAGGCGAAGATTCGCCTTCCAATAGGCAGCAGCTTTGGATTTGTCATCTGCCATATCATCGTTCTCCGCATCGTTAAGGGGGGGAGGTGGCTCTTCGTTTATGTGTATTCGGCAAGACAATCGCTCGTCCACAAGCCACATTTATTCTGAGTGATTCACAGGTGCATGAATCCTGCGCTGGGAGAATAGTCCGGTCGGCGCTTTTCGATCACAGTTGATGTAGCGACTAAAGTTGCACTTTATTTGAGTTATTGGTCTTGTGGCGAGATGGGTTGTCGGCATGTGATTCTCTGAATCACTTGATATCAACATTGATTAATGAAAACAAGATGTTGATTACCCTACCTTAGTATCGGGGCGCAGTAGTAATGGCCATGTACTGTTAGCCGGTTAAATATGAGCAAGGGTGGCGCGGAGACGACTCAGGAGATGTCCGGCATTCTGCAACGAAAGTCTGTGTGTCCAGGATAATAATGGTGTCGAATTCGGGTGGAAATTATCGGTCGAGGGAAGTCGTCTTCATCCATTTGCGTATTGCAATACCGAACCCTGATGATCTCTTTCTGAGCGGGACTGGGGCCAAAAGTCAGTCGCTAGTTGAAGGTGGCGGGAATAGAATTCTACAACAGTGAATTGATAGTTGCCGTTCTCCTGGCGTCGGGCTTGCTACGCCTTTTTCAGGGGGAAACTGACTTGGCCAAGATGGCGATAGCGCGAGCGGCCCGTGACGAGGCATCCCGGCCCGACCGGCAGAGCCTGAAGTCGTGTCGTGATCGCCACTCGAATCATTTACCGCAGCGCAGCCGGCCGGGGTACGGCGGCGTTGGGGCGGGGGTCGCCTGATGGTCGACATCGATCTTTCCCAATTGCCTTTTACGCTGCTCGACGACCGCGGGCGCGAACGGGTAGCGCGTGGCGCCGATATGGCTTACTTCGACAGCGACGAGGTCGTGCTCGAAGCCGGTCAGCCCGGCGAGTTCGTCTTCATCATCCACAAGGGCGAGGTTGCCGAGTTCGATCCACACGCGCCGGCCAGCCATTCGCGCATCGCCCACTACACGGCAGGCGACCTGTTCGGCGCCATCAGCATCCTCAACGGCACCAGTCGCTATCGCTTCAAGGCGGAGCAGGAGAGCCTCTGCTACGTGATACCCAAGGCGCTGTTCGAGCGCCTCTGCGACGATTACCCGGCTTTCGCCGACTTCTTCCACCATGGGCTGGTGCAGAAGACCCGGCTGCTGGCCGAGCGTCGCATCGAGAGTGGCGCGAACATGGCAGGGTTCATGCTCGCGCGAATCAGCGAATGCATGCGGGCGCCGGTGATCGTCGATGCCGTCACTACCATTGCCGCGGCGGTCGCCCGGCTCAACGAGAGCCACGCGGATAGTCTGCTGGTAGGCGAGGGCTGCCGATTCGGCGTGGTGACCAAAACCGACTTGCTCAATGCGTTGGTGATGGAAGGCGCGACCCAGGCGCGCCCGGTCGTCACCATCGCACACTTCGAGCTGGTCTCCGCCGGTCCCGATCAGTACTTGTTCGACGCGCTGGTACAGATGACTCGGCATCGGGTGGCCCGGGTGGTGGTGGTCGAGCAGGGTCGTCCGGTCGGCGTGGTCGAGCTGACCGACCTGCTCAGCTATTTCTCGAGCCACTCCTACATGGTCGGACTCGAGCTCGAGCAGGCCGACACCGTCGAGAAACTGGCTCGCGTCAGCGCGAAACTGCCGGGTCTGGTCCAGACGCTGATGGCCCAGGGGATCAAGCTCCGCTTCGTCATGGACCTGCTGGCGGCGCTCAACGGGCGCATCGTCGAGAAGGCCTTCAAGTTCCTCACCCAGCCGCACCATCGTGCCCGGAGCTGCCTGATGGTGATGGGCAGTGAAGGCCGTGGCGAACAGATCCTCAAGACCGATCAGGACAATGCCCTGATCGTCGCCGACGGCATGGATTGGCCGGACTGCGCCGCCGTCATGCAGCGCGTCACCGAAACGCTCTGCGCGTTGGGTTATCCGCCGTGTCCGGGCAACATCATGGTGTCCAATCCGGCCTGGGTGAACAGTGAAAGCGGGTGGCGAACGGCGATCACGCGCTGGGCCGAACGTCGCGACGGCACCTCGTTGATGAACCTCGCCATCATGCTGGACGCTCACGGCGTGGCCGGCGACACTCGCTTGCTGGAGCGTCTGCGCAGACATCTCTTCGACAGCTGTGCCCGCGATGAGCTGCTGCTGTCGCACTTTGCCCGCGCGGCGCTGCACTTCTCCGCGCCGTTGACCCTGTTCGGTTCGCTCAGGAAGCCTCGGCATGGTATCGACATCAAGAAGGGCGGCATTTTCCCGATCGTGCACGGGGTCCGTACCTTGGCGCTGGAGTGCCGCATCACCGCGACATCGACCCTGGCCCGACTGGAGGCGCTTGCCGGCCAGGGGCGGCTGGAAGCGGATTTCGCCGCGGATCTGGGCGAGGCGCTGGCGCTGTTCATCGAACTCCGCCTCAAACGGCAACTGGCGCAACTCGACGGTCGGCAGAGCAGCGACGAACCCGATCTGATCATGGTTCAGAACCTCTCCTCGCTGGAGCGCGATCTGCTGCGCGAGGCGCTGCATATCGTCAAGGACTTCCAGCAGCGTCTGACGCACCGTTTCCATCTCGAGTACTGACGAGGAGTGCGATGATACGTTCGCTACGCCGTGCCGCCGATCGGCGCCGCCAGGCCGATGGCCGCTACGGCAGGCTGTTCGGCGCCTACGCCGGCGACGAGATGGTGTCCATCGACTGCGAGACCACCGGTCTCGACACCCGGCGCGCCGAGCTGATCTCGATCGCTGCGGTGGCCTTCGAGGGCGAGCGGGTGCTGACCAGCGGGGCGCTGGATCTACGCCTCCGGCCACCAGCCACCCTGAGCGGCGATTCCATCAAGGTCCATCGCTTGCGCGGTGTCGACCTGGATGATGGCGAGGCGCTGGGCGAAGCGCTGGAGAAGTTCCTGGACTTCGTCGGCAACCGTCCGCTGCTGGGTTGGTGTATCGATTACGACCTGGCCGTGATCGATCGCCAGTTGCGGCCGCTGTTCGGCTTCGGCCTGCCCAACCCCAGCCTCGACATGGCACGGATATATCGGCGCGAGATGCATCGGACGCAGCCGCAACGGGAGCCGGTGGTGAGTTTCGAGGCGGCCGCCGAGGCTCTCGGGGTGCCGGTGATGGGCCGTCATACCGCCCTTGGCGATGCGGTGACCACAGCCCTGATGTACATCCGTCTGAAGCAGGGTGCCCTGGTGGCGCGCTAGAGACCTGTCAGGCCATGGCATCGCAAGTCGCCGGGCGCGGTGATAGCATGAGCACGCCTTCATATCCCTGTGTGTCATTCGACCCATGCAAGCATCTACCGGTACCCAGAAATACGAGTTCAACAAGCTGCAGAAGCGGCTGCGTCGCCAGGTCGGCAATGCGATCATCGACTACGGGATGATCCATGACGGCGACAAGGTGATGGTCTGCCTGTCCGGCGGCAAGGACTCCTACACCATGCTGGAGATTCTGATGAATCTGCAGCGCAACGCGCCGGTCGACTTCGAACTGGTGGCGGTCAATCTCGATCAGAAACAGCCCGGCTTCCCCGAGCACGTGCTGCCCGAGTATCTCGATGCCAAGGGGGTGGGTTACCACATCCTGGAGCGTGACACCTACTCGGTGGTCAAGGAGAAGACACCCGAAGGCAAGACCACCTGCGCGCTCTGCTCGCGCCTTCGCCGTGGTTCGCTCTACGGTTTCGCCGAGGAGATCGGTGCGACCAAGGTGGCGCTGGGCCATCACCGCGAGGACATCCTCGAGACTCTGTTTCTCAACATGTTCTTCGGTGGTTCGCTCAAGTCGATGCCGCCCAAGCTGCTGTCGGACGATGGTAAGAACATCGTCATCCGACCGCTGGCGTACTGTCGCGAAGCCGATATCGCCGAGTTCTCGCGCCAGATGGCGTTTCCGATCATCCCCTGCAACCTGTGCGGTTCCCAGCCCAACCTGCAGCGTCAGGTGGTCAAGGAGATGCTGGCGGAGTGGGAGGCCAAGCACCCCGGGCGCCTGGAAACCATGTTCAAGGCGGTGACCAACGTCGCGCCCTCGCAGCTCGCCGATCGCAACCTGTTCGATTTCGAGGGCCTGGAAGCCAAGCAGCGCCAGATGCAGGAGACGCGGATCGACACGTTCGACCTGCTCGCTCGCGAAGCCTGAGCGATTGCGGATTGTCGAAGGCCCGCCGGGGAGAGTTTCCGGCGGGCCTTCGGCGTTGTGGCAGACGTTTTGAGAGCCGGATTTATCCCAGCGGGCCGCCCAGTATCGTCTTGCTCATTCCCGCCATGATGTGACTGCCGTCCTCGGCTGCCAGTTCGGCGTACCACGCCCGTGTGGCGTCAGGGTCGGCGCCATGGGTGGTTTCGGCGCGCTTGCGGGCTCGGCTGACGATCTCCCCGACTCGTTCGACCCGGGCGCCGTCGTAGGCCTTCAATGCCTTCGCCACATCGCCGTCGGCATCATCCAGCGCCCGCGCCAGCACCCAGGCATCCTCCATCGCCTGGCAGCCGCCCTGGCCCAGGTCCGGGGCCATGCCGTGGGCCGCATCGCCCAGAATCGCCGCGCGTTCGCCGACGACCGTCTCGAGCGGTTCGATGTCGTGAATTTCGACGCGGGCCATGGCCGCGGGGTCGAAACGCGCGATCAACTTCTGTACCGGCTCCGCCCAGCCGGCGAAGTGGCGTGCCAGTTCGTCGCGGTAACGCATCGGGTCGTTCGGTGTGTCGATCGGCAGGGGCACGTCGAAGAAGCAGTAGAACTCCGGGGTAGCGGGGTCGCCGCTCATCGGCATCATCGAGACGCGCTGGTGGTCACCGACGTACTGGACCCAGCTCTCGAGCGGGGCCAGGTCCGGCGTGGCCGCCACGCGGACGTTCCAGTTGACGTAGCCGCAGTAGCGCCGCTCGACAGGCCTGCCGAGGGCGCGTTCGCGCAGCGCCGAGTGGGTGCCGTCGGCGATCACGATCAGGTCCGCCTGGCGGGTCGAGCCGTCGGCGAATTCGGCGGTGACGCCGCTGCCGGTGGTCCGGAAGTCGGTACATGCCAGCCCTAGGGTGACGTTGTCCTCGCCGACGGCGTCCAGAAGCAGCTGCTGGAGGGTCGCCCGGGCGATGGGGCAGGCGCGCTGGCCGACCTGGTCATAGAGCGGCTGCAGGCTGAACCGCGTCAGCGGGGCGCCGTCCTTGCCGTGATACGCCATGGCATCCATGCGGCCGCTGGCCTGCTCGATGGCGTCGCCCACGCCCAGGGCCTTGAGCACCTTGACGCCATTGGACCAGACCGAGATGGCGGCACCTACCGGGCGCAGTTCGGAGACCCGGTCGACCACCTCGACCCGGTGTCCTGATTCCTGTAGGGCCAGCGCCGCGGTGAGTCCGCCCATGCCGGCGCCGATGACGAGAACGTTGAGCGTCATGGTTTATCCTGGTTGTTGTCGTTGGTTCGATAAAATCTGACCGATCGATCAGGTTTATCATCCTACGCATAAATCCCGCCCGCTGGGAATGCTGGCAGTGTCGTCGTGCCATCAGCCAGGGTAGCGTATTGATTGTTCCGACAAGCCAACAGGGGGCGATACGGTGACAGTGCCGATGCAGGAGACCCAGGATGGCGACAGGCTGCGCGAAGCGCTGGCGGCCGGCGATGGCTCGCGCCACGAGACTGCCTCGGGAGGATTCATCGTGGAGGGACGAGCGCCGACGCCCGCGCGCCTCGTCCTCTGTCACGGGGCGGGCGCGGGCCACGATTCCGAGTTCCTGGTGCGGCTGCGCCGGCGACTGGCCGCGCTCGGCCTCCAGGTGGTGGCGGTGGAGTTCGATTACATGACTGCCATGGGTCGGAGTGGCAGACGGCGCCCTCCACCCAGGATCGAGACGCTGGTGGACGAACTCGCCGAGTGGCGTCGGGTGCTGACGGAACTGGACGCGGCAACGCCGCTGTGGTTCGGCGGCAAGTCGATGGGCGGCCGGGTCGCTAGCCTGCTGGCTACCCGGATCGGCCTGGCGGGGCTGGTCCTGTTCGGATACCCGTTCCATCCTCCCGGCAAGCCGGCCCGGTTGCGACTCGAGCACTGGCCGCAGATCGCCTGCCCCGTGCTGCTATTCCAGGGGACCCGCGATCCGTTCGGGCGGCGTGACGAGGTCGAGGGGTATCGGCTGTCGGGACAGGTCGAGTGTCACTTCATGGAAGGTGGAGACCATGACTGGCAGGTGCCCAAACGTGCTGCGCACACGCAGTCGATGCTGATCGACGAAGCTGTCGGCCACGTGGTTCGGAGGCTCGGCGCAAGTGGATGATCCGGATGGAGAAAAGCGGGGTGAAAAGCTGTTGACTTTCAACCGGTCACAGGTAGAATGCAGCGCCACGTGACCACGGGTGGTTAGCTCAGCTGGGAGAGCACCAGCCTTACAAGCTGGGGGTCACAGGTTCGAACCCTGTACCACCCACCATCATGGTTTCATGATGCTCGGGTATCACGTGTTGCAAGTCGCAGTAGCGGGAAAAGCGTTGGAATATGCGGACCGGTAGTTCAGTCGGTTAGAATGCCGGCCTGTCACGCCGGAGGTCGCGAGTTCGAGTCTCGTCCGGTCCGCCATTTCAGCATTTTTCTCACGCCGTCAAGGTATGCGATGTTGCAGGTGGGGCAGTTCGCTAGTTGCGTAGTTCGTATCGGGGTCCGTGTTTCGGCATGAATTCTCGATGCACAGAGTGGACCGGTAGTTCAGTCGGTTAGAATGCCGGCCTGTCACGCCGGAGGTCGCGAGTTCGAGTCTCGTCCGGTCCGCCACGCTTCGCACTGGTTGTATTTGTAGTATTGAGTCGTTTGATGTTTGGGTGGTTAGCTCAGTTGGTTAGAGCACCAGCTTCACATGCTGGGGGTCACAGGTTCGAGTCCCGTACCACCCACCATAGCGGACCGGTAGTTCAGTTGGTTAGAATGCCGGCCTGTCACGCCGGAGGTCGCGAGTTCGAGTCTCGTCCGGTCCGCCATATCGACGTCTTCTGCTGCACTCGATACGTTTCACGCCTCGCTGTATGGCGCTGCCGCGATGATCGCGGTTCCCCGCGCTCGAACTTCTGAAGTTCTTTCTTCTCTCTCGTATCTCATGCCATGGTTTCGCCCCGTCTGGCGGCCGAATCATCACCTCTTCTTGTCTTTAAGCACCCCTATCCCCGTGCTCCCTATCACCCATGCGGTGCTACCGCTTTGGTGGAATGGCTCTCGTTGCGGTTTTCGTTACACTGACCCTCATACGCGCGTTTGAAACCGCTGCCGGCGGTGTGCGCCTCGACATGAGTGGATCCGATTCGTGACGCGTTTTCCCAATCTCTTTCGTCCTTTGCAAGTTGGCTCGCTGACGCTGCGCAACCGCGTGGTGATGGGGTCGATGCATACCAACCTGGAAGAAGCACCGAACGGCTTCGATCGTCTGGCGGCGTTCTACGCGGAACGGGCGCGTCATGGGGTGGGGTTGATCGTCACCGGTGGCATTGCGCCCAACCCTGAAGGGGCGGTCTTCCAAGGCGCCGCCAAGCTCACCGACGAAGCCGAGGCCGAGCAGCACCGCCCGGTGGTGGAAGCCGTCCATGCACGCGGCGCGCATATCTGTCTGCAGATTCTGCACGCGGGTCGCTACGCCTACTCTCCGGATCTGGTAGCGCCTTCGGCGATTGCCGCGCCGATCAACCGCTTTACGCCACGCGCGCTGAGTGACAGCGAGATCGAGCGGCAGATCGATGACTTCGCGCGCTGTGCCGAGCTGGCGCAGCGCGCGGGATACGACGGCGTCGAGATCATGGGGTCGGAGGGATATCTGATCAATCAGTTCCTGTGTCGCCGGACCAACCACCGCGACGACGCCTGGGGCGGCGATAGCCAGCGCCGGCAGCGCTTCGCCACCGAGATCGTGCGTCGCGTTCGTGACGCGTGTGGCCCGGATTTCCTGCTGATCTTTCGGCTGTCGATGATCGATCTGGTGGAGGAGGGCAGTACCGGCGACGAGGTCGTGGCGCTGGCGCTGGCGATCGAGCGTGCCGGTGCGGATGTGATCAACAGCGGTATCGGCTGGCATGAAGCGCGGGTGCCGACCATCGTCACCAGCGTGCCGCGCGCCGCTTTCGTTCCGGTCAGCCGGGCGGTGCGCGAAGCGATCTCGATACCGTTGATCGCGACCAATCGTATCAATATGCCGGCGATCGCTGAGGCGGTACTGGCCGAGGGGCACGCCGACCTGGTCTCCATGGCGCGTCCTTTTCTCGCCGATCCGGCCTGGATGGCCAAGGCCGAGCAGGATCGAGTCGAGGAGATCAATACCTGCATCGCCTGCAATCAGGCCTGCCTCGACCACACTTTCCAGGGCAAGCTGACTTCCTGTCTGGTCAATCCGCGCGCCTGTCATGAAACGGAGCTGACGCTACCGCCGACCGATGCCCCCAAGCGCATCGCCGTGGTGGGGGCTGGTCCGGCGGGCCTGGCCGCAGCCACCGCCTGCGCCGAGCGTGGCCATCGGGTGACGCTTTTCGAACGCGATCCGCAGATTGGCGGTCAGTTCCGGTTGGCGCAGCGCATACCCGGGAAGGAGGAGTTCGCCGAGACGCTGCGCTATTTCTCGACGCGGCTCGGGCTGCTCGGCGTGGAGCTGCGCCTCAACGTGGATGCCGATGTCCAGCAGTTGCGGGAGTTCGACGAGGTCGTCATCGCCACCGGCGTCAGGCCCCGCGAACTCGAACTGGAGGGCAGCGATCACCCCTGCGTCATCTCCTACCCCATGGCGATCCTGCACCCGGAGCGCGTCGGGCGTCGCGTCGCCATCATCGGTGCCGGCGGCATAGGTTTCGATGTCGCTGAACTGTTGGCGCATGCCGAGCAGCCGGCGCTCGATGTCGAGCGTTGGTGCGACGAGTGGGGCGTCGACTTGACGGTTGAGCACGCCGGCGGCTTGAAGCCGCGGCTGAAGCCCACGGTGCCGCGACAGATCACGCTGCTGCAGCGCAAGACCGGCAAGCCGGGCGCAGGGCTCGGGGTGACTACCGGCTGGGTCCACCGGGCCGCGCTTCGGGCTCGGCGTGTCGAGACGCTGTCGGGCTGCGTCTATCGACGCATTGATAGTGACGGTCTGCACCTTGATGTCGAGGGGGAGTCCAGGCGACTGGCGGTCGACAGCATCGTGATCTGCGCCGGGCAGGAGTCGCAGCAGGCGCTCTATGAGGCGCTGGTCGTAACCGGGGCGCGAGTTCATCGTATCGGCGGCGCCGATCTGGCGGCGGAACTCGATGCCAAGCGGGCCATCGACCAGGGGGTGCGGCTGGCGGCGACCCTGTGAGCGCGTGCCGGATTTGCGTTGAGTCAGCGTGAGAGGGAAGGGCTCCCGCGCTGCCGATAGTCAGGAGCAGATGTTAGACTCGGGTGTTCACCAGTGAGCGCGAGCCGGGCGACGGCGACCCCGTCGCCGACTGGGTCGCGCTTCTTGTTATTCAGGCCGCCGTGGAATCGACCGCCATGCCTGACCCTCAGAAAACGCGGACTCCGCACGCCGTGACCGGCCCGAGCCGCTTTTCTCGATGGAGGGATCGTACAAGGACCCCCAGATGACATCCGACTGTAACCCTCGCTATCTGGCGAGCGACAACACCTCCGGCATCTGCCCGGAAGCGCTTGATTACCTGATTCGGGCCAATGCCAGCGACGATCTCGCCTACGGCAACGATGCCTGGACTCACCGTGCCGCGGATCGCTTCCGCGAACTCTTCGACTACGACTGTGACGTCTTCTTCGTCTTCAACGGTACTGCCGCCAACTCGCTTTCGCTGGCGGCGCTGGGCCAGAGTTACCACAGCGTGATCTGCCACGAACTGGCCCATATCGAGACCGACGAGTGCGGTGGGCCGGAGTTTTTCTCCAACGGCTCCAAGTTGCTGACCAGCCCGGGTGAGAACGGCAAGCTGACGCCGGAGGGCATCGAGCGCCTGGTGGTCAAGCGCAACGATATCCACTACCCCAAGCCGCGGGTGGTCTCGATCACTCAGGCCACCGAAGTGGGGACGGTCTATTCCCGCGAGGAGCTGCTGGCGATTCGCACCGTGGCGGACAAGTACGATCTGCGCGTGCACATGGACGGGGCGCGTTTCGCCAACGCCTGCAGTGCGCTGGATGCCTCCCCGGCCGAGCTGACCTGGCAGGCCGGCGTCGACGTACTCTGCTTTTCCGGCACCAAGAACGGCCTGCCGATGGGCGAGGCGATTCTGTTCTTCAACAAGGAACTGGCCGAGGATTTCGCCTATCGCTGCAAGCAGGCGGGGCAGCTGGCTTCCAAGATGCGCTTCATCGCCGCGCCCTGGCTGGGCCTGCTGGAATCCGGTGCCTGGCGGCGCAATGCCGATCACGCCAACGCCATGGCACGCTATCTCGCCGACGGCCTGGCATCGCTTCCCGGCGCGTCGCTGATGTTCCCGACCCAGGCCAACAGCGTCTTCGTGAGTCTGCCGGAGCCGGTCATCTCCCAGTTGCGCGCCCAGGGCTGGACGTTCTACACCTTCATCGGCGCCGGCGGGGCGCGTTTCGTCTGCTCCTGGAACACGACCTCGGAGCTGCTCGACCAGCTGTTGGCCGATGCCCGCGCCGCCTTCGAGGTGCCCTGAGAGGCACCGGCGCCCGACCCCCTCGGGCGCCGGCCGGGCCTCGTCATCCGCGCGATGATTCGCGAGCGAATTTGTCCCGGATTTTCTATGAGTTACCGATACCTGCGTGAATCGACGCATTTTGTCGATGCAAATTCCCCGTGCATCGAAACCGGATCGTGGTAGCGTGTTCTAAAGCGTGTATTCCGACGCTGCGTTGAAAAGACTCGCAAAAAGAGTCTTCCCGACGCTTCGTGCATCTGTCTATGCTGATAGTCAGCTAGCCCGGCTGGCAGGGCGTTCGCCCTGAGCGGTTGGGGGTCACGACCAGGAGGCTTCCATGAGCATCTTCGATCACGTGCAGAGCCGTTACGAGCAGGTTCAACAGGAAGAGATGAGCCTGCAGGAATATCTAGAGCTGTGCCGGAAGGATCCCCGTGTCTACGCCAATGCCGCCGAGCGAATGCTGAACGCCATCGGGGAGCCCGAGACCATCGATACGGCCAAGGACTCCCGCCTGTCGCGTATCTTCTCCAACAAGGTCATTCGCCGCTATCCCGCCTTCGCCGAGTTCTACGGCATGGAAGAGGCGATCGAGCAGATCGTCGCCTACTTCCGCCATGCCGCCCAGGGGCTCGAGGAGCGCAAGCAGATTCTCTACCTGCTGGGCCCGGTTGGCGGCGGCAAGTCATCGCTGGCCGAGCGCCTGAAGCTGCTGATGGAGCGTGTCCCGTTCTACGCGATCAAGGATTCGCCGGTCTACGAGTCGCCCCTCGGGCTGTTCTCGCCGGAAGAGGATGGTGAGCTGCTCGAGAAGGAGTACAGCATCCCCCAGCGTCACCTGCGCGGGCCGATGTCGCCCTGGGCGGCGAAGCGACTCAAGGAGTACGGTGGCGACCTGTCGCGGTTCCGGGTGGTGCGTCTGCATCCTTCCCGCCTCAACCAGATCGCGGTCTCCAAGACCGAACCCGGCGACGAGAACAACCAGGACATCTCATCGCTGGTGGGCAAGGTCGACATCCGCCAGCTGGAGCTCTACTCCCAGGACGACCCGGACGCCTACAGCTTCTCCGGCGGCCTGTGCAAGGCCAACCAGGGGCTGATGGAGTTCGTCGAGATGTTCAAGGCGCCGATCAAGGTGCTGCATCCGCTGCTGACGGCCACCCAGGAAGGCAACTACAACCCCACCGAAGGCATGGGCGCGATTCCCTTCGACGGCATCATCATGGCCCACTCCAACGAGAGCGAGTGGCAGCAGTTCCGCAACAACCGCAACAACGAGGCGTTCCTCGACCGCGTCTACATCGTCAAGGTGCCTTACTGCCTGCGCGTGTCAGAGGAGATCAAGATCTACCAGAAGCTGCTCGAGCACTCCTCACTGGACGAGGCGCCCTGCGCGCCGGACACCTTGCGCATGCTGGCGCAGTTCTCGGTACTTTCGCGACTCAAGGAGCCGGAGAATTCGAGCATCTATTCCAAGATGCGCGTCTACGACGGCGAGAACCTGAAGGATACCGATCCCAAGGCCAAGTCGATCCAGGAGTATCGTGACGCCGCCGGCGTCGACGAGGGCATGAATGGGCTCTCCACGCGGTTCGCGTTCAAGATTCTCTCCAAGGTGTTCAACTTCGACGCTCACGAGATCGCCGCCAATCCGGTGCATCTGCTCTACGTGCTGGAGCAGGCGCTGGAGCGCGAGCAGTTGCCGAAGGAGACCCACGAGCGCTACCTGCGCTTCATCAAGGAGTATCTGGCGCCGCGCTACGTCGATTTCATCGGCAAGGAGATCCAGACCGCCTACCTCGAGTCCTACACCGAGTACGGTCAGAACATCTTCGACCGCTACGTGACCTATGCCGATTTCTGGATCCAGGACCAGGAGTACCGCGATCCCGAGACCGGCGAGCTGTTCGACCGGCAGTCGCTCAACGAGGACCTCGAGAAGATCGAGAAGCCGGCCGGCATCTCCAATCCCAAGGATTTCCGCCATGAGGTGGTCAACTTCGTGCTGCGGGCGCGGGCGCACAACAACGGCATGAACCCCAGCTGGCAGTCGTACGAGAAACTCCGCGGGGTGATCGAGCACAAGATGTTCGCCAACACCGAGGAGCTGCTGCCGGTGATCTCGTTCAACGCCAAGGCGTCGGCCTCCGACCAGCGCAAGCACGAGGATTTCGTCGATCGCATGGTGCAGCGCGGTTACACCGAGAAGCAGGTGCGGCTGCTGTCGGAGTGGTATCTGCGGGTGCGCAAGTCGCACTGAACGATCGTGAGTCGATGTCAGCGGCGCGGGATCGCGGGTCGGATTCCGTGCCTTGGGGCAGGGGCCATAGGCGGGCGGCCGCTGTCGCAGTCAGTCTGCGGGAGGTGCCATGAGCTACTTCATCGATCGACGCCCCAATGCGCGCAACAAGAGTGCCGTGAATCGTCAGCGGTTCCTGCAGCGCTATCGCTCCCACATCAAGCGGGCCGTGGAAGAGTCGGTGAATCGGCGCTCGATCACCGACATGGAGCGTGGCGAGAAAGTCTCCATCCCCGCCAAGGATATTTCCGAACCTTCGTTTCAGCACGGCCCGGGCGGTCGGCGGACGGTCGTGAGTCCCGGCAACAGGGAGTTCGCCGAGGGCGATCGGCTGAGGCGACCCAGCGGTGGCGGTGGGCAGGGTAGCGGCGAGGGTCAGGCAGGCAATCAGGGCGAGGGCGTGGATGAGTTCGTGTTCTCGCTCTCCCGGGAGGAGTTTCTCGATTTCGTCTTCGATGGCCTGGAGCTGCCGCATCTCGAGCGCAAGCAGTTGCAGGTATTGGAAGAAACGCGACCGGTGCGCGCGGGGATCTCCAAGGAGGGAGTGCCGGCACGGATCAATATCGTGCGCTCGATGCGCGAGGCCCAGGCCCGGCGGATCGGCATGCGGGCGCCGCTGAAGCGTGCCCTGCGCGAGGCCCAGGAAGCGCTCGAAGCCGAGGAGCGCAAGGACCCGGTGCTGCGTAACCCGGCGCGTGTCAGCGAGCTGAAATCGGAGATCGAACGACTGGAAAAGCGGATCGAGGCGATCCCGTTCCTGGATACCTACGACCTGCGCTACAACCATCTCACCCATCAGCCGATGCCATCGAACCAGGCGGTGATGTTCTGCATCATGGATGTCTCGGGGTCGATGACTCAGGCGCACAAGGACATCGGCAAACGCTTCTTCCTGCTGCTCTATCTATTCCTGGAGCGCAATTACGAGAAGGTCGAGCTGGTGTTCGTGCGTCACCATACCGTGGCCAAGGAGGTCGACGAGGAGGAGTTCTTCTATTCCCGGGAGACCGGCGGCACCATCGTTTCCAGTGCATTGACCCTGGTCGACAGCATCATCGAGGCGCGCTACGCGCCGGAGCAGTGGAATCTCTACGTGGCGCAGGCCAGCGATGGCGACAACTGGGACGACGACTCGTCTACCTGTCTCGAGTTGCTCGACGAGTCACTGATGCGCAAGTTGCAGTATTTCACCTACGTGGAGATCACGCCTCACGCCCACCAGGCGCTGTGGGAAGCCTACGATTCGGTCAGGGCGGCCTATCCCGAGCGCTTCGCCATGCAGCAGATCGTCCAGGCGGAAGATATCTACCCGGTTTTCCGTGAGCTCTTCCGCCAGCGGGCGAAGGGGTGAGCGCAGAGGCCTGGTGACGTAACGCAGCGAGGAGATAGAGAGCGATGACGCGACGCGAGCCCATTGCCACCGGTTCGGACTGGAACTTCGAGGCGCTGGAAGCCTACGAGCACGCCGTTGGCGCCTTGGCGCGGGAGTATCGGCTGGATACCTATCCCAACCAGATCGAGATCATTACCTCCGAACAGATGATGGATGCCTACGCCAGCGTGGGCATGCCGATCGGCTACCACCACTGGTCGTTCGGCAAGCAGTTCCTGTCGGTGGAGCAGGCCTATCGCCGGGGCCAGATGGGGCTGGCCTACGAACTGGTGATCAACTCCGACCCCTGCATCGCCTACCTGATGGAGGAGAACTCGCTGATGATGCAGGTGCTGGTCATCGCCCACGCCTGCTACGGCCACAACTCGTTCTTCAAGGGCAACTACCTGTTCCGCGCCTGGACGGACGCTTCGGCGATCGTCGATTATCTCGTCTTTGCCCGTAAATATGTCGCCAAGTGCGAAGAGCGGCATGGCGTCGAGGCGGTGGAGCAGCTTCTCGACGCCTGCCACGCGCTGCAGAACTACGGCGTCGACCGCTACAAGCGCCCGTCACCGGTCTCCGCCGAGGAGGAGGTGCGGCGCCAGGACGAGCGCGAGGCCTACCTCCAGACCCAGGTCAACCGGCTCTGGAGCACGATCCCGACCCCGATCGGTGGCCTGGTCCAGCAGCCGTCGCACGATTTCGAGAACGATCCCCTGGGGCTGCACAGACACGACCGCTACCCCAGTGAGCCCCAGGAGAACCTGCTCTATTTCCTGGAGAAGAATGCGCCACTGCTGGAGCCCTGGCAGCGCGAGATCGTGCGCATCGTGCGCAAGCTGGCCCAGTACTTCTACCCGCAGCGCCAGACCCAGGTGATGAACGAGGGTTGGGCCACCTTCTGGCACTACACGCTGATGAATCGTTTGTACGACGACGGCCTGATCGACGAAGGCATCATGCTGGAGTTCCTGCAGTCCCATACGTCCGTGGTCAGCCAGCCAGGTTTCGACAGTCCCTATTTCAACGGCATCAATCCCTATGCGCTGGGATTCGCGATGTTCAGCGACATCCAGCGTATCTGTCAGTCGCCCACCGACGAGGACCGCGAATGGTTCCCCGAGATTGCCGGCAGCGACTGGCTGGAGACGCTGCATTTCGCGATGCAGAACTTCAAGGACGAGTCGTTCATCCAGCAGTTCCTGTCACCCCAGGTGATTCGCGATCTCAAGTTGTTCAGCCTGGTCGACGACGACCGTGACGACAGCCTGCAGATCGAGGCGATTCACGATGATCGGGGTTATCGGCGCATCCGCGAGGCGCTGAGCGTGCAGTACGCGCTGTCGGCCCGGGAGCCCAATATCCAGGTGTGGGAGGCCGACATTCGCGGTGACCGCTCGCTCACCCTGCGCCACGTACAGGACCGGCGCCGGCCGCTGGGCCAGAGCCTGTTCCCGGTAATGCGCTACCTGCACCAGCTCTGGGGGTTCCCGATCAAGCTCGAGTCGATGGAGGAAGGTGAGGTCGTGCGTCGCTATCAGTGGCCGATTCCGGAGTCGAATCGCGAGTCGGCATGAATTCTGGGTCCGCCGCCGGGGGTGATGTCAGGACGCGCTGGCCGTCCAGCCGCTGCACCAGCCATCGCTGGCGACCCGGTAGTCGGGAAACAGGCCACACGCCTGGCTCGACGCGGTGAAGAAGTCGCAGTTGGCGCAGCGCCGACCCGCCTGGTAGGCAGGGGTGTCCGCAGCATTCGAGGCCTCCTCGACATAATCGAGCGCTTTGGCTTGATAGGCATCCGGGTCCAGCATCGGCTTGTCCTGGGCCAGGGTGGGCAGGCCCCGCCAGCCCAGCAGCAGCAGGCCGGAGGCGCACAGGCCATGGCGCAGAAAGCGCCGACGTCCTTCACCATTCGGCGACCCGCCGGCCTCTCTCGTCCTCTTTTTCGTTGATTCCTGCATGACCCGTCTCCGGTTCGTTGTCCTGACGCACACCGCTTCTGGATGACTGGAAGTCTGCGATGTGTCGTGACATTGTCACAATACACTCGCAGCCGCCATTCGCTGCCGGGCAATTTCGCCATTCACGGTGTCGCCAAGGGTCGATTATGCGCTATGTCCAGTTTGTGACCGATCATGGAGAGATGATGCTGGTGGGGGACGAGCAGGGCTTGCGCGAACTGCGCCTGCCCAGGAGTTCCCGTTCCGGGACGCCGGAGTCGAGCTGGCAGGAGGACGCCGACTTCTTTGCCCAGGCCCGGGCCGAGCTCGACGCTTACCTGGCGGGGCGACGGCGGAGCTTCAATGTCACGCTGGCCCCCGAGGGGAGCGATTTCCAGCTGCAGGTCTGGCAGGGCCTGTTGCGTATCCCATATGGGCAGACCAGCACCTATGGCGAGATGGCACATCGCCTGGGCAAGGAGGGCGCGGCGCAGGCGATCGGCGGTGCGGTGGGGGCCAATCCGCTGCCGTTGTTCATCCCCTGTCACCGGGTCGTCGCCGCCCGGGGGATGGGTGGCTACAGCGGTGGCGAGTCGTTGAAGCGCGCCCTGCTGACGCTGGAAGGCGGTTGGCCCGGGAGCTGATATACTCGCGCCGGATCATTCATTCTTCGGGCCTCGCGAAAGGCCGAACGCCGGTGGGAGAGGGAAATGCAGAACGCCGTCATTCTGATCAATGTCGAAAAGGGCCGGATACGGGGTGTCGCCGAGCGCCTGGCCGATCTCGAGGGCATCAGCGAAGTCTATTCGACCTGCGGTCGTTACGACCTTATCGCCATCGCCCGGACGCGGGATTTCGAATCCTTGGCCTCGCTGGTGACCGAACGGCTGATGAGCGTCGAGGGCATCCGTGACACCGAAACGCTCAATGCCATGCAGGTGCATTCGCGCCACGATCTCGACGCCATGTTCTCCGTCGGCCTGTAATTCGGGTGGCGCGTCGTCGCAAGCGGGGGCTGCTGGGGCAACTGGCTCGCTCGTCCCGGATTGGCCTGATCTTCGTCGTTGTCATCAGCGGGTTGTGGTACTGGCAGGAGGCGAGCGTCCGCGACCAGTTGAGCTGGATGGGCGTACCCGAGTGGCAGTGGAACGACTGGCGGGGCTGGAACCGGGTGCTTCGCAACGACGGCTTCCTGTTGGGGTGGTCGGACGTGCGGGGCGGACCGCTCTGGGTCGGCTATGTATTGAATCGGGTCGACGATCCCCACAGCCTTCCACGGCCCGACCGGTTCGAGTCCGACTGGCGCAGCCTGTGGCCGATCGACAGCAGTGACTACACCCACAGCGGCTATGATCGGGGGCATCTGGCGCCGAACTACGCCATGTCGGTCGTCCATGGACGGGATGCGCAGATGGCCAGCTTCCTGATGACCAACATCGCGCCGCAGCGACCCAAACTCAATCGGCAGCTATGGCAGCGCCTGGAGGAGGCGGTCATCGACGATTTCGTGCCCAGATTCGGGCGCGTCTGGGTCGTCACCGGGCCGGTCTATGACGACCAGTTGCTGCATCGGGTCGGGTTTTCTCAAATTCCCGTGGGATTCTACAAGATCCTGATCGCACCCGGCGCGACACCCCGTGCGCTGGCATTTCTGATGCCGCAGAACGTCGACGGCAACGAGCCTCTCGCCCGCTTTGCGGTCACGATCGACGAGATCGAGGCGCGTACCGGCCTGGATTTCTTCCCGCAACTGGCCGATCCCGTCGAGCGCAAGCTGGAAGGGCGGGTAGACAAGGAGGGCTGGGGGCTCGAGGCGGTCTCGACGCGGCCTGGGCGTTATCGATGATGGCGATGCCATCTCTGACGGATCACGATATAAGAGGGGTGTGCAAGGATGATGGCGACAGCGTTTGCGAGAAGGAGTCTCAGGAGAAAACGATCATGACACGTGGTGCCCAGGAGAGGACTTGAACCTCCACATCCGTAAGGATACTAGCACCTGAAGCTAGCGCGTCTACCAATTCCGCCACCTGGGCGTGTCATGTATCGGGTGCTGCCAGGAGTTTGGAAAACTCCTCTGGAATGGTGCCCGGAAGAGGACTTGAACCTCCACATCCGTAAGGATACTAGCACCTGAAGCTAGCGCGTCTACCAATTCCGCCATCCGGGCCAAACCGGCCTTGTCCATTCTAAATGACCATCGCCGAGAGCGATGGTGCCCAGAAGAGGACTTGAACCTCCACGTCCGTAAGGACACTAGCACCTGAAGCTAGCGCGTCTACCAATTCCGCCATCTGGGCCAAGGCGCGATGCATAATACCGATTTTGCATTCGAATGCAAGCGTCCGGTGATGGCGCTTGGGTTTCCGCCCGAACGGGCCCCCCGGGTCGATTCCCATACCTGGCAATCGACCACGACCTTGGCCGTTTGGCAGCGCATGGTTGGGTCGAACAGGCGTGAACGCTATACTTGGAGAATGAATCCAAAAAGATTGAACGGCTCAGGCCGCCCGCCGCGTGAATTCTCTCTACCGCCTAGGCCCAGCAGGCTCAACGCAAGGACGATGGTTGCATGACTCATTGGACGTTGGATGACGATCCGCACGCGGCTCGTGAAACGGAAAAATATGACAACCCCGTGCCCAGTCGCGAGTATCTGCTGGCACGGCTGGAGAGCTACGGCAAGCCGATCACTCATGAAGACATGAGTGCCATGCTGGGGCTCGAAGACGACAACCAGCTGGAAGCCGTGCGCCGCAGGCTGGCGGCGATGGAGCGCGACGGCCAGATCCTCAAGGATCGCAGAGGCGCCTATGCCCTGATCGACAAGCTCGATCTGATCAAGGGGCGCGTTCAGGGTCACCGTGACGGCATGGGCTTCCTGATTCGTCACGATGGCGTCAAGCCCGACCTGGTGCTGCCGCCGCGCCAGATGCGCCGTGTGTTCGACGGCGACGTGGTACTGGCCCGCGTCAGCGGCAAGGATCGTCGAGGTCGCGCCGAGGGCACCATCGCCGAGGTGCTGGCCCGCAATACCCAGACGCTGGTCGGTGTGTTCCGTCAGAACAGCTCCGAATTCGCGGTGCTGATCCCCGAGAATTCGCGGATCAGCCAGGAAGTGATCATCCCCCACAGCGTCAGCGGTGGCGCGAAGGACGGCCAGATCGTTTCCGTCCACATCACCCAGCAGCCGGAAACCCGCAAGCAGCCGGTAGGGGAAGTGGTGGAAGTTCTGGGAGAGCGGATGGACCCCGGGCTCGAGATCGACATCGCGATTCGCTCCCACGATATTCCCGCGGAGTTTCCGCCGGAAGTGGACGAGCAGATCGCCGGCATGTCCGCCGAGGTGAAGGAGGAGGACAAGACGGCGCGAATCGACCTCCGCGAGATGCCGCTGGTGACCATCGACGGTGAGGACGCCAAGGATTTCGACGATGCCGTCTGCGCCTGGAAGACCAAGTCCGGGAGCTGGAAGCTGGTCGTGGCGATTGCCGACGTCTCCCACTACGTTCGCGGCGGCAGTGCACTCGACAACGAGGCCTACATCCGCGGCAACTCCGTCTACTTTCCCGGCCAGGTCGTACCGATGCTGCCGGAGCTACTCTCCAACGGGCTCTGCTCCCTCAACCCGCACGTCGACCGCCTGACCATGGTCTGCGAGATGAACATCTCCCAGAACGGCACCATCAGTCGCTACAAGTTCTACGAGGCGGTGATCCAGTCTCACGCCCGGCTGACCTACAACCAGGTCGGCGCGATGCTGGAGGAGCCGGACAGCGACGAAGGGGCGGCACTTCGCGAACGCTACCGCGAACTGGTGCCTTCGCTGGAGAACCTGCACGCGCTCTACAAGGTGCTGCGCCAGGCGCGGGAAGTGCGTGGCGCCATCGATTTCGAGACCACGGAGACGCAGATCGTCTTCAACGACGAGCGCAAGATCGAGAAGATCGTGCCGCGCACGCGCAACGACGCCCACAAGCTGATCGAGGAGTGCATGCTGGCGGCCAACGTGGCCACGGCGCGCTTCCTCGACAAGCACGACCTGCCCGCGCTCTATCGCGTCCACCAGTCGCCGGCCCCCGAACGGCTCGAGAACCTGCGCGTGTTCCTGGGTGAGCTGGGGCTGACCCTGGGCGGCGGTGACGAACCGACGCCGAAGGACTACCAGGCGCTGCGGGAGGTGATTCAGGGACGTCCCGACTTCGACATCATCCAGACCGTGATGCTGCGCTCGATGAGCCAGGCAGTCTACTCGCCGCAGAACGACGGGCATTTCGGTCTCGCTTACCAGGCGTATGCGCATTTCACGTCGCCGATCCGCCGCTATCCCGACCTGCTGGTGCATCGTGCGATCCGGTCGGTCATTCGCGGCCCGCGTCAGACCCAGACCGTGCAGCGGGCGGAGGGGGCGCCGGTCGAGAAACCCTCGATCTGGTGCCCGTACACCTTCGAACAGATGGTCGAACTGGGCGAGCACTGCTCGATGACCGAGCGTCGCGCCGACGAGGCGACCCGGGATGTCACCGACTGGCTGAAGTGCGAGTTCCTCTCCGACAAGGTCGGCGAGGTCTACGAGGGCACCATCGCCTCGGTCACCCAGTTCGGGATCTTCGTGCGGCTCGACGACGTCTACGTGGAAGGGCTGGTGCACGTGACGTCGCTGCCGTCCGACTACTATCACTACGAAGCGGAAAAGCACCGCCTCAAGGGCGAACGCAGCGGGGTCGCCTATCGTCTGGGAGATGGCGTCACCGTGCGTATCGCCCGCGTCGATCTCGACGACCGCAAGATAGATTTCGATCTGGCCGACGCGGCGCCGCGTCACCGCCGCACGCCGCGTGGCCAGAAGCCCGGTGGCGACGCCCCCGCCGCCGGCGCACCCGCCAAGAAGCCCTCTTCACGCAAGAGCCGCCCGGGCAAGCGCGAGCGCCAGGGGGCAGCGGAGGGCAGTGACGAAGGCGGCAAGCGTCGTTCCCGCGGCCCGCGTCAGCGCGGTGGCAAGCGATGATGGCGGCCATCGGCCAGCCGTCCAGCAGGCGCCAGCCGAGATGAGTCGTCCTGCGAATCGCCGCACCTCCGCGAAGCCGCGCGAGCTGCCTCGCATGCCGGACGGGCTGGAGCCCGTCTATGGCGTTCACGCCGTTCGCGCGCTGTTCGAACGCGGCCAGCCGCCGAAAGTGCTATGGATTCAGCAAGGTCATGCCGAGCAACGCCTGGAGACTCTCCTGCAGCAGGCCCACGCGGCGGGTTGCGAGTTGAGGCGAATGGCGCGCGAGGCGCTCGATGGCGTCTCCCACCAGGCATCCCACCAGGGCGTGATCGGCTTCTGCGAGCCGTTGATCGCCGAGAACGAAACGACCCTGTGGTGGCGACTCGAGCAGTGGCAGGCCAGCCGGCCGCCGCTGCTGCTGATTCTGGATGGCGTCACCGATCCCCACAATCTGGGAGCCTGCCTGCGCAGCGCCGACGCCGCCGGAGTCAATGGCGTGATCGTACCCAAGGACAAGTCGGCGCCGCTCAACGCGACGGTGCGCAAGGTGGCGTGCGGGGCGGCGGAGCTGGTGCCGGTGTTTCAGGTCACCAATCTCGCCCGCTGCATGGAGAAGCTCAAGCAGCATGGGATCTGGATCACCGGTACCGCCGGCGAGGCGGACTCGCTCCTGTACGATGCCGATTTCACCGTGCCCTGTGCCCTGGTGATGGGTGCCGAGGGCAAGGGCATGCGCCGGCTGACTCGCGAGGCCTGCGATGGGCTGGTCAAGCTGCCGATGCAGGGCGGTGTCTCCAGTCTCAATGTCTCTGTCGCCACCGGCATCTGTCTGTTCGAGGCGGTGCGCCAGCGGGCCGGGGTTGTTGCCGGTTAAACTTGCGCTGGCAGGGCTTGGTCTCTACAATTGCGCGGTTCTGTGGGCAGGCTATGCTCATGGAGCGCGACTCCCGCTCGGACCTGTCCGGGCGAATCGCCAATTGGTCTGAATATCCGGGATCGTGAGCGGAGCATGACGCCGTTCACCCGATATCGACTCCTTGCTTCTCGTGGTGGCCATCTCTTCAGGAGCGTCGCCGCGCGGAAGCTGCCAAACCGCAAGGAGCTAACATGCGTCATTATGAAATCGTGTTTATGGTCCATCCGGACCAGAGCGAGCAGGTTCCGGCCATGGTCGAGCGCTACACCAGCCTCGTGACCGAGAACGGCGGTACCGTGCATCGTCTCGAGGATTGGGGCCGTCGCCACCTGGCCTACCCGATCAACAAGATCCACAAGGCACACTACGTGCTGATGAACATCGAGTGCAGCGGCGAGACCCTCGACGAGATCGAGAACATCTTCCGTTTCAACGATGCCATCATCCGCAGCATGATCGTGCGCAACAAAGAGGCCGTTACCGAAGCCTCGCCGATGATGAAGCCGGCTGAAGAGAAGAGCCGTCGCCGTGACGACAAGCCCTCCGAGCGTGGCGATCGTGAGCGTTCAGAGCGCCCCGAGCGTTCCGAAACCACCGCCGAAACCAACTGATTCGATTTCGCTAAGGAGAGACTCTCATGGCACGTTTTTTCCGTCGCCGTAAGTTCTGCCGCTTCACTGCCGAAGGCGTGAAGTACATCGATTACAAAGACATCGATACGCTGAAAGCCTACGTCACCGAAACTGGCAAGATCGTCCCGAGCCGTATTACCGGTACTCAGGCGCGCTACCAGCGTCAACTGTCTACCGCGATCAAGCGGGCGCGTTACCTGGCGCTGCTGCCGTACTCCGACAGCCACCAGTAAACCCTGATCCGGTAGTCCACGATCGGTAATCCATAGCGAGGCATCATGCTGGCACTGGCACGTTGGATCATGCGCGGTACGCCACAAGCGATAGCGGCGGCCGCACTGACAGCGCTGGTGCCGTGGCTGTTCTGGTTCAGCGCCGCCGTTGCCGGGTTGGTTACCCTGCGCCGGGGCATGACCACGGCGGCGCCGGTGCTGCTGGCCGCAGCCCTCCCCGCCGGTTGGTGGTGGATGCAGGGCGATTCGGTTCCGCTGGCCAGCATTCTGCTGGTGACGTTGATGGCGACGGTGCTGCGTTCACGCATGCGCTGGTCCGAAGCGCTCATCGTCGGCAGCGTGGTCTGCATGGTTCTTGTCCAGCTTGGCATCTTCGTGCCGGCCGGAGGAACAGCGCCATTGCTGGCGGAACTGCGGCAGAGCTCGTCGGAGGTTGCCAGCATGCTCGATCAGCTATCGGCGCAGGGCGTCGATACCGAGCTGATGGCGACACTGGTGATCGGCGGGGCAACCGGCCTGGTCGTGCTGCTCGCCGGGATCGCCTGCCTGGCGCTGGCCCGCAGTTGGCAGGCGGGGCTATACAACCCCGGAGGTTTTCGCGAGGAGTTTCATTCACTGAAGCTATCGCGCAAGCAGCTCCTGTTGCTGGTGGGTTTGATGGCGCTGGGCATGGTGCTGGCCGTTCCCGCCGCCAGTCTGCTGGCCTGGGTTCCGCTGCTGGTCGCCGGCGTGGCACTGGTTCATGGGTTTATCGGTTTGAAGGGAATGAGCGGGTTCTGGCTGGTAGGCTTCTATGCCTTGCTGTTGACCACCTGGCCCACGATTCTGATTGTACTGCTGTTGGCGTTGGTAGATACCTTCGCGGATTTTCGCGGTCGACTGACACGCAGTGATTGACGAGAGGTTCACGAGAATGGAAGTCATTCTGCTCGATAACATCGGCAAGCTGGGCGACCTGGGTGACAAGGTCACCGTCAAGCCCGGATATGGCCGTAATTACCTGGTTCCCTACGGCCTGGCCGTGCCGGCAACCAAAGACAACGTCGAAGCGTTCGAAGCGCAGCGCGCCGAGCTCGAAGCCCAGGCTGCAGAGCGCAAGGCCCAGGCCGAGACTCGCGCGGCACAGCTCGCCGAAATCGAACTGTCTCTGGTCGCGAAAGCGGGCGATGAAGGCAAGCTGTTCGGCTCCATCGGCCCGCGCGATCTGGCCGAAGCCATGGCTCAGGCTGGCATCGAAGTCGCCAAGAGCGAAGTGCGCATGCCGGAAGGCCCGCTTCGCCAGACCGGCGAATACGACATCGCGCTGCAGCTGCATGCCGAAGTCACTTCCAGCGTCCGTGTGGTGGTGGTGGCCGAGTAAATCTCGACCGTCGTCGTCGCCGAGACGTCTGGCCGAAGGCACGCAGGGCTCACGCCCTGCGTGCCTTTTTCATGGCCGGGAGGCGTGGCGATGGTGGCTGCCGACTGGGTAGAATGAGCGCCAGACTTTTGCAGTGTGTTCTGCGCGCGACACGGGATGAACGCCAAGCATGAATCAACGCGTCGACAATGATCACGAAACCGCCCAGCTGAAGATGCCGCCCCACTCGCTCGAAGCGGAGCAGTCGGTGCTGGGCGGGTTGATGCTCGATAACAGCAGCTGGGATACGGTGTCGGAGCGGTTGGTCGCGGACGACTTCTATCGTCACGAGCATCGCCTGGCATTCAATGCGATGGCGGAACTGGCCGAGAGCGCGCATCCACTCGATGTCGTCACGCTGTCGGAAGCGCTGGAGCGCCGCGATCAGCTCGAGAGCGTGGGGGGGCTCGCCTACCTGGCGGAGCTGGCCCGCAATACGCCTTCGGCCAGCAACATTCGCGCCTACGCCGATATCGTCCGCGAGCGGGCGACACTGCGGAAACTGATCCAGGCCTCGCGTCAGATCGCCGACAGTGCCTACTCGCCGGAAGGGCGGCCGCCGGACGAGCTGGTCAACGAGGCCGAGCGCCTGGTGTTCCAGATCAGCGAGTCGCGACCCAAGTTCGGTGGGCCGATCGGCATGAGCGACCTGCTGACCAAGGCGGTCGACCGGATCGACGAGCTGTTCAACATGAAGGGGCAGATGACCGGGATCTCGACCGGTTTTCGCGATCTCGACGACATGACCTCGGGTCTGCAACCCTCGGACCTGGTGATCATCGCGGGCCGCCCCTCCATGGGCAAGACCACCTTCGCCATGAATCTGGTCGAGCACGCGGTGGTTTCCAGCGACAAGCCGGTCATCGTGTTCTCGATGGAGATGCCGGCGGAATCGCTGATGCTGCGTATGCTCTCTTCGCTGGGGCGAATCGATCAGACGCGGGTGCGTACCGGCCAGCTCGAGGACGAGGATTGGCCGCGCCTGACCTCGGCGGTCAACCTGCTCAAGGATCGGCAACTTTTCATCGACGATACGCCGGCGCTGTCGCCCAACGAGCTGCGGTCGCGGGTGCGTCGCATCGCCCGCGAGCACGGCAATGTCGGGCTGGTGATGATCGACTATCTACAGCTGATGCAGGTACCGGGGCTGTCCGAGAACCGTACCGCCGAGATTTCGGAGATATCGCGCTCGCTGAAGGGCGTGGCCAAGGAGTTCAACTGCCCGGTGGTTTCGCTCTCTCAGCTCAACCGCTCGCTGGAGCAGCGGCCCAACAAGCGCCCGGTCATGTCCGACTTGCGTGAATCCGGCGCCATCGAGCAGGATGCCGATGTCATCGCCTTCGTCTACCGCGACGAGGTCTACAATTCCGACAATCCGGACAACAAGGGGCTGGCCGAGCTGATCATCGGCAAGCAGCGTAACGGTCCTATCGGTACCGTCCACATGGCTTTCATCGGCAAGTACACGCGATTCGAGGATCTGGCGCCGGATAGCTACGGTCAGCACTACGAGTAAGTCGACGGATAGTGAAGAAGCCGGCGTTGCCGGTGTTTTGGAAAGATATCAAGGAGTCGAATCATGGCAGGTGGATTTCAGCGGGGGCGTCGTCAGCGGGTTCCCAAGATCGAGGTGCGTGGCCAGTTGGAAAAGCTGGAGCGTGAAGGCCCTTTCAAGGAGTGGCTGGGCATGCCCGATCTCTACCGCCATTGGCTCACGGTCGATGGCGAACTCTATAGTTATCAGACGGAAGATGCCGAACTGCCGGTTGCCATCGGCGACCGCGTGGTGTTTCGCTACAAGGAGGCGAAGGCGGGCAGGTGGATCGACCGCAACTCTCTGGGCAAGGCGATCGATCCTTCCGCTTATCAGTAGTCGCTGCCATGACGATGCGGGATTGTAGCTTTATGTGTCATGACGGTGTCATGATGTTTCGCTTTTATGGCGTTCATGAACCCACCCTCCGCTTCCCTCGGCAGCCCTTCTCTCGACGAGATCGTCGCCCGTCGTGATCTGAGCGTTCATTTCCAGCCGATCGTTGCCGTCACGACCGGACATATTCTGGCGTACGAGGCGTTATCTCGCGGTCCACGGGACTCGCCCTACGCCAATCCGATCCCGATGTTCCGGGCGGCCCGCGAGCGCGGCCTGCTTGCCGCGCTTGAGCGCGGATGCCGGGAGCGGGCGATCAAGCGTTGGGTGGATACCGGCCTCGGCGAGCTTCTGTTCCTCAACGCCAGTCCGGAAGTCCTGATCGACCCTGAAGATCTCGGCGGCCAGACGCTGGCGCTTCTTCACCAGCACGGTCTCTCGCCCGACCGCATCGTCATCGAGATCACCGAACAGTCGCCGGGGATCGATTGCGAGCTGATGGCCGAGGCTGCCCGCCATTATCAGTCTATGGGGTTCTCCATCGCGCTGGACGACCTGGGAGACGGCTACGCCGGTCTGCGACTCTGGTCCCAGCTCAATCCCGACTACGTCAAGCTGGATCGCCACTTCGTCAGTCGCCTCGACGAGAACCCCGTCAAGCGCCGGTTCGTTCGCTCCATCATCGACATCGCGCACAGCATGGATAGCCGTGTCATCGCGGAGGGCGTGGAGCGGGAGGGGGAGCTGGATACCCTGCTCGAGCTGGGGGCGGATTATTGCCAGGGGTGGTTGTTCGCGCGCCCCGATGCCGCTCCCCACCGGGTACGCGAGGCTCTCGAAGCCCGGCTGGTGTCACTGGCTGCCAACCATCGCCCGCCCACTGCCGCGACAGAGATCCGGCGCCTCAGTGTGCCGCTGCCCGCGCTGGACGCCGCTCTCTGCGTGGCGGAGGCGTCCGAGCGATTCAGCCGTCTGCCCCATGCCAACGCGTTAGCGGTCGTCGATGGCCGGAGTCGACCGATCGGCATCCTGGGGCGCCAGCAGCTGATGGCGCTGCTCGGCAAACGCTTCGGCTTCGATCTTCACGGCCGTCAGCCGGTCACCAAGGTGATGCGGACCCAGGCGCTCTGCGTGGAGGCCCACGAGCCTCTGGAGCGGGTCTCGCGCAAGGTGACTGGGCGCGAGGAGGCATCCCGCGACGAGGATTTCGTCATCACCGACGGTGGCCGCTATCTGGGTATGGGGCACGTCATCAACCTGCTGCAACTGTTCACCGAGCAGCAGGTCCAGTTGGCGCGCCAGGCCAATCCGTTGACCCAACTGCCAGGCAACCGCCCCATCAGGTTGGCGTTGGAGCACTATCAGCGCCAGGCCCGGGGTTTCGTCGCCTGCTATCTGGATCTCGACAACTTCAAGCCCTTCAATGACCGGTTTGGTTACGCCCTGGGGGATCGAGTGATTCTCGCGCTGGCGAGCCTGGTGAGAAGCGAACTGGGGCGGGAGGACTTTCTGGGCCATCTTGGCGGCGACGATTTCATACTGCTGCTGAATGACGGGAAGGATCTCCACCGTCGGCTGGCCGGCATACAACGCCGCTTCAGCATGGAGAGCCACGCGCTGGTGCCCGCAGACGCCAGAGCGGAAGGTGGCTTTCATGCCAAAGATCGCTACGATCAATGGCGTTTTTTCCCGCTGGTCCGGCTGTCGATCATTGCGCTTCGCGTCGGTGCCGAGGCCATGGTCGATAGCTTCGGCGATCTCTGGAGCCACTTCAAGCCGGCGGCCAAGCGTGCCGCCAACGGTCGAATCGTGGTGACGCTGGACCGCCGTTCGGCAGGTGTCCGGGGGTGAACGATCGGCGTGTCTTGGCGTCTTAGGATCTGTTCACACTCTCCACGCGACTCGCGGCGTAGCGTGTGAACAGGCCCTGGTCACAGTTTTGTCACATCCGAGTGTCAGGGTGTCGCGACGGGATGGCAAGGAGCGTCTCCCGATCCAGAACACGATTCCATCAACGACCCACAGGAGGGAACCATGGAACTCAAGGAGCTAGCGCACTATCAACGACATCACGAGAACTTCGAGATCCGCGTCATCGCCCATGCCGGCAGCCGCTACTATCAGGTCATGCTGGAGCCGGAAGACGGTACCACGCAGGCCTTGACCCGGCGCGGCAAGCCGATGCTGTTTCGCGCTCTCGACGATGTCTACGGCGAACTGAAACAGGCCGGCATCCACCGCGCCTATCTGGTCCAGCAGGTTGCCAACGACGAGATCGTCGGCCACGAGCCCCATTATCACGATCCGCTGCTGTCGCGGATGCCGCTGGTCTTCTGATCCCGGGTCGACGGTCTCCAGGACTCCAATCCGACCTATTTTCCATTCACCAACCTGATTTCCCTCCGGCGAGTCCCGCAGTGACTTGCCATGGTCTGGAGGGAATGCTGTTTCTCTTCTCTCTTCTCTCTTCTCTCTTCTCTCTTCTCTCGTTTACACCGATGCCGGGCTGCCAAGCTACGTGGACCTGCCGTCGTCAGTGCCGCCGATAGCCTTCTGCGTGATCACCTTGGCCGTAGGGCGCCTCGAAGTGGATCGAACGCAGGAATCGCTCTGCCTGGTCGAGGATGGCCGCTCGCTTGTCTTCCTGCATCCGATCCCAACTTCCGTAGATCAGTTTCATGCGGTGGTTGCCCCGTAGACGCTCGCGATGCCGCTCCAGAAAGTGCCAGTACAAGCTGTTGAAGGGGCAAGCGCCCTCGCCGGTGACCTGCTTGACGTCGTAGCGGCACTGGCGGCAGTGATCCGACATGCGGTCGATGTACTTTCCCGACGCGCAGTAGGGCTTGGAACCGAGATAGCCCCCGTCGGCGTAGAGGGTCATGCCCAGCGTATTGGGCAGCTCGACCCATTCGAAGGCGTCGACGTAGACCGCCAGATACCAGTCGCAGAGTGCCGCCGGGGCGACCCCGCAAAGCAGCGCGAAGTTGCCGGTGATCATCAGGCGCTGGATATGGTGGGCATAGGCGTTATCGCGGGTCATCTCCAGGGCGCGTCGGACGCAGCGCAGATCGGTGTCGGCGGTCCAGTAGAAATCGGGCAGCCCACGCCGTGCGTCGAGCCGGTTCTCGCGCTTGTAGTGCGGCATGCGTTGCCAGTAGATGCCGCGGACGTACTCACGCCAGCCCAGGATCTGGCGCACGAAGCCCTCCACGGCGTTGATGGGTGCCTCCTCGCGCCGCCAGGCCTCCACGGCGGCATCGCAGACCTCTCGGGGCGAGAGCAGGCCGATGTTCAGCGACGCCGAGAGTCGCGAGTGAAACAGCCACGGGTCCGCGTCGCTGATGGCGTCCTGGTAGGTGCCGAAGTCGGGTAGCGCGTGGGCGACGAAGTGGCGCAGGTCGCCTAGTGCCTGGCGTCGCGTCACCGCCCAGTTGAAGCCATCCAGGGTGCCGAAATGGTCGCCGAACTGCGCTTCGACCAGCGCCTGGACCTCGCGGGTGATAGCGTCCCGACGATGACGTGGCGGCTCAGGGAACTGAAGGCCGCTATCGACGGGTCGCCGGTTGTCGTGATCGAAGTTCCACTGACCGCCGGCCGGTTCGTCCTCCTCCATCAGCAATCCGGTCCGCTTGCGCATCTGGCGGTAGAAATCTTCCATCCGAAAGCGTCTGCGCCCCTCCAGCCATTCGCCGAACTCGGCGATGGAGCAGTAGAAGCGGGTATCGTCGTAGAGTCGCCAGCGCGTGCCCCGACGCTGGATACGCTCCAGCAGCCGCCATTCGCCGGGATGTGTCACCCGGATTTCGTCGCAGCCATAGGCGTCGGCGAGTCGCTCGGCTTCCTGCAGAAGATCCTGGCGGTTGTCGTCGTCGTCGAGCCGGCTGTAGTGGACCTGATACCCTTTGTCGCGCAGGGTATCGGCGAAGTGGCGCATCGCCGACAATATCAACACGATCTTCTGGGGGTGGTGAGGGACATATTCCCCTTCCGCCTTGACCTCGCAGAGAGCGACGACGGCATCGGCGGGGGCGTTGGCGAGGAGTTCCAGCTCCTCGCACAACTGATCACCCAGAATCAGGATCAGCGGACGCGACATTAAGTTATCCATAAATTATACACATTGTATTGATCGTATAAGATGATCGGGTAAGTACAAGCGACGTTGGTAGAATTTCATCAAAAGATGGCAGGGAAAGGAGTGGTGCTATGGCGGCCCGTTACGGAGTGCTGCTGGTCAATCTGGGAACGCCCGAGGCGCCCACGGCCAAGGCCGTGAGGGAATATCTCGGGGAGTTCCTCGGCGACCCCCGGGTCATCGATGCGCCACGCTGGCTGTGGTGGCCGATTCTGCATGGCGTCATCCTGCGAATTCGCCCGCCCAAGGTCGCCAAGGCCTATGCCTCGGTCTGGCAGGAGGAGGGGTCACCGCTGCTGGCGATCGGACGGCGCCAGCAGCGCGCGTTGAGGGAGTCGCTGGCTATCCGCAGCGGTGAGTCCATCCCGGTGGAGCTGGCGATGACCTACGGCAAGCCGAGCATGGAGGAGGCCGGGCTCAAGCTGCGTGAAGCCGGCGTCGGGCGCATCCTGGTGGTGCCGCTCTATCCCCAGTTTTCGCGTACCACGACCGGCGCGGTATTCCAGCGCCTGGCCAAGGCGCTGGAACCCTGTCCGCACCTGCCGGAGCTGCGCTTCGTGCGCGACTATCACGACCACCCGGACTATATCGCGGCGCTGGCGGCCAGCGTCCGCCAGCACTGGGAGGCCAATGGCGACCGGGGGCGGCTGTTGATGTCCTATCACGGCATTCCCAGGCGCTACGTCGACAACGGCGATCCCTATGCCAGGCACTGCGAGACGACGAGTCGGCTATTGGCCGAGGAGTTGGGGCTCGGCGAAGGGGAGTGGTTTCAGAGTTATCAGTCGCGGTTCGGCCGCGAGGAGTGGCTCAAACCCTACACTGACGAGACGCTCAAGGCCTGGGGCGCGGACAAGACCGAGTGCGTCGATGTTATCAGCCCGGCCTTTGCGGCCGACTGTCTGGAGACCCTGGAAGAGATCGATGCCGAGAACCGTCACTACTTCCAGCAGGCCGGGGGCGGGCGATATCGGTACATCCCGGCGCTCAACGAACGTCCGGAGCACGTCACCCTGCTGACCCATCTGGTCGAGCAGCACACCGCCGGCTGGTAATGCCGGCGGCGCTCCTAGGGCAGCGGTGAGTTGCCCTGGGGGGCTTCCTCGATGGTGTGTCTGGGCTTGTCGCTCTCCAGCTCCACCGGATTGCCGCGGGTGCGGGGATCCGGCTTCAGTTTGTGGTGCAGTGCGCTCTTGGCCAACATGTGGGCCGATACCGGTGCGGTGATAAAGGCGAAGATGGTGATCAGCAGTTCCTGGATGACCGGCCCGTCTTCCCGGCTGAAGTAGATCAGCGAGCCGATCAGGGTGAAGCCGACACCCAGTGTCGTCGTCTTGGAAGGGCCGTGGAGACGCATGTAGAAATCCTTGAGATGCGTCAGACCCAGCGAGCCGATGAAGGCGAATGCGCCACCGGCAATGAGCATGAAGGCGACCGCGCCCTCGATAATCGTATCCAGCATCGTCACGCCTCCTATTCGATGATGTCGCCGCGCAGCAGGTACTTGCAGATGGCGATGGTGCTGACGAAGCCCAGCATCGCGATCAGCAGCGCCGCCTCGAAGTAGTCCTTGTTGTTGACCCAGATACCGAACAGTACGATCAGTGCGATCGAGTTCATGTACATGGTGTCCACCGCCAGCACGCGATCCGGCAGACTCGGTCCGACCACGGCGCGATAGAAGTTGAGTACGATGGCGGCGCAGAACAACGCCAGCGCGATCCACAGGGCCATGTCGATCATGATTCGAAGATCTCCAGCAGGGGGCGCTCGTAGCGCTGGTGAATTTCGTCGATCAACGCCTTGGTGTCCGCCACGTCCAGCGCGTGGATGAGCAGCGTCCTGCCGTCGAGCCGCAGGTGGGCGGAGACGGTTCCCGGCGTCATGGTGATGGTGCTGGCCAGGATGGTGATCGGAAAATTCTCCTTCAGCGTGAGCGGGTACTCGACGAAGGCCGGTCGCATCCGGCCCCGGGGGTCGAGAATCAACTTCGAGACCTGGATGTTGGCGGTCACGATATCGCCCAGTACGCGGAAGAAGTAGCCCAGCAGTTTCAGAGGGCGCTTGATGGTCGGCTGGCGCTCCCAGAAAGGTCGGCAGACCACCGGGATCAGAATCGCCAGCACGCCGCCGAGGAGCCACTGCCCCAGCGCGACGCTCTCCTGCAGCAGCAGCCACACCACCAGCAGCAGTAGTGATAACACCGGCATTGGCAGCCAGCGAGTGGGAGGAATCATGAGTCACCTCCGGCGACGTTGCCAGACAGGACCGCCTCGGCATAGGCGTCGTGATCGAGCAGTTGAGTGGCGCTTGCATCGGTGAACCGCGTGACCGGGCCGGCGAGAATCGACAGTGCCGGTGACGCGCCGAGCAGCAGGATCAGTCCCGCCAGCATCGCCGGCTTCAATCTGGGGCCGTCGCTGTCACCGCGCCCCGCCTTCCAGAACACGGTCGAGCCGCTACGCGCCATGGCGACGAGTCCGGCCAGGCTCGACAGCAGCAGCAGCGACCACAGCCAGGGTTGCTCGCTCGGCAGCGCGGCATTCAGCAGCAGCGCCTTGCCGATGGCGCCGGACAGCGGCGGCAGGCCGATCACCGTGACCGCACCGACGAAGTAGAACAGTCCCAGCAGGGCCGGTTGGGTCACACCGCGGCCGGGGACGATCCGCGCGCCAGCCTTGCCGCGCTGCTCGCCGATCGCATCGGCCAGCAGGAACAGGCCGCCGCTGACCAGGGTGGTATGGATCATGTAGTAGAGCACGGCCGCGAGGGGCGCCTCACGATTCATGCTGACCCCGACCAGCAGGGTGCCGACCGAAATCAGGATCAGATAGGCCACCTGGTTGCGCAGGTCGCGGGCCGATAGCACGCCAAGGCCGCCGAGGGCGAGTGTCGCCAAGGCGAACCACCACAGCCAGGGTTGAACGAAATTGGCCAGCTCGCCGGCCCCGCCGCCGAAGATCAGCGTGTAGACCCTCAGGATTGCGTAGATGCCCACCTTGGTCATGATCGCGAACAGCGCCGCTACCGGCGCCGGCGCGCTGCTGTAGGCGCGCGGCAGCCAGAAATAGAGCGGCAGGATCGCGGCCTTGAGACCGAATACCACCAGCAGCAGGAACGCGCCCGCCTTGATCAGACCGAGCCGGTCGGGATCGAGCGCAGCGACCTTCTGCGACATGTCCGCCATGTTGAGCGTGCCGGTGGTGCCGTAGAGCACGCCGAGCGCGATCAGGAACATCGCCGAGCCGGCCAGGTTCAGCGCCACGTAGTGGAAGCCGGCCTGGGTTCGATCCTTGCCACCGCCATGCATCAGCAGCGAGTAGGAGGCGATCAGCAACACTTCGAAGAATACGAACAGATTGAACATGTCGCCGGTCAGGAAAGCACCGTTGATCCCCATCAACTGCAGCTGGAACAGGCCGTGGAAGTTGCTGCCCTTGCGGTCGTCGCCGGCGCAGGCGTAGGCGACGCTGCCCAGGGCCAGGAAGGCTGTCAGGCAGACCATCAGCGCCGAGAGTCGATCGAGCACCAGCACGATGCCGAAAGGTGGCTGCCAGTCGCCCAGCGCGTAGTAGGTGATCTCTCCGCTATCGCTCTGGATCACCAGCACGACGCTGATCACCAGCAGTGCCGCCGTGCTGGCCAAGGCGATCGCCCGTCGAGGCAGCACGATCGAGTCTCGTTTGACCAGCATCAGCAGTCCGCTCAGCAGCGGCAGGAGGACCGGAAGCACGATCAGGTGATGCATCATGACTTCTCCTCCTTCGGCTCTTCGCCGCGCTGGTCGTTGACCTGGTCGCTACCCTGGTCGCCGCGCACGCGCATCGCCAGGATCACCGAGAATGCGGTCATGGCAAAGCCGATCACGATGGCGGTCAGGACCAGGGCCTGGGGGAGCGGGTCGGCGTAGTGAGTGACGCCTTCGCGAATGACCGCCGCCCCGTTGGTGGTGAGCCCGCCGGTGGAGAACAGGAACAGGTTGACCGCATAGGAGAGCAGGGTCAGTCCCACGACCACGGGAAAGGTGCGGCCCCGCAACGCCAGGTAGAGACCACTGGCGGCCAGGAAACCGGTTACGGTGGCGTAGAGCGCTTCCATCAGACGGTCTCCTTTTCGTTCTCTTTGCTGGGCCGGTGTCGCGTGGTCAGTTTGCCCAGGTTGGCCAGAATCATCAGCGTGGCGCCCACGACCGTCAGGTAGACCCCGAGATCGAACAGCATCGCCGTGGCCAGCTCGATCTCGCCGATAAACGGAATCGAGAAATGGCCGAAGGCGGAGGTCAGGAAGTTGTGGCCGAACAGCCAGCTGCCGAGGCCGGTCAGGGTGGCGATGGCGACGCCCGTCACGGCGATGGGCTGGTACTGGAAGGAGAGGCGCTGCTGGGCCCAGTCCACGCCACGGGCGATGTAGAGGAGAATCAGTGCGACCGCCGTCACCAGGCCGGCAATGAAGCCGCCGCCGGGTTCGTTGTGACCCCGCAGGAAGATGAATACCGATACCAGCAGCGCCAGCGGCAGCAGGGTCTGTGACACCGTGGCCAGCAGCATCGGGTGCAGGTCCTTGGACCAGGGGCGGCCTTCGCTGTCGCTCGATGGCATGAACAGGCGTAGGCGATTGAGCAGCTTGTAGATGCCGATGGCGGCGATGCAGAGCACGGTGATCTCGCCCAGGGTATCGAAGCCGCGGAAGTCGACCAGGATGACGTTGACCACGTTGTGCCCGCCACCGCCGCTGACGCTGTTGTCGAGGAAGAAGCCGGAGATGCTGTCCAGCGGCCTTGTCAGCAGGGCGTAGTTGAGGCTCGCCACCACGCCACCGAAACCGGCTGCCAGCAGCACGTCCCTCACCACGCGTGCGCCGGTGGACTCCTTGGGCGTGCGCTGGGGCAGGAAGAACAGTGCCAGCATCAGCAGAATCACGGTCACCACTTCGACCGCCAGCTGCGTCAGCGCGAGATCGGGGGCGGAGAAGCGGGCGAACGCCAGCGACACCATCAGTCCGACGACCGACAGCATCATCAGCGAGACCAGCCGGCGGCGGTGGAGCACGGCGGTACCCAGGCCCGCCAGGATCGTGATGCCAGCGCCGGCGAGCAGCAGGCCGTCGAGCGGCTGCGGCTGGCGCGAGCCCTGCAACTGGTCCAGGTCCAGCAGTCCGCTGCCGGTGAGGAACAGCACCGCCACGATCAGCCATAGCATGTAGCGCTGCAGCGAGCCGTTCTCGAGCCGGTCGATGGCGACCTGGGTCCAGTGCAGCAGGCGGCGCACGCTGTGCTCGAAGATCATCAGCGCGTTGCGTTGCGGGAACTGGCGCTGGAAGCTGAACAGATTGCGGCGCACGGCGTAGATGCCGACCCCGCCGGCCAGCGCGATGGCGCTCATCAGCAGTGGCAGGTTGAAGCCGTGCCAGATCGACAGATGAAGCTCCGGCCTCGGCGCCAGGATCGTGGCCTGGGCGGCGGCATCCAGCACCCCCGACACGATCACTGCGGGTATCAGCCCGATGACGACGCACAGACCGACCAGCAGCAGCATGGGCAGGCGCATCGGAAACGGCGCTTCATGCGGCGCCTTGGGCAGCTCCTTCGCTTCCGGGCCGAAGAAGACATTCCGGATCAGGCGCAGCGAATAGGCCACCGACAGTATGCTGCCGAGCGTCGCCAGCACCGGGATCAGCCAGGCCAGGCCGCCCAGCAGGCTGCTCTCCAGTGTCTCGGTCAGCATCATCTCCTTGGAGATGAAACCGTTGAGCAGCGGCACCCCCGCCATGGAGGCCGCGGCCAGGCCCGACAGCGCCGCCGTCATCGGCATGCTGTGGCGCAACCCGCTCAGCTTGCGGATGTCCCGCGTGCCGGTCTCGTGATCGATGATCCCGGACGACATGAACAGCGCCGCCTTGAACATCGCGTGATTGATGATGTGGAAGAGCCCCGCCACCACGGCCAGCTTGCTGTCCAGCCCGAACAGCATGGTGATCAGTCCCAGGTGACTCACGGTGGAGAACGCCAGCACGCCCTTGAGGTCGTACTTGAGCAGCGCGAAGTAGGCGGCGTAGATCATCGTCACCAGCCCGGTGAGGGTGACGATGTAGAGCCACAGCTGGGAGCCGGCCAGCGCCGGGTGCAGGCGGGCGAGCAGGAACACGCCGGCCTTGACCATGGTGGCGGAGTGCAGGAACGCCGAAACCGGCGTCGGTGCGGCCATCGCATGGGGAAGCCAGAAGTGGAAAGGGAACTGCGCCGATTTGGTGAACGCGCCGAGCAGTACCAGCAGCAGCGCCGGCAGATAGCGCGGGTCGGCCTGGATCAGCTCGCGGCTGTCGAGCACCGTCTGCAGGTCGAAGGTACCGACGATATGGCCGATCAGCAGGAAGCCGGCCAGCATCGCCAACCCGCCCATGCCGGTGACCGCCAGGGCCATGCGCGCGCCGCGACGTGCCTCGCTCTGTCGATACCAGTAGCCGATCAGCAGGAACGACGACAGGCTGGTCAGTTCCCAGAACACCCACAGCAGCAACAGGTTGTCGGCCATCACGATGCCGATCATGGAGGTCATGAACAGCATCAGGTAGGCGTAGAAGCGCGGCATGCTGTCCTCGGGCGACAGGTAGTAGCGCGAGTAGAGAATGATCAGCAGGCCGATGCCCAGAATCAACAGCAGGAACAGCAGCGAGAGGCCGTCGAGACGGAAGGCCAGGTCGAGGCCCAGCTGCGGCACCCAGCTCATGCTGGAGTGGTACACCTCACCCGCAATCACGCCCGGAGCATGGGCGATCACGATGCCCAGCGCGATCGCGGGAAGCAGGGCGGTGGACCAGGCATTGAGATTGCGTTGCCGGTTACTGCTCAGCAAGGGTATGAGGCTGCCCAGAAGCGGCAGCAGAACGATCAGCGGCAGTGACATGAAGTTGTCGCTCTATTCTTGGATCAGGGAGGCCCGTTTCTCGATCTGCCTCATGGTGGCAGCCGGTCCGTTCGAGCTTCGTTTCTCGCCCGTCGCAATCGATCCGCGCCCCTAGCTCGCCTCAGTGTAAGCGATGTTGTCAGTCGCACGAGGCGTGCGTCTTGGGGATGGTCGAAGTCGGGGCGATGATGTCCTTCTCCGCGCGAGATGGGGCGGGTGGCCCACTGCGGACAAGCGGCGATGGCGGTATCCATGGTCTCATGGCGTGCCAGTCGCCAGGTCAGAGTCGCTGGGGCGGATCGGTCAGATAAGGACGACGGGCGCCGCGGGGTGCCAGCATCCAGGCGGGGGTCCGGCCACCAGGTGTGATCGTGCCAGCGATGGATGGCGGTGTCTGGGCACCGATACGAGTCGGGGCACCAATACGACAGGTCGCGCATGTCAGCGAAAGCTGGCTAGGCATGTGGCCCGGCATGGTGTCTCTCCTCCCTTCAGGAAACGCCTGGTCATGGTTCGCTGAGCGCGAAATTATTGAAAATATTAGTAAATTATGGAAACCAAATGGTGGCGTTGGTCCGACTTTACCACGCCGATATACACCTAGCCATAGGGGGCGATGGATGGTGGCTGCCCCGGCGCGGGTAACCTGGAGCCTCCAATCTGGCTTCGACGAAGGCGCGAAACGTCGGGGGCCGGCGCCGCTTTCCGGCCCTCGCGCAGGGCACGTTGTCATCGGCTGCAGGTCACTTCCCCGGGCGACGGGATACGCTACACTGCGGTGCAATCCGCCAGCGCCACCGCATCGGCGTCCAGCGTCTCCTGGAACCACTTCAGCATAAGGATATGTCTCCGTGAAGCGTTCACTACCGGTCAAGGCTCCCGCCGCACTCTCGCTCTGCCTCTCGCTGGCGCTGCTGGGGTGTCAGAGCGTCGCCGATACCCATACTGCGTCGAAAGGTCGCGCCAGCGAAACGATCGCCTCCAGCGCTCCCCAGAAGACGACATCGAGCCCGTCCGACTCCCGGGCGGCGACCGAGGAGACCGACAACGGTTCCGGTGCCGCCGCCACGGATGCCGGGGTCGTGCAGGATCCGGCCGGATTCGACGCCTGGGTCGACCAGTTCCGGCAGCGGGCGGCCGCCGAGGGGATCGATCAGGCGACGCTGGCCGAAGCGTTCGATCGGGCCAGTTACCAGCCCCGCATTCTCGAGTACGACCGTTCCCAGCCCGAGTTCACCCGCCAGATCTGGAGCTATCTCGACAGCGCCGTCTCGGCGTCGCGCGTCTCCAATGGTCGTGAGCGCCTTGCCGCCAACCGGGCCACGGTGGATGAGGTCAACCGGCAATACGGCGTTCCCGGGGAAATCATCGTTGCCATCTGGGGGATCGAGAGCAACTACGGCAGCAACTTCGGCGACTTCGAGACCATCGATGCGCTCTCGACGCTGGGTTTCGACGGACGACGTCAGTCGTTTGCGCAGGGCGAGCTGATGGCGGCCCTCAAGATACTGCAGAATGGCGATATCGACCGGGATCACATGCGAGGCTCCTGGGCGGGGGCGATGGGACATACCCAGTTCATCCCGAGCAGCTTCCTGGCCTATGCGGTCGACGAGGACGGTGATGGCCGTCGGGATATCTGGGGCAGCATTCCTGACGTGATGGCGTCGACGGCCAACTACCTCGATGCATCCGGTTGGCAGCGCGGGCAACCCTGGGGCGTCGAGGTCACGTTGCCGGACGGCTTCGACTACTCCCAGACCGAGCTGTCGGTGCGTCACCCGAGTCAGGCATGGCAGGCCCAGGGGGTGAAGCGCCTCGACGGCCAGCCGCTGCCGAACTTCGATCAGGCTTCGGTGATCGCTCCGGCGGGCGCCCAGGGGCCGGCATTTCTGGTCGGGCCCAACTTTCGCGTGATCATGCGCTACAACGCCTCGACCAGCTACGCGCTGGCCGTCGCCACGCTGTCGGACCGGCTGGCCGGACGCCCGGGGATCCAGGGTGAATGGCCGCGGGACGAACCGGCGCTCTCGCGTGATCGCATCCGTCGCATGCAGCAGGGGCTCAACGCCCACGGCTTCGATGTAGGCACGCCGGATGGTCTGGTCGGTCCCAACACCCGCGCCGGCCTGCGGGCCTACCAGCGCAGCATCGGCGTGGTCCCCGACGGCTATCCGACGCAATCCCTGATCCAGCGCCTGACCAGCGGCTGACCCCGCCTAGGCGCGCGGCGGGGGCTCTTCCCGCGTCGCGCGCTCGCTCGCGGCCATCCCCGGTGGATCGCGCTCGCGCGTCATCTCGATATCGCCCAGCCTCGGAATTGGCACCGATTTGACCGCCATTCCCGGCCATGCCCGGTGTCCGGTGGCTGGCAGACTGTGACCGCGAATCTTCAGTGGCGGTCGGCGACTTCTGGCGGACTGCCCCGAACCATCGAGGAAGTCATGGGCGTCCAACGTTTCATAGCCAGTAACAGCCGCGAGGCCATGCGTCAGGTGAGGTCGGCACTGGGGGATCAGGTGCTGATCCTCTCCAACCGTGCGGTCGAGGGGGGTGTCGAGATCATCGCCATGCCGGAGCAGGCCCATGAGCAGGCGCTGGCCGGTCTCGAGCCGCAGGTGAGTCCCGCGGCGACCGCCGTGCCGGAGCCTGCCGCCACGCCCACGGTGGAGACGCTCGAGGCGCTCAACCGCCGGTTGCTGGATGACGTGCGCGCGCTGCTGCGCGACAACGCCTCATCCCCGCGGACCGATTCTCCATCGCTCACGGCCTCGTTGCGCCGACGCCTGGTGCAGGCGGGGTTCAGCGCATCGCTGGCCGATGACATTCTCCAGGACCCGCCGGAGGAGCTGCGCGAGGAGACGCCTGAATCTCCCCTCGTGGAAGCCTGGCTGCTGCGCCAGCTGCGCTCGCGGCTGGCATGGCTGGAGGACGAGGACGCGCTGTTCGCCGAGGGCGGGGTGTTCGCGCTGGTCGGCCCCACCGGCGTCGGCAAGACCACCACCACGGCCAAGTTGGCCTCTCGCTACGTGATGCGCCACGGACCCAAGGACGTGGCCCTGGTGACCACGGACAGCTACCGTATCGGCGCCGCGGAGCAGTTGCGAATCTACGCCAGGCTACTCGGAACCGAGGTCCATGCGCTCGAGGAGGATGGCGACCTGGGGGAGCTGGTCGCCAGACTGACGCAGCCGCGCCGCGCCCTGCTGTCACGCAGCGCAGGGAAAAAGCTGACGGTGATCGATACCGTCGGCATGAGTCAGCGCGACCAGCGGCTGGTGGGGGAGATCTCTCGCCTGGCCGAGGGGCCCGCGCCGGCAAGGCGCGTACTCGTGCTCAATGCCGCCAGCCACGGCGATACCCTGGCGCAGGTCATCGAAGCCTGGCAGCAGGCGTCGCTGGATGCCGGGGCGCCGCTGTGGGGCTGCATCCTGACCAAGCTCGACGAGGCGGCGCGATTGGGCAGCGTGCTCGATGTGGTCATGCGGCATCGTCTCAAGCTCTGTTACGTCTCCCGCGGTCAACGCGTGCCGGAGGATCTCGAGCGGGTGGAGGCCGATGCGCTGCTCGCCGAAGCGCTGTCGCTGGCGGGCGAGTCGCCCTTCGACGAGCTTCGGGAAACGGAGGCGCTGCCACTGCCTCGGGCCCGCCAGCAGGCGCTCTCCCGCGGTGTGCTGCGTCAGGGCGGGGCACTGGAGACGACACTCGCTACCTTGAGGCAGCACAACCTGGGCATGGCGTTGCTCGAACAGGTCTGGCATCGCGCCAATCGCGTCGGGGCCGCCGCCGGCGATTTTGCGCGACTCATGGACGACATGACTCAGCAGCGGCTGGTGGCCTCCAGCCGGCGTGCCCATGCGCTGTACTGGTCCAAGAGTGGCAATGTCAGCGGTGGCGACCGGGCGATGCCACTGGTCTCGCTGGATCATCACGGCATGCCGCAGCCGCTGGCCTGGCCGCGCCACCGGCTGCCGGCCGGCCAGCGCGGTCAGCTGGAGTGGGCGCGGCCGCTCGGCGTCGGCTGGCATCTGTTCGCGCAGCTGCCGAATGTCGCCGAGCTCGAGGAACTCGATAGCCAGGGGCAGGGCTGGCTGGCATCGGTCACGGGAAGCCGCCGCTTGCGTCACGCTGGCGAATGGCTGTCGTTATCCCAGGCGATGGCGCTCGGAGAGAAGGTGGGCCAATGGCCGGTGCGCCATCAGGGCCGCGCGGCGGACCTTCATGTGACACGACTGGAGACGAGCCTCAGCCAGCGTCGCCAGGATCCTCACGCGCTGCCGGTCGTGGCCTGGCATGGCGAAGTCCGCGACCGTGACGACGGCCGCCGGTTGGCGAGCCGTTACTGGCTCGGCACGGCACAAGCCGGCTTCGATGCCGCCTCGCGGCTGCCATCGGCACTTGCCGGCGATGCCCTGCCCGGCATGACGCGGCAGGCGGATCGGATTCTGGTCGATCGCGGCCTGGTGACCCACGACAGCGAGCAGCGCTGGCACCTGGCCGCGATGCTGGCAGCATTGGCGCTACGGCTGAGCGAAGAGGAGCAGACCTGGGCGATGGATGTCCGGGCCAGCTTGTCGGGGATTGCCCAGCGTCGCTGTGGACGGCGTCCCAAGGCGCTGCTGGAGGCGCTCATGGATACGCTGAGCGCGCATGCCGCGCTGGCGCGGGCGGGAGTGGTCACGTCTGCCGATGTGGCCGTGGCGGCGTGAGCGACCAGGCGGCCGGCTTGCGCGCCCGGCTGAGCCCCGCTGCGGTCCCCCTGCGGGTATTGGGCGAGCCGGGGGACGATGCGCTGGGGCGGGCACTGGCCACGCTGCCCGCCCCGGAAGGCAGAACCTGGCTGGCGCTGGGAGAGCACGAAGCGGGGATCTCTCCGGTCGGATGGTTGCTGTGGGTGGATACGACACGGCTCGACGTGGCGGATCTCTATCGGCGGCTCAAGCTGGCGGTTCCCGCCGGCCGCCCCCGGGTACCCGTGCTGTGCTGGTTGCACGACTCTCGTGGCGGCACCTTCTTCCCGGCGCTGGACGAAGAGAGCGCTCGCCTGCTCGATAACCTCGGCGTCACCGCGGCCCGGTTTCTCGGTATCGAACTGATTCGCGATCCCACGAGCTGGCTGAGCCGATCTTCATCGAAGGTCCGGGCATCGGCGGGTTGATGCCGCTCGCCATCGAGTCGGTGGCGCCATGGGCACGACTATCCGAAGGGGAGGATCATCGCCTCAGAAGAGTCGCGCGAGCAGCGCGGTAACGGCGGTTTCCACGCGCAGAATGCGCTCTCCCAGATGAATCCCCTCGAAGCCCAGCTCGAGAAACCTTTCGACCTCGTAATCGACGAAGCCGCCTTCCGGGCCGATCGCCAGCAGCGTCGGCTCGGTGATGGCGCGAGGGCAGGCCTGGGCCAGTCCGGGGTGCGCCAGCAGCCCACGCCGGCCCTCGAGCAGGGCTGGCAGCCGATCTTCCACGAACGGTCTGAAACGGGTCTCCAGCGTGATCTCCGGCAGCCGGGTATCGCGGGCCTGTTCCAGTCCGAGCAGCAAGTGCTGGCGGATCTTCTCCGGCTTCAGTTCGGGGGATTGCCAGTAGCTCTTCTCGACACGCCGGGTATGCATCAAGGTCACGCGTTTCACCCCGAGCGCCGAGACGTGCTCCAGCGTCCTCGCCAGCATCCGCGGGCGAGGCAGTGCCAGCAGCAGATGGACCGGCAGCGGCGCCGGTGGCTCGCGGTCGAGGGTGACCCGGAATCGCGCTTCGCCGTCGCTCAACGCGAGCAGTTCCCCGCGGCCCATCAGGCCATCCAGGGCGCCCACGGTCAGGCTGTCGCCGGGTGTGGCGCGGTGGACGTCGACGAGGTGACGCAGGCGGCGCGGATCACGGACGGTGGCGTGAGTGTCGTCCAGCCACTCGTCGGGCTGCAGCAGAATCAGGTTCATGAGGTAGCGGGTCGGCGCATCGTGACGGAGGATCGGGCAGGGCGATCATTCTGCCTGAAGCCGGGGAGCCTGAACACAGCGGCGAGCGCCTGGCCTTTCTGACATAATGCGCCCATGCATTCAGTCACAGTTCCAGAAGAAGGCTAGCGATGAAGGTTCTGATCATTGGCGGGGGCGGGCGCGAACATGCGCTGGCATGGAAAGTGGCGCAATCGCCGCAGGTCGAGACGGTATTCGTGGCGCCGGGGAATGCCGGCACCGCGCGGGAGCCCGGTCTGACCAACGTGGCCATCGACGTCATGGAGAGCGAGGCGCTGATCGCCTTCGCCCGCGACAATGCCGTCGAGTTGACGATCGTCGGTCCGGAAGCCCCGCTCGTCGCCGGCGTCGTCGACGCTTTCCAGGCGGCCGGACTGGCGATCTTCGGCCCGAGCGAGGGCGCCGCCCAGCTCGAGGGCTCCAAGGCGTTCACCAAGGACTTCCTGGCGCGCCATGCGATCCCTTCCGCCGACTATCAAACCTTCAGCGACGTCACGCCCGCCCTGGCCTATCTCGAGCAGATGGGCGCACCGATCGTGATCAAGGCCGATGGCCTGGCGGCGGGCAAGGGCGTGGTCGTGGCGATGACCGAAGCCGAAGCCGAAGCGGCGATTCGCGACATGCTCGAAGACAACGCCTTTGGCGACGCCGGGGCGCGGGTCGTGATCGAGGAGTTTCTCGACGGCGAGGAAGCGAGCTTCATCGTCATGGTCGACGGCGAGCACGTGCTGCCGATGGCCACCAGCCAGGACCACAAGCGGGCGGGCGATGGCGACACCGGCCCCAACACCGGCGGCATGGGTGCCTACTCGCCGGCCCCCGTGGTCACCGAAAGCGTCTACCGACGCATCATGGACGAGGTGATTCTGCCCACCGTCCGTGGCATGGCCAGCGAGGGGCATCCCTACACCGGTTTTCTCTATGCCGGGCTGATGATCGACGCCGAAGGCGCCCCCAAGGTGATCGAGTACAACTGCCGCTTCGGCGACCCGGAAACCCAGCCGATCCTGATGCGCTTGAAAAGCGATCTGGTGGCGCTGTGCCAGGCGGCGCTCGCGCGCCAGCTCGATCAGGTCGAGTGCGAGTGGGATTCGCGCGCCGCCGTCGGCGTGGTGCTGGCGGCGGAGGGGTATCCCGGTAGCTACCGCAAGGGTGACGAGATCACCGGGCTCGAGGCGGCGGACGCGGCCGGCTGCAAGGTCTTCCACGCCGGCACCCGCATGAGCGACGATGGTCGCGTCGTCACCAGCGGTGGGCGCGTGCTATGTGTTACCGCTCTCGGCGAGACGGTCGGCGCCGCGGCGGCACAGGCCTACGCCGGTCTCGACGTGGTGCGCTGGCCCGGCGCCGAGTACCGGCGCGATATCGCTTATCGCGCCATCGCCCGAGAGCGTCAGCCGTCGTGAAAAACCGGCCGCTCTAGCAACAAGGAAAATCCGCCATGCAGCAAGTGAGGCATCGATCAACGATCGGAGAGCGACTCGAACGCGCGAGTCGCCGCGGCATTGTGGCGGGTCTCTGCGCTAGCCGGTCGAGCGTGCTGAATGACGAGGTTCTGCATGTCGCGTGAATTTCCGATCATTGCGGTGACAGGTTCCTCCGGCGCGGGGACCACCACGGTCAAGCGTACTTTCGAGCGGATGTTCGCTCGCGAGGACGTACATGCCGCGTTCATCGACGGTGACGCCTTCCATCGCTACTCGCGGGCGGAACTGGCGCAGATCCTGCAGGTCGAGCCGGAACGCAAGGCGGAGCTGTCCCACTTCTCGGTCAATGCCAACCTGCTCGACCGTCTCGATGCGCTGTTCCAGGAGTACGGCGAGAACGGCAAGGGCACCTATCGCCACTACATTCATGCCGAGGACAAGCGCATGATCGAGGCGGGCTGGCAGGTCGGGACCTTCACCGACTGGCAGCCGATCCCCAGCGGCACGGACCTGATGCTCTACGAGGGGCTGCATGGCGGCCTGGTGACCCACGAGGTCGATATCGCCAGGCACGTCGACATGCTGATCGGGGTGGCACCGACGATCAATCTCGAATGGCTGCAGAAGATCGATCGCGATACCAAGCTGCGTGGCTACTCCCAGGAGGCGGTCATCGACACCATCCTGGGGCGCATGCACGACTACGTGCGCTACATCCAGCCCCAGCTGTCGCGCACGCACATCAATTTCCAGCGCGTACCGACGGTCGATACCTCGAATCCCTTCGAGCTGCAGGACGTGCCCAACGATGGCGAATCGTTCGTGGTCATCCGGTTTCGGGATCCGGCGGCCGTCGACTTCCCCTACCTGGTCACCATGATTCATGATGCCTTCATGAGCCGACCCAACACGCTGGTCGTCCCGGGGGCGCGCCTGTCGCTGGCGATGGACCTGATCCTCGCCCCCCAGGTGCGCCAACTGCTGGCCCAGCGTCGCTTCCGCTGAGCCCGGCCGCCGCCCTATCCTTTACGCCGACATCAGGAGCTCTCATGGAACCGACACTCTTCAGCAAGATCATCGATCGCGAGATACCGGCGGATATCGTCTACGAGGATGACCAGGTGCTCGCCTTCAACGATATCGATCCGAAGGCACCCACGCACATCCTGATCATCCCCAAGAAGCCCATCGCCACCTTGAATGACATCGAGGAGGGCGATCTGGCCCTGATCGGCCGGCTGCAGTACACCGCCGCCAAGCTGGCCAAGGAGCTCGGGTTCGCCGAGGAGGGTTATCGCGTGGTGATGAACTGCAACGAGGCGGGCGGGCAATCGGTCTATCATATCCACATGCACCTGCTGGGCGGGCGGCGCATGCAGTGGCCGCCAGGCTGACAACCGGTCTGCTCGTCCGAGTGGCATCAACAAGGAGGTTCCGATGACTCGCAAGATTTCCCGCGCCGACAACCTGATCCACCAGTTCGATACGGTGCTGCGCACGCTGGTGCCCAGGGCGGCCCAGCCGAGCCGACCGTCGCCGGCCAACGTCCAGCCGGCTGGTGCGCTCGACGACGAGCAGCGGCATCACGTGGCGGGGCTGATGCGGATCAACCACACCGGTGAGGTCTGCGCCCAGGCGCTCTACCAGGGCCAGGGGCTGACGGCCAAGCTGACCGAAACCCGCGAGCGCATGGAAGAGGCCGCCGCGGAGGAGATCGATCATCTGGCCTGGTGCGATCAGCGACTGCGGGAGCTCGACAGCCGTACCAGCTATCTCAATCCGGCGTTCTACGCGGCTTCGTTCGGGTTGGGCGCGGTCGCCGGGGCGATCGGCGACCGGCTCAGCCTCGGATTCGTCGCCGCCACGGAAGAGCAGGTGGGGCGGCATCTCGAGGCCCATCTGCGCAAGCTGCCGATCGATGACAAGCGCTCGCGGGCGGTGCTCGAGCAGATGCGCATCGACGAGGCGCAGCACGAACGCTGGGCGCTGGAGTCCGGCGGCAGTCGTTTCCCGCTACCGGTGAAGTGGGGCATGCGGCTGATGTCGAAGGTGATGACCAAGAGCGTCTATCGGATCTGAGCTACGGGCTGCGGGCTACGGGCTACAAAAAAAGCCAGCGACAGAGGTCGCTGGCTTTTTTCTTTACGGCAAATCGCGGGCGCAGACGGGTTGTCGCGGCTGGCGGCTCAGGCCTCGACGATCTCGTAGTCGTGGGTGATCTCCACTCCGCCTTTGCTCAGCATTAGTGACGCGCTGCAGTATTTCTCGGCGGAAAGGTCGACGGCGCGCTTGACCACGGCGTCCTTCAATCCCTTGCCGGTGACGACGAAGTGGACGTGGATCTTGGTGAAGACGCTGGGGGTGCCGTCGAAGCGCTCGGCTTCCAGCGTGGCGACGCAATCGGTGACCTCGGCGCGGGCCTTCTCGAGGATCTGGATCACGTCGAACGAGGTGCAGCCGCCCAGACCCATCAGCACCATTTCCATGGGCCTCGGCCCGGTGTTGCGGCCACCGTGATCCGGGTTGCCGTCGATGACGACGCTATGGCCGCTGCCGGATTCGGTGACGAACTGGCGGCCGTCGGTCCATTTGACTGTGGCTTTCATGGCAAGGATTCCTTACTGGGATTCGTCGTTGAATCGTTCGGTTGTCGATGGCGGCAGGATAACACTCCCGGCAAGTGCTGGTGGTGTCCGGGTTCTTCACCCCTGCGTGAGTCGTGCTTCCAGCTCGGCCAGGCGCTGCGGCGTGCCGACATCGACCCAGTCGCCGCGGTGGTGCCAGCCACCGACGCGGCCCGCCTGCATCGCGTCGATCAGCAGTGGTGCCAGCTTGATGGCCGCTCCAGCCGGCAGGTCGGCGACCAGCTCGGGGCGCACGACACCGAGACCGGCATAGATCAATCGCGGCTCGCCATCGACATGCAGCCGGCCCTGGGCGTCGAGATGGAAGTCGCCCCGCCGGTGGAAGTCGGTCGTATCCACCATCACCAGCGAGGCGAGGTCGTCATTGGCGAGCGTGAGGCGCGCGAGTGGAAAATCCGTCCAGACGTCGCCGTTGAGCAGGAGGAACGGCGCTTCGCCCAGTAGCGGCAGCGCCTGACGCAATCCGCCCGCGGTTTCCAGCGGCGTCCGTTCGACGCTGAATCGAAGCGAGACGCCGTAGCGCTCGCCGTCGCCGAGGGCGTCGATGATCTGCTGGCCGCGATAGCTGACGTTGATCACGATGTCGTGGATGCCTGCCGTTGCCAGCCGCTCGAGGTGATGCACGATCAGCGGTTTGCCGGCGACCGTCAGCAGCGGCTTGGGACAGTGGTCTGTGAGCGGCCGCATGCGGGTGCCGAGGCCGGCGGCGAGAATCATCGCTTTCATGACGAGGCACCCCGGCCGAGGTTGGCGTGGTGCTCGGCCAGGCGTGCTTCCATTGCCGGGCGGTAGCTTTCGCGCAGCCAGCGGTGGAAATCGCCGAGGGCGGGCAGTGCCGCCAGCCCCTCGTCGAGATGCCCGTGGAAATGGGGCAGCCAGTCGAGATAGCGGGGTTTGCCGTCGCGCAGAAAGAGGCGACAGAATTGGCCCAGAATCTTGAGCTGACGCTGGGCGCCGATCGCCTCGACACCGGCCCGGAACGTCTCGGCGTCCAGATCGGCGTCGATCCGCCCCGCGGCGAGACAGCGCTGGCGAAAATCCTCGATCCAGAGGTCCATCTCCTGGCGTGACCAGTGGTGATAGCGGCCTCGCAGCAGGGAGATCAGATCGTAGCCAAGAGGTCCGGCCAGCGCGCCCTGAAAGTCGATGATCCAGAGCCGCTCCCGATGGATCATCAGGTTCATGGCGTCGAAGTCGCGGTGTACGGCGACGGTGGGGAGCCTGGCGATATGGGCGAGCAGGTGGCGCTTGACCTCGGGCCACTGCGGTGGTGTCTCGATCTCGAGCCAGCGGGTCAGGCCCCAGTCGGGGAAGCGGTCCATCTCCTCCTCGAGGAAGTCGGCGGTGTAGTGGGGCAGCGGGGCGACCGGCGCGAGTCGTTCGATCTCGTCGAGCAGCGCCAGTGCCTGCGATGTCCCCTGGCGTGCGCCGGACTCGGTCTCGAAGTGGTGGTGAAGGCTGTCGTTGCCGAGGTCGTCGAGCTCGATGAATCCCGACTCCAGGTCGACGGCGTGCAGTCGAGGTACCGGCAGGCCGGCCTCGCGCCATTCGCGGCCGATGGTCACGAATGGTCGGCTGTCCTCCAGCGCCGGCGGCGCATCCATGACGATCCGTGTCGCACCGTCCGGGAAGGTGACGCGACAGTAGCCACGAAGGCTGGCGTCGCCAGCCACCGTTTCCAGCCGGCAGGCCTCCGGTGACAGGTGATGCTGGGCGGCGATCCAGTGGCGAAGAGCATCCAGGCGCAGGGTCATGCAGGCTTCCGCTGATAATGAGAGAGCGTGGCGGCGCACTGCCGATGACAGCGCTTGCCGCGAGTTGACGGGCCGGAACTGGCACCGCATGCTGGGCGCTAATCCGGAATCGCCGCGCCAATTTTCACGCTGTCGAGCGGTGCGCCAGGAGCGCGATAGGGTAGCATCCGGCGGCCAGCGATCAATGCCGCATTCGGACGCCATCCCAACTCGGTCTGGCCTCCGCCGAGGTTTCGACGCGCCCCGCGGTGTCCAGACGACTCAACAAGGAATGGCTTCGCGGCAACTCCCGTCGAGGTCTGTATAATACCGGCTTCACTCGGCAAGGACATAGAGGACATGGGCAAGCGACTGGTCTGGACTGCCCTCACCGGCCTGATTTCATCGACGGCCCAGGCGGCGCCCCCCGCCCCCCTACCGGCGGACCAGCTGGACTGGTCTCCATGGGGGGATCAGGCCCCGGCTGGCGCGCTTTGTGGTGGCCGCTATATCGAACCGGGCTACCTGCTGCCCGAGGGCAAGACCCCCGAGGAGGTGCTGTCCGATTCGGGATCGGCCGAGTACGGCGATGATGGCGAGACCATTCTGGGCGGCAATGTCGTGCTGCGGCGTGGCGAGAGCCAACTGGAGTCGCCGCGGGTGCGAGTCAACGCTGCCCGTGACACCGCCTTCGCCGATGGCCCCCTGACGATTCGCTATCCGGGCATGCTGGTGCGCGGTGACGATGGCCAGGTCTCGCTCGACAGCGATGCGGCGCGCATCGATGACGCCCACTACGTCGTCCATGAGCAGCGGCTGCGCGGGGATGCCCAGTCGATGCAGCGTCTCGACGACGGCCGCTATCGCATGACCGAAGCCAGCTTCACCACCTGTGCCCCGGATAGCCGACTGTGGCGGGTCGTGGGCAGCGACGTCACCATCGACCGCGAGCAGGGCTTCGGCACCGCGTCCAACGCGCGGCTCGAGATGGGCGACGTGCCGGTCTTCTACTGGCCGTGGGTACGTTTTCCCATCGACGATCGCCGCCAGAGCGGGTTCCTGTGGCCGACCGTGGGGCTCTCCAGCGACGGTCTGGACTATAGCCAGCCGTACTATCTCAATCTGGCACCCAATTACGATGCCACCCTCACGCCACGGATCATCTCCGACCACGGTTTCATGCTGGGCGGCGAGTTCCGCTACCTGTTCGACAGCGACGAGGGGTCCGTCGAGGGCGCCTACCTGCCCAACGACAATGGCGGCAACAACGACAATCCCAACGATCCCAACGATGCCTTCGACGGCGAGGATCGCTGGTACATCGACTACAGCCACTACGGACGCTTCACCGACCGGCTGGATTACGCCATGCGTTACGGCGCCGCCAGCGACGGGCGCTATTTCGACGATTTCGGGCGTGACTTCGGCGAGCAGGATACCGAATACCTCGAGCGCCTGGCACGGCTGAGCTATCAGGGTAATACCTGGTATCTGGATGCCCGCGCCCAGGGCTATCAGCGCATGGATTTTCCGCTCGACGAGGACGATCGGCCGTTCTACAAGTTGCCCAGCCTGACCGCCAATGGCCGCTGGCAGCAGGATAGCGGCTTCTATCAGGAGTGGAATTCCAACGCGACCTACTTCCGGCGCGATCTGCATGGCGTCGACAGCAACGGTTTCTGGGAAGACGAGGAGACCGGCGATACCCGCCAGATCCGCCTGCGTGAAGCGGCCAACGGGTCGCGTATCAACCTGACCCCGGCCATCGGCTGGCGCGCCCAGCCCAGTTGGGGCTTCCTGGAGCCGCGTTTCCAGCTGTGGCAGACCAACTACGAGCTCGACTACGGCAATCGCGACACCGATCGGGACGAGAGCCTGTCGCGCACGGTGCCGGTCTACTCGGTCGACTCCGGCCTGATTTTCCAGCGTGACGTCACGCTGTTCGACAGCGACTGGAAGCAGACCTTCGAGCCGCGGCTCTACTACGCCTATGTGCCGGAACGGAATCAGTCGGAGTTTCCCGACTTCGACACCGACGAGCTGCCGATCTCGTGGAGCCAGCTCTGGTCGCCTTATCGCTTCACCGGGGCCGATCGGGTGGGTGACGTCAACAAGCTCTCCTACGGCGCTTCGACGCGTTTCCTCGAGGACGACACCGGTCGCGAGCGCCTGTCGCTGTCCGTGGGGCAGAGCGCCTACTTCTCGGATCGCAAGATCGATATCGAGGGCGACCCGACCACGCTGCCGAACAAGGAGACCGACTACGAGGACTGGTATCGCGCCACCCGCGACCGCTCACCGGTCATCACCCAGCTCGACTGGCGGATCAACGATCAGTGGCGCTCGCGCTACGAGTGGTTCTACGATCCGGACCGCTCCAAGACCGAAAAGGCGTCGGCCTATCTCCAGTACCTGAGTCCGGTCGGCCATGTCGTGAACCTTGGCTACCGTTGGCAGATCCAAGGATTCGATCCGTCGGGAGACGAAGAGGATCGTCTTAACTACAGTCGCGAGGATTTCGACGTGTCGTTCGCCTACAAGGCCACGTCATCGTTGGACCTGATAGGCCGTTATCTCTATGACAACACCAACAGCCGCGACCTGGAATCGCTGGCCGGCGTCCAGTTCAACAGCTGCTGTAGCGCGGTACAGGTGGTGTGGCGTGAATGGGTCGAAGACAACGATACCGCCAACACCATCGATGACGACTACACGGACCGGGGCCTGTTCCTGCGCTTCGTGTTCAAGGGGCTGGGCGGCGTCGGCCAGGAAGCCGACAGCTACTTCGCCCAGGCGGTACCGGGCTATGAAGCGACGCAGTTCTGATGACTCGGTTGCCCCGATCAATCCATGTTTACGGCGAGCCCGAACGGCTCGCCTTTCCATCAAGCAAGAGAGGTAGGCATGCGTCCTAGAGTATGGATCCCCCTGGCGCTGGTAATGCTGCTGTCGCCGTTGTCCGCGATGGCGGAAGTGGTGCAGCTGGATCGTATCGTCGCCGTGGTCAACGACGATGCCATCATGCATAGCCAGCTCGAACGACGGGTCGCCCAGGCGCGCGACCAGCTCCAGGCCAACAATATCCAGATGCCGCCCGAGCAGGCGCTGGAGCGCCAGGTGCTGGATCGCATGATCACCGAGCAGATCGAGTTGCAGATGGCCAAGAATGCCAAGCTGAGCATCGACGAGACCCAGCTCAACAGCACCATGCGTGGCATCGCCCAGAACAACGGGATGACCCTGGATGAGTTCGCGAACAAGCTTGAGCAGCAGGGCCAGACCCTGGCGGAAGTACGTGAGCAGGTGCGTCGAGAATTGCTGATTCGACAAGTGCAGCAGGATCGGGTCGCCAGCAGAATCACGGTCTCCGATCGCGAGGTCGATCGTTTTCTGGCGCAGCGCGGCGGGAACAGCAATGTCGCCTATCACCTCGCCCAGATTCTGATCGCCGTGCCGCAGTCGCCGACGCCGGATCAGGTCGCCCAGGCGCAGGCCGAGGCGCAGAAGCTCTATCAGCAACTGCAGGAGGGCGCCGACTTCCAGCAGCTGGCCGTGGCCGAGTCCGATGACGCGCAGGCGTTGCAGGGTGGCGATCTCGGTTGGCGCCAGGCGGCACAGATTCCCTCCATCTTCGCCGATGTGATCCCCGATCTCTCCAAGGGTGAAGTCAGCGAGCCGATTCGCAGCCCCAGCGGTTTCCACCTGGTCAAGCTGATCGACACCCGGGGTGGCGACAGCGGACAGATGACCCGCGACCAGGCCAGCCAGGCGATCTTCCAGCGCAAGGTCAATGACGAGCTGGAAGCCTGGACGCAGGAGATTCGCGCCAGCGCCTATATCGACAACCGTCTCGACAACGGCTGATGGCCTTGCCGGTATTGGCGCTGACCACCGGCGAACCGGCGGGTGTCGGCCCCGAACTCGCGCTCGCGGTGGCTCGGGACTGGCAGCAGCTGGCGGCGACGGTGGTCGCCGTGGGGGACCCGGACCTGCTGGCCCAGCGTGCCCGGCTGCTCGGCTGGCCGGTCGAACTGGAGGTCGTCGAGCCGGGGGCGGAGTTGCCACCGCCCGGCGACGGTCGCCTGCCGGTCTGGCCGGTGTCGCTGGTGAGACCGTCGACGCCCGGTCGGCTGGACCCCGCCAACGCCGGTTACGTGCTGGAGACGCTCGATGTCGCCATCGAGGCCTGTCGGCAGGGGGCCGCCGACGCCATGGTGACGGCACCGCTTCACAAGGGAGCGATCATCGAGGGCGGGTATCCCGGTTTCACCGGCCATACCGAGTATCTTCGCGACGCCTGCGGTGTCGAGGAGGTGGTGATGATGCTTGCCACTGAAGGCACGTCCCGGCCACTGCGGGTCGCGCTGGCGACTACCCATCTGCCGCTCTCCCGGGTTGCCGAGGCGATCACCGATGCGGGCCTGGCGCGTGTCATCCGGGTCCTGGCGGCGGAGCTGACCCGGCGCTTCGGCATCGCGTCGCCCCGGATTCTCGTCTGTGGGCTCAACCCCCACGCCGGGGAGGACGGACACCTGGGGCGCGAGGAGATCGAGGTCATCACGCCCGCGCTGGAGCGGCTGCGTGACGAAGGCCTCGACCTGGTGGGGCCGCTGCCGGCGGATACGCTGTTCACGCCCCGTCACCTCGATCGTGCCGATGCCGTGCTGGCGATGTATCACGACCAGGGCCTGCCGGTGCTCAAGTACGCCGGGTTCGGCCAGGCCGCCAATATCACCCTGGGCCTGGGGATGGTTCGCACTTCTGTCGACCACGGTACTGCCCTGGATCTCGCCGGCACCGGCCTGGCCGAAGTGGGGAGCCTCCGGGTCGCGCTGCAGGTGGCTCGGCAGATGACCGCCCGCGCTCACTGAAGGAATCTTGTTGTCATGGCTACACGCTCCTCCGATCGTCCACCGATGCCTCGTGCCCGGAAACGGTTCGGCCAGAACTTCCTCCGCGACGGCGGGGTGATCTCGCGCATCGTGCGGGCCATCGGGCCCCGCAGTGGCGATCGCCTGGTCGAGATCGGCCCCGGCCAGGGCGCCCTGACCGGGCCGCTGCTGGAGGCTACCGGCGCGCTGGAAGTGATCGAGTTGGATCGCGATCTGATCCCCGGCCTGCGAGTGCAGTTCTACGACTACCCCGAGTTCACGATTCACGAGGGGGATGCGCTCAAGTTCGATTTTCACGAGCTGTGGCGGCAGGATGGACGCCCGTTGCGGGTGGTCGGCAATCTCCCCTACAACATCTCGACGCCGTTGATCTTTCACCTGCTGACGGCCCGCGGCGCCATCCGGGATATGCACTTCATGCTGCAGAAGGAGGTCGTCGAGCGCCTCGCCGCCGAGCCCGGCGGGCCTGACTGGGGGCGGCTGTCGGTGATGACCCAGTATCACTGCGCGGTCGAATCGCTGTTCGTGGTGCCGCCCGGCGCCTTCGTGCCGCAACCCAAGGTGGATTCGGCGATCGTGCGGCTGACGCCTCATGCCGAGCTGCCTTCGCCGGCCCTCGACGAGGCCCACTTTGCCGATGTGGTGAGAGAGGCTTTCGGTCAGCGTCGCAAGACCCTGCGCAACAACCTCAAGGGAATGATCGACGCGGAGGCACTGGCGGCGCTGGGGATCGATCCCGGCCGTCGGCCGCAGACGCTGCGAGTTGAGGAGTTCGTCGCCATCAGCAACCATCTCGCCGGCCTCCAGCCCGAGAACCCTGCCGCCACGGAGACGTGTTCATGAGCGAGTTCGCACCCGCCGTCACCGTCGACGTCGAGCCGGCGTTTCGCGAGGACGAATCGTCGCCCGGCGACAACCGTTTCGTGTTCAGCTACACGGTGACCGTGCACAATCACTCCGACCGCAGCGTGCAGCTGCTGTCGCGCTACTGGAAGATCACCCAGGGCCACGGCAAGGTTCAGGAAGTGCGGGGCAACGGGGTGGTCGGCAAGCAGCCGACGATCACCGCCGGGCACAGCTTTCGCTATACCAGCCGTGCGGTGATCGAATGTCCCGTCGGCGTCATGCAGGGCAGTTATACCTGTATCGATCTGGCCAGCCAGGCCACTTTCGATGTCGCTGTCGCGCCGTTTCGCCTGGCCGGCCCCAACCAGGTCCACTGAGCGGCGCGCAATCGGCATTTGCCGCCGCCGCCGCTGCGCCGCCGCCGCTGCGCCGCCGCCGCTGCGCCGGCGCGGATCGCGCAACTGGGCGGCACCACCAACACGAGGAAACGCATGGCGACCTACGCAATCGGCGACCTGCAGGGCTGTCACGCCGAATTCGAAGCCCTGCTCGAGCAGCTCGACTTCTCGCCCTCCCGGGATCACCTGTGGCTGGCCGGTGACCTGGTCAACCGCGGCCCCGATTCGCTGGGTTGTCTGCGCAGGAGCGTCGCGCTGGACGGTGCCGCCAGCGTAGTGCTGGGCAACCACGATCTGCACCTGCTGGCCGTCGCGCGGGGCCATGGCAAGCTCAAGCGCAACGACACCCTGAGCGATATTCTCGAAGCCCCGGACCGGCACCAGATGCTCGAATGGCTGCGCCATCAGCCGCTGCTGGTCGCCGACCCCGCGCGCGGCTGCGTGATGACCCATGCCGGGCTGCTGCCGCGATGGTCGCTCGCCCGGGCGAGCGAATTGGCGGCAGAGGCGGAAGCGGTCTTGCGGTCGGACGACGTGGATGCTTTTCTGAACGTGATGTACGGCAACCAGCCGGCCCGCTTCGAGCCGGACCTGACCGGCACGGACCGTATCCGGGCCATCGTCAACGTCTTCACCCGCATGCGCTTCATCGACGGCGACGGCACCCTGGATTTTGCCGCCAAGGAGGGGCTGGACAGCGCGCCGGCGGGCTACGCCCCCTGGTTCACCTATCCCCGCGCCGACGACCTGACGCTGCTGTTCGGCCACTGGGCCGCGCTGGAGGGGCGCACCCCGGGGGCCAGGGTAGATGCGCAGGCGCTGGATACCGGCTGCGTATGGGGTGGGGCCCTGACCGCCCTCGATCTCGACAGCGGCGAACGGATCTCGGTGCCATCCCGGTCGGCAGACCGGTGAGCGGCTCCGCTGCCGGTCGCTCACAGCCAAGCCTTTTCAGGAGTGATTCATGACCCAGTCTTTCGCTCATCTCGATCCGACGACCCTGGCGCAGTGGCTGAGCGAAGGGCGCTCGTTCAAGCTCGTCGACATTCGCGATCCCATGAGTTTTGCCCAGGGCCATATCCCTGGCAGCTACCACCTCGACAACACCACCGTGGCGGAACTGGTGGACAGGACGCCCAGCGACACGCCCGTGGTGGTGGTCTGCTATCACGGCCACTCCAGTCAACAGGCCGCCTCCTGGCTGGCCGGGCAGGGCTTCGGCGAGGTCTACAGCCTGGATGGCGGGTTCGTCGACTGGGCGCATCGCCGGCCCGAACATGTCGAACGCTAGCGGTCTCGCGGCATGAGCATGTCCCCCGATCCCCGTCTCGACGGGCTGGAGGTCTACCTGGTGGGTGGCGCCGTTCGCGACGCCCGTCTGGGCTGGCCGGTGGGCGATCGTGACTGGGTAGTCGTCGGCGCCACGCCGGAGGCCCTGCGCCAGCGCGGCTTCAAGCCCGTCGGTCGCGATTTTCCGGTCTTCCTGCATCCCGATACCCACGAGGAGTATGCGCTGGCCCGCACCGAGCGCAAGCAGGGCCATGGCTACACCGGATTCGAAGTGCACGCGAGTCCCGAGGTGACGCTGGAAGCCGATCTGGCGCGACGGGATTTCACCATCAACGCCATGGCCGAGACCCCCGCGGGCGAACTGGTCGACCCCTATGGCGGCGCCGACGATCTTGCGGCCAGGAGGCTCAGGCATGTCTCGGCCGCGTTCGTCGAGGACCCGCTGCGGGTGCTGCGCGCGGCGCGCTTCCTGGCGCGTTACCGCAAGCTCGGTTTCACCATCTCCGCGGAGACGATGGCGCTGATGCGTCAGCTCACCGACAGCGGCGAAATGCGATATCTGGTCGCCGAGCGAGTGTGGACGGAGACGCACAAGGCGCTGGGCGAAGCCGACCCTTCCGCCTATTTCCAGACGCTGGAAGCGTGCGGGGCGCTGGCGGTGCTGATGCCGCCGCTGGCGACGCCATCGCTACCCGAGGCGCTGGCGCGACTCGAACCGGTCCCCGACGAGTCCACTTCCCATAGTGTGGCGCTATGGCGCTGGGCGCGGCTCGGCGAGCACCTCGAGGATGACGAGCAGTCCCGGCTCAACGATGCCGTCAAGGCGCCCAACGCCTTTCGGGATGCCATGCGGCTGGCAGCCCTGTCTCGCCGGTTGCGTCTCCGCATCAATGATCTGCGGCCCGGTGACACCGAGGATCGTGCCGGCGCGATCATGGCCTGGCTGGACGGGATCGACGCCTGGCGACGGCCCGAGCGCGTCGCGCCGCTGCTGGCTCTGATCGCCCATGACAATGGCGGACTGGCGGACGATCTGGCACTGGCCTGGCGGCTGGCCTCCCAGATTCTGCCCAAAGCCCTGCTTGCCGAGGGATTTCGTGGACCGGCGTTGGGCGAAGAGTTGTCCCGGCGTCGGGAGGCGACGGTGCGGGAGGCGCTGGCGCTCCGCTAGCGAGCTCGAGATGGCAGAACGCCCGNNCAGCGGGCGTTCTGCATTCTGGTGGCCGAGGATCGGGTCAGACGAACAGGCCCACGATCAGCGCCATGATCAGCCCGGTCAGACCGATGATCGTCTCCATCACCGTCCAGCTCTTGAGCGTCTGCGCCTCGGTCAGACCGAAGTAGCGGTTGACCAGCCAGAAACCGGAGTCGTTGACGTGGCTCAGTACCGTGGCGCCGGAAGCGATCGCGATGACCAGCAGGCCGAGCACCGGGCCATCGAGATTCAGCGTGGTGATCACCGGGGCCATCAGGCCGGCGGCGGTGATCATCGCGACGGTGGCCGAACCCTGGATCACCCGCACCGCGGTAGAGATCAAAAACGCCAGCAGAATTGGCGGCAGCGCGCTCTCGGCCATGATGTTGCCCATCACTTCACCGACGCCAGAATCGATCAGCACCTGCTTGAATACGCCGCCCGCACCGGTGACCAGAATGATGATGCCGGCCGGTTCCAGGGCCTTGGTGGCGACCTCCATCACCTGTTCCCGTGTCATGCCGCGACGCGTTCCCAGCAGGGTGAAGGCGAGCAGGGTGGCCAGGGTCAGGGCCACGAACGGGTGGCCGAGGAAGGTCAGCGCGGCCAGTATCGGGCTGTCCGCCGGCAGGATCACGCCGGAGACGGTATTGAGCACGATCAGCGCCAGCGGCAGCAGAATGATCGACAGGATCAGCTTGAAGCTGGGCAGGCCGGCGGTATCGACATCGTTTTTCGGCAGCTCCATGTAATCCGGGATCTGGGCATCGATGCGCTTGGCGATCCAGCGCCCGAACAGCGGCCCAGCAATGATCATGGCCGGCAGGCCGCAGATCGCCCCGAACAGGATCACGTAGCCGAGATCGGCTCCGATCAGCTTGGCCACCGCGATCGGGCCCGGTGTCGGCGGAATGAACGAGTGCGTGACCGCGAGCCCAGCGAGGAGCGGAATGCCGTAGTAGAGCAGCGAGCGCCCGGTGCGGCGGGTGAGGGCATAGATCAACGGCACCAGGATGATGAAGGCGACATCGAGGAACACCGGAATCGCGACAAGGAAACCGGTGACCCCCATCGCCCACTGCGAGCGGTTCTCGCCGAACTTGTCGAGCAGCGTGCTGGCCAGGCGATCGACCCCGCCGGAGACCTCCAGCATCTTGCCGAACATCGCGCCCAGGCCGACCACGGTGGCGACGAAGCCGAGCGTTCCGCCCATGCCTTTCTCGACCGTATCCAGCAGTTGGTCGACGTTCATGCCGGTGGCCAGTCCGACCAGACCACTGACGACGAGCAGCGCGACAAAGGCGTGCAGGCGCAGCTTCATGACCAGATAAAGCAGCACGATGATGCTGCCCAGCGCGGCGAGTATGAGAGAAGTTGGGCTATCCATGTCGACGACATTCCTTGGTGAAAGCACGCGGCGTCGGAGGCCGGGTATACGCCAATGGTGGCGTTGTGCTTCGCGGTGGAGTTGGCGAAAATGGATGTTACCGGTAACAGATCGGTCCCAACAATGCGCCTAAAGGTGTAGAGACAACTTCTATCCAATCGGGATAGGCCATTGGCAGGCCGGCGAGCGCGCACGGCACCAATCACACCCGTACCAGTCACACAGGTATCGATTACCGATATAGTCGCTACCTGCGTAGCAACCCCGCTGGTACCAATCGGAAGGCAACGTCATGGACGCAAAGATGAATCGGCGCATCGTCGTAATGGGCGTATCCAGCTGCGGCAAGACCGAAGTCGGGCAGCGGCTGGCAACCGCGCTGGGAGGGCGCTTCCTCGACGGAGACGACTACCATTCGCCGGAAAGCGTCGCCAAGATGTCGCATGGCGAACCCCTCAACGACGAGGATCGGGCCGGTTGGCTGCAGCGACTGGCGGCGTTTCTGGCCGAGGCCAGGACCAAGGACGAGACGCTGGTCATCGGCTGCTCTGCGCTCAAGAAGCGCTATCGCGATACGCTGCGCCAGGGCGATGAAGATCTGACCTTCGTGCATCTCGCCGGAAGCCGCGAGCTGCTGCTGCAGCGCATCCAGTCGCGCCGCGATCACTTCTTCAAGGGCGAGGCGATGCTGGACAGCCAATTGGCGACCCTCGAGGCGCCCGGCGAGGACGAGGCGGTCACCGTCGATATCGCCGGCACGATCGAGCAGGTGGTCAACGAGGCGGTGCTGAAACTCGAGAAGCGATCGCTTGCCGGCGGGCGCTGAGAGACCCGCCCTTGCCTAGCAGGGAATCATCGCCATCGGGGTGCCGGTCATAGGCTCCCGCCAACGCGTACCTCGAATCCCAGGTTTTCGCTGGTCGGTTGTCGCGGGGCGCCCTGAAGGCGCGCCAGCAGGCGCACGGCGATGATATCCCCGATGCGCCGCCGCGGTGTCACCACCGTCGCCAGCGGCGGGGCGGTCGCCTCCACGATGTCGAGCCCATTGAAGCCGGCCAGGGCGAGGGCGTCGGGCACCGCCAGGCGCCGGCGCTGGCACTCGAACAGCGCGCCGGCGGCCAGGTCGTCGTTGCAGCAGAACACCGCCTCCAGCGCTGGCCAGCGCTCCAGCATCGACCCCAGCATCTCGCCGCCGAGGCGATAGCTCGACGGCTGCGGCGTGGTCAGGCAGGACTCGGTGGAGAGACCGGCGGCGCGCAGCGCCGCCTCCCAGCCTGCCATGCGCAGCTGGGCGCGGTGATCCATGCGCGCACCGAGAAAGCCGACCCGGCGGTAGCCGTGGGCGAGAAAGGTCTCCGTCAGCGCCCGGCCGGCGGCGGTCTGATCGAGCCCGACATTGATGTCTAGCGGGGTCGGGGTCAGCTCCAGCGTCTCCACCACCGGCACCCCGGCCCGTCGCAGCAGCCGCTCGGCATGCTCCGTATGGCGGGTCCCCGACAGTACCAGGCCATCCACTCCATAGCCCAGATAGGTGTCGATCAGACGCTCCTCCTCGAGTATCGAGTAGCCGGTATGGCCGATCAGCAGCTGATAGCCGGCGGCGCGCAGACCCTCCTCGATGCCGCGCTGGATATCCGAGAACACCGCGTTGGAGAGTGACGGGATCAGCAGCGCGACACTGTGACTACGGCCGCTGGCCAGCGCCCCGGCGGCGTGATTGGGGATATAGCCGAGCTCGGCGATCGCTGCCTCGATACGCTGGCGCAGCGGTAGCGAGACCCGCTGCGGCTCGCGCAGGGCGCGCGAGACGGTGATCTTGGTGACCCCGACCCGATCGGCGATATCCTGAAGCGTGACGCGTCCCGAAGCGCGGCGCGGCATGACGATCTCCCCAGCGCGGCAGCGGCGCCCGACGCTGGCGATCGATAGGGATATCGCGCCCGAGGCGGGTCCGATGAAGATGATGGTTAGCGGTAACTTTCGAGCAGACTAGCACGCTGCCCTGGCGCTGGCTGTGCGGCCATGGTTGTAGCCGATCGGATTGCCGGAGGTGGAGTAGAGCCCGTGCTCAAGGGGCGCTATCGCCGATCAGCAGCTCGGTATCCAGGGTGCGCGAGCGACGCGGTTCGAGATCGAGCAGCATGGCCGCCGCCAGCCGGCCCTTGGCGGTGTTGTCCTGGTGTACCGTGGTCAGTCGCGGGCGCCGCCGCTGACCTTCGGCGATGCCGTCGAAGCCGGTGATGCGCAGATCCTCCGGCACCCGCAGCCCGCGTCGCTCGGCCAGGTCGATGGCGGTCAGGGCGATACGATCGGAGAGACAGATGAGCAGGTCCGGGCGTGTTGCCGCGGGCTGGTCGAGCAGCGCGGCGACCACCGGCACGCAGCCTTCGTAGGTATTCTGGTCGACGTTCCACAGCGCCACGCTGTCGGGATCGATGGCGGCCTCCGTCAGCGCCTTGAAGATCCCGTCGAGACGCCGCCGGGTGACGGTGAGATCGGCCGACAGTAGCGCTTCCAGGCCGATCTGGCCCACGTGGTACTGGGTCAGGCGCAGCCCGACGATGGCGACTCGCTGCGGCGGATGGCGCAGGGCGTGGCGAGCCAGTGCGAGGCTGGCCGGGTAGTTGTCGACATGCACCGCCGGGATACCCGGCAGATCGATGTCGATGGCCACCGCGGGGCGATCCGCGATCAGGTCGAGGATGCGCGAGGAGGCGCCGTGCAGGCCGTAGACAATGACACCGTCGGCCATGTCGACACCGCCGCCGCTCTGCTCCAGGCGTCCCGGCAGCAGCATCAGCGAGTGGCCGTGCTGATCCAGCTGTGCGGCGACACCGGCGATCAGCTCGCTGGCGACGCTGTCGCTCAGACTGTAGAAGAGGTTTTCCGCCAGCAGCATGGCGATGATGCCGGAACGGCCGGTGCGCAGCATGCGCCCGCGGGAGTCGGGGCCGTGGTAGCCGAGCGCCGCCGCGGCGGCGAGAATCTCCTCGCGGCGGGCCTGGGAGAGCTGGTCGGGACGGTTGAAGGCGTTGGAGACGGTGGCGGCGGAGACGCCAAGACGTGCAGCCACCGTCTTCAGCGTCATGCGCTTGGTCGGGCTCACGGTCGCACGCGGGGGATGGGATGCCGCGTCGCGCGCTGCTGGCGCCGTGCACGGATGGCCGTGGCCGGAAGCATAGGTGAGTCTCCTCGTCGGGAATCGGATGGCGGCCAGGACGCCGGCCGCCATCCCGCCTTGGGCTTTGCCTAGGTGGCGCTCAGCCATACCGCCGCATTGCCGGCCAGCGTCGCCTCGCTCACCGCATCGGGCTGGCTCTGGGCGAGCAGCGGGGCCGCCGGCAGGGCGATCGGCGTATCGCCCAGGTTGAGCACCACCCGAACGTCGCCGTTGGTCAGCACCAGTACATCCTCGCGCGGGCTCGGTGCCCACGCCAGTTCGCCCTGGCCAAGGTTATGGTCGCGGCGCAGTTTGAGCAACTGCTGATAGAGCGTAAGCGTCGAATCCGGCTGATCGAGCTGACGGTCGACGGCGTAGTCGACGTAGTTGTCCGGCTGTGGCAGCCAGCGCTCGCCGCTGTCGTTGAAGCCGAAGGCCGGGGCGTCGGCCCGCCAAGGCAACGGCACCCGACAGCCGTCGCGGCCGCCATCCTCACCGCCGGGGCGGAAGAAGCCCGGGTCCTGGCGGTAGCGGTCGGGCATGCTGGTGTGATCCGGCAGACCCAGCTCCTCGCCCTGGTAGAGGTAGGCGGAGCCGGGCAGCGCCAGGGTCAGCATGATGATCGCCCGCGCCCGGCGCAGGCCTAGCGCCTCGTCGGGCTGCTCGTCACCGATGCCGATCTTCTGCGGCCGCACGCCGGGATTCGACAGCCCCAGGCGCGAGGCATGGCGCACGCCGTCGTGGTTGGACATCACCCAGGTGGTGGTGGCGCCGACCGCGCCGGTGACGGCGAGCGAGCGGTCGATGACGGTGCGCAGCGCCGCGGCATCCCATTGGGCGATCAGGTAATCGAAGTTGAACGCCTGCTGCATCTCGTCGGGGCGAATGTAGCGCGCCACCCGCTCCGGCTTGAGCCAGGCCTCGGCGACCATCATGCGGTCGTCGCCATACTCCGCCAGGATTCGGTGCCAGCGGCGATAGATGTCGTGCACGCCATCCTGATCCCACATCGGGCCACGGTTGCCGCCCTCGACCATCACTTGTTCGCCGTCCCAGTCCGGCAGGCCCGGCTGCTTGATCATGCCGTGGGCCACGTCGACGCGGAAGCCGTCGACCCCGCGGGCGAGCCAGAAGCGCAGCACGCGCTCGAACTCGTCGCCCACCTCGGGGTTCTGCCAGTCGAAATCGGGCTGGGTGCTGTCGAACATGTGCAGATACCACTGGCCGTCTTCGACCCGGGTCCAGGCCGCGCCACCGAAGATGCTCTGCCAGTTGTTGGGCGGCAGTTCGCCCTGCTCGCCATGCCCGTCGCGAAAGATGTAGCGCGCCCGTGCCGGGCTGCCCGGCGGGTTGGCCAGCGCCTCCTGGAACCAGACGTGTTCGCTGGAGCTGTGATTGGGCACCAGGTCGACGATCACTCGCATGCCGCGGTCGTGGGCACCGGCCAGCAGGCGGTCGAAATCGTCGAGGGTGCCGAACAGCGGGTCGACGTCGCAGTAGTCGGCGACGTCGTAGCCGGCATCGGCCTGGGGCGAGCGGTAGAACGGCGATAGCCACAGCGCATCGATCCCCAGGGCGGCGAGATAGTCGAGGCGTGCGGTGACACCGGCGAGATCGCCCATGCCGTCGCCGTTGGCGTCCATGAAACTGCGCGGATAGATCTGATAGATGACGGCGTCGCGCCACCACTGCTGCTGGGTCATGCGGAACTCCTCGTCACAAGGCGAATCAGGGGCTCGGGGCCGGCGTGGCGATCACCACTGCCGCCGCTTGAGTCGGGTCAAGGTCTGGTCGAGATCGGCGAGCACCGCCGCCGGCTGGGCGCGGCCGGAGAGCACCGCGTGCACACCGTTGAAGATGGCATTGGAGACCCGGGCATAGGCCTCGCCGGTCACCGCCGAGGGGCGCGCCACGGCGTTCATCAGTACCGGGCGCAGCACGCTCATGGTGGGGTTGGCCGCGACCACCTCGGGATCGTCGTAGAGCGCGATCCGGGTCGGGTTCATGCCGTTGTTGAGGGCGTGCCGACGCTGCACCTCGGCACTGGTCATATAACGTGCCAGCGAGATCGCGGCCTCGGGCGCCTCGGTGTAGCGCGAGACGGCGAAGTTCCAGCCGCCCAGGGTGCTCACCGAGTCGCCATCGGGGCCGTGGGGCAGCGGTGCGACACCGATCTTGCCGCGCACTGGGCTGCCTTCACGCTGAGCCAGCGACCACACGTAGGGCCAGTTGCGCATGAACACCGCGTTGCCGCTCTGGAACACGCCGCGCGCCTCCTCCTCGGTGTAGTTGAGCACGCCACGCGGGGCGATATTGCCGATCCAGCTTGCTGCCTCGGTCAGCGCCGCCGTGGCCTGGGGGTTGTCCAGCGTGATCTCGCCATCGGTGTCGACGATACGTCCGCCGCCGTAACCGGCGATCCACTCCAGCGCGTTGCAGGTCAGGCCCTCATAGGCGCGGCCCTGGAAGACGAAGCCCCACATCTCGGCATCGCCGGCGGCGCGCTCGGCCTGCTGGATGCTGGCCGCGGTGGCGGTCATCTCCTGCCAGGTCTCGGGTACCGGGCGCTGGTGCTTGTCGAGCAGATCCTGGCGGTAGTAGAGCAGGCCGGCATCGGTGTACCAGGGCAGCGCCACCAGGCGGCCGTCGACGGTATTGGCCTCGATCAGCGCGGGAAAGAAGGCTTCGCGCTGGTCGGGCGGTACGGCCTCGCCGAGGTCGAGCAGATGCGGTGCCAGCAGCCCGGGCCAGGCGATATCGACCATCATCACGTCGACATCCTGGGAGTGGCTGTTGAGCAGCTGCTGGAACAGCGCCAGCTTCTCGGTGGTGGCGTTGGGTGTGGTCACCACCTTGACGCTATTGCCGCTCTGGGCCGCCCAAGCGCGTGCTGCGGTGGGGCAGTAGTCGCCGTCGCCACCCCCGCCGCAGGCGATGGCGATCTCGGCGGCCTGGGTCCCACCGGCGCTACCCAGCAGCGCGAGCAGGCCCAGGGTGACGCGCCAGCGCCACCGGTTCGCGGATGGTCTGGGGCGGGTTCGCCTGGCGGCGGATCGGTGTGTGTCGGCACCGCTCATGAGGTGGCTCCCTGCGCGGCGGCGGGGGCGGCGTGGCGTTCGAGCGGCGGCACCGCGCGGCCGTCGTGGTCGAACAGATGGCCGTGCAGCGGATCGAAGTCGAGCGTCACCCGCTGGCCGCGCTGGAACGGGCTGGGCGCCTGGGTGCGACACACCAGCAGCTCGCCGTCGTTGCGTTCCAGATAGAGGTAGGCCTCGCTGCCGAGATACTCGACGTTGACGATCTCCAGCCCCTCGCCGCGCTCGCTGGGGGTGGGAATCAGATGCTCCGGGCGCACGCCCAGGGTCGCCTCGTTGGCACTGCCGCTGCCGGCGCTGAAGGCCAGCGGCAGGGCGCGCTGGCCGACGGCCGGAATCTCCACGCGGCAGCCTTGCTCGGCGTCGGCCTCGGCGGTGACCTGGATGAAGTTCATCTTGGGCGAGCCGATGAAGCCGGCGACGAAGCGTGACGCGGGGCGTTCGTAGAGCTCGCGCGGGGTGCCGATCTGCTCCACATGGCCGGCGTTGAGGACCACGATGCGGTCGGCCAGGGTCATCGCCTCGACCTGATCGTGGGTGACGTAGATCATGGTCGAACCCAGGCGCTCGTGGAGCCGCGCGATCTCGTTGCGGGTCTGCACCCGCAGGGCCGCGTCGAGGTTGGAGAGGGGCTCGTCGAAGAGCAGGATCTTGGGCTCGCGGGCCATCGCCCGGCCGATCGCCACGCGCTGGCGCTGGCCGCCGGAGAGCGCCTTGGGCAGGCGCTCCAGCAGGCCGTCAAGCTGCAGGAGCTTGGCCGTGTGGCGGACCCGTTCGTCCACCGTCTGCTTCTCCTGCTTGGCCAGTTTCAGGCCGAAGGCGATGTTGTCGTAGACGCTCATGTGCGGATAGAGCGCATAGGACTGGAACACCATGCCGATGCCGCGCTCCGGCGGTGTCAGGTTGTTGACCCGTTGGTCGTCGATCATCAGGTCGCCGTGGGTGATCGATTCGAGCCCGGCGATCAGGCGCAGCAGGGTCGACTTGCCGCAACCCGAGGGGCCGACGAAGACGATGAACTCGCCGTTGTCGATCTGCATCGAGACGTCGTCGATCACCTGGGTGCTGCCGAAGCGCTTGTTGACTCGTTCGAGCGTCAGACCAGCCATAGTTTCTCCTACCCGAGAACGGGGAAATCAGTAGTGGCGGAAAGCCTCAGAGGCGTTCAGCCCTTGACGGCACCGGCGGTGAGCCCGGAAACGATACGCCGCTGGAAGATCACCACCAGCACCACCAGCGGCACGGTGACGATCACCGAGGCGGCCATGATCGGCCCCCACGGCAGCTCGTACTGGCTGCCGCCGGAGATCAGCGCGATCGCCACCGGTACCGTGCGCTGCGAGTCGGTCAGGGTGAAGGTCAGTGCGAACAGGAACTCGTTCCACGCCGCGATGAAGGCCAGCAGACCGGTGGTGGCCATTGCCGGCCACAACAGCGGCATGAACACCTTGGTCAGGGTTACCCAGGGGGAGGCGCCATCGACGATCGCCGCCTCCTCCAGTTCATCGGGGAGCTGGCGCATGAAGGTGGTCAGGATCCACACCGTGAACGGCAGGGTGAAGATGGTGTAGCTGAGGATCAGCCCGCCGGGGGAGTTGTAGAGATCGAGCGTACGGATCACCTCGAACAGCCCCGAGAGCACCGCCACCTGGGGGAACATCGACACCCCCAGCACGATCATCATCACCGTGGTACGCCCGCGAAAGCGCACCCGGCCCAGCGCCCAGGCCGCGGTCAGGCCCAGCAGCAGGGCGATGAGCACCACGCTGAGGGCAACGATCACCGAATTGCGGATCGCGGCCAGGAAGGTCGGCTGCGACAGCACCGTGACATAGTTGGAGAAGTCCAGACTATCGACCCAGTAGCTCACCTCGAACAGCTGGCTCGACGGCTTCAGCGAGGTCACGATGGCGTAGTAGAAGGGGAAGATGGCGTAGAGCACCAGTACCCCTACCAGCAGCCAGAAGCCGATAGTCAGCGCGATGCTCTTCAGTCTGCGTAGCGTCATGACCCACCTCCCAGCTGGCGGCGTCCGAGATAGAGATAGACCACCGTGACCAGCGCGATGATCATGAACAACAGCGTCGAGGCGGCACTGCCGTAGCCCACGTCCTGGAACTCCACCAGCTGTTGGCGGGCGTAGATCGACATCGTCATGGTCGAGGCGGCGTTGGAGGTCAGCACGTAGATGACGTCGAACACGCGCAGCGCATCCAGGGCGCGGAAGATCACCGCCACCAGCAGGGCCGGGGTGATCAGCGGCAGGGTGACGCGAAAGAACACCCGCACCGGATGGATGCCGTCGACCTTGGCCGCTTCATAGCAGTCCGAGGGCAGCATCTGCAGCGCCGCCAGCACTAGTAGAGCCACGAAGGGGGTCGCCTTCCACACGTCGACCATGATCACCGCCCACATCGACAGACTGGCGTCGGCGGTCCAGGACCGCGGTGCGTCGATCAGCCCCAGAGTCATCAGCAGATGATTGATGATCCCGAACTGGTCGTTGAGCATCCATGCCCAGATCTTGGCCGAGACCACGGTGGGGATCGCCCACGGGATCAGCATCGCCGCGCGCACCAGGGTGCGGCCACGGAAGTGGGCGTTGAGCACCAGCGCCACGATCACCCCCAGCACCGCCTCCAGCGACACCGAGACCAGCGCGAAGTAGAGCGTGTTCCACACCGACTGCCACCACAGCGGGTCGGCGAGAATGCCGTACCAGCCGTTGTCATGGACCAGGTAGTTCTCGAGCCCGATGAAGTTGGCGCCCTCGAGGCTCGACAGGCTGGCGTCGGTGACGCTGAACCAGAAGGTGCGCGCCAGCGGCCAGCCGGCGACCAGCGCCAGGCCGATCAGCATCGGGGTCAGGAACAGCCAGGCCGCGCGTACCCGGCGCCGGCGTACCCGGGTGCCGCGTTCGCGGCGCGGCCGTGCCGGCTGCGTGGCGTCCACCGCGCCGCCCGGATTCTGGGCAGCCGATGTCTGCGCCAGCGTGGGTTGCCGAGTTGCCATGGATTGCCTCCCGGCCGCTTACCAGCGGCGCCGCTTGATGCGCTCGAGTTCGCTCTGCAGTGATGCCAGACCCTGGGCCGCGCCGACCTTGCCGGAGAGCACTTCATGCACGGTGTTGAAGAAGGCGTTGGAGACCCGTGGATACTTGTCGCCGGTCACCGCCGCGGGGCGTGGAATCGCCGAGGTGAAGGTGGTGTAGAGGGTGCCGAAGAAGGGCACCGCGGCGAGCACCTCCTTGTCCTTGTAGAGCGCCGGCAGGGTCGGGTTGTAGGAGCCTTCGATGGCGCGGCGCTTCTGCTCTGCGGGCGAGGTCAGAAAGGCGACCAGATCGGCGGCCATCTGCGGGTGCTCGCTATAGCGCGAGACTGCCAGGTTCCAGCCGCCGAGCACGGCCGCGCTGTGGCCGTCGGCGCCACCGGCGGGCAGCGCCACCACGCCGACCTTGTCACGGATATCGCTCTGCTCGGACTGCACCAGATCCCAGGCGTAGGGCCAGTTGCGCATGAACAGCGCATTGCCCGACTGGAACACCCCGCGGGACTCCTCCTCGGTGTAGTTGAGTACTCCCTTGGGCGAGATATCGCCGATCCAGCTCGCCGCCAGGGTCAGCGCCTTGACCGCCTGCGGATTGTCGACGGTGATGTCGCCGGCATCGTCGACGATGGTGCCGCCACCGGGATAGCTGGCGATCCACTCCAGGGCGTCCACCGTCAGCCCCTCGTAGGCGCGCCCCTGGAACACGAAGCCCCAGAAATCCTTGTGCCCGGCCTGGCGCTCGCCGGCCTGGACGGTGCGTGCCTCCTCGGTCAGCTGTTCCCAGGTGGTGGGCACCGCCAGACCGTACTTATCCAGCAGATCCTTGCGGTAGTAGAGCACCCCGGCATCGGTGAACCACGGCATCGCCACCAGCCGGCCATCGACGGTGTTGTTGTCGACGATGGCGTCGAAGAAGTCGTCAGTGGTGCCCTTGGGCAGGTACTCGTTGAGGTCGACCAGATGCGGCGCGAGCATGCCCGGCCACACCACGTCGATCTGGAACACGTCGATGTCACCGGAGCGCGCGTTGAGAATCTGCTGATAGAGCGACAGCCGCTCGGTGGCCGAGTTGGGGGTCGAGACCACCTCGACGCTGTGGCCGCTCTGGGCTTCCCAGCGCGCGACGCCCTCCTTGCAAAGCGTGAGCTCGGCGCCGACCGCGCCGCAGGAGATGGTGAGATCGGCGGCCTGGACCTGGCCCGCGACGGTCAGTGTGGTCGCCAGCATTAGCAGAGAACGTGTTTTCATCCTGGGCTCCTGGGGAGTGCCGGTTGTTGTTGTGGGCGATCTCGTCGGTGGTCATCGCCGTGCGCCCGAGGGTCGCGGTTGGATGCGGCTCGCCTTGGTCTGCGGCAATCCAGACGCGATCTTAATCGTTTAAGTTCTCGGCCAAGTTATGCCACTTGCGCGAGCCGGCTCAACCCGGACTTTGGTTGTAAAGGGGCGTTGGCGAGGGCTGAGTGCAAAAGCGCGCCGAGCGCTCGTGATGCCCCGGGACGAGGGCGTTAGACCTTGGTCAAAGCGCCTTTCGTCGATATTTTCAGTCGGTTCTTAAACGTTTAAGTTCCGCCTTGCGTCACGACTCGCTGACACCGCCATCCCGTGGTCAGGGCAGGGGACTCGGGGTCGGATCGGGGGATGGCGACGCCCCGCCGCGCAGGTGGTGGGGCGTCCGGCGGGCGAGGGGACGACAACAACCACAACAGGAGCATGTCATGTCCAGATCAGCGATCGATGTGATCGAAGGTTCTCGGCTATGCCGCCCGCGCCGGGCGACACCGGGGTTTCGCAAGACCGGGCTCGCCATCGGTGTGGCGCTGGCCTCACTGGGCGCCGTCTCCTCGGCGCAGGCGCAGTCGAACCAGAGCCTGGAAGCGCGCCTGGCGGCGCTCGAAGCCAGGATGGCGGCGGCCGAACAGCGCGCGGCCACCGCCGAACAGCGCGCCAACCGGGCCGAGCAGAAACTCGATTCGCTCGAGGATCAGTCGCTCGATACGCGTCTCGCCGCGGTCGAGAGCCAGACCGAGAACCGCAGCGCCGAGGCGGCCGAGCAGGGTGACGACGGCCTCTCGCTGAGTGTCTATGCGCGCTCCGGGCTGCTGCTCGGTGATGATGGCAAGAGCGCCCCCGGCGGCCCCTACCTGACCCCGGCGGGGGCCACCGGTGGCGCGGTGGGGCGTCTGGGCAACGAGCCGGACACTTATGTCGAGACCGTGCTCAGCTACCACCAGACCTTCGACAATGGTGCCAAGTCGCTCTACCGCATCATGCTGGCGGACAGCACCACCACCAGCAACGACTGGACCGCCGACGAGTCGCAGCTCAACGTGCGTCAGGCGTTCGTCGAGTTCAGCGATCTGCCCAGCTTCACCGGTCCCTTCGAAAACGCCAAGATCTGGGCCGGCAAGCGTTTCGACCGCAACAACTTCGATATCCACTGGCTCGACAGTGACGTCATCTTCCTTGCCGGTACCGGCGCCGGTGTCTACGACGTGGCGGTCAACGACGACTGGAGCACCAACCTGACGCTCTACGGGCGCAGCTTCAGCGACTTCTCCGTGGTCACCAGCGACAACCCGGATCTGACCGGCAGCACCGACGCCCTGATCCTCTCCACCAACAACTACGTCGGCCCGTTCCAGTGGATGCTCAGCGGCCTCTCCGCCAACGATAACGACGATCGCGACACCGGCAGCCGCGCCAAGGCGGCCGACCACGGTTTCCATGGCATGCTCGCCTACCACGGTGATAGCTTCTTCGGGGTCAGCGACGGCAACACCGTCGCCGCACTGCTTCACGGCGAAGGGCTGGGGGCGGAGGTCAAGTCGCTGGGCTCCGACGGCAACCTGACCAAAGACGCCAAGACCACGCGGCTGGCGCTCTACGGCACCACCTACGTGGCGCCGAGCTGGCGCCTGGCCCCGGCGGTGCTGGCCCAGACCAGCGACGACCGCTACGCCAACGGCGACAGCTACGACTGGGCCACTTTCAACCTGCGCTTCGCCAACGAGCTGACCCAGAACTTCGAGATGCAGTACGAAGCCAGCTACCAGTGGATGGATCTCGACCCCAAGGGTTACAAGGGCCGCAATGCGGTGGAGGGGGGCTACACCCGCTTTACCCTGGCACCGACCTTCAAGCCCCAGGTGGGTGGCTTCTGGCAGCGTCCGGAGATTCGTCTTTTCGCCAGCTACAGCGACTGGGACAGCGAACTCAATAAATTCGCGGGTGACGATGCCCTGGGCAAGGACAACTTCACCGGCGGGCAGTGGACCTTCGGTACGCAGATGGAGGTGTGGTTCTAGGTCGCAAGCCGACCTGGCTCGAGCCCGCCGTCAGCGGCGGGCCGTGTGATCCGACGCCCCGCCGATCGTGATCGGCGGGGCGTCGCCTTTCAGGCGCCGTGGTGCCGGATGACGCTGGCAGGCGAAAGGTCGTGCGGCGTCAGGTGAAGGAGAGCAGCAGCAGGATCAGCGGCGGTGAGAGCAGCGAGAGCAGAAAGCCGCTGACGATGGCCACTGGCACGCAGGCGATGCCGCCATGCTTCTGGATCACCGGCAGGGTGAAGTCCATCGCTGTGGCGCCGCTGTAGCCGATCGCCAGCGGCACCGCGCCGCGGATGAACAGTGGCACCAGCAGAAAGGCCAGAAGCTCCCGGGCCAGATCGTTGAAGAAGGCCGCCCCGCCCAGCACCGGTCCGAGCTGGTCGCCGATCAGAATGCCGGAGAGCGAATACCAGCCAAACCCCGCCGCCATCGCCATCCCCTCGTTCCAGGGTAACTGGAGCAGCGGTGCCGCGATCAGCCCCGCCAGCATCGAACTCACGAATACGGTCGTCGCGATCGCCAGGCCCAGCCGGTTGAGCAGAATCTGGCGCAGCCCCAGCCCCGAATTGCGCAGCTGGCAGCCGATCAGGCCGAGCAGAACGTAGAGCGTCCAGGTGGCCAGGGTCTCGGCCTGGGCCGCCGGGTGCCAGCCGAGCAGGCGCATGCCCGCGCCGAGCAGTACGCCACCGGCGACCACGGCGCACAGCAGCACCGAGCCCTTCATCGCCTGCCACTTGCCGAGTGGCGCGGCATCGTCGCCGGCGATGCGCTCGACCCGTGCCATTGGCCGCCGCGACAGCCACCACAGGGCGAGCAGATTGAGCGGCGAGATCACCAGGAACAGCACCAACGCCGTGGACCCGATGCGGGACAACTGCCCCAGCAGGTTCTCCAGCCCGCCCAGACTGATACCCATCAGCAGCAGGATCACGTAGACCGAGGCGCTGACGCCGCGATCGATGGCCTGACGAACCCCGGCGTGGCGAACGGGGATCAGGTAGCCGACGATCAACGGCAGCAGTATCCACAATAACCCCAGCAGCATGATCCCTCCCGAAGCGAACCCATGAGTCACCGGCAATGACGCGGCACGAAAAAAACGGACGCCGATGAATCGGCGTCCGTGATTGGCAACGAACTCTAGAGGATGTGTGCCGAGGAGGGAAGAACGGCCGGCCGATTATCCGCCGGAAGTGCTCGCCGAGGCCGAGTTCGACGGGGCGAGCGTCAGATCCGTGAGCGTGAGATGGCTGCGTTCCTCGTCGTCGCGCACGTAGCGCATCCCGAGCAGCAGGCCGGGGATCTCGCGGTGAAAGGTCAGGTAGAGATGTCGGCCTCGTTTATCGGGGTCCCAGGTGTCCACGGTGACGCCCGGGAACGTGCCGGCGGGCGTCTGGATGTCGCTACGATCGATCACCCGATAGTAGAGCATCTCCGTCTTGCCCTTGTGATTCTGGTAGTCGAGCTGGCAGGGCGAGACCTGAGTGCTGGCGCAGCGGGCATCCGGCGCCTTGCGTGAAAGATCGAAAAGTGCGGTCTGGCGGTCCGGCAACGCCTGCAACTGGGCCCGGTTCAGATGGTATTTATCGCCAATCCCCACCAGCGAGTACGAACTGGTGTAATCCAGCGCCTGCACGCGGTCGCCATCGAGCTGAAATCGGCCGCGCTCCTCGCCACTGGCGACCTTGATGCTGGCTCGCATGTCGCTCTCCCAGACATCGCCGGTTTGCACGTCATTGCCCCGGTGCGAGAGCTGGTGGGTGATCGTCGCATCCGGCCAGCCGCTGATGTCGAGCCGGTAGTGGGCGGTGAACGGCGTCGGTGCCGCCAGTGCCAAGGAGCTGACGGTCGTCAGGAGCAGAGCGGCAAGGGCCTTGAGAGTCGAAATTCGGTATGACATGAACATCCTCGAAAGCGAATCGGCGATCTATCCCTTTCAGACGCCGAGCCGCCGCCGGTGTTCCCGATCATCAGGCTGGATCAGGCGACGGGCCACACTCTGCCGAGCCGCTCTACCGTGTGTTGCCACTTCGGCGTCGTCGGCTTGCAGACGGTGTTCTGGTTACCGAACAACCCCACCTCGCTGAACGTGTCGTTCCTCGCTACCGTATGCATCCAGCGCACGGGCACGAGATACTCCGCCTCCTCTTCATCGAACCCGGTTTGAAAAAGATGCGGGTACGATTCGTGCGAGAGACCAGTGTCTTGGTCAATGATCTCCGGCAGCGTTCTTCCACCTTCATTCTCGAACCGGTATTCATCGGCCCGGCAGCGCTCGCCGGTGACGATGCCGACACCGACATAACCCGTCTTGGGAATATTCACCCAGACGCGATCCCCCTCGGAAAGCATGGATAACGTCTTCGAGTACCAGGTCGCGCCGCCGCCGGCGATGAAGCCCAGTCGTCTTGCCAGCGACCATGGCCTGTCGTCACCGAACGAGGCGTAGAACTCGCCGTTCCAGGGCTCCTTGCGGCCCTTGGTGATGGCGCGCTCCTGGCTCTCGTCCGGATCGATCATCCAGGCGCGACTCAGGTAGCGGTTGCCGCCATCTTCGAACGCCGCGAAGAACAGCGCGTTGATGGACATCTGCGCGTAGTCGTTGAGATAGGTGATGATGCGCTCGGTGCTGGCATCCAGCTTGGTCGCGACGACTACCATCTGATGCTGTTCGTTGACCGAGGCGTCCGACAGCGCGATGCCGAACTTGGCCTGGAACGCTTCGTCCAGCGTCTCGTGCGGGCGTGAGTAGCGTCTGGCGAAGTCGAGATAGATATCGACGATCTCGCTGTCCCCCAGGCCCGCGATCCACGAGGCGTAGTCGATGGTCTGGGCGACGACCTCGCGAGGCGTCTTGTCCCGCTTGAGTTCGATGATGATCACCGTGCCGTTGGCATCGATCGCCAACAGGTCGATCAGCTTGTCGAAGGCCGTGCGCACCTGCCGGCCGATCAGCAGCCAGTCCCGATTGAGAATCGAGACGTCCTGCATGATCTGCGCTTCCAGCAGCCCCTCATCGGTCAGCCCGGCGGGGCGTAGCCGCTGCGGGTGTTCGCCCACGCCGCTGGCCAGCTTCCAGATACCCTGTTCGATCGCCACTCAATACCCCGCTTCGGGATCGATGGTCTCGACCGCCTTGCCCTTCGACATCGCGTCCAGTGCGTCGGCGACCTGGTCGGCGGCGGCGCCGATCGGCGTGGGGCCTGCCATGTGCGGGGTGATCAGAATGCGCGGATGGCGCCACAGCGGGCTCTCCGCCGCCAGCGGCTCGGTGGGGAAGGCATCCAGCAGGGCGCCGCGCAGGTGGCCTTCGTGCTCTCCTTCACCGAGTGCGTCGAGCAGCGCCGGCTCGTCGATCAGCGTGCCGCGCCCCGGGTTGATCAGATTGGCGCCATTGGGGAGCTTGGCCAGGTTGTCGCGATTGATGATGTGCCGGGTGGCTGGGGTGTCGGGGAGCAGCGTGATCAGCGTCTTGACCTGACGCAGCAGGGTGTCGAGCCCCTCATCGCCATGGTGACAGGCGATGCCTTCGATCCGCTTGGGTGAGCGGCTCCAGCCGTGAACGGGGTAGCCGTCGGCGGCGAGCATCTGCGACACCCGCGTCCCGATGGCGCCGAGCCCCAGCACGCCCACCGGCCAGTCGGGCTTGTCGACGACCGGCACCTCGCGCCACTCGGCACTGGCTTGCTGACGTCGGTAGCGGTCGAAGTCGCGCTGGAAATGGAGTACGCCATAGCGAGCGTAGTCGCCGATCAGTTCGCCCATGCCGGCGTCGCGCAGTTTGACGATGGGGATCTCGCGGGGGAGTGCGGGGTTCTGCAACAGGGCATCGACCCCGGCGCCGAGATTGACGATGCCCTTGAGCGCCCTCTGTTCCTCGAAGACCGAGGCGGGCGGTTTCCAGGCGACCAGGTAGTCCACCTGCGGGTTGCCACTGTCCGCCGCAATCTGGATCTCGGCGTCCGGCAGGCGCTCGAGCAGGATGTTGCGCCACTGCTCGGCGTCACTATGGTAGATCAGGACTCGCATCTCGGCTCCGTCGTCGCTGTTGGGTCATGTCTTGTCATCATGGCAGGTTGTCCGTGGCGAAAGAAACCGCCGCGGGCGGCTTGGCGGGTTTGCTGACCAGTTGACACCGTTCGTGTAGCCCATAGCCCGTAGCTCGTAGCCCGTAGCCCGTGGACTTCAGTAAGCGATCTCCAGCATCGGCGGCGGCGCTTCGCCGAGCAGCTGGCTCAGCACGTCCAGGCCGCTGGCCAGGCGTGACAGATCCGGTTCGGCTCCCAGGCTGATGCGAACACGCCGCGGCATGGCGGACGGCTCGACCAGGAACGGCTGGGCGGTGGTGATGGCAACACCTTCCTGGCGCGCCTGCTGCTGCAGCTCTTCCGCCCGCCACGGCTCCGGCAGCATCAGCCAGATATGCAGGCTGCTGGGGCGCGATTCGATGGCATGCCCCGCTAGCTTGCGTGATGCCAGCTGCTGGCGTTCCGCCAGCAACTGGCGCTGTTCGTGGGCGAGCGTGTCGACCATGCCGCTGGCCAGCCAGTAATCCGCCAGTTCGAACACCAGCGGGGTGGCCATCCAGCTGGTGGCGCGCAGTCTCGGCAAGGTGTGGTGCATCTGGCCGCGGGGCACGCTGAGGTAGCCGGCGCGCAGCCCGGGGACGGTGGCCTTGGTCAGGCTGGTGACGTGGAAGCTCTGCTGGGGCAGCCTGGCGGTCAGGGAGGTGAGGCCTGCGGGCTCCAGCAGCGCATGGACATCGTCCTCAATCAGCCACACATCGTGACGCAGCAGGATCTCCGCCACGACGTCGCGACGGGCGTTCTCCATGGTCGCGCCGGTGGGGTTGAGCTGGGTCGGGGTCAGGCAGACGGCTCGCGGGCGGTATCTCATGATGGCCGCCTCCAGCGCTTCAGGGATGACACCCTGCTCGTCGATCGCCACGCCGTGCAACTGGAAGCCGAGGGTGCGCGCCAGCGCGATCAGGCCGTGATCGGTCAGCGCCTCGGTCAACACGATATCGCCGTGCTGGACCACGGTGGCGATCGCCAGCATCAGCCCATGGGCGGCGCCATTGCAGAGCAGTCGGTCGTCGGTCTCGCCGGGGACGCCGAGGCGCTCCTTCAACCAGACGTTGGCGCGCTCGCGCTGATGCAGCAGGCCGGCGATCGGGCGGCTGGCGCCGATGACGTCGGCATGGGCGGACCTGGCTAGTTCCGCCAACGCCTCGCGAAAGCGCCGGTGGTGAGAGGGCGGACAGACCGGATGGGCGATCGACAGGTCGATGGGGGCGTCGTCGCTGACCGCGGCCGGCGCCCGCAGGTATTCGTTCTCGGAATCGCCCTCGGCATCGCGAATCCAGGTACCGCTGCCGACTCGGGCCTGGACGAGGCCGCTCTTCTCGGCCTGCTCGTAAGCTCGCGACACGGTCTGCACGCTGACCCCCAGCGTCTCGGCGAGTTCGCGATGGGTCGGCAGGCGCATGCCTGGCGAGAGCACGCCATGGCGAACTGCCTCGGCGAGGGCGCGAGCGATGGAAAGGTATTTGGGGCCGTGCCCGCCGAGGAAGGGCGTCAGGTCGATTGTCATGATGCAATAAAGCCTTTGACGGCACGCTGAGCGACGATGCTACTATCATCGTCGATGCATTGACCGATAATTGTCATGAATATTGATAAGTAAATCATGACAATTTCACACCCGGTCGGCAAGCGGCAGGACACTCGGCTCGATCCCCTCGACTGCCGAGGTCCCAACAATTCGGTCCCGTTAGTCGAGTGGCTCCATGTTTCAGGTTTCTTTGCCTTTCTCGCGTGAAGAGTACGCCAGTCGTTTGCACAAAGTGCGCGTTTCCATGGCGAGCCGCGGAATTGATGTTCTCGTTGTCAGCGATCCTTCCAACATGGGCTGGCTGACCGGGTACGACGGATGGTCGTTCTACGTTCACCAGTGCGTACTGATAGGGTTGGAGGGCGAGCCGGTCTGGTACGGCCGGCGCCAGGATGCCAACGGGGCCTGGCGCACCTGCTGGATGGATGCCGAGCGGGTGCGCTACTACCCGGATTACTATGTCCAGAATCCGGACATGCACCCGATGGAGTATCTGGCCCAGTCGGTGCTGCCGGAGTATGGCTGGCACACCGGCAATGTCGGGCTGGAGATGGACAACTATTACTTCTCGGGCAAGGCCTATACCAGCCTGCTCAAGGAGTTGCCACACGCCCGGCTGGTCGATGCCACGGCGCTGGTCAACTGGTGCCGGGCGATCAAGTCGCCGCAGGAGATCGCCTACATGCGCACGGCGGCGAGAATCGTCGAGTGCATGCACACCCGGATCATCGAGATGATCGAGCCCGGGCTGGCCAAGAGCAAGCTGGTCTCGGAGATCTATCGGGTCGGTACCGAAGGCTGGACCGACGAGCATGGCACGGTCCACGGTGGCGACTACCCCGCCATCGTGCCGCTGTTGCCGACCGGCAGCGACGCGGCCGCGCCTCATCTGACCTGGGACGACACCCCGTTTCGCAAGGGCGAAGGGACGTTCTTCGAGATCGCCGGCTGCTACAAGCGCTACCACGCACCGCTATCGCGGACCGTCTTCCTCGGCAAGCCGCCGCAGGACTTCATCCGCGGCGAGTCGGCACTGCTCGAGGGGATCGACAACGGGCTGGCGGTGGCCAAGCCCGGCAATCGCTGCGCCGACATCGCGCTGGCGCTGGGCGCGGCCATGGACAAGTACGGTTTCGACCGTGGCGGGGCGCGCTGCGGCTACCCGATCGGCATCAGTTATCCGCCGGACTGGGGCGAGCGCACCATGAGTCTGCGCCCTTCCGACGAGACGATCCTCGAACCCGGCATGACCTTCCACTTCATGCCGGGCATGTGGATGGACGACTGGGGCCTGGAGATCACCGAGAGTATCCTGATCACCGACAAAGGTGCCGAGCCGCTATGCCATTTCCCGCGTCAGCTGTTCGTCAAGTAAGCCGGGTCAGCTGTTGGTGAAACCAGAGTCGCCGGTCGTTGGTGGAACAAGGCCGGATAGCGGGCCTTAGGCCCGCCGGGGACTCGCCCCGCCCGGCTATTTTGCTACCGTTCAATGACGCGCCTGTTAGCGATCCGCTGCGGCGCGTCATCCGTTTCATTGAGGAGAGTTCGCATGTCCGCAACCCTGCGTCCCAGCCCGATCAGCGCCACCGTCGACTTCGATGCCCAGGGCGTTCAGCACGGTTTTCTCAAGCTGCCGATCTCCATCGACACTTCCGCATGGGGCGCGGTGATGATCCCGATCACCGTGGTCGCCAACGGCGAAGGGCCCACGGCGCTGCTGACCGGCGGCAACCACGGCGACGAGTACGAAGGCATCACCTCGCTGCTCAAGCTCGCCAGCACGCTCCGGGCGGAAGACGTGCGCGGCCGCGTCATCATCGTGCCGATGATGAACCTGCCGGCGGCGGAAGCGGGCAAGCGGACCTCGCCGCTGGATGGCGGCAACCTCAATCGGAGTTTCCCCGGCGATCCCAATGGCGGAGTCACCTCGCAGATCGCCGATTATTTCAACCGCGTGCTGGTGCCGATGTGCGACGTGGCGCTGGATCTGCACTCCGGCGGTCGCACGCTGGACATCGTGCCCTTCGCCGCCGCGCATCGGCTCGACGATATCGGTCAGGAGCGTGCGAGCCTGGCCGGTGCGGTGGCCTTCGGCGCGCCCTATGCGATGATGATGTTCGAGCTCGACGCGACCAAGCTCTACGACACGGCGGTGGAGTCCCAGGGCAAGACCTTCGTCACCACCGAGCTGGGCGGCGGCGGCACCTCGACACCGGCAAGTCTGGCCGTGACCGAGCGGGGCGTACGCAACTTTCTGGTTCACTACGGTCTGGTGGAAGGCGAAGTCGAGACGCCCACCGAGCCCATGATCTACGTCGACATGCCGGATGCCAGCTGCTACGTCCAGAGCGAGCATTCCGGTCTGCTGGAACTGACGGTCTCACTGGGGGAAATGGTCAAGCAGGGCGACGTGCTGGCGCGGGTCCATGACATGAGTCGCACCGGTGCGGTGCCGGTCGAGTACCGTGCCCGACGCGACGGCGTGCTGATCGCCCGGCGCTTCCCGGCCAAGGTCGGAATGGGCGATACCATCGCCGTGGTCGCGGAAGTGGTCGAGTCTTTGGAACGTGACCAGACCCAACGCCAATGAGTGAGCGAAGATCAGACGAGGCGAGCGCTGTTGAAAGAGCGGAGTTTACGAGGGGTAAACGAGCGTCTTGAAACCGCGTTCAACGAGGAATGGCCGAGCGTGATCCGTTTGGATGGTGTCTGGTATGAAGCTTGATCGCTACGACCTCAAGATCCTGGAAATCCTAAGCCGCGACGGCCGAATTACCAAGTCGCGCTTGGCGGAGGCGATCAGTCTCTCCGTCAGCCCATGCTGGGAGCGGGTCAAGCGGCTGGAGAAGGCTGGGGTCATCGAAGGCTACAGCGCCCGGATCAATCCCGATGCCATCGTCAAGCGCACCCCGGTATGGGTTCAGATCGAGCTCAAGCAGCACAACGCCGAGAGCTTTGCCCGCTTCGAGCGAATGGTGTCGGAAACCGATGCGGTGGCGGAATGCGTCGCGGTCGGCGGCGGTGTCGACTATCTGGTCAAGATCGCCGCCGACAGCATCGACGCCTATCAGCGGCTGATCGACGCCTGGCTGGTCTCCGACCTCGGTATCGAGCGCTACTTCACCTATATCGTCACCAAGACGGTCAAGCGCGAAGGGCCGCCGGCGCTGCCCGATCCCGACGGCTTCTCCGTCTGAGAGCTGACGAACGGAAACGATGAATGAACCTGGCCGACGCCAGGTTCGTTCGTTTCCCGTCCCACCTCATCCGAAAAAACCTCAACCTCAACACGTTCTTTCGAAAGAAAACGTACGGTAAACCGGTCGGGACAAAAAAATTACCCGCTGCAGAATCGATACCATGGTCGCACTCGCAGGATAGGCAAACCGTTCTGCCCACCGCCGACACCTTGCAGGAGGCGACATCATGAAACTCAACGATCCCCGGCTTTTCCGCCAGTACGCCTATATCGACGGCAAGTGGACCCATGGCAGCGAGGGGCGCGAGGAAGCGGTCGTCGATCCCGCCACGGGAGAGATCCTCGGCCACTGCGCGTTGCTGGAAGCGGCCCAGATCACCGAGACCGTGACCGCCGCCGAAAATGCCTTCGCCGATTGGCGGGCGATCAACGTCCACGAGCGGGCCAAGAAGCTCAACGCCTGGTATCGCCTGCTGCACGAGCACAAGGAAGACCTGGCGTTGCTGATGACCTACGAGCAGGGCAAGCCGCTCAAGGATGCACGCGGCGAGGTCGACTACGGTGCCAGCTTCATCCAGTGGTTCGCGGAGGAGGCCAAGCGCGCCTATGGGGTGACCATTCCGAGTCATATCCCCAACGCCGCACTGGGCACGATCAAGGAGCCGGTCGGCGTGTCGGCGATGTTCACGCCGTGGAACTTCCCGCTGGCGATGATCACCCGCAAGGCCGGGGCGGCGCTGGCGGCCGGCTGCACGGTGATCGTCAAGCCGGCCAACGAGACGCCTTATTCGGCCCTGGCGCTGGCCGAGCTGGCCGAGCGGGCGGGCATTCCGGCCGGGGTGTTCAACGTCGTTACCGGCGACCCGGCGACGGTCTCCGAGGTGCTGTGCAACGACAACCGCATTCGCAACATCTCGTTCACCGGTTCGACCCGCGTCGGCAAGCTGCTGATGCGCCAGAGTTCCTCCAGCGTCAAGCGCATGTCGCTGGAGCTGGGTGGCAACGCGCCCTTCATCGTCTGCGATGACATGGATCCGGATGTGGCGGCGAAAGAGGCGGTCGCCGCCAAGTTCCAGACCGCCGGTCAGGACTGTCTCGCCGCCAACCGGCTGTTCGTTCATCGCAAGATCTACGATGCCTTCATCGAGCGCTTCTTGGTGCACATGCAGGCGCTGAAGGTAGGCAATGGCCTCGAGGAGAGCGACATCGGTCCGCTGATTCACAAGCGCGCGGTCGACATGGCCAAGGGCTTCGTCGAGGACGGCGTCAGCAAGGGCGCCCGTCAGTTGGGTGGAGCGGGGAAGCCGCCCGGAGAGAACTTCTTCATGCCGACGCTGCTGGCGGACATCACCCCGCAAATGCGGGTGTTCCGCGAGGAGACCTTCTCGCCGGTCGCGGGGGTCTGCGCGTTCGACGACGACGACGAGGTGATCCGGCTCGCCAACGACACCGAGTACGGGCTCGCGGCCTACGTCTATACCCACGACGTGCGTCGTATCTGGAAGCTGATGCGCGGGCTCGAGTACGGCATGGTCAGCGTCAATAGCGTCAAGATGACCGGCGCGCCGATTCCGTTCGGTGGCGTGAAACAGTCCGGTCTGGGCCGCGAGGGTGGCGCCGCGGGACTCGATGAGTATCTCGATACCAAGTACTACTGTCTCGGCAATATGCCCTCGGCCAGTTCGTCTTGACGACCGTGGCGGCCCGTCGCCGTGACGGTGTCGCGGCCACTTCCGCCATGCTCGTTGGCTGGCGCCGGCCGCGCTGGCTCGAGTGGGCGCCCCGGATTAGGGGCTAGCTCGCTCGTCGACGTTGCCAAGGGTGATAATGGCGCCTCTGCTCGTCGCCCCGAGATCGACAGTGACCGGCTGGAGAGGGCTCTCCAGCCGCGAAATCGCAAGCTTCAGGCGGGTATCACACAAGGGTCACGGTGACCGCTGCGCCCGCCGGGAATCGCCGTCAAACACCACCGACAGTCGCGGTGGCGGTTCCGCCTTCATCAAGGAAAAATGTCATGACCGATACGCGTAGCCTGATCGACAACGATCGCCGCCACGTCTTTCACGCGTCCACCCATCTTCGGGACCATGCCCACGGCGACGCGCCAGGACGCATCATCACCGGCGGCCAGGGAATCTCCATCGTCGATCGTGACGGCCGCGAGATGATCGACGCCTTCGCCGGGCTCTACTGCGTCAACATCGGCTACGGTCGCAGCGAGATCGCCGAGGCGATCTACGCCCAGGCCAAGGAGCTGGCGTACTATCACACCTATGTCGGCCACTCCAACGAGCCGCTGATCGCCCTCTCCGAGCGGATCGCCAAGCTCGCCGGCAACGGCTTGAGCAAGGTCTACTACGGACTCTCCGGCAGTGACGCCAACGAGACCCAGATCAAGCTGGTGCGCTACTACCACAACGTCACCGGCCAGCCGAAGAAGAAAAAGATCATCGCGCGTCAGCGTGGCTACCACGGCTCCAGCATCGCCGCCGGTTCGCTCACCGGGCTGCCCGCGTTCCACCAGCACTTCGACCTGCCCATCGAAGGGATCCTGCACACCAAGGCGCCTTACTATTATCGTCGCGAGCGCGGCGACATGAGCGAGCGCGAGTTCTCGACCTACTGCGCCGAGCAGCTCGAGGCGCTGATCCAGCGCGAAGGCCCGGAAACCATTGGCGCCTTCATTGGCGAGCCGGTACTCGGCACCGGCGGCATCATCCCGCCGCCGGCGGGTTACTGGGAGGCGATCCAGGCCGTGCTCAAGCGCCATGACATCCTGCTGATCGCCGACGAGGTGGTCAGCGGCTTCGGTCGTCTGGGCAGCGACTTCGGCTTCCAGCACTATGGTATCGAGCCGGACCTGGTGACCATCGCCAAGGGGCTGACCAGCGCCTATCAGCCGCTTTCCGGCGTGATCGTCGGCGAGCGCGTATGGAAAGCGCTGGAGGATGGCACCGGCGAATACGGCCCGATCGGTCACGGCTGGACCTACTCCGGCCACCCGCTGGGCGCCGCCGCCGCGATGGCCAACCTGGACATCATCGAACGCGAGAACCTGGTGGGGAATGCCGCCGAAACCGGCGCCTACTTCAACGCCCAGCTGGCCAAGACCTTCGGCGACCACCCGCTGGTGGGCGACGTGCGCGGCGAGGGGCTGATGGCGGCGCTGGAGTTCGCCCCGGAGAAGGGGGAATACACGCCGTTCGATCCCGCGCTAAAGGTCGGCGCTCGTGTCGCCGCGGCAGCGCTGGAGGAGAACCTGATCGCGCGGGCCATGCCCAACGGCGATATCCTCGGCTTTGCGCCGCCGCTGGTGATCGACCGCGGCCAGGTCGATGAGGTGATCGCCCGTGCCAAGCGAGCCATCGACAAGGTGACCGACGAGTTGACCCGCGAAAAGGCGCTGTAGACCTGGACTGACGGCTGCCCGCATCGGCTTGATGCGATCGCGCCCCTGCGGCAGGGTGAGAGCTCTGCCGCTTTTCATCATTGCTTCGGGAGCCCGCATGTCCGACCCCGTCACCCTGCACGACATCTACCTGGCCCGCCAGCGCATCGCCGGGCAGGCCGCGCGCACGCCGCTACTTCTCTCCCAGAGCCTGTCGGCGCGCTTCGACGCCGAGATCTATCTCAAGCTCGAGACGCTGCAGCCGAGCGGCGCGTTCAAGCTGCGGGGTGCGCTCAACAAGATCGCCTCGCTATCGCCGGAGCAGCTCGAGCGCGGCGTCACCACGGCCTCCACCGGCAATCACGGTCGGGCGGTGGCGTGGGCGGCCAGGCGACTCGGCGCGCGGGCGGTGATCTGTCTCTCCGAGCTGGTGCCGGCCAACAAGGTCGCTGCCATCGAAGCGTTGGGCGCGGAGGCACGGGTGATCGGCCGCTCCCAGGATGACGCCTTCGTCGAGGCGCGGCGTCTGGTCGCCGAGGAGGGCATGGCGCTGATCGAACCCTTCGATGACCCGCTGATCGCGGCCGGCCAGGGCACCATCGGCCTCGAGCTGATGGAGGATCTGCCGGATCTCGACCGCGTGCTGATCGGGCTTTCCGGCGGTGGGCTGCTCGGCGGCATCGGGCGCGCCGTCAAAGGCATCAACCCCAGGGTTCATGTGACCGGCGTGAGCATGGAAAAAGGCGCGGCGATGATCGACAGCCTGGCCGCGGGCAAACCGGTCGAGGTCGAGGAGGAAGCCTCGCTGGCCGACTCGTTGGGTGGCGGGATCGGGCTCGACAACCACTGCACCTTCGCGCTGGTGCGCGAGGTGATGGACGATCACTACCGGGTCTCGGAGCCGGCGATTGCCCGTGCCATGCTGCACTTCTTCGAACAGGAGAAGATGCTGGTCGAGGGGGCCGCAGTGGTGGGGCTTGCCGCCATCGAGGAGCACGCCCTCGACATCCGCGGCCAGAAGGTGGTGTTGATCGTCTCGGGCAACGGCGTGGATGCCGGGACGCTGATGCGGGCGAGAACCCTGGTCGACTATCCGGCGCGCTGAGCGGGTGAAAACGGCCTGCGCTCGGCATGCGGCGCACTCGATTGGCTATGCGCTGCGATCTGGCCGTCGCTTGGCAACTTTTCAGACTCGCTCGATCTCAACCATAGCTACGTAACGGGTTAGAAGGATTACAGATGGAACTCTATAACCGACAGCAGATTCAGGATGTCGTCACGCTCGACCATGCCGCGCTGGATGCCGTTGAAGCCGGTTTTCGCGCGCTGGGAGAGGGCAATGTGGTCCAGCCGCCGATCCTGTCGATGGCGATCGAAGAGTCCAACGGCGAGGTCGACGTCAAGACCGCCCATATCCGGGGCAATTCGCGCTTCGCGATCAAGGTCAGTCCCGGCTTCTTCGACAATCCCAAGCTCGGGCTGCCGAGTCTCAACGGGTTGATGATCGTATTCTCGGCCAAGACCGGGCTGGTCGAGGCGGTGCTGTTCGACGAGGGCTATCTCACCGATATTCGCACTGCGCTGGCGGGCGCCATCGCCGCCAAGCATCTCTCGCGAACCGACAGCCGCCGCGTCACCGTCCTCGGTGCCGGGCTGCAGGCGGAGCTGCAGGTCGCCGCGCTCAGGCTGGTGCGTGACATCGAGACGCTCGACGTCTGGGCCCGCGACGTCGCCAAGGCCGAGGCCTACGCGGCGCGGATGCAGGAGGCCTACGGCTTGACCGTGGCGGTGCATACCGATATCGGCGAGGCCTGCCGCGAGGCGGACATCATCGTCACCACCACGCCGTCGCGATCACCACTGCTCTCCGGAGAACATCTGCGCGAGGGCGTGCATGTCACTGCGATGGGCTCGGACAGTCCGGACAAGCGCGAACTCGATTCGTCGGTGATGGAGCGGGCCGATCACTTCGTGGCCGATACCCGCGCCCAGAGCGAGCACAACGGCGAGCTCAAGGCCTACGCCGGCCACGAGCCGCCGTTCACCGTCAACGAGCTGGGTGCAGTGATTGCCAGCGGGAGCGGTCTGCGTACCGCGGATTCCCAGATCACCGTCTGCGATCTCACCGGCACCGGGGTGCAGGACACCGCCATCGCCGGCTTTGCGCTGGGCCGGCTGGCGGGGTGAGCAGGGCGGGTGCGGTGGTGGTGCGCCGTGCCACCCCAGCCGACGCCGAGGCGATCGCAACCATCCACGTCGACGCCTGGCGCCACAACTATCGCGGCTGGATCGCCGAGACCACGCTGGCGGGCCTGGATGTCGCCGCGCGTGCCGCGGCCTGGCGCTCGCAGCTCGAGGCGGGAGCGGTGGTCTATGTCGGCACGGGTTCGAATACCCAGGCAGACACCCAGGCAGGCATTGACCTCGGCCCTGACCCCGATACCCACCTCGACATGCACCTCGATGCCCAGGCTGGGCCCCGGGCCGACGCGCTGCTCGGCTGGGTGAGTGTCGGGCCTTTCCGCCAGAGCGAGAGCGCGCGGCCCGAGGTCCGGACGCTCACCCCCGGCTGGGTCGAACTCTACGGCTTCTACGTCGCCCCGCGGGCGCAGGGCCAGGGCGTCGGCCACGCCCTGTGGCAGGCCGCCCTGAGGTGGTGTCTCGCCCAGGGCTATCGCGAGGTGGGGTTGTGGGTCATCGCCGACAATGCGCCGGCCATCCGCTTCTACCAGCGCTGCGGCTTGCGCGATCTCGAACTCGACCAGAACTTCGAGATCGCGGGGCAGCCGCTGGTCGAGAAGCTGATGGCGCGGCCATTGGGCCCTCGACCCTGAGCCTGATGGTTTCCGTCAGCGCTTGCTCTGGGTTGGCACGGGCGCCACGCCGGGTCCCGTCGCTTCTCCTACCTTGTGCCATACGCGGCCGTCACGCTGGATCAGGTCATGGGCGCCAGTCGGCCCATCGGTGCCGGCAGCGTACGCTTCGATATCGGGTTTGCCCGCTTCGGACTGCTCGGACCAGGCGTCCAGGAACGGCTGCACCGCGCGCCAGCCGTTCTCGATGGTGTCGGCGCGCTGGAACAGCATCTGATCGCCGGTCAGGCAGTCGTAGATCAGGGTCTCGTAGCCGGTGACTGCGGGCAGATCGAAGAAGTCCTTGTAGGCGAACCCCATCTTGACGGTATCCATTTCCAACTCGGGGCCGGGGCGCTTGGCCTGGAAGTCGAACCACATGCCTTCGTTGGGCTGGATCTGGATGATCAGCCAGTTGGAGGCCATGCGTTCCACGTCGGTGTTGCGAAACTGGGCGTAGGGCGCCGGCTTGAAGCAGATGGCGATTTCGGTATCCCGCGCGCTCATGCGCTTGCCGGTGCGCAGGTAGAAGGGCACGTCGACCCAGCGCCAGTTGTCGACCATCACCTTCATGGCGACGAAGGTTTCGGTCTCGCTCTCTGCATCGACGCCGTGCTCGTCCAGATAGCCGGGCACCTGGCGGTCGCCGAGGGTGCCTTTCGCGTAACGGCCGCGGGCGGAGTAGCGCTTGGCTTCTTCGGTCATCCAGGGGCGGATGGCGCCCAGTACCTTCGACTTCTCGCTGCGCAGGGAGTCGGCGCCGAATGCCGCCGGCGGTTCGATCGCGACCATCGCCAGCAGCTGAAACAGGTGGTTGGGAACCATGTCGCGCATCGCGCCGGCCTTGTCGTAGAAGGCGGCACGCTCCTCGACGCCGACCGTTTCCGCGGCGGTGATCTGGATGTGGTCGATGTAGTGATTGTTCCAGAATGGCTCGAACAGCACGTTGGCGAAGCGGGCGACGAGGATGTTCTGGACCGTCTCCTTGCCGAGGAAATGATCGATTCGGTAGATCTGCTCTTCCTGCATCACCTCGAGCAGATCGGCATTCAATTCCCGGGCGGACTCGAGGTCGTGACCGAATGGCTTCTCGACCACGAGCCGGCGATATCGCCCGTTGCGCTCCTCGAGCAGTCCGGCGCTCCCGAGTTGTCTGGCGATATCGCTGAAGAAACGCGATGACGTGGCGCAATAGAAGAGAGCGTTGTCGCTCTCCGAGGCGGCGATGACCTCATCGATCTGGCGATAGATGGCGCCATCGGTGAAATCGCCCTGTCGATAGTGCAGCCGCTTCTCGAAATCCCGCCAGTGGGATTCGTCCAGGGAGCCCTCACGGCTCTCCGAGTGGTTGTCGGCGGCCTTGTCGGCGATGAAGTCCTTGAGGTGCCGACGGAAGCTCTCGTCGTCGTGCTCGGCGAGATCGATGCCGACGATTCGCATTTTCGGAGAGATCAGGCGATCCCGATCCAGATTATAGAGTGAAGGGATCAGCAGCCGCTTCACCAGATCGCCACCGGCGCCGAAGATGAACATCGTGGTGTCGTCGGCGGCAGGCGTCTGTTCGTACTTCGCTCGCGTCGAATGGGGCACGGCTCTCACCTCGTCATGTGGGTTGCCGGGAGTCGGTCGCGTGGTGCGACTTCATCATGGAAGACATTCCGGCCGGGGGCCAGCGAATGCGGCGTTCATCGATTCTCCCGCGCCGATTTTGCGCGTCCTGGCGAGCTGAGCCAGACTGAATCGAACCAAATGCTAGCCAAGACAGGGGGAGTATCACATGCGTGGTGACCGTTCGGAGGCAGGCAGTGCCGGCACGCAGGGTCCCGACCCGGGGCGGTCCGGTCGATCCGCCGACGTCAATCAGGGCCTGACGCTGCATTTCGGCCGTGACGAACTCATCATCCGTCGGCGTTACGAGGTCCTGAGCATCGTCAACGATATTCTCATCGGCATCTGGTTCGTCATCGGCAGCTTTTTCTTTTTTTACGAATCATTGACCTACTACGGTACCTGGCTGTTCCTGATCGGCAGCATCGAGATGCTGATCCGACCGATCATTCGCCTGACTCGAAGCCTGCATCTCCAGCGCATGAACGCCCATGCGACGTCTCCGGCCGAGGCGGAACACGATTTTTGAGCGCGTGATGGGTCTTTGCGACTTGCCACCCATCGACATTGCGCCCCGTCGCGATCGCCGACTAGCCTTGGGACAGAGGGATCTTCCATACACCACAGGACGTGGAGCCGATTGTGAACGGGACAGACTCAGAAACGGATCTTGGCAACATGGACGCCTCCCGGCTCGAGCGGCTGTATCGGTCCGGCGAGGCCTCTCCGCTGGAGGCGACCCGGGCGGCGCTCGAGCGTATCGAGCGGTTCAACGATGCGGTGAACGCCTATGTCCATGTCGATCGCGAGGGCGCCGAGAAGGCTGCCAAGGCCTCGGCCAGGCGATGGGGTCAGGGCAAGCCGCTGAGCGCCATCGACGGTATCCCGGTATCGATGAAGGACCTGGCCGAAGTGGCCGGCATGCCGGCTCGCGGCGGTTCGTTGACCTCGTCGACGGCGGCGTGCGAAGAGGACTGTCCGCCGGCGCGCATGCTTCGGGAAGCGGGCGCCGTGATTCTCGGCAAGACCAATACGCCTGAATTCGGCTGGAAGGCAGTGACCGACAACCGGGTCTTCGGCGCCACCTGCAATCCCTGGGACACGCGCCTGACCCCGGGCGGTTCTTCGGGCGGGGCGGCAGCGGCGGCGGCGCTCAACATGGGGGTGCTGCACCAGGGCGGCGACTCCGGCGGTTCGATACGCATTCCCGCCGCCTTCACCGGCGTGTTCGGCTTCAAGCCCACCTACGGCTGGACGCCCCAGTGGCCGCCGGCCACGGAGCCGTCGTTGTCCCATATCGGTCCGCTGACCCGAAGTGTCAAGGACGCCGTGCGTATGCTCAACGTCATCGGTCGCTACGACTATCGCGACCCTTACGCCACCCGCGGCCAGCCGGACGATTGGGGGGCGGACATCGACCAGGATCTGCGGGGACTGCGAATCGCCTACTCGCCGACGCTGGGCTACGCCGAGGTCGATGAGCAGATCGCGGCACGCGTGCGCGAGGCGGCCCGCAACCTGGAGCAGTTGGGCGCGGAGGTCGAGGAGGTTCATCCCGGCTTCGAGTCGCCTATCGATATCTTTCAGAAGCTCTGGTTCACCGCCTCGCTGGACTTCTGGTCGAAATGCAGCGATCGGGAGCGCGAACAGCTCGACCCCGGGCTGGTCGACAATGCCCGCACTGCCCAGCAGTGGAGCGCGCTCGACCTGTTCCAGACGCTGGGGCGCCGGGCCAACTTCACCGAGTGCCTGGAGCGCTTCAACCAGAAGTACCATCTGCTGATGACGCCGACGGTGCCCATCGAGCCGTTCGCCACGGGACATGAGGTACCACCGGGCAGTGGCATGCGCGACTGGGAGGAGTGGGCCCCGTTCTCCTACCCGTTCAACCTGAGCCAGCAGCCGGCGGCCTCGGTTCCCTGCGGGTTCACGGAGTCCGGTCTGCCGGTCGGTTTTCAACTCGCCGGTGGCAAGCATGACGACGTACGTGTGCTGCGTGCCTGCCACGCCTACATGCAGGCGCATCCGCCGCGGTTCCCCCGCGTACCCGATCCGGCGGAAATGGCTTAGGTTGCGCTATCGTCCCGATATCGATCGAGAAATGGCGTGAACCCGGCCCAGATCATGCGTTTGCCGTCGAAGGGCAAGTCGTCGGGCATCTTGAAACGCTCGTCGCTCTGCATGCGTTGCGCGGCGGTCTCGCAGGTGGACTTATCGGGCCACTCGATCCATGAAAAGACGATCTGCTCATCTGCCTGGGCGGCAACGGAGCGTTTGAAATCGGTGACCTTGCCGTCCGGCACGTCCTCGCCCCAGGCCTCGACGATGCGTATGGCGCCCTGCTCGAGAAAGAAGGTCGCGGCTTTCTCGGCCAGCGCGTGATACGCATCGCGCTTGTCACCGTCCACGGGTACCACGAATCCCTGTACATAGTGCATGTCTTTCCCTCCACGTCTCCTTTAGCCGATCATCGCTCGACTCGCCGCCTGGCCCGCCCTGTCTTGACCGCTCGGCCGTAGCGCCCGAACTCTCGATGTCCTGATGTCACATTCAGCCGGAAACGGGCGCGTTCTCGTCGAATACGCGCAGTTGAGCCCGCAGGGCGCGATCGAAGGCCGGTCGTTCGCTGCATCGCCTCACGTAGGCGTCGAGAGCAGGGCGCTCCACGAGCAGTTCGGTGTGATCGAGAATGCGCAGCACCGTGGTCATCATCAGGTCGGCGACGCTGAACTCGTCGACCAGATAGGTACGTTCGCCCAGGACGCGCGCCAGATCGTCGAGTCGATCGACGACATTGCCCAGCACGAACTCACGATGACGTGCCCTGACCGTCTCGTCCTCGACAAAGAAATCCAGTTCGGCCAGCGCCATGATCGGGGGTTCGACGCTGTTCAGGCCGGCGAACAACCAGCTGAGGGTCTGATCCCGTCGGCGCGGAACTCGAGAGAGCAACGGTTCGTACTGTTCCGCGATCTTGAGCACGATGGCGCCGGACTCGAACATGGCTTCACCATCCACTTCGATCACAGGCACCTGCCCGAAGGGTTGCCGACGCAGATAGGTCGCGCTCCGTTTCTCGACGAAGTCGATGGCCTCGGTCTCGTAGGGCAGGCCGGCCTCCTCCAGGGCCCAGCGGACCCGCAGGTCGCGAACCTTGCCGCGGGCGAAATCGGGCACCCAGCGAAACGCGCTGACTCGAATATGGCTCCCCAGCATGACTTTCACCCCCCGAGGATTCCGTCCTCCGTCCGGTTGTTCAGTAATAGGTCATGTTCCAAAAGAGGACTGCTAAGACTTTGGTCATTCGAACGATGCCTGTTAGATACCTCGGACGAATCGGCGATGGCCGACTACGCTTGAACAGGGGGCGCAAGATGCGCCACTACCAATCCGTTTGTCTTTTCACCGCCCAGTTCACCGGGCCTGGTCATGGCGGAATCGCCGAGCTCCATCGGGCCTCGAGGCGATCCTCGCCTGCGAAAGGAGTCGCTCCATGAGTCAGAACGTCGCCGAAATCATCGTCGAAACCCTCTCCAGTGCCGGCGCCAAGCGTTGCTACGGCGTGGTGGGGGACACCATCAACCATTTCACCGATGCCGTCCGCCGCAGCGATCTCGAGTGGGTCCATGTCCGCCACGAGGAGGTCGGCGGTTTCGCCGCTGGCGGCGAAGCCTACATGACCCGGGAGCTGGCGCTGTGCGCCGGCACCTGCGGGCCGGGCACGCTGCACTTCGTCAACGGTCTGTTCGAAGCCCATCGCAGCGGTTCGCCGGTGGTGCTGATCGCTTCCCAGGTCGGCACCGCCGATACCGGCGTCGGTTTTCCGCAGGATGTCGACCCCAAGCCGATCTACGAGCAGTACAGCGTCTTCTGCGAGACGATCATCAACCCCGATCAGGTGCGGCGGCTGACCACATTGGCGGCCCAGGCGGCGCTGGCGAAGAACGGCGTCGCGGTGCTGATCGTGCACGGCGACCTGTTCACCCAGAAGCCGAGCCAGGACCTGCCTTACCGGACGCACCGCTTCGACCCGATCACCCGGCCCAGCGCCGAGGAGCTGGTGCCGGCGATCAAGGCGCTCAATGCCGGCGGCAAGATATCCATTTTCGCGGGAGCGGGCTGCGAGCACGCGCGCAACGAGGTGCTGGTGCTGGCGGCCAAGCTCAATGCGCCGGTGGCCTGGACCTCGCGCGCCAAGGATTTCATCGAACCCGACAATCCCTTCGAAGTCGGCATGACCGGGGTTTTCGGCCTGGCCGGCGGTTACCATGCCGTGGCCGACTGCGACACCTTGCTGCTGCTGGGGTGCAACTTCGCCTGGACGCAGTTCTATCCCGACAAGGCGACGATCATCCAGGTGGATATCGATCCGCAGCAGATCGGCAAGCGTCATCCGGTCGACATCGGGCTGCTCGGCAGCGTGCGCGACACTTGCGCCGCACTGGCCCAGATCGTCGACGAGCAGCCTGACACGGCGTGGCTGGAGCGGTGCCGCAAGAGCTATCACAAGGCGCTGGAACACGACGCCCACGAATCCGGGGACGATGCGCTGATTCACCCGCAGGAGCTGACGCTGGCGCTGAACGACGCTGCCCACGACGATGCGTTCTTTACCGCCGACGGCGGCAGCCCGATGGTGTGGATGCTGCGTCACATCCGCGCCAACGGCAAACGGCGCACGCTCTCCAGTCTGGTCCACGGCACCATGGCCAACGCCTATCCCCAGGCGATCGGCATCCAGAAGGCGTTTCCGGAGCGTCAGGTCATCGCCATGTGCGGCGACGGCGGCATGACCATGCTGATGGGCGATCTGCTGACCCTGAAACAGGAGCAGATCCCGCTCAAGATCGTCGTCTTCAACAACAGCTCGCTGGGCTTCGTCGAACTGGAGCAGAAGGTCGATGGTCTGCTGGACAGCTACACCGACCTCGACAACCCGGATTTCGGGCTGCTGGCGCAATCGATAGGCCTGTGGGGGCGACGTGTCGAACGCGAGCACGAGCTCAAGCACGCCATTGCCGAATGGCTGTCCCAGCCGGGGCCGGCGCTTCTCGACGTCAAGGTCAATCGCATGGAGCTGGTGATGCCGCCCAAGATCGAGCCGGGGCAGGTCACCTCCACCGCGCTCTACTCGGGCAAGGCGGTGCTCGATGGCCGCATGAGCGATGTCGTCGACCTGGTGAAGAGCAACTTCTGGAAGTGAGTCGTCGTCGGCCTGTCACGCGGCACTCGCGGCCCGTGGCAGGCTGATGGCTGCCCCGACCCGACCCGACCTTGAGAGCGAAGTCCCATGTCCCACAAGGAATTTCGTCGCCCCGGTCTGCGCGACCTGCGTCGCCTGGCCGTGCCAGGCACCGCAAGATCGACGGTGGCAGCGTCGTCGATGGGCGTCACCGATAGCGAGTCGCTGAACGACCGCCAAGGCTACGACACGGCGTTTCTGGACGACCTCGTCGTACCGCTGCCGGTGCCCGTCGGCGCGCTTGCGGAGGACGTGACGCCGGTGCCCGGCCGTGACGACGGCCGGCTCGACTACACGCACTTCTCGGTCGTGATGTCGCGCTCCCGCAGGCTGGCGATCTTCACTGCCCTCAATCTCGATGGGAGCCGGCTGGAGAGCGTGCCCAGACGCAACGACAACTGGCGTTTCGATCCCCGGATCGACGAATCGCTTCAGGTCGGCGAATCGCTCTACGCGCGCAACCCGCTGGACCGTGGGCATCTGGTTCGCCGCACTTCGGCCAACTGGGGCCCAGAGGCCGAGCAGGCCAATGCCGATACCTTCCACTTCACCAACTGCACGCCACAGATGGCGGGGTTCAACCAGCAGACCTGGCTGGGGCTGGAAGATTACCTGCTGGAGAACGCCCGCGCCGACGGGCAGCGAATCACGGTCTTCACCGGGCCCGTGTTCCGAGATGGGGACCGCCGCTACCGAGGCGTGAAAATCCCCGAGGCGTACTGGAAGGTGGTGGCGTTCATGGCGGATGGTCAGCCCTCGGCCACGGCCTACATGATCGAGCAGGCCGAGGAGCTCGAAGGGCTCGGCTTCATGTTCGGGCAGTACAAGACCTACCAGCGCAGCGTGGCCCGGATCGGCGAGCTGGCCGGGCTCGACTTCGCCGACCTGGCCGAATACGACGGGTTCTCCAACGAGGAGCGCGAGACAGGCACACGGATCGAGACGGAGATTCGCGGGCCGTCGGATATTCTCGTCTAGAGGCTGCGGCTAGCCGCCGCTTGCGCTTGCCGGCGCATCCCTTACCATGCTCATTATCTTGGCGCTGGATGCCACTGACTCGATGGGTATGGCGTTCTATGAATGTATCGCACTTCGCAAGCTTCAACGTGGCCGGGGGCATCGGCCTGCTCTGTGCCACGCTGATCCAGGAGCTGTCCCGACGCCACGTCAATCTGGTATTCAACAAGGGCGACCGAGTCGCCAAGGCGATGGCCGCGCGGCTACCGCCGGACACGCCGGTGATTCGCTACAAGGCGCCGCAGGGCGTCAAGCTGCCGGCCTGGGTGCCGGGGCTGCGGAAGTGGGGCGTGTCGCGGTCGCTGACCGGTTTGCCGCGTCCCGACGTGCTGCTGAGCTGGTCCCAGCTCAACGCCGGGCCCCTGATCGCGGCCCATCGCAAACTCGGCGCGCGAGCGATCCACTACGATCACGGCTCCGCCTGGCGCGCCATGCCGAGCCGCTCGAGACTGGCGCACCTTGCCGCCTGCGACGGCGTGATCTGTGTCTCCCACGCCACCCGCCGCATGTTGCAGCTGCGCTGGGGCGTCGCCGATATCTCCATGGTGGTGCAGCACAACCCCCTGATTCACCCCTTGCGGGACCGCGTCGTCATCGAGGCGCCCGAGCCGGCCGTGAAGCGGCGTTGGCGGCTGGGCGTCGCCGGACGGCTGGTGCCGGTCAAGGGGTTCCCCATCGCCATCCGCGCGCTTCGCCGGCTGGTGGACGGCGGCCTCGACGCCGAGTTGCACGTACTCGGCAGCGGCATGATGCAGCAGGATCTGGAGACACTGGTCGAAGCGCTGCAATTGAAGGATCGGGTCGTCTTTCACGGTTTCGTCGACGACATGCCCGCCGCGCTGGCGCGACTCGACCTGCTGCTCTGTCCTTCGTTTCGCGAGACCTTCGGGATGGTCAGCATCGAGGCCGCCGCCGTTGGCTGCCCGGTCATCGGCAGTCGGGTCGACGGGCTACCGGAGACCCTGGACGAAGGAGTCACTGGGCTCACCCTGCCATGCACGGAAGCGGTCGAATCGCTCACGACGCATCCCGGTCACAGCAGCATCTCGGCCCAGGTCTACGATCCCGATACCGACCAACTGCGGGTGCCGCTCGGCGTTTCGCCGGTGCGGCTGGCCGAGAGCGTTGCCGCGGTACTGGGCGACCCGGAGCGCCATCACCGCATGCGCGTGGCGGGTCGCCAATTCGTCAGCGAGCGCTTTACGCTGGAGCGATACGTCGACAGCATGACCCGACATCTGCAATCGATGGGAGCGGCATGAACGGACGGCACGACGCAGAGCCCGTGGCCGGCGGTGGCTACCGCTTTCGCCTGCCGGACGAGATGGTCGGGGTGGCCGGCATGGTGGAGATCGAACTGGCGCTGGAGACCGGCGGCTGGCGCTTGTGGCGTCGCGGCCTGCCCACCGTCACGGTCGGTCGCGACGGTGGCGAGGTGGTCTCCTTCACCCTGGAAGCGTCGCGCGACAGCCAGAGGATCGCCTATCCGCTGACGCCCGACCTGCCCGCACAGAGCGAGCTGCGTCTCGCCATCGACGGTGTCCGGCTCGTCGGGGCGCCGCGTCTCCATTGGCATCCGCGCCCCCGTCTGAACGGCCCGTTTCTGATTCTGGCGCCGCATCCCGACGATGCGGAGCTGGCCGCCGGCGGCTTCTACAGCGACCACGCCGACTCCCTGCACATCGTCACTCTCTCCTGCGGCGAGAAGCTCAAGGGAGTGGATCGTCAGTACCTCGATGGACTGGACCGGACACTGGCGGATGCCACCCGACGCAAGGCGGAGTGGCGGCGCTGGAACGTCTACGCCTCGCCGATGCTGGCCGGTCTGCCGGCGGAGCGGTCGACCCTGATCGGGGTGCCGGATGGCCAAGGGTGGCCGTTGATCCACGACGGCACTCCCCAGAGGCCCGTCTGGCCGCTACGCGAGGCGCGGGCATTCAATCGTGCCGAGCTGCCGTTTTCGGAGGCCGACGTGCTCGAGCGCGAGCATGTGCTGGCGGCCCTGCGCCAGATGATCGACACCATCCGCCCGGACACGATACTGGTGACCGACCCGGAGTTCGATCCGCACGCCGACCATCGCGCGACCTCACTGGCGCTGGCCATGGCGCTGGCGAAAAGCGCGCACCGGCCGACCCAAGTCATGCTCTATGCCAACCACTACCGCCGCGCCTACCCACCCGGCCCGGCTTTCCAGCCCGCCTGGATGCCGCCGCGATCCATCGCCATCGATGACTTGTTCGACGACACGCCGATACCGATGCTCTGGCCGCTCGACGCGGAGCGACAGAAACACAAGGCGCTGCTGCTGGACAGCATGAGCGACCTCTCGCCGCGCGCCAATCGCCGCCAGCAGCGGCGCCGGGCGAGGCGGGCGGGGTTCGTGCCGACGTTCGCCGCGGACAGGGATCCCTATTTTCAAGCGGCGGTCCGTTCGACCGAACTCTTCCGGGTACTGCCGGCCGACGCGTTCGTGGCGGGTTGGTTTCGACGACTCGACACTGCGGACTGAGGGCCGCGATCGCCTCCGACCGGGGCGGGGGCAGGTCCAGGCGGAAGCCGAGAATCGCGACGGCAGTGACCTTTGCTAAGGCGGCGTACCCTCCAGCGCTTCCTGCAACCAATCGAGCAGGGCCCGGGTGGCGGGGCGTTCCGGCGAGCCCCGTCTCGTGTAGATGGCGATCGCCTGCGGTTGCTGCAGGCTTTCGCGCACGGGACGAACCAGTTCGCCCGAGGCGATCAGCCGTTCGGTGGTGCGCCGCCAGCCCAGCGCCACGCCGTGGCCCTCCAGGGTTGCCTGAAGCATCAGCGGATAGCTGTCGAAGGTCTTTCCCGGGAGCGGGGGAGCCTGCGAATGTCCCATCGCCTGGAGCCAGTCGGACCACTCCACCCAGTCCGGCGGCGTGGCGTGGTGATGAAGCAGGGCGAACGCCGTCAACGACGCCAGCGAGCGGGGGGCACCGTGTGCCGCGGGGTGCGCCGGACTGCAGACGGGATAGATCTCGTCGCCGGCCGTGAGTGCCAGCGGATGATGACCGCTGGGCCTGCCGCTCGTCTGCAGGGCGATATCGAACGGTTCGCGATGTTCCGCGATGGGGCGTGTCGAGGTGACCAGTTTCAGATCGACATCGGGATGGCGACGATTGAAGGCGGCCAGGCGCGGCATCAGCCAGTAGAACGCCTCGCAGAGTTGGCAGAACAGGGTGACCTGGGCGCCGCGAGCGGGGCCGCGCATGTCGTTGGCTTGATCGGCCATGGCGCCCAGGGAGCGAGAGACGGTCGCCGCCAGCTCGCGTCCTGCCGGGGTGAGGCAGACCCCGCGATTGCGACGCTCGAACAGCTCCAGCCCGAGATTCTCCTCCAGCGCGCGAACCTGACGGCTGACGGCGGCCTGGGTGAGGTGCAACTCGTCTGCCGCGCGCGAGATGCTCTCGAGCCGTGCCGCCGCCTCGAAGGGCAGCAGCGTCGACAGGGGCGGCAACGATTTACCTAGCCAATTCATAACCTGAGCTCATGGATGACGACGCAGAAGTCGTTGGTCGGATGACGGGCTCCACGGGCATGGTGAGACCCATTGCGAACCCTTGGAGATCATCATGCACCCCGAACGCCATGACAACCGTCGCCAGGGCGTGGCGCTGATCGTCGGGTCGGTCTGCCTGCTGGCGTTGTCCGATGCGCTGGTCAAGTCTCTCGGCGCCGGGCCATCGCTCTGGCAGTTGCTGACATTGGCATCGTCGATATCGATTCCGCTTCTCGCGGGATGCCTGCTGCTGCGCGGGGGCTGGAGGGCGCTGCTCCCCGAGCGACCGGGGTGGGTGATGTTGCGCAGTCTGCTGCTACTGGCGATGTGGCTGCTGTTCTATGCGTCGCTGCCCCTGATCCCGCTCGCCACCGCGGCCGTGGGCATCTACACCACGCCGCTGTTCATCGCGATTCTCGCGTCGGCCATCGGCGAAGAACGGCTCACGCGCGGGAACTGGGCGGCGATCGGGCTTGGCTTCGGCGGCGTGCTGCTGGTGCTGCGACCGGGCCTGGGGGTGTTCTCCCTCGCCATGACATTGCCGGTGGCGGCGGCGTGCTGCTACGCCGGAGCCATGGTGCTGACGCGTCGCCACTGCGCGAGCGAGCGCCCGCTGGTGCTGGCCCTGGGGCTGAATCTGGGCTTCGCGCTGGCCGGTGTGGCGGGGAGTGGCCTGGTGGCGATGTGGGTCGACGATCAGGCACTGCCGCGGGGTTTCCTGAGCCGTTCGTGGCAACCGCTCGACCTTGCCGAGGCCGCCCTGATCCTGCTCTATGCGCTACTGATGGTGAGCGTCAACACGGGCGTGGCGCGAGCCTATCAGATCGCCCCCTCCTCGCTGGTGGGAACGTTCGATTACGCCTACCTCCCCTTTGCCGCCGTCTGGGGCGCCCTGTGGTTCGACGAGGTTCCCGATGCGACGACCTGGCTCGGCATGACGGTGATCCTGATCTCGGGCTGGCTGGTCCTGCGACGTTCCGGCGCTCGATCACGCCTGGCAAAGCCTTGACCTCAAGCTAACTTGAGGAGGGAGGATGATGTCTCGTTCTGGATCGGGGAGGTAGACATGCATAACACCGGTTTCATCTGTGCCACGTGTGGCCTGCAGTATCCAAGGAGCGATACGCCACCGGAGCACTGCGATATCTGTGAGGACGAGCGCCAGTTCGTCCCGGTCGAAGGGCAGCGCTGGACAACGCCAACCCAGTTGACGGCCAGTCACGCCAACACCTTTCGTCATATGGCGCCGGGACTGATGGCCATCGGCACCACGCCCAGCTTCGCCATCGGCCAGCGCGCCTTCCTGTTGCGGACGCCGGCCGGCAACGTGCTGTGGGACTGCCTGACGCTGCTCGACGAGGCGACCATCGAGATCATCGAAGGACTCGGCGGGCTCGACGCCATCGTGCTGTCTCACCCGCATTTTTTCACCACCATGGCCGAGTGGGCGCGGGCGTTCGACTGTCCTGTCCACGTTCACGCCGCGGATCGCGAATGGGTCAGCGTGCCGGACGCGCGAATCGAGTTCTGGGAAGGCGCCTCGCGCGAGATACTGCCCGGCGTCACCGTACATTCCCTGGGCGGTCATTTCCCCGGCGCCAGCGTGCTGCACTGGGCGGAACACGGGGTCCTGCTGACGGGCGACACGCTGATGGTGACGCCGGATCGGATGGCGTCGTTCATGTGGTCCTATCCCAACAACGTGCCGCTGGATGCGGGGACGGTGGCGGGCATCGCCCGACGCCTGGAACCGCTCGCGTTCGATAGCGCCTACTCCGCCTTCTGGGGGCGCGAGATACTGGTCGACGCCAAGCGCGTCATCGAGGAGTCGGCACAGCGTCACTGCCGGGCGCTGGGAGGCGAAATGGCGGCTCCGGATGCCGCCGAGTTCGGGCATTAGGCCTGGCATACTAGGGAGACCGGGCCGCATCGCGGCCCGCAACCTGTCCCCATCGAGGCATCGGCGATCAGCTCATGAAGGAATACCTACGCCAAGGTGGCGAGATGCGCTTCTGGCGCAGCGGCGAACTGCCATTCGTGGAAGCGAGACTGACCCGGGAGGGTCGGGGCGTGGGCTATGCGCGGCACAGCCACGAGGCGTTCTCGATCGGCGCGGTGCTGGCGGGACGCAGTCTCTACGAGTACCAGGTGCCCGGCGAGTCGTTACGGACGATACCGGTGTCCGAAGGGGCCGTCGTGGTCATGAATCCGTTCGAGATCCACGCCTGCAATCCGCTCGACGACACGCCCTGGTCCTACGTCATGCTCTATGCCGACGCCCGCTGGCTGGCGACGCTGCAGCGAGAGGCCGGCATCGGCGAAGGTCGCTTCCGGCCATTGGCGCTGCACATGACACGCGCGCCAGCGCTCTACCGCGATCTCTTGGGGCTGTGCGACAAGCTGTTCGACGCCGATGGCCCGCCGGCCGCCAAGGCCGCGGCAAGCGAGTCATTCTTCCGGCGGTTGTTGGCGCAGCCAGGTGCCTACCGGGCCGAGCCACGGCGCGACGGCTCGGTGCTGCAGCCGGTGGTCGACTTCATTCGCGCCCACTGCACCGAGCACTTGCCGCTCGAGCGCATGGCCGCCGAAGCGGGGTTGTCGCCGACGCATCTGGTACGAAGCTTCAAGCGCCAGTATGGCATCACCCCGCATGCCTTCTTGACCGATTGTCGCGTTCGCCATGGCCAGGCCGCCCTGAAAGCGGGAAGTGCCATCGCCGATGTGGCGCTCGAGTGCCGATTCGCCGACCAGTCCCACTTTCAGCGGACCTTCAAGCGCTTCACCGCAGCGACGCCTGACCAGTATCGCCGAGCGGGACGACCGCAAGACTCGAGGCGCTGAGCAGCAGCATCAGTGCCAGGCCACGATTGATCCAGCGCACCTGCCGTGGCGTCGGCAGGCGCCTTCCCAGCCAGGCGCCCAGCGCGGCCCAGCTCGCCAGGCTGAGATAGCAGATGACGAAGAAGATCAGCGCGAACAGGGCGACGGAACCGGCACTGCCGGCGGAAGTATAGGCGCCGGTGCCCGCTGCCGAGGCCATCCAGGCCTTGGGGTTCAACCACTGCATGAGTGCCCCCCGGCGAAACGACGCGCGACGCGGGTCGCGGGCGCGGAGATGGCCGTCGTCGAGCGCCAGGCCGACACTCATGTAGAACAGGAAAAGCACACCGGCCCAGCGAATCGCAATCATGGCGGGCGGCCAATTCAGAACCGGCTGCAGCGCTCCGCCGATCGCCAGCAGCAGCAAGGTAAAGCCGCAGGTGGCACCGCTTACGTGACGAAGGCTGTGGCGAAAGCCGTAGCTCAGCCCGGTGCTCAACGCGACCAGGTTGACCGGGCCGGGAGACAGCGAGGCTGCCAGGGCGAAGGCGGCCATGGGGAGGACGACGGCGGATGACATGGAGAGCTCCTCTCGGCTGGAAGAAGAGGAGCGTAGGGGGTGGGGGGCGGAGAATATTGAAGAATATTGCCCTCAGCCGGTGCCGCCGACATCGATATCCACTTCCACCATCATGCCGGGCCCGATCCGTTCGGTGGGGCCGTCGTCGAAGCGGATGCGCACGGGGATTCGCTGGGTGATCTTGGTGAAGTTGCCCGAGGGGTTGGGATCCGGCAGCAGCGCGAACTGGCTGGTCGCGGCGCGCCCGATGACGGCGACATGGCCGCTGAAGGTCCGGTCGGGGAAGGCATCGACGGTAATGGCGACGGGCTGGCCGGTACGCAGGGCGCCGACATCGGTCTCCTTGATGTTGGCTTCCACCCACAGCTTCGAGGGGTCGTGCATCATCACGATGGGCTGGCCGGCGCTGACGTATTCGCCCTGATCGATGAGCGTCTTGTCGACTACGCCGTCGATGGGGCTGTCGATCGTGAGGTCGGTGATGCGCAGTTGCTGTTCCTCCAGCGTCGCTCGGGTTTCGGCCAGTTGCTGGCGGGCGATGCGTACCTGCTGTCTCAGCACTTCGGGATTGGGAAGCGGCATCTGCGAGCCGTTGATGAAGCCGACCTCGGCGTTGTCGGCCAGGGCCTGGCTGACTCGCACCTCCTGCTGCGCCTGGGCGTGTTCCGCGAGTGCGGCCTGATAGGCGTAGTAGTCCTGATCGCGGCGCTGCTCCGAGACCGAGCGTTTCTGGTAGAGCGTGTCGGAGCGCTGGAAATCGCGCTCGGCTTCGGTCAGCCGGGCCTGGGCGGCCTTCTCGGCCGCCTTGCTCGCCTCCAGTTGACGCCGCATCAGGCTGATGCCGCCTTTCAACTGCTTCTGGGCCGTCGCCAGTCGTGCCTGCTCGTACGCCAGGCGTGCCTGCTGGGTCGCGACCTTGGCCGTCAGCGCTTCGCGCTGGCGCTGGTCCGGCTTGCTGTAGAGCGCGGCGACGGCATCGCCGCGTTTCAGGGTGTCGCCCTCGATCAGGTCGAACGTCGTCACCCAACCCTCGAGACGACTGCTGACGGTCACCTCGTCGGTCATGACGCGAGCGTCCTGGGCGCTGACATGGGTCAGGCGATGGGCGACGGCGAGGCCGATCCAGATCAGACACAGCACCACGACGATGGCGAGTATCAGCAGCTTGGCGCTGCGTGGCAGGCGGCGTTTGCGGGGCTGGGAAGCGTCGGCGGTCATGTTGCGAGTGCATCCTTCGTCGATCGGGTGGGCGGAGTCAGACATGGGGCGAACGGCGCCAGCGGCTGAGCAGCAGCGAGGGGATCACCACCAGCAGCAGGCTGCCGATCAGGATCCAGAAGCCATCCTGATAGGCGAGAATCGACGCCCAGATCGCCTCGATGCGGCCCAGCAGATAGCCGGCCATGGCCGGCTGGTGAATTTCCGGCACGCCGAGGCGGCCCACCAGGTCGGTCAGTTGCCCCAGGGCCTGGCGGGCGGTGGTGTTGCCGGCGTTGACGCCGGCATTCAGGATCTGGCCGTGATAGGCGGTCTGGCGATCCAGCAGGATGACCAGTCCGGCCGTGCCCAGTGCGCCGCCCAGTTGCAGGGCGAAGTTGATCGCGCCGGAGCCGTGGCCGGTGAGATGGCCGGGCAAGCCGGCGATGGCGTTGGAGAGCGTCGGAGGCGGGAACGCGGCCATGCCGATGGAGAGAATGCCCATCGCCACGGCGAGGTAGAAAAACGAGGTGTTCCAGTCCATCTGCGCCATCAGCCATACCGAGAACAGGGTACAGGCCAGCCCCGGCAGGGTGATCCAGTGGGGCGGATAACGGTCGCTGAGCCAGCCCACCAGCGGCACCAGGATGCCGAGTACCGCAGTGGAGGGCAGGAATATCTGGCCGGCGGTGATCGGACTGTAGTGCAGCACCGCCTGCACGAATTGCGGCAGCAGGTACATGATGCCGTAGAAGGTGCCACCGAACAGGCACATCGCCAGCGTGCCGACCACGAACAGCCGGTTGCGGAAGATCGCCAGGTCGAGCAGCGGGTGGGCGATACGTCTCTGCCAGGCGATGAAGGCGGCACCGCAGAGCACCGAGGTCAGGATCAGCTCGGGCACTCTGGGATCGTACCAGCCCCAGCGCTGGCCGTTGGAGAGCGCCGCCAGCAGCGAGAAGACGCCGATGAACAGCAGCACGACACCGGCCCAGTCGAACGGTGGACGAGGGCCCTTTTGCTCCCGGGTCGGCAGAAAGAACAGCCCCATGACGATGGCCGCGAAGCAGATCGGCAGGGTCACGAAGAAGACGTAGCGCCAGGTGAAGTGCTCCACCAGCCAGCCGCCGACCACGGTCGCCAGCGTCAACGGCAGCCCCAGGCACATGCCGTACATCGCGGTCGCCATGCCGCGACCTTCCGGCGGATAGGCGGCAAACAGCGCCTGCATGGCCACCGGGCGGATCAAGCCGGTCATGCCGCCCTGGACGATCCTGGCCGCCACCAGCGCCGCCATGCCCTGGCCCAGGCCACCCAGGATCGAGGCTGCGATGAAGGCCAGCAGCAGTCCCACGAAGGTGGCACGCTGGCCGACCGCCGCCACCAGCCAGGGAGCGATCAGCAGCGATACCGTGGTCGAGGCGAGGAATCCGGTGGAGAGCCACTGAACCTGGGAGTCGCTCATGCCGAAAGCGCCCTTGATATAGGGGATGGCCACGTTGACGATGGTGATCGACATGCCCAGCGCGACCAGCCCCAGCATCACCGTCAGCGTGACCCAGAGCTTATAGCGGGGACCGTAGCGCGCGAACAGCTGCTCGACCTGGGTCATGCGTCGTTGCCCTGGCTGGCGATCGTCCGGGTCATGAGAGGCAATGGCACTCCTTGTCGGTTCATGGGCACGCCATGGAGCCAGCCCCAGCCGTCGCGAGGGGGCGCTCGGCTGCTCGCTCTGGAAAGAGGCGGCGCCAGGACTTTCGTGGCTGGGGCAAAAGAGGGCGTCGATGAAGGAAGCAGGCGAATCGATAACGCGTCTATGTTTTGCTCGCTAAGCGATTATCCCGACTTGGTTGTATGACTTTCAAGGGGATTGCGACTAAGGTCGCGCGCCTCGGGCGCTGGGTAGGTGGCGCGCGATCGGCGAAGTCATCGACCCGTCGGGCCACGGATCCAGGGCCCATACCTGATCACACCGGGCCAACGGCCCTGTCGAAAACGCCCCTCGCGGGAGGGGCGTTTCAGGTGGCCGCCGGGGCGCTCAGGACGAGGCGGGGTGCGCGTCCCGGACCGACGGATGCGGGTCGATGACGCGCGAGCCGCGGAAACCGTAGAAGGCGATGAACAGGTAGCAGATCAGCGGCAGCACGAAGGCGTGGTGAATGCCCACGGTGTCGGCGATGGCGCCCTGGGCGACCGGCAGAATGGCACCGCCGACGATGGCCATGATCAGCAGGCTCGACGCCTTGCTGGTCAACGGGCCGAGCTTGGCGATGCCCAGCGTGAAGATGGTCGGGAACATGATCGAGTTGAACAGGCCGATGGCGACGATGCTCCACATGGCGGTATGACCGGAGGCCAGCATGGTGGTCATCGTGAGCAGTGCCGCCACGATGGCGAACAGGCCCAGCAGCAGGCTGGGGCGGATCTTCTGCATCAACGCCGACCCGATGAAGCGGCCTATCATCGCGCCGCCCCAGTAGTAGGCGACATAGCTGGCGGCATCGCTCTCGCTCATGTTGCCGATCTCCGGCAGCGAAATGTAGTTGATCAGAAAGCTGCCGATGGAGACCTCGGCGCCGACGTAGGCGAAGATACCGATCACGCCGAACAGCACGTGGGGATGGCGCAGCGCCTGGGCGGCGGTGACTTTCTCGGTGGGGCTGTCGTCGCGGGCCTGGTCCTTGAAGTTGGGCAGCTTCCAGAGGTAGATCACGACCGCGAGGATAGCGAGCACCGCCGCCAGCAGCAGGTAGGGGAGCTGCACGCTCTGGGCCTGCTGGACCTTGTAGGCCATCCGGTCGGCGCTGGACATGTCGGCCAGCTCGCTGGCGCCCAGCACCGCCGCACCCAGAATCAGCATCCCGCCGAAATAGGGCGCCAGCGTGGTGCCGAGTGAGTTGAACGCCTGGGCAAGATTGAGCCGGCTGGACGCGGAGCCTTCCGGGCCTAAAAGGCTGACATAGGGATTGGCCGCCACCTGCAGCATCGTCACTCCGCTGGCGAGCACGAACAGGGCAGTCAGAAACAGCGGATAGGAGGGTGCCCGGGCGGCGGGGTAGAACATCACCGCGCCCACGGCCGCGATCAGCAGGCCCAGGCTGATGGCGTTCTTGTAGCCGATCTTCGCCAGCACCTTGCCCATTGGCAACGACATGATGAAATAGGCGCCGAAGAAGGTGAACTGGATCAGCATGGTCTGGGTGTAGTTGAGCGAGAAGACCGCCTTCAGGTGGGGGATCAGGATGTCGTTGAGACAGGTGATGAATCCCCACATGAAGAAGATCGTCGTGACGACGATCAGCGCGCTGCGATAGTTCGATCGTTGCATGTCGGGCATGAGCGAAATCCTCGTGATGACAAGTCCTGAAATGAGCGTTACCGACCCGACCCCGTCGTGTCAGCGCGGTTGCTGGCGCGAGATGATGCATTAAGCGAGGTGGCTTATAAAGTAGCCGTTCATCATTAGAACGGTAAGGGAATTGTTGCCACCCACGCGCCGGACCATGGTGGTATTGACGCCTTTCGGGGCATGTGCTCCATATTTTCGTAATATTCATTCAATGCCGACGTTTTTCACGTCGATACGGGCGGGGCTCCGATCTACTTAGGTAATTTAACGCCGTTCTGCCGGACGAGACGTTGAACGTTTCGTGGGAAAGTCGTGAAGCCATGGCGCGTGGCACCTTGCAACCTGTGTCCAGCACGTCGCTTGTGGTCGGCGCCAGGCGTTTCTATACCTAGGACACGCCAAGTCATCAACCGGATCCGGATATCCGGCGCCAGTGAATCGTAAAGGAGGACGATGCCATGTTGACTGCCTGGTCCTGGGGTTTTCTGCTGCTGGGGGTCGCCACCGCGGTGGCGATTGCCGTCGACGTCTCGAGGCGCCCCCAATCGATGTCGATTATGAACGTGACCTGGCCGATCACGGGGCTCTACATGCCGCTTGTCGGCTGGTGGGCCTACTGCAAGATGGGGCGTGCGGCGCCGAGGGTTGCGGCGGGCCAGCAGGGTCACGCGGGCCACGACCATCACGCCCACGCCGATCACGGCCACGATCATCGGCATCATCACGGCGGCGACAAGCCGAAGTGGCAGAGCGTCTTCGTCTCCGCCACCCACTGCGGCGGCGGCTGCACGCTGGGCGACGTGGTCACCGCGCCCATCGCCACGGCCACCGGCTTCGCCCTGCTGGGTTCGACGGTGCTGGGGCACTTTGCGCTGGCGTTCGTCGGCGCCTATCTGTTTGGGGTGCTGTTCCAGTATCTGCCGATCCGGGCGATGAGCGATGCCGGCCCGGCACAGGCGCTGAAGGACGCGATCAAGGCCGATACCCTGTCGCTGATCGCGTTCCAGATCGGGATGTACCTGTGGATGCTGATCGCGCTACACGCCTGGCTGGGGGAGATGGATGCGTTCACCGCGCCGTTCTGGTTCATGATGCAGATCGCGATGCTGGTCGGCTTCATGACCTCCTACCCGGCCAACTGGCTACTGATCGAACGGGGCATCAAGCACGGCATGTAGCCGCGCCGGGTGAGCGCGCCATGCGTTGCCTGAAACATGTCTGCGCTCACCTTAACGGCATCGATCATCGACTGGCGCGCCAGCCCATGTAAAAAGGCGCATCGCCTCGGGGCATCGGGAGCGTCAGTCCGGTGCGCTCTTGACTCGCGATCTCCTTTTTGACCCGCCACATCCTTGTCGCTCGCGCTTCCCGCGGCGGCGCTGTCCCGATCGCTAACCCTGACGGTCTGTCGCTGACCTCTGCCTTGCCCGGCCACCGAGCGTCGATCTTTTGGGGAGAGTTCACGCCTTGGCAGGGGACGGCTCGATCAGGCTGTCGAGGAGGCGCTTCATCTCCTGGTTGCGAGCACTGTCTCCCAGCTGTTCGTAGAGGGCCGCGAACCCTTCGAAAGCGTGACGGCCGGCCATGTTCTCGCCGTCCGGGGCGGTGGTATCCAGGAAGTCGGCGATCTCGCGCATTTCCGGGTGCCAGCGCCATGCCTTGGGCAGCATGTCCGGAATGCCATTGTCGATGCGGGCGACGACCTCCGGCAGACTGTGTTCGAGTTCCGCGCGAAGGGCGCCGCCGGCGCCACTGCGGCCGGCCGCGATCAGCATCAGCGTGGTCAGCGCCGTCATGCCCTTGTTGATGCCGGCGAAACACATCTTCAACGCCGAGGCGCTGCCGATCCCGCCTTCGAGAACACGGACGTCGAGACCGAGATCGTTGAGCCTGGCCAGCGACGAGGCCCGTTCACCGGCCATGTAGATCCGGGGCATGGCCCTGTCCGACGGCGGCGGGCCGATGATGCCGCCATCCACGAACGCCGCACCGCTGGCGTGGACGATGCGTTCGACGCGAGCGAGCGTGGCGGGGCTGACGGCATTCAAGTCGCAGTAGATCGGTGGCGCCTCGCTGGCGGCCATCAGGGGCGCCAGTTGCCGGGCCAGCGACTCCGCCTCGGCGGGAGGAACCACCGAGAGCAGCAGGTCGGCGTGCATCAGCTGGGCGAGTTCGACGTCGCGCATCCCCGCGCGCCGCGCCCGCTCGATGCTGCCGGCGCTGCGTCCCGCCAGGGTGGTCATGACGTCGGCGCCATGGTCGGTCAGGCGCCGGGCGATGGCAGCGCCCATGGCGCCGGGAGCGATCAATGCCAGGCTCATCGTCATCGGTTGTCGCCTTATCCAGAGTTTGTATGACAACCACTGTCGGTCAAGTCAGGTGCCCGGGCCATACGCCTTCCGTCTAGTGCGTCTCCCGGTCGGGCTCCTCACCGGTGGGTCGGGCGGTCGGCATCGAGCAGGCCCTCGTCGGCCAGGCGCTCGAGCAGCCAGTCGCGAAAGGCGACTACCTTGGGCAGCCGGCTGCGCCGGTGGGTGCTGACCCAGTAGCAGCTCAGGCCGATCACGTGACCGGCACCGAAAGGTTCGATCAGGCGGCCGCTGGCGATCAGCGGGTGGGCGATCTCCTGATGCGTGATGGCGACACCGAGCCCGGTCATCACCGCCTCCAGCGCCAGCGTATCGTTGTCGAAGGTCGGGCCGCTGCCATCGTCCAGGTGGGCTAGGCCTCGGGGAGTGAGCCATGCCCGCCAACCCTCCGGGCGCAGCCGGGTCTGGATATGGGTCACGCCGGTGAGATCCTCGGGCGTCTTCAGCCTCTCCGCCAGGGCGGGCGAGCAGACCACGGTCAGCCGCTCGTGGAACAGGAACCGCGTCTCGAGGTTGGCGGCCGGCGGCCTGGAGAGGTAGCGGATCGCCATGTCGACGTCCGCCAGCTCGACATCGACGAGATCGACGGAAGTCTCCAGCCTTACCTGGTAGGCCGGGTAGCGGGACTGGAAATCGGCCAGTCGCGGAATCAGCCACCCGCTGGCGAAGAACGGCACCGTCGAGACTGTCAGCACGGGGTCCTCCGGCCTGGGGGTGACCGCGGCGACGGCTTCGCCGATGCGATCCAGCCCGTCGCGAACGCCTTCGAGCAGACGGCGCCCCGAGTCGGTCAGCACGACCTGGCGGGTGCGGCGCAGGAACAGCGTGGTCTGCAGCACGCTCTCCAAGCCGCGCACCTGATGACTGATCGCCGATGCCGTGACGTGGAGCTCTTCGGCGGCGTGATGGAAGCTCTCGTGTCTGGCCGCGGCCTCGAAGGCGCGCAGGGCGTTGAGTGACGGCAGGTAGCGCATCGGGCGTGACCCCATGGATGAAAATAACTCATCCATTATGGCAACAAGTCTCTTTTGTCGTCAGCCCGCCACTTGCCTAGATTGCGAGATGGTTCGGCTGTCGCGAAACCCCGAGCCGGTGATTTTTTCTCATCGGCGAACGGATCGACGTGGCTTCGGCAGCCGGGACCGCCCCGCACTCGCGGAGCGGCAAGCTCGAGTCGTCGTTCATGGGTGGCATCATGGTATTTCTCTCTCGCAAACGCACTGTCATGCCCTCGGTCGCCCGCGAGGCACTGCCCTGGAGCACGCTGGCCCTGCTCTGGCTGGTCGGCCTCTACATGCGGCTGCCGATTCTGATCGCGCCGCCGCTGGCCGGGGATATCGCCGAGGCGCTCTCGCTGGGAAGCGCGGCAGTGGGGGCGTTGACCACCGTACCCTACGTGGTGCTGGCCCTGAGCATGATGCTGGCGGTGCGGTTTGCCCGGGGAATCGGCATGTTGCGAGCGCTGGTGCTGGCGCTGGTCATCGTGACGCTCGGTTCCGGCGCACGCGGCTTGACGCTTTCTGCCCCCGTGCTGTTTTCCGCCTCGGTGGTGATGGGGCTGGGTCTGGCGCTGATGCAGGTGACGATACCGGCGCTGTTGCGTGACTGGACACCACGCCACCTGGCGCTGGGCAGCACGGTCTATCTCAACGGCATGACGGTGGGCGAACTGATCGGCGCCGGCGCCACCCGTCCCATCGTGCTGAAACTGGCCGGCGGCGACTGGCAGGTGGCGATGCTGCTGTGGTCGTTGCCGGCGTTGATGATCGTGGCGCTGCTGGTGTTGAAGCTGCGCAAGGCGCCGCGAGGTACCCGCGAGCCACCGGAGGCCGGGAGTGGCTCCCGACGCGGCATTTCGCTGCGCTCGCGCCGGGTCTGGCTGATGGGGGTGCCGTTGGCCGCGTCGGTCGGGCTCTTCATGGCGACCAATGCCTACATGAGCAGCATACTCGATGCCCGCGGCGAGACCGACCTGCTGGCCCTGGCGCTGCTGTTCTACAATGCCAGTCCGCTGGCGGCCTCGCTCGTGATGCTGTGGCGGGGGCGACGCTGGATCGGCCGGCGCTGGCCAGTGGGCATCTTCGCCGCGCTCGGCGTGCTCGGGCTGGTCGGGTTCCTGGCGATGGAGGGTTGGCCCGCCCTGATCGCGCTGGTGATTTCCGGTTTCGGCATCACCCTCGAGCTCACCCTGATCATGGCCTTGCCGCCTTGCCTGGAGCGGGGTGAGGCGGTGGCCTCGCTGACCGCCGGCATGTCTTTCGTCGGCTACACCCTGGCCTTCGTCATGCCGATGGTCGGCGGCTGGATGGCGGAAGCGTTCTCCCGGGCGAGCCTGTCGCTATGGCCGATGCTGGCGTTCGCGGCAGCGAGTCTGGTCGCCGTCCGTCGGATGCCGATGACGGCACGCGAGGATGACGGAACGGCGGCGCCCACCTAGGCTTCGAGAGTCGTGCCCGTCTAGAGGAGAGAGCGATGTCGGTATCCCGCCCTGAAGCCTTGCTGATCGACGCCGACGAGGCCAGTGGCTTTCCCAATTCGCCACTGCCGGTGCTGATCTATCGACAGCTCATCGATGCCGCAGGAGAGCGCGCCGCCTCGACGTTCGAGGCGCTGTTCGCGGCCCATCGGTGGCCGCCCGAGTGGCGTTACGGTCTGTTCGATTTCGACCATTTCCATTCCACCGCCCACGAGGCGCTGGGCGTGTTTCGCGGCCGGGCGCGGGTCCGGCTGGGCGGCCCCCACGGCAGTCAGCACGAGATCGCTGCCGGCGACGTATTGGTGCTGCCGGCGGGCGTCGGTCACGCCAATCTCGCTTCCAGCGACGACTTCGCCATGGTCGGCGCCTACCCCCCGGGGCAGCGCTGGGAAGTCGAACGTGGCGACCCCGCCCGATTCGCCGCCGCCTGCCGGCGGGTTGCCGCGGTCGCGTTGCCGGATGCCGATCCTGTCGGCGGATCGCTGCCGTCGCTATGGCGGTAAAGGTAGCCTCTCGCGCTTGAACAACGGCGGTGTCGTCTATAGTTAGGAGCCTACACTTTATCGAGGATCTTGCTGATGTCCGATTCCCGCTCCGTCGCCGTGCTTGGCCTGGGTGCCATGGGCCACGCTTTCGCCGCCAACCTGCTCGAGGCCGGCTTCGATGTCAGTGTCTGGAACCGCTCGCCCGACAAGGCTGACGACCTGGTCAATGGTGGCGCCAGACTTGCCGACTCCGCCGCCGATGCCGTTGCCGATGCGCAGGCGGTCATCGTCATGCTGCCGGATCTGGCGATAACCCGTGATCTCCTGCTGGGCGGCCACGGGGCGTTGGCGGGGATGGCAAAAGGCGCGGTGCTGATTCAGATGGGGACGCTCGGCGTTGCCGAGACCGATCGGCTGATCGCCGAGGTGGAGGAAGCGCGAGACGACATCGTCTTCATCGACGCGCCGGTTTCCGGCACCAAGGCTCCGGCCGAGCAGGGTTCGGTGGTCGTACTGGCCAGTGGCGATCGAGAGCGCGCGGCAGGCATCGTCGAGCCGATCTTCGAGGTGCTGGGCAAGCAGACCCACTGGCTGGGGAAGGCCGGGCAGGGCGCGCGAATGAAGGTCGTCATCAACGCCTGGCTGATCTCGATGATGCAGGGGATCGCCGAGACCGCCCACCTCGCCGACGCGCTCGGCTTCGCGGCCGACGACCTGTGGCAGGTGCTCGAAGGGGGGCCGCTGGCCACGCCCTACATGAAGCTCAAGCTGGACACGATCGCCAGTGGCGACTTCGATCCACAGATGGCGCTGCAGTGGGGGCTGAAGGATGCAGGGCTCGCGCTGGAAGCGGGAGACGACGAGGCGCTGCCGTCACTGGCCCAGATCCGCAATCTCTGGTTCGACGCGGTCAATGCCGGCCATGGCGAGCAGGACATCGCGGCGATCCACGCGTATCTGGATCGCTATCGCCGCCGGTAACGGCTGTCGAACCTGCCGGGGCCGGGCTGGCCGATGGCCCCGGCGGGCGAGATGTCAGACGCCAAGGCCCGTGGCCTCGTCCACCCCCAGATGCACGTTCATGTTCTGCACGGCGGAGCCCGCGGCGCCCTTGCCGAGGTTGTCGAGCCGCGAAACCAGGCAGACGCGCTCGTCGTTGCCGAACACGAACAGGTCGACACGGTTGGTCTCGTTGGCGCCCTGGACGTCGAAGAAGCCGTTGTCCAGATTGTCGAGTGCCTCGAACGGCCGTACCCGGACGAACGGCTCGTCGGCGTAGTGCGCGCGATAGGCGTCGAGCAGCTCCTCCGCGCCCACGCCCGCGGGCAGCTGCGAGAGCTGCAGCGGCACGCTGACCATCAACCCTTTCAGGTACGGGCCGACGATCGGTGAGAACACCGGCGGCTGCGCCAGGCGGCCATGCTGCTGCATCTCCGGCAGGTGCTTGTGGCCGAGCGCCATGGCATAGGGGCGTGGCGCGTTCAGGCGGCCGTCACCGTCGTTCTGGTAGTCGGCGATCATCGCCTTGCCGCCACCGCTGTAGCCGGTCAGCGAGAAGGCGGAGAGCGGATAGTCCGCCGGCAGCAGCCCGGCGTCCACCAGCGGCCGTACCAGCAGGATGAAGGCGCTGGCGTGGCAGCCGACGTTGGCGATGCGCTTGCTGGCGCGAATCCGGTCGCGCTGGCCCTCGTCAAGCTCCGGCAGCCCGTAGACCCAGCTCGGGTCGGTACGAAACGCCGTGCTGGCATCGATCAGGCAGGTGTCCGGATTCTCGACCATCGCCGCGGCTTCGCGGGAGGCCGCATCCGGCAGGCATAGAAAGGCGACGTCGGCGGCGTTGAGCAGGCGTGCTCGCTCGGCCGGATCCTTGCGCTTGTCACTGTCGATGCGCAGCAGCTCGATATCGTCGCGGGCCTGGAGATAGTCGAACAGGCGCAGACCGGTGGTGCCTTCCTGGCCGTCGACGTAGACCTTGAAGGTGCGCTGGGATGAGTCCGGAGATGCCATGGGCGTTGTCCTGCCAGTGATCTTTGACGATATCGTGATCGCGTTATTGTGGGGGTTCGGGGTCAGCTTGTCATGCCGTTGAGCGGTCGGGCCGCCAGTCGGGACTCGCCCTGGCACTCCTGGGCGCAGCGCTCGATTCGCCGACACGCCTCGCGCAGGCGGTCGGCATCCACGGTCAGGCTCAGCCGCACGAAGCCCGCGGCGGAAGCGCCGAACGCCTCGCCCGCGAGCACCGATACGCCATGCTCGTCGAGCAGGCGGTCGGCGAAGGCGTGGGTGCTGAGCCCGGTCGCGCGAATGTCGATCATCATGAACATCCCGGCGGCGGGTGGCAGCGTGGCGACGGTCTCGCTGTCGCGCAGGGTCTCGACCACCGCATCGCGGCGCTGGCGGTAGGTCTCGCGCATCGCCTCCAGCGCCGCCGGCGGTGCGTCGAAAGCGGCGATGGCCGCGTCCTGGATGAACGGCTGGCAGCCGTAGAGCATGCACAGGGCGAGATTGACCAGATGGGTCATCAGGGGCCGCGGGCCGACGACCCAGCCGAGCCGCCAGCCGGTCATGGCGTGGGATTTCGACAGGCTGCTGATCACCACGGTGCGCTCCGCCATGCCCGGCAGGCTGTCGGGACTGAGGTGCTCGCCGTCGAAGACCAGGTCGGCGTAGACGGCATCGACGATCAACCACAGATCGTGATCGCGGCAGAGCGTGGCGATCGATTGCCACAGCGCCGGCGTCAGGCACTGGCCGGTTGGGTTGTGCGGGCTGTTGATCAGGATCGCCTTGGTGTGCGGGGTGATCGCCGCCTCGATGTCGGCCGATCGGGGCTGGAAGCCTTCGTCGGCCGGCAGCGGAACCCACACCGGCACCGCGCCGGTGGACTGCACCACCGCCTCGTAGGTGACGTAGGCCGGTTCGGGGACGATCACCTCGTCGCCCGGATCGAGCAGGCACTGGGCCGTGGCGTAGAGACCGCACTGCGCGCCGGCGAGCACGGCGACGTGGTCCGCGCTCGTCCCGGGCTGGCCGCCATGGGCGCGATGAAAGGCCGCGATGCGCTCGCGCAGGACCGGCTTGCCCTGAACGTCGGCGTAGTGGGTCACGCCGCGCCGCAGACTGTCGACAGCGGCGTCGACGATCGAGGGCGGGGTGTCGAAATCGGGATCGCCCACCGAGAGGACGATCACGTCCTCGCCACGGGCCTGGCGCGCCTTGGCACGGAAGTGGATGTTCCAGGCGCTGGCGCCCTCGCCGGCGATGCGTCGGGTCAACTGGGCAAAGCGGGGAGACGGGGTGTGTGGGTCGGCTGAACGCATGGTGGTCCCGTGGTGGCGAGTCGCGGAGTGGAAGCTGGCTGATGGTGACAGACTAACGATTCCGCGTTGCCACGAACAGCCACCGAGCGGGGCGTGCCTGCTCGGTGGCCGTGCGTCGCCTTGTCGGCGTCGGCAGGACGATGCCGGTCGGGCCGAGACGTTACTGCAGGCTGGCGTTTACCGCCTCGAGTGCCGGTCGGCCGTCGCGGGTGGTAATGCCATCGAGGAACTCGGCGACGCGGTCGGGATGATCCTGCAACCACTCCCGGGCGACCGCCTCGGCCGAGCGCTCCTGGCGGCCATAGCCGTCGATGAACTCGCTCTGCTCGTCGGCGGTCAGGGTGAACTGCCCGAGCAGTGCCATCAGGTTGGGGTTGGCCTCGGCGAACGCCTTGTTGACGATGGTGCGCACCTCGCTCTTGCCGTTGTCGGGGCCGTAGACCGACTCCGGGTCGTCGAGGATGTGCATGTCGTAGGCCGGCGCCATCCAGTGCGGGGTCCAGCCGTACCAGAGGATCCAGCGCTTGTCGTTGAAGGCGGTGTCGACCTCCGACAGCATGCCCGGCGTCGAGGATTCGAGAATCTGCCAGTCGCCCAGCCCGTAGAGGTCCCGGTCCTTGGCGTCGTGGATGAACGTGCTGACCGTCGAGCCGGACTCGATCGAGTAGAAACGGCCGCCGAACCGGTCACGGTGCGCGGCCAGGTCCTCGGCACTGTGAACGCCGGCGTCGTAGACGTAACCGGGCACCGCGAAGCCCATCCGCGCGCCGGTGACGTTGGTGCCGAGATCCTCGATCTTGCCGCTGGCCATCGCCTGATCGTGGCTCTCCTGCTGGGCTGGCATCCAGCCGGCCAGGAACACGTCGCTGTCGCCGGTCTGCAGCGTCTGATAGCCGACCGTGCTGCTGACCTCCTGGGTCTCGCTGTCGTAGCCGAGCGGTTCGATCAGTTGGCTGAAGACTTCGGTCTTGACCGTGACCCCCGGCCAGGGGGGGACGATGAAATTGACGCTGTCGGCCTCGTCCGGCTGCGGGTCTTGGGCGAATGCCGCGACCGATGCGGTCATCAGCGAGAGTGGCAGCAGCGTGGCGGCCACGAGTGCGGGGCGTAGTGTCATGATGACTCCTCGTTGTTATGTCGATTTCGGGTGTCGGTTCCGGGTATCGATTCCGGGGCTGGGCTCCGCTGATTCGTTCCGGACCTCTGGCAGCCCGGCGCCCTCGAACGGCGGACGCCCCAGAACCCGTTCGAGGGCCGGGCGGAAATGCGCGAGCGTCAGCGTGTCGTAGTCGGGGTCGAACGAGGTCTGGTCCCACTCGTCACAGAAGCGGACCGTGCGCGGGTAGGCAGGGTGATCGCGATAGTCGTCACGGGCGTGGCGGTCCAGGCCGTAGAAGTGGCGGTAATGATAGCCCTGGAACAGCTCGTGATGACGGATCATCCACAGGTTCAGCGGGTCGACGAACGGCTCCAGGATCGCGGCGGCGATCTCGGCGTGGTTGTCCGGGGCCAGGTCGTCGCCGATATCGTGAAGCAAGGCACAGACGACGGTCTCTTCGTCGGCACCGGCACGCTCGGCGCGCGTCGCCGTCTGCAGGCAGTGGGTATAGCGGTCGACGGGGTAGCCGTGAGTGTCGCCCTCGAGACGCCGCAGATGCGCGACCACGCGATCGACCACGCCTTCGCGGTAGTCGCGAAAGTGGACGTCGATCTCGCGCCAGTCATCCGCCTGGCTATGATCGAACCGGGTAAACGTGGCGTTCATGCGGACTCCTGCTGCGATTGAAGGGAGATACCGGCTTGACGACGCAACGTCAGTCGTCGGCTGGCGGTGGTGTCGCGATCGACGTAGCCCTGGCGCAGATGGCGAACGCCCTGGCTCAGCCTAAAAGCAGTGCGTCCGTGCAGTAGCCGGTAGTTGTCCATGATCAGCATCTCGCCGGGTGCCAACTTGGGCGTCAGGGTCAGTTCCGGCGCCGTGATCAGCGCGAAGAAGGCGCGCCGGGCAGCGTAGTAGCGCTCCAACTGCTCGGGCGGCAACGGCGGGATGCGCTCGGTACGATTGTTGTAGCGTACCCGGATCACCTCGCCGCGGGGGTCGAGTTCGATCAGCGGACCCTCGCTTTCCAGGTGGGCGTCATCGTCGACGTAGCGGAATCGTGTCGAGGTGCGGGTCAGGCAGTCGAAGGCGTCGGGATCGTCCCGGCGCAGGCGCTTCGCGGCCATGAAGCCGTCGGTCAGCGTGCTGTCACCGCCGCTATCGGCGTTGCTCAGGCAGTGCAGCCAGATATAGCCGGGTATCGGATCGCGATAGGGGTTGTCGGTATGCGGTTCGAGCCCGCGCTGCGTCATGGTCAGGTCGTAGGCATCGGCGATCGACTTGACGTCGGCGATGCCGCCCCAGTTGGTCCGACGCAGCGGCCCCAGGCGCTCCACCAGCGGCATCATGCCATCGAGCGTCAGCGGTACGCCGCTGACCTTGACGAAACCGTAGCGCTCGAGCCCCTCGAGCATCTCCGACAGGGCGTCGTCGCGCTCCAGCGCCTGGCTGAAATCGGCACTCGGCATGATCGCCAGCGACGCATCCCAGTGCTCATGGATGGCGCCGGCCGGCGGCGCCGGATGCAGGTCACGCCAGGGGAAACGGGCACGATGTCCGTCGCTGAACGTCAAGTCGACCGTCTCGCCGTCACACGCTGCGCCGGTCAGCGCCAGGTCCTGCGGCAAGGCGGCCGCCTCGATCAGCCGCTGGCCGGTGCGGGGATCGAGCGTTTCCGCATCGGGGGAGCGCTCGCGTAGCCACAGCGCGTGGAAGCGCGTTTCCCGATTGCCCTCGACCACTCTCAGCTGGCGAGCGTGGGTGCCGGGAATGATCTCGACGAAAACATCCATGGCGACATCTCTCGGTGGGTCAGTGTCCTGATACCCTAGGAGGTGTCGCGCCGAGGCAATTGATATTTTTGGCCGTATCGGCGACGCTTTTCGCCATGTCCGATCATTCGACGCCGGAATGGCTCTATCCCCGCCCCGACCTGCCGCCCGTGCTGTCGCCCGAGGAGGCGGACGTCACGGTCAATCTCTGGTTGCTGCCGAAGTTCTCGATGCTGACGCTCTACTGTCTGCTCGAGCCGCTGCGCGTCGCCAATCGTTTCGGGCGCTCGCTGTTCGCGTGGCGGCTGTTTTCCAACGACGGTAGGCCGGTGACCGCCAGCAACGGCGTGACCGTCGATGTCGATGCGGCACTGGGGCGAACGCCGATCTTCGACAATCTGTTCGTGGTGGCCTCCTACGAGGCCGAAGCGACGGTGGCCTCGTCGCACTGGGCGGCGTTGCGTCAGGTCGCGGCCCATGGCGGTCTGCTCGCGGCGCTGGAGACGGGGGCCTTCATTCTCGCCCGGGCCGGGTTGCTCGACGACTTCGAAGTTGCCCTTCACTGGGAGAGCGCACCGGCCTTCGCGGAAGAGTTCCCCGGTCTCGCCCTGAGCGACGCCCGCTACCGGTTCGATCGCCAGCGTCTGACGGGCGGCGGCGGTGCGGCCAGTCTCGACTTGATGATGGCTTTCATCGAGCGGGAGCACGGGGCCAACCTGGTCGCGGCGCTGAGCCGGCAGCTGGTCCACTCGCGCCTGGACCCCTGCGTCCAGGAGGATGGCGAGGGGCGGGCCGGCTCGGCGTATCGACCCCGGAGCGTGCGTCGGGCGGAGGCGATCATGGAGGCCAATCTGGCGCAGCCGCTGACGATCCCGGAGATCTGCCAACGGGTCGGCCAGTCCCAGCGCCAGCTCAACCGGCTCTTTCAGCGCTATCGCGGCGAAACGGCGAAGGGTCGCTACCTATCGCTGCGACTCGATCGGGCCCGGCAGATCCTCGCCGATAGCCGAACCAGCGTGACTCAGGCCGGGTTGGCGGCAGGATTCACCCAGCCAGCGCATTTCTCCCGGATCTACCGGGCACGGTTCGGCGAGTCGCCGCGAACCACGGCACAGCGGGGAAGAAGCGTGTCGTGAAGCGTCAATTTCATGGCGTCTTATGACAACTTGCGGGGCCCGGCGACAACCACAATGGATGACATCGACAGGCACCCACCGGGTGCACTCATGCACCGCCGCGAACGGCCAACGAGTCGCGGCCGGACCAAGAGAGGATTCCATGAATCGCGACGTCATCCTGACCTGTGCCGTGACCGGCGCCGGCGATACCGCCGGCAAGCACCCTGACCTGCCGATCACCCCGCGCCAGATCGCCGACAGCGCGCTGGACGCCGCCCGTGCCGGTGCCAGCATCGTCCACCTTCACGTACGCGACCCGGAGACCGGTGGCATCAGCCACTCGACCGATCACTTCCGCGAGGTGGTCGAGCGCATCCGCGACTCCGACGTGGACGCGGTGATCAACATCACTGCCGGTGGCGGTGGCGATCTCTACCCCGAGATTCGCGATGGCGTGATCCACGGGCTCGAGGGCACCGACCTGCAGACGGCGGCGGAGCGCCACCACCCGGTGGGCGAACTGCTGCCGGAGCTGTGCACGCTGGACTGCGGCAGCCTCAACTTCGGCGATATGGTCTACCTCAACAGCGCCGACTGGCTGCGCGAACATGCGCGCCTGATCCAGCAGGCCGGGGTCAAGCCGGAGCTCGAGTGCTTCGATCTCGGCCACGTCTGGTTCGCCCGTCAGCTGGTCGAAGAGGGGCTGATCGACGGCGACCCGCTGTTCCAGCTCTGCCTGGGGATTCCCTGGGGCGCCGAGGCGGACACCGAGACCATGCTGGCGATGCGCAACAAGCTGCCGGAAAACGCGATCTGGTCGGCGTTCGGCATCGGTCGCCAGCAGTTCCCGATGGCGGCGCAGTCGATGATCCTGGGCGGGCACATGCGGGTCGGCCTGGAGGACAATCTCTACCTGAGCAAGGGGGTCTTCGCCACCAACGCCCAACTGGTCGAGCGTGCCGCCGCCATCGCCGAGAACCTCGGCGGCAGGGTGCAGACGCCGGCGCAGACTCGCGAGTCGCTGGGACTGCGCAAGCCCTGATTTCGCCTGAACTCTCCCGTTTTACGTGAACGCGCCCCGGCCATCTCCCGAGTGCGCGTTCGCCGTCAATCCTGTTTCGCATCGTCATGGAGTGCCCTGATGACCGCTTCCGAACTTCCCCGCAACGTTGCCGTGATCGGCACCGGCGTGATCGGCAACGGCTGGATCGCCCGCGCCCTGGCTGCCGGCTGCCGGGTCACCGCTTTCGACCCAGATGCCACGGCCCCCGAGCGCACCCGCGCCTTCGTCGAGCGTGCCTGGCCGGCGCTGGAGCGGCTAGGGCTCGCCGAGAACGCCGATCCAGCGGCGCTGACCTTCGTCGAGTCCCTCGAAGCCGCCGTCGAGGGCGCCGAGCTGATCCAGGAGAACGTGCCCGAGCGGCTGGCGCTCAAGCACGACGTGTTGCGCCAGCTCGACGCCCTGGCCGCGCCGGGCGTGGTGATCGGTTCCTCCACTTCCGGGATCAAGCCGAGCGATCTGCAGTCGGCCTGCACCCGCGAGCCCGGCCGCGTGATCGTGGCGCACCCGTTCAATCCGGTCTATCTGCTGCCGCTGGTGGAACTGGTCGGTGGCGAGCACACCGCGCCCAAGGTGATCGAACGCGCCCAGGCGCAGTACGCCGCACTGGGCATGCGTCCGCTGGTGGTGCGTCGCGAGATCGAAGGCCACGTCGCCGACCGGCTGATGGAGGCGCTGTGGCGCGAGGCGCTGCACCTGGTGAACGACGGGGTCGCCACCACCGAGGAGATCGACGCGGCGGTGGTCTACGGCTGCGGTCTGCGCTGGTCGCTGATGGGCACCTTCCTGACCTTTCATCTGGCCGGCGGTGACGGCGGCATGCGCCACATGCTGCACCAGTTCGGCCCGGCGCTGAAACTGCCGTGGACCAAACTGGAAGCGCCAGAGCTGACCGACGAGCTGATCGACAAGGTGGCCGACGGTTGCGAGCATCAGGCCGCCGGGCGCAGCGTTGCCGAGCTCGAGACACGCCGCGATGCGTTTCTCACCGAGCTGCTCGCGCTGACTCGGAAATACTGGCCGGAGGCCGAAGGGCTCCAGGGTCGAATTTAATGAATGAGACGGATCTGATGAGCGCGAGTCCGGACGAGCCGCTGTTCCATACCCGGGTCGAGGACGCCTGGGTCGACTACAACGGCCACATGAACGATGCCGAATATGCCCGGGTATTCTCGCTGGCGGTGGAGGCGCTGATGGATCGCATCGGTCTCGACGAAGCGGGTCGCGCCGAGCATGGCTATACGATCTACACCCTCGAGACCCACCTCTGCTATCGCCAGCAGGCCCATCGCGGCGAGGGGCTGAGCGTGACACTGACGCTGCTCGACAGCGATGCCAAGCGTCTGCACGTGCTGTTCAAGCTGAATAACGTGGATGGCGACGTGCTCGCCACCAGCGAGCAGATGCTGATGGGGATCGACGTGGCCAGCGGACGCCCGGCACCTTTCCCCGCGCCGGTAGCCGCCGAGCTGACGACGCTGCCCGCCGCGGGGGATGCGTGGCCGAGCGCTGCCGGTCGGCGCATCGGTATCAGGCGGGGCTAGCCGGCGTCAGGCTCCTGACGCCACCGAAGAGGCGACTCGCTCCCGGCGCCGGGCACGCTGCAGCATGCGCAGGCGGGAGCGGGCCTCGTCGCGCTCCAGATAGCACCCCTGTAGCCAGCGACGGCCGCCCTGGCTGACGTCGAAGGCGTCGCGAGCATGCAGCAGGCGCCGGTTGTCGAAGATCACCAGGTCACCGGGCGCGTAGCTGAAGCGCAGCGCGAACTCAGGCTCGCGCAGCAACCGCTGCAGCGCCATCAGCGCCGCATAGGCGGGCTCGACGTCGTCGAATGGCGCCATCAGCGGGCCGCGCAGGAAATCCGCGATGCGGACTTCATCGAACTCGCCCCGGGCATCGAGCTTGATCATCGGATCGAACCAGACGTAGTCGCTGGTCCTGGCGGTATTGGCGTAGCACCAGCGCACGCGGGTGAGCGTCGCGAAGTGCTCGGGATGGCGCTCGCGCAGGGCCTCGGCCACGGCGAAGCCGTCCATCATCACCGCCTCGCCGCCGACGGTATCGTTCTCCAGGCAGTGCAACAGCTGCAGGCCCGGCTGGTACTCCCGCGTCGGCAGGTCGACGTGGGGCGGCAGGGCGATCGAGGTGTAGGCGTTGGAGTCCGGGTCCGGCTTGGCGCGAACGTCGAACAGGTGGCCGAAGTTGGTCGGTCGTGGCGGGCCGATGCGGCGTGCGATGAGATCGAGACTGCCCGGTTCGACGGGCAGGTTGCGCAGTCTGACCAACCCTTCGCCGATGACCGCCTCCAGCGCCTGTTCCAGCAGCGGGTCGGTGCTGGAGGCGTCGAGTTCGACGTCCATCCAGCCGCTGGCGTCGAGCGTGGTCGGTTCGCTGCGTTCGGCGCCACGCCAGCGTGTCGTTGCCACCAGCGGGGCTTCGGTGGCGGTCTCGTTGTCGTAGTCGTGGGCGCGCAGCCAGCCGGGGTGGAACGACAGGCGGCGTCGCTCGGGCAGAAACTCGAGCGTGACCGCGCCGCTGGTTTCCAGGCGGGCTTCGCCGAGGGTCGGCCACGCCCCCAATCGGGAGAGATCGAGGATACGTTCCCGGGTCGCCGGGTTGACCGTGCTGTCATCGGCGGCGTTCTCGCGCAGCCAGATGCTGTGGTAGCGGCTCCTGCGGCCATCCTGCCAGGTGATCGTCAGTTGCCGGTCGTCGTGGGAGAGACCGGTGATGGCGTGATCGACCGGCCAGGCGTCGAAGTCGGGCGTGGCGGGAAGGGCGTGTGAGCTTGGATCCGAGGCGGCTGACATGAGGGACTCCGAAGGCATCGCTGCTGGGGATCGACTCAGCGTGGCGGATGACCCGGCGCCGGGATTGCGCTTAACCGCCATTTTATTGAGGTTATTGGCCGTGATTGGCAGGGGGCGCTGGAAGCCCGTGGGGGCGCCGCGATGCGCTGGGAGGCGCCCCGTACTGCTGGCGATAGGCGCGGGAGAAGCTCGAGGCCGAGCCGAAGCCGCATGCCAGACCGATACTGAGAATATCGCGGTCGGTCTCCTCGAGCAGATGACGCGCGCGATCCAGGCGCAGTTCGAGGTAGTAGTCCCGCGGTCGCCGTCCCAGCTCGTCGAGAAACAGGCGTTGGAGCTGGCGCATGGAGAGCCCGATCCGTTCGCTCACCGTGGTCATCGACAGCGGCTGTTCCAGGTGACGTTCCATCAACGCGACGGCGTCGACCAGCGGTCGGCGGTGCGTGCCGAGGCGTTTCGCCAGCGGCAGGCGCTGGTGCTCCTGGCGCGGGCGCAGGCGGGCGTGAATCAACTGCTCGGAAATGTCGTCGGCCAGCGCCTGGCCGTGGCGTCCGGCGATCATGCTCAGGGTCATGTCCATGGCCGCGGCACCGCCGGCGCAGGTGAAGCGGCGGGCGTCGATCTCGAACAGCGACTCGACCGCTTCCAGCGTCGGGAACCGCTCGCGAAACGCCGGCAGGCTCTCCCAGTGCAGCGTCAGGCGGTGACCGTCGAGCAACCCCATTTCCGCCAGCAGCAGCGGGCCGGTATCGATGCCGCCCAGCAGGCAGCCTTCACTGGCCCGGCGGTGCAGCCACTGGGTGAGTCGGCGCGGCAAATCGCGTTCGGGTTCGAAACCCGCGCACACCGCCAGCGTCGGCAGGGAGGGGGCATCGGCCAGGCCGCAGTCGACGAGCAGGGTCATGTCGTTACTGGCGGTCACCGGGCGGCCGTCCTCGCTGATCAGCGACCACCGGTAGAGCTCGCGACCGGCAAGCCGGTTGGCGATGCGCAGCGGCTCTACCGCGGAGAAGAACGCCATCATCGAGAAACGCGGGATGAGCAGAAAACCCACGGGTTCGGGAAACGGTCCCATGTAGTCCAGGCGCATGAAATGTCACTCGGTGATTACAAAATAGAACAATGATTTTGTTCGGGTTTTTTCGATTCCATGAGCTCATGGTGACAAAAAAAACGACATGAAGCACTTTGACCAAGGATCCAATACATGCAGACACCGGTACTGGCTTTCGATGTCTACGGGACGCTGGTGGACACGCAGGGCGTGGTTTCCACGCTCCGCGCCCGGCTCGGCGATGAGGCGTCCCGCTTCGCCGATCGCTGGCGCGACAAGCAGCTCGAATTCGCTTTCCGCCGGGGGCTGATGGGCGCCTACGCCGATTTCTCCCAGTGTAAACGGGAAGCGCTGGACCTGGTCGATCAGGAGTGGGGTACCCGTTTCGGCGAGGAGTTCAAGCAGAGCCTGATGGCTGCCTATCGCCGCCTGCCCGCTTTCAGCGAGGTTTCCGCCGCGCTCGAGCGTATCCGCAAGCTGGGCGTGCGCTGCGTGGCGTTCTCCAACGGCAGCCGCCAGAGCATCGAGCTGCTGTTCGACAACGCCGGCCTGCTGGCGATGTTCGACGACATCGTCAGCGTCGAGGAGGTGCGACGGTTCAAGCCAGATGCCGTCGTCTACGCACACCTGCGGCGACGTACTCACAGCCGCCCCGACAATACCTGGCTGGTCTCCGCCAATCCTTTCGACATCATCGGCGCGCGCTATGCCGGGCTGCGCGCCGCCTGGGTCCAGCGCAACCCCAAACTACCGTTCGAGCCCTGGGGCGATCCTCCCGATATGATGGCTCCCGACATGGAGGCGTTGGCGGACCAGTTCGAGGTGATGCTCAGGCGCGAGGGAAAGCTGCAGCCCTGACTCTCGTGACGACTGATTAACGGCATCGACACGAAAAACTGACTACGCTGCGGGTATGTTCCATTCGACGGGTGGTACTCGCAGGTTCCCGACGCGTCGTCAGCGCCGCGCTGGTTGGCTCGCCTGCCTGGTGGTAGGCGGGCTGCTGGCCTTGGCGGCGCTGGTGCAGGCTTCCTCCGCCTCGCGGGCGCTGGTACTCACCCTCGATGACAGCATCAATCCGGCAACCCGGGACTACGTCGAGCGCGGTATTCGCCAGGCCGAGTCGATGGGGGCCGCGCTCCTGGTCGTGGAACTGGATACGCCCGGCGGCCAGGTCGAGTCGATGCGCCGGCTGGCCCAGTCCATACTCGTCTCCGAGGTGCCGGTCGCGATCTACGTCACGCCGAGCGGTGCTCGCGCGGCCAGTGCGGGTACCTATCTGCTCTACGCGAGCCCGATAGCGGCGATGGCACCGGGTACCCATCTCGGCTCCGCCACGCCGGTGACGCTGGGAGACACGGCGGGCGAGAACGCCAACGACGAGGCGATGCACCGCAAGATGGTCGAGGATGCCGTGGCCACGATCCGCGGCTACGCACAACGCCACGGTCGCAACGCCGACTGGGCCGAACAGGCGGTGCGCGAGGCGGCCAACCTCGGGGCGCGGGAGGCGCTGGATCGCAACGTCATCGATCTGGTGGCCACGGATCTCGACGACCTGCTGGCGCAGCTGGACGGCCGGCGGGTGACGCTGGAAGACGGCACGCGCACGCTCTCCACCGAGGGTATCGAGGTCGTTCGAGAACTGCCGGACTGGCGCACCTCGCTGCTGTCGTTCATCGCCAATCCCACCATTGCCTACGGGCTGCTGCTGATCGGCTTCTACGGGCTGGTGTTCGAACTCGCCAGTCCCGGCACGATCGTTCCGGGCGTGGTCGGCGCCATCAGCCTGCTGCTGGGGCTGTTCGCCTTCCAGGTGTTGTCGATCGATCTGGCGGGGCTGGGGCTGGTCCTGCTCGGCCTGGTGATGATCGTCGGCGAAGCCTTCCTGCCCAGCTTCGGGGCGCTCGGCGTGGGCGGTATCGCCGCCTTCGTGATCGGTTCCATCCTGTTGATGGAGGAGGCCAACAGCGCCGTGGCGTGGCCGTTGATCGGCGGCACGGCGCTGGTGGCGGCCGGTTTCCTGCTGTGGGGCGTGATACGCCTGATGGGGGTGCGCCGGCGGATCCCGTTGACCGGTCGCGAGGAGCTGATCGGGGCCGAGGCGGTGGCGCTGGGGGACTTTGCCGCCGGGCGCGGCAAGGTGCTGCTGCATGGCGAGCGCTGGCGGGCCCGCGGGGAGGCCCGAATTCACAAGGGTGACAAGCTGCGGGTGACGGCACTGGACGGATTGACCGTCAGCGTCGAACCGACCGGCGTCGCGCGTCCGCCGACATCGAACTGAAACCGAGGCCCCACGCCCGTCGCCAGGACGAGGCGCAAGGCTGTCCTGCAGGAAGGAGACGAGATGATGTTCGCCTATCTGGTACCCGTGGTACTGCTGATTCTGCTGCTGCTGGCGTCGGTCCGGATCCTGCCGGAATATCGCCGTGGCGTGGTGTTCTTCCTGGGGCGCTTCCAGGACGTCAAGGGGCCGGGGCTGTTCTTCCTGATTCCGGTGGTCCAGAAGATGCAGGTGGTCGACCTGCGCGTGATCACCATGGACGTGCCGGAGCAGGACGTCATCTCGCAGGACAACGTCACCGTGCGCGTCAATGCGGTGCTCTATTTCCGCGTCGTCGATCCGCAGAAGGCGATCATCCAGGTCGAGAACTACGTCAACGCCACCAGCCAGCTGGCGCAGACCACGCTGCGCTCGGTGCTGGGCAAGCACGATCTCGACGAGATGCTCTCCGAACGCGACAAGCTCAACGACGATATCCAGGAGATCATCGATACCCAGACCGAAGCCTGGGGGATCAAGGTCGCCAACGTCGAGATCAAGCATGTCGACCTCGACGAAAGCATGATTCGGGCGATCGCCCGTCAGGCCGAGGCCGAGCGCGAGCGCCGCGCCAAGGTGATCCACGCCGAGGGCGAGCAGCAGGCGGCCGAGAAGCTGGTCGAGGCGGCCGACATCATGTCGCGCAATCCGGCGGCGCTGCAGCTACGTTACCTCCAGACCATGAGCGACATGAGCAACAAGAACGCCTCCACCATCGTCTTTCCGCTGCCGATGGACATCATGGAAGCGTTCAAGACGATGAGGGGATTCTCCGGCGCGGCCGCCCCGAAGGAGGACGATTGATCGACGCTGGCGGACGCTGTCCGTCGCGGCGCCAGCGTGTATCCTGACGTCATCCTCAGCCGATTGAACCGGAGTCACGCTTGGCTACGTCACGACCTCTTCCGTCACGCCCGCCGTCCGCCCTGGCCATCTTCGATCTCGACGACACCCTGCTCGACGGCGATTGCACCCACCTCTGGCTGGAGTGGATCATCGCGTGTGGCTGGGTCGCCGATGGCGACAGCCTGCTGGCCCAGATGCGTGCCCACGACGAGCAGTACCATGCCGGCACGCTGGACATGACCGATCATCTGCGTTTCACGCTGGCGCCGCTCGTTGGCCGCTCGCGCCAGAGCGTTCGCGAGCAGGTCGAGGCGTTCGTCGAGTCTTCGGTCCGCCCGCGGCTGATGCGGCCCGGGGTAGAACGGCTGCAGCAGCATAGCCGGGATGGCCATGCCACTCTGGTGATTTCCGCCTCGATGCATCACCTGGTCGGACCCATCGCCGACGCCGTCGGGGCCGACGGGGCGCTGGCCACGCTGCCCGAGCTGGATGCCAGCGACTGTTTCACCGGCGAGCCCACCGGCATCCAGACCTACCAGCGCGGCAAGCTCGACGCCTTCGCCCAGTGGCTCGACGCCCACGACACCGGCTTTGCCGAAGGCTGGGAGACCTGGGGCTACAGCGACTCCTACAACGACCTGCCGCTGCTGGAATTCGTCGATCACCCCCACGCCACCCAGCCGGATGCCCGCCTGCGGGAGACCGCCGAGGCGCGCGGCTGGCCGATCCTACAGTGGCGTTGATGCCCACGCGCGACCCCGGGACCGCGGATGGAAACGCGGGGTGACGGGGCCCCAGCGCTCGCTTTCTGCCATTCGTCTCGTATGGCGCTCCGCGCTCCTCTGCGCACTGGCGGGGTGGGCTGTCTTAACCCTGCCGTCGGCCGTGGCCGCACCGCTTTGGCTGGGAAGCGATATCCCCTATCGCGTCTGGAGCGACCCCACGGGGCGGCTCTCACTGCGTGAAGCCGTGTCCGAGATCGCGCGTCACGGAAAACCCGCGAGGGAGGTCCTGTCGCGGGGCTATACCCACGAGGTCGCGTGGCTGCGCTTCACCCTCGCGGCGGACGCTTTCGATGGCGCACCGCTGTGGCTGGAGATCAAGCCCAACTTTCTCGATGACATTCGCGTCTACTATCGCCCCCTGACGGGAAGCGGACCTTGGCACCAGCGGCGCGTCGGAGATACGCTCGCGGCGCCCAGAGGAGATCTGGATTATCGCTTTCCCGTTCTGAAAATAGCGCCGCCGCCGAGCGCGCCGGGCTACGAGATCGTGATGCGAGTCGCGACGACCAGTTCCCTGCTGCTGCGGCTTGGATTCTGGCAACCTGAGGAATTCATGATCCATGCCACGCGCTCGTCGGCCTACTACGCCTTCTACTTCGGGCTGGCAGGGCTCTCGACGCTGCTGGCGTTGGTACTGGCGATCCTCTTGCGCAACCGCCTGCTATGGTCGGTGGCCTTCATGGCCATTCCCTATGCCATGATGGCCTCGATAGAGGGTTTCGTCGCCTGGTCGCTGCCCGGGCTGGGAATCCTGTTTCAGCATTACCTGATCAGTGTACTGGCCCTGCTCATGTCGGCATCCCTGTTGTGGATGCCGGTCGAAGCGATCGATCTGCGCGACCGCGTGCCGTGGCTCTATCGGACCTTTGTCGGGACCTGCTTCCTCTGCTTGCCGCTGATGCTGAGCATACCCTTGGGCTTCTATAGTCAGGCGATTCGCCTGCAGACGACGCTTCACTTTTTCATTGGCATTCTCTTTTTGATGTACTGCTTGCGTGTCTGGGGCAAGGAGGGGTTCAGAACGCTATCTTTCGCGTTGAGTATTGGACCCTTCATCGTTACGGCCTTGACACTCTACGGTCTGCTGGTACTGGCAGGTCGGGTGCCTTTCAAAATCGTCTTCTACCGTGCCTGGCAATATTCACTGGTGGTCAACATGCTGCTGGTCATGGGCGTGGCCGTTTACCAGGTGCGCATGCAATATCGCGAGGCCAGGGAGAAGAAGCGGCTGGCCAGAGACCTGATGATCGAACGCGAAGCGAGCTTCAACCAGCGTCAATTCATGGGTATGGTCGCCCATGAGTTTCGAACGCCTCTGGCGGTGACTTCCGGCTGTCTGGAGAACTTGCGCTACGCAACCGACATGGCGCAGATACGTCAGCGCCACAGCCGCATCGAGAGAGCCAATGATCGACTCATTCAGTTGACCGATAACTGCCTCGTCGATGCCAGGCTCGATGCCGAAAACCTGCACCTCGACTGCCGGCCCGCCGATCTGGCCGAGATCGTGAACTCGGCGGTGGCGCTCATCCATTTCTCCGATCACCACAGCTGCCGGCTTGAACTCGAACACCTGGCGTACGGCGCAGCGCAAGGCGGTATGCCGTCCGGCGAGCGACCCTGGATCGACGCCGCCCTGATGCGTATAGCGCTCTCCAATGTCATCGACAATGCGGTGAAATATAGTGCCGGTGGCATCATTCGGGTCGAGTGTCGGCGAGCCGGAGAGCGGTTCACGCTGGCGGTGGAAGATCGCGGCGGAGGCATTCCCGTGAACCAGGTCGACATCATCTTCGAACGCTACCGCAGAGCCGAATCCTCGACCGGCACGCGCCCCGGGTTCGGCTTGGGACTGCATGTCAGCCGCCAGATCGCGCGTGCCCACGGCGGTGAGCTGGCTCTCGCCGCCAACACATCGACAGGCTGTCGCTTCGTGTTCACGATGCCCTGGAATGCAGGGAAAGGAGGTGGGGAGTGATCGAGTCGCTACCCAGAATCGCGGTCGTGGAGGATAACGAAGACCTCCGCGAAGAGCTGCTGTTCTATCTCAATCACAAGGGGTTCCCGGCCTGGGGGGCCGGCAGTGCGGAGTCCTTCTGGAAGCTGCTGCATCGACAGAATGTCGATATCGTGCTCGTCGATCTGGGCTTGCCGGGAGAGGACGGGTTCAGCATCGTCCAGTTTCTGCACGAGCTGGGGGGTTATGGCTCGATCGTGATCACCGCGCGGGGAGATCAGCAGGATCGCCTGCGCGGGCTCAATCTGGGAGCCGACCTGTTTCTGGTCAAACCCATCAATTTCGCGCAGCTGGCAGACGCCTTGGTGCAGCTGAATCGACGGCTCAAGCACGGCGCTACCACCGAGTCCCGCGCCGCCGAACCTGGCTGGCAGGGGTGGTCCCTGTCGCCATCCGGAGAACGTCTGCTTGGGCCCGGTGGCAAGGCGCTTCCGCTCTCTCGCCAGGAGAGCGCGCTACTGTCGATTCTATTATCGTCGACGAACCAGGTATTCACGCGTCAGGCGCTGCATGACCTCATGTTCGAGCATGCCGCAGAGCCGGATCTGCACCGCATCGACGTGATCCTGAGTCGCCTGCGGCAGAAAGCCCGCCGGGAGGATATCCCCATTCCCATACGCACGATCTTCGGTCGCGGCATCGTTTTCGCGGGGAGCGCGGTTTAGACCACGCGTCGAGGTATTTTAGCGACAGCCGGGCCGTTTCGATGCCACTTGCCGCCATTCCGAGAGCCACTCACAAGGTCGCTGGCGCTACCCGTTCACACGCGCCATGTGCTTCCCGGACCTCAGGCGCGCTTCACCCGAAAGTCATCTGAGTTCGCTGGACACCCAGTGTGATATTTCTGGTCTTTTCGATTTTTCGCATGAAAGTGCGCTGCATTCGAGAGTTCTGAGAGAATCGAGACTGACGGTCACCGTTCGTTACATGTGACGCTCCGCCGCGGGGAACTATAAACCGTGGTGGAGATTATTTGTCATGAATCGAGTCTATCGAGTCGTCTGGAATCACAACAAAAAAACCTGGCAGGCGGCCTCGGAGGCGAGTCGCGCACGTCGCAAATCCGGCACCGACAAGCCAGCATCGCGGGCTGGTGTCGCTCCCCGGATGGCCAGCGGTATCGGTTTAGTGATGAGCTGCCTGATATCGAGCCCTGCCGCGTGGGCGGAGCAGTGCAGCTCTATCCCTTACAACACCGAGACCCACTGCACCATCAATGAGAACCAGAATGGTCAGGAGGTCGTCGCCTGGAACGCCGGTGGCACCGACTACACCGTCACCAATACGGTCGCCCAGACGCGCAGGCTGAGCGCGAATAAAGAGATATACGGCCTCTACTACTATGTCGGTGGCGGCACGCCATCCCGCGACAAGCATCCTGCGGGCTATCCGGCTGGCACCTTGACGATCAATAACGGGGTGGTCGACAAGGACGGCAACATTACTAACGATAGCGCCACCATCCATATCAGTGGCGACCTTTCTGGCAGTAACAACTTTCCGGAACATGTCTTCGCCATTCGTGCCCAGGGGACGGGTAGCAATGGGGTCGAGCCGGACGACCAGGGTGCCGATGGCGGCCGTGGCGGCGATGGCGGTTTCATCACGATCAACAACTACTCTGCTATCGAGATCGAGGGTAACGCCGACTTCGGTGGTATCGGTATGGTCGCGGGGCTGTTCGCGCAGAGCAAGGCGGGTAACGGTGGTCCCTTCAACAGTGCAGTGCTCGGTGATCAGTTGAGTGGCAACGGGGGAGATAGCAAGACCGTGACCGTTCTCAACCGGGCGCCGATCACCATCGGGTCGTCATCCGATGTCTTCGAGGGCAGCGATCTTGCGCGATTGATCAGTGCCGAGTCGATCGGGGGCCGCGGCGGCGATGGCGCGGATGGCACGGGCCAGGCGGGCGCCGGCGGTACCGGTGGCATGATCAGCGTGGTGAATCAGGCAGACCTTACGCTCTATTACCGTGAGAACGGCAATGGCGCCTACGGTGTGCAGGGGATATTCGCCCGCAGCAGCGGCGGCAATGGCAGCGGCTCGGAAGACAATAGCGATAACGGCGGCAAGGGCGAGGATGGCCGCGAGATCACGATCGACAACCGCGGTGACATCACGCTGGTCAAGACCGGCAATACGGCAATGGGTAGCTACGAGTCCGCCGGTATTTTGGCACTGTCCCATGGTGGCAACGGGGGAAACTCCCACGATGAGACCACAGGCGGCATCGGGGGGGCGGGTAGTGCCCAGCGCAATCAGGGAGAAGCGGATACCTCCGGCGTGACTGTGATCACCCACACGGCCGGCAGGATCGCGGTCTCGGGCGAGAACGTGAGTGGTATCGTCGCGCGTTCCTATGGCGGTAACGGCGGCAACGGCAACGGCCACAGCCAGTCGAAGGGGGGCACCGGCGGCTACGGCGGGAGAATTCAGCTGAATCTTCTGGACGATGGCACCGTCAAGACGGATGGCGATCGCGGCTACGGCCTGCTGGCGCAGTCGATCGGTGGCATCGGCGGCAGCAACGCGGGAACGGCCGGAAAAGGAGGCAACGGCGGCAGTGTCGGTGTCTACGCCACGTCGGGCACGCAGATCGAGACCCAGGGCGACTACGCCGCGGGTATCACGCTGCACTCGGTCGGCGGGGGCGGTGGGACGGGCGACGATTTCGTTGGCGTGCTCTTTGGTTCGGGAGGCAACGGCGGTAACGGCGGCAATGCCGAAAAAGCGACCACGACCAGCGGTGCCGATATCACCACGAGTGGCGATCACGCCTACGGATTTCTGGCTCAGGCCATCGGCGGATCCGGCGGCACGGGAGGCATCAGTACCGGGGTGATATCGCTTGGCGGAAACGCCGGCGGCGGCGGATCCGCTGCCGATGTCGAACAGAATAATAGTGGCAACATCACCACCAGCGGCGACTACTCGATCGGCGTCCTCGCGCAATCGATTGCCGGTGGTGGTGGTGCGGCGGGCGCCTCGGGGGGCGTCCTATCCGTTGGCGGTGCCGCCGGGGCCGGCGCGAACAACTGGCAAACCGCCTACGTCACCAATAGTGGAGACATCACGACATCGGGGAACGCCGCTTCGGGCATCGTCGCTCAGGCGATCGGCGGCGGTGGCGGGGTCGGAGGGGGAGCCGTCGGAATGGCGGCGGTCGGTGGTAGTGGCAGCAGCGGCGGCCAGGGGGGCAAGGCCGAGATCTTCGCCGTGGGGGGGACTGTCTCCACCGCTGGTGATCACGCCTATGGTCTGGTAGCCCAGTCGATCGGTGGTGGTGGAGGAAATGGTGGCGATGCCTTCGATGCCTCGGTGCTCGCCGGCATCGGCGTTGGCGGTTCGGGCGAGGCAGGTGGCAACGGTCTCACCGCCTGCGCGACCAACACCTACGCGGGTTGCAACGGCGTGCCAGTCACCACCGGACCTAACGGCCCGGCAGCGGATACCGGGTCGGCGGCGCCGCAGAGCGACGAGGGTAGTGCGATCGTCACCGGTGGCGATTTTTCTCATGGCGTGATCGTTCAGTCGATAGGGGGTGGCGGAGGCAACGGCGGCAGCGTCGATGCCGTCTCGGCGCTCTCCATTGCGACCTTGCAGATTGGCGGCGGCGGTTCCGGCGGCGGGGCTGGCGGTGATGCGAGTGGCTATTTCGATGCGCTGCAGCTATCGACGTCGGGCCAGAATGCCAAAGGCCTGATCGTTCAGTCCCTAGGCGGGGGCGGCGGCAATGGCGGCAACACGATGTCGCTCAATATCGGCACCCCCCTGGCCATTCAGATCGGTGGCAGTGCCGGTTCCGGCACTGTCGGTGGAAAGAGCTCACTTGACTTGATCGATAGTCTCGTGACGACCGCTGGCGCCAACGCTGGCGCGGTCCTGGTGCAGTCGATTGGCGGCGGTGGCGGCACCGGCGGCAGTGCGACGGGTTACGACGCCTCGGTCGGTCTGACCTTGAACAACTCGCTGGGTGGCAGCGGCGGTACCGGTGGTTCGGGCAATCAGGCCAGCGTGGCACTGGATGACACCCGAGTCCAGACGGGCTTCGACGCCAATGGCAACCCGCTCGGCGCCGACGCGGGTTCGTCTCACGGCATCACGGTGCAATCGATTGGCGGCGGCGGCGGCTCCGGTGGCAGCTCGGTGGCCGATGCGTTGAGCGTGGCCGCGCCAACGGGTGAGGGAGAGTCGTTTGCCGTCGCTGTCAGTACCGCGCTTGGCGGGCTCAGCGGTGCCGGCGGTGACGGCGGTTCCGCGACCGCGTCGCTCGCTGGTGCGTCAACGGTCATGACCGGCGGCGACGGCGCGCACGGCATTCTGGCGCAGTCGGTCGGCGGCGGCGGCGGCGACGGCGGTTCGGCCTCGAGTCTCGCCGGCTCTGTCGGTCTGGCCGATACGGCGTCGGTCGATGTCTCGACCGCGCTCGGCGCTTCCGGCGGCGCCGGTGGCTCGGCCGGATCGGTCCATGTGACGCTTGCCGACAGCGCGCGTATCGAGACCTACGGCGATAACGCCAACGCTATCGTGGCCCAGTCGATCGGCGGCGGCGGCGGCGATGGTGGCATCGGCAATTCGGGTGACAAGAAAATCGGCGGCGGTGTCAGCGTCAAGGCCAGTATCGGACTTGGTGGTCGCGGTGGTAGCGGTGGTGTCGGTCACGACGTCGATGTCAGTCTGGCCTCCGGCACATCGGTAGCCACCCATGGCTCGGGGGCCCGCGGTATCGTGGCGCAGTCGGTCGGTGGTGGCGGCGGTACCGGACAAGGCGGAACGATCGGTCTCGATGTCGGATTTTCGGTCGGTGGCGGCGAGGGCAGCGGAGAAAAAACCCCGGAAGCCGAAGGGGGAGAGAGTTCCGCGACGCCCGAAGAGGGTAGCGATCCGACCGAGATCACCACCGGCGTGAAACTCGCCGTGGGGGCCACGGGTGGCTCCGGCAATCTGGGCGGCGACATCGTCTCCAAGGGTGGCATCAACGGCAACATCACGACGCGGGGCGGCGACGCCGACGGCGTACTGCTGCAGTCGATCGGTGGAGGCGGTGGCCTGGCTGGTTCTGCCGGCAGCGATATCGGCGACGCTGATGATTCGAGCGACGACGATTCGAACGATGAGGAACCGATGACCTTCGGCCTGGCTGCGGCGGTTGGCGGCAATGGTGGCAGCGGGGGTCACGGCGGTGACATCGGCGGCGACTCGGCGCTCGTTTTCAATACTACGATCGCCACCCAGGGTGACTGGGCTGATGGCATCGTCTTGCAGTCGATCGGCGGCGGCGGCGGCACGGGAGGAACCGCGCTGGCGGCGGGCTCGGCGGCGAAGGCCGAACTCTCGATGGCGGTTGGTGGTCAGGGCGGCGCGGGCGGCGACGGCGGGACGATCAACACCTTCTTCAACGATACCGGCTCGCGGATGAAAATAACCACCGCTGGCTATGCCGCACACGGCATGCTGCTGCAGTCGATTGGTGGCGGTGGCGGTCAGTCCGGCGATGGCTCGGACAGTGCCAACGGCAAGATCTCCGTCGGTGGCGGCTTCGGCGCTTCCGGCGGTGCGGCGGGTGACGGTGGCAACATTACCATCGGCAGCGGCAGCTTCAGTCGCGTGGCGACCCTTGGCGACGACGCCTACGGTATCTTCGCCCAGTCCATCGGCGGCGGCGGCGGTGTGGGCGGTGCCGGCAGCACGACACAATCCGAAAAACGCCTCGATCTGGACCTCGAGGTGGCGGTCGGCGGACGCGGCGGTGCGTCGGGAAAAGGCGGTAAAGTCGACCTGACGACGGGAACACAACTGCAGACCTTCGGCGATCGTGCGTTCGGCATCGTCGCGCAATCCATCGGCGGTGGTGGCGGTGTGGGTGGTGCAGCCGACACCGATAGCCTGCTGAGCGTTGAACTGGGTTCCGACGCCGCGGGCGCCAGTGGTAACGGCGGACAGGTATCTCTTCATGTGACCAGTGGCAGCATCGCCACGTCCGGTGAGGGTGCCCACGCGATCATCGCGCAGTCGGTGGGCGGCGGCGGTGGTATCGCCGGTAACATCAGCGGCAATACCATCTCGACCAGCCGACCAGGATTTGGTGGCAAAGATGGACCCACAGGCGACGGTGGCAATGTCCAGGTCAACGTCAACGGCGACATCGCAACGTCAGGCGATGGGGCCTACGGCATCATCGCCCAGTCGATCGGCGGCGGCGGCGGCCTGTATGGTGGCAGCGACGGTGTGTTGCACGCGGGTTCCACGGGAAACAACGCTGGGGCTGGCGGGGCGGTTACGGTGACGCAAAGTGGTTCTCTGGTGACTTCCGGCACCAATAGTTACAGCATCTTCGCGCAATCCATGGGCCCGAAATACAACGGCCGGATCAGCGTGAGCGTCGATGGACAGGTCGTGGGTGGCAGCAAGAACGGTGCCGCCGTCGCATTCAGCGAAGGGCAGAACAACGTTCTGAACGTGGGCACGGGAGGCGTCGTCAGTGCCGGCGGTGGGACCGATGGCACGGTACGCGGCTCTGCGGTTCTGTTCGTTACCGAGGCCTCCTATCTGCCGACCCTGGCGATTCACAATCAGGGCGCCATTTATGGTGCCGTTCTCGCCTACGGTGGCACTCAGAGTACGGACGGCGGCGGCACGGTGTCCTCGAGCATGGCGCCGGCGAACACGCTGTCGACGGATGTAGCCAGCGCTGCCCAGGTGACATCCTTGGCGCTGCTGGCCGCGCCGCCCGGACCCAGCATTCAGGTCGACAACGCCAGCGGAGCGACCTGGCTGTTGGAGAACGTGTCGCAGGCGGACCTGGTCAACGCCGGGACCGTGGGCGTGCTCTCCTCCGTGGCAGAGGGTGGGGGCATTGGCAACACGGCCACGCTCGAAGGCGATTTCGAGCAGACCGAGAGTGGGCGATTGAGCGTGGCTGCCGACTTCGAGCGGGGTATTGCCGACCGTCTCGAGATTCAGGGGAACGCCACGCTCGCAGGCGAGTTACAAGTGCTCGCCTCGACCCTGGCACCGACCCAAGCGCTCGAGGTGTTCAGCGTTTCGGGCAGCACGACCGGTACCCTCGAGGCCGCTGATACCCCGGCGGTCGATTTCACCAGCGAGATCGTCGGCGGCAGCGCACGCATCCAGGTGGCGCGCACGCGCTTCGGTACGGCTTTCGCCGATCTCGACGCCAACCAGCGCGCGGTAGGCGAGCGGCTGGACGCGCTGTTTGTCGATGGCGCGACCAACGGCTTCGCGCCGCTGCTGGGTCAGGTCAATGCCCTCTCCATGAATGCTGATGGCGGTGCGAGCTACGCTCGGGGGCTGGCATCGATGTCAATGGGTAGCGCACAGGCGATTGCCGCGGCGCAGACGCTGCAGACGAGTGGCTGGCTGGATGATGCCATGAGCTGCGGCGCGCGCGCCGGCGCCGTGGTGTCGCGGGATGGTGGCCACTGTTTCTGGGCCGGTGTAGCCGACGCCAATATTAGCCAGGACGGCACCGGCGGGTATCGCGGTGACATTCACGGTGTCGGCTTCGGCGGCCAGATTCGCGTCGCGCCGGATTTGACACTCGGGTTCACCGCTGGCGGCGGCGATGCCGACGTGGATGGGCGCGACGGACTCTCCAGCGCCGATGGCACCTCTGGCTATGCCGGCGTGTCATTGACCCGTGACATTGGCAATCTGGCGCTTTCCGCTGGCTTGACCGGTAGCTACGGCGAATATGATACGGAGCGCCACATCCGGATCCCCGCGTTCGACGCCACGGCCGAGGGCACCACCGATATCACGACCGTCGGGGCACGCCTGCGCGCTGCCTATACGGCGTCGCTGGGCGCGGCCTACCTGAAACCGAAACTCGATCTCGACCTGGTGCACGTGCGCGCCTCGGGTTATGACGAGAATGGTGCCGGTATCCTGGATCTCGAGGTCGAGGAGAGTAGCCAGACGGCGTTGATCACGACGCCGGCGCTGGAGTTCGGGGCCGGCCTGTCAGTCGGAAATGCCTGGACGCTCTCCGGCTTTGGTGAGGCCGGGGTGAGTTTCTCCAGCGCGGATGAGTGGGAGAGCCGTGCCGACTTCAAGGGTGCGGAGAGCGCTTCACGCTTCAGCTCGACCGTCTCCATGCCAGATACGCTGGCCAAGTACGGCGCCGGTGTATCGCTGGCAAGCGATAGCGGCTTCGAGGCGCGTCTGGAGTATCGCGGTGCCAACGGAGACGGTTACCGAAGCGATGGAGGCTTCTTGAAACTGTCGAAAACGTTCTGATCGGCAAATCGCAGAATGCCACACAACGGGCGCCGAAATGGCGCCCAACTTTTGGCGTGACCCGTCGATTCGGCCGGGCATGCCAACATCATTGAAACAACTCATCACGCCCATGCATTGTATCGTTGGTAACTCGGGTATATCTTATCAACCAAGGTTTAAATTGATAACCGGGGCGTAATCGCGCCGGTTCGTTGACGAATTCCAGGGTTCCATCGTGTCCGACAGCGTTATCGAGTCCCGCAACGGGAGCGAGGCAGTGCAAGCCGGCGGCCGCCGTCGATCGGCGCTGTCGCGCTTCCTGCCGTTCTTCGGCCCCGCCATGATCGCGGCGGTGGCCTACATTGACCCAGGCAACTTCGCCACCAACATCGAAGCGGGTTCACGTTACGGCTACGTTCTGCTGTGGGTCGTGCTGTGGGCCAATCTGATGGCGATGCTGATCCAGACGCTGTCGGTTCGCCTCGGCCTGGCGACGGGCAAGAATCTGGCGGAGATGATCCGAGAGCGCTATCCGCGGCCGCTGGTGTGGTTCTACTGGGTCCAGGCCGAGCTGGTGGCGATCGCCACCGACCTGGCGGAATTCCTCGGTGCCGCACTGGCCTTCAACCTGCTGTTCGGCATGTCGATGCTCGAGGGGGCACTGCTCACCGGGGCGATCACCTATGCGGCGCTCTACATGCAGCGATTCGGTTTCCGCCTGCTCGAGATCATCATCGGCAGCATGCTGATGGCGGTGGCGGCAGGGTTCGTGATCCAGATCGTCATGGGGCGGCCCGACGCCGCGCCGGCGCTGCAGGGCTTGCTGTTGCCGCAGTTCCCGGATGGCTACGCGGTGTTCCTGGCCGCAGGCATCCTCGGCGCGACCGTGATGCCGCATGTCATCTATCTGCACTCGTCGCTCTCCCAGCGCCGGGTGGCGACCCACAGCGACGAACAGCGCCGCCGCGCGATGCGCTACTACCGCTGGGACGTGATCATCGGTATGGGGGTCGCCGGGATCATCAACCTGTCGATGCTGGCACTGGCGGCGGCGGTCTTCTTCGATAACGGCCGGACCGGCATCGCGTCGATCGAGCAGAGCTATCAATTGCTGGCGCCACTGATGAACCGGGACCTTGCCAGCACCCTGTTCGGTTTCACCTTGCTGATGGCGGGGCTCTCCTCGTCGATCGTCGGCACGATGGCGGGGCAGGTGGTGATGCAGGGGTTCGTCGGCTTCACCATTCCGATGTGGCTGCGACGTCTGTTGACCATGCTGCCGGCGATCGCGGTGATCATGCTGGGATTCCCGGAGCAGCAGGTGCTCGTCGCCAGCCAGGTCGTGTTGAGCTTCGGGATACCCTTCGCGCTGGTTCCCCTGATCCACTTCACCGCACAGCACCGGGTGATGGGGAATCTGACCAGCCGTGGCTGGGTGACCGCACTGGGATGCGTCATCGCCGCGATCATCATCTTGCTGAATGGTTATGTGTTGGCCTTCGAGTTGCTGTAGGCTCTCAGGGGACGCGCGCGCAAGCGCCCGACAGACTCTCGCCGCCCATCACTTCAGCCCGTCGATGAGAACATCATGCCAGTAACGCCACGTCCACGTTATGCCCGTTTCGAGCGCACTCGCCTCGACCATCAGCAGGAGCTGGTGGAAGACTACGTGGAGGAGATCGCTCAGCTTCATCGCGATCACGGCGAGGCCCGGGCCAGTGACCTGGCCGAGCGTTTCGGTGTCAGTGCCGCTGCCGTTTCCAAGGTGATCGCCAGGCTCAAGCGTGACGGCCTCGCCGAGGCGCGCCCCTATCGCGGCGTCTTCCTCACCGCGAAGGGGAGCGAACTGGCCGAGAAGGTCGAGGCCCGCCACCAACTGGTGCTGTCGACCCTGCTGGCACTCGGGGTGCCACCCCACGTGGCCGAAGCCGATTCCGAGGGGATCGAGCACCACTGCAGCGATGCCACTGTCGAGGCGATGCAGCGGTTTCTGGAAGCGCACAACCGCTGAGGCCTCGAAGCGACAGTGGCGATTCTACTCCGTGGATCGCGGCTGGGAACTTTTCGACGCTAGTGGTAGACTCCCGCGCCTCGAGACGATCGATCATTCAACGACGCGCCTGCCGCGCTCGACAGGGTCCGACTCCATGCAAGCCCTTTTTGCCAACACCATCGCCGGTATGACGCCACCCTAGCGTTACGCCCCCGTCCCGGCGTGCCCTCGGCACCCGTCTGGCTGTCCCGACCCTCATGGTCGGTCGATGGCATCGTTTCGTCGCTCCTATCCCACTCAAAGATTCGCCGCGAATGCGTGGCGGTCGGCCGACAGCGCCCTGTGTCCGATGTCCCCCGACGATGGATGTCGACCACTGAAGGTTCGTCTTTTCGAGACGTGCAGGCGAGGTCCCTGGCCGCCCAACGTGGCTCATGACAGAGAACTACCCATGCTTGAGCTGATCAGAAAACACTGGCTATCCAACGTCCGCGCCGACGTGCTCGCCGGCACCGTGGTTGCCATGGCGCTGATACCGGAGGCGATCGCGTTCTCGATCATCGCCGGCGTCGATCCCAAGATCGGCCTCTACGCCTCGTTCTCGATCGCCGTGGTGATCGCCTTCACCGGGGGCCGGCCGGGGATGATCTCCGCCGCCACCGGCGCCACCGCGCTGCTGATGGTGACCCTGGTTCGCGATCACGGCCTCGAATACCTGCTGGCGGCGACGCTGCTGACCGGGGTGATCCAGATCGTGTTCGGCTACCTGCGCCTGGGCGAGTTGATGCGCTTCGTGTCGCGTTCGGTGGTGACGGGGTTCGTCAACGCGCTGGCCATCCTGATCTTCATGGCCCAGCTGCCGGAGCTGACCAACGTCACCTGGCACGTCTATGCCATGACCGCCGCCGGGCTCGGTATCATCTACCTGTTTCCCTACCTGCCGGTCATCGGCAGAATGCTGCCGTCGCCGCTGGTCTGCATCGTGGTGCTGACGATCGTCTACATGGTCAGCGGCATGGACATCCGTACCGTGGGCGACATGGGCGAGCTGCCCGACTCCCTGCCGGTCTTCCTGTGGCCCGATGTGCCGCTCAATCTCGACACCCTGATGATCATCCTGCCGTATTCACTGGGCATCGCCGTGGTCGGCCTGCTGGAGTCGATGATGACCGCGACGATCGTCGACGAGCTGACCGATACCTCCAGTGACAAGAATCGGGAGTGCAAGGGCCAGGGCGTCGCCAACATCTTCTCCGGCCTGCTCGGCGGCATGGCCGGCTGCGCGATGATTGGCCAGTCGGTGATCAACGTGAAGTCCGGCGGGCGCACGCGGTTGTCGACGCTGATCGCCGGCGCTTTCCTGTTGATCCTGGTGGTCTTCCTCGGCGACTGGGTCTCGCAGATCCCCATGGCTGCGCTGGTGGCGGTAATGATCATGGTCTCGATCGGCACGTTCAGCTGGGAGTCGGTGGTCAATCTGCGCCGTCATCCGATGTCGACTAACATCGTCATGCTGGCCACCGTGGCCGTGGTGGTCACGACTCACAACCTGGCGATCGGCGTCCTGGTCGGCGTGCTGCTGGCGTCGCTGTTCTTCGCCAACAAGGTGGGGCAGATCCTCTACATCGGGAGTCGCATGGACGACGACGGCAAGACACGCAACTATGATGTGGTCGGCCAGGTGTTCTTCGCTTCCTCGACCCGCTTCAATGCCGGATTCGATTTCAAGGAGGCGGTCGAGCGCGTGACGATCGATGTCTCCCGTGCCCACTTCTGGGATATCACGGCGGTCGAGGCACTGGACAACGTGGTGATCAAGTTCCGTCGTGAGGGTGCCGAGGTCGAAGTGGTGGGCATGAACCAGGCCAGCGCCACCTTGGTCGATCGTTTCGGAGTACACGACAAGCCGGATGCGGTGGAAAAGCTGATGGGANNGCAGAGGAGAACGCCATGAGTGAACGTCAGGTTCTGGCCTGCATCGACGACTCCCGCCACGCTTTTGCGGTCTGCGCCGCGGCCGCCTGGGCCGCCGAGCGCATCGGCGCGCCGCTCGAGTTGATGCATGTGCTGAGCAGGGCGCCAAGTCCTGGCGTCACCGATGCCAGTGGGCAGATCGGGCTCGGCAGTCGTGAGCATCTGCGCGAGCAGCTCACCGAACTCGACGAGCGGCGCGCCAAGATTGCCCAGCAGCATGGCCGCGAGTTGCTCGAGTCGGCACGGGCCCAGGCCGAGCGCCTGGCGCCGGGGACCACGGTTTCGACCGCGCTGCGACACGGCGAACTGCTCGAGTCGCTGATGGAACGCGAGTCCCAGACACGCCTGGTGGTGCTGGGCAAGCGCGGCGAATCCGCCGACGAAGCGCTCGAGCACCTGGGCAGCAATCTGGAACGGGTCGTGCGCACGCTGCACACCCCGATTCTGGTGACCCCGCCCGAGTTCCAGCCGCCCACGAGGCTATTGCTGGCGTTCGACGGCGGCCGGACGACCCGCAAGGGGGTCGAGATGATCGCCGCCAGCCCGCTGCTCAATGGCCTGGTCTGCCACGTGGTCATGATCGGCGCCGGTACCGACGACCAGCGGGCCCAGCTCGAGTGGGCGCTGGAGCGGCTGCGGCAGGGGCAGGTCGACGCCCAGGGCGCTATCCTGGCGGGGGACGTGGACGAAGTGCTCGCCGACTATGCGGATCGCCGAGGGGTCGACCTGACGATCATGGGGGCCTACGGCCACTCGCGGATTCGTCATCTGCTGGTCGGCAGCACCACCACCGCCATGCTGCGACACGCGCGGACCGCAACGCTTATACTCCGCTGACCGACCACCACGACGCATCACCGCCGCCGTGGTGCATTCATTGCCACTGGCGCTACCCGCCGCCTCGACAGGAGTGATTCCATGACCATCCAGCGCCACGATCCGCAGACCCGCATGAGCCGGGCGGTGATCCACAACGGCGTCGCCTATCTCTGCGGCCAGGTGGCGGGCCCCGAAGCCCGTGAGGGAGATATCACCGCCCAGACGTTGAGCATGCTCTCCCGCGTCGAGGCGCTGCTGGAAGAGATTGGTTCGGATCGGGAGCATCTCCTCTCCGCCACCCTCTATCTGGCTGACGGCGACGATTTCGCGGCGATGAATGCGGTCTGGGATGCCTGGATTCCCGAGGGTCATGCGCCAGCGCGTACCTGTATCACGGCACCGATGCCGGCCCAGGCGTTGCGGGTGGAGATCACCCTGACAGCCGCGATCAAGTAGCGCGGCGGTCAGGCGTCGTCGCGGGAGGGCGGCGCCGGCTGGTGCTGCAGAAAGCGCGACAGCCGGTCCGCCTGGCTCTCGCCGACCTGGCACAGCTGCCAGGCGATCTCGGCGTACTGCATCAGCGTGGGCAGCATCAGCTGCAGCCGGTGAGTGTCGTTCTGGTGTCGTTCGGCCTCGGCATCGAGCCACTCGAAGAGCCTGGCCAGGCGGGTGTAATTGACGTCGCCGCGGCCACGGTTGCCGCGCAGCGCATCGATCGCCAGGCAGCGCATCACGCTGCGCTTGTTGGGATCGAGGCTCTCCTTGTCGAGCAGCGCCTCGGCGTGCTGCACGAACTGCCCCATCAACTGCGACAGCTCCGCCGCTTCCAGTTGGCGCCGAACCGCGTCCTGGCTTTCGATCAGCGCCTGCTGCTGGCGGGTCAGCCCTCTGACCAGGACCACCAACTGCACGCAGAGCCAGCCGGCCAGCACCAGGGTCAGCAGATAGATGCCCAGCGGCGCCAGCGCCTCGGCCGGCAGTGGCCAGCGAAGTTCGCTGGCCAGCACGCCGCCCGCGGCCAGCGCCAGTAGCACGATGATGATCAGGGCGATGGAAATGCCGGATTTCATGCCGATGTCCAATCAGGGAGAGTCATTGCCGCCATGGCGCTTTATCGGCACGGGATCGCTGTTTCTTGAGCACACGCTAAAGTAGCGCCCTGGCCGCGCTTAGATCATGCCGCCATTCACCGCGATCACCTGGCGGGTGATGTAGCCGGCGTCCCGCGAGCACAGGAAACTGACGGTGCCGGCGACCTCTTCGGCCGATCCGGTGCGCTGCATGGGGATCAGCTTGCGAACCTCCTCCTTCGGCAGCGCCTCGGTCATCTCGGTCTCGATCCAGCCCGGTGCAACGCAATTGACCGTGATCCGACGCTTGGCCAGCTCGACGGCGAGCGCCTTGCTGGCGCCGATGATTCCCGCCTTGGCGGCGCTGTAGTTGACCTGGCCGCGGTTGCCCGTCAATCCGGACATCGACGAGAGCGCGACGATACGACCGGGCCGGCGACGCTGGATCATCGGCATGACCAGCGGATGCAGGACATTGTAGAAACCGTCGAGGTTGGTCCGCAGCACGCTGTCCCACTCCTCGCCCGCGAGGGCCGGGAAAGGCCGGTCCGCGGTGATGCCAGCGTTGCAGATCACGCCGTAATAGCAGCCGTGTTCAGTGATGTCCGCCTCCAGCACTGCCTGGACCGTCTCCCGCGCCGTCACGTCGAAATGGATCACGCGGGCGCGGCGGCCCTCGGCTTCGATCCCGGCCCGGACCGCCTCGATATCGTCGCCCGGGCGGCGGCAGTGCAGTACCAGGTCGAAGCCGTCGCGGGCCAGGCGTGTGGCGATCGCCTTGCCGATGCCGCGATTGGCGCCGGTGACCAGAATCGTCTCGGGATGTTGATGTTCCATGAAGCCTCGGTAGCAGAACGGCGAATGGGTGGGTCGGGAGCTCAGGCGTCGCCCGGCGTCGGCATCGAATCGGGGCGATAGAGCGTCAGGCTGCCGTGAGCCAGCGGTGGTTCGCCAGTCTCGGCCCGGCGCAACTCGCCGCTGACCTGGGTAATGCCGTTGTCGGCGACGAAGTCGACGGTGATCGTTACCTGGATTCGCTGATCGAAGGCGAAGACGGGTACCCGGGCCTGGTAACGTCTGGCCCCGAGCAGCAGTCCGGGCGCCGGTGTGGCGGTCGAGCCGGAGGCCCGGAAGCCGGCCCAGGCGGCAACGGTCTGGGCCAGCCATTCGACCCCGACCCAGGCGGGGATGCCGTCGGTCTCGGCGAACAGGTCGTCGTGCCGCGTCCACGTCTCGGCGGTGGCGCCATCGTCGCTGGCGGCGATCAGCCGGGTCAGCAGGCACATGCGCCTGGCGTGCGGTATCAAGGGCTCGACGGCGCAGGGCAGGCTAGCCGCAATGGATGGATTCAAGATGGCAATCGCTCTCCGTCTTCGCGTCTCGTCATTCGGTTGGATGGTCCAGCGTCAGTAGCAGGCTGGCATTGTTGCCGCCGAAGGCGAAGCTGTTGCTCAGCGCCCGGCGCGGCCGGCGTTCTGGTGTTGCCCCGGTCGTCACCAGAGGGAGCGGAGGAAGCTCCGGATCGTAGGTGCCGTCGAAACGGTGTGCCGGCAACCGCCCCTGGGCGAGTGCCAGCCAGCAGAAAGCGGCTTCCAGGGCCCCCGCGGCGCCAAGCGTGTGTCCCGTCAATCCCTTGGTCGAGCTGCAGGCCGGCGGGGTGGGAAACAGCATCGTCACGGCCGCGGCCTCCATGCTGTCGTTGAGCGCCGTGCCGGTGCCGTGCAGGTTGAGGTAGTCGATCTCGGACGCGTCGAGCCCGGCCATCGCCAGCGCCTGACGCATCGCTTCCGCTGCGCCACTGCCATCCGGGCGGGGTGCGGAGATGTGGTGAGCGTCGACGCTCTCGCCAACGCCGGCGAGCTGGATACCGCCGCTCTCGGGCGTCACCACGAACAGGGCCGCCGCTTCGCCGAGATTGATTCCGTCGCGATGCCGGGAGAAGGGCTGACAGGGATTGTCGCTGACGGCTTCCAGGCTCAGGAATCCATTGACCGTGAGACGACACAGGCTATCGGCGCCGCCGGCGATCACCGCATCGCACTGGCCACTCTTGAGCAGGCGCCTGGCGCTGGCCAGCGCTCTGGCGCTGGAGCTGCAGGCCGTCGACAGGGTGTAGCAGGGGCCGGTGATACCCAGACGCTCCGCGAGGAAGCGCGCCGGTGCGCCCAGCTCCTGGCGCGCGTAAGCGAAATCCTCCGGCAGCGGGCCCTCTCGGCCGCTCTTCGCCAATGCCGCCTCGGTCTCGCCGATGCCGGACGTGCTGCTGCCGATGACCACCCCGATCCGATCTCCCGGCACCGCGGACAACAGGGCTTCCAGTTCGTCGCCGAGGCGAGCCAGGGCGAGCGCCAGCAGCCGGTTGTTGCGGCTGCGATGGTCCTTGGGCCAGTGGCTGTCGTCGGGGAGTTCACTGGCGACCTGTCCTAGCGGCAGCGGACGGCCCGGGGTGAAGACGTCGCTGGTGGTCAGGCCGCGCTGGCCCGAGAACAGGGCGCGGCCGATCGTGTCCAGATCGTCGCCCAGCGAGCAGACCACGCCGGGGCGGGACAGGCGGCAAGAAGAAGCACTCATGAATCATCGTTCTCCTGCATCGGGTCGATCGTCAAGCGGTAGTGGCCCTGGCGGTCGTCCAGCATCAGTGTCTCGGCGCGATCGCGCGCCGGCACCGGCGTGATGCGGGCGATCAATCGCCCCCGATAGGTGATGTCGCGACTCGCCGCGCTGTCGACGACCTGCCAGGCGCTTCCCGCGAAGGCCTCGTGCAAGGCATCGAGAGGCCACAGGCTCCACTCCAGACGGGACGCCAGCCATTCTGGCGGTATCGGCAGCGGGGGTTCGCCCGGCGCATCGCCAGCCTCGAAGCGGGCGCCGTCGGCGTCGCGAACCAGCGTCGTCAGTCGCTGGCCGTAGGGCGTCACCAGCACCGCACGCAGGTGCTCCGGATCGATCCGGATGAACGCGATCAAGGTCCGGGCTTCGCCCTCATCCGGTTCGAAGGTGAGCTGGCTCTTCAGCGTGTCGGTCGTGGCGGCGGCGACCAGTGGCGGCGGCGGCGACACCGGCGGACTCAAGCTGCAGGCGGACAGGGCGAACGCCAGGCCCAGTGGCAGCAGGGGAAAGATGCGCCTCATCGTTCGGTCTCCGGCGACAGGCCAGGATCCGGCTGACGCGCATTGGCCGTCCCGGTCCCCGGCGCCCTCGATGCGGCCTGGCTCTCGCAGATGGCGGCCAGCGTGTCGATATGCCGGGCCGAGTCGGTGGCGAACGGGTTGCGACGGTCCCAGGCGTAGCCGGCCAGAATGGCGCTGATGCGCTCCTTGATGTCGCGGGGCGCGTCGGCGTGGAAGATGATCGTCTGGAGTCGGCCGTCGTACCACGCATCGACGAAGGCGCGAAATGTCTCGACGCCCTCGCGCAGCGGCTGCTCGAACTGGCCCTGCCAGTCGATCGTCTCGCCGGCCAGCTGGCGATCCACCAGCGGTGCCGCCAGACTCGCGGATTTCAGCGCAATGGTGACACCGGAAGAGAACACCGGGTCCAGGAACTCGCCAGCGTTGCCCAGCAGCACATGACCGACGCCGTGCAGCCGGGTGACATCGGCGGAATATCCGCGGAGCTCGCCGACCGGGCGGGTCGGCCGCGCACCCTCCAAGAGCTGGCGGAAACGGGGTTCGGTGTCGATCAGCGCCTGCCAGCGTGTCTCGGGCGAGTGGCCGTAGGCGTCTATTCTCGCCGTCTGGCCGACCACGCCCACCGAAGCGCGCTGGTCGCGGAAGGGAATCAGCCAGTACCAGATACCGGCATCGTCGGGATGAACGCCGATGAGGATCTTCTCGCGATCATGGCTCGGCTCCACCGGGCAGGCCTCGACATGGGTGAACAGCGCGGTGCGGGGAATCTGGCGGGCATCGCGCTCGAGCTCCTCGAGCCGGGCCAGTACACGCCCGTAGCCGCTGGCGTCGACGACGAAGCAGGCGGTCAGGGTGCGGGCATTGCCCGATTCATCGACGACATCGACCTCGGGTCGATCGGGATCGGCGCGGAAGGCGGTGACGGTGATGCCGAATTCGACCTCTGCGCCTTTCGCCCGGGCAGCCTCGATCAGCCGATGGTCGAAGTCGGCGCGCTCGACCTGGAAGGTCGTGCCCCAGCCCGGCGTGAATTTCTCGCGGAAGTCGATCGTCGTGCTCTCGCCGCCGCGGGTGAACGCGGCACCGTTCTTGGGTTGATAGCCGGCGGCCTGGACGGCCTCGAGGAGGCCGGCCTCTTCGAGATGGCCCATGCACTGCGGCAGCAGGCTCTCGCCGATGGAAAAGCGCGGAAAATGGCTGCGCTCGACCACCAGGACGCGACGGCCGCGGGCGGCCAGCTGTGCCGCGATCGCGGCACCGGCGGGGCCGGCGCCAATCACGATGACCTCGTGGTCGGCTTCAGACATGTTCGCTCTCCCGTGGTGATGTCGTCGAATGGCCAGTTTCCGGGCGTACCCACGGGACCAGTGCCCAGACGCTGGCCAGGCCGATCAGGCAGGTCAGGCCGAGATAGTGCAGCGCGGGTGTGGCGCTGAAGGCCAGCATACCGAAAGCCAGCAGGCTGGTGAGCGTCGATAGCGTGATCGCCAGCCACGCAGCCGGCTTGCGAGCATGCTCCACGTTGAAGATACCGGCATCCAGCCCGATTCCCAAGATCAGCAGCAGGCCCAATTGGTTGAAGATATTGAGTGGGACGCCGCCGACGGCGAAGGCGGTCAACACGATGAGCGTGGCGCCGAAGGGCGGTACCACCACACGCCAGGCGTGACGTCGATAACGCCACAGCAGTGCCAGCGTCATCAACGCCATGGCCGTTATCACCCAGATGGCGGTGTGGCGGCGGAGTTCGCCGAGCAGGCCGCCGATGCGACTGACGCGGTCGACGTACTTCACTTCCGGCAACGTGTCGGCGAGGGTCGCCAGGGCCGCGCTGGTGCGGTCATCGCGCTCGCCGGAGATCACCACGGTGGCGGCCACCTCGCCGTCACCCGTCTCGCCCAGCCACAGGCGCTGCTGGAGCGAGCCAATCGGTGTCTCGAGCCATTCGGCCAGGGTCAAGGGTGGCGCCTGGTCCAGGCGTGCTCGCGCCTGGTCGGCGACGTTCGCCGGCAAGCCGGCCCGTTCGACCAGTGCGTCCAGCGGGGGGCCGTAGAGCTTGCGTACCCGGGCCAGGTTGGCCTGCTGCTCGGTCAGCGTCGGGACCGAGCCGGCCAGCGACTGGTACTCGATCTGGAGCCCGTCGGCAATGGCTCGGTCGAGCGCTCCGTCCAATGTTTCGAGCCGGGCCAGCAGCGCCTGGGTGTCCGAGGCCCGAACCAGGAAATAGCGGCTGCCGGTGTCGCGGTCGAGCAACTGTTGGACGCGCTGCTCGTCGTGCATCAGTGCCGCCGGCGAGGGATTGAGCAGTTTCAGACTGTCATCGCTGGTCAGGCGCAGGGCGCAGATGGTCACCAGTACCAGCGCGCCGGCCAGGGCGAGCCAAGGCGACAGGCGCCGGCGAGGCTGGCATAGCCGCCACCAGCGTGTCGCCAGGCTGGCGGTAAAAGGGCTGGCGTGGAGCGTGAAGCGGGGCAGCCACAGTACCACGGTGAGCCAGGCGCCGATCAGTCCGAAGGCGGCGAACGCTGCCATCTGGCGTAATCCCGGCATCGGGGTCAGGGCCTGGGCCACATAGGCGATGACACTCGAGATCAGGCCAAGGGTCAGGCTCGGCATCAGCCGACGAAGCCGGAATTGCCTGCCGTCGATGACGCGATCGCACTGCAGGTGCAGCACATAGTCGACGGCGATGCCGATCAGGCTGGCGCCGAACGCCAGGGTCAGCAGGTGCAAACGGCCGAAAATGCCCAGCGTCAACGTCAACGCGAACAGCGAACCGGCCACCAGGGGCAGCATCAGTTGCAGCAACACCCGGGGCGAGCGGAAGACGAAACCGATGATCAGCACCACCCCGAGCAGGGAGGCGGCGCCGATGGTGGACATCTCCCGCTTCGCTTGACGGGCCCCGGCGGCGGCGTGGAATACCAGCCCGGAACGCAGCAGTTGCGCATCGGGATGCTGCTGTTGAAATCGTTCGAGCGTGGCATGCAGGGCATTCTGCATCGGCAGCTCATAGGGGGAACCTTTCAACTCGCCGATCAGCACGCTCCACTGCCGCCCCTCGGCATCCAGCGTCAGCAGACCGTCGGCGGCGCCGATCGGGCTGCGTGGGAGGCGTGACAGCCAGGCATCGAGCAGTCCGAAGGGGTCGGTGACGGGCTCGGGTCGCGCCGTCGGCGAGAACAGCCGGCGCAGCGCCGGCTCGATCAGCGCGCTGCCGCCATCGGCGTCGATGGCCTGCTGCCACTGCGGCGTCAGCAGGCGGTAGCGCCACTGCCCCATCCAGCCGTGCGGATCGGCGTCGGCCAGATCGAGCTCGCGCCAGTCGATGCCGGCCAGCTGGCCCTCGTCGACCAGCCGCTGCAACGCCTGGCCCAGCGCCTGCGTCGTCGCCACGCGGTCGTCATCGCCGAGCAGCAGCAGGAAGCGATTCTCGAAACCGCGCCCCAGCTCGCGGTCCGCCTGCTCGACCAGTGGCGCCTGCCGGTCGGCCGGCAGCAGGGCGGTGAGATCGGTATCGGCAGGAAGGCCCTGACGCAGCATCCAGCCCAGCCAGACGGCACAGAGCGCCAGCACCGCCAGCCAGAGCCAGCCGAGTCGACGGTAGCTGCTGCCGGTCATGAATCGTTCAGCGGGTGCTGGTCGAATAGCCGGACCTTCAGCCGGTCGCCGTCGGGGGTGCGCATGTCGAGATGATCGATGGTGTCGGAACCCTGCAGCGTGATCTCGGCGATGCGCTCGCGCAGCGCGGGCTCTCTCGGGGTCAGCGCGACCCGCCAGTCATCCTGGTCGCCGGACAGCGCCAGCGTGAAGCGGGACTCCAGCGCCTGCCAGTCGCCCTCCAGCAACTGCAGGAACAGCTGGGCGACCTGCTCGCCGCCGGGAGGCGCGTTCTCGCCGCTGCCATCGGTTATCGCCTGCGGCGTCAGCTCGATCCGCTCCTCGACCGGCTTTTCGAGTTGCCAGACGACGCGCTTGCCACGCTCGAACAGGAAGGTGCCCTGGCTGGAGAGCGAACTGTCGAGATCCGCCAGTTCGCGCTGCTGCTCGAAGCTGCCCGCCAGCGAGGGTGTGGCGGCGAGCCGCCGTTGCAGGTCGTCCAGATCGAAGGCCTGGGCGCTCAGCGGCACCAGCAGCAGCAGGGTGATCCACCATCGACGAAACGGCATGGTCGTGTCCTCGGGGTATCGCGTGTCGGGAATCGCCCGGTCAGGTGACGGGGCGCTCGTCCTCTTGGTCGGGCTTGGCGGCGTGGGCATCCTCGCAGTCGAGCCAGAAGGGGAAGAAGTTGAACCACTGCAAGGGGGTCTTCTCGCACTGTCGCGTCAGCCAGTCGACGTAGCGTTCCATGGCTCCCTCTATCCATGCCGCCCGGTTCCGCCGGCTCAACGCGCTGGTATCGTCGAAGTGGTCGAAGTCGATGCGGTAGCTGGTCGCTTCGCGAAAGCAGCCGATGGTGTAGACCGGGCAGCGCAGCAGGCTCGCCAGCCAGAACGGGCCTTCCGGGAAACGCGCCGGATGGCCCAGGAAGGGAAGCGTGCGGGCGCGTCCGCTATCGCTGATCGGCACACGATCCGCGGCGATCACCACGAACCCGCCTTCCGCGATCCGACGCCCCAGCCTCATCGCCGTCGATGGCGTGATCTCGCTGACCTCGATGATCTCGGGCGGGTTCTCGCGGTGGGTCGAGCGCGCCAGGACCTCGTCGAACTGCTGCGCGTTGCGTGTGTGCATCAGCAGGGTCGCGCGGAAGTCCTCCTGCATGTCGCTCATGGCGGTGCAGATCTCCATGTTGCCGACATGGGAGACGAGCATGATGCCGCCACGGCCGCTTTCGACCGCCTGGCGAAACCGCTCCCGCGTATCGCCCTCGAAACTGAGCGCCGGCGGGATGCCGCTCCAGGCGTCAATCTTGTCCATCAGGCTCTGCCCGAAGCTGCGGAAGTGGCGCAGACTCAGCCAGGTCAGATGGCTGGGCGCCTGGCCGTAGCGGTGCCGCCACAGCCGGGTAAGGTAGGTGTGGGAGGCGCGCCGATGCAGGCCGTGGGCAATATAGTAGTAGACGATCACCAGCAGCAGCATGAACTGGAACGGTAGCCGTCCCAGCTTGCGCCGGATCCAGACCATGGCGCGAACCCCGCCGGCAGTGCCGGTCTCGCGAATTCTCGACCAGTGATTGGGATTGCTGCTGATCGGGGTCATGAGAGGCGTTCCTGGCGGCGGCTCAAGAGATCGGGGAGGCGTCTGAGCATGCCGAGCACCAGACGCAGATGCATGCGGGCGAGCAGCACGTTGTCCCGCCATAGCTGGAAGTGGGAGACGCCGTCGATGGGGTAGCGGACGCGGACGGGCAGGTTGGCGACGCGCCCGCCCTGCCAGTGCCAGCGTACCGGAAGCTCGCTGTCGAACTCCATGCGATCGCCGCAGGGGTGCTCGGCAACCAGCCGGTTGACGGCGGCGACGGGGTAGAGCTTGACCCCGCACATGGTGTCGCGAAGCTCGAACGACAGCGTCGCCAGCCAGACCAGCGAATGGGTGATGTAGCGGGAGTAGAAGCGGTGCCGGGGCACGCTGGCGTCGAATCGCGGGTAGCCGAGCCGCAGGACCTCGTCGTCGGCGCGGAGCCCCTCGACGAAGGGCGGCAGGTCGGCCGCTTCGTGCTGGCCATCCGCATCCACCTGCAATACGTGGGTCAGCCCGCGCTCGGCGGCTCGTGCCAGGCCCGCCCGCACCGCCGCACCCTTGCCCCGGTTGACGGCCAGCCTGACCAGATCCACCGTCTCGGCCTCTGCCAGGGCATCCAGCACCCCGGCACAGTGCGCGTCGCTGCCGTCATCGACCAGGATGACCGGCAACTTCAGCAGCGCCAGTCGCGCCAGGGTCTGGCCGACCGCCTCGGCGTGATTGTAGACCGGCACCAGGACCGCGATGCGGGCGCTGTTCTCTTGCGACATTCTTCAACTCTCCCGCGCTTGCCGATGGATCAGGGCGACCCGTCCCGTTACATGTTTCCCGCGCTGGCTCTCGCCTTCGAGGCGCAGGCTCTCGGTCCCGTCGCTCCGACGGTGGTCCAGGCTCATTTCGAAGCGGTCGCCGGGCAGTAGCGGCTGGGGGAATCGCAGCCGCTCGAGGCTCTCGAACTCGCCATTCAACGTGAACAGGCGGCGCGCCTGCTGCATCGCCCAGTGCACCAGGGCGATACCGGGCAGTACCGGCTGGCCGTCGAAGTGGCCGTCCACGTAGGCGCAATGCTCCGGGACCTCCAGTGTGATCCGCCAGCCGTTCTCGTGAAGCTGTTCACCCAGCCAGCGCGGCGCGCGCCGGTCCTCGAGATCGAGGAACAGGCGCTGCCGGATCTCCGCGCTCAACTTGCCCTGACTATTGGTCGGCCAGGGGGCGACGAAACGCCAGTAGCGAGGTAGCACCGGCGTCTCGAAATGGGCGGCGAGTTCCCGGCGCAGCCGCTTCACCGTATCGCGATGCTGGCGATGATCGTGGGGGATGTCGTTCGGCGAGAGCTGAACGATGGCGGCGAGGCGAAGGTCGCGGCGTTGCAGCGTCAGGGTCTGCACCCGCTCGACGCCGGGGAGCGCGCTCAGGGCCCGGTCCATGGCCGTCAGCGAGATCCGTTTGCCACCGATCTTGACGATCCGGTCGGCGCGCCCCAGCAGTTCGAAGCCCTGTTGCGTCCGCGCGATAAGATCGGCCTGACGTTGCCACTGATCCGGGGTCTCAAGATGACGCGAGCGCAGCCATAGACGATGGTCTTCGTCGTGGCTCACCTCGACGCCGGGCAGCGCGGTCCAGTCTGGGGCTTGCTGCTGGACGCGCCAAGCGATGCCGCCGGTCTCGGAGCTGCCGTACACCTCGTGAACGGAGTGGCCGAGGCGTTCGTGGACCCGGTCGCTGGCGTCCTTGGAGAGCGGTGCTCCCGAGCTATAGATCGTTGCCAGCGCCGCGCTGACCGGCTTCCAGTCGAGCGCTTCCGGGAGCCGGGATAGCGCCGGCGGTGCACTGACGAGAATCATCCGCTTGCCGGTCGCCTGGCAGTGCTGCAACCAGGTGTAGAGGGTTTCCGGGTAACGACAGGGTCGGGCCGAGAAGGGGCTGTTCTCGCACAGAGGACGCAGGATCGAGAACAGCAGGCCGTAGATGTGCTGATGACTGACCTGGCTGACGACCAGTCGGCCCGACAGCGGCCAGAGCGAGGCCTGGGTGGCGAGTTCGGCATCCAACTGGTCGAAACGTTTGTCCAGCCGCTGTGGCTCGCCGCTGGAGCCGGACGTGTAGAGCGAGACGGCGATAGCGGGTAGCGGGCGTGAGTGCCACTGGGGCGGGTGGTCAGGGGGGCTTCCCGTCCGCCCGCTCTTGCGACCCGGCTCGGTGGGCCCCAGCGCAACGCCCGCCTCATCCAGCGCCGATAGCGTCTTCGGTTGGTTGTCTGCCGGGAGCACGACGCGATCGCCGCGCTCCCAGATCGCGATCAGGGCGGCACTGAATTCGATCGGGTCCGGCTCGAACAGGCGCCAGCTTCCACTCGTGTTGGGCGTCTCGAGCAGGCGCTGCTGCCATGCCCCGATACGCGCATGCCATTCGGGCACGGTCAACCAGCGCGATGGCGTATCCGCTTCCGGTGGGATCCAGGCGATGGCGTCCGTCGTCGCGCGGTCACGCCATGGCCGGTCGGCGAGTCTACGAAACGTCATGGGACGCCTTGTCTCGAGATTTCATGGCCGCTTCCGCTCGCCTTTTGACCCGCTGGCGCAAGCACCACTCCCCCAGGAACATGGCCAGCATCAGGCCGTAGACGATGCCGCCGTTGTACCAGGCCCAGACCTCGAGGTCGGCAAAAATCGCGGTGAACAGGGCAATGGCACCGTTGAGCGAGAAGAAGACGCACCAGGCCTGGGTCACTCGCCGGGTGTAGCGCACGGCGTGAGGGGGCAGATCGGGTTCCTGCCGACGGGCGAACCGTTCGATCAGCGTCGGCGGATGACGCAGGCCGTGGGAAAAGACCAGCAGCAGAGCCACGTTGACCACCACCGGCCATAGTCGCAGGCCGAGTTCTGCGCTGCCGGTCGCCATCAGCAGGACGACCAGCGGCAACAGACCCCATCCCCAGCGTCGTTGCGTCGGCGGCAGTCGCCACCAGGCCGCGGCGGCCAGCACCACCAGCAGTGGCCAGGCACCGTAGTGCGGCAACAGCCAGTGCACCACCAAAGGCCAGGCAAGACCGAGGATACCCACTGCCAGCCAGAGCAGCCGGCTGCGACCGTGGGTGGGAGTCGACGTGATCACGAGGGCGCCGCCGCCGTCATTGCTGGCGACGCGATTCGACCAGGGCCGCCAAACTCTTCAGATTGGCGAAATGCTGGCGGGAGGACTCCGCCTCGGATTCCAGGGTGATGCCGTAGCGCTTCTGTAGCGCGAGGCCCAGTTCCAGCGCGTCGATGGAGTCGAGGCCCAGACCTTCGACGAACAGCGGTTCGTTGGGATCGATGTCTTCCGGTGTGACGTCCTCGAGCTCCAGGGTCTCGATGATCATCTCCTTGAGTTCTTGTTCCAGCGCCGTCGTTGTCATCGGTCTTGATCGTCCTTGTGACTCGTTCGTTATCGATTACTGGCGCCCGTCGGGCGCGTTGCCGGTAGCTTGCCGGCCGGTTGCGGCGATCATCCCGTCGCCAAAACGGGTTGCCGCGGGGGGCGGATCATGACCGAACCGGCTCGAGTTGCCAACCGCGTCGGCTGATGGCGCATGTGATTCGTTGGCGACTGCCCATCAGCCAGTCGATGATGTCCAGGGGCTGCAAGGTCGAGTCGCCCGTCGGGATCATCGTCTCGACCAGGCGCTGGGCGCCTCCAGTCGGCTGGCTGCCGACCCGAAGGGCGACGGCAGCGGAGAGCGACGTGGGAGCGTAGGCGGCGAATCGCTGGGGAACGGGCTGGTCACTGAAGACGAGCAGCAGGCTCGACTGGCCGTCGGCGAGGTAGCCGCGGGCTTCCGCGATCAGCGCGGCCCACTCGCTGCCGCTGGCGGCTATCGCCTGCTGGCTGCACCGGTTGCCACTGGCGATGGAGTAGACGCCGGCCGTGGCGTTATGAACCGACAGGCCAAATCGCGCTGGAGAGAGGGGATCGCCTTCATTGAGGCCGTACAGCATTTCCAGCGTACGCTCGCCATCGCCATGGCGCGAGGCGTGCAGCACGATGCGATTCGTTTCGGGATCCAGCGTGGCGAGCATGTCGCAGACGGCTCGCCCGATCAGATTGAGGCGACGACGTAGCATCGCGGGAACGGCCTTGCCGGCAGGTTTGTCCTGGGTGTCGAGTCGAGACTCCCCCGCGGCCTCGCGGTGAGGCGTCCAGGCTCGCCAATCCTGTAGGTAAAGATCCGTCATGAGGCTCTTTTAACGGTCCGTATCGTAACAATTCTACGCATCATAACGGAAAACCGGGCCAGCGCCGTGCAAGCTTTGTGGATTCCGAAGGGGGCATCGCCGTCCCGGTGGGAGCGTCTAAGCGCCGAACCGGAGTCCGGCGCACCCTCGGGAGGACGATCCCTCGGGTCCGACAAGCCTACCGTCGCTCTCCGAGGAAAGACTTGATGCAGGTTAAGTCTCGACTTGGGTGAGAGGTAAAAAGCGCGCGGCGCTACCCTGGCCGCTATCGGAAACGCCAGCCTCGATCATGCTGTGCCGGGATTCACCGGGCGGCACTTCGACTCGATCGCGGGATCGACGCATAGTCCGGGAATTCCGCCATCGCCGTCCGGCAATCCTGGCCGGGCGACGGTCATGGGGGCACTCCGTGCCGGGGTGGTCTCGCCAATCCCCGCTGATTCCGACGTGGTGTTGGCCGGATGTTGACGACTTGCCATGATTCGAAGATCAAAACCTTTCACATCGAACCGCTGAACGGCGATATCATCCTCTGCCGCGCCCACGCCAGCGGCGAGGCACCCGTGTCGAGAGGCAAGCGGGATGCCCCGCGTCGGTCGCGGTCACGAGGACGAGTGAGCACGCACGCGCCATCGGCATCCCGCCCGATGGTGGAAAAAGAGGTGAGTGAGGAGATGTTGTCGTTCGATGCGCTTATTACAGAGGCGGAGGCTGCCGACACGGCGGGTTGGGGCTTCGACTGGTTGAATGGGCGTGCCAGCGAGGCGCGTCCACCGTGGGGATACGCCCGGATGATGGCCCAGCGGCTGGCGGCGGTTCGCGCTGCCCTGGATCTCGATACGGGCGGCGGTGAGGTGCTGGACGAGGCGGCTGTCTTGCCCCCTGTCATGATCGCCACCGAATCCTGGCGCCCCAACGTGCTGGAAGCAAGCGCTCGCCTTGCCAGGCGCGGAGTGCAAGTGGTGGAGGTTTCGGACGAGACTGGATTGCCGTTTCGTGATGGCGTATTCGAGTTGGTGACGTCGCGTCATCCAGTGGCCCCGAATTGGGAGGAAATCCATCGGGTGCTGCGGCCTGGCGGGTCCTATTTCGCCCAGCACGTTGGCCCGGCGTCCGCTTTCGAACTCATCGAATATTTTCTGGGCCCGCTCCCGCTCGAGCGACGCCAGCGGGATGCCGAGCAGGAGGCGAGGAGTGCCGAGGCGGCGGGTTTGACCGTGACCGATCTGCGCACGGCGCGCTGCCGCATGGTGTTTCACGACGTGGGGGCGGTTGTCTGGAGCCTGCGGAAGTGCGTCTGGTGGGTGCCGGATTTCTCCGTGAGCCGGTACAGGCCTCTCTTGCGTCGGCTGGACGCGGATATGCGCCAAGGCAACCCCTTCGTGGCGCACTCCACGCGTCACCTGATCGAAGCTCGTCGTTGAGCCGGAGAGACTACCGGCTACAGGGATCGTCCAGCGGCACCTCGCGAGGCCGGAAGCGGCGGGAGATGGCGTCGATGGCGATGTTGAGCACGGCGGTGACCAGCAGCAGGAAAAAGGCCTGATCGAACATCAGGTACTGAAAGGCGGAGTCGATGTAGAAACCCAGGGTCGCGACGCCCAGCATCCCGAGCAGGGCTGTCTCCCGCATGATCACCTCCGCGCGGTAGCAGACCAGTGCCAGCAGGTTGGGGTAGAGGCGGGGCAGCAGTTCGTAGGCGTAACGCCCGGATGCCGGCAGGTCGGGCATGCCCAGGGTCAGGCCGTCGGCGTGACGCGCGACCAGGAACGCGATCAGGGCACCGTTGTGCAGGGCGAGTGCCAGCCATGCCGGCAGCATCGATGGCCCCAGCATCAGCAGGAGGATAAAGGCCAGCATCAGTTCCGGCGTCGAACGCATGACGACCAGCAGCATCCGACCGCCGAATCCCAGCCAGGGGCGACCGAAATGGCGACTGGCCAGCGGCCACAGCAGCAGCGCCAATAGCAGGCTGCCGACAGTGCCCATGAGCGCCAGCAGCAGCGTGTTGCCGATCGCTGGCAGCAGTTCCGGTAGCCCGGCCAGCCAGGCGCCCAGCCCGGGCAGGTCTCCCTCAAGCAACGGTGAAGGCCACAGGTCGTGGCTGACGAAACGCCACAGCAGCTCGCCATCGACATCCGGCCATGGGCCGAGGAAGAACAAGGCGCCGATCAGTAGCGGCACCAGCAGGCGGCGGTGCCCCCACCAGTGCAAGGTGGCGACGAGCGCATAGAAGATCCAGAGCAGCGCGCCGGCTTCGCCGAACCGTCCCTCGCGAAAGGCGCTCTCCAGATAGAACCCGAGCGTCGGCAGGCCGACGAAACCGAGCAGCACGCTGGCGCGCATGGCGCACTCGAAGCGGTAGCGGGTGTAGCTGGCGAGTCGCTCCCAGACCAGCGGCAGTTCGGCGTAGAGGAAGCGTGACAACCGATCGACCCCGCTGGGCAGGGCGTCACCCGGCGCCCTGGGCGTGAGCTCCAGAATCTCCGCGTAGACCTTGGCGAAGATACCGGCATAAGGAATGGCCAGCGCGGCCAGGGCGGTGACCGCGGACAGGCCGAAGACCTGGAGGAACAGCAGTGCCCAGAACAGCTCGTGAATGGCGCGAACGAACGCGCAGAAGCTCCGCACCAGTCTCGAGCGATGAAACAGCAGCGCCAGCGGAAAACCGAGTATCGCGCCGATGAACGTGCCCCACAGCGCGACACTCACGGTCAGGGCGATGGCGCGCAGCGGACTCTCCAGCGCCATGAAGTCGGGCCAGGCGAAACCCACGGCCATCCGCCACAGTTCGCCCCACGGATCGACCGCAATGATTCGCAGGTCGGCGAGGGGCAGCAGCAGCAGACACAGGAGTATCAGCGCCAGCGAACGGCGCGCCAGCGTCAGGCCGGGACTGCGTCCCCGCAGCAGGCCGGGGGCTGGATTCATGTCGATGCGACGACTCCAGCCTCGTGGTGCGATGGCCCGGCATCCGGGTAGAGGGCGTCGAGGCTCGCCAGTGTCAGCTCGCGGGTGGGGGCGTCCAGCACCACCTGACCGTCTCGCAGCCCAATGACGCGATCGAAGTGGTCGAGCGCCAGCCGGTGCTGATGCAGCGCGATGATGCAGGTTGCATGGCGCGCCTGGATGCACTCCAGCAGCCGCCTCGCCTGGTGGGGATCGACGCTGGCCAGCGGCTCGTCGCCGAGAAAGACGCTGCGCTGCTGGTACAAGGCCCTGGCGATCGCCACCCGCTGGCGCTGGCCGCCGGAAAGCTGCTCCACCGGACGACGAAGCAGGCCCTCTAGGCCCAGTTCACCAACCAGCTGCTCGATCTCCTTCCAGGCGTCGCGCCGGGGCTTTAGAAGATTGATCAGGTTGGTCAGCGCCCGGTGTCGCTCCAGGCGCCCCATATAGACGTTGTGATAGACCGACAGCAGCGGCACCAGGCCGTGACCCTGCGGGCACCAGGCGGCAGCGTGGTCCAGCCGGCGCCGGATCTCGGCCAGCAGGGTGGACTTGCCGGCACCGCTCTGGCCCAGCAGGGCCACGCGCTCGCCGGCTTCGAAGGTCAACGACAGGTCGGGCAGCACCACTTGCGTCCCGTGCCCCAGGTCGACCCTGTCCAGCGCCAGTAACGACATCGTTGTCAGCGCAGCAGGCCGATGGATTTCCCTACCGCCTCGATCGGGGCGTAGTCGTCGTTGCTGGCCGGGATGAAGCCCGAGCGCGGGAAGCTCTCCAGCAGGGCGGGGTCGGTCATGTCGAGCAGGGCCTGCTGCACCTTCTGGGTGAATCCCTCGCCGTAACGCTCGTCGGCGTCGCCACGCAGGGTCCACTGGTAGTCCGGATAGGTCGGTGATTCCCAGATCACTTCGACCTTGTCGGTGTCGACGCGGCCATCCTCGACGGCGGCTTCCCACACGGTGAAGTTCACCGCGCCGATGTCGTAGGTGCCGGACTCGACCAGCGCGATGGTACGGGTGTGGTCGCCGGAGAAACCGACGCGGGAGAAGAGCTGGTCGGGGGCTTCATCGAAGCGCTGGCGGATGAAGTGCTCCGGCATCAAGCGGCCCGATGTCGATGTCTTGGCGCCGAAGGTGAACGAGTGTCCGGCGACCGAGTCGGGAAGCTCCTCCTGATTCGGTTCGATACCGGTTGCGGTATTGGCGATGAAATAGCTGCGGAACTCCGCATCCTCCGCGCCCTGGGCGATGGCTTTCGAGCCCGGTACCAGTTGCCGGGCCTGCACGCCCGACAGTCCCCCGAACCACGCCAACTGGACCTGGTCGTTGCGGAAGGCGGTGACCGCGGCGCCGTAGGAGGTGACGGGGACGTACTCGACATCGACCCCGAGCTTGTCCGAGAGATAGTCGGCGACCTTGGAGAAGCGCTCGACCAGGCGCGACTGGTCCTCGTCCGGAATGGCGGTGAAGCGGAAGGTGTCGGCGGCATTGGCGGTCGAGCAGACCATTGTCAGGACCAGGGCGAACATCCAGCGCATGAGCGGCGACCTCGGGTGAGTGAGAAGACGCACATGATAACCGCAATGTGGCACCGGGATTAATCGGCGTGGTCGTAGGAAATGACCGATCCGCCTAAGCCGCAGCAGCGGCTGGCGTCATCCCCCCTTCGGCGGGAACTTGGTCGGACGCAGGCTTTCCTTGATGGTCCTGAGGTGTGGCAGGAAGGACTCGCCTCGGCGCAGCGTCACGCCCGTCGCCAGTACGTCGATCAGCGCCATGTGGATCATGCGCGAACTCATCGGCATGTAGACTTCGGTGTCCTCCGGCAGGTCGACCGGGAGGATGTCGGTGCAGACGCTGGCCAGCGGCGACCCGTCGCGAGTGATGCCGATGACCAGGGCGCCGCTTTCGCGGGCGACCTGAGCCACCTCGACCAGGTCGCGGGTCCTGCCGGTGTAGGAGATGACTACGATGACGTCACCGGTGTGCGACGCCGCGGCGATCATCCGCTGCATCAGCACGTCGTTGTAGGCGCCGACCGGCAGATTGAAGCGGAAGAACTTGTTCTGGGCGTCGAAGGCCGCCGGCGCCGATGCGCCCAGCGCGAAGAAGTGGATCTGACGCGCCTGGGAGAGATGGTCGACGACGCGCTCGATGCGCTTGGGGTCGACGCCGCGACGGATCTCGTCCAGCGCCGCGATGGTCGCACCGATGATCTTGTCGGTATAGGCGGCGGCGGCGTCGTCACTTTCGACGCTGCGGCTGACGTAGGGGGTGCCGCCTGCCAGGCTTTGCGCCAACTGGATCTTGAAGTCCGGGTAGCCCTTGGTCTCGAAATTGCGACAGAAACGGTTGACCGTGGGTTCGCTCACCGTGGCAGCCTGTGCCAGAGTGGCTATGCTCATGCCAATCGCCGCATTGGGGTCCTGGAGGATGACGTCGGCAACCTTGCGTTCCGAGCGATTCAGGTCGTCGACCCGCGAACGAATGCGGGCGATGAGATCGTGCATTGCCATGGTTGCGGGGCATCTCCTAACGGCGGAATGATGATTGATTCGTCATACAGGCCCTGCATCCTAGCCTCTGGCGACACCAGCGCCAAGCGGCGAGCGTCGAGGCCGCAGGCGCTCGCTGGCGGCTGGACACGATATAATGGTCTGGTGAGGTAATTTAGTTACGAAGTTGCATGTCAAAAGCCATTCGCATGGCGTATTTTATTCGTAAATTAACGACTCTGGTGGAGGGAGGCAATGACTCGAGAGGCAACGCCCAACGTGGATTTGGCTCTGTTCGGTGCGCTCGGCGACCTGGCGCTGCGCAAGCTTTACCCGGCGCTCTATCACCTGGATCGCGATGGCCTGCTGGGGGCCGACACCCGGATTCTGGGGTTGGCACGACGTGAGCACGACGCCGACAGTTTCCGCAGCGTGGTGCTGGGAATGCTCAAGAAGCGGGTCAAGGCCAAGGAGCTCGAGCAGACCTGCCTGGACCGGTTCCTGGCTCGGCTCGACTACACCCAGCTCGATTTCGATACCGTCGACGGCTACGAGAAGATTCGGGACTGGCACGCCGAGAGTCCGGACTCCCAGTGCCCGCTGACCATCTACCTGGCGGTCCCCGCCAGCATCTACGGGGCGATCTGTGCCAATCTCGAGCAGAGTGGCAGCCTCGACGGCGAGTCGCGGGTCGTGGTCGAGAAGCCGATCGGCTACGATCTCGACTCCTCCCACGAGATCAACGACGCCATTGGCGCGGTCTTCCCCGAGTCGCGGATCTACCGCATGGACCACTACCTGGGCAAGGAGACGGTCCAGAACCTGATCGCACTGCGTTTCGCCAACCCGATGTTCGGCAACCAGTGGAACCAGAGCCAGATCTCCCATGTCGAGATCACCGTGGCCGAACAGGTCGGTATCGAGGGCCGCTGGGGCTATTTCGACAAGGCTGGCCAACTGCGCGACATGGTCCAGAACCATCTCCTGCAATTGCTGACCATGCTCGCCATGGACCCCCCGGCCAATCTCGATGCGGATGCCATCCGTGACGAGAAGGTCAAGGTACTCAAGGCGCTCAAGCCGCTGGAGGGAGAGGATCTCAACCGGCACGTGGTCCGTGGGCAGTATGTTGCCGGTACCATGGAAGGCGAGAGCGTTCCGGGGTATCTCGAGGAGGAGGACGCCAACACCTCCAGCACCACGGAAACCTTCGTCGCCATGCGCCTGGAGGTCGCCAACTGGCGCTGGGCCGGCGTGCCGTTCTATCTGCGAACCGGCAAGCGAATGCCGGAAAAGCTGTCGCAGATCGTCATCCACTTCCGTCAGCAACCGCACTACATCTTCGATCCGGATCAGCGCAACCTCGCCGCCAACAAACTGGTGATCCGTCTCCAGCCGGAGGAGGGCATCGCGCTGCAGGTGTTGACCAAGGATGGCGGTCTCGACAAGGGCATGCGGCTGCGTCCCGGCCCGCTGCACCTGGACTTCAACCACGCCTTTCCCAAGGAGCGGATTCCGGATGCCTACGAGCGTCTGCTGCTCGAGGTGATGAAAGGGCAGCAGTACCTGTTCGTCCGTCGCGACGAGGTCGAGTACGCCTGGAAGTGGGTCGATCAGTTGATCGCCGGCTGGGAAAAGCGGGATATCCCGCCGCGTCGCTATCCGGCCGGATCCTGGGGGCCCGTGGCCTCCATCGCGATGATCACGCAGGATGGTCGTTCCTGGTATGAAGATTACTGAGAGCGCCCGCGAGCAGATCGGCGCGCAGCTGGCTGCCGCCGCCGCCCAGGCACTGACCGAGGACCTGGCCAGCCAGCCTCGCGCGCTGCTGGTCGTCTCCGGCGGCTCGACCCCGCTGCCGTTCCTTCGACGGCTGGCCGAGCAGCCGGTGGCGTGGTCGCGGGTCGATGTCACCCTCGCCGACGAGCGCTGGGTGCACGAGGATCACCCCGACAGCAACGCGCGGCTGGTCCGGGAGACCCTGCTGACCGGGCGGGCCGCGGCGGCGACCTTTCACTCGCTGACCACCACCGATTCCACGCCGGAGCAGGGCGCGGCGACGGTCGCCGCCCGCCTGGCGACACTACCTTGGCCGGCCAGTCTGGTCGTGCTCGGCATGGGCAACGATGGTCATACCGCCTCGCTGTTTCCGGACAGCGGCGAGCTCTCGCTGGCATTGAGTACGGATGACAGCGTCGTGGCCGTGCGGGCGCCCAGCGTCCCGCAGCCGCGCATCACCCTGAGCGCGGCCCGGCTTCACGATGCCCGCCGCCACGCGCTGCATCTGGTCGGCGACGCCAAGAAAGCGGTGCTGGCCCAGGCGCTCAGTGGAGACGATGTCCGCGAACTGCCGATCCGTGCCTTCCTGACCTGCCCCCTTACCCTCTACTGGGCGCCCTGACGCGCCACCCCCGCCTGCTTGAGGGCCGGGTACCCATCAAAGGAGCCATTCCGATATGCGATCCGAATCACAACTGCCGATTTCCCAGACCGATCGCCTCGATGCGATCTGCCGGTCCACGGCGATCATTCCGGTGCTGGTCATCGAGCGTCTCGAACACGCCGTACCGCTGGCGCAGGCGCTGGTCGACGGCGGGCTCGACGTGCTCGAGATCACCTTGCGCACCGACTGTGCGGTCGATGCCATCAAGCGCATTCAGCAGCAGTTGCCCGACGTGACAGTGGGCGCCGGTACGGTACTGAGCATCGATCAATATCGCATCTGCGAGGAGCTCGGTGTCGATTTCGTCGTCACGCCCGGCACGACGCCAGCCCTGTTCGAGCACGGCACTGCCAGTAACGTACCGCTGTTGCCCGGTGTGGCCACGGTTTCCGAGGTCGTCACGGGTTGGGAGTACGGCTATCGCCGCTTCAAGTTCTTCCCGGCGGAAGCCAACGGTGGCGCCAAGGCGCTCAAATCCTTTGGCGGCCCGTTGCCCGAGGCGCTGTTCTGTCCGACCGGCGGGGTGACGGTCGACAACGCCGGCGACTATCTCGCACTGCCCAACGTGATGTGCATCGGCGGTTCCTGGATGGCGCCGAAGTCGCTCGTCGACCAGGAGGACTGGGCTGGCATCACGCGCCTGACCCGGGAGGCGACGCAGCGCTATCCGCGCTGAGACACGGGACGGGCCGATGATTGTCGGTTCGGGCGCGCGTCGACAGCCAGGTGACCTCGTGCTGCTCGAAGGGCTCACGGCTTTTGAGGAATACCCCTCGTCCCCTGACGGCGCCACACTGTGCTGTCAGGGGATTCCTCGTCCAGGACTGGAGAGAAGGCATGAGCGAACGTTCTCGAGTGGCGGTGGTGACCGGCACGAGTAGTGGTATCGGCCGTGCGGTAGTGGAAAATCTTGCGAACCAGGGCATCCGCGTGATGGCCGTCGACGCCAATCCGGCCGGCAAGGCCGTGGCGGAAGCCGTGGGTGCCACCTTCTTCGAAGCCGATCTTACCGAGGGTGAGCAGTGCGCCCGGGTGATCGGTACGGCGGTGGAACGTTTCGGCAGCGTCGATATCCTGGTCAACAACGCCGGCATCCAACATGTCGCCGATATCGAGCATTTTCCGCCGGACAAGTGGCGCAAGATCATCGACCTGATGTTGACCGCGCCATTTCTGCTGACCCAGGCCGCATGGCCGCATATGCGCGAAAAGGCGTGGGGGCGGATCATCAATATCGCCTCCATCCATGCCAACGTGGCATCCCCGGGGAAATCGGCCTACGTCAGCGCCAAGCATGGCCTCATCGGTCTGACACGAACAGCCGCGCTGGAAGGTGGCGAGCATGGCATCACCGCCAATGCGATCTGCCCGGCCTACGTGCGCACGCCGCTGGTGGAGCGCCAGATCGCAGACCAGGCGACGCTGAATGGGATGGATGAGTCGGAAGTGATCGAGAAGATCATGCTGAGCGGGGCCGCCATCAAGCGACTCATCGAGCCGGAGGAGGTTGCTGGCGTCGTGGCCTACCTCGCCTCGGACCAGGCCTCTGCCGTCACCGGTGCGGACTGGGCCATCGACCTGGGATGGACGGCGCGCTGAGAGAAAGTCGTCGCGAGCGGCCAGGCGCCCCATGGGCACCTGGCCGCGCGTCGGATGGGCGTTCAGTGTCGTTCGACGGCCGTGGCCACCCCCTGGCCGCCGCCAATGCAGAGCGTCGCCAAGCCGCGCTTGACATCGCGGCGCTGCATCTCGTGCAGTAGCGTCACCAGAATTCGAGCGCCGGAAGCGCCGATGGGATGGCCCAGTGCGATGGCGCCGCCATTGACGTTGACCTTGTCCTGGCTCCACCCCAGATCCTTGGCCACGGCGAGCGTCTGGGCGGCGAACGCCTCGTTGGCCTCGATCAGATCCAGATCGTCGATCGTCCAGCCGGCTCGCCGCAGGCAGCGTCGAGTCGCCGGGACCGGGCCGATACCCATGGTCGCCGGATCGACGGCGGCGTTGGCGTAGGCGCGAATGGTGGCAAGAACCGGAAGCCCGAGCTTGGCGGCACGGTCGGCACTCATGATCAGCAGGGCAGCGGCGCCATCGTTGAGCGACGACGCATTGCCGGCAGTGACGCTGCCGCTCTTGGAGAAGGCTGGCTTGAGCTTGCCCAGAGACTCGACGGTGACACCGTCTCGCGGCTGCTCGTCACGTTCGATCACGATGGGATCGCCGCGTCGCTGAGGCACGCTGACCGGAGTGATCTCCGCATCGAAGCGGCCGGATTCCCGCGCCGCCGAGGCGCGCCGCTGGGATTCCGCGGCGTAGGCGTCCTGATCGCGGCGGGAGATGTCCCACTGCTCGGCCACGTTCTCTGCGGTGATGCCCATGTGGTAGTCGTTGAAGGCGTCCCACAGGCCGTCGTGAATCATGCTGTCGAGCAGCTCGGCGTGGCCCATGCGCAGTCCGGTACGCGCCTTGGGCAGCACGTAGGGCGCCAGGCTCATGCTCTCCATGCCGCCGGCAACGATGGTTTCGGCATCGCCGCAGCGGATCGCCTGGACGGCCAGATGCACGGCCTTGAGGCCGGAGCCGCAGACCTTGTCGACCGTCATCGCCGGCACGTTGTCCGGCAGGCCGGCTTCGATGGACGCCTGGCGTGCGGTGTTCTGGCCCAGGCCCGCGCGCAGCACATGGCCCATGATCACTTCATCGACGCCGGCCGGGTCGATACCTTCGAGGACGCGACGGATGGCGGTCGCTCCCAGGGTCACCGCGGGGACGCTGGCAAGCCCCCCCTGGAAGGTGCCGATCGGCGTGCGCGTGGCCGCGACGATGACCACGTCGCGCAGGGTGGTTGCGTTGACATCAGGCATGGGTGGCCTCCCGCTGGTCGATCAGCTCGCAGCCGGTGGCTTCGCGAATCTCCTCGAGCGTGACATCGGGCGCCAGCTCGACCAGCGCCAGCCCCTCGGCGGTGACGTCCATCACGCCGAGATCGGTGATGATGCGGTCGACCACCCCGACTCCGGTCAGTGGCAGATTGCACGCCTTCAGGATCTTGTGCTCGCCCTTGGCGGTATGGCTCATCAATACCACCACGCGCTGCACGCCGGCGACCAGATCCATTGCGCCACCCATGCCCTTGACCATCTTGCCGGGAATCATCCAGTTGGCGAGGTCCCCCTGTTCGGAGACCTGCATGGCGCCCAGGATCGCCAGGTTGATCTTGCCACCGCGGATCATCGCGAACGACTCGGCGTTGTCGAAGTAGCTAGAGCCGGGCAGGGCGGTGACCGTCTGCTTGCCGGCGTTGATCAGGTCGGGGTCGAGGGTTTCCTCGGTGGGGAAGGGGCCGATGCCGAGCAGACCGTTCTCCGACTGCAGCCAGACTTCCATGCCGTCGGGGATGTAGTTCGCCACCAGTGTCGGCTGGCCGATGCCCAGGTTGACGTAGAAGCCGTCCCGAAGCTCGCCGGCGGCGCGTTGCGCCATCTGTTCCTTGTTCCAGGGCATCTCAGTTTCCCTCCCTGAGCGTGCGTTTCTCGATGCGTTTTTCCGGGGTCGGGTTATGCACGATGCGGTGCACGAAAATGCCCGGCAGGTGGATATCGTCAGGGTCGAGGGCGCCGGTCTCGACGATCTCCTCCACCTCGGCGACACAGATCCTGCCGGCCATGGCGGCCAGCGGATTGAAGTTGCGCGCGGTCTTGTTGAAGCGCAGGTTGCCAGCCTTGTCGGCGACCTGGGCCTTGACCAGCGCCACGTCGACCGGCAGGCCGCGCTCCATGACGTAATGCTCGCCGTCGAACTCGCGAACTTCCTTGCCTTCGGCGATCTTGGTGCCGTAGCCGGTCTTGGTGAAGAAGGCAGCGATGCCGGCGCCACCTGCGCGCAGCCGCTCGGCCAGGGTGCCCTGGGGGCAGAACTCCAGTTCGAGTTCGCCGGAGAGATACTGGCGCTCGAACTCCTTGTTCTCGCCCACGTAGGAGGAGAGCATCTTGCGGATCTGGCGCGACTCGAGCAGCAGCCCGAGGCCGAAGCCGTCGACGCCGGCATTGTTGCTGGCCACCGTCAGATTCTTCTTGCCGGTGTCGCGCAGGGCCGCGATCAGCGATTCGGGGATGCCGCACAGGCCGAAGCCGCCGACGGCCAGGGTCATGCCATCCTCGATCAGGCCATCGAGGGCGGCCTGGGCGCTGTCGAAGCATTTTCCGCTGCGCGTCCCGGCGGGGCGCGTCTGGGTAGTGGCGTGCTGGGTCATGGCGAGCCTCGGTTGTTATGTCCTGGATAGACTATGACCGCTCGCCGCGCTGTAATTAAATTTATTTTCGCCGATAATTGTCGAGTTTTTCTCATTAATTGGGCGTTTTGATGACCATCAAGCAACTCCGCGCCTTCCTTGCCGTGGCGCAGACATTGAGTTTCGCGCAGGCCTGCGAGCGCCTGCACGTGACCCAGTCGGCGCTGAGTCTGGCGGTGAAGTCGCTGGAGTCACAGCTCGGCGGGGCGCTGTTCTCGCGTACCACTCGCCAGGTGCGGCTCACCCCCGAGGGCGAGGCGCTGCTGCCGGTGGCGCGTCGGCTGCTGGCCGAGTGGGATGACGCCGAGGATGCCATGAGGCGGCGTTTTCATCTGCAGCAGGGGCATCTGGCGATTGCCGCCATGCCATCCTTTGCCTCCAACTGCCTGCCGCCACTGATCGCGGATTTTCGCCAGCGCTACCCGCGCATCAGCGTCACCATTCACGATGTGATCAACGAGCAGGTGGTGGAGATGGTGCTGGCCCAGCGCGTGGAGTTCGGGATCGCCTTCGAGCCGCCACGCCAGCCGGCGCTGTCATTCACCCCGCTCCATCACGATCGCTTCGTGGCGGCGGTGCCGCCGACGTCGCCGCTCGCCGCGCAGGCGTCGACGATCTGGGCGGCGCTGCTGGCCTACCCGTTCATCACCCTGCAGCGGCCATCCCAGGTGAGGGTGATGCTGGAGCGGCAGCTGTCGCGGCACGGCATGACGCTACCGGTGGAGTTGGAGAGCCATCAATTGGCCACGGTCGGCCAACTGGTCGGCAAGGGCTTGGGCGTGAGCGCGGTGCCGGCCCTGTGCCGGGCCCAGATGGAGGCGCTGGGGGTGCGCTGTCTGGCGCTTTCCGAGCCGGCGATCGAGCGGCCGGTCGGCATCGTGAAGCGTGCCGACCAGCAGCTCTCCTCGACCGCGAGCGCTTTTCACGCCCTGATGGAGGATTCAGCTCGGGAGATCGTTGAGGTCTGAGGTGCCCGGTAGCGAGACGAACGCGCCGGGTCGCGTCGCCGCGAAGGCGCCGCAGCGACAGGCGAAGGTCAGGGCCTCGTTCAGCTTGGCGTCGTCGGCCAGCCAGTCGCCAAGGGTCTCGCAGGCCACTCCGGCGCGGGACAGGGACGCCAGCAGGCCGCCGATGAAGGCGTCGCCGGCGGCGGTGGTGTCGACCGCCTGGACGTTGGGCGGCACCGCCTGAAGCTGACGATCCGCCAGATGGGCGCTCACCGGCCCCGGGCCGTCGGTGATCACGATCAGTCGGGCGCCCTTGGCCAGTCTGGCACTGATCCACTCCTCGGCACTGCGATCGCCGCGAAGCGCATCCAGCTCTTCGGTGGAGAGCTTGATCAGATGGGCCCGTTCGAGCAACTGCTCGACCAGAGCGATATCGACATTGCCCTGGGGCCACAGCATCGCGCGCAGATTGACATCGACGCTGATCAGGCAGCCGCCACGGCGGGCGATGCTGGCGAGGTCGAGGGTGGTGCGGGCGATGGCGGCATCGGTCAGGCTGTTGCTGCACAGATGGACCAGGGCCGGTTCGGTGAAGATGCCGGGCGGCAGGTGTTCCCGGCGATAAAGCAGGTCGGCGGCGGGAGGGCGGTAGAAATCGAACTGGCGCTCTCCCTGGCGATCGCGGGAGACGAAGGCCAAGGCGGTGCGGGCTTCACGGGTTCGCACCACGTGCTGGGTGTCGACCCCGTAGCGGGTCAGTTCGTCGACCAGGAAGTCGCCGAAACGGTCGTCACCGATCATGCCCAGGAAGAGGCTGGGAATGCCCTGGCGGGCACAGGCCACGGCGGCATTGGCCGGCGCACCGCCGGCATAGGGCGTGAAGGTCTCGGGGCCGCTGTCGTCGCCCAGACGGCTGGACAACATGTCGACGAGGGCTTCGCCGAACGCGATGATGGGGGTCATGGGTTACCGACTCTCTTGTCTAACGGGAATCTAGGATGCGGGCGTTGCACACATCGAACGTCATCACGGCACTCGGTGACTGCGTGCTTCCTCGAGCAGCGCGAACCACGTCGGGCGATCGAGTTCGAGATTACCGCTCAGCAGCAAATTGTCGATACGCCTTTCATTCAACGTTCCGGTCACCGGCACCGGCTTGCCGGGCAGCCGCCGCAGCCAGGCGAGCGCCAGTCCCGCCGTGGTCGAATTGAGCTGCTCCGCAAGGCGCGAGAGCGCGGTACCGAGAACGTCCTCGAAGACCGAGCCGCCGCCCAGCGGTGACCAGGCCATGGGTGCCAGCCCGTCGGCCAGAATGGCGTCGTAGAAGCCGTCGAACAGGGCATCCGGATGCGCCAGCGAGAGCTCGAGCTGGTGGACGCCGAGCCGGTTGTGCATGGCGGCCTGCAGACGACGCCACTGCTCCGGGAGGAAGTTGGAGACACCCACGGCACCGACCTTGCCGGCCGCGATGGCGTCGTCCAGAGCTCGGGCCGTGGCCTCGGTGTCCATCAGCGGATCGGGGCGGTGGAGCAGGAAGTGATCGAGTCGGTCGACACCGAGCCGCGAGAGCGAGCCATCGATGACCTGGGTGAGATGGCGTTCGGAGGTGTCGTAATGCTTGACCCCGAACGGCGAGGTGTCGCGATGCGGCAGGATGATATTGCCCTTGGTCACCACCCGCACCCTGGACTTGAGCGATGGTCGACGGGCCAGCGCCTCGCCGAAGCGCTGCTCGCCCAGGTGGTTGCCGTAGCTGTCGGCATGATCGAACCAGTGCAGGCCCTGGTCCACCCGGGCCTCCAGCCAGTCGGCGAACTTCTCGACATCGTCGAATTCGGGCCGCTCGTGGAGACGCATCATGCCCAGGATGAAGGGCGAGTCGAAAACCAGGTCGTCACTCACGCCGAGGTCGCCTCCCGCGCGATCGTGGTGGAGAGCAGATGCTGACCGTCCGGCACCAGCCAGACCGGGTCGACCCGGGTACAGGCGGCCTCGACGCAGAGGAACCGCATTCCGGCCGCGGCCGGGGTGTCGCCGGGCAGGTCATCGCCCGGATGCCAGACCACGGTGGAATCGCTGCCCTGCTTGGTGATCGCGAGTCGGCGCTGTCCGTCATCGAGGATCACCGGGCGATTCGACTGGTAGATGCGGTCGAGCGAACCGCGAATACCGAGTTCGCCCTGCTGGTGGTGCTCGGCGAAGTGTTCGAGCTTGTCCAGATAGCGTGCGCCGGCCAGCCCCTCGACACGGCACCGGTGGGTGTCGGCGACGGCGAAGTACGTATGCAGCGCGCCCGTCAGCTTGACCGGGGCGGTGCCGGTGTGGCGCGTCATCAGTTCGACGCTCAGGCGCTGGTCGTTGGCATGCACCACGGCACTGGGAACGAGCTGGTCGTGCAGTCGCTCCTCGGGGGAGAGATGGATCTCGACGCCGCTACCGGAGACGCTGTCGTCGACGGCATCGACCCGCCACGCCGCCGTGCGGGCAGGGCCATGCATGGGCCCCTTGCCATCGGGCGACTCGTCGGCGAACCACGGCCAGCAGAGCGGAATCCCGCCGCGGATGGCACCGGGCATGGGTTGCGGTGTCGGCGTGACCCACAGCCAGCCACCCTCCGTGCCGGGTGCCGGTGGGGCACCTGCGGCTTCGGGGCCGAAAGGTAGAAAGTGGAGCACCTGGGCGCCCTGCAGCGAGATCGCCAGTTCGCCCCAGTCGGCGTTGATCAGCAACAGGCGCCGGCCTTGCCACTCGGCTTCCCGCTGACCGTCGGTCGCGTCGACCAACTGCCGCAGCGTATCGGGAATCATGTCACCTCCTCGTTGTGCAGGGCTTCCGCCGCCCCCAGCAGCCCGGTCCAGGGCGCGGTCACTACCCAAGTGGGAATGCCGGCATTGTAGGCGCTCAGGCGGCCCTTGTCGGCAAAGGCGCGGCGGAAATCGCTGCGCGGCAGCCATTCGACGAGGCGTGGCGTGATGCCGCCACAGAGGTAGACGCCGCCCAGAGCACCGAGGGTGAGGGCGGCATCGCCGGCGCAGGAGCCGAGGATCTTGATGAAGCGCAGCAGCGCCTCGCGGGCGACGCGGTCGCCGGCCCGCGCCGCGCCGGTCACTTCCGCCGGGGTGTTGTAGCTGGCGGTGACGTTGAGCAGGGCAGCGTGGGCCAGATAGAGATCGAGCAGGCCCTGGCCGCAAAGCAGGCGTTCGATCGAGACGCGTCCGTAGCGGGCGCGGAAGTAGTCGAGCAACTGCCGCTCACGCTGGTCGGTGGGGGCGAAGGTGGCGTGACCTCCCTCCGTGGTGAGCGGAATCCAGTGGCGCTGGCTGGGGATCAGCCCGGCCACGCCGAGTCCGGTTCCGGGACCGATGACCAGGCGGGGGCGGCGGGCCTCGGCCTCGCCGTCACCGATCTTGACCAGATCCTTGGCGTCGATGTGGGGGATGCCCAGCGCCTGGGCGGTGAAGTCGTTGATGACCTTGAAGTTCGACAACCCCAGTTCGTGAGCGACCGCCTTCTTGGAGAAGGCCCAGTCGTTGTTGGTCATCTTGACCCAGTCCTCGTGGACCGGGCAGGCGAAGGCCAGACACGCCTCGCGGGGCGCTTCGGCACCGACCTGCTCGAGATAGGCCCGTATGGCTTCGACCAGTCCGGCGTAGCGTGCGCAGGGCAGCGTCTCGATCGATTGAAGCTCGACGCTGCCGGGCATGACCAGCGCAAAGCGCGCGTTGGTCCCGCCAATGTCGCCGATCAGGGCGGGTGTCGTCATGTGTGCCCTCCGGGCAAGTCGGCGGCGTCGAAGCCGCCAAAGGTTGCCGCGCCTTCCTCGGCACCGCCGACCAACTGGCGGAAGCCGGCGAACAGTTCGCGGCCCATTCCCTGATGATAGTGGTCCAGATCGCAGGACGCCGGTTCGCGTTGTGCCCAGGTTTCGGCATCGACCAGCGCCTCCAGCACGCCATTGTCGGGGTCGAGCAGTACCCGATCGCCGTCGCGCAGATAGGCGATGGGGCCGGCGTCGACCGCCTCCGGGGTGATATGGATCGCCGCAGGTACCTTACCAGAGGCACCTGACATTCGCCCATCGGTGACCAGCGCGACCTTGTGTCCTCGATCCTGGAGCACGCCCAGAAAAGGGGTCAATTGATGCAGCTCCGGCATGCCGTTGGCGCGGGGGCCCTGAAAGCGCACCACGACGATGACGTCGCGATCCAGCTCGCCGCTTTCGAAGGCCGCCTTGACCTGGCTCTGGTCGTCGAAGAGTCGTACCGGCGCCTCGACCCGGCGAAACTCGGGCTTGACCGCGGAAACCTTAATCACGCCGCGCCCCAGATTGCCGTCGAGCACGGCCAGCCCGCCGGTGGCGGAGAACGGGCGCGTTACCGGCCGCAGCACCTCTTCGTCGAGGCTCTGTTGCGTGCCTTCGCGCCAGACCAGCCGGTCCCCTTCCAGGAACGGCTCCTGGGTGTAGGCGGTCATGTCGGTGCCGAAGGCGGTGCGCACGTCGGCATGCATCAGCCCCGCCGAGAGCAACTGTCTGACCAGGAAACTGACGCCGCCAGCGGCGTGAAAGTGGTTCACGTCGGCCTGGCCGTTGGGGTAGATCCGGGTCAGCCCGGGTACGACCGTCGATAGCTCGGCAAAGTCGTCCCAGGTGATGGTCAGGCCCACGGAGGCGGCCATGGCCACCAGGTGCAGGGTATGGTTGGTCGATCCGCCCGAGGTGAGAAGTCCGACCATGGCGTTGACGATGGCGTGGGCGTCGATCTGCTTGTAGAACGGGTGGTAGTCGCCGCCCTGGTCACTATTGCGGATCACCTGCTCGGTGCTGAAACGGGTGATGGCGTCGCGCAGGGGGGTGCCGGGGTTGACGAACGAGGTGCCCGGCATGTGCAGCCCCATCATCTCGAGCATGAGCTGGTTGGAGTTGGCGGTGCCGTAGAAGGTGCAGGTGCCGGCGCTATGGTAGGAGTCGGACTCCGCCTCCAGCAGTGCGTCGCGGCCCACCTTGCCCTCGGCGTAGAGCTGGCGGATGCGAGACTTCTCCGCGTTGGGCAGCCCGCTCGGCATCGGGCCGGCCGGCACGAACACCGCGGGCAGGTGACCAAAGCGCGCGGCACCGATGAACAGTCCCGGCACGATCTTGTCACACACACCAAGATAGAGTGCGCCATCGAACATGTTGTGCGACATCGCCACCGCCGTCGACATGGCGATCACATCGCGGGAGAACAGCGACAGCTCCATGCCGGGCTGACCCTGGGTGACGCCGTCGCACATGGCCGGCACGCCGCCGGCGAACTGCGCTGTGCTGCCCATGCCGCGGGCGGCGTCCTTGATCAGTTCGGGAAAGTGCTCGAGCGGCTGGTGAGCGGACAGCATGTCGTTGTAGGAAGAGACGATGCCGATATTGGCGCTGTTCATCAGCTTCAGGCTGTTCTTGTCGCCAGCGTTACAGGCGGCGAAGCCGTGAGCCAGGTTGCCGCAGGAGAGTTCCGCGCGGTGGACGCCACGGCGATGCTGTTGCTGCATCCGCTCTTCATAGAGACGGCGGCGGTCGGCGGAGCGCTCTTCAATGCGCCTCGTTACACGGTCCAGGGTAGGGTCGAGCGTCATGGGATGCCTCATCGAGCTGTCAGGTTTATTTGGTAAACTTACCAAAAAATACCCCTTATGTTCGCGAATGCGCCTTTGGTATTAGCCTTTTGGGGTAATATTTTTTCATGCGACGATGTTCTAGACTACGTACTAGGCTATTCACAACTGCGCGGCGATCTAATCCTTTCGTTCGACCGATGCCGCGCCTGGGTAGTGCGCAGGCGCGTCACCCGGCCGACTCAACGTTTCGATTACGCCAGCTTCAGCGTTTCAGTCACGCCATCAAGAGGAGAGCACCATGACATTGCGTGTCGCCATCAACGGATTTGGCCGCATTGGCCGTAACGTACTCCGAGCCATGTACGAAAACGGTTATCGGGATCGGATCGAAGTCGTCGCCATCAACGATCTCGGCGATCCGGCGCTCAACGCTCATCTGCTACGCCATGACAGTGTTCATGGCCGCTTCGGGTTCGATGTCTCCCACGACAGCGATACCCTCAGCGTAGACGGGGATAGCATTCGCATCCTTTCCGAGCGCGATCCGTCCCAGCTTCCGTGGAAGTCGTTGAACGTCGACCTGGTGATGGAGTGCACCGGGCTGTTCACCAGTCGCGACGCCGCTGCCAAGCACATCGAGGCGGGCGCGGGGCGGGTGCTGATTTCCGCGCCCAGCGGCGATGCCGATGCGACCATCGTGTTCGGTGTCAACGAGGGGACGCTGAAGGCCGAGCATCGGGTGGTCTCCAACGCCTCGTGCACCACCAACTGCCTGGCGCCGGTGGCACAGGCGCTGCAGGATACCGTCGGTATCGAGAATGGTCTGATGACCACGGTCCATGCCTATACCAACGACCAGAATCTCTCCGACGTCTATCACAAGGATCCGTATCGCGCTCGTAGCGCTACGCAGTCGATGATCCCGACCAAGACCGGGGCGGCGGCCGCCGTCGGGCTGGTCCTGCCGGAATTGAACGGTAAGCTCGACGGCCTCGCGGTGCGCGTGCCGGTGATCAATGTGTCGCTGGTCGACCTGACTTTCACCGCCGGGCGCGACACCTCCAAGGAGGAGATCAACGAGATCGTCACCAAGGCGGCGGCCAGCTCGCCGGTACTGGCAGTCAACTCGCAGCCGCTGGTCTCCATCGACTTCAACCACGATCCCAACTCGTCCACTTTCGATGCCAATCACACGCGCGTGAATGGTCGTCTGGTCAAGGTCATGGCCTGGTATGACAACGAGTGGGGTTTCTCCAATCGCATGTTGGATACGGCGCTGGCGATGCAGGCGGCAAGCTGACAGATGTGGCGGGTAGTGGAGAGGTCGGGTTCCCGGGGGATCGAACCTGTGTAGTTCCGGGAATGTAGTAGCTCGGCCTTGGCCACGATGACGACGAGGGGCGGCAGAATTCTGCCGCCCCTCGTCTTTTTGTATGGCATATCTTTCGGCACCGGCAGGCTCGGCCGGTCGCTTAAGGACGAAGTGCTACCTATTTCGTACTCAAGTCGTTCGATTCAGCGTCGATAGAAGGCTGTATGCTGCGCATCATGTTGATGATCTTGGACTTACCCACCCTTCGCTTCTAGTGTGAGTCTGAAGATATTCACCTTTTCACCCAGCACCGAGGTTGGCGGCGTCATGCAGGACACCATCATCAACGCACATCGCCTGATTGGCGAAACGATACAAGAGCCCGGAGAGCCGCGCCGCGGAAGAATCGTTGGCGTCGACCAGTCGCGCGCCGTGCCGGTGATTTTCGTGATCTGGCAGGAACAGTCAGGGATACAACGTTTCGAATTGACCCGCGATGAGCTGAGCCAGCTCGTCAGTGCCTGCCTGCGTCGCCAATCGGGTCGGCCGAGCAGGCCCGAGGCCGATACCCGTGATGACAGGGGGTGGACATCCGATGAGAGCGCCACCTTCGACTCTCACGCTTCCTCTCGACGTCGCGTTGGTTCCCGCTAGCGCTATCGCGTATACCACCCAGCCGCACGGAAACGTCTCTGCGGCTCAATGAGGCCGGAGTGCATGGACCCAGTGGATGCCTTCGTGCATGACGACGGAAGTCCGGACGCGGAAACGCAGAATTGGCTACAGATGTTGCCGGGCACGGTCTATGTCACCGACTCGGCCTGGTGGTTGGGTGAGCTACGCTTTGTCGGCGACTCCATCGCCACCTTGAGTCATCGGCCGGTGGAAGACCATCGTTCTCGTCCGGAGCTGTGGCTGGCGCAAATTCCAGAGCCCGAGCGGTTGGCGGTGCTGAAACAGCTTCAGCAGGCGCTGACACTGGGAAGTCCGGCAATACGCCTTTCCTACGTCATCGAGCGGTCGGATGGCTCTCGCTGCACGATCGACGACAGCATCAACATCCAGCGTGACGCGAGTGGCGTGGTCGTCACCCTGGTCGGCCTGCTGCAGCCACGAGTCGCCGCTGTGGCTGGGCACGATGGCCCATCGCTGCCGTCTCTCCTCGATCACTGCGGTGACGTGCTCATGGCACTCGACGAGGACCTCGATTGCCACCATGCCGCTGGTGACACCCAGGGGGCGCTTGGCGTGGCCAGCGAGTCGTTGCTCTCATCGTCGTTATTCGCATTGATGGCTCCCGAGGATGGCTCCCGCATCCGCCGCCTGCTGGTCGAGATGGCCGCCAGCGCGAGCTCTTCGCTCGTGGAGTTGCGGCTGAGGCATAGGGACGGTGACTATCGCTGGTTCGAGATTCACTTTTCGCCTTACCCGCTGCCGCTGACCCCGGCATCCGAGCCCTCGGCCATGCCGGGTTGGGTCGCCGTTGCCAGGAACATTACCCAGCGACGGCAGCAGTCGTTGCAGTGGGATGCCTATACCGCGACCGACGAGCTCACCTCTGCGCTCAATCGGGAGCCGTTCATGGGATTGTTGCGACACGCGCTCTCCAACGGGGAGGTCGGGGCCCGGTTCACGCTGATCGTGTTCGATGTCGATCGCTTCGAGGATATCAATCAGGCGTGGGGAAGAGAGGGCGGGGATCTCGTCCTCAGTTGCATCGGCGAGATGTGTCGGGCGATGTTGAGAGAGCGATTCAGCTTCGGCCGGCTCGGGGAGGATACCTTTGCGCTGTTGATGAGCGGCAAGTCCCTGCAGGAGACGGCCACCATCGCGGAGAGGTTGCGGGGCCGTTTCGCCTCGACCCGGGTGGAGTTCCATGGCCATTGGCTGTCGTTCTCGGTTAGTCTTGGTGTCGCCGGGCGACGCGATGGCGAGTCCGCGGAAATCATGTTGGCGCGCGCCGAGGCGGGCATGCGCGATGCCAAGAAGCGCGGCCGGGATCGCGTCCAGCAGGCGCCATGAGAGGAGCCGGCCACGCCAGGCGCCAAGCCAGTCATAAGAAGGAGAGAGAGGATGGGACGACTACTGCTGGCCTCGCTGCTCAGCCTGATGTGCGTGTCGGCCTGGGCCGATGAGGTCGAAGGTCCCCATGTCCAGGGAGAGACCTTCGAGTACACCACGGGCGGGCAGACGTACCAAGGCTATCTCGCCTATAACGCCAGCGACGACGAGCCTCGCCCCGGTGTCCTGCTGGTCCACGAATGGTGGGGGCTGAACGACTACATCAAGCACAAGGCCGACCAACTGGCAGCGCTCGGATTCGTCGCGCTGGCCGTCGACATGTATGGCGACGGCAAGGTGGCCCAGCATCCTCAGGATGCCAAGGCATTTTCCAGTCAGGTGATGCAGGACTGGCCCTCCGCCAGGGCGCGTCTGGAAGCGGCAATGTCGGCGCTGCGCCAGCATCCGGCGGTACGAGAGGATCGCATGGCAGCGATCGGCTACTGCTTCGGTGGCGGCGTGGTGATGAACATGGCGTTGGCCGGCATGCCGCTGGACGCGGCGATCAGCTTTCATGGCAGTCCGACGCAGGTCGTCACCAACCCGCAACCGTTCGATGGGCTGGTGCGCATCTACAACGGCCAGGACGACCCGCTGGTGGACCCGGAAGCGCTCGACAGCATGGCCGACGCGCTGAAGAAGGATGGCGCCGACGTTCGCGTGGTTCAGTACCCCGGCGCCAAGCATGCGTTCACCAATCCGGATGCCGACGAGCTGGCGCAGGAGTACGACCTGCCGTT
>NZ_PZJM01000014.1 GCF_003206045.1 Salinicola lusitanus
GAAGCCGCGCCAGTTGGGCCCGACCGCATCGATGCCCTGCTCATTGGCGGTGGGAATGTCGGCCAGGTCGCCCGGCAGGCGCTCGTCGGAGAGCACCGCCAGCACGCGCAGGTCGCCGGACTTCAGAAAGCCCTGGGTCTCGGTGACGTCACCGGTGAAGGCATCGACGTGACCGCCAATGACCTGAGTCATCGCTTCGCCGCCGTTGTTGTAGGAGAGATAGGGAATCCGCGGCAGGTTCTCGACCCCGGCCGCCTTGGCCGCGATCAGCACCTTGAGGTGGTCCCAGCCGCCATTGGCGCTGCCGCCGGCGAACTTGACCGCCCGCGGGTCCTGCTTCATCGCGTCCATCAACTCGTTGAGGTTGTGGTAAGGCGAATCCTTGGAGACCGCGATCACGCCATAGTCCGCGCCCACCGCACCGATCCAGTTGACCATGTCGGCATTCATGCCCGGAAACTGATTCTGGGCCAGACGCGTGGTGGTGGCGGTTGAAGCGGCCACCAGCAGTTGGTCGTCGCCCTTGCGCTTGCTCACGGTGTGGGCGAAAGCGACACCGCCACCGGCGCCAGCCATGTTGATGGTCTGGACACTGGCCGGGACCAGCTTGAGCTCCTCGAGCACGTTACCCACGCTACGGCAGGTGAAGTCCCAGCCGCCGCCCGGGTCGGAGGGCGCGATACACTCGACCTTGCCGGAAGGCTCGAACGCCATGGCGCTGCTGGCGGTCAAGGCCAGCGTCGCGGCGGCCACCCACTTGATTGTCTTGGCTGCAAACATGTTTGCTTCTCCTCGCTGATGGAGCGGAGTTATTCGTGGCTGACGCCAACCTTACAGTTTCGTAAGGTAGAACGTTGTTCCCGTCAGCGGAAATTAGGGTGAACCCTTGTAACGGTCAACGGCCGGGCGGCAAAAGCCAACTAAAGTTCAATGCCCTGCGAATCGATTCGTTTACAATCGCCCGACCCGGATCACGCGCCTCCCCCTCTTCACCGGCTGGAGTTCTCCATGGCACCGAAGTTGATGCTGATAGAGGATGACCCTCTGCTCGCCAGCACGCTCACCGCAACGCTGGCGGTCGACAATCAACGTATCGAACGGATAGGCGATGGCGGCGAAGCCCTTGCCCGGTTGTCGCTCGATCACGACTACGATCTCATTCTCCTGGATCTCAACCTGCCGACGCGCAGCGGTCTCGACGTGCTGGCGGCACTGCGCTCGCGCGATCGACAGACCCCGGTGCTGATCCTGACCGCGAGAGCCGCCATCGAGGATCGCGTCAGGGGGCTCGACCTGGGTGCGGACGACTATCTGGCCAAGCCGTTCGCGCTGGACGAGCTGGAAGCGCGGGTCCGCGCCCTGTTGCGACGCCGCCAGCACGACCAGAGCGAATCGATCTCGATGGGTTCGCTGCGACTCGACCGCCATCGCCAGCACTTCACCCTGGGGGACGCCGCCCTGCCGCTGCCGCCGCGGGAACACCGCCTGCTCGCTTGCCTGATCCGCTACGCGGGGGAGCCGGTGGACAAGGCGCGCCTGCTCGAGGAGGCTTTCGCCGGGGAGCCGGTCGGGGATAACGCCATCGAAGTCTATGTCCACCGTCTGCGCCGGCGTCTCGCCGACTCCGACGTCACCCTGCGCACGGTCCGGGGCATCGGCTATCTGCTGGAGGCCGAGTGACCCTGTTGCGACGCTGGCGACTGTCGCATCTCAGCCTCTATCGACGGCTGATGATCTGGCTGTTCTGTCCCTTGGCCATGCTGGTGGCGATCATGCTGCTGCAGGCCTGGTTCGCGTCTCGCGAGGCCGCCGACCGCGCCTTCGACCGGCTGCTCGACGCCGCCTCGCTCTCCATCGCCGAGCAGGTTCGCTGGCAGCAGAGCCGCTTGTGGATGGACCTGCCGCCATCGGCACTGGAGATGCTCGCCACCGACGCCGAGGAGCGGGTGTTCTATGCGCTCTACGATGCCCAGGGCCATTTCGTCACCGGCAATCGTTCGCTCCCCTCGCTACCGCCCGCCGGCGTCGGCCAGATGAGCTATGGCGATGTGCTCTCCCGCGGCATGCCGCTGCGCCTGGGCGTGTTGCGCTCCCGGCTGGAGGGATGGGATCGCAGCGACCGGTTCGAGGTCAGAGTGGCCCAGAGTCTCGAGGGGCGACAGGCCCTGGCCAACCAGCTGTTTCTGGCGAGCCTTGTCAATATCGTGATCATTGCCGTACTGGCCATGGGGGTCGTGCTGCTGTCGGCCCGCTTCGCGCTGGAACCGTTGACCCGGCTGAGACGCGCCATCCGCCAGCGCGATCCTCGCACGCTCGCCCCGCTCGAACTGGCGCTGCCCCGGGAACTGGCGGAACTGCGCCAGGCATTGAACGAACTACTGGCGCGAATGCGCCGCGTCCGGGCCAATCAGGAACGCTTCATCGGCGATGCCTCTCACCAGTTGCGCACGCCACTGGCGGGGCTATCAGCACGCGCGGAGCTGGCCATTCGCCAGTCGGAGCCGGCGGCGTGGCGCGACGCGCTCGTCACCATGCACGGCACCGCCACCAAGACGGCGCGACTGGCCGGCCAGCTACTGTCGATGACCCGTCTCAACAACCCCGAGGCGGCGCCGGCCAGGCGTTCGGTCGATCTCGCCGCACTGGCGCAGCGCTGCGTCAGGGAGTCATTCGCGCGCCATTACCGTCACGGCATCGATCTCGGGGTCGAAGTGCCCGACCATCCCGTCATGGTGTCGGCGACCGACTGGCAACTGGAAGAGGCGCTGAACAACCTGATCGAGAACGCTGCGCTCTACGGCGCCCGCCAGATCACGGTGCAGGTCACCGACGCCCCGACGCGCCTGATCGTCACCGACGATGGCCCCGGCATCCCCGAATCCCAGCGTCTGCTGGTGCTGCGCCCCTTCCACCGTGGCCAGGAAACGGGCGATGGTACCGGCCTGGGCCTGGCGATCGTCGACAGCATCGCACGCGCCCACGACACTCGCCTGCTCCTGCAAACCGCCAATCCCGACCACCCCGAGCGCCCTGGCTTATGCGTCGTTCTGATCTTTCCCACCGACCACTGAGACTCCCCCGCTGCGTCCGACGCCTCGGTGTCGTGTGGCTGGCACTGACGCTCGCGCTGACGGCTCAGGCGCAGGCGAGGACCTTGCACTTCGCCGCGGATACCGAACCGTCCCGCGCCCTGACCATCTACGGCGTGCTCGATGCACCACAGGTTCGGCCGCTGCTCTCCGATTTCCATCGCCGCCACCCCGACATCGCGATCGACTACCACAACCTGGAGACACTGGCGCTGCACGCCCGCGTCCTCCAGGAGCGTGACGCCCCGCGCGCCGACGTGATCATGTCCCCCGCGATGCCCTGGCAGTACCAACTCGCCAACGAAGGGCTGTCGAGCACGGTCGACTCTCCGGCCGCCGCCGACTGGCCGAGCTGGGCGCGCTGGCGCCAGGAGCTGTTCGGCTTCACGTTCGAACCGATCGTCATGGTCTATCGGCGGGACCTGGCACGACACATGACGCCACCGCAAAGTCACGCCGATCTGCTGAGCCTGCTACGGCAGCATCCCCGGATGCTCGACCACCGCGTGGTCACCTACGATCCGCGGCGAAGCGGCGCGGGCTACACCTACGCCATCGAGGACGCCAGGATCTCCGCCCGCTACTGGGACCTGGTCGAGGCACTGGGCAACAGCCACAGCGTTCTGGAAACCACCACCGCCGCCATGCTCGAGGGACTCAGCCAGGGACGCTACTGGATCGGCTACAACCTGATCGGCTCCTACGTGCAGGATTATGTGGCCGAACATCCCGAGCTGGTGATGGTGGTGCCCAAGGACTACGCCCTGGTACTGCAGCGTCTGGTCATGATGTCGCGGGATGCGCCTCACCCCGACACCGCACGGCGTTTCATCGATTATCTGCTGAGCGCATCGGCGCAACGCCTGCTCGCCACCCAGACCACGCTGGGGGCCGTGCACCCGTCCGTCGATGGCGCCGGCACCGCGGCCGACCTGCGCGACCGATTGGGAGAGGCGATCCGACCGGTTCAGATCGGTCCGGGCCTGCTGGCGACGCTGGACACGCTCAAGCGCCAGACGCTGCTGGAACAGTGGCAGCAGGCCTTCGACAACCGGCCGACACACGCCGACGGCCCCCTTGCCGACCCTTCCCCCCTGCCCGACGCTGCAACGGAGTGAGCCGCTCATGACCCGACTCGATCAACTGGTGACCGCCCACGTCCGTTCCCGTACCCGGGCCCAGCGCCTGATTCGCCAGGGTTACGTCAGCGTCAACGAAGGCGGCGCATGGCGGGTGGCGCTGAAACCGGGAGAGAAGCTGCCGGATACCGTGGACCTGCGGATTGCCGAAGCGCCGGAGGAGCGCTATGTGTCGCGAGCCGGCCTGAAACTGGAGGCTCTGCTGGAAACGCTGGCGCGCCGCCTCGACGGCCTCACCGTGCTCGATATTGGCCAATCCACCGGCGGATTCAGCGACTGCGCGCTGCGCTACGGCGCCGAGCGGATCATCGGGATCGAGGTGGGGCACGACCAACTGGATGCCTCGCTGCGCCAAGACGCCAGGGTCACCTGTCTGGAGGGCGTCAATGCGCGCCGGCTCCCCTTCGCCGAGCTGGAGAGGATAGCCCCGGACGGCATCGATGTCGTGGTGATGGACGTCTCGTTCATCTCGCAGACCCTGATCCTGCCGGAGATCGCCCAGGTGCTGCACGCCGGCGGGGAGCTCTACTCCCTGGTCAAGCCGCAGTTCGAGGTAGGCCCCGGCAAGGTCGACCCCAGAGGGATCGTGCGCGACGCCACCCTCTACACGACGGTGGCCGATACCCTCCAGCAGGCGTGCCAGTCACACGGCCTGATGGTCGATCATTGGCAGGAGAGCCCGATCCTGGGCGGCGACGGCAACCACGAGTTCCTGCTCCACGCCCTGCGCCGCTGACCGCCTGTCAGCGCCCGCCGTCACCGCCGTCGCTGCCGCCATCCGGGCCGGCGCCACCAACGTCGCCGTCACCCAGATGACCGTCATCGCCACTGCGGGACTGGCGGGAACGGGGAGCGCCGGCAGCGGGGCCGGCCGGAGAAGCGCTGGCCCCCAGCGGCGCCCCCTCTCCATCCGCACTCTGGACCCGCGCGGACTGCCCGTTCTCGCCGTGCAGCCACACGTCCATCTGGTTGAACGCCACACGAATGCCGTGCTGCTTGAACAGCAGGTCCAGCCGGCGATTGATCTCGTCGCTGGCGTAGAGTCGATCCAGCAGATCGTTGACGAAGATTCGCAGTTCGAAGTTGAACGAGGTCGGCCCATAGCTGATGCAGAACACCTGCGGCTCGGGATCCCGCAGCACACGGCGGTTCTCGTCCGCGGCCTGGCGCAACAGGCGATGCACCTCGTCGAGGTCCGATCCGTGCGCCACGCCATAGGTCAGCACCACCCGGGTGACGTTGTCCGACAGCGACCAGTTGATCAACTGGTCGGTGACGAAGGTCTTGTTGGGGATGATGATCTCCTTGCGGTCGAAATCGGTCACCGTGGTGGCACGGATACGAATTCGGCTGACGGAGCCGTGGAGCTGGCCTAGCGTGATGGTGTCGCCGATCCGCATCGGACGCTCGAACAGGATGATCAGCCCCGAGATGAAGTTGGCGAAGATCTCCTGGAGACCGAAGCCGAGCCCCACACCGAGCGCCGCCACCAGCCACTGCAGCTTGTCCCAGGAGACCCCGAGCGTGCCGAGCGAGATCACCACGCCGGTCCCGACGATGGTGTAGGAGAGCAGCGACGAGATCGCGTAGGCACTTCCCTGCTTCAGCGTCAGCCGGGAGAGCACCATGACCTCCAGCAGGCCGGGCAGGTTGCGTGCCAGCATCATGGTCAACGCCACCACGACCAGTGCGATGATCACATCCGCCACGGTGATCGGATCCAGCGTCACCGCGTCGCCCTGCCCCCGCTCGATCTCCCATACGCTGACCTGGTCGAGATAGGAGAAGACCTCGAGCAGGTCCGACCAGATCAGGTAGAAGGCAAAGGTGAAGCCGATGAAGAGAATCAGTTTCGAGAGCCGCAGCGACTGCTGGTTGACCTGCTCCATGTCCAGGGGCGGCTCCTCGACCACCTCGAGCCCGCCCTCGGCGCCCTCCTGTATCTGCGCTCGCCGCCGGGCGACCGCACGGCGGTAGGCCAGCCGGCGCTGCGCCACCGCCAGCCCCCGCACCACCGTCGCCTCGACCAGGATCCAAAGGCCAAAGATATAGAGCGAATTGATGAAGCGACCGATCAGACGCAGGGCGGCGTATTCGTAGCCCATGACGATCAGGCCACCGAGCACCAGCGGCACCATCGCCAGCCCCAATCCCAGCAGCAGTCGGAACAGCTTGAGGCCGAAATAGGGCACGTGGGCCAGGATCAACTGCACCAGAATCCAGCTCATCGCCAGCAAGCCGGCCAACAGCGACAGCAGGAACAGCGGGCGGCTGGAGAGTTCGGCCTGGCTGCCGGGAGAGGTCCCGCTGATGAGGATGACCGGAATCAGCGAGATGCCGAGCCAGAACAGCAGCCGCCGCAGGCGCGCCACGTAACCCGCCGACCAGTGGAAATGACGTGTCGCCACGCCGTCGGATACCAGCAGCCTGCGCGCCCAGCCCAGCACGCCCCAGGCCAGGGCAAGCTGCAACAGGGATTCTCCCACACGCCCGGCGAAATCATCGCTACCCAGCCTCAGCACGCCACCCATGGCTGCCAGGATCAACGGACCATGGGCGGCCAGCAGCGCGTTGTAGAGGATTGCCCGGGGCGTGTGCATCTGGGTGTCACGCTTGAGCCGGCCGATCTGCTCGTGCAGATTGAGCAGCCGAACCTTGATGCGACGTCTCAGCATCAGCAGCACCCCCGCCAGCAGCAGCAAGGGGACCACGGCCAGGGCCCGGACGTCCGGAACCTGCCAGAAACTCGCCAGCGCCGGCCGCCACTCACCGCCGCGCACCTGTCTCGCCAGAACGCCGGGGGCGTCACGCCACCAACCGAAGGTCAGCGCGCGCGCGCTGGCCACCCAGAACAGCTGCTCCTCGATCACACCGCGGATCGATGTCGAGAGCCCCGCCAGCTGCTCCTGGTTGAGCTGGAGGTCGATGGCCACGGTCAACAGGTTGCCGTACTCCCGATCCAACTGCTCGAGCACTTCGCTGCGTGACTGGAACAGCTTCACCAGCGAGTCGACCAGCGATGGGGTGACCTCGATATCGGTGTCTGCCAGGCTTTTCTCGGCCAGCTCCCGGGGGTGACGCAGCGCATCCCGCTGATCGACCAGATCGAACTGACTCAGGCGAGTCGCGGCGATCTCCTCCTGCAGACCACCCAGTGCATTGATGTCAGGCAGGGCTCGACGCTGCTCGTTGAGAATGCGCGACAGCAGCGGGCTGCCACGAATCGCTTCGATCTGCTCGTTGAGCGTGCGCTTGACCTGACGCACGCGATCGAGCTGGGAGCGGGTATCGATGGCTTGCCGGATCAATTGGTTGGTCCGGTCGGTCACTTCGAGAAGCCGGTCGCTGAGCTCGCGGTTGGTCTTTTGAATCTCGCGAAGCACCGGGTGCGCCGCGATCGCCTTGGCGTCCTCCTCGCTGATGTCCGCGACCGCCTTTTCCGACTCGGCACGGCGCTGACGATCGAGCGCTGCCTGCAGCGAGTCCAGCCGCGCTTCCTCGATGGCGACCTGACGTCGAAGCAGGTCCCGCCTCTGCACATCGAGCTCGCGAAGCACCGTGTTGTTGGCCAGTTCCTGTCGATGGTATTCGGCTTGCAGGTCGGCCAAGGCCAGTTGCAACCGATAGCGAGCCTCGGCGGGATCGAGGACCTGGGAATCCTCGTCACTGGAGGTCTGAAGCTGGGTCCGCGCCTGCTCGGCATCGTTCATCGCGCTGGCGATGGCCGACTGCGCGCGCTCGGGCAGCGTCTCCGCACTGATCAGCCGGGCGTTGATCGATGCCAGCTGGCTCTGCAGCGCCTCGAGCTGATTCAGCGACTCGGTGGTCTTCTGGCCCAGGACCTCCACGGAGAGCTGGTCGAGGTCGTCGGCCTCGGGCGCCTTCCGGTCGCTCAGCCCGGCAAGCTGGCGCTCGAGTTCGCGGGTACGCTGTGGGGCCTGTCGGGCCGAGGTCTCGAGCGACTCCAGGTCCTTGCGCAGGGCCTTCAACGACGCCAGCGTCTGCTGAGCCACACGCAGATCAGCCAACTCCGTCTGCTGCGCTTCGCTGGGTGTGTCGATCTTCTCGAGCTTCTGCTGCTGCGCCTTGAGCTCGTCTTCGCTGGGCAGACCGTCCGGCTGTTGGGCGAAGGCGACAACGCTTGTCATGAGTATGCACAATACGAGTGCAAGGAACGTGCTACGCTCGACCCCTTTCAACAGGCTGGCGCGCAATCGGGCGGCCGTTGCCGACGGCAGCGCCGCCGGCCTGAACGGTGCTCGTGCTGAAAAGCCTGGTTGCCCAGAATACTTACCCGCGACCGGGTCATCCGACATGCCGACTCCTCGTCAACTCCGTACATACGGCCACCACCGCTTCACAGCGGTGCGATCCTCTATCGATAGCGGAGTCTACCGCCAGCGCGTGTGGGTTTCGAGGCGTTGCTTAGCGCGCTCCCGAGTTTGAAATAAGTCGACGACATGCTAGAAATCGTCACTACCCGAAAAGAAGCCTGATTTTCATCAGCCGGATCTTGCTTCCACCCCATTGGATCATCTTGACAGGACAGTCTTATGACGCCCACTCGTTCGCTGCGCCATACCGGCATTCTTCTCCTCGGGATGGTGACTTCGTCCTTGGCAGTGGCTCAGGATTCAAGCACCAGCAGCGACCCGGTCCAGCAAGCGAACGAACAGGCGGAAGTGCGCCGGAATCTCGAGGCGGAGACTGCCGAGAACCCGTTGGCGGTCACGACCTATCGTCGCAACTACATCCTGCCCTGGACCTACAACAGCAACCCGGACGAATCCGACTTCCGGGAGATCACCTCGGAGGGCAACGTCGACAAGTCCGAGATCAAGTTCCAGTTGAGCTTCAAGGTCAAACTGCTCGACGACATCTTCGGCGACAACGGCGACCTCTATTTCGCCTATACCCAGCGAAGCTGGTGGCAGGCCTACAACTCCGAGGCCTCCGCGCCCTTCCGCGAGACCAACTACGAACCCGAGGGCTTCGTCAGTTTCGACAACAGCTGGACGGTGCTCGGCTGGACCAACACCATCAATCGTGTCGGCTTCGCGCACCAGTCCAACGGCCGCTCCGATCCGCTGTCGCGCAGCTGGAATCGCCTCTACGCGGAGACCATTTTCCAGCGCGGCGACTGGGCCTTCAGCGTCGCCCCGCACTGGCGTATTCCGGAAAACGCCGAAGACGACGACAACCCGGACCTGGAAAATTACATCGGCTACGGGGACCTGACCCTGGTGCGTGCGTTCGGGGATCAGGAAGTCTCGTTGATGGTTCGTGGCAACCCGGGCAAGGCGCACTACGGGGGGCAGCTCGACTACTCCTTCCCGCTGTTCGGCAAGGTGCGCGGTTATCTGCAGTACTACAAGGGGTACGGGGAGAGCCTGATCGACTACAACCATGACGTGCAACGCTTCGGCCTTGGCTTCAGCATCAACACCTTTTTGGCCGGGATTCCCGGTACGCGTTGATGCCGACAGATTGCCAATCTATGCTGAAGCCTGTCTGTTTCACCCATGCCACTCGACTGTCAAAGGATGACAACCATGACCATGCAACCTATCGGCGGCAACGGCCCCGAGCGTGAACGCGAAGCCTCGACCGAACAACTCAAGGAAGATCTGCGCAATCTGTCTCACACGGTCGAGGAGCTGATTCACGCCACGGCGGACGACTCCCGCAGCAATATCTCCGAACTGCGTGAACGCGCTCAGCAACGTCTGCATGCCACGCGCGAACGTCTGGAAGCGCGCGGAGAGGCGCTCTATTCCAGCGCCAAGGGACAGGTCGACGCCACCGACCGCTACGTGCACGAAAATCCCTGGACCAGCATCGGTATCGGCGCTGCAGCGGGCGTGGTTCTGGGACTGCTGCTGGGACGTCGCTGATGGCAGGGCCGGCTGAAAACGTGATCTCCGCCGCCAGGCGACTGATCGCCAACCTCATCGCCACCGGCCAGACGCGACTGCGCCTGGCAGTGGTCGAGTGGGAGGCGGAGCGCGACCGGATGCTGACGCTTCTGCTGCTGGCCGGCGCAGGGCTGATCGTACTGTCGTTCGCGATCGGGATGCTGCTGCTGCTGGTTGTGGTGGTCTACTGGGAAGATCACCGACTGCAGGCGATCGGTATCTGCTCGGCGGTGCTCTTCGTCCTGTCAGGCATCTTGATCTTCTCCGCCAAGCGGGTCGCCAAACAGCGCAAGCTGATGGCCGCCACCCTGCATCACCTCGATCGCGACCGCCAGGCATTGGGGAGCTCTCATGACTGAACGTTCGCGACAACAGCAGTTGGACGAGCTGGAGGACGAGATCCTCCAGCAACGCCTGGACATGACCGCCGCCATGCGGGAGTGGCGCGATGCCACGGCGCCGATCGACAACGCCTGGGACAAGCTGATGAGTTGGCGCGTTCCGTTGATGGCGGCCGGGGGGTTGCTGGCGATGCGCAGTGCGCGCAAGCCACGGTCGACCGGGCGACTGTTCAGGCGAGCGCTGACCGGATTCATGATGTACAACCGCGGCCGGGCGCTCTACCGGGCGACCCGCGGGAGAAACCGCTAGCGACCCGTCGCGCTGTCTCTGTCAGCCGAACCGGATGGCCACTGCACTCAGTGGCCATCTTTCGTTCGGGCTCAAATCGCCTGGCCGCAGGCCACGCCGGACGACCAGGCCCACTGGAAGTTGAAACCACCCAGCTGGCCGGTGACGTCCAGCACCTCACCGATGAAGTAGAGCTGGGGGAGCGCGTCGACGGCGAAGGTCTTCGACGACACCGCAGCCGTGTCGACGCCGCCCATGGTGACCTCCGCGGTGCGCCACCCCTCCGTGCCCGCCGGCTTGAACTGCCAGGCCCCGAGACCGCTCGCCACGGCATCGATATCGGCGTTGGAGAGTTCGGCCAACGGCCGGTCCTGCCACCCCTGCCACTCGATCAGCGCCTGGGAGAGACGCTTGGGCAGCAGTTCGCCCAGCCAGCTACCCAGCCGCCGCCGCGGCACGCGTCGACGCAGGTCGGCCAGGGTCTCCGCAACCGGTGTAGAGGGCAGCCAGTCGATCGCCACCGGCATGCCCGGCAGCCAGTGGCTCGAGGCCTGGAGCATTGCCGGCCCGGACAGACCGCGATGGGTGAACAGCAACGGCTCACGGTAGGCGCCGTCGCCGCAACTGGCAACAACGGGACAGGAGAGGCCGGAGAGCGAGGCCAGTGACGCCTTCCATTGCGACGTCACCGTGAATGGCACCAGTGCCGCCCGCGTCTCGGTCACGGCCAGCCCGAACTGGCGCGCCAGATCGTAGCCGAAGCCACTGGCGCCGAGCGTCGGGACGGAGAGGCCACCGGTGGCGACGACCACGGCCCCCGCTGCCACCGTGCGGCCATCTATCTCCAGCTGCATCCCTTCACCCAGGCGCTCGACCCTCCCTACCGTGGTGGAGAGCGAGACTTCCACGCCTGCCCACTCGCACTCGGTCAGCAGCAGCGAGACGATCTCCTTCGCCGACTGCGCGCAGAACAGCTGGCCAGGCGCCTTCTCGACGTACTCGACGCCATGCCGCTCGACCAGTTCGACGAAATGGTGCGGCGTGTAGCGTTTCAGCGCCGAAATCGAGAAGTGCGGATTGCGCGAGAAGAAATGTGCCGGCGTGGTGGCGAGATTGGTGAAATTGCAGCGCCCACCGCCGGACATCAGAATCTTCTTTCCCGCCTTGCTGGCATGATCGACGACTCGCACGCGAAGGCCGCGGTAGCCCGCGGTCAGCGCGCACATCAGCCCCGCTGCGCCAGCGCCGATAATGACCACGTCGTAGGTTTTCATCTCCGCACCGCACTTGCCTCACTGAATGGGTAGGCATTCTAACAGAGGCGTTTTTCGAGATGCCCTTTTCATTCGCCGGTCGTTCAGGTACTAACGAGTGGCGCGCACTCGCCCGCCCAACGCAACGCTGACAAGATATCCGCCAATCATGACAACGAATTCGGCAGCTCGTGAGCGCTTCACGCTCGGACGCGAAACCCGCCTACCGCCCCTGCTGGCCCTGGCCCTCTGCGCGATAGCGACATGGTTGCCGGGCCCGACCCCCGCGAGCGCCCAGGAGACGCCGCCTGTCGCCGTGATCGGCGCCACCGTCATGGCTTCGACCTGGCAGGACCCCGTGGAGGCGCTGGGAACCTTGAGAGCCGACGAGAGCGTCACCCTCTCCTCCACGCTCACCGGCACCGTCAGCGCGCTCAATTTCGAGGACGGCGACGAGGTGGCAGCCAACCAGTGGCTGGTGCAGCTCGACGACGCCCAGGCTCAAGCCGAGCTGCGCGCCGCCCAGGCGCTACTGGGCCAACGCCGGAGTGCGCTCAACCGGGCCCAGCAGCTCCAGGATCGCAACCTGGGGGTCCGCGCCACGCTCGAGGACAATGCCGCACTGGTCAAGCAGAGCGAGGCCGAGATCGATGCCATCCGCGCGCGACTCGCCGATCACCGCCTGCAGGCCCCCTTCGCGGGCACGGTGGGGTTGCGCGAGATCAGCGTGGGCGCCCTGGTCACCCCCGGCACCGAGCTGGTCACGCTCGACAAGCTGGACACCATGAAGCTCGACTTCACCGTCCCGGCGACGCTGCTGTCGGTGCTCCACCCCGGCCTGACACTCAGCGCCACGACACCGAGCTATCCGGACCAGGTCTTCCGCGCCGAGGTCGCGACCCTCGGCACGCGTATCGATCCCATTTCGCGCAGCCTGGTGGTCCGCGCCAACCTGCCCAATCCCGACGGCCGGCTGCTGCCGGGCATGCTGATGGAAGTGCAGTTGAACCAGCCCGCGCGCGAGGCGTTGACGATCCCGGAAAGCGCGCTGGTTCCGGATGGCGAACGCCAGACGGTCTGGCTGATCGAACCGGGTCAGCCGGCCCATGTGACGCGCCGGGAGGTCACCACCGGCGAACGCCGACAGGGGGAAGTCGAGATCATCGCGGGGCTCGATGGCGGGCAGCGGATCGTGACCCACGGCACGCTCAAGGTACGCGAGGGGGATCCGGTCGAGCTGGTCGCGGAAAATGTCGGCGAGGGTGACATCAGGGATGTGCTGGAGCGTCAGCGCCGCGCCACCGAATCCCGGGCGAGCGACTGATGCGAATTTCCGATCTATCGATTCGCCGCCCGGTTTTCGCGACGGTCGTCTCGCTACTGCTGATCGCCTTCGGCCTGCTGGCCATGGAGCGCCTGCCGCTGCAGGAGTATCCGGCGATCGACCCGCCCATCGTCAGCATCGAAACCAACTACCCCGGCGCCTCCGCCAGCGTGGTCGAGACCCGGATCACCCAACTGCTGGAGGACCGCATCGCCGGTATCGAGGGTATCGTCTCGATCGAGTCCAGCAGCGCCGACGGCGAATCGGAGATCGACGTCGAATTCTCGCTGGATCGAGACATCGACGGTGCCGCCAACGATATCCGCGACCGCATCTCGTCGGTGGCCGACAACCTGCCCGACCAGGCCGAACCTCCGGAGATCGAGAAGAGCGACAGCAGCGACGATGTCATCATCTGGCTGTCGCTCTCCGGCGAGGGCTATACCATCCCGGAGCTCACCGATTACGCCAATCGCTATCTCGTCGACCGCTTCTCGACCCAGAACGGTGTGGCTCGGGTTCGCCTGAGCGGCGGCAAGGAGTATGCGATGCGGGTCTGGCTCGATCGCAACGCCCTGGCCGCGCGGCAGCTGACGGTCGATGATGTCGCCGATGCGCTCCAGAACGAAAACGTCGAGCTGCCGGCCGGCTTTCTCGAATCCCGCGACCGCCAGTTCACGCTGCGCATTCCGCGCAGTTTCACCACCGCCGCCGACTTCCAGAACCTGGTGATCGCGCGAGGAGACGACGGTTACCTGGTGCGGCTGGCCGATGTCGCCCGGGTGGAGGTCGGCTCGGTCGAGGAGCGTTCGCTCTATCGCGGCAACGAAGTCCCCATGGTCGGCCTGGGCATGATCAAGCAGTCGACCGCCAGCGTGCTGGAGGTCGCCAACGGCGCCAAGGCGGAAATGACCCGGCTGCAGCCGACGCTGCCGGACGGCATGCAGCTGTCGCTCAACTTCGATTCGTCGGTGTTCGTGTCAGGTGCCCTGCACGAGGTCGCAGCCACCTTGTTCATCGCCATGGGATTGGTGGTGGTGGTGATCTTTCTCTTTCTGGGCAACGTGCGCACGACCCTGGTGCCAGCGGTGACGGTACCGATATCGCTGATCGGCACCTTCATCTTCCTGGCCCTGTTCGGCTTCACCCTGAATCTGCTGACCTTGCTGGCGCTGGTCCTGGCGATCGGTCTGGTCGTCGACGACGCGATCGTGGTCATCGAGAACGTCCACCGGCGCATGGTGGTCCATCGCGAAACGCCCCTGGTGGCGGCCTATCGCGGTACGCGTCAGATCGGCTTTGCGGTGATCGCCACCACCCTGGTGCTAATCACGGTATTCATTCCGTTGAGCCTGCTGCAGGGGGATATCGGGCGCCTGTTCTCGGAGTTTGCCCTGACCCTCGCCGCCGCCGTCGGGCTCTCCTGCCTGGTCGCGCTGTCGCTGGCACCGATGCTGTGTTCGAAGCTGCTCAACCCGAGCATGCACGAGAGCCGCATCAGCCGCGGCGTGCAGTGGCTGCTGGACCGTTCGCAGACGATCTACCGGCGCTGGCTAAGCCGGGCGCTGCGCTTCCGCTGGTTCATGGTCGGCCTGTTTGCCCTCGTCCTGGCCCTTACCGCCTGGCTGTTCCAGCAGTTGCCCAACGAGTACACCCCCCGGGAGGACCGTGGCGCCTTTTTCGTGCTGATCGAGGGGCCGCCCGGCGCGACCTTCCATTACATGCAGGATTACTACGACGAGATAGAGACCCGCTTGATGTCCCTGGTCGACGCCGGCGATATCAACCAGGTGTCGATTCGTGGCCCGCGTGGCTTCGGCAATGTCGAGAATTTCAACGACGGCATGGCCATCGTCACCCTCAACGACTGGGGCGACCGGCGTTCGGCGTGGGACATCATGGCCGATGTCAGGCAGCGCCTTGACGATCTTCCCGGCGTCACCGCCACGCCGGTCATGCGCCAGGGCTTCGGCGGCAGAGTCGAGAAGCCGATCCAGTTCGTGATCGGCGGCAGTACATACGAGCAGCTGGTCGACTGGCGCGACCGTCTACTCGAGCGTATCCGCGAGGACGGTAACGTGGGGCTCGAGGCGGTGGACAGCGACTACAAGGAGACCCAGCCACAGCTCCGCATCCGGATCGACTACAACCGCGCAGCCGCCCTGGGCGTGACCGTCAGCACCATCGGCAACACCCTCGAGACACTGTTCGGCGGCCGCAACGTCACCACCTACGTCGATAACGGGGAGGAGTACGACGTCATCCTCGAGGGGGAGCGCGAGCGCCAGCGAGCGCCGAGTACGCTGGACAACGTGCAGGTCCGTTCGGCGGTCAGCGGCGAGCTGATTCCACTGGCGAGTCTGGTCTCCATCTCCGAATTCGCGGGTGCCAGCGAACTCAATCGATTCAACCGGATGCGCGCCATAACGCTGGAGGCCAACCTCCAGAGCGGTACCGCCATGGGTGACGCGCTCGCCTACCTCCAGCGGATCGCCGCCGAGGAGCTGCCCAGCGAGGCGGTCATCGACTACAAGGGCCCCTCGCGCGATTACCAGGAGGCCAGCGGCGCCACCGCCTTTCTGCTCCTGCTGGGCATCGTCGTGGTGTTCCTGGTCCTGGCGGCCCAGTTCGAGAGCTTCATCCATCCGCTGGTCATCATGTTCACGGTGCCGCTGGCGATCAGCGGTGCCCTGCTTGGCCTCTGGGCCAGCGGCCAATCTCTCAACATCTACAGCCAGGTGGGGCTGGTCGTACTGGTGGGGCTGGCGGCCAAGAACGGCATTCTGATCGTCGAGTTCGCCAACCAACTGCGCGACGAGGGAGCGCCGTTCTCGGATGCGCTGGTCGAGGCGGCCGTGACACGGCTGCGACCGATACTGATGACCACCGTCACCACCATGGCTGGCGCGATACCGTTGATTCTGGCCTTCGGCCCGGGCGCCGAATCGCGCATCGTCATCGGCACCGTGATTTTCTGCGGGGTCGCCGTTGCCACGCTGTTGACGCTGTTCGTCGTCCCGGTCGCCTATGACATGCTCGCGCGACGGACCGGCTCACCCGGCGATGTCAGTCAGCGACTGGAGCGAGAGCTGAATCTCGACGCGTCGACGCAGGAAAGGTCCTAGCGAGTCATGGAAATGCAACTACACTTCTGTAGCGACGCCCATGCCAGACATGACGCTGTCGCGGGAATCGTAGGGAGGCCGTTTCACCGAACCGGAGGATGAACATGAGCCTGTTCCATCGTGACGACAAGGAAGGCGAGGCCAGCCGTATCGATGAAGATATGGCAGCGGCCGCCGAGCGTGCGCCTCGCCTGGGGGACGACCCAATCCGGGAGGAGCCTGCACTGGCATCGCGGGACGACCCTCTCGAGGAGAGCATCGACGAGCCGTCCCCCCACGCTGCCGCCTATTTTCCCCAGCACAGCTGGGCGGATCGTTCGCGCCAGCGCCTGGACGAGCAGATCAACGACACCTGCCAGAGCTGCGACGACTTCGTCCAACGCAAGCCCTGGCAGAGCGTCGGTATCGCCGCGCTGGGCGGCGCCTTGCTGACGCTGATATTGAGCCGGCGTTGACAGCTCGAACCGACAGGACGAATCTCCTGTTCTGAACCACCATCATCGACCAACGATTAAGGATGATCCATGAGCCGCAACTATCGGGAAGAGAGCCGGAACTATTACCGCGACGCCAAGCGCCGAGGCCGTCAAGGCCTGGAACGCGCGAGGCATCGGGCGGACGATGTCAGCCACGAGTTGGCAGAGCATGCGGAAGAAGCCTGGCGCGAGACCGACGATTACATTCACCGTAATGCCTGGAGCAGCATCGGCGTCGCCGCGCTGGCCGGGTTTGCCATCGGATTCTTCGTCGGCCGCCGCTGAACGCCAGTGTGACCACGACGGCCCCGCCAGCGTCAAGCCGGTGGGGCCGTTTCACGTTTGGCGTGCAGGATCCGGTCACTCGGCTTGACTGGCTAGCGTCTCGCGCAGACGACGCAGCGAGTGTGCATCGCCACTATCGGGCCACAACCACAGACGTCGGCCGGAGAGATCGACCGCCGACAGCAGCGGTCCAAGGCGCACCAGCCGGCACGGGGACGGCTGCCACACCCGGGCATCGGCCGAATACTCCCAGACCGGCCTCTCCCCGGCCATCATGCATCGCAGATAGCGCCGTCTCGGCGTCGAGAGAAACTGTCGGCCGGCGAATGCCAGCCCGATCAGCGATATCGATACGGCCAGCCGCCAGTCGACCCACCACCCGGCGTAGCCGGACAAGGCCAGTGCCGACAGCCCCTGGCAAGTCAGCGACAGCCTAGAGCGCCTGACGACGACTGTTGTCAGTGGTCTCGGCATGTTCGACGATCATCTTGACGAGACGCCGCAGCTCGGCGTTCTCTGGCCACTCGCGCCGCATCAGCCAGGTGAAGAGATCCTGGTCCTCGTTGGCCAGCAACTCCCGGTACAGCACCTGGTCCGAAGGCGTCAGTTGGTCGTAGCGCTCCTCGAGAAACGGCATCAGCAGCAGATCCAGCTCCCACATGCCACGTCGTGAATGCCAGTAAAGCCGTCGTCGCGTGACATCTTCGTTGTCTGACATGGACTACCCTCGATCCGATGTGCTGAATGACTGCAATGCACAGCACTATACCCGAGTGAACTGCCGGTCACTATTCAGTCATCCGGCTCACCCGGCTAATGCGTTGTTTTCTCGAAAGTTGCGAAGTATGCTGAAACGACAATAACAGACGTCGGACGCCCATTACGCGGTTCTTGGCCGCCAGGCAGAGGCCTCACGGAGAATGTCGATGACAAAGTCTGAATTGATCGAACAGATCGCCACCCGTCGCCCCGAGTTATCGGCGAAGGAAGTCGAAGCGGCGGTGCGCGTCATTCTCGATGATATCACCAACGCCCTGGCGGACGGCGGGCGCGTGGAAATTCGCGGATTCGGCAGCTTCTCGCTGCACTTTCGCGAGCCCAGGACCGGACGCAACCCCAAGACCGGCGACCCCGTCGACCTCGACGGAAAATACGTCCCGCACTTCAAGCCGGGCAAGGAACTACGCGAACAGGTCAATGCCAGCCGCGCGCTGGGCTATTGATCTCCCCAGTCATTGCATCCGTCGCCCGATTCGACGGCTGCCATCGCGACGACCGATCACGACCGGACCGTCGCGGTGCGTCACCAGGAATTACTATGCGCTGGCTCAAAGGCGTCATTCTCGCCATCATCCTGATCGTCGTGCTGCTGCTCGGCATCCTGTTTGCCGTCAACAACCAACAGCCGCTGCCACTGGACTTGATCTGGGTCCAGCTTCCCCCCGCTTCGTTGTCGCTATGGCTTCTGGTTGCCCTGGCTTGTGGCGTGATTCTCGGCATGCTGGCAATGACAGGGATGTATCTTCGTCTGAGAACCCTGTTGACCCGGGCCCAGCGTCACAATCAGCAACAGCGCAAAGAACTCGATCGTCTACGGACGCAGGAGTTCAAGGAAAGCACCTGAATGAGCGATCCTCTGCTGCTGGCGTTGCTGGTGGCAGCCATCGCCATCGGCTGGTTGCTGGGGCGCTGGGAATCAGCGGGGCGCGGCCGGCGTCGGCCACGCCCCGAAATGCCGAGCGGCACCCTGCCGAAGGACTATTTCGTTGGCCTCAACTATCTGCTCAACGAGCAGCCGGACCGCGCCATCGAGACCTTCACCCAGGCGCTGGAAGTCAACAGCGACACGGTCGAGACGCATATCGCCCTGGGCAATCTCTACCGGTCGCGCGGCGAAGCCGATCGCGCCGTCCGCATCCACCAGAATCTGCTCGCCCGCCCGGCACTGTCCAACGCCCAGAGCGGCCAGGTCCAGCTGGAGCTCTCGCGCGACTTCCTCACCCTCGGGCTGCTCGACCGAGCCGAGCGGCTACTCCTGTCACTGCAGAAGAGCCAGGTCGACGACGCGCAGAAGCTCGCCGCCAAACGCCTGCTCGTCGACCTGTTCGAGCGGGAAAAGGAGTGGGCCCAGGCTCTCGACACCGCCCAGCCACAACTGGTGCGTCAGGACCCCGACATCCGGCGGGCGGCGGCGCACTGGCACTGCGAGCTGGCCAGTAGGCACCGCATCGAGAGCAGTCCGTCACTGGCCAGAAAGGCCTTGAAACAGGCACTGCATACCGATGAACGCTGCGTTCGCGCCAACTGGATGCTGGGCCAGCTCGAGTGGGATATCGGCCACTATCGCGACGCGGCCCGATGCTGGCAGCGAATTCCCGAGCAGGATCCGAGTTTTACCACTATCGTGCTGGAACCGCTGCGCAATGCCTACCGTCTACTCGATGACGAGGACGGCTGGTGGCAATTTCTGGAGAAGCAGTTGCAACACGACCCCCAGACCTCGGTGGTGATGATGGCTGCGGACACGCTAAGACACCGCCAGGGCACGGAGATCGCCTGCGCGTTCGTCAGCGATCAGTTGCGCGACCACCCCAGCCTGCGTGGCGTCGACTACCTGATGGACCTCTATCTGGACGATAGCGATCCCGCCGAGCGGGATCGGCTGGAGCTGCTCAAGCAGCACACCCGGCAATTGCTGAGCACCCGCCCGAGGCATCGCTGCCAGCGCTGCGGCTTCGGAGCCGAACAGCTGCACTGGCAGTGTCCCCGCTGTCGCAGCTGGGGTACCAGCAAACCGGTAACGGGCCTGGAAGGTGAATGATCACGACCTGCCTGCCAGGGAGAGCTCGATATCGGCCAGCGCCGCCATCGGATCGGCCGCCTGGGTCACGGCCCGGCCGATGACCAGGTGCGTGCTGCCGGCGGCCATCGCGGCATCGGGGGTCATCACCCGCCGCTGATCCCCCTGCTCCGCGCTGGCGGGGCGAATCCCCGGCGTCACCTTGAGAAAACCCGCCCCACACAGCTCACGCAGCCGGGCGCTCTCGCGCGCCGAGCAGACCACCCCATCCAGTCCACTTTCCTGGGCTAGCCTGGCCAGGCGCTCGACCTGAGACAGGGCACTGCCGGCGACGCCGGTTTCCTGGAGTTCGTCATCCGTCATGCTGGTCAGCACGGTGACCGCGATGAGCTGCGTCCCGAGCCCGCGTTTCGCCAATCGCTCGGCGCTCGCCTCCATCATCCGGCGACCGCCGGCAGCGTGTACGTTGACCATCCACACGCCCAGATCGGCGGCAGCCTCCACCGCACCGGCGGCGGTATTGGGGATGTCGTGAAACTTCAGGTCCAGGAAGACCTCGAAACCCCGCTGGTGGAGCGCCTCGACGGCCCCAGGTCCCGCACGGGTGAACAACTCCTTGCCGACCTTGACCCGGCAACGGGCGGGGTCGAGCGCGTCGGCCAGTTGCAGCGCCGCAGCCAGGTCGGGGTAGTCGAGCGCAATGATGAGCGGCGATTCCGGGGCGGGCATGGGTCGTCTCCTGCAGTCGAATTCGGGCGGGAGTATACCTGACCCGGCAATGGATAGGGCCCTCCTGCCACATCCGCGCCAGCTACTTTAGCGAGATTGAGTAGAAATTGGCTGACAGGAATGATCGCTTTTTTCCGATAAAAAATCGTGACGCAGCGTCGATACCTGAGAGTGATGGCCGGTCACGAGGCCAGCTTTCACTCACTGCAACCGAGAGAGATGCTCATGAAGACGCTGCTCCAAGCCGTGCTGTTCTCGCTGTTCAGCTTCGCCGCCCTCCCGGCGCTAGCTCAGGATACGCCCGTCAACATCAACGAGGCGTCGGTCGAGACGTTGACGACGCTACCCGGGATCGGTGCAGTCAAGGCACAAGCGATCGTCGACGACCGGGAAGCCAATGGCAACTACGAGAGCCTGGAAGACCTGACTCGCATCGACGGAATCGGCAACGCCACGGTGGCCAATCTCGCCGACAGTGCGACGTTTTGAGCCCTGCTCCGGGGCCGGCGGCTCGTCGGCTCCGGGGTGGCAAACGGTTGCAATTCCCCCATTCGTCTCCATCTTGCCAAGTCAGGCAGCGTCAACGACGGAGACATCATGCCCCTGCTCATCCTCATCGCCCTATTCGCGATCGCGGACTTCGCCGTGCTCTTTACCCTGGGCGCAAAAATAGGCCTGCTGGCCAGCCTGGTGTGGATTGTCGCCAGTGGCGCCCTCGGTATTCATCTCATTCGCCGTGAGAGCCTGCTGACGCTTCAGCGAGCCCGTGCCCGCATGGCAGCCGGTGAAATTCCCTCGGACGAAATCCTGGCGGGGGCGTCATTCGTATTGGCTGGCATCCTGCTGATAGCACCCGGTTTTCTTTCCGATATCGTGGGTCTAATATGCCTGGCCCCCGGCAGCGGTCAGCTGATGCGTCGCTGGTCCACCCGAGGCAGCCGAGGCGCTGGCCCGAAGGGTGCCGAAATCCCCGGCGACTGGGATGCCCATCGGCGCGATTCGGACAGTACCGCCAGCAGCGCTGATACCGACCCCATCGAGGGCGAGTATCTCGGCAAGGAACGTTGAAGCCCCGCCGGGCGATAAAATTTTCAGGCCGCCCCCTTGAAACCGGCTGGCCAGACCCAATCAAGGCAGCAGCGACAGTTTTAGGCCGTCAGGCCCATTAACCGGAAGGCGAAAGCCTTCGCCCCTTGAGCCAGGCTCATGTGGGAACGTGCATTTGTAACATGCAACCATCAGGAGAACGTGAGCAATGAAAATCCGTCCCTTGCACGATCGCGTCATCGTACGTCGCAAAGAAGAAGAGCAGAAAACTGCTGGCGGCATCGTGCTTCCGGGCAGTGCCCAGGAGAAGCCGACGCGCGGTGAAGTCCTGGCAGTGGGCAACGGTCGCATCCTCGAGAGCGGCGAAGTTCGCGCACTGGACGTCAAGGTTGGCGACACCGTGATTTTCAAGGAAGGCTTCGGCGTCGAAAAGCAGAAGGTCGACGGTGAAGAAGTCCTGATCATGAGCGAAAGCGACATTCTGGCCGTCGTCGAAGGCTGATCGGCCGAAGCTCGACGATTCATCAAGATTTCACGCATTACATTAGGAAGATCGAACAATGGCAGCTAAACAAGTCAAGTTCTCTGATGATGCTCGCAAGCGCATGGCACGTGGCGTCAACGTTCTCGCTGATGCAGTCAAGGCGACACTCGGACCGAAAGGCCGTAACGTCGTGCTGGAAAAATCCTTCGGCTCGCCCACCGTCACCAAGGACGGCGTCTCCGTGGCCAAGGAAATCGAGCTGAAGGACAAGTTCGAGAACATGGGCGCCCAGATGGTCAAGGAAGTCGCCTCCAAGACTTCCGATGCCGCGGGTGACGGCACCACCACCGCCACCGTTCTGGCTCAGTCCATCGTCAACGAAGGTCTGAAAGGCGTCGCTGCCGGCATGAATCCGATGGATCTCAAGCGCGGCATCGACAAGGCCGTCATCGAGGCCGTCAAGCACATCCAGGCGCTTTCCGTGCCCTGCACCGACGCCAAGGCGATCGCTCAGGTCGGCACCATCTCCGCCAACGGCGACGCGCGCATCGGTGAGATCATCGCCGAGGCGATGGAGAAAGTCGGCAAGGAAGGCGTCATCACCGTCGATGAAGGTCGCGGCTTCGAAGACGAGCTGGAAGTGGTCGAAGGGATGCAGTTCGATCGTGGCTACCTCTCCCCGTACTTCGTGACCAACCAGGACACGATGGCGGTCGAGCTCGAAGACCCGTATCTCCTGCTGGTCGACAAGAAAGTCTCGAACATCCGCGAACTGCTGCCGGTGCTGGAAGCCGTCGCCAAGGCCGGCAAGCCGCTGGCGATCATCGCGGAAGATATCGAAGGCGAAGCGCTGGCGACTCTGGTCGTCAACAACATGCGCGGCATCGTCAAGGTGGCTGCGGCCAAGGCACCCGGTTTCGGCGATCGTCGCAAGGCGATGCTGCAGGACATCGCGATCCTGACCGGCGGCACCGTGATCTCCGAAGAAGTCGGCCTCAGCCTCGAGCAGGCCAACCTCGACCACCTGGGCAGCGCCAAGCGCATCACCATGTCCAAGGAAAACACCACCATCATCGATGGTGCTGGCGTCGAGTCCGACATCGAGTCGCGCGTCGCGCAGATCCGTGCGCAGATCGAGGAGACTTCCTCCGATTACGATCGTGAGAAGCTCCAAGAGCGTGTCGCCAAGCTGGCGGGCGGTGTTGCCGTGATCCGCGTCGGTGCGGCGACCGAGTTCGAGATGAAAGAGAAGAAGGCGCGCGTCGAAGATGCGCTGCACTCCACTCGCGCCGCGGTCGAGGAAGGTGTCGTGCCTGGTGGCGGTACCGCCATGGTCCGCGTCCTGACCCTGATCCAGGGCCTGACCGGTGACAACGAAGACCAGACTCACGGTATCGCCATCGCGCTTCGCGCCATGGAGTCCCCGCTGCGTCAGATCGTCACCAACGCTGGCGAAGAAGCCTCCGTCATCGTCAATCGCGTCAAGGAAGGCGAAGGCAACTTCGGCTACAACGCACAGACCGGCGAGTACGGCGACCTGTTCGAAATGGGCGTCCTCGATCCGGCCAAGGTGACCCGCACCGCGCTGCAGTCCGCGGCTTCCGTCGCCGGCCTGATGATCACCACCGAAGCGATGGTGGCCGAAGATCCGGAAGAGGCACCGGCAGGTGGCGGCGCTCCGGACATGGGCGGCATGGGTGGCATGGGCGGCATGATGTAATCACTGCCCCGCCATCGCCTGATCCTTTCAGGTATCATGGAAAGCCCCGCCTTCTGGCGGGGCTTTTTTTGGTTCTGTCGTCGAGTCGGCCTGGCCTTCGGCCCGCCCGGAGGCAGTCGCCGACACCCTGAATTCTTCTTGCCCCCAGGAGTTTTTCGCGCATGCTGGATCGCATTCGCATCGTTCTCGTCCAGACGTTCCACCCCGGCAATATCGGTGCCAGCGCGCGCGCGATGAAGACCATGGGCCTCAGCGACCTGGTGCTGGTCGCTCCACGCCAGTTTCCCGATGAGGAGGCGACGCGGCTCGCCGCCGGCGCCGCCGACCTCGTCGAGGGCTGCCGCGTCGTCGACTCCCTGCCGGCGGCGATTGGCGACTGCGTACAAGTCATCGGCGCCAGCGCCCGCCTGCGCAGCCTGCCGCTGCCCTGCTACCACGAACCGGAGCAGATGGCCGCCGAACTCTGGCGTCGCCTGCCGGAGGGGCCGGTCGCCATCGTCTTCGGGCGGGAGCGATATGGCTTGACCAACGAGGAGATCGGCCACTGCACGCATCAGTTGAACATCCCTGCCAACCCGGACTATGGCGTGCTCAACCTCTCCCAGGCCGTGCAGATCGTCGCCTACGAGGCGTTCCGACAATCCCGCATCCAGGGGGAAGCGCGGCAGATGCCCAAGGCCAGCGGCCCTTATCCGACGATGGAGCAGCTGGATCACTTCTACGCCCACCTGCACCGGGCCCTGGAGAGCGCCGGGTTCCTGACCCAACCCCACGCCCGGACCGAGGCTCATCTGCGTGCCCTGTTCACCCGTGCCGAGCCGAGTCGCAAGGAGCTGTCGATTCTGCGTGGCGTGCTCAATGCGCTCGAACGCCACGATTGACGACAGACTTTGACACGGACATCCAAGCCATAGAGAATGGTAATCACTCTCATCAACAGAGTGATGGTGAACCATGCATTCAGAGCGCTCCCGACTCCACTACACCTGCGTCTTTCTGCTGGTCTCCTTTCAGGCCGTGCGCCAATCGCTACCCGCCGCCACCCCCTCGGCAGCGCCGTGCTGGCTAGACGCCGAGATGCTGAAGATGCTGCTGCGCGAGCTCAAGCGCTGCCGCGAAGAGGCCTCCCCCTTCCCGCCGGTGCACGCCTCGCTGGACGTCGCTACCTACCACTGCGGCCTGCTGATGGCGCAGTGCCCGGCGGCACTGGATCCCTCGCTCTGCAGCTACCATCTGGATGCCATCACCCAACCGCTCAAGCAGGCCATCGCTGAGCTCTCCGGCCACCACGCTGCGACCCCGGGCGCGACACAGAGCGGACGAGGCTGGCGCGGCTGGCTGAAGCGCTAAGCGCTCGTACCCAATCCTGTGACGATTTTCCAAACCCTTTGACGAAGGGCGCCGGGGGGCAGGGTAAAGCGAGGGTCCTTTGCCAGGGATGGCAAAGGTAGCGCCCAAGGAGGGGTTCACAGCGCCCTCGCGACACCCCGCCGCCGGAGAAGCCCACTATCGTCTACCGGCTTTTTGAAAGGCGTTCGTCGTCGCACGCGGAGAGGCGCCATCACCGCCCTACCGATCAGCGAGTGACAGACATAAAAAAACAGCGCCCGAAGGCGCTGTTTTTCATGGGAAGACCGAATCCGAAGGATCAGTCCTGGCCCATCTGCTGCTTGATCAGATCACCAATGGTGGTCGGGCCGTTGGGCTCGACGTCCTGATCGCGCAGTTTACCCATGTTGCGACGGGTATCGACCTGGTCCTTGGCTTTGATGGACAGGTTGATGACGCGGCTCTTGCGATCCACGTTGACGATCTTGGCTTCGACGCTGTCGCCTTCGTTCAGCACGTTGCGGGCGTCTTCGACACGATCGGCACTGATCTCGGACGCCTTGAGCACGGCCACGACATCAGTCGCCAGCTCGACATGGGCTTCCTTGGCATCGACTTCGATGATGCGGCCAGTGACCACGGCACCCTTGTCGTTGACAGCCAGGAACTCGGAGACCGGATCGGACTCGAGCTGCTTGATGCCCAGCGAGATGCGCTCACGCTCCGGGTCGATCGACAGGATGACCGCTTCCGCTTCATCGCCCTTCTTGAACTGGCGAACGGCTTCTTCGCCGGTCTCGCTCCAGGAGATGTCGGAGAGGTGAACCAGACCGTCGATGCCGCCTTCCAGGCCGATGAAGATACCGAAATCGGTGATCGACTTGATGGTACCGGCAACGCGGTCGCCCTTGTTGTAGCGGCCGCTGAAGTCTTCCCACGGGTTGGTGGTGCACTGCTTGATACCCAGGGAGATACGACGACGCTCTTCGTCGATGTCGAGAACCATGACTTCGACTTCGTCACCGACCTGAACCACCTTGGACGGATGGATGTTCTTGTTGGTCCAGTCCATTTCGGAGACGTGAACCAGACCTTCGACACCCTCTTCCAGCTCGGCAAAGCAGCCGTAGTCGGTCAGATTGGTGACGCGGGCGTTGACCTTCATGCCTTCCGGATAACGGTCGACGATGTTGACCCACGGATCTTCGCCCAGCTGCTTCAGGCCCAGCGATACGCGATTGCGCTCGCGATCGAACTTGAGAACCTTGACGTTGATCTCGTCGCCGACAGCCACGATTTCGCTCGGATGCTTGATTCGCTTCCAGGCCATGTCGGTGATGTGCAGCAGGCCATCGACGCCACCGAGGTCGACGAACGCGCCGTAGTCGGTGAGGTTCTTGACGATACCGTTGATCTGCTGGCCTTCCTGCAGAGTCGCCAGCAGCGCTTCACGCTCGGCGCTGTTCTCGGCTTCGAGAACGGCACGGCGAGAAACGACGACGTTGTTGCGTTTCGGGTCGAGCTTGATGACCTTGAAGTCCAGCTCTTTGTGTTCCAGGTGCGCAGTGTCGCGTACCGGACGCACGTCGACCAGCGAGCCCGGCAGGAAGGCGCGGATGGAGGAGACGTCGACGGTAAAGCCGCCCTTGACCTTGCCGTTGATCACGCCCTTGACGATCTCGTCCTTCTCGAAGGCCGCTTCCAGTTCCTTCCACGCTTCGGCGCGCTTGGCCTTCTCGCGTGACAGGCGGGTCTCACCGAACCCGTCTTCGACGGCTTCCAGCGCGACCTTGACTTCGTCACCGACCGCAATGGTCATTTCGCCATTGTCGTCGCGGAACTGCGCCGCGGGGATCTGCCCCTCGGACTTCAGACCGGCGTTGACGGTGATCCAGTCGCCTTCGATGTCAACCACGGTCGCCATGACGATGGCACCGGGTTCCATGTTGATGTCCTGGAGAGACTGTTCGAACAACTCAGCAAAGCTTTCGCTCATGTGATTCCTACGTGATCAACGTTGATGACGGTCAAACCGTCTTCCTCCGTACCACCAGCGAGCACGGGCCTTATCGACATATCCCTGGGGATGTTGGCGCTGGTTCGACCTGCAGCGACTTTTCAGTCGGGTCGTTGCACGTCATGACATCTTGCCAGGGGCCCCGGGAGCGGAAGTGCGTCGTCGGCTTCTGCCGGGAAGCGGGACTGAAACCGGTAGGCTTCAGGCCAGCTTTCGTTCGGCGAGCAGCGTTTCGATACGCTCCACGACTTCCGGTATATCCAGCTGCGTGGTGTCCAGCTCTACCGCATCTTCAGCGGGCTTGAGCGGGGCGACCGAGCGCTGCATATCGCGCGCGTCGCGCGCTTGGATTTCTTCCAAAAGGGTCGAGAGTCTAGCATCTTCACCTGCCTGCTGCAATTGCAGCAGACGTCGCCGCGCCCGCTCTTCGGCGGAGGCGGTGAGATAGATCTTGAGCGGTGCGTCGGGAAATACCACGGTCCCCATATCACGTCCGTCGGCGACCAGCCCCGGCGTCTTGCAGAAGTCACGCTGGCGCTGGAGCAGCGCGGCGCGGACCGGCGGCAGCGCCGCCACCTGGGAAGCCGCATTGCCGACGCTTTCACTGCGAATCGCCGTGGTCACGTCGTCGCCTTCCAGCAGGATCTGCATCGCCCCATCCTCGACGGCGAACACCACGTCGAGCGCCTGCGCCTGCACGGAGAGCGCCTCGGCATCGTCGACGGCCACGCCGTTGCGCATCGCCGCCAGTGCGGTCAGGCGATAGAGGGCGCCGGAGTCGAGCAGGTGCCAGCCCATGTGCTCGGCGATCATTCGACTGATCGTTCCCTTCCCGGCCCCGCCCGGGCCATCGATGGTCAAGACCGGCGCCAGTGTCGTCATGCCGATACCTCCGTCAGTTCAAGCCCCACCTTGTTGGCCAGCGCGACGAAACCGGGGAACGAGGTCGCCACGTTGGCGCAGTCGTCGATCGCTATCGGCCCGTCGGCCCGCAAGGCGGCGACGGTGAAGGCCATGGCGATGCGGTGGTCGCCGAGACTGTCCACCTGTCCGCCCTGGTAACTGGGACCATCGCCGGACTTGCCGACCACGTCGATGCCGTCGTCGTAGACGGTGGTCTCGACCCCCAGGATATCGAGGCCATCGGCCATCGCCTGGATCCGGTCGGACTCCTTGACCCTGAGCTCCTCGGCGCCGCGCAGCCGGGTGGTGCCCTCGGCGTTGGCCGCGGCGACGAACAGCGCCGGAAATTCGTCGATCGCCAGCGGCACCTGGTCGACGGGAATGTCGATCCCCTTGAGCGGCGCATAACGGATATGCAGGTCGGCCACCGGCTCGCCGCCCACCTCACGCGGATTTTCCAGGCGCAGATCGGCACCCATTGCCTTGAGAATGTTGATCACCCCGATCCGGGTCGGATTGACCCCGACATGCTCGAGCACCAGATCGGAGCCCGGCGTGATCGCTGCCGCCACCAGGAAGAAGGTGGCAGAAGAGATATCGGACGGCACGTCGATGGGTGCGCTGGTCAGTTCGCCGCCGCCCTGCAGCGTCGCCAGGTCGCCATCGCGATCGACCTTGTAGCCGAAGCCGTTGAGCATGCGTTCGGTATGGTCCCGGGTGGGGGCCGGCTCGCGGACCCGGGTCTCGCCCTCGGCGTAGAGCCCCGCCAGCAGCAGGCAGGACTTGACCTGGGCGCTGGCCATCGGCATGTCGTAATGGATGCCCTTCAGCGGCTGGCCACCGTGGATCCTGAGCGGCGGACGCCCCCCCTCGGCGGTATCGATCCTTGCTCCCATCAGCCGCAGCGGATCGGCCACCCGGGCCATGGGACGCTTGGTCAGCGAGGCATCGCCGGTCAGTTCGGTATCGAAGGCCTGCCCCGCCAACAGGCCGGCGAACAGCCGCATGGCAGTGCCGGAGTTCCCCACGTAGATCGGACCGGCCGGCTTTTTCAGCCCGTGCAGGCCCACGCCATGGATCGTCACCCGGCCCTGATGCGGCCCTTCGATGGCGACGCCCATGTCGCGAAACGCCTGCAGCGTCGCCAGGCTGTCCTCGCCTTCGAGAAAGCCCTTGACCTCGGTAACACCGTTGGCCAGGGCACCGAGCATGATCGAGCGGTGGGAGATGGACTTGTCGCCGGGAACGCGAATCCGGCCCTTGACCGAACCGCCGGGCGATACCCGATACTGAACCTGTCGTGCTTCCATGGTCTGATAACTCGTCTGATTCAACAGCGTTTCAAAATAGTGCCTGGCATGACTGGCGCGATCGAACGTGCCCAGCATGGCGTCGCTGTCGCCCTGCTCGACGGCCGCGCGCAATCGACCCAGGCCGGTCTCGAAATCATCCAGCGCATCCAGCAGCGCATCGCGGTTGGCGGTGAAGATATCGCGCCACATCACCGGATCGCTACCGGCGATGCGGGTGAAATCTCGAAACCCGCCGGCGGCGTAGCGGAAGATCTCCAGCCGTTCGTCCTGGCGGGCCAGCGTGTCGACCAGCGAGAACGCCAGCAGATGCGGCAGATGGCTGGTTCGCGCCAGCACCTGATCGTGCCGGTCAACCGGCATCTCGAGCACTTCCGCGCCACAGCGCTGCCACAATCCCCGCACCACGGCGACGGCCGTCGGCGTGGTGTCAGCCTCCGGCGTCAGGATGACCTTGTGATGACGATAGAGCGCCGGATTGGCCGCAGCCACGCCGCTCTTTTCGGAACCGGCGATGGGGTGGCCCGGGACGAAATTGGCCGGCAGCCGGCCGAAAGCTTCCCGCGCCGCCTCGCAGACGCGGCGCTTGGTACTCCCGACATCGGTCAGCACGCGCTCGCCGAGGACCGGCGCCAGCTGCTCGAAGACATGGCGCATGGCCAGCACCGGCACTGCCACCACGACGAGGCCGCTCTGGGCGACCAGCGCGGCGAGATCGCGCCCCCCGTCGTCGATCACCCCCATCTCGAGGCCGACGGCGATCTCCTCGACGTTGGGATCGCAGGCCAGGATCCGCCCGCCATAGCCGCTGGACTTGAGCGCCGCGGCCAGCGAGCCGCCGATCATCCCCAGTCCTACGATCAGTACCGTGGGATCCGCTGACGCTGTCTCGCTCTCCCCCATCCTAAAGCACGCCCACCGGGTAGGAACCCAGCACCTTCATATCCTGCGCGCCGCTGCGCACCTCTTCGAGCACACTCGCGATCTCGGGTTGGTCGACATGCCCCTTGAAGTCGATGAAGAACACGTAGTTCCACGCGCCAGTGCGCGACGGGCGCGTCTCGAGGCGGGTCATGTCGACATGGTGGCGGTGAAACGGCTCGAGCAGCGCATGCAACGCGCCGGGCTCGTTGCGCATGGCGACCACCACCGAGGTCTTGTCGGTGCCCGACGGCGGCACCGACTCGTTGCCGATGATCAGGAATCGCGTGGAGTTGTCGGGGCGGTCCTCGATCTTCTCCGCGACATGGTCGAGCCCGTAGAGCTGCGCCGCCATGTCGCCGGCGATCGCCGCGCTGTGCCACTCGGTCTTGACCAGGCGCGCCGCCTCGGCGTTGGAGGATACCGCAACGCGCTCGGCGTGGGGGTAGTGGGCATCCAGCCACTTGCGACACTGGGCAAAGGACTGGGGATGGGAGTAGATCCGGGATATCTTGTCCTGCCGGGTGATGCTCGACATCAGCAGATGGTGGTGGATCCGCAGCACCACCTCCCCGCTGATGTGCAGGCCGGAGTCCATGAACGAATCCAGGGTGTTGTTGACCACACCCTCGGTGGAGTTCTCCACCGGCACCACGCCGTAGTTGACCGCGCCCGCCTCGACTTCACGGAACACTTCGTCGATGGCCGCCATCGGCAAGCTGATGGCGCTGTGGCCGAAGTGCTTGAGCGCCGCCTGCTGGGTGAAGGTGCCTTCCGGCCCCAGATAGGCGACCTTGATCGGCTTTTCCAGCGCCAGACAGGCGGACATGATCTCGCGAAAGAGCCTGGCCATCTCCTCGCGGTGAAGCGGCCCGGGATTCTCCTCCATCACCCGGCGCAGCACCTGCGCCTCGCGCTCCGGGCGATAGAAGACGGCATTGGGATCGTCAGCGGTCTTGACGTGAGCCACCTGGGCGGCGCACTCGGCACGCTCGCTGATCAGGCGCATCAATTCGCTGTCGATGGTGTCGATGCGCTGCCGGAGTGCAGCCAGGTCCAGCGGCGAATTCGAAGAGTCACTCATGACCGTATCCTGATGACTGTAGGGTGATGTCGTTGGGTGAAGCTCCGCTCATCAACCACGGCGGCGCTCGAAATCCCGCATGAAAGTGATCAGCGCCCGAACGTCGGCCTCGCTGACGGCGTTATAGAGGCTGGCCCGCATACCGCCGACGCTGCGATGCCCCTTGAGATTCAGCAGCCCTTCCGACTCCGCCTCCTCGAGGAACGCCGAATTCAGCGATTCGTCGGCCAGGGTGAATGGCACGTTCATGATCGAGCGGTTGGTCGGATCGATGGGGTTGGCGTAGAAATCGCTGGCGTCGATCGCCGCGTAGAGCGACTCGCACTTGCGCCGGTTGATCGCCTCCATCTCGGCCAGACCGCCAACGTCCTGCTTGAGCCACTGAAACACCAGGCCAGCCAGATACCAGGCATAGGTCGGTGGCGTGTTGATCATGGAGTCGTTGTCGGCATACACCTTCCAGCCCAGCAGCGAAGGCGTCTGCGGCAAGGCGCGCTCGAGCAGATCGTCACGAACGATGACGACGGTGATCCCGGCGGGTCCGATGTTCTTCTGGGCCCCGGCGTAGATGACCCCATACCGGCTCACGTCGAGCGGCGCGGAGAGGATCGACGAAGACATGTCGCAGACCAGCGGCACGCCCACCTCAGGCACGTAGTCGTAGGCCAGGCCACCGATGGTCTCGTTGTGGCAGTAATGCAGGTAGGCGGCATCGGCCGACAGCGCGATCTCGTCCGGGCGCGGCACATGGACGTAGCCATTACCCTGCGTCGAGCCCGCGATGTGTGCGCTGGCGAGATGATTCGCCTCCTTGATCGCCTTGGCGGACCAGATCCCGGTATCCAGGTAGTTCGGGGTGCCGCCCGGCCCCAGCAGGTTGAGCGGTACGCAGGCGAACTGCAGGGTGGCGCCACCCTGCATGAACAGCACGCGGTAGTTGTCGGGAATCGCCAGCAGATCGCGCAGATCCCGCTCGGCCTGGGCCGCGATCGCCTCGAACGTCGGGCTGCGGTGGCTCATCTCCATCACCGAGAGACCCTGCCCTCGGTAGTCGAGCATCTCCTCGCGAGCGCGCTCCAAAACGGCGGTCGGCATCGCCGCCGGACCCGCACAGAAATTATGCAGACGTCTCATTGCCTGGGTTCCTGGATCTGAATCATTGCCAACCACGGTGACTGCCCTGAACGGCCATCATCGACGAACGACCACCGCGGAGAACGTTGCTGTCGACCGCGCCGGCCCGGTAGGCCGGCGCGGTCCTTGCTCACTCGTCTTCCGACCTGGCGTCGCCCGCTTCGTCGCCGGGAGCGTCATCGGCCTTGCCGTCAACATTCGACTCGGCGTCGGAATCGATGTTGCCGTTCTCGTCGCCGCCCGCTTCAGCCAGCTCGTCCTCGGTCAGTTCGTCCTCTTGGGGCTCGTCGACACGCACCGTCTTGACCAGGCGCTCGTCGTCACCCGTGCGGATCAGCGTCACGCCCTGGGTGTTGCGCGAACTGATCGAGACTTCGGCGACCCGGGTACGGACCAGCGTGCCGCGATCGGTGATCAGCATCATCTCGTCGCTCGAGCGCACCTGCATCGCCGCCACCAGCGAGCCGTTGCGCGCCGTGGTCTGCATCGCGATCACGCCCTGGCCGCCGCGCCCACGAATCGGGAACTCCTCGAGCCGGGTGCGCTTGCCGTAGCCGTTCTCCGATGCGGTCAGAATGTAGATCTGCTCGTCGTTGCCATTGCTGCCGTCGTTCTCGGCATCGGCCTGATTGTCGGCTTCGGCATCCGCGTTGGCATCGATGGTCTGGCTCTGCGGGATGATCAGGCTGATCACCTCGGCGCCATCGAGCAGGCGCATGCCGCGAACGCCGCGCGCGGTACGCCCCATGGCGCGGACATTGCCCTCCTCGAAGCGGATCGCCTTGCCGTTGGACGACAGCAGCATGACGTGATCCGAACCGGAGGTGATAGCGGCGCCGACGAGGCGATCGCCCTCGTCGATATCGATGGCGATCAGCCCCACGCTGCGCGGCCGCGAGAACTGATCCAGCGAGGTTCGCTTGACCGTGCCACTGGCGGTGGCAAAGAAGATGTAGCTGTCGGGGTTGTAGTCACGCACCGGCAGAATGGCGTTGATCGACTCGCCGGCATCCAGCGGCAGCAGGTTGACCAGCGGCTTGCCTCGCGAGCCGCGGCTGGCGTTGGGCATTTCGTAGGTCTTGAGCCAGTAGACCTTGCCGCGGTTGGAGAACAGCAGCATGGTGTCGTGGGTCGAGGCGACCACCAGATGCTCGATGACGTCCTCGTCCTTCATGCTGGTCGCCGACTTGCCGCGCCCGCCCCGCTTCTGCGCCTGGTAGTCGGTGATCGGCTGGGTCTTGGCGTAGCCGCCACGGGAGAGCGTGACCACCATGTCCTCCTCGGCGATCAGATCCTCCATGGAGAGGTCGAGACGACTGGTGTGAATCTCCGTCTTGCGCTCGTTGCCGTACTGGTCGCGGATCGCTTCCAGCTCTTCGCGGATGACCTCGAGCAGGCGATCCGGCGAGGCCAGAATATGGTTGAGCTCGGCGATCCTCTCGAGAATGCTCAGGTATTCGTCGAGCAGCTTCTCGGTCTCGAGCCCGGTCAGACGATGCAGACGCAGCTCGAGGATCGCCTGGGCCTGGGCCGGAGACAGCCGGTATCTGGCGCTGTCGTCGGACAGCCCGTAGCCCTCTTCGAGATCCTCGGGCTTGCACGAGGTCGCCCCGGCACGCTCGAGCATGCCGGTGACCTGGCCCGGCTGCCAGTCGCGAGCGAGCAGCTTGTCTTTGGCTTCGGCGGCATTGGGCGAGGCCTTGATCAGCTCGATCACCTCGTCGATGTTGGAGATCGCGACCGTCAGGCCTTCGAGCAGATGGCCACGCTCGCGGGCCTTGCGGAGTTCGTACAGCGTGCGACGGGTAACGACCTCGCGCCGGTGACGGACGAAAGCCTCGAGCAGTTGCTTGAGGTTGAGCGTCTTGGGCTGACCGTCATCCAGCGCAACGATGTTGATCCCGAAAACGTTCTCGAGCTGGGTGTGCGCGAACAGGTTGTTGACGACGACATCGCCCGATTCGCCACGCTTGATCTCGATGACCACGCGCAACCCTTCCTTGTCGGACTCGTCACGCAGTTCGGCGATGCCCTCGACCCGCTTCTCCTTGACCAGCTCGGCGATCTTCTCGATCAGGCGCGCCTTGTTGACCTGGTAAGGCAGCTCGGTGATGACGATATGGTCGCGACCGCTCTTCTTGTCGAACTCGACGGTATGCTTGGCCCGCACGTAGATGCGGCCACGGCCGGTGCGATACGCCTCGAGAATGCCGGCACGGCCGTTGATGATGCCGGCGGTGGGGAAATCGGGGCCGGGGATGTACTCCATCAGGTCGTCGACCGTCAGGGTGTAGTCGTCGATCAGGGCCAGACAGCCGTTGATCACTTCCACCATGTTGTGCGGCGGGATGTTCGTCGCCATGCCGACCGCGATACCCGATGCACCGTTGATCAGCAGGTTCGGCACCTTGGTCGGCAGCACTTCGGGGATCCGTTCGGTGCCGTCGTAGTTGTCGACCCAGTCAACGGTGTCCTTCTCGAGATCCGCCAGCAGCTCGTGGGAGAGGCGCGACATGCGCACTTCGGTGTAACGCATCGCCGCAGCGTTGTCGCCATCGATGGAGCCGAAGTTGCCCTGGCCGTCGACCAGCACGTGGCGCATCGAGAAATGCTGCGCCATTCGCACGATAGTGTCGTAGACCGCACTGTCGCCGTGGGGGTGATATTTACCGATCACGTCGCCGACCACACGCGCCGACTTCTTGTATGGCTTGTTCCAGTCATTGCCGAGTTCGTGCATCGCGTAGAGCACGCGACGGTGGACCGGCTTCAAGCCATCGCGGACGTCGGGAAGCGCGCGCCCGATAATGACGCTCATCGCATAGTCCAGGTAGGACTGCTTGAGCTCATCCTCGATGTTGACTGGCAGAATTTCTCTGGCGATATCACCCATGGGTCGTCAAATCCTTTGCACCGCTGCCACGACCGGCGTCCGGCCGTGGCAGCGTTAATAAAGCCCCGGCAAGGCGGCCAAGTCACTTGGCCGCACAATCACGGGATCATACCATTTCAGGGGCTTTAAAGGCAGGCGTTGACGTGCTTTGACCGGCTTTTCTACTTCCCTTCGGGTACATCCACCACCAACGGTCCCAATCGCTCTGCCCACGCTCCCTCCATCGGGACCACCTGGCCACTCTGCTGGTCGAGCAGCACGAATGTCAGCGTGGCAGCCGCTACCAGCTCACCGCTGCCGAGGTGCGTTATCCGATGCCCGACGACACCGCTGCGCCCACCGATGCGAGTCAGGCAGGTCTCGACCTTGAGGTCGTCGTTCATGACGGCGGCGCGCCGGTAGTCGATATTGAGATTGACCGCGACCAGCGCCACACCCCGGGCCAACCCGTCGGCGAATTCGGGATGGGCATCGACGTAAGCCCAGCGCCCCTCCTCGAGAAACTCGAGATAGCGGGCATGATTGACGTGACCGTAGCCGTCGAGATGAAAGCCCCGGACGCGAACCTCGGTTACCGTGATACGTGAATCCATGCAAACCTCCGTGATGACGGTTGTAGACGCCGCGGCGGCAAGGCGACGCCTACGTCCGTTCAGTTGCCGATCGTCTGTCGCTCGCAGCCCAAAACATACGCCCGTTTGAAACAGTCGCGCAAACATCAACGATCGACCTCGGTGGTAACACCTGGGTCGTTTCGACATAATATGCCTCCTTTCAAACGGAGCGGGCGCATGTGGTTCAAGCACTGTCATCTGTATCGCTGCCATGACGTCGAGGTTCTCCCCCTGGAGGATCTGGAAACCGCACTGGCAGAATTCGCGTTTCGCCCCGTCTCCCCGCGCGAGGCGCGCCGGGTTGGCTGGAGTGCACCGGCGGGCCGTCGCAGCGATCAGCGCGCCCATGAGGTTCAGGGACATCGACTGCTGTCGATGCTGCGCCAGGAGCGCCTGCTGCCGGCGGCCGTGGTCAATGATGAGGTCAACGAACGCAGTGAGGCGCGCGAGCAGGCCGAAGGCCAGCCGCTATCGCGTCGTGAGCGACAGTTGCTCAAGGAACAGGTGATGGAGGAGCTGCTGCCTCAGGCATTCACCCGCACCCAGCGCGTCGAATTGTGGTGGGACACCCGCAAGCGCCTGATCGGCATCAACGCTTCCAGCCGCAAGCGCGCAGAAGAGGTGCTGGACCTGCTGCGCCAGACGCTCGGCTCGTTGAAGGTGACGCCATTGGCCACTAAGACGCCGCCCTCTCGCGGCATGACCCAGTGGTTGAGCGATCCCGCCAGCCGCCCCGCCAGCCTGATGCTCGGCGACCAGGTGGAGCTGCGCGCGGCCGAAGACGAAGGCGTCCTGCGTGCGCGCCAGGTCGACCTCGACAGCGAGGAGATCCAGTCGCTGCTGGAGAACGGACGACAGGCCAGCCAGCTCAGCCTCGGCAGCGAGGGTCAGCTTCGTGCCATGTTGCACGACGACCTGGCGCTCAAGTCTCTCAAGTTCGACGATGCCCTGCTGGACGAAGCCAGCCAGAGTGACGACGGCGACGACCCGATCGTCTCCCTGGAAACCGACTTCGCGCTGATGTCGCAGACGCTGGCGACTTTCGTCGACCAACTGATCGAATGGCTGGGCGGCGAAGCCGATCCGGCAGCACCGACGCCATGACGCTTCATCCCGATACCCTCAAGAACACCGCCCCCGGCAGTAGTGGCATGACCGTGAATCCACACAGCGCCGAGGCGGCGATCGATCTCGACCGGTTCGCCGACATTCGTCCCTATCACGACGAAGAGGTCGAGGCCGTGCTGGCCCGCCTCGCCCACGACAGCGAGCTACTGGACGCGATCACCCGCTATCGCTTGCCGTGGCTGGCACGCTTCGCCCCGCCGCTGGCGCGCATGCTCGCCAGCTTCCGGCTGCAGCGCGAGATGCGTGGCGTGACCACCGTGCGTGACTTCCAGTTGCGCATCGCCGACTACATGGCCCACATGATCAGTCGCACGACCCAGGGCTTCGATGTCGAGGGCCTGGAGCGGCTGGATCCGGATCAGGCCTACCTGTTCATCGGCAACCACCGGGACATCGCCCTCGATCCGGCCTTCGTCAACTACGCGCTCTACCTCGCGGGCCACGACACCGTGCGCATCGCCATCGGCGACAACCTGCTGCAGAAACCCTTCGTCACCGACCTGATGCGGCTCAACAAGAGTTTCATCGTGCCGCGCTCGATCAAGGGCAAGCGGGCGATGCTGGCGGCCTACCAGTCGCTCTCGGGCTACATTCGCCACTCGATCACCGACGACAACCACTCGGTGTGGCTGGCCCAGCGCGAAGGGCGGGCCAAGGACGGCGTCGATCGAACCGATAGTGCCATCGTCAAGATGCTCTGCATGGCACGCCGCCTGGAAGAAGGCGATAGCGATATCGGCAGCGCGGTACGCGAACTCAAGATCGTCCCCGTGTCGATCAGCTACGAGTACGATCCCTGCGCGATCAACAAGGCCCGCGAGTTGCAGGCCAAGGAGACCGACGGCACCTATCGCAAGGTGGAGTTCGAGGACATCTTCTCGATCGTCTCCGGCATCACCGGCAACAAGGGCCGGGTCAAGCTGGTGTTCGGGACGCCGCTAGCGGCCGACTTTGGCACTGCCGACGAGGTGGCCGACGAGATCGACCGTCAGGTGCTGGAGAACTATCCGACCTTTCCCAGCCACCAGCTCGCCCTGGCGGAGACCGGGGCAGCCCCGGAACTGGTGGATTTGACCGGCGTGACGCCCGGCGATCGCGAGCAGTTCCGCAACCAGCTCGCGGCCGTCCCCGAGCCGCTGCAGCGCTGGTGGCTATTGCAGTACGCCAATCCGATCCTGAATCGAGCCGGCAAAGCCCAGCGTCACGACGCCTGAGACGCCGGCACCAGGATCACATCGTCCCGGCCTCGGCCGGGACCCTCCCTTCTCCACTGGCGCCCACCTGTCGAGGGCGGCGCCTGGCTCCAAAGCGGGCTCATGGGCGTCCAGGCTCTCTCGCTACAGTGACTCCTGCCCAGCGGGTGTCGCCGGCTGGCCGCATCCGCCCGACCGGTATCGCTGCTGCCAACCGCTGGCACAAACGCAGAAAGTTTCTTATCATACGCTTAAATTTAGCCAGCTAATTAGCGTATTCACGTTCTGCCCATGAACTCTGCTCCCGATTCCGCCACCGTAACCCCGGTCACGGCACCCGATGCCGTCGGGTCGCTCACTCCACCGCCTGGAGCATTGCCGCCACCGGCGCCTGCCCCCATCAGGCCCACCACCCTCCAGCAGGGCGACGGGCTGCTCAAGGCCGATGTCTACCTCGACGTTCACGCGGGAGAACCGGTCATCCGCAAGGATTACAGCCGCTATGCCGGTAGCTGGCAGGCAATTCCGGCGCGTCTGCTGCTGCACCACGAGGCCCGAATGCTGGAACGCCTCCGTCATTGGCCCCATGCGCCCAGGGTGGTTGGCCAGGTCGGCAGGCTCTCGCTGCTGCTGGAGTATGTGCCCGGCGAGCTGCTGAGCGATGCGGCCGACCCTGCCAACCCGGCGGTTTTCGTCCAGTTGATGGCCGCCCTGGCCGCACTCCACCGCAGTTCGATCGTCCACAACGACGTGCGCGGCTCCAATATCATCATGAGCCGGGGTCGCGTGGTGCTGATCGATTTCGCCGCGGCGCTCTACCTGCCCGGCGGTCGACTACTTCGGTTTCTGCTTCGTCCCCTGCAGCGCAGTGATATCGCCGGCGGGCTCAAGTTCAAGACCCGCCTGACCGGCGAGGCGCTGACACCGAAGGAGGCGCGGCTGCGGCGCAAGCCGACCTGGATGAAAGGCCTGCAGCACACCTGGAAGCGGCGGTTGCTGCCCCGCCTCAAGCGTCGTCTCGCCTCGACCGACCGAGGCAGCCGATGACATCCCGCCCCACCGCTACTTGCGCCAGAAGAACGGCGTCATCAGCACCAGCACCGTGAGGATCTCGAGGCGCCCCATCAGCATGCCAAGGGAAAGCAGCCATTTGGCGGCGTCCGGCAGCGAGGCGAAGTTGCCGGCGGGGCCAATGGTGTTCCCCAGTCCCGGCCCGACATTGGCAAGGGCGGTGGCCGCGCCGGTAATCGCGGTCACCATGTCGAGCCCCAGCGCGGCCAGCGCCAGCGCCAGCACCGCCACGGTGAGAAAGAAGAAGAACGAGAAGGCGATGACCGCGCGCACTACCTCGTCGTTGAGCGGCCGGCCGTTGTAGCGCTGGGCGAACACGCCACTGGGATGCACCAGATAGCGCAACTGGTTGGCCAGCAACAGCCCTCCGATCTGGAACCGGAAGATCTTCATGCCGCCACTGGTCGAGCCGCTGCAACCGCCGACGAAGGTAATGAAGAAGAACGTGGTGACGGCCAGCGGCCCCCACTGGGTGTAGTCGGCGCTGGCGTAGCCAGTGGTCGTCACCACCGAGATCACGTTGAAGGCGACATCCGTCAGCGCCTGAAAAGGCGCATCCGAGAAAGCCAGGACCCGGTAGAGTGTCAGCGTCGCGATCACCACGAACAGCAGCCCGACGAGCCCCCGCACCTGCTGGTCCTGCCACAGCGCACCGCGACTGTCGCGCAGCAGCCGGATATAGAGCACGAACGGCAACGCCCCGCCCAGCATGAACAGGCAGCCCAGCCACAGAATCAGCGGGCGATCGTGATAGATGCCGAACGAGGCATCGTAGTTGGCGAAGCCACCGGTGGAGACCGAACTCATGGCATGGACGATGGCATCCAGCGTGCCCATGCCCGCCAGCCGATAGCTCAGGATCGCCGCCAGCGTGAGACCGAGATAGATGACCGTGGACGCCTTGGCGATGCCGCCGGCCCGGGGCAGCACCTTGTCCGACCAGTCGGACGACTCGGTCTGGAACAGGCGCATACCGCCGACCTTCAGGAACGGCAGAATCGCGATCGCCATCACGATGATCCCGATCCCGCCCAGCCACTGCATCAATCCGCGCCACAGCTTGAGACCGTCGGAGAGGTTATCGATGCCGGAGAGCACGGTGGAGCCGGTGGTGGTGATGGCGGAGACCGACTCGAACACCGCGTCGGTGAACGACAGCTGCGGCGCCCCCAGCACCAGCGGCAGGCTGGCGAAGGCGCTGATCACCGCCCAGCTGGAGGTGGTCAGGATGAACATGTGACGCGTCTTCAACTCGACCGCCGTCTGCCACGTCCAAGCCAGCAGCGAACCCGAGACCACCGCGACGACCGCCATCGACTTGAGAAATGCCCATAGATCGGGATCGTTCTCCAGCCCTAGCAGGATCACCGGCGGCACCATGAACAGTGCCAAAACGATCAACAGCAGCGCCAGAATCTTGAAAATCGGCTTGGCGTCTCGCAAGACTTCCTCCCGGTTCCGTCCACTCGAGTCCGATCCCTCCGCCCGCAGGAGACCTCCCCGTCGCGACGAATAAATCGCAGCGATGATAGGCCATCACGCGGCGCAAGACACGGCCTTGCCCGCTTTTCTCTTCGCCGGCACGGCTCTGCTTCGCCCTCGCCTCGGCGTGAAGAAACACCACTGGAAAGCGCTCGCCAGCGTGGCGACCGCTACATCCCGCACCCAGGCCCCGCAGCCTCTGGCGATGCGGCGAGATATGCTATGGTGGCGCCATCAGAACGCCTGGGCACGGAGGCTTGGCGATACGCCGACCCCGACACCGCCCGCGCCGCCCACCACAGGAGAGTCGTCCATGAGTTCCGCCTCGGAAATGCAGAAAAACCGCGTCATCCAGGAGCTGCGCGCCTTCATCAAGAAGCTGCTGCAGGAGCCTGGCATCCTCGAGAACTCGCTGGCCATCGCCAAGCGTCATTCCGATGGCAGCAACGATCCCAAAGCCTGGGCGACCATCGCCAACGAGATTTCGGACACCACCAGCGTGCACATTCCGGAAGACCCGAGCGAGCACTCGGAGGCGGACCGGCTGTTCCTTGAGGTCTTGCGTGAGGTCGTGGGGGAGGAGAAGGCGCTTTATTGAGCTTTAAGCCGCGAGCTGGAAGCTGGAAGAAAAACAAGGCCGGCATTCGCCGGCCAATTATTTATTCGGCTGTGACAGTACAACTACTTGCGTACTGTTCAGCGACTGTCGTTCCACACTCCCATACCCCTGTTGCAGGATAATAAGTGTAAGTGACTGTTTTTGTAGAAATGTTTGAATTCGCCGTAGCGCCGGTTCCAGAACCAAATTTATATTCTACAGTTGCGTTCCCCGAACCATTCCAACTACCTGACGTAATTGCGCCATAAGAACCTTGCGTAGAAATACCAAGACGGCTGGCATCAGATGTAGCGCCATCTTCATTGGTAATAGTATAACTTTCCCCTCTATCGACTTGCTGCTGGATACTAATCTTGGCTCCGCCGAGCATGCTATGGGCTTCAGAGAACTGGGATCTCGCAACATAGTTCTGGTACTGCGGGATCGCGATGGCGGCGAGGATGCCGATGATCGCGACGACGATCATGAGTTCGATCAGGGTGAAGCCGCCCTGCCGGCGAATTGGTGTTTTCGGATTCTGCTGCATCATGGTTCCCTGCTCTTGCCAATGTTGAGCCGGTGGGATGGGCGCCATCAGCGCCGCCCACCGGACGTCCCCTTGCCTTGCGTACCGCGTGCTCGCCGGCCCCCAGCTCCCGACCCGCCATGGTCGCTCGCGGCTGCTAGCCGCCATACACACGACGACACGCAAAGTTACTCTTGGTGACACTTCAGTCGACTTATCGGCAGATCGCGAAGGATACTTAAAGAAAAATGGCCTCGAGCCGATATCACCGTCATCCCGGCCATGATTCCTACTCTTCGTGGACCTGCGTTGCCGGTCGTCATCGCTCGCTCAACCGCCCTCCTTGAGCGGTCGATTCCGCTGCTCACATCGTCATTCAAGGGGTGCCTTTCCATGCCGGACGCCATACCCTCCCGCGCGCAGAGCGGGCTCGCCCAGCGCTTCGTCGAGCAGGGATTGATCAGCGCCGAGGCTTGCGAGCAGGCGTTCCGCGAGGCCGAAAAGAGGCAATTGACGCTACTGGAGTTCCTGGTGAGAGAGGGCCGGATCGATGCCCGCCAGGCCAGCGTGCTGGCGGCTCGCGAGTACGGCTTGCCATTCCTGGACCTGAAGCAGATCGACTGGGATCAGCTCCCGGTCATCGAACCGGTGGCGGACAAGGTCATTCGCCGCTTCCAAGTGCTGCCGCTGGCCCGCGACCACCGGCGACTGACCGTAGCGATCGCGTTTCCCGCCACCTTGGCCAGTCTGGACGAGCTGCAGTTCACCACCGGGCTGGCGATCGAGGGCGTGCTGGTGCCATTCGATCAGTTGGAACGGGCGCTGGCCAAGCGCTATCAGAACCACGAGACCTCCGGCATGCTGGAGGCGCTCGGGGAGGCCAGCGAGGCCCTGACGCTGGATACCAGCGAAGCGGATCTGGAAAACGAGGCCGCCGCCTTCGACAAGGGCGGCGACGACGATGAGCCAGTGGTTCGTTTCGTCAACAAGATCCTGCGGGACGCCATCCATCGCGGCGCGTCCGACATTCACTTCGAGCCCTACGAGTCCAGCTATCGGATCCGCTTTCGGGTCGATGGCATGCTGGTCGAGATCGCGCGTCCCCCGCTCAACCTGCGCACCCGCCTGGCTGCGCGACTCAAGGTGATGGCACGCCTGGATATCTCCGAACGCCGCCTGCCCCAGGACGGCGCGATGAAGATCCGGCTCGATGCCAAGCGTGCCATGGACTTCCGCGTCAATACGCTGCCCACCGTTTTCGGCGAGAAGATCGTGCTGCGTCTGCTGGATGCCGAGACCGCCAGCTTCGGCATCGACGCGCTGGGCTTCGCTCCCGATCAGCGTCGGCTGTTCGAGGCCGCGCTGGCCGAGCCCCAGGGCATGATCCTGGTCACCGGCCCCACCGGTAGCGGCAAGACGGTGACGCTCTACACCGGTATCAATCTGCTCAATACCGAGGAGCGCAATATCTCGACCGCGGAAGACCCGGTGGAGCTCAAGGTTCCCGGCGTCAACCAGGTCAACGTGCAGCCGCGTATCGGTCTCGACTTCGCCAGCGCCCTTCGCGCCTTCCTGCGCCAGGACCCGGACGTGGTGATGGTCGGCGAGATTCGCGACCTGGAGACCGCCGAGATCGCGGTCAAGGCGGCCCAGACCGGCCACCTGGTGCTCTCGACCCTGCACACCAACTCGGCCGCCGAAACGCTGACCCGCCTGCGCAACATGGGCGTCGCCAGCTTCAATATCGCCAGTTCGGTATCGCTGATCATTGCCCAGCGCCTGGCGCGACTGTTGTGCCCGCGCTGCAAGACGCCGGCAGAGATTCCTGCCGAAGTGCTGCACCGGGAAGGCGTCTCAGCCGAGCGACTGGCAGGCGCCACCCTCTACCGCGCGGTGGGGTGCGATCACTGCACGCTGGGCTACAAGGGTCGAATCGGTATCTACGAGGTCGTGCCGGTCAGCGAGGCGATGAGCCGGATGATCATGGCGGACAGCCATGCCCTCGAACTGGCCCGCGCAGCTCGGGATGCCGGTCATGCGGGGCTGCGCCAGAGCGGGCTCGACAAGGTTCTCCAGGGCCTGACCAGCCTCGAGGAGATCAACCGCGTAACGACGGACTAAAGGCACCGACTGACGCCCGACTTACCAGACAGGAAGCGATCATGGCGATGACCCTCAAGTCAGCCAAGACAGTGAAAGCCCCCAAGGCGCCGCGACGGGTGGTGATGCACCGCTGGCGGTGGCGCGGCAAGAACCTGCGCGGGGAGAGCGTAGCCGGTGAACTCATTGCCTCCGATATCGACGAGGTCCGCAAGGAGCTGACGCGCCAGAGGATCATCGTCAAGCGCATCACCCGCAAGACGGGAATGTTCGGACTGGGGCGAATCAAGGCCCGCGACATCACGCTTTTTTCCCGTCAACTGGCGACCATGATCCGGGCCGGCGTGCCGCTGCTCCAGGGCTGCAAGGTCGTCGCCGAGACGCTCAAGAATCCCGCGATGCGAAACCTGGTGGAGACGCTAGCCAACGATATCAGCGCCGGTTCCAGTTTCTCGGAGGCCCTGGCCAAGCACCCCTCCCGCTTCGATCGCATGTTCGTCAACATGGTCGCCGCCGGCGAGCAGTCGGGTGCCCTGGACAAGATGCTCGAGCGCGTGGCCAGTTATCGCGAGAAGATCGAGACGCTCAAGGGCCGGGTCAAGAAGGCACTCTACTACCCGACCGCCGTGGTCCTGGTCGGCATCGGCGTCACCGCGCTGCTGCTGGTGAAGGTCGTGCCGCAGTTCGAGAGCCTGTTCCAGGGCTTCGGCGCCGAGCTCCCAGCCTTCACCCAATTCACCGTACACCTGTCCCAACTGACCCAGGCTTACTGGTGGCAGGCCATTCTCGCCGCAACGGCGATCTTTCTCGGCCTGCGCCAGGCCATGAAGCGTTCCCCCGCCTTCGCCTATCGCGCCCATCAACTGGTGCTCAAGCTGCCGGTGCTCGGCAACATCGTCGACAAGGGGTCGATCGCCCGCTTCTCGCGGACCCTGGCCACCACGTTCAATGCCGGCATTCCGCTGGTGGAAGCGCTGGAGACCGCCGCCGGGGCCACCGGGAACCGCGTTCACCAGCGCGCCATCGCCAGTATCCGCGAAGACGTGGGGACGGGGCAGCAGCTCAACTTCGCCATGCGTCGGACCCGAATTTTCCCCATTATGGCGGTTCAGATGGTGAGCATTGGCGAGGAAGCCGGCGAGCTGGACACCATGCTCGACAAGGTGGCGGAGTTCTACGAGGAAGAGGTCGACAACCAGGTCGACGCGCTGACGTCGCTGCTGGAGCCCTTCATCCTGGTGGTACTGGGAACGATGGTGGGTGGGCTGGTCGTCTCCATGTATCTGCCCATCTTCCAGATGGGCTCAGCCATTTAGGTACGAACGGGCTGCGCTCGACCAGCCGTTGTTGAAAGCGCGCTCGCGATCCTCATTGACAACCAGTCAACTGCGGTCGCTCGCGCGCTTTCGCCTAGCCTGGCCTTCGCTCGCCGCGTTCCTGAGCGTTTGCGTAATCCATCAAACGAATCCTCATGACCAAAGCGGTCAGCGAATGGTTACGTTACCCTTAGCGCTGACTAGTTATTCGATGTCCGTGGAGTCTCCGTTGCCCGACCTTCCCCCTCTGATTCTCTGGCCGCTGGCGTTTCTATTCGGCGCGGCGCTTGGCAGCTTTCTCAATGTCGTCATCGTGCGGCTGCCGGTCATGCTGATGCGCCGCTGGCGCGCGGAAGCGCTGGAGGCACTGGAGCAACCCGCGGAGGCCACTCCCCGCTATAATCTGGCAACACCACGCTCGCACTGCCCCGGCTGTGGGCACTTCATTGCCTGGCACGACAATCTGCCGCTGATCGGCTGGCTCAAGCGCCGGGGCCGTTGCGCGGCGTGCGGCACATCGATCAGCGTACAGTATCCGCTGGTCGAGCTGGCCTCGGCGATGTTGGCGGTGACGGCCATCGGCATACACGGGGCCAGCTGGCAGAGCCTGTGGCTGGTCGGCGCCTGCCTGACGCTGCTGGCCGGGGCGGTCATCGACTGGCGCACTCAACTGCTGCCGGATGCGCTGACCCTGCCGCTGCTCTGGGCTGGCCTGCTCTATCAATGGCTGTTCGCGCCATGGATGCTGGAGAGCGCCGTGCTGGGTGCCGTCGCCGGATATCTCTCGCTGTGGTCGGTCTACTGGTTGTTCAAGCTGACCACCGGCAAGGAGGGCATGGGCTATGGCGACTTCAAGCTGATGGCTGCCCTCGGTGCCTGGCTCGGCTGGCAAAGCCTGCCCCTGCTGCTGCTGCTCTCGGCCGGAGTCGGCGCGGTCGTCGGCGTGACATTGATCGCCACTCAACGACAGGAGCGTAACCAGGCAATGCCCTTCGGCCCCTATATCGCGCTCGCCGGGTGGATCGTGCTGCTGGTGGGCGAACCGCTGCTGGCGGCCTACCGCAACCTGTTGCTGGGAAGCTGGGGGTGACCATGACAGTCAAGGCGCAGGAGACCATGCACGAAACCATGGTGGTGGGACTCACCGGCGGGATCGGCTCCGGCAAGAGCGCCGTCGCCGACGCCTTCGGCGCCCTGGGCATCGGCTGGATAGACGCCGACCATGTTGCCCGTGAGGTCGTGATGCCTGGCGAGCCCGCGCTGGCGGCCATCGTCGAACGCTACGGCGACGCCATCCTCCAGCAGGATGGCACCCTCGATCGCCGCGCGCTGCGCACCCGGATCTTCGACGATGCAGCCGAACGCCGCTGGCTGGAGGGGGAGACTCACCCGCGTATCCGTCAACGACTGCTGGCCCACCTGGCGCGGCTGCGCGCTGCCGGCGCCCCCTACTGCCTGCTGGTGTCGCCGCTACTGATCGAATCGAGCCAGCATGAACTGGTCGACCGGATTCTGGTCGTGGACGTTCCCAGGGAGATTCAGATCGAGCGCACCTTGGCCCGGGATGGGGTCGACCGGCGTCAGGTGGAGTCCATCCTGTCCGCCCAAAGCTCCCGGGAGCGCCGCCTTGCAGCGGCCGACGACGTCATCGACAATGGCAGTACTCGACGACATTTGCGCGATCAGGTCGCTCGACTGGATGCCAAGTACCGTCAGTTGCACGCTCCAGCGGAATGAGGGTGCTCCGGCGCCCAGGCCTTCGACACGTTAGCCACCGACACGATATCTCCCCCATGACTCGATCCAACGATCCAAGCAACGACAACGTCGCCGGCAAGGGGCTGACCGTCCCCTGCCCCCAGTGCCAGCAACCGGTGGCCTGGACGACCGACAACGCCTACCGGCCATTCTGTTCCAAGCGCTGCAAGCTAATCGACCTGGGTGCCTGGGCGGATGGTTCTCACCGTATTCCGGGCGAACCGCACATGGATGAAACCGAACTCGACGAGCTCATCGACCGGCTCGAACGTGGCGAGTAGCCGGCCCCGGCCCGCGCATTGAGCGCCAACGCTCGCTACAGGGTCATTCCTGTGGCCAAAAACGAGGACGCCGCACCCAAGGGGTGCG
>NZ_PZJM01000015.1 GCF_003206045.1 Salinicola lusitanus
CCGGCACCAACGACGTACCGGTCATCACGGGTGCCGACACCGGCTCGGTGATCGAGGACAGCAACGTCAATGTCTCGGGTAACCTGACGACCAACGGTGCCTTGACCGTCACCGACGCTGACTATGCCCAGAGTGCCTTCGTGCCAGGCAATGCCAGCGCTGCCGCCGGCACGCTGGGTAGTCTCGCCATTACCGCCGGGGGCAACTGGAGCTACAGCGTTGCCAATAGCGCCGTGCAGTATCTGAAAGCGGGTGAGAGCAAGGTCGAGAACTTCACCGTGACCACTCTCGATGGCACGGCGAAGACGATCTCGGTGACCATCGTGGGTACCAACGAGCTGCCAGAGGCGCGGGATGTCAGTGTCACCGGCACCGAAGACCCGTCACCACTCATCGCGGTCAACCTGTCGGGTACGGATGTGGATGGTTCGATCGCAAGCTTCCAGATCACCGCCCTGGGGGCCAACGGCAAGTTCTACAGCGATGCGGCAGGCACCCAGCTTCTGAATGCCGGCGCCAACGTCGCGGCTAGCAACAATGGGGCGACGGTCTACTTCAAGCCTGATGGCAACTGGTCGGGTACCACTTCGCTCAAGTACACGGCGACCGACAATCAGGGGGGCAAGGATGCGACGCCGGCGACAGCCTCGATCAATGTCACGGCGGTGGCGGATGCGCCCTCGCTGACGCTGAGCGGCAATAGCGCCAACGGCAGCGGGTTGCTCAAGGAGACCTTTGCCAATCTGTCGCTGGGTACCGACGGCAATGGCGTCAATCCTGCAACACTTCAGTCGACGATCGACGCTGCCGGCACGCCGGCGAGCAGCGGCAATACCACCAATGCCGTCAATAGCAACGTGGCCGCTGGCACCGGGACGCACCTCTCTGGCCTGATGTATCTGGAGGCGGGCAAGACCTACGCCTTCAGCGGGGTCGGCGATGACAGCATCCGTCTGCTGGTCGGCGGCAATGTGGTTGCTCAGGCCACCTGGGGTGGCTCCGCCGGTGCCTACTCAGGCTCGTTCAAGCCGAGCGTGAGCGGCTACTACACGCTGGACCTCTATCATCACAACCAGGCGGGCGCGGGCAACTACAGCCTCAATGTCGGCGTCAACGGTGGCACCGCAGTCCCGCTCAACACTGGCAACTACGTGCTGATGCAGGATGTCAGCGCGCTCGACGCCGCCAACGTCAACCACTCCGGGCTGCTTGGCGGCGACGGTAATGGCAACGGCTACTATCAGCTCTACGCCATGAACGAAGGCGATGAGGACTCGGTAATCCATCTGTCCAAGATCGCCGCGGCACTGACCGATACCGACGGTTCGGAGACGCTCGGCAGCGTCAGGTTGAGCGGTATTCCGGCAGGTGCCACCCTGAGCGATGGCAGTCACACCGTCGTCGGCAGCAGCGGGCAAACCAGCGTCGATCTAAGCGGTTGGAATCTCAACACGCTGACGCTCAAGCCGGCCGCCAACTACAACGGTACGATCAACCTGACCGCCGCGGTCACCTCGACCGAGGGCAGCAACGGCGACAGCGCGACGACCAGCGTGGCGATTCCGGTCACCGTGCATGCGGTCAACGATGCGCCGCTGGTCGCAGCCCAGGGCTACAGCGCCACCGTCTCGGAGGAGGGGCTGCCGGGCGGCGCGCCGGATACGCTGGGGACGTCCGATACCACGGATTCCGCGACCGCCAGCGGCCGCGTGATTGCCACCGATGTCGATGGCGACAAGTTGACTTATACGCTGACGGCGCCGACCACGGTGCTGAGCTCGGGTGGTGCGGCAATCACCTGGAGCGGCAGCGACGGCGGCACGCTGATCGGATCGGCCGGTGGCAAGGAGGTGATTCGCGCCACCATCGATGCCAATGGCCAGTATCAGGTTATCCTGAAGGCTGGCGTGGACCACCCCGGCAAGGGCGAGGACACCCTCGGTTTCAACCTCGGGGTCAAGGTCAGCGATGGCAGCCTGAGTGCCAATACCAGCATCGCCATCACCGTCGAAGACGACTCGCCGGTTACCCAGTCCCAGTCGATCAGCTTCGTGCAGGGGGCAATCAACACCAATGTACTCCTGATCGTTGATACCTCTGCCAGCATGAACGACAAGGTGACCGTTGGTGGCGTCGAGCAGACGCGTCTCCAGGTGCTGCAGCAGTCGATCAAGGAGATGTTGACGAAGTACGACGACATCGGGAACGTCAAGGTGGCGCTGGCGCCGTTCTCGGATCAGCTCGATAGCTCACCCAAGCAGTGGATGACGGTCTCCGATGCACTCAAGGCGGTGGATGCCCTGCAGGCCAATGGCGGCACCAACTATGACTACGCGCTGAGCAATGCCCAGACTGCCTGGAACGGCAGCGGCAAGCTGACCGGTGACGTGCAGAACGTCTCGTACTTCTTCTCCGATGGTGAGCCCACCTTGTCGAGCGCCTACCCGACGGCATCGCAGGCCAACCCGGGCAATACCGTGGACGTCAACCGGGGCGACGGTATCGATGCCAGCGAAGAGGCGGCCTGGAAGGCGTTTCTCGGCAAGAATGCGATCGACTCGCTGGCACTGGGGATCGGTGGTGACGTGAGTCAGACCTATCTCAACCCGGTAGCCTACGATGGCCGCACCGGCGATAACACCGATGCGGTGGTCATCACCAATCTCGATACGCTCTCCAGTGTCGTGAGCGGCACGGTGCAGATGCCGCTGCTGCAGGATGGCCTGTTGAGCGGTAGCGCGCATGGGTTGTCGTCACTCGGCGGGGATGGCGGCTACATCAAGAGCCTGGTGGTCGACGGCGTGACCTACACCTTCGACAAGAGCAGCGGCACTGTCTCTGCCTCGTCGAGCGGAGCCACCTACACCTATGACGGCAACTCGCACCAGCTTGGCATCACCACGGAGCTGGGCGGCAAGCTAGTCATGGACATGGACGACGGCAGCTACCGCTACACGGCCAAGCTGGGCAGCTTTGGCACCGACGCCATTCGCTACACCTTGAGCGACGCCGACGGTGACACCGCCAGCGGGGTGATGAACATCAACGTCAAGAATGGCGTCACCTCGGCGCATGACGACCACATCATCACCAATGTCCTGAGTCCGAGTCTGAGCGTTGGCGCCGACGTGCTGCTCGCCAATGACGCCATTGCGGCGGGTAGCACGGTGACCACCAACGGGCTGACGCTGACCACTGGCTGGAAGGATCGTGCATCCGATTTCACCGCAGCCAGCGTACAGACCCAGGACAAGCGCAGCGTCGACAGCTTCACTCTCGATCGCAGCAGCTTCTCTACCGCCGCCCAGGCGGCCAACACCGCGGCGACCGTGGTGCGTGGAACTCTGGCGGGTGGGAGTTTGTTGTTCGGATTCGGGAGCAGTGCCAACGATCTCATGACGCTGACCCTGCGTGCCGGCGAATCCCTGACCCTGGCGACCGGCGTCGCGGGCAGTGTGGCGCTGGCCTACAAGGGCGCTGGGGATAATGGCTTCACCGCGCTGCCCAACGGTGGCACCTTCACCAACTCGAGCAGCGGGGACAAGAGCTACACCGTTGCGGTCATGAACGTGAAGGACAGCGGCACCGGGCTCTTCGACGGCTATGGCCCGGAGACCTACGACCTGTCGATGAAGATCGGCTACGCCAACGCCGCCGACACGACCTCTACGCTGAGAACCGACTACACCCTCACCGATAGTCAGGGGAGCACCGACACGGCGTCGGTAACCGTCGACTACCAGCGCGGGCAGACATTGACCGGCAGCGACGGCGACGACACCCTGATGGCCAACGACAGCGGCACGACGCTCATTGGGGGCAAGGGCGACGACGTGCTGATCGGCGGCAAGGGCAATGACATCCTCACCGGAGGCGACGGTGACGACATCCTGCGCGGGGGCGAGGGCAACGATATCCTCAGCGGCGGTGCCGGTCGCGACATCTTGACCGGCGGCGCCGGCAACGACACGCTCGATGGCGGCGCTGGCGCCGACCGTCTCGAAGGTGGCAAGGGTAACGATATTCTGACGGGCGGTGACGGCAGCGATACCTTTGCCTGGATGCGCGGCGATCAGGGCGCCCCGAGCGCCCCGGCGGTCGATCGCATCACCGACTTCAAGGGCGGTGACGGCGGTGATCGGCTCGACCTCTCCGATATGCTCGACATCGGTAACTCGAGTCTTTCCAACGCCGACCTGGCCTCATTGGCGGCTCAGCAGCTGCACTTCGTCAAGGGCGAGGCCAGCGGTGCGCCGGGCACCGCCACCAGCGGCGGCTCGACGCTGGAGATCAAGACAGGTGGTCCGGAGGGTGCCGTGACGCAGAAGATCGTCTTCAGTAACGTCGACATGACAACGCTCGGCGGCTCGGATACCGAAATCATCAAGTCGCTGCTGGATCACGGCAACCTCAAGACGAATCTCGACGGCTGAGGATGGCCGCCGAATGACAGGAGACCACTGGTTTGGTTGATGAACCGACACCGCTTCGCCCGGATCCGGCCGGGGAGAAGGAGATCGACCCGCTACTGGGTGCGCTGGTCTTTCTCTCCCGCCATCACGGCACGCCGAAATCGGCCGATGTGATCAGTGACGGCTTGCCGCTGGACGACGGCAGGCTGACGCTGTCGCTGGTCCCGCGAGCGGCTCAGAAAGCGGGGCTCTCGGCCAAGCTGGTGAGTCAGCGCGCCGATCGCGTGGCCGATATCCTGTTGCCGTGCATCGTGATCCTGCAGGGGCGGCGTGCCGTGGTGATGCTGGCGCGCGATGCCCAGCGCCAGCAGGCGACGGTCTACCTGCCGGAAGCGGACGGCACCCAGACCGTCGACATGGCGTCGCTGATCGAACAGGCCACCGGCCAGGTGATCTACGCTCGTCGGGAACATCGTTTCGATGCGCGCGCGCCGGAGACGGTGAAGCTCGCCGAAGGGCACTGGTTCTGGTCGACGCTCAAGCTCTCGACACCGATCTATCGCGACGTTCTGATCGCCTCGCTACTGATCAACCTGTTCGCCCTGGCGGCACCGCTGTTCACCATGAACGTCTACGACAAGGTGGTGCCGAACCTGGCGTTCGATACGCTCTGGGTGCTGGCGACGGGCATGGCGATCGTGGTCGGTTTCGACCTGCTGATGCGCCAAGTCCGGTCGTGGTTTCTCGATACGGCGGGCAAGAAGTCGGAGGTACTGCTGTCGGCCAAGATCTTCGCCAAGGTGATGAATCTGAGGATGGAGGCGCGCCCGGTATCGGTGGGCGCCTTCGTCAAGCATCTGCAGGAGTTCGATTCCGTCCGCGATTTCTTTACCTCGATGACCATGACCACCCTGGTCGATCTGCCGTTCGCGATTCTGTTTCTGCTGGTGGTATGGATCGTTGGCGGTGCGCTGGTGTGGGTGCCCATCGTCGCGCTACTGATCCTGATCGGCTACAGCATCATCATCCAGTGGCCGCTGAAGCGCTCGATCGAGCTGGGTTCGCGCCTGGCGACGGAAAAGCACGCACGGCTGGTGGAGAGCGTGGCCGGACTGGAGAGCATCAAGCTCGCCAATGCCCAGGGCGAGACCCAACGCCGCTACGAGCGGGCCGTCGGGGAGATTGCCAAGTGGGGCGTCAAGAGCCGTAATCTCTCGACCTCGGTCTCGTCGCTGACCATGTCGGTCAATCAGCTCTCCACGGTGTGTCTGGTGGTGCTCGGGGTCTACCTGATCGGCAACGCCGAACTGTCGATGGGTGGGCTGATCGCGGCCGTGATGCTGACCGGCCGTGCCCTGCAGCCGTTGGCGCAGATGGCGCTGCTGATCACGCGGTTCGGTCAGACCCGCAGTGCGATGGCGGCGATCGACCAGATCATGCACCTGCCCGACGAGGTCGACGAGGCCAAGAACTACGTCCATCGCGACAAGCTCAACATGCGCATCGAGTTCGATCACGTCGGTTTTCGTTACGGCGAGCAGTCCCCGGAAGTGCTGACCGACGTCTCGTTCACCATCGAACCGGGAGAGCGGGTGGCGATCATCGGCCGCATGGGCGCCGGCAAGAGCACCGTCGAGCGGCTGATGAGCGGTCTCTATCGTTCGACCGCGGGCAGCGTGCGAATCGACGGGCTCGATATCAACCAGATCCATCCCGCAGACGTGCGCCGGCATATCGGGTTCGCCGGCCAGGACAGCTCGCTGTTCTTCGGCTCGGTTCGCGACAACATCATCCTCGGCCACCCCTACGCCAGTGACGAGGCGGTCCAGCGCGCGGCGGATATCGCTGGGGTGGGCGAGTTCACCCGACGCGATCCCGATGGCCTGGATCGCCAGATCGGCGAGGGAGGACGACTGCTTTCCAGCGGACAGCGCCAGACGGTGCTGCTGGCGCGAGCGATTCTGACCAATCCCTCCCTGCTGCTGCTGGACGAGCCCGGCTCGCACATGGATAACCGCGCGGAGGCAATGCTGCGCCGCACGTTGCGTGACCTGCCGCGAAGCCAGACCCTGGTGCTGGTGACGCACAAGAGTTCGATGCTGGAAGTGGCCGATCGGATCATCGTGCTGGATTCCGGTCGGGTGATCGCCGATGGGCCCAAGCCTACCGTTCTCAAGGCGCTCAACGAGGGTCGCGTCCAGGCCCCCGCGGAAACGAACTCCGCAATGCCCCAGGCCGACGGCCAGCAGGAGGTGCGCCATGGCCAGCGCGGATAATGTCGTCAAGTGGCCTCGGCCAAGCGCGCGCGAGCTCGAGCTGGCCGACGATGCCAGCGCCGCCACACTGCTGGCGACGCCGTGGCGATCGCGCATCATCATCTGGGTGCTGTTGGCCGCGCTCATCGCGTTCCTGGTGTGGGCAGGGCTGTCGAGCATCGAGGTGGTGACGCGTGGCGCCGGGCAGGTGGTTCCCTCTTCCCGGCTACAGACGATCCAGAACCTGGAAGGCGGCATCGTCCGCGAGATCTACGTCGACGAAGGCGACGTGGTCGACGCCGGCCAGCCGCTGGCGCGGATCGATCCGACGCGAGCGACCTCCGACCTGGCGGAACGCAACTCGACCCTGGCCGGCTTGCAGGCCTCCGTGGCGCAGTACCAGGCGGAACTTGCCTCGGTCACGGTATCGCCCGACGCCCCGGAGTGGCGGGATCAGGTCAGCGTGTCGGCCCAGAAGATTCCGCTGAGCGATGAGTTCGAGGTCACCAATCAGGATATCTACAGCGCCGCCTCCAGCGCCTACAGCGAGCGGATCAACGGCCTGCGTTCCCAGCTCGATCAGGCAGCCGCGCAGATTCAGCAGCGTCAGCAGGAACTTCAGGAGTTGCGGGCCAAGGCGGATTCGCTGTCGCGCAGCTATCAACTGTCACGCCAGCAGTTGGGTATTACCGCGCCGCTGGTGAAGGAGGGCATCGTCTCCCAGGTCGATCTGCTCAATCTGCAGCGTCAGGTCAACGACCAGCGCGGTGAGCTGGAGTCCGCGCAACTGTCGATCCCGGCCAAGCAGTCGGAGTTGCAGGAAGCGATCAGCAAGCGGCGGGACGTTGCCGCGCAGTTCCGTTCGCGAAGCGCCGACGCCCTGACCGAAGCGCGAAACAAGCTCGACAGTCTCCAGCAGGGCCGCGTCAGTCTTCAGGATCGGGTCGATCGCACTCTGATCACGTCGCCGGTTCGAGGCAGCGTGCAGTCGATCAACGTCAATACCATCGGCGGCGTGGTCGATCCCGGTGCCAGCCTGATGGAGATCGTGCCGATCGAGGACCAACTGCTGGTCCAGGCGAAGATCTCGCCGCGGGATGTGGGCTTCATTCGTGCCGGCCAGCCAGCCACGGTCAAGTTCTCGGCCTATGACTTCACCATCTACGGCGGCATGAAGGGGCAGGTCATGCGAATCAGCCCCGACACCGAAGAGGATGAAAAGGGCAATACGTTCTATGAGGTGACGGTGCGCACCGATAGCAATCATCTGGGCAAGAACGTCGACGACCTGGCGATCATTCCAGGCATGCAGGCTACGGTAGACATCATTACCGGCGAGCAGACCATTTTGCAGTACCTGCTGAAACCGATACTTCGGGCGCAGCAGGGCGCGATGCGTGAACGATGAGTGCGCTGCGAGACAAGAAACGGGGTGAGACAAGCGTGATGATGAAGAGATGGGTTCTGTCCGCCGGTATCGCGACATTAGCCGGCAGCGCTCAGGCGCAAACCTTGACCGAGGCCGTGACCCAGGCTGTCATGGAATATCCCAGTACGCGCACCGAGATGGCGCGCTATCAGCAGAACCTGGAGGATGCCAGGGCGCAGCGTGGCGCCTACCTTCCCTCCGTCGATCTGGAAGCGCGCGTCGGCTATGGCGAGAACGAGAGCGAGACCGACGGCATCTCGCAGTCCAGCGACCCCCACAGCTACCGGCGCGCCTATCTCACCCTGTCGCAGCTGATCTGGGACGGTAACACCACGATCGAGCGCATCCGCCAGGCGGATGCCGAGAGCGACTACCAGCGCTGGCAGGTCGCGGCGGCGGCCAATCAGGTAGGCCTGGTCACGGTTCAGAGCTATCTCGACGTGTTGCGGTCGCAGCGCCTGCTGGAGCTGGCGCAACGCAACGTCGACACTCACCAGCGCATCGCGGCCGATATCCGGCGCCGTGAGGAGTTGGGGGCCGGCACGGCTACCGATACCAGTCAGGTCGAGGGCCGCCTTGCCCAGGCCCAGGCAAGTCTGATCGCCGCGCGCAACAACCTGGACGACGCCGTTTCCGCCTTCATCCGCTATGTCGGCGAATCGCCCAAGAACCTGACCTTGCCGGAGGATGTCGACATGCACGGCGTGCCCGGCGATTTCGACGCCGCCATGGCCATGGCCACGGCCAACAATCCGCTGGTCATTTCCGCTTCCCATTCGATCGCCGCTGCCCAGCACGAGGTCGCCGCCGAACGTGGCAATTTCCTGCCCACCTTCCGCGCCGAGGCGAGCCGACAGGCCAGCCGCGATTACGATTACGAAGGCAGTGACGCGGATGACTGGAGTGCCGACCTGGTGATGTCTTGGAATCTCTATCGCGGCGGTATCGACGTCGCCGAGATGCGCTCCCGGGAGGAGTCGCTGCGTGCGGTGCGCTATGACAGCGATCGCTCCCTGCGCGAGATCCGCGACGAGCTGCGGCTGGCCTGGAATGCGCGCGACTACGTCACCAGCCAGTTGCCGTTCCTGCAACGTCATGTCGAGGCCAGCGAACAGACCCGCGTCAACTATCGCAAGCAGTTCGACATCGGTCGCCGCACGCTGCTCGACATGCTCGACAGCGAGACCGAGCTCTATGATGCCCAGCAGGCCCAGGTCCAGGCGACGTTCGCGCTACGTCAGGCCAATTACCGATTGCTTTCCGCGACCGGGCAACTGCTGGACACGCTCCAGGTGGACACTGCCATGATCGGGGACGCCGGTGATCGTTACCCCGGGGTGAACCCTGACAACGACCGCCCAAGGGGCTGACGAGGAGAGCTCCATGAGCCTGTTTCGACGTTCGATCGCCATCATGGTCGGCCTGCTGTTCCTGTTCTCGGCCGGTATCTTCGCGATCGAAGTGCACCAGACCCGAGCGTCGCTGGCCGAGCGCCAGCAAGCCGACGTCGACAATCTCGCCCAGGCGTTGAGCCTGTCCCTGGTGCCATTCGTCGAGATCGGCGACTGGACCAGTGCCGAAACACTCATGCGAGCGGCGGCCGATGGGGGATCGGTGCGCCGGCTCCGTCTCGAAGCCGTGGGAAGGGAAGAGCCTTTGGTGATCGACTCGCGGCGCGATAGCGACACGCCCCAATGGTTCCAGCGTCTGGTGGTGCTGCCCGATGCGGTCAGCGAGCGCGAGATCAGTGGCGGCTGGTCGGCGCTCGGCAGCATCCGGGTCGAGTCGGAACGAGCTGGCGCCTACGATCAGCTCTGGTACCTGGCGCTGCAGCTACTGACCTGGCTGGCGATCGGCATGCTGGTAGTGGTGGTGCTCTGCGTGATCGGTATCAAACGGCTGCTGGGCCCGCTCAATCGCCTCTCGCGGCGCATCTCCGACATGCAGATCGACGGTTTCGACGAAGCGCTGGAACCCAGCCGTATCCGCGAACTTCAGGGGATTACCGAGTCGGTGAATCGGCTGGGCGCCAGACTCAACCAGCAGTTCGAACAGCAGGCGGAGCAGGTCGTCCGTCTGCAGCGCCTGACCGAGCAGGACGCGGTATCGCAATTGGGCAACCGGGCCTATCTGGCGCGGGCGCTCGACGAGTGGCTGGCGGCGCCGGTGGGAGGCGCTCTGGCGATTCTGCGCATCGATCATCTGCAGGAGCTCTACCGGCGTGACGGTTTCGAGGCTCGGGACCAGGCGATCCGCAGCCTGGGCAGTCATCTCAAGGGGGCGCAACTGGAGGGCCGTGCCGTTCTGGCTGCCCGGCTCTCCGCCGAGGAGTTCGCGTTGATTCTCCCGGATTGCGACGACGAGACGCGGGAGCGATGGCTCAAGGATACCCTGGACCGTCTCGACGATGTCGTCGATGCCAATCCACTGGTCGAGACCCGTTTCGAACATACGCGGGCCGGCCTGGTGTTGAAAGAGCCAGGCATGACTCGCGAAGGCGTGCTGGCCAGGGCGGATAGCGCACTGCGCGAGGCGATCGAACTGCGCCAGCGCTGGGTCGTGGTGCGTCCTGAAAATACCTTGGCGGCGCGGGGACGGCAGGAGTGGCGCCAGGTCATCGATCGGGCGCTGGAGACGCGCAGTCTCAGCTTCGTCGCACAGCCGGTATTGCGGATCGACGGCAGCGAGTTGCACCGTGAGGTGTTCGTGCGTCTCGACGAAGAGGGCACGCAGCATCCGGCTTATACCTTCCTCCCTGTCATCAACCATTTTCAGTTGGGGGCGAAGCTCGATCGCGCGGTCCTGGAGAGCCTGGGAGAGAACGTGGCGCGCTTCGAGGGCAGGCTGGCCATCAATCTGACGGCGGACTCGCTGGCGGAACCGGCGCGTTACCGCGAGTTGATCGGCTGGCTCGAGTCTCATCCGCGCGTCACCGAGCGGCTCGATCTGGAGGTCAGCGAGGAGATCGCGCTCGATCATCTCGATGTCGTGCAGCAGTTGTTTCGCAGCGCGCATCGCCTCGGCGCCCGCTGCGGTGTCGACCGCTTCGCGAGAAACCTTCAGGCGATGGCCTATCTGGCCAGGCTGCGTCCCGACTACGTCAAGATCGACCAGGGCTTCTTCGTCCGCGAAGAGGTGGATACCGAGTTCCTGAGAAGCCTCTGCATGGCGGCTCATCAGGTCGAGTCGCAAGTGATCGTGACGCGGGTCGAGTCGGACGAGCAGCGGCAACGGGTGGAGGCGGTCGGCGCCGATGGTTATCAGGGCTATCTGGCCCCGATCTCCCCGTTGGCATTGAAGTGACACCGGGGGCATCGATTGGCCGGCCGGACCTGAGCCGATGGTGACGAGCGTCGTTCGAGGGGGCATCGGCCACTGGGTGATGCCGCTGCTGGGTCTGCTTTGCCTGCTGGGCATGTTCCAGTTCGGGCCCGTGGCCCAGGCCCTGCCGAAGCTGCCGCCGCGACAGGAGGTGGTCTCGATCTATGGCCAGGCGGGATGGCAGCGCATCCAGCAGTGGCAGGTGCTTATCGATCGGCTTCAGGGCCGCTCGGTAAACATGCAACTGGCCGGGGTCAACGACTTCTTCAACCAGTTGCGCTTCGTCGACGATATCGAGGTCTGGCACGTGGAGGATTACTGGGCCACGCCCTTCGAGTTTCTCGGGGTCGGCGCGGGGGATTGCGAAGATTTCGCCATGGCCAAGTACCTGACGCTGCGCGAGCTCGGCGTGCCGGACAATCAATTGCGCCTGCACTACGTCAAGTACATTCCCTACGACCAGTTCCATATGGTCGTGACCTGGGCACCGGATGCGACGACGCCACCGGTGGTGCTGGACAACATCGACAAGCGGATCGAGCCGGCTTCCCATCGAAACGACCTGCTGCCGATCTACAGCTTCAACGGCAGCCATCTCTGGATCAGCAAACTGGGTGGAGGCGGGCGTGAAGTCGGTGAATCCAGCCGGCTGAGTCTGTGGCAGAACTGGCAGCAGCGGCTGGATGACGGCACGCTGCGGAACCCGCGGCGATGATGCCATCGTCGGTATCGGGTGTGAATTTCGAGGGAGACGAACGGATGAAGGCAAAGGCGACGAATCTCAACCCGTGGGTGAATGCGAGAACCGCAGTGCGACCGCAGGCATGGCTCGTGTCGATACCCATGATGCTATGGCTGGCGGCTTGCGCCTCGAACACGACGAATCACGACGTCGTCGTCGACCGGCCGACGGCCCAGGGGCTCAGTCAGATCAGTGCCGACAATGTCTTCGATACCGTCGATAGCGATGGAGATGGTTCGTTGCTGCCACTGGATGTCGAACGACTGGGGCTGGGTGGCGACTGGCACACCCTGGATGCGGATGGGAATGGCGCAATTTCACGCCAGGAGTTCCGGGATCAGTTCGCGTCGCCGCTGATCCAGGCGACCCTGCGGCTTCCTGGTGACGCCGAACCGATGCAGCCGCTGGTCTCCAGCGACTTCCTGCTGCCTCCCGAGCCACCGGCCCAGCGCTACGTACCCGCGCCGATCGAGACGGCGCCACCCGCGAGCATGACGGTACCGACCGATGCGCCGCTGGTGATTCCGGTACTGATCGACGATCAGGAAGCCGCCGCGATCGACCACGCCGCCAGCGAAGCGACCACGTCTGACAGCGAGGACGCAGCGGCACCGGTCAACTGAACGACAGACGGGAAGGTGGCGTCAAATCTCATGTATGACCGAATCAGGAGGTGGTTCAAGACCATGTTCTCAACGACCCCCATCGAGCGCTCCGCCGAAGCTCAGGCTGCCGTCGACCGCGCCTGCCGGGACTTGGCGCTCTATCACTTCATGAGCTGCCCGTTCTGCCAGCGCGTGCGCCATCAGATCCAGCGTCTGGCGCTGCCCATCGAACTGCGCGACATCCAGCGGGATCCGGAGCGCCGCCAGGAGCTTATGGCGGGCGGAGGCCGCACCATGGTGCCGTGCCTGCGCATCGAGCAGGAAAATGGCGAAGTCGAGTGGATGTATGAGTCCGTCGATATCAATCGCTACCTTGCGGATCGGTTCGAGACGCGTTGATCCAGACGGAAAACGGCGGTGACGCCGGGTGGCGTGTTTTCGTAGAATGCCGGTTCCCATTGATCAAGATTCAGGAGTGATGTCATGGCACAGGCCAGCGCCCGCCATATTCTCGTCGACAGCGAACAGCAGTGTCTCGAACTCAAGCAGCAGATCGAAGCCGGCAGCGACTTTGCCGAAGTGGCCCGCCAGCACTCCACCTGCCCCTCCGGTCGTCAGGGTGGTGAACTCGGCACCTTCGGGCGTGGCCAGATGGTCAAGGAGTTCGATGAGGTCGTCTTCAATGGCGCGGTCAACGAAGTCCACGGACCGGTCAAGACCCAGTTTGGCTATCACCTGCTGGAAGTGACCTCGCGCACCTGATCGCTTTCGCCCGGTTTTCCAGCGAGCCGCCTGTTGCCGGGCGGCTCTCGCCGCTCCATGGCGCTCTTTCGTCTCCATTTCCGCGCTCCCGCACCGATCCTCCCGGCATGATCGCCTTTCGCCGCAAGTCCTCTCGGTAAGAACAAATCTTTACCAATCTCCCGTTTCCACTTCCCTGCGACGAACTACTCTGAAGTCACGTTCGCCGTTCCCGATCTCTTCGCATCGAAAACGACGGCGGGCGGATAAGGATATCCACGGATAACGAGGTAGCTCCCATGACGACGCATTCGAAGTCGGACAAGACGGAAGGCAAGGTCGACAAGGCAGCCGGCAAGGTGAAGGAAGCTGCTGGCAAGATGACCAAGGATCGCGAACTCGAAGGTAAGGGCAAAGCCCAGCAGGCCAAAGGGGACGCCAAGTCCGCCAAAGGCAATCTGAAGGACGCCACCAAACCACGCCACTAGTCAACACTGAATCTCGGTACACCGAGTCTATCGGGCGTTGAGTGCCCCGCTAGGACTCTTCACGCAGCGGCCCCGTTGGAAAACGGGGCCGCTGTCGTTTGGAGAGGATGGCAGAGGCTGTCGCTCAGGCCTTGCCCCGCCGGTTGTACACTTCCAGGTCCAGCTCTTTTTCGCTTTTGCCGACCAGGGTCGTGACCATCAGGTCGCCGGCCACGTTGACACTGGTCCGTGCCATGTCGAGGATTCTGTCCACACCCGCGACGACCCCGATCGCCTCCAGCGGCAGGCCGATCTGCGCCAGCACGATCGAGAGCATGATCAATCCGGCCCCGGGCACGCCAGCCGTCCCGATGGAGGCCAGCGTGCCGGTGAGCACGATCATGCCGTAGTCCATCATCGAGAGGTCGGCCCCGACCAGCTGCGCCACGAATAGCGCCGCGACCCCCTGGTAGATCGCGGTGCCATCCATGTTGATGGTCGCGCCTACCGGCAGCACGAAGCTGGAGACGCCTTCCGAAACGCCCAGGTTCTTCTGTGCGCAGCGAATCGAGACCGGCAGGGTGCCGGACGAGGAGGCGGACGAGAAAGACACTACCAGGGCGTCGATGATCCCCTGCAGATAGCGCACCGGATTGAGGCGACCGATCAGACTCAGTAGACCGGTGTAGACGACCAGTACGTGAACGAGGCAGGCGAGATAGACCACGCCGATCACCTTGGCCAGTGGCAGCAGCACATCCAGCCCGTACTGTCCGGAGACGTTGGCCATCAGGCCGAAGACGCCGAAGGGGGCGAACGCCATGACGATGGCGGTGAGCTTGTACATCGCCTCGGCGAAGCTCTCGAAGACCCGCACGACGGGCTCGCCCTTTTCGCCGATCAGCATCAGCGAGATGCCCAGGCCGATGGCGAAGACGATGATCTGCAGGATGTTGCCCTCGATCATTGCCTGCAGCGGATTCGACGGCACCAGGCCGACCACGATGTCGACCAGCGAGGGCGCTTCGCCCGCCTGCTGCGGCGCGCTCATCGAGGCATCGGCGCCGGCACCCGGCTGAAAGATCGTTGCCGCAACCAGGCCGATGACGATGGCAAAGGCGGTGGTGACCAGATAGAGCGCTATCGTGCGAGCGCCGACACGCCCCATCTTCTGGGGATCCCTCATGCCGGTGATGCCGACCACCAGTGTCGAGAAGACCAGCGGCACGATCAGCATCTTGATGCCGTTGATGAAGATATCGCCGAGGGGCTTGAACAGGCTGGCCTGTTCGCCCATCACCGCACCGGCAAGAACACCCAGCACCAGGCCGGCGATGATCTTCTGCCACAGGGGAATACGTCGCCACAGATTGGGACGGGAGGATGCTGCTGTCATTCGCGGGCTCCTTGCGCAGGCCAGATTGCCGGGGGCAAAAGCGCGCATTCTACCCATCCCGGAACCCTTTGCGATCCGCCCATTCGAAAATGGGATGACATATAACCGGGTTACGACCAAAGTCGCCCATGGCGTCCGCTACCGCCACGCGCCGGGCGGCGCATGACGGCAGCGTCGTCGTCACACTTCGCGGTAGAGCTCGCCGCCTTCTTGCTTGAACCGCGCCGCCTGCTGCCGCAGGCCGGCCTCTCGCTCGTCTCGGGCGGTAGCGGCGGTATCACCACCAAATCGCTCGCGCACCTCCTGGGTGATCTTCATCGAGCAGAACTTCGGCCCGCACATGGAGCAGAAGTGTGCCACCTTGGCCGAGTCCTTGGGCAGGGTCTCGTCGTGGAAGGCGCGTGCCGTGTCCGGGTCGAGGCCGAGATTGAACTGATCCTCCCAGCGGAACTCGAAGCGCGCCTTGGAGAGGGCATTGTCGCGTCGCTGCGCGCCCGGATGCCCCTTGGCCAGGTCGGCGGCGTGGGCGGCGATCTTGTAGGTGATGATGCCGGTCTTGACGTCGTCCTTGTTGGGCAGGCCCAGATGCTCCTTGGGGGTGACGTAGCAGAGCATGGCGCAGCCGTACCAGCCGATCTGGGCCGCGCCGATGCCGGAGGTGATGTGGTCGTAGCCCGGGGCGATATCGGTGGTCAGCGGGCCCAGCGTGTAGAACGGCGCCTCGTCGCAGCAGGCGAGCTGCTTGTCCATGTTCTCCTTGATCAGTTGCATCGGCACATGGCCGGGGCCTTCGATCATCACCTGCACGTCGTGCCGCCAGGCGATCCGGGTCAGCTCGCCCAGGGTCTCCAGCTCGGCGAACTGGGCTTCGTCGTTGGCGTCGGCGATCGAGCCGGGGCGCAGGCCATCACCCAGCGAGAACGAGACGTCGTACGCCTTCATGATCTCGCAGATCTCCTCGAAGTGGGTGTAGAGGAAACTCTCCCGGTGGTGGGCTAGGCACCACTTGGCCATGATCGATCCGCCGCGGGAGACGATGCCGGTGACGCGCCTGGCGGTCATCGGCACATGGTGCAGGCGCACCCCGGCGTGGATGGTGAAGTAGTCCACCCCCTGTTCGGCCTGCTCGATCAAGGTATCCCGGAAGATCTCCCAGGTCAGATCCTCCGCCACCCCATCGACCTTCTCCAGCGCCTGATAGATCGGCACCGTGCCGATCGGTACCGGCGAGTTGCGGATGATCCATTCGCGGGTTTCGTGGATGTTCTGCCCGGTGGAGAGATCCATGATGGTATCGGCCCCCCAGCGGATGCCCCAGGTCATCTTGTCGACCTCTTCCTCGATCGAGGAGGTGACCGCCGAGTTGCCCAGGTTGCCGTTGATCTTCACCAGGAAGTTGCGACCGATGATCATCGGCTCGCTCTCGGGATGATTGATATTGGCGGGGATGATCGCCCGGCCGCGAGCGACTTCGTCGCGCACGAATTCGGGGGTGATCTCCGCCGGCAGATTGGCGCCAAAAGAGTCGCCCGGGTGCTGGTGATCCAGCATCGGATCGCCTGATGCGGCACCGCCCTGGCGTCGTCGCTGGTTCTCGCGAATGGCGATGAACTCCATCTCCGGGGTGACGATACCTTGCCTGGCGTAGTGGAGCTGGGTCACGTTGGCACCGGGTCTGGCACGCCGCGGCGTGCGCTGGAGCTGAAAGCGCAGATTGGCAAGGCGCAGGTCGGCCGCGCGGATCTTTCCGTAGTGGGAGGTCGGGCCGGTAAGCGGTTCGGTATCGCCGCGCTCGTCGATCCAGCTGCGTCTGAGTTCGGGCAAGCCACGGCGCAGATCGATCTCGGCGGCGGGATCGGTGTAGGGGCCGGAAGTATCGTAGACGGTTATCGGCTCGTTGGGCTCCAAGCCTTGGCTGGTCTTTGTCGGCGACAGCGCGATCTCTCGCATCGGGACGCGGATGTCCGGGCGCGAACCTTCGACATGGATCTTGGTCGACGCAGGCAGCGGGGCGATGGCGGCGCTGTCGACGCGAGCGGTATCGGAGAGAAACTGAGGTGATTTCATGGTGCTTTGTGCCTCGGGCATGACGTTGAGGTCAGGCCGGCGCACAGCGTAGGCGGGGGGAGGCACGGTGGGGCGGTATCGGGGACCGTTCGACGCGGACCTCCGCTTGATCCCTACGCCGGTACTAGCCGGATCAGGTTCGTCGGGATCCGTCGTGGCGCGGCGGCTCCAGCGAGTCGCGGCGCAGGACGATCTCAGCCGGTTCCACCGGCACCCCGTCAAGCGTCGATGACGGCGCCCAGCGAGTGGCCGGACGCAGACATCCCGGCCAGTCTGGGGTAGCACGGCGGGTGGGTCAAGCTGGCGCGTTGGCCCGCGCCAGCCTGCCGCCAGTCTGTGGCGCGGCCACGCCGGTGGTGAGCGGAAAGCTCAGCGGTAGACCGCGCAGCGAGCGCAGGGCCAGATAGGCGAAACACTCCGCTTCGATGGCATCGCCGCGCCAGCCGACGGCATCGGCGAGTTGCACCTCGGCATCGGTGCGATGGGCGAGTTCGCGCATCAGCGTGGGGTTTCTGCGCCCACCGCCGCAGACGACGATGCGCGACGGCCGTTGCGGCAGCAGCGACATCGCTTTGGCCACGGCGGAGGCCGTGAACGCGGTCAGGGTGGCGGCGCCATCTTCCAGATCCAGCCCCGCGGCCATCGCCGCCTGGAAGTCGAAGCGATCCAGCGATTTGGGGTAGGGCGCGGCGAGATAGGGGTGCTCGAGCAGCGCCTGAAGCCGCGGCTCATCCACCTGCCCGCGGGCGGCGATGAGGCCGTCGCGATCCATCGCCGCCCCGGTATGCTGGCGCACCCAGTCATCGATCGGTGCGTTGGCGGGGCCGGCATCGAAGGCGATCAGGCGCCCCTGTGCGGACGGCTGACCCTCCCACCAGGAGAGATTGGCGACCCCGCCGAGGTTGAGCACCAGACTTTCGGCGCCGGCGCCAAGGCGTCTAAGCAGTGCCCGATGGTAGATCGCCGACAGCGGCGCTCCCTGGCCGCCGCGCTCCACGTCCGCGCTGCGGAAATCGTAGACCACGTCGCTGCCCACCATCCGTGCCATCAATTCGCCGTCGCCCAGTTGGCGGGTGGCGCCGCGCCGACCTGCCTCTGGGGCGCGGTGCAGTACGGTCTGGCCATGAAAGCCGATGGCGTCGAGCTGATCGGGGCGGAAGCCATGGCGATCGAGAAATCCCGAGACGGCGATGGACTGCGCTTCGGTCAGGGCGGTCTCGGCGTGGCGGAAGATGGCGGGTTCGGGACCCTCGAAGTTCCACTGCCGGGCGGCGGCCAGGGTGTCCGAGAGCAGGGTGCGGATGTCGGTGGGATAGGGCACCAGCTCGTAGGGGCCGAACTCGTCGATGGTCTCGCCATCGCTGCGCAGCATGGCGATATCGATGTTGCCATCGAGCACGGTGCCGGTCATGAGACCGAGGCTCCAGCCGGATTGCATGTCGGCGTCTCCTATCTGTATGAAGAGGGTCTGACCAGGGTGTGGCGGCGGCCTGGTGGTCACGTGATTCTTGGGCGGCGCGGCGCCGGCGGCTCTGGCGCCGACTCTACCGGCTGTGGCCGGTGGCGCAAAGCGCCGGGGGAGGCGAGCGCCTTGGCTCAGTCGGCAACGGCATCGCGCACGAGCTGAATGAAGTGCTGCGTCTGGGGCGTCTGCTGGTGGCGGAGGTGGGTCAGCCAGACTTCCGAGACGGCATCGTCGTCACTGATGGGGCGGTAGCGCACGTTGTCGATTAGGATGTGTCGAAAGGAGGCCGGCAGGATCGAGACGCCGAGTCCGCCGGCGACCAGGCTGATGATGGTATTGGGGCCGCCGACCTCCTGGACCAGGCGTGGCGTCAGGCCCCGCTTGGCGAACAGGGCGTTGAACTGGTCCAGCAGGCCGGTGCCGGCGGCCGGCGAGAAGTAGATGAACGGATGCAGCGCCAGTTCGTCGAGTGTCAGCGGCACGTCGCTGCCGCCGAGCGGGCCCTGGTCGTTGACCACCGCTATCAAGGGTTCGCGGATCAAGGTAAAGGCGTCGAGACCCTCCGGCAGCGTGGCCGGACGCATGATGCCGATGTCCAGGTCGCCCTCCAGCAGCGGCTTGATCTGGCGGCGGCTGTTGAGCTCATGCATGCGCAGGTCGACATCCGGGTAACGTTGGCGATAGTGCATCAGCGTGCGCGGCAGCAGCGAGGTCAGCGGCACCGAGGTGGTGAAGCCGATCCTGAGCTGGCCGGTTTCGCCGCGCCCGAGGCGGGAGACCAGTCGTGAGGCGCGCTCGGTGCGAGCCAGTATCTCCCGCGCTTCCTCCAGGAACAGAAGACCCGCCGCGGTCAGTTCGACACGCCGATTGGTGCGCGTCAGCAGACGGGTGTCGAGTTCGGCTTCCAGCGCCCGGATCTGCTGGCTCAGCGGCGGCTGGGAGATGCCCAGCCGGGCCGCGGCGCGGCTGAAATGCAGCTCTTCCGCCACGGCCACGAAGTAGCGCAGATAGCGCAGTTCCATTGAGTCGTAAAACCTCTCAAAAGTATCGAATAATATATTAGAAAGCTTAATCGAGGCGGCGTAACCTACCAAGCGTTACCTTCATGCCATCCGGGCAGGGCCATCGCCCAGCCCCGGCTCTGGCTCTGGCTCTGATATCGAGAGCGAGAGCGAGACCGAGACCGAGAACGGGAGAATCGGGTTGTCCCGCCACACACCATCCGAGATTCATGACGCGACACGGGCGGCGAATCGCCAGTTGGAGCGCGAGATGGATGCCGTCGAGAATGCTTTCATCGAGCGCGGCCGGGCCGGTTATCGGCCCACCATGCTGGCGCTTTTCCTCGGTGCCTTTTCCACCTTCGTGCTGCTCTACTGCGTGCAGCCGATCATGCCGATCCTCTCCGACGCCTTCGGTATCGACGCCGCCACCAGCAGTCTATCGCTCTCGGTGGCTACCGGCATGCTGGCGATCGGGCTATTGGTCACTGGGCCGATCTCCGATGCGGTGGGGCGCAAGCCGATCATGACGATCGCACTGTTGTCGGCATCCGCCTGCACGCTGCTGGCGGCGGTGATGCCGAACTGGACGGGGATCCTGATCATGCGCGCGCTGGCGGGGCTGTCCTTGTCGGGGCTCTGCGCGGTGGCGATGACCTATCTCAACGAGGAGATCCATCCGCGCTACGTCGGCCTGTCGATGGGGCTCTACATCAGTGGTAACTCGATCGGCGGCATGAGCGGACGCCTGATCAGCGGGGTGATGGTGGATTGGGTGCCGTGGCGCTGGACGCTCGGCATCATCGGTATCGTGGCGCTGATCGCAGCGATCCTGTTCATGCGCTGGCTGCCGCCGTCGCGGCACTTCACGCCGCGTCCGCTCAACTGGCGCAGCGTCTTCTCCGGCTTCAGCGTCCACTTCCGGGATCGGGGGCTGCCCTGGCTCTTTGCCGAAGCTTTCCTGCTGATGGGCGGTTTCGTCACCCTCTACAACTACATCGCCTACCGGCTGCTGGCGGAACCCTATCAGGTCAGTCAGACGCTGGTGGGGCTACTCTCCATCGCCTATCTCTCGGGTACCTACAGCTCGGCCTGGGCGGGATCACTGGCCGACCGCCTGGGGCGTCAGCGGATCTTCTGGCTATTCATCGTGATGATGCTGGTGGGGCTGGCGATCACGCTGCTCGAACCGATCAGCCTGATCCTGATCGGCATCCTGATCTTCACCTTCGGTTTCTTCGCCGCCCACTCGCTGGCCAGCGGCTGGGTCGGTCAGCGCGCCAGCCAGGCCAAGGGGCAGGCGTCGTCGCTCTATCTGTTCAGCTACTACCTCGGCTCCAGCGTCGCCGGAACGCTGGGCGGCGCATTCTGGTTCTGGGGCGGCTGGAACGGGGTGTCGCTGTTCATCGCGGTATTGCTACTGGTCGCGCTGGCCATTGGGGCGCTGCATCTCCGGCGGCTCGCTTAGCGGATCGTTATCGCCATCGACACAAAAAAGCCGCCAATCGAAATCGGCGGCAATCACAAGACGTCGAGGGACGCGAGAGAAACGGTACTACTTGGCGAACAGCTGACCCATATCCTTGAACGCCTTGAACTCCAGCGCATTACCGCACGGATCGAGCAGGAACATGGTGGCCTGTTCGCCGGGCTGACCCTTGAAGCGCACGTAGGGCTCGATCACGAACTGGGTGCCGAAGCCCTTCAGGCGCTCTGCCAGGGCTTCCCACTCGCTCCAGCCCAAGATGATGCCGAAGTGGGGCACCGGCACGTCATGGCCGTCGACCGGGTTGGTGTGCGCGGACTCCTGGGACGGCGTCGGCGGATGCTCGTGAATCACCAGCTGATGGCCATAGAAGTCGAAATCGACCCACTGCTCGCTGGAGCGGCCTTCGCTCAGACCGAAGGTCTCGCCGTAGAACTGGCGTGCGGCGGGCAGGTCGTGAACCGGAATGGCGAGGTGGAAGGGGGACAGTGCCATGGGCGTTCTCCTGAAGGTTGTTGGCCTGGGGGGCATTGATGTCGAGTCATTCTGAACGCGATTAAATTTGATGGAAAGCGCATAATATTGCTGTCTGATATCAAATTATTTGTATTCTGGCGGCCATCGATCCCATGCTTAGAGAGCTCAAGACCTTTCTCGCCGTGGTGCGCCACGGGACCTTCTCCGCCGCCGGTGGGGCGGTGGGGCTGACCCAGTCCGCCGTCAGCACCCAGATTCGAAATCTCGAGGCCGACCTCGGCGAGCCGCTGTTCGAGCGTACCGGGCGCGCCGTCAGGCTCAACGCTGCCGGACGCCGACTGCTGCCCCGGGCCGAGGAGATGCTGGCCCTGGCCGATCGCATTCGCAATGCCGATAGCGACGACCTGGCCGGCGAGTGGCACCTCGGCGCCATCGCCAGCGTCCAGAGCGGGCTGCTGCCCGACGTGCTGCGAACGTTGGGGGTCTCGGCACCCGGGGTCATGACCCGGATCGTGCCAGGGGTGTCGCTGACGCTGCTCGACCAGGTCGACAAGGGCGACCTGGACATGGCGATGATCGTCCAGCCCCCCTTTGCGCTACCCGGCGATCTCCACACTCGCGTGATCGCCCGCGAACCCTTCGTGATGATAGCGCCGGCCGATAGCGATGGTGAGAGCGTCGAAGCACTGCTCGAGACCCATCCGCTGGTGCTCTACGACCGGGGCTCCTTCGGTGGACGTCAAGTGGTCCGCTTTCTCGAGCGGCGGCGACTGCGTCCGGCGATTCGGCTGGAACTCGACGAGATCGACGCGATCGCCAGAATGGTCGAATTCGGTCTGGGCGTGGCGCTGATTCCGCTGACCGGGCTGTGGCGACATCGGCAACCGCCGCCGGTGAGGATCGTGGCGTTGGGGGAACAGACGTTCTACCGCGAGCTGGTGATGGTCTCGCGCCTTTCACCGACGCAGTCGCCGCTGGTGGCGGTCATCGAGGCAGCATTGACGACAGCCGGCCTCGAGGAGATCGGGTGATCGACGCCGGAAGCTCAAGTCTCCCGATAGGCCGCGCGGCAGGTCGATATCACCAGTTCCCGGAACCAGCGATGAGCCGGGTCGGCACCCAGCCGCGGATGCCATAGCGCCGAGATCGTGAATGGATCGATCGGTGTGGGGAGCTCGAACATCACCAGGGGCTTGGGATCTTCATGCCGTCGCACCGGCATCAGGCAGGAGTGGGGTACCAGCGTGATCCGATCAGTGTGGCGAGCGATCCGCAGGGCATCCGAGAAGCCCGGCACGATGACGCCGAATTCCCGGTCGAGGCTGAGTGCGCTCAACGCCTGTTCCATCGGTCCGGTGAATTCGCCGCTGGGAGACGCCATCACGTGCCGACACGCGGCAATGCGTTCCCGCGTGATGGCGCTATCGAGCAACGCATGGCCCTGGCTCGCGACGCCGACGAAGCGGTCTTGAAATAGCCCCCGCGTCAGCAGCTCCGGCGCGGTGGTCTCGATGACCCCGACCTCGAGGTCGAGCTGCCCGTCACGCAGGGGCTCTATCGCTTTGGTCGGCTTGGGCACGAAGCGCAGGCACACCCGCGGCGCGGCTTCCGCAATGGCATTCACCAGCGGCACCGAAAAGCGTTCGACGAACGACGCGTTGGTGCGCAGGGTGAACGTCCGCTCCAGCGTCGAGAGATCGAGGTCGTGTGGGCGTGGACGCAGGATCGAGCGCGACTCCCGCGCCAGTTCATGAACGCGATCGCGTAGCGAGGAGGCGTGGGGGGTAGGTACCAGCCCGCGTCCCGCCCGCACCAGCAGGGGATCTCCCGTCGCCTCGCGCAGACGCTTGAGCGTGCGGCTCATCGCCGATGCGCTGAGGTTCAAGCGCTTCGCGGCCGCCGTCACGCTGCCCTCTTCCAGCAGCACATCCAGCGCGATGAGAAGGTTCAGATCGATGTCGTTCATCGACTCACGGTAACCGAGACCCTGCTTCTGGACTAGCGTTTGATGCAATGATCATGTGCATGTCATGCGTCTGGTGCATTGTCACGCCGACCGCCATCCTTGAGATGAACCCAACATCCATGAGGTCACTTCCCATGACGACAATTGCCAATCGCCTGACCGCCCTGATCGTGGGCGCCTCGCGGGGTCTGGGCCACGCCATCGCCGCGGAGCTGCTGACGCGAGGCGCGACACCGGAAACCGAGTGGGACGTCATCGGCACGGTTCGCGCCGGTGCCGAGCAGACGCCGTTGCACACCCTGGCGGACGACAATCCCGGCCGGGTCGAGATCGAGACCCTCGACGTCACGGCTCCGGATCAGATCGACGCGCTGCACCAACGCCTGGCGGGGCGGTCGATCGATCTGCTGTTCGTCAATGCCGGGACCACCAACCGGGACCCCGATCAGGCCATCGGCACTATCTCCACCGAAGCGTTCACCCGGATCATGATCACCAACGCGCTCAGTCCGATGCGCGTGATCGAGAAGTTCGAGCCTCTGGTGCCGACGTCGGGACTGATCGGCGTGATGTCTTCCGGGCAGGGCAGCATCGCCAACAACGAGAACGGCATGCGCGAGCTCTACCGGGGCAGCAAGGCCGCGCTCAACATGTTCATGCGCAGCTTCGCGGCGCGTCACGCCGCTACCGGACGGGCAGTGCTGGTGATGGCGCCGGGCTGGATTCGTACCGACCTGGGGGGAGATGACGCGCCCTATACGATGGCAGAGGCGGTGCCGGCGATCGTCGATGTCCTGCTGGAGAAGAGAGGCCGGTCGGGCATCGAGTATCTCGACCGCTTCGGCAAGATCGTGCCGTGGTGAGGCTGTCGCCATGCATCTGATCGGGATCGAAGAGCATTTCCTGACGCCGGAGATCGATCGCGCCTGGCGCTCGCTGGGTCTGGAACAGACGGACCCGAGCGTGGCGCTGCATGCCGGGACCTGGCACGGACGGCTGATGAATCTGGCCGACGAGCGTCTGGCGCTGATGGATGAAACGGGGCTGGACGTGCAGGTCCTCTCGCTGACCACGCCGGCACTGCACGACCTGGGTGTGGAGAGTGTCGATATCGCCAGACGCACCAATGACACCCTGGCGGCGGCGGTCGCCCGGTATCCACAGCGCTTTCAGGCGCTGGCGACGCTGCCCGTCTCGCAGCCCGAGGCGGCGGCGCTGGAGCTCGAGCGCTGCATCGACGAGCTCGGCTTCAAGGGCACGATGCTGTGTGGACGGGTCGGTTCGCGGCACCTGGACGATCCCGCCCTGACGCCTATCCTCGCCCAGGCGGAAAGCCTGGGCGTACCGGTGCTGCTGCACCCGCGTGTGCCGCCGCCGGCGGTGAGACAAGCCTACTATGGTGGGATATCGCCGGCGCTCGATACGGCTTTGGCGACCTACGGCCTCGGTTGGCATTATGACGCCGGTCTCCAGTTTCTGCGGCTGGTGCTGGCGGGCACGTTCGACCGTTTGCCGCGACTGCAGGTGATTCTGGGCCACTGGGGCGAGATGGTGCTGTTCTATATCGAGCGATTCGCCGCCATGGAGCGTGTGGCGTCGCTCTCCCGACCCATTGCCGACTACTGTCGCGCCAATCTCTACGTCACCGCCAGCGGCATGTTCCTGCCGCACTATCTGGCCCGGGCGGCGGCGGTGGTCGGTCATGAACGACTGCTGTTCTCCACGGACTTTCCCTATCAATATCGCGCGGGCGGCGATGCGCGGGCTTTCCTCGAGCGGTGCGGCCTGGCGGGGCGTGCCAAGGCGGCCTTCGCCCATGGCAACTGGCAACGTCTCACCCGGGGAGCGGGCGTGTCCTGAGCCCGCTCCCGACGACTGTGTGAAACGAACGCGGGGAAAGAATTCGCTGATCATCGGGCGCCGGACCCCCTAAGCTGTGGGTACTGATACCGAGGAGTCGTCCATGTCCGTGCTTGACCCTGCCTCCACCGCCAGACCCCGCCGTATCGTCGCCCAGCACCCGGCCATCCGCGACGATATCGGCGATCTGACGACTCGGCGCCCACTGCCGGGGCCGCGCCTGTCGCAGCTCGATCCCTTCCTGTTTCTCAATCATCACGGCCCGCAGGTCTATCCGCCCAATAACCATGGCTTGCCGTTCGGTCCACATCCGCACCGTGGCTTCGAGACGGTGACCTTCATCCTCGAAGGCTCGCTGGCCCACGCCGACAGCGCGGACCATCAGAGCGTGATCCACGCCGGCGGCGTTCAGTGGATGACCGCCGGCAGCGGCATCGTCCACGCCGAGATCTCCCCGCCCGAGTTCCTGCGTGACGGTGGGCCGCTGGAGATTCTGCAGCTGTGGATCAACCTGCCGGCTCGGCTGAAGATGAGCGAGCCGCGTTATACCGGGCTGCAGCAGGCGTCGATTCCGACGATTGCCCTGGCCGGTGGCGGTGAGCTGAACCTGATAGCGGGTGAGTTCGAGGGCCAACGCGGGCCTGTCGAGAGCCTGACCGATGTGTTCATGTCGACGCTGACGCTAACGGCAGGCGCTTCTCATACGCTGCCGGCCCCGGCAGGGCGACAGGTCTTTCTCTACCTGATCGATGGCGAGGTCAGCGTCGGCGGCGACGACGTCAAAGCGCAGCACCTGATCGAACTGGAGATGCAGGGCGATAGCGTCGAGTTGACCGCAACCACCGGGGCGCGGCTGATCTTCGGCCATGCGCCAGTGATCGATGAGCCGGTGGTCTCCCATGGCCCGTTCGTGATGAACACCCGGGAGGAGATCGTCGCGGCCATCGATGATTACCAGGCCGGGCGCTTCGGCGGACTGGCCCAGTAGCGCAGTGGTTCGCGCCGACGCTCAGCGTTTGCTGTAGAGCCTGTGTTTCCGATAGCCGGGCACGAGCTGTTGCTCCTGCTCGGTTTTCTTCCAGCGTTTGTACTCCCACTGGTACTGCACCGGATCGAGCGCGATCGCTGACTCGACGCAGGCGTTGACGCCGAGCGCCGATACCTTTTCATCCGTGTCATAGACGCGGTCATCGGCGGCCAGAAAGTGGATCGCGAAGCCGCGGCCCTCGGGCAGGCGCCTGGCGACGCCGGTGACGACGCGAGCCTGGGTCCGCGCCACCAGCTTCGGCAGCAGTGTGGCGGTGTAGGCGGGGCGGCCAAAGAAATCGGCGAATACGCCACTGCCCCAGTCGGGCTCCTGATCGGGCAGGATCCCGACGGCTTCGGCGCGCTTCAGTGCCTTGAGCAGGGCGGCGACGCCGCGCGGGTTGGTCGGTACCAGCTCGGCCCCCATTCGCTCGCGGCCGTGACGGATGACCGGATCGAGGTCGGCCATCTTGGGCGGCTCGTACATCGCGGTGAACGGGAAGTGGCTCGACAGCCAGAAATTGAGCACCTCCCAATTGCCGAAGTGGGGCGCCAGCACGATCACGCCGCGACCTTCGGCGCGAGCCTCGTCCAGCAGCTCGCGACCGTGGACCTCGACGATCGAGGCGTCGACGCGTCTGGGATCGGCGATCCAGGCGAACCCGAGCTCCAGCATGGTCGCCGCGGAGTGACGCAGGCTGGCCTGGATCCGGCTGCGACGCTGTTCGCCACTGTCGTCAGGATAGGCGACTTCCAGATTGCGTCGGCTGACGTGGCGTTCCCGCCGGGAAACGGCATACAGCACGCGGCTGGCGACACCCGCGAGCGACCACATCGTCCTTAGCCGGCAGTGTGACAGCAGACGCCAGAGCAGGTGGATGGCGCGAGCTTGAAGACCTTCGATCATTCGTCTCTCTTTCTCTCGGTGCACGTCATTGCCGGATCTCTCGGTTCGGCGTCCCGGCACGGTGGGCGGCGGCATGAACGGGAGCTGACTTTCGGCATCACCACAGCCAGCTATCGACCTTGTCCGGCGCGCGGCGTTCCTGCAACGCCTTGAAGCCGATGACGCAGCGAACGATCAGCCACACCGCCTGCAGCGCCATCAACACGAAACCGATCAGCACGAAGGCGAGTACCCAACTGATACAGGCGTAGAGCAGCCCGATCCAGAAAGTACGAATATGGTAGCGGTAGTGCTCGTCCAGCCAGCGCGGGCCATTGCCGCGGTAGACATAGGCGATGATCACGCCGATCACCGGGGTGATGCCGGTCACGAAGACGCCCAGCAGCAGGGCGTAGACGATCATGGCGAGGGTGGTGTCGGGACGCCTGGCATCGGTGTCCGATTCGGTGACAGGATTGTCGATCGGTGAAACCATGAAGTTCCTCTCGGCGGCGCGTCGGTGGTTGACCGCATTTTGCCGTCGAGAGGCTCCGGGTGCCAGCCTGAACGGAGGCGCCGCAGCAGAGGGACGTTCGCGCTATTCGATCAGCAGCCGGTCGCGGCGGCGATCAGCCGCTGCCTCCACCCGCGGATCGCGGCCGCCTCGCAGGATCGAGTTGCCCTCGAATAGCGTGCGCTGGTCGATGGGCGCGGGATCGAGCCAATCGGCGGCGTGCATCTGGCCGCTCTTGCCGTAGACGGCGAGGGCGTTGTCGTAGGTGACCTGGCGTACCACGGTCTCGGCAATGCCGGATTCGAGCGCCAGCCGCGCCGTCTTGGGGACGCCGAGACAGTCCGAGATCCCCCAGTCGCAGGCGCTGTCGACGATGATCCGGTCGCCGCCGTACTGTTTGAGCAGCTCGACCATCCGCGCGTTGCCCATCTTGGTCGACGGGTAGATCGAGAAACCGGCCCAGTAACCGCGATCGAGCGTCTCGCGCACGGTCTCCTCGTTGTTGTGATCGATGACCACCCACGACGGATCGAGCCCCATCTCCTCGCAGACGTCCATCGAGCGCGAGGTGCCGCGTTTCTTGTCGCGGTGCGGCGTGTGCACCATCACTGGCAGTTCGAGCTGCTTGGCCAGTGCCAGTTGGGCACGAAAGTACTTGTCCTCGAGTGGGGTCTGCTCGTCATAGCCGATCTCGCCGATGGCGACGACGCCCTCCTTGAGGGCGAACCGTGGCAGCCACTCCATCACACCCTCCGCCAGCGCCTCGTTGTTGGCCTCCTTCGAGTTGAGACCGATGGTGCAGTAGTGACGGATACCGAACTGGCCGGCACGGAAGCGCTCCCAACCCACCAGGGAGGAGAGGTAGTCGACGTAGGTACCGACGAAGGTCCGGGGCTGGCCGACCCAGAACGCCGGTTCGACCAGGGCCACGATGCCGGCGGCGGCCATGGCCTCGTAGTCGTCGGTGGTGCGAGACACCATGTGGGCATGGGGATCGATGAACATCTCAGGCGGCCTCTTTTTTCAGGGTGAGGTGGTTCCAGTCGAGACGTCCGTCCGCGACCAGTGCGGTGATCTCCGGCACCGTCTGAAGCAGGTCCCGGGCGTAGGGGGTATCGGCCGCGAGCAGTGCCAGTACCGCTGCACCACGCTCCTCCGGCGTCCCCGCCAGGGCCCGTTGCAGGGCATCGTAGGCCGCAACGCGTTCGGCGAAGGGCCCGACACAGCGCCACAGTTCAGGGCTCACCTCGCGCCCGGCCGCCCATCGTTCCCGGGCGTAGTCGAGCAGGATCGCGGCCAGCTCCGCGTTGACCCGCGAGTCCAGGCCGACGATGGGGGAGAGTCGGCTACCGACGAACAGCGCCTTGAGCACCATGTGGTTCCAGCGATGCTGGTCGAAGTGGTCGCGCGGATAGGGGTTGCCGTGCACGATGGATTCGAACACCGCACGCATGTTGGAGCGCAGCCCCTCGCCTACGGCGTCCGTCAACGACTCGGGTCGGGGATAGAGAGCCAGTCCTCGATAGAGCGTGATCAACTCGCGGGCATCGGCGGTCCGGACCAGATCCCGGAACGTGTCCGAAAACGGGCGGTTGCCCTCGAAGGCGAGCAGGGCAGCGATGCGGGCCGCTCCATCGAGGCTCCAGCCCTCGGGATTCCAGCCCGGATAAGCCTGGTTCGCCATCGCCAGGTCCTGTGGAGTGAGCCTCAGGTCCTGCTTGCCGAGTCGTCGCGGCACCAGGCCGAGAAACAGATGGAGATCCTTCTCGTTGCCGCTCTGGCCCAGCGAGGCGTACTGCCCGACGAGCCAACGGGCTTGATCCGGGGCCTGACGGCAGGTCCAGTCGCGCAGCAGCGTCAAAGGTGTAACGGACATGTAAATTTCCGGGCCAGTGATTTCAGAAGCCACTTTATCGGGTCGCCAAAAGAATCCCCAAGCTCAATTAACTGGCCAGTCGAGGGGGCAGGATCCAATGCTGAAACGGACTTATCGAATGACTTTTTTGCCCCGATAGCGGGCCGGTACCTTCACTTTTCTAGTGATAATTTCTCAAAATCGGGCGTTGGTCGTCGCGCCGATTGTCTGTCCTTTTCCCAACTGATATGCAGTCTTTACAGATCGTTGCGATGAGGTCGTGACGATGGAATCTCACGCTCGAATCGGCAGGTCGGCGCCATGCACAACACCTTGGTAATTCTCGTGGTCGGGCTGACGCCCCAACTGGTCGGTGAGCATACACCGGCTCTGAAACGGCTCGCGGAGCGCGGTGGTTTGCGACCATTGAATACCGTGACCCCGGCGGTGACCTGCAGCGTTCAGGCCACATTGATGACAGGCTTGCCGCCAGGTCGGCACGGTGCCGTGGCCAACGGCTGGTATTTCCGGGATCTTTCCGAGGTCTGGTTCTGGCGTCAGTCCAATCGCCTGGTGGCGGGCGAGAAGATCTGGGAAGCCGGGAAACGACAGAATCCCGACTTTACCTGCGCCAAGATGTTCTGGTGGTACAACATGTATTCGACGGCGGACTGGAGTGCCACGCCTCGGCCGATGTATCCCGCCGACGGTCGCAAGCTGCCGGACCACTATACCTACCCGCCGGAGCTGCACGACGAGCTCGATGCCAAGCTGGGAACGTTCCCGCTGTTCACCTTCTGGGGCCCAATGGCGGACATCTCGTCGAGTCGCTGGATCAGCGACGCGACGCGCCATGTCATGGAGACCCGCAATCCCACGCTGACCCTGACCTATCTGCCGCACCTGGACTACAACCTCCAGCGCCTGGGACCGGACCTGTCGCATCCCGAGTTGCAACGTGATCTCCGGGACGTCGACGCCCTGTGCGGCGAGTTGATCGACGCCGCCGATCGGGAAGGCCGAAGGGTCATCGTGGTGTCCGAGTACGGGATCACGCCAGTGCGCGAAGCCGTTCATATCAATCGCGCGTTGCGCGAGGCCGGTCTGGTCTCGGTCCGCCGAGAACGGGATCAGGAGCAGCTCGATCCCGGCGCGTCGCGCGCCTTCGCGGTGGCCGATCATCAGGTGGCGCACATCTACGTCAGCGATCCGGCAGAGGTGCCGACGGTCAAGGCGCTGCTCGAAGGTCTGGATGGCGTGGAGGCGGTCTGGGGCGAGGCCGAGAAGCGGGAGAACGGTCTGGACCATCCCAACTCCGGCGCGCTGGTGGCGATCGCCCAGCCGGATCGCTGGTTCAGCTACTACTACTGGCTGGATGATACCCGGGCGCCGGACTACGCCCGCACCGTCGACATTCATCGCAAGCCGGGATACGACCCGGTGGAACTGTTCTTCGACCCGGCCCTGAAGTCACCCAGGCTCTCGGCGGGGTGGCGACTCGCCAAGCGGCGGCTGGGCATGCGCCAACTGCTGGATGTCATCTCGCTCAAGGACACCGCGCTGGTCAAGGGCGCCCACGGACGGCTGACCGACGATCCCGACCAGGGCCCACTGGTGATCTCGTCCGAACCGGACCTGCTATCCGCAGGGCCGGTCGAGGCGCAGGCGTTCAAGGCACTGGTGTTGGCCCACGTGTTCGAAGGCGAGGAGGGCGATATGGCCAGCCGCGAGACCGCCGTCGACGATGCCAGCGTCTGAGGCAGGGTAAAAAGGCCGGGCCCGGCCTTGCGCGTCAAGCGAGGCGGAAAGCGATAACGTCGGCGTTCGCCACCGGGTGGCCGGTGCTTCAGGTCCCGGACGTCACCCGTTGCAGTACCAGCGTCGCGGCGAAGGCCAGAACGCCCAGCAAGGCCATTCCGCTGGCGCCCATGGCCGCCATCAGCGTGGCGTCGTAGAGCGAAATGGCGGCGATCAGGCCCACGACGGCGCGTGGTACGTCTCCCGCCGCGCGACGGGATAGCCACAGCAGGCAGCGCGCGCCCCAGATCAGATAGCCGAGCCACAGAATCAACGCCAGCAGCGACGGTTCGGGGCCGGTCAGCATGGCGGCCAGCATCAGCGCCACCGGTACCGACAGTACCGCTAACGGCCAGGCGGCGCCCAGCCGGTTGGTCGCTTCCTGGCGGGCGGCGTAGGTCAGGCCAATGACGTGACAGGCCAGGCCGACGGCAGCCCAGATCACCGCCGTATCGAGGGTGTCGGCAACCATCAGCGCGGCGGTGAGGTAGGTCAACAGCCGGCACGCCCCCATCAGCAGCGGGCTCCAGCCGATCCGCTTGTGCCACCAGTCATAGCCCAGGATCGCGGCAACCAGCGCCAGGCCGGTCATGCCGGCTGGCGGATGGCTCAGAAGCAGCAGCCCGCTTCCCAGTGTCAGCATCGCTGCGCCCAGCAGCGTGACGGTCAGGCGGCCGACGTCTCCCCGGGGAATGGGCCGATCGGCACGTTCGCGGGCATCGATCTCGGCATCGCAGGCGTCGTTGAGGTACATGCCGCCGAGATAGAAAAGCGTCAGTGCCAGCAGCGACGTCCAGAGCCCGGCGGTATGCCACAGCGCGGCGCCACTGGCGCCCGCCAGGGCGCTGCCGGCCAGCACGTTGCTCCAGACCGTGGGCAGGTTGGAAACGCGCCCCAGCTCCAGCCAGATCCTGGCGCTCCGCTTCCTGGCTGGCCCCGCCGTGGTCACGCCAGCTGTCGTTCGACCCAGGTCAGCTCGCGGGATATGGCCGCTTCTACGCTCTCCGTGCGCAGGTTCTCCGGTAATACCTGCCATGTGTAGGTCTCCACTTCCAGGTGCTGAGAGATCGGTCGCTGGCGATGCAGGGCGAGAATGTCGACCAGGAACGACTGGGTGGTCTCGAAGGGCGCAATGGCGTCCACGAAGATCGGCACATGAAAGTGCACGCGCCACTCTTCACCATCGGCTCTGGCGTCGTCGGCCAGCGCCTCGGGCAGGTCCGCGTATCGCACCAGTCCCTCTGCGGTGGCGACCACGACCTGATGCAGGTAGGTGCGCTCGCAGAACGGCGCCAGGGAATCGCGCTTCGCCGCGTCGATCCGTGGAACGCGTAGTGCGGCACTCAACTGCAACTTGTGGATCGGGACGCCGGCGGCGCGCAGTGCCTCGATGCTGGCGGCCGGATCCTCGAACTCGACGGCAGCATGGCAGACGTCGTAGCAGACGCCGAGATGGCGCGGCAGCGCCTCTCTCGATGCTTCGGGGGAGAGTCCGGTCAGCTCGCTCAAGCGTGCCACGGCGGCATCGGAGTAGAGATAATCGCGGAAGAACGCGATGGTTTCGTCGATGGTCTCAAGGAAACAGTGCGGCTCGGGCTCCAGCGCGATGGCGATGGTGACCTGGGTCTGCCGGGCGAGCTTGACGCAGTGGGCCGCCGCCTTGAGCAGGTTTTCCGCCATCGCCGGCGCGGCCCCCTCGGCCAAGGGCTTGTAGGTGCCGGGGACGGTGCTCAGGCTCAGGGTGTCGCCGGCGACGCCAAGCTCCACCATCAGGTCGGCAAGCCAGCAGGTGTAGTCGAGGCGGGCGCGCTGCTTCCAGTCGGGCTGGTAGACGGCCTGCTTGACCGGGATGCCGTGGAAAGGGCCGAACGGAAACCCGTTCATGGTCACCACGCGATAGTTTTCCCGCGCGAGGATCTCCTTGAGCTCGGCCCGCGCCTCGGGGGCGCGGAGTTCCTCCAGCGCCTGGGCAGACAGGCGCAGACCCACGCCGAAGGGCGTCTCGGGGCAGACGTTCTGGCGTACGCGCTTGACCGGCCCGAGCAGCGCCTCACGCACCGCCTCCCAGGACTGAGTCGGGTGAATATTGAGACAGTAGGTCAGTTGGCCCAGATCATCATGCAGCTGCATCACGGTTTGCCTCTTCGCGCAGCCAGTCGATCGCGGCTGTCATGGTGGTTTCATCGATCTCGTGGACATCGTGTCCACGGCCCAGCGCAGCCAGCAGCGTGATCGTCAGCTCACCGCCGAGATGTTGCTGAAACTCCTTGAGTCCTGCCATGACGGCCAGATCGCCGTCATCGCCGAGCTCCATCAACTGGCTATGGAAGACCGGCAGCCCCAGCCGCTTCAGCAGCCACACGATGCGCCACTCGGCGCCGGCGGGGAGCAGCCCCGTGAGCACGGAGTATCGTGCGTCCAGGGCGATGCCGATGGCGACGGCCTCGCCGTGACCGATGCCGTGATGGGTCAGTGCCTCGAGCTTGTGTGCCGCCCAGTGGCCGTAATCCAGCGGCCGCGACGAACCCTGTTCGAACGGATCGCCGCCGCGGCCGATCTGCTGCATGTGCAGTTCGGCGCTGCGTCGGACCATCACCTCCTCGGTACGCGGATCGAACTCGGCCAGCGAGTCGGCGTTGGCTTCCAGCCAGTTGAAGAACTCACCGTCACGGATCAGCGCCACCTTGATCGCTTCGGAGATGCCGGCGAGCCGGTCGCGCCGCGAGAGCGTGCTCAGGAAGTCGAAGTCGTTGAGCACCGCCCAGGGCGGGGCGAAGGTGCCGATGAAGTTCTTGTAGCCCTTGAAGTTGACCGCATTCTTGACCCCGACACCGCTGTCGTTCTGCGACAGCACGGTGGTGGGCAGCCTGATCAGGCGGACGCCGCGGTGACCCATGGCCGCGGCAAGCCCGAGGGCGTCCAGGACCGCGCCGCCACCGATGACGATCAGGTAGGCGTGGCGATCGACACCGTAGCGCCGGATGCCCTCCAGCACGTCGTCGATGGTGTCCAGATTGGCCTTCACGGACTCGCCGCCCGGCACGGTGATCGGCGCCGCCAGCAGTGTCAGCCGGTTCGCATGGGCAGTGAAGTAGGCCTCGATACGACGGTTCAGATCCGGCCAGGTCGCCGCCACACCGCTATCGACATAGACCAGGCAGCGATGGGTCTTGCAGGGCTCGCGGCGCGAGATGACATCGGCCAGCAGGGCGTTGTCGAGGGAGAAGATCTCCCGGGTGAAGGCCACGGGATAGTCGTAGGCGACGGCAAAGCGTTGCCAGTGAATGTCCGACGATGCTGCGTGCCGGTTGGCCTCGAGAGGTTGCACGGGCGGCCAGTGCGGCGTGCGGGGCAGCGAGTCGAGGGCGAAGTCGCCATCGATCGAAAACGATAATGCGGGCCGGTTCATGGGTTATCGCCTGCGTAAGGGTCCAAAAATGAAAAAGCGGACCACTTCATCATGAGCGGTCGCGCTTGGCCTCTGGTTCGGGTTGCACCGGATTAGCTTCGGGCTTGGACGGGGCGGGCGACAAGAATGGTTCTTCTGCTACGAAGGTTTAGGGCCGGTTCACAAAATACGCCGCGAACCGCGTCGCGACGTGGGGTGGGTTCAGGCAAGGCGCGGGATCCCGGTATGGGTGTTCCCTTGTTCAATCATGCATAGAAGCCGGGGGTATTTGGGGCGCAGCCCGAGGGAACCGGCCGGTTTCCGCGCGAGACGTTATGAAGAATCAAGCGCTTGGCGCCACCATGCCCCGAGGCTTGCGCCTAGCCTCATGAAAGAAACGGCGCCACCATGATCGCGTGAATCGTGCGAGCGGATCCTGGTGGCGGATCGCGCTTTCGAGCCGTTCTCCGCTACCCCTTCAGGGGCGAGGGAGCGACGTCGTCCGGGATGGGGCAGCGGTAGGGCTCGCGTCGGGTCGCCCTGTCCAGCTCCGCCCGGGCCTCGGCCAGGGTGGCCGGATCCTGCATGAGCGCGACGGCGGTGCCGGCCATCACCTTGGCCGCCTGGAGCATGCCCTTGTGGCCCAGCGAGCTGCGCCCTTGGGCGACCACCTGCCAGGTGTGCAGCGGTGTGCCCAGGGCAAAGCAGTTGACGTAGCACTGGGCGGTCGGCACGACCCAACTGACGTCGCCGACATCGGTGGAGCCGTACATGAGCGCTTCGCTGGCACTGTAGGGGGCGAGGTCGTCGACCAGCGCCCTGTCGGCGAGCCCCTCGACGTAAGCCTCGCCAGCCTCACCCCCGGTTGCGATGATGTTGGCGTAGGTGGTGCGCAGGTCGTCGTCGCTGACCGTTGCCTTGATGCGCTCCCCGTAGGCGATCTCTTCGGGATCGTGACGCGGCGGGCCGAACGCCTCGAACCGTGACTGCATCAGCCGCTCCAGGATGCGATTGGGGCGGTAGCCCGAGCAGGCCTTGTCGAACGTCATCTCGACCTGGGTGCCGGTCATCAGCGCCGCGCCCTCGGCGATTTTCTGGATGCGTTCGAAGATCGCCTGGACATCGCTCATGCGTCGGGCGCGCATCAGGTAGAGCACCTCGGCGTCCGCCTGGACGACGTTGGGGGAGGCGCCGCCGGTGCGAGTGATCGAGTAGTGCAGGCGTGCATCCGGCACGATGTGCTCGCGCAGATAGTTGGCGCCCACGTTCATCAGCTCCACGGCGTCCAGCGCGCTACGCCCGAGATGCGGCGAGTTGGCGGCGTGGGCGGAGGTGCCCTTGAATCGGAAGTAGGCCTGGATATTGGCCAGCGTCGGCGTCGAGAAGATGGCATTGAACGCCTGTGGATGCCAGGTGAGCGCGGCGTCGACATCGTCGAACACGCCCTCGCGCACCATGAAGGTCTTGCCGGAGCCCCCCTCTTCGCCGGGGCAGCCGTAGAAGCGCACGGTGCCGGAGAGCGCGTTGTCGGCCATATAGTCACGAACGCCGACCGCGCCGGCCAGTGCGGCGACACCGAGCAGGTTGTGGCCGCAGCCATGACCGTTACCGTTGTCGATCAGGGGTTCGGCCTGGCTGGCTTCGCCGCGCTGGCTGAGCCCGGCCAGGGCGTCGTATTCGCCGAGCAGGGCGATGACCGGTTTGCCGGCGCCGTAGCTGGCGACGAAGGCGGTCTCGATGCCGGCGATGCCGCGTTCGACGCGAAAGCCCTCGGCTTCCAGCGCCGCACTCAGCGTTGCCGCAGAGCGGGTTTCCTCGAACCGGGTCTCGGCCAGTTCCCATACTTGGTTGGCGTGGTCGATGAAGCGATCGCGCTTGTTCTCGATCAGGGTGTCGAGCTGCCGGGTGGTGGCGTCGGTCGCGGTTGCGTCCATGAAATTACCTCTCTTCAGCTCTTCTCGGAGTGTCGGCGAAGCGCCGGGGCGTCTGCCTGCAGGGCCAGATGGGCCAGGGTGTGGATGGCCACCGCCAGCACGTCCTCGTCGAAATCGAAGCATTGATGATGGTGGCCGGCGGCCAGTTCGGTGCCGAACACCATGTAGGTCGCCAGCCCGCCGCGTTCCCGCACGCGCTGCATCATGGTGGTGGCATCCTCGGAGCCGGAAGGGCGGTTTTCGGTCGCGATCACGCTATCGATCCCGGGAAGAGCGGCGATGTGCGAGTGGATGAAATCGACCAGCGCCGGGCTCGGTTCGCAGTTGCGTGCTTCGCCGGCAAGGCGGTACGCCATCTCGACGTCCTGCATCGCCGCCGCGCCGCGCAGCACGGCCAGCGCTCGGCGTTGCATTTCCTCGTCGATCTCGCTGGTCTCGCCCCGGGTCTCGAGCTTGAGCGTGGCGGTGCTCGGCACCACATTGCGACCGCTGCCGGCGCTGAGCACGCCGACGTTGATGCGCGAGGCGCCGGCGCTGTGACGGGGGATCGCGTGCAGTCCGAGGGCGGCCTGGGCGGCGGCCAGCAGGGCGTTGTTGCCGGCTTCCGGATTGGCCCCGGCGTGGGCCGGCACGCCGGTGAAGGTGACATCGAGCTTGGTGGTGGCGAGATAGCCGTTGTGGCCGCAGACGACCGTTCCCTTGGGCACCCCGGTGCCGATATGGGTGGCGATGAAGATATCCACGTCATCGAGCACGCCGGCTTCGACCATCGATCTCGCGCCACGTACGCCTTCTTCCGCCGGCTGGAAAATCAGCTTGATCCGGCCGCTCAACTGCGCCTTGAGTTCGATGAACAGCCGCGCCAGCCCCAGCCCGATGGTGGTATGACCATCGTGGCCGCAGGCGTGCATCATGCCGGCGTTGCGGGAGGCGAACCCCTCGCGGGCGGGACGATGGTCGTCGGCCCGGGACTCCTCGAGATCGAGCGCATCGAGATCGACGCGATAGGCGAGTACCGGCCCCGGTCGACCGGTCTCCAGATTGGCGACCACGCCGGTATAGCCGCCGGCAAGCGCGGGCAACCAGCGCGCCACGGCGCCCTGGTCGCGGGCGCGCTCCAGCGCCTGGGCCAGTACTTCGGGCTCGGGCACGCCCATGCGGCTGTCGGCGTCGATCACCTCGCGGCCGACACTGACGTCGTAGCCCAGCCGCTCGAGCTCCTCGGCAACGATCGAGGCGGTCCGGAACTCGACCCAGCCGGACTCGGCGTGATGGTGGAAATCCCGTCGCCACGCCTTCAACTGCGGTCTCAGCGCTTCGATCGTCGGGGCCAGCTCGAGTTCGGTAACGGTACTCATGGTGTCGTTCTCCGCCTGTTGGATGTCTTCATGTCGTGTCTCCCGCCCCGTCCCTCGGCGTCAGGACGGCAAGTAGGTGGTGATACCCGGACCGTAGGGAATTCCCAGCAGGTAGAACGCCGTCAGCAACAGGATCCAGATCCCCAGAAATGCCAGGGTGTAAGGCAGCATCAGCGACATCAGCGTGCCGAGGCCGGCGTTCTTGTCGTATTTCCGGATGAAGGTGAGCACCACGATCATGTAGGGGTTGAGCGGCGAGATGATGTTGGTCGAGGAGTCGGCGATGCGATAGGCGACCTGGACGAAGGCCGGGTGGTAGCCGAGCTGCATGAACATCGGCACGAACACCGGGGCTTCCAGTGCCCACTTCGCCGAGCCGCTGAAGATCAGCAGGTTCATGCAGGCGGTGAAGACGATGTAGCAGAGGATGACCGGGAACCCGGTGAAGTCCATCGCGGTCAGCAGGTCGGCGCCGTTGACCGCGATCCAGGTACCGATATGCGTCCAGTTGAACCAGGCGATGAACTGCGAGGCGGCGAAGATCAGCACGATATAGCTGCCCAGGTCGCGCATCGCCTCGGCCATGTTCTCGGATACGTCCCGCGAGCGCTTGATGCGACCCACGGTGATGCCCCAGGTCACGCTGACGGTGATGAAGAAGAACAGGATGATCGGGATGATGCCGCTGAGAAACGGTGACGGAATCAGGCTGCCGTCCGGGCCGCGCAGCGGCGAGTTCGGCCAGAACAGCAGCGTGGCGATGGCGGCGACGTAAACCAGCGCGGCAATGCCGGCGTTGCGAAGGCCGCGGCGGGCGTTCGGCGGTTCGCTGCTCTCGACCTGCTCGACGTCGCCCCGGTAGCTGCCGAGGCGCGGCTCGATGACCCGCTCGGTGACGACGGCGGCCACGACGGTGAGCACGAAGACGGAGACACAGTTGAAGTACCAGTTGTCCACCGGGGTCACCGTCATGTCGGGGCTGACGATGCGGGCCGCCTCGGTGGAGATGCCCGACAGCAACGCGTCGGTACCGACGATCAACAGGTTGGCGGTGAACCCCGCGCCGGCGCTGGCGAAACCGAGCGCCAGGCCGGCGATCGGGTGGCGTCCCAGCGAGTGGTAGACCATCGCTGCCAACGGCGGCAGCAGGATCAGCGAGGCGTCGGAAGCGACATTCATCATGATTCCGGTGAAGGCGACGGTATAGGTCACCAGTCGCTTGGGTGCCGACAGAATGGTGTGGCGTACCAGGGTCTCCAGCAGCCCCAGCTTCTCGGCCAGACCGATCCCCAGCATCATCGACAGCACCAGGCCGAGCGGTGCGAAACCGGTGAAGTTATCGAGCATCGAGTCGAGAATGAACTGGATGCCCGGCGCCGAGACCAGGCTGCGAATCGCCTCCACCTCGCCACTGCCGGGATGCTCGACGGTGGCACCGGCGACGGCGAACAGTACCGATGCCACCAGCACGGCGGCAGCCAGCAAGACGAAGATCATGAAGGGATCGGGAAGCCGGTTGCCGAAACGCTCGATGGCGTTCAACAGTCGGATGGACAGCCGCGGACGAGCGGCGTCGCGAGACGCGGTCGCTGTCATGAGGGACTCCTGAGTCGGTTGTTGTCGACCGGCTGGACCGATCGTATGTTGTATCGCGCTGTTGTCTCTGCCTTGCCCGAGCCGACGGTCGATTGTGTTTGGGCCTGTTCATCCTAGACGCCGCGAGTCGCGTGGACAGGGTGAGCAGGACCTGAGGCGTCCGGCGTCAGGGCGAGTCGTTGTCATCGACCTCGAAACACAGTAGTGCCGGCTCGGGATCGGCAAAAGATGTCGATTACTTTTTGGTGATAACCTGAGGTAATCGCGCGAGTGGGGGGCGTCCTGTGCATTATCCGATCAAACTTCATCAGATTCGGGCCTTCGTCGAAGTCTCCCGTCGCGGCAGCATCCGGGCGGCGGCGCGTGAGCTGGGGCTGTCCCAGCCGGGCCTGACCAAGGCCATTCGGGAACTGGAGGAGGGGCTGGGCGCGGCGCTGCTGGTGCGCACTTCCCGGGGCGTGACGCTGACCGACTCCGGGCGGGCCTTCGATCAACACGCCCATCTGATCATCGAAGAGCTGCGCCGGGCGCGGGAAAACGTGGAGCAGTTGAACGGGGTGCTGCGCGGGCAGATCGTGATGGGGGCGTCGGCCACGGTGGCACGCACGCTGCTACCTCAAGTGGTCGGGCGCTTCCGGCGGGAGCTGCCCAATGTCAGGTTGCGGGTGATCGAGGGGCAGCTGTCGTCGATGGTGGCGGGACTGCGCGATGGCGAGCTGGATTTCTCGATCAATACGCTCTCCAGCGGCGTGCTCGATAGCGATCTCGAGGCGCTACCGCTGTTTTCGACGCCTTTCGTCGTGGTTCTGAGACGGGATCACCCCAAGGCCGGCGCCCGCCGGTTGAAGGAGTTGATCGACTGCGACTGGGTGCTGCCGACGGCGCGCAGCGGCTATTACGCCGATCTTGCCGACACCCTGGAACGTCACGGCTTCTCGCGTGACCAGGTCAGCGTGGTGTGCGACTCCTTCACCACCTCGCTCAACCTGATCCAGCACAGCGAGATGGTCGGGGCCTTTGCCGCGCAGATGACCGCCCAGCACGGCATGGGCGAACTGATGGAGCTGACCCTGGACGACTCGCTGCCGCTGGCGACCTTCCACATGATCAAGCGCCGCGGGGTGCCGCTGACACCGGTGGCAGCGCGACTGGCCAAGCTGTTCGAGTACGAGAGCCGGGGGGCGGAGTGACGCTCGCCGGCTTCTCCCTCGGATTATGCCGACTTGCCCGCGGCCACCACGGGCGACGGCGCCATCGGCTCCTCCTCAACGTCTTCGAGGCGGTCGGTGCGCCGCAATACCGGAAAGCGCCACATCCACAGCCCGACGATCGCCAGCGTTCCTACCGAGCCGATGACCGCTGCCGGCACGGTGCCGAACCAGGAGGCGGTGACACCGGACTCGAACTCGCCGAGTTCGTTGGAGGCACCGATGAACAGCATGTTGACGGCGTTGACCCGGCCGCGCATCTCGTCTGGCGTGGCGAGCTGCAGCAGCGTCAGACGCACGTAGACGCTGATCATGTCGGCGGCACCGGCGATCAGCAGGGCGCCGAACGAGAGCCAGAACCAGTGCGAGAGCGCGAACACGAGATTGGCGATGCCGAACACCGCCACCGCGGCAAACATGATCAGCCCGGCGTGTCGCTTGATCGCCCTGACGCCGAGATAGAGCCCCATCAGGAAGGCGCCGATGGCAATCGAGCTGCGCAGCGCGCCGAGGCCCTCCGGGCCGACGTGAAGGATTTCGTGGGCGTAGACCGGCAGCAGCGCAACGATCCCCCCGAACAGCACGGCGAACAGGTCCAGCGAGATGACACCCAGGATGACCGGCTTGTTGCGGATGTAGTGGATCCCGGCGGTGAAGCGCTGCCAAGCGGTATCGTCGGTCTGGACCCGTTCGAACGCGTAACGCACCGGCACGCCGGCCAACGCCAGTTGGGCAATGACGAAGCAGCCGAGGTTGACGCTATAGGTGAGCGTCGGGCCGAAGGCGTAGAGCAGACCGCCGAGCATGGGCCCGCCGATGACGCCTATCTTCATGATCGATGAGTTGACGGCAATCGCCTTGCCCAGCTGGTCACGCGGCACGATCTGCGGCAGCAGGCTCTGCAGCGTCGGCCCGGTGAAGGCTCGGGCGGCACCGAACAGCACCAGCACCGCGTAGAAAGGCGCTGCCGAATCGGGTTGGTGGAGCGAGAGCAGGATCAGCAACACGCTGCAGAGCGCCTGGGCGGCCCAGCTGAGTTGCAGGATCCGCTTGCGATCGAAGCGGTCGACCACGTCGCCGGCAGGCAGCAGCAGAACGATCATCGGCAGGAACTGGGCCAGGCCCACATAGCCCAGTGTCAGCGGATCGTGGGTAATGTCGTAGACCTGCCATGCCACCACGATCGCCTGGATCTGCATGGCAAAGACCGCGCAGAGGCGCGAGGCAAGAAAGGGGACGAAACCGGGCTGACGATAAACGGGATTGTCGGCGATGTCTGCGGGCATGGTGTCCTGGGCGTGAGGCAGGGGAGGCGGGTTAGCGTGCTAATGGCTCAGCATACGCCGTTTCCTGCCAAAAAGCCGCTGACACTCCATTGCCCGGTCGCGACAGGCGTGACTTCGATACCGGTTCGTATCGTCAGACGGCCATTTTGGATAACGCCAGGTAATGACGAAGGCAGTCGTTGCCCCAAAGCGGCGCGATAGCCCTTTTTCAGCCGCTTTTTCGACTTCTTTTGGCGCAGGGCCGGGCGTATAGTGCGCTCGCTTCCGGCTGTCGCGATCGCTTCCTCCCGCTGCCGGCCGATCTGAATTTCAGGCTCGAGGTCCAAGGTTTTATGTCTCGGCAGTTACTCTCCATGGCGCTGGCACCCCTGCTCGGCCTTTTTATCCTGGGCATCGGCAACGGCTTTCTGGCGTCGCTGATCACCCTGCGTCTGGACGCGGCGGGAGAGTCGGTCACTACCATCGGCTGGGTCTCGGCCGCCTACTACATCGGGCTGGCGATCGGCGCGCTGTTCAACGATCGGCTATTGCTGCGGATCGGCCACATTCGTGCCTACGCCTGCTTTGCGTCGCTGGTAGCGGTCACCGTGCTGCTGCAGGGGCTGTGGCTCAACGCGCCGCTGTGGTTCACGCTGCGCCTGATCGGCGGGTGGGCGACACTGGGTGTCTATCTGGTCATCGAAAGCTGGTTGCTGACCGCGGCGGATACCCGCGTACGCGGCCGTCTGCTGGCGCTCTACATGATCGCGCTCTACGGCGCCGGGGTCATCGGGCAGTTGCTGCTGGGCGTGGCGGACCGCGCCGGTGCCAGCCAGCCATTCATGGTCATCGCCATGCTGGCGTCGCTGTCGGTGCTGCCGCTGGGCATGATCCCGCGGGTCTCTCCGCTCATTGAGCACGCCGAGCCGCTGTCGCCGTGGCGGTTGATCACGGTGACGCCGACCGGGGTAATGGGCTGCTTCGGTTCCGGTCTGGCAGTGTCGGCCATCTATAGTCTGCTGCCGCTCTATCTTCAGCGCAGTGGTTTCGAGGTGCAGCAGATCGGCGAGATGATGGCGATCGTGATTCTTGGCGGGATGCTGCTGCAGTATCCCATCGGGCGCTGGTCGGACCGACACGACCGTCAGATCGTGCTGATCATGATCGGCGTGGTGCTGGCGGTGCTGTGTGGCGGCGTGATCCTGCTGCCCAACCTGCCGGGATTGCTCGCGGCGATGCTGTTCCTGGTGGGTGGCGGGGTGTTCGCGATCTATCCGGTGGCGGTGAGCCACGCCGCCGACCGCGCCCCGGCCGGCGCGCTGGTGCGGATGAGTCAGGGGCTGCTGCTGATCAACGCCCTGGGCGCCACCCTCAGCCCGCCGCTGATCACGCCACTGATGATTCATGTCGGCGATGTCGGGCTGTTCGTGGCGCTGGCCGGGCTGGGCGTGGCGCTGGTGGTCTTCTTCGTCTGGCGACGGAGCCGGCGCCCGGCGCCGGTCCCGGTGGCACCGTTCACCTCGAATCCCCAACAGTCGGTGGTGGGGGCCGAACTCAGCGTGACCGACGAACTGGTGCAGGGAGCGATCGAGCACGAGCACCAGGAGGATCTGTCGCAGGTGGTACCTGATGTGGAGACCGCGCTACCGGACGATGTCATGGCAGCCGATGGCCACAACGATCAGGCTACCACCGCCTCGGCGAGCGAGCGGTAGGCCACTCGGCGTCGGGCCTGGATACCGGGTTGCCGGGCGCCTAGCGCGCCGGGTCGATCACGCCGCCCAGCGACGCGTTGCGGCGAAACCAGCCGGCGATACTGAGCCGGGGCTGCCGGGTCGGGAGCACTTCGTGGGGAACCCGGTCGGATAGAAAACAGGCGAAAGTGCCCGCTTGCGGCTGAACGCGTGCCACTTCGCGATCGGTCTCCTGCGCATCGTAGAGCACCATCTCGCCGCCGCCGTCCGCCGGCCACTCCGGATTGAGGTACAACACCGTGGAGATGACGCGGTTGGCCCGGCCCCGAAAGCTGTCGTAATGCTTGCGGTAGAACGCTCCCGGTGGATAGAGGGCGAAGTGGGCCTCGAACTCGAACAGTCCGGCGTAAAGGGCGACGTTGATCTGTTGCTGGAGTTCGCTCATCAGCGTCAGGTAGCGACGCTGGGCCAGGCTCTCCCGATCCAGCCAGTGGATCGCGTCGCCACGGATGTCGCGTCGCAGCGTGCGCTCGTCGCCGCGGCCGATGGCCGCCTCCTGGAGTGCCTGGCGCTGGTGCAGTCGCTCCATGTCATCCCGCAGGCCCTGGCACAGGCCCGGGTCGAGAAACCCTTCACCGACATACCAGCCGCACTCCACCAGGCCGTCGATCAAGGTGACCAACTGGGCGTTGTCCCAGAAGGCGTCGTGGGCGTCGTTGGGTGTCATGGAAGACTCACTCGGCAAGCTAGGGCCTGTTCACAGTATACGCCGTGAGGCGTTGTTACGAGCCAAGCGCTCGCACCCGCCACAACCCCTGGCTCGCGTCCAGCCTCGCGAGAAAACCGGCTCCGTCGCGGCGCGTGGATAGCGTGTACAGGCCCTAGCTCGAACGATCGGGGCGCGCGGCAACGGAGCGCCGGCGCTGGGGGTGATAGCGCAATTCGCCCTGGGTGGGCTTGCGATCCAGGGCGATGTCGCATTCGAAGCCGACGGCCAGCAGCTCGACCAGCATCATGGCGGACAGCCCCCAGATCGTGCGGCCCTCGAACGGGTAGCTGGGAACGTACCAGGATTGATCGTCGACCGGGATCACATCGGTGTGGCTGCGACAGTCATCGAGGAAGTGGCGTAGCGGCACCTCGAAGATCGCCTCGATCTCGCCCGGTTCCGCCACCAGCGGCAGGTCCGGCGCGATCACGCCGACGAAGGGGGTCACGCGCAGGCCGTAGAGCGAGAAGACGTCGCTGAGCCGACCGATGATCTCGACCCGCTCCGGCGCGAGTGCAATCTCCTCCCGGGTTTCCCGCAGAGCGGTGGTGAGCAGGTCGCTGTCCTCGGGCTCCCGCTTGCCCCCCGGAAAGGCGACCTGGCCGGCATGCTGGGCGAGGTGGGCGGTGCGCTGCGTGAACAGCAACGTGGGCTCGGCTCGGGCGACGATCGGCAGCAGGACCGCTGCCTGGGGATGAACACCGCTTAAGCGACTTGGGCGATGTGCTTGCAGGCGCTCGCGGAGTTTCTCTAACATGCGCTTTCGACTCCCTGTTGGCAGGCGCGCCGGCCGGCGCTGTCTGGCGTTCCCGCGAGGCGCCGTCGTTCGGGGCTCCCCCCGCTCGAGGCCCTCCGAATTCGAGGCGCTATGAACTACTGTAGCCACTGCGGTCACACCGTGCGTTTTGCGATTCCCGAAGGCGACGATCGCCCGCGATTCCTGTGCGATGCCTGCGGCACCGTCCATTACCAGAATCCGCGCATCGTGGCCGGCACGCTGCCGGTGGCCGGTGAGCGCATCCTGCTGTGTCGCCGGGCCATTTCGCCGCGCAAGGGGTTCTGGACGCTGCCGGCGGGTTTCATGGAAAACGCCGAAACCGTGGAGCAGGCGGCGCTGCGTGAGACCCGCGAGGAGGCCTGCGCCATCGTCGCCGAGCCGACACTGTATACGCTGATCAGCCTGCCGCACATCAATCAGGTCTACATGATTTTTCTGGGCGATCTCGATGGCGATTTCGCGGCCGGGCCGGAGAGCCTTGAAGTCGAACTGTTCGAGGAGACGCAGATCCCCTGGGACGAACTCGCTTTCCCGACCATCGAGCGCACGCTGCGCCACTTCTTCGACGATCGGCGACGAGGTACCTTCGAACTGCATCTTAGCCAGATCGGCCGGGAAGAGCGGGAGCGTTACTTCGGTTCCGCCTAGCGCCCGCGCTCAGGCCTCGGGCAGCGAGGCCAACGAACTCAGCGGCCACACGTCGTAGGCGGGCTCCTCGTAGGGGTGTGACTCGACCAGCGCGGCGACCGCCGCGCGGATGCGATGATCCTCGCAGACCAGTTCGACCCGATACTCCTCGACCGTTTCCAGCGCGCCCGTCTTCCCGATGTGGGGAGTGGCGCCTTCCAGCGGACGAAACTGGCCCTCTCCCCGGACCTGGAAACAGCACGCCTCGTAATCGCCGATTCTTCCGGCGCCGCTGGCGAACACCGCCGACTTGACGCTTTCCAGGTGGGACTCGGGAACGAAGAACGCCAGCTTGTACATGAGGGTCGTCTAATCCGGTTTGTGCCGTGACGGTGGGCCGCGTGCGGCGATGATGGCATAATGCCCTGCGCTCCGACAGTGGTCAGGCGCGCCCCTGATCTCCGGGGGGTGGCCTGTTGCGCTCTGTCTGAAAAATGCCTGCGCTCGCCCATACGGCGTTAAAAATTGACGCAAAATGCTCATTTACACCTCGTAAACTCCGCTTTTTCGTCAATTTTTGCCTTGTCTGGCCATCGCTCGCCGATTTTTCAGACAGAGCTTGGGAACGCACCGTCCGAAATGAATCGTGCCGATCGGAAACCTTGGCGATGTGGAAATGGGTCATTGTGGTATTGGTTGTCATGCTGGGGCTGATGCAGTACCGGCTGTGGTTCGGCGAGGGCGGCATTCGGGAGTTCAATGATATTCAGGCTCGCGCCGATACGCTGGAAGGGACCACCGATACGCTCAAGGCGCGCAATGACCGCCTTGCCGCCGAAGTCGTCGATCTCAAGAACGGCCTCGATGCCATCGAGGAGCGCGCCCGCAGCGACATCGGCATGGTTCGGCAGGACGAGCAGTTCTTCTGGGTGCCCGGTGTCGACAGCCCCGGCAACGGCCCCGCCGCCAGCACGGGGGTAGTGCAGCCATGACGCTATGGTTGATCGTGCCCGCCGCCGGCCGCGGCCAGCGCATGCAGGCCGACCGTCCCAAGCAGTACCTTACCCTGCAGGGGAGAAGTGTGCTGGCGCGAACGCTGGAACGCCTGCATCAGGCCTTTCCCGAGGCCGTGCTGCGCCTCTGTTTGGATCCCGACGACGAGTACTTCGACGCCGAAGACGTGCCGTTCGACCGCTGGCTGCGTGTCGGTGGCGGCGACGAACGCGCCGATACGGTGGCGCGCGCGCTGACCACCCTGGCCGAGGAAGCCGCCGACGACGACTGGGTCATGGTGCACGATGCGGCGCGACCCTGCGTGCGGATCGAGGATCTACGTGCCCTGCAGGGGGCGCTCGAGGACGAGGCGATCGGGGCGCTGCTGGCCACGCCGGCGGCCGATACCATGAAGCGCGCCGATGCGTGGGGCCGTATCAGTCACACCGAGCCCCGTGATGGCTTGTGGCATGCGTTGACGCCGCAGGTCTTTCGCTTCGATCTGCTGCGCCAGGCGCTGGACGCCGCCCGGGCGACCGGGGTCAAGGTAACCGACGAAGCCTCCGCGATCGAGGCGCTGGGCCTGGCGCCGCGGCTCGTTACCGGCAGCCGCGACAATCTCAAGATCACGCATCCCGAGGATCTGGCCATGGCCGCGCGAATTCTGGCGCTGCAGGCCGAGACCTCGGCGGACGCACTCGACCAGGGAGTCGAAGCATGAGTTTCAGAATCGGCCACGGCTTCGATGTGCACCGTTTCGGCGACGGCGATCATCTGATGATCGGCGGCGTTCGCGTGCCCTTCGATCACGGTTTCGTCGCCCACTCGGATGGCGACGTGCTGCTGCACGCGATCAGCGATGCGCTGTTGGGTGCCTGCGCGTTGGGCGACATCGGACGTCACTTCCCGGATACCGATCCGGCCTGGAAGGGTGCCGACAGCCGGGCGCTGCTGCGGCACGTCGTCGGGCTGGTTCGTGAGGCCGGCTACCGAGTCGGCAATCTCGACGCCACGCTGATGGCCCAGGCACCGCGGATGGCCGAATGGATTCCGCGTATGCGCGAAGCGATCGCTGCCGATGTGGGAATCGAGCTGGGGGCGGTCAACGTCAAGGCGACGACCACCGAACGTCTCGGCTTCACCGGGCGCGGTGAGGGGATTGCGGCGGAAGCGGTGGTGCTGCTGGTCGCGGACGCCAAATGAGTGACCCGGTGTCGTCATCGATCGCTTGGCCGCCAGCCTGGCACTACCTGGCGGGAGCGCCCGCGACGGCTGGCGACTACCGCCAGAGCCCGGAAGAGTTCCAGGTCGAGGAGGTGTTCGATTTCATTCCGGAGGGGCAGGGCGAGCACTGGTGGTTGTGGGTGGAAAAGCGCGGCATGACGACGCCTGACCTGGCCCGACTGCTTGCCCGGGCCGTCGACATTCCGGTGCGGGACGTCGGGTTCAGCGGTCTCAAGGATCGCGACGCGGTGACGCGGCAGTGGTTCTCGTTAGCGCTACCGGGACGCGAACCGCCGCCGGACTGGGAGGCAGGGCTCGTCGAGCGAGGTGTCACCTGCCTCCAGGCAGTCCGGCACCCGCGCAAGCTGAAGCGCGGCGTGCACCGGGCCAACCGCTTCCGGTTGAGGATCGGCGGAGAGGCCAGTGTGTCGTCGGCTACCCACGAGCGCTGGGACCGGCTGGTACAGCTAGGCGTACCCAACTATTTCGGCCCCCAGCGCTTCGGCCCGGAGGGGCGTAATCTTTTTCGCGCCCGGCAACTGCTGGCCCGAGGCTGGCGCAAGCGGCAGGACCCGCACGGGCTACTGCTTTCCACGGCCCGGAGCTATCTTTTCAACAGTGTACTGTCGGCGCGGGTCGCCGATGGTACCTGGTGCGTGCCTCAGCCCGGCGACGTCCTCAACCTGGAAGGCACCGCGAGTCGCTTCGCTGCGACGGAGATCGACGACGCGCTGCTCGCGAGGGCGGAAGCTGGCGATCTGCACCCGACGGGCCCACTCTGGGGACGGGGTCGGCTGGAGAGCCTGGGCGAGGTGGCCGAGCGGGAAATCCGCATCGCCGCCGGCTGCCCCGACCTGGCCGAGGGGCTGGTGCAGGCGGGGGTGAACCATGAGCGGCGACCGCTACGGCTGCGGCTCAAGGAGCCCGAGTGGCAGACGGATGGCGACGCCGCCTGGCTCTCGTTCTCGCTGCCACGAGGTGCCTTCGCCACGTCGGTGCTCAGGGAGCTGTTCCGGCATCCGACCCTGGTCTGACCCACCGGCCCGACGCTCGAGGAGGAAGGAGAAGAGATGCGCAGACTATTGCTATCCAACGACGATGGGGTGCATGCACCGGGGCTGAAAGCGCTGGCGCTGGCGCTCGAGGGGCACTCGCGACTGCGGGTCGTGGCGCCCGATCGTGACATGAGCGGTGCCAGCAATTCGCTGACGCTGACACGGCCGCTGGCGTTGACCGCAATGGACTCCGGGTTCTATAGCGTCGACGGCACGCCCGCGGACTGCGTCTATCTCGGCGTCAACGGGGTGTGGGACGAGAAGCCCGACCTGGTGATCTCCGGGATCAATCATGGCGGCAACCTGGGCGACGACGTGCTCTACTCCGGAACCGTTGCCGCCGCCATGGAGGGGCGCAACCTGGGGATGGCCGCCATCGCGATCTCGCTCTGCGGGCAGCGCCATTTCGAGACCGCCGGCCGGGTGGCGGCCAGCCTCGTCGGCGCGGCGGAGAATCTCTCGCTGCCGCCGCGCAGCCTGCTCAACGTCAACGTGCCGGACCTGCCGTGGAGCGAAGTCCGGGGATTCCGCGTGACTCGGCTGGGATACCGGGGGCCGGCCTCCCAGCCGATTCACATCAAGGATCCACGTGGGCGCGATCGCTACTGGATCGCCGCGGTCTCCGAAAACGCCGACGATGGCCCGGATACCGACTTCGCGGCCATCGAGGCGGGTTTCGTCTCGATCACGCCACTGCAAACCGATCTAACCCGTCACGAGACGCTGAACGATGTACAGGGCTGGCTTGATGGATTGTCACACGCCTGAGGAACTCAGCGGTGTCGGCATGACATCGCAACGAACTCGCAATCGAATGGTCGAACGGTTGTCGATCGGCGGGATCCGTCACTCGGGGGTACTGGAGGTGATGGCGGCGGAACCACGCCACCTGTTTCTCGACGAGGCGCTGGCGCATCGTGCCTATGAGGATACGTCGCTGCCGCTGGGGCTGGGGCAGACCCTGTCCCAGCCCTGGGTCGTCGCCCGGATGAGCGAACTGGTGGCGCTGGCCGAGCCGCAGCGCGTGCTGGAGATCGGCACGGGGTCCGGTTACCAGACCCTGATTCTGTCGCGCCTGGTCAAGAGCGTCTGGAGCGTCGAGCGTATCGCCGCGTTACAGGCCCGCGCCCGCCAGCGGCTGACGCGGCTCGGCGCGCATAACGTCAATCTGCGCCATGCCGACGGCGGCATGGGGTGGCCGCAGGCGGCGCCGTTCGACGTCATCCTGTTGACGGCCTGCGCCAGCGAGCTGCCGCAGGCGTTGCTGTCCCAGTTGCGCGACGGCGGCATCCTGATCGCGCCGCTGGCGGACGCGGAGGGGCGGCAGTGGCTGACCCGGGTGCGTCGGCGTGGCCTGGCGTTCGATCATCAGCGTCTCGAAGAGGTGCGTTTCGTACCATTGCTTGAGGGAGTCATTCGTTGAAACGCATCGCGAAAATCGTATTGAAGGGGATGGGGATGGGCGCCGCGGATGCCGTTCCGGGCGTTTCCGGCGGGACCATCGCGCTGATCGTGGGGATCTACGAGGAGCTGATCGAGACCATCAGGCGTTTCGGTCCGGGCGCCTTCGGTGTCTGGCGCGAGCGGGGGCTTGCCGGCCTGGTCTCCTATCTCAACCTGCGTTTTCTGATCCCGCTGGTGCTGGGGATCGGTATCAGTCTGGTGACGATCGCGCACCTGGTGACCTGGCTGATGGCCCATCATCAACTGTTGCTCAACGCTTTCTTCTTCGGATTGGTGCTGGCGTCGGCCTGGGTGGTGATGCGTCAGGTCGGCCATTGGCGCTGGCGCTATCTGCTCCCGGTGATGCTGGGTCTCGTGCTGGCCGCGTTCCTGCCGCGTCTGCTGCCCGACATGAGCCAGGCTGGCGATGCGACGCTGTTCGTGGCCGGCGCGATCGCCATCAGCGCCATGCTGCTGCCCGGCGTGTCGGGCAGCTTCCTGCTGCTGGTGATGGGGCTCTACGGCACCGTGATGAACGGCATCAAGAGCTTCGACCTCGGGCTCATCGCGATCTTCGGTGCCGGTTGTCTGCTCGGCTTGTTCACCTTCTCCCGTCTACTGTCCTGGTTGTTGCGCCACCACCATGCCATGACGCTGATGACGATCGTCGGTTTCATCCTGGGTTCGTTGCCGCAGTTGTGGCCCTGGCGGCAGATCGCCAGCTATCGCATGGCCGCCGACGGACAGCAGGTGGCCCTTGCCTACCATTACCTGGCTCCGGCGGACTACGCCGCCGTCACCGGGCAGCCCTCCCAGTGGTTGCTGGCAGCGGCATTGATCCTCCTCGGTATCGTGGTGGTAATCTGCCTGGGAGAGCGTAGAGAGGTCACGACCTGACGCGTGTCGTCATCACCTCCGGATTTCTCGTTCCGAAAAAGGACTTCATCTCATGAGTAAGCGTCGCACTGCACTGTTACTGGGGCTCGTACCGCTCGTCGCCGTCGGCTTGAGTGCCTGCACCACCTCGAGCGGACGGCCACAGGTCCAGGATCTCTCCATCAGTCGTAACAGCGAGACACCCTCGACCTATACGGTGAAGAGCGGCGACACCATCTACGGGATCGCCTGGCAGAATCGTGTCGACTTCCGCGACCTGGCTCAGCTCAACGGCATCTCCCCTCCCTACCGCCTGGAGCCGGGTCAGCAACTGAGGTTGCAGTCCGGGGCGAGTGTCGCCGGTGGGCAAGCCATTGCCAGCAGCGGTTCCAGCCGGGGCGGAGTAACGGCGACCGGGTTAGGTGCCGCAAACGGCAACGGGGCCCAGAGCGCCTCTGGTGATGATAACCCCTCCTGGCTGCTGCCGTCCGACGGTGGTAGCGGCAGTGCCGCTGGCGGGCAGGTCGCAGGGCAGGGCAGCGGACAGGCGGCGAGCGGCGGCTCGTCTCCCGGACCTGTCTACGCCCAGAGTGGCGCTGCCGATGGCGCTCGCAACGACACTGCATCCGCGAACGCGGCTCAGGGCGGCTCAGCTGCCAGCGCGGGAGATCGCGGAACCAGCACCGGCGGTCAGGCGGCGGGCACGGCAGGGAGCGTTGCCTCCACCGCCGGGAAGCGTGACACCGGATCGTCATCTTCTTCTGCTTCACTTGGTGGTGGTAGCACGAAAACGGCCACTGGCGCGGACGCCGGTACGGAAGTTGCCGGCGAGCCGAGCGGTGCCCCGGATCGTTCCGACAGGACTTACAAGCCGGTCGAGAACGTGCCTTGGCAGTGGCCGGCAAACGGGCGACTGGTGGGCAAGTTCGATGACGATTCGAACATCACTCCCGGCATTGATATTGCCGGACAAAAGGGGCAACCTGTCAAAGCAGCCGGACCAGGGATTGTGGTGTATGCCGGCGACGGCGTGCGGGGATATGGCAATCTCATCATCCTCAAGCACAATGATCGCTTCTTGAGCGCTTACGCACACAACGACTCGTTGAAGGTAAAAGAGAACGATGTCGTTGAGGCCGGAGAGACGATAGCTACCATGGGGCAGACGGATGCTGACCAGGTCCAGCTACATTTCGAGGTTCGCGTGAACGGACAACCTCAAGACCCACTCAAATACCTGCCCGCGCGCTGATCCTGCATTGGCGCCTCCAGACTGCGGTGCGGAAACCCGACACGTCGTTCGTTTCCGCGCCTAGCCTGGGTTGCTGTGGAGAGACCAACCCGAAACCGTTATTCATGACGCATCCGAACAGCCACGCTCGACCTAGCTCGGTAGAGTGGATGTCGGGGCGCCGCTGGCTCCGGAGAGAGTCCCAGATAGCGGGACCATGGCCTCTTCGTCAGGGAAGTTAACAAGACTGCAAGGAATACGCGGTCGCCATGGCGCGCTGTCGTCGTGGCGAGGTACTCAGGAAGCCAAGATTGGGGGTAGTGGACATGAGCATGCTTGAACGGGAAATTCAGGATGTTGAGCTCGACGATGTCGATACCGCGGAGGTCGATAGCGATAACACGGGTCGCAAGGATGATGAAGATGCCTTCGAAAAGGCGTTGAACCGTGAAGAGAACTCCTACCACCACAGCCTCGATGCGACACAGATCTATCTCAACGAGATCGGCTTTTCGCCGCTGCTGACCCCGCAGGAAGAAGTGCATTACGGCCGTCTCGCCCAGAAAGGGGATCCGGCCGGGCGCCAGCGCATGATCGAATCCAACCTGCGGCTGGTGGTCAAGATTGCCCGACGTTACCTGAACCGTGGGTTGTCGCTTCTCGATCTGATCGAGGAGGGCAACCTGGGACTGATTCGCGCCGTGGAGAAGTTCGATCCTGAGCGCGGTTTTCGCTTCTCGACCTACGCCACCTGGTGGATTCGCCAGACCATCGAGCGGGCCTTGATGAACCAGACGCGCACGATTCGTCTGCCGATTCATGTGGTCAAGGAGCTCAATATCTATCTGCGAGCCGCCCGCGAATTGACCCAGAAGCTCGATCACGAGGCCACGGCCGAGGAGATCGCCGAGTTTCTCGACAAGCCGGTCAGCACCGTCAAGCGCATGCTGGGGCTCAACGAGCGCGTCTCCTCGGTCGACTACCCCATGGGCGCCGAGAGCGACAAGCCACTGATCGATACGCTGGCCGACGAGAACGAGGTCGGCCCGGAGTCCAATCTGGTCGATGACGACGTCAAGCAGCACGTCGACGAGTGGCTGGTCGAGTTGAGCGACAAGCAGCGGGAAGTCGTGCTGAGACGCTTCGGCCTGCGGGGGCACGAAGCCGCCACGCTCGAGGAGGTCGGCGAGGAGATCGGACTGACGCGAGAGCGTGTGCGCCAGATTCAGGTCGAGGCGCTCAAGAAGCTGCGCCGGATGCTGGAAAAGCAGGGGTTGTCGATGGACTCGATTTTCGAGTGAGGCGACCGCTGCGGTGCATTCCGAGCGGAAATGGTCGTGAACGCCGATCGGGCTATTGATCCGGTCGCATACATGCGGCATTGTATGTAAACCTCGAGCCGAGGCGTCAGCAGAGTGCTGGCGCCTCGGTCGTTTGTTGTATGGTTCCGGATGACGTCGACACCTCTCGGCGTCTCGAGTCCGCCAGAAAACAGCCATGATTTGGGTAGCTGGGCGATGCCGAGAGTGGTTCCGGCTGGTGCACGCCGGCATGGACTCGCGTGGTCGGCTTGGTGTCGTCTTCAGTGCCCAACGATAGGAAATGTCCCGATGTCGCCTCTCATTTCGTTGCCGTCGCGCTCCCCCCTGCGACATGCCATTTCGCTGCTGGTCGTGGCAGCGTTCGCTCCCGCGGCTCACGCGGCGGATCTGTTGACCATCACGCAGGACGCGCTGGAGCATTCGGCGACATTGAACTCGTCACGCTCGACGTTCAAGAGCACCGAAGCCGGGCAGGACGTGGAGCGGGGCGATCTGCTGCCCCAGATCAGCGCCACCGGTAGCGTCTATCGCTACAATTCGCTGGAAAGCCAGAGCTATGCCGGCGCCAGTGGTAGCCAGGGCGGCGCGGTGGGGAGTGGCACGAGCTCCTCCGAAGACTACAACGGCACCAGCCTGGGCGTGAACGTGACGCAGGCGCTGTTCGACGCCACCAACTGGTACGAATACCAGCAGAGCAAGAAGCAGGTTGGCCAGCAGGCGCTGCAGTTGGAGATCGATCAACAGCAGTTGCTGTATGACGTCTCCGAGGCGTATTTCGAGATTCTGCGCGCCAAGGAAGTCCTGGACGCGCGTCAAGCCCAGGAGAAGGCGATCGGTCGTCAGCTCGAACAAGCCAATGAGCAGTTCAACGTTGGCCTGGTGGCGATTACCGATGTCAACGAAGCCAAGGCCGCCTTCGATTCGGCCCGAGCCCAGCGCATCGCCGCCAAGAACGACCTGCAGGTGAGTTTCGAGACGCTGGAGCGCCTGACCGGGCAGCAGTACGCCAGTATCGCCAGCCTGGACGACGAATTGCCCATTCAACCGCCTGCGCCGGCCAATCGCGACGATTGGGTCGACATGGCCCTGTTGAGCAGCCCCTCCATCCAGTACGCCCAGGCCGCGGTCGATTTGGCCAAGTCCGGCGTCGATATCGCCCGGTCCGGCCATCTGCCGACACTGGATGCCTTCGCGGACTACTCCTACTCGGATAACGATCGCGATGAGCTGCGGGGCCACAACGAGGATGTCCAGGTCGGCGTGCAGGCCAATCTCCCGATCTATACCGGCGGTTCCACCAGTGCCTCGGTGCGGCAAAACACCTACTCCCTGGAAGCGACGCAGTACGATTTCGAGGATCAGCGTCGCTTCACGACGCAGCAGGTTCGCTCGCTGTTCACTCAGGTGAGTAACGACGTCGAGTCGGTCGATGCGCAACGCGAGGCCATCGTCTCCAGTCGCAGCGCGCTGGAAGCGACCCGCGCCGGCTACGAGGTCGGGACGCGCAACATCGTCGACGTGCTGGATGCGGAGCAGTCGCTTTACGAATCGATCTCCGACTATGCCGATGCCCGCTATACCTACGTCACGGATCTGCTCCAACTGAGGCAGCAGGCCGGCGTGCTCAGTCTCGAGGTGATTCGCGGCACCAATCGCTGGCTGAGTGACAGCAAACCCGTGTCGCTGACATCGGTCGACGATGGCGACATGTCGGCGGTCGACGATATCGGCAAGCGCCCCACGCCGCCATCCATGCCCTGATACTCCCGCCGTCAGGAAATCCGGGTTCGACGCCGCTGCCACGGCAGCGGCGTCGCCGTTCCGGAGGTCGCTATCCGAAGCAGTTTGCTGCCGCGCGCGTTCCCGAACGCGGTAAAATGGCGAGACTCAGCCGGTGGTAGGTGCCGGTTTTCGTCTGCTTGTCCCGAAGGAATCGTCATGGCCCGGCCCCTCATCGCCGACATCGATCTCGGTGCGTTGTGCCACAATTACGCCGTCGCCCGCGAGCTCGCGCCTCACAGCCAGGCCATGGCGGTGATCAAGGCCAATGCCTATGGCCATGGAGCCGTGGCCTGCGCCAAGGCGCTGGCGGCAGTGGCGCCGGCGTTTGCCGTGGCCTCGCTGGAAGAAGCCGAGAGTCTGCGTGACAGCGGCATCGTGCAGCCGATACTGCTGCTGGAAGGTATCTTCGACGCCGACGAACTCGCACGTGTCGAGGCGCTGGGACTCTGGCAGGTGGTGCACAGCGACTGGCAACTGAATGCCGTGTTGAACTACTCTCCCGCCCGGCCCCTGACCGTGTGGCTGAAGCTCGATTCGGGGATGCACCGGCTCGGTTTCGACCCTGTCGCATTTCTCGATCGCTGGGCCAAACTGCGGGCCGCCCGCGATCGTATCCAGAACCTCCATCTGATCAGCCATTTCGCCAGTGCCGACCAGGACGATCCGTCCCAGTTCGAGCGTCAGCGGCAGACCATCGAATCCGTGCGCCAGCAGTTGGCTGCACCGTTGTGCATTGCCAACTCACCCGCGACGCTGGCCAAGCCCAGTACGCATGGCCAATGGAATCGGCCCGGTATCATGCTCTACGGCAGCAATCCGCTCGAGGGCCCGTTGCCGGGCGGCCTGACGCTTAGGCCGGTGATGACACTGCGGTCGCGCCTGATCGCCGTCCAGACGTTGCCGAAGGGAGAGCCGGTGGGGTATGGCGGTCGGTGGTGCACCTCTCGGCCGGCGCGGATCGGCGTCGTCGCCGCCGGTTATGGCGACGGCTATGACCGGCATGCCGCCGATGGCACGCCCGTGCTGGTCGATGGACAGCGCTGTCCGCTGGTCGGGCGTGTTTCCATGGATATGCTGACAGTGGACATCAGCCATCTGCCCGACGCCGGAGTGGGCAGCGAAGTGGTGTTGTGGGGCCGGGGTCTCGGTGTCGACGAGGTTGCCAGGCATTGCGACACCATCGGCTACACCCTGCTCACCGGCGTGCTGCCGCGCGTGCCGCGGCGGTATCTGGCGCCCTGACGCCACACCTTTTCGCTACACTGGCCGGCATCTACAAAGAATCGGAAGGGACATGCCAAAGAAAGTCTATCCTGCCAACCACGCCCATCCTCGTTACTGGGGTGCCTGGCTCGGCATCGGGTTGATGCGGGCGGGCGCGCTGCTGCCCTGGCGCCTCAAGCTGGCGCTGGGTCGAGGCATCGGGTTGCTGAGCTGGAAGCTCGCCAAGCGGCGTCGCCATATCACCGACACCAATCTGGCGCTCTGTTTCCCTGAGCTCGACGATCGACAACGCGCGGAGCTGGTCAGGAAGACCTTCGTCGCCAACGGGATCGGCATTCTCGAGACGGCGACCGGCTGGTGCCGCGACCCCGAGCACCTGCGCCACCGCGTGACCTTTCGCGGTACCGAGCACATGGAGCGCGCCATGGCGCAGGGAAAGGGCGCGCTGATCATCGGGATTCACTTCTCCACGCTCGATTTGGGTGGCGCGCTGCACTCACTGTTCTTCCCCGCCGACGTGGTTTATCGGCCCCATGACAACCCGGTTTTCGAGGACTTCATGACGCGTGCGCGGCGCGGAATCTTCGGTGCGGCCATCGATCGCCACGATCTTCGTGGCGTGGTCCGCAGGATCAAGTCGGGTCACGCGGTCTGGTATTCGCCGGATCAGGACTTTGGCCGCGAGGCGAGCGTGTTCGCGCCTTTCTTCGGCGTCCCCGCCGCCTCGATCAAGCTGACCGCCAAGATCGCCCGAATGACCGGCGCGCCGGTAATGCCGCTGATGTTTCATCGCAATCCGGACAACCGTACCTACACCCTGGAATACCTGCCGCCCCTGAAAGACTTCCCCAGTGGAGACGATGTGGCCGATGCGGCACAGGTCAACGCCTTCATCGAGCAGGCGATTCGTCGTCATCCAGAGCAGTATCTCTGGCTGCATCGACGATTCAAGACGCGCCCGCCGGGCGATAGTTCATTCTATTGAACGGGTTATTGCACGCGGAACTTGACGAAAGTGCGGCGAGCGACAAGGCTTAGACTGTCCTCATGGAACGAGAGGGCGGTTTGCCGAAAAGGCGAGAAAGCCGGATCGGCAAGTCCAACAGGCCAGCACAGGAAGAGTTGCCATGCTTAGCTACGCCGTGATTTTTCTTATCGTCGCCATCATTGCCGGAGTCTTGGGGTTCGGGGGTATTGCCGGTGCCGCCGCGACGATCGCCAAAGTGTTGTTCGTGATTTTCCTGATTCTCTTCGTCGTTTCGCTGATCCGGGGAAGAGGGCGCTGAGACGCGCCACGGGCGAGCGTCATCGTCACCAACAAATACCCCGCCTGGATGGCGGGGTATTTGCGTATTGGGTCGGCAGCGTGAAGCGGTTTGTCTTTCAGGCGTCGATGCGCTTGTATTTCATTCGCTTCGGCGTGTCATTGCCCACTCGCTTGTGGTAATCCGCTTCATAGTCGGTGTAGTTCCCCTCGAAGAAGACCACCTTTGAATCGCCCTCGTACGCCAGGATATGCGTCGCGATGCGGTCGAGGAACCAGCGGTCGTGTGAGATGACCAGCGCGCAGCCAGGGAAGGCCAGCAAGGCTTCTTCCAGTGCCCGCAGCGTCTCGATGTCGAGATCGTTGGACGGCTCATCCAGCAGCAGGACGTTGGCCGCCTGCTTGAGCGTCTGCGCCAACTGAAGGCGGCCTCGTTCGCCGCCCGAGAGATCGCTCAAGCGCTTCTGCTGGTCGGTGCCCTTGAAGTTGAAGCGGCCAACATAGGCGCGGGAAGAGACCTCGTAGCCATTGATATTGAGGATGTCCTGGCCATCGGAAACCGCTTCCCACACCGTCTGGGTATTGTCGAAGTGATCGCGTAGCTGTTCGACATAGGCGACGTCGACGGTATCGCCGAGCACGACTTCGCCGCTATCGGGTTGCTCCGTGCCGGCGATCAGCTTGAACAGCGTCGACTTGCCCGCCCCGTTACCGCCGACGATGCCGACGATGGCGCCGGTCGGTACCTGGAAGGAGAGGTTGTCGAACAGCATCTTCTCGTCGAAGCGCTTGCTGACGTCGTGGAACTCGATGACCTTGTCGCCGAGCCGCGGCCCCGGCGGAATGTAGATCTCGTTGGTCTCGTTACGCTTCTGGTAGTCCCCGGACTGCAGCTCCTCGAAGCGGTTGAGACGCGCCTTGCTCTTGGCCTGGCGGCCCTTGGCATTCTGGCGGACCCACTCCAGCTCCTGCTTGATCGCGCGCTGGCGCCCGGCCTCCTGCTTGGCTTCCTGCTCGAGCCGTTTTTCCTTGGACTCGAGCCACTGGGAGTAGTTGCCTTCGAAGGGGATGCCGTGGCCGCGGTCGAGCTCCAGGATCCAGCCGGCGACGTTGTCGAGAAAGTAACGATCGTGAGTGATCGCGACGACCGTGCCGGGGTAGTCGTGGAGGAAGCGCTCGAGCCAGGCCACCGATTCGGCGTCGAGGTGGTTGGTCGGTTCGTCGAGCAGCAGCATGTCGGGGCTGGACAACAGCAGGCGGCACAGTGCCACGCGGCGGCGCTCGCCTCCGGAGAGGTTGGCGACGCTCGCCTCCCACGGCGGAAGGCGCAGCGCTTCGGCGGCCACTTCCAGCTTGCGCTCGATATTGTGGGCGTCGGCCGCCTCGATGATATTCTCCAGCCGGGCCTGCTCGGCGGCCAGGGCGTCGAAGTCGGCATCCGGCTCGGCATAGGCGGCATAGACCGCTTCGAGCTGCTCCTGGGCTTTCTTGACTTCGCCAAGCGCCTCTTCGACGATCTCGCGGACGTTCTTGTCGTCGTCCAGCGCCGGCTCCTGTGGCAGGTAACCGATGTTGAGCCCTGGCATCGGGCGCGCTTCGCCGTTGTGTTCGGTGTCGACGCCGGCCATGATGCGCAGCAGCGTCGATTTCCCCGAGCCGTTGAGGCCGAGCACGCCGATCTTGGCGCCGGGGAAGAAGGATAGCGAGATGTCTTTGAGGATCTCGCGCTTCGGGGGGACGACCTTGCCCACCCGGTTCATGGTGTAAACGTATTGCGCCATGGAAATCCGGTTATGTGTCGCGGTGGATAGAAACAGCGAGTCAGCGCTGGAGCGCCCGTCGGCCGGGCGCGGCCTGGATGAAGAAGGGTAAACCAGTCATGCCGACAATGCGAACGGGCGCCGAAGCGCCCGTCGGATGACACCGGGTCGGAGACCGTCTACTCCTCCTCGTCGCCGTATTCGTCGTACCAGTCGTCTTCGATGGCACGTTTCAGGCGGCGCTCTTCCAGCAGCGCCTCGACCTGTCGTCGCGCGCGCAATGTGTCGGCCTTGCTGCTGCGGGGACGTTCGAACTGCTCGTCGTTGATGGCTTCGGAAAAATCCTGATCGTCGATATATTCCTCACGGCTCATATTTTGGCCCTCCCGTGAAATCGCATCTCAGTGACGCTTCGGGCTATATATCGTCGAAAGCCAATCGGTACAAGACTTTCCTGGTTAAAAAAAACTATCGCCGCGAGAGGCGGCGATAAGTGTTGCGTCGAGTGGTGCGGTCACGCCGTATCTGGCTCGGCCTTCAGCGTCTCGAGCTCCTGCAGCGCCTCTGCGAGATTGGTGACATCCTTCTGCACGCCGATGAAGTAGGTGAGCTGATCTTCGTCGTCGTAGACCGGCGTGATCGACAGCTCGTTCCAGAACGGACTGCCGTCCTTTCGATAATTGCGCAGCACTTCCCGACAGGACTTGCCCTCACGCAGGGCCGTGCGAACCCGGTCGATGGCCGGCTGGTCACGATCGCCATTCTGGAGGAAGCGACAGTCGCGATAGAGGATCTCGTCGATGCTGTAGCCCGTCAGGCGCTCGAAGCCTTCATTGGCGTAGATCAGAATGTTCTCGTCGCCTTCCTGTTCGGCCACTACGATGCCGTCATCCGAGGCGTTGACGATGCGCTCCAATAGAGCCGGGCTGATCATGGGGGGGCGTTTGTTGGTACTGGCCATCCTTGCCTCCAGACTGGGCATTCGACGGATTGTAGGGACGATACGATCGATAATGATGCCACGGTGCCGTGGGATTACAACGCTTTACGAGCGGGGCTCCGACTCGACCTCGGCAAGGGCGTGGGAGCTCAAGGCGGCCGCGATGGCCAGCGCCGCGAGGACCAGCAACAGGCCCGCGCTGCCCAGCCATTGGGCGAATGCGCCCAGAAGCAGGCCGACGACGAGCATCAGAACACCGGTGAAGGTATTCGAGAAAGCGACATAGAGCGCGCGGGTGTCGCTGTCCGCGAGATCGACGACATAGGTCTTGCGCCCCAGGCGAATGCCGGCGTGGGCAATCATCAGCAAGCCATAGACCACGGCATATGGCCACACGCTGGTACGGACGGACTCGGGCAGCCACACGCAAGCGGCGCCGGCCAGACAACACGCGGCCGCTCCGATGGCGCTGTCGCGCATCACCCGGCGACTGGAACGGTCCGCCAGACGGCCCCAGATCGGGCCGGCGATCATGCTTGCGCCCCCGGAGGTCAGAATCAGGATGCCGAGGCTGGCCAGGTCGGTGCCGCTGTTCTGCTGTCCGAGCAGGGCAAGATAGGGGAGCGCGAGGGCGCTGGACAGCAACAGTGCGCGCGCGAGATTGAAATGCAGGAAGCGGCGATCGCGCCGCATCAGGGCAATACCTTGCTTGACGCTGTCCCAGGCGTTGGCACCGCCCTCGGTGGCGCCCGGGGCTTCGTGAATCAGGGCGGCACACAGTGCGTTCAAGCCCCACCCCAAGGCGGCGGCGAACAGCAGAATGGCCAGTGCCAGGGTGCCCGGCTGATTGCCGAGGAGAATCAGGACGGCACCGACGAGCAGTGTCAGGGCGCCGGCGACGCTGGCGCTCCACCCCATCAACGTCCCCCGGCGCTGCTTGGCGATGGTCTTGCCGAGAACGTCCTTGGTGGCGACCGAGGAGAGCCCGCGCCCCAGCGACAGCCCGGTCAGGGCGATCAGCACCAGCGCGCCGCCCCAGCCGCCCTGGCCGAACAGTGCCAGCAGCGTCAGGCAGAGGGCGCCAATGGCCTGGACGACACCGCCGGCGACCCACACCCACTTGCGAATGGGGCGCAGCCGGATGTAGCCGGCGATCAGCAATTGCGGCAGCAGCGCGCCCGCCTCGCGGATCGGGACCAGCAATCCCACCATCCAGACCGGTGCTCCGATGGCGCCCATCAGCCAGGGCAGTATCAGGCGGGCGTTGGAGAGTTCGTCCGCCAGCTTGTTGCCGAGGGCGGCGACGAGGTGGCGGAAGAAGTTGCCGGGCTGCTCCTGGCAGGCTTCGTCGGAGATGTCGCGACACATTCGGCTGTCTTCGTCGCCGGTGACGCGCTCGAAGAGGCGGGTGAGGCTGGTTTCTTTGACTGACATGAAAACGTTCCCTGTTTTTTTATGGCGAGCTACGAGCTACGAGCTACGACAGAAGACGATGCCGATCCCTTGGATTGAGTGCGAGCGGGGTTCGGACGCATGATGGTGGGCCTCGATACCGTCCGCTGGAAGGAGACAAAGATTCATGGCTCGCATTCGAATTCATTATTGTACGCAATGCCAGTGGCTGCTGCGCGCCGGCTGGTATGCCCAGGAGCTGCTGCAGACCTTTGGCGAAGATCTCGATCAGGTGGCGTTGGCACCCAGTCATGGCGGGCACTTCGAGGTGCTCTACGACGACGAGACGCTATGGGAGCGCAAGCGCGACGGCGGTTTCCCCGATATCAAGGAGCTGAAGCGCCGGGTCCGTGACCGCCTGGATCCCGGACGCGACCTGGGGCATACCGATAGAGATAAAGCCTGAAGCTGGAAGAGCGGCGCTGCGCACCTGGAAGTGGGAAGAGCAAGCAAGGCCAACCCCCTGAGCTTGTGGCAGTATCGTCGATTGCATCCTCTCTTCCAGCTTCCAGCTTCCAGCTACCACCAGTGCTTGCGCTTGAGCAGCCACATCACCCAGCCGCCCACGAGAGCGGTAATCGCCAGAAAGACCACGAAGCCGTAGGGACTGTTGGCGCCGGGTATGCCACCCACGTTGATCCCGAGAAGCCCGGTCAGGAAGCTGAGTGGCAAGAACACGGTGGTGACGATCGCCAGCATGTACATGCGCTGGTTGAGGCGTTCGTTGTGTTCGCTGAAGAGCTGTTCCTGCAGGATCAAGGCGCGCTCCTGCATGGCGTGAAAATCTTCCACATAGCGGGACAACTGGTTGGCGCTTTCGCGGATCGATACCTTGGTGTCCTCGTCGTACCAGCTGGGGCCGTGGGCAATCTGGTCCAGGCAGTCACGCTGCGGCCCCATGAAGCGCCGCAGCGTGATCAGCGACCGGCGTAGGCGGGAGAGGTCGTCGGGATCGATCTCCCGGTCGCTGAGCTGGTCTTCCTCGAGTTCCCCCAAGCGGTCGTCGAGCTGGTGCGCGACATCACCGACCTTGTCCACCAAGGCTTCCGTCAACCAGGCCAGCAAGTCCGAGATCGACAGCGCGCCGCTGCCGTCGTCGATCCGCTCGCGCACGTCGCCGACGGATTTCAGCGGGCGACGGCGTAGGGTTATCAGACGGTTCGGGGCACTCCAGATACGCAGCGATATGAGATCCTCGGGCGCGGCACCGGGGTTGAGATTGATCCCGCGCAGGGTGCTGACGGCGCCATTACGGAACTTGGCGACGCGCGGCCGGGTATCTTCCTCCAGCAGGGCCTCGATCGGTGCCTCGTCGAGTCCGGCGATCTCCTCCAGGTAGGTATGGACATCCTCGTGGCGGAAATCGAGATGCATCCAGAGCGGCCGCTCGGGGTCGACCCAGGCCTCTCGAAGCTGACGGACACTGAGCAGCGTACCGCCGCCCTTGCCGTCGAGCTGGTAGGCGGCGACCAAAGCCGTCTCCGTTTCCATTACTCAGCCTCCTTGCCGGTCCTGCTCGCGATGTACCATGTCGCGAGCGTTTTCAATGTGTTAACGATAGCAGGCCGAGACGTCATCGCCAGCGGTTCGGTCGGGCTTGACCCGCGCGCGACACCCGAGGTCGATGCGCCATCAGCCGGCCGTGTTGGTCGATGGCGTCAGCATCGGTTCCAGTTTCGACCAGACGTTGTCGAGAATGATGGGTTGGGCCTCGGCGGTGGGGTGGATGCCGTCATCCTGCAGCATAGTGTCGAGATCGACGCCCTCGAGCAGGAATGGCAACAGGGGGACCTGGTAGTCGTGAGCCAGTTGGGTGAACACGTCACGGAAAGCGTCTGTATAGGCGGGACCGTAATTGGGGGGTACCTCGATGCCGAGCAGCAGAACTTTGGCGTTCTCCTTCTGGCTACGCTCGATCATCTTCGCCAGGTTGACCTGCATCTGCTGGGGGGAAAGTCCGCGCAGCCCATCATTGCCGCCGAGCTCCAGCAGAACGATATCGGGATGATATTGTCCGAGAACTTCGGGAAGCCGCGCCGAGCCACCCGATGTCGTCTCGCCACTGATGCTGGCATTGACGACTTCATGCTCACTACCCAACCGCTTTTCCAGCAGAGTGACCCATCCGGCCTGTGGATCGATGCCATAGGCTGCGCTCAAGCTGTCGCCCATCACCAGGATGGTGTCGGCGCGGGCTGCGCCCGGCGTCAGCGATAGCACGGCAACACACAATAACAGTGCGCCACCCGCACAGCGCCTCGCCAGCTTGGCGATAGGCATCTTGCTACCAAACACAGGGAAACCAGGCACCATGTCTCACTCCTCCGACCATGAACGAAAGCGAATTCTACACGCCAGCCAGCTCGCCAAACGGGTAACAAGTGGAGAACGAGAGCTGGTTATTCTCGAATCGCTGACGCTGGATGTCGACTGCGGTGAGAGTGTAGCCATCGTGGGAAGTTCCGGCGCCGGTAAATCCACTCTGCTGGGTCTGCTGGCGGGGCTCGACGCACCCAGCTCGGGAGAGCTCCAGATGTTCGGCCAGTCGCTGAGCGACCTGGACGAGGATGGACGCGCAGCTCTCCGCGCCGGCCGTGTCGGTTTCGTCTTTCAGAACTTCCAGTTATTACCCACGCTTACTGCCTTGGAAAACGTTATGTTGCCGCTGGAACTGTCGCCTCGGCAAGACGTGGCGGCCAAAAGTCGTCAGTGGCTCGAGCGGGTCGGGCTGGGCGAGCGTCTCGACCACCTGCCCAAGCAGCTCTCCGGCGGCGAGCAACAACGGGTTGCGGTGGCGCGCGCGTTCGTGGCCGATCCCGATCTGGTCTTCGCCGACGAGCCCACCGGCAATCTCGACGAGGCGACGGGCAGTCGCATCATCGATCTGCTCTTCGACCTCAATCGCGAATCCGGGACAACCCTGATCCTCGTCACCCACGACATGGCGCTGGCGACGCGGTGCGACCGCTGCCTCCGGCTCGAGGGCGGTGCGCTGACGGCGATCGAGCGGCGGCGAGGAGTCGAGGCATGAAGCTGATCGCGCTCTCGCTCAAGGGGCTCAGGCGCGACCTGCGCGCTGCCGATGTCCGGGCGCTGTTCGTCGCGTTGGCCCTGGCCGTGGCGGCCACCACCATGATCGGTTTCTTTCTCGATCGTCTCGACCGGGGCCTGACGCGACAGGCGGGGCAACTGCTGGGCGGCGATCTGGTGCTGGAACAGGGGCGGGCATTCGACGATGAGCTTCGCCAAGAGCTTCGTCGTGCCGGGCTCGAGCTGAGCGACCAGGTCGACCTGGTGTCGATGGTGAGCCAGGGGGATGCCTTCCAGCCGGCGGGTCTCAAGGTGGTGGATGACCACTATCCGCTCTACGGCAAGGTTCGGGTCGATCGGGGCAGTGGCGTCGAAGGCGTTGATCACGGCCCGGCGCCGGGCAGCGCGTGGATCGCACCCAGGCTGGCGCAACTGCTGGATGCGGGCATCGGCGATCGTGTCCAGGTCGGGGCACTGTCGTTGACCATCACCGGCCTGATCGATCGTGAACCTGACCAGCAGGCCGGGTTCGCCGGGCTGACACCGCGCATCATGCTAAACATCCAGGACCTCGAGGCGACGGAGCTGGTCAGGCCCGGTTCGCGAATCGAGTACGAGCTGCTGGCCGCCGGGCCGCCAGCCGCCATCGACGGACTCGCCGCGCGACTCGAAGCGCTGCGCGATGCCGGGGTCGAGATTCGAGACGTGCGGGTGGACCGGCCCAGTCTGGGACGCTCCCTGGACCGGGCGCAGAAGTATCTGAGCCTGGCAGGGCTGGCGGCGGTTCTGCTTGCCGGTGTGGCCGTGGCCATGGCCACGCGGCGCTATGTCGATCGCCATCTCGATACCGCGGCGCTGCTGCGCTGCTTCGGTGCCTCGCAACGACAGCTGGGCCAGCTCTTCGCCTGGCAATTGGCGTGGCTGGGCGTCGTCGCGGCGGCGGTGGGGGCCTTGCTGGGGCTGGCAGGGCAGGCGGTGCTGCTGGCACTGTTGACCCGCTTTCTGCCGCTGGAACTGCCGCCGCCGGGCGGAATGCCTTGGCTGATGGGCGTTCTGACCGCTCTCGCGGTGCTGGTGGGCTTCGCCGGACCGACCCTGCTGAGGCTCAAGCGTGTCAGTGCGCTCAAGGTGCTGCGGCGCGAGCTCGACCCGATTCCGGCCGCCGGGTGGCTGGTCGTGGCGTTCGCGAGTCTCGTGTTCGGTGCCCTGCTGTGGCTCTACTCCGGCGACCCGGTGCTGGCGCTGGGCATTCTGCTGGGCGGCCTGGTAGCGCTGGTCGTACTGTGGGGGGTGGGGCAGGCGATGTTGCAACTGCTGCTCGCCGTGCTGGCTCGCTTGCCACAAGGGGGGCAAAAGGGGCGGGCCTGGCAACTGGGCGGACGTCAGTTGGCGCGCCGGCGCACGGCCAGCCTGGGGCAACTGCTGGCTTTTTCCGTCACCTTCGCGGCGATGGCGATCATCGCGCTGGTCAGAGGTGACCTGCTCACTACCTGGCAGGCCCAACTGCCGGTCGATACCCCCAACTACTTCGCGATCAATATCCAGCCGCAGGAGCGGGCCGGGGTCGAAACGCTGATCGAGGACGCTGCCGACAGCGCCAGCGGCCTGTACCCGATGGTGCGCGGGCGCCTGACCGCCATCGACGGTGAGCCGCCGGCGCAGCGGGTGCCCGAAGAGTCCCGCAACGACGGCGCACTTCGCCGCGACCTCAACCTGACCTGGCGCGCCGCACTGCCCGAGGGTAACCGGATCACCGAGGGCCGGTGGTTCGACACCGACGTGGCGTCGGGCGATGGTACCGTGCCGATCTCGGTCGAGGAGGAGCTGGCCGGGCGGCTGGGCCTGTCCCTGGGTGACGAGATGACCTTCACCATCGGCAGTGACAGCATCACGGGCCGAATCACCAGTCTGCGCCATCTGGACTGGGAGAGCTTTCAGCCCAATTTCTTCATCATCTTTCCTCCCGGGGCGCTGGAGGGTTTCGGTCACAGCTATATCACCTCCTTCCACCTTCCCGACGGCGGCAACCAAATGCTGGGTGAGATGGTGCAGCGATATCCCGGCGTGTCGGTGCTCAATGTCGAGGCGTTGCTGGAACAGGTCCGTGGCATCCTCGGCCAGGTGACCCGAGCCATCGAGTTCGTGCTGGGCTTCGTGCTGCTGGCCGGGGTCAGCGTCCTCTACGCGGCGTTGACCGCCAGTCGCCCGGCACGCGCCCACGAAGGCGCGCTGCTGAGGGTGTTCGGTGCCGGTAACCGGACGCTGTCTCGCATGCAGTTGGCCGAATTCGCCTTGCTCGGTCTGGTCAGCGGCTTGCTGGGCGCCGCACTGGCGGAAGCGGCGGCGCTGGGCATCTATGGCTGGCTGGGGTTGGTGCCGAGAATGCACTGGCTGATGTGGGGGATCATGCCGCTATTGGGGGCGGCGCTGGTGGGCGGCGTCGGTTTTCTGCTCTCCCGGGGGGCTCGTCGTCAGGCGCCGATGGCCAGCCTGCGATTGTTGGGAGAGACCTGATGGGGGGCATGAAGCCACCGCAGGACAGCGAATATGACGGGGGCGAGACGGCGGACGACGCTCCCGGGCACGTTTTACCCAAGCTAAAGCCAAGGTGAGAAATTATGGTTCAGCGCATGACGGACTTTCATAGGAAAGGCCGTCAGCGCTGGGGTATCATTGCGCCCCACGCTGCACCTGAAAAGAGCCTGCGCTCGCCCATACAGCGTTGAAGATCGGTTCGAAAGGCGCGTTTACGCTCGTGTAAATTCCGCTTCCTCGCCGACTCCTGACTTGTCTGGGTTTCGCTCGCCGCCTTTTCAAACCGTGCGCTTACGATTTTGAGATCGAGCCGCCGGATGCCGGACTGGCGCCGCTGGTAGTTGAACCATCCCCGAGCCGAGGATTCCCGTCGATGTTCACCCGAGAGATGCAGATTGCCGGATTCGATGATGCCCTTTGGGACGCGATGCAGCAGGAAGTCGCGCGCCAGGAAGCCCATATCGAGCTGATCGCTTCCGAAAACTATGCCAGCCCGCGCGTGATGCAGGCCCAGGGCACGCAACTGACCAACAAGTACGCGGAAGGTTATCCCGGTAAGCGCTACTACGGCGGTTGCGAGCATGTCGACGTGGTCGAGCAGATGGCCATCGACTACGCCAAGGAGCTGTTCGGCGCGAGCTACGCCAACGTCCAGCCGCACTCCGGCTCGCAAGCTAACGGCGCGGTTTTCCAGGCGCTGGTCAAGCCGGGCGACACCGTGCTGGGCATGAGTCTGGATGCCGGTGGCCACCTGACCCACGGTGCCAAGCCGAGCTTTTCGGGCAAGCACTACAACGCGGTCCAGTACGGCATCGACGCCAGCGGCCGGATCGATTACGAGGAAGTCGCCAAGCTGGCCAAGGAACATCAGCCCAAGATGATCATCGCTGGCTTCTCGGCCTACTCCCAGATCATCGACTGGGCCAAGTTCCGCGAGATCGCCGACAGCGTGGGTGCCTTCCTGCTGGTCGACATGGCCCATGTCGCCGGCCTGGTCGCGGCAGGCGTCTATCCGAGCCCGCTGCCTCATGCTCACGTGGTCACCACCACCACGCACAAGACGCTGCGGGGCCCGCGCGGGGGCCTGATCCTGTCGGCCGAGAACGATGCCGAGATCGAGAAGAAGCTGCAGTCCGCCGTCTTCCCCGGCGGGCAGGGCGGGCCGCTGATGCACGTGATCGCGGCCAAGGCGATCTGCTTCAAGGAGGCGATGGACCCCGAGTTCAAGACCTACCAGCAGCAGGTGGTCAAGAACGCCCAGGCGATGGCCGGCGTCTTCATCGAGCGTGGCTACGAAGTGGTGTCCGGTGGTACCGAGGATCATCTCTTCCTGCTGTCGCTGGTCAAGCAGGGGCTAACCGGGAAGGATGCCGATGCGGCGCTGGGTCGTGCTCATATCACCGTCAACAAGAATGCGGTGCCGGACGACCCGCAGAGCCCGTTCGTGACGTCCGGCCTGCGTATCGGCACCCCCGCGGTGACCACTCGCGGTTTCGGCGAGGCCGAGTGTCGCGATCTGGCCGGCTGGATCTGCGATATTCTCGACGCCATGCAGCAGGGCGACTCCAGCCAGGTCGAAGGCGAGGTCAAGACCAGGGTCGAGGCCGTCTGCTCCCGGCTCCCGGTCTATCGCTGATCGGCCCCGGCTTGCGGTTTACGATGCCCCTCCTCGGAGGGGCATTTTCGTTATGGCCCCCCGACGGCGCGCGAAGCCCCCAGATCTTGACCGCAGCGGTGGCGGGCCCGGGCGAAAGATGAGAAAAGGAGGGGTGGATGCGCTGCCGCAAAACGTGGGAGTGAGAGGGGAGTTCTTACAACTTTAGTCTTGTCTGTGACCATGGTCTAACAGCCACGCACATCCACTTGCTTGAAGCTATGTCGGACATAAGCGGCTGTGAGTTGAACATCGCAATGGCAGCAGACCCTCCAGCAACCTGCCCTTCCAGCGGGCCGAAGCCCGATATCGCCGAAGCGCTGGCCGAGGCCGTGTTCGGCGGGCGCTACGCGATCGGCGCCATGATCCCGCGGGAAGTCGATCTCTGCGAGCGCTTCGGTGTCAGCCGCAGCACCGTTCGCAGTGCGCTGCAGAAACTGGTCAACGCCGGCTTGCTGGTGCGTATTTCCGGACAGGGGACGCGGGTCTGCGAGCTGGCCTCCTGGCATCTTCTCGATCCCCAGGTCAGCGCCTGGATGGCACGCTACGCCCGGCCCAACCCACATCTCCAGCGGGAAGTCTTCGCCTTTCGCGTTGCGGTGGAGCCGTTCGTTGCCGGCCTGGCTGCCACCCATGCCACCGCCTCGGATCTGCTGGCCATCGAAACCGCCTACGAAGGCATGGCCCGCACGCTCGAGCGCGAGGACCTGCACTGGCAGGGAGAGAGCTACAACGCTTACGACGTGGCATTCCACGAGGCGATCTTCGCCGCTTCCCACAACCTGATCTGGGCGCAGATCAGTCATGTGCTCAAACCGGCCATCGCGCTGATCGTCGAGCGCTCCAACCAGAGCGCCACGCTGCACAGTGCCAAGGATCTCGCTGACAGCATGACGCGCCACCGGCGGGTGATGGAGGCGATCCGCCTGCGTCAGCCCCAGCAGGCAGCCGAAGCGGCGCTGTCGGTGCTCAAGCGTACCGGCCGTGACCTCGGCATGGAGGATCTGGTCGAGAATCCGCCGGCGATCGTGATGCCGTCATCGACCGGAGAGCGGTGACGGCGGTGCTCGAGCTACCGACCGCCCTGGCTGCGTCGCCCCGGCTGGCGTCGGCGGGGGCTGAATTGAACGAATCGCATTGCAGAAAAAGGTGAACCATGAAGATTACCCGCTTGAAGACTTGGCAGGTGCCGCCGCGCTGGTTGTTTCTCAAGATCGAGACCGACGAAGGCTGCTACGGCTGGGGCGAACCGGTGGTGGAGGGGCGCGCCGCCACGGTGGAGGCCGCCGTACACGAGCTCTCCGACTATCTGATCGGCCAGGACCCGCGCCGTATCGAGCACTTGTGGAACATCCTCTATCGCGCGGGGTTCTATCGTGGCGGGCCGATCCTGATGAGTGCCATCGCCGGTATCGACCAGGCGCTATGGGATCTCAAGGGCCGCGATCTCGGCGTGCCGGTGCATCAACTGCTGGGCGGAGCCTGTCGCGACAGGATGCGGATGTACGCCTGGACCGGCGGCGACAGGCCCAGCGATGTGGGCGCGGGCGCCAAGGCGCTGGTCGATAAAGGCTTTACCGCGTTCAAGATGAACGGCACCGCCGAGATGGCGATCGTCGACTCTCATGCCAAGGTGGACGAGGCGGTCGCCCGGGTCGCCGAGGCCCGCGACGCCGTGGGGCCGGATGTCGGTATCGGCATCGACTTCCACGGTCGCGTCCATCGCCCCATGGCCAAGGCGCTGCTGCGGGAGCTGGAACCGTATCATCCGATGTTCGTCGAGGAGCCGGTGCTGCCGGAACACCTGCCCAGCCTAAAGCATATCGCCGGCGGCCTCGGCTACCCCATTGCCACCGGGGAGCGGTTGCACACCCGCTACCAGTTTCGCGATCTGCTGGTCGAGGGCATGGTCGACATCGTCCAGCCCGATCTGTCCCACTGCGGCGGTATCAGCGAGGGCATGAAGATCGCCACGCTGGCCTCCTGCTTCGATGTGGCGCTGGCCCCTCACTGCCCGCTGGGACCGTTGACGTTGGCGGCTTCTCTACACGTCGATGCCGTCAGCCACAACGCCTTCATCCAGGAGCAGAGCATGGGCATCCACTACAATCGGGACAACGACGTGCTCGATTACCTGGTGGACAAGAACGCCCTGGCCATCGAGGACGGCTACTGTGCGATCCCTCAGGGCCCCGGGTTGGGGGTCGAGATCGACGAAGCGTTCGTCGAGGAGCGTTCCAAGGTCGGTCACCGCTGGCGTAACCCCGTCTGGACCCATGAAGATGGTTCCGTCGCGGAATGGTAACGGCACACTCGATAGCCGCCTGCGCGAGTGAATCGCCGTGTTGCCCGGTGCGCGAACTCCTCACATATACCCCATATGCTCCGGGTTCTGTGCGCCGGGCGCCTTGCGCTTCAGCTCGCTCGGCTGGCTCTCGAGCGCACCGTACTGGGCGCTCAGCCGTCTTTGCTCGCCGACGCAGAGCCTCCAGGAAAATGTGGTCCGGCTGGCTCTCGAGCGCTACATGCTGATGCTCTGCTGGCTGCGCTCCAACGCGCGGCCCTAGACTGGCCGAAACGAGGAGAGAGAAATGAACGAGACACGCAAATTCGCCCTGGAGGCGGCGCTGCGCGAACGGCCGTTGGTGGCGATCCTGCGCGGGATCACGCCGGAAGAGATCGACGCCGTGTTCGACGCGCTGGTGGCGGCGGGGTTCAAGCTGATCGAGATCCCGCTCAACTCCCCGCGGGCGTGGGACAGCATCGCCGCGATCGCCAGGCGCTGTCCGGACGATGTCGTGATCGGGGCGGGCACGGTGCTGGACCCGATGCACGCCGAGCGGCTGGCCGATCTCGATGCGCCGCTGCTGATCACACCCAATACCGACCCGGAGGTGATTCGGGCCGGTGTCGAGCACGGCCTGGCACCGATGATCGGCTGCATGACGCCGAGCGAGGCGCTGGCCGCGGCCAAGGCCGGGGCGACGGCGCTCAAGCTGTTCCCGGCGGCACGCCTGGGCACGGGCTACTTCAAGGATATCAGTGCGATCCTGCCCAAGGGCCTGCCGGTGCTGGCGGTCGGCGGCATCGACAAGAGCAACATGAGCGAGTGGCACGCCTTCGGGGTGGCCGGCTTCGGCTTCGGCAGCAACCTCTACAAGCCGGGACGCAAGGCGGCGGAAGTCGGCGAGATCGCGGCCGAGCTGGTCGCGGAGTGGCGTCGGCTGCTCGAAGTCGCGCACCACGCGGAGCAGATGGAACGCGAGGCGGATGCATGAGTGGCGAGGCACCGGCGCGCCTGATCGTCATCGACTGGGGAACCAGCAACTTCCGCGCCTTTCTGGTCGACACCGCCAGCGGCGAGGTGCTGGACAGCCGGCGTTCGGCCTCCGGTCTGCGCGCGCTGACTCAGCGCGAATTCCCCCACTACTGCGCGTCGCAGACCGACGACTGGCGGGAGGGCGGCGGCGCGGCTTCGGGCGCTAAGGGCGCGGCTTCAGGCGCTAAGGGCGCGGCTTCGGGTGCTGGAGGCGCGGCTTCGGGCGCTAAAAAAATCCCGGTCTACCTGGCCGGCATGGTCGGTTCCGCGCGGGGCTGGCACGAGGCGCCGCAGCTGGAACTCCCGGTCTCCGCCGCCGATCTGGCCCAGAACGTGGTCGCCGCGCCGGGCCTCGACAACGTCTGGATCGTGCCGGGGGTCAAGCAGGTGACCCCGGCCCACGTCGACGTGATGCGCGGGGAGGAGGTTCAGGCCTTTGGCGCCCTGGCGCTTGCTGGCGTGGACGGTGGCGACTGCTGCCTGCCGGGTACCCACAGCAAGTGGGCGCGCCTCGATGCCGGCCGCATGACGGCGTTTACCACCATGATGACCGGCGAGCTCTACCACGCGGTGCGTTTCCACACCCTGCCGGGAGAGCCGGCCCGTGAAGACGCGCCGTTCGACGAGGGCGCGTTTCGCCTCGGCGTTTCCCGCGCCGGCTGCCCCGGGGGCGTGATGCATGCTCTGTTCGAAGCCCGCAGCCGCCATCTCTACGCCGGGCTCGAATCGCCGCAGATCGGCAGCTTTCTCTCCGGCGTCTTGATCGGCGAGGAGGTAAGGGCCATGCAAGCGGCTCGTCGCGAACTCGACAAGGTGTATCTCGTCGGCGCCGACTCGCTGCGGCAGAGTTATACCCTGGCGCTGGAGGCCGCCGGGATCGCGGTCGAGGCGATCGATAGCGACCGTGCGACCCTGGCCGGCGTCATCGCGATCGCGGCAAGACACGCCCGCGACTGATACCCCCGTGTCGCGAGCCGCCAGCGCGCCAAAATGGTGCGCTGGCCCCCGCGCCCATGGGCCGGCAGCACCGCCGAGGAGCCGTATCCGGCTCCCATGGCGCGAGCCGTCGTGTTTGGCATGATACGTGCTACCTTCACCTATACGACTGCCGACAAGCAGCCGATCGCGTACGACATGACGAGGTGATGCGATGCGGGTGAAGCCATGACACAGCCGACCTTGAACAAGCCACCGTTGCTGGTGTTCACCGATCTCGACGGGTCGTTGCTGGACCACGATACCTACGACTGGCAGCCTGCCGCTTCGTGGCTGCAGCGTCTCGAGCAGCGGGCGATCCCGGTCATCCCCACCACCAGCAAGACCCGTGCCGAACTGCTGGCACTCCGCCAGGAGCTGGGGCTGGAGCAGACACCCTTCATCGCCGAGAACGGCGCCGTAATCGGCCTGCCGCCAGCCTGGCAGCATGCGCGACTGGATCGTGACCCGGCCTCGCCGGACGGCCTGGTGGTCAAGACCCCGAGCATGGATGTCGACTTCATCCGACGCCGTCTGGATGTGGTGCGCGAGCGCCATGGCCTGCGCTTCCGCCGAATGGGGGAGATGGAGCTGGCCGAGGTTCGGGAGCTCACGGGGCTCAGTGCTGTCGCTGCCGAGCAGGCGATGAGTCGGGAAGGGAGCGAACCGCTGGTGTGGGAGGACGACGACACCAAACTGCAAGCTTTGCATGAGACCCTGCGCGTCGATGGCCTGCGCCTGACCCGAGGCGGCCGGTTCTGGCATGTCATGGGCGCGGTCGACAAGGGGCAGGCCGCCGAATGGCTGCTGGCCCGGTTCGAGTCGTTACGTGGCTATCGGCCGAGGACGCTGGGTCTCGGTGATGGGCCCAACGATCTGGCGCTGCTGTCGACGACGGACATGGCCGTCATCATTGCCGCCCATCATGGCCAGCCGATGACCCTGGCGAGTGCCCGGGTCTATCGAACGCAAGCGCGAGGGCCGGCCGGTTGGTCGGAGGGTGTCGCGCATTGGCTGGCCCAGGAGCCGGGATGGGAGAGTGGCGAGCCGCAGTAGTCGAAGATATCGACCTGATGACAGGCGTCACGGATCGACGCCAAAACGACAATACGAAGAGGGTACTTCATGAGTGATTTTTATCAGAACGGTATCATTACCAATTTCCACAACCTGACGCGGCGCTCGGTGGAAGCCCTGGAGAACGATCTCAAACGGTTCTCCCGCACTCGGCCGATGGGGCTGATTCTGCCATCGCTCTACTCCGAGCTGGAGGGGCCGGCGCTCTCGCACATCGTCGACGAACTGTGCAAGGTGCCTTATCTCAGCGAAATCGTCATCGGTCTCGATCGCGCCGATCGCGAGCAGTTTCTCAAGGCGCGGGAGTTCTTCTCGCGCCTGCCTCAGCACCACCGCATCCTGTGGAACGACGGCCCACGACTCCAGGCCCTCCAGCAGGAGCTGGCGCAGGAGAACCTGGCGCCCCTGGAGCCGGGCAAGGGCTGCAACGTCTGGTACTGCTCCGGTTACGTCCGCGCATCCGGTAAGGCCGAGGCGGTCGCGCTCCACGACTGCGATATCGTCACCTACGACCGCGGCCTCCTGGCGCGGTTGATCTACCCGGTGGCCAACCCGCGCTTCCACTACGAGTTCTGCAAGGGCTACTACTCCCGAATCGCCTCCGGCAAGCTCAACGGCCGGGTGGCGCGATTGATGGTCACGCCGCTGATCCGGGCCTTCAAGATGATCTATGGGCCGCTGCCTTACCTCGACTATCTCGACAGCTACCGCTATCCGCTATCCGGCGAATTCTCCATGCGCGCCGACGTGCTGGACGGCATTCGCATTCCCAGCGACTGGGGCCTGGAGATCGGCGTGCTCTCCGAGGTTCACCGGAACTTCTCGACCAAGCGCCTGTGCCAGGTGGATATCGCCGACGCCTACGACCACAAGCATCAGCCGGTCTCCGAGGAGGACCCCAGCGGCGGGCTCAACCGGATGAGCATGGACATCGCCAAGGCGATGTATCGCAAACTGGCGACGCTGGGGGTGGAGATGAGCGTCGAGAGCTTCCGTACGGTCAAGGCCACCTACTATCGCGTGGCGCTGGACCTGATCGAGGCCTACGACCACGATGCCGCCATGAACGGGCTCAAACTGGACCGCCACAGTGAAGAGGCCGCCGTGGAGCTGTTCGCCGACAATATCATGCAGGCTGGCGCCGCCTTCTTCGAATCCCCGCGGGACAAGCCTTTCATTCCCAGCTGGAACCGGGTCCAGGCGGCGATTCCCGACCTCCAGGATCGGCTGTTCGAAGCGGTGGAGCTGGATAACGCCGGCCAGGTGTAGGCGGGATGCGTTCGCTTGCCGGGAGTCGGGCCACGGCCGGTGAGAGTCGAAGCGACTCTCACCGGCCATCGCGGGAACCGCTCAGGGCTGGACCAGCCACAGGCTGCGGTAGGGCCGCAGGATGTCGCGCTCGTCGGGATGCGGGCTCCAGCGCTTGCCATCCTTGAGCACGTCGTACCACTCGCCACCGTTCAGCTCGTCGATCTCCAGCGGCTGGCGCGTGTCACTGATATTGTAGATCGCCAGCAGGCGGCGCCCGTTGGCGAGCGGTCCGCGTTCGATGGCGAAGATGCCGGGCGGCGTGTCGAGCACTCGCTGAGCGGCTTCGGGATGAAAGCAGGGCTCGTTGGCGCGAATGTTGAGTCGTCGCTTCAGCGAGGTGAACGCCTCGCGGGTCGGCGTGCTGCGGCTGTCGATGAGTTCGTCGAGCTCCTCCTTGGGCCAGCGCCGACGGTTGATCGAGCGCAGTTTGCCACTACGTTCCACGCCGCCGTGGTCGTTGAGGGTCGCGGTCAGGCTATGGAAATAGACGCCGGGTATCCCCTGTAGCGCCAGCATCAGGTTCTGGCTGCAGAGGAAACGCTCGACCTGCCACGCATCGGCGCCGCGACGCGTCCCCTTCATTGCGTCGTAGTAGGTGATGTTGATCTCGTAGGGCGAGTCGCTACCGTCGGCGTTGGTCTTCATGCTGACGTAGCCGCCGAAGCGGTGCATCAGTTCGAGCATGATCTCCAGTTCGTGAGATGGCAGCAGACCCTCGAGGGCCCTGACGCCGATACCGTCGTGGCTGGCGGTGAAGTTGAAGTAGGTACAGCCCGGTGGCAGCGTCGGCAGGCTGCGCGCCCAGTCGGCCAGCGTGGTGGCGTCTCCGCTGGTCAGCGTGTGTACCAGCAGAGGCGGCAGCGTGAACTGGTAGATCATGTGCGCTTCGTCGGGCATCGACGGCGATTCTTCGTCGTGGCCCTCGGCCTGAGGCTCCGGAGCCAGGCGTTCCAGGCCGAAGTAGCTCATGTTCTCTTGATGTGGCACGTTGGTCTCGGTGATCAGCAGCGTTCCCGGTGCCATGAAGTCGAGAATCGCCCGCAGCAGGCGGACGATGGCGTGCGTCTGGGGCAGATGCACACAGGGGGTACCAACCTCCTTCCACAGGTAGGTGATGGCGTCGAGGCGAATGATGCGCGCGCCCTGCTGGACGTAATAGAGCAGGATGCCGATGAATTCGAGCAGTACGTCCGGATTGGCGAAATTGAGGTCGATCTGGTCTTCGGAGAAGGTCGCCCACAGGTGGCGTGTTCCGCGACGTGTCGATACCGGCACCAGGAGAGGCGAATTGCGTGGCCGCGTAACCATGGAGAGATCCGTCTCCGGGTCCATCTCGATGAAGTAGTCGCGCCCCGGCTGCGTGCCCGAGAGGTAGTCGATGAACCAGAGTGAATCGCGCGAGACATGATTGATGACGAGATCGACCATCAAGTCCACTCGCGAGGCGAGCCGGCGGATATCCTGCCAGTCTCCGAGCTTGGGGTTCACCTCGCGATAATGGATCACCGAAAAGCCGTCGTCGCTGCTCCAGGGGAAGAACGGCAGGATATGCAGGCCACTGAACGTCCCGTTCAGACGAGTGGCGAGAAAGTCATCCATTACCTCGAGTGGCGGCCGTTCTCCATCGATGATGGTGTCGCCATAAGTGATCAGAATCTGATCGCGCTCACTCCAGGTGGGGCGTGGCAAGGTATCCAGTGCACTGCGTTGGTGCATCAGCAACGTCATCAGGCGTCGCATGATCTCGTCGCGGCGGGGTCCATATACCTCTTCCAGGCGCGCGCTGGCGCGGGCCATGAAGGCTTCCTCGGAAAGGGCGGGATAATTCGCGGCACGACTGGGCATGGGCGATTCCTTGGTATCGGCGGTTGACGTACGCGGCCTGGGATTCAAGGCTTCGTTGTTAAGGATTGTCACAACATCCTTGCAGAAGATGGGCCAACATCAAAATCGCCAAGGTTTTTCCGCGTGTTTCCGCTATGTTGCCCAAACCGGTACACTCTGCTCTCTCATACGGCACCGTTACCGCATTCATCAACAAGAGGGGCGATTACGCTCATCGCCCACGCTGACAGGTAGACCCCGACGATGCATTGCCCTTTCTGTGGTACGCACGATACCAAGGTGACCGACTCCCGGCTGGTGGCCGAGGGGGATCAGGTGCGGCGTCGTCGTCAGTGCGCGGAGTGTGGAGAGCGCTTCACGACCTATGAAACCGCCGAGCTGGTGATGCCGCGGGTGGTCAAGTCCGATGGCTCCCGCGAGAGCTTCGACGAGCAGAAGATGCGGGCGGGCATGGCGCGTGCGCTGGAGAAACGCCCCGTCAGCGTGGAGTCGTTCGAGGCAGCGGTGGAACGGATTCGCCAGCGGTTGCGCGCCAGAGGCGACCGGGAAGTGGAAGCGCGAGACGTGGGTGAAGAAGTCATGGAGACGCTGCAGCGTCTCGATCACGTGGCCTACATTCGTTTCGCTTCCGTCTATCGCCGTTTCCAGGATCTCGACGAATTTCGAGCCGAGATCGATCGGTTGTCCCAGGAGCCGAGTCTCTCGTCGGGTGACGAGGGCGGCCAGGGCTGAATCGGCGCCTGTTTTGTCGCTACCGTCCCCTCGCTTTCCCTCCTCCATCGAGCGAGCCCTCATGTCCTCATCTATTCTCGAACCCCTCTCCCAGGAATCCTGCATGGATCGGGCGATCCAGCTTGCCTGGCAGGGCCGCTACAGCTGTGATCCCAACCCACGGGTCGGCTGCGTGCTGGTCAAGGACGGCCGGATTGTCGGGGAGGGCTTTCACGTCCGGGCCGGCGAGCCTCACGCCGAGATCAACGCGCTGCGGGCGGCCGGCGAGGCAGCTCGAGGAGCGATCGCCTACGTCACCCTCGAGCCCTGTTCGCATACTGGCCGTACCGGACCTTGCAGCCTGGCCTTGATCGAGGCGGGCGTGACTCGGGTCGTCGCGGCAATGGAAGATCCCAATCCGCAGGTATCGGGTCGGGGCTTCGCGATGCTGCGCGATGCGGGCGTCGAAGTCGCCGTGGGGCTGCGGGAAGAGGCTGCCAGCCAGCTCAATCCCGGTTTCATCCGCCGCATGCGCGAAGGGTTGCCGAGGGTCACGTTGAAGATGGCAATGAGTCTGGACGGCCGTACGGCGATGGCGGACGGGGAGTCCCAGTGGATCACCGGTCCGGCCGCGCGGCGCCAGGTTCAGCGACTGCGGGCCGAGTCCAGCGCGGTTCTGACCGGCGTCGAATCGATCATCTTCGACGACTCCCGGCTGACGGTGCGGGCCGGGCAGCTCGGCCTGGACGACGCCGAATCCATCGCCCGTCGCCAGCCGTTGCGGGTGGTTTTGGATAGTCATCTGCGCATGCCGCTGGCCGCGGCATGCCTGAGCGAGCCCGGGCGAACGCTGGTGTTCACGGTTCAAACGGAGGCGAGCGAGCGGCGCCGCAGGCTCGAAGCCGCTGGCGCAGAGGTCGTGGTGATGCCCGCCAATGCCGAGGGGCGCGTGGAGTTCACCGCGCTGCTGCGTTATCTCGCCACCCAGGAAGCCTGCAACGAGGTGCTGGTCGAGACCGGTGCCACTCTGGCCGGCGCGCTGCTCGAGGCCGATTGTGTCGACCGGCTGGAACTGTTCATGGCGGCCACGCTGCTGGGCAGCGAGGCGAGGCCGCTATTCGCGCTGCCGGGGCTGGCGACGATGAGCCAGCAGCGGCGGCTGAAGATCGACGATATCCGGGCGCTGGGTGACGACTGGCGCATCTCGGCACGCCCGCTCAGGGAGGGCTGAGTCTGGCGGAACGGGGGCGTCGGCAGTCGCGCGCTGTGTCACCGGCACCCGACAGTAGCGTCCGCGTCCCGCGACAGGTAGGCTGTGCCGCATCGACCCCTGGTGGTTTCAGTAGACGGCAGTTTCATTGGACGAATCATCAATGACGACAGCGAAATCGAATCAGTTGGCCGGCATCGATGTCCTGTTGGAAGAGATCCGGCAGGGCAGGATGGTCATCCTGATGGATGACGAGGATCGCGAGAACGAGGGCGACATCATCATGGCGGCCGAGTGTGTCGAGGCCAGCCACATCAATTTCATGGCCCGCCATGCTCGCGGCCTGATCTGCCAGCCGATGTCGAGATCGCGCTGCCAGCAGTTGAAGCTGCCGCTGATGGTCAGCGACAACGGCTCCGGCTACGGCACCAAGTTCACCGTCTCCATCGAGGCCGCCAGGGGGGTCTCCACCGGCATCTCGGCGGCTGACCGCGCCCTGACGGTCCGGGCTGCGGCGGCCCGTGGCGCCAAGCCGGAAGACATCGTGCAGCCGGGGCATATCTTCCCGCTGATGGCGGAGCCGGGGGGCGTGCTTCGCCGTGCCGGCCACACCGAGGCGGCCTGCGACCTGGCCGCCATGGCCGGCTTCGAAGCGACGGGCGTGATCTGCGAGATCATGAACGACGACGGCACCATGGCTCGGCGGCCGGAACTGGAGCGGTTCGCCGCGGAGCACGACATCAAGATCGGTACCATTGCCGATCTGATCCACTATCGCATGCTCAACGAGCGCACCGTCGATGCCATCGAGCAGATGCCGGTGCGAACGGCCTTCGGCGACATGACCATGCATGTCTTCCACGACAACGTTCAGGACAGACATCACCTGGCGCTGGTCAAAGGGCAGCCCTCCCGGCACACGCCGACGACGGTGCGGGTGCATGGCGGCGATACCCTTCGCGATCTGCTGGCGCTGTGCCGGGCGGACAGCCACTGGACAGCCCACACGGCACTGGCCGAGATCGGCCGGGCGGAGTCGGGCGTGTTCGTGCTGCTGGATGATGCGCGCCCGCCAGGCGACTTCAAGCAGCAGCTCGACGACGTCCTGGGGCGGGGAGCATCGCCGCGCAACAGTGCTACCGACGGGGCGGGGAATTTCCTCTCCATCGGCACCGGGGCGCAGATTCTGCGTCAGCTCGGTGTCGGTAAGATGCGACTGTTGAGTTCGCCGTGGCGCTTCTCGGCGCTCTCCGGCTTCGATCTGGAGGTGGTCGAGCTGGTCAGCGGCGACGCCTGACCGAGATTCGAGTCACCGTTCGTGTGAGCGTGGTATGGCCGCGCGGCCATGGTAAGATGGCCGGCTTCGCGCGCCGAGCGCTAGGTTCTGGCGCCGGCCAATCAGTCTGTTTTTCGCGTTCAGGTTCAAGTGAATGACGAACCTGACGCAGTGTATCCGGAACCCGACAATGCAACCGATCGCGCAACTGGAAGGTCAGTTCACCGATGTCGATGGCCGTTACGCCATCGTCGTGGGCCGCTTCAATCACCATGTCGTCGACAGCCTCGTCGAGGGCGCCGTCGACAGCCTGACGCGGCACGGCATCAGTGAAGAGAACATCGAGCTGATCCACGTCCCCGGCGCCTGGGAGCTGCCGTTGGCGGTCAAGCGCGTGCTCCAGGTTTCCCGGCCCGACGCCGTCATCGCGCTGGGCGCGGTGATCCGTGGCGGCACGCCGCACTTCGAGTATGTCGCGGGCAACTGCAACTCATCGTTGAGCAGCCTGCAGCTCGAGTTCGCGACGCCCATCGCCAATGGCGTGCTGACGGTCAACTCGATCGACCAGGCCGTCGAGCGTGCTGGCACCAAGGCCGGCAACAAAGGCACCGAGGCGGCCATGGCAGCGATGGAAATGGTATCGCTGTTCAAGCGACTGGGAGGCGAGGCATGAGTTCACCGTCACGCCAGCCGACGCCGGCCCAGGAGTCCCGCCGCGCAGCCCGGGAGCTTGCCGTCCAGGGGCTCTATCAGTGGCAGATGACCGGCAAGTCGATCACGGCCGTAGAGGCCGAGTTCCGTTCCCAGATCGCCGACGAGGATCTCGAGGATCACGAGAACTGGCACAAGGTCATGGAGATTGCCGACAAGGCGCTGTTCCATGACCTGCTCCACAACACGGCCAACAACCGCGCGGAGCTCGACGCGGCGATCGCGCCGCTGCTCGATCGGCGTCTGGAGGATCTGGACCGCATCGAGCTGGCGATTCTGCGCCTCGGCACGTACGAGTTGTCCCGCCGTCCCGAGGTTCCCTACCGGGCCGTGATCAACGAAGGGGTGGAGCTGGCCAAGATATTCGGCGCCACCGACGGCCACAAATACGTCAACGGCATACTCGACAAGCTCGCCTCGCGGCTGCGGGGCGCCGAGGTCGCTGCACGCCGTCGTTGACATGAGTCGCACCTCCTTGAGCGAATTCGACCTGATCGCTCGCTACCTGTCGCGGCCCGCGGCAGCCGGGCGTAGCGATGTCGTCGTCGGCAACGGCGACGACTGCGCCGTGCTGGCACTCTCCCCGGGGCAGCAGCTGGCGGTCAGCGTCGATACCTCGGTGGTCGATATCCATTTCCCCCATGACGCCCCACCCGCCGCCATTGGCCATCGCGCCCTGGCCGTGGCCTTGAGCGATCTTGCCGCGATGGGCGCGAGAGCCCGCTGGTGCTGCCTGGCGCTGACGCTTCCCGCGGCCGATCCGGCGTGGCTCGAGGCCTTCGCCGACGGCTTCCGCGAACTGGCCGAACGCAGCGGCTGCGAACTGGTCGGCGGCGATGTCACTCGTGGTGCGCTGACGATCGGTGTGACGGTCCACGGCGAAGTCCCGGCCGGACAGGCGCTGAGGCGTCGCGGAGCCCGCGAGGGCGATCTGGTCGCGGTGACCGGCTATCCCGGGCGCGCGGCCGCAGGGCTTGCCCGCTGGCAGCAGGGTGAGCGCGACCCGGGGCATCCTCTGCTCGAGGCGTATCTGCGTCCCGAGCCTCGGCTGGCGGCGGGGGAGGCGCTGAGAGGGCTGGCCACCAGCGCCATCGATATCTCCGACGGCTTGCTGGCGGATCTCCAGCATCTGCTCTCGGCCTCCGGGGTAGGCGCGCGGCTCGATCTCGAGGCGTTGCCGCTGGCGACGCCGCTACGCGCGACGCTGGAGCTGGACGACGTGCGGCAGCGGGTGCTCAATGGTGGCGATGACTACGAGCTGCTGGTGACGGTGGCTGCCGCTGATCTTGCCGAGGCGCAGCGCCGCCTGGCGCCGCTCCATCTGCCGTTGACGCCGATCGGGCGAATCGTCGATGCCGAGGGCATTCACGGCATCGATCCCTGCTATCTCGAGCGTCAGGGCTGGAATCACTTTCCGGAGGTTCTCTCATGAACCGGGCTCCCGCGAGTGTCTGGCGTCGACCGACCCATTTCCTGGCTTTCGGGCTGGGCAGTGGCGCCGTGCCGTTCGCGCCCGGGACCTTCGGGACGCTGGCGGCGATACCCTTCTACTGGTTGATGTCGGGCCTGCCGCTGGCGATCTACATGGGGCTGATGGGTGTGGCCACGCTGGTCGGGATCTGGCTCTGCGAGACGACCTCCCGCGATCTCGGGGTGCACGACCATTCGGGTATCGTCTGGGACGAGTTCGTGGGCTACTGGCTCACGATGGCGGCGGTACCGTTTTCCTGGGAGGCCGCGCTGTGGGGATTCGTGGTGTTCCGGGTCTTCGATATTCTCAAGCCCTGGCCGATTCGCTGGGTGGATCGCCGCGTCGCCGGGGGGATCGGCATCATGTTCGACGATATCCTGGCCGGCGTGTATGCCTGGAGCACGATGCATCTCTGGTTCTGGCTGCATTGAGCCACGAGCCACGAGCCACGAGCCACGAGCCACGAGCGAAACAAGGCGACGCCCCATGCAGGCCGAGTCAGTGTGGATCTAAGGAAACGCTGAATAAATTGCCGAAGGCGATGAAGCGCAAGGCGCACGGCACGCAGAGAACGGGACATGACATGGGGTTAGGCGAGTTCCGATCGCACCGGCGCACCGGTACCGCGCAACACAGCCATTCGCGCCTGTAGGCATTTAGGCAGTGGTTCCCTAACAGCGTTTCTCACGTCAACGTCTGGAGCAGTGCATGCGTAAATGGATGATCGCAGGAGCGGTCGTGATCGTGTTGGCTGGCGGCGGTTACCTGGGGGCTCAGGCCTATTCCAGCCAGCGCTTCGATAGCGAGATGGACAAGCTGGTCGCGCGGCTCGACGCCCGCCCCGACTGGCACGTCTCGCGCGAGGATGTCGACAGCGGCTGGTTCCACTCCTCGGGTCGCATCGAGGCCCGCTACGTGGCGGTAGCGCGGGACGCGGACGCCGTCTCCATCGAGGTCCCGTATCGGGCGAATCATGGCCTGCTCGAGACGACGCTGGATGGCGAAGCGCAGGTGACGGACGGCGGCGGTCAGACGCTGTTCGGCGACGTGCTCGAGAGCCAGGGGCCGATGACCTGGAGTGGGCGCTTCCTGACCCGCGAACAGAAGCTGGAGGGTCACTTCACCCTGCCGAGTTTCTCGCAGACGGTCACCGTGCCGGCGCGAGAGGTCGCGGGGGAGGTGACCCCGGCCCGCGACATGCAGCTCGAGTCTGCCGAGGCGACGCTCGATATCGAGCAGGTCGACGATCATGTCACGTTGAAAGGCGCGATGCCGCGGCTGCGACTGACCGACGACCAGGCCGATGTCCTGATGGAGGGAGCGACGGTTTCCGGAACGTTCGAGGGCGATGACCAGGCTTTCCGTCAGCAGATGGCGCTGACGTTCCCGACCACGACGGTCACGCCCAGCGGCAGCCCCAGCGTGATCACCCGGGATATCGGCTACACGGTGAAGGCGGCGCTCGACGCCGATCAATTGACGATGCAGTTGAAGGCCGACCTGGGCGATACCCGGATTCAGGATCAATCGGTTTTCAGCGGCGGCTTCACGCTGGCGCTGGATCGGGTCGATGGTGACGCCTATCGGGCACTGACCAAGGCGCTGGAAGAGAATCTGACCGAGATACAGACTGCGGCCGACGCTGACGACGACCGGGCCCTGGAGTCCGCGTTGGCGCCGCTGCAGCCATCGATTCAGGCGCTGCTCGCAGGATCGCCACGCCTGTCGCTGGAGAGCCTTAACGCTGACAGCCCGATGCTGGGCATGAAGCTGCGCGGTGAAGGGGAGCTCAGTATCGATGGCGCCGGGATCGAGGAGTGGAATCCCGAGACCATGAGCGATGCGGCGCTCGAGCGCGAGTTCGTTCGCCGCCTGCAGGGCAGTCTGACCCTCGAGGGCGCACCGGCCGTGCTGCTGATGTCGCTTGGCCTGCCGCTGGGCAGCGATCCGCTGCAGGTCGAGCTGGCGGATGGCGTCCTCGATATCGATGGTCAGCGGATACCGCTGTTGCCGCTGGCGAACGATTCGAACTGACGTTTTTCGGACGCCTGGAGGGCCGCGCTTGCGGGCGCGGCCCGATGATTTCCACGCCGATCTCCCATCGCTGACTTGAACTCCCGCCCCGGTGCCCACATCCCTTGGTCATTCGGCCAGCTTTGGCCTCGAACTCAGGGTGAATGATGAGCGAACACAACCGCGACGCCACGGACTACTTCGAAGCCAGCCAGACCGCGCCTGAAGACGACCCCCAGTCGCAGCACGCCGCCGGTGCCGTCGTCCCCTCCGGTGATTATCTGCCGGAACGAATCTACCTCCTTCCCATCCACAACCGGCCTTTCTTCCCCGCCCAGGTGCAACCGCTGATCATCCAGCGCCAGCGCTGGGAGGAGACCATGAAGCGCGTCGCCAATACTCCCCATCACATGGTGGGGGTGGCGTTCGTGGGCGACGTGGGCATGGAGGAGTTGAACCCCGGCAGCTTCCCGGAGATCGGTACCGCGGTGAAGGTGCATCGCAACCAGACCGAGGAGCAGCAGATCCAGTTCATCGCTCAGGGGATGCGGCGCTTTCGCATTCACCGCTGGCTGTCGAAGACGCCGCCCTATCTGGTGGAGGTCTCCTATCCTCGCGAGCCGGTCGATGCCGAAGCGGAGGAAGCGCGCGCCTACGCGATGTCGCTGATCAACGGGATCAAGGAACTGCTCCCTATCAATCCGCTCTATGGCGAGGAACTGAAGAGCTATCTCAACCGCTTCAGTCCCCACGAGCCGGGCCCGCTGACCGACTTCGCCGCAGCCATCACCTCCGCCAAGGGCAAGGAGCTGCAGAACGTACTCGAGACCCTGCCGATCATGGATCGGATGCAGAAGGTGCTGCCGCTGCTGCGCAAGGAGATCGAGGTCGCCCAGTTGCAGAACCAGATCAGCGAGCAGGTCAACTCGCAGATGCAGGAGCGCCAGCGCGAGTTCTTCCTGCGCGAGCAGCTCAAGGTGATCCAGAAAGAGCTCGGTATCTCCAAGGACGATCGCGAGAGCGATGTCGATACCTTTCGCGGCCGTCTCGAGGCGCTGCGGGTGCCGGAGCGGGTCCAGGAGCGCATCGACGACGAACTGAACAAACTGTCGGTGCTGGAGACCGGCTCGCCGGAATATGGCACCACCCGCAACTATCTCGACTGGCTGACGTCGCTTCCCTGGGGGATCACGTCGGAGGACCAGCTCGATCTCAAGCGGGCCCGCGGCGTGCTCGATCGCGATCACGACGGCTTGAACGACGTCAAGGAACGCATCATCGAGTTCCTCGCCGAGGGCTCGTTCAAGGGTGACGTGGGTGGCTCCATCGTGCTGCTGGTCGGCCCCCCCGGGGTGGGCAAGACCTCCGTCGGCCGGTCGATCGCCGATGCCCTGGGACGCAAGTTCTATCGTTTCTCGGTTGGCGGCATGCGCGACGAGGCGGAGATCAAGGGCCATCGCCGGACCTATATCGGTGCCATGCCGGGCAAGCTGGTGCAGGCGCTCAAGGAGGTGGAGGTCGAGAACCCGGTGATCATGCTCGACGAGATCGACAAGATGGGGCAGTCGTTCCAGGGCGATCCGGCCTCGGCGCTGCTGGAGGTGCTCGACCCCGAGCAGAACGTCGACTTCCTCGATCACTACCTCGACGTGCGCCTGGATCTCTCCAAGGTGCTGTTCGTCTGTACCGCCAACCAGCTCGACACCATTCCGGGGCCGCTGCTCGACCGCATGGAGCAGATCCGGCTGTCGGGATACATCGCCGAAGAGAAGGTGGCGATCGCCAAGCATCACCTTTGGCCGAAACTGTTGAAGCGTGACCGCATTCCCAAGAAGCGCATCAACCTGACCGATGCCGCGCTCAAGCAGGTGATCGAGGGCTACGCCCGCGAGGCCGGCGTTCGCCAGCTCGAGAAGCAGTTGCACCGGATCGTGCGCAAGGCGGCGGTCAAGATGCTCGAGCAGAACCAGGAGACGGTCAAGGTCTCGGTCAACAACCTGGAGGAGTTCCTGGGCGCGCCGCTGTTCCGCAAGGAGAAGGTACTCAAGGGCGTCGGCGTGGTCACCGGACTGGCCTGGACCGCCATGGGGGGCGCCACGTTGCCGATCGAGGCGACCAAGGTGCATGCGCTGACGCGTGGCTTCAAGCTCACCGGCAAGCTGGGCGAAGTGATGCAGGAGTCGGCCAATATCGCCTACAGCTATACCCTGGGTCACCTGGGCGAGTACGGCGCCGACGCCGACTTCTTCAACGACGCCTTCGTCCACCTCCATGTGCCTGAGGGCGCCACCCCCAAGGATGGCCCTTCGGCGGGCGTGACCATGACCACGGCGCTGATGTCGCTGGCCCGGAACCAGAGCATCAACCGGCCGCTGGCGATGACCGGCGAGCTGACGCTGACCGGCCAGGTGCTACCGGTCGGCGGCATCCGCGAGAAGGTGATCGCCGCCCGGCGCAGCGAAATCTTCGAGCTGATCCTGCCGGAGGCCAACAAGCGCGATTACGACGAGTTGCCGGACTATCTCAAGGCGGGAATGACCGTGCATTTCGCCAAGGTCTACCAGGATGTCGCCAAGGTCGTGTTCGGGCGTTGAGATTGGCCGCTGGCATGCCGCACAAGGGCGTCATGGTACGCTGAAGGCGACGCCGGCGTGACGATCGGCGAAGGAACGAGGAGCATGACGTGGTAAACGACAAGGCAATACAACGATCGCGCTGGTTGATCATGGCGACTTGGGCGGTGTTGGCGATGGTGATGCTGAGTGCCTGCAGTTACCATCCGGCACGCATCGAGTCCGAGCCCGCGGTAATCATTGGTGACGGTGATCATCGTCACGGCGACGGTGACTTCTGTCCGCCGGGGCAGGCGAAAAAAGGGAACTGCTGAGACATTCGCTGTCTCGACCGGTCACAAGCGGCGGCGCATCATGCGCCGCCGCTTGCGTTGACGGGTTGCGCCGCAGGGGCGTCAGGCCGACAATCGCGCTTCATCGCCTCCATTGTGGGTCCACGCCATGTCTCTCGAAAGTGCCGTCACCTACCTGCTGGCCATTTTCCTGTTCGCCATCACGCCGGGTCCGGGCGTGTTCGCGCTGATCGCCACGGGCATGAACGCAGGATTTCGTCGATGCCTGCCGATGGCGGCGGGCATGATACTCAGCGACGTGCTCTATCTGCTGCTCGCGACCTTCGGCTTGGCCACCATCGCCGAGCACTGGGGGGAAGTCTTCGGCGTGATCCGGATCCTGGGAGCACTATATCTTTTCTATCTCGGTTGGAAGTTGTGGAAAGCGCCGGTGCAAAGCGCCGAGGTGGCGTCGCCCGGTCAGTCGGGGGGTAATCTGGCCGGGGTCGCGCAGGGATTTCTTATCTCTGCCTCGAATCCCAAGGTGATCCTGTTCTATATCGCTTTCCTGCCCACGTTCGTCGACCTCGAGCGGCTCGGCGGCTCCGCCCTGGCGCTGTTGGTCGTGCTGACGGTCGCTGGCTTGATGGCAGGGCTCTGCCTGATCGCTGCCAGTGCGGCCAGAGCGCGGCGAGCCTTGCGTTCGCCCCGCGCGCAGCGCCGATTGAACCGGGGCGCCGGATCGCTGATGATCGGCGCTGGCGCGCTGCTGATAGCGAAAAGTTGACGGCGAGGGCCACCTGGCCCTCGTCACTCGTCGTCGCCGTAGTACTGTACGCCGAGCTTGATCAGCTCACGGCCCTGAGCCTTGCGGTGGAGGTTGGAGTCGCGCAGCGAATAGACGCAGCCGCAATACTCCTGCTGGTAGAAACGCTCGCGCTTGCTGATCTCGATCATGCGTTTCGAGCCACCTTTCTTGCGCCAGTTGTAATCCCAGTACTCCATCCCCTCGTAAGGCGCCGCGGCGCGGTGACCGCAGTCGTTGATCTGGTTCATGTCCTTCCAGCGCGAGATGCCGAGCGAGCTGGAAATCAGCGTATAGCCGTGCTCCTTGGCGTAGAGCGCCGTGCGTTCGAAACGCATGTCGAAGCACATGGTGCAACGAATGCCGCGCTCCGGCTCGTACTCCATGCCCTTGGCGCGGGCGAACCAGTTGTCGGTATCGTAGTCGGCATCGATGAACTCGATGTCGTGCTGCTCGGCGAAGCGGATGTTCTCCTCCTTGCGCAGCAGGTACTCCTTCTCCGGATGGATATTCGGGTTGTAGAAGAAGATCGCGTAGTCGATACCGGAGGCGTGCAGCGCTTCCATGACCTCCCCCGAGCAGGGGGCGCAGCAGGAGTGAAGCAGCAGCTTGGCGTGCCCTTGGGGCAGGTGGAGCGCCTGGCGCTCGTCGGCGGTGGACATGGTGGAATTGGCCTGATCGTGAAGCGATTGCTGAATCCCGCTCATGTTGCGTCGCGAGCCTGGTGGCGTCAACGTCGAGTCCCTTCAGCGGCGTTGGCGCCGGCCACTGACCAGGGCCACCCCGGCGGCGGCGATGGCCATGCCCAGCCAGGCAACGGGGGGCATGGCTTCGTCGATCAGCCACCATGAAAACAGGGCCGCGCAGGGCGGCACCAGGTAGAACAGGGCAGAGACCCGGGAGGCCTCGCCGCGGCGGATCATCGCCAGCAGCAGCGAGATGGCGATCAATGAGTTGCCGATGACCAGGTAGGCCAGCGATCCGACCAGCGCACCGTTCAGCTCGAGCGTGAAGTGGCCGAACAGCGCGATCAGCGGCAGGGTCGTGATCAAGCCGGTCAGATACTGGATGAGATTGGCGCTGATCGGATGGAGCGGCTCGCCAAAGCGTTTCTCGTAGAGTGTCGCACCGCTCATGCCCAGCAGGGCGGCCAAGGCCAGCAACAAGCCGCCGACCGTCGTGCCTTCCACGGTGGAGCGACCGACGATGACCACCACCGCGCCCACGAAGCCCAGCACGAAGCCGATCCAGCGCCGCCTGCCGATGGTTTCGCCCACCATGGCCGGGGCCGCGAGGGCGACCAGTATCGGTTGCAACGACACGATCAGCGCCACCACGCCGGCGGAGCTGCCGAGGGCAAAGGCGCTGTAGCAGCAGCCGAAGTAGATGGTCTGGATCAGGAAGCCGACCATCGCCTGATGACCCCAGGCGGCGAGCCTGGTAGGCATCGGTGGGCGCAGCCATAGCCAGATCGGCAACATGATCAGTAGCACCAGCGTGAATCGAAGCCCCAGGAACAGCAGCGGGTCGACATGCTGCGTGCCGATCTTGGCGACCGGGAATCCCAGTGACCACAGCAGCAGGAAGAGCCCCGGCGCCGTCGCGAGCCAGAGCGGCTGATGCCCGCGAGCGGGCGCCGCTGCCGTGGAGCGTTCAGTCATGTCGATCCCGTTTGGAAGTGTTGGTGGCGTCGCCCGCAGGCCCGCACTATCGGCCCTCCACGGAAGAGGGCTGAAGGCCGTGCCGGGATTTTCGTGCCTGGGTGTCTCAGTCTCGATCCACCGATAGACCGGCCCAGGATTGGCACACCGGCATCAGCTCGAGACGATTGATGTTGAGATGCGGTGGCAGCGTTGCGGCCAGGAACACCTGCTCGGCGACATCTTCCGGCTGGATCGGCTCGACGCCGCCATAGAGCTTGTCGTGAGCACTCTGATCACCCTTCATCCGGACCAGCGTGAATTCGGTTTCCGACATGCCGGGGGCGATATCGGTGACGCGAACGCCGGTGCCCTTGAGATCGCAGCGCAGGTTGTAGGAGAACTGATTGACGAACGCCTTGGAGGCGCCGTAGACATGGCTGCCGGGGTAGGGCCATAGCGCCGCGGTGGAGCTGATATTGATGATGGCTGCGCCGCGGCCGACATCGATCAGCGTCGGCAGCAGCGTGCGCGTCACGTTGACCAGACCGGTGATGTTGGTGTCGATGACCGTCTGCCAGTCGTCCAGGTTGGCCTCCTGGGCCGGGCCGGCACCCAAGGCCAGTCCGGCGTTGTTGACCAGCACCTTCACCGCCTTGAAATCCGATGGCAGCTCCTCGACGACTCGAGCGACCGCATCCCGGTCGCGCACATCCAAGGTGGCGACGTGAACCGGGACCTGGCTCTCCAACTCCTTCTTGACCGCTTCCAGGCGCTCCTGGCGGCGACCGCTGAGCACCAGTGCCCAACCCGCTTTGGCAAAGCGATGGGCACAGGCACGCCCGAACCCCGAGGTGGCACCGGTGATGAACGCGACGGGGGATTGCTGATCCATGGTGACTCCTGATCGAAATGAGTATGGGGCGTGGAGAGAGAACCCCGGGGCAAGACGCCGAAGCGTCAGGCATGGCGTAGGTGAGCCGACGACCCGTCAAGACGGTGGCCAAGCGTCGCTTCATGGCGACAGCATCAGGGCGTTTGTGTAAAAACGAGTGATTCCTGGGGCCGTGGCACGGTTTTCGTTGCGATCTTGTTACACTTTGACGACGATCATGACACGATCCGCGCTTACCGTCGCGGCGTGCCCCCACCCTTCGATAATAACCCTATAGCAACCCCGCGCAATCGCTTCGCTGAGCATGGGCCGTCTTTTACGGCGCCGTTTCGGGAATCGCGCTCACAGGCGTCAGATGCGTCTCGAAGCCTCGTTCGTCGATCACGTCGTCAGGTACTGTCCGGCGGTAAGAAAGGAGGTGGCAGGATGTCCACTAGCAAACGACAGCGATATTACGGCCTCGAATGGCTGCGCTTTCTGATGGCGTTGTGGATGGTCGCCTATCACTTCGGCGGCATCTACAGCGACATGCCGGCGATGCTGAGAAGCTTCATCGGCATGGGCTTCTTCGCGACCAGCACGTTTTTCATGCTGTCCGGATTCCTGCTCGCCCACGTGGCGCTGGATCATGCCGGAGAGATGAAGATGCACGGCCCAGCGTTCGTCGCCAAACGCTTGTGCAATCTCTATCCGATTCATGTAATGACAATGCTACTGTCGGTCGGATTGCTGTTGATTCAGTACCCCATCCGCCCCGAAGGGGTCCATGTCTACTTTAATACGCACCCCTATTACCCGCTGAGCGATGCCGTGAGAGCCGACTTCGCCGAGCGGCTGTCGTGGCCCAGCGCCATTGGCCATATCGCGCTGCAACTGACGCTCCTTCAGGCCTGGGAGCCGCGCTTCCTGTGGCTCAACGGGGCCTCGTGGTCGATCTCCGCGCTGCTCTTCTTCTACGCCTGCTTCCCGTGGCTGGCGCCGCGACTGATGCGGGTCCAGCGTTGGGGCCTGGTACTGCTGGGTCTCTGGGGGCTCTACGCGCTGGGACCGCTCGTCGCCACGCTGGCGGGGTCGTTCGATTACGTAACGGTTGGCGTGCTTCATCGCAACCCGTTGTTTCGCCTGCCAGAGTTCCTGACCGGTATCGTGCTCTATCGCGCCTGGCAGTCCCCACGCGTGGGCGATCTGGTACGCCGGTTTCGCTATCCACTGCTGGCGCTGGGCTTGTGCGGCGTGCCGGTCGGGGTCCTGCTACTGAAAATGGATGGACTGCACCTTTACTACCTGACTCACAATGGCCTGCTGCTGCCATTCCAGGCGCTGGTGCTACTCAGCGTGTGTGCCTTCTCGGCGCCGCAAAGTGCAACGATCCGGGCCTGGGCTCAGCGACTGGGGGAGTCCGCGCTGTGCATTTTTGCGCTGCACACGCCGCTGATCGGGCCGACCGCGAGAGCGACCCGCTGGCTTCTGCAGCGATGGCACGAGAGCTGGGTCGTGGACAGCAGCAACGTGGCGCTCAAGTTCGCGATCCCGCTGTGGACCATGGCTTTCCATCTCGCGATGATCGTTGTACTGGCGCTCCTGATGCAGCGCTTTGTGGTCGCACCGGTTCGTCGATGGCTGGAAGCGCGATTGCCGTCGGCTTGGCAGCGGCGATCGGCATCGAGAGCGGTCCGGGCGTGAGTTCGCCAGCGAAGCATGGGGTCGGAGACCACGCCCCGGTCTCGCAGGGCAGGGGTGAGACCGTCGGTCATTGCGACGAGGACCATGCCGAAACGTGCGCCTCGGCGAACCGTATCTCCCAGTCGTTCAGGGCTAATATTATCGACTCTCCCTCGCCATGGAACCTTGCCGTTCGAGATGCGATACCCTAATAAGTGAGGGTGCCTCGCCGGCTTGCCCGCGAAGCGAAGCGAATTCATCTCTAAGGGACGCAGCATGAAGGGATCCATCCGTGTGGGGCTGGTCGGCTACGGCATGGCCAGCAAACGGTTCCACGCGCCGCTGATCGACGCTCAGGACGGCCTCTCTCTGGTTGCCGTGGCAAGCCGGGACGCCGGCAAGGTGAACGCCGACTGGCCGAGCGTGCCGGTGGAGGCGACACCGCAGGCACTGTTCCAGCGCGCCGATATCGATCTGGTCGTCATACCCACGCCCAACGCAACGCACTATTCCCTGGTCAGTGAGGCACTGGCAGCAGGCAAGCATGTCGTTGTCGACAAGCCCTTCACGGTGACGGCGGACGAAGCCCGCAAGCTGTGCGATCAGGCTGACAGGGCCGGACGCCTGCTGTCGGTCTTCCACAACCGACGCTGGGACTCGGATTTCCTGACGGTGCGCAATCTCATCGACAGCCAGTCGCTGGGCAGGATCGTCCATTTCGAGTCCCATTTCGATCGCTTCCGGCCCGAGGTCGCCCAGCGCTGGCGTGAGGATCCCGCTCCCGGTGCCGGTGCCTGGTTCGACCTCGGCTCACACCTGCTCGACCAGAGCCTGGTGCTGTTCGGTGTGCCGGAGTCGATCTCGCTCGATCTGGCCCGCCAGCGAGAGGGTGCCAAGGTCGACGACTATTTTCACGCCGTGCTGCACTATCGGGAGTGCCGCGTGATCCTCCACGGCGGTACCCTGGTTGCCGCGCCCGGCGCCCGCTTCACCGTTCACGGTACCCGCGCCAGCTATGTCAAGCATGGTCTCGATCCGCAGGAGGACATGCTCAAGCGCGGTGATCGGCAGCCGTCGCCCCACTGGGGAGAGGATTGGCGCCACGGCATGCTGACGATCGGCCAGGTACGCGAAGGCATTCAGCCGGAACTGCACGAGATACCGACCCTGCCCGGCGACTATCTCGCCTACTACGCGGGTGTTCGCGACGCCATTCGGGGTGACGCGCCGCTGCCCGTGACGGCCGAAGCCGCATTGGACGTGATGCGCTTGCTGGAAGCGGGAATTCGCAGCGCCGAGTCGGGGCAGGTCGTCACGCTGTCGTGAGATCGTGCTGACATCTCGACCTGGGGGCAATGACATCGAGCCAGCGAATTCGCTGGCTCGATGCGTCGTGATACCGGGGGCGGCCTCCGGCGTGGCTCATTTCGGGATAAGATCGCCCGCCAGATGGGCAGAAGACTTGTCATGGGCGCTCGCTCTGACAGGCATTTCCTCCGGCGATCGCAGTTCGCCATTGCGCTTGAGCAGCCACGAGGCGATCGCCGGCGCCATCAGCGCCGAGACCAGCACGCAGGCCGCGACCTGGGTCGTGGCGACACCGACATAGGCTTGCAGCGAAGGGTCGGCCGCGGCGGCGATTGCCGGTGTGGCGATGGAGTTGCCCGCGGTGGTGCCGGCGGCAAAGCCGATTCCGCTGCGTCTGCCGCGTTTCAGCAGATATCGATAGCCGAGATAGACCAGTCCACCGGTGAACGGAGCGACGAGCAGGCCCAGCGCCAGCCCGGTCAGTCCGCCGTGCAGCACGTCGGCCAGATTGATGCCGGTGCCGAGGCCGAACGAGAAGAAGGGAATCACCATCTCCGGCACCGGGCGCATGACCTCTGTCCATTTGGGGTCGAGATTGCCGGCCAGAATCCCCAGCAGCAGCGGGATGATCGCCGCCATGAACACTTCCAGCGGGATATCGGCCAGGCCCGACGCACCGATCAGAATCAGGGTGAAGAAGGGGCCGTCGTTGATGGCGCTGGCGATATAGGCGCCGCGATCGCGCTGGTCGCCGTAGCGGCCGGTGAAGGCGAGCCAGATACCGCCGTTGCTGTTGTCCATCGCGGCCAGCATGGCCAGGATCGAGATCCCGAACAGGCCCTGCATACCGGTAGTCAGACCCAGGATCGCGATCAGCACACCGGGGATCAGGCTCTTGGCCAGGAGTATGACACTGGCGGTGCCGACGATAGGACCGGCGTTGCGCGGCGTTATCTGCATGCCGGTGGCGAAGATCACCAGTGCCATGAACGCCATGGCGCCGTCCTTGAACAGCGCAGTGGTGAAACTGCCGATCTCCAGCGCGGCGGGCGCGAGCGTGCCGACGATCGATCCGAGAATCAGCGGAATGATCATCAGACCGCCGGGGATGCGGTTGAGCGCGTCGTAGATGGGAACGCGCGATACCGGAATCGACATGTGATTTTCTCCATGCCAGAGCGAAGGGGGGGTGCCGTCGGTGACGGCGCCGGTGGACATGGCCTACGGCTTGGGGCTATCTGAGAGCCCGAGGGCCTTGCGAACTCAGGTGATGACGCCGATCTGCCAGGGCACGAACTCCTGCTGGCCGTAGCCGTGGCGTTCGCTGCGGCTGCGCTCACCGGAAGCCAGGGTCAGGAAGCGCTGGAATATCTGCTCGCCGAGCTGCTCCATGTCGATGTCGCCATCGATCAGGGCGCCACAGTTGATATCCATGTCGTCCGACTGGTGGCGCCACAGCGCGCTGTTGGTGGATAGCTTCATGGACGGCACCGGCGCGCAGCCGAAGGCACTGCCGCGACCGGTGGTGAACGCGATCAGGTTGCAGCCGCTGGCAACCTGGCCGGTGACCGAGACCGGGTCGAAGCCGGGAGAGTCCATGAACGCCAGACCGCGCTCGCGCATCGGTTCGGCGTACTCGAGCACTTCAACCAGCGGTGTGGTGCCGGCCTTGGCCACCGCGCCCAGCGATTTCTCGAGGATCGTGGTCAGGCCGCCCGCCTTGTTGCCGGCGGAGGGGTTGTTGTCGAGCGATGCGCCGCGAACCCGGCAGAACGCTTCCCACCAGTGGATGCGCTCGATCAATTTGTGGGCGACCGCCGGGCTCACCGCCCGTCGTGTCAGCAAGTGCTCGGCGCCGTAGACTTCCGGCGTCTCGGCGAGCACCGCACTGCCGCCATGGGCAATGAGGCGGTCGACGGCGGCACCCAGCGCCGGATTGGCGGTGATCCCGGAATAGCCGTCGGAGCCGCCACACTGTAGGGCGACCCGAAGATGCTCGGCGGAACACGGTGTGCGTTCGACCTGATTGGCTTCCACCAGCAACTGCTTGATATGGCGTATTCCCTCGGCAATGGCCTTGGTGGTGCCGCCGACCTGCTGAATCGTGAACGGATGAAGCCTGGGTCCGGGCTTGAGGCCCTGGGATTCGATCAGGGTGTCGATCTGATTGGTCTCGCAGCCCAGGCCGATGACCAGTACGGCGGCAAAGTTGACGTGACGCGCGTAGCCGGCGAGGGTGCGCTGGAGCATCTCCAGGGCCTCGCCATCCGCGGCCACCGCGCATCCCACGCCGTGGGTCAGTGCCACCACGCCATCCACGTTGGGGTAGGGGGCCATCGCTTCGGGATGGACATCCCGGCGGAAATGATCGGCAATGGCGTGAGCGACCGTGGCCGAGCAGTTGACCGAGGTGAGAATGCCGATGTAGTTGCGCGTCGCGACCCGGCCATCCGCACGCTGGATACCCATGAACGTGGCGGCAGGGGAGACCCGCTCGACAGGCGTGACCTCGCTGCCGATGGCATACTCCTTGACGTAGCCCTTGGCGTCGCCCTGTTCGTGGCCGTCACCCTCGAGATCGGCGATGCCGAGATTGTGGACATGAACATGATCTCCGGGTGCGATGATGCGGGTGGCGCGGCCGATGATCTGCCCGTAGCGTCGGATCATGTCGCCCGGTTGGAGCGCTCGGATCGCGACCTTGTGCGCGGCCGGCACGGCGCTGGTCAGGACGATGCCTGGCAGGATCTCGCTACCCTTCGGCAACGGGACGCGGGCGATGACCACGTCATCGCGTTCGTGCAGCCGGATGATCGAGGCGGGGGCCTCGGTGGTGTGTTCGATCAATGCCATCAATCGGCTCCTCGGTCGGGTCGTGCCACTTTGGTCTATGAGACTTTATCTTTAAGTCTTTTTGAATCAGTCGGTTATTATGATTTCCGTGTGGATTACACCCTATCCGGTCAGCCTGTATCGCACTACTGAGAGTTGCTGATCGAATGATAACGACCGCGCATTCGCCCAAAGTCTTAGGGTCCGTACGGAACGCCCGCGAGCGCGGGCAGAACGAGGCAAGAATTGGCGAAGAACGGACCAGGCCGGCGCTCTTTACGGGGTGTCAATGAGCATGTGACTCGCGGCGCCCGCCGGGCCTTCCTGCGGACGTTCTGAATGTCGTTCAGTGCGCCGATCGATAACCCCGTCATGGCGAGCGTGGGCAGTTTTCATACCAGGCCCGATTCCGGTCACGTCGTAAGCGAAAGGAGTCGTCGATGCCACCGACGTTGGAGACACTGATGTCGAGGCTGCGCTTGCGCCAGTTGCGGTTGCTGATGGCGCTGGATGAGTGCGGCTCGATTCACAAGGCTGCCGAGCAGGTGTCGATCTCCCAACCGGGGGCGACGCGGGCGCTCAACGAGATCGAGTCGACGCTGGGCGCGCCGCTGTTCCTGCGTAGCGCGAGAGGGCTCGAGGCCAATGATCTGGGGCGCTGCGTGGTGCGCTACGCGAGGCTGATCCAGACCGACGTGGCGCATCTGCGCGAGGAGATGATCGGCATTCAGCAGGGGCATGGGGGGCACTTGGCCGTCGGCGGTACCATGGGCGCCATCGCTGCGATCGTCGAGGCGATCGTCAAGGTGCGTGCCGAGCAGCCCTCGTTGTCATTGCAGGTGATCGAGGATACCAGCGAAGGGCTGCTGCGCCTGCTCGACCAGGGGCGAATCGACGTCGCCTTGTGTCGCTCCAGCTTCGGCAGGCGTCCCGCCGACTACCACTGTCACGGACATTTCCCCGAGCCGCTCTGGGTCGTTGCCAATCCCGGACATCCGTTGGTCGACGTCGAGGCGCCCGATTTCACCACGTTGGCCAGACAGGCCTGGATCGTCTACCCCGTCAGCATGCCGCGAATGCTGGAGCAGGAGTTCGTTGCCGCGGGGCTTTCGCAGCCGGTGCAGTCGATCGAGATTTCATCGACCTACGCGATCCTGGCCATGCTGGAGCAGGATGCGGGCGTCCTGGCGCTGCTGCCGGAGCGCATTGCTCGGGAGCAGGTGAGGCGGGGGCAGGTGGCGCGGATCCGCTATCGGCTCAGAACGCAAAATCCCGCGTTCGAGTTGCTCTGGCGCCGGGACAGGGAGTTGTCTCCCGCCGCGAGGAGATTCCTCGAATGCTATGACGGTGGCGTCGAGGGTGATGCCGATATTTGCTAACCGACGATTTTTTGTCTAGGTTTTGTATAGATTGTTGAGGCAAGCCTGGTGACGCAAACGGAAAAGAGAGATTCCGTTGGATCGGCGTCACACGTAAAGATGAATTAAGGAGGATTCACATGAAGACATTGAATGCAGCCATTTTCGCCGCGCTCATCGCACTTCCCACTGCCGGCGCGTTCGCCCAGGACGGGGCACCCAGCGTGAGCCCCGAGACCGGCTCCGCCAATACCCAGTCCGGCGGTGCGTCGCCGACGATGGCCGAGGGGGCGACCGCATCGGACAGCGCCGATAAGAAACTGCCGACCGAGAACAACCTGCCCGATGAAAACAACGGGCAGACCGGTTCCGCCAACACCCAGCCTGGCAGCATGAAAGTCGAAGGCGCCACCGCTCAGGACACGTCGGCAGCGCAGGGGCCGATGGCCGATGACATGGAAGGCAACCACGGCGTCGATTCCGCCCAGGACGTCAATCCCAACTGATCGGGTCGCAGCTCGCGATAGACGTTTCGCAAGACCGGCCCCGCCGTTCGATCGCCCCGCCTCGCGGGGCGATCGTCGTTTGCCACTCGCGTTTCTCAGGTGCCCGCCGATGTGGTCCTCACCACCAGCTCCCGGAAGTTTGCTCGCTGCGCAGTTTTTCACGTGCGATGAACAGCGCGGCAATGGCGCGCCCTTCGTGAAAATCATCCCGCGCCAGCAGTCCAGAGATATCGTCGATGGCATAGGTCTCCACGATCAGCGGCTCGGGCTCATCGCCCTCCAGGCGTTTTTCGTAGAGATCGCTGGCCAGCATTACCTGAATACGGTGGTTCATGTAGTTGGGTGCCAGCGACAGCTCTACCAGAGGCTCGATGCGATTGGCGCCATAGCCGCACTCTTCCATGAGCTCTCGATTGGCCGCGGTGATGATGTCTTCGCCGGGATCGACCAGCCCCTTGGGTAGCGTCAACGTGTACTCATCGAAGCCCGCCGCGTATTCCCGAATCAGCAACACATGATCGGGGTCGGGCATGGCGACCAGCATCACCGCGCCGCGACCCTTGCCCTTCAAGCGTTCGAAAGTCCGTTCGGCGCCGTTGGCGAAGCGCAGGTCGAGCGATTCGATGGCAAACAGTTCGCTCTGGGCAACGTTGCGCCGCGCGAGAAGCGTCGGCCTGGTCAAGACGGGCGGGGGGGAATCAGTCGGCGCCATGCGGCCTCCGTGCATCGGGCGGGTTGCACTGGGTACAATAATCGACGCTTGTCTCCGTGGGAAATGCCCCGATACCTCCTTGCGCTGGGAGGGGCGTGACATGAGACGATTTCCTTTACCGACAGCCGGGGTTCTTCGATGATCGACTGGAGCGCCATCGACACCGTTTTTCTGGACATGGACGGTACGCTGCTCGATCTCCATTTCGACAGCCACTTCTGGCTCGAGCATCTGCCGCGCCGCTATGTCGAGCTGCATCGGCTCGACGACACTCATCGCACGGCACTGGAGTCGCGTATCCGCGATACCAGAGGAACGCTGGATTGGTACAGCCTGGCCTACTGGAGTCGCGAGCTGTCGCTGGATATCGTCGCGCTCAAGCGCGAGGTCGCACATCTGATCGGATGGCGGGCCGATGCCCTGGCCTTCATGGAGTGGCTGAAGGCGTCGCCGCTGGGTGTGGTCCTGGCGACCAATGCCGATCGTGAGAGCCTCGGTCTCAAGTTGCCGTTGACCGGGCTGGATCGCTATGTCGATCGGATCGTGTCATCAGCGGATGTGGGGGTTCCCAAGGAGCAGCTGGCGTTCTGGTCGGCCATGCAGACGCTGCACCCCTTCGAGCCGGCACGCAGCCTGTTCATCGACGACAACGCCGACGTGCTCGAGAGTGCCCGGCGATATGGCATTCGCCATCTGCTGGGTATCCATCAACCGGACAGTCGCAAGGTCGGTAGCGCCCATCCGTCGTTCACCGTCGTCGAGCAATTTGCATCGCTGATGCCCGCGCGGCCGGGTTGAAGCGGGCACTGCCCACCCCCATCTAGCTCGGTCGAGGTAATTGATCCATGAGTGAAACGGTACGTATCGACAAGTGGCTATGGGCGGCGCGCTTCTTCAAGACGCGTCAACTGGCCAAGAAAGCGATCGAGGGCGGCAAGGTCCGTTACAACGGCAGCCGCGTCAAGACCAGCAGGAACGTCGAGGTCGGCGCGCTGATCGAGCTGCCGCAAGGCTGGGACAACGTGACCGTCGAGGTCGTGGCGCTCTCGGCCCAACGCCGCGGCGCCCCGGAGGCTCGAGGGCTCTACGCCGAGACAGCCGAGAGCCTCGATCGGCGGGAGCGGGAAGCGCATCAGCGCAAGCTCGCCAATCAAGTGATGCAACCGCCGATCAAGCGGCCCGACAAGCGCCAGCGTCGCGATATCCATCGATTCCAGCGCCAGCACACCGATGACTGACGCCCCACGCTTGTGACGTCGCCCACTACCTGCCCTCACCGGGCGATCCTGTGACTCGCCCGGTGCCCGACGAGATCCGATCCATGAACGATGAAATCCAACGCTTCCTGTTTGACGACACCAATGTGCGCGGCGAGATCGTGCAACTGGAAACCGCCTACAGGGAGGTGCTCGCCCGCCAGGACTATCCCGCGCCGATTCGCCACCAACTGGGCGAACTGCTGAGCGCCGTCGCCTTGCTGACCGAAACCGTCAAGCTCGATGGCACCGTCAGCCTGGAGGTGCGCGGCAAGCAGGGAGTCGACGTGCTGATGGCGGAATCCAACCCCGGCGGTCAACTGCGGGCCATCGCGCGGTACGACGAGAACCAGATCTTCGCCGACGATGCCTCGCTGCGGCAGCTGGTGGGCGACGGGCAGATCGTGATCACCCTCGATCCCGCCGAAGGCAATCGCTACCAGGGGATCGTGGCGCTGGAGCATGACCAGCTCGCCGGCTGCCTGGAAGCCTATTTCGCCCAGTCGGAACAGCTGGCGACGCGACTGTGGCTGAGCGCCGACGGGCAGCGCAGCGCTGGACTACTGCTTCAGCAACTGCCGGACGATGCGTCCAACCAGGATCCCGATGCCTGGGACCGGGTGGTTCATCTGGCGGCGACGATCACTGCCGACGAGATGCTGACGCTACCGGCGCAGGACGTGCTGTATCGCCTCTTCCACGAAGAGACCACGCGCGTCTTCGACCCCAAGGCGCTGGCGTTCGGCTGCACCTGCTCGCGGGAGCGCATTGCCAACGCGCTGCACACCTTCGGTGCCGACGAGCTGCGAAGCATTCTGAACGAGCAGAAAGCGGTCGATACGCAGTGCCATTTTTGTCATACGCAGTACCATTTTAGTGCGGCAGACATCGAGGCGATCATCGACTCCCCCGAGGCGCCATCGCCGACGCTTCACTAGGGAAGCCGCCACGCGCCGAGTGGAGCGGGTTGCTGGGGGATAAGCAGAGCTTTGATCAAAGCCGCATTGACACCGAGCGTCCAGCGTTTGCGCGCTGGGCGCTTTTTGCCATAATGGCGATCCTTTTTCGCCTGCCATGGCGCCGAGGTCGCCGGTCCCATCGAGAACGGTGTCGTCGGGGCGGCGGGTTCCCAACGCTGTGAAACGACACGAAAACAGAGGCCTTCGAGCCCAGGATTGGATAATGACCACCTCTCAAGCCATCTCCCAGGCTGCTGGCGCGAAAGCGCACACTCATTTGACCGCGGCCGAGCTGGTCGAATATGCCCTGGCGAGGGGCGAGGGCGTGCTGGCCGACAATGGCGCGCTGGTGGTGGAAACGGGCGAGCGCACCGGCCGGTCCACGCTGGACCGTTTCATCGTCGAGGAGCCCTCGACCTCGGATCTGATCGACTGGGGCCAGGTCAACCGAGCGATCGGGCCGGACGTGTTCGATGCGCTGTGGGAGCGGGTCGAGGATTATCTGGCGGGGGGCGAGACCTTCGTTTCCGAACTCCACGTCGGTGCCGATCCTGAATACTATCTGCCGATTCGCGTCATCACCCAGAAGGCGTGGCACAACCTTTATGCGCGCAATCTGTTCGTGCGTCCCGAAAACTGGAACACCAAGGACAAGAGCGAGTGGACGGTGCTGAGCGCACCTGACTTCGTCTGCGAGCCACAGCGCGATGGCACTCGCTCCGAAAGCACGGTGATGATCAACTTCGCCCGTCGCCGGGTACTGCTGGCCGGCATGCGCTATGCGGGCGAAATGAAGAAAGCGATGTTCTCGGTTCAGAACTTTCTGCTGCCGGAGAAGGACGTATTGCCGATGCACTGCAGTGCCAACGTCGGAGAGGATGGCGAAACCACGCTGTTCTTCGGCCTGTCAGGCACCGGCAAGACCACCCTGTCGGCGGACCCCGAGCGCTATCTGATCGGCGATGACGAGCATGGTTGGGGGGAGGGCACCGTCTTCAACTTCGAAGGGGGGTGCTACGCCAAGACCATCGACCTGTCGCGCAAGAACGAGCCGATCATCTGGGATGCCATCCGGTTCGGCACCGTGCTGGAAAACGTGGTTCTGACGGAAGGCCGTGTTCCCGATTACACCGATGACAGCCTGACCCAGAACGGCCGGGCGGGGTATCCGCTCGAGTTCGTCGCCAAACGGGTGGAAGAGAATCGCGCCGGCGAACCCAGCGCGATCATCTTCCTGACCTGCGACATGAGCGGGGTACTGCCACCGGTCTCTCTGCTCTCCAAGGAAGCGGCTGCCTATCACTTCCTCTCCGGCTACACGGCCAAGGTCGGGTCGACGGAGATGGGGTCCACCAGCGGCCTGGAGGCGACTTTCTCGACCTGTTTCGGGGCGCCTTTCTTTCCACGCCCGGCCCACGAATATGCCGAGCTGCTGATCAAGCGTATCGAAGCGTTCGAATCCCGGGTCTATCTGGTCAACACGGGTTGGAGCGGCGGCGCCTACGGTCAGGGTGGCAGCCGCTTCAGCATTCCCACCACCCGGGCGATCATCCGCGCCATTCAGGAGGGTGACCTGAAGGATGTCGAGACGCGCCATATCGAAGGGCTGAATCTGGATGTGCCGGTGGCGGTGGAGGGCGTCGATGCCAAGCTGCTCGACCCGCGCGATGCGTGGGAGGACCGGGAAGCCTATCGAGAGCAGATGAACGCGCTGATCGCCAAGTTCACCGACAACTTCACCAAGTTCGACGATATCGATTCGGCGATTCTGGCCGCTGGCCCGCAGCGGCTCTGACCGGCCCGTCGAAAGACGGTTTCCAGCCGCCAGTGTGGTCCCGGCCCACTCGGCATCGCATCAGGGGGATGGCCATCGGCCATCCCCTCTTCGTGTCCGGCGCCGCAACGCCCCGGAGAGTGAGCCCTGCGCGTCGCTGTGCTAACGTGGCGCGATCTTGTCCATCGTGATGATTTTCATGTCCAACACCCAATCCGCAATCATTGCGCTGATCGCCGACGAGCTCGGTGTTCGGCCCCCTCAGGTCCATGCCGCCGTCGAACTGCTGGATGGCGGCGCCACCGTCCCGTTCATCGCCCGCTACCGCAAGGAAGTCACCGGCGGGCTCGACGATGGCCAGCTCCGCACGCTGGAAGAGCGCCTGCGCTACCTGCGTGAAATGGAAGAGCGCCGCGAAGCGATTCTGCAGGCGGTCGAGGAGCAGGGGCAGATGAGCGAGGCGCTCCGGGCCGAGCTGCTGGCGGCGACCACCAAGCAGCGGCTGGAAGATCTCTATCTGCCTTATCGGAAGAAACGCCGGACCAAGGCCCAGATCGCCCGGGAAGCCGGGCTGGAGCCCTTGGCCGATCGGCTGCTGGCCGAGCCGCATCTGGATCCGGAGCGCGAGGCGGCGGCGTTCGTCGATAGTGCGACCGGCGCCAGCCATGGTATCGAGGACGCCAAGGGCGCGCTGGACGGCGCCAAGCAGATCCTGATGGAGCGCTTCAGCGAAGAGGCCGAGCTGGTCGGACGGTTACGCGAGCGGCTATGGGAGGATGGCCAGCTTCGCGCCCGTCTGGTCAAGGGCAAGGAGGCGGAAGGTAGCAAGTTCTCGGATTATTTCGAGCACGACGAGGCGCTGGCCAAGACGCCTTCGCATCGGGCGCTGGCGATGTTCCGGGGTCGCAAGGAAGGGGTGCTGGCCCTTTCGCTGGTCATGGCCGGCGAGGACGATGCGCCCATTCACCCTGCCGAAGTGGCGATCGCCCGGCACGTCGGTATCGACCTGGGGGCCGAGCAGGCCGCTTCCCGATGGCTGAAGGAGGTGGTGCGCTGGACCTGGAAGGTGAAACTCTACACCCATCTGGAAACCGAGCTGATGGGTCGTCTGCGCGAGCGGGCCGAGCAGGAGGCGATCGATGTCTTTGCCGCCAACCTCAAGGACCTGCTGCTGGCGGCGCCGGCCGGCCCCCGCACCACGCTGGGACTCGACCCCGGCCAGCGCACCGGCTGCAAGGTCGCCGTCGTCGATGCCACCGGGCGTTTCCTGGAGCAGGCCGTCATCTATCCGCACGCGCCGCAGAAGCGCTGGGACGAGGCGCTGGCGACGCTGGCCGGGCTGGTCGAACGCCATGACGTGTCGCTGGTGGCGATCGGCAACGGTACCGCCAGCCGTGAAACCGACAAGCTGGCTGCCGAACTGGTCAAGCGCGTGGCGCCACGCCAGCTGACCAAGGTGATGGTGAGTGAAGCCGGCGCCTCGGTCTACTCGGCTTCGGAACTGGCGGCCAGGGAGTTTCCCGATCTCGATGTCTCGATTCGCGGGGCGGTGTCGATCGCCCGGCGCCTGCAGGACCCGCAGGCCGAGCTGGTCAAGATCGATCCCAAGTCGATCGGCGTCGGCCAGTATCAGCACGACGTCTCCCAGGTGAACCTGTCCCGGAGCCTCGAGACGGTGATCGAGGACTGCGTCAACGCGGTGGGGGTGGATCTCAACACCGCCTCCAGCGCGCTGCTCTCCCGGGTATCCGGCCTCAGCACCATGCTCGCCGACAACATCGTCGCGCGGCGTGACCGTGAGGGGCCGTTCCGTACCCGCCAGGAACTCCTCGGCGTCGACAGGCTCGGCCCCAAGACGTTCGAACAGTGTGCGGGGTTCCTGCGCATCATGGGCGGTACCAATCCGCTCGATGCCAGCGCGGTGCACCCGGAGGCCTATCCGCTGGTGGCGCGTATCGCCGAACGCAACGGGCGTGAACTGGCCGGGCTGATCGGAGACAGCCGCTATCTCAAGACGCTCAAGCCCTCTGACTACGTCGACGAGGCGTTCGGGGTGCCGACGGTCATCGATATCCTGGCTGAGCTCGACAAGCCCGGCCGCGACCCGCGTCCCGAGTTCAAGGCAGCGACCTTTCGTGAGGGCGTGGAGAAGATCGGCGACCTCGAGCCGGGCATGCTGCTGGAGGGCGTGGTCACCAACGTGACCCATTTCGGCGCCTTCATCGATATCGGCGTGCATCAGGATGGGCTGGTGCATATCTCCGCACTGGCCGACAAGTTCGTCGACGACCCGCGGCAAGTGGTCAAGGCCGGCGATATCGTCAAGGTCAAGGTGCTGGAGGTCGACGTGACGCGAAAGCGGATCGGTTTGACGATGCGACTCGGTGACGCACCCGGCGAGAGAACGGCTCCCGGCCAGCGTCGGTCGAGCGGCGGCAAGCCTGATGGCGCGGCACGGGGCCGTCAACCGCGGCAGGGCAGCGGTGACCGCCAATCCGCGCAGCCGGGGGGCGCGATGGCCGAGGCCTTGCTCAAGGCACAGCGACGACGCTAGGGGCTATTGACGTTTCACGCACGAGCCCGGATCTCGGGCCACGAAGTCGTTAGCCTTGAAAGCGCTATCGTCGGCTCCATAATGAGGTTTGGCTCGCGGCGGCTCCGGCGACAGCAATGGCGTCCGGAGCCGTCGACGCACGGACAAACGGGGGAGCAGAGCTCTTCCCACGAAATAAGGTGTTGAGCGTGTCTGATCAACTCGCCACGAACGTCGGCCAACTGATGGCGCCGGCCCAGAAGGGATTGCTTGGTCGTCTACGGCGGGGCGTCGAAAAGGAGGGGCTGCGTGTCGACTCGAAGGCCGCCATTGCGCAGACCCTCCATCCGCACTCGCTCGGCTCGAAGTTGACCCACCCCCACATCACGACCGACTACTCGGAAGCGCTGCTCGAGTACATCACTCCGGTCTACTGCCGTCCCGCCGATGCGCTCTCCTTCCTGGGCGACCTGGTTCGCTTCACCTACCGCCAGCTCGACGACGAGTGGCTGTGGCCGGCCAGCATGCCGGCGCGGCTCTCCGGCAACGACAGCGTGCCGATCGCCGACTACGGCACGTCCAACGTCGGCACCATGAAGCATGTCTATCGCAAGGGGCTGGATGTGCGTTACGGCCGCATCATGCAGTCGATCGCCGGCATCCACTACAACGTCTCTCTGCCGGACGACATCTGGCCGCTGCTGCAGGCACAGGAAGGCCGGCAAGGTGAATCGCTGCAGGGGTATCGCTCGGCGCGCTACTTCGACCTGATCCGTAATTTCCGCCGCAACAGCTGGCTGCTGCTCTATCTCTTCGGTGCGTCACCGGCGCTGGACCGCAGTTTCCTCGGCGAGGAGGACGGCGATAATCGCTGCGACAAGCTCGAGGCGATGGGCCGTGAGACGCGCTACGCGCGCTACGCGACCAGCCTGCGGATGTCCGATCTCGGCTACCAGAACAAGGTCCAGGAGCAGTTGAAGATCTGCTTCAATTCGCTTTCCAACTATGTCGGCACGCTTCGCCACGCGATCTCTGCCGAGTGGCCGGATTACCGTCGGATCGGGGTGGAGGTCGACGGCGAGTGGCGACAGCTCAGCGCCAACATCCTGCAGATCGAGAACGAGTATTACAGCGACATCCGCCCGAAACGGGTGGCGCGACACGACGAGACGCCCACGCAGGCGCTGGAGGCCCGCGGTGTCGAATACATCGAGGTGCGCTGTCTGGATTTGAATCCGTTCCTGCCGCTGGGAATCGACGAGCCGCAGATGCGGTTCATGGATACGTTCCTGCTCTGGTGCCTGCTCTCGGAAAGCCCCTGGATTCCGGACGAGGAGTGCGATCGGCTGGACGACAACCGCCGGCTGGTGGTCGAACGGGGACGCGATCCGGATCTGAAACTGCGAATCGGCGATCGTCACGTGCCGTTGCGGACTCGGGGGCACGAAATCGTCGAGGGGCTGCGCGAGGTTGCCGGGCTGCTCGACGCCATCGAAGGTGACAATCTTCACGCGGCCGCCATCGAGACGATCGCCCGGCGGCTGGACGACCCGGAACTCACCCCCTCGGCACAGATGCTGCGGGCGCTGGAGGCGCATGGTGGGGAGTGGGCCGACTTCATCGCCGACCTGGCCAAGGAGCAGGGGCATCACTGGCGGTCGACACCGATGGACGAGTCGCGCGCCGAACTCTTTTCCCAACTGGTCGAGACCTCGCATCAGCAGCAGCACGATATCGAGGCCGAGGACCGGGTATCGTTCGCTCGGTTCATCACCGATTATTTCCAGCGGGCGAGGGAACCTCGTTCGGCGGCGTGAGTCAGTGAATCGTTAACGTTCGGCGAGAGTCCTGCGGTCGGCTGTCGTGAAATGGAAGCAAGGCCAGTGCTGGACCGAATTGGCCCTCAGTGGAAATGAGATATGCAAATCAAGCGTTGGGTGGCCACAACCAGTATGCGTCAATGGTGCCTGCTGGGGCTGTTGATGTCCTGTTTCATGATGGCGGTCGCGCTCTACCTGCAGTACGGCGTTGGCCTCGAACCCTGCCCCTTGTGCATCTTCCAGCGCGTTGCGGTGATCTCGGCGGGTGTCATCTTCCTGATCGGGGCGATTCACAATCCCGCGAAATCCGGGGGCCTTGTCTATGCCCTGCTCGCGCTGGTTGCCGTGCTGGCCGGCATCGGCGTGGCGGGGCGGCATGTCTGGCTGCAGACCCTGCCACCGGATAGCGTGCCCAGCTGTGGGCCGGGCCTGGACTACATGATGGACATGCTGCCGTTGTGGGATGTCATGGCTCGCGTGCTCCACGGCTCCGGCGAGTGCGCGGCCGTCGAGGGGGCGCTGTGGGGCGTCACGCTGCCGCAGTGGACGCTGCTCGGTTTCGTCGTCATGGGCACGATTCCGGTGATGATGTTGATATCCCGATTGCGCTACAGTGGCAGGACGGGTCGCGAACCGGCAGCGCAGACCTCTTGAGAGCGCACCTTCCGGTTCGCACGGCAATGCCGCCCGACGACGCTGCGGGATCTGACGACGGCGCCGCCGGCGTCGGCATCCGGGGCCTTGTCCGGTAACAGGTGATGCAGTAGCGCGGGTCGTGCTGAAACGTCAGCAGCCCCAGGAGGAGAGTGATCATGCTGGAAGACTGCAAGACGGCTCGGGAGCGGTGGGGCGGCGTGCACACGCTGATCGATCGATGGCTGGAGCAGCGCTACGACATGCTCGTGACACTGGTCGATCTCCGTGAGTTCTGCGATGCCGATCTCTCGGCGGTGCCCAAGGCGAGAATCGATACTTTCAGTGAAGCACTGATGGACTACATCAGTGCCGGCCACTTCGAGATCTATCCGCAGTTGCGGGAAGAAGCCAAGGCCTTCGATGACCGGGAAGCCCTGACGGTGGCCGACAAGCTCCTGGCCCGCGTCGATGCCTCGACCCAACTGGTGCTCGATTTCGACAACGAGTACGCGACCCCATCGCGCTGTCAGCACTATATCGATCGGCTTCCCGGCTGGCTGGGAAAACTGGGCGCAACCATGGCCGAACGTTTCGATCTCGAGGATCAGTTGATCGGCCGGCTGCACGCGGTGCACGCCCCCTCGTCGGAAGTGGCAACGCCCCCTGATGGTCAATCGCTGCGAACGGAGTGAGTGCCCTCTTCCCGCGCCGCCATCCGCTCGTCTCGTTTCCCTGACGCCCTGGCTCTCGCCAGAGCGTCGCCATCTGCTCTGCCCTCGGACAGCTATGCCGATGGCGTTCGCAAGGAGAGCACGCGCCAGCCGCGCTCGCGAGCCAATTTCTCGAGTTCTTCGTCGGGGTCGACGGCCACCGGCGTGGCGACCTCCTCGAGCAGGTAGCGATCATTGATCGAATCGCTGTAGAACCAGGCATCGTCCAGCGTCAGGGTGGGGTTCTGCTCCAGCCACTGCCTGACTCGCGTGACCTTGCCCTCGCGATAGCTGGGGACACCCTCCACGCGCCCGGTGTAGCGCCCGTTCTCCCGCTCCGCCTCGATCGCGATGAGATCGTCGACACCGAGCCGTGAAGCGATGGGGCCGGTGATGAAGCGGTTGGTGGCGGTCACGATCAGCAGGAAATCGCCGCGCTGGCGGTGCCACGCCAGCAGCTCCTCGCCCCGGGGCAGAACGTGAGGCTCGATCTTGCAGGCCATGAACTGCTGGTGCCAGGCATTGAGCTGCTCTTCGCTATGCTCGGCCAGCGGCTTAAGCGCCATCGAGAGGTAGGCCATGATGTCCAGCTCGCCCGCCCGATAGTCGCGGAGATACTGGTCGTTGGCACGCCGGTAGGCTTCGCCATCCACCGCGCCCTGTTCCACCAGGAATTCGCCCCAGGCGTGGTCGCTGTCACAGCTCAGCAGGGTGTTGTCGAGATCGAAGATGGCCAGACTCAAGGTTGGCTCCTGTCTTTGCGGGTGTCGTTGGGGCAACAGCGTTGCCGTTCGGATCGTGAGCGCGAGCGGTCGGCAGTATCGCAAACTCCCGCCGTTTTGCCCACGATGACGCCCTTGGCGGTTGCCGGGCAATGATTTCCTGTCGCCAAGGACGTGGCTGCAAGCGCTGGTGTCGTGGCACGCTGATGTCGAGGTTTTATCGCTGGTTGGCCTAAGGCGTATTGATGCCCTTTCTCGCTTTGTGGAAGAATGATCCCAACGACGATTGAGCTAAGGTGAACGCTGTGATAGACGCCGATGGCTTTCGGCCGAACGTTGGCATCATCATCGCCAACTGTGAGGGCCAACTGCTTTGGGCGCGTCGGGCGGGTCAGGAGGCGTGGCAGTTCCCGCAGGGAGGGATCAAGGCATGCGAGACGCCAGATCAGGCGCTCTTCCGGGAACTCGAGGAGGAAATCGGGCTGACGTCCAACGATGTCGATGTGGTCGCCTGTACGCGAGGCTGGCTGCGCTACCGTCTCCCCCGACGCATGGTCCGAACGCATTCGAAACCGCTCTGCATCGGCCAGAAGCAGAAGTGGTTTCTACTGAAAATTCGCTGTCACGACAGTCAGGTCTGCGTCGACAGCACGCCCAAGCCTGAATTCGATGGCTGGCGCTGGGTGAGTTACTGGTATCCTCTGGGACAGGTCGTCTCCTTCAAGCGCGAAGTCTACCGGCGCGCGCTGCGGGAGTTGGCGCCCGAATTCCATCGGTTGTCCCTGGAGGAAATGGCCAGGCTCTAAGGTAGGCAGCACGATTCATGACGGAATGACTCCATCGCTGATGGCGACGCTCGCTGCAAGCGCGTCCGGGGATGGCGTCATACCGGCCCACCGATGCCAAGACGAGGATCTCCTCGCCCACAAGAAAAGGCCCATGCTCGATACCCTTCGCCGCATCGTTCAGGAAGTCAATGGCGCTCGTAGCCTGGATGCCGCGCTGGCAACCATGGTGCGCCGAATCCGCAAGGCGATGCGCACCGACGTCTGCTCCATCTATCTGTTCGATCGCGAGCGCGATCGCCTGGTGCTGATGGATACGATCGGCCTGCGGACGCAGGCCGTGGGGGTCGTGACCCTGCGTCTGGGGGAGGGGCTGGTCGGGCTCGTCGGGCAGCGTGAAGAGGCGCTGAATCTGGAAGACGCGCCATCCCATCCGCAATTCCGCTATTTTGCGGAGACGGGGGAGGAGCGCTTCTCGAGCTTTCTCGGCGTGCCGATCATTCACCAGCGTCGAATGCTTGGGGTTCTGGTCGTCCAGCAGCAGGAGAAGCGCCGTTTCGACGAGGGTGACGAGGCGTTTCTGGTCACGATGGCGGCGCAATTGGCGGGTGTTCTGGCCCATGCGCTGGTGTCGGGCACGCTCAGTCGTCCCACGGGCCCGGACGGACAGGCGATGTTCTCGGGCGTGGCGGCTTCGCCGGGGATGGCGATCGGCGAGATCGTGGTGGTCGCCCCGCCTGCCGACCTGGATAGCGTGCCGGACCTGATCCCGACCGACCCGGATGCCGAGGTGGTCCGTCTCCATGCCGCGCTGGCCCATGTCCGCGAGGATATCCGCAAGGCGGGTGCCCGCCTGGCCAGCCGTATCTCCACCCAGGAACTCGCGCTCTTCGACGTCTACCAGCAGATGCTGGGAGACGCGGCGCTGGGCAACGAGGTGGAGAAGCGGATCCGGGAGGGCCAGTGGGCGCCGGGTGCGCTGGCCGATGTGGTGCGTCGGCACACGCAGTATCTGGAACGGGTCGACGACGGCTATCTGCGCGAACGGGCAGCGGATATCCGGGATCTGGGCCGTCGGGTGCTGGCCCACCTGCAGGAGGGCAACGAGCGCACTCCCTCGACCTATCCCGACAACGCCATTCTGGTCGGCGACGAGATCAGCGCGGCAACGCTGGGCGAACTGCCCAGGAAACGTCTGGCGGCGCTGGTCTCGATTCGGGGGTCCAGCAATTCCCATGTCGCCATCCTGGCCAGAGCCATGGGCATCCCCACGGTGCTGGGGATGGTCGACCTGCCGCTGCCCAGGATCAACGGAGCCAAGGCGATCCTCGATGGCCACCGGGGACGGCTCTTCGTGCGACCCGAGCCTCAGCTGGCCAAGCGCTACGAACGTCTGATCAAGGAAGAGCGAGCCTTGGCGGAGGTGCTCGAGCACGAGCAGCATCTGCCCAGCGAGACCTCCGACGGACACCCCATGCCGCTGCTGGTCAATACCGGGCTGGCGGTAGATGCCGTTGCCCAGCTCAAGCCACGTGTCAGCGGGGTGGGGCTCTATCGAACGGAAGTTCCGTTCATGATGAACGAGCGCTTCCCCAGCGAGCAGGAGCAGACCCGGCTCTATCACGAGCAACTGGCCAGCTTCGCCCCTCTGCCGGTGGTCATGCGCACGCTCGACATCGGCGGCGACAAGGATCTGCCCTATTTCCCGATCAACGAGGCCAATCCGTTTCTCGGCTGGCGCGGCATTCGCGTCACGTTGGATCATCCGGAAGTGCTGATGGTGCAGATGCGAGCGATGTTGATGGCGTCGCGAGAGCTGGACAATCTGCGCATCCTGCTGCCGATGATTACCAGCGTGGACGAGGTCGATACCGCGCTACGCCTGCTGGCGCGCGCGCGTGAAGAGCTTGCCGAGGAGGGGATCGAGGTCGCGTCGCCCAAGGTTGGCGTCATGATCGAGGTGCCCGCGACACTCTACCAACTGCCAGCCCTGGCGGAGCGGGTCGACTTCTTCTCGGTGGGAAGCAACGACCTGACCCAGTACCTGCTCGCGGTGGATCGCAACAACGCCCGCGTGTCCGGGCTCTACGATGCCTGCCATCCGGCGGTGCTCAACGCCCTCTCGCGCCTTGCCCAGGAGAGCCGGCAACTCGCCGTGCCCGCTTCCGTCTGCGGTGAGCTTGCCGGTGATCCCGCCGGTGCATTGCTGCTGATGGGCATGGGGTTCGATGCGTTGTCGATGAATGCGCCCAGCCTGCCACGGGTGCGAGCCGCGATCCGGCGGGTCGGCATCGGCGACGCTCGCGCGCTGGTGGCGGAAACGCTGTCGTTGCCGACCACGGCAGTGGTGAGGGCACACCTGCGTCAGCGGCTGACGGACTGGCAGATCGGCCATCTGCTGCCACCCCAGGACTAGCCCGTCGGCGGTGTCGTCAGCCGTGTCACGTCGCCGGCCGGGATGCCGTTCGCCGCGAATCGCTGCTCCTCCAGCGTCGTTGCCGTCGCCGAGACCGTGACCAGGGTCGTGGCTCGTGTCCCGTAATCCTGCCCCACGATGAAAGCAGCCGAGAGCACGCGCTCCAGGTCCCGGCCAACCCCGGTGTGGGGGAGTTCGGCGGGCGGTGCCTGATGCGTGTCGGCCATGGCCGAGCGCATGCCGACCCGCCAATCCGGCGTCGTCAGCGCCCGTCGCAGCGCGTCTCGTGCCTGAACGACCTTGGGCCAGGGCGTATCGAGGCTGGCATTGGACAAGCCGTGCAGGCCGGGGGGTACGAGCTGGAGACGAGTGTCCTGACGACTGTGATGCAGCGTCCACAGCTGCATCTCCGACATCACCAGCAGGTTGAACCCCGCGTAGGCCTTGGCGCCACCCGCTGCCAGCGTGTCCAGCCAGGTGGCCAGATCGTCGACCTCGAGAGCTCGACGCACGAGCTCGCCGCGACTGGGGCCGGCGGCTGGCGGGGAACTCCGCCCCTCCCTGACGTTGGTCAGGGCGGCCACCCTCGTGGGTGTCGCCGCCAGCCAGGTTCCCCCTCCCACCAGGTCACGACCGCCGGTCAGGTCGCTGTCGGGCCAGCGATGCAGCGCGTCGGCCGGGCGGGCGTGAAATTCGTCGCGATTGGCGGCGAGACGCAATCTCGTCGCGGCCTGCGGCTGCCAATCGAACACGATCAAGCACATGCGGCGACCTCCAGCGGGGGTGGGCGTAGGAGTGAGCGGTCGGGGTCCGCCATGACACGGCCCCGTCGGCAGCGTACCATAAGCGCGCTAGCGACCCGGGCGAGCTTTCCGCCGTTGCCTCGCGCTCTACAGGACCGTCACATGCTCATTGTCCCACTCTCCACCACCGCCACACCGGCGGCAGGGCCTGCTTTCCTTCCCTTTCCTCCATTCGTCAGGTGGGGAGGCACCCGATGCTGACGGCTATTGCGATCTATCTGCTGGTTGGCGCCGCGGCGGGCTTGATGGCGGGCGTGTTCGGGATCGGCGGGGGTATCGTCATCGTTCCTGCGCTGGTATTCACCTTTCTCGCCCAGGGTTTCGATCCGGCGGTGGTCGCCCATCTCGCCGTCGGAACCTCGCTGGCGACCATCGTGGTCACCGGCGCCTCCTCGGCCTGGGGACACTGGCGCCGGGGTGGCGTGCGTCAGGACTGGCTGCGGTTGATGATGCCGGGATTGCTGGTTGGCGGGATTCTCGGCGTACTGCTGGCCTCGGTACTGCCCGGTCATGCGCTGACGCGCCTGTTCGGGATCTTCGCGGTCGTGATGGCGCTGAAAATGCTGTTGACTCGCCCGCCCGCGACCCTGGGGCGGGAACCGCGGCGCTGGCCGATGGCCGTGGCCGGGGCCACGATCGGCGGCGTCTCGACGCTGTTCGGCGTTGGCGGCGGGGTAATGTCGGTGCCGTGGCTGTCGCGTTTCACCAGCCGCATGACGGAGGCGGTGGGCACCTCCTCGGCCATCGGCCTGCCAATCGCACTGATCGGTACCGCGACCAATGTCGTCGTGGGCTGGGGCGAGATGACCCTGCCGGCGGGGGCGACCGGCTATGTGATGTGGCCAGCGTTCCTTGGCTTGATGGTGACCAGCGTTCCGATGGCTCGAGTCGGCGTCAAGGTGGCCCATGCATTGCCTGCCAGGACGCTGCGACGTATCTTTGCCCTCCTGCTGATCGTGGTAGGGATCAAGCTGATGATCGGCTAAGGAAACACGGTACGACTGTCTGCCCGGGTGAAGTGGCTCATTGACGCGATGCTGGCGCGCGCCCGGTCAGAGACCCTGATATGTCGATCCTGCGCTCCGTGCGCCTTGCGACGGAGTGCCGCCCACTTCATCCTGCTCGTCAATGGATTCGGCGTTTCCCCTAACTCTTTCCTGGCCAAGGAGAATGCATGCTGGCTTATCCCGAGATCGACCCGATCGCCGTTTCGTTGGGCCCGCTCAAGGTACACTGGTACGGGCTGATGTATGTCGTCGGCTTCGTAGGGGCCTGGTGGCTGGGGCGTCTGCGTGCCGATCGCCTGGGGCTCAAGCGCGACGACATCGGTGACATGCTGTTCTACGGGGCGCTGGGAGTCGTGCTCGGCGGCCGTATCGGCTACGCGCTGTTCTATGGTCTCGACCGATTCGTGGATAACCCGTTGTGGATATTCCAGGTCTGGGACGGCGGCATGAGTTTCCATGGCGGGCTGCTGGGGGTGCTGCTGGCGGCATTGCTGTTCGCGCGCAAGCACGGTCTGGCGTTCTTCCAGCTCACGGATTTCATCGCACCGCTGGTGCCGATTGGCCTCGGGGCCGGTCGTATCGGGAATTTCATCAATCACGAATTGCCGGGGCGCGTGACGGATGTCCCCTGGGCACTGGTCTTCCCCGGCATGGGCGGCCAGGGACGCCATCCCTCGTCGCTCTACCAGTTCTTCCTCGAGGGTGTCGTCATGTTCGTCGTGCTGTGGATGGCCTCCCTGACCCCGCGACGGCGCGGCTTCATCTCGGGGCTATTTCTGGTCTGCTATGGCGCGTTTCGGTTTCTCTCGGAGTTCTTCCGTCGGCCCGATCCGCAATTGGGATTCATCGCCTTCGACTGGCTGACCATGGGGCAACTGCTGTCGCTGCCGATGGTCGTTGCGGGTATCGCGTTGATCGCCTGGTCGCGTCACAATGCGGTGGATGACGCTCGTCAGGGGCAGCCCGCGGCCTGAACGGGCGACGTCGAGTGAATGGCCGCTCGGACTCCGGCGGCCTCGAAATGGAAAGTGTTTCGACGGGTTCGTCGCACGCGATGAGCCCGTCACTGGAAAGGAGCGTGCCCATGCGGCCTTATCTCGACTTGATGCAGCGCGTGCTGGATAGCGGCGTCGAAAAAGCCGATCGGACCGGCGTCGGTACGCTTAGCGTCTTCGGTCATCAGATGCGCTTCGACCTGGCCGAGGGTTTTCCTCTGGTCACCACCAAGAAGCTGCATCTGCGTTCGATCATTCATGAGCTGCTGTGGTTTCTCCGTGGCGATACCAATGTTGCCTATCTCCACGAACACAACGTCTCGATCTGGGACGAGTGGGCGGATGCCAATGGCGATCTCGGTCCCGTCTACGGCTACCAGTGGCGAAGCTGGCCGACGCCCGACGGCGGTCATATCGACCAGATCGCCAGACTGGTCGAGCAGATACGCCGCAACCCGGACTCCCGCCGGCATATCGTCTCGGCATGGAACCCCGCCCTGGTCGACGAGATGGCGCTGCCGCCTTGCCACGCGCTGTTCCAGTTCTACGTCGCCAATGGCAAGTTGTCCTGCCAGCTCTATCAGCGCAGTGCCGATATCTTTCTGGGTGTGCCGTTCAACATCGCCAGCTATGCGCTGCTGACTCATATGGTTGCTCAGGTCTGCGGGCTCGCGCCCGGCGAGTTCGTGCATACCCTGGGCGACGCCCACCTCTACCTCAATCATCTCGATCAGGCCCGGCTGCAGCTTTCGCGTGAACCGCTGGCGTTGCCGACCCTGAAGCTCAACCCGGCGATCGACGACCTGTTCGCTTTCCGCTTCGAGGATATCGCCATCGAGGGATACGAGTCCCACGCTTCCATCAAGGCGCCCATTGCCGTATGAGTGACGTGACATCGACCGTGAAGCCGGAAACGCCGATCACCCTGATTGCGGCACTGTCCCGCAATCGCGTCATCGGCGTGAATAATCGGCTGCCCTGGTACCTGCCGGAGGATCTCAAGCGATTCAAGGCGCTGACGCTGGGCAAGCCCCTGGTCATGGGGCGCAAGACGTTCGAGTCGATTGGTCGGCCGCTGCCCGGGCGTCTGAATATCGTGATCACGCGCGACCGCCATTATCGTCGGGAGGGGACAAGAGTGTGTCACTCTCTGGACGAGGCGCTGCAACTTGCCGATCATCAAGCGGTGATCGACGACGCGGCCGAAATCGTGGTGATGGGTGGCGGGGAGATCTACCGGCAGGCGCTGCCCTTTGCCGACAGCCTCCAGCTTACCGAGGTGGATGTCGAGATCGATGGGGATGCATTCTTCCCCGACTTCCGGAGTGACGAGTGGCAGGAGGTCGAGCGTACGGTGATGTCGCCGCAGCCAGGTCAGCCGGATTATGCTTTCGTCCAATACCACCGGATGGCCAGTTCTGGCTGAGTCTCGGCAGGGCGTTGCAGCCAAGAGGGACCGCGTGCCAGTCGTCAGGATGAGCGACGGCATGCCCCGACGTTGATTGAGAGGACTTGAGAGGAGTTGTGCCGTGTTGACGGATCGAACACAGGCGCTCCTGGCTGCCATCGAGCACCAGGTCGAAGCGGGTCAGGCCGCTTTGGAAGCCGAGAAAGAGCGGTGCAAGGCCTTGGAGGCCGAGAATCGAGCCCTCAAGGAGCGTCTACTCGCGTTGGCCGAACTGGACCCGATGGTGGTCAAGGGCCAGGATCACAGCGAGGACCCCGATGGCGGCACGCGTGCACGCGGCCTGGGCAATCTGGCATTTCGACGGCCTCGGCCAAAACCGGATGGCGATGCCGGCACCGGAACGGCCCGTCACGGTCAGGTCTCTCCGCTGCAGCGCCTGACCTCTTCCCCCGCTCATGACAAGGGGGGCTCCGAGATCGCTCGGCCGCTGGCAGTCGAGCGCACCGAGCCGGAGCGCTCCGCGCCCCCGGAGGGGGAGGCCGACTCTTCATACACTCGAACCCGTCCCGAGGTTCCTCCCGACACCTCCACGCCCGTAGCGCCGTCCATCGCTGGCGAGTCGCCTCCCCAGAGTTCACTGGCGTTCGGCGCCGAGCATGAAGTGCCGTCGCCGCAGGCGCTGCTCGCCCAGTGGTACAAGCGCTACCCCAGGACCTTCTTCAAGGGGCATACGCGGCCGCTGAAGACTGGCATTCATCTCGATCTGTGCGAGCTCGAACCCTGGCCCGAGAAGCTGATTCGTCGGGCGTTGGCCTGCTACGTGCATCTGCCGCGCTACCTGAAATCGGTTCGTGAAGGCGCGAAACGCGTGGATCTGGTGGGAGAGGATAGCGAGGTGGTGACCGCCGAGGAGGCCAAGCACGCCAAGCGTCAGTTGGAAGCGTTACAGAAGAAGCAGAAAGCTCGCGAGACACAGGAGCGATCGGCAAAGCTGGATCGCAAGATCGGGGCTTTGCTGGCCAAGCATGGCCAGTCCCCGCAGGATTGACGAGTCGTGGCGAGGCCATTCGTGTCGACTTGAACTTTGGTATCGAAAGGCAGGTAAGAGGGGCCGGGGGAAGAATAATCGTGTCCGATTCCTTGCCTGGAGGGGCGTGTCATGAGAGTGTCATGCCCCGTGGCTAGGCTGCCGGCAGCCGGTTTGTGCCGTCGACGCCATGAATCCCGGTTGCGACGAGAAGCGCAACCGGTGAGAAAAGCAGGGAACGAAAACAGTGTTTTTTTCTTGTTGCGTTCCTCCAACGTCCGGTATAAGGTTTCCGGGCGAGCATTGGACAATAACAAGGCTTCTAAGTTCCGCAGCCGTCATTCGTTCGCGTGACGAAGCTGGTTGAAGGTGCTGAAGCCGACTGCATCTGCAGACACGATCGAACAGTAAGCTAGTTAAGGAACCTATCGCGATGAAAAAGACGCTCTTAGCGACTGCTATTGCTGGTGCCCTGGGCGCCTCCGCCGCTGCCCAGGCAGCGACTGTCTACAACCAGGACGGCACGCAGCTCGACATCTACGGCAACATCCAGATCGCCTACAAGTCCATCGAGACTGGTAGCTATGAAGGTGGTCGCATCACTGGCGCCGACTCCGAAGACGAGCTGTTCGACAACGGCTCGACCGTCGGTTTCTCCGGTCAGCATATCATCAACCCGGGCCTGACCGGTTACTTCAAGGCCGAGTTCGAGCACAATGCCGACGAAGAGAAGATCGGCAACGGTCTTGGCAACGGCGACCAGGCCTACCTGGGTCTGAAAGGCAACTTCGGTGACGCACGCCTGGGTTCCTGGGATCCGCTGATCGACGACTGGGTCCAGGATCCGATCTCCAACAACGAATACTTCGACAACACCGACTCCACTCGTGATCTGGGCGGCCTCTACGGTTACAACACCGCAGAGAATGTCGATCGTGAAGGCGACAAGTTCCAGTACATGTCTCCGGTCTGGGCTGGCCTGCAGTTCGCCATCGGTACGCAGTACAAAGGCGATGCTGAAGATGACTTCGACGTTGCTGGTTACACCAACAACAACGGCTCGAACGCCTCCTTCTTCGGTGGTCTGAAGTACGCCGTTGGCGCGTTCTCCGTCGCGGCTGTCTACGATGACCTGAACAACTACAAGCTGCAGAACGACGCTACTGGCGAGTATTCCGAAGCCAAGGCGTACGGCTTGACTGCTCAGTACACCATCGACACCCTGCGTCTGGCAGCCAAGGTCGAAAACACCGACATGAAGGTCGACGGCGAAGACGGCGACATCATGCGTTACGCTATCGGCGCTCGCTACGGCTACGCGCTGTCCGACAACTTCGCTGGTGACCTCTACGGTTCTTACCAGTACGTCGATGCCGACAAAGAAGTTGCTCTGGCCACCAACCGCGGTGCGATCAACTCCAGCGGCGACTACGCTGGCGATGATCACTTCAACGAGTTCATCCTCGGCGCGACTTACAACATCTCTCCGGCGATGTACACCTTCGTCGAAGGCGCGATGTACGGTCGTAGCCACGATGTCGGCGACGGTGTTGCCGTCGGTGCTGTCTACAGCTTCTAAGCTGACCCCGATGTGTGCGGTGACCGTCTGACGTCGCTGCGCTATCGAACGAAGCCGGCCCCTCCTGGGGGCCGGCTTTTTTTATGCTCGATCGCGACGGGCCGCGAGCGCCGCCTATCCGGTCGGCGAGCGCCATTCACCGCTTTCCGCTACCGGTTCTCCTTCGTCTAGATGTCATTAGGATGACAGGCTGGTAATCTCTTGTTGAGTGGACGTTCAAAAACCATCGAGCGTCACGCCGTCGTAACAGGTCTGTCGTATAACAACGTTTTCCACGCCTCTTCATGACGAAGCCGGGAAGTGGATCGACAAACAACAGGAGACCTTCGATGACCCTTTCCCGTCGTCGTTTCTTGCAGGGTGCCGCGGCTGTCGGCGCCGCCGCTTCGGTACCGTTCTACATCAATCGTGCCGTGGCCCAGGATCAGGTTCTGCGCATCTACGCCTGGGCCGGTTACTTCACCGACGAGATGCTGTCGGATTTCACCGCCAAGACCGGTATCAAGGCGACCTTCACGCCTTATGGCACTAACGATGAACTGATGAACTCGCTGCGGGCCACCGACGGCTCTGGCTTCGACGTCATCATGCCGACGGTGGATCGGGTGCCCGGTTATCTGGATTATCAGTTGATCCAGCCGCTGGATACGTCGCGTATTCACTGGGACGGCTGCCTGGATACCGCCATGAAGGGGTCGGAAGTCGGTGGCGTGATCGATGACAAGCGCTACTTCGCGCCTTCCGACTGGGGCACCGAGGCGATCGCCTATAACACCCGCTATACCGACATCGACCGTTCCAAGCTCAGCTACGGAGATCTCTGGAATCCCGACATCGGCGAGGGGGTCACGGTCCGTGCGCACTCGGCGCTGATCGGCATCGGCCTGTGGCTCGAATCCCAGGGCAAGCTGCCGCGCCCGTTGCTGGATTCGTTCAAGACCGAAGAGGCGATGCGCGCCAACTTCGACGTCATCCTGGCCGAAGCCGTCAAGCACAAGGACATGGTGATCCAGTTCTGGTCCACCGAGAACGAGGCCCAGGGCGCGTTCCGCACCAATGGCGCCCTGATTGGCCAGACCTGGGACAGCACCGCGTTTCGACTCCAGGGCGAGGGCGAGCCCATCGCCTATGGGGCGCCCAAGGAAGGGGCGCTTGCCTGGATGGAAGGTTTCGTCATTCCCCAGAACGCGCAAAATGTCGACGCAGTCTACGAACTGATCAACTGGTATTACACTCCGGAAGCGGGGGCGATGTTCGTCAAGTCCACGGGCTACAACTCGACCGCCGTCGGCGCCGAGGAGCTGTTGCCGGAAGCGACGCGTCAATTCTTCAAGGATTCCTACACGCAACAGGATCTGGACAACCTGTGGTGGTGGCCGGTGCAGGACCCCTGGTACGTCGCGTTGCGTAACGAGTATCAGGATCGATACCTGTCGGCGTGAGCGTCGTTTTTGGCAAGCCCCGTGCTGGCGGGCACGGGGCTTGCCGCAATTCGGCGGTTTCCCGGCTCGGTTATTACGCCAAGCTCTGTCTGAAAAGTCGACGAGCGACAGCCAGGGCTAGGCGCTGTCTGAAAAGTCGACGAGCAAAGGCCAGACAAGGCAAAAATCGATGAAAGAGCGCAGTTTACGCGGTGTAAATGAGCATCTTGAGCCGATTTTTAACGCCGTATGGGCGAGCGCAGGCAGTTTTCAGACAGTGCCTAGGCCCGTTCCCGACGTGCCAACGCACTACCCACATCCCTGTGGGTCGCACGGCAGAAATCGGCGAAAAACGGACCGCGCCGACGTCCCGGTCTACACGGGATGAATGGGCATTTTGACGGGATCGCCGAGCTCGGGCTTGCGCACCAGCCGATTTTCAACGCCGTGTGGTTGAGCGCAGGCATTTTTCAGACAATGGGTAAGAGGACGTCATGGACGGTCGCGTAAACTTGAGCCAAGTCGCGATGCGATTCGGCGATTTCACGGCGATTCAGCCGACCTCCCTGGAGATAGCGTCGGGCGAATTCTTCAGTTTTCTTGGCCCTTCCGGCTGTGGCAAGACCACACTTCTGAACATGATCAGCGGATTCCTCACGCCCAGTGAAGGTTTGGTCGCCATTGGCGGTGTGGACATGACGCGAGTGCCGGTCAACCGCCGGCCCACCGCAATGATCTTTCAGAATCTGGCGCTTTTTCCGCTGATGAGCGTCTATCGGAACATCGAATTCGGGCTGGAAGTCCGTGGCGTCGATCGCAAGAAGCGCCGGGAAAAAGCTGACGAATTGCTGGACCTGGTGGCACTGGGCGGTAGTGGTGACAAGCCGGTCGCGGAGCTGTCCGGAGGCCAGAAGCAGCGGATCGCGATCGCCCGTGCGCTGGCCGTGGAGCCCCGAGTGCTGCTGCTGGACGAACCGCTCTCCGCCCTGGATCTCAAGTTGCGCCAGCACATGCGCACCGAGCTCAAGGCGATTCAGCGCAAGACGGGCATCACCTTCATCTATATTACCCACGATCAGGGCGAGGCACTGACCATGTCCGATCGGGTTGCGGTGATGTGTGATGGCCGTATCCAGCAGGTCGCCGATCCGATGACACTGTACCGACAACCCCGGACCGATTTCGTGGCCGGCTTCGTGGGCGAGAACAATCGTTTTCCGGGGCGTGTCACGGCCGTGGATGGCGGGATGGTGACGTTGGATGCGGGGCTGCCCGCACCGTTGCGCGGAGCCGCCGCCTCGCCGCTCGAGCCCGGCGACGAGGCCACGCTCTATGTGCGGCCGGAGCAGTGGCGGGTCGGTAGCGCCAGCGATTCTTCGCTACCGTTCGGCGGCGTGATCCAGGCGGAGCACTTCGAAGGCGCCTGGTTGACGCTCGAGATCGCGCTGGAGCAGGGGAGGACGGTACGGGCGCACGTGCCGCAGGCGCTGGAGAGCGACGGCGTCGAATCTTCGTTCAAGGTGGGCAGCGCCTGCCGCCTGGATTACTCGCCGCGTGGGACCCTGGTCCTGCCGGGCGTCGAGCGCGGGCAGTCGGATGAGGAGGGCGCCGATGTGGCGGCAACTGCATAACCGCTTCGGACTGCCATTGACCATGGCGATCGTCTCGCTGATGGGGATCTGGCTGATCGTGATGGTGCTGCTGCCACAGTGGCAGATGATCGATTACTCGTTTCATCCGGCGCTGCTGCCGGCCGAACGCGGCGGGGCTAAGGATGTCTGGTCGCTGACCAACTACGCCACCTTCTTCCGCAACGAGATCCATCTCGCGATCTTCTTCAAGACGATATGGTCCAGCGTCCTGGTGACCACACTGACCCTGATCGTCAGCTACCCGCTGGCCTACTATCTGGCCAAGGTGGCGACACCGGGTCAGGCGGCCCTCTGCCTGCTGCTGTTGATCATTCCGTTCTGGATCAACGAGATTCTGCGCACCTTTGCCTGGTACATCATCTTTGCGTTTCGGGGGCCGCTCAACGAACTGTTGCTGGCGGTGGGGCTGATCGATCGGCCGATCCGTTTTCTCAATGGCGACACTGGCGTCCTGGTCGGCATGGTCTATGCCTACATTCTGTTCATGGTCTTCCCGCTCTATAACGCCATCGAGAGCCTCGATACCAACCAGATTCGAGCCGCACGGGATCTCGGTGCCGGCTGGGGGCGCACTCACCGGCGTATCGTGATCCCTCACGCCAAGCCGGGGATCGCCACCGGATGCATCATGACGTTCATGCTGGCCGCGGGCAGTTACGCGGTACCGGCGCTGCTGGGGTCACCGGGGAGCCGCTGGTTCACGCAGATCATCTACAACTGGTTCTTCGAGGGTGGCGACTGGAACCAGGGGGCGGCCTATGCGTTCCTGCTGCTGGTGCTGTGCATCGTCTTCGTCACCGTCATCATGCGGATCTTCAAGGTCGGTCTCGGCGATATCGCCAAATAGGAACGGTACTGAATGAGCTCTTCGCGATTCTTCTCCTGGGCGCTCAAGGCCTATCTGGCGATCTTCTTCGCCTACCTCTTCCTGCCGCTGTTGATCATGGCGGCTGCGACGTTCAACGAGAGCCGCTTCCCCACCGTCACACCCTGGACCGGAACGACCCTGCGCTGGTTCTCGGCCCTGTGGGCCGACGGGGGCATGTGGGATTCGTTGGCCAACAGCCTGCTGGTCGCCGTGGGGGTGCTGTGTCTGGCCCTGCCCATCGGCGTGGCCAGCGCACTGTTCCTGACCACGGTGGAGGGTCGTGGCAAGTCCTTCATCTATGCGCTTATCCTGTCGCCACTGCTGACGCCGGGCGTGATCATCGGTATCTCGACGCTGATCTTCTGGCGTGACTGGGGGGTGAATGGGGGCATCGCATTGACCATCATTGCCCAGAGCGCCTTCATCGCGGCTTATGTCATGCTGATGGTGGCGGCCAGGCTGCAGCGCTTCGATCGCACGCTCGAGCGCGCGGCGATGGATCTCGGGGCCAGCCAGTGGCAGGTGTTCCGCCGCATCCTGCTGCCGTACCTCAGGCCGGCCATCCTGTCGGCGGCGGTCCTGGCATTTCTCCAGTCGCTGGAGAACTACAACACCACGCTCTTCGTGGCCGGCTACGACACCACGCTGACCGTCTACATCGCCTCCAAGGTGCGTACCGGCCTGACCCCGGCGGTCAATGCGCTGGCGCTGGTGATGATCCTGTTCACGGTGGGGCTGGCGGTAATCTACGAACTCAAGCGACGTCGCGAGGCCGCCAGGCGAATTGCCTGAGGCGGCTCGCGCGGTGCAAGCCGCTTACTGTCGGGTCAATCTGACCAGTCGATGGCGCAGCTCCGGGTCGAACAGGGCCCGACTGCGCATCTGCGTTAGTCGCAACGACTCGTCGTAGAACAGTCTTTCGTTCTCGACGCGCAGCCAACCCTGCTGTTCGAGCGTCTCCAGCATGCCGCTGAAAAGTCGCTTATCGAAGAACTCCGGTGCGTTGAGCCCCGACAGCAGTGTCAGGCGCTCGGCCAACTGACGGCTGTGCTCCTCGAGCGCCTGGCGGGTCAATTCGCCGCTGGGGTAGCGCAACAGCGACGCCAGCAACAGGTAGGCGCGCTCCAGGGTGGGTTGCACCGGCTGCCCCAGCAGCCTCAGGTGCTCACTGGATTCGAGGTGACCGGGCTGTCGGCGCCAGCCGTTGTCGGTGACCTGCAGCAGGCCCTCCTCGGTCAGTACGGCGAGCGTGGCCTTCAGACGCTCGCGGGGATCGACGGGGGGAGCGAAATAGAGCTCATTGGCCAGCAGCGGCCAGGCCGGCGACAGTAGCGCATCGAGATCGTCCAGCGTGAAGGCCGCGTTATTGCGAAAGGCGAACGCCACCAGCCCCAGGTGCATGAACAGGTGCAAGACGTTGTTGCGATACCAGGTCAAAAGCGTCGCTTGTTCCGGGCGGGCGGTGACCAGTTCGCCCAGGGCCTGTGGCTGTCGTGTCACGAAACCCAGACTCGCCACGTGCTCGATCCAGTCGGCCGGTTCGCCTGCCGGCAGTTGGCAGTGCCGGCTACCCGGCAGGCTGCGCTGCAGCCTGACCAGCAGGCCGATGTGATGGGCCAGAAGATCGGACTCGATGGTGTGATGGGGCGTCGCCAGCAGGGTCATGGCGACCAGCGAGACGGCATTCAGGCTGGCAGCGTCGTTGATTCGCCGGGCCAGCGTTTTCCCCAGTAGCGGTACCGCGCGATTCAACCAAGCCGGACGCGCCGAAACCGAATCGTCCTGCCAGTCCGGAACGGTCTCGTTCAGGAAGTCCGTCAGCGACAGCGGTTCGCCAACGCTGACGGTGACCCGGCCGTGGGGCTCGCGCAGATGCTTCAGCACGCGGAGCAGGTCGAGGGGCGACTCCTTCTTTTTCTGGCCGCCACGCAGCTCGCGGAGATAGCTGTTGCTCTCCAGGACCCGCTCGTAACCGACGTGGACCGGCACGAAGGCGACGTCCCGGATGGCGTCGCGAGCGAACGAGCGCAGCGTCATGGCCAGCATGCCGGGGCGGGGCGACAGCATTCTCCCGGTGCGCGAGCGGCCGCCTTCGATGAAATACTCCACCGGGTGACCGCGCGCGATCAGGCGGTGCAGGTATTCGTTGAAGACCGCGGCGTAGAGCCGGTTGTCCTTGAAACTCCGGCGCAGAAAGAAGGCGCCCCCACGGCGCAGCAGCGCGCCGATCACCGGCATGTCCAGATTGCGACCGGCGGCGATATGGGGCGGCATCAGCCCTTCCCGATAGAGCACGTAGGAGAGCAGCAGGTAATCGATATGACTGCGGTGGCAGGGGACGTAGATCAGTGTCCGCTCGCCGGCTATCGCCTTGACCGCGTCCAGTCCGTACACGTCGACGCCCTCGTAGAGCCGGTTCCACAGTCGCTTGAGCAACTCGTAGAGGAAGCGCATGACCGGATAGGACATGTTGGAAGCGATCTCGCGGGCGTAGCGCTCGGCCCGCCGCCGCTCTCGGGCCGGGGTGCTGCCGTCGGCCGTGACGGATTCCTGAATGGCCTCCCGCACCGGACGACTGTCGACCACCCCGCGCATCAGCGTCCGGTGGTGGGAGATATCCGGGCCCAGCACACGTGCGCGAATGCGCCTGAAGTGGACCCGCAGCACGCGGGCCACCTTGCGTTGGGTCAAGCTGACCTCAGGGTCGTCGATCAGCGGTCGCAGTCGGATCGGCTCGCCGAAGTGCGCTTCCAGATGGCGGCCGTTGACGATCACCGACAGCAGGCGCCGGAGTCGCCCGCTCCAGGCCCAGTCGTCGGCGACCAGCATCTTCCAGAAGCCGAAATCCTTGCCCGGTGCGCGACTCCAGAAGACGCTCACCGGCACCAGTTGCGCGTCCAGTGTGGTGTCGGCCTCGAGCGCATCCAGCAGATGCTGCAGGTGAGTCGAGTGCTGGCCCTGGATCGCGCCTCGGCTGCTTCGCAGACGGGGCAGCGCAAAGCAGCCGGGGAGCGAGACGTGGCCGAATTGATGCCTCTGGCTGGCATCGGGGAGATCGAGGTCACGGCACAGCCGGTCGATGGCGATCTCGTCGGTCAAGGCGGGGCGGGCAATCACGTAGAGCGTGGGGCACGTGGCGTCTAGCCGGAATGACTCCGGCTCGACCAGACGAAAGGCGAGCCAGCGATCGAGCAGACGGCTGGCCAGACGGTGCCACAGCCGTTGAAGTCCCATGGATGCCTGCATCGACGCCATTTCCCCCGCAAATCCACGAGTATAGCGATATCGCCGCGGCGCAGCGACGACAGGATCGGCAGGCTTTCCCTGAAACGCCAAACGTGCGTCAATCGGCAGCGACCAGGGAGGCGCGGTTCATGCAAGCGACATGGAAGGATGGCAATCGATTCGAACTGCTGCCGGAAGGCAAGCGCTTCTGGCCGGCCATGCGGGAAGCCATCGAGGGCGCCCGCCACCGCTTGTGGGTCGAGCTCTACTTGATGGAATCGGGAACGCTGGCAGACCGCTTCATCGAGCTGCTGGTCGCGGCAGTGGCCCGCGGTGTCGAGGTCAAGCTGATGCTCGACGGCGTGGGAAGCATGGGGTTGTCGCGCAGCGATCGGCAGCGGTTGCGCGAAGGCGGCGTCGAGCTGCGGTTCTTCAACCCGCTGTCGGTGACGCGGCTGGGCGGCAATCTGATGCGCGATCATCGCAAGCTGGTGATCGTCGACGGCGGCACCGCCTTCACCGGCGGGTTCGGGATCGTCGACGAGTTCATCGACGCCTGGTACGAGGTCGCGGTGCGCATCCAGGGGCCGGTCGTCGAAGACTGGATGCGGCTGTTCGTCCACGTCTGGGACTCGCCGTTGACCCGGGGGGAGGGGGCCAGAACGCGCCTGGCATCGTCTCTGCAGGCCCTGCCGCCGCCCGCGCCGTCGGCCGACGGCATGCGCGGCCGAGCCATCTGGGGTCGAGGGCATCGCTATCAGGCCATTCGTGTCTCGCTGCAGAGCCGGATCGGCACCTCCCGCCGCCGGCTATGGCTGTGCACCCCGTACTTCGTGCCGACGCTCAGTCTTCGCCGCGCGCTGGCACGCGCGGCGCGGCGCGGTATCGATGTGCGCCTGCTGCTGGCCGGTGGCCATCACGACCATCCCGGTGTTCGTTACGCCGGTCAGCGATTCTACGGCCGGCTGCTCAAGGCGGGGGTCAAGATTTACGAGTTTCAGCCCAATTTCATTCATGCCAAGTTCAGCGTGATCGACGATTGGGTTTCGCTGGGCTCGTGCAATTTCGACCACTGGAGCCTCCAGTGGAATCTCGAAGCCAATCAGGAGATCGACGACGCGGCGTTTGCCACCGAAGTGGCTCGGCTCTTCGAGCGCAACTTCGCTACCAGCCGGCGCATCGATGCCGCGAGCTGGGCGCAGCGCCCATGGTGGCAGCGGGCGAGAGAGTGGCTGTTCGGAACGCTCAACGCCTGGGTGACGCGTCTCAAGTAGGCCTCGACGAATTCAGCGCTTGCCGCCGCGCTTGCCGCTTCCGGCACGCTTCTTCGTGGCACTGCCCTTGCCTTTCGGCGGCTCCGGCGGGACCCGGAAATGCAGGTAGAGATCGAGCGTCAGCTCGGCCAGTTGCCCGGCAAGGGCGGAAAACTGCGCTTCGTCGGCCACCAGCTCCGCCATTTCGGGCTCATCGTCGAACAGCCCGGACAGCGCCATGAACGGCAGCAGCAGGGCGGCGACATGGGCTTCGTCCTGGGAGAACCATGCCGCCTCGTCCACGAACACGCCTTGCATGAAGCCCGCGCACCAGTCCTCGATGGCGGCGACCATCTCTCCGTCCTCGTCCAGTTCCGTATCGAAAGGCAGTTCGATCCGGTGGCCACGCTCCATGATGCTGCCGGCGTTGGTCTTGAGCGCTTCGAGCAGGCCCCGGATCTCGTCGCGCTCGGTGGCATCCGCGAACGGCGGTTCGCCCTCGAACAGCTCGGCGAGCCAGACGTCCGGGGGGATCTGGCCGGGAGAGACCGCCAGCGCGACCAGATAGCCGTGCGCGCCGATCAGATCGGGCGCTTCCTCGCCGAGGTGTTCGGAGGCCAGGTAATCGTCGAGCCTGGCCAGGGCGTCATCGTCCAAGGGCGACTGGCTGTCGATGGCGTCATCCTGGGCTTCGGGCATGTCACTCTCCGGGACGTGATGGCGTTGGCGGGCTGGACGCCCGTGACTGTCGTCGGCATTCTATCACCCCATGACGAATCTGCGTTCCTCCTCTCCCGCCCCGGCACTCGGGGAAAGCGATGCCCAGGCGCTGGATGCGCTCGACCCGGCCGCGCTCGAAAGACGGCTCTTGTGCCAAGCGGATGCGGCCTGGCAACTGGCGCGGGAGGTACACCCGGCGCTGCCCCGGCCGCGGATCTGGTTCGATCTGCGCGGACGCAGCGCTGGGCAGGCCCACTACCAGCGTGGCGGGCTGCGCTTCAACCGGACACTGCTGCAGGAGAATCGGCAGGCTTTCATCGACGAGATCGTGCCTCATGAGATGGCCCACTGGCTGGTGTTCCATCTCGAGGAGGGGAGGCAGGCCCGCCCCCACGGACACGAGTGGAAGACGGTGATGCGAAACCTGTACGGTCTGGCGCCAGTCGTCACCCATCGCTTCGACGTGGCGCTTGCCAGTCCCGCGCCCTATCTCTATCGCTGCCGTTGCGAGACAGTGCACCGTTTTACCGGTCGTCGCCATTCTCAGGTACTGAAGGGCAGCCGCTATCGCTGCCGTCACTGCCGGGCGCCGCTGCGCTTTGCCCACCGGGAAACCCCCGAGTAGCGCGTCCGCTGTCCGGGCTGACGCGAACCCCCTCCGCCAATCTCTCCTCCATCGCCGCGCCGACGGGATGGCGCGATAGTGCAAGTTGATCGAAACTCGGTGCTACGAAGGTCTAATAGGGGGTGGCCGGTGCCGCCGTTATATGCTGACTGACCGCGCAGGCGAGGGTCTATCACATTGAGTCGACTAGGCTTTCATCGTCGAATGGGTTCGAACGAAGGGGGATTGGAGCATGAGCGAACAGCAGCGCATATATCCTGTCGATGAGCGCTTGGCAGCCGATGCCTGGATCGATCGCGATCGTTACCAGAAGCTCTATCGCCAGTCGGTGGAAGACCCCGAGGGGTTCTGGCGGGAACAGGCCGACAGCCTGAGCTGGAGCAAGAAGCCTGCCACCATCAAGAATACGTCGTTCGCCTCCGATAACGTCGATATCCGCTGGTTCGAGGATGGCGAGCTCAATGTCGCCCATAACTGCCTCGATCGACATCTGGACTCCCGCGGCGATCAGCCGGCGATCATCTGGGAAGGCGACGACCCCGAAGATCACAAGACCATCTCCTATCGTGAGCTGCATCAGCGCGTGTCGCAGCTCGCCAATGGCCTCAAGTCCCTGGGCGTCAAAAAGGGCGACACGGTCACGCTGTACATGCCGATGGTACCGGAAGCGGCCATGGCGATGCTGGCGTGTGCCCGGATCGGTGCGGTGCATTCGGTGGTGTTCGGCGGGTTCTCCCCGGATGCCTTGGCGGGACGTATCGTCGACTCCCAGTCTCGCGTCGTGATCACCGCCGACGAGTCGGTACGCGGTGGCAAGCAGGTGCCGCTCAAGGACAACGTCGACGCGGCGTTGACCCGGGAAGGCACCGATGTGGTCGAGTCGGTGCTGGTCGTCCGGCGCACCGGCGGTGACATCCAGTGGCACGAGGGCCGCGACCGTTGGTTCGACGATGTCGTCGATCAGCAACCCACCGATTGCCCCGCCGAGACGATGAACGCCGAGGACCCGCTGTTCATCCTCTACACCTCGGGCTCGACGGGAACGCCAAAAGGGTTGAAGCACACCTCAGGCGGTTATCTTCTCTATGCCGCACTGACCCATCGCACGGTCTTCGATTACCACGAGGGCGAGGTCTACTGGTGCGCCGCCGATGTCGGCTGGATCACGGGGCACAGCTATATCGTCTATGGACCGCTGGCCAACGGTGCCACCACGCTGATGTTCGAGGGCGTGCCGACGTATCCGTCCCATGGGCGAATCGGCCAGATCGTGGACAAGCACAATGTCTCGATCCTCTACACGTCGCCGACGGCGATTCGTTCGCTGATGGCGCATGGCGAGCACATCATGGACGACAGTCGGCGCGACTCGCTGCGGATCCTCGGCTCGGTCGGGGAGCCGATCAATCCGGAGGCCTGGGACTGGTTCTATCGTGTCGTCGGCAACTCTCGTTGCCCGATCATGGACACCTGGTGGCAGACCGAGACCGGCGGCCACATGATCACGCCGATGCCGGGCGCGACCGACCTCAAGCCGGGGTGCGCGACCAAGCCGTTCTTCGGCGTTCAGCCGGCACTGGTCGACAACGATGGCAAGCGTCTGGAAGGCGCCACCGATGGCAATCTGGTGATTCTCGACTCCTGGCCCGGACAGGCCCGCTCGATCTGGAACAACCACGACCGCTTCGTGCAGACCTACTTCTCTACCTACGAAGGCGTCTACTTCACCGGTGATGGCTGCCGTCGCGACGAGGATGGCGACTACTGGATCACCGGGCGCATCGACGACGTCCTGAATGTGTCCGGCCACCGCATGGGTACGGCGGAGATCGAGTCTTCCCTGGTCGCGCACCAGGATGTGGCGGAGGCGGCCGTGGTCGGTTACCCGCACGACATCAAGGGCCAGGGCATCTACGTCTACGTCACGCTCAATGACGACGTCGAGCCCAGCGACGAATTGAAGCAGGAGCTCAAGCAGTGGGTGCGCAAGGATATTGGCCCCATCGCCACCCCTGACGTGATCCAGTGGGCACCGGGGCTACCGAAGACCCGTTCCGGCAAGATCATGCGTCGCATCCTGCGCAAGATCGCCGCGAACGAGTGCGACGGTCTGGGCGACACCTCGACACTGGCCGATCCGGGGGTCGTGGAAGATCTGATCGAACATCGTCATGTTCGCACCTGAAACGATCTGCCCGGGATTAGAGGCGCGTGGCTTTTTCGATCGGCAAGGTAACAACTATATGACTAGTTGATATGAGCCATGATAGCTTATTTTGACTGATGATTATCGTTCGGTCGTCTTGAAAGAGGCTTTCCTCACGGTGCTTTTGCTGCCACTCCTGAGGGAGGGAAGCGCGCCAGCTTTCCGAGACGACCGAACTTTTTTTAGCCGCTCGGCACGTTCCCACCTACGGATTATCGCGGGATTTTTTCCGCGTTGATTTGAGGCTTGGGATTCCACGATCGCATGGGGTAACATGCCGTTAATCGATAGTTGGATTATTTTGTCCAGATGGCGATAGTGAACCGGCTATCTCGCCACATATCTCGACAGCGCCGGAGGAGAATCAATGGCTTTTGCCCAGAAATTCATCGTTGCCGATGACCACCCACTCTTCCGGGCGGCGCTCAATCAGGCATTGCGTCAGGTGTCGCCGCAAGCGGAAATCGTCGAGGCGGATACCATGGAAGCGACGACGGAGGTCGTCACCCGCCACCCCGATGCCGATCTGATCCTGCTTGACCTGCACATGCCCGGCGCTCACGGGTTTTCAGGGCTGATCCAGCTTCGCGGGCAGATGCCGGATATTCCGGTGACCGTGGTATCGGGCAGTGAAGAGGTGGATGTCGTTCGTCGCGCCATCGACTACGGTGCCTCGGGTTTCATTCCCAAGTCCGCTTCGCTGGACACCATTGCCGAAGCCATTGGCGAAGTGCTCAAGGGGGAAGTCTGGTTGCCCCCGGAACTGGCCGATGCCATGGGGGAGGGGAGCGAGGAAGATGCCCGCTTCGCCGAGGCGATCGCGTCACTGACGCCGCAGCAGTTTCGGGTGCTCAACATGTTGACGGAAGGTCTGCTCAACAAGCAGATCGCCTACGAGCTCAACGTGTCGGAGGCGACCATCAAGGCACACGTGACCGCGATATTGCGCAAGTTGGGGGTGCACTCTCGAACTCAGGCCGTCATCGCCGCCCAGAAGTTGGAGATCGAACCACCCAAGGTGACCGACAACTGAGACCCTTGTCTTCTGGGGTTTTTCGAGGCCGTCGCATCCCCCGGGATCGGCGGCTTTATTGTTTCAGAGTTTCAGAGCGAATTCCCCGTGCCTGGGCTAGCGGGCGTGGGATGCATTGAATGGCAAGTCGCTATCGCCGCGAGTCCCGTGTCGCCATCTTCGATCGAGGCTCGTGATCGTTCGGCGGGGACCGCCCTGGCCCGATGGAGTGCCTGTCCCATCAGCAGCAGTTCGATGCTCGCGAACAGCAGCAGACTGTAGCCGGTCAGCTCCGTTATCTCTTCCGCCGCATCCTTGACGATCCGTAGATAGTGCTCGCCCATCAAGGCGTGCCACAGTTCGCTACGCCCGTAGAGACGCGAAAATACGTAGGTGGTCAGGAAACCACCCGCGAACAGCCCAAAGCCCAGACTGTTGCTGACTTGCGCGAACTCCTCGAGAAAGTCGCGGCGAGCCCGGATCGTGGCGAAGATCGCCGGCAGCCCGACCAGTGCAACCAGACACTCCCATGCCCCATCGAAAACGTAGGTATCCAGCCACAGGTCGTTTTCGCGAATCAGCGACACCGTGAAGAAAGCCCCCATCAGCAGGCTGATCGAGCGCAGCACCCGGTAGCGATAACGTAGAAATCCCATCACGATGGCGCAGATCAGCAGCAGCAGCGCCTGGGTCAGTTCGGTCAGTGACGTCTCGCTGAAGTCGGGGGCTCCAGCATGCCTGGCATCGATCATCAGCACCGCTTGCATGAGCCCCGCGAGAAGGATGATGTAAGCGCCCGCTCTTGCAGAAACGGCGCCAAAGGAGAACCTGGTCATATTCCATGTCTGCCAGAAATTGATAGCCGGCTAAGAATATCAGGCTTAAGTTTCTTAAGGAACGGGCTGACCTTCTTTTTTTAAGCTTTTCTTAATCTTTTGGGGCGAGTCCCACCCCCAGATCGGCCGCTTCGATGCCTGTGATGGCGGCCTTCTCGTCATTCTCGGAGCTGTCCCCGCTGACGCCGACCGCGCCGATGACGCGCTCCTGCGGGTCGAGAATCAGCACGCCCCCGGCAACGGGAATGAACTCCCCCTGGGATGCCGCCGCAACGGCCGAGAGGAACGCCGGGCGCGACTCGTTGCGCTGACCGATGGTTCCGCTGGAAACACCGTAGCCCAGCGCCGCCCTGGCTTTGCCATGCGCTACCGCCAGGCGCAGCGTGGCGCAGCCGTCGGCTCTGTCGCAGCTCAGCGGGTGTCCGCTGGTATCCATCACCGTTACGGTGATGGGGTTCATCGCCTCTGACGCGGCATAGGCCAGAGCGGCGTCAATGATGCGACGAGCCTGGGTCAGCGACAGGGTCTGGTGAGTCGGGTAGACGTTACGCATTCCATCGTTCTCCTTTTTCTGTTTTGTATTCATAATTCATTTTGGGTGGCGCTATCCATGCGCCATTGGGAGAATAGGGAAAACGAACCCGTCATGAGCGCCCCATGATCAAGATTCAGCAGAGTACGCTATACGGCGAGGCGGCAGCCCGCATCCGGGACATGATCAATGAAGGTCAACTGCTTCCCGGCACCCGCATTCCCGAGAAAAAATTGTGCGAGCAGTTCGGCATTTCCCGAACGCCACTCCGGGAAGCGCTGAAGGTCCTGGCGTCCGAGGGCATGGTCGAACTCCTGCCCAACCGCGGCGCGCGAGTGGTGCGGTTGACCCGGCAGATGCTGGAAGAGACCTACAGCGTGATGGGAGCCCTGGAGGGATTGTCCGGGGAGCTGGCCTGCCGTTACATCTCCGAAGCGGAGGTCGCCGATATTCAGGCGCTGCATTACCAGATGATGGCGCACTACAAGCGCAGGGAGATTCGTCCCTATTTCGAATTCAACCAGCGGATTCACGACGCGATCATGCTGGCATCTCGAAACGAGGTGCTGCGGGAGACTCACGCCAGCTTGAACTATCGAATTCAGCGTGTGCGATATGCCACCAACATGACCGATGAGTACTGGAAACAGGCCGTTGCCGACCACGAGGCCATGATCGACTGCTTGCTGGCCCGTGATGGCGAGCGCCTGGGCAGCATTCTCAGGGAACACTTGCGCCACAAGCTCGTGGTGGCGGCGGCTAGCGGCGTGATCGACGACGATCGCGTCGATTCCTACTGAGTAGCAGTTCCACCGGGGCGCGCGAAGGCTGCCGGTACCCGGCCGGGCGGCACTGAAAGCCGGCCTCATCCGTTCCCTACGGTGGTTCGCACCGCCATCCACGCCGGCCCGCTCCCACCGTCGGTCGGCTTTCATGTCGCGCTGTTTCCGCCGCCCATCGAGGTCTCACCCGAGCCCTGGGTGGGGCGTATCCGATTCTGCTGCCGGTCTTCTTTTCTTCCTCTGTTGGCTCTCTCCCGACCCTGATCCCGGTCCCGATCCCGACCCCGATCGAGGGTCGGTGAGTCGAACGGGATTGCCGCGAGTGTCGGCGTCGTTCATGACGAGCACTCGAATTGAATTCATTACCTCTTTGACCTCGCGTCAGGTCGGCGCCTCCCGGCGGCCAGGCCCATGGCGGTGGTGAGACTTTACGCCAATAGACAAATGTTGGATTGGTTGCAATTGAATTATGAATTCATAATTCGATGGCGGGATCCCAAGGTGCTCGCGTTGCGGGGTATCGGCCGAGCGTTGCCAGGAGTCGGACGGCGCTTTCTCGGTCCATCGTTCAGGCGAGCCAATATAAAAAGACAGAAGGACGCCAGTGATGAAAAGTCTCAAGGTTGGACTGGTAGCGCTCGCGCTGTTGGCCGGGGTCGGCCACGCCAGCGCTCAGGAAATCCAGGTCAAGTTTGCCCATGTCGGCGAGCCGGATTCGCTCTTCGCCGATGTCGCTCAGGAATATGCCAAGCGCGCCAACGAGAAGCTGGCGGGCGAAGCCAAGGTGGTCGTCTACGGTTCGAGCCAGCTCGGCGGCGACTCCGAACTGTTGAAGAAACTCAAGCTGGGCACCGTCGATCTGGCGCTTCCCTCGACCGTGATGAGCAGCGTGGCACCGCAGTTCGCGCTATTCGAGATGCCGTATCTCATCGCCGATCGCGACCATATGGCCAAGGTCCGCGACGAGGTGGTGAGGCCTCAGCTCTACCCGGTCGCCGAGAGCCGTGGCTACCACATCATCGGCGTCTGGGAGAACGGCTTCCGCCAGATCACCAACAACGTCCGTCCGATCAACACGCCGGCCGATCTTTCCGGCATCAAACTGCGCGTGCCGCAGGGCGTGTGGCGGGTCGAGATGTTCAAGAGCTACGGTGCCAACCCGTCACCCATGGCGCTCTCCGAGGTGTTCGTCGCCCTGCAGACCGGGGCGATGGATGGTCAGGAAAACCCGCTGGTCCAGACCTACGCCTCGCGCCTGCAGGAAGTCCAGAAGTACCTCTCGCTGTCCGACCACATCTACACCCCAGCCTTCGTGACCGCCGGCATGAGCTGGAACCGGCTGCCCCAGCACGTCCGTGACGTACTCAAGGAGACGGCCGTGGAGATGGAACCCTATGCGCTGGAGCAGGGGGCGAAGCTCGACGAGGAGACGCTCGCCAAGATGCGTGATGCCGGCCTGCAGATCAACGAGGTCGATCGCCAGGCCTTCATCGACGCCTCCAAGCCGGTCTACGACAAGTTCATCAAGGACGTCGACGGCGGTCAGGAGATGCTCGACAAGGTGCGTGAACTGCAACCCGCCAGTTAACTCGCGCGTCCGGTCGCGCCCGCCAGACCGGGCGTGGCCGGGCGGCGGACGAAGGAGCCGCCTGTGAAAACCCTGAATACGCTGCGCGATGGTTTCAGCCGCCTGCTAGAGGTCATCGTCGTCATCAACATGCTGATGCTGGCGGGCATCGTCATCGTCGGCTTCCTCTCGCGGCTGGTGGGGTCGCCCTTCACCTGGTACGACGAGGCCGCCTCGATCAGCCTGGCCTGGTTGACCTACTACGGGGCGGCGCTGGCTGCGGCCAAGGGCGCGCACATCGCCTGCCCCAGCATCGTCAATGCCTTTCCGCCGAAGGTGCGGCTACCGGTCGCGCTGATGGGAGAAGCGGTGACCATCGCCTTCTTCGTGCTGCTGGCGGTGACCGGCTGGCAGGTCGTCCACATCCTGGCGGGCTCCACCATGATCAGCCTGACCAGCGTCTCGTTGCAGTTCACCCAGTCGGCGCTGCCGATCGCCTCGGTCCTGTTCATCGTCGCCGAGCTGCTGCGGCTGCCGGAAGTCATCCGTCAGGCGCGTGGCGAAGGCTTCGTCGATCACGAGCTGGAGGAGGTGGGCCTGAGCCCGAACATGGCAAGTCAGTCCGATGCGGGGAGTGCGACACGATGATTCTGGCCTTGATGTTTGCAGGACTGCTGCTGTTGATCGTGCTCAACGTGCCGATCGCCATCGCGCTCGGGCTGGTGGGCGCCGTTGCGGTGTACTCCAGCTACGGCGTCTATGCGCTGCCCAACATCGGGCTGACCATGTTCGAGGGGGCGACCAACTTCCCGCTGATTGCCATTCCCCTGTTCATCCTGGCCGGGGCGATCATGAATGCGTCGAGCATCTCGCGTCGCCTGATCGATTTCGCCGCTTCGCTGGTCGGCTTCGTCAAGGGCGGCCTGGCCATGGTCACCATCGGCTCCTCGATCTTCTTCGCCGAGATCTCCGGCTCCGCGGTCGCTGGCGTTTCTGCCCTGGGCAGCCTGCTGATCCCGGCGATGAAGAACCGGGGATACTCCAAGGAGTTCGCCGCGGCGATCTCCTCGTCCGCCGCGAGTCTGGCGATCATCCTGCCGCCTTCGATCCCGATGATCCTCTACGCGGTGATGTCGGGAGAGTCGGTGGTCAAGATGTTCGTCGCCGGCATCTTCCCGGGGCTGCTGGGAGCGCTGGGCCTGGCTGTCGTCTGCTACTTCCTGGCACGCAAGCACAACTTCCCTTCCGAAGGGCGCTTCCAGGCCAGCCGGGTGTGGAAGTCGTTCAAGGAGGCGATCTGGGCGTTGCTGATCCCGGTGATCATCCTCGGCGGGATCTTCGGTGGCATCGTCACCGCCACCGAGGGTGCGGCGCTGGCGGTGGTGGTCGCCATCTTCATCAGCGCGGTGATCTATCGCGAGTTCTCGTTGAAGACGCTGTGGAAGTCCTGCCTGGATGCGGGCGTCCAGACCGCCGTGGTGATGCTGCTGGTCGCCAGCTCCGCGCTGGTGGGACTCTATCTCACCGAGTCCCAGCTGCCGCAACAGCTGGCTCACTCGATTGCCGGACTGACCGACAACAAGTACGTGATCCTGGCGCTGCTCAACATCATCTTCCTGATCCTGGGGATCTTCCTGCACTCGGCAGCGGCGATCATCCTGGTGGTGCCGATCGTGCTGCCGCTGATCATCCAGGTGGGTATCGATCCGCTCCACTTCGGCCTGATCGTTACCCTCAACCTGGCCATCGGGCAGCAGACCCCGCCGGTGGCAAGCGTACTGATCGCGTCGTGCTCCATCGCCAAGGCCGACATCTGGCGCACCACGCGAACCAATCTCTGGTTCCTCGGCGTGCTGTTCATCGTGCTGATATTCAACACCTATGTCCCGGATTTCGCGCTGCTGCTGGTGCACCTGATCTACGGCAGCTGAGACCGGAACCCGACCAAGCTGGAGACCCGTCACCATGACCCGAGAGGATTCGATTCGCTGTCACAAGCGCGGCGCGATCGGCTGGATCCGCTTCAACCGGCCCGAGGCTCGCAACGCGATGACCTGGCACATGTACGAGACCATGCATCAAGCCTGCCGGCAGTTCGACGAGGATGAAGAGGTCAGGCTGATCGCCTTCCGCGGCGAGGGTGGCGAAGCCTTCGTGGCGGGTACCGATATCAAGCAGTTCGCCGACTTCAAGGGGCCCGAGGATGGCATCGACTACGAGCGCCGGATCGACCGCATGATCGGCGGCCTCGAGCAGCTCGCCACGCCGACGGTGGCGCTGCTCGATGGTTACTGTATCGGCGGCGGCGCGGCCATCGCCCTGGCCTGCGATTTCCGTTACGCCAACGACAATCTCAAGTTCGGGATTCCCATCGCCAGGACCCTGGGCAACTGCATGTCGATCACCAACGTGTCGAGGCTGGTCGACCTGATCGGGATCCCGCGCACCAAGCGGGTGCTGATGCTGGCGCAGACGATCGAGGCCGAGGAGGCATCGTCCATCGGCCTGATCGACGCCGTCGTCGGGAGTGAAGCCCTGGACGAGGCGGCGGAGAAACTCGCCGAGAAGCTTTCCGGCCATGCGCCGTTGACGATGCGAGCCGCCAAGACCTGCATCAACCGAATCCTGGAGGCGCGTCGACCCGCGCATGATGCCGCCGATGACCTGATCGCGCTCTGCTATACCAGCGACGACTTTCGCGGTGCCGTCAGGCGTTTCGTCGACAAGACACCGTACACCTGGCAGGGCCGCTAGGCGCCACAGCGACGCCACCCCGTTCCCACTCGCCGGAAAACGCGGACGCCGAACCCGCCCGCGGTGGGAACGTGCGCGCCCGACCTGCCACGCCACTCGCAGCCGTGCTGCTCGCCATTCGAAGGCCGTTAGGGGGAATCGCCATGTTACCGTTGGAAGGCATGAAAGTACTCGACATCTCGCAGATCATGGCCGGCCCGTACTGCACCATGGTGCTGGGGGACATGGGCGCGGACGTGATCAAGGTGGAGAAGACCAATGGCGGCGACGACAGCCGTCAGATGGGTCCTTACGTCAATGACGAATCCACCTGTTTCGCGCAGATCAATCGCAACAAGCGCAGTATCTCGCTCAATCTCAAGGAGCCCGACGGGCTGGCGCTGTTCTACCAGTTGGCGAAGGAAGTGGACGTCGTGGTCGAGAACTATCGGCCCGGAGTGACCCAGTCGCTGAAGATCGACTACGACACGCTCAAGGAGATCAATCCCGGCCTGGTCTACTGCTCGATATCCGGCTACGGCCAGACCGGGCCGTATCGGCGCAAGGGCGGCTTCGACCTGGTCGCCCAGGGGATGACGGGGCTGATGTCGATGACCGGCGAGCCGGGGCGACGGCCGTTGAAGACCGGGGTCGCGGTCTATGACATCGGGGCCGGGATCACCGCGATCTACTCGATACTGGCGGCCTACATCCACAAGCAGAAGACCGGCGAAGGGCAACTGGTCGATGTCGCGATCGCCGAGTGCGGCCTGCCGTGGTTCACCTGGGAAGCGGCCGCTTACTTCGCGGAGGGGCGGGTCCCGCAGCCGACCGGGTGGCGACACCGTGTTTCCGCGCCTTATCAGGCGGTCAAGGTCCAGGACGGCTACATGATGCTGGGGTGCGCCAACCAGCGTACCTGGGAGCGGTTCTGTCACGACGTGCTGGCACGTCCCGACTTGACCGAGGATCCTCGCTTCCTCACCAACAGCGATCGCGGTCGCAACGTCGACGTCCTGGAGTCGTTGCTGGAGGAGTTGATGTGCACGGCCGACACCCAGCACTGGCTGAGCCGGTGCGACGAAGCCGGGGTCCCGGCGGGGCCGATCAACGACTTCGCCCAGGCGATGGACGACCCGCACTACCGGGAGCGGGGAATGGTCCAGGAGCTCGATCATCCCGTGATCGGGCGCATGCAGACCATCGGCTTCGCCAGCAAGCTGTCGGCGACGCCTCCCCAGATCCGACGCCCGGCGCCGGTGTTCGCGCAGCATACCGAAGAGGTCCTGGCCACGCTGGGCGTGGGAGGGGAGCGTCTCGCCGCCCTGCGCGAGCGTGGCGTCGTCCGCTGACGCCGGGCTCGCGCCACGTTCAGTCGACAGCGCCGGAGAGTGAGGCGGTCTCCTGGGATCGCCTCGCTTCCTCCTCCAGCCAATCGTGAACCGCCTGCACCCGGCGGTCGTCCAGGGCGCCTTGCTGGTAGACCAGCCCGTAGCGCTTGCCGGTGGCGACCGAGCCGGCGAACGGCGCGATCAGGCGGCCGCTGGCCAGTTCATCGCCGATCAGCGTGCGCCGGGCGATCGCCACCCCCATGCCGGCGATCGCCGCTTCCACGGTCAACTGATTGCGGTTGAAGGTGTAACCCCGCCGGACATTGACCCGCTCGCCGCCGATCGCCCCCAGATAGTGCTCCCACTCGGCATAATCGTGGCTGCCGCGCCAGGCCGTCACGTCGTGCAGCAGGGGGTAGTAGCCCAGCGCCTCGGGATGCGTGAGCGGGGGCCTTCTCCTGAGCAGCTGCGGCGAGCAGACGGCAAAGATCTTCTCGTCGATCAAGGCGGTTGTCTGGAGGCCGGGGTAGTGGCCGTCGTTGAGATCGATGGCCAGATCGTAGCCGCCGTCGAGCAGCGAGAGGTTGCTGTCCTCGGCGGTGATGTGCAGATCGATATCGGGAAAGCGGGCCTGCAGGCGCGGTAGCCTCGGCATCAGCCACTTGGCCAGGAACGAGGGCAGACAGCGCAGCCGCAGCACGCCGCTCATGACACCGCCGCGCAGGCGGTCGACCTCCAGGCCGACGGCTTCGTAGGCCTGCGACACGACCCCGGCCAGCCGCTCACCCTCCTCGGTGAGCGCCAACTGCCGTGGCAGGCGTCGAAACAGCCGGAACCCCAGGCGCTCCTCCAGCTGCTTGATCTGCTGGCTGACCGCGCCGGTGGTCACGTGCAGTTCCTCCGCCGCACGGGTGAAGGAGAGATGCCTGGCGCTGACGGCGAAGACCTTTAGCCAGGCGTGGGTCTGAGCGTTGAGAGACTGGGTCATGATTTAGCCTGGCTAAAACCCTGGGCAGATATATTCGATTGAGACCGGTGTAACTGGCGAGCACACTGAAGTCAAACTACACCAAGCATCGGTTCTCGTAACGACGCTTTCTGACTCCAGTGCGACGCCTCCAGGGGGGACGACCATGACCTTCAGCGTGTTTGACCTGTTCAAGATCGGCATCGGGCCCTCCAGCTCGCACACCGTGGGGCCGATGCAGGCCGCCCACACCTTCGTCACCACGCTGCGCGAGCAGGCGCTGCTGCAGCCGGTCAAGCGGGTCACGGTCACCCTCTATGGCTCGCTCAGTGCCACCGGCAAGGGCCACAACACCGACAGCGCGGTACTCGGCGGGTTGATGGGCGAGCAGCCGGTGAGCGTCGATCCCGACGAGCTGGCGCTCAAGCTCGCCGCCGTCGACCGCGATCATCAGTTGTCGCTGGCCGGCTTGCACACTATCGACTTCGATCCCGCCCGCGACGTCGAGTGGTGCGACGAGATCCTCGAGTACCACACCAATGCGCTGCGGCTGGTGGCCAGTGATCGCCGCGGCGCGACGGTCTACGCCAACACCTACTACTCGGTCGGCGGCGGCTTCGTGGTCGACGAGGAGCAGGCCGAGCACGGCGAGAGCGCCACCCGCGGCGTGCGCCTGCCGTTTCCGTTCCGCAATGCGGTGGAGCTGCTGGAGATCTGTCGCCGCGAGGGGCTGTCGATCAGCGAGGTAATGCTCGCCAATGAGGGCGCCTGGCGTGGCGAGGCCGAGACCCGTGCCGGCCTGTGGCGCATCTGGGAGGCGATGAAGGCCTGCGTCGACAGCGGCCTGGATCAACAGGGCGTGCTGCCGGGCGGTCTCAACGTGCGTCGGCGGGCACCGAATCTGCACCGGCGACTGATGGCGCTCGACGACGACAAGGGGCTGATCGCCAGCACCTTCTCGGCGATGGATTGGGTCAACCTCTTCGCGCTGGCGGTCAACGAGGAGAACGCCGCCGGACGACGCATGGTCACCGCCCCCACCAACGGCGCCGCGGGGATCGTGCCGGCGGTGCTGCACTACTACATGAAGTTCCAGCCCGGAGCGTGCGAGAAGGATGTGGTGCGCTTTCTGCTGGCGGCCGCCGCGATCGGCATTCTGTGCAAGACCAACGCCTCGATCTCCGGCGCCGAGGTCGGCTGTCAGGGGGAGGTGGGGTCGGCCTGCGCGATGGCTGCGGCGGGGCTGGCCGAGCTGCTCGGGGGTAGCCCGGCGCAGGTCGAGAACGCCGCCGAGATCGGCCTCGAGCACAATCTGGGGCTGACCTGCGATCCGATCGCGGGGCTGGTCCAGGTGCCCTGTATCGAACGTAACGCCATCGCCTCGGTGAAGGCGATCAATGCCGCCCAGATGGCGCTGCGTGGCGACGGCGAGCATTTCGTCTCCCTCGACAAGGTGATTCGCACCATGCGGGATACCGGGCGTGACATGCAGGACAAGTACAAGGAAACGTCCCGTGGCGGTTTGGCTGTCAATACGATCGAGTGTTGAACGGCCGGGGTGAGACGGACCGATATCCCGGCCCTGTACCAGGCCGTTCACCCTAATGCGTGATAACGACAATCGCCTCTGGCTGTGCCAATATCGACGTCCTGAATCAGGGCCTGACACGGTGGCCCAGGAAGCACGTAACAAGGGCAAGGGTCATGAGCCAAGACAGTTGCATTATCTGTCATTTCAAGCACTACGGTGAGCTTTCCGATAATGACGAGGCCCTGCTGGCCGAACTCGAGCAGAGCCCAACGGAAATCAAGGGCGACCAGATACTGTGGCAGGAAGGTGATGTTGCCCGTGAGTTCTGTACCCTGAGCAAAGGCTGGGCCTACTCCTTCCGTCACATGGAAGATGGCTCCCGTCAGATTCTCGAGATCTACCTCCCCGGCGATATCATCGGGCTGAGGGAGTTCGCCTTCAAGGAGCGGCTGACCGGCGTCGCCATGCTCGAGGATGGTGTCGTCTGTCATTTCCCGCATCGCCGGTTGATCAATGTCTTCCGGGAATCGCTGACCCTGTCAGCCATCTTCTTCGCCATCTCCTCGCACCAGCAGGCGCTGCTGACCGAGCGGCTGGTCAACCTGGCCCGGCGCAGCGCGCGCCAGCGCCTGGCCCATCTGATCTACGAGATGTATGTGAGACTGGAGCGCACCAAGGCGCGGGACGGCAACAGCATTCGCCTGCCGCTCTCCCAGCAGCACCTCGGCGACGCCCTGGGATTGTCGTCGGTGCACGTCAGCCGCACGCTGACCGCATTCCGGGAAGAGGGGCTGCTGCTGCGCTCGCGCCAGCGTGTGGAGCTGCCCGATCCCGAGGCGCTGGCGCGGGAAGCGGAATTCGGCGATGCCTACCTCAACGACGGTATCGATCACTTCTTCCATCACTGAGTCGACGGTTCACGAGGTACCGGGTCGGGACGTTGCCGGCCCGGCTGGCAGTCACGGCGCGAACGGCTAGCCGGCGGCAATCGCCTCCGGCAGCCGTGCGGCCAGGAAATCGACCAGCAGACGTATCTTCGAGGAGAGCTGGCGGTGACGGGGATACACCGCCCACACCGCGGTGTCGGTGAACTGGTAGCGGTCCAGCACGGCCGTCAGCAGGCCCTGACGGATTGCCGTTTCCACATAGTAGTCCGGCAACTGGGCCAGGCCGATGCCCTTGCACGCGGCATCCAGCAGCGCCGGCCCCGAATTGCCCCGCCAGTTCCCCTCCACGCGAACCTCCCGCTGTCGACCATCGACGCTGAACAGCCAGCTGTCCCGCGATCCGACCAGGCAGTTGTGGTGCGGCAGCTCGGAAAGACTGTGCGGCGTCGGATAGCGCTGGAAATAGGCGGGGGCGCCGACGACGTATTCGCGACGCTGGCACAGCCGCCGCGACAACAGGCTCGAATCCCTGAGCACGCCCATGCGAATCGCCACGTCGAAACCCTCGTCGATCAGCTCGACCGTACGATTGGTGAAGTGAAGACGCACGTCGAGCTGCGGATAGCGACAGTGGAAGTCATTGACCAGCGGCGCGATGAAGCGCTCCCCGAACGTGGTGGCGCAACTGATGGCGAGCCGCCCCTGGGGCTGGGACTGAAGTTCGTTGAGTGCGGCCTCGGCTTCCTTGAAGCCGTCCAGCAGCGAGCGGCAGTGTTCGTAATACACGGCGCCGCCATCGGTCAGCCGAATCTGGCGCGTGGTCCGGTAAAGCAGCGGCGTTCCCAGCTCCTGCTCGAGTTGGCTCACCAGTCGGCTCACATGGGAGTTGGAGACCTTCAGCGACTGGGCGGCGCGCGAGAACGTGCCCAGCCGGACCACGGCAACGAATGCCTCGATACCATCCCAGCGTGACATGCCGACTCCTCCCTTCGCGCTGCAGACCCATTATTGTTGCATGGCAACAATCATCTGCGAAATGCCTGGTTTATTGCCTGGCGGCGTGCGCCTAGACTGAGACCATGAGAGTCGCCATGGCGCCGGCCGGCTGTCGAGCGACCCATCGAAGTTCCTCAAGCTCATAGTGGAGACCTGATATGAAATCGCGTGCCGCAGTCGCCTGGGAAGCAGGCAAGCCGCTCTCGCTGGAAGAGATCGATGTACAGGGCCCCAAGTCGGGCGAAGTGATGGTGCGCATGGTCGCCACCAGCGTCTGCCATACCGACGCTTATACGCTCTCCGGCAAGGACCCCGAGGGCCTGTTCCCGTCGGTGCTGGGCCATGAGGGCGCCGGCGTCGTCGAGGAGGTGGGCGAGGGGGTCACCAGCCTGAAGCCGGGCGATCATGTCATCCCGCTCTATACCGCCGAGTGCGGCAAGTGCAAGTTCTGCCTCTCGGGCAAGACCAACCTGTGTGGCGCGGTGCGTGCGACCCAGGGCAAGGGGCTGATGCCGGATGGCACGACCCGCTTCTCGAAGGATGGCACCTCGCTGCATCACTACATGGGCTGCTCGACCTTCTCCGAATACACCGTGCTGCCGGAGGTGTCGCTGGCCAAGGTTTCCAAGGAGGCCCCGCTGGACAAGATCTGCCTGCTCGGCTGCGGCGTCACCACCGGGATTGGCGCGGTGCTCAATACCGCCAAGGTCGAGCCGGGCTCCACCGTTGCCGTGTTCGGCCTGGGGGCGATCGGGCTGGCGGTGATCCAGGGCGCGCAGATGGCCAAGGCGTCGCGGATCATCGCGATCGATGTCAATCCTGACAAGTTCGAGCTGGCGCGGCAGTTCGGCGCTACCGAATTCGTCAACCCGAAGGATTACAGCGATCCGATCCAGCAGGTGATCGTCGATCTGACCGACGGCGGCGTCGATTACTCCTTCGAGTGCATCGGTAATGTCAACGTGATGCGTTCGGCGCTGGAGTGCTGCCACAAGGGTTGGGGCGAATCGATCATCATCGGTGTCGCCGGTGCCGGCGAGGAGATATCGACCCGCCCGTTCCAACTGGTCACCGGTCGGGTCTGGAAGGGCTCCGCCTTCGGTGGCGTCAAGGGCCGCAGCGAGCTGCCGGGCTACGTCCAGCGCTACATGGATGGCGAGATCAAGATCGACGAGTTCGTCACCCACGACATGCCTTTCGATCAGATCAACGAGGCGTTCGAACTGCTGCACGCGGGCAAGAGCATTCGCACCGTGCTGCACTTTTGATACGGGCCCGAAGCCGCCTGAAAAACAGTCAACACGCGCCCGAAGCCGCGCGAAAAACAGTCAAGACGCCGCGCGAAGCGCATTCGACACGCGCTTGAGGCCGCGCGAACCGCGTCCGATACGCGTCCCATCCACCGGCGGTGATACCGCCGGTGCTGCAAGGAGAAAACCATGTCGATGAGCGAGCAGTTGGAGCTGGTCTCGGCCACCAAGAGTTTCGGTGGCTGGGTCAAGCGCTACAAGCATTACTCCCGGGCGCTGGATTGCGACATGATCTTCGCGATCTATCTGCCGCCGCAGGCCGAGGAAGGGCGCGTGCCGCTGATGTGGTGGCTCTCCGGCCTGACCTGCAACGACGAGAACTTCATGCAGAAGGCGGGGGCGCAGAAGACCGCCGCCGAGTTGGGCATTGCAATCGTCTGTCCGGACACCAGCCCCCGCGGGCTGGACTTGCCCGGCGAGCACGAGAGCTACGATTTCGGCTCCGGCGCGGGCTTCTACCTCAACGCCAAGCGCGAGCCGTGGTCGAAGCACTACCGGATGTACGACTACGTGACCGAGGAGCTGCCCTCGGTGGTGCGGCTGCACTTTCCGGTCAACGGGCGCGAGTCGATCAGCGGCCACTCCATGGGTGGCCATGGCGCGCTGGTACTGGCCCTGCGCCAGCCTGGACGCTATTCGGCAGTGTCGGCGTTTGCGCCGATCGTCAACCCGACCCAGGTGCCGTGGGGGCAGAAGGCGTTCGAGAACTACCTGGGCGACGATGTCGGTCTGCGCACCCAGTACGACGCCTGCGAACTGGTCGCCAAGGGCTCGTCGCGCCAGCCGCTGTTCATCGACCAGGGTGAAGCGGACAACTTCCTTGAAGAGCAGCTCAAGCCCGAGCGGCTGGAAGCGGTGTGCGAGGAGCACGACCACCCGCTCACGCTGCGTCGCCACCCCGGTTACGATCACAGCTACTTCTTCATCGCCAGCTTCATCGACGAGCACCTGCGCTATCACGCCGAGAGGCTCTACGCCAAGCGCTGAGTGGGATCGCGGTTCCGTTGATTCGTCGGGACCGAGAGTCGATCGTTTCGCGGCACGCCCCAGGCGTGCCGCTTTTTCGTTGGCCGGCCTGGGACGGCGGCCCGACTGGAGGCGTCGCGGTGGACTCCCGTCAAGCGGGTGCCGGTATGTCGATCGGCTGCTGCGGGGTGGCGGCTCCATGAAACCAGTGAACGTGATGAATCCTGAGGCCGACTCGATGCCCTACGTCGAGTGCCAGCGCCTTGAAAGCCTGTCGCGTCAGTTCAATCGTGATCCTGCCACTCTCGGTCTCGGGGCCAGGTCCGCCACTGGCATCGGCGACGGGGACGGCTTCGAGATGATAGCGGCTGCCCATGGGTTGGACGTGACGAATGCTCACCTGCCAGTCAGCCGCCGGACCCCGGAGAATCTCGATATCGTGGGGCCGAATGTAGGCGTTCTGTTCGGCCAGATGGAGCGTATCCAGCGTCCGGGGTAGTGGCAGACGCCAGCTACCACTGTGGAAAGCGCCATTGCGAACGCAGCCCCTGAACACATTGACGTTGCCAATGAAGGTGGAGACGAACGGGGTGCGGGGGGTGTCGTAGATTTTCGCGGGCGTGCCCAGCTGTTCGATTCGGCCATGATTCATGACCACAATGCGACTCGCGACCTCCATGGCCTCCTCCTGGTCGTGGGTGACGAACAGGCTGGTCACGTGGAGCTCCTCGTGCAGGCGACGCAGCCAGCCTCGCAACTCCTTGCGAACGTTGGCGTCCAGCGCGCCGAAAGGCTCATCGAGGAGCAGGTATCGAGGTTCCACCGCCAGCGCTCTGGCCAGCGCGATGCGCTGACGCTGGCCGCCGGAGAGCTGGGGCGGAAAGCGCCTGGCCAGCCAGTCGAGCTGTACCAGGTCCAGCAGTTCGTGGACCCGACGACGAATCTCGGCTTCCGGCGGGCGTTGAGCGCGCGGCTTGACCCGCAGCCCATAGGCGACGTTCTCGAACACGCTCATGTGATTGAACAGGGCGTAGTGCTGGAAGACGAATCCGACCTGGCGGTGGCGGATGGGCTCGAATGTCATGTCCCGTCCCTCGAGCAGGATGCTGCCGCTGTCGGCGAACTCCATGCCGGCGATGCTGCGCAGCAGGGTGGTCTTGCCGCAGCCGGAGGGGCCGAGCAGCGCCACCAGCTCGCCATCGTCGATGGACAGCGAAATGTCGTCCAGTGCCGTGAAGTTGCCGTAGCGTTTGGTCAACTGGTTAACGTGGATGCTCATGACGATGCACTCTCCCATTGGCGCTGCTGGCGCCACTCGACGATCGACTTGGCGATCAGGGTCACGATGGCGAGGCCGGCCAACAGCGTGGCGACGGCGAAGGCCGCGCTGAACTGATACTCGTTGTAGAGAATCTCGACGTGCAGCGGCAGGGTGTTGGTCGACCCCCGGATATGACCGGAAACGACCGACACCGCGCCGAACTCGCCCATGGCGCGCGCGTTGCAGAGAATCACGCCATACAGCAGTCCCCACTTGATGCGTGGCAGCGTGATCGTCCACAACATCCGCCACGGGCTGGCCCCGAGCATGATCGCCGCCTCTTCCTGTTCCGCGCCCTGCTGCTGCATCAGCGGTATCAGCTCGCGGGCGACGAACGGCAAGGTGACGAACATCGTGGCCAGGACGATACCCGGCAGGGCGAAGAGGATGGGAAAACCGTTGGCGGCGAACCAACCGTCGAACCAGCCCTGCGCGCCGAAGATCAGAATGAAGACGAGGCCGGCGATGACTGGCGATACCGAAAAGGGCAGGTCGATCAGCGTGGTCAAAAGGCTTCTGCCCGGGAACTCGAACCGTGCGATACACCAGGCGGCGGCAACGCCGAAAAGCGTATTCAGCGGCACGCAGACGAGCGCCGCGAATAGTGTCAGCCCAATCGCGTGGCGCGTGTAGCGATCGGTGATGGCGGTCATGTAGGTCTGCCAGCCATCCCGGAAGGCTTCGACCAGCACGGCGACCAGGGGCAGGATCAGGAACAATCCGATGATCGCCATTGCCAGCGAGCTCAGCAGGTAGCGGACGAGAGGCGTTTCATCTGCCTGCGGTCGAGCCACGATGTGGCGGTGGGGGGTGCTATTCACGAGGCTCTCCTCAATCCTGTCCGGTGCGCTGGCGTGTCCAGTGCTGCAGGCCGTTGACGACCAGCAGCATGATGAAGGCCACGACCAGTGACGCCAGCGCAATGACGGTGGCGCCGGCGTAGTCGTACTGCTCCAGCTTGGTGACGATCAGCAGGGGCACGATCTCGGACTTCATCGGCATGTTGCCGGCGATGAAGATGACCGACCCGTACTCCCCCAGTCCTCGCGCGAAGGCGAGCGAGAACCCGGTCAGAATGGCCGGCACCAAGGGCGGTAGCAGTACGCGGTAGAAGGTCTGCCAGCGTGATGCGCCCAGACTGGTCGAGGCTTCCTCCTGCTGTCGGTCCAGCTCCTGAAGTACGGGTTCGACCGTGCGCACGACGAACGGCAGCCCGATGAAGATCAAGGCCACGACGATGCCCATTGGCGTGAAAGCGATGCGAATCCCCCAGTCCGTGAAGAACTGCCCCAGCCAACCGTTGGGGGCGTACAGCGTCGTCAGCACGATCCCGGCGACAGCCGTGGGGAGTGCGAACGGCAGATCGATCAGGGCATCGAGGCTGCGCTTGAAAGGCAGCGGATAGCGCACCAGCACCCAGGCGACGACCAATCCCAGCAGCACATTGGTGAAGGCCGCGGCAAAGGCGGTCGAGAAGCTGACGCGAAATGCCGCCAGCACCCTGCGATCCGCCAGCGCGTGCCACATGCCGCCGAGACTGAGCTCGGCGGATTGGGTCACGAGAGCCGATAGCGGGATCAGCACCAGCAGCGAGAGCGTGAATACCGTGATGCCCAGGCTCAGCCCGAACCCCGGTAAGCGTGTCTTTCGATGGCTCATGAGCGGTCGGCTTCCACGCGGTCAGGGCTGATAGATCTTGTCGAAAACACCGCCATCGTCGAAGTAGGTCGCCTGCGCTTCGCGCCAGCTACCGAAGACTTCATCGACCGTGTGCAGCTCCAGCTCGGGGAAGCGCGCGAGATCCTCTTTCGAGGCAGCCTCTGGATCGACCGGACGATAGTAGTTGGCGGCGACCAGGGCCTGGGCTTCCGGAGAGTAGAGGTGTTCGAGATAGGCGCGGGCGGCTCTCTCGGCGGCCTCGCCCTTGTTCTCGACGTTGCCCTCGACGACCGCCACCGGCGGCTCGGCAACGACGCTGACCGAGGGCACCACGATATCGAACTGACCGTCGCCCAGCTCTTCGGTGGTCAGGAACGCTTCGTTCTCCCACGCCAGCAGCACGTCGCCGATATCCCGCTGGACGAAGGTGTTGGTGGCACCACGGGCGCCGGAGTCGAGTACCGGCACATGGCGGTAAAGATCGCCGACGAATTGCCGCGCTGCCGCTTGTGCGGCGCTGACCTCATTGGTGTACCGGGGATCGTCGAGCTTGCCCAGGTCGCCCAGCTGTTCCTTCAGGACGTAGATCCAGGCGGCCAGGAAGTTCCAGCGCGCGCCGCCGGAGGTCTTGGGGTTGGGCGTGATCACCTCGGTGCCATCCTTCGTCAGGTCATCCCAATCCCGAATGTGCTTGGGGTTACCCTTGCGAACCAGAAACACGATCGTCGACGTGTAGGGAGCGCTGTTGTGCGGCAGCGCGCTCTGCCACGCCTCGGGTATCTTGCCGGTGCGATCGGCGATGGCATCGATGTCGTAACCCAGCGCCAGCGTCACCACATCCGCCGGTAGGCCGTCGATGACGGAACGCGCCTGCTTGCCGGATCCCCCATGGCTCTGCTCGATGGTGACGTTGTCGCCGGTCTGCTCGCGGTACCAGTGGCTGAACAGCGGGTTGTAGGCCTGGTACAGCTCCCGCGTCGGATCGTAGGAGGCGTTGAGCAGCTCGATCTCTTCCGCCTGGGCGAATGTCGTCGCGGCCAGCGCGGAAAGTCCCAGCGCGCCGGCAAAGGTCCACGAAGTCAGTTGGCTCATTGGTCTCGTTCCCTGGAGTCGATCGTTAGGCGGTGTGGAGCGATGACTCTAGGTGAGGGACTGTTCGTTGAAAAAGTAATAAAAAACGAATTGGTTATCGCATTTTTTACTTAGTGGGTCAGTGCCCCGCGAGCGCCTGCTGCACGGTCTCCTCGTCCAGCGTGGCGCTGCACAGCCGAAGAAATTCATAGGCGAAGGCGTGGAGAAAGTGGCCACGTCTGAGGGCGAGATAAGCGGTATTGCGAGGGAACAACGACTCGCCCGACAGCAGCGTCAATCCCCGGTCGCGATCGGGGTGATAGGCCAGTGAGGCGATGATCCCGATCCCCAGGCCGAGCTCGACGTAGGTCTTGATCACGTCGGCATCCAGCGCGGTCAAGACGACATCGGCCGCCAGCGCGGCCTTCTCGAACGCCTGATCGATGCTGGCGCGGCCGGTGAAACCTTCGTGGTAGGTCACGATGGGATAGTCGGCTACGGCCTCCAGGGTCAGGGGGGCGATCCTGGTGAGCGGATGGTCCTCGGGCACGACGATGCTGTGGTGCCAGTGATGGAACGGGAAACGTACGAACGATGCGCCATCCTCGTTGACGGCTTCGGTGGCGATGCCGATATCCACCGCCCCTGCTCTCAACAGGGAGACGATCTCCCCGGGGCTGCACTGGTGGAGCTCCAGATGGACCTTGGGAAAGCTCTCCTTGAATCGAGCGATGACCGGCGGCAGGGAGTAGCGCGCCTGGGTGTGCGTCGTGGCGATCGCCAGCCGGCCCTGGTCCCGGTTCGCCAACTGATGCGCCGAGCGCTTGAGGTTTTCGGCGTCGAGCAGGATGCGCTCGATCGTCTCCAGCAGCGTGCCGCCGGCGGTCGTCAGCCCGAGCAGCCGCTTGCCGCGACGCTCGAACAGCTCGACGCCGAGCTCGTCCTCGAGGTCGCGAATATGTTTGCTGGCACCGGATTGTGAGGTGAAGAGCGCGTTCGACGCCTCGGTCAGGTTGAAGCGTTGGCGCACGGTTTCGCGGACGATGCGTAGCTGCTGGAAGTTCATGGCGGTACCGGTGAAGACAGTTATCGTGGAATATAAATCAGGGTTTTTATTCCCTTTAATACATATTGCTCATATCCATATCGACAATTCACCGCCGCTATTGCCGCTTTGTGTCTATTGCGCGTCGCTTGATGTCAAACTCTGGCCCGCGGGAGGGGCACAGTAGAAGGGGTCATTCAATAACAACTCAAGGGAGAGGACTCATGACCAGAGCAACACGCTCGAGGGCGAAGCGTCGTCTGGTGGCCGCGGTGCTGCCGTTGGCACTGCTGACAGCAGGATCGGCGCAGGCCGATCTCGACCAGGTGCGTCTAGGTGTCTCGCCGTGGCCCGGAGTCACGGTCAAGACCGAGATTGCCGCTCAACTGCTCGACGCCATGGGCTACCGTACCGAACGGAAGGAGCTGGCGGTGGGGGTCATCATCAACGGACTGGCCAACGGCCAGTTGGATGCCTATCTGGGCAACTGGTATCCGGTGCAGCAGGAGATGACCGAACCGCTGCTCGACTCGGGGCGTCTGGCCCACGCCGCGGCCAACATCAGCAACGCCAACGCGGGGCTGGTGGTGCCGTCCTACGTCCACGAGGCGGGGGTCGACAGCGTGGCCGATCTCGATCGCTTCAAGGATCGATTCGACGGCAAGATCCAGGGCATCGAAGCGGGCACCGGCATCAACGACGCCATCCTGAAGGCGATCGCCGAGGACAAGGCCGGACTCGGCGACTGGCAACTGCAGGAGAGCTCCACCGCGGCGATGCTGGCCTTTGCCGGGCAGAAGATCGCCGATCACGAGTGGGTGACGTTCGTCGGCTGGGAGCCGCACTGGATGAACGTCAACTACGACCTCTACTACCTGAAGGATGCCGACGACAGCGGGGTCGCCGATATCATCAGCACGGTATGGACCCTGGTGCCGGGTGACCTCGAGCAGCAGGATGCCAATCTCTACCGCTTCTTCTCCCAGTACCGGGTCGATATCGCCGACCAGAACGACTGGGTCTACCAGTACAGCCACGAAGAGCGCCCCGCCGACGAGGTGGCCAGCGAGTGGATTCGTGCCCACTACGATACCGTGAGCCAGTGGCTGGAGGGCGTGACGGCCAAGGATGGCGAACCCGCCATCGACGCCGTCAAGGCGCAGCTGGATAGCTGAATGCGGACGATCGTTCGACGACCGGCCGTGCGCTGAAGGCGTCGAAGACAGCCAGATGGAATGGCTACGCGTCTTCGAGCCGTCGCGCGATCGCCTGGCAGAAGTCCTGCCAGGCGATCTGCATTGGCGCTAACTCCGCGTGGCCATGCAGCGCCGAGTGGACCATGCCGGGCGCGCAGCGATAGCCCACCGAGGCGCCGGCGTGGCGCCACGCTTCGACCGCCGCCTCCAGCGGGCGAGTGAGCGGGTCGCGCTGGACTGCCAGTGCCTCGATCGCTGGCGTGGGCGGGTGCCCGCCGGGGATCGCCGGCACGTCCGGCGCCGCCATCCGCCACAGCGACAGCACGTCGGCTCGCGACAGCAGCGGGGCATCCTCGCCCAGCGTTTCCGCGGTGGGCGTTCCCACCACCGGATAGATCAGGCCGAGCAAGCCTTGCCATTCACCATCATGGGCGACATCGATCGCCAGCCGGCCACCCGCGCTGTCGCCAATGACGGCGACAGGGGCGGAGATCTCGACGACGGCCCGGCAATCCGCCAGCGCCTCCGCGTAGCTCGCTTCCGGTAGCAACCGGTAGTCGACGCTGACGACCTCGCGCTGCAGGCGCTCGGCCAGATCGGCGGTGATGCCGTGATGACTGTCGACCGAGCCCAGGTACCAGCCGCCGCCGTGGAGGTAGACGACAACGCCGGAGTGGCAGCGAGCCGGCTGAAAGCGGCGGACCTTGACGGCGGCGAGACGCTCGTCGCTAACCCGCATCCCAGCCGGGTCGGCGGGGCGCCTGCGGGCGTGCAGGGCTTCATACTCCCGACGTTTCGTCGTCACCGGCGCCTCGGGATCGGCCTCGCCGAGGCTGAACTGGTGGATGAAATCCTCGATCCGCATCGGGTATCCTCTCTCGGTGGCTGCGGCCAACACGGTAGTCGGCCCACTGGCGTCACGCCAGCGCCTGCGTTGCGTCGAGACGATCGCGACCAACCCCTGCCAGCAAGCCCTTGTTATACTGGGTGTCCACTTCCTCGAACACGAGCTCCCGTTCATGCCGTCAGGTTGGCCGCGCACGCTTCTTCGCTATCTGGTGATCGCCATCGCGGCCTTCGTGGGTTTGTCGGTGCTGTTCGTGCTGGTGTTTCGCTTCGTGCCGGTATTCGGCTCGATGGTGATGGTGGAGCGCAAGGTGAGTTCATGGTTCCACGGTGACAACCTGGCCATCGAACAGCAGTGGGAGCCGTGGTCGCGACTCTCGGACAACGCCAAGCTGGCGGTGATGGCGGGGGAGGATCAGCGCTTCCCCGATCACTGGGGCTTCGATACCGACCAGATTCGCCGCGCGCTCACCTCGTGGTCGGATGGCGGCGATCTGCGCGGCGCCAGCACGCTGAGCCAGCAGACCGCCCGCAACCTGTTCCTGTGGACGGGCCGCAGTTGGGTCCGCAAGGGCTTGGAAGCCTGGTTCACGCTGCTGCTGGAGGCGCTGTGGCCCAAGCAGCGCATCCTCGAGGTCTACCTCAATATTGCCGAGTGGGATACCGGCGTGTTCGGACTGGAAGCCGCGGCGCAGCACTATTTCGGCACCTCCGCCGCCAATCTCAGCGTGTCGCAGGCGAGTCGGCTCGCCGCGATTCTGCCCAACCCGCGCGGCTGGAGCGCGTCTCGGCCCTCCGCGTACGTCCAGCAGCGGGCGGCCTGGATCCAGCGCCAGATGCGCAATCTCGGCGGCACCGCCTTCCTTCAGCGGCTCGACTGACGCTCCGGCCGGCTCCGGCTGGCTCAGCCGTCGGCCCAGTCGGCCAGCACCGCGTCGCGCTTCTCCAGCAGGTGGCGCTCCATCAAGGCGCCCAAGGCGGGCCCGTCACGCGCTTCCAGCGCACTCATCATGTCGCGGTGCTCCTCCACCGCCTTGCGCCACTTGGCTTCAGAGCGATTGGAAGAGAGCCGCAGCGGATGGAGGCGCCGGTTGAGCGACAGGTAGGTCTGGCGCAGGGCGTCGTTGCGGGCGGCCCGGTTGATCAGGTCGTGAATGCGCTGGTTGGCATGGTAGTAGGCGGGCAGGTCATGGCGCTGCCAGTGGCCCAGCATCGCCTCATGGGCCTCGCGCACGTCCGCCAGCTCTTCCGCGGTGATCCTGAGCGATGCCAGTTCGCCGGAGAAACGCTCCAGCGCGCTCATCAGCTCGAAGGTGTCGTGAATCTCCTGGCGGGTCATGCGGGTCACGAAAGTGCCGTAGTTGGGCGAGATCGTCACCAGCTTCTCGGCGGCCAGCACGCGCAGCGCCTCGCGTAGCGGGGTGCGCGACACCGCCAGCCGCTCGGCCAGTTCGCGCTCGTTGATCCGCTCGCCGGGTTCCAGGCCGCCTTCGGTGATCAGGTCGTGTAGTCGCTCCACGATCTTGTCGTGCAGCGCGGCGCGCTCGATGCGCAGTGGTCGGGCGGTGAGATCGAGCGCGGTATCGTCGGATGTCTGCATGCATTGAACCCTGTCGGTTTCCTTCTTTCTATCGCAAGCGCTCGATCGTGGCTACTGCCCATGACGGGATGATCGGCTCCTTCTTCGAGCCCGTGAGCGGCTGCCACACGCCTTTTTTCGTACTTGATCGTGGCCTGCGACTTATGTCGTGGTTTGTCGGCGCACGATTATTCGGCATATTGCGTAATGAATGCAAAAAACAATGTGGAGCAGGTCCTCTGCTTCACTTCCCAGGCTCCACCCCTGGCCTCACCTCTGGAGATGCCGTCATGCTCGAGCTGGACCAACACCCCTCCGGTCGCCATTTTTTGCAGATTCCGGGACCGTCGCCCGTGCCGGATCGCATCCTGCGGGCGATGAGCCTGCCGACCATCGATCATCGAGGTCCGGAGTTCGGCGAACTGGGCCTGAAGGTACTGGGAGGCATTCGCAAGATATTTCAGACCCAGCACCCGGTGATCATCTACCCGGCATCGGGAACGGGGGCGTGGGAAGCGGCACTCTCCAATACCCTCAGTCCCGGCGATTCGGTGCTGATGTTCGAGACCGGGCATTTCGCCACGCTGTGGAAGCAGATGGCTCTGCGACTCGGGCTCCAGCCGGAGTTCCTCTCCCTGCCGGAATCGCAGAGCTGGCGTCATGGCGTACAGCCGAAGCTGATCGAGGCGCGCCTGCAGGAAGACCGCGAGCATCGAATCAAGGCTGTGTGCGTGGTGCACAACGAGACCTCCACCGGGGTGACCAGCGATATCGCCGCGGTGCGCCGGGCCATCGATGCCGCCGACCATCCGGCGCTGCTGCTGGTCGATACCATCTCGGGCCTGGCGAGCGCCGACTACCGTCACGACGAGTGGGGCGTCGACGTCAGCGTCTCCGGTTCCCAGAAGGGGTTGATGCTGCCACCCGGAGTCAGTTTCAACGCGTTGTCGCCCAAGGCGATCGAAGCCAGTCAGCGCTCGACCCTGCCCCGGGGATTCTGGGCCTGGGACGAGATTCTCACCGCCAACGCCAACGGCTACTGGCCCTACACGCCGAACACCAATCTGCTCTACGGCCTCGCCGAGGCGCTGGACATGCTGCTGGGGGAGGGGCTGGAGCAGGTCTTCGCCCGTCACGAGCGCTGGGGAGAGGGCGTCCGGCGCGCGGTCAACGCCTGGGGACTGGAGATCCAGTGCCAGGAGCCAGCGCTCTATTCGCCGGTGCTGACGGGCGTGGTGACGCCGGAGGGTATCGATGCCGACGAGGTTCGCCGGACCATCTACGACCGGTTCGATCTGTCGCTGGGGACGGGACTCGGCAAGGCCAAGGGGCGTATGTTCCGTATCGGCCATCTCGGCGACTGCAACGACCTGACCCTGATCGCCACCCTCGGCGGTTGCGAAGCCGGGCTCAAGCTCTGCGGGGTCGAACTGTTCGGCAGCGGTATGCAGGCCGCGCTCGACTTCTTCGCCGACAACCCGGCGCCCGGCACGCCGGCGGCCCGTAAGCTGGCGGCTGATGCGCCGACGGGGCAGCCACAGGCGGATGCCGTCCGCGCCTGACAGGAGATCGCCATGAGCGTGATGCCGAAAAGCCCGGTGGCGCGGCAGCCAAGACGTGCCGCCATGAGCGAATTCGAACAGCGGCTGCGGCGCGAGCTGAAGGGCGAGGTGGCGTTCGACGCCGGGTCGCGGGGGCGTTACGCCACCGACGCCTCGATCTATCAGATCATGCCGCTGGGCGTGGTGGTGCCGAGGGATCCCCAGGACCTGTCGCTGGCACTGGAGGTCGCGCGCGACTTCGGGGCGCCGGTGCTGCCGCGCGGCGGCGGCACCAGCCAGTGCGGGCAGACCGTCAACGAGGCGCTGGTGATCGATACCAGTCGCTGGTTGACCGGTATCGGCGAGCTGGATGTCGAGGCGCGCACCGTCTCGGTGGAGCCGGGCGTGGTGCTCGATCATCTCAACGCCTGGCTCAAGCCCCACGGACTCTGGTTTCCAGTGGACGTCTCCACCTCGGCGCAGTGCACGCTGGGCGGCATGGCCGGCAACAACTCCTGCGGCTCACGCTCGATCCGCTACGGCAACATGGTTCACAACGTGCTGGGGCTCGAAGCGACGCTGGCGGATGGCCGCGAGGCGGTTTTCGGCCGGTTCGACGAGATCGCACCCGGCTCGGCCCTGGCGGGGCTGGCCGACTCGGTGGCGGCGATCATGCAGCGCGAGGCGGCGGCGATCCGCGAACACTATCCGCAGGTGTTGCGGCGGGTGGGGGGTTACAACCTGGACCTGCTCGACTGCCGCAATCCGATCCCCTACGACGCCGAAGGCAGGGCCAATTTCGCCCACCTGCTGATCGGTTCGGAGGGGACGCTGGCGTTCACGCGCCGGCTGACCCTGAAGCTGTCGCCGCTGCCGGTGCACAAGGTACTCGGCGTGGTCAATTTCCCGACCTTCTACCAGGCGATGGACATGACCCAGCACATCGTCGAGCTGGGTCCCGCGGCGGTGGAGCTGGTCGATCGCACCATGATCGAACTGGCGCTGGAGAATCCGGCGTTTCGGCCGACGGTGGAGAAGTCGCTGATCGGGCGTCCGGACGCGCTGCTGCTGGTGGAGTTCGCTGGCGAGAGTCTCGATTCGCAGCTGCATCAGCTGAAAGCGCTGGAGACGCTGATGGGCGACCTGGGTCTGCCGGGCAGCGTCGTCGGGCTGGAGTCGGGAGCCGAGCAGGCGGCGCTGTGGAATGTGCGCAAGGCCGGGCTCAATATCATGATGAGCATGAAGGGCGACGGCAAGCCGGTCTCGTTCATCGAGGACTGCGCCGTGCCGCTCGAGCACCTGGCCGAATATACCGAGCAGTTGACCGACGTCTTCCATCGCCACGGTACCGAGGGCACCTGGTACGCCCACGCCAGCGTCGGCACGCTGCACGTGCGGCCGATTCTCGACATGCGCCGCGGTGGCGCCGCCAAGATGCGTGCGATTGCGGAGGAAGCCTCCGAACTGGTTCGCCGCTACAAGGGGGCCTACTCGGGAGAACACGGCGACGGCATCTGCCGCGGCGAATGGGTGGCGTGGCAGTTCGGCGCGGAGCTCGATGCCGCCTTCGGCGAGATCAAGCGGTTGTTCGATCCGGACAACCGGTTCAACCCCAACAAGATCGTCGACACGCCGAGGATGGACGACGCCCGGCTGTTCCGCTTCCCCGCCGATCACCAGATCCTTGCGGTGGCCACCGAACTCGACTGGTCGGCCTGGAACGTGACCCGCGATCCGCTGAGCGGCGAGCTGGGAGAACCCGGCAGTGGCGGCGATCCGGCGCACGGCCTCGCCAAGGCGGTGGAGATGTGCAACAACAATGGCCATTGCCGCAAGTTCGATGCGGGCACCATGTGCCCCAGCTATCGGATCAGTCGCGATGAACGCCACCTGACCCGGGGCCGCGCCAATACGCTGCGGCTGGTACTGTCGGGCAAGATCGGCGATCGCGGCCTGGCCAGCGACGAAGTCGCCGAGACCCTGGATCTATGCGTCTCCTGCAAGGGGTGCAAGCGCGACTGCCCGACCGGCGTCGACATGGCCAAGTTCAAGATCGAGGCCCGCGCGGCACGGATCAGGGAGCGAGGCCTGGGGTGGCGCGACAGGCTGATCTCCGAGCTGCCGCGCTACGCGCCCTGGATGCGTCATGTCGGTCGTGTCGCCGCGCGTGTCGAGAACGTCTCCTGGCTGGGGGGACGTGCCAAGCGCTGGCTCGGTTTCGCCGAGGCGAGATCGCTGCCGATCTTTGCCGGCGACTATCTCCGAACGACACGGCGAGCGGCGAGGGATGACGCGCCCCGCCCGGGGTCGTCTGCGGTCGCAGAAGTGGTGCTGTTCGTCGATACCTTCAACAACTATTTCGAGGGTGACAACGTGGCGGCGGCACGCCGCGTGCTGGAAGCCGCCGGCTATCGGGTCCATTTCAACGTCCTCGAGGGTGAACGGCCGCTGTGCTGCGGCAGGACCTATCTGGCGGCGGGGCGCGTGGATCGCGCCAGGCAGGAAGCGCGGCGCACGCTGGAGGCGTTGATGCCCTACGTCGAGCGGGGCGTGAAGATCGTCGGGCTCGAGCCCTCTTGCCTACTCACGCTACGCGACGAGTTTCTGCACTTTGGTTTTGGTGAGGAGGGCCTGGGTGATGAGGCCACACGGCTGGCGGATGCCGCCATGCTGTTCGAGGAGTTTCTGGTGGCGGAGAAGCAGGCGGGACGGCTGAAGCTGGAGCTCGCGCCGCTGGCGGTCGGCCGGGCCAAGGTTCACGGCCACTGCCATCAGAAGGCCTTCGACGCCTTCACCCCGGTGATGACGGTGCTGGGCTGGATCCCGGAACTCGAGGTCGAGGCGATCGTCTCTTCGTGCTGCGGCATGGCCGGCAGTTTCGGCTACGAGGCGGAACACCTCGATGCCTCACGTCAGATGGCGGAGCTCTCGTTGCTGCCGGCGGTGCGCGAGGCGGGAGAGGACACCTGGATCGTGGCCGACGGCACCAGCTGCCGGCACCAGATTCTCGACGGCGCCCGGCGCGAGGCGCTGCACGTTGCCCGGGTGCTGGCGGCGGCATTGCCGGCTTAGCCTGATTAGACATTGGTCGTATTTGGCTGCCGGGCGCGCCTGGCCTGGCAGGCTCTGCCATCGGCGATATCAAGGCGCTCGTCGGGTTCCGGCGGGCGCCCTGTGCGTCTTTGCAGGGTGCAACTCGCTGTCACGAAATGGAATTCTGCCGAGTCGCTGGCTACTCTGAAGCCTTAGCGGGACGCTCGTGCCCGCCAACGGCGCGGAGCGCCCACGCTCGCCGCCGCCGTTATCGCTTATGACAATAGCCAGTGACAAAAAGCGAACGCTCTCATGGAAGATCTTCAATTCTGGGATTTCGCGGTCATCGTCGCCTACTTCGTGATCGTCACCTTCATCGGCTACAAGACGGCCCGGGGCAAGACGACGCCGGAAGAGCTGTTTCTGGCCGGGAGAAGCCTCGGCCCCCTGGCAATCGGCTTTTCGCTGTTCGCCTCCAATATCTCCTCGGACACGCTGATCGGCCTGCCCGGGGCCGCCTACCAGCACGGTATCTCCGCCGCCAATTACGAATGGATGGCGGGCGTGGTGCTGATGTTCACCGCGATCTTCGTGCTGCCGGTACTGATGCGGGCCCGTGTCACCACCATGCCGGAATTGATGGAGCGGCGCTTCGATTCCAGGCTGCGCAAGTATCTCTCGGTCATTACGCTGTTTCTGTCGATCATCCTCGATACCGCCGGCACCCTCTATGCCGGTGGCCTGATCGTGACCACGTTCATCCCCGGCACCAACCTGTGGGAGGTGTGTGCGCTGCTGGCGCTGTTTACCAGCATCTACACCGCCTTTGGCGGGCTGCGCGCGGTGGTCTATACCGACGTGATGCAGGCCTGCGTGCTGATCGGCGGGTCGGCGGCGATGACCTGGATCATCTTCGGCCACTTCGACTACAGCTGGTCGACGGTCAAGGAGGCGGTGAGCCCGGAAAAACTGTCGCTGATTCGGCCGCTGGACGACCCCAGCGTGCCATGGCTCGGCCTGATCACCGGGGTGCCGATCGTCGGCTTCTACTACTGGAGCATGAACCAGTATGTCGTGCAGCGCTTGCTGGGGGCGCGGGACATCCAGGCGGCGGGGCGGGCTTCGATCTTCGCCGCGGCGCTGAAACTGCTGCCGATCTTCATCATGACCATCCCTGGGGCCATGGTGATCCCGCTGCTGCCGGGGCTCGAACACCCCGATCAGGTCTATCCGAAGATGGTCCAGGAGTTCACGCCGACCGGCCTTACCGGGCTGATCCTGGCCGGCCTGATCGCGGCGCTGATGTCGACGCTCTCCTCGACGCTCAACTCCTCGGCGACCCTGTTGACACTGGATTTCATCAAGCCGGCCAGGCCCAACCTCAGCGATGCCCAACTGGCCAGATGGGGGCGCATCTGTACCTTTATCCTGGCCGCCATCGCTGCCCTCTGGGGGCCGATGATCCAGTACTTTTCGGGGCTGTGGGCGTATCTGCAGCAGGTGTTCGCCTTCGTCGCGTCGCCGCTGGTGGCGACCTTCCTGATGGGGTTGTGGATCAAGTCGCTGGGGTCGTCGGCGGCACTGCGCGGGCTGGCCAGTGGTCACGCGCTCAGTGCGGTGCTGTTCGTGCTGGTGGAGACCGGCGTGCTGCCGATTCACTTCACCATCATCGGCGGCATTCTGTTCGCGGCCACGGCGCTGTTCACCTGGTTCTGGATGACACGACTCGGTGCCAGCGATCGGCCAAGCCGCGACGATGCGCATATCGCGGTCATCGCCAAAGAGGGATTGGAGCGGGTACCTCGCGATGTCATGATCGGCATCGCCATCGTCTCGGTGCTCACCGCCATCATCGTCTATCTGCTGCGCTGAGGGCGCCGCCGGGGCCGCTTCTCTTTCCAGGGTCGCTCGGCATGCCAATGCCGAGCGGCTTTTGATTTCCAGGCTGCTATTCACAAGGACCTGTCATGGACATCCTTCGCCTCGCGATCGTGGGCTACGGCAAGATCGCCCGCGACCAGCACCATCCGGCCATCGCCAATGACCCCCGCCATCGACTGACGGCCGTTGCCAGCCGCAACGCCTCCGTGCCCGAGGTGGCGAATTTCGAAAGCCTCGAGGCGCTGCTCGACCAAGGGCCGGAGATCGACGCGGTCTCGCTGTGCACGCCGGCCGGGGTTCGTACCCAGCAGGCGCGGCTGGCGATGGCCCACGGCAAGCACGTGATGCTGGAGAAGCCGCCCGGCGCCACGCTGGCCGAGATCGAGACGCTGCGTGAGGAGGCCGAGCGCCACGGCGTCACGCTGTTCGCTTCCTGGCACTCCCGGCATGCCCACGGGGTGGCGGGAGCGAAGCGCTGGCTGGTGGAGCGCCAGATTCGCGGTGTCGAGATCGAATGGAAGGAGGACGTGCGGGTCTGGCATCCGGGGCAGGCCTGGATCTGGCAGCCGGGCGGCATGGGCGTGTTCGATCCAGGCATCAACGCCCTGTCGATCGCCACCGAGATCCTGCCGCGTCCGTTCCACCTGGTCGACGCCCAGTTGCAGGTGCCCGGCAACTGCCAGACGCCGATCGCGGCGTCGCTGGATTTCATCGACGGCGACGACGTGCCGATCCACGCCGAGTTCGACTTCCGCCAGCAGGGCACCCCGCCGATCTGGGAGATTCATGTCGAGACCGACGCCGGGCGGCTGACGCTGGAAGCGGGCGGCAGGCGGCTGCTGATCGACGGCGAACTGCAGGAGGAAGGGCCCGATGCGGAGTACGCCGGACTCTATGCGCGTTTCGCCGAACTGATTGCCGAGGGCCGTTCCGATGTCGACGTCAGCCCGTTCCGGCATGTCGCCGACTCGCTGATGCTGGGATACCGCCACACGGTAGAGGATTTCGTCGAATAGGTTACGAGCTACGGGCTACGGGCGACGAGCGACGAGCGACGGGCTACGAGCGACGGGCTACGGGCGACGGGCTACGGGCGACGGGCGACGAGCTATGGGCTACGAGCGACG
>NZ_PZJM01000016.1 GCF_003206045.1 Salinicola lusitanus
ATCACGAACAGGTTGAAGCCGACCGGTGGGGTGATCTGCGAGATTTCCACCACGATCACCAGATAGATGCCGAACCAGATCGGGTCGATGCCGGCGGCGTTGATCAACGGCATGATGATCGAGGTCACCAGCAGGATCAGCGAGATGCCGTCGAGGAAGCAGCCCAGCACCAGCAGGAACAGTGTCAGCATCACCAGCAGCACGTTGGGCGACAGTCCCATCGCCGCGATGGCGCTGGCCAGCTGCGTGGGCAACTGGGTGAAGCTCATGGCCGACGACAAGAACGAGGCGCCGGCGATGATGAACGCGATCATGCAGGAGGTGCGCAGTCCGGCGAACATCGACTCCAGGAAGATCGACTTGTCGAAGTGGCCATTGAAGCGCGCGATGATCATCGACAGTACCACGCCCACCGCGGCCGCCTCGGTGGGGGAGGCGACGCCACCGTAGATGCTGCCGAGGATGCCGCCGATCAATACCAGCAGCGGGATCAGGCGCCAGCTGTTCCTGACCTTGTCGAGAAACGGCATCGACGCTTCGGCGTGCCCTGCGCCGCCACGCTTGCCAGCAGTCAGCGACCAGATGACCAGGTAGACCATGAACAGTGCCAGCAGCAGCAGACCGGGCCCGACTCCCGCCATGAACAGGCGCGAGATCGACTGCTCGGTGACCACGCCGTAGACGATCATCATGATCGACGGCGGGATCAGCAGGCCCAGGGTGGAGGCGCTGGCCAGGGTGCCGATCGCCAGTGTCTCGCTGTAGCCGCGACGCTCGAGTTCGGGCAGCGTCATCTTGCCGACGGTGGCACAGGTCGCGGCGGAGGAGCCGCAGACTGCCGCGAACAGCCCGCTGCCGATGATATTGGAGTGCAGCAGCCGGCCTGGGAGGCGGTTGAGCCAGGGTGACAGCGCGCGGAACATGTTGTCGGCCAGCCCGGATCGGAACAGGATCTCGCCCATCCACACGAACATCGGCAGGGCGGTCAGGTCCCAGCCGTAGCTGGCGCCCCAGAAGTCGGAGGCGAGAATGGGGCCGACCTCGAAGCTCGAGAAGCCGGTCAGCGCGATCCAGCCGGTGCCGAGCAGGGCGAAGGCGATCCATACGCCGCCACCGAGCAGGATCGCGAGGGTAAAGAGCGTTGCAAGACTGAGCGTGAGCACGAGTCGATACCTCGGTTCGGATTCTTGTTGGAGGCGTCATCAGCCGGCGACGGCGTCACTCGCCGCCGAAGTCGTCGTTGTCGCCGGGGGCCACATAGCGCGAGGGCGCGGTCACGGCTTGCTGCAGCGTCGTCAGCAGCGCTTCCAGCAGGGCCAGGCAGAGCAGCGCCAGGCCGACGACGAGGACGGTCTGGGGGATCCACAGCGGAATCGCCATCAGCCCCGCGGAGACGTCGCCGTAGTCGAGGCTCTCCCGGATCAGGCCGATCACTTCCCAGCTGAGCAGGGCGCTGAGTGCCAGCGCGATCGCCAGGCACGCCACTTCGCACCAGACCCGGGTCGCTGCCGGCAGACGGGCAATGACCAGCGTGACGCGGATATGGGCGTGATGGGTGAAGGTGTAGGCGAGGCTCAGGAAGGTGGCGCCGACCAGCAGGTAGGAGGCGATCTCCGAGACGCCGCTGATCTCGTAGCCGAGGCGGCTGGCACCGACCAGCACCAGCACGGCGTCGAGACAGCGCAGCAGTACCTGTAGCGTGACCATGGCGCAGATCGCCAGCATGCAGGCCGCGGCGCCCCAGGCGCCAAGCCGGTATAGCGGATTCAGTCTGAAGGTCATGACGGAAACTCACCGGGTGTGAGTGGAAACAGCCCGAGCAATCGGGAGGCCCGCGCCAAGGCGGGCCTCGTGATGGACGTTACTGGCTCTGCTTGGCCTGGCGTTCACGGTAGCGATCGACCAGCTGCTGGGCCTGATCGCCGGCGCGGGCCTGCCAGTCTTCGAACAGCTTCTGGCCGGCGGCCTTCAACTGCTGCTGGAGTGTCTCGTTGGGCTCGCTCACGGTGACGCCATGGGACTCGAGGGTCTTGGCGCTCTCGGCGCTGTCTTGCTTGCTCATCTGCCAGCCGCGCTGCTCGGCCTTGGCGGCGGCGTCGAGAACGGCCTTCTGGGCGGCGTCGTCGAGACGATCGAAGGCGCGCTTGTTGACGAAGACGATGTTCTTCGGCAGCCACAGGTTGGCATCGCTGTAGTTCGACACGTAATCCCACGCCGACATGGACTTGCCGGTGGAGACCGAGGTGATCATGGCGTCGACGCGTCCGGTGCTGAAGGCGGTGGGAATATCCGCTTCCTCGGTCTGGGTCGGGATGCCGCCCAGATTCTCGACGAAGCGCTGGGTGTTGATGTTCGGCGCGCGGACCCGCAGGCCCTCGAACTGGGAGGCATCGGTCAGCTCGAAATCGGTGTAGATGCCCTGGGCCGGCCACGGCACCGCGTACAGCGGCATCAGCCCCTCCTTGGCGAAGAGCTCGGTGATGATCGGCTTGGAGGCCTGCCACAGGTCGTAGGCATCGGCGTAGCTGCCGGCCAGGCCGGGCAACGTGTCGACTTCGTAGATCGGCGATTCGTTGGAGAGTGTGGAGAGGAATATCTCGCCGGCCTGGACCGTGCCGCGGCGCACGGAAGGCTTGATCTCGGCGTGGCTGATCAGCGAGCCGCCGCTGTGCACGTTGATCGTCAATTCGCCATCCGTCGCGTCGGCGACATCCTCGGCGAACTGCTTGGTGTTCTGGGTATGGAAGCTGGCGTCGCCGTAGGGGGTGGCGAGGTTCCACTGGTCGGCGAGGGCCGGTGTCGCGACGGCGAGCGATCCCGCCACGGCGATCGTCAATAGCTGGACATTGGGTATGCGCATCGTTGGATTCCGTTTGTTATTGAAAGGTCTTCCTGCACGCCGCTTGTTATTGAAAGGGGTCGTGCCCGGGACATGGGACCTCTGCATTCTTCAAGTCGGCCGGCGATGGCGTCAAATCGTTAATTCTTATCCAAACTATCGGGCCAGACTTTCACCTCCTCCCACTGCCCGTCGCCGACGTGATCCGGGGAATGCTCCGCGGCGTAGCGGGCGGCGCACTCCTGGGCGAGTCGGGTGACCCCCCGGCAGAAGCTGGGGTAGCTGCTGGTGCGCCAGATCGCGTCGTAGAACATCGCCGGCAGCGGCGTGGGCAGCGCCAGACGCAACAGCTCGCCGCGCTCGCAGGCGTCCGACACCGTGGAGACCGGGAGCGATCCGATGCCGACGCCGTCGATGCTCATGCGGACGATGGTCATCAGCGTGGTGGCGCAGTGGATCTTGGGCTCGTCGATGCCGAGTTCGGCCAGATAGGCCACGAGCTCGCCATAGGGGCGTGCCAGCTTGCTGAACGAGACGAACGGCAGGCGGGACAGCGCCGACACGCCGCCTTGGCGCAGGCGCTCGGCATGCTGTGGTGCCACGAACAGGCCCATCTCGTAGGTGGCCAGTGGCAGTTGGGTCACCGATAGCCCGGGGGCGACACCATCCATGGCGAAGATCATGTCGAGATCGTTGTCTGCCAGGCGCTGCTGCAGCACCGGCGAGATATCCACGGTGAGTTCGATGGTGAGCTGGGGATGGCGTTCGGCCAGTTGGGTCAGGAAGGTGCTGAACCAGCTGTGGGCGATGGTCTCGATGACCCCGAGCCGCAGCGTGCCGGAAAAGTCCTCCTGATTCTGGAACAGTTGCAGCGCCTCCTCGCGGCTGTCCAGCAGGCGTTCTGCGTGGGCGTAGAACTCCCGACCGCGCAGCGTCGGCTGCACCGGTCGGGCGCTGCGATCGAGCAGCGACTCTCCGACTGCCGCCTCCAGCCGGGTGATGCGGTCGGAGATCGACGGCTGGGTCAGGTGCAGACGCGCTGCCACCTTGCGAAACGAGCCCAGCCTGACGATCCAGACGAAGGCTTCGAGCTCCTTGAAGTCGAACATGAGGGGTCTCGTACTCGAAAGCGGGATGGTCGATTCTTCGGCGCGGCGCCGTGAACGTCAACTCTCCCCCCGCGTATGGGCCGGCATCGCGTGATGGGGATGAAAGATTGCGCCGATACTGCGCATCGCGAAAAACGATTGGACCCTGCGGCTGGCGTTTTCCTAAAGTGCAGAGATGCCACTTCGGGGTGCCCATCGCCCACGGCTCTCTTTTGAAAGTCCTGCCCGGCAGGCTTTTCTGAAGCGGGTCGTGGCGATGGATTCCGAGGCTGGACTTCCTACAACAACGATACGAGGTAATGCGATGCGCGCGCCCCTGCTCAACTGCGACATGGGTGAAAGTTTCGGCAACTGGGCGTTAGGGCTCGATGAACAGGCGATGCCGTTCGTCGATTGTGCCAATATCGCATGCGGTTTTCATGCCTCCGACCCCGACGTCATGCGCAAGACCGTGGCGCTGGCCGTGGCCCACGGGGCGAAAATCGGTGCGCATCCAGGCTATCCCGATCTGATGGGGTTCGGTCGCCGCTCGATGGCCTGTTCGCCACAGGAGGTCGAGAACCTGATGCTCTACCAGATCGGTGCCCTGGAGGCGTTCTGTCGCGCCGAGGGTACCCGTATCCAGTACGTCAAGCCGCACGGCGCGCTCTACAACGACATGGCCGGCGACTTCGATCTGCTGCGGGCGGCAATGCAGGCGGTGGTTCGTTACGATCGGGCCCTGCCGCTGCTGGTGATGTCCACCGCCAACCCCGGACCGGTGCGCGAACTGGCCGCGGAGATGGGCGTGACGCTGTGGTTCGAAACCTTCGCCGATCGCGCCTACGACGCCAGGGGGCACCTGGTCTCGCGGCGTCTCCCGGGGGCGGTGCACCACGATCGCGACGCCATCGTCGAGCAGGCCGTGGCCCTGGCCAAGGGCGAGCCGCTGATCGCGGATGACGGCAGCGAGCTGCGACTGCCCGCCGATACGCTGTGTGTCCACGGCGACAATGCCGAGTCCGTGGCGGCGGTGAAAGCCATTCGAGAAGCCTTCCAGCGGTTGGCGGACGCATGAGTCGGTCACCTTCCCCCGTCCTCTCGCTCTCTTTCGGTATGGAAACGGTCGGCATGGACGCTCTGATCGTCAGGCTGTTCGATGCCATCGACGAGGCGCACATGCCCTGGATCCTGGCCGCCGACAATGCCCTGCGGGAACGCTTCGGCGAGGTGCTGATCGACCTGGTGCCGTCCTATACCACGCTGCTGGTGCACTACGATGTGGCCCGGCTCTCCCTGGGCGAGGCCAGGCAGTGGGTCGGCGAGGCCCTGCAAGGGCTGGAGCCGGCCTCCACCGCAGCCGGGCGAGAGCATCGCATTCCGGTGTGGTACGACGACAGTGTCGGTCCCGAGCTCACCCGGATCGCCGAGCGCCTCGGCGTCGATGTCGATGAGGTCGTGCGTCGTCACACCGGTCGTGATTATTGCGCCTTCGCCCTCGGATTCTCCCCCGGCTACGCCTTCATGGGCATGATCGAGGAGAGCCTGGCCACCCCGCGACTGAAGACGCCGAGGCAGAAGGTGGCGGCGGGCAGCGTGGGGATCGCCGAACGCCAGACCGCCATCTATTCGATGCGTTCGCCGGGTGGCTGGAACATCCTGGGCCGCACCGCCGTCGAGCTGTTCGATCGCGACCGGGATGAGATCAGCCTGTTCCGCCCGGGCGACCGGGTGCGATTCGAATCGATCAGCCGCGAGGCTTTCATCGAACAGGGCGGCGACACCACGCCGCTGGAGGAGCGCTGATGGCAATGCCGGAAATTTCCCGGGCGACGAGTGCCGCTCTCGTCGTCGAGGCCACCGGGCCGCTGGCGCTGGTAGAGGACGCCGGCCGCTTCGGCGCCCGCCATCTCGGGGTGACCCAGGGCGGGGCGCTGGACTGGATATCGCTGGGCTGGGCCAACTGGTTGCTCGGCAACGCGCCGGATGCCGCCGGCATCGAGATCGCCATGGGCGGGTTGAAGCTGCAGGCCGCGAGCCGGATGTCGGTGGCCATCGCAGGCGCCGATCTCGGCGCCACGCGGGATGGCGAGGCGCTGCCCGCCAACGGCAGCTTCGTTCTCGAACCGGGGCAGGTGCTGGCGTTCGACCAGCCCAGGGCGGGGCTGCGCGCCTACCTGGCGTTGCCGGGTGGAATCGATGCCGAACCTTTCATGGGGAGCCTCTCGACCGTCGCCCGCGAGCAACTGGGCGGCCTCGACGGCCGGGGGAGTGCACTTCGGGTCGGCGATCGGTTGATCGCGGCCTCGGACTCTGCCGAAATCCGCGAGATGCCGTTCGCGCCGGCCATGCCGCAGGGGGAGGCCACGCTCGAGCTGGTCACCGGCGCACAGATCGCGCACTTCGATGGTGCCAGCCTGTTCGCGGCCTTCAATCAGGCCTGGCAGGTGGACAGCCGAGCCGACCGCATGGGCGTTCGCCTGACAGGGCCGGCGTTACGCTGTCAGTTGGGGGGCATGATTTCGGAGGGCATCCCGCTGGGCGCGGTCCAGGTCCCGCCGGATGGCCAGCCGATCATCCTGCTCAACGATCGCCAGACCATTGGCGGCTACCCGCGTCTAGGGGCGCTGTCCCCCATTGCCTGTGCGCGTCTCGGACAGTGCGCGCCAGGCACCTCGATACGGCTCTCTCCGGTCTCTCCCCAGCAGGCGCGGCGAGCCTACCTGCATCAACTCGCGCTATGGCGCTGATCGCGGGCGGGGTCGCTGGCGGACGCTGGCTGGTACGCAAGCGCGTCAGTCGGCGCGCCGTGTTGGCCCCTCAGTCTTCGCCCGACTGGCGCATCGGCATCCTGTCGATGGTGGCGTAGATCTCCTGGAGGTCGACCTCTCCCTGGAGCTGCACTTTCTTGCCGCCATCCTTGCCGACCAGGATCGTCGTCACGCCCTGTGTGGGGCTGACGCCCACGGCATCCAGCAGCGCCCGGGTCTCGTAAGCGGTCATCGGGCGACCATGGCGGGTGCCGCTATCTCCCTCGACCGTATAGAGCACCATGTCCCGATCGTCGAACTGCTCCTGGGTGCGGTCGAGCTGCTGGCGCAGATGCCGGTAAGCGGGTTGTCCCGCATCCGGCGTCACCACGATGAGCGGGCGGAAGTTCCACTTGTCGGTAATCAGCGGGTTGGCCGGATCGTTGCCGTTCGCCTGAGCCGAAGCCCCCGTCGCGAACGAGATTCCGGCCATCAGTACTCCGGTCATCAACCAGTTTTTCATGGGCTCTCCTCCGAGTGTCGTTTACGAGTTCAGTGGCATTGTGACTTCACAGGATGCAGGGGGTTCAAGCGGGCCGGACTTTCAATAAGCCTATCTTAAGAAAAAATATTTCTAATAAGGCAAAAATATTTGCAGGCAGTGGGATGTCAGGATAATCTCTCAAAACGAAAAAGAGGATGAGCCATGGCCGATTGCGATGGTTTCGCTACGCCGCCAACATCGATAGCCGCCTTGCAGGCACTCTCGATCGCCGCGCGTCGAGGAGAGCCCCAGGCGCCGAAGCTGACGCCGGGAGCGCTCAAGTTGCTCGAGCAGCTGCTTGCCGCCCCGGAGCTGGCGGCCACGCTCAGCATCTCGGCACTGGCGCAGCAGCATGGCGTCAATGCTTCCAGTCTGACCCGGCTTTCGCACGCGTTGGATCTACCGGGGTTCAAGGCCTTTCAGGCCCTGTTTCGCGCCGATGCGACCACCGGCGCCTTCTACTCCACCCGTGCGGAACGCCTGCTCGATCTCGGCCAGATTCCGAGGGACGGCGACTATCCCGTCCAGCGCCAGACACTGTGGCAGGAGGAGATGGGCAACCTCTCCCGAACGGCCAAAGAGCTCGATGAGGCGATGCTGGGGCGCGCCGTCAGGGCGCTGATCGATGCCCGCCGGGTCCACGTCGTCGGCCAGCGTGCCTGCTTTGCGGGGGCACACTACCTGGCCTACTACCTGGCCTATCTGCGCAGCGACGTCCGGCTGGTCGACTCTCTCGGTGGTGTCAACCTCGAGATGGGGCGCGAGTTGGGGGAGGGCGATCTGGTGGTGGGCATCAGCTATCGCCCGGAGACCCGGGTCAGTGTCGATTACTGCCGCCAGGCGCTGGACCAGGGGGCGCGATTGCTCGCGCTGACCAACCAGGCGACCGCGCGTTTGGCCACGATGACCGACATGACGCTACTGGCAGCCGCCGAAGGTCCGTTCTTCTTCAATCCCATGAGCAGCCTGTTCGTGACCATCGAGATGCTGCTCTCGCACATGGCCCATGAGATGGGGGGCGACGCCGTGGCGTCGATCCGCCGACGTGAAGCCTTGATCGCCCGTTGGCAGATCGAGTGACCCTCCCATTCCCGATGGCCCCACCCAACCCAGGAGATCCGTTGTCATGACCGCCCGCCCGGGGCTTGCCTCCGCCCTGTTGAATCAGGCCTATGCCGATGACGCCGGCGCCACGCCGGCATCCGATACTCTGTTGATCAACGAGCAGTCGCGATGGCTGGAGTCTCGCGGCGAGCGCGTCATCAAGTTCGGCTTTGGCCAGTCGCCGTTTCCGGTCTACGGGCCAGCGGTGGAGGCGCTGGCCCGATACGCGGATCAGAAGGCGTATCTTCCCGTTCAGGGACTGCCGACGCTGCGTGATAGGGTCGCAAGTTTTCACAGCGAGCTCGATGGCACGCCCTGGCAGTCATCGCGAGTTCTCGTGGGTCCGGGCAGTAAACTGTTGCTGTTCGCCTTGATCAAGGCGTTACCCGAGGCGGAAATCCTGATCCCGGCGCCAGCCTGGGTCTCCTATGCGCCACAGGCGCGTCTGGCCGGACAGACGGCGATCAAGCTGGCGGCCAGCTTCGACACGCGCTGGCAGATCACGCCGGAGCAGCTCGAGGCGCATTGCCGAGAGGGCGGGAGCCGCACGCGACTGCTGATTCTCAATGCCCCCGGCAACCCGACCGGGTTGTCGCCCGATAGCGAGACGCAGCGCGCGCTGGCCGAGGTGGCCCGACGCCATGGCGTAATCGTGCTGGCGGACGAGATCTACGGCCCGCTCGACCATCACGGATCGCACCGCGCCTTCGCCCGCGACTACCCCGAGGGTACGGTGACCACCAGCGGGCTCTCGAAGTGGTGCGGCGCTGGCGGCTGGCGACTGGGTGTCATGCACGTACCCGACGCGCTGGGCGGCGAGCTGTTCGCGCGCCTGCTCGGCATCGCCTCGGAGACGTGGTCGAGTGTCGCCAGCCCCATTCAGGAGGCAGCCTGCGTCGCGTATCGGATGAGTCCCGAACTGACGAACTACCTCGAGCGTCAGCGGGCCTGGCTGGGCCTGATAGGCCACTGGTGCGCTGGCCGACTGCAGGCGGCCGGCGTACGCACGCTGCTCCCGGATGGCGGCTTCTACCTGTTTCCCGATTTCGACGCTCACCGGGCGGCGCTGGCCGGAATCGGCATCACCACCAGCGCCGAGCTGACCGCCCGACTGCTGAAGGAGACCGGCGTGGCCCTGCTACCGGGGAGCGCATTCGGCTGCGACCCCTCTCAGCTCACGGTGCGCCTGGCCTATGTCGACTTCGATGGCGAGGCGCTGCTGGAGCACTGCCCGCAACGCTACGACGATCCCATGGGACTGCCCGCCCTGGACAAGGTCCGGGGCGGTATCCAGGCCATCGAGGAATGGTTACCATGACCGGCGGTGAGTGGCGGTGGGATGCTCGTCGGCAGTGAAGCGTGCCGATGTTTCCTGGCGATACATTAAATTGCCGGCAGAAACATTTCCGGGGGAACTCTCCCTCCGAAGCGGCATCCCACTATGGCACACGCTTAAAATCGATATCTGGAGGTATTCATGCAAAGGATCACTGCATTTCTCGCGGCGGCAATGATGACGACCGGTCTCGCCAGCGCGCCTGTGATGGCTCAGGAGTCCGCCGACAGCGGTGCCCAGGCGCAGGCTCCTGCGCAAAACTTCTCCGATGACCAGCTCCAGCAGTTCGCTGATGCATCGCAGGACATCGCGATGATCTCTCAGGATTACACCGAGCAGCTGCAGAACGCCTCAGACGAGGGAGAGCAGCAGAAGATTCGTCAGCAAGCCAACGACGAGATGGTTCAGGCGGTCCAGGACAGCGGCATGAGCGTCGAGCAGTTCAACTCGATCGGCCAGGCCATCCAGCAGGACCCGCAACTGATGCAGCGTGTGAAGGGGATGGTGCAGCAGCCCCAGCAGTAAGCACCGAGTGGGCGATCCCAGGGATCGCCGCCCCAACGAAAAACCGCCGACCCAGGGTCGGCGGTTTTTTTGCGACTGTGAATCCGAGTCGGGATCAGTTGTTGTCGATCGCGTTGCTGGCGTCGTTCAGCAGGTTCGACGTGGCGGCCTTGGTGTCTTTCCAGGCGCTGGAGGCGCCTTGCTTGGTGTTTTCCCATGCCTCAGCCGCCTGGGACTTGGCATTCTGCCACCAATCGTTGGTGTACTCGGGCTGCTGTTTCAGCGCATTCTCGTCCATGTCGAGAACGACACGATATTCGATGTTGTCGAGATTCTCGTCGTGATCGGTTTCGACGGTGAAGTTACCTTTCTCGACCACGAAATTCTTGTCGCCCATATCCAGCACGCCGCCGGCTTCCACGACCAGCGCCTGAACACTCATGTCGTCGCCCAGCAGGATGTCCTCGACATCGCCGATGTCGTCGTTCGGCTTGCTGGACAGAAAGACGTCGGCGTCCATCAGCTCGTCGGCAGAGTAGAGACCCTGCGCGCCCTGCGTTTCCTGGGCCGTCGCGGCCTGGGTCATCATCATGCTGCCGGCTGCCAGTGTGGCCACGCCGAGTGTCTGCTTCCATGACAGAGTTTGCATCTACGTCTCCTTGCCTTGCGGCTTCGTTGGCATGCAACTACCTGTAATCCATTAACTTTTGAAGATTACACTTTGTAATGTAGCTGTTCGTTGCGCATTTGCAAGCGAGTGGCCGACGCCGCTACAGCATGAAAGCCAGTTCCAGCGGCAGGTAGACGAAGGCCAGTAGCGTCGAGCAGAACACCAGGCTGGCGACATACTCGGGTTCACGGCGTGAACGTTGGGCAAACAGGTAGTTGTAGACAGCGACCGGCATGCTCATCTGCAGCGCCACGGCGCTGGCGGCGATCGGTGGCAGGCCGAGCCAGGCGGCGATGGCGAAGGAGAGCGCCAGCGCAATGGGCACACGGCAGAGCGTGAACAGGAAGCCGGAGGAGAGGCTGCGGGCCTGGATGCTGGCCAACGAGACGCCGAGCGTGATCAGCATCAACGGGATCGTCAATCCGGAGAGCAGGTGCACGGTGTTGCCGAGCCACGCCGGCAGAGACATGCCGGTCAGCATCAGCGTCAGAGAGATCGCGATGCTGTAGAGCGTGGGGTTGCGCAGCAGCGTCTTCCAGGGGTTGCCACGGGTCGCCATCATCATGCCGACGGTGAACTGGATCAGCGCATTGGCGACCCAGGCCGTCATGGCGAACGTGAAGCCCTCCTTGCCGAAGGCGTAGAGCGCGACGGGCAGGCCCATGTTGCCGGCATTGGGGTACATCATCGGCGAGATGATGACCTGCCAGGGTTTGCGCAACAGCCTGGCGACCCCCAGACTCGCCAGCGCCATGCCGGCGAGCACCAGGAAGGTGGTCGCGAGCGTACGCCAGAAGGTATCCGGATCGACCTCGGCATTGGCCAGGGAGGCCAGGACCAGCGCTGGCGTACCGATGTTGAAGACCAGCTTGGTGACGAACTCGGTGGGATAGCCGTAGCCCAACCGGATCCAGCCGAACCCGATGCTCGCGCCAACCAGGACGGGGGCCATGACGGCGAACAGTTGAGCGAGCATCGAAGGTCCTTGAGCGTGATTGCGACGAAAGTGGAAGCGGTATTGTCGTCAATCCGTCACGGGGCTGGCAATGCACGATTGCCAGCCGGTCGCGTGTCTGGCCGGGCGATCACTCCATCTCGACCACGATCCGGCCATGGTGATTGGCACAGGTTTCCAGGTAGCGATGCGCTTCGGCGATCTCCGCGAGCGGGAAACGGTGGTCGATCTGCGGCTTGAGCTCACCCGTGCGGGTCATGCGGTCGACATCGGCGATGGCGCGCTCCAGCGCTTCGCGATTCTGGGGAATCCCCAATTCGGGCTTGCCGCTGAAATTGGAGAGGCAGTGCACGTGGAACTGGATGTTCTTGCGGAACGCCGCCTGGGCCGGGAACGTGGTCTGGTTGCCGCCCAGCATGCCGTAGAGGAGCAGCCGGCCGCGAGGTGCCAGGACATCGCCCAGCAGGTTCATCTGGGGGCCTCCCAGCGCATCCAGCACAATGTCGACGCCGTGGTGATCGGTCAGCTTGTCGATCCGGGTGGCGAGATCCTGCGTCTCCGTATGCACCACCGCCGAGGCGCCGAGGGATTTCAGGTAATCGACAGCCGCCTCGTGGGGGGTGGCGGCGATTACCCGGGCGCCCAGCGCCCGCGCGACCTGCACCGCGTAAGGCCCGCCGATATGGCAGGCGCCAGTGATCAGTACCGTCTCGCCGGGCTCGAGATTGGCGACCTCGCGAAATCCCAGCCAGGCGACCAGCGACGGCACGTAATGGACGCTGGCCTCGCTCGGCGACAAGCAGTCGGGGTAGGCGATGAGCGCCTCCGCCGGTAGCAGCGCGCGCTCGGCGTGTGCCGTATACTGGTTGGGGTCGAATGCGGGGATCGAGGCGACGCGATCGCCTGGCGAGAAAGCGCTGACGCCTGGGCCGACGGCGATGACCTTGCCGGCCATCTCGGTGCCCGAGCCGGCCGGCAGATGGGCCAGTGTCGGTGCCATGTTGCGCCGCCACATGACATCCTGCCAATTGATGCCGAGCGCTTCCGTCTCGATCAGGACCTCCCCGTTGGCGGGGTGCGGATCGTCGCGTTCAATGATTTCCAGAACGTCGGCGTCGCCGAAGCGTTGAAACTGTATTGCACGTGACATTGTGCACCTCAATGTATCCAGGGCTTGTCCTCGACTCTATCGACGATGGAGGACAAACACTATGCTCAAGGATCGATAGTGGCTATAACGCCTATCGATACGGCATCCGCGACGAGGGTCGATGCCGCCCGCCGAGGGGAGACATGAATGAATCGTAGTGACCTGCGTGGGGTGGACTTCAAGCTGCTGGTGGTATTCGAGACCCTGATGCAGGAGCGCAGTGTGTCGCGCGCCGCCGAGCGGCTGTTTCTGGGCCAGCCTGCCACCAGCGCCGCGCTCTCCCGGCTGCGGGACGTTTTCGGTGATCCGCTGCTGGTGCGCACCGGGCGCCAGATGGTGCCGACCGCCCGCGCGGAGCAGATCTACGAACAGCTGCAGCCGGCTCTCGACGCAATCTCCAACGTCCTCAGCAGCACCAGCGAATTCGATCCGGCGACCAGCGAAGCGGTGTTTCGGGTCGGGTTCAGCGATGACATCGAGTTCGCCCTGCTTCCGGCGCTGCTCAAACGGCTGCGGACCGAGGCGCCGGGGATCGTGCTGGTGGTGAGGCGTGCCGATTTCCACCTGATGCCGCAACTGCTCAATACCGGCGAGGTGACCGTGGCTGCCGGCTATGCGCGAGATCTGCCGGCCAACGCCAAGCAGAAGATCCTGCGCCACAGCCGCGCCAGGGTACTGCGTGCGGACAGTCGCCCCGGTGCGTTGACCCTCGACGCCTATTGCGAGCGGCCCCACGCCCTGGTTTCGTTCGATGGCGATCTCAACGGCTATGTCGATGACCTGCTCGCCGAGCAAGGGCGCAAGCGTCGCATCGTGCTGGCGGTGCCGCAGTTCAACAGTCTGGCCTCGCTGCTGCGGGATACCGACATGGTTGCCACCGTGCCCGACTACGCCGCCGAGGTGCTGGCGGCACAGGGCGGGCTGCGTGTGGACGAGCTGCCGCTGGAGCGCCCACCATCGCCGTTGAGCATGGTGTGGCAGAGCGTCTACGACAACGATCCCGCGGAACGCTGGTTGCGCTCACGCATTCAGATGATGTTCGCCGACGAAGAGGCGTGAGCACCGCCCGCGCCCGGGACGGGACCGACACGGCTTGACTTCGTTAGTGAAGATCAGAATCATTCGCGCCTGCGGTCAGCCGATCATCTCGGCGCCGAATGCCACGCTCGATGCCCTGGCCGGCGCACCGACCACGCCTCGCCGACCCACGGCGATCGGGACGTCGTGCCAGGCAGTCCACTCGAGCCCCATTGCCGGCCAGGGAGCCCGAATGGAACTACTGCGCGTCGTCTTTCGTCACTATCGCTGGCCGTTCATCGGCGTCATGCTGCTCAGTCTGCTGAGCGCGGCGCTGGGGATCGGCGTCATCGCCTTCATCAACCACTACCTGATCGTCACCGAACCGGGGGGCGGTGACATCAGCGCGGTCACGGCCCTGCTGCCGTTCATCGGGCTGGTGGCACTGCTGCTGGCGGTGACGCTGGGGTCGCAGCTGGCGTTGACGACGCTGGGGCACCACTTCGTCTATCGCCTGCGCGGTCGCCTGATCAAGCGCATTCTCGATACCGATATCGAACGGCTCGAGCAACTCGGCAGCGCCCATCTGCTGTCGTGCCTCTCCAGCGACATCCGCAACGTGACCATCGCCTTCGTTCGCCTGCCGGAGCTCGTCCAGGGGATCGTCATCACGCTGGCCTCCGTCGGCTATCTGTTCTGGCTCTCGCCGCCGCTGCTGCTGGTCACCGCCATCTGGATCGCCGTGACCATGCTGGTGGGGTGGTGGCTGGTATCGAAGGTCTATCACCATATTCGGATCACCCGCGCCACCGACAGCCGGCTCTATCAGGACTACGAGACGATCATCCATGGCCGCAAGGAGCTGGCGCTCAATCGCGATCGCGCGCGTCATCTGCTGGAGGAGGTCTACGGCGCCGACGCCCGGACCTATCGCGATCACATCATCCGCGCCGATACCTATCACCTGAGCGCCGGCAACTGGACCAACATCATGATGCTGGGCGCCATCGGCGTGGTGTTCTTCCTCGCCAATGGCCTGGGCTGGTCCAACACGGCCGTCGCCGCGACGTTCTCGCTGACGCTGCTGTTCCTGCGCTCGCCGCTGATCCAGGCCGTCGGTGCCACGCCGACGCTGATCACCGCGCAGGTGTCGTTCGACAAGCTGCGCGAACTGGCACTGGCGGAGTACCGCGAGGGGTTCGACCTGGTGGAGACCCACAGCGAGTGGCAGGTGCTCGAGATGCGCGACATCCGCTACCGCTACCCGGCCAGGGCGGGGCGGGACGGCTTTGCCGTCGGGCCGATCAACCTGCGCCTGGAACGGGGCGAACAGGTCTACCTGATCGGCGGCAACGGCAGCGGCAAGTCGACGCTGGCCAAGCTGCTGACCGGACTCTATCGACCTCACTCCGGGGAGATCCGCATCGACGACGAGATCATCGGCGAGTCGGACTGGCACCGTTACCGCCAGCGTTTCTCGGCGGTCTACACCGACTTCCACCAGTTCGACCGGTTGATGGGGCCGCATGGCGGCAGTGCCGATCCCGCGCTGCTGGAGAACTGGCTGCAGACCCTGCAACTGGCGAAGAAGCTGCAGCTCGACGACGGCAAGGTGCTCGATACCGAACTCTCCCAGGGGCAGCGCAAGCGCCTGGCGCTGCTGATGGCGCTGGTCGAACAGCGACAGATCCTGCTGCTCGACGAGTGGGCCGCGGACCAGGATCCGCAGTTCCGGCGCGCCTTCTATCGTGAACTGATGCCGCGTTTCCGTGAACTGGGCATCACCGTCTTCGCCATCAGCCACGACGATCACTATTTCGCCCACGCCGACCGGCTGCTGGAGATGCGCGAGGGTCATCTGCGCGAATTGACGGGCGACGAGCGCGAACTGGCCAGCCGGGATGCGGTGGCGCGGATCGGTACATCCTGACAGCCCGGACGGCGTCGCTCGTCGTCTAGTCGTCGCCGCCCGAAGGTGAGCGGGGAAGGGCGGACCTGCCGCCCGGGAGCGCCTTGCCCTTGCGCCGGCCCACGCTGCTCTCCTGGGCCAGGCGCTGCCCGCCGTGGCGGGCCTTGGCCTCCATCATCGGAATCAGATCGCCCTCGCTGAGATGACGCCAGAACCGCTGCGGCATGTGCTGGGTCATGACCCTGTGATTGAGGCGCGCGGGGTTGAAGGTGCTGACGAAGTAGGTCCGCCACAGGGCGTGCTCCTCGTCGGCGTTGGCGCGTTCGGCGGCCGTTCTGGCTTCGTCGGTCCACTCCTTCGGGCAGGGCGTGCGATAGTCCAGCGCCGAGCCGTCCCAGCTTACGCCGCCACGGGGAGTGGCGATGATCCAGCGTGATCCGCCCATGCGGTCGGCGAAGTGCTCCGCGCCCAGGTCGAGCACGTCATGGGCGGGTTCGAACCAGGCGAGATAGCGCTCACCTCGTCCATCGTCACAGCGGTGGAAGCGCAGGAAGGCATGCATGTGATGCGCTTCCCGCTTGACCGCATGCCAGCGCTGGTGCAGTACGCGGCCATCGACGTCGGCGGGATGCATGGCCGCGGCGTCGCCCCGGGCCCATCGCCACAACACCCGGTACAGCAGTGGCCAGCGCGACTGGCCGTGGCCTTCTACACGATAGCGCGCAGCGTTGCGCAGCAGCGTCAACTGATCGCGACCGATTCGGATCGGCGCCGGCGGCGGGCCTGGCGGCATGGACGGCGGCTCCTGCCAGGAGAACAGATCGTCATGACTGGCGTTGCCATCGTGCCAGGTCACGCTGGCCGGAGGCACGCCGAGGTGAAGCAGCCGACGCGCCTGGGTGCGCCACTCGTCGAAATCGTTGGCCCAGGCAGCGGACGAGGTCGGGCTCATCGAGGCGTTGGCCATGATGGGATCTCCTGCGGAACGCGGCGCTACCACAACGCCATCTGCGCCGGCTGGGGCTGGGTCAGGCTCTGGCGCAGGCGAGTGCTGTCACGCTGGGCATCGGCGGGACGGTAGTCCTGGGTCACCACGAAGGGCCGCAGGGTCTCCAGGCGACACCGCAGCGCCACCAGGTCCTGATAGCGGATGCGCCGCAGTCGCCGCAGATCGACCAGTCGTTGCACGCTGCGCAGTCCGATGCCCGGAATGCGGGCGATCATCGCCGGCTCGGCGCGATTGAGGTCGACCGGGAAGTCGTCGCGGTGGGCCAACGCCCAGGCCAGCTTGGGATCGATCTCCAGGTCCAGGTTGCCCGGTGCGTTCAGCAGCTCCTCGGCCTGGAAGCCGTAGCCGCGAATCAGGAAGTCGGCCTGGTAGAGTCGGTGCTCGCGCAGTAGCGGCGGTGCGGCCTGGGGTAGCCCGGCGGGGCGCTCCGGGATCGGGCTGAACGCCGAGTAGTAGACCCGCTTGAGGCGGAAGTCGCGATAGAGATGCTGGGCGGACTGGAGAATCGTGCGGTCATCGGTGGCATCGGCACCGACGATCATCTGCGTGCTTTGGCCGCCGGGTGCGTAGATTGGCGCCATGCGCTTGGGATTGGCGCTGCGCGGCAAGCGTTTCGCGTCCCGCTGAGCGTCGTCGTTGGCGGCATCGATACGCTGGCGCATGTGGCCCATGGCCGAGTGGATGGTGCCGAGCTCCTTCTCCGGGGCCAGGGTCTTGAGGCTGGTCAGGGTCGGCAGTTCGATGTTCGCGCTCAACCGGTCGGCGTAGCGGCCGGCTTCCTCCAGCAGCCTGGGGTCCGCTTCGGGAATCGCCTTGAGATGGATATAGCCGCGAAACTGATGCGTCTCGCGCAGCAGCTTCGCCACCTGGATCAGCTGCTCCATGGTGTAGTCGCTGGAGCGGATGATCCCGGAGCTCAGAAATAGCCCGCTGATGGTGTTGCGACGGTAGAACGACAGCGTCAGGCGGACGACCTCCTCCGGCGTGAATCGCGCTCGCGGCACGTTGCTCGAGCGTCGGTTGACGCAGTACTGGCAGTCGAACAGGCAGAAGTTGGTCAGCAACACCTTGAGCAGCGAGACACAGCGCCCATCCGGGGTGAAGCTGTGGCAGATCCCCATGCCGTTCGACGAGCCTAGCCCCGCCTTGCCGCGCGACGAGCGCTTGGGCGCGCCGCTGCTGGCGCAGGAGGCATCGTACTTGGCGGCATCGGCGAGGATGGAGAGCTTGTCGATCAGTTCCATGCGGCAATCCTGTGACCCATCTCGAATACTGTCTGGATATACAGTATTCGAGATTGTCGAGATCGACAAGGTGGATTGCCGAATCAGAGGCGGGCGTCGACGCTGGAGAGGCTAAGCGCTCAGCCTGGTTGGGCCATCCGTTGCTCGATCCACGCCCTGACGTCGGGGTAGGGTCGCTGCTCGTGGACGCCGAAGCCGTTCAACTGCCGCGCCTTGAGTGGCGTGAACACCGGCATCGACAGCCCGCACAGGAAGTGGGCGATGCGCTGCGCGCCGGGCGACGTCCCGAGCTGTTCGCGGTGGCGTTCGATGAATGGCCCGGCCTGGCGGGTGAAGTCGGCATCGGTCAGTGCGGGCAGTGCCGGTGCCTCCGGCAGACGTGCGACATGGCCGTGGCAGACCGAGCAGTGGCCGCAGCCTTGGGCGGCCTGATCCGGCTGGCCGCAGCCTTGGGCGGCCTGACTGCGGCGTTGGGCAGTCTGATCCTGCTGGCCGCAGCCTTGGGTGGCCTGGGGCTGCTCGAACCGGGTGTCGCCGAAGTAGGCGGCGAGTCGCCGGGTCAGGCAGGTCTTCGATTCGAACAGCTCCAGCATGGCCTGGAGGCGGTCGATCTCCGCCTGCTCCCGGGATTGGCTCTCCGCCAGCAGTCGATCGGCGAGCGCGTCGATATCGAATTCGGGCTGGCGGACCTCGTAGACGTCGGTCATGCGTTTGCCTTCCAGCACCACCCAGCCCTTGTCCTGGAAGTACTCCAGGGCGGCGATGACCCTCGAGCGCGAGGCATCGATCCCCGCGGCGGCACCGGCCTGATGAAGTCGCTCGAAATCCACCGTGCCCCAGGTCCTGGCGACGGCGATGTTGTCGACGAGCAGGCGAACGAAGTCGGCGCGCTCGCCTTCGAAGCGCGCGATCAGGGCGGCGGTGTCGTCGAGATAGCGCAGTCGATACTCGGCCAGGTAGGCGAAGCGGGGCGCGATGACGCCATGCATCTCGAGCCGGACCAGCAGCGTCTTCAACGGCAGCAGCCGGACGTTGCTGTCGCGGGAGAGCGTGTTGAGCAGCACCGGCCATTGGCGCGCCGGCTGCCGGCCGGCGTCGGCGATCTCGCCGAGCACGTGGCGGATACCCTCGCGCTCCGGGGTGTCGCCGTAGACGAAGTTCTCGAGCACCCGCAGGCCGTCCCGACCGGCCAGCATCAGGCAGCGCGACGGTTTGCCGTCGCGTCCGGCGCGGCCGATCTCCTGGCTGTAGTTCTCGATCGACTTGGGCAGGTCGAAGTGGATGACGTTGCGGATATCGCCCTTGTCGATTCCCATGCCGAAGGCGATGGTAGCGACGATGCAGGGAATCTCGCCCTCCATGAAGCCCTGCTGGATCCGGTCCCGGGTCTCGCTGTCGAGGCCGGCGTGATAGGCGCGCGCCGCAAAGCCCTGGTTCGCCAGCGCCTTCGCCACCGACTCGGCGGTCTGCTGCAGCGTGACGTAGATGATGGTGGGCGATTGCTGTTGTGATGCGCGTTGCGGCGCCAGCCATTCGACCAGCGCGGGGAGGCGGCTGTCGGTCTCGACCGGCTGGACCAGCAGCTCCAGGTTGTCGCGATAGAAGCCGGTGGTGACGACATCGTCTTCGGCGATGGCGAACTTGGCGCGCATGTCGTCGATCACCGCGGGGGTGGCGGTGGCGGTCAGCAGCAGCGCCTGGGGGATGCCGAACTCGCGCTGGTAATCCGGCAGCTTCAGATAGTCGGGCCGGAAATTATGGCCCCACTCGGAGATGCAGTGTGCTTCGTCGATGACCAGCAGCGAAATCGCCACCTGACGCAGGAAGTGACGAAAGCGCTCGTTCTTGAGCCGCTCCACCGACACCATCAGGATCTTCAGCTCGCCGCGCCGGGCGCGCTCCATGATCTCGCGGGCGGTGTCGCGATCCTGGGTCGAATCGAGGCTTGCGGCCGCCACGCCATGGCGCTGGAGAAAGGCCAACTGGTCCTGCATCAACGCCAGCAGCGGCGAGACCACCAGCGTGAGATGCGGCAGATGCAGCGCCGGCAACTGATAGCAGAGCGACTTGCCGGCGCCGGTGGCGAAGATCGCCGCGGTGGAGCGACCGGCGATGACGCGCTCGACGACGGCCTCCTGGCCGCCGCGAAATTCCGCGAAGCCGAACACGTCGAGTAGGGTTTCGCGGGCGCTCTGGATGTTCGCCTGGGTCATGTTCTCTCCTGGGGCCACGGCGCGGTCGCCGCCAGCGATTGGGCGTCGGCCGACTCCTCGGCGGGCGGTTCGGTCTGGTGGGGCGTCAACGACGGCTGGGCGTGTCGCGACGAGCGATAGCTGACGCCGTGGCGCAGGCGCGGCGCCTCCGGGCCGCTGTGCAGCGCGGTGACCCGGTCGATGATGGCGCGGTCGGCCAGGGTCAGTCGATCCAGCATGCGCAGGTGCTGCAGCCAGTTGGGCACCAGGAAGACCTCCTGCCACAGGTCGCGATCGACGACGTCCCGATAGAGCGACCAGCGCTTGGCGCCGTTGCGCAGCCGCAGCCGGCGCAGCGGACGGACGGCGCGGGCGAATTCCCGCAGATGGTCACCATCGATGCGGTACTCGACGGTCACCATCACCGAGCCCCGCGCCGGGTTGAACTCGAAATCGGGCTGATCGGTGTGGGCCTCCGGCGCCTCGACCAGATCGCCGGCGTCCAGGTTCGGCAGCTTGGAGGGAAGCAGCAGCAGCGCCGAGACGATCAGCAATCCGCCGGCCAGCATCAGCGCCATCTGCACGCCCAGCCCCTCCGCCAGTTGCCCCCATAGCAGCGAACCCAGGGTCAGCCCGGCGTAGAGCGCAGTCTGGTACAGCGCCAGTGCCCGCGCCTTGACCCAGTCCGGGACCAGGATCTGTACCGAGGAGTTATAGGAAGCCACCGCCGCGATCCAGCAGCTGCCGCCGACGATGAGTGCCGGGAACAGCACCCATAACGTGTCGAGCCCGCCCAGCGCCAGCATCACCAGCCCCAGCAGCATGGCGGAAAAACTGATCAGCCGGCTGCTGCCAAGACGCTGGCGGGCCCGGTTGACCAGTGTGCTGCCGGCGATGGCGCCGACGCCGAGGCCGCCGAGCATGTAGCCGTAGAGCGAGGCGCTGCCGCTGGGATGCTGATGGGCCAGCAGCGGCAGCAGCGCCCATAGCGCGCTGGCGGAGATGCCGAAGATGAACGAGCGCATCATTACCAGCCGGGTGACGCTGGAGTACTGGACGAAATGCAGCGCCGCCTTGACGCCTTCCCAGATGCGCTCCGGGGGCAGGGATTTGGGCAGTACGGCACGCTTCCAGCGCCACAGGGCGGCGATCAGCCCGCAGAAGCAGAGCACGTTGAGCAGGAAGATCCACGACGGTCCCACTGCGGCCAGCAGCAACCCGCCGATGGCCGGGCCGATGGCGCGGGCGGCGTTGTAGTTGACGCTGTTGAGCAGCACCGCGCTCGAGACCAGGTTACGCGGCACCTGCTCGTTGACCGCGGCCTGCCAGGCGGGGGTGGTGATCGCGCCGCCGATCGAGACGCACAGAATCGAGACGATCAGTAAGGTCGGTGACAGCAGATTCAGAAACGCGATCAGGGTAACGAACACGCCGCCCAGGACCTCGATGCCCAGCCCGAACAGCATCACCTTGCGGCGATCGTAGTTGTCGGCGATCACGCCGGTGACGATCGACATCAGCACCAGTGGCAGCGCCGCCGCGACCTGGATCATCGCCACCGCCACCGCGCCGCCGTCGTTCGAGGTCACCACCCAGGCCGCCGCCACCGACTGCGCCCACAAGCCGAGGTTGGCGAACAGGTTGGCGATCCAGATCATCCGGAAGGCGGGGACGCCCAGCGGGGCGAAGGTGCTGACATCCGCCGGGCGTGGCGGCGTCTGCTCGGGTTCGAGGGTCAGGTCGCTCTGGCGGGAAACGGGTTGCAGCATGACAAGCTCGCAGACAGGAGGCGAATCGGAAGGCAAAGCCTGGAGATTAGCATCCTTGGTCCGCCTGCGAGGGTCCAGTGCTATCGCTAACCGGCAAGCCCCATGTCAGGAACGATGGATATCATGGTGACAGCGGCGATGGCCGTCTACTGCAGTACCGCGATGGGACAGGCGTCGGCGGGGTGGTTCATGACCCGCATGGGGATGCCGTAGATGGCTTCCAGGTTGGTATCGTTCATCATGCTGGCGGGCGCGCCTTCGGCAAGCAGCTTGCCGCTGTGCAGCGCGACCAGGTGATCGCAGTAGCGCGCGGCCATGTTGACGTCGTGGAGCACGATGATCACGCCGAGCCCTAGCTCGCGACAGAGCTTGCGCACCAGCGCCAGCACTTCGACCTGATGGGCGATGTCGAGTGCGGCCAGCGGCTCGTCGAGCAGCAGGTAGCGGCTACCCTGGGCCAGCAGCATCGCCAGCCAGACCCGTTGCCGCTCGCCGCCGGAAAGGGTATCGACCAAGCGGTCGGCGAAGGCTTCGGTGTGGGTCAGGGCGATGGCACGCTCGATCTGCTGATGGTCGTGGCCGTTGAGGCGGCCCAGCAGGCCGTGCCAGGGGTAGCGGCCGAAACCGATCAGTTCGCGGCAGGTGAGGTTCTCCGCGCTGGGCAGATGTTGCGGCAGGTAGGCGACGTGGCGGGCGAACTCGCGAGGCTTCCAGTGCGACAGCGGCCGGCCATCGAGCCGGATGCTGCCCTGGCTCACCGGCTGTTGTTGCGCGAGCAGCTTCAGCAGTGTCGACTTGCCGGAACCGTTGTGACCGATCAGGCCATAGACCCGGCCTTCACCGAAGGTGAAATCGATGGGAGAGAGCAGCGCCTTGCCCGCAATCTCGAAGCTCGCCGACTGGACTTCGAACATGGCCGGGGCAACCTCGCGGTGAGTGGTGGGTCACGTGACGGAATGCAATCCTAATTCAAATACGAACGGTTATCAAAGGCAGTTGTCGCCGTTTATCGTCTGGTGACTTCCCTCGCCTGTCGACCAGCCGTCCGCCAGGAATGCGAATCCATGCAGATAAGCGTGAATTCATGGAGAGGGGCATGGACCCATGAAAAGATGCGTGAACCCCCGAATAAGGAGCGTGAGCCCGTGAAACTGTGGCTATCGATCTTGCTGTTTGCGCTCGTCGGTGCGGGCGTGCTGTCCGCCGTCGCCTCCCACGAACCGTTCGAACCGCGAATGGTGAAACTGGAAACCCAGCGGGCCCTGCCGTCGCTGGCCGACGGGCTGGCCGGGGAGTCGCCGGAGATCAATGCGCTCTTCCTGAGCTACGCCGACGAGCCGGCACTGTGGACCAGCGCCTGGCTCGCGATCCAGAACCACGGCGATCTGGCGCGATCGGCGCTGCTCGATTACGGGCTCGATCCGGCATTCCAGCGGGTGCTGGTGCGCTACGGGGCGGATGCGGTCCTGCCGGTGGTCTATTACCGCGATCACGATATCGCCACGCTGCGGGCGCAGCACTGGATGGGTACCCGCTACCGCGCGGCGAGCGAGCGGTTGGCGCGCTGGTGGGGCGATGACGCGCGCGATACCGATGCGGGCGTCTCTTCCAGCCAGGGCGATAGCGAGAGCCAGGCCGAGGACGCGATCCCAGGGGAGAGCGACAAGACTGACTCATCGCTGACGCCGGCCCGCCGCGGGCAGGTCGCCATCGCCATTCTCGATGCCAAGGGCCACGATTTTCTGCAGCAGTTCGTGGTCGATCCTGACGGCGAGGTGCAGTGGCTGCAGAGCGAGCGCCTGGTGAGCGACCTCGGTGATCTCTTCACCAGCGGGCTGCGCGACCTGGAGAGCCAGTGGCGACGCGGCGACGCGATCGGGGTGGCCGATATCGGCTGGGCGGGCGTCGACCTGCTGGTGATGGCCAGCGCGGTCAAGGTGCTGCGGGCCGGACGCGCGGTGCGGGCGGGTGCGGCCGCCGAAGGGCAGGGCGCGCGGGCCGCCGGACGTGGCGTGCTGGCCGGTGGCGGGCGCTTCGTCAATCTTTCGCGGGCCGCCAAGGTCGCGGCGATCACCGGCACGGCCTATGTGGTCGTGCGGCATCCCAGTCTGGTCAGTGCGCTGGGTGCCAACGTCTCGCGATGGCTGGGCTGGCCGGTATGGCTGGGGCAGTTTCTGCTCTGGGTGGTGGTGCTGTTGCCGCTGCTGATCGTCGTCCGGTTCGTCTATCGCTGGTTGCTGGCGCCGCTGCTGTGGCTACTGGTGCCGTTGCTGAGAGCGACCTCGAGAACGCCGCGATGGCTGATGAAAAGGCAGCGCTCGCCTGGCAATGGCACACTGCAGACTCGACCGGAAAACGATGCGAGAACGGATCCCACGCTATGAAACACGAAGCCTGCGATGACAACGAAGCCTATCGCCTGGTCCTCGAACCGCCCGATATCGAGACCTATATGCGGCTTCGCCGCGAGGCCGGCATGAACCCGCGCAGTGCCGCCGGTGCCGAGCGCGGCCTGCCCGGCAGCCTGTTTGCCGTGCAGGTCGTCCACCTGGGGGAAGAGGGAAACGAGACGGTGGGCATGGGCCGCGTCGTCGGCGACGGCGGCTGCTTCTACCAGGTGGTGGATATCGCCGTGCAGCCGGCACACCAGGGGCGTGGCCTGGGCAAGCGGATCATGGCCGAGATTCGCGCCTATATCCTGCGCGAGGCGCCGGAAAACGCCTTCGTCAGCCTGCTGGCAGACGGCGAGGCCCACCGGCTCTACGCCCAGTTCGGCTTCGAGCCCACCGAGCCTCATGCCATCGGCATGGCGTGGTATCCCGACCGAGCCGGCCATCGGTCGGCCGAAGGCTGACTGGCCGATCAGCGGGCGGTCAGTGCCGTGGCTCGCCGTCCAGCATCTCCAGCTCGTCCTGACAGCGGGTCGTCGCCTGGGCGATATAGCGTCCCGCCATGCGCTCCGAGACGCCGAGACGCTGGCCGATCTCGCGCTGGGTCAACCCTTCCAGGCGATGCCAGATCAGTGCCTGGCGCAGCCGATCGGGCAGTGCACCCAACGTTCGCGTGAGCTGATGGACACACTGTCGCTGGCAGGCATCTGTCTCCGGGCAGACGCGCGGACAGACCAGTACCGGCTCCAGCGCATCGATGGCGATCAGTTCGGGGTGCTGGCGGCGTCGATGATCGATCAGCAGGTTGCGAGCGATACGGAAGAGGTAGGCGCGCGGATTGTCGAGCACCCGGCGCACCGGCGCGTCGAGCAGACGCAGGTAGGCGTCATGGCAGAGATCGGCGGCCTGGTCCCGAGAACCGAGTTGGCGATCGAGAAAGCCGAGCAGCTCGTGGTGGTGTTGACGGTAGAGGGATTCGAACATTGCTTCGCGCATGAGGGCGGCCCCGCGGGCAGAACGACAAAAGTGTCGCGATCATGGCAAAAATGAGAATCATTAGCAATAAGTCATCACCGGGCGCCTCATGGCCGCCCGGTGGTGACGTGTTTCGCTTAACGGTAGGCTCAGTTCGTCGTCGTCAGCGTCCCGGTCTTTCCCGCCTCCTGATTGTTACTGTCACTCGAGGGCCGGTAGGCGGCGATGGGGTTGGCCAGCGTGCCGGCGAACTGCAGGTTCTTCGACGGATCGGCGAGGTCGATCATCTGGCGGTTGTTGCGCAGCTGCAGACGATTGAGGCACGACAGCGTGAACTCGGGCGCGAACAGGTCGAAGCGCGCGAACTTGTCGGCGAATTGCGGATGACGGCGCTGGTAGTCGATCACGCACGCCGCGACCAACCGCCAGAAGTCATCCTCCTCGAGCTGGTTCGAGGCCACCAGGATCTCGGCGAGGAAACGGAAGAAGCAGTCGAACAGATCGGTGAAGATCGACAGGATCTTCAGGTGCTCCGGCACCTCCACCGCAATGCGGCGGGCCGCCTCCGGCAGCGACTGGCCGTTGTCGAAGATGCCGGTCTCCTCGCCGATATCCTTGAGGATCGCGCCGACCGGCAGGTGATCCTCGAGCTGCAGGATCAGGTTCTCGCCGTGGGGCATGAACACCAGGTCATGGGCGTAGAAGCAGTGCAGCAGCGGTGTCATGTAGGCCGCCAGATAGCGCTCGATCCAGGCCTGGGCACCGACGCCGGAGGCGTCGATCAGCGCCGGCAGCAGCGCATCGCCATCGGCGTCCCGGTGCAGTAGCGCAGCCATGGTCGTCAGCCGCCGATGGGGCGCGATGCGGGTATAGGGGCTCTCCCGCCACAGGCACGCCAGCATCTTCTGATACGGACTTTGCTTGTCGGTAGCGGCCTCGAAACCGGCGTGGTGATAGCCCAGCGTGGCGACTTCACGCAATACGCTGAATCCCTGCGCCTGCAGTTCCGGGTCGCTTGCGACCAGATTCTCGACCCAGGCATTGATGGCCGGCGTGCCGCGCATGTAGTGGGGCGACAGCCCGCGCATGAAGCCCATGTTGAGGATCGACAGCGCGAACTTGACGTAGCGGCGCCGGGGCCGCGAGACGTTGAACCAGGTCCGGATCGACTGCTGGGCGCGGTAATCGTCGTCCGCCTCGCCGAGCAGTACCAGGCGCTGCTCGGCCACTTCGCCGGCGAAGGTGATCGCCAGCTTGTGGCGCCATTGCCATGGGTGGACCGGCATCAGCAGGTAGTCATCGGGATCGAGCCCGAGCGCCCGCAGCCGGTCAGCGAAACGCTCGCGGACGTCCGCATCCAGCTCCTCGGCGAACAGGGTCTCGGCATCGAGGCCCTCGATGGCGCTGTACTCCGTGCAGTGGCGCGCGGCGGCCAGCCACAGCGGGCGAATCGCGGCGCCGGCTTCCGGTGCGTAGCGGTGATAGTCCTCGATATCGAAGCCGATCCGGCCGCTGTTGGCGACGAAACAGGGGTGACCTTCGCTCATCGCCGTCTCGAGGGTCTGGAAGTCGGCCAGCGCCAGTTCGCCGGCCGGCGGCACGTCACGGCCTGACTTGTAGGCCATGCCGGCCAGGGTGCTGGCGATCTCCTCCAGATAGGTGGGCAGATTGTCGGGATCGATGCCCAGGCGCGCGCGGCACTCGAGCAGGAACTGCGCCACGTCCAGCGGTTGGGAGGCGCCGTCGCGCGTCTTGGCCAGCGTTCCCTTGTCGATCCACCAGTGATCCAGTGCCATCCGCCGCGCGCGGAATCGATAGCGGATATCGTCGCTATCGGTGACGAGGACGTAATCGGCCCAGCCGTTGGCGTCGATCTCGGTTTCCGCGACCGGCTGCAGCAGTCGCTCGTGGGCGAACTCGCTGATCGCCTTGCACAGCAGGTCGCGGTTGGCGCGCCGCCAGCGATCGGGCCGCAGGTGGGCGCTGGCCTCGCCCATGGCAGTGTCGCGGCGCCGCGAGGCGTGCAGCGTCTCGAACCGCTCGCGGGTGCAGAAGCCCAGGCGCGCGGTCTTCTCCGCCAGCCGGATTTCGCCCGCGTAGACGAATCCCGCCCGGCTGTTGAGCGGGTGGATCCTGTCATTGGTGACGTCCGGTTCGACGACGATGCGGCGCGTCCCCGGATCGCTGAACAGGAATGCCACGATGGTATCGATCACGGCCTGACTGAAGCCGTGGATCGGCGCGGCCGCTGGCGCTTTCGGCGCGACCAGGAAGTGCATTCCACGGTCGCCGGGCCGGACGGCGTACTGCTCGCCGACCGGATCCTGGCGGGGATCGTAGCACTCGACCAGAAACGCCGGCTGGCCGTCACGCAGGCCGATGAACGCCTGGGCGCTGTCGCTCTGCTGCATCTCCCGGTAGAAGGCGGCGACCTGATCCCGGCTGTCGCCATTCATGCCCCAGAAGCGGGCGCGCTCGCTGCTGACCCAGTCGTACACGAGCTCGAGATCCTGGCGTAGCGCGAGGGGGCGCAGGGCGAGGGTGCCGATGCCCGGCCAGTCGCGAAAGAAGCGAACGTGGGGCGAATAGAGGCTGCTGGACGACGTGGCGCTCGTCTCGAGATCGGTGGTGATGCCTGTGGCGTCGTTCACCCTGGCGGCGGGCAGCCGGCTCTGCGGTAGATTCATGCGTCTCTCTCCTGACGGCAAGCGGGGATGGCGAATCGGCGCGCGACAGCGGTCATGCCGTGGCTCGCTGGGGCTGGAACACGCGGTCGTCGGGGGCGCCGAAGTCCTGGAAGGTGAAGCCGCGCTCCACGGGATAGACCTCGCGGCCGGCCAGTTCGCGGATGATGCAGGCGTTGCGGTAGCACGCCATGCCGAGATCGGGGGCGACCAGGCCGTGGGTATGCAGCTCGGCGTTCTGGACGAAAATGTCGTCGTCGGTGCCGATGCCGTAGTAACGGCCCACCGCATAGCGACCGGCGCCATCCCGGCGGATCCGGTCCTCGATCGGGGCGAGGAAGGCCGGGGTCTGCGCCGCGTAGCCGGTGGCCAGGATCACGCCCTCCGTCTGGTGTTCGAAGCGGCGATCCTGCTCGGTCTGGGTGAAGGTCAGGTCGAAGCGGCGATGGGCGGCATCGAAGCGGCAGCTCTCGAGCTGGGCGCAGGTCAGCAGGTGGGTGTCCACCTTGCCCTGCAGGCTCTTGGTGTAGAGGCGGTCGTAGATGGTGTTGATGAGATCGAGATTGATGCCCTTGTAGAGCCCCTTCTGCTGGCCCATCAGTGCGTTGCGGGTCGCCTCGGGCAGGGCATGGAAATAGTCGATGTAATCCGGCGAGGTCATCTCGAGCGTCAGCTTGCCGTACTCCAGCGGGAAGAAGCGTGGCGAGCGGGTGACCCAGCTCAGGGTATAGCCGTGGGTGTCGATCCCCTCGAGCAGGTCGAGATAGATCTCGGCGGCGCTCTGGCCGCTGCCGACGATGGTGATCGCCGACTTCGCCTGCAGCGCGGCCTTGTGGTCGAGATAGCGGGAAGAGTGCACCACGCGCTCCGCCACCGACTGGCAGCACGCCGGAATCAGCGGCTCGTTGCCGGTGCCCAGTACCAGCCGGCGGGCGCGGTAGATGCGATTCTCGTTCTTCCGGGTATCGCGGCAACGGATGCGATAGCACTGCTCGGTGTCGTCGTAGGTGATGCTCTGAACATCGCGATGGAAGCGCAGCGACTCGAGCTGCGTGGTGACCCACTGGCAGTACCGGTTGTACTCGCTGCGCAGCAGGAAGAAGTTCTCGCGAATGTAGAAGTTGTAGAGTCGCCCCTGGGATTTCAGATAGTTGAGGAAACTGAAACGGCTGGTCGGGTCGGCCAGCGTGACCAGGTCGGCCATGAAGGGGGTCTGCAGGGTGGCATCCTCGAGCAGCAGCCCAGGGTGCCAGTCGAAGCTCGAACGGCGCTCGAGGAACAGACCGTCGAGATCGTCGATGGGATCGGTCAGGCAGGCGAGGCCGAGGTTGAACGGCCCCAGGCCGACGGCGATGAAGTCGTAGATGCGGCTCAGCATGTTGACTGGCTCCAGACGAGGGATGGACGAGAGGTCGACGCCAGCGATTCGCCGACCCGGGCGATCTCCGCCACCAGCGCCACCAGCTCCTCGAGGCGGGTCATGGGGTTGAGCAGCGTGAACTTGAGATGGAAGCGGCCGTCGACCCGCGTACCGGCGACGACCGCCTCGCCGCGTCGCGACAGCGTCTGGCGGATCTGCTGGTTGAGCGTGTCGAGATCGCTGTCGTCGTCCACGCCGCCGGGGCGGTAACGGAAGACCAGCGTGCTCAACGCCGGCGGCAGCAGTACCTCGATGTCGTCTCGCTGGCGCATCGCCCGGTAGGTCTGCCGCGCCAGCTCGATCACTTCGTCGAGATAGTCGCCCAGGCGCTCGGCACCCAGCGTGCGAAGGGTCATCCAGAGCTTCAAGGCATCGAAGCGACGGGTGGTCTGCAGGCTCTTGTTGACCAGGTCCGGGGTGCCTTCCTCGGCCTGGTCGCGGGGGTTGAGGTAGTCGGCGTGATAGGTGATGTGGCGCAGCTGGCGGCGGTCGCGAACCAGGCAGGCGCTGCAGCTCACCGGCTGGAAGAAGGTCTTGTGGTAATCGATGCTGACCGAGTCCGCCTGCTCGATCCCGGCGAGCCAGTGACGGTGTCGGCGGGAGAGCAGCAGCCCGCCGCCATAGGCCGCATCCACATGCAGCCAGATGCCGCGCTCGCGGCAGCGTTCGGCGATGGCGGGGATCGGGTCGATGCTACCGAAGTCGGTGGTGCCCGCGGTGGCGACGATCGCGAACGGAATCAGCCCCGCCTCGTCGCACTCGTTCAGCGCCGTCTCGAGCGCCCCGATATCCATGCGCTTGTCAGTGTCGCTCGGCACGGTGATCACGGCGTCGTAGCCGAGGCCCAGCAGCGCGGCCGCCTTCTGGACGCTGAAGTGGCTGACCTCGGAAGTGAGGATGCGTAGCTGGCGGTAGTTCGGGGGGAGCCCGTGATGGCGATTGCCGGGGTGTCCGGGCATCGCCTCGCAGGCGCTGTCGCGGGCGATGCTCAAGGCCATCAGGTTGGACTGGGTACCGCCGCTGGTGAACACGCCGTCGGCGTCCTCGCCGAGGCCGACACGCGCCGCCGTCCAGTCGACCAGTTTCTGCTCGATCAGGGTCGCGCCGGCACTCTGGTCCCAGGTTTCCACCGCCGTGTTGAGCGGCGTGGCGATCGCCTCGGCCAGGATCGACGGCAGCGTGATCGGGCAGTTGAGATGCGCGACGTAGCGCGGGTGGTGGAAGTACACGGCGTGATCGAGATAGAGCCGCTGCAGCTCGTCGAGGCTGGCCTCGAGATCGTCGAGCGGCCGGTCGAGATCGATCGCCTCGAAGGCTGGCTGCAGTTCGCGGGGTTCGATACCGCTGCAGGGATTGCGGGCGCGGGTCAGGGTGTCCCGGACCCGCTCCACGCAGCGCTGCATGCCACTGCAGTAGGCCTCCAGCGCCTGCTCGTTGAACAGCGCCGGCGGTTCGTCCCGGCCGTCGGGTCGGGAGTGTCGTAGCACAATGGCGGGAGCAAGCTCCGTGTCGTATCGCATGGCAGATCCTCCTGATTGCCTCACTTCGGCGCCTGGGTCGATGGCCGGAAGCGCCGGGATGACGTTCCTGCGGACAAAGGCGCGGCCTACGCGACGCCGTGGGCGCGCGTTGATGAACCTCGAATACGGTGATGCATGCTTGGTGGCCCGATGGTGCTGCCGGGCCGGACTGTCGCGTGGCGAGTCGAGACGGGGAGGCGTCCCTGCCTCCCGGTTCGCCAGGCGCCCGCGTAGTCGAATGGTCTAGCTGTGGTCTCCTCCCGGTGGGATCAGAACTGATAGGAAACGGTGGCGGTGACGTTACGCTCCGCGCCGAAGTAGCAGTACTCGAGCGAGTTGCATGACGACACGTACTCCTTGTCGAGCAGGTTGCCGACGTTGACCCGGGCGCTGACCCCTTGCAGACCGACATGGCTCAGGTCATAACCCACTGCGGCATCCACCAGGGTGTAGTCGGGAACCGTTTTGGTATTGGCGCGGTCGGCATAGACATCCGCGTAGTAACGTACACCGACACCCGCGTCGAGCCCGTCGAGTGCGCCGCGATCAAAGGCGTAGTGGCCCCACAGGCTGGCCTGGTGGCGCGGCGCATAGATGGCGTAGTTGCCGTCCTCGTCCGGATCGTCGCTCTTGGTGTAGCGAATGTCGGTGTAGCTGTAGCCGGCCTGCAGACGGAAGTTGTCGGTCAGCCAGGTCCTGGCCTGCAGCTCGACGCCCTGGGAGCGGATCTCGCCCACGGAGCGGTAGGGGTCGCTGGGCTGCTCCTTGGTGGCCACGTTCTTCTGATTGATCCGGAACAGCGACAAGGTGTAGAGATCGCGGCTTCCCGGAGGCTGGTACTTGAGCCCGGTCTCCCACTGTTCACCTTCCATGGGTTCCAGCAGATCGCCTTCCGCATCGACGAAACTGGTCGGTGTGAAGGCGGTGTTGTAGCTCAGGTAGGGCGCGAGGCCGTTGTCGAACAGGTAGAGCGCGCCGGCACGACCGCTGAACTGGGTGTCGTCGAGTGTGCTCTCGCTATCGGTGAGATGGTTCTTGTTCTTGATATCGACCCAGTCGTAGCGGCCGCCCAGGGTGATACGCCACTGGTCGATCGCCATCTGATCCTGCAGGTAGATCCCGGTCTGGCTGAGTTCATGGCGCTCTTCCGCGCTCGTGTAGATACCCGGCGCTTCAGGGTCCGCACCATAGCTGGGGTCGAAGGCATCGAGGCTGGGGAAGGAACCATAGGTCCAGGTGACGTCATTCTTGCGCTTCTGATAATCCACGCCGACCAGCACGGTGTGGTCGATGAAACCGCTCTTGAGCTTCGCCTCCACCTGGTTGTCGACGGTCCAGGCCTGCAGCGACTCGCGTCCGCCGGAGTAGTAGCGGTTCAGTTCGTTGGAGTCCGGCGACACCCAGCCGAAGCCGTAGACCTGGTTCAGCTCGACGTCCGAGTTCAGGTAGCGCAGTTTCTGACGCCCGGTGACGTTGTCGCTGAAGCGGTGCTCGAGGTTGTAGCCGAACATGCGCTGGGTGCGCTCGAACTTGTCGTAGTCGGCCTCGCCGTCGAAGAAGTTGTTACTGATATGGCGGCCATTGTGGCGACTGACGGCGCCCTCGTAGGGTACGCCGGAGTGATAGCCGCCTTCCGGATCGTGCTGCAGGTAGGCCATCAGGGTGATGCTGGTGTCGTCGGTGGCGTCCCAGGTGATCGAGGGCGCGATGGCGTAGCGCTCCTCCTCGACATGGTCGAACTGGGTGTCCGACTTGCTGCCGATGCCGACCAGGCGATAGGCGACGCGCCGCTCGTCGTCCAGCGGACCGGAGAAGTCGAACGCGGCGCTGCGCTGGCTGTTGGTGCCAGTGCTGAAGCGGAGCTCGTTGCGACTCTCGAACAGCGGCTTCTTGCTGGTCAGGGCCACGAGACCACCGGGCGACGAGCGCCCGTAGAGCACCGAGGCCGGCCCCTTGACGATCTCGACGTTATCCAGGAACCACGGATCGATCACCATCGAGCTGTAGCTGTTGGCATCGCCCATCACCTTGAGCCCATCGAGATAGGTGTTGCTCAGGCTGCCATCGGAGAATCCGCGCATGACCAGGTAGTCGTAACGATTGGAGGCGCCGACCTGGTTGGTGTAGACCCCGGGCGTGTACTGCGCCGCTTCGCGCACCGTGCGCACGCCGCGTTCGTCCATCTCGGCGCGGTCGACGTTGGAGACCGTCTGCGGCGTTTCGACGATGGGCGTTTCGGTCTTGGTCGCGGCCGACTGTCCGGTCACCGTGACGGTATCGAGGTTGGCGGTTTCAGCCGACGCCGTGGCGGCGACGGTGTCGTTGCCCGTCTGCTGGGCCCAGACGGGAAACGACAGGCAGGCGCAGGCCAGTGCACTTGCCGGATAGCGCAGAACGTAATGCATGAACGACAGGCTCCCCTTGAATGAAAATCGTTCTTATCCATGAATGTTGCCAGTAAGAAGACGTAGGAAAGCCCGGTTTCTGAACCGCAATGACAATTATTTTCAAAAAAAAGAGAGGGGCGGTACGGCGAGAACGGCGAATAACAGACGATCTGGGGAAGCGGGAAGCGGGAAGCGGGAAGCGGGAAGCGGGAAGCGGGAAGCGGGAAGCGGGAAGGGCCGGCGTGTGCCGGCCCGGCCGCTCACCAGGCGATGATGGCGATGATCACCAGGGCGAACAGTGCCCACTTGATGGCGTAGTAGAGCGTCTTGTTGCGCTTCTTGAGTGCCTTGCCCTGGCGCCGCACCGCGTAGATGTACTTGAAGGCCCGATTCAGCCCACCGGTGCGATCGCTGTCGTCGTTGGGCGAACTGGCAGCGGCCATCACGGTACGGCCGAAGAAGTGGTTGAGACTGCGGGCCCAGCCATACTTCATCGGACGTTCGATGTCGCAGAACAGGATGATGCGATTCTGCTCGGTGCCGTTCTCGGCGCGGTGCAGATAGGTCTCGTCGAACATCACGGCCTCGCCGTCGCGCCAGCTGTACTTCTCGCCATCGACATCGATATAGCAGCGGTCGTCGTTGGGCGTGATCAGGCCCAGGTGATAGCGCAGGGAGCCGGCATACGGGTCCCGGTGCAGGGTCAGATGACTGCCCGCCGGCAGCTCGGCGAACATCGCGGCCTTGACGTTGGGGATGCCCGCCAGCAGCTGCGTGGTCTGCGGGCAGAGCTGCTCGGCCGAGGCGTGGCTCTCGCCGTACCACTTCAGGTAGAAGCGCTTCCAGCCCCGGCGGAAGAAGGAGTTGAAACCGGCATCGTCGTAGCGGGAAGAGGCCTTGATGTGGTCCTGCAGCGCCATCGCCTCGTCGCGGATCGTCTCCCAGTTACCGGTCAGGCGCTCGAGCTCCGGGTAGTTCCCCAGATCATGGTAGGGGCGATCCTTGTCGCGCCCGAACAGCGTCATCAGCGCGTTGATCGGCGCCATGAAGGTCGAGTGATCGGAGAGCTGGCGCAAGGGCCTGTGGCGCACGCGCCCGCGGTAGTGCGTGTAGAGCACGCTGGCGACGAAAAGCAGTATCAGTATCCACTTGATCATGGGATCGGTTCCGCTGGCGAGCCGATCGCCACGGGCGATCGTGCTTCAGTGAAATTAGTTTGGTCGCTCACGATTCTCGCGAGATCGCGATCAGCGTCAAGAGATAGTCGCCGATTTTCGCCACCTGCCCGGTCAGCCGAGCACCGGCCCGCCACTCTGGCGACAGTGTCTCGAGCAGCTCGATGGCGACGGTTCCGCCTTCGGCGTCCCAGGCGGTCACCCGGGCATGGGGAAAGTAGAAGCGTCGATGCACCAGCGGGTAGAGCGCCTTGAACAGGCTCTCCTTGAGTGAGAACGCCACGGTGAGGAACTCCCCTTGTTGCGCCCCGGGCAGGCCATCGAACCAGGCGCGCTCCGATGCCACCAGGATCTGTGGCGCGAGACGGCGCGCGCGTTCAGCGGTCATCTCGACCTCGGCGTCCAGGCCGATGCCCAGACACGCTGCCCGCTCGGCGACGACCGTTGCCGCCAGCCCCCGGCTGTGAGTGATCGAGCCGACGGTGCCCGCTGGCCAGCGGGGGAGTCGCTCCGCGTCCTGTGCCGGCGTCGTCGGCGAGCCCGTCAGCTCGGCGAGCGCGTGGCGGGCGCTCAGTCGGCCGGCCAGGAACTCGGCCCGGCGCTTGGCCGCTGCCGTCGCCAGACGATCCGGCAGCGAAAGGTGCCAGCCATCGAGATCGGCTTCGCACAGCACTCCGGTATCGAAACGCAGGGCACTGAACCTCGCCCAGGGTAATGCTTCACGCCAGGGCCACTCGCTCAGTGGCGAGTGGCACCCCGGCGGCAGTGCAGTGACAGCAGATTCGGATCCGGACATCGCTTAGCGATCGACCAGCACGGCATTCAGCTCGACCGGCACCTCGTCGCCAATCTGCTGGTATCCCATCAGCGAGAGGATCGAACGTACTGTCTGGTTCTTCATCAATTCCCTGCCATCGAGCGATACCGGCTCGGCATTGCGGGCGCGCACCACGTCGGTCGCCTCACGGGTGAAGCGCACCGGCAGCTTCTCCTGGCGCTGCTCGCCGTTGGAATCGGTACGGAGCGTCAGTATCTCGACCGTCGACTGGCCGACGGCCAGCGAGTTGATCCGTTCCGGGGGCAGATGAGTGACGACCGTCACCAGGGTGGTATTGGTGAGCGAGGACATCCACGGCGGCAGATTGCCGAGGCGGTCCAGCACGTCGGTCTGGTTGAGCCGAATGGGCAGCTTCAGCGTACCATCCGCGCTGATCTGGCCCTCCATGCGGCGCAGGGCGTGCTCGTGGGTGATCGACTCGCCCCCGCTGGTGATCTCGGTCACCGTGGCCGTGACGTGGGACTGATTGGGGTCGAGCTGCCATGCCGCCTGGGCCAAGCCGCAGGACAGGGCCAGACCGGCGGCCAGGCCGATACCCATGACGCGACGAATGATCGGTTTCGGTGACATCGTGTCCTCCCTGGACATTCATGGCCTGCAATAGCGGCTGGCCTGTGCCGACCGCTTTGGTTATCATACGGCTCCCGCGTTTCAGGGCCTATAGCTCAGTTGGTTAGAGCAGGGGACTCATAATCCCTTGGTCGTAGGTTCAAGTCCTACTGGGCCCACCACAGCTTCCCATCTTTCAGATCTTCCCCAGACGTTTTCATAGCGCGAGTGCCTGCCCTCGAACTGCCTATATCCAAGCACTAACTTCTCCAACTGATGCGCTTCGCGCTCTCGAACCCAAGCTTGGCGCTATGCCGTGTTGCCCGTGCAAACGAACGGCGTGCCGGGCTGATTTCTTGGGCAACGCCCGGGCGGTTCGGTTCATTGGTGCTGCGCGAAGGCCGATGCTGACCTGACCGAGGGGGAGAGAGGGTCAGGACCAAGGGATTATGAGTCCCCTGCGCTCAGAGATAGGCCTTGAGCGCCGCATACGTTTTTACTCCTGAGTATGTCGCGCAGGGGATCAGCGTGCATAATCGTTACATTCGAATGTGATGAATCATGGCCAAGCCATTGAGGGAAGGGGGCAGTACAGGGAAATGCTGGTCTACAACGCCACCAAGCAGCAGTTCATCGACGATGTGCGCGCCAATGTCATCACCGACACCATCAATAACGAAGTGGCTCGCCGGCTGAATCGCAACTCGCCCCGTAACGAGATGTTGTCCTGGGAAAACTCGCTGCGCTTCATGATGAGCGCCTTGCTCGATGAAGGTATCCCGGCCTCGGCGGGCGTTGCGATCGAATACAACATCCCGCTGACCAATCGACGTGTCGACTTCATTCTCACGGGCAAGAACCCCCAGCGGGCCGATACCGCTGTCATCATCGAGCTGAAGCAGTGGGAGTCCGTTGAGGTGACGAAAAAGGATGCCATCGTCAAGACTCGGCTGGGCAAAGGAGTGCGCGAGACCAATCATCCCTCGTATCAGGCGTGGTCTTACGCAGACCTCATCAATGACTACAACGAGACGGTGCGGTTGGAGTCGATCCAGCTGATGCCTTGCGCCTACCTGCACAACATGAAGCAGGGAGACGCCATCAATGATGCCTTCTACTCCCATCATACCGGTCGAGCGCCTGTATTCATCTCGCCGGATGCCCTGAAGCTCTCGGCATTTCTCAGCCAGCACATCAAGTACGGCGATAGCGACAACATCATGTATCGCATCGAGCACGGGGTGATCAAGCCGAGCAAGAACCTAGCGGATGCCCTGGCTTCGATGATGGATGGTAACGCCGAGTTCCTGATGATCGATGAGCAGAAACTGGTCTATGAGACCGCTCTCGATCTCGCCCATCGGGTCGCCAAGGGGGGCAAGCAGTGCCTGATCGTCAAGGGCGGCCCGGGCACCGGCAAGTCGGTGGTCGCGATCAACCTGCTGGTGGAGCTGACGAAGCGCGAGATGATGACGCAGTACGTCTCGCGCAATTCGGCTCCGCGCGAAGTGTTCAAGAAGCGGCTTACTGGCACGCGCAAGAAGACCCATATCGACAATCTGTTCAAGGGCTCGGGCAGCTACGTCAACGCTGAGCCGGATACCTTCCACGCGCTGATCGTCGACGAGGCGCATCGCCTGAACGAAAAGTCCGGCATGTATCAGAACCTGGGCGAGAGCCAGATCAAGGAGATCATCGCCGCGTCACGGCTCTCGATCTTCTTCATCGACGAAGCGCAGCGTGTGACGCTGAAAGACGTGGGTACGGTCGAGGAGGTTCGGCGACGGGCGGCGGAGTGCGGCGCCGAGGTCAGTGAGCTGGAGCTGGCCTCGCAGTTCCGCTGCAACGGCTCGGATGGCTATCTGGCCTGGCTCGATCATGCGCTGCAGATTCGCACTACGGCCAACACCGACCTGGAGGGCATCGACTACGACTTCCAGGTATTCGATGACCCGAGCGCCCTGCGCCGCGCGATTCTCGACAAGAACCGCAAGGCCAACAAGGCGCGCATGGTCGCCGGTTACTGCTGGCCGTGGGCGAGCAAGAAAGACAAGCACGCCATGGACATCGTCTTCCCCGAGTACGGCTTTGCGGCCCAGTGGAATCTCGATGACGACGGCATGCTATGGGCGATTGCCGATGCCTCTGTCGAGCAGGTTGGCTGTATCCACACCTGTCAGGGGCTCGAATTCGACTATGTTGGCGTCATCATCGGGGACGACTTCGTCATTCGCGACGGGCGGGTTGTGACGGACGCGGCCAAGCGCGCCAGCCAGGATCGCTCGGTGCACGGCTACAAGACGCTGCTCAAGCAGGAACCGGCTCACGCCCGCAAGCTGGCGGATCAGATCATCAAGAACACCTACCGAACGCTGATGACGCGGGGCCAGAAGGGCTGCTACGTCTATGCCACGGACCCCGAGACCCGAGAATATTTCGCGGCCTTCGCACACGAGTCCGCCGGACATGGTGAGGATGCCGCGCCGGAAGAAGCGCTGGATGGCTTGCATCTTCCCATCGTGACGCGTGATGAGGCAGTGCCGTTCGAGCGCCATGTGCCCGTCTACGACCTGAGCATCGCCGCCGGCGAGTTCAGCGAGGCGCAGATAGCCTACACCGAGCGCTGGGTCGAGCTACCGGATCATGTGCGTATAAGCCCCGACCTGTTCGTCAGCCGAGTGGTGGGGGAGTCGATGAACCGGCGCATCCCCAACGGCGCCTGGTGTCTGTTCCGAGCCAATCCCGGCGGCACGCGGCAGGGTAAGGTCGTCGTGGTCCAGCATCGCTCAATCGAAGACCCGGATTACGGTGGTAGCTTCACGATCAAGCTGTACCAGAGCGAGAAGATCGAGGCGTACGGCGAGTTCGTGAACCAGCGCATCGTGCTGAAGCCCCAAACCAACGCCTTCGGCTACAAGGACATCGTGCTCGAGGACGAGCTTGAGGACCTGAAGGTCATCGGTGAATTCCTCTCCGTGCTGTGAGCGAGTGGGCGGCCGGATGGTCGCCTACGCCGATACCGGCTGGATAGCGAGCGGCATAGCAGGCATGCTTTCCGCTATTCGATACCGCAGAACCAGGTGAGCCCTCCATGTCAGACCCGTTCAAGCAGCTCCGCGACGCCATGGACCAGTTCGCCACCGAGCGCGACTGGGACCAGTTCCACTCGCCCAAGAACCTGGCCATGGCGCTGACGGTTGAGGCAGCGGAGCTGCAGGAGTGCTTCCAGTGGCTGACCGAGGCGCAGTCCAGGGAGCTGGATGAGCCGCAACTGGCCGCCGTGCGCGACGAAATTGCCGATGTTCAGCTCTACCTGATCCGGCTGGCGGGAAAGCTGGACGTGGATATCGAAGCGGCATGCCGGGCGAAGATGGAGAAGAATGCGGAGAAATATCCCGCCGACCAAGTGAAAGGAAGCGCGAAAAAATACACGCACTATCAGGATTGACGTGATGTGTGGCTGCTTTGTCCCCCTGCAGCGGCCTTCTCAGCCTGGCCTCGTCCCTCAAGCTTCCTCCCGCTGAATTTGAACTTAAGCAGGGCCGGAGACTCGGCTTTCGGTTTAAATTATGTTCTAAAAACGGCCTATAATGGCGATTTAATGCTTGAAGATAAACCAGTGTGGTTTATTCTTCATTCTGAAGACGGAATTTAAGGCCGCTTTTTGACGTGAAAATAAACCAGCTGCTGCACAAGATCCCGTATGGCGCCGTGGTGACGACCGCCTGGCTGGCGTCACACGGCGTCACCTCGGATCAGGCGCGTAAGCTGGCCAGCAGTGGCTGGCTGCAGCGCGTGGGGCACGGCGCCTACTGCCAAGCGGGGGAGCCTCTTACCTGGGAGAGCGCTGTTTTCGCCCTGCAGACGAGCGGCGACACGGACTTACCACCGCTGTGGCCGGGTGGCCAGACGGCCCTGACACTGCATGGCTTTGCCCATTATCTGCCCATGGGGGAAAGCACGACGCACCTGTATGGCAAGGAAGCCGTTCGGCTGCCCCGGTGGTTGAGTGATGCTAAGTGGGCAGGGCGGATGGTGCTTCACTCTGAAAAGAGCCTGCCGGTGCAGCTTCCCGGTAGCTTCACGGACTACGCGCCGGATAGCAGGGTCTTCAGCTTGCGGGTATCGACACCCGAGCGAGCGGTCCTGGAGTGGATCGCCGTGACGCCGAATGAGCTGCTGTTCGGCAGCGAGATGGTGGATACCTTCGGCGGACTCAATACGCTGCGTCCGCGCCGGCTGCAGGCATTGCTGGAGGGATGCCGTTCGGTGAGAACCAAGCGGGCTTTCCTGGTACTGGCTCGCCACGCCGGGCATGCCTGGTACGGTCGTCTGGAACCACGCCGACTGGACCTCGGCAAAGGTAAGCGGCAGCTCTGCCAGGGCGGCAAGCTAGACAGGGAATATCACGTGACGGTGCCGGAGGCGTTCCTGCATGCCGATTGAAGCTCGCTACCACGAACAGGTCAGGCTGCTGGTCTCGCTGCTGCCATTTCTCAATGACGAGCCGTGCTTCGCCCTCAAGGGCGGTACGGCCATCAACCTCTTCGTGCAGCCATTACCTCGCCTATCGGTCGATATCGACCTGGCCTACCTGCCGCTGGAGACCCGTGACGAGGCACTGCGACGCTGTCGCGAGGCGCTGCAGCGACTGGCAGGGACCTTTAGCGCCAGACTGCCAGGCGTACGGGCCGAGCTTCAGGATAATCGCCGAGATGAGCTGAGGATTCTGGTACGCCGAGGGCGTAGCCAGGTGAAGGTTGAGGTATCGCCAGTACTGCGTGGCACCCTGCACCCGCCCCAGGAGCGCGATGTCGTTGAAGCCGTGGAGGACGAGTACGGCTTTGCTGCGGTGCAGGTGGTGTCGCTGCCGGACCTGTATGGCGGCAAGATCTGCGCTGCGCTGGATCGCCAGCACCCCCGGGACCTTTTCGATGTGAAGCTGCTACTGAACCAGGGCGGCCTGGATCGAAGCGTATTCGAAGGCTTCCTGGTTTATCTGCTGGGGCACCCGAGGCCTTTGAACGAAGTGCTTAACCCGCGACTGAAACCATTGGACGACATCTACCGACAGGAGTTTGCCGGGATGTCCAGGGCCGATATCCCGTTGCAGGAGCTGGAAAGCGTCCGCGATGAGCTGCTGTCGCGGCTAGGCCAACTGATGACGGACGAGGATGTTCGCTTTCTCCAGTCCTTCAAGCAGGGGGCGCCTGACTGGGCACTGCTTCCGCTGGCGGGGGGGGATCGGCTGCCTGCCGTGCGCTGGAAGCTCGCCAACATCCATAAGATGCACCCGGACAAGCATCGTCAATCACTTGAGCTGTTGGAGCAAGCCTTGGGCAGGCTTCGCGAATAACGGCTGGTGCCCTGATGGTTCAGCGGCCTAAGTAGACTTCTCCTCTTATCCCTGAAGCGCTAGGCTGTTACGAATAGTTACGCCAGGCTCAGGGGATGACATGGCGAACAGCAGGGAAGCTCTGTTCCAGCGGGACATCATCGAAACGATGACGACCCACGGTTGGATGGCCGGTACGGCCGTAAGAGGGAGTACGTCAGCGAGTTGGAGTTGACCCACTACCGCCTCACCAAGCGCGAGGAGAAGCGCCTGGTCCTGGAAGAAACCGAGGGCGACTACTTGCTAAATTTGGCACCTAACCAGGCGGTGTTGCTGGTATGGTTTATCGATGTGCTATGAACCAGCCATAGAGCGTGGTGTTGGTCAGACGAAGGTGACTGGAGCGTATGACGTCGAAGTCAAAGAATCCCGGTGCGGGTCTAGGGGATCCTTACTGGTATGAGTGGTCCGTAGGTCTGGAATACGTCCTCGACCTTCTGGATGCCCAGAAACAAGTCCTGACCGTCACGCTCCAGAAGTCCGGGCACAAGGGGCTGGACGATGTAGTAGTCGCATTCGCGGATGGCAAGAGCCGCTTCATTCAGGTCAAGCACACGCGAGTGTCCGATTCTCTGACCTTCGGGGATATGGTCGCCAGCGGTGACAGCGAAGACTCGCTGCTCAAGCACATGGCCGCGGGCTGGGTTGCTGCCGGGGAACCTGCCGAGGTCTGGCTCCTCACCAATCGACAAGCTGGTACCCAGAAGCATACCCCAAAGGGGGCCGGTTCGATCACAAGGCCCTCACTAGCTGACTTCATTACATGGATGAGCGCCGAGTCGAAGAGAGCAGCCACGCTGTCGGCCATGAAGGTAAAGCCGGAGTGGAAGGGGGCTTGGGATAATCTGTGGCTGCCTCAGCTCGAAGATATCAAGACCGATGCGAAGAAGCTGGCTTTTCTCAAGGCACTGGAAGTACAGCATTCTGAGCCGGAACTGCCTGAGGTGCGGATGCGACTACTTGAGCGCATCGAGAAGCTTTTCGCCCTCAAGCCAGCCGTGTGTGACGGACTACTCGCGCGTCTCGACAGTGCACTCCGGATATGGGCGACGTCTGATCGTGGGGAAGCCGAGGCCATCACGAAAGAGGTTGCGTACGAGAAGCTTTGCTTGGAAGAAGACACCATCGTGGGCGACCACGATTTTCCACCGCCGGCACCTTTCTTCCCCTCTAGGATACCGGCTGTGGATGACGTGGTGGAGCTACTCCGGAAGCGAGACACTCCGGTCGTCTTCGTTTCCGGTGAGCCCGGCAGTGGCAAGACAGCGCTTCTGAGCCACTTGGCAAACCGGCGAGATGCTTTCATTGACGCGCGCTTCCACGCCTATCGTCCCATCACACCCGAGAACCAACTTCTGCCAGCGGACTCTGAGGTCACCAAGCCCCGAAGTCTCTGGTCGGACCTTCTGATCAAACTGCGCCCGCTAGCGCGAGGTCGCCTCTTCGAGCTTCAAGTGCCTGTTCATGCAGGATCGCTATCGGTCGAGGAACTTCGCGCACATGTTCTCCGAATCGCGAATATGCTCGGAGAGGCTGAGGGACGGCCCTTCGTGATTGCTGTCGACGGCATTGATCATGCTGCACGTGCTGGTGAAGGCCCGGATACTTTCCTCGCGTCGCTAGTTCCGCCGGACCAAATACCAGAACACGTCACTTTTCTCATCGGCGGGCAGCCAAGTGAAGCCTATCTACGACAGTACCCTGATTGGCTGAGGCATGGCGCCGCCGGTGTAGAGATGTACCGGCTCCCTCGTCTCGGGTTGGATGACGTACGGGAGTTGATTGGTGCGCGTTTGAACGTCAACAGCGACTTGGCCAACGCGGTGGCTCGGGACATTCATACCGCGTGTGAAGGGCATACGCTTTCGACGGTGTTCGCTGTGGAAGAAGCTCGATTGCTTGGCGATGAAATTGATGGTCTTTCATCGCTTCTTGCCAATCGCCGACTTACCTCAGGTGTCGAGGGCTACTACAAGGCAATTTGGTTGGCCACCACACGGGAATTCGTTAATGCATCTGCATTGCGCCTTGCAGCTTGTCTGACGCTCGCGAGGTCCCGCACGACCCCCGAGATGCTCCGCGCTGTCGTAGACCCCGACGGCACGATGCCGGTGAACTGGATGGACGTGCTCCGAGCATTGCGCCCGCTGGTGGTCGAGGAGTCGCAAGGCTTCCGCGTGTTCCATAACGACTTCCGGGTATTTCTGCATGGGGTTCTACGAGGAGACCCTGACACCTACAGGGAATCCGCGTCGCTCCTGGGTGACTTTCTGCGAGACGGGGATGATCCACTCGCGCGACATGCCGCTGTCCAGGCGTTATACGGGATTGCGGAACGTCCTCGCGACCAAGCATCGGTCTTTGAGCCGAGTTGGGTCCTAGAAGGACATGCTATAGGCCGAGGGCTCGACATCCTGACTGAGCAGGCCGTGACCGCTGCAGAGGCGCTCGCAGCCATCAAGCCAGACTGGTCGTTGGCTCATCAGGTTGCTGCCGGTCTCAAGACGCTTAAACAGCTCCGAGCGTCATTGCAGTGGCGGGATGGCCGAGAAGACATAGACTCAGTACCGCCCGGAGCGATCTCTCCCCGCGGAGTCGAGAGAGCCGTCCCAGCGAAGCCCGACTGGATTCACGATCGCGTGGTGGCTGCGATAAATGACGTACTAGAGCTTTGTGACCTTGGGGAAACGGAACGAGCTCGCGCCGCGTTCGAGAGATGGTTTGCCGGCTTGAGCCCGAAGGAGGTCGCGGAATCTGCTCGGTTTGGAGCGGGTACGCACGAGCACCAACAGCAAGACGCCGCCCGTTCGCTTCTTGCTGGCCTCGGACGTGCTAGCGCCGCCACAACCACACTTCTAGAGTGCAGCCAGGGGACAGGGTGGGAGAGCGCGGAAGCGTCGTATGCTCAGGGCCTTCTCGACTCTGCCGATGGTTTCGCGGTTCGAGACCAAGACTTTGCAGAAGTTCTGCATCGTATCCAGCAGTGCTATCTGATTGATGTTGAGAAGCTACTGTGGAGGCTCATAGACAGCCGCGAGTGGTGTCGATGCGGCCTTGTGCTCCAGGCGATGAGTCCGCAGGACTGCCACCCTTGGTATTTACGCGTTTCGGGCGCCGTCGCAGCGGCAATCCTCGGTGACGGAGCTCTTCAGGAGCGGTGGACGAAGCCAGTTCTCGCCGACCGGAGTAGCGCGATCGCCGCTTCCATGGAACACGTCGGAACAGGACTTGACGAACCGAGCCAGATCACGGTGATGGTAAGATTGGCGGTTCTATTTGGCATCACAGACCCGAACAGGCACGCGAGCGGACTGCGAGAGGAAATAGAGAAGGTCTACCACGCGCGCGATCGACGGGATGAACGGCATGACGCTGGTGTCAAAGAACTTCTCCATGCAGCAGCTCTTCTGGGCTCCCTCATCCGAACTACTCGTGAGGACCTGACGCCCGCGATCCATTGCGATCCAGCTACGGTGGCCCGCACCGTCAATACCCTGCTGACTGCGGTGGATAGGCATCCCTACCGTATACCGTTTGGCTATCCCCAGATTGCTGCGTTGATCGTGAAGGGGATTCTCGATTGCGCGAGCGGACATAGCGAACTGACTCGGGCGATCTGCGTGCCTCTTCTTGACCGAATAGCAGAGTGCAGGACGTTGGGGCCGATGCTCACGCCTGTTTGGCGCTTCCTCGCACAGGCGACTCATCGGCAAGAACTCCTCTTGTATGCTGACGCCTGGATAGGCTCGCACGGGGTCGCCTGGACGTTGCCCCCCGCGGAGCGACACCAGTTCGTCACTGAGTTCGCGAGCCTCCTCCAAGAGATCGGCGAAAACGAAGCGGCCGAGCCGGCGCTCATCCGACTTCCCTGGGCGAATATCGGATATACGGGGCACAAGGACTACTCCCTGAGCCAGGCTCTTGCTTGGTTCCGTGAAGCTGCTGCGGTGAACGCGCGTGCTTGGGAAGATCAGGGACTGCGGCTCTTTTCACTTTCGCGAGAAGCCACGCGAACAGGAGACAATCGAGTCGGCGGAGCAATAGAGACGGCGGTGTTGAGCGCTGCTTGTGTGGACGGGCCGTCGTCCATAGCGCGTATCGCGCTCACTGCCGAGACGGCATTGGAGGTTGGCGATGATACGCTTGTCTATGCCCTCTTACGAATGGTTGAGACCGAGCCCCTCCAGAGATCCGAACTGCTTTCAATCTGGGCTTTCTGTATAGGCCAGCTCTGCTGGCGAGTTCATGCCGACCGACAGGTGCTGGCAGACGCACGGGATGCACTGCTCGCTGCCGCACAACGAGGTGGCATCGGTCACTTCGATCGCGACCTCCGACTGATGGGAGCGGCCGAGTTTGCCTGCCAGCGGGATCTGGACACTACCTCATCGCCAATCGAGCGCGACACCCCTGACTACTCATCCCTCAAGCCTATCGACGCTATTATCTTGGCTCCGGCACACCAAGACTGGAAGCAGGTGGCCGCCAGTCTCGACGATGCGAAAGCGGAGGGGGGGGGCTCGTACTCGTACGCTGAGTGCATCAAGGAGGCGTGGGCCGCGCTCGAGAGACGCGAGGAGCAGATATGGTGGTTCGATGGGGCGAGCGATGCGTACGAGCACCTCTTCCCCTTGGTGACTCCGGCGCAGCGTTGGGACGCGGTCCGCCGTGCCGTGTTGGCCGACCATTTCCTTTCCCCAGAAGTGCGGATCTATGCCATCCAAGAAAACCTGGACGCAATGTGCCTGCTCGCAGCGTCTCAGGCCGGTCAGAAGGAACTCCTCGATGGCACCAATAGGCTGCTCGATATGCACACGCTCTGGATCGAAGGGGACGGTCGTCTTCCACCGCTCTCTCCAATTCCGGTCGACGCTTCTTCTGATCTGGCTACATGGCCGGAGGTTTTGCTGGCCAACCTTCTGCGCTCGCTGGAATTCGACGAACAGACGTATGCGCAGACGGCCCTTCGGGGTGTCTTTGGCATGCTGAGTACCACTCCCACCCTACTGAGCCAACTTGTCGAGCGAGCTTCGGATTCCCAAGGCCAAGTCGCACAAAGGCTGTTGCTCATAGCAGAGGCCGTCGTCGTGAAAGCACAAGGCGAATCATTCAACGAGTGCTTGGCCCGGTGGATGGTTGAGGCACCACGTCTCGATACAGGGCTCAGCGCTTGGGGTGCTCTTCTAGTTGCAGCAAAGACATCTCGAGGCGCTGATCCCTCTTGGCCGAAGCCAACCGAAAACCCTCCCTTCGTGATCGCTTCATCGGCGCCCCTGATTTCTGGACCCTCCTCGCAAACTGGGCTGCATGCGAGCGCCGGGAGGCCGAGCCTGAGCTTCCTCTCGTTCCTAAAAACCGCATGCAATGAGAGCCTAAGGGATGTCGAGTCGGATTTTGCATCGTCTATTCGCAACGATCCTCCATCGCCGAGCCAATGCCGCAGACGGGCGGGGGGAGACGGCGACTATGTGCTAAGTCCGAAAGATGAGGCTGAGAATACCCGCCTATTCGAGGTCCTCAGGAAGCACGACCGCCAAGGCCGATTCTCTGACGTAGATGTTGCGCGGCTGGCGCAGGCGCTCGTCCCTGCCGCCGACCCCTTCGTTTTCCTGCGAACGCCGGCCCCCCACACCCAAGCAGATGGTTGGCCTATCGATGACGACTTGGATGAATTGATGACCGAGTCGCCAGAGAAGCTGGCGTATGAGCTTGCCGCCCTTCTATCTTCCGATCTACCAGATAACATCCGTGTCCTAGGCGGAAGCGTAACGAGCTACTCCAGAGAGTGGGACGTTAAGGTTCACATGCATCACCGCCTGCCCAGCAGCTTAGCGGGAGACCGCGAACCACCGCGGGTACTGAATGCTCGCACTTCACTAATGCTCCAGGACTTCGATATTATCTTCGGGCCGGGTTCTGACGATGGCTGGCTGACGTGGGGGGTGTATGGTCTGTTTCCTTTCGTCGATGGATTAGTCGATGTCTTTCCTAGCCCTAAGTGGCGCCAGTTGGGATGGCAGCCCTCTCCCTCAGACCCAACCCGTTGGCTCCGAGAAGGAGTAATCGTCGCTTGGCATGAACGACTGCTGGGTCCCGTGCGGAGGGTCTATGGAGGTGATCTAATCTACCGGCATCCCGTCCTCACGCGGTGGGTCTGCACTTCTGACGAATGGAGCCGATTATGCGACGAGCTCGGTGAGCCGGAGCCTTGCTACTATCCGGCGCGGGCCCGATGCGACCATCACTAGCGGTTAAATTGAAGAATGCTCACAAGCCGTGAACAGACAGCATGCCTTTGAAAAAGTAATCTTGCGCCCCTCATAAGTATGCCTCTTCGAAAGAGGGGAGGCTCGAAAGCGGTACACCACTGGTACACACACCAGCTTCCTGTGCTATCTTCAACCTTCGCTAAGCTACTGATTCTAAGGAATTGTACCTTTCGCTCGATTACGGTCACTTTTCCTTTTGTGTCAGTGACTTATTGTTTTAAAAGCCAACTCATAATCCCTTGGTCGTAGGTTCAAGTCCTGCTGGGCCCACCACCGAATCCTATCTTGTTGTTTGACCCGTCTCGGGGCTCCCTATCTGCATAGTGCCTTCACCTTGACTTCACTCGATTGCCGGGTCGTATTCGATGCAGTCCACTAAATGGTTCGAGGGCAGGGCACCGCGTAGGTCATCTGGATCGTCCGGTGTCACAGGCTCTTTCGAAGGGTCAAAAAAGCTCCGCAATTCGCCACCGTCGATGATGACGTGGATCACGCAGGTGCGGCGATGAAAGTATCGCGACGAAGATGTGGCGAAGTCGAATTCAGTGAGTGTTGACTCATAGGCTGTTGAGTACCGCGTCGATTCAATATGGGCTTGCTCGGCCGCTCAAGGGGGGAGGGCAAAACACTGCTTGGGCGGATTCTGGCGCGATGGCAACAAAGAGGCCCAGAGATCACATGACGCTCTGGGCCACGTCTTTGGTAGATATGCCCACCAACTGGTCGCACGCTTATCGTGGCAGCTGTTCCGCGCCGTGAATATCTATCTATAGCACGACGCCCTCGATGGGATCGCTCAGGGGCGGTAGTCGGTCACACCGGCGCCGGTTTTCAGATCGATGGGTACCGACACATGGTCGTGAATCATCAGCCATTGGCCATCGAGCTTGCGCAAACCGATGGTCTCGCGGGTCCACAGGTCGATCTTGTTGCCGGCCACAGAGCCCATGAAACGGCTGTAGCCGTTGGATTCGGCCCAACGCGCGACCGGAACGCCGGCGGCGTTGAACAGTTCGCGCGCGCGATCGGCGCTGAAGGCTTGCGTTGGGGTAGCTGGTGCGGAGTGTCCATGGCGGCGTTCCTGCGTTAGGAAGAATTGCCAATCAGGTGATGGCTGGTGCGTAACTGATTGGTGTGTGGTTAATGAAGGTGCCATATATGGCACCATTCAATAGGTAAGTGCCATTTATGTCACTCGGGGACCGTATCCACTCGGAACGCGTGCGCCTTGGATACAGCTAAACGGCGTTCGCTGAGTTGGCGGGAGCGTCTAAGCGCTCTCAGATTGGTTGGGAGCAAGGTCGCTCGGAACCTGATGCCGAAGCGCTAGCGGCATGGGCTGCCGAGGTGCTGGACGTGACCTTTGTCGTCACAAGGGAAGTCGCGGAGCCAAACGATCCGAGGATTAGTTCTGCGGATAATATTGGATCTCGAGCTGATGAAGCGCATCGTGGCGATGCTCGGGGAAGCCGGTCGGAAGGCAGGTAAACGCCGGGCTGCGGATAGGCTGCTGCTGAAAAGTCTCGAGGTTTATCAATATTTCGTTAAGGAATCGGATATTTCGGACGATAAGGTCAGAGGGGTAGCAAAAATTGTCGTCAGCGATTTATGAAGGCGTCCGAGAGAGCCTTATGCGAGAACAAGATCTGATGAAGCTGGCCGAAGTGCTCAACGCGGAGATTGAGGCGCAGCCGGCTGGTGAGCAGCGTACGATCCCGGTCACCGTTAGCGGGGGCAACAACGGCATTATTGTCGTGGGTAGCTCGCACATCACTATCGCGTCCGAGCGTAAACAGAAGAAGACGTGCCCGTACTGCGCGGAGGACGTTCGCGTAGCCGCGATCAAGTGCAAGCACTGTGGCAGTGATTTTAAGTCACAAAATTCTGACCAGCTTGCTCAAAAACTGACCCACTACTATCGGGTAGGGCATTGCGCGTTGCCGTTATGGTGAAACAAAGAAGGTGAGTGCCTGATTCAGCGGGATGCGGTTGTTTTAGCCGCCGTGCGAATGATCGCTAAAGGAGCCAGCGATGGACTTTCCTGAACTGTTAACAAAGATATCGGAGCTTCAGGATCAGTTGGGGCAAGCCAGAGCAGAATGGCTTAAGCACGTGCTCAGTCTCGCTGTAGGGGCTTTAGCAGTGCTGTCCGCGTTGCGGCCAGCCGCTGTGACGGTTACTCAGTCATATCTGCTCGCTGGCACTTGGCTCTTTTTGGGCGCTGGAATCGTCGCTGGCGCGGTAGCTACATACCTGCAGATCGAAATCTTGAAACGTTCGATTAACTTATTGAAAGACGATGTACAGCGGAAAGCGGAAAGTTTCGGTAGTCGACCTCCCCGCACTGCAGTATTTAGAGTCATCCGCGCACCGAAGACAATGAGATTCGCCGTGCCAATTATGATCATTACCCTATTGTTAGCGGTATGCTGCCTAGTAGGCTTCTCCATGCTGGGGGCGCTTCAAGGGTTACCCGCGGTACCCAATGGTGCAGCTAATCCATTGGCTCATTAATCAACTCCGATTTTTATCTGAAGAGGAAATTTTCGATGGCTGCAAAATACCAAAAGAATGTTATCCCGCTCGGCCCTAATAAGTCAGTGGAGATATTTGCCACACCAAAGGTTTCCGAGGCTTTCGAGCAGGTAACCGAGGACATGACCCTCGTTAAGGGTGTGAAGCTAGCTCAGGTTATTGAGGCTGCGTATAACCAAGGCAAAAAGGATGGAGCTCGTGAAACCTTCGAGGCCATTACTACAGGCCTAGATGACGCGAAGAGAGCTATTCCCCATAAGAACCCCGGCAAGCCGAAAGGCACGAAAAAGATTGCCAAGCCTTCGTCTGTGAAAGCGAAGGAAGCGAAAGCGAAAAGCCCTAGCCCAGCAAAAGCTGCAAAGAAGCCGGCCACTAAGAAAGCGCCGACGAAGTAAGCACTTCTATTTTTTCCCCGTCAAAATGAGCCCCGCACGCGCGTGAGGTGCAATGGGAGTCCGAGCAGGATCGCCGGACTCTCATCGCATCTGAATCCCCCAGGGAGCGCGCCACCATGTCAGAGTTTGGCTTGGCCATGTTCGTCGCTCAGGTGCACCAGGAGAGCCGCTGGCGTGCCGACGCACAGTCGCCGGCCGGGGCTGAGGGCATCGTACAGTTCATGCCTGCGACTGGCGCCCACGTCGAGCATTTCAACGCCGGGCGCAGCGCCGCCAATTTCCACGAGAACCGACAGTATCCGCGCCTGATTCTGCAGCGCTGGGAGCCACTCTATGTGGCTGCCGGTTGGGGCAACGGCGCGTGTACCGCGAGATGCTCGCTGTGATTGCTCGGCTACTCAGATGGTGGCCGCTGCTGGTCTCTGCGCAGGCGATCGCCGCGTTGGTCTGGTGGAGCGAGCACCGCTACGACCAGGGTTACGTTGCTGCCGCGCAGGCAGGTCAGGCAGCACTCGACCAGCGGGAGCATGAATACGCCGATCAGCGTGCCATGATCGAAGCCGAGGCCGCCGAGCGCTACCGCGATCAGGTGACACGCGGCAACGAGATCGCCGAGCAGTTGGCGAGCACGCACGACGAACTGGAAACCGCCCGTGAACGGGCGCGGGAGACGATCACAGATGTCACCACGGTCTATCTGCCGGCGCCTGGCGCCGCGCCTCTGCCTATAGCACGACGACCTCGATGGGATCGCTCAGGGGCGGTAGTCGGTCACACCGGCGCCGGTTTTCAGATCGATGGGCACCGACACATGGTCGTGAATCATCAGCCATTGGCCATCGAGCTTGCGCAAACCGATGGTCTCGCGAGTCCACAGGTCGATCTTGTTGCCGGCCACAGAGCCCATGAAACGAGTGAAGCCGGTGGTGAAGGCGACATCGCCGGAACAATGGACCTTCATGTCCTTGAACTCGAATACGGGGTCTTCGTCGAACATCTCGAAGAAGGTGATCCAATTTTGGCGGAAGGACTCCCAGCCCTCGAAGCTGAAGGGCGGCATCACATCGAAGCCGAGATACTCCTCTCCCGGGTAATAGGTAGCCATCGTCCGGTCGAGATCGCGTGACTGGACGGCGTTCTGCCACTCTGCGCGCAGGGCGCGAATCTGTCTTTCATCCTGGGTCATGGGTCGGTTCCTGGGTGGGTTGAGCAAGTGACCATGTTGACGTGTGTCAGTGTCAGGGCATCGTCAGCAGAGTATTGAGGCGAATCCCGGTGAGATCCGTGTCAAGTCGAGCCGTTGGTCTTGCGTATCAGCGACGTGGCTCCATTTTCGATATGACCATCGATATGCCAGCGTTCGGCGGTCGCGAACTCGGCGTCGAGCAGGCGCTGATTGGTACCGCGTGCAAGACACAGGTTGCCGCAGATGAGCAGTCCATTCGGCTTGAGCCGTTCGTACAGCAGCTCGATGAGTGACAGCGATGGGGCGAGACCATCGAAGAATGCGAGATCGTAGGGGCCGGGCAAATCAGCGAGAACGTCGAAAAAATCGCCGTGGTGCACGCGGACGCGTTCTGCGAATCCAGCGGCCTCAAGGTTCTCACGAGCTAAAGCCACGTGATCGGGATCGCGCTCGATGGTATCCATCTGCGCACGATCTTCTGCACTTGCCAGCAGGCAAGCGGTGTAGCCGATCGCTGTACCCAGCTCGAGAATACGCTCGGGGCACTCTGCTCGTGCGGTGGCCAGCAGTCCAGCGCCATCCTCGAACACATAGGCATGGCAACCGTGACGCTGACGATGCTCATCGGTTTCAGCCCGCAAGGCTTCGAAGCGGGCTGCATCGGATTCGATATTCATAGCTTTCATGTCATGTACCGGTTGAGCCAGTCGAGCATCGGCCCCGGGCGGCGCTGGAACTCCAGGTAGCCATCCCAGCGGGCCTGGGTGCCGTGTATCCAGTGCAGCGATTTGTCGTCGATCGGAAGCGCGTCGAAGGTAGCCTGGACATCGGCGGGAGTGGTCATCAGGTCGTCGTGCACCTGATAGATGAACGTCGGAGTGTGAACGCTGCGCGCCCAGTCGTTGGGCGACATCTGGTCGAAGGTGCAACTGGCGGCGAGTTGCACCTCGCGTTCCAGCGCGTCGAGGTGATCGACCAGGTTCATCATTTCCAATTCGCGACGCATGACCGAGCCGATCGACAGCGGCTGACAGAGCACCAGGCAGCGCACGTCGTCGAATTCCCGCGGTTCGGTGTGGATCGCGAAGAGCGTCGCGTTGGCGCCGTTGCAGCGCGAAAAAAGTCCTACTGTTACACCTTCGAGATCTGCCCGCGAGCGCACATAGCGCAGCGAGCCGATGACGTCGCGTGCCTCGAATCGACCGCCGCTGTTGAGTCCGCCGTTGGCTGATCCGCTCAACCCGAAGTTGCGCTCGTCGTAGGTGAGCACGTGATAACCTGCCTCGTGGAGGATGCGGTAGTCGGCCAGATAATCGACCTCGAAGGTGTTACCGCCAGCGGCGCCGAAGGATCGCCAAGGCTCCAGGTGGCTAGCCAGGCCGTAGCGGTTGAACGTCAGTGGATGATTGACGATGACGAGTCGCCGAGAGTCTGGGCAGGGGAGGTACCACGCTTCGAGCGGCACCCCATCCTGTGATGGAAAGGTCACGTTCTCGAAGGCAAGCCCCTCATCTGCTGGTGTCCTGAGTACGGGCGAGCGCCCGGGCTGACTCCAACCCTTGGCCATGGCCTTCAGGGTCTGAGTGATGTCGTCTTCTGGCTGTGGCTGCATGATCTCGATCCTCTGGTGCGTATCGGGGCGATGCCATGTCGTCTGTGATCCTATCTAGCCAGGTGTCTTGTATTCGGGGAATGACGAATTACGATGGACAGGCATGCAAAAAGTGAATGACCACGCCACAGGCCACCTCAATTTACGCTCGCTGCGTTTTCTGGCGCAGGTGCTGAGTCTGCGCAGTGTGACCCGCGCGGGAGAAGCGATGGGGTTGAGCCAACCCGCCGCGAGCCGGCTGCTGGCGCAGCTACGGCGTGCGTTGGGCGATGACCCGCTGCTGGTGCGCACTCAGGGTGGTGGCTACGTGCGCACCGCGCGCGCTGAGGCCTTGATGCCGCAACTGGCCGAGGCGATCGCCGCTGAGGACCGCTTGTTTCAGCCGCCGAGCTTCGACCCGTCGTGCTCGCAGCGTGTCCTGCGAGTGGCGACGACCGACTATGGCGCGGCAGTCGTGATCAGGGAGTTTGCGCGCGTGACCGCCTGCGAAGCGCCGGGCGTATCGCTGGATTTGCGCGCCTGGGAGAGTGAGACGCTGGTCGAATTGGAGGAGGGCAGGCTCGACTTCGCGCTCTATACCGACGAGGCAGTGCCGCCAGGATTCCATCACGAGAGTCTGTTCACCGAACGCTTCGCCTGCGTCGTACGGCACGACCATCCGGTTTTGGCGCATCGAGACGGCGACGGCCGCATCGCGCCATCACGACTCGCCGAGTTACCCCGCGTGGTCCTGCTCTACCCCGAAGGCAGTGCCACGGCAATCGACGACCCGTTGGCGTGCCATGGTCGAGCACGAGGACCGGGGGATACTGTAACGCCGTATTTTCTCTCCAGCCCGCTGCTCATCGGTCAGTCCGAACGCGTACTTTGTCTGCCGCGGCGAGCGGCGGAGCTCGTCGCGCCGTTGGCGGATCTCGCCGTGATCGATTTCCCGCAGGCGGGGGAGATCCACTACTGCGTGATCTGGCACGAACGGGCAGCAAGGGACCCGGCAATTGCTTGGGCGAGAGCGTGTCTTCGACGAGCGGTAGGGCGTTGAGCGAGATTGATGTTCACCGCTCAACATGAGGCCGAACCTATCGAGCGGCTGGGAATGACCTTGGCATGAGATAAGGCATACCCACCATCAATCCATACCCAATTGCGCCTTCAGTCCCGCCACGGCGGTGCGTGCCACATCGAGTAATCGGGACTCATCCATGCCTTCCCGCGCACTGGCTGAAAGCCCGGACATCGTGCTGGCCATGAAGTCGGTCACCGCGGATGCGCGCTCCGGATGGGTGCGGGCGACGAACTCGCGAATTCGGTCGCGGCGCTGATTGGCCACCCGGCGTGCATGGGTGGCGCTGTCATCCCCGTCAGGGCCTCGCGCGGCCTCGAGCACAAGACACCCCCGCCGCTGCGGATCTCGCGCATAGGTTCGTGCGGCACTCTCCAGCAATTCCGCCAGTGCATCCACGGGCGCCCGGCCGGGCAGCAGAATCTCGTCCAGCGCGAGGGCCGCTTGCGCGTAGCGCTCGATGACCTGTTCGAAAAACTCGGACTTGCTACCAAACGCCTTGTAGAAACTGGGCGGTTTCACTCCCAGTGCGTCGGTCAGTGCTGCCAATCCCACCGCCTCGTAGCTACTGGCATGAAATAGCCGCTGGCCCGTATCCAGTGCGGTTTCCATGTCGAAGGCACGGGGTCGGCCTCGGGGCCTCGGCGCTGATTTGGCATTTTCTTTAGTGGTCACTACAAAATCCTTGCGCAGGCGTTTGATCTAATTCTATAGTGACCGCTATCCAATTTACTACCCGAGGTGCTCTACATGGATTTCATGGACAAGCGTGTGCTGGTCGTTGGGGGCAGCCGTGGTATTGGCGCCGCCATCGTGACTCTCTTTGCCGATAGCGGGGCGCGGGTGAGTTTTACCTACTCGGGCTCACGCGAAGCGGCGCAAAACCTGGCGGCGAAGACCGGGGCGACAGCAGTCCAGACCGATGCGGCCGACCGCAACGCGATGATGGCGACCGTGCGTGAGGCGGGGCCTCTGGACATCATGATATTCAACGCCGGCGTACTGGTAGCGGGTGACCCCCTGACGCTGGATCCGGATGCGGTCGATCACCTGATCGACGTCAATGTGCGCGCGCCGTACCACGCATCAGTGGAGGCCGCACGGGCCATGAAGGAGGGCGGACGCATCATCGTGATCGGGTCGGTCAACGGCGACCGGATGCCGTTTCCGGGACTGGCCGCCTATGCGCTGAGCAAGTCGGCGTTGCAGGGCATGGCTCGCGGATTGGCCCGGGATCTTGGGCCGCGCGGCATCACCATCAATATCGTGCAGCCGGGGCCAACGGATACCGACATGAATCCCGCCGACGGCGAACTTGCCGAGCAGATGCACAGCGTCATGGCGATCAAGCGTCACGGCACCGCCCAGGACGTGGCCCATCTGACCGCCTACCTGGCCGGACCGCACGCCAGCGGCATCACTGGTGCCATGCACACGATCGATGGCGGCTTCGGCGCCTGAGCCGTGAATGATCGGCAAGGAGAGTCTGCATGACAGCTACGCCAGGAGAGAACGCCGTCACGGTCTATGTCACGTCCGACGCGGACATTTCTGGCTGCCTGACGAACGCATGAGCTTGGCCGGCCATACCTATCAGTCCGGTCCCATCGCTAGGACCGGACGACCGTAACGCCAGCCGCCATGAACGGACTGCACGGATTTATGCACGAGACATCGAGGAGAGTGCCATGAACAGGACTTGGCTCATCACCGGCTGCTCAAGCGGTCTCGGGAAACATATTGCTGAGGCTGCCGCCGCGCGAGGCGATAACGTGGTCGCCACCGCCCGCAACCCGGACACGCTACGCGATCTCGCCGATCGCTTCCCTGATCATGTGCGGACCGCTCGGCTCGATGTCACCGAGCCGGGCTCGGTGGCTGCCGCCATCGCGCTCTCGGAGCGTGAATTCGGTGGGTTCGATGTGCTGGTCAACAACGCGGGGTATGGCTTCATCGGCGCGGTCGAGGAGGCGGAGCCGGATGAGTACCGCCCCATGTTCGAGGTGAACGTGTTCGGTTTGATCGAGACGACACGGATGGCGCTGCCGGTCCTGCGTCGGAGAACCGGGGCGCGTATCGTCAACCCGTCGTCGGGCGCAGGGCTCTCTGGTGGCGCTGGCTCCGGCTACTACAGCGCTACCAAATTCGCGGTGGAGGGGTTTTCGGAAGCGCTGGCCAAGGAAGTCGGACCGCTGGGCGTTCAAGTGATCATCGTCGAGCCAGGTCCGTTTCGTACCGAGTTCCTGGGACGATCCATCTCGATGGCTGCCAGGGAGATCGATGCCTATGCCGAGACGGCGGGCCGGCGACGTGCCTACCGAGATAGCAATGATGGCAAGCAGGCTGGAGACCCCGAAAAGGCCACGGCGGTGATCCTGCAGGCCGTCGACGCCAGGCATCCGCCACTCCATCTACCGCTGGGCCCGGTCGCCTACGGGATCGCCGAGCGCAAGTTCGATGCCTTTCGCTCCGATATGGAGGCGTGGCGGGAGATTGCGTTTCATACCGATTTCGACTGAGCGGCATTTTTTCGACATCAATAGAAGGCTGATGGCGAACACCGTCAGTCAATAGGAGTAGAGCAATGGATATTGGCGTTATTGGATTGGGGGCGATGGGACGCGCCATGGCGAGCAACCTCGTTGCGGCCGGGCACACGGTCAAGGCCTGGAACCGTTCCGGTGGCGAGCTCGATGGCGTGACCATGGTGGCTTCGCCACAGGAGGCGTTCCAGAGTGACGCGGTGCTGACCATGCTCCCCGACGATGCGGCGATTCGGGAGGCGCTGCTGGAAGCCGGCGTGCTGGAACATGCCGCAGCAGGCACGGTACATATCGTGGCCTCGACCATCTCGCTGGCGTTCTCGCACGAGCTGGTTGCCCTGCATGCCAACGCCGGGGTGGATTACGTCGCGGCACCGGTGCTGGGCAGGCCGGATGTCGCTGCCAAGGGTGAACTCAACATTCTCGCCGGGGGAAGCGTCGCGGCGGTTGATCGGGTGCAACCGGTGTTCGAGGCCATTGGCAAGCAGGTATGGCTCATGGGCGACCGGCCGCCCGCTGCCAACGCGGCCAAGATCGCTTGCAACATGATGATCGCCATGGCGATCGAGGCGATGGCGGAAGCGGTATCGCTGACCGAGGGCAACGGCGTGGAGCGTGAACGCTTCTTCGAGTTGATCCTGGGCACGTTGTTCGGCAGTCGCTCCTATCAGGTCTACTCGGCCAATATCGCGAACGACGACTACGAGCCGGGATTCAAGGCGACGTTGGGCCTCAAGGATCTGCGCCTAGCCAGTGAAGCCGCCGAGGAAACCGGAGGTTCGCTACCGATGCTGGCGGCGGTCTATGAAAGAATGGCCGAAACGGTCGATTCGGGTCTCGGTGAGCGCGACTGGTCGGTGATGGCGGACTACACGATCCGGCGGCCGAAGGGCTAGAGTTAATAAGTAACCCTACCATTGATGAAGCAACCTTCCGAAATGACGTTTGATCCGGGGTTGCTGCCCTTATGGCAGAGTTCCTGGTTCATGGAGTGGCTCTTGGGCATTGTGGACAGGTAAGTACGCGACTGGAGTGGTCGCTTACCTTGCCGGTTCCGAAGTGGAATGCATCACTGGTGCCGGATAGTTGAAGGTTGAGTAGCATGAGCGACTTTCGCCGTTAATGTATCTTGGCTTGATAATAATGTGTGATGCAGGATCCTCGTCGCTTTACTGACCGTGTATCTCGGAATTCGCACCTCTCGGATAAGTGCTGTTTGCCAGTGATTGTCTGCAGTGGCTGTCCGGCGCGAGAGGGAAGCGGATGGTAAAAATAACCCGGCTATGGGAAAGAGTCAGCGGAGACCGTTTGCCATACCGGGTCGAAGCGGCCGCAGGGATGCTAGCCAGAACAGTAAATTTCGGTGGAGTTGCCCTTGCAGTGCTTTTATCGAAAAGCGCTGCACGTGTAACTTTTGAAGTCGATCTTTCCTGGCTATTTGTTTCAGATTGTAATGTATTTCCTTGTTTTTAGAAGTATTAATTTAACTTAGGATCTGGGGTCGAAAGAATGTCGAGCGCTGTCTGGTTGGCGGCGAGGTTTCCTCTCCTGACCGCACTGTTATCTGCCAATGAGTGCTTTCGTGGCAGCCGTTGCCCTCCCTACCGGGATTCGATGCATTTCATCTCATCACACGGAAACATTTTGAAACAAAAAGGATGGGGATTCTTGATGGGGATCAATTTGTCTAATGACTGAAGGGTTCACAGTGTGTAGGGGCAGGGAAGCCTGGTTGTACAGGGATGATGTCGCAGGATGCGCAGGCAGGGACTGCCTTCGGTGGCAGCCATGGATGGCTTCAGGGACGAACAGCGCTAGGGGGAGCCGGTTTGCCGGCTCCCCACTTTATTTCATGGAAGATTCTCCCCTTTCATCATCCGGGGCATTGCGGACGCTGGCGCCATGGGGCAACGTGATCGCTCCGGCGTGATTTCGACCCCGTATCACTCGAGCGCAGGGTCGTTTCTCCGCCGTGGTCGGCAGCGATGCCTTGGAAGGAAGAGGTTGCGAGCATCGGTATGATGGATTGGATTTCCCAGAACAGTTCGGCCATCACGGCATTGACCAGCGTGTGCACGCTCTTCGTCTGGCTATTCTACGCGCAACTGCTGTACCTGAACTTCAGACGCCAACGTCAACCCAAGATCATCATCAATCGCGGGTTCGGCCGCACGCTGCAGGCCCGTTGCGTCATCAGCAACATGAGCCCCGAGCCGATCTTCATCGAGCACATCGTCGCGATCCTCCATTCGGACCGGGAGGCGATCTCCAAGGACCTGATCGATTTCGAGGAATCGCCTGACAAGCAGGGGGAGTCCGGTCGCTTGATCGAAACGACTCGGCAGGGGCCGATGCTCTCGGGTAGCTACAATCACATCGGCACTTTTCATGACATCGTCGGCCGGGTGCTTCGTGCCAACGGGCTCCCCTCCGATGATTTCCAGTCAACCGATGGGCGCACGCTCCAGTCGATAGAGCTGCGGGTCATTGCCGTTTACGGCAGTGAGGACTCTCCCGTGGGAGCCGCCAGAACGTTCTCGCTGACCATGGGAGAGTCCGGCGAGGCGCTGGTGCCGACGCGCCTCGTCACTCGCCGATATGCCTCGCGCCTGAGGCGTCACCGGGTACGTCAATGGATCCGCGAACTGGACGGCTAGACGCTTCTCGCCTCGAGATGCCTCTTTTTTTCAGTAGCGTGCGAGTGGCGTGATTCCGGCCAAGCGCATGATTAATGGGCCATTGTGAATGGCCCGGGTCACCTTGAGAGCGCTCGCTCCAGATATTCGCGTTGGCGTGATCGGGCTTTCTGTACCACAGTGAGCCTTGCGTCAGGGATGATGCGGGGTCCACATACCCAAACATGTCGCCAGGGACGCTAGGCAAGGAAGCCTCGGGAGGCTTGGTGTGGATGCGGCCGGCTGGCGACAGCCGGATTCTCGAGCATCGCATTTTATTTCGCGTTAGATGATCTGGATCAACTTATTCACCGAATAACCCGTCTACTGTGGGGGTCGGTACCAGGGAGGTACCGAATCAACGGAAGGAAACCGCAGGAAGCGGTTCGCACAGGGACGCACGGCAGGATGCCGTGGAGCTGATTGGCAAGGAACAGCAGCGTATCTGAGGCCTGTCACGACAGGGTCTCTTATCCGCTGTGCTGACTGCCCTGACTGGATTACCCACCGATCTCGCCCGCCTATCCGAATCGATGATCAGCCGGCTGAAATCGCCGCTCGCCGCTCTTCTTCCAGCTTTAGAATCAGTTCTCCTGCCGGGAGGCTGTCGCCCCGCGCTTTGCCGATACCGGCCCATTGTGCTCCGAAGCCCGTTTCGCCTCGTTCCTTGGCCGCGACATTCAGCGCCTTGCCGAGATCGTAGGTATTCGGGTAGGCCGGAATATCCTTGCAGTCCGCCTCTTCGGCCCAGGCGGTAAACCGGTTGATCAGGCAGCGGGCCGGACGACCGGAAATCGCACGCGTCATCACGGTGCCCGCGCCGGAGGCCAGGTGAGCCCGGTAAGCGTCGTCGGCCGCACTCTCCGGGCAGCGGATGAACGCCGTTCCCAGTTGCGTCGCTGCCGCTCCCCAGGAGAGGGCGCGCTCGATATCGGCGCCATTCATCAAGCCTCCGGCGGCTATGATCGGCAGGGGGATCTCGCGGACGAGCTGGCGGGTCAGTGCTTGGGTCGATCGCCGCTCGTCCGTGGCATCGGTGTCGAACACGCCGCGATGACCGCCTGCGCCCCAGCCCTGGGCGATGATCGCATCGAGTCCGCGCGTGGCGATCTGCCGGGCCTCGGCAAGGCACGTCGCGGTCGCCATCAGCCGGCAGCCCGCCAGGCGCAGCGCCTCGATCTGGTCGGGTCGGGGAAGGCCGAAATGGAAGCTGACCACGGCAGGGCGGGTTTCGAGCAAGACTTCGAGCATCGCGTCGCTCGCCTGGAAGGGCGCATAGATCTCCCTCAACCGTGCCGGTGGGGTCGCGCCGAACGACTCGAACAGCGGGCGGGCGCGCTCGATCCAGCGCCGCTCGCGGTCGCTGTCAGCGAGCGCCGGCGCGTGGCAGAAGACGTTGACGTTGAACGGCCGAGCGGTCAGCGCACGGGTTTCCTGGATGACCCTGCGCGCGCTCTCCGGCGTCGACGCGCCCACGCCCAGCGCACCTAGCCCCCCGGCATTGGAGACCGCCGCCGCCATGGCCGGTGTCGAGACGCCCGCCATGGGCGCCTGAAAAATCGGTGCTCTCAGGCCAAGATCGGTGATGAATTCGCAGGTCATGGCGCTATCTCCCGGTGGGTGTCAGGCCAGGGTCGGTTCATGGTGCGCCTCCAGCGCTCCCTCATCATCCGCTCGGGCGGCCAGCGGTTGTGCGGGGCCGAAACACTCGTAGCGGCGATCATCGATCGCCACGCCGTGGGTTTCCAGCATTCGGTCGATCCGGCTCATCATCGGTAGCGGCCCGCAGAAATAGTAGGTCGTCTCCCAACCGCCGATCCAGCGTCGTAGATCTGCCGGTTCCAGCTCGCCGCGCTTGACGCTTGGGTCGCCGACGCCGTCCGTTGCTCTGGGCTGGCTGAAGCAGACGTGAAGGCTGAAGCTCGGATAACGGCCGGCCAGTGTCTCCAGTTCGCAGGTGAAGGGTCGCAGCCCGCCGTGGCGTACGGCCTGGATGAAGATCACCCGCCGCGACGGGGAAGCTTGCAGTGCCGCGTGGGCCATGGAGATCAGCGGTGTGATACCGATGCCGCCGGCGATGAACACCAGTGGCCGGTCGTCGGGCTCCGTCAGCTCGAGCGTGAACGCACCGCACGGCGGGGAGAGCTCCAGTCGGTCCCCCTGGGCCAGGCCGTCGTGGATGCGGTTCGAGACATCGCCGCCCGGCACCTCGCCATCCCCGACTTCACGTTTGACGCTGATCCGATAAGCCGCAGCGCCCGGCGCATTGGAAAGGCTGTAGTTGCGCATGGCAGTGTGGCCATCGGCATCCTGCATGCGAATCGAGACATACTGCCCCGGTAGATGCGCGGGCGGCTCGCTGCCGTCCGCCGGCACCAGATAGAGGGAGACGATGTTGTCGCTCTCGCGCTCGCGCTGCACGATCGTGAACGGCTTGAATCCCGCCCAGCCCTGATGCGCGCGCTGTTCGGCGTAGATCGTCCGTTCCCGCTCGATGAAAACCCCCGCCAGTTCGTCGTAGGCGGCGGCCCAGGCGTCGAGCACGTCGGCGGTGGCGGCATCGCCCAGCACCTCCCGGATCGACGCCAGCAAGTGCTCGCCGACGATCGGGTAGTGTTCCGGCTGAATTGTCAGCGAGGCGTGCTTCTGGGCGATCACCTCGATGGCGTCACTAAGCGCCGCCGGATCGTCGATATGCTGGGCGTAGGCGAGAATGGCGCCGGCCAGGGCGCGCTGTTGACCGCCCGAGCGCTGATGGGTGGGATTGAAGTAGCGCCGGACGTCGGGTGCGTGCTCGAACAGGCGGGCGTAGAAGTGGCGGGTCAGCGTCTCGCCATGTTGTCTCAGCACCGGGATGGTCCGTTTGACAATCTCGATCTGGGCGGTGGTTGGCATGTCGACTCCTTTGGCAGGATTTTAATCGGTATTTTAAATGCCTATTTAAATGCGAGTATCATTTACCAAATTATGACTGTCAAGCGCTGATGAAACTGACGACACATACCGATTACGCCTTGAGACTGCTGATCTACCTGGCGGTGAGAAGCGATGAGATGCCGGCCACGGTGCAGGCGGCTGCGACGCACTACGGCATCTCTGCCCATCATCTGGCCAAGGTGGCCCAGACCCTGGTGCAACTGGGATACGTGGCCAGCCTGCGCGGTCGGGGAGGCGGCCTGCGGCTTCAGCAGCCCGCCGAGGAGATCGGCATCGGCGCGCTGGTGAGGCAAACCGAAAACCTGGAGCTGCTGGAGTGCTTCGGGCCGGAATCGACCTGTCCGATCGAACCGGGCTGCCGCTTGAAGGGCGTGCTAGCCAAGGCCCAGCAGGCTTTTCTGGGCGTGCTCGACGGCTATGTGCTGGCCGATCTGGTCGAGAATCGCCAGGAACTGCGCGTGCTGCTGGGCCATTCGGCCTGAACGGCTCGCGCCCGACCAGAGCGAGCCGCATCGTTCGTCGATTGATATCCCCCCGGTCGGGGGGACATCGCGTTACCCGCTAGCGGTGCGTGGCCGGATCAGCGCCGGTCGAGCGTCGGCGCGAGAATGACGATAAAGCACGCCAGGATGCCCAGCAGGCAGAAGGCGTAGTGCAGGGTGATGAAGTGGGCGGTAAAACCGATCGCCGGTGGGCCGACCAGCATCGCGCCGTAGCCCAGCGTCGAGACGCTGGCGATGGCCACGCCCGGCGGCGTCTCCGGATCGTTGGCTGCCCGGGTGATCGCCAGCGGCATGATCAGGGCATAGCCCACGCCGAGCAGCACGAAGCCCGCCAGGGCGGTGTAGAGATCGGCAAACAGCACCGCCAGCAGCACGCCGGCCAACGCCGAGGTTCCGGCAAAGCGCGCCGCCTTCGTCGGGCCGAAGGCCGATATCAGGCGATCTCCCATGAGCCGCATGACCACCATGGCCACCGAAAACACGGTGTAGCCGAGCGCCGCCTGCGCTTCGCTGGCCGACGTCACGGCGACCAGGAACAGCGCGCTCCAGTCCGCCATGGCGCCTTCGCCGATCGACGCGCACATGGCAATGATACCCACCCATAGCAGGCCGCCCCTGGGCAGCGGAAACAGGCTGCCGCCGGGAGCGCGTGGCCGGGTTTCGGAGTGCCAGCGAAGGTAGGCGACCCCGCTCGTGATGGCGTAGAGCGACAAGGCGAAGAGGGTGAAATGGATCACCAGCCCCAGTTCCAGCTTGACCGCCAGGTAGCCGGCGGCGGCACCGAGGCCGGCGCCCAGGCTCCACATCGCATGGAGCGACGACATCACTCGCCTGCCGATATATCGCTCCGCCTCGCCGGCCCAACTGTTCATGGCCACGTCCATCGCGCCGTGGGCGCCGCCGAACAGGAACAGCGCGGGTGCCAGCACCCAGAGGCCCGGGGCCAGCGCGATCAGGATCAGCGTCAGCGTGTAGAAGATCGCGATGGCGCGTGTCGTCCGTGCCGCGCCGAAAGCGTCCGACGCCCGGCCGGCGAGCGGGAAGGAGACGATGGCGCCCAGCGCGAGCAGCAACAGCAGCAGCCCCAACTGACCGCCGTCGATCCCGTTGCGCTGCACGACAGTCGGGATCCGCGACGCCCAGGCGCCGAACAGGCCCCCGTTGAGGATGAAAGCGGCGGCAACGGCGAGCCAGATCCGGCGTGCACTAGGCATGAATGATCTCCATCCCATCCTGATTGAAATCCGTGACGGCGCTGGCGTCGGCGTCGGTGATGAGACAGTCCAGATACTCTGGCGCAACCGCGCGATAGCGTGCGCGGCGACCGATCTTCTCGCGGGAGGCCAGGGCGATCGTTCTGGCCGACGCCCGCGTCATCGCGAGCTTGAGCTGCGACTCGTGCAGGTCATCGGCGCTGAGGCCGAAGGCCGGGTCGATTCCGCAGACGCCGAGCACGGCGATGTCGACATGGATATCGGTCGTGGCCAGCAGCGCGGCATCGCCGACGTTGATGCCGCCGCTAGGGCTCAATTTTCCCCCCAGCATGAACACCTCGACGCCGTTCTTCTGACAGGCCACGGCAATCCATGGCGACGGGGTCATGACCAGCAGACCCGGCTTCGGCTGCAACCGCTCGGCCACCGCCAGCAGGGTAGTGCCGCCATCCAGCAGCAGCGTCGACGCGCCCTCGATCTCGCGCAGCGTGCGGGAGGCGATCGCCGCGACCGCAGGATTCTGGCTCGAGGTTCGATACTGCATCGGCGGTGACGGAGGCGCGGCGGAGACCGCGCCGCCGCGAACCCGTTGCACTTCGCCCCGCTGCTCCAGGGCGATGATGTCGCGGCGGATCGTGTCCAGCGATACCTCGAACTCCACGGCGAGCTCCTGGGCGATCAGTTCATCGCCGTTGGCGAGCCGTGCCAGGAGTTTCTGTTGCCGGGTATGGGGAACATTGAGCATGGCGGCGCTCCTGCAATTTTGTGCTGTAATTTGCAGCAATATGCATTTTTATGCAACCAGGTCCGGATTTTTCTTGGCTCATCCCGACCCGAGCGAAGAGCTTGGCCCGCACGACCGACACTTCCGGATGCGCTGGCCGTTACGTGATCAACTCTGTTTATGTATCCCGATTGCTAATTATTATTAAGCTTTTGTAACCAGGTGCCGATATGTCAAGCGAGATGGCTGATTCACGGGACGCGCTCCCAGGTCTCCAGCCGCAGTGATGGGTATCGCCCACCGCAGGAAGCGAAGGGCATCATGGAGAGGTGATGGATGTTTTTACTCAATCGAAGTGTCAAATTGCGTCTTGGTGTGAGCCTGGGGCTGTGCGTCTCGATGGCGGTCGTGATCGGACTGTTCGCGCTATGGGCTCTCAGCAGCGGCAATCAAAGAATGCAGGGAACCTACGAAGGTAACGTCGTTACCATGGAAGATCTGAGTCGGGTCGGCAATCTTCTCCTGCGCAACCGGGTGCTGGCACTTCAAGCACAGCGGGATCAGGACGCCGACACCTTGGGCAAGCTCCAACAGACCCTGGCCGAGAACGATGCCGCGATCGATGAAGCCTGGGCCGACTATTTTCCCCAGCGAGTCGATAGCGGCGCCGAGAAACAGTTGGCCGTGCAGTTCGAGACCGCGCTGAGTTCACTGCGCGTCGATCTGAAGGCGCAGTATGAGGCGATGATGCAGCAGGACCTCCAGCGTGTTAAGGAGATTTCCAGCACCCGTCTCAACAGCGGATACACCTCGGTCCTGAACATGATCAGTCAACTGGTCGAACTCAATCGCCAGCAGGCCAGTAGCGCCTATGTGAGTTCCACGGGGGATTACAAGTTGACGCGCGCCTTGACGTTTGGCGCTATCGCTCTGGCTATCATCATCGGGGTGGGACTCTCCATCTGGCTGATACGCGGCATCATGATGCCACTGGGCAAGGCGCGCGAACTCGCCGACGCGTTGGCTGAAGGAAAGCTCGGCAACAGCATCGACATCAGCTGCAAGGATGAGTTCGGCGACATGCTCCGCTCCCTCCAGACGATGGAGGAGCGGTTCTCCAGCGTGGTCCTGACCGTGCGAAAAAATGCAGAATCCGTGGATATCGCGGCGAATGAAATCGCCCAAGGCACCGACGACCTGAGTCGTCGCACCCAGGAACAGGCCGCGAGCCTGGAGCAGACCGCCGCGTCCATGGATGAGATCACCTCAACGGTTCGGCAGAACGCCGAGAACGCCCTGGCCGCCGACCGTCTGGTCAATGAGCTCAGTCAACAGGCCAGCTCGGGAGGCGAGGTCGCCCAGAAGGCGGTCGAGGCCATGAGTGGCATCAATGCTTCCAGTCGGGAAATTGCCGGCATCGTGGGGCTGATCGACGAAATCGCCTTCCAGACCAATCTGCTGGCGCTCAATGCCTCGGTGGAAGCCGCCCGGGCGGGCGAACAGGGGCGCGGATTTGCCGTCGTGGCGAGCGAGGTCCGCAACCTCGCCAGCCGAAGCGCTGAAGCCGCCAAGGATATCAAGGGGCTCGTTGGAGAGAGCATCACACAAGTGAACGCCGGCTCTGCTCTGGTCGATCAGGCCGGGAAGGCGCTCGCGGAGATCGTCGAGGGTATCCATCGCGTCACCACCCTGGCTGGAGAGATTGCCGTGGCCAGCCGTGAGCAGTCCCAGGGCATCGATCAGGTGAATACCGCCGTTTCGCAGATGGACAGCGTCACCCAGCAGAATGCCAGTCTGGTGGAGGAGTCCAGCGCGGCGAGCCGGTCGTTGCAGAAGCAAGCGGCCGAGCTGTTGAGAGAAGTCTCTTTTTTCAAGGGGGCCGAAGAGATCGACAGCGCTGCGCCACGGGTGATTAGCGACCGTGCCAATCCGACCGTGGGGCAACAGATGGTGTCGAGTCAGCCCAGGCCGAAGACTTCAGGGCGGGCAAGTGAAAGCGCCGAATGGGAGGCCTTCTGATCGATTCACTCAGCGCCCCGTCGACGGGGCGCTCTGATTTCGTATCGGTTGAATTTGTGCTCGTGACAGCCGATAAGGAAGAAAGATCTGTTCCGATGTGCTCACCATTCGGGAGTAAGGCTTGGGCGTCGATCGAAACCTGACCCGTAGCGAACGCCAGAAGCTCGCGATGCTGGAGGCCCAGCGACTCGCTCAGCTTGGGCCTGACCGCTCGCTGGACAATATCACCCGGCTCGTGACGCAACTCCTCGGCGTACCGACAAGCCTGGTGACCTTGATCGGTGAGGAGCGCCAGTGGATCAAGGCGAAGCACAATTTTCCAGTGAGCGAGACGCCTGCCAATCTGGCCATCTGCCAGCGCACCATCGAGCGTAATGCGCTGACGGTGATCGAGGACACGACGCTCGACGAAGAGTATCGGAACAATCCTCTCGTTTTTGCCGAACCCCGGATTCGCTTCTATGCAGGGGCGCCGGTGTTTTCCAGTGAGGGGCAGGCCATCGGCTGTGTCTGCGCCATCGACTACCAGCCACGCTCGCTCAGCGAGCATGAGCGCGGAATACTCGTCACCCTTGCCGAGCTGGCCAAGAGCATCTTCGAGACCAGCAATACCGTTGGGTTCATCGACTCCGTCACGATGTTACCCAATCGGCAGAAACTGATCCGGGATCTGAAAACGCTCAATGATAGAGCGCCCGAACAGGCGGCTCTGCCAGCGACGTTGATATTCGTCGAAACCACCAGGCCGGGCTACTACAACGAGCTGATCCACGGGTTTGGCATCGATGCGGTCGAGAGTCAGTCGCGGGATGTCGCCAATCTATTGAGAATCTCATTGCCCTCGAATCAGATTCTCTATGCGGTAACGCTTTCCAGATTCGCCATCTTGGTCACCCAGGCAGATAGACGGGTTGCCTTCACGGCGTTGGAGGCGTTGGCCGTCAGACTGTCGGACGGTGAATACGAGACGAATCTGCCGACCCGATTGAACCTCTGCACTGGCTATTACGACTTCGAACCCCGGGTCACCAGGCCCGTCGATGCGTTTGGCCGGGCGCTGAGCGCGCTGCATGAGGCGTTGAGCAAAAGAAAACCCGTGATGCCCTACTGCATGGCGTTTGACCAGGCGCAGCGCCGCCAGCTCGAACTCACGACGGGCCTGCTGGAGGCGCTTCAGGCATCCGACCAGTTGCATCTGGTCTACCAGCCGAGAGTGAGCCTGCTATCGGGCGAGGTGGTGGGGGTCGAGGCTCTGCTTCGGTGGAATCACCCGCGGTATGGCAATGTGCCGCCACTGGATTTCATCCCGTTGATCAGTCAGACCACCTTGATCACTCCCCTGACCCAATGGGTTGTCTGCGAGGCGATCTACGCGATCAAGCGATTCGAACTCGAGGGCGTGCCCATGGTCGTCTCGGTCAATGTCACGACCACGAACTTGCTGGAGGAATCCTTCGCGCTGGATATTCTCGACATGCTGGACGAGCAGGGCGTCAGCCCCGAATATCTGGAAGTGGAGTGCCTGGAAATGGAGGAGCTGCTCCAGGACCCCCGCGCGGTCGAAACCATCCAGGTGTTTCGAGATGCCGGGGTCAGGGTGGCGCTGGATGACTTCGGGAGTGGCTACAGCAATCTCAACTATCTCCGGCGAATTCCCGCCGATGTCATCAAGCTGGACAAAAGCCTGGTCAGCGACGTCGCCAGCAACGCCGACAGCAGAGCCATCGTGTTCCGTCTGATCCAGATGCTGCAGCATTTTGGCTTCGAGATCGTGGCGGAGGGGATCGAGGATCAGGCGACTGCCGATCGGCTGCGGGATTTTCGATGTGACGCCGGGCAGGGATACTTTTTCCATCGTCCTCTGAGTCTGGAGGCCGCGCTGGAAGCCACCCGGCAACGCTCGAGCGCTTGACGCCCTCAATGCGACGACGGCGACGACGGCTCGTATCGATCATCGATGGCACCCGGCCGAAACGCTGTCGAGTGAAAGAGGATCGGCGTTCGACGCCGTCCCGCCGCTAGCGGAACATCGCCCGATACGCGCGGCAAGTGTCGAGTTGGGTCTGGTAGCGTCGTTCATGCGCCGGAAGCGCTGACAGCGAGGCAGGAGGCGACAAGCCGATCTTCTCGGTTCAGGCACCGATCTCGCCGCGGCGTATCGCGATGCTGATCGCTTGGGCGGTGGTCGTGACGCCGAGGCGTTGGCGAATTCGTCGCAAGTGATTTTCGACCGTTCGCTCTGACAGGCCGAGTATCGCAGCGATCTCGGTCTGGCGTCGGCCGGCGGCGATCCAGGTCAGGACTTCACGCTCGCGGCTGGACAAGCTGCCGGTGGTTTCTTCCATTGGCGACTCCAGCAGTTGCCGAGCCCTGAAGAAAGCAGCGTTGGCCACGAGTCCGATGGCCAGCCTTGCCTGAGGTGAAGCGTCTATCCGCTCGCCGCCCAGGCTCATCGCGCCCTCTAGCCCCTGCGGGCCGAACACTGGCACCTGGATGCCATGGAGCCCTGGCCCACGGGGTAGGCGGACCATACGATAGCGCTCGCCACCGTCATCGGTCGTCTTGGTCCAGAAGAACGGCTCACGCGCTTCGAAGATATGGCGAGTCACCGGGCAATGGCGCACGTAGGTTTCGGCATCGACGGTCTGGCCGTCACTGAACCAGTCACCTTCTACCCAGTAGATACGCTCGACCAGGCCCTCCCCCGAGGTCGACGCCGAGTACAGCACGAAGCGGTCATAGCCGAACTGCCGGGCGAAGGTGCGGACTTCTGCCTGGATTGTCGCCAGGGTTTCAGCGCCCTCGATCGCGAGGGCGCTGTTGATGGCCGAAGCCGCCGATGGGGATGAGACCATCAGCCAGCCAGTTCCTCGAGCATGGCCTGGGCTGCCAGCTTGCCCAAGGCGTTGCCGGCCAGCGGGCTGTCACCGGTGATCAGCTTGCGATCCTGGTGGACGGCACCGGAGATGTCGTCATTGATGATCTCGAAGCCCTGGGCTTTCAACTTCTCGCCAAACTTCCAGGTCAGGTGGCCTGGCATATAGCCGATGTCCGGCGTGGTGGCATCGAGGGCGTCAGGGAACGCGCAGATCTTGTAGCCGCGATAGATACCGCTGTCACCGGCTGCAAGGAAGGCGGCCGGACCGTGGCAGAGCGAGATGACGAAGCGATCCTGCTTGGCGGCCCATTCCAGGGTGGCCCGGACATCCCGGCTTTCGGGCAGGCCGATCAACGCGCCATGTCCGCCGGGAATGAAGATCGCCGCGTAGCCATCCAACCCATCCGCGATGACATCGGCCAGCTTCAGCGGCTGCTTGAACTGCTCATGGTAGCTGCCGAAGAAGCGCTTCACTTCCTCGTCCTCGGACGGCATCGCCCAGTACTCGAACTTCACCGGATTGCCCGAGACCGTGGCCACGTCGAAGGAGAATCCGGCCTTGTCGAGATGGTACATCGGCAGCAGCGTTTCCACCGGGTGGTTACCGGTCGAGAAGAAGCTGCCGTTGTCGGTCAGCAGATAGCGCTCGTCTGCCCCGATCATCAGGACCTTCTTGTCGCCCCGGTAGGGAGTGGGGTAGTCGGCACCGCCAAGGTCGGACGTCGGCGCGGTGAACTGGCTCAGCGAATAGGGCGAGGGGAAGAACGCGTTCTCTTCGGCAGGGTCGCGCTGTGGCTGCTTGTCGGTGGTGTTCTGATCGCTCATCGAAGACTCCTTACGTGTACGGGTATCCAACACAACCTATCTCTCATAGGACCGCGCAAAAATGCGGGATATCCCCTAACGCGGCGCCACCTGCCCGTGAGTTCGTGGTGCGCGATCAGCGCGGGCCTGGCTTTTCCCGAAGCTTAGCTTGGTTGTTGCGGCCTTTGGTGAGGACAAGAGCATGCCGGTTTACATGTGACAATCGAGCAAGGGGAGCAGGAGATTGGCCATTGATCCCGCCGTGCGTATATCACTCTCGATTGAAGGGGCGCACCGATGGCAATAGAAAGCCGTGATCAACGGGGCCTTGATAGGTCTCTGGGAAACATCGGGGGAAGGCAGTCTGGTGCCCATCAGGACTCTACTTTGGCTTATAAGTATATGATTAAGAAGAAAAATATGAATTTAAAAAATTCGGTATACCTATAGATATACCAGCTGCCCCCTTCGGTAGCTTCTAAGTTTGCGCGTAATCAGTCAGAGAGACCTCCTTGTAGGCACACGGTCAGCCCCTAGCTATTGGTCGTGTGCGGGGCGAATGCCAGCGTCTCTGAAAGTCGAGAGCTCGCTTCAATAATTTGCCAAAAATTGCAGCTGAAATTGTTCAAACCTCAGCCATACGCGGCTGGCTGAACATTGAAAGTTTATGGGACGGCATCGCCGTCTCCACCATCTCAAAAAAACTCCTTAAATAGCAAAGCGCTATAGTCGAGCTGTCAGTCTTGTTGAAGACAGGGCTTGTGTAACAAGCCCCGGTAAAAAATAATTATGATTCAAGTGGTTTTTTATTAAGAGTAGTTGTTAGACATATTCCAGTAGCCGGTTGTGGCTAATTTTAATAGCTTTTGCTTGCAAGAAGCAAGGCGGCTATCATACCGCTTTCTCAAGCGTTCCGATATTCGAGATTCATATTCTTTTGCTTTTATTTTTGCAGCGCTAGTTTTGTCTAGTGATATTAGCGCAGAGATATGGCCCTCCGCCAAGGTGACTAATGGATATGTATCGTCACTCTCCAAAGTATCGTCTAGCGACTCAAGCATTTTTGTCGCCTTAAGTATATAGTCTAGAGAAGTCTGTACACTTGTCTTTTTCGCTGCAACTAAAATTAGCATTTGTTGAGCATACGCATGCGCGGTGTGATCGTGAGGATAAGCATTAAAAGCTGTGTTCAGTATTTCGTAAGCTTTTGCTTGGTCGCCAAAATGACGTTTACATAATCCATACTGTAACCAAAAAAGGCCGTCTGCTTCGAAATATTTCTCATGATCTTGATATATAGAGGTGATTAGAGTCTCATCTTCTCTAAGCACGTCTATAAGAAAATGGTGATTCAATATTGCTTTAAATAAGTCGGCGTCGTTTTTAGTCAAGCTTTTGATTACCGGGTGGGTATAAACACTGAAAGCTTGAAGTAGCGCTGATATCGCTCGTTTTATTAAGCCGGTATCGACTATTGATTCGATACTTTTCCTTGCGTAAAGCGGGTGTCTTACGGCAAAGAAGTCGTTTTGTGCAACAATAATCCCTTGTAACTTCCTTGCAAGAGAAATAGGAGGCTCAGCTATACCATCTTTGCTAAGTGACCTACTAGCGATAGTGTTTGATAGCTGGCACTTGTGCATTGATGCAAGGCAAGCTAACACGAAAAAAAACCTGTCTTCTTCGGAAGCGATTTTTTCGTAGTCATTTTGAATTATTTGCTCAAAGCCAATGCCAGTGGTTGCTTCCATAAGACCAATAAGCAGCTGGCGCCTCGATTTCCCATATATTTCTCGTTTTCTAGCATTTACGTCTAGTTTGGCAAGTCTAGTCCAGGGTCCGAAATTCTTAAGTTTTGTAAGAATTGGGCCTACGTCATCTTCATTTATATCTTCAACTTTATGTACGTTAATAACGTTAGGGGGCAGCTTGGTCTCAACTCGGTTGTGCCAAATATTTTGGCCTTCTGCCGATATATAAACAGCATTGTTACCTTTTCCAAAAAGCTTTGGCAGCTCATTCTTTACAGCGTCAACTCGCTCAATTACAACATAAAAACGCTTGTCGTTATAATTATTTAAAGTATGAATTAGCTTGCCTAGGTTTTCTACCTCATTAGGAAGAAAATACACTTTCTCGCCTTGGTCTGATAGCTCTATGGCAATCATTTTCAGCAAGGTCGACTTGCCACTTCCCGCCGGTCCGACCAGTATATGAGCTTCAATGCTATGGTCGTTGCACTCCGCAATTGCACGCGAGATACTCTCGAACTGTTTGAGCGGAGCGGGAACTGATTCGATAACATCGAGCCAAGTTGGTTTGAAACCTTTGTAAAAATCGCGGATAGTGCCAGGGTTGGAGCGATGATATGAACTTGAGAGAGAGGCTCTCGATACCGGAATTACTCCGTTCAGCAGTTTAGCTGCTTCTAACGATTCGACCTCGTTGTCAACAAACATCACTTTTAACTCGGGATTTCTAGCTTGCGCAACATCCTTTACAGTGAGTTTTGTCTTGAAAGTTGAATCCAACCATTTGACAAAGTCTGAAAGGGTGGCTTTGACGTAGTTAATTCCGTAGCTCTGCAGGTCTAATACTTCAATGTCTGTTGCATCAGGTGTTAGAACCCAGCTTTTTGGCGCTGCCGAAGCAGTCCTGTGCTTTAATCGCTCAACTTGATGATAGAAGACAGGCTCATCTAGCTTTGTGCCAATAAAAATAAAAGGCAATTGCATAAAGTCCGAAGCCAGTTCTTCATACCATGGATACGATTTAGCGCTCGCTTTTCCATAGTCTTCTGGTGTGAAGACGTAACCATCCTCATGCCTACTCACAGAGCCATTCAGATAGATGTAATCTAGCTTGGCTAGCAATTGATCCTTGTCAGATACTCTACTCAACATTCCTTTGATGTTGATTTTTTGCTTTGAATTAATATTTAAAGCTTTTTCAAAAGCGTCATCAATATTGGTTGTGTAAACTCTAGGCCAAGGATAGCTAGCCAACGTTAAATATTCTCGAGATGGAGTGCAATGCTTGTATTGACTTTCAAGATAATTATACAGTCCATCACCTAGGCGAGGTTTTGCAGCCGAGAAAACGGTTTTTAGAGATTCTCCTTTATACTCCCAACCTAGTTCTTTAGCGATTGTTTCTGCGAGTTCTCCGCCCAAGGGAGGATTTTTCCGCAGTGAATTCATACTGTTTATGGATGCTCCTGCGCCTAAAAACAGGACTAAATTCCCTTTTCTTATATGCTGTTCCAGTTCACTATTCATCTTTTTTCCTTAATTTGTTAAATCATGCAGCAATGCAAAACTCGAATTTCAAGTGATATTTGGCAACTGGCTAGAGTTAATGAGGTTGTCAGGCGCAGAATTAAAACTGCTTAATCTGTATGGTTTCAGTCGTCGATCCGTGGGCTGAACGTCAGCGGGGTTTTAACCGCTTTGACGACTATACAGCTCAGCGCCACTCGCACAGATGCAAAATGTCTATCCCATTGAATCGTGAGGTGGACGGAACGCTTGTCGCGAGTAGCCGTCGGAATCGAACACTCATTCATTAGCGAAAAGCAAAAGTGATGTGATTTTGATCTCCAGGCGCTTTGGGTGGCTCGAAGAGCAGATAAACCCAAACCAGATCGCCTCCATGGCATCACTACAAAATGAATCATTTCGAACCATGTCTCTCCCCTAACAGCTCCAGTTTCGTTCCGGCAACTGCGCGGCTTTTACCTATTCAACATTGCATCAAAACTGATCCATTTCGCGCAGGCGGGGAGGGGAGACGACAGCGCGCCGTCGGTTAACGCCGCACCTAGGGGTGTCCCGGCCCTACGAATGGCCTCAGTCGCCTATCTCGTTACCATTTAGTAACACTTCGGCTTACTCAGGCTTTCTCAAGAATGCCCCTTTTGTCTATCGGACGTTGCACGGAAAGACTTGAGTGTTTTCCACCCTCTTCCAACCGTCTGCAGTGGGTAAAATTGCATAAATCCGCATAATTTCTCTGCTGCCTACGCCCCCCATCCACGCCAGTAGTGGCGCGGCCCGAGGCCATTTCTGCGCCTGCGTAATTTTCGACCCATTTAGCGCGCAGGCGGGGCGGGGAGTCGACAGCGCGCCGGCGCTGGCGGCGTAAATCGCGCCGAGCCAAGCTCCTGTAGTGGCCACAGCCACTCCACTCGTTACCATGTGGTAACACATTGGCTTACTCTGGCTTTCTCAGGAATGCGCCTTTTGTCTATCTGTTGCCTGAGCCAATATCGCTGGTTTGTGGCTATCGCGCCCGAACTCGAGCCGGGGAGGGGGAGAGCCAGGTAGCTCGATAAGGTCGAGACGAATCAAGGCTCGCAAGATAAGCTCGAACGGGTCATCAGGTATGACGCTCGTCCCTCTTAGATGCCATCACGCTCCACACGAGGACTCGAAACGATGGATTTTGCCGTATGGCTGACGTACCTCGGTGTTATCACCGCTCTTATCCTGTTTCCGGGCCCTGTCGCTTTGCTTTGCATGCACCACGGGTTGCGTCACGGCCGGCGACGCGCCTTGGCGACGGTGGTGGGGGGAGCACTGGCATCGCTTGCCTTGATGGCGCTGTCGTCTCTGGGCCTGGGGGCGATTCTCGCGACATCGGAAACCGCCTTCGTCGTGTTGAAAGCGGTAGGTGCGGCCTACCTTGTCTATCTCGGCATCCAGGCGTGGCGTGCGCCCGCCGAGCCAATGGCATCGCCCGAAGCCAATATGGACGTTACGAACGGCATTCGCTCCAGGCGGCGGCTATTCAGCAAGGGCTTCACCGTAGGGATCAGCAATCCCAAGGATCTGTTGTTCTTCGGCGCGCTCTTTCCCAACTTCATCGACCTGGGGCAGCCGCAGTGGTCACAGTTCGTGATCCTCGCGCTGACGTGGCTCGCGGTCGATCTAGCGACGATGACCGCCTACGCCTCGGTAGGTTCGACGGTCAGCCGCTGGTTTGGCACGCCACGCCGCGTGCGCCTGTTCAACCGCACCACCGGTGGGCTTTTCATGGCAGCGGGTGGCGCCCTGGCCACTTCACACCGCTAAGCCTTCACGGAGATCAGGAATTTCATGGAATCGACAGCCCTGCACCGGCCCATAGCGGTCTTCGATGCCGGAATCGGCAGCTACGCCATCGTGGCGGAGATACAGCGGCGCTTACCTAGACAGGATGTGATCTACTTCGCGGATCGTGCCAGTTTTCCCTACGGGAGCAAGGCGCCCGACGAGCTGGCCCGGGTCATGGAGCGGACGTTGCGCTTTCTGGAGAGTTTCGACCCCTCGGCCATCGTCATCGCTTCCAACGCGCCATCGATCACCGTACTCGAATCGGTGCGCCCTCTGACGCGCTTGCCGGTCTTCGGCGTCTTTCCACCCCTGGAGGCGGCGCTGGCAAGCTCGACCAATCATGCGGTGGGCATCATGGGCGTCGAGTCGCTGGTCGAAAGCGAGATGCTGGAGAGCTTCGTGGCGTCCCATGACCTCGCCGGTGCCAGGGTCGAGCTGATCAACGCCTCGAGCATGGTGGAGCTGGTCGAAAGCGGGGCGTTTCTGTTCGACCCGCAAGGCACACAGGCGAGCGTCGACGACTTCGTGGAGACCCTCTTTCGGCGGAAGCCCGATATCGACGTGCTGACGCTATCGAGCACGCACCTGCCATGGCTGAAGGCGTTTTTCGAGCGTGCGCGCCCTCAATGCCGGTTTCTGGACCCCGCCGAGAGTGTGGTGGCGAATCTTGGCTCCGGAACTGTGGGTACGGGGATAATCAGGACGCTGGTCACGGAAGACGCGCGTTATTCGGTCAGCGATTTCCGGCGCATGCTGGATCGACTGGGCGTCGATCTCACGCTCGAGGTCGTCGAGGCGCCGCGGTGATGGGCTCTCTCGTCGGTGACGTCGGGTTGCCGGATTCGCTCGCCAGGTAGCTTGCTCGGCCGCAGGGTCGGGCCTGACGGGAGAAATCGATTTGGTGCCCCCATCAGGATTCGAACCTGAGACCTGTCCCTTAGGAGGGGACCGCTCTATCCAGCTGAGCTATGGGGGCGAGATCGGTAGGCAGTGACGGCCGCCGTGGAATGGACGGCGCGTGCGTCTCTGGCGGCGCATAGTATAAGCGCCGGATTCGCCAAGATAAACCCGCGGTCGCCATTGCGCCGGGACGCTCCGCGTCGGCATTGGTACAATGCCGCCTTCCCGATTCGAGCCATCGCTATCTCATGCCTTGTTCTGATGACACCGCCCCGCGCACGCGGCACGGCAACGATATTCCCGTGGGACAGGACCGGATCTTCGACGGCCTGGCCGACAAGTTCGCCAACAGCCTCTATGCCACGGCGCGGGGCCAGATCCGTCTGGCGGTGCTCGACGACGTGCTGTCCCGCGCCCTGCCGCCGGAAGGTGGGCCGGCGCTGGATGTCGGCGGCGGCCTCGGCCAGATGAGCGGCTGGCTGGCCGAGCGGGGCCATCGCGTCACCCTGGCGGAACCCTCGGCGGACATGCTGGCGGGGGCGCGGGCCAGCTTCGGCGGGCTGCCTGTCCAGACGCTGCAGGCGCCGATCCAGGCTTTGCCCGAGCAGGCGCCAGGGCCGTGGCCGTTGATCGTCTGTCACGCCGTGCTGGAGTGGCTGGCGCAGCCGCGCGAGGCGTTCTCCATCCTGAACGCGTTGCTGGCGCCGGGCGGCCGGCTCTCCTTGATGGTGTTCAACCGCGATGCGCTGCGTTTCTCCAACGTGGTCAAGGGCAATCTCGACAAGGCGCTGGAGGATCGGCTGTCGGGCACCGGCCGGCGCCAACGCCTGACGCCGATCTCGCCGTTGACGCATGCCGATATCGAGCGCTGGTGTCGGGAGGAGGGGCTGGTGATCGAAAGTGTCGCCGGCATCCGGATTTTCCACGACTACCTGCGTGAGCGCTCACCGAGCGAGGCGCAACTCGAGACGATCATCGAGCTCGAGAAGCGTTACTGCCGGGTCGAGCCGCACTGGCGGCTGGGGCGCTACCTTCACTATCTGATTCGACGTGCCGACGGCACCGACCCCAAGGAGATGTCTTGATGGCGATGCAGTCCCCCGCCTGTCAGTTGCTGGCGCGCCAGGATGCCGATTATCGCGGCTGGCTGTGGGTCGCGCCGCCACGCGACGGCTGGCTGGAGTCGGGTGAAGGGCTGGTCTGGAGCGCGGACCTGGATGTTTGCTCGGCGTGGCAGCGGGCGGGGCGACCGGCCTACGACGCCTTGACGCCGCCACCCACTGAGGTGCCGGGGGCGGTGCTGTTCTGGCCCAAGAGTCATGCGCTGGGGGCATGGTGGTTGACGGCGCTGAATGCGGCGCTGCCAGCCGGCACGCCGCTGCAGATCGTGGGGGAGAACCAGGGAGGTATCAAGCGGGTTCCCAAGGTGCTGGCGGGCCTGGACCAGGCGTGTCGGAAGCTGGATACGGCGCGTCGCTGCACGTTGTTCGCCACCCGCACGGCGGAAAACGCCGGCGACACCGAGTCCGTCTGGCGCACCTTGACGGTGGATGGCCTGACCCTGGCGACGCACCCGGGCGTCTTCGGCCATGGCAAGGTGGACGACGGCACCCGGCTGCTGATGGAGGCCGTGACCCGGTCGCCACTGCCGGCCTCCGGCAAGTCAGCGATCAAGGCTCTGGACGTGGGGTGTGGCGACGGCATTCTGACGGCCTGGCTGGCCCGAGAGGGGTGCGAGGTCACGGCGGGAGACATCAACGCGTTCGCGGTCGAGGCGACCCGCCGCAGCTTGGTAGCCAACCGGCTGAGCGGCCGCGTCGTCCAGAGCGATGTCTACGACCAGATCGACGCCACCTTCGACGCCATCGTCAGCAACCCGCCGTTCCACCAGGAGCGCGCCATCGATTACGGGCCCGCCGAGAGGTTGATCAAGGAGGCGCCGGCGCATCTCGTCGGCGGTGGCAGTCTGACCCTGGTCGCCAACGCCTTCCTGCCGTACCCGGAGTGGCTGCGGGCGGCCTTCGGCGATTTCGAGGTGCTGGCCGACGATCGGCGGTTCCGGGTTTATCGGGCGATCAAAGCCTGGCGCTAGTCTGCAGTTCCCTCATGGATTGCATGGCGCGCTGATTCGCCTCGCCGATGTTCGAGGGCTTGATGCCCAGCGATGTCAGGCGTGCCCAGGGAATCTCGTTCCACTCGCCGCTCTCCAGCCGAGTCGCGGTCTCCAGCAGCGTGCCCACCGGCCCATCGTGATGCAGCAGGGCCGCCGTGATCGAGGCGTGCAGCGGGAGCGATTCGACCAGCTCCTCGAGGGGGCGATTGAAAAAGGCTTCCAGATAGGAGAACAGCCCCGCGATGAAGGCCTTTTCGGCCAGGTCCGGGTTACCGACCGCCAGTTCACGGCAGAGACAGGCGCGTGACAGTGCCAGCTGCTGCAGCGACTCCGGTTTGTCCTCCATCTCCGACAGCGCCAGCAACGTCGCCAGGCTGCGGATACGGTGGGTGCCGATCAGGGCTACGGCCTGACGCAGCGAGGTGATGTCGACCTGGCGCTGATACTGCGCCGTATTCACCAGCCGCAGCAGTCGTACGCCCAGGGTCGGGTCGCGCTCGATCGCCGTCGAGATTTCGCCCACGCTGACTTTCGGCTTGTTGAGCGTCGCGATGAGCTTGAGGGTGGCGAGGCGGTCGGTGGTGACCGCCGCGCCGTGAACGAGCTGGGGGCGAGCGAGGAAGTAGCCCTGGAACAGGTCGCAGCCGGCCCGCTGGCAGCGTCTGAGATCCTCCTCCGTCTCCAGTTTTTCCGCCAGGATCTTGAGCGTTGGATAGTGCCGGCGTAACTGCTGGACGATGTGATCGAACCCTGCCTCGCTGTAGTGCGGGTATTCGAGTTTGACGATATCCACGAGTGGCAGGCAGGGATGGGTGGCATCGGTCTCGGCATAGTCGTCCAGCGCGAGCGTGAACCCCCGCTGCCGCAGCGCTTCCAACTGGGCGCGGATAGCGTCATCGAACGGGATGTCTTCCAGCAGCTCCACGACCAGTCGGGAAGCGTCGAACGGCAGGTCGTCGCTGAGCGTTTCGGAGGTGAAGTTCACGTACAGCGGTTTGCCCTGGCTGACCGTGTTCAGATCGCCCTGGGTGAAGGCATTCAGCAAGACGGTGCTGGTCGCCCGGTTGCCATCGAATGGCATCGGCATCGGGCCGCCATCGGTGGGGCGGAACAGCAGCTCGAATGCGACGATATCCAGAGAGGCGTCGAAAATCGGCTGCCGCGCGAACAGGACCGCCGGTGCTGGGTGGTCGGAGGCCTCCTGCATGGGCTGTCCTCGGTGGGTATCGTTCATCTCGATTCGTCGACGCCGCTGCTTACGAGTTTGTCTATCGACCGTTACGCCGCTTTCTGAATCTCCGCCGATTCATTCAAAGGTCTTGCAGGCCTTCACTGACGATCGCCGTCCGTATAGCGAATATCGGTGACGATATAGTGGGTCTCGCCGCCGGGTGCAGCGACCACGACGTCGTCGTCCAGCGCTTTTCCCATTAGCGCCCGGGCCAGGGGGGCATCGACGCTGATCCAGTGCTTGCCGGTGTCGGTTTCGTCATGGCCGACCAGGCGCACACAAAGCGCCTCCCCGTTATCGTCTTCCAGCGTGACATAGGCGCCGAAATAGACCTTTCCCGTATCCGCCGGCAAGCGGTCGACGACCTGCAGCTCGTCCAGGCGCTTGCGGAGATAGCGGATTCGCGCGATGACCCGGTTGAGCTCCTTCTTGTTGTAGGTGTAGTCCGCATTTTCGCTGCGGTCACCCAGCGCGGCGGCTTCACCGACCTTGGTCGATAATTGCGGTCGCTTGACGCGGGAGAGATGATCGTGAATGCCCTGGAGCCGGTCGAAACCCTGTGGCGTGATCAGATTGCTTTTCTTCTCCTGGCGCGGATCCTTCTTGGGATCACGCCAGCGAGTCATGTTCCGTCCTTGCATCGAGGTGGCGTCTCCAACGGCCTGAGGATGGCGGTAGCCTAACGCGAATGCCACGGCGCCGGCCATTGACGCCCTACTCGAGCGACTCCAGCAACGCCCCCAGCCCGCCCGGTGCCCGGCCTTTCCGGCGGGAACTCGTCTTGACCCGCATCTCCTGCAACCAGTCGACAGTGAATCCCCGTTGTCGGAGCGCCTCCACCAGCGCGACATCCTCGTCGGCGGTCAATGGCGAAAAGCCCCCCACCGCGAGATAGGCAGCGACACTCACACCGAGATTGGCGCCGTGGATATGTCTTCCGGCCGTCACGGATCGACGGTGGGAGAGGTAGCGCCGGCGAAGTTCCGTCGAGAGCGTCGCCCAATCGAGCAGATGGACGCTGCCGCACACCACATCGGCGGCACTGGCGATCTGGCGCGCCAGCCAGTCGGCCTCGACGACCGTGTCGGCGTCGGTGAAGGCCAGCCATCGTGCGCCCTGGTCGATCGCCCAGCTCGCCCCGTGATGCCTGGCTCGGCCGACGTTGGTAAAGGCGACCTCGAGCCGCGCGACGCCAGCCTGGCGGGCGATCGCCGCAGAGCCATCCCGGCAGGCGTCCAGCACGATCACGATTCGGACGGGTTCGGACTGCAAGGCCGGGTGCGCGGCAGCGACCTGCAGCGAAGCGATACAGGCGCCGAGCGTTTCCTCCTCGTCATGGGCGGGTACCACGATACCGATCAAGGTGCGGGACTCCGCGGCACCGGGTGTCTCCTGGTTGTCGCCAGCGTCATCGTGATTCTCCCGTCGGCACGGCCTCGGATGCCTCTCCGGACCACAGTTCGATTCGAAAGTCCGGCTCGACCAGACTCGATACCGCGGTCAGCCCCAGTTGCTCGTGCAGACACTCATGCACGGCATCGCCGGAGCGATAGCCGTCGGCCAGGGGGTGGCGCCAGTGGCAGGCGATGAAATCACCGGCGGGTGCCAGGGCGCGCTGTAGCGACTGTAGCGTGGCCCCCAATGCTGTCTCGTCCAGGTAGTAACCTATCTCGCTGAAAACGATCAGGTCGAAGGTGGCCAAGGGCAGGGCAGTGGGGAGCTCGCGTCGTTCGAAGCGCACATGGTCGAGATGCCCAAGCCGCTTTCTGGCGCGGGCCACGGCGCTGGCGCTGGCATCCCAGCCGGTGAAGCTGTCGCAGCGCCGGGCCAGCGCCGCGCTCAGCGCGCCTACCGAACAGCCGGGCTCGAAGCCGTGGAGGTAGCGCTCCCGGCGCAGCATGGCGAGGGTCAAGGCGCGCTTGCGGGCTTCGTACCAGCGTGTGTCGCACCCCCAGGGGTCGGGAGAGCCGGCATGGAGCCGCTCGAAATGGGCCATCAGCGAGGCTTCGCTCATGTCAGCACCACCTCGTGGTCCTGCATGAGACGAGCAAGCGTGGGCGACGACAGAACGGCGGGCCGGCCCGTCGACGGGTCGGGCTCGCACTGGCTGGCATGTTCGGTCATCGCCGCTCGCTTGCGCGCGAGTTGATCGTGATCGACGGTAACGCGCCGGGCCCGGTGCCAGGGGACGCGAATGTCCTCGGGCTTGGCCCAGTGCCACATCCAGATCGGTAGTTCGACCAGCGCCAGCCGGTGGTCGTCGGCGAGCTGGGCGCAGACGCGCCCCGTAGCCTCATGGTCCGGGTGGCCGTCACCTCGCCAGGTGGTGACGAGCACGTCGTCGGGCCGCAGGAGCCGGTGCAGGCGATAGGCCAATTCATGGGCCTCCTCGCCGACCCGGGTGTCGGTGAGATGCAGCCGGATGACGTCCACCCCCTCCAGGCCGAGCCGCGACAACGCCCGCCGGCTCTCCTCGGGTCGCACCTGGCCCAGCCGCTCCGGCGGCCAGGCTGAAGAATCGGGGTGGCTGCCGGTCCCCTCCGTGACCGACACGATCAACAACTCGCGACCCAGTGCCGACCACTGCTGCAGCAGCGCGCCGCAGCCGAGAATCTCGTCGTCGGGATGAGGGGCAACGACCACGGCGTGGGAGCCTGCGGGCACCAGCGTCCCGGCGTCGACCGCGGGAAGTGCCGAGAGACCTTGCCATTGCCGCCACTCGGCGAGCGGTGTGCCCGCGCCGACGATTCGGCGGTCATCGTCGGCCGTGGCCGCTTCGGACTCCGTGGCTTCGTGATTCATGACATCAATCTCCATCCATGGTGAGGGGATTCGTCACTGGGGAGCGGCGCCTTGTCGTCCTGGCGCCGCTGCAGCAAGTCGCGGCCTATCGACTCGAGATCCCGCTCCGCGTGGGTCTGGCGCACGAAGACCGGCAGGTCCGCCATCATCCGGGAGAAGGCCGCATCGCGACAGTAAGGGGCGGCGCCCAGTGCACGCCCGGCGTGCTCGATGATCGTGGCGACCATGTCGTCGATCGCGGCCCTGACCGATAGCGCGAGAAACTGGGCGTTCTCTGCCGGGTGAGCATCGATCCAGGCGGCAGCCTCGCGCAGTCTCGCGGCGCCGTTGTGCAGGGCGAGATCCACCATGCCGAGATGGGCCAGGCGATGGGGATCGCCCGGGGTGGCCCCGGCCAGCAGGGTCTCACCGATCCGTTGCGCACCGCCCCACCAGCACGCCGCAACGCCGATACCGCCCTGCCAGAATCCGGGGCGTCGAAGATAGGCTTCGGGATCGCCGACCAGGGTGGCCTCGACGTTCTCGAACTCGACCTCGACGCTGGCAGTCGCGGCCATGCCGACCGCCGCCCAGCCACGCTTGGTCACCTGGACACCGGGCTGGGACAGGTCCACGGCGGCGAGACAGGGCATTTCCTCGAACCAGGCAGTTACCAGCGCATGGGTCACGGCATGCGCCCCTGAACACCACGCCTTGGTCCCGTCGAGAACGACGTCGTCGCCATCGACCAGCGCTCCCGATCGTTCGGAGGCGGGCCTCAGCGTCAGGCGGGCGAGAGGCGGCTCTGCCGCCCAGACGCCCCAGCGTGCCGTGGCGGGATAGCGGCTGGGCTGGGATATCTCGGCCAGAATCGCCAGGGCGTCGGTATGGCCCTCGAACAGCTTGGCCAGGCCGAGATCGAGCGCGGCGATATCCGACAGATGTTGCCATCGGGCAAGCGTTCTTCCCTGCGCGGGGAGATCGATCCGGTCGAGTCGCGATGCCACGAGTTGCCGCAGACGTCGCGCCAGCGATTCGGGATCGGCAGCAGGGTGGGGCCAATCGGCGGTAAGCCGGCGCAGCGACGCGGCAAACTCGGAAGCCGAGAGGCAGGGGGGGAGCGACTCCATGACATCTGTCACGACGATCTACCTCGCCAGGCGGCACGTCGGTGCCTATCACCCCTGAGCGTAGACGTTATTCAGTTTTCGGCTGCCATTTCGAGGTCCGGGCCCAGAGCCTGCGACTAAAACCCTATAGTGGTGAATTCAAACGCTCGTTAGATTGCAACGATGGCTCTTTCAGGAGTGGCACCGATGGCTCTTTCAGGTTTTGCGGCAGTGCAACGACATTGGCGGCAGCGTTTTCCCTCTTACCGCTTCTGGCGTCGGCCGGTGCTGCGGATCGGCGTGGTGGTGGGACTCCTGTTCGCGGCAGCGGCCGCCGTGGCGCAGACGCCGGATGCGACCCTGTTCTCCCTCATGCAGCGGTGGGGCAACGTCGAGTACCAGATGCAGGGCGACGCCCGCATGAAGGCGTTCGCAGACCTGGCCGACGAGGCCGATGCGCTGGCCAGGAATCAGCCGGACAACGCCCATGTGCTGACGGCCCAGGGGGTCGTGCTGGCGTCCTACGCCAAGGCGAAGGGCGGCCTGGGGGCGCTGGACCTGGCCAAGCGGGCGCGCACGGCGCTGGAAAAGGCGATCGCCATCGATCCCCAGGGCGAGAACGGCTCGGCCTACGTGACATTGGGTGCGCTCTACCAGCACGCGCCGGGCTGGCCGATCGCGTTCGGCGATTCGGACAAGGCGCGGGAGCTGCTGCGAAAGGCGGTGGATATCCGGCCCGACGGCATCGATACCAACTTCTACTATGCCCAATATCTGGAGGATGAAGGCGAGCATGCCCAGGCCCTCGATTACGCCCAGCGGGCGGTGGCGGGGCAGGCGCGGGCGGATCGCAGCTCCGACGAAGCACTGCGCCAGCAGGCAGAGCGCTGGCTCGCCGAGCATCGGTAAGCCAGTACCGCCAGCGCCGTTGCACGGCGCTGGCAAGCCTCAATAGAGTTTCGCTTTCAGCAGTGGCTTGAGCAGGTAGTCCAGCACGCTGCGCTCGCCGGTCTGGATATCGACCTGGGCGATCATGCCGGGGATGATCGGCAGCTCCTTGCCATGGTGCGTCAACGAGCCGCCGTCGGTGCGGATGTAGACCTTGTAGTAGGATTCCGTGCCCCGTGGTGTCTCTTCCTCTATGGTATCCGCGCTGATCTGCTCGACCGTGCCTTCGAGATCGCCGTAGATCGTGTAATCGTAGGCGGTGATCTTGACGCTGGCAGGCATGCCGGGCGCCAGGAACGCAACGTCCTGCGGCTTGATCTTGGCCTCGAGCAGCAGCTGGTCCTCCAGCGGAATCACTTCCATGATGGTCTCGCCCGGGGGCACTACGCCGCCCCGGGTGGTGTAGTTGATCGCGTTGACCCGGCCATGCACCGGCGAGTGAAGCTCGGTACGCTGGTACTGATCCTGGCGCTGCACCAGGACCTGCTCCAGCGACGACAGCTCACCCTTCTTGTCCGTCAGTTCGGTGTAGGCGTCCTGCACGTAGCTGTTCTGGATCTCGGCGCGCTTGCCACGCAGCGAGGCGATGTCCTGCTGTAGCTGCAGCGCCTCCATCTGGCTGACGGCCTTGCGCTCGACCAGCGGCTGGATCAGGTTCAGTCGTCGGCTGGCCATCTGGATCTCGTGGTCCAGCGAGTCGGTGGCCTCGCGCAGCTTTTCCCGGCGGGCGTGGAACAGCTCGCGCTCGGAGCGGGCCAGCGAGCTCTGGGCGTCGACATCCGCCGGGAAGTCGATGCTATCCGCCTCGAGCACCTCGGCCTGCAGCCTGGCGATGGCGGCTTTCAGCGCCTGGACCTGGTTTTCCGTCTCCTGGTAGGCACTGCGGAAGCGCGTGCCGCTGAGCTTGACCAGCAACTGGCCCTTGTCGACGATATCGCCTTCGCGCACCTTGATCTCATCGATGATCCCGCCTTCCAGACTCTGGATCGACTGGATGCGGCTGACTGGAATCACGCGGCCCTGGCCGTGGGTCACCACGGCGATGTGCGCCCAGGCGGACCAGCCGATGAAACTGATCAGGCAGACGAGGACGGCCCACACCACGGGGCGGGCGAGCGGATGGCGCAGGTTGGCGCGCGGGTCGCCAAGCTGGCGCTGCAGCTCCTGGTCGCTGAGTGTGGTAGCCATCTAGCGTCCCTCCCTCGGGCTCGGGTTGCCGGAAGCGACCCGATTGCCCTGCACGACCTGGTCGAGGTTGCCCTGCATCGCCAGCTTGCCCTCGCGCAGGACGATGGCGCGCTCGGTGAGGTCCAGCAGCGGCTTCTTGTGAGTCGAGACGATCAGCGTGCGACCTTCCATCCACCGTTTGAGGAATGCCACGGCGCGTTTTTCGTTGTTCTGGTCGAAGGCGGCCGTGGGCTCGTCCATCAGCACGATGCGGGGATCCTGCAGCACCAGCCGGGCGAGGCCGATGGCCTGACGCTGCCCGCCGGAGACGCTGCCGCTGGAGGCGATCGGCAACTCCAGCCCCTGGGGATGACTGCGCACGAATCGGCCCAGGCCGACGCCGTCCAGCGCCTGGAAGATCTCCTCGTCCTCGTAGGCCGCGCCATCCAGGGTCAGATTGTCCCGCAGGGTGCCGTAGAACAGTTCGATATCCTGAGGGAGATAGCCGATCGCCTGGCGCCGGTCGGCGGATTCGATCTGGGTGATATTGATGTCGTCGAGCATCACGCGGCCGGCGGTGGGCTCGACGAAACCGGAAAGCAGTCGCAGCAGGGTCGATTTTCCGGCACCGTTGCCGCCCAGCAGCGCGATCCGCGAGCCCGCCTCGATCGTCAGTTCGTCGAGCTGCAGCGCGGCTGGCCCTTCTTCCTGATGGCGAACCACGACCTCTTCCAGGCGATAGTCGCCGTGCAGCCGGGGCTTGCGGACTTTCTGGCCGGTGCCGCTTTCGTTGGGGGCCTGCATCAGTTCGTCCAACCCCTCGACCGCCGCCTTGACGTGCTGCCAGCGGGCGAGCAGGGCGCTGGTCTGGCCCATCGGGGCGATGGCCCGCGAGCCGAGGATGGAGCAGGCGATCAGCGCACCGATGGTCATGTCGCCGGCGCTGATGCGGTAGACGCCGACGATGACGATGCCGACGTACCCCAGTTGCTGCAGCAAGGAGGCCGAATGCGTCAGCATGCTGGTGACGGCTCTCAGCCGGATCGAGGCGTTGGAGAGCTGCGCCGAGAGCGACTCCCACAGCGCCAGGTTTCTGCCCTCGGCCCGCGTAGCCTTGACGGTCTCGAGCTGGTCCAGCGACTCCAGCAGCACGCCGTTCTTGACCGCGCCCTCGCGCAGGTTCTCCCGGGCCAGCCTGGCCAGATAGCGCTGCAGCAGCAGTCCGGGAAGGATCATGCCGGCGATGGCGGCCACCGGTACCCACGCCACCGGGCCGCCGATCCAGGCGATGATCAGCACGAACAGCGCCACGAAGGGCAGGTCGCTGATGGCGCCGGCGGTGGCGGAAGTGAAGAACTCGCGGACCGATTCGAATTCGCGCACCTGGCTGGTGAAGGCACCGGTGGAGGAGGGCTTGGCGTTGAGGCGCAGGCGAACCGCCTGCTCGAAGAGTTTCGACGAGAGTTCGAGATCCAGGCGCTTGCCGATCACCTCCAGCAGGTGTGCCCTTAGCCCCTTGAGCAGGAACTCCAGCAGTACCGCTAGCGCCACGCCGCTGGCCAGCACCCACAGCGTATCGAAGGCGGCGTTGGGAACGACACGGTCGTAGACCTGCATCGCGAACAGGGCAGTGGATATCGCCAGGACATTGGCGGCCAGGGCGGCGACGCCGACTTCGGCATAGGCGGGCCAGCAGGCTCTCAACGGCTCCTTCAACCAGTGCTTGGGGGGCGCCTGGGCGAAGTTGCCGGCGCGGTCGTCGCTGCGGGCGGCCGGCCGCGCGAAGATCGCCGTGCCGCTGTAGAGAGCGTCCAGGGCTTCCGGTGTCATCGTCTCCTCGCCGCCGTCGGCTTCGGGGAGGGCGATGCGGGCTTCCTCGCCGTCCAGCGATTCCAGCAGTGCCGTATCGCCGCTCTCGAGAATCAGCAGCGCCGGCAGCAATCGCGGCGAGATATCCTTCAGCGAGCGTCGGCTCACGCGGGCGCTGACCCCGGCTCGGCGCAGGGCGCGGGAGACTTCCCTCAGCGGCAGCCGTCCCTGCTCCAACGGTAGCCCGTCGCCGAGCTCCGACATGGAAGTGGGGCGGCCCAGGCGGCGGCACAGCAGTACCATGCCCTCCCGCAGCGGGTCGCTGCTCTCGTCGATCGGGTCCGTGAAGCGTTGGGAGGAGGAAAGGCTCATGGGATGTCATCTCCCAGGCGGCCCGTGATCAACGGGTTGATCAATCCCAGTTGCGAAGCGGCGCGATACTGGATGCGCTTCTGCTGACTCTCCAGGTCGATCAGCTGGCGGCGAGCCGAGAACGCTTCCTGCCGGATCGTCAGCAGATCGTTGACGTCGCGCAATCCCACGGAGAACTGGTCGTCGTAGAGATCGCCCACGGACCGGGCTTCCTCGACCTGGTCGGTCAGCGCCTGCTGGCGCTGGCGGTAGACTTCGGCATTCTCGATCAAGGTCAGTACGCTGCGGCGGATTTCGCGGCGCTGGCTGTCGACGCGGTAACGGGCGGCCTCGAGTCGTTGCCGGGCGGCGTCCGGACGCTGGAAGTTGGCCAGCCCCTGTAGCGTGTCCATTCGCAGGCGCAGCCCGATCACCGAGTCGTTCTGCAGTTCGCCCCCGATCTGGCGCCGCTCCAGCGAGCCTTCGAGATTGAGCTGCGGTTTGAGTGACGCCTGGGTCTCGTCCAGGTCGGCCTGTGCCTGTTCGGCGGCCGCCACTGCCTGCCGGTAGGCCGGCGCCGCCACGATCCACTCTTCCAGCCTCGCGTCATCCAGGCGGTCGGTGAGGGTCTCCGGATCGGGCGTATCCAGCGCGTCCGGGGAGACCCCGACCAGCACTCGGAACTGCTGACGGGCATCGTTCAGCGACCCGCGTTCCGTGGCCAGATCGCCGCGGGCCTGGGCCAGGTCCAGTGCCACGCGCCCCTGCTCGCTGCTGTCGGTATAGCCGGTGCTGCCGCGATCCCGGGTCAGGCTGCGCAGCGTCTCGAGCTCATCGACATAGCGCTGGGTCACTTCCAGCCGACGCCTGGCGGCCAGGATGTCCAGGTAGGCCTCGGCGATATCGAGCGCGGCCTCCTCCTCGGCTACGCCGAGCGCCCGCCGAGCCTCGCGCTCCGCGGCGCTGGCGCTGGCAACCTGGCTGTCGATGCGGCCCCAGTCGTAGAGCATCTGACGGGCCGAGGCCTCGTAGCCGAACTCGCTGAAGGGAAACTCCTCCGGACCCGCCGAGAGGTCGACGGTGGGGAAGTAGCCCCACTCGGCGATATCCACCTCGGTACCGGCGGCGCTGGCATCGGCGATCGCCGCGCGGACCGTCGGGTTGATTGCCAGCCCCCGACGCACGGCATCCTCGAGTGACAGCGGCCCGGAGCGCGAGGTGGAGTGAGGCCGACTGTCGGTATCGGTGGGCCTGATCGCCGATGTCGTCGAGGGCGACCAGGGTTCGGTCGGCAGCGTCGCATTGATCCTCGGGACGACCTTGGGCGCCCCGTGGCCGGTGGCCTCGTGGTCCACGGCATTCCACCAGTCGGCTTCCTGACCCTTTGCCAGGGTCGGCGCTAGACAGACGACGATTGCCAGCATGCGTATAGACCACCTTTCTGCGTGTTGGGATAAGTCGTCGATGACCGTTTTTCCTTCTGACTGCGATATTCCTCTGCTGGCGACATCACGTCGCCAGCGTTGTTGTCGATGGTGGCCGACGCCGCGGCCCACAGGGCGCGGCGGCGTCTGGCCATCGCTCAGGTCTCGACCTGGACGGTATCCTGCTCGACCTGGATGGTGGTATCTCCGAAGGTGTACTGGTCATAGGCGGTACCGCCCAGCGTGATGGCGCCGTCGGCCGTTGCCCCCTGGATATTGAGCGTGTCCTGCTCGTCGCCGGTGACCTGCAGCACGTTGTCGTCATCGGTCATGGCGTCGACGACTTCGGCACTCAACGTTGCGGTGCTGGCCTCGTCGCCACTGCCCAGGTCCAGCCGCTCGATATTGGTGATGGGGCCGAGGTCGCCGTTGACCATGTCGAGGTCGATGCCACCGTCGAGCAGCAGGGTGTCGAACCCGTCGCCACCGTCGATCGAGGCGAAGCCGTTACCACTGGTCACGATCAGGTCGTCTCCGGCGCCCGCGTTGAAGGTGTCGGCACCGTTGCCGTCGATCAGCAGGTCGTTACCGGCGCCACCGTTGAGGGTGTCGTCTCCCGCACCGCCGCGCAGCAAATCATTGCCATCACCGCCGTTGAGGGTGTCGTTGCCCTCGTAGCCGTAGAGGCGCTGGCTGCCGGCGCCACCATCGAGCGTCTCGTTGGCGCTGGTGCCCTCGACGATGTTGTCGTTGTTGCCCAGCAGCGTGCTCAGGGCGTCCAGGTTGGCCAACTCACCGAGCGAGTCCGTGGCGGTTCGGCCGTCGCTGTCGGTGGCGGTAATGCTGGTCGAATTGAGCAGCGAGAGCTGGAGATCGGCGTTGAGCCCCAGCAAGCCGTCGGTATCGGCGAACGCCACGGTGGCCAGCAGTTCGTTGATCGCCAGATTGTCGATCGTGCCGCCATCCGCGGCGGTGATGGTGACGCTGGCGGAGGGCGCGACCAGACCGAGCAGCCCGGGGTCGTTGTCGAAGGACAGATTCAACCCCAGTTCGTCGGCCATCTGCTGGGAGGCGGTGAACTCGAGAGCGGTCAGGTTGAGGCTGAGCAGCGGCTGGTAGGCCACCGTCACCGACTGCAGGTTGCCATCCGCATCCGCGGCGAAGAGATCCTGGTCACCGAAACTGATCAGGCCCAGCAAGTCCACGCCGGCGATGCCGAGCAGCGAGGAGGAGTTGGCCTGGACGATGGGAGCGACGTTATCGGGATCGGGTGTCGGCGGTGTCTGGCCGGTGCTGTCGAACTCGACACTGGTGCCGGCGGTATCGCCATCGCCGTCGGAGATCACTGCGTCGACACCAGTCGAGACGCTGCCCGAGAGGTCGGTATCGGCCGAGGCGTCATCGACGATCAGATTGCCGTTGGCCAGCAGCGTCTCGATGATCGCGAGATCGCTTGCGCCGCTGGCGGTCAAATCGACGCCCTGCAGCGTGATGATCTGATCCGCTGCCGCTTCCTTGGCGGCGGCATCGGTCAATCCCTGGAACGCGCCGGCGCTGCTGACATAGACCAGCGTGGCAGTACCGACCAGCGCGAAGTGCAGGTAGTTGGTCAGGTTGCCGGCATTCCTGCCGACTTTTCCCTCACCTTGGAGCAGGCTGCCAAGATCGAGAATGTCTCCTCCAGAAGAGACGCGGCTGGCGTTGAAATCGGTCACGGTGTCGTTGGCGGGTGCGCCGACGCTGCCCTGATGGCCATCTTCCCAGCGGAAGACATCATTGCCGGTGCCGCCGGTCAGGGTATCGTTGCCGGCTCCCCCGATCAGGATATCGTTGCCGCTACCCCCGTTTAGCGTGTCATTGCCGGCACCACCGCGAAGCAGGTCGTTACCCTCGCCGCCGTTGAGCGTATCGTTGCCGCCGTAGCCGTAAAGACGGTCGTTACCGGTGGTGCCGTTCAGGGCATTGGCGTTGGCATTACCCTGGACCAGGTAGGTGGGGACATTGCTCTGCAGCAACCCGAGGCTGAGAAGGTCGCTGTTGGAGGTGCTGGTGGTATTGCCTTGTGCATCCGTTGCGGAGATCGACACCGTCGATCCCAGGCCGATATTAGCCAGGCCGGAACTGAAGTAGACCGATCCCAGAAACTCGTTGAGCGCCTGATTGTCGATGGTGCCGCCGTCGCTGGCGCTCACCGTGATCGAGGCGTCGAAATCCAGTAGCGCGAGATTGTCGACGCTGTAGGTCAGTCCCAACTCGTTGGCCAGTGCCTGGGAGGCCCTGAACCCGGCGCCAACGCTAATGCTGAGGGCCGTCAACGAGACAGTGACCGAGGTGATGTCGTTATTGGCATCGGTGGCGGCGAACGCTTGCTGATCGCTGAAGTCGGCGAGTCCCAGCGCCTCGACCCCTACCAGCCCCAGCAGACTATCGTCTGCGCCCAGGGCGACCACCGGTGCCGCTTCCGGCTCCGGATCCAGCAGGTTGGCGCCGGACGCATCGTAGTCGTAGCTGCCGTCCTGCAGATTAACGGTCAAGGTCTCGCCCTTGACGGTCTGGATCGTCAACTCCCCGGAGCCGCTGTCGTAGTCGCCATCCTCGAACGGGACGACCAGCTCGGAACTGCCGGTCGTGGAAACGCTGTCGGTCTCCGGGTCGTAGCTGAAGGTGTAGCCGTCGATGGTGAGTTCGGAGACGTAGCCGCCATCGGCACCGTAGCTCTCGACGAAGCTGCCCGTCGCCGTTGTGGAGTCGGTGTCGATCTCGAAGAATGCCGGCTGCGCGGCGACGGGGACATCGTCGGTCAGGTTGACGGTCAGTTCGCCGCTGCTCTCGTTACCCAGTTGATCGCTGGCGGTGACATCGAATCCCAGCGCCAGGATGTCGGCGCCAGCCAGCGGATGGTCGAGCGCCTGCGACTGGGTGTAGGTGTAGGCTCCGGTCGTGCTGACGGTCAGCGTGGCCACGGTCGTGCCATTCGCCGTCCCGTTCAGGGTGTAGATCCCCTCGCTGAAGCTGCCGCTCCAGTCGACGGTTTCACCTCCGGCGGTGATGCCCGTCGGGCCGCCGACAGTAATGGATTCGACCCCACTGCCGCTGTCGTCGATCGTCATGGTACCGGAGACCGTGACAGTGGCCGCTCCATCCAGGCCTGCTTCGCTGATATTGGCCGCGGCGTCGTCAACGGCTGGCGCGGTCTGATCCAACGTGACGCTGTCACCGTCGACCATAGCGGTATTGCCAGCCGTGTCGGTGATTTCCAGCGAGCTGGTGATCTCGCCATCGGCGAGCCCAGAGAGATCGACCGTGAACGTGCCATCGGCAGCGACATCGGCCGTGGCGGTATCGCCATTGACGTCGGTGAAGGTGGCGACCGCCGTGGCGTCGTCATCCAGGCCGCTGACGGTGTAGCTGGCCGTACCGGCTTCGTCGGTGCTGACCAGACCATCGTCATCATTGCTGGTCAGTGTTGCCAGCGGCGCGGCATCAGCGGTGGTATCCAACGTTGCAGTGTCGGAAACCGTACCATCGTTGCCGGCGGCATCGGTGACCGTGAGGGTCGCGGTCAGTTCTCCGTCTGCCAGACCGGATAGGTCGGCGACGTAGGAGAACGATCCATCGGTGACATCAATGTCGATGCCTTCGACCACCACGGGCTCGCCGCCATTGGCGCTGGTGATGGTCAGCGTACTGATCGATGCACCGTCCTCGACCTGACCGGTGATGGTGACGCCATCGGCATCGGCCGCATTGTAGATGCCGTCATCGTCGACGAAGGTCACGCTGTTGATGCCATCGCCGTCACCTGGCGCGGTGACATCCAGCGTCACG
>NZ_PZJM01000017.1 GCF_003206045.1 Salinicola lusitanus
CTACGAGCTACGAGCTACGAGCTACGAGCTACGAGCTACGAGCTACGAGCTACGAGCTACGAGCTACGAGCTACGAGCTACGAGCTACGGGCGACGGGTGGCGTTATCGATAAACTGCGAACTTCGCTAGAATGTCGGTTTTGTCGCTAGGCGTATCCTGATGAGTATCGGTGACCTGATTCGTTTGCTCAGTGACGGCAACTACCATTCCGGCCAGCAGTTGGGTGAGCGTCTTGGTGTGTCGCGTACTGCAGTCTGGAAACAGCTCAAGAAGCTGGAGGCGATGAACCTGCCGCTGGAGGCGGTCAAGGGGCGGGGTTATCGACTGGTCAATCCGCTGGATTCGCTTGACGGCGCCTGTATCGTTTCCCGGTTGTCGGCCGAAACCCGACATCATCTCAAACGGCTTTTCGTCGAGGATGTTCTCGACTCCACCAACACGTTTCTGCGGGATCGCTTCCGCCATGGCGCGGGTCACGGCGAGGTGTGCCTTGCGGAGAGCCAGACTGCGGGGCGAGGCCGCCGAGGGAAGGTTTGGAGTACCGGCTGGGGGGAGAGCCTGATCCTGTCGCTGGGTTGGCGGTTCGAGTCCGGCGTGGCAGCGCTCGAAGGGCTGAGCCTCGCCGTCGGGGTGGTTCTGGCCAACGTCGTCGGTGACCTGGGTGCCGATGTTGCCCTGAAATGGCCCAACGACGTCCTGCTTGCCGTCGATGACGAGTGGCAGAAACTTGCCGGGATCCTGCTCGAAGTGACTGGAGACGTGGAAGGGCCTTGCGAAGTGGTCATTGGCATCGGTCTCAACGTCTCTGCAAGCGATGCCGTCCGAGAAGCTGCGGGGCAGCCGGTGGGCGCGCTCGCCGACGTGGTGCAGGCGCCCAAACGCAATCATGTCGCGGCGGCGCTGATCGAGTCGCTGCTGATGATGTTGCCCGAATTCGAGCGCCAGGGTTTCGGCGCTTGGCGAGCAGACTGGAACAGGCGGCATGCCTATGCGGGCCGATCCATTCGTATTCACCAGGGCTCTACTTCCTATATCGCCGAAGCGGTCGAGGTGGACCCTAGCGGCAATCTGATCGTGAAGACCGAAGCTGGGGAGCAGGCTCTCACGGGGGGCGAGATAAGCATTCGGCCGGAGTGATCCGATCAGCAACCGGCGACGGGCGTGTGGGGGATCGCCGCCACATGGCATGGGCAGGCAGGGGAGGCGTCGAAAAGATGGCATTCGCGCTTGCATTCGGTGCCCTGCTTTGACACAATGCGCCCCGCTTTGTGCGCAAGGCCATTGATATCCGAGCCTGTTATCGCAATAAAAACAGACGCTTGACATCAATGAGGGGCAGTGTAGAATCTGTCGCCGTCATGGAGAGGTTCCCGAGTGGCCAAAGGGAGCAGACTGTAAATCTGCCGCGAAAGCTTCGAAGGTTCGAATCCTTCCCTCTCCACCAGTTTTATTGCAGTAGTTTTGCCGGTCTGTTTCGGCAAGCCGGACCAGAGCGGGTAGGCGGGTATAGTTCAATGGTAGAACCTCAGCCTTCCAAGCTGATGGTGTGGGTTCGATTCCCACTACCCGCTCCATTTGATGTTGAAGTGATTTAGGCTCATGTAGCTCAGGGGTAGAGCACACCCTTGGTAAGGGTGAGGTCGACGGTTCAATTCCGTCCATGAGCTCCATTTCAATCATCGATGCGGATGTGCGAAAGGCGAGCCAGGAGCTCGCTTTTTTGGTGAAAAAGAAAAATGCCGGATGGGATTGCTTTTTCTGGCATCTCTTCGCTATCATAGCGCCCTCCTAATTTCCGGGTGCTTCTCGGAAGTGTAGTTGCAGGCCAGTAGCTCAATTGGCAGAGCAGCGGTCTCCAAAACCGCAGGTTGGGGGTTCGATTCCCTCCTGGCCTGCCAGTCTTCCCCAGGCTGGCTTGTATTTGATATCTTGTCTTGTTCGGTTATCGCGCCTTGAGTTGAGGAGTTTTCATGAAGCACAACGCCGAGGTGCAGGAGTCACGCTTCGACACTCCCAAGTGGATCGTCGTGGTGTTGCTGCTGGCAGTCGCGGTTGGCGGCAATGCGTGGTTTGCGGATCAGGCGTTGCTGTACCGCGTGCTGGGCGTCGTCGTCATTTGTGGTATTGCCGCCGCGATCGCCTTGACCACGGCAAAGGGGCAGGCATTGATGGATCTGGCGCGGGGTTCCAAGCGTGAGATTCAGCGAGTGGTCTGGCCGACCCGACAGGAGACCATCCAGACGACGTTGATCGTACTGGCGGCCGTTCTCGTCGTGGGGCTGCTGCTGTGGCTTATCGATACCGTCCTGGGTTGGGCGATGTCCGGAATCATTGGCTAGGAGTTTTCATGTCCAAGCGTTGGTACGTCGTTCACGCCTATTCCGGTTTCGAGAAGCAGGTGATGCGCTCGCTGATCGAGCGGGTAAAGCTCTACGAGGTCGAAGATCAGTTCGGTGACATTCTGGTGCCGACCGAAGAAGTCGTCGAGATGCGTGACGGCAAGCGCCGCAAAAGCGAGCGCAAGTTCTATCCCGGCTACGTGCTGGTCGAGATGGAGATGAACGAACAGACCTGGCACTTGGTCAACGAGACACCGCGCGTGATGGGATTCATCGGCGGTACGCCGGAGAAGCCCGCCGCCATCACGCAGAAAGAAGCGGATGCGATCTTGCGCCGCGTCCAGGATGGTACCGACAAGCCACGCCCCAAGACACTCTTCGAGCCAGGCGAGACCGTTCGTGTCGTCGATGGCCCCTTCGCCGATTTCAACGGTGTCGTGGAAGAGGTCAACTACGAAAAGAGTCGCCTGCAGGTCAGCGTGCTGATCTTCGGGCGTTCGACGCCGGTAGAGCTGGAATTCGTCCAGGTGGTCAAGGACTGACCGGCGTAGCACTGAGTTCATCGCGGCGCCATTCGGTGCTGCGTTATCGTTGCCGGCCGTCGTGTCGGCTGAATTGGGGAGCCGCAAGGCGTCCGTACCCGACTGGAGTTCAAAATGGCTAAGAAAGTCCAGGCCTACATCAAGCTGCAGGTTGCAGCTGGCAAGGCCAATCCGAGTCCGCCCGTGGGTCCCGCGCTGGGTCAGCACGGCGTCAACATCATGGAATTCTGTAAGGCGTTCAACGCCGCGACTCAAGAAATTGAGCCGGGCCTGCCGACGCCGGTCGTGATCACGGTCTATTCCGACCGCAGCTTCACCTTCGTCACCAAGACGCCGCCGGCGGCCGTGCTGCTGAAGAAAGCTGCGGGTATCAAGTCCGGTTCCGGCGTGCCGAACAAGACCAAGGTCGGCACCGTGACTCGTGAGCAGCTCGAGGAAATCGCCAAGACCAAGGAGCCGGACCTGACGGCTGCCAGTCTTGACGCCGCCGTTCGTACCATCGCTGGCAGTGCTCGCAGCATGGGCCTCAACGTGGAGGGCCTCTGATCATGGCAAAGCTGACAAAACGCGCTCAGATGATTCGCGAGAAGGTCGAGCCGGGCAAGGTCTACACCCTCGAAGAAGCCGTCGCGCTGCTTTCCGAGGTGTCCACGGTCAAGTTCAAGGAAGCCGTCGAGGTTTCCATCAACTTGGGTGTCGATCCGCGTAAATCCGACCAGGTCGTTCGTGGCGCCACCGTGCTGCCCAACGGAACCGGTCGTGACGTCCGCGTCGCCGTGTTCGCGCAAGGCGCCGCCGCCGACGCCGCCAAGGAAGCCGGTGCCGACATCGTCGGCATGGAAGATCTGGCCGAAGACGTCAAGAAAGGCAACATGAACTTCGACGTCGTCGTCGCCGCACCGGATGCCATGCGTGTGGTCGGCCAGCTTGGCCAGATCCTGGGGCCGCGCGGCCTGATGCCGAACCCGAAGGTCGGCACCGTGACGCCGGACGTCGCCACCGCGGTCAAGAATGCCAAGGCAGGTCAGGTCCGTTTCCGTACCGACAAGAACGGCATCATCCATGCCTCCATCGGTAAGGTCGACTTTCCCGCCGACGCGCTCAAGGGCAACCTCGAAGCGCTGGTCAACGACCTCAAGCGTCTCAAGCCGAGCACGTCCAAGGGCATCTATCTCAAGAAACTGACCCTGTCCAGCACCATGGGCCCGGGTCTGACCGTCGATCACAGCGCTTACGCGTGACCGACGACAACCAGGCAATAACTTTGCGGTCCCCGTGCGCTGTTTCGACGACTTGCGTCGTCCTGGCAGAGTGGGGCGGGGCACCGTCAAAGACCGCAGGTGACAGCGCTAGCCGCTGACTTAATGTCCCGAATGGGGGCCTGCGCAGATGGTGTTGCTCGCCGAGTCAGGTGTGCAGCCATCATCCAAGACTTTCATCGCTGTCAGATGAAAGAGATGGTAACCACCGGGTCGCGACGCCGTCGCCCCGGCACGAAGGAGTAACCACTGTGCCACTAGCACTCGAAGGCAAAAAAGCGATTGTTGCCGAGGTCAGTGAAGCCGCTAAGGACGCTCTTTCCGTCGTAGTTGCCGATTCTCGCGGTGTCACCGTTGGCGCAATGACCGATCTGCGCAAACAGGCTCGCGAGAATGGCGTCCAGATTCGTGTTGTCCGCAACACGCTGGCGCGCCGCGCGCTGTCAGGGACTTCATGGGAGTGCCTGAACGAGACTTTCGCAGGCCCGACGCTGTTGGCCTTCTCCTACGAGCACCCCGGCGCTGCCGCGCGGTTGTTCAAGGAGTTCGGCAAGACGCAGAAGGAGTTCGAAGTCAAGGCGCTGGCTTACGAAGGGGAGATGATCCCGGCTGCTGACATCGACCGTCTGGCAACGCTGCCGACTTACGACGAAGCGATCGCCAAGCTGATGTCCGTCATGAAGGAAGCTTCTGCCGGCAAGCTGGTTCGTACCCTCGCAGCACTTCGCGACCAGAAGCAGGAAGAAGCTGCCTGATTGGCAGCCTGCTCGCGCGGACTGGATCGACTGTTGAATCAATGAGCGCTTGGCCGATACCGGCTGGGGCTCCGCAAAGTTTAGGAATCTGAAAATGGCACTTTCTCAAGAAGACATCATCAACGCCGTTGCCGAAATGTCCGTGATGGAAGTTGCGGAACTGGTTTCTGCAATGGAAGAGAAGTTCGGCGTTTCTGCAGCTGCTGCTGTCGTCGCCGGTCCTGGTGGCGGCGGTGAAGCTGCGGCCGAAGAGCAGACCGAGTTCTCTGTCGTTCTGACCGCTGCCGGTGACAAGAAAGTCAACGTCATCAAGGTCGTTCGCGAAATCACCGGTCTTGGCCTGAAAGAAGCCAAGGGCGCTGTCGACGGCGCTCCGGCGACGTTGAAAGAAGGTCTGTCCAAGGACGACGCTGAAGAAGCCAAGAAGAAGCTGGAAGAAGCTGGCGCTTCTGTGGAGCTCAAGTAACTCTGTGCTCACGGCTTCACGCGCTGTGTAAGCGCCACGGCTGGTGGCGGGCCTACCCGCTGCCGGCCTTTTTCTGTTTTTGCTAGCCTGGCGTTAGTACGCCTGATCCGGGGTCGACCTCCCGGTTCAGGATTGTAGCCACTAGACGAATTCCGACGGCGAGCTCCCTGTGTTGGGAGGCTTGCCGTCAGCGCCTAACGGGGGTAGCCCGCGTTAGGGAGCGCCGACCACGCACCGGTCACCCATGGTGAACAAGCTGGGGAATACAGATGGCTTACTCATACACTGAGAAAAAACGCATCCGCAAGGATTTCGGCAAACTGCCTCAAGTAATGGATGTGCCCTACCTGCTGGCCATCCAGCTTGATTCCTATTACGACTTTCTCCAGCAGGACCGGGCGCCGGAAGAGCGTCTCGAGACCGGTCTCCATGCGGCTTTCAAGTCCGTATTTCCGATCGAGAGCTTTTCAGGGAATGCGGCGCTCGAGTATGTCAGTTATCGCTTCGGCACCCCGGCTTTCGACGTCAAGGAGTGCCAGCTGCGCGGCGTGACCTATTCGGCACCGCTGCGGGTCAAGGTTCGCCTGATCATCTACGACAAAGAGTCTTCGAACAAGGCCATCAAGGACATCAAGGAGCAGGAAGTCTATATGGGGGAGATCCCCCTGATGACCGAGAACGGGACCTTCGTCGTCAACGGTACCGAGCGTGTCATCGTCTCCCAGCTCCACCGTTCGCCGGGCGTGTTCTTCGATCACGACAAGGGCAAGAGCCACTCCTCCGGGAAGCTGCTTTATTCCGCGCGGATCATTCCTTACCGCGGCTCCTGGCTGGATTTCGAGTTCGATCCGAAGGACAACGTCTTCGTGCGTATCGACCGTCGCCGCAAGCTGCCGGCGACCGTGCTGATGCGCGCGCTCGGCATGAGCGCCGAGGAGATCCTCGATACCTTCTTCGACACCAGCACTTTCCATATCGAAAGCGACGGCATTTTCGTCGAGCTGGTGCCGTCACGGTTGCGTGGTGAAACCGCGACCTTCGACATCAAGGGTACCGACGGCAACGTCATCGTCGAGGAAGGTCGCCGCATCACCCAGAAGCACATCCGTCAGCTGGAAAGCGCCGGAATCGAGCGCTTGCAGGTGCCGATGGACTATCTGTTCGGCAAGACGCTGGCCAAGGATCAGGTCGATGCCAATACCGGCGAACTGATCTGCGAGTGCAATACCGAGCTGACGCCGGAGCTGGTCGAGAAGCTGGGCCAGGGCGGTGTCACCAAGCTGGAGACGCTCTACACCAACGATCTCGACGCGGGCTCGTTCATCTCCGATACGCTGAAGGTGGACACCACTCGCTCCGCGCTGGAAGCGCTGGTCGAGATCTACCGCATGATGCGCCCGGGTGAGCCGCCGACCAAGGAAGCGGCCGAGACGCTGTTCCACAACCTGTTCTTCACCGAAGACCGCTACGACCTGTCGGGCGTCGGCCGGATGAAGTTCAACCGTCGTCTGCGTCGCGAGGCCGACACCGGCTCCGGCGTGCTCGACAACCAGGACATCCTCGATGTCCTCAAAGAGCTGATCAACATTCGTAACGGCTTCGGCGAAGTCGACGACATCGATCACCTGGGCAACCGTCGTATCCGCTGTGTCGGCGAGATGGCGGAAAACCAGTTCCGTGTCGGTCTGGTGCGTGTCGAGCGTGCGGTCAAGGAGCGTCTCTCCATGGCGGAGAGCGAAGGCCTGATGCCGCAGGACCTGATCAACGCCAAGCCGGTGGCGGCGGCAGTGAAGGAGTTCTTCGGCTCCTCGCAGCTGTCCCAGTTCATGGATCAGAACAACCCGCTCTCCGAGGTCACCCACAAGCGTCGTGTCTCCGCGCTTGGGCCGGGCGGCCTGACCCGCGAGCGGGCCGGTTTCGAAGTGCGCGACGTTCACGCCACGCACTATGGCCGGCTGTGCCCGATCGAGACGCCGGAAGGTCCGAACATCGGTCTGATCAACTCGCTGGCGACCTACTCCAAGACCAACAGCTACGGTTTCCTCGAGACGCCGTATCGCAAGGTCGTGGATCGTCAGCTGACCGACGAGATCGTCCATCTGTCGGCGATCGAAGAGGGCGACTTCATCATCGCCCAGGCTTCGGCGACGGTCGACGAGAGCAACAAGTTGATCGACGATCTGGTCCAGGTCCGGCACAAGGGCGAGACCACCTTCATGGCGCCGGACAAGGTGACCCTGATGGACGTGTCGCCGCGCCAGGTGGTGTCGGTCGCGGCCGCGCTGATCCCGTTCCTCGAGCACGACGACGCCAACCGCGCGTTGATGGGCTCGAACATGCAGCGCCAGGCGGTACCGACCCTGCGTGCCGACAAGCCGCTCGTCGGCACCGGGATGGAGCGCTTCGTGGCGCGTGACTCCGGCGTCTGCGCCGTGGCCCGTCGTGGCGGCGTGATCGATTCCGTCGACGCCAAGCGCGTCGTGGTCCGGGTCAACGAAGACGAGATCATCGGTGGCGAAGCCGGTGTCGACATCTACAACCTGACCAAGTACGTGCGTTCCAACCAGAACACCTGCCAGAACCAGCGCCCGATCGTGCGCCCGGGCGACCAGGTGGCACGAGGCGATATCCTCGCCGATGGCCCGTCCGTCGACATGGGTGACCTGGCCCTGGGCCAGAACATGCGTCTCGCGTTCATGCCGTGGAACGGCTACAACTTCGAGGACTCCATCCTCGTCTCCGAGCGGGTGGTCGAGGACGATCGTTTCACCACGATCCATATCCAGGAACTGACCTGTGTCTCTCGCGACACCAAGCTGGGTGCGGAAGAGATCACGTCCGATATCCCTAACGTGGGCGAGTCGGCGCTGGGCAAGCTGGACGAGGCCGGCGTGGTCTATATCGGCGCCGAGGTCGGTGCCGGCGACATCCTGGTCGGCAAGGTAACGCCCAAGGGCGAGACCCAGCTGACGCCGGAAGAGAAGCTGCTGCGGGCGATCTTCGGCGAGAAGGCGTCCGACGTGAAGGACACCTCGCTGCGCGCGCCGACCGGCATGCGCGGTACCGTCATCGACGTTCAGGTGTTCACCCGCGATGGCGTCGAGAAGGACTCCCGCGCGCTCTCCATCGAGCAGCAGCAGCTCGACGAGGTGCGGCGTGACTTGCAGGAGACCTATCGCATCGCCGAGGAAGCGACTTTCGAGCGTCTCCAGCGCACGCTGGACGGCCAGCCGGTCAATGGCGGGCCCAAGCTCAAGAAGGGCGATGTCCTGAGCGAGGACTACCTCGACGAACTGCCGCGTCAGCAGTGGTTCAAGCTGCGGATGCAGGACGAGACGCTCAACGAGCTCCTCGCCCAGGCCGACGAACAGCTGGAAAATCGCCGCAAGGAGATGGACGAGCGTTTCGAGGACAAGAAGCGCAAGCTCACCCAGGGCGACGACCTCGCGCCGGGCGTGCTCAAGATCGTCAAGGTCTATCTGGCGGTGAAGCGTCGCATCCAGCCGGGCGACAAGATGGCCGGGCGCCACGGTAACAAGGGTGTCATCTCCGCGATCATGCCGATCGAGGACATGCCGTTCGACGACAACGGCCAGCCGGTCGACGTCGTGCTCAACCCGCTGGGTGTACCGTCACGCATGAACGTCGGTCAGATCCTCGAGACCCACCTGGGCATGGCGGCTCACGGCCTCGGGGTCAAGATCGACCGGATGCTGCGCGACGCCCGTGAACAGCAGGTCAGCGAGATTCGCGGCTTCCTCAAGCAGGTCTACAACACCCAGGAAACGCGTCAGGAAGACATCGACTCCCTGACCGATGACGAGATCATCACCCTGGCCAAGAACCTGCGCGGTGGCGTGCCGATCGCGACGCCGGTGTTCGACGGCGCCAAGGAGCACGAGATCAAGCACTTGCTGAAGCTCGCCGATCTGCCGGACTCCGGCCAGATGACGCTCTACGACGGCCGTACCGGCGAGTCCTTCGATCGTCCGGTGACCGTGGGCTACATGTACATGCTCAAGCTCAACCACCTGGTCGACGACAAGATGCACGCGCGTTCCACCGGCTCCTACTCGCTGGTCACCCAGCAGCCGCTGGGCGGCAAGGCGCAGTTCGGCGGACAGCGCTTCGGGGAGATGGAAGTGTGGGCGCTCGAGGCCTATGGCGCCGCCTACACCCTGCAGGAGATGCTCACCGTCAAGTCGGATGACGTCGAGGGTCGTACCAAGATGTACAAGAGCATCGTGGATGGCGACCACACCATGCAGGCCGGTATGCCGGAATCCTTCAATGTGCTGGTGAAGGAAATCCGCTCGTTGGGTATCGACATCGAATTGGAAAGCTAAGACCGGCACAGTCGATCGATAGCGACGGTTTGCGGGGCGAGCGAGTGATTCGCGGCCCCGCTCATGACAACTCCGCAACGGAGCGATCCCATGAAAGATTTGGTGAAAGTCCTCAAGTCACAGGCGCAATCTGACGAGTTCGACGCGATCAAGATCACGCTCGCGTCGCCGGAGATGATTCGCTCCTGGTCATACGGCGAAGTCAAGAAGCCGGAGACCATCAACTACCGTACGTTCAAACCGGAACGTGACGGGCTGTTCTGCGCCAAGATCTTCGGGCCGGTCAAGGATTACGAGTGCCTGTGCGGCAAGTACAAGCGCATGAAGCATCGCGGCATCATCTGCGAGAAGTGTGGGGTCGAGGTGACCAAGGCCGCGGTACGCCGCGAGCGCATGGGGCACATCGAGCTGGCCTCGCCGGTCGCCCACATCTGGTTTCTGAAGTCGCTGCCGTCGCGCATCGGCATGTTCCTCGACATGACCCTGCGCGATATCGAGCGCGTGCTCTATTTCGAGTCGTTCGTCGTGATCGATCCGGGCATGACCACCCTCGAGCGCGGCCAGCTGCTCAATGACGAGCAGTACTTCGAAGCGCTGGAAGAGTTCGGCGACGACTTCGACGCGCGCATGGGCGCCGAAGCCGTGCAGGCCCTGCTCAAGGATATCGATCTGGAAGAAGAGATCGAGCGGCTGCGCGAGGAGATTCCGCAGACCAACTCCGAGACCAAGATCAAGAAGCTCTCCAAGCGCCTCAAGCTGCTGGAAGCCTTCTACAAGTCCGGCAATGCGCCGGCGTGGATGGTCATGGAAGTGCTGCCGGTGCTGCCGCCGGACCTGCGTCCGCTGGTGCCGCTGGACGGTGGCCGCTTCGCGACCTCCGATCTCAACGACCTCTATCGTCGTGTGATCAACCGTAACAACCGCCTCAAGCGGCTGCTCGACCTCAATGCGCCCGACATCATCGTGCGCAACGAGAAGCGCATGCTGCAGGAGTCGGTGGATGCGCTGCTCGACAACGGTCGCCGCGGTCGTGCCATCACCGGTTCCAACAAGCGCCCGCTGAAGTCGCTCGCCGACATGATCAAGGGCAAGCAGGGGCGTTTCCGTCAGAACCTGCTGGGCAAGCGCGTCGACTACTCCGGTCGTTCGGTCATCACCGTGGGTCCGACCCTGCGCCTGCATCAGTGCGGTCTGCCCAAGAAGATGGCGCTGGAGCTGTTCAAGCCGTTCATCTATTCCAAGCTGCAGGGCAGCGGGCAGGCGTCCACGATCAAGGCCGCCAAGAAGATGGTCGAGCGCGAGCTGCCGGAAGTGTGGGACATCCTCGCCGACGTCATCCGCGAGCATCCGGTGCTGCTCAACCGTGCGCCGACCCTGCACCGTCTGGGTATCCAGGCGTTCGAGCCGCTGCTGATCGAAGGCAAGGCGATCCAGCTGCATCCGCTGGTCTGTGCCGCCTACAACGCCGACTTCGACGGTGACCAGATGGCCGTTCACGTACCGCTGACGCTGGAGTCCCAGCTCGAGGCGCGTGCGCTGATGATGTCGACCAACAACGTGCTGTCGCCGGCCAACGGCGAGCCGATCATCGTGCCGTCCCAGGACGTCGTGCTCGGTCTCTACTACATGACCCGCGAGCGGATCGGTGCCAAGGGTGAAGGCAAGGCGTTCGCCAACCTCAACGAGCTGGATCGCGCCTTCGCGACCCAGAACGTGTCGCTGCACGCCCGGGTCAAGGTACGCCTGACCGAGTGGCTGTCCGACGAGAAGGATGGCGAGATCACCGAACTGACCGAGACCGTCTCGATCAAGGACACCACCGTCGGCCGGGCGCTGCTGTTCCGCATCCTGCCGAAGGGGATGCCGTTCGAGCTGGTCGACCGCCCGATGAAGAAGAAGGCGATCTCCGGTCTGATCAACGAAGTCTACCGCCGCACCGGCCTCAAGGACGCGGTCATCTTCGCCGACCAGCTGATGTACACCGGCTTCCGTCTGGCGACCTGGTCCGGCGCCTCCATCGGCGTCAACGACTTCGTCATCCCGGATGCCAAGGCCGAGATCGTCGACGCGGCCGAGGACGAGGTCAAGGAGATCGAGGACCAGTTCTCCTCCGGTCTGGTGACTGCGGGCGAGAAGTACAACAAGGTCATCGATATCTGGTCCAAGGCCAACGACAAGGTGGCCAAGGCGATGATGGCCGGTATCTCGAAAGAGACCGTGACCGATCGCGACGGCAACCAGGTCGAGCAGGACTCGTTCAACAGCGTGTTCATCATGGCTGACTCCGGTGCCCGTGGTAGCGCGGCCCAGATCCGTCAGCTCGCCGGCATGCGTGGCCTGATGGCCAAGCCGGACGGCTCGATCATCGAAACGCCGATCACCGCCAACTTCCGTGAAGGTCTGAACGTACTCCAGTACTTCATCTCGACCCACGGCGCGCGTAAGGGGCTGGCGGATACGGCCCTCAAGACCGCCAACTCCGGGTACCTGACCCGGCGTCTGGTCGACGTGGCCCAGGACCTGGTCATTACCGAAGAGGATTGCGGCACCGAAGAGGGCCTCACCCTGCACCCGGTGATCGAGGGCGGCGACGTCATCGTCTCGCTGGCCCAGCGAGTGCTCGGCCGAGTCGTGGCGCAGGACGTCATCGATCCGCAGACCGACGACGTGCTGATCCCGCGTGGCACCCTGCTCGACGAAGCCTGGTGCGAGCGTCTCGACACCATGGGTGTCGACGAGATCATCGTGCGCAGCCCGATCAGCTGCGAGACGTCTCATGGCGTCTGTTCGGCCTGTTACGGTCGTGATCTGGCCCGTGGCCATCAGGCCAACATCGGCGAGGCGGTGGGTGTCATCGCTGCCCAGTCGATCGGTGAGCCGGGTACCCAGCTGACCATGCGTACGTTCCACATCGGTGGTGCGGCATCGCGGGCCTCGGCGGTGGACAGCGTGCAGGTCAAGCACGGCGGCAGCGTACGCCTGCACAACATCAAGTCGGTCGAGCGCGCCGATGGCAAGCTGATCGTGGTTTCCCGCTCCAGTGCCCTGGCCGTCGCCGACGACCACGGCCGTGAGCGCGAGTACTACAAGCTGCCCTACGGCGCCGAGCTGTCGGTCAAGGACGGCGATCACGTCGAAGGCGGCCAGATCGTCGCCAAGTGGGATCCGCACACCCACCCGGTCGTCGCCGAGGTGCAGGGCAAGGCGCAGTTCACGGACATGACCGAAGGTCTGACCATGACCCGCACGGTCGACGAAATGACCGGCCTGTCCAACATCGAGGTGATCGAGTCGGCAGCACGTCCGGCCTCCGGCCGCGACAAGCGCCCGATGATCATGCTGGTGGGCGAGGACGGTCAGCACGTCACGCTGCCGGGCTCCAACACGCCGGTGCAGTACCTGATGCCTGGCCGTGCCATCGTTGCGGTGGAGAACGGCACCGAGATCGGCGTGGGTGAAGTGATCGCGCGTATCCCGCTGGAAGCGTCCGGCAACAAGGACATCACCGGTGGTCTGCCGCGCGTCGCCGACCTGTTCGAGGCGCGCAAGCCGAAGGAGCCCTCCATCCTCGCCGAGATCAGCGGTACGATCAGCTTCGGCAAGGAGACCAAGGGCAAGCGTCGTCTGACGATCACGCCGGAAGAGGGCGATCCGTTGGAGATGCTGATCCCGAAATGGCGTCAGATCGGGGTGTTCGAGGGCGAGACGGTCGAGAAGGGCGAAGTCATCTCCGATGGGCCGAGCAACCCGCACGACATTCTGCGGCTGCTGGGCGTGGCGGAGCTGGCCAAGTACATCACCGTCGAGATCCAGGACGTCTATCGCCTGCAGGGCGTGAGCATCAACGACAAGCACATCGAAGTCATCGTGCGTCAGATGCTGCGCAAGGTCGAGATCACCGACGCTGGCGATTCGACCTTCATTCCGGGCGACCAGGTCGAGCTGGTGCGGGTGCTGGAAGAGAACGCTCGTCTCGAGCAGGAAGAGAAGTTCCCGGCCAAGTACGAGCGGCTGCTGCTGGGTATCACCAAGGCCTCGCTGGCCACCGAGTCGTTCATCTCCGCGGCCTCGTTCCAGGAGACGACTCGCGTGCTGACCGAAGCCGCGGTGACGGGCAAGCGCGACTACCTGCGCGGCCTGAAGGAAAACGTGGTGGTGGGACGCCTGATTCCGGCAGGTACCGGGCTCGCCCACCACGACGAGCGGCGTCGCAAGCGCGAGGAGTCCGAGCGCACGCTGCAGCCGTCGGCGTTCGATGTCGAGCAGGAGCTGGGTGCCCAGCTCACCGCGCTCGATGCCGATGACGACGATCTATAGGTCGTGATCCCGGGCCGCCCACCTTCGGGTGGGTGGCCTTGACGGGTCTCATGACAACTGATTAGAATGCGCAGCCTTTATGTAGGGGTAGTGCAAGCGATTCATGCACGAACACCCCGGCATGAGGCAAGGCAACCCATTGGAGTCAGCTAAACATTATGGCAACGATTAACCAGCTCGTGCGCAAGCCGCGCAAGCGCCCCGTCGAGACAAGCGACGTGCCGGCGCTGCAGGCTTGCCCGCAACGTCGTGGGGTCTGCACCCGCGTCTACACCACCACGCCCAAGAAGCCGAACTCGGCGCTGCGTAAGGTGTGCCGCGTGCGTCTGACCAACGGCTACGAAGTCAGCTCTTACATCGGCGGTGAAGGCCACAACCTGCAGGAGCACTCCGTGGTCCTGATCCGTGGCGGTCGCGTCAAGGATTTGCCGGGTGTGCGTTATCACACTGTGCGCGGTGCGCTCGACACCTCCGGTGTCCAGAACCGTAAGCAGGGCCGTTCCAAGTACGGCACCAAGCGTCCCAAGTCCTGATCCGGACGCCGTCACCATTCATTATCGGTCAGATAAGAGTAAGGTCGGCCGCTATCGCCCACCCGCGATGAGCCGTGTCGGGTTTACCTGAACGACCCTTAACTAGAGGGCTTATCATGCCAAGAAGAAGAGTTGCCGCTAAGCGCGAGATCCTTCCCGATCCCAAGTTCGGAAGTGAGCGCCTGGCCAAGTTCATGAACCACCTGATGATCAGCGGCAAGAAGTCCGTGGCTGAACGTATCGTTTACGGCGCGTTGGACCGGGTTGCCGAGCGCAGTAACGAAGCGCCGCTGGACATCTTCGACAAGTCGCTGGAGGCCATTCAGCCGATGGTCGAGGTCAAGTCTCGCCGCGTCGGTGGTGCGACTTACCAGGTGCCGGTCGAGGTTCGTCCGTCACGTCGCCAGGCGCTGGCCATGCGCTGGTTGGTCGATGCCGCCCGCAGCCGTGGTGAAAAGACCATGGTGCAACGTCTTGCTGGCGAAATGCTGGACGCCGCCGAAGGTAAAGGCGCTGCTGTGAAGAAGCGTGAAGACGTGCACCGCATGGCAGATGCCAACAAGGCCTTCTCTCACTACCGCTTCTAATCAACGGGGACTTCCATCGTGGCACGCAAGACACCACTCAAGCGTTATCGCAACATCGGTATCGTTGCCCACGTCGACGCTGGCAAGACGACGACTACCGAGCGTGTCCTGTTCTATACCGGCCTGTCCCACAAGGTGGGCGAGGTCCATGAAGGCGCTGCCGTCATGGACTGGATGGAGCAGGAGCAGGAGCGTGGCATCACGATCACCTCCGCGGCGACCACCTGCTTCTGGCAGGGCATGAGCAAGCAGTTCGACGAGCACCGCATCAACATCATCGATACGCCGGGGCACGTCGACTTCACGATTGAAGTCGAGCGTTCGCTTCGCGTTCTGGATGGCGCGGTCGTCGTGCTGTGCGGCTCTTCCGGCGTGCAGCCGCAGACCGAGACTGTCTGGCGCCAGGCCAACAAGTACGAAGTGCCACGCATGGTGTTCGTCAACAAGATGGACCGTGCCGGCGCCGACTACTACATGGTGCTGGACCAGCTGAAGGATCGCCTGGGCGCCAACGTCGTTCCGATCCAGATCAACTGGGGCGCGGAAGACGAGTTCAAGGGCGTGGTCGACCTCATCCAGATGAAAGCGATTCTCTGGGACGAGGAAAACTTCGGCATGAACTACGAGTTGGTCGATATTCCGGCCGACCTGCAGGAGACTGCCGAGAAGTACCGCGAGCAGATGGTCGAGGCTGCTGCCGAAGCCAACGAAGAGCTGATGGACAAGTACCTCGAAGAGGGCGACCTGTCCATCGCGGATATCAAGGCCGGTCTGCGCGCGCGTACCCTGGCCAACGAGATCGTTCTCGTGACTTGCGGTTCCGCGTTCAAGAACAAGGGCGTTCAGGCCGTTCTGGACTGCGTCATCGAATACCTGCCGTCGCCGACCGAAGTCAAGGCGATCGAGGGCGAGCTCGATGACAAGGATGGCACCATCGCCACGCGTGAAGCGGATGACAGCGCGCCTTTCGCGGCGCTGGCATTCAAGATCGCCACCGACCCGTTCGTCGGGACGCTGACCTTCATGCGCGTCTATTCCGGTGTGCTGAAGTCCGGCGACAGCATCTTCAACTCCGTGAAGTCGAAGAAAGAGCGTGTCGGCCGTATCGTCCAGATGCACGCCAACTCGCGCGAAGAGATCAAAGAGGTCTATGCCGGCGACATCGCTGCCTGTATCGGTCTCAAGGACGTCACGACCGGCGACACCCTGTGCGACCTGAACGACAAGATCGTTCTCGAGCGGATGGAGTTCCCGGAGCCGGTCATCTCGGTCGCCGTCGAGCCGAAGTCCAAGCCCGACCAGGAGAAGATGGGCGTCGCCCTCGGCAAGCTGGCGCAGGAGGATCCCTCCTTCCGCGTTCAGACCGACGAGGAAACGGGACAGACCATCATCTCGGGCATGGGCGAGTTGCACCTCGACATCATCGTCGACCGCATGCGTCGCGAGTTCAAGGTCGAGGCCAACATCGGCAAGCCGCAGGTTGCCTACCGTGAAACCATCCGCCAGTCGGTGGAGCAGGAAGGCAAGTTCGTTCGTCAGTCGGGCGGTCGCGGCCAGTACGGTCACGTCTGGTTGCGCATCGAGCCGCTGACGGCCGAAGACAAGGGCGAGGACGAGGAGATGTCCTTCAAGTTCGCGTCCGAGATCGTCGGCGGTGTCGTACCCAAAGAGTACGTGCCGGCCGTCGAGAAAGGGGCTTACGAACAGCTCAAGAACGGCGTTATCGCGGGTTACCCGATGATCGACGTCAAGGTGACGCTGTTCGACGGCTCCTACCATGACGTGGACTCCAACGAGACTGCGTTCAAGGTCGCCTCGTCCATGGCGATCAAGGAAGGTGCTCGTAAGGCTAAGGCCGTGTTGCTCGAGCCGGTAATGAAGGTCGAAGTCGTGACTCCCGAGGATTTCATGGGTGATGTCATGGGCGACCTCAACCGCCGACGTGGCCTTGTGCAGGGCATGGATGACTCCTCTTCTGGCAAGGTCATTCGCGCCACGGTTCCGTTGGCTGAGATGTTCGGTTATGCAACCGATCTCCGTTCTCAGACCCAGGGACGCGCAAGCTACACCATGGAGTTTGCGAATTACGAAGAGGCGCCCTCCAGCGTCGTTGATGCCGTCATCAATCAGAACGGTTAACCGTTAGCTAACGTAAAGAGGTTATAGCAGTGGCTAAGGCAAAATTTGAACGCTCCAAACCGCACGTCAACGTCGGCACCATCGGTCACGTCGACCACGGTAAAACGACTCTGACGGCAGCTCTGACCCGTGTCTCCGCCGAAGTCTTCGGTGGCGAATGGCGTCAGTTCGACTCCATCGACAACGCTCCGGAAGAGCGCGAGCGCGGTATCACCATCGCGACCGCTCACGTCGAGTATCAGTCCGAAGTTCGCCACTACGCGCACGTCGACTGCCCGGGGCACGCCGACTACGTCAAGAACATGATCACCGGTGCTGCGCAGATGGACGGCGCCATCCTGGTCTGCTCCGCAGCCGACGGCCCGATGCCGCAGACTCGCGAGCACATCCTGCTGTCTCGCCAGGTTGGCGTTCCGTACATCGTCGTGTTCCTGAACAAGGCCGACATGGTCGATGACGAAGAGCTGCTCGAGCTGGTCGAGATGGAAGTTCGCGAACTCCTGAACGAGTACGACTTCCCGGGCGACGACACCCCGATCATCATCGGCTCCGCGCTGATGGCGCTGGAAGGCAAGGATGACAACGGCATGGGCACCACCGCCGTTGCCAACCTGATCAAGTCGCTGGACGAGTACATTCCGGAGCCGGAGCGTGCCATCGATCAGCCGTTCCTGATGCCGATCGAAGACGTGTTCTCCATCTCCGGTCGCGGTACGGTCGTTACCGGTCGTGTCGAGCGCGGTATCGTCAAGACTGGCGACGAAGTCGAGATCGTCGGTATCCACGACACCACCAAGACCACCGTTACCGGTGTCGAGATGTTCCGCAAGCTGCTCGACGAAGGTCGTGCTGGCGAGAACGTCGGTGCGCTGCTGCGTGGTACCAAGCGTGACGACGTCGAGCGTGGTCAGGTCCTGGCCAAGCCGGGCACCATCACGCCGCACACCAAGTTCGAAGCCGAAGTCTACGTCCTGTCCAAGGAAGAAGGTGGTCGTCACACCCCGTTCTTCAAGGGCTATCGTCCGCAGTTCTACTTCCGGACCACTGACGTGACCGGTACTTGTGAACTGCCGGAAGGCGTCGAGATGGTCATGCCGGGCGACAACGTCCAGATGGTCGTGACGCTGATCGCACCGATCGCCATGGAAGACGGCCTGCGCTTCGCTATTCGCGAAGGCGGTCGTACCGTCGGCGCCGGCGTGGTCGCCAAGATCATCGAGTAACACTTTCGGTGATTGCCAAGGAAGGGGCGCTGACGCGCCCCTTTTTCTATGTGGATTCGGTAGTCTTGGGTGGAGAGGGTGTTTGACTCTCGATCGGGGCTCTCCTATAATGCGCGTCCTTTGAACGCGTGGGTCGACGGCTCGCGCCGTCAGCATCCAGTGGAGCATAAGGTAAATGCAGAACCAGAAGATTCGCATTCGGCTGAAAGCGTTTGACCATCGGCTGATCGATCAGTCGGCTCAGGAGATCGTGGATACGGCCAAGCGCACTGGCGCCCAGGTACGTGGTCCGATTCCGCTGCCGACGAATCGCGAGCGTTACACCATCCTGATCTCTCCGCACGTCAACAAGGATGCGCGTGATCAGTATGAGATTCGCACGCACAAGCGCGTTCTCGATATCGTCGAGCCGACGGAGAAGACCGTCGACGCGCTGATGAAGCTCGATCTCGCCGCCGGCGTTGACGTGCAGATTAAACTCGACTGAAACCAACACTAGACACTAGCGGACGCTGAGTTCGACAGCATCCGCCGCGTCGTGAGACGCCACACAATGTGCTAGTGGAATGCTCTGGAAAGGGCAGCCATAGCGGGTGATAGCCCCGTACACTAAAGGAGACTGAACATGACTATCGGTTTGGTCGGTAAGAAGGCGGGCATGACCCGTGTCTTCACCGAAGATGGCGCATCCGTGCCCGTAACCGTTATCGAGGTTGAGCCCAACCGCATCACTAGCGTCAAGACCGTTGAGTCTGACGGCTACCGTGCGGTGCAGGTTACAACTGGCTCCCGCAAAGCCAAGCACCTCTCCAAGGCGATTGCTGGTCAATACGCCAAGGCGGGTGTCGAGGCAGGCCGTTCCCTGATGGAGTTCCGTCTCTCCGAAGACGATGAGACTCCCGAGCTGGGCGGTTCCTTCACCGTATCCCTCTTTGAAGCTGGTCAGAAGGTCGATGTGACCGGTACGTCCAAGGGAAAGGGCTTCCAGGGCGCTGTCAAGCGCTGGAACTTCCGTACCCAGGACAACACCCACGGTAACTCGCTGTCCCATCGTGCGCCGGGCTCCATCGGTCAGTGCCAGACCCCAGGCCGTGTTTTCAAAGGCAAGAAGATGGCTGGTCAGCTGGGCAACGAGCGCGTCACCGTCCAGACCCTGGAAGTGGTACGTATCGATGCCGAGCGTAATCTTCTGTTGATCAAGGGCGCCGTGCCCGGTGCACCCGGCAGCGATGTCGTCGTGCGCAGTGCCGTGAAAGCTCGCTGAGGGGACTGAGACCGATGAATCTGAATCTCGTAGGTGCCGCAGGCACCGTCGAAGTGTCCGAAGAGACCTTTGGCAAAGACTTCAACGAAGCGTTGGTGCACCAGGTCGTTACCGCCTATCTGGCGGCAGGCCGCCAGGGTACCCGTGCTCAGAAAAACCGTTCCGACGTTCGTGGCGGCGGCAAGAAGCCGTGGCGTCAGAAAGGCACCGGCCGCGCGCGCGCCGGCACCATCCGCTCGCCGCTGTGGCGCAGTGGTGGTGTCACCTTCGCCGCTCGTCCGCAGGATTACACGCAGAAGGTCAACCGCAAGATGTACCGTGCGGCGATGCGTTCGATCCTGTCCGAGCTGGTTCGCCAGGAGCGTCTGATGCTGGTCGAAGAGTTCGCCGTTGAAGCGCCCCGTACCAAGGAATTGGTCGGCAAGCTCAACGAGCTGAAGCTCGAGAAAGTGCTGATCGTCACCGAAGAGATCGACGAGAAGCTCTATCTGGCCGCGCGCAACATCCCCAACGTCGATGTGGTCGATGCTGCGGCAGCCGATCCGGTCAGCCTGATCGCCTTCGACAAGGTGCTGATGACCGTCTCCGCTCTGCGTAAATTCGAGGAGAAGCTGGGATGAACCAGGAACGCGTATACAAGGTTCTGCTCGGACCTCACATGACCGAGAAGGCCGCGCTCGCCGCCGAGAACAATCAGTACGTGTTCAAGGTGGCCCAGGACGCGACCAAGCCCGAGATCAAGAAAGCCGTCGAAGCGCTGTTCGGCAAGAAAGTCGCCGGTGTTTCCGTGCTCAACGTCAAGGGCAAGACCAAACGCACTCGCTTCGGCACTGGTCTGCGCAAGGGTTACCGCAAGGCGTACGTGACCCTGGCTGCGGGCGAGACGCTCGAAGACTTCTCTGGCGCCGAGTAAGGCAGGAGTACGGATCATGGCAGTAGTCAAGACAAAACCCACTTCCGCCGGTCGTCGTCACGTCGTCAAGGTCGTCAACGACGAGCTCTACAAGGGTCGCGCCTACGGTGCGCTTGTCGAGAAGCAGTCGAAGTCGGGTGGTCGTAACAACAATGGCCGCATCACCACGCGTCACGTGGGCGGCGGTCATCGTCAGCACTATCGTTTGATCGATTTCAAGCGCACGAAGGATGGCATCAAGGCCGCCGTCGAGCGTATCGAATACGATCCGAACCGTAGCGCCAACATCGCGCTGCTGAAGTACATGGATGGCGAGCGCCGCTACATCATCGCGCCCAAGGCCCTCAAGGCCGGCGACGTGGTGGAGTCCGGTGTCAACGCCGCCATCAAGCGCGGCAACGCGCTGCCGCTGCGCAACATCCCGGTCGGCTCCACGGTGCACTGCATCGAACTGAAGCCGGGCAAGGGTGCGCAGATCGCGCGTAGTGCCGGTGCCAGCGCTCAGCTGGTGGCTCGTGAAGGCAACTACGCAACCTTGCGTCTGCGCTCCGGCGAGATGCGTCGCGTGCTGTCCGAGTGCCGCGCTACCTTGGGTGAAGTCGGTAACTCAGAGCACAGCCTGCGTCAATTGGGCAAGGCCGGTGCGAAACGTTGGAGAGGGGTGCGCCCGACTGTTCGCGGTGTCGCAATGAACCCGGTGGACCATCCGCACGGTGGCGGTGAAGGCCGCACCAGTGGCGGTCGTCATCCGGTCAGCCCGTGGGGGATTCCCACCAAGGGCCACAAGACCCGCAAGAACAAGCGTACCGACAAGCTCATCGTTCGTCGCCGCAAGTCCAAGTAACAGACATTAAGAGGTAACGGCTGTGCCACGTTCACTGAAGAAAGGTCCTTTTATCGACCTTCATCTGTTGAAGAAGGTCGACGTCGCAACGGAAAAGAACGATCGCAAACCGATCAAGACCTGGTCGCGTCGTTCGATGATCCTGCCCAACATGGTCGGGCTCACCATTGCGGTACATAACGGTCGCCAGCATGTCCCGGTGCATGTTTCCGAGGAGATGGTCGGCCACAAGTTGGGCGAGTTCGCCGCTACCCGCACTTATCGCGGTCATGCAGCGGACAAGAAAGCCAAACGGTAAGCCAAGAGGATTAAGAGATGGAAGTCGCTGCTAAGTTGCGTGGCGCGAGCTTATCCGCCCAGAAGGCCCGTTTGGTGGCTGACCAGGTGCGCGGTAAGCCGGTCGCCGAAGCGCTCGACGTGCTGACCTTCTCGCCGAAGAAGGCCGCGAAGTTGGTCAAGAAGGTGCTGCAGTCCGCGATTGCCAATGCGGAAGAAAACAACGGCATGGACATCGACGAGCTGCGTGTCTCGACCATCTGTGTCGATGAGGGCATGACGCTCAAGCGCATTCAACCGCGCGCCAAAGGCCGTGCGGATCGCATTCTGAAGCGCACCTGCCACATCACCGTCAAGGTAGCCGAGAAGTAGGAGTCGACCAGATGGGTCAGAAAGTCAATCCAGTCGGTATCCGACTGGGCATCGTCAAGGATCACACCTCGGTCTGGTATGCCGAGCGCGGTGCCTATGCCGACAAGCTGAACAACGATCTGGAAGTGCGTCGCTATCTCGAGGAGCGTCTCAAGAACGCTTCCGTCAGCCGCATTACCATCGAGCGTCCGGCCAACAACGCCCGGATCACCATTCACACTGCCCGTCCGGGTATCGTGATTGGCAAGAAGGGTGAGGACGTCGATCGTCTGCGCCAGGATGTCACCCGCATGATGGGTGTGCCTGTGCACGTCAACATCGAAGAAGTCCGCAAGCCGGAACTGGATGCCGCCCTGGTCGCGCAGAACATCGCCGGTCAGCTCGAGCGTCGCGTGATGTTCCGCCGCGCCATGAAGCGCTCCGTCCAGAACGCGATGCGTCTGGGTGCCGGCGGCATCAAGGTGCAGCTCTCCGGTCGTCTCGGTGGTGCCGAAATCGCACGTACCGAGTGGTATCGCGAAGGCCGCGTGCCGCTTCATACACTGCGTGCCGATATCGATTACGCCACCTATGAAGCCCACACCACCTACGGCGTCATCGGCGTCAAGGTCTGGGTCTTCAAGGGCGAAATCCTCGGGGGCATCGAAGAGGTGCGTGCCAAGCAGAAGCAGCAAGCTCAGGCGCCCGCATCGAAGAAGAAAGGTTCCAGGTAAGGGGAGACTGATCGATGTTGCAACCCAAGCGTACAAAGTTCCGCAAGGTGCAGAAAGGTCGTAACCGCGGCCTGGCACATCGCGGCAGCAAGGTGAGCTTCGGGGACTTCGGTCTCAAGGCCACCGATCGCGGTCGTATCACCGCACGTCAGATCGAAGCGGGTCGTCGTGCAATCACCCGTCACGTCAAGCGTGGTGGCAAGATCTGGATCCGCGTATTCCCGGACAAGCCGATTACCAACAAGCCTCTCGAGGTTCGTATGGGTAAAGGTAAGGGTTCCGTCGAGTACTGGGTAGCCCAGATTCAGCCGGGCAAGGTGCTCTACGAAATCGAGGGTGTTTCCGAAGAGCTGGCGCGTGAAGCCTTCTCTCTGGCGGCCCAGAAGATGCCCATCTCCACCACCTTTGTGAAACGGACGGTGATGTGATGAAAGCCAACGAAATGCGTGAAAAGTCAGTCGATGCGCTGCAGGAGCAGCTGTTCGAACTGCTCCGCGAGCAGTTCAACCTGCGCATGCAGAAGGCCACCGGCCAGCTGAGCCAGACGCACCTGCTCAAGCAGGTTCGTCGCGACATCGCTCGCGTCAAGACTGTGCTCAACCAGAAGGCAGGTGACCAATAATGGCTGAAGCAAGCAAAGCTCGGACGCTCACCGGCAAGGTCGTGAGCGACAAGATGGAAAAGTCGATTGTCGTATTGATCGAGCGCCGCGAGCGTCATCCGATCTACGGCAAGTACATGAAGCGCTCCACCAAGCTGCACGCCCACGACGAGACGAACCAGGCCAAGTTCGGCGATACGGTTTCCATTCAGGAATGCCGTCCGCTGTCCAAGAAGAAGGCCTGGACGTTGGTCGAGGTGGTCGAGCAGGCCAAGGGCTGAGCCCGACAGGCGCCTTCTGAACCAGTGCAGTCAGATTAGGTTTGGAGAAAACCAATGATTCAGACGCAGACAATGCTGGATGTCGCCGACAACAGCGGCGCGCGCCGGGTGCAGTGCATCAAGGTGCTGGGCGGTTCACACCGTCGTTACGCCCGCGTTGGCGACATCATCAAAGTGACGGTCAAGGAAGCCATCCCGCGGGGCAAGGTCAAGAAAGGCCAGGTCCTCAAGGCGGTGGTCGTGCGTACGCGCAGCGGTGTCCGTCGTAACGACGGTTCGCTGATCCGCTTCGACGGAAATGCGGCGGTTCTGTTGAATAACACCAACGAACAGCCGATCGGCACCCGTATCTTCGGACCGGTAACTCGTGAACTTCGTAACGAGAAGTTCATGAAGATCATTTCCTTGGCGCCCGAAGTGCTGTAAGGAGCGAGGCGGATATGCACAAGATCAAACGTGACGACGAAGTCATCGTCATCGCCGGCAAGGACAAGGGCAAGCGTGGCACGATCAAGCGCGTCCTCGAAAACGACCGTTACGTCGTTTCGGGCGTCAACATGATCAAGCGCCACACCAAGCCCAATCCTATGGTTGGCAACCCGGGGGGTATCGTCGAGCGTGAGGCTCCGATCCATGCGTCCAACGTGGCCATCTTCAATGCGGAGACCGGCAAGGCGGATCGCGTCGGCTTCCAGCTGCAGGAAGACGGTACCAAGGTACGTATCTACAAGTCGACGCAAAAGCAGATCGACGCCTAACGCGAGTCGGGTAGCAAAATGGCGAACTTGAAAGAACGTTATCAGAACGAGGTCATGGCTCAGCTCAAAGAGCAGTTCAGCTATGCCAACGTTATGCAGGTGCCCCGGATCACCAAAGTGACCCTGAACATGGGCATCGGCGAAGCGACCAGCGACAAGAAGCTGATCGACAATGCTGTCGGCGACCTGGAGAAGCTCTCCGGTCAGAAGCCGGTAGTGACCAAGGCGCGCAAGTCCATCGCTGGCTTCAAAGTCCGCGAAGGCTGGCCGATCGGCGTCAAGGTGACGCTGCGCCGCGAACGGATGTGGGACTTTCTGGACCGGCTGGTCAACATCGCGATCCCTCGCGTACGTGACTTCCGCGGCCTGAACCCGAAATCCTTCGACGGGCGCGGCAACTACTCCATGGGCGTACGGGAGCAGATCATCTTTCCGGAGATCGAATATGATAAGATCGATCGGATTCGTGGTCTGGATGTCACCATCACGACCAGCGCCATCACCGACGAAGAAGGTCGTGCGCTGCTCAGCGCGCTGAACTTCCCGTTCAAGCAATAAGGGTGGATTCATGGCAAAGAAAAGCATGATTGAGCGTGAGCTCAAGCGCGCAAAGCTGGTCGACAAATACGCCGCCAAGCGTGCCGCGCTCAAGACCGTCATCTATGACGTCAACGCTTCTGACGAAGAGCGCTTCGACGCTCAGCTGAAGCTGCAACAGTTGCCGCGGGACTCCAGTCAGGTCCGTCAGCGCAACCGCTGCCGCGTTACCGGCCGTCCGCACGGTTACTACAACAAGTTCGGACTGGCCCGTAACAAGCTGCGCGAAGCTGCCATGCGTGGCGATGTCCCTGGACTGAAGAAGTCCAGCTGGTAAGCCACGTCGAGGAATTCAGGAGCGCAATGTAATGAGCATGCAAGATACTCTGGCGGATATGTTCACCCGTATCCGCAATGCGCAGATGGCCACCAAGGAGACGGTTACCATGCCGTCTTCCAAGCTCAAGGTTGAAGTGGCCCGCGTACTCAAGCAGGAAGGCTACATCACCGACGCAACGGTCTCCGAGGGCACCAAGCCCGAGCTGACCGTGACCCTCAAGTATTTCGAGGGCAAGCCGGTCATCGAGCACCTCCAGCGTATGTCCAAGCCGTCACTGCGGATCTACAAGGGCAAGAGTGAACTGCCCAAGGTCGCGGACGGTCTGGGTGTGGCGATCGTCACCACCTCTCAAGGTGTCATGACCGATCGTGCCGCACGCCAGGCGGGTGTCGGTGGTGAAGTCATCTGCACCGTATTCTAGGAGTGAGTAATGTCTCGCGTAGCCAAGTATCCGGTTAAACTGCCCAGCGGCGTCGACGTGAAGTTCGACGGCGACCAGCTGTCCGTCAAGGGCGGCCAGGGCACGCTTGAACTGACCGTGCATCCCGACGTGAAGATCACTCAGGAAGATGGTCAGCTGGTTTTCGCCCCGAGCGAACAGGCGAAGTCCTGGGCCATGGTCGGCACCACGCGTGCCCTGGTCCAGAACATGGTCACCGGCGCTTCCGAGGGTTTCACTCGGTCGCTGGAAATCAATGGCGTCGGCTATCGTGCCCAGGCTAGTGGCAAGACGCTGAACCTAACACTCGGTTTCTCACACCCGATCGACTACACGCTGCCCGAAGGTGTCACGGCGGAAACGCCGAAGAACACCGTGATCGTGCTGAAAAGCGCGGACAAGCAGAAACTCGGTCAGGTGGCTGCGGAAATTCGCGCTTTCCGTCCGCCGGAGCCCTACAAGGGCAAAGGCGTTCGTTACAGCGACGAACGTGTCCGCCGCAAAGAAGCCAAGAAGAAGTAAGGCAGGGTTATGAACGCGAAGAAAGAATCTCGTCTCCGTCGTGCCCGCCGCGCCCGTGCCAAGATCCGCGATCTGGGTGTGAACCGCTTGTGCGTCAACCGCACCCCGCGTCACATCTACGCGCAGATCATCTCACCGGACGGCGGCAAGGTCCTTGCCAGCGCTTCCACGCTGGACAAGAGCCTGCGCGAAGGTGCCACGGGCAACGCTGACGCGGCTGCCAAGGTGGGTGCTCTGATTGCCGAGCGCGCCAAGGATGCCGGCATCTCTCAGGTTGCCTTCGACCGCGCAGGGTTCCAGTACCACGGGCGTGTCAAGGCGTTGGCTGATGCCGCACGCGAAGGCGGTCTGCAATTCTAAAGGGTTTAACGATGGCGAATAACGAACAGAAGGGCGGAGACCTGCAAGAGAAGTTGGTGCAGGTCAACCGCGTCGCCAAGGTGGTCAAAGGTGGCCGTATCTTCGGTTTCACCGCGCTGACCGTCGTTGGCGATGGCAACGGCCGGGTTGGCTTCGGTCGCGGCAAGGCACGTGAAGTGCCGGTCGCGATCCAGAAAGCCATGGACCAGGCACGCCGTAATATGGTCAAGGTCAGTCTCAGCGGCAGCACGCTGCAGTACCCGGTTCGCGCCCGTCACGGCGCGTCCAAGGTGTTCATGCAGCCGGCTTCCGAGGGTACCGGCATCATCGCCGGCGGTGCCATGCGCTCCGTCCTCGAGCTGGCCGGTGTGCATGACGTCCTGGCCAAGTGCTACGGTTCCACCAACCCGGTGAACGTGGTTCGTGCCACCATCAAGGGGCTCGAATCCATGCAATCTCCGGAAGACATCGCCGCCAAGCGTGGCCTGTCTGTCGAAGAGCTGGCGGGGTAAGTGACCATGGCACAGACGATCAAAATCACTCAGACCCGCAGCACCATCGGTGTCCTGCAGAAGCACAAGGCGACGATGACCGGTCTCGGTCTGCGTCGCATTGGGCACTCGGTCGAGCTGGAAGACACCCCCGCCGTTCGCGGCATGATCAACAAGGTCAACTACCTTGTTCGAGTCGAGGGAGAGTAATCCATGAAACTCAATAGCTTAAGCCCGGCGCCGGGTTCCAAGCACGCTGAGAAGCGTCTTGGCCGCGGTATCGGCTCTGGCCTGGGCAAGACCGGTGGTCGCGGCCACAAGGGTCTGAAGTCCCGTTCCGGCGGTTCGGTCAAACCGGGTTTCGAGGGTGGCCAGATGCCCTTGCAGCGCCGCTTGCCGAAGTTCGGTTTCACCTCGGCCAAGTCGCTGGTGTCCGAAGAAGTCCGCCTGGCCGAACTGGCCAAGGTCGAGGGCGACGTCGCCGATCTCGCCAGCCTGAAGAAGGCCAACGTGCTCAAGAATGCTACCGAGTACGCCAAGGTCGTTCTGTCCGGCGAGTTGAGCAAGGCGGTTACCGTGCGTGGCCTCAAGGTCACCAAAGGTGCACGCGCTGCGATCGAAGCGGCCGGTGGCAAGGTAGAGGACTAAATGGCTAAGTCAGGAAACATGCCGGCGAACATGGGTAGCGGTCTCAGCGAGCTGTGGGCGCGCCTGCGTTTCGTCTTCATCGCGATCGTGGTGTACCGCATCGGTGCCCACATCCCCGTCCCCGGCATCGATCCTGACCAGCTGGCTGCCCTGTTTCGGGAGAACCAGGGCACCATCCTGGGCATGTTCAACATGTTCTCGGGGGGTGCGCTGCAGCGCATGAGTATCTTCGCGCTGGGGATCATGCCGTACATCTCCGCGTCGATCATCATGCAGCTTCTGACCGCGGTATCGCCTCAGCTCGAAGCGCTGAAGAAAGAGGGCGAAGCCGGCCGCCGCAAGATCAACCAGTACACCCGCTACGGTACGGTGTTGCTGGCCTTGATCCAGGCGACCGGGATGTCAGTTGGTCTGGTCAGTCAGGGCGTTGCTTACACGGGTGACATCAGCTTCTACTTCACGGCCATCGTGACGTTCGTGGCCGGTGCGGTATTCCTGATGTGGCTGGGCGAGCAGATCACCGAGAAGGGGATCGGCAACGGTATCTCGTTGATCATCTTTGCCGGCATCGTGGCTGGTCTGCCCAGCGCGATCGGACAATCGTTCGAGCTGGCGCGCAACGATGGTGCGTGGAACGTGTTGCCGCTGTTGGCGCTCTCGATTCTGGGCATCGCCACGGTTGCCTTCGTGGTGTTCATCGAACGCGGTCAGCGCCGTATCACGGTGAACTACCCGCGGCGTCAGGTCGGCAACAAGATGTATGCGGGACAGAGCAGTTATCTGCCGCTGAAGGTCAACATGGCGGGCGTGATTCCGCCGATCTTCGCGTCGAGTATCCTGCTGTTCCCGGGTTCCATCGGTCAGTGGCTGGGCCAGGGCGACGGGTTCGAGTGGCTGCAGGTGGCATCACAGCAGCTCGCTCCCGGTGCGCCGTTGTACATCATCCTGTTTGCCGCGGCAGTGCTGTTCTTCTGCTTCTTCTACACGGCGTTGGTGTTCAATCCGAAGGATGTCGCCGACAACCTGAAGAAGTCGGGGGCTTTCCTGCCGGGGATCCGTCCAGGAGAGCAGACGGCTCGCTACGTGGACAAGGTGATGACGCGCCTGACCCTGTTCGGGGCGCTCTACATCACCCTGGTCTCGTTGATGCCGCAGTTCCTGGTGGTGGCCTGGCAGGTGCCGTTCTACTTCGGCGGGACGTCGCTGCTGATCGTGGTCGTGGTAATCATGGACTTCATGGCCCAGGTTCAATCGCATCTGATGTCTCATCAGTATGAGTCGGTGATGAAGAAATCGAACCTGAAAGGCTACGGTAGCGGCGGTCTGACGCGCTGAGCCTCCGCCAGAGAGCATTTGGAGAGAACGATGAAAGTTCGAGCTTCTGTAAAGAAAATGTGCCGTAACTGCAAGATCATTCGGCGCAACGGCGCGGTTCGCGTGATTTGCACCGAGCCGCGTCACAAGCAGCGCCAGGGCTGATTTGACCCTGACGCTGTGAGTAAAAAGCGGGCCATGGCATATCCCTTGCCTTGAGAGAGGCAAAGGGGTATGCTATTGCGCCCTTTGTGGACGACTAAACGAGCAAGCCGCTCAACATTCGGAGTAAGCTGATGGCCCGTATTGCAGGCGTCAATATCCCGGACAACAAGCATGCGGCGATCTCGCTGACCTACATCTACGGGATTGGCCGCACGCGTGCGCAGAGTATCTGTGTCGCTGCCGGCATCGCACCTACCGCCAAGGTTCAGGAACTGTCAGGCGAAGAGCTCGACACCCTGCGTACCGAAGTGGGTAAGTACACCGTAGAAGGCGACCTTCGCCGTGATGTGACGCTGAATATCAAGCGTCTCATGGACTTGGGTTGCTACCGTGGTCTGCGCCATCGTCGTGGTCTACCGCTGCGTGGTCAGCGTACCAAGACCAATGCGCGTACCCGTAAGGGACCGCGTAAACCGATTCGTAAGTAATTAACGTTCCGGCGTTTAAGATCAGGATACATCAACATGGCTAACCCGCGTAGTAACCGTAAAAAGGTTAAAAAGCAGGTCGTGGATGCGGTCGCACACATCCATGCCTCTTTTAACAATACGATCGTGACGATCACAGACCGCCAGGGCAATGCGCTTTCTTGGGCAACTGCCGGTGGTTCGGGTTTTCGTGGTTCTCGCAAGAGCACCCCGTTCGCAGCTCAAGTGGCGAGTGAACGTGCAGCGACTGCTGCAGCCGAGTATGGTGTGAAAAACGTCGACGTGCTGGTCAAGGGCCCCGGTCCTGGCCGTGAGTCTGCCGTGCGCGCATTGAATGCCGCCGGCTTCCGTGTACAGAGCATCACTGACGCGACGCCGATTCCGCACAACGGATGCCGTCCGCCGAAGAAACGCCGCGTTTAAGGAGACAGACTCATGGCTCGTTATCTAGGTCCCAAGTGTAAACTGTCTCGTCGTGAGGGTACCGACCTCTTTCTCAAGAGCGGTGTCACTCCCTTCGAGAAGAAGTGCAAATCCGAGCAGATCCCGGGTGTGCACGGCCAGCGCCGTCAGCGTCTTTCCGACTACGGCTTGCAGCTTCGCGAGAAGCAGAAAGTGCGTCGTATCTACGGCGTACTCGAGAACCAGTTCCGCAACTACTACAAGGAAGCCGCTCGCCTGAAAGGTGCGACCGGCGAGGTCTTGCTGCAGTTGTTGGAATGCCGACTGGACAACGTGGTCTACCGCATGGGCTTCGGCTCCACGCGTAACGAATCACGTCAGTTGGTCAGCCACAAGGCGATTTCGGTCAACGGCCGTACCGTCAACGTGGCGTCCTATCAGGTGCGCCCCGGCGACGTCGTTTCTGTTCGTGAGAAGGCCAAGAACCAGGCCCGTATCCAGCAGGCCCTGTCCATCGCTGCCAACCGCGGCGACGTGACCTGGATCGACATCGACTCGAAGAAGATGGAAGGCACTTTCAAGGCTGTCCCGGAACGCGGCGACCTGTCTGCCGACATCAACGAAAACCTGATCGTCGAGCTGTACTCCAAGTAAGGCTTGGAGCCGGGCCGTTCAGGCGGCCCGGTTCCCGCCTGGAGTACCGATATTCGTTTGGCAGCCTGGGAAGGTGTTCATATGCAGCGTTCAGTGACAGAGTTTCTCCGTCCCCGCGACATCAAGGTCGAAGAGGTCAGTGCACATCACGCCAAGATCGTGCTGGAACCCTTCGAACGTGGTTTCGGCCATACCCTGGGGAATGCGCTGCGTCGCATCCTGCTCTCTTCGATGCCCGGCTGTGCCGTAGTCGAAGCGGAAATCGAAGGCGTGTTGCACGAATACAGCGCCATCGAGGGTGTTCAGGAAGACGTCATCGAGATTCTGCTGAATCTCAAGGACGTGGCCATCAAGATGCATGGTCGCGACGAAGCCGTCCTCACCTTGAACAAGCAGGGCCCCGGTGTCATGACCGCAGGCGACATTGCTGTCGGCCATGACGTCGAGATCGTCAATCCGGATCACGTGATTGCCCACCTCAACGATGGCAGCGAGCTGAAAATGCAGCTGAAGATCGTTCGTGGTCGCGGTTACGAGCCCGCCGATGCGCGTCTCTCCGACGAGGACGAATCCCGCGCCATCGGTCGTCTGCAGCTGGATGCCACGTTCAGCCCCGTCCGCCGCGTGTCCTATGCGGTCGAAGCGGCTCGTGTCGAACAGCGCACCGATCTCGACAAGCTGGTCATCGATCTCGAAACCGACGGCACTCTGGACCCGGAAGAAGCGATTCGCCGCAGTGCGACCATTCTTCAGGAACAGCTGGCCGCCTTCGTCGATCTCGAAGCCGACAGAGAGCAGGAAATCGAAGAGGAAGAAGATCAGATCGATCCGATTCTTCTGCGCCCCGTGGATGATCTCGAACTCACGGTTCGCAGCGCCAACTGCCTGAAGGCCGAGAATATTTACTACATTGGCGATTTGATTCAGCGCACAGAAGTCGAGCTGCTCAAGACGCCGAACCTTGGCAAGAAGTCCTTGAACGAGATCAAGGATGTGCTGGCTTCGCGCGGTCTTTCGCTCGGTATGCGGTTGGAAAACTGGCCGCCGGCGAGCTTGAAAGACGACAAGGCCTCCGCCTGACGACGACACGTGCAGACGCCCCGGTGTCTGCCTTCGTGTCAGCGTCGAATCCAGTGTGCCGACTCGAATCACCAGTTTGGTAAGGAATAGCAATCATGCGTCATCGTAAGAGTGGTCGTCATCTGAATCGGACCAGCTCGCATCGGCACGCCATGTTCAAGAACATGTGCATCTCGCTGGTCGAGCATGAAGTGATCAAGACTACCCTGCCCAAGGCCAAGGAGCTGCGTCGTCATATCGAGCCGCTGATCACCCTGGCCAAGCAGGATAGCGTGGCAAACCGCCGTCTGGCGTTCAGCCGCACCCGCTCCAAGGAAGCCGTCGGCAAGCTCTTCAACGAGCTTGGCCCGCGTTACGTCAATCGCCCGGGCGGTTATGTCCGCGTGCTGAAGTGCGGCTACCGCACTGGCGACAACGCACCGATGGCCTACATCGAGCTGGTCGATCGTCCGGTCGTTGAAGAAGCCGCTGGCGACGAATAAGTCCCACGCTTCTTGCACGATAAAAACCGGCTGCCCANNTGGGCAGCCGGTTTTCTTTTGGGACAAAGGTCAGGCTCGAGGGCTTCAATGGCGCGGGAGAGCGCTGGATTCGGCGATTCGCCCCTCGCGCTGTTGGAGCCGCTGCTGCCGCCGTTCCACCACGCTCAGCAGCGCATCAAGGGCATCGGAAACGGGATGGCCGGGAGGTGCCCATCAAATCGAGGGGCGCAGGGCGCCCTCAGGCGTCGTGAGCGCTGTCGATTGGCTGCTCGGACTCTCCAGGTCGGTCGAAAGAGTCGCAAGAGCCACTCCGCGATGGGGATTGATCCCGGTTCGGGTTCGTCACGGACTGCCGGCACACTCTCTCCGGATCATTGGAGCAGAATCGCCATAGGGCGCCTGCGAAAGCGCCCTATGGCCGGACTCAGGCGCGCTTGGCCTTGCGCACCTTGGGGGTGGGCAGCAACGGTGCCAGGAAATTGCCGGTGTGGGAGTGTTCAAGCCCCGCCACCTGTTCCGGCGTGCCCTCCGCGATGATGCGGCCACCGCCGGAGCCACCTTCCGGGCCCAGATCGATGATCCAGTCGGCAGTCTTGATCACATCGAGGTTATGCTCGATCACCACCACCGTATTGCCGTGGTCACGTAGCCGATGCAGCACGCCGAGCAACTGCCGGATATCCTCGAAGTGCAGCCCGGTGGTGGGCTCGTCGAGAATGTAGAGCGTCTGGCCGGTATCGCGCTTGGCCAGCTCGCGAGCCAGCTTGACGCGCTGCGCCTCGCCGCCGGAGAGGGTGGTGGCGCTCTGGCCCAGGCGGACGTAGGAGAGCCCCACGTCCATCAGCGTCTGCAGGCGCCGGGCGATCGCTGGCACAGGGCTGAAGAACTCCAGTGCTTCTTCGATGGTCATCTCGAGCACTTCGTGGATGCTCTTGCCCTTGTAGTGGATCTCCAGCGTCTCTCGGTTGTAGCGCTTGCCCTTGCAGACGTCGCAGGGGACGTAGATATCCGGCAGGAAGTGCATCTCCACCTTGATCATGCCCTCGCCCTGGCACGCCTCGCAGCGCCCGCCCTTGACGTTGAAGCTGAAACGTCCCGGCTTGTAGCCGCGGGCCCGCGCCTCCTGGGTGCCCGAGAAGAGCTCGCGGATGGGGGTGAAGATACCGGTGTAAGTGGCAGGGTTGGAGCGTGGCGTGCGGCCTATCGGGCTCTGGTCGATGTCGATGATCTTGTCGAGCTGATCGAGACCCTCGATGCTGCGATAGGGCGCTGCCGTCAGTGTGGTGGCGCGATTGAGTTCACGGGCCGCGATCGGCATCAGGGTCGAGTTGATCAGGGTCGATTTACCGGAGCCGGAGACGCCGGTGACGCAGACGAACAGCCCCAGCGGCAATGCCAGGTCGACATCCTGCAGGTTGTTGCCGGTGGCGCCACGCAGATGAAGCTGCTTGTCCGGGTTGACCGGGATGCGGTACGGGGGAACCTCGATACAGCGTTTCCCGGAGAGGTACTGGCCCGTCAACGACTCCGGCGTCGTCTCGATGTCGTGGGGCGTTCCCTGGGCCACGATGGTGCCACCATGCACGCCGGCGCCAGGGCCGATATCGAGCACGTGGTCGGCAGCGCGAATGGCGTCTTCGTCATGCTCGACCACGATCACCGTATTGCCCAGATCGCGCAGGCGTATCAACGTGCGCAGCAGACGATCGTTGTCGCGCTGATGGAGGCCGATCGAGGGCTCGTCGAGGATGTACATCACTCCGACCAGGCCGGCACCGATCTGGCTGGCCAGACGAATGCGCTGGGCTTCGCCGCCGGAGAGCGTGTCTGCGCTGCGCTCCAGAGTCAGGTAGTCGAGCCCGACGTTGACCAGGAATTCGAGTCGTGCGTGGATCTCGTGGACGATCTTGACCGCGATTTCGCCCTTCCTCCCGGGAAGCGTCAACTGGCGGAAATAGTTCCAGGCTTCGCCCACCGGCATCCGGGTCAGCGTCGGAAGATTGTTGCCGTCGATGAACACATGGCGCGCCTCGCGCTTGAGGCGGGTCCCGTCGCAGGTGGGGCAGGGCCGCACCGCCAGGTACTTGGCCAGATCGTCGCGAACCATCGACGACTCGGTCTCGCGATAGCGACGCTCCAGGTTGGGCAGCACGCCCTCGAAGGGGTGCTCGCGGGTCACCTTGCGGCCGCGGTCGTTGACGTAGCTGAAGGCGATGTCGTCCTTGCCGCTGCCATTGAGTACGATATCGCGCTCATGTCGGGCGAGCTCGTTCCACGGCGTATCCAGCGTGAACCGATAGTGCTCGGCGACCGCCTGCAGCTGGCTGAAGTAGTAGATGCTGCGACGATCCCAGCCCTTGATCGCGCCCTCGGCCAGCGACAGCTCCGGATGACTGATCAGCTTGTCCGGATCGAAGAACTGACGCACGCCCAGGCCGTCGCAGGTCGGACAGGCGCCGGCCGGGTTGTTGAACGAGAACAGCCTGGGTTCCAGTTCGCTCAGCGAGTAGCCGCAGATCGGGCAGGCGAAGCGTGACGAAAACGCCAGGTCATCCTGCTCGCCATCCATGAAGTGGATGATGGCGGTGCCATCGGCCAGATTGAGTGCGGTCTCGAAGGACTCGGCCAGACGCTGCTGCAGGTCCGGGCGAACCTTGATGCGGTCCACCACCACGCTGATGTCGTGCTTGCGTTTCTTGTCGAGCGCCGGCACGTCGTCGAGTTCGACGGTATGCCCGTCGATCACGGCACGCACGAAACCCTGGGCGCGCAGCTCGCTGATCAACTGGAGGTGCTCGCCCTTGCGGCCCTTGACCACCGGCGCCAGCAGCATCAGCCGGCTGCCCTCGGGCAGCGCCAGCACCTGATCGACCATCTGCGAGACGGTCTGCGCCTCCAGTTCCTCGTCGTGATCCGGGCATCGCGGCGTGCCGGCACGAGCGAACAGCAGCCGGAGATAGTCGTAGATCTCGGTGATGGTACCGACGGTGGAGCGCGGATTGTGCGAGGTCGATTTCTGCTCGATGGAGATGGCCGGCGAGAGTCCCTCGATATGGTCGACGTCGGGCTTTTCCATCATCGACAGGAACTGGCGGGCATAGGTCGAGAGGGATTCGACATAACGTCGCTGCCCCTCGGCGTAGAGCGTGTCGAACGCGAGTGAAGACTTGCCCGAACCGGAGAGACCGGTTACCACGATCAACTTGTCGCGCGGCAGTTCGACATCAATGTTCTTCAGGTTATGGGTCCGTGCGCCCCTGACCAGAATGCTGTCCATGACTACCTCGTGCTGCGACGCGGGAAACGACCATTATAGGTCGCGGATCAAAGGCCCGGCAAAGCCGGCTGCTTTCACTGGAGAAGGGCGAGCGGTAAAATGCACCGCTCATCCCGAATCATCCTCGGCTCGCGCCGAGTTCACCCAACGTTGCGACCTCCATGACTTCTCGTTTTCTCGTTACCGAACGACGTGCCATCGTCGGGCTGGCCAGCCTGTACGCCTCGCGAATGCTGGGGCTATTCATGGTCCTGCCGGTGCTGGCGCTGTATGCCGATCATCTCGACGGCGCCACTCCCTTGCTTGTCGGCATGGCGCTGGGCGGCTACGGCCTGACCCAGGCCATTCTCCAGATTCCCTTCGGGCTGCTCTCCGACCGGATCGGTCGCAAGGCGGTCATCGCCGGGGGCCTGCTGCTGTTCATCATCGGCAGTATCGTCGCTGCCAGTGCCACGTCCATCACCGGCATCATCATCGGGCGCTGCCTGCAGGGGAGCGGCGCCGTCGCCGGCGCCATCATGGCGCTGCTGGCGGATCAGACCCGCGAGGAGATCCGCACCGCCGCGATGGCGACCATCGGGCTCTCCATCGGCGTCGCATTCGCCATCGCCATGGTGGTGGGGCCCCTGATCGCGGATGTCGGCGGGCTCGCCGGCGTGTTCTGGTTCACCGCGGCGCTCTCCGCCTGCGGCCTGCTGATCCTGTGGAAACTGGTGCCGCGAGCACCGAAGCGAATGCCCCACCGGGATGTCGGCATCGATCGCCGTCAACTGCGCGCCACGCTGGGCCAGGGCGACCTGCTCCGGCTCGATTTCTCGATCTTCGCCCTCCACCTGATTCTGACGGCGTGCTTCACGGCGCTGCCGTTTCGGCTCGAGGCCCTGGGATTCGCCCCGGCAGATCATGGCTGGGTCTATCTGCCGGTGATGGCCCTGGCCTTCGTCGGCATGATCCCGCTGGTCATCGTGGCCGAGAAGTATCGCAAGATGAAGCCGGTCTTCGTCGGCGCCGTCGCGGCGATGACATTGATTCTGCTCGGCTTCGGCGAGCTGGCGAATGATCGCGTCGCCCTGCTGATCCTACTTTGGGGCTTTTTCGTCGTCTTCAATCTACTGGAGGCGACGCTGCCGTCGATGATCAGCAAACTGGCACCGGCCGGGTCCAAGGGCACTGCCATGGGCGTCTACTCCACCAGTCAGTTCTTCGGCGCCTTTCTCGGCGGTACGCTGGGCGGCGCCCTGTCCCAGGGCTTTGGTGTCCAGAGTGTCTTCCTGGGCACGGCGGTGGTCGGGGCTATCTGGCTGGCCGTGGTCTGGAAGATGCCGGCGCCCCGCCATCTCTCCAGCGAGATCATCGCACTCGACGAGCAATCCATGGGCATGCTCGATACACTACTCGAGCGTTTCGTCGCGGTGACCGGGGTCGAGGACGCCGTGGTCGTACCCGAAGAACAGGTCGCCTATCTCAAGGTCGACCGACAGCGCCTGGATGTCGAGGCGCTGGCCCGTATCGCGGGCAACCAATGGCAACGAACCGACGCATGACAGCGTCGCAACGCAGGAATGCGAGGAGACAACGATGGCCCGAGGTGTAAACAAAGTCATCCTGATCGGCAACCTGGGACAGGATCCGGAAGTGCGCTTCCTGCCCTCGGGGAATCCGGTGTGCAACCTGCGCATCGCGACTACCGATAGCTGGACCGATCGCCAGAGCGGCCAGCGCCAGGAACGTACGGAATGGCACAGCGTGGTGCTGTTCAACAAGCTGGCGGAGATCGCCCAGCAGTACGTCAAGAAAGGTTCGCGGATCTATATCGAGGGCCGCCTGCAGACTCGCAAATGGCAGGGCCAGGACGGTCAGGATCGCTACTCGACCGAAATCGTCGGCAACGACATGCAGATGCTGGACTCTCGTGGCGGCGGCCAGGGCGGCGGAGATTACGCCCAGCCCCAGGGGCAGTATGGCGGTGCGCCGCAGAATGGTGGCTACGACCAGCCGCCGCAGCAGGGCGGTTACGGCGGCAACCCGCAACAGCCGCAACAACCGCAGCAGCGCCCGGCTCAGGGCCAGCGCCCGCCGCAGCAGGGCCAGCCTGCCCCGCAACCGAACCAGAATCCGAACTACGGCGCGCCGAACCCCGGTAGCTTCGACGACTTCGACGACGAGATTCCGTTCTAGGACTCAGGTACCGGCGTCCAACGGCTCGTCCTTGCGGGCATCGAGTCAGTGAACCCCCGGCGCGCCGCACCGGCCGTCATCAAAGCGCCCCGCCTCGCGGGGCGCTTGCGTTACGGGCGTGGACCATCCCGGCAAAATCCGCGGGTGAAAAGCGACGTTTCGGCTGGGTATCGGTGTGACAGCGATGGCCATCGACAAGCGCGGCCTCGAGGTTCGGCGCGCAGGCAGATTCTTCTCTCGCCATGACCCAGCACCCGTGGCTTGAGCTCCTGCGGATTGTCTTTCAAAGCAAGCTTCTGGAAACCATGTTCAGCTTTCGTACCAAGGCCGCGTCATGGCAGGTTGACGTTCGTCGACCTTGGGAGCCGATGAAACAATCAAACATATCAATATTTACTAATTTGTAAGACCGCCATTTTATCTCTAGTTTTACTTGGCTTTTAGCACCCCACTCAACGGAATTGAGTGCTCTCGCAACAGAGTGTTAACGGAAATAACGGTGGTCCTGTCCTGTAATGCGAATATCTCGCTTCCGCGGCCGAGTCGCGAAGGCCGGCGAAGGCTTTGGCTTCTCGACGAGGCCGTACGCCGCCGGCAACGGTCGCTGCCGCGCCTGTTCAACTCGATTCCCCCTCGCACTCTGCCTGCTGTCGCTCTTCGCCTATTCAGCCCAGGCAGCCGAGCGCTTTCCGGATGGGCGCTTGCCGCCCGCCGAGGCGCCGGCCTCGGCCTATGGCGAAGACGTGCGGCCAGGGCCGTCGGGGCGCCCCAATGCCGACGATCTGGCGGGCATTGCGGAACGCCAGCGTCAGCAGGGGCATCCGGCCATCGCGCTGCAACTGGCGCAGCGAGTGCTGACGTATGTCCCAGACAATCGTCAGGCCCTCCAGACGACGATCTCCAGCCTGTCCAATCTCGGGGCCTATCGCCGTGCCGAGCGGTTACGCGAGCGCTACCGGCCGGCGTGGCCGCAGGCCACGCAGGATCGGTTTCGGGCCGATGCCGCGACGGCCCGGATCCGCAATGGGGTGCAGGAGCAGGCGCGTCACGAGCGGCGGCAGCGCTACGGAGCGCGTGACGCGGCCTTGACCGCATCGCTCGATGACCTGAATGCCAATCTGGAACGCTTCCCTCCCGGCAGCGACGCCGGCCATCGGACCCGCGTCGATCGACTGGTGGTGCTGCGCCAGTTGAACCGCTTCGAGGCGGTGGTTGCCGATTATCAGGCGCTGCAGCGTGAATCGGTCGATGTGCCGGTCTACGCCAAGGCCGCCGTTGCCGATGCCTATCTGGCTCGCCGGCAGCCGGAGCAGGCCGCACGCCTCTACCGCGAGGTGATCGAGTCGGGCGCGCGGCCATCGTTGGCAGTGCGGACCGGCTACTACTACGCCCTGATCGAGAGCGAAGAGTACGCCGCCGCGGCCGAGGTGCTCGCGCAGTTGGACGCCGACACCCCGATCTGGCGCTCGCGGCCGAATCCGAAGACGCCTCCGGTGCCCAATTGGGAGCGCAGCGAGGTCGATCGCCTGCAGGTGCTGGATGCCACCTATCGTCGTCACGATGGAGAGGCTCTCGAACGGGCCCGTGCGCTCTATCGGCAGGCGCCGCGCAATACCGACGTGATCAATGGCCTGTCCACCGCACAGCGTTCGAGAGGCTGGTACGAACAGGCGCAGTCGACCGCCGAACTGGCAGCGGCCTATGCGCCCAGGGATCAGGCCACGCGGCTCAACATTGCCGAGAATGCCCAGGACCTCGAGAACTTCCCGCGCTGGCAGCGCACTATCGAACCCTTGGCGTCGCAGTTTCCCACCGACAGCGCGATTCGGCGCAACCACCTCGAATGGCAGGATCGTCAGCACTTCTCCCTCGAGGGGGAGGGCAGCTTCGGTCGCTCTCGCGGCGGGAGCGCCGTCAACGGCAGCCGCGACGGTGAATACCGGCTGCGCCTCAATTCGCCCTGGCGCGAGGATGGCTACCGCGCCTACATCGAACAATCCTGGCGCTGGGGTGACTACGACGGTGGGGCCGAGCGCCAGGATCGCTGGGGTGTCGGCATCGAACGCCGATGGTTGCGCCGGCACTGGTGGGCCGGCGTGAGTGGCGAGAACGCCAGCGACGATCCCGGCGTCGAGCTCGGCTGGTCGCAGTGGCTCGACGATCGTTGGCAGTACCAGTTGCTGACCCAGTTTCAGTCGCCGGAGACCCCGCTGCGCGCCGAGCGCAGCGATCAGGATGGACGCCTCTACCAGGCGCAGGTGACCTGGCGTCAGAACGAGTCGCGCCAGGCGACGCTGACGCTGGGCGCACTGGACATCAGCGACGGCAACCTGCGCAGCGACGTCTCCGCCGAGCTGACCCAGCGCGTGCAGGCTAGCGCGCATCATCGGACCCGCCTGCTCGGCTCGCTCTCCGCCGAGCACAACAGCCAGAGCGAAACGGATTACTACAGCCCCGAGGATACCCGTTCCGCCGGAGTGACTCTCGAGCACGACTGGCTGACCTGGCGGCGCTACGACCACGCCTTCACGCAGAACGTCTCGCTGGGCACGGCCTCCGAGTGGGAGCGAGGCCACGGTAGCGCGCCGGGCTACGACGCGCGCTACGGCCACGTCTGGCAGCTGACGCGGACCTGGTCGGTCAACTACGGCGTCGGCTGGGGCAGTCATGAGTACGAGGGCGAGCGCGAAGCGCGCTGGTTCGGACAGTTAGGTTTCGAGGGAGTGCTGTGATGCGATCGACCCTGCTCCATTTCGCGCTGGTCGCGCTACTGGGCGCGCTGTCGACGGCAGCGCAGGCTCGGGGAGCGCCGTCATCTCCGCCGACGACCGGCCTGCCGGGAGATGTGACGACGCTGCAGATCCCCGCCGGTCATTTCGTGACGCTCGGGTTTCACGATGTGCGGGACGATACCCGGCCCGCCGTGGATCGGGACCCTTACGCCGTCAGCACCGAACGCCTGGCGTCGCTGTTCGACTGGCTGGCGGCCAACGATTGGCACCCGATCTCCCCGGACGACATCGAGGCGGCCCGGGAGGGCAGGCGGCCGCTGCCTCCCAACGCGGTGCTGTTGAGCTTCGACGACGGGCTGGCGAGCTTCTACAGCCGCGTCTTTCCGCTGCTACGTGCTTTCGGCTATCCGGCGCTGTTCGCGGTGGAGACCGGCTGGATCGAGCGGGTCGGGCGTGGCGACAGGGTGACGGCAGCCGCTACCGATCCGGTGGCCTCGCGGCTCGAGGAGGGGGCGGTCATCGGTGGGGACGGCGACGCTGGGGCGGCGAACGAAGTTCTCTACAACGGTCGCGAGAGAGGGGCAGAGGGTTTCGTGGATTGGGACCAGGTCCGCGAGATGCAGGCCTCGGGGCTGGTGGAAGTGGCTTCGCACACCGATGACCTCCACCACGGGATCCTCGCCAATCCGCAGGGTAACGTGGAACCCGCAGCGCTGACACGACGCTACGATGCCGTCAGTGGCGCGTACGAGAGCGACGCCGATTACCGGCGGCGCGTTCACGCCGACCTGGTCCGCAGCGCCGAGATCATCGAGCGGCACACCGGGGTTCGGCCGCGCACCCTGGTCTGGCCCTACGGCGCGACCAACCCCGTCACCGAAAGGATAGCGAGAGAGGCGGGTTACCGGTTCACCTTCAGTCTCGGTGATCAGCGTCTCTCGATCCCGTCGAGCGGACCCGATTTCGGTCGCTTCCTGGTGATGAATGATCCCGATCCGGTGGCCGTAGAATCCCAGGTCGCGCAGACCGTCGATCCGCCCAGGCGCATTCAACGGGCCGTGCAGGTCGACCTCGACTATCTCTACGATCCCGACCCCGATCAGGTCAATGCCAATCTCAGCGCCTTGCTGGATCGGATTCAGGCCATGCAGGTGCGCACGGTCTATCTGCAGGCCTTTGCCGATCCGGATGGGGATGGCACTGCCTCGGCACTCTACTTCCCCAACGACTACCTGCCGATGCGCGCCGATCTGTTCAATCGTGTCGCCTGGCAGCTCAAGACCCGGGCCGGGGTCGATGTCTACGCCTGGCTACCGCTGCTCGCCTTCGACCTGCCCGACGCCGAACGACAGCAGCAACTGGCGGTGCGAGCCAGGGGGAGCGACGGCAAGAGCCGGATCGCCGATCGCGACTACCGCCGGCTGAGTCCGTTCCGCCCGGCTGCACTGGCGCTCGTTCGCGGGATCTATGGCGATCTGGCCCGCAACACCCCGGGGATCGACGGCATCCTGATTCACGATGACGCCTATCTCGCCGCGGACGAAGATGCTCAGGCCTGCAACCCCGCGGCGCGGTGGCCCGGCGGTCAGCGGGCGCTTACCGACTGCGACCTGAGTGCGCGTGACAAGACCCGGGCGCTGATCGACTTCAGTCATCAGGCGGTCGCCGCCGCGCGCGAGTACGCCAATCTCAGCAACCGCTTCCGGGTGGCGCGCAATATCTACGCGCGGGTCGTGCTCGACCCCGCTGCCGAGTCGCGCTTTGCCCAGGCGCTGGATCCTTTCCTCGACAACTACGACGAGGTGGCGCTGATGGCGATGCCCTACCTCGACGACGCGGACATGGCACGCGATGACCGTTCGGCCAGCCGCTGGCTGGATGACCTGATCGACCAGGTGATGCGCCAGCCCGACGGGCTCAGGAAGACGGTATTCGAGTTGCAGGCTTACGACTGGGCACGGGATCGCTGGATCGAGCCCGGGCGCTTCAAGGCGTGGATGCATCAGCTGGTGCGCCGGGGCGGGCTGAACCTCGCCTACTATCCGGACGACTTCATCACCGGCATGCCGGCCTTCCAGCCCACGTTCGAGGGCATGAGCCTCAACGAATTTCCCTACTCGACCTCTCGTCTTCGGAGTCAACCATGATCGCCGATATCGAAGCCTGGGTCTCGGCCATCGATTGGCGGGACGTGATGTTCGGTTTTGCCTTCTACTACCCGATCTTCATGGCCTGGATGTGGATCATCGGTGGCCTCTGGTTCTATCTTCGCCGCGAGCGTGGCAAGGACATGACGCCAAGGCTGGAGACCTTGGATCCCGACTCCCCTCACGTCAGCATCGTGGTGCCCTGTTTCGACGAAGCGGATCAGGTCGAGCAGACGATTCGCTACGCTCTGGCGACGCGCTACCCGCAGTTCGATGTCATCGCCATCAACGACGGTAGCCACGATGAGACCGGCGAGATCCTCGATCGCCTGGCCGAGAAGCACGAGCGGCTGCGGGTGATCCATTTCGCGGCCAATCAGGGCAAGGCGGTGGCGCTGCGCGCCGGTGCGCTGGCGGCCCCTTCGGATTACCTCGTCTGTATCGATGGTGATGCGCTGCTCCATCCCTTCGCCGTCTACTGGATGATGCAGCATCTGACCGGGGGGCCGCGTGTCGGCGCGGTGACCGGCAATCCGCGCATCCTCAACCGCTCGACGCTGCTGGGCAAGATCCAGGTGGGCGAGTTCTCCTCGATCATCGGCCTGATCAAGCGGGCGCAACGCACCTACGGGCGTATCTTCACCGTCTCCGGGGTGATCACGGGTTTCAACCGGGCGGCGCTGGACAGCATCGGCTACTGGCGCGCCGACATGGTGACCGAGGACATCGATGTCTCCTGGCGTCTCCAGATCCATCACTGGGACATCCGCTTCGAGCCAGAGGCGCTCTGCTACATCTATATGCCGGAAACCCTCAAGGGCCTGTGGCAGCAGCGCCTGCGCTGGGCCCAGGGTGGTGTCGAGGTGATGCTGCGCTACGGCGGGCGACTGCTGGCTTGGCGCCAGCGCCGCTTCTGGGGGGTGGCGCTGGAGTATCTCACCAGCCTGGTGTGGGCCTACGTCATGCTGGCCATCGCCGTGCTGTTCTGCATCGGCGGGTTCGTACCGCTGCCGCCACGCTGGCAGATCGCGACGCTGCTGCCGCAATGGAACGGACTGCTGCTGGGCGCCACCTGCCTGATCCAGTTCCTGGTCAGTCTGAGCATCGACCAGCGCTACGAACGCGCCGGCTTTCTTCGCCACTACTTCTGGGTCATCTGGTATCCGCTGCTCTACTGGGTGCTCTCGACGCTCACGGCAGTGGTCGCCGTGCCCAGGGCCCTGCTGGCCTCGCGGCGTCAGCGGGCGCGCTGGAGCAGCCCGGACCGCGGTATCCAACCCTGACAGGAGAGCTCGACATGCCGAAGGCGAACAACCAGCGAGGCGCCGCCGGGCTGCCTCGAATCATCCACCGTCCCGACCTGCAGTCACGGCGCCAGCGCAGTGTGTTCGCGCTGCTGGCGGGCATCGGCTGGTTGCTGTGGCTCTATCTGCTGCTACCGCTGGCGACGATTGGCGGCTGGATTTTCGGGGTGGGACGGTTCGAGTCCTACGTGATCGACAGCCAAGACCATAGCTGGGCCTCGCTGACACTCTACGCGGTCATCACCGTGCTCGCGGGGGCCACGCTGCTGGTATGGGCGTTCTACAACTACCGCCGCTTCCGACACGTCGATCGGCGCCAGCCGGCGCTGCCGCTGACCCCCGAGCGGCTGGCGCTCTCGTTCGGCATGAATTCGGACCAGGTGGCCGCGCTCCAGCGCCATCGCCGGGTGACGCTCACCCATGATGCCCAGGGCAACATCATCGAGGCGCGGTGAGCGCGGCGTGCTCAATCTCCGCCGGGGGAGCCCGGCCGCCTCGACGCAAGAGCGTGGGAATTCTAGAATGGCCTTCTAGATAGCCATCTAACGATTTGCCTGTACTGCCAGTTTCCGCGGGCGATGGTGGCCCCGACGATCGCGGCGGCAGCGCCTCGATCCTGCGCCGGCCTTTCACCTCAAGAGTGTCTCCATGCCACAACCTATCCCCGATGACGCCCGTCTGCCCGAGTTGACGCTGCGAGGCGTCATGCTGGGCGCCGTCATCACCCTGCTGTTCACCGCTTCCAATGTCTATCTGGGGCTCAAGGTCGGGCTGACCTTCGCCTCGGCGATTCCCGCCGCGGTCATCTCCATGGCCGTGCTGCGACGCGTGGCCGGTGCCAACAAGCTCGAAAACAACATGGTCCAGACCCAGGCCTCGGCGGCAGGAACGCTCTCCGCGATCATCTTCGTGCTGCCGGGGCTCTTGATGATCGGCTACTGGCAGGGCTTTCCGTTCTGGCAGACCACGGCGATCTGCGCCATCGGCGGCATTCTCGGCGTGCTCTACACGATCCCGCTGCGCCGGGTGATGGTGGTACAGAGCGATCTGCCCTATCCGGAGGGGATCGCCGCGGCCGAGATCCTCGAGGTCGGCAGCCGCGATGCGGCCCGCGCTGCCGATGAGGGTCAGCGTGGCGACGGAGACGCCGGTGGCGCCAGGAATGAACCCGGTGCCCGGGAGATTCTGCTGGGCGGCATCGTCGCGGCCGGCTTCTCGATCGCCAGCGGCGGCTTGCGGCTGCTGGCGGATAGCATCAGCGTGTGGTTCTCGGTCGGTCGCGCGGCATTCCAGCTCTCGACCGGGTTTTCGCTGGCGCTGGTCGGCGCCGGCTACCTGGTCGGCATCGTCGGCGGCATGGCAATGCTGATCGGGACGCTGATCGCCTGGGGTATCGCGGTCCCCTGGTTGACCAGCGTCACCCCGATGGAGGCGGGGCAGTCGCTGGCCGATGCCGGCATGGCGCTGTGGTCCGACAAGGTCCGCTTCATCGGCGCCGGCACCATCGGGATCGCCGCGGTCTGGACACTGGCGACCCTGTTCAAGCCGATGCTGATCGGCATTCGTACGTCACTGGGGGCGATGCGCGGCGACCAGGGCGCGTTCCGTGACCAGGCGCGAACCGAGCGCGACCTGCCGGCGGGCATCATCCTGGCGTTGACGGTAGCGCTGCTGGTGCTGTTGACCGTGGTCTTCGCGATCTTTCTCCACGGTGCGGCACCGCAGCTGGCCGGCGCCGCGTTCTGGACGCTGACCCTGGGCAGCGTGCTGTTCGCGGGCGTGTTCGGCTTCCTGATCGCGGCCGCCTGCGGTTACATGGCCGGGCTGGTCGGCTCTTCCAGCAGTCCGATCTCCGGCATCGGCATCGTGGCGGTCATCCTGGTGTCGCTGCTGCTGCTGGGCTTCACCGCCGTCAGTGATGCGTTCGACGTGCTGGACCCGGCGGTGGCGCGCATGCTGCCGACGGCGCTGGCGCTATTCGTGACCTCTGTCATCCTCGCCGTGGCGGCGATATCCAACGACAACCTGCAGGATCTCAAGACCGGTTATCTGGTGGGGGCCACGCCGTGGCGCCAGCAGGTCGCGCTGATCATCGGCTGCGTGGTCGGGGCGCTGGTCATCCCGCCAGTGCTCTCGCTGCTCTACAACGCCTACGGCTTCGCCGGGGCGATGCCACGGGAGGGGATGGACCCCGGGCAGGCCCTGGGGGCGCCCCAGGCCTCGCTGATGACCGCCATCGTGCGCGGTGTGTTCTCCCACGATCTCGAATGGACGATGATCATCATCGGTCTGGCGATCGGCGCCGTGCTGATCGGTGTCGACGAGTGGCTGCGCCGGCGAGGGGGCAAGGCACGTCTACCGGTACTGGCGGTGGGGATCGGTATCTACCTGCCCCCGAGTATCAACATGCCGCTGGTGATCGGCGCCGTGCTGGGCTGGCTGATCGATCGCCGGCTCCGCGCCCGCGCGCTGGCACGGGGCGATGACGTCGAGCGTGCCTCGGAGCGGCCGCGTCGACGTGGCGTGCTGCTCGCCTCCGGGCTGATCGTCGGCGAGAGCCTGGTCGGCGTGCTGCTGGCCGGCGTCATCGGCCTGAGCGGGGCGCCGGCCCCGTTGGCGCTGGTCGGAGACGGCTTCGCCGGTATCGCCCGGTGGCTGGGGCTGGCGGTGTTCGTCGCCGTCTGCCTCGGCTTCTACCGCCGCGTGCTGGCAGCCCCCGCGGCCGGGTGACCCCGGCCGTGCTACAGCCCCGGGTCGTTGGGCAGGATCACTGGCGTGGTGGCGATGCCGCCGATCTCGACCGCGACCTCGAACAGTGCCCCGGCCAGCGGTTCGTCATGGCAGCCGGTCGCCGCCGAGGTGACGAACAACCGGTCCAGTGCGTCGCCGCCGAAGATGCAGGAGGTGGGGCGGGAGACGGGGAGGGCGATCTCCCGGTCCAGCGAGCCATCGGCGTGAAATCGGGCGATACGGCCGCCGTCCCACAGTGCGATCCACAGCCCGCCCTCGCGATCGCAGGTCATGCCGTCCGGATAGCCGGCGCCCGGGGCTAAGCGTATGTGCTCGCGACGGTTAGACAGTTCGCCATCAGCGTCGAGATCGAAGGCAAAGACGGTCTGGCGCGCGCTATCGTTATGGTAGAGTGTGTCGCCGTGCGGGCTGATGGCGGGCCCGTTGGTGACGTGGTATTCACTGTCCATCAGGGTAACGCCACGGCTGTCGAGGCGGAACAGATGACCGCGTACCTCGTTTTCGGCGTCATCCATGGAGCCGAACCAGAGGCGGCCGTGCGTATCGCTTCCGGCATCATTGAGGCGGTCGCCTGCCGACAGCCACTCGATCGGGGTCAGACGCTTGCCGATGCGGGGGCCACGCTCATCGAGTTCGAGCCCCACGACCCCGGAGCGCAGGCCGGCAACGAAGCCGCCCCCTTCTCGAGGCAGCAGCCAGCAGCACGCTTCCTCGAGATCCCAACTCCGACGCTCGCCGTCTGCGGGATGATAGACGTGCAGCCTGGCCTGTCGAATATCGACGAACACCAGGGCGCGAAGGGTGTCGGACCAGATGGGGCCTTCGCCGAGTTCGGCGCCGATCTCCCAGGCGACGGCGACATCCTTGTTCATGTTGACTCTCTCCATGGATGAGCGAATGGTCGAGCGGTTCCTGCGGGCCTCGATGTCTGCCACTATCGGTGTCCGCCACGATCGGCACTTCCCCGTCATCGAGCCTAGAGCGGACAAGGCGTCTTCTATCATAGTCCGGGATCGGCCAGGGCAGTGTAGTTCTCAGCAAAGTAAGGATTCCAGAGCGATGAGGCGTTCCGAGGTGCCATCGTGAAGTGTTTGGTGTTGCAGGCGGAGCACTGCCTGAGCCGGGCGTTGCACGCCATCTCCGCGCAGCGGGGTGATATCGACTATGTCTCGTGGCCGGCGGGAGATGCCGAGGCACTGGCGGTGGTCGAGCCCGATGTCGTGATCGTGCCGCCGCTGGCGGATCCGGGGCGCTGCGAGCCGGCGGTGGTCTACTCCCATGCCGACCGGGTGGAGGCGTTGCTGGCGGCGTGCCGGGCAAGGCAGATTCCACTGGTCTGGTGTGTCTCCGATGCGCTGTACGAGGATGGCGCCGACGTCCCCATCGACGAGGATGTCCTGCCCCGACCGCGGGATGAGGCGATGCGCCGTCTGGTCGCCGTCGGCGAGCTCGTGCGCCGCCATCCCCGGCATCTGATATGGCGACTGGGGCCGCTGTTCGGGCGCGAGGGCGAGGACGCCTGGCTGAGCGAACTGATCGACGCGCTGATGCGTGGCGAGTCGGTCAGGGCGGCCAGGGACCTGGTGGTGTGCCCGACCTCCGTCGTGGCCGTGGCCCGCGCCCTGACGGGCGTGTTGCTGCAGCTCGAGAGTGGTGCCAACGCCTGGGGCACCTATCATCTCTGCGGCACGGAGCCGGTCAGCGTCTTCACCTTCTGCTCGGTGGTACGGACGCAGTTGGAGACGCGGCTGGCGGGGGTGGGAGAGTCGCCGACGCTGGGAAGACTGGAGGGGCTCGACCAGCATCATGATACGCCGCTGCGGCGCGTACTCAATTGTCGTCGGCTACTCGATGTCTTCGGCATCCATCAGAAGTCCTGGCGCCTGGAGCTAGGGCTGATGCTGGATGCGTGGTGTCAGGAGCGCTATCCCGCTCACGATGAGGTCGACACAGGCGATCAACGTCGCAGCAGAGAGGAAGCGGCCGACACATGAAAGTCTTTCGTAGCATCATCTTCTATATCGGTTACTTCCTGGCAATCCTGGTCTCGGGATTGCTGATGCTGCCGGTGGGCTTTGCCTTGCCGATACGCTCGCGCTTTAGGCTGTTCAACTGGCACAACCGTTTCATCGTCGGCTGGCTCGCCATCACCTGTGGCATCCGCTATCAGGTGACCGGGCGGGAGCACGTGCCGGAAGGGCCCTGTGTGGTGCTGGCCAACCATCAAAGCGAGTGGGAAACCGTCTACCTGCAACTGCTCAAGACGCCGATCTGCACCGTGCTCAAGAAAGAGCTGCTCAACATCCCACTGTTCGGCTGGGGGGTGCGACTGCTGCGGCCGATTCCGTTGGATCGCTCGAAGCCGTCGGCCGCCATGCGCCAGGTGCTCTCCCACGGCAAGCAGCGCCTGGAGGAGGGGTTGTCGGTGCTGATCTTCCCCGAGGGGACCCGGGTTCCGCCTGGGCAGCGACGCCGTTTCAACAAGAGCGGCGCGGTCATCGCCTGCCGCACCGGCGTGCCGGTACTGCCGGTGGCGCACAATGCCGGCGAGCGATGGGGACGGCACTGGGTCAAGCAGCCGGGCGTGCTCCACGTCGTGGTGGGTGAGCCGATCGAGACGGTGGGGCGCAAGCCCGAAGAGGTGATGGCCGAGATGGAGGCGTGGATCGAGAGCGCCCTGAACGAGATTTCCGAGGTGCCGCGCCCGGCCTCGCCGGACAAGGCCGCACCGGCGGAGCTGCCCTCCTGAAACCGTGAATCCGGCCATGAAAAAGGCGCCCCGCGGGGCGCCTTTTTCGTCGACGACGAGCGCGCCGACGGTCAGCTCTCGTAGCGATCCAGCACCAGACAGGCGTTGGTGCCGCCGAAGCCGAAGCTGTTGGAGAGCACGCGCCGGATGTCGACGTCTTCACGACGCTGACGGACGATGTCGAATCCACTGGCCTGTTCGTCGAGCGTATCGATATTGGCCGAGGCGCAGATGAAGCGGTTCTCCATCATCAGCAACGAGTAGATCGCTTCCTGAACGCCGGTGGCGCCCAGCGAGTGACCGGTCAGCGATTTGGTCGAACTCATCGCCGGCGTGCTGTCGCCGAAGACCTCACGGATCGCCTTGAGTTCGGCGACATCGCCCACCGGCGTCGAGGTACCGTGGGTATTGACGTAGTCGACCTTGCCTTCCAGCCCGGCGAGCGCCTGACGCATGCAGCGTGCCGCGCCTTCGCCGGAGGGGGCGACCATGTCGTGACCGTCGGATGTCGCGCCGTACCCGGTGACCTCTGCGTAGATCCTGGCGCCGCGTGCCTTGGCGTGCTCGAGCTCCTCGATCACCAGCATGCCGCCCCCGCCTGCGATGATGAATCCATCGCGATCCACGTCGTAGGGGCGCGAGGCCTTTTCCGGGGTGTCGTTGTAGTGCGTGGTCAATGCGCCCATGGCATCGAACAGGCACGACAGCGTCCAGTGCTCCTCTTCGCCACCGCCGGCGAATACGACATCCTGCTTGCCGAGCTGGATCTGCTCGACGGCGCTGCCGATACAGTGCGCCGAGGTGGCGCAGGCGGAGGAGATGGAGTAGTTGACACCCTTGATCTTGAACGGTGTCGCCAGGCAGGCGGAAACCGTGCTGCCCATGGTCCGGGTCACTCGATAGGGGCCGACGCGACGCAGCCCCTTCTCTCGCATCACATCGGCCGCTTCGACCTGGTTGGCGCTGGACGCGCCGCCGGAGCCGGCGATCAGGCCGGTGCGAGGATTGGAGATGTCGCTGGCGTCGAGTCCGGCATCGTCGATCGCCTGCTGCATGGCGATATAGGCATAGGCCGCCGCGTCTCCCATGAAGCGCAGCTGCTTGCGATCGACGAGAGACTCGATGTCGATGTCGACGACACCGGCGACCTGGCTACGAAAGCCGAGTTCGGCATACTCCGGCTTGAAGCGAATGCCGGAACGCCCCTGGCGCAGAGAGTCGAGCACCTGTTGGGCGTCGTTGCCCAGACAGGAAACGATACCCAGGCCGGTGACTACCACTCGTTTCATGGAAGCCTCCCGCTCAGAATTTCTCAGTGTTAGTGAACAGACCGACGCGCAAGTCCTTGGCCTGGTAGATATCCTGGCCATCGACCGACAGCGTGCCGTCAGCGATGCCCAGCACCAGGCGGCGCGTGATCACGCGCTTGATCTCGATATGATACGAAACCTGACCGGCGCTCGGCAGGATCTGCCCGGAGAACTTGACCTCGCCGCAGCCCAATGCCCGGCCGCGACCGGGGTTCCCCAGCCAGCCGAGATGAAAACCCACCAGCTGCCACATGGCGTCCAGGCCCAGGCAGCCCGGCATCACCGGATCGCCCGGGAAATGGCACTGGAAGAACCACAGGTCGGGATGGATATCCAGCTCGGCGATGATCTCGCCCTTGTGGTACTTGCCGCCATCCTCGTTGATCTGCGTGATGCGGTCGAGCATCAGCATGTTGGGCGCTGGCAGTTGGGCGTTGCCGGGGCCGAACAGTTCCCCCCGGCTGCATCTCAGCAGATCGTCTTGGCTGAAAGAGTGCTGTCTGGTCACTGGATCGTTCCGAGAATCGAAGAAGAGTTTGCCTCGTCATCCCGAGGCGCGGCCAGTCTAAAGGCTGCGGACACCGAATGCACGCCGGCCAAAGCCTAGTCTCGTGCGAACCATGGTGCAATGGGCCCCGCGGCGCTTGCCCTGGCGATCGTCGCCGGGGCATGATGCGGGACGGGAACGGAATCTATCCGATAGCCGCCAGGCAAACCATAACGACGATAAACGACATCTTATGTGGCCTTCCTTCACGCTGAATCGACCGCTGACCTGGTTGGGCCTAGCGGCACTGGCTGCCGCTAGTGTATTGCCGTTGCTGACGCTGCGGCTGGTGGCGTTGGCGCTGGTCATGGTGGGGGTCGCCGACGTCTGGCGCCAGACCCGGCTGGAGCACCAGCGTCGCCGCCTCAGCGAGCAGGCCCTCGAGCTGTCGCCGGATGGCGTGATGATCACCGACACCGCCAACCGCATCGTCACCGTCAATCCCGCCTTTACCCAGATCACGGGCTATACCCCCGAGGAGGTTCGCGGGCTCAACCCCTCCTCGCTCTCCTCCGGGCGCCACGACAAGGCCTTCTACGATCGCTACTGGCAGACGCTGAAGACCACCGGTCGCTGGGAAGGCGAGGTCTGGAACCAGCGCAAGCATGGCGACCAGTACCCCGAGTGGCTGCGGGTCCAGGCTTGCCACGATCGCAAGGGACGGGTCTCCCATTATGTCGGCCTGTTCACCGATATCAGCCGGCACAAGGCTCGCGAACAGGACCTGCGTCGCATCGGCTTCGAGGATCCGTTGACCGGCCTGCCCAACCGGCGGCGCCTGCACGATCTGCTGGCCTCGCGCCTGCGCCACTTGCGGGCGGGAGAAGGTCTGGACCTGGCGCTGGTCGATATCGATGCCTTCAAGGCGATCAACGACAGTCTCGGCGTCGATAGCGGGGATCGCCTGCTGTCGCGCTTCGGCCAGCGCCTGGCGGCGCAGGTGGCCGGTGGTATCGTCGGGCGGCTGGGGGGTGATGAGTTCATGGTCATCCGCACCACCACCTTCGACGACCACGAGAAGTGGGTCGCCAGCCTGCGTCATCACCTGAGCGAACCCTTCGAGATCGACGACAACTCGCTGCACCTGGGCTTGACCATCGGCAGCTGTCGCGCCCCCGAGGATGGCAACGATCCCAACGTCCTGTTCCAGCGGCTCGAGTCCGCCCTCTACAGCGCCAAGCGACACGGGCGCAACCATGACCGGCGTTTCCGCCCCTCTCTGGAAGTCGAGTCGGACCGCCACCTGATCATCCTCAACGAACTGCGCCAGGCCCTGGCCCAGGGGGCGCAGCTCGAGCTCTACTACCAGACCCAGCATCGTCTCGACGATGGCGGCATGGTGGGGATGGAGGCGTTGTTGCGCTGGCACCATCCCGAACATGGGCTGATCCTGCCCAACGAGTTCATTCCGCTGGCCGAGCGCCACGGACTGATGCCCGCGCTGGGCAGTTGGGTCATCGAGCAGGCCGTGGCGCAACTGGCGACCTGGCGAAGCCAGGGGCTGAGCGTGCTGCCCGTCTGGGTCAATCTGTCGGCGCTGCAACTGATTCAGGGCGACCTCGAAGCCCACTTGATTTCGACACTGAACCAGTACCGGGTGCCGGCGCGACTGCTCGGCCTCGAACTGACCGAGTCGGTGCTGCTCGACGAGCGCGCTGGCGACATTTCGCCGCGGCTGGAAGCGCTGCGGCGTGAAGGGCTGCAGATCGCCATCGACGATTTCGGTACCGGCTACTCGTCGATGGCCTACCTCAAGCGTCTGCCGGTCGACAAGCTCAAGCTCGACCGGGAGTTCATTCGTGCGCTGCCCCACGACCACGCCGATGCGGCGATCACCTCGGCGGTGCTGGCGATGGCACAGGGGTTGAATCTGGATGTCATTGCCGAGGGGGTGGAAACCGCCGAGCAGCGCGATTTCCTGCTGGCGAGAGGGTGTCGCCATGTCCAAGGGTATCTCTACGCGCGGCCGCAGCCCGCCGGCGAGGTCGAAACGCGACTGCGCCAATCGGTCACCAGCGTCTACTCCTGATCGGCGTCGTCCCGACTCGACCCGATTGCCCGTCTGCGGTGCCCGGACGCTCGCCGTCTGCCGAGATACTGCGCCAGGCCCGCGCAGAGACCGGCCCAGACAATTGCCTCGATAGCGAGCGCCCAGGGGCGAATCTCGACCCCGGCCAGCGCCGCCCCCGAGAGATAGCTCAATGGTCCGCCCAGGGCGCCGCAGGCGATAGCCAGCACCCGGTAGCGCCACAGCCAGGCCAGGCAGTGATGAAGTGTGGTGGCGAAGAGCGGCCAGAGCGCCCATAGCCAGAGGGGAAGACTCCCTTCCATCTCGATGCCGCCGGCGGCGACCAGGCCGCCGTCGACGACGATGCCGGCCAGCAGCAACCCCAGCCACCAGCGCCACTCCCCCGGCCGCGCCAGCCAGCGCCAGTGGACCAGAAGGATGAGTGGGGTCGCGACGAGGGCCCAGGGCGAGCCGCCGAGCACGCAGAGGAACCAGCCGCCCTGGAACAGCAGGGCGTTGACGGCGAGCGCCCCACCGCGGGTCATGACCCTCATCGGCCGGCGGCTACACGCTGCCGGTGAGCGGTGCGCGCCTGGCTCCCGGTTTGGCCAGCAGCAGATGACTGGTGCCGATGGTTCGTTCCAGGAAGCCACCTTCGCAGTAGCAGAGGTAGTAGCGCCACATGCGAATGAAGCGCTCGTCGTAGCCCAGCGCACGCACCTTGTCGAGACGGGATTCGAAGCGCAGGCGCCATTCCCGCAGCGTGCGGGCGTAGTGCAGTCCGATCTCGTCCAGGTCGAGCAGGTTGAGCTGGGTGTGCCGGCTCAATCCGTTGAGCATCGCCGTATGGGAAGGCAGGAAGCCGCCCGGGAAGATATAGCGCTTGATGAAGTCCATCTCGCGCTTGGCGGTTTCGAAACGCTGGTCGCGAATGGTGATGCACTGGAGCAGCGCCAGGCCGTCCGGCTTCAGCAGTCGGTCGATGCAGGCGAAGTAAGTGCCCAGGTACTGATGGCCGACGGCTTCCACCATCTCCACCGAGACCACCCGATCGAAGCGACCCTCCAGATCCCGGTAATCGTCCTTCAGCAGGGTGACCCGGTCCGCCAGTCCGGCCTCGCGGACGCGTTCGGCGGTAAAGGCGTACTGCTCTTCCGAGATGGTGGTGGTGGTGACGCGGCAACCTCTCGTCCTGGCGGCGTGGATCGCCAGTCCGCCCCACCCGGTGCCGATCTCCAGCAGATGGTGGTGCGGCTCGATCGCGAGCTTGTCGAGAATGAGATCGAGCTTGTGTGTCGACGCCTCTTCCAGCGTGGCCTCGGCGCGTGGAAACACCGCGCTCGAGTACATCCAGTGCTCCCGATCCAGGAATGTCGCGAACAGCTCGTTGCCCAGGTCGTAATGGGCCGCGATATGGCGCCGAGAGCGCCGCGTGGTATTGCGCTGGAGGGCGTGAAGCGCCGTCAAGGCCCAGCGGCGCAGGCGTGCGGTGCCGTTTTCCATGCCATCGTTGACGCGCTCGATGTTGCGCGCGAACAGACGCACCAGACCGACCAGATCGTCGACCTCCCAGGCGCCATCCATATAGGCTTCCGCGACGCCGACGGTGCCGCCCAGGGCGAAGCGGCGCCACACGTTCGGATCATGGATGGTGATGTCGACATGGACCGTCGATGAGCCAGTATCGCCACGCCCCAGGTGGTGGACGCTATCTCGTTCGCGCAGCGTCAGCCTGCCGCCCTCCAGGTCGTCCAGCGCCCTGAGCATGCGGAGGCGCAGCCAGCGTGACAGCCTCGGTGCGTCCGCGGCGGGGTGAGTGGAGGGTGATCGGGCGGCTGTCATGACGAAGTCTCCCGTCCGGGATGGTCGTGGATCGGCGTGCGCTTGAGCCAGAGTCTGAGCGCCTGCCAGTGAATGGTGACGATGGTCTTGAGCGTCATGCCGGGATGCTTGATCAACTCCATCACCAGCGCGCCTCGCGTCGCTGGCTTGAGCGTGAGTGTCAGCGTGGCATCGAAATGGCGCGCGTCCTGATGCCATGTCTCCATGTGCATCAGCAGACGTGCTTCCGGCGAGTTGAAGCGCCAGTGGTAACGCATTTGCATCGGATTGAAGGGCGAGACGTGCAAGCGCTTGTCGAATGCGGCCTGCTGCGTGTGGCGCGTCGGATCGACCCGGCAGGCGTAGACCTGGCGCTCGCGCCATGGCGTGTTGGTGACTTCACCGAGAACCGCCTGAAGCCTCTCCTCGTCATCGTAGGCGTAATAGAGCGTCAACGGATTGAACAGCATGCCGAACAGCCGGACCTGGCTGAGCATGCGGATCGGGCCGGTCGGAGCGCTGCCCAGTTCCTCCCTGAGGCGCGCCCGGACAGCGTCGGAGAGCGGCAGGTCATGCGGCGCCAGATAGTCCTCGCGACGAAAGCGGGCCAGCGCGCCACGCCGAGTGCCGAAACCTGGCGTTCGCGCCAGCAGCGCCGGCAGCTCATCGAGATCCAGCCACAGCATCCACACGCGATAATCGAAGGCGTGCCAGCGCGGCAGGAAGCGCCGGTGGCGCAGATGGCCCACGGCGAGACGACTGCGGGGACAGGCATCGTTCAATGGCATGGTGTCCCTTCCTGGTGATCTGCCGCGGGCGCTGTCGCTGCGGGTGACGGTCGGCTGCCGTCGATCGTTTCGACCACGCGCAGCGCGCTCCACACGCCATCTTCGTGGAAACCGTTGCGCCAGTAGGCGCCGCAGAAATGGGTGCGTCGGGAAGCGCCGGATATCTCGCCGTGGCGAGCCTGGGCCTGCTGCGCGGCGAGCGTGAACTGAGGATGGGCGTACTCGTAGCGGCCCAGCACGCGGGCCGGGTCGATGTTCTGCTCATCGTTGAGCGTCACGCAGAAGGTGGTGTCGCTTTTCAACCGCTGGAGAATGTTCATGTTGTAGGTGACGGGCACGCACGCCTCTGCATCGCGGCCGTCGAGGCGATAGTTCCAGCTCGCCCAGGCCCGGCGGCGGCGCGGCAACATGCCGGTGTCAGTGTGCAGCACGACACTGTTGCGACGGTAACCGATGGCTCCCAGCACCTCCCGCTCGGCGCGACTCGCCTGAGGGCCCAGGATGGATAGCGCCTGGTCGCTGTGGCAGGCGAGCACGACCTGGTCGAAATGCCGTTCACCGGCCGTCGTGTGGAGGCTGATGCCGTCATCGTCCCGGACCAGGCCGAGGATGGGGGTCGAGAGATGGATGCGTTCGCGATAGGGCTCGGTAAGCGGGGCGATGTAGGCCCGCGAGCCTCCCATGATGGTGTGCCACTGGGGGCGGTCGGTCAGCGACAGCAGACCGTGATGATGGAAGAAACGCACGAAGAAGCGGGCCGGGAAGTCGCGCATGCCGGCTTCGCTGGCGGACCAGATGGCGCCACCCATGGGCAAAAGGTAGCGACGCTGGAAATCTTCACCGTAATCCTCGCCGGCCAGATAGTCACCCAGGATCAGTGACGGCGACAGGCGGTCGGCCAGGAAATCGCCGGTCGCCCGGCGGTTGAAACGGACGATGTCGTTGAGCAGGCGGTAGAAGCGCGGGCGCAACAGGTTGCGGCGCTGGGCGAACAGGCTGGTCAGGGTGTGGCCGTTGTACTCGAAGTCGCGATCGCTCTCGTGGACCGAGAAGCTCATCTCCGTCGCCTGGCCCGGGACGCCCAGCGAGGCCATTAGCGCCTCGAAAAGCGGATAGGTGCGATCGTTGTAGACGATGAAGCCGGTATCGATCGCGTGGCGTTCGGTACCGGTATCGATATCGAAGGTCGCGGTATGGCCACCCAGTCGTGAGTCGGCCTCGAACAGAGAGACCTGATGGCGACGGGAGAGATAGTGGGCGGCGGTCATGCCGGCGATGCCGCTGCCGACCACGGCGATCCGCTGCGGGGGCTGGGTCATGCCGACTCTCCCCGGCGGCGGTTGGCGATGCGCAGGCCGAAGCGGCGCCGCAGTGCCGGCGGGAGGATGCCCAGCGCCTTGACCAGAAACGTGAAGCGACGTGGAAAGTGGATATCCAGCCGACCTCGCTCGAGACCGTCGATGATGTAGTCGGCGGCCTGTTCCACCTCGATCTGCATCGGCATCGAGAAGTCGTTGCGCTCGGTCAGCGGTGTCTTGACGAAACCCGGATGGATCACGCTGACGTCGATCGACTCGGCGTCGAGGTCGAGGCGCAGGGATTCGAGGAAATGGGATATCGCGGCCTTGGAGGCGCCGTAGGCTTCCGCTCGCGGCAGCGGCAGATAGGCGGCCGCGCTGGAAACGCCCGCCAGCAGCGGTCGTCGTTCGCCGCCCCTGGCTTGCCGCAGCAAGGGTAGCGCAGCATCGATGGCATGGAGTGTGCCGTGGAAGTTGGTCGCGAACACTCTACCGACCAGCTCGACATCGAAGCGGGCGACATCCAGGTATTCACAGGTGCCGGCATTGAGCAGGGCGATATCGAGACCCCCGAAAGCATCGTCGATGGCGTTGCCGGCGCGACGCGTGGCGTCACGGTCGGTGAGATCGGCCGGTACCACCAGCGCATTGTCATAGCCCTCCGCCAACTGTTGCAGCGCCTCTTTCCGGCGCGCGGTCAATGCGACGCGATGACCGTCGGCGAGCAGCCGCTTGGCCAGGGCTTCGCCGATGCCCGAAGTCGCCCCCGTCAGCCAGATCCGTCGGGTTCCCGAGAGACTCGCCATGCCCCTTCCTCTTTGGTTTGAAAAAACCGATCGCCTGTCGTGGTGGCCGATGCTTCAGAGCCGCTTCTTGACGCCCTTGACCATCCATCCCACCACGGGCAGGTGTTCGTAGAGCATGGCCCCGACGTCGAAGTAATCGCGATGACGGCAGACCCGTTGACCCTGCCACTGCAGGTGGGAGCAGCCAGCCACGCTGATGTTACGTCCGCCACGCAACCTTGGATGCGCCAACTCCATGGTCCAGGTCAAAAAACTGGTGGCACCGAGAAGCTGGCGGTCATGGAATTCGAAATGGCAGTGACGGACGCCTTCCATCAGATCGGCGTAATAGGCCATCAGGTTGTCGCGGCCGACGTGGCGATGCAGGGGGTCGGCGAAATCGACATCGTCGCTGTAGCACTCTTCGAGGGCGGGCAAGCCGCTGGACGTCAGGGGCTGGAAGAGGGTGCAGAAATGTGTCAACGATTCGATGGTGGGCGCGTCGGATGCTGTCATTGGAGGCTTCCTGAATCGTGATTGGCGTCGTGTCGGTATCAGCCTAGATTCTTGAACGCTTCGAGCGCCCGCTCTCTGGCGAACTTGTGGTCGACGATGGCCGGGGGATAGCCTGTCTTGTGGCGCTGTTCCGCGCTGGGTTCGTGGCGATTCTTGGCCGGCAGATCGGCCAGCTCCGGAAGCCATTGGGCGATGAATGTCGCCTCCGGATCGAAGCGCCGCGACTGCGTCGTCGGGTTGAAGATCCGGAAGTAGGGCGAAGCATCGGTACCGGTCGATGCGGCCCACTGCCAGCCGCCGTTGTTGGAAGCGAAGTCGCCATCCACCAGATGCTCCATGAAGAAGGCCTCGCCCCGCCGCCAGTCGAGCAGCAGGTGCTTGCTCAGGAACATCGCCGTCACCATGCGCAGCCGGTTGTGCATCCAGCCGGTGGCGACCAGTTGGCGCATCGCGGCATCGACCAGCGGAAAGCCGGTACGGCCTTCGCACCACGCTGCGAAATCCTTGTCGCTGTGGCGCCAGTTCAACTTGTCGGTCTCGAGCTTGAAGGGCCGGTGGCGACAGACGCGGGGAAAACCGACCGCGATATGCTGATAGAACTCGCGCCAGACCAGTTCATTGGTCCAGCTCGCCAGGCCGGCGTCCCCATCGGCCAGGTGGCCACCGTTGTTGGCCATCACCGCTTGCAGGCACTGGCGGTGAGAGATCATGCCGGTAGCGAGATAGGCGGAGAGCTCACTGGTACCGGCAATGGCGGGAAAATCGCGATCGTCGTTGTAGCGGCGCGCCCGCTGCCGCAAAAAATCGGCCAGACGATCGGCGGCCGCTTCCTGGCCAGCCGGCCAGGGCGCCTCCTGGATCTTCGACGGTTGAGGGGGGACGATGTCGGAGCGGTCCCGCTCGGCGAGCGCCGGAATCCGGTCACTGGCGATGTCCAGCCTGGCCTGACGCCGGGGCGTGTCGCGCAGCGCCAGTTGATCGGCACCGACGCGCTGATGCCAGGCCCTGGAGAACGGCGTGAAGACCTTGTAGTACTCATTTTGTCCGGTCAGCAGTTCGCCTGGCTCGAAGGCGATGTGATCGGTGTAGTCGAAGAGGGCCAGACCCGCCTGGGTGAACTCGTCGGTCACCCTTTCGTCACGGCGCTGCTCGTCGAGGGGGTACTCACGATTGAAATGAAGCGCCTGGGCGTCGATTCGACGAGCCGCCTCCAGCAGTGTCCCGGGGGCGGCATCGAAATCATCGATATCGCGATACAGCAGCGGAATGTTGAGCGCTTTCAACTTCTCCGCCAGCGCGATGACGCCACGATGCAGAAACGATATCTTGTTGGCGCCATGGCCATGGCTTCGCCACTGTTGCCTGCAGGCAAGATAGATGCCGACCACGGGTCCTTTCATGGCCGCCGCGCTCAACGCCGTGTGATCGAGAGTCCTGAGGTCATTGCGGAACCAGACCAGTTGCGTCGCTGACATGGGCACTTCCCTGTTACCGGTAAATGAACGGCGCATCCATGCGCCGTGTGCTGCCTGCCCGCGTGGCAATGGCACTGCCACCCCCGGTACCGGTCATGTCGGCGAGCTCTCGGCCGGCGCTACCAGTCAGGTGCGGGAGTCGATCATCGCTCGCATCCGACTCAACGCCTGGCTCATGTCTTCGCCGAGCACGGCGACGGCGGTGTTCTCGAGGTCGCTGGCGCGAATGCGGGCAACCGGGCCCACCAGGCACACCGGTGCCTCGCACTGTTCCGCCAGACGCGGCAGCTGGCGGCGGATGACGTCGCTGCGCTCGGCGTGGCCGCTGGCAAGCAGGAGCGCTTCGGTGTCGAGGCGTTCGACGGCGAGCGGGAACTCGCTCAACGGCATCTCCCCATCGATCAACTGAACGCGATAGCCCGAGGCCGACGCCGCCAGACCCATCAACAGTGACCAGAATCCGCTATCGTCATCCGGCAGCCGCGCTACCAATACCGTGCCTGCGTTGCTCAACTGGTTGGCATGGTAGATTCGCGTCCCGATGCGGGTACGCAGGAAGGACTCCAGCAGGCGGCGCTGCAGTGTGGCGCCGTACTGCTCTCCCCAGCGCTCCTCGAGCTGGGAAACGACGGGCTGCCACAGCTCGGCGATGCACAGGCCGACCGGGTAGAGCGACAGACTCTGATTGAACAGCACTTCCAGTCGGCCGGTGTCCAGCGCTTCGACGGCCTGAATCACATGCTGGCGCTGACTGGCCCAATCTCCCATCTGGGGAGCGGGCGTCTCCACGGTCTCCGGCTGGTCGAGCAGCTCGCGCACCTGACTGACCGGGACGCCCCGGTTGAGCCACTGCAGAATGCGCTCGACGCGCTCGATGTCGTTGCGTCCGTAGAGGCGGTGGCCCTTCGGCGTGCGCTGGGGACGGATCAAGCCGTAGCGCCGTTCCCAGGCGCGCAACGTGACGGAGTTGACTCCAGTGAGTCGCGATACTTCACGAATCGGGTAGAGCGGCGCGGCACTGGAATCCATTGCCTGATAAGTCATGCAAGTCCTCCCATGAGGTCTCTGCGTGCGCCGTCTCGTCGAATTGGTTGGTCCATATCAATATAGCGAGTCATCATCGCGGGCTAGAGCGGTCCAGAACATCGGCGCGGTCATCTATCGGGGCCGCACCTCATCAATCTGCAGTCGTTTCAACGTGCCATGATGCCCTGATGCCTTGTCACCGTCACCCTGGTTGGGCGCCGGGCGCCACGCAGCCGATGACTTCGACGAGTCGTGACGAGACGATGGATGTCGTCTCGATGCTCCAAGGATGGGTGAAGATGTTGTACGGTTCAAGTGTTTTGTACAACATCGATGCAATGCACAGCGGCTGACCGAAGCGATGCTCGCGATTCGGCGGTGGCGATGAACGCAGGTGGCTGGGCGACCGAGTCGGGTCATCCCAGACAAACCGGGTGTCGTCTCGCGACCTCCTCGATCTGACCCGGGGCCTAGCCCGCGGGTGCCCGCCAGCCGCGGTGAACGGTGGCAGGGATCAGGTCCGGGTGACGCCCTGGCCGGCCAGGGCGGCGGCTCTCGCTTCGGGGGCGTTTCGAGGCAGGACTCGCTCGTCTCCCTGGAGGCGAGCGCGATGAGGGGCGACCCATGCCTGGAGCTCCTGCCCTGGCGACTCGAAGGGCGCTCGTCAGTGGGTGTCGCTGGTACGGCGTGGCGGAAGCGTCGTGGCGGATGAGGTAGGGCCGCTTCCAGTCCGGTAGGGGAGCAGATCGGCGTCGACGAGCGCGTGTAGGCGTCCCGGCTGCTAACCTGTGAATATTGTACAACTTTGATATGACCGGGAGTAACGACCATGCGCTTGTTGATCACGGGTGGCACGGGGTTCGTCGGACGACGGTTGATCGAGCGGGCCCTGGTGGCCGGCCATGAGGTGATGGTGGTCTCCCGAGACCCCGAGCGGGCCCGCCAGCGGCTTCCCCATGACGTTTGCATAGGCGACGATGCCACGGATTTCGCATCTTCCTCGCCGGAGGCCATCGTCAATCTGGCCGGCGAACCGATCGCAGACCGGCGCTGGAGCGATCCTCAGAAGACGCGCCTGGTCGAATCGCGGCGACACGCCACGCGGGATGTCGTTGCGCTGTGCGAGCATCTGGCGCAGCAAGGACAGGCGCCGCGGGTGCTCGTTTCCGGTTCGGCCATGGGGTTCTACGGCGATCAGGGCGACCGCGAGGTGACCGAGGAAACCCCGCCCCACGACGAGTTCGCCCATCGCCTGTGTCGGGCCTGGGAAGCGGAAGCCGTCAAGGCCGAAGCGTTCGGGGTGAGAGTCGCCTGCCTGCGCACCGGGCTGGTGCTGGATGCCGGCGGCGGCACGCTGGCCAAGATGATGCCGGCGTTCAAGGCAGGGTTGGGCGGACGTCTCGGCAGCGGGCGGCAGTACATGCCGTGGATCCATCGGGAGGATCTGGTCGGCGCGATCGAATTCCTGCTCGAGGAATCCGCGTTGAGCGGGGCTTTCAACGGCTCGGCGCCCAACCCGGTGACCAATGCCGAATTCACCCGTGCCATGGGGCGCCATCTGCATCGCCCCGCAGCGCTATGCGTTCCCGCGCCGCTCCTGAAGCTCGGGCTGGGAGAGATGTCCCGACTGCTGCTGACCGGCGCCTGCATGCTGCCGCGACGGTTGCAGGAAGCCGGTTTCACCTTCCGCTATCCCACCCTGGACGAGGCGCTGGCGGCCATCGTTTCCCGCTGACCGGCGGGTGGCGATTGCCGCTTTCCTGGCAGGGCGTCGCGGGCGCCGACTAGCGCGCATCCTTGTCGACGGTGACGATCACGCGCACCGCATCGAGACGCAGCGTTGCGCTCTCGATGACGGTGTCGAGTGCGTGCCGCTCGTCGCTCATCGCCCGTAGCTCATCGTCGCGGATGGCGCCGTTGTGTCGCGCCAGTGCCTTGAGCCGCGAGAGTTCCAGGTCCAGCGTTTCCCGCATCTCCCGCTGGGCGCGCTCGACCAGCGTCGGCAACTCGCGTCGTGCTTCCCGCTCCCCCTCTGCCAGCAGTTCCCGGAGCTGATCGTGGCGCGACTTCAGCAGCTCCCTGGCAACGCCTTTCTTGACCCGCTGGAGGTTGCGGGAGAGTCCGCTGAACGTGACCTTGTCCGACAGGTTGGTACCGCTCTCGTCGAGCAGAACGCGGATCCCGGTATCCGGCAGGAAGCGTCCCAGCTGCAGTCTGCGCGGCGCCGGGCAGTGGGTGCGATAGATCAGCTCGAGCATCAGTCTGCCGCCGGGGATGCTGGGGTGCTTGAGCAGGGCGAGCGCGGTGTTGCCGAGGCTGGAGTCGAGCACGCGCTCCATCACGGTCATGACCAGCGGGTGTTCCCAGGAAAGACGCTGGATATCGTCGCGTGCCAGCGCTCTGGTCCGCGAGTAGGTGACGGTAAATCCCTCGTCGCCCTGGGCCAGACCGGGAAGGCTGTCGATCATGTGTGACCCCGGGGCGAGATGCATCAGCCCATTGCCGAGATCCCGCCCATCGACGCCGAATACATCCAGCGCCTGGTCGACGTAGCGCGGCAGGGCACTGTCGTTGTCCTGCTCCACGACCGTGCTGATCACCGCGTCGGCCCGCTCGGGGCGGCAGGCATTCCACTCCAGCAGGCGGTTGCGACCGGCTTCGCGCTCGGCGAGGCGGGCGTCGTTGAAGGCGCGAGTCTCCTCGATCAGGGAGTCCAGGCCGTTACTCTCTTCATGACCGTCGTCGAGGCTTTCGCGCAGGGCGTCGCCGAAGGCCTCGAGCACGTCACCGCCCGCGGCGTGCGGGGCCTCGAATGCAGCGAGTCCATCCCGGTACCAGCGCAGCAACACCTCGGAGGGGCTGCCGTCGATCACCGGAACATGGATATCGATGGGGTGCAGCTGGCCGATACGGTCGAGCCGTCCGATGCGCTGCTCGAGGAGATCGGGATGCCACGGCAGATCGAACATCACCAAGTGGTGGCAGAACTGGAAGTTACGCCCCTCCGAGCCGATCTCCGAGCAGATCAGCAGTTGGCAGCCGCTATCGTCGTCGGCGAAAGCGGCTGCCGCGCGGTCGCGCTCGACCAGACTCATCTCTTCATGGAAGACCGGCGCCTGGATGCCTGCTCGCACTCGCATCGCCTCGGCCAGATTCACCGCGGTCTGACGTCGATGGGCGATCACCAGGACTTTCTGCTGGCTGCCCAGTGTTTCGACCTGGTCGATCAGCCATTCGACCCTGGGGTCGAACTGCCACCATGGCGTGTCGGCGTGGATCGCGTCATCGTGCAGGGCGCGGTATGCCGCTTCGGGATAGAGGCGAGCGTCGTGGGTGTCCAGATCGGCAGCGGTCAGGCGGGCGGCAAAATGGTCATTGCCCTCGCGCAGCTCCTGAAACTGTTCACGGTAGGCCGCGGGCATCGGCAGCGACGCGACATGGAGGTGACGCTCGGGGAACCCTCCCACATGACGCCGACTGTTGCGGAACATGACGCGACCGGTGCCATGGCGATCCAGTAGCTGTTCGCGTAGCTGGCGTCGGGCGCTCTGCTGCTGATCGATATCGCTTTCGGGATTCAGCAACGTTTCGAGCAGCGCGCGGCTGTCGCCGTCGTCGATGATGGCACCGATGCGATCGCGTGCGGCGGCGTCTCCCGGTAGCTGCTCGAGGGCCTCGATCGCCGCCGCCACGGCCGTGTAACCAGCCTCCTCTTCACGGAAACGCTCCAGATCGTGATAGCGGTCCGGGTCGAGCAGACGCAGTCGGGCGAAATGGCTCTCCAGCCCCATCTGTTCCGGCGTCGCGGTCAGCAGCAGAAGGCCCGCGATACGCGCCGAGAGCCTCTCGATGCAGGCATACCCTGGCCCTTCCGCCTGCGGCGACCAGTCGAGGTGATGCGCCTCGTCGACGATCAGCAGGTCCCACTGGCACTCCTCGACCTGGCGTTGCCGGTGGGGGTTGGCGAACAGCCACTCCTGGCTGGCCAGGATGCACTGGCCGCTCTCGAACGGGTTCTCTTCGTCGAACGCCTCGCTCTGGGCTTCGTCGAGCAGGGTGACCGACAGCGAGAAGCGGCGCAGCAATTCGATCAACCACTGATGCGTCAGGCTGGAGGGCACCAGGATCAGGGCGCGATCGACGCGACCGGTCAACAACAGACGATGCAGGATCAAGCCCGCTTCGATGGTCTTGCCCAACCCGACCTCGTCGGCGAGCAACACCCGCGGCGCGTGACGCCGTGACACCTCGTCGGCGATATACAGCTGGTGGGGGATCAGATCGATACGGGGGCCCGCGAGCCCCAGCGCCGGACTGCGAGCGATGCGCTGGTGGTGATGCAGCGAGCGGTAGCGCAATTCGAACCAGTCGTTGCGATCGACCTGCCCGGTCAGCAGGCGGTCCTGGGCCTGGTGGAAACGCATGCTGTCGGAGAGCTTGGCTTCGCTGAGCGACACGGTCTCGCCGTCGTCGGTCTGGCCATGATAGATCACGCACCCATCGCGCTCCTCGACGTGCTCGACGGCCAGTTGTCCGCCGTCGGCGGTATCGATGCGATCGCCAGGCCCGAATACGACCCGGGTCAGGGGGGCTTGGCGGGCGCTGTAGGTGCGGGTTTCCTGACTGGCGGTGAATAGCACGGTAACGCTGCGTGCATCGACGGTGAGGATGGTGCCGAGTCCGAGCTCGGTTTCGCCGTCGCTGATCCAACGCTGGCCGGGAGAGAAGTCGCTCATGGTGCCTCGGTCGTGTGTACGCTGCGGGAACGGATCGAATGGGCGACGCATTCTAGCCTAAACCGGGGGCGGCCTTAAGCACTGAAGGATTCGGCATGCCAGGTCAACGGCGTTACACTGCGCCGGCGTCCATTCCGGGGCTTGAGGAGAAGGCATGGCGGGGACAAGTCAACGGGACGGCCTGCGGCGAATGGCCATCGCCAGCCAGGCGACGGGCTTCATCCTGATCATCACGCTGGAAACCGTGCTGGGGGATGAGGCGAGACCGTGGCAGGGCGTGACGCTTGCCGCCATGCTGGTGGCTGCCGGGTGGCTGGCGCTGGTGAGGCGCTATCGGCGCAACAGGGAACGTCGCCGGCAGGAGAGGCGCGACGACGTCTGAGCGAGTCTCGTCAGCGGCCAGGCGGGAAGGCGTGGCCGGCTGCGGCAGCGGTTTACATCGGAGGCACGGTACCATCGAGCCCGACGATGACCACTTTGGCCTCGATCGGATCCTGGGTGATGTCTCCGGCGACGAAGACCGCCGCATCCTGCTTGAGATCGTCCCTGGAGCCCTTGCTGACCTTCACGGTGGGAACATCGCTCGGCACGCGGATCTGCTTGCTGCCATCACCATAGTCGACGGTCAGCGTCATCATGCCGTCTTCGTCGGCGGCACGGTTCACGGTGCCATTGGTCATGGTCGAACTACTAGAGGCCCCGCCCATCTTGCCACCGCCGTCGGTGGCGCTGACGGTGCCGTTGGTCATGGTCGAGCCGCTGGAGGTTCCACCCATCTTGTCACCACCGTCGGTGGAACTGACGGTGCCATTGGTCATGGTCGAGCCACTGCCGCTGCCGCCCAGTTTTTCACCGCCGGATCCGCCCTCGGTGGCGCCACGTGGCATGTCCCAGGGGTAGTCGCCCTCGCCGGTGCCTTTCATCGATTCCGGGAAGATCACCATCTCCAGCGCTTTCGCCGGCTGCCCGTCCTCGCCGGGCATATTGGCGGTGCCGATGAACGTTCCCTCTTCTATTTCGTCGAGGCTACTCTTGCTGACGGCGGCGAGTCGGGTGTCGTCGCCGATTGTCACCCGATGGCTGCTGCCATCGGTGAGGGACTCGACGGTGATGCCGTCGTCGTCGACGGCCGTGATGGTGCCGCGCAGATGGTTGGGGGTGTCCTGCGCTGCGAGGGCACTGGCGGCGAAACAGCCGACGGTCAGGCCGAACAGCGCCAGGCGAAGCGCGCGAGTGGCGTGGATAGCTGGCATGAGAATCCTTCTCCTTGCGAATCGTGGGGCGGCCATCGGGCTAAGTTTTCTGAAAAAGCCGCTATCTCGAGTTCAGTCGATCGCGCGGGATTGTCAAGCATCGCCCCGGCGGGGCACGACGGTATCGCCGCCCTCAGATGCCGGCATACCAGGTATAGCCTCGGTCCTCCCAGTAGCCGCCCGCGCCTCCCGCGATGGACTCGAAGCTCTCGACCAACGTGATCGAGGAGAGATACTTCGCCATCTTGTACCCTAGCTGGCGCTCCGCGCGCAGTCGCAGCGGTGCGCCGTTGGCGATGGGTAGCGGCTCGTCGTTGAGCGAGTAGGCAAGTATCGTCTGCGGATGACGCGCCTCGCTCAGATCCAGGCTCTCGTAGTAATAGTCCTCGCCGCCCAACTGATCCATGCAGTGGAAGACCACGTAGCGGGCCCGAGGCCCGACGCCGGCGCGGTCGAGCAGGTCGGCCAGCACCGGGCCGCGCCACTGGCCGATGGCGCTCCAGCCCTCGACGCAGTCGTGGCGCGTGATCTGGGTCCTGGCCGGTAGCGCCTGCAGCGCATCCAGCGATAGCGACAGCGGGTTGTCTACCATGCCGCCGATCTCCAGGCGCCAGTCGCGAAACCGGTTGGCGGCAAGTTCCCGATAGCGTGGTGCCTGCGGGTCGGTGGAGCCGTTGGGGCGAAAGGTCTCGTCGATCATCGAGGCCGGGTACTCCGGCGCCAGGCCGCGCTCCCCGGCCAGGAAGCGTTGCACGCGCAGGTTCAGCCGCTCGGCCAGACCCAGGGTTTCCACCACGCGGTCGTTACCTGACAGTCGATCGCAGCCGGCCAGCCCCAGCGTGGCGGCGCCCAACGTCATCCGCTGCAGGAAGCGCCTTCGCGGCAGCCCGCGGGAGCCGGTATCACGGTGTTTCATGACGATCTCCTCGAACCGTGTCGGTGGCGCCGGATTGACGCCTGCCACCGGTGACCATGTCGCGGACCTGGCGAATCGGGCCGCTGAGTATCACCATCAGCAGGTGGATCGCCACGAACGCCACCAGCGAGCCGGCGACGATGAAGTGGATCGAGCGTGCGCTCTGGCGGCCACCGAAGAGATCGAGCAGCCAGGGAGCGGCAGCGTTGAGAGTGGGCGACATGCACAGGCCGGTCAGGATCATCAGCGGCAGGGCGACGAACAGCACGCCGAGATAGCTGAGTTTCTGCAGCCCGTTGTAGTGCCCGTGAGCCGTGTGGAAGCGCAGGCGGAGATGATCGAGGATATCGCGGCCCAGGCCGCGCCACTGCGCCGCCGGCAGCCAGAGATCCCGTTTCAGGTGGCCACTGAACAGGGCGTAGAGAGCGAAGATCGCGCCAGCGCCGGCGAACAGCCAGGCAAAGAAGAAATGCCAGAGTCGTCCCATGGTCAGGTACTGATAGCTCGGCAGGGTCAGCCAGGCGGGGAATCCACGCACGCTGGCCTGATCGCCGTGGCCGGAGTAGCCGAGCACGCCGGTGGTATCGAAGACCCAGGGACCGAGTGCGGTCTGGCCCTGGATCTCGCCGCCGGCGCCGCGGATGGCGTACATCTCCAGCCAGGGATCGGAGAAATCCGAAGCGCTGCCCCAGTAGAGGGCAGGGTGAGCGTTGAATATCTGCAAGCCGCTCATCAGCAGTACGATCAGGCACCAAAGGTTGAACCAGTGCCAGAGCCGGACGGGAAGCCGATGGCGCCGATCCCGGTGCGGCCGGCCTGCGGTATCGTGCGTCATGACATCGTGTCCTCGAGGTCGACGGTCGCTGGCGCCTGCCATGGCGTACCGACAGGCGGGGCGTTCCAAGATGGCCGCTGCGGTGGCGCGGCTCGCTGTGCTTACCTACTCACCCTCTCATCTTCAGGACAATCGCGTCGCGGCTGCGAGGCTTGGGCAGCCCGGCGGCTATTGGGATTCGAGAACCGGCGAGCACTGGTCGAGCGTCTTGTCCAGCTCGGGGGGGCGGCTGTCTTCGCCATCGCCTGGGTCGTAGTTGCGTTGCATCTTGCGGACCTCCGCCGCGGAAAAACGCGCCTGCAGCGCCTTGGTGGCGCATTCGCAGTAGCGCTCGACCTTGGGCCCCTCGATGCCACTGGCGGTGATGTTGGCGCGGCACTGCGCCTGGGACGCCTCGATGGCTTTCGCCGGCCAGGGGGGCGGTGCCTCGCTGTCCTGTGCGCTGACCTGCGCGGCGCCGGCCAAGGCCAGACAGAGCGCGATGGTGGTGGTGCGAAGCCATGTGAACATGAGGATTCTCCTGGCGGGTAGGCCGGTGGCGGACGGGCCCCTTGGCAAGCGCTGGTGGCGAGAGGTGAAGATTCTGCCCGATGCGCGGCGCCTCAAGGCGCCGGCTCTGTCGACTCTGCCCGTGCTACCCGAGCTGGAGTGCCTTGATTTGCTCCAGCCAGTTTCCGGCATCACTCTCCTGTATCACTTTAGGGAGTGTAGACGCGCTTGCCCATGCTTCTTAGGTGGGGCCGGCAGGCTTCGGTGAGCCCCTGGCGCGATCCAAGCCGCAAGGCACTAACGGTTCACTTGGAACCTATTTGGAACCTAGACGAGCGCGCAAAGAAAAACCGCCACGAAGGGATTTCCTAAGTGGCGGTTTTTACGGTGTTTTGTGGTCGGAATAGCAGGATTCGAACCTACGACCTCTGCCTCCCGAAGGCAGCGCTCTACCAAGCTGAGCTATATTCCGATCAAATCGTCGATTCGTGCCGGTTGGGGCTGTTCGACGGAGGTGAATTATACTCATCAAAGGGCGCGGTGCAACCCTGATCGTGCTGCCTTTTAGACGTCCCGCTCGACGGCCACCCGCGTCAGTGTTTCCATGCTGTCGCGATAAGGGCTCGGCGGCAGGATTTTCAGCTGTTCCCGGGCCTTCTCGGCCATCTCCTCGGCGCGACGCTGGGTATAGTCGAGAGCGCCGGTTTCGCGCACGATCGCCAGCACGTCCGCCAGTTGCTCCAGGCCGCCGTCGGTGATCGCCTGACGGATCAGTGCCGACTGCTCCGGCGTTCCTTCGCGCATGGCGTGAATCAGCGGTAGTGTCGGTTTGCCCTCGGCGAGATCGTCGCCCACATTCTTGCCCATGGTGTCGGCGTCGCCCTGATAGTCGAGCAGGTCGTCGATCAACTGGAACGCGAGCCCCAGGTAACGGCCGTAGAGCTTGAGCGCTTGCTCCTGCTCGGCGCTGGCGTCGGCGAGGATGGCGCCGCTGTGGGAAGCCGCCTCGAACAGCATCGCGGTCTTGCCCTGGATGGTATCGAAGTAATCCGACTCTTCGATGTCGGCATTGCCGATGTTGGTCAGTTGCTGGACTTCGCCCTCGGCGATCACGCAGGTGGCGCCGGAGAGTATCTGCATGATCCGCATCGACCCGACCTCGACCATCATCTGGAACGAGCGCGAATAGAGAAAGTCGCCGACCAGCACCGAGGGCGCATTGCCCCAGGTGTCGTTGGCGGTGGCCTTGCCACGCCGCCGGCTGGACTCGTCGACGACGTCGTCGTGCAGCAGTGTGGAGGTGTGCATGAACTCGATCAGGGTCGCCAGGGTGACGTGCTTGTCGCCGGGGTAGTCGAGTGCGCGCGCCGCCAGGAGCACCAGCAACGGACGCAGCCGCTTGCCACCACTTTCGATGATGTACTGGCCGATGGTCTCGACCAGCGGTATTCGCGACGCCAATTGAGCGAGGATCGTGCGATTGACGGCGGCGAAGTCCTCAGCCACCGATGCATGGATGGATGCAGCGTTGGATTGCATGGTCGGCTTGTCAATGAATCGGGTGGGGCCGCTCTGAGTCGGGCCGAGAGAGGCGATGTGAGGGGGTATGCTAGGTGGCGCCTACAGGTGCGTCAACCGACGGAGGCACGGCGACGGGCCCGTTTCGCGCCTTCGCCGACATCGACGGATATTGGCGGCGCAAGGGCTTGCCTGGTTTCGCTGCAATCGTTATAATCCGCCGCCCAACTCATCATGCTCCCTGTCAGATGGTTGCCGGAAGGGGCACCACTCGACGCAGGTCGATGAAAGAGCGATTCGTACCGATGAGCTTGGCCGACGAGCTTCGGCTCCAAAAGCCCTGGAGAAAGAGTTATGTACGCTGTTATCAAGAGCGGCGGTAAGCAATACCGCGTGCAGGAAGGTCAGACACTGAAGCTCGAGAAGCTGGAAGTGCCGACCGGCGAGACCCTGGAGTTCGATCAGGTTCTGCTGGTCGCCGACGGTGACGACATCAAGGTCGGCGCACCGTTGGTCGGCGGCGCCAAGGTGGCCGCTGAAATCGTTTCTCACGGCCGCGGCGACAAGGTTCAAATCATCAAGTTCCGCCGTCGTAAGCATCACATGAAGCGTCAGGGCCACCGTCAGTGGTTCACTGAAGTCAAGATCACCGGAATCTCCGCTTAAGCGGGACATTCCCCCAGAGAGAGGTATTCGCCATGGCTCATAAGAAGGCCGCCGGTAGTACGCGCAACGGTCGCGATTCCGAATCCAAACGCCTGGGTGTCAAGCTGTACGGTGGACAGAAGGCTACGGCCGGTAACATTATCGTCCGTCAGCGCGGCACCAAGTTCCATCCGGGTAGCGGTGTGGGGATCGGCAAGGACCACACCCTGTTCGCACTGAATGACGGCGTCATCAAGTTCGAACAGAAAGGCCCGAGAAACCGCAAGTTCGTGAGTGTAGTCTCCGCCTGAGACATCACGGACCTTGTGTGAAAAGCCCCGCTCAGGCGGGGCTTTTTCGTTGTTGCGGCAATATCATGCGGTATCCACGCGCGCGGCGCTCGCCGCCGGGAGAGTGACATGCAGTTCGTCGATGAAACCTCGATCACCGTCGAAGCTGGCAGGGGCGGCAACGGCTGTCTCAGCTTCCGGCGCGAAAAGTACGTGCCCAAGGGCGGCCCCGATGGTGGCGACGGCGGCCATGGCGGCAATGTCTATCTGATCGGCGACGAGTCGCTGAACACCCTGATCGACTTCAAGTTCCAGCGCTTCTACAAGGCCCAGAGCGGCCAGCAGGGGCAGGGGCGCCAGATGAGCGGCAAGGCCGGCGACGACTTGCACGTCAAGGTGCCGGTGGGTACCACGGTGATCGACGAGGACACTCTCGAAGTGATTGCCGACGTGACCTCCGAGGGTCAGGTCGTGCTGGTGGCCCAGGGTGGGCGCCGAGGGCTTGGCAATATCCATTTCAAGTCCTCGACCAATCGCTCGCCGCGCCGGACCACGCCGGGCACCGACGGCGAGCGGCGCAAGCTGCGCCTGGAGATGAAGGTGATGGCCGACGTGGGGCTGCTGGGGCTGCCCAACGCCGGCAAGTCCACATTGATCCGGGCGGTCTCCGCGGCCAAGCCGAAGGTGGCCAACTACCCCTTCACCACGCTGGTGCCCAATCTGGGGGTCGTCAAGCTCGGCACGCATGAGCACTTCGTGATGGCGGATGTGCCAGGGCTGATCGAAGGGGCCTCGGATGGCGCCGGGCTCGGGCTGCGCTTTCTCAAGCACCTCACCCGCACGCGACTGCTGCTGCATGTGGTCGATGCCGCGCCGTTCGACGAGTCCGATCCGGTGGCGGCGGTCGAGGCGATCGCCCGGGAGCTGTCGCAGTTCTCGCCGACGCTGGCCGAGCTGCCGCGCTGGCTGGTGATCAACAAGCTCGACCTGCTGCCGGCGGAGGATCGTGAGGCGCGGGTGGCGGACATCGTCTCGCGACTCGACTGGCAGGGGCCGGTGTTCCGGATTTCGGCGATCTCCAGCGAAGGCACGGACGACCTGGTGCAGTCGGCGCACCGCTGGCTCACCGAACAGCGACAGCTGGAAAACGATGACGAAGAGGCCGCGGAGCGCGAGCGCGAGATGCGTCGGCGCATGGAGGCCGAGTCGGTGGAGCGGGTGGAAGCGCATCAGACCCGTCTGCGCGTCAAGCGTGGCGAAGTCGTCGAGGAGTTCGACGATGACGACGACGATCACGATGTCGAAGTGGAATATACCCGTTGAACCCTTCGTGGGTCATGTCGGACGGAGATTGAGATGGCGACGGATGGACGCATGGGGCGCGGTGTCCTCGAAGGCGCGCGGCGGGTCGTGGTCAAGATCGGCAGCGCCTTGCTGACCAACGATGGGCGCGGGCTCGACGACGCGGCCATTGGTGGCTGGGTCGACCAGATGGCAGAGCTGCATCGGCGCGGTGTCGAGGTCGTGCTGGTCTCATCCGGCTCCATCGCCGAAGGCATGGTGCGGTTGGGGTGGCACGCGCGGCCGACGGCCGTGCACGAGCTGCAGGCGGCCGCCGCCGTCGGCCAGAGCGGCTTGTCCCAGTGCTACGAAACGCATTTCGCCCGCCACGACCTGCGCAGTGCCCAGGTATTGCTGACCCACGACGATCTTTCTAACCGCAAGCGCTACCTCAATGCGCGCTCGGCGCTGCGCACCCTGGTGCAGCTCGGCGTGATCCCGGTGATCAACGAGAACGACACCGTGGTGACCGACGAGATCCGCTTCGGCGACAACGATACCCTGGGGGCACTGGTGGCCAATCTGCTCGAGGCCGATGCGCTGCTGATCCTGACCGACCAGGAGGGCCTGTTCGATGCCGATCCGCGCCACAACGCCGATGCCAGACTGATCGACGAAGCCCGGGCGGACGATCCCGGCCTCGATGCGGTCGCCGGTGGTGGAGGTGTGCTGGGCCGAGGCGGCATGGCGACCAAGTTGCGGGCGGCCCGGCTGGCGGCCCGTTCCGGCGCGGTCACCGCGATCGCCAGCGGGCGCCAGGCGGCGGTGCTGAACCGGCTGCTCGAGGGCGAGTCGCTGGGGACGCTGCTGTATCCGGATCACGCGCCGCTGGCGGCTCGCAAGCGTTGGCTTGCGGGACAGCTGCAGGTGCGCGGCACGCTGACCCTGGATGCCGGCGCGGTCAAGGTGCTGCGTGGCCAGGGGTCGAGCCTGTTGCCGGTGGGTGTCAAGCAGGTCGAGGGCACCTTTCGACGTGGCGACATGGTGGTGTGTGTCGACGAGCGGGGCGCGCGAGTGGCCAAAGGCTTGGTCAACTACTCGAGCGCCGACGCTGCTCGGCTCGTTGGACAGCCCAGTCAGCGCATCGCCGAAATCCTGGGCTACATGGAGGCGCCGGAGCTGATCCATCGAGACAATCTGGTGGTGATCTGAAACGATCCGGATGCACCAGTTTCTGCTGGATACCCCGTGGGTCCTGTGATAGAATCCCGCATCCTCTCAGACATGGCCCGTTAAGACTGCCTAAACGCAGTCGAAAATGGCCCCAAGCGTTGCTCGGGAGCCATTGAACATTCGGCCGAATCATTCAGGGTTGCCTGAAGCGGTTTCGAGGCTGTCCTGGGTGATTTAACTTACAGAATTAACTGTCAACATCTCCAAGGAGTCGACGGTGGCGAATACCAAGCAGGCGCGTAAGCGCGCACGTCAGGCGGAAGACCGCCGCAAGCTCAACGCAAGTCAGCGTTCCATGGTTCGTACCTATATCAAGCGTGTGATCAAGGCTATCCAGTCTGGCGATCAGGCGCAGGCGAACACCGAGTTCAAGGCCGCTCAGCCGGTCATCGATCGCATCGCCGACAAGGACGCCATGTCCAAGAAGAAGGCCGCGCGTATCAAGAGTCGCCTGAACAAGCGAATTAAGGCGCTGGCTGCCTGAGCCGGACGCGCTTGACGAAAAACCGGCTTCGGCCGGTTTTTTTGTGGCCTGCCATCCATGGCTGCCACCCTGCGGGCTGTCGCTGCGCGACGCCAAGAGCCGCTCCCGGCGATTTTTTGTGGCTGCCTTTCGTGGCACGGGCATCGAGGTCACGATATCGAAGCCAGGGTCTCGGTAGCACCGGCTCGAGATCGCCACGGGAGCAGCGCAGCGGGCGATGAGGGATTTCCTGAAGTGAGCGACGGCGCGGCATGAGCGAACAGCACGGACCTGCGGACGGTACGACGGACAAGGAGACGGTGGCCGACGCGGTGGCGGCGGGAACTGCGACCCCGGTCTCTCGCCGCGGGCTGCTGCGCTCCGGCATGGTCGTCAGCACGATGACGCTGCTGTCGCGCGTGCTCGGCCTGGCGAGAGATGTGGTGATCGCCGCGTTGCTGGGTGCCGGTAGCGGGGCGGACGCGTTTTTCGTGGCGTTCAAGATTCCCAACTTCATGCGTCGCCTGTTCGCCGAAGGGGCATTCAACCAGGCTTTCGTGCCGGTGCTCTCGGAGTACGCCACCCAGCGCACCCGGGCCGAGGTTCGCGAACTGCTCGATGCAGTCTCCGGCAGCCTCAGCGTCGTGCTGGCGCTGATCACGGCGCTGGCCATCGCTGCCGCGCCATGGCTGGTATGGCTCTTCGCGCCCGGCTTCAAGGCGGACCCCGGCAAGCTGGCACTGACCGCCGACATGCTGCGGCTGACCTTTCCCTATCTGCTGCTGATCTCGTTGACGGCCTTTGCCGGCAGCGTGCTCAACACCTGGGAGCGCTTCGCGATACCCGCCTTCACGCCGGTGCTGCTCAATGTCTGCATGATCGGCGCGGCGGTCTGGCTGACGCCCTGGATGGACGACCCGGCCATGGGCCTGGCCTGGGGAGTATTGATCGCCGGCGCGGCTCAGTTGCTGTTCCAGCTTCCGTTCCTGGCCCGGCTGGGACTGATGCCACGGCCGCGGGCGCGGTTCCGGCACCCCGGCGTCCGGCGCATTCTGCGATTGATGACCCCGGCACTGTTCGGCGTGTCCGTCTCGCAGATCAATCTGCTGCTGGATACGGTGCTGGCATCGTTTCTGGTCTCCGGCAGTGTCTCCTGGCTCTACTACTCCGATCGGCTGGTGGAGCTGCCGCTGGGCGTATTCGGGATCGCCATCGCCACGGTGATTTTGCCGGCGCTCTCCAAGCGGCATGCCGACGAGTCCCGGGAACATTTCGCGCGCATGCTGGACTGGGCGTTGCGGATGGTGCTGCTGATCGGGCTGCCGGCCGCGCTGGCGCTGATACTGCTGGCCGAACCGCTGCTGGTCAGCCTGTTCCACTACGGCGCGATGACCGATCACGATGTGGTCATGGCCGCGCGCAGCCTGCGGGCCTATGCACTGGGGCTGCTGGCGTTCATGCTGATCAAGGTGCTGGCGCCGGGCTATTTTGCGCGCCAGGACACCAAGACGCCGGTCAAGATCGGCATCGTGGCGATGTTCGCCAACATGGTCATGAACCTGGCGCTCATCGTGCCGTTGGCGCACGCCGGGTTGGCGCTCGCCACGGCACTGTCGGCGTTTCTCAATGCCGGGCTGCTGGGATTGGGACTGCGCCGTCAGGGTGTGTTGAAGTTCCAGCCCGGCTGGGGGCGCTACGCCATCCAGGTCGTCGGCGGCTGCCTGCTGATGGGCGCCGCGCTATGGTGGCTGTCGCCGGAGTGGCACACCTGGGTGACCTGGGGTGCGCTGCATCGCGCCGTCATGCTGACGGCATTGGTGATCGGCGGTTCGGTGATCTATTTTGGCTGGCTGGCGCTCAGCGGCGTCCGTCTGAGAGACTTCCGCCTGCACGGCTGATAGGGGAAGGGGCCTTGTTTATACTGACGCTTTTCGAGGCAGCGACGCGGTTCGCGTCGAAACGGGAACAGACTCCATGGAACTGATCCGAGGCCTGCACAATTTGCCCCCCGGAAGCCCTGATCCGCAGGGCCAGGCGGCGCGTGGCTGCGTGGCGACCATCGGCAACTTCGATGGCGTGCATCTTGGACATCAGGCCATTCTCGAGCAGTTGCAGACGCTGTCCCGGTCGCAGAAGCTGCCGGTCACGGTGGTGATCTTCGAGCCGCAGCCGCGCGAGTACTTCGCCGGCGACCAGGCGCCGCCGCGACTGACCCGGCTGCGCGACAAGGTGGCGTTGCTCAAGGCTCATGGCGCCGACCGGATCCTGTGCCTGCCGTTCAACGATGCCTTGCGCAGCCTCACTGCCCGGCAGTTCATCGAGCGGGTGTTGATCGACGGTCTGCAGGTGAAGCATCTGGTGGTGGGCGACGATTTCCGTTTCGGTTGCGACCGGGCCGGCGACTTCACGCTACTGCAGGCCGTCGGACGCGAGCGTGGCTTTGCCGTCGAGCATACCCGAACCTTCACCCTCGACGACGAGCGCGTCTCGAGCACCCGCGTGCGCACGCTGCTGGCCAGCGGCAATTTCTTCCAGGCCGCGCGGATGCTGGGCCGACCTTACGGCTACCAGGGGCGGGTCGTCCGCGACCGCCAGTTGGGCCGCACCATCGGCGTGCCCACCGCCAACATCCCGCTGACCCGGCGGCCCATGGCGCTGCGCGGCGTGTTCGCCTGCGCGACCCGACTGGCGGATGGGGAGTGGGTCGCGGGCGCGGCCAACATCGGCTGGCGTCCCACCGTGGGCGCCGATCAGCCGATGCTGGAGGTACATCTGCTGGATCGCGAGCTCGACCTTTATGGCGAGACGCTCACCGTCGTTCCCTGCGCCCGGTTGCGCGGCGAAGCCAAGTTCGACCAATTCGACGCCCTGGTCGCGCAGATCCATCGCGATCTCGACAACACTCGCCGCTATTTTGCGCGGCCGGAACAGCAGTCGGGCTCGTTGGCTCCCGAGCCGGGGCCGGCGGAGATCGAGGCCGCGGCCGGCGGACTCTGCGCCGCCTCGTTGCCTCAGGCACGGTTTCCGCTCGCCTCGGCACCGTTGCCACCCGAACCGTCGAATCCCGGCGGGGCCGCGCACGCGGCGCCCGACGACGCCGGCGGCGACTGAACAGCTTGAACGTCACGAATACCGCTCGGGCCTCGCGGATAGCGTCCTGAGCGGCACGAATATAGCCTCGAGCGCCACGATACCAACCTCGAGTGCCACGACATCAGCCCTGAGCGGACCGAAAAAGCCATGAGCGACTACAAGCACACGCTGAATCTGCCCTCGACCGACTTCCCCATGCGCGGCAATCTGCCGGCGCGGGAGCCGGGCCGAATCGCGCAGTGGAACGACATGAACCTCTACGCCAAACTGCGTGAGGCACGTCGGGGGCGCGAGCGCTTCGTGCTCCACGATGGTCCTCCCTATGCCAACGGCAGCATTCATATCGGTCATGCGGTCAACAAGCTGCTCAAGGACTTCATCGTCAGGTCGAAGAGCCTGGCCGGCTTCGATGCCCCCTACGTACCCGGCTGGGACTGCCACGGCCTGCCCATCGAGCACAAGGTCGAGACCACCCACGGCAAGCACCTGCCGGCGGACGAGGCCCGGGCGCTCTGCCGCGAGTACGCGGCCGCCCAGGTCGAGGTGCAGAAGGAAGGCTTCGTGCGCCTCGGGGTTCAGGGCGACTGGGACCACCCCTACCTGACCATGAACTTCGCCAACGAGGCGGGCGAGATTCGTGCTCTGGCCGAGATGGTCAAGGGTGGCTACGTGTTCAAGGGACTCAAGCCGGTCAACTGGTGCTTCGACTGCGGCTCGGCACTGGCCGAAGCCGAGGTCGAGTACCAGGACAAGCAGTCCGATGCGATCGATGTCGCCTTCCCGGCGGTCGACGATGCCGGACTGGCGGCGGCGTTCGGGCTCGATTCGCTGGCCAAGCCGGCGGCGGCAGTGATCTGGACCACCACGCCATGGACGATTCCCGCCAACCAGGCGATGAACGTGCACCCGGAGTTCACCTACGCCCTGGTCGATACCGGCGAGCGTCTGCTGCTGCTGGCCGAGGAACTGGTCGAATCGAGCCTGGAACGTTTCGGCCTGATCGGCGAGATCATCGCCACCGCCCCGGGCGAACGTCTCGAGCGCATCGCTTTCCGGCATCCGCTGGCGGCACTGGAGAGCGGCTACGACCGGCTCTCGCCGATCTATCTGGCCGACTACGTCGAGCTGGGCGCCGGTACTGGTATCGTTCACTCGGCGCCGGCCTACGGCGAGGATGACTTCCACTCCTGCCGCCGTTACGGCATGAGCTTCGACGAGATCCTCAACCCGGTGCAGAGCAACGGCGTCTACGTCGAGACACTGCCACTGTTCGGCGGCCAGATGATCTGGAAGGCGAATCCGCAGATCGTCGCCAAGCTGGAAGAGGCCGGCGCGCTGATGGCCCACGACAGGATCACCCACAGCTACATGCACTGCTGGCGTCACAAGACGCCGGTCATCTACCGCGCCACGGCCCAGTGGTTCGTGGGCATGGATCTCGAGGGTGCCGATGGTCGCACGCTGCGCGACAAGGCGCTGGCGGGTGTCGACGCCACCGGTTTCATTCCCGGGTGGGGGCAGGCGCGGCTGCACGCGATGATCGCCAACCGCCCCGACTGGTGCATCTCGCGGCAGCGCAACTGGGGCGTGCCGATCCCGTTCTTTATCGACAAGGCGAGCGGCGAGCTGCATCCGCGCACCGTCGAGCTGATGGAAACCGTCGCCGAACATGTCGAGCGCGATGGTATCGAAGCCTGGTTCAAGCTCGACCCGCGCGAGCTGCTGGGCGACGAGGCCGACCAGTACGAAAAAGTGACCGATACCCTCGACGTATGGTTCGATTCCGGCACTACCCACTGGCACGTGCTGCGCGGCTCCCACGCGCTCGGCCACGAGCAAGGGCCCCGGGCCGATCTCTACCTCGAAGGCTCGGACCAGCATCGCGGCTGGTTCCATTCGTCGCTGCTGACCGGTTGCGCCATCGATGGCCATCCGCCCTACAAGGCGCTGCTGACTCACGGTTTCACCGTGGACGAGAAGGGCCGCAAGATGTCCAAGTCGCTGGGCAACGTGGTCGCGCCGCAGCAGGTGATGGACAAGCTGGGGGCCGACATCCTGCGCCTATGGGTCGCCTCTACCGACTACTCCGGCGAGATGGCGGTCTCCGACGAGATCCTCAAGCGCACCGCCGATGTCTATCGCCGAATCCGCAATACCTCGCGCTTTCTGCTCGGCAACCTGACCGGATTCGACCCGGCCACCGACGCCGTCGCATTCGACGACATGCTGGCGCTGGATCGCTGGGCGGTGGGTCGCGCGGCCGAACTGCAGGCACGCATTCAGCAGGCCTATGGCGACTACCGGTTCCGTGACGTCTATCAGCAGGTTCACGACTTCTGCGCCCGCGACATGGGCGGGTTCTATCTGGACATCATCAAGGATCGCCAGTACACCACCCAGCCCGATTCGCTGGCGCGGCGCAGCTGCCAGACGGCGCTCTATCATATCGTCGAGGCGCTGGCGCGCTGGATCGCGCCGATCCTCTCGTTCACCGCCGAGGAGATCTACGAGAACATCCCCGGGGCGCGTGGCGAGAGCGTGCATCTCGAGACCTATTACGACGGGCTGAGCCAGCTGCCTGAAAATGCCGAGATGGGGCGGCAGTTCTGGGAACAGGTGATCGCGGTCAAGCAGGCGGTCAACAAACAGCTCGAGGATGCGCGCAACGAGGGCGTGATCAAGGGCGCCCTGGACAGCGAGGTGACGCTCTACGTCGACGACGCACTGCACGCGCTGCTGTCCCGTTTCGAGGACGAACTGCGTTTCGTGCTGATCACTTCCGAAGCCACGCTGAAGCCGTTGACGGCAGCGGGCGATGCCAAGTCCACCGAGCTGGAGGGGCTCAAGGTCGCGGTACGCATGAGTCCGTACGAGAAGGACGAGCGCAGCTGGGAGCGGCGGCCGGATGTCGGCGCCAATCCCGAGCACCCGACGCTGTCGGCGCGCTCCATCGCCAACTTGCCGGATGGCCCGGGAGAGGTACGCCGCTTTGCCTGATTCCGCTTCCCACCCCGCCACCGATCGAATGCATCGCCCGCTGCGCTGGCTGTGGCTATCGCTGGTGGTCATCGTGCTCGATCTCGGCATCAAGGCGCTGGCTTCGGCGCATCTCGATTACGGTCGGCCACTGGAAGTGCTGCCGATCTTCAACCTGACGCTGCTGCACAACACCGGCGCCGCCTTCAGCTTTCTGGCCGAGCACGCCGGCTGGCAGCGCTGGCTGTTCGCGCTGATCGCGATCGGCGCCAGCGTGGGGCTGACGGTGTGGCTCTCGCGACTCAAGCGCGGCGAGACGCTGACCGCGATCTCGCTGACCCTGGTGATCGGCGGCGCCATCGGCAATCTCTACGATCGACTGGTGCACGGCTATGTGGTCGACTATCTGTCGTTTCACTGGGGCGGCTGGTACTACCCGGCGTTCAACCTGGCCGACACGGCGATCACGCTGGGAGCGGTCGGCCTGATCCTGCAGTCGCTGCTCGATTCGCGTCGACCGAAGGCCTCTCACGCCGCCGACAATGACAAGAGTGCTTCGACGGATAAATCTTCGGCTGACAAATCTTCCTCGACAGGAGGTGACTCATGAGCGAGAACGGCCACCCGCACGATCACGACTACCGCGTCGGCGAAGGCATGGAAGTCACGCTCCACTTCACGGTGAAACTCGAGGACGGCGAAGTGGTGGACTCGACCCGGGACAAGCAGCCGGCGACGTTTCAGCTCGGCGACGGCAACCTGCCGCCGGGCTTCGAAGCGCCGCTCAAGGGCATGGCGGCGAACGACACCGGTGCCTTCGAGATCTCCCCCGAACACGCCTTTGGCCAGCACAACCCGCAGAACGTGCAGCGCCTCTCCCGTGACGCTTTCGAGGAGGCCGTGGAACCCGGTACGGTGATGTCGTTCGCCGATGCCGCCGGTGGCGAACTGCCCGGCGTGATCGCCCGCGTCGACGACCGCCATGTCGAAGTCGACTTCAATCATCCGCTGGCAGGGCGTACCCTGACCTTCGAGGTGGAAATCCTGGACGTGAAACCCGCCACGACTCATTGAGCCCGGGTCGGTTTTCACCACGACATCCGAGCGTATCAAGCGAGGTCATTATGCAAATCAAGCTGGCCAATCCCCGCGGCTTCTGCGCCGGCGTCGATCGTGCCATCGACATCGTCAATCGCGCGCTCGATGTCTTCGGACCGCCCATTTACGTGCGTCACGAGGTGGTCCACAACCGCTTCGTGGTGGACTCGCTGCGTGAGCGGGGAGCGATCTTCGTCGAGGAGCTCGATGAAATCCCCGACGACGTCATCGTGATCTTCTCGGCCCACGGCGTGTCGCGGGCGGTGCAGCAGGAGGCCGAGCGTCGCGGGCTCAAGATCTTCGATGCCACCTGCCCGCTGGTGACCAAGGTGCACATGGAAGTGCTGCGCTACGCCAAGCGCGGCCAGGAGTGCATCCTGATCGGCCACGCCGGCCATCCGGAGGTCGAAGGTACCATGGGGCGCTACGACGAGAGTCATGGCGGCGCGATCTATCTCGTCGAGGACGAGGAAGACGTCGCCAGGCTACCGGTACGCGACCCCTCGCGGCTGGCGTTCGTCACCCAGACCACGTTGTCGATGGACGACACCGCCAGGGTGATCGATGCTCTGCGCGAGCACTTCCCCGAGATCCAGGGGCCGCGCAAGGACGATATCTGCTACGCCACCCAGAATCGCCAGGACGCGGTCCGCGAGCTGGCCGCCGACTCGGACCTGGTGCTGGTGGTGGGCAGCGTCAACAGCTCCAACTCCAACCGGTTGCGCGAACTGTCCGAGCGCGTCGGTACGCCGGCCTATCTGATCGATGATGCCGAACAGATCGATCCCGCCTGGCTTGCGGGAGTCGGCACCATCGGCATCACCGCCGGTGCCAGCGCGCCGGAGGTTCTGGTTGCTGGAGTCATCGACAAGCTCAGGGCACATGGCGCCAGCGTGCCGGAGGAACTCTCCGGTCGCGCCGAGACGATCACCTTTTCCATGCCGCGGGAACTCCGCGAGCGGGTGATCGCCAGCGAGGCGTGATCCGCGCTAAATCTTCTTAGCTTCGAGCCGATATAGGGTAAACAAATGTAACCAGTCGCGTAGTGGCGCTGGTTGCCGAACCCTTGTCGGCCATCCTTTCCGGTGGCCGCGCAATCGCCGCGGAGTCTCGCGTGTCCGCCAATCCGCCCCACCGTCTCACTGTCGAGCCGCGTTCGGTCTCGATGCGATCAAGCGTTCGCCTCGGTGGACGCGAGCGTGGGGTCACGCTGATCGAATCCTTGATTGCGCTGCTCGTGCTGAGCATTGCGCTGCTTGGCGTGGGCGCGTTGCAACTCATGACCCAGCGGGACGAGATCGAGGCGCGCTGGCGTTCGGCAGCCGTCGCCATGAGCGGCAATCTGATCGAGCAGTTGCGAACGGACCGGGTGGCATCGGAGGGAATAGGAATCCGCGATGGCGCCCCCGTTGGCTGCTCGGGGCCCAATCAGTGGCTATGTGACCTGATCACCGTCTGGTTATCTTCATTGGGCGATCAACTTCCCCATGCTGCAGCGCAGTTGAAAATCCTGAAGCTGGACGGTGACCTCTTGAAGGCCGATCTCTCCATCGCCTGGCGCCGTCTGCCCGACGACGACGCTCAGGTGACGTGCCGCCCGCAGGATGCCGACTTCTCGGTGGCGGCCGACGGCGGCTGCCTGCGCCTGGAGACGATACTGTGAGCCGCGTCCTGGCATCTCTCCCGGCCCGCCAGCGTGGTGTCAGTCTGGTCGAGTTGATGGTCGCGATGCTGATTGGCCTGATGTTGGTACTCATGGTGACCAGCTACACCATGTCCAGTCGCAGAAGCTATCAGACTTCCGTGGCCAACCAGGATGTTCAGGATGCTCGGCGGTTCGCGCTGAGCGTGATTCAGCAGCAGATCTGGCTGTCCGGCTACAGCGATCGCTGGGAGGATCTGAGCCTGCTGTTCCCCAGCTACACGCCGGCGGAAGACAAGCAGATACCCGCCTTTGCCGCCGGCCAGCTGGCCGCTGCCGACTCGGATGACGAAATATGGGTTCGTTATCGGGCCGCCGAGCTGAGCGGCCAGCCGCTGACCCACTGCGACGGTACCTCTTTTCCGTCTTCCGACGGCAGCGACGCCGATTCGATTGCCGTCACGGGCCTTTATCTCGATGGCCACACGTTGCGCTGCCTGGTCTCGCTCTCCGGTGGCGAAATGCATCGTTCGCTGCCTCTGCTCAACGATGTGGAGGCGATGCGCTGGGAATATCTCGATGACTCCAATGCGTTCCGGTCGCGGGAGCACGTCAACTGGACCACGGTCAGGGCGGTCAGGCTGGCGCTGATCCTTGCGTCGGCGGAGTCGACCGGCGAGCGCTACGTTCAGAGTTTCCCGTGGGGAGAAGGGACCGTCAGTTTCGAAGATGGCCGCGCGCGCACACGCCTGGAGACGACCATTGCACTTCGCAATCTTCCGGAGACCGCTCAGTGATGCCTGGCAATCAACGTGGCGCCGCCCTGCTGGTGACGCTCGTGATGGTGGCGTTGGTGTCGATGCTCGCACTGGCAGTCAGCGATTCGACGCGTGTCCAGCAACAGCTCTCGGCGAACGAGGCGGCACGCCAGATGGCGTTCCAGGCCGCGGAGGCAGGACTGCGCTCCGCCGAGGTCGCAATCGAGAATAGCGGGGACCTGGGACTGTTCTGCAATGCGGGAGGGGAGCGCTACAGCATCACGACGCTGGACGGCCTCTATGATGACACTCACTGGCAATCGTTGGAGCGTACGGGAGCCGTCGCCAACTTTACGCTCTACAGCAGCGATAGCGGCGGTTTCATGCCCGCACCCCGCTACATGATCGGCTGCGTCGCGCCAGCGTTGGTGGACGGCTATCAGGAGGTCGATCCGGCGGTCAAAGGGCAGGCGGAAGAGGATCCAGAGCAGCGTTACTTCTTCCGGGTGTTCAGCATCGGGTTCGGCCCGGGCGGTCGAGCGATCCAGCGCCTGGAGGCTCGCTATGTCTATTAAGGGCTGGGTGTTGGGCGGCCTGCTGATGACAGCCGCGACCCAGGGGTGGGCGGCGGACGATGTGCCCCATTATCCGCCATTGAGCGCCCAGGCCGATACGTCGCCACGCAGCATGCTGGTGCTCTCCAATGACCACAACTGGTATTCGAAAGCCTACACCGATTGGTCCGACCTCGATGGCGACGGGGCGATCGATTCCACCTACCGCCCCGACATCGAATACTACGGCTATTTCGATAGCCGTGGCTGCTACGACTACGACACTCACCTTGACGGTGGGGCATTCAGACGCATCGGTAATGCTGGAAACGGAAACGGAAACGGAAACGGAAACGGAAACGGAAACGGAAACGGAAACGGAAACGGAAACGGAAAGCCAGGCGATGACGAATTCAGTTGCAGCGGGAATAAATCCTGGAGTGGAAATCTGCTCAACTGGGCGACAATGACGCGGATCGATATCATTCGAAAGGCGCTGTATGGCGGCAAGAGACACCGAGACAGTGCGACAGAAACGACGGTGCTGGAGCGCGCGTTTCTGCCGATGGATTCCCATAGCTTCAGTAAAATCATTTCCGACCCGAATATCATCAACAAGAACACGCCCTTCAATGGCGCCAGCGCCGTCACATTCTGCAATACGACGTATCATCCACGACAAAATATATACTCTGGCAGCGTGAACGATCCCCCGCTGATTCGCGTTGCCACCGGCAACGAGAGCGGCAGCAAGGTAGGCTGGCCCAAATGGGCGAGTACCGAACAGTGGCAGTGCCCATGGCGAGGTGAGCGCCAGAATTGGGGGGATTTCCCTTACAGGATATCCCGAGGATCTGAGGAGTATCGCGCCAGGGTCGAAGTCTGTGCCGCCGCTGATGAGAGTGAAAACTGTACCGCCTATCCAGACTCTGCCTACCCGAAGCCCACGGGTTTGCTGCATGACTATGCCAGCGATATCGAGTTCGGTCTGTTTACGGGCTCTTACGAGAACAACAAGCAAGGCGGCGTGTTAAGAGCCAATTTCAGCGGTTTCGGGAGCGAGTTCAGCGCTGCCACCGGCGTGTTCGCAGATGACTATAGCGGTATCGTCAGCAACCTCGATGCGCTGAAGATAGCGAAATACAGCTATCAGGACAGCAACTACAACGCAAGTTCGGGCGATAATTGCCCCTGGGGGCGAGGCTCTTTCAATAATGGCAGTTGCTCCAACTGGGGGAACCCATTTGGCGAGATTGCCCTTGAGGCGCTGCGCTATATAGGTGGAGAGACATCGGCAACGGAGAGGTTCTCTGTCGGAACCGGTCGTGTCGAGACCAGCTATATTCCGGGGCTGACATCACCTGCCTGGGACAACGATCTCTCCGGCAAGTGGTGTGCCGCACACTCGTTGCTGCTGGTCAATGCCAGCGAAATCTCCTTCGATAACGACGATCTGGGGGCTCCCGGTTCGTCACCGGTTTCGGCCGGCCAGATCCGGACCCAGACCAATGCCGTCGGCGCGGCCGAGGGCATTTCCGGGGACTACTTCATTGGCCAGACCCCCGCCAGCGCCGGCACGGACAGTGACAAGTTCTGCACGGCCAAGACGCTCTCCGGGCTCAGCGATGCGAAGGGGCTCTGCCCTAATGCCCCGGGCCTGGAGGGCGGCTACAGCGTGGCCGGGCTGGCGCGTTTCGCCCACCACGATACCGTCATTCGCGGCCCCGAGGGGAACGATGGCCAGCCGATCGATACCTATGCCGTGCAACTCGCGTCCAACGTCCCGCTTGTATCGATACCTATCGGTGCCGGCAAGTCCGTTTCCCTGATTCCCGCCTGTTCCAACACCACGGCGGGAGGCAAGTGCGCGATCGTCAACTTCCTCGTCGAATCGCAGGCGGCCGACGGCTCGAGCGGTAGCTTCCTGATTGACTGGGAAGATTCGGAGTTCGGTGGAGATTACGATTTCGATGCGGAAGTACGCCTGAGCTACGTGCTCTCGAACGAGCGTCTCTCGATCACCACCAGCGTTACCCGCGCCGCGGCGTCTCACAAGCTCGGCCTCGGCTATATTCTCAGCGGCACCAGTGGGCGCTACGGTACCGGGGAGAGCGCCGACCGGATCGTGGTTCAGCAGAGCGACGGCTTCAACGTCCACACCGGAATCAATAACTACACCAACAGCTATCCCGGATCGCTCTGTCCGCCGAGCGACCCATGTAACGGTAGCCCGGCGACGACGGCCACCTACCGGGTCGCGGGCAACACGGGACAGGAGCTCGAGACACCACTGTATTACGCCGCCAAGTACGGCAACGACAGCCGCCGCGAAGACGGATCTCCCGGCGCCTACTTCGAGGTCAACCGTATCGGTGAGCTGGCGGACACGTTGCGCGAACTGCTGGATCAGGTGCTGGAGAACACCAATCGCACAGGAGCGGGCGTCACCATCGGCCATGACGGCGACGTCGAGGACTATGTCTTCCAGACGCTCTACAACAATCAATACAGCTGGTCCGGCGATCTCCAGGCAGTGAAGCTCGGGAAGGATGGCGTCATCAGCAGTGTGTGGAGCGCCCGCAACCAGCTACCCCTGCCAGGCAATCGCCAGATCATTACCCATGATTCCGACACGGGGGCGGGGATCCCCTTCACGACGACTGCATTCGAGGGCGCCGGCGTCGACATGACCCAGCGGCTGCAGAATGTGGTCGGGTACATCCGCGGCGACACCGAAAACGAGCAGCGCAACGGGGGCGATCTGCGTGACCGGCTCTGGTTGAACGGCCGCGAAAGCGCCAGGCTGGGCGACTTCATTGGCTCGCGGCCGTATCTCGTCGGCGTGCCCAATACCTACTACGTGCCGGATGAGGGCGACACGAGCTATGCCGAATTCCGGACTGCTCAACGCACGCGGGCCCAGATGCTCTACGTGGGTGGCAATGATGGCATGCTCCACGGCTTCGATGCGGCCACCGGGGTTGAGCGCGTTGCGTATGTGCCCGGGCTCGTGCTCGAGCAGTTGCCCGAGCTCGCCGATCCCGATTACCGGCATCGCTATTATGTCGACGGCAGTCCGACGGTGCTGGATGCCCGCCATGGCGAGGCGGGCACCGGTGCCTGGTTTTCGCTGCTGACGAGCGGCCTGGGGTCGGGCGGCAAGGGCCTGTTCGCCCTCGACGTGACCGATCCGGCTCGCTTCAGTGAGTCGAATGCCAGCGCGCTCGCACTCTGGGAATATGACCCCGCCGATGACGCTGCCGTGTTCGGGGAGGATGACCAGCAACTGGGTTACATCTACAACCAACCCAGTGTTGTGCGGATGGAGAATGGGCGATTCGCCGTGGTGGTCGGCAATGGCTATGCCAGTGAGGCTGGCAAGGCCAGTCTCTACATTCTTTTCGTCGATGGTGGCGCTGGGGGCGACTGGTCGAGTTCGGATGTCGTGCGGTTGACACCGAGCGTGGCCGACAACAGCGGTGATAACGGCATGATGACCGTCTCCCTGTTGGACCGCGATGAAGATGGTCGCGTCGATCTGGCCTACGGCGCGGACCTGCAAGGGAATATCTGGCGCTTCGACCTCTCCTCTTCTGATCCGGCTGGCTGGGAAGATAGCGTCCATCGGCTTTTCAGCGGCGTCAGAGCGGGCGAGCGCCAGGTCATCACTTCGACACTGGAGGTCGGTAGACATCCGGATGGCGGGCTGATGGTGCTGTTCGGCACTGGCGGCGGGGAGAACTACGGTTTGCCTACCACTCAGGACCGCGGGGCCTCCGACAGCTTCTACGCGGTGAGGGACTTCGTGGGCGGCGTCGCCAGAAGTGACACGCTGACACGTGCCGATCTGGCCGGGCGCGCTTTCCACCAGACGACGCTCGACGATCAGGACGCCTCTTCCCCCATGGTGCGATATCTCGATGACGTCGACACCAGCCGCTATCCGGAAAACGGTTGGTATCTCGATCTAGCGGACACCGAGAGGGTCGTCGATGGCCCCTCGCTACGCGGCAACCGGATTCTGTTCTCATCGTTGATCCCGGGCTATGGCGTCTGCGGTGCGGAGGATGCCGGCTACCTCTATGAGTTGAATGCCTGGTACGGCTCGGCCTTTCCGACGCCGGTGCTGGATGTCAACGGTGACGGCAAGGTCGACGACCAGGACAGCTACTATCCATCGTCGAATGACGCCACCCGCTATGTGCCGATCGCTATCGCGACCAATGGCGCGATCTTTACCCCGCGAGTGATGCTCGACGATGACGGTGGCCAGGAAACCAAAGTGAGCGCCGGCACCAATGGCGCGTTGACGAAGATTGCCGAGACCCCGCTCAACAGCATGCAGCTCGGCCGAGTGACCTGGCGCAGACTGGAGTGACGGATGAATAAACTATTGCGTGCCCGCGGCTTTACCCTGATCGAGCTGATGATCGCGGTCGCGATCGTCGGGATTCTGGCGGCCATCGCCATCCCGAACTATCTCCGCTATGTCGAGCGGGCGCAGGCGCGGGATGCCCAGGCGGCGATGCAGGCTCTGGCGCTGAACCTGGAGCGGCGCTACTCGCAGACCTACCGCTATGGGGAGGAGTCCGGCGATGCCGTCTCTCCCTCGACATTGGGCCTCTCTCCCAGCCAGTCCCCGGAAAGTGGCACCGCCCGATATGGCCTGGTCGTGGAGATCGACGACGGCGGCCAGCGCTATTTGATCACTGCCAGTCGCGCGGATGGCCGCACCAGTGGAACGTGCGACATCATGAGTCTGGACAGCCAGGGGAGTCGCGCGCCGGCGCCCGGCAGTTGCGATTGAGCCTGGCCCGTCAGGTCTAGTTCTCGTCTTTCACTGCCTTGGCAGCGATCGTGTCGAGCCGAATACGGGCAAAGTGCACGACGATCCTGTGGCCTCCCCCGGCCGCAGCCGGGTTGGTGAGGGTGAAGGTCCCGAACTGTCGCCCCCGGGTGAATCCCAGCGGCGTGTAGCCCATGCCCTTGGCAAAGCTGTTGGCGGTAATGCTGACCTGATTCCCGTTGGGGCGACTCACCGCGAGCATGCGCTCGTCATCGTCAGGCTGGCCGTTGCCATTGCCATCGATGAACAGCAGTAAGGTATCGTCCCACTGGCCATTATTGCTGCAGGTCACCTCGTCCTCGGTCGGGCAGAGCCAGGTCGGCTGCCCGCTGGTGGCGGCTTCCTGTCTTGCCCTTCTTATCAACTGCCATACCCGTTCCACTTCCTTGTCCAGCGTCATGCGGGCGCTCAGGTTCGCCAGGCCGGGCGCGGCCCAGCTCGCCAGAATGCCGAGAATGACCACGCAGATCATCAGCTCGATGAGTGTGAAGCCTCGCTGCAGCCGCCTCGTCAACGGATGATCGGTGCCGGGTTGCAGGGATGAAGCTCGAGAGACCATTGCGGCGTCCGGGTTCTGGACGAATGATAGAATCGTCCTTTTATCAGGATATCGACACCATGCAGGATTTCTTGATCGTGGGCGGCGGTGTCATCGGCATGATGACGGCGCTGCAGCTGGCCGATGCCGGCCATTCGGTGGCGTTGGTCGAGCGTGGCCAGTGTGGCCGTGAGGCTTCCTGGGCGGGCGGCGGTATCGTTTCGCCGCTCTACCCGTGGCGTTACTCGAAAGCGATATCGGCCCTTTCCAGCTGGTCCGAGGGGCGCTACCCCGAGCTGGCCGGGCGGCTGTTCGAGGAGACGGGCATCGACCCGGAGTATCGCCAGAAGGGGTTGCTCTACCTGCGCGTCGACGACGCCGACCGAGCCCTGCGCTGGGCGCGGGAGGTGGCCAAGCCGCTGGCCACGATCGGCGCCGAGGAGCTCTACGCCAGAGAGCCCAATGCGGCGCCAGGCTTCGATGACGCGTTGTGGATGCCGACGCTTGGCAGCATCCGCAATCCGCGCCTGGTCAAGGCGCTGCGGGCGCGGCTCGAGCGCATGACGCAGGTCGAGATCCATGAGCGGTGCGAGGTAGCCGGCCTTGTCCGGCGCGGATCGGTGATCGAGGGGGTGGAGACGTCCGCCGGGGCGATTCGTGCCGGGCAGACGATCATCTGCGGGGGGGCCTGGTCGCGGGGGCTGCTGGCGGATATCGGGGTCGAGTTGGCCGTGCGTCCGGTCAAGGGGCAGATGATCCTTTTCAAGGCGCCGGCGGGGCTGGTCGAGCGGGTCGTGCTCAAGGATGGCCGCTACGTGATCCCGCGGGGAGACGGCCGCGTGCTGGCCGGCTCCACGCTGGAAGAGGTCGGCTTCGACAAGCAGACCACGTCGGCAGCCCTCGAGTCGCTGCATGCAAGCGCCCTGTCGATCATCCCGCAGTTGGCCCGGTGTCCGGTCGAGCAGCAGTGGGCGGGGCTGCGCCCCGGCTCGCCGGATGGCGTGCCGACGATCGGCGCGGTGCCTGGCTTCGACGGTCTGCACGTCAATGCGGGCCATTATCGCAACGGATTGGTGCTGGCGCCGGCAGCCACGCGGTTGCTGGTCGACCAGCTGATCGGCTGCGAGCCGATCGTCGATCCGTCCCCGTACCGGCTGATCTGAGGCGCTGTTTTGCCTCTGTACCCGGCATGCGCGAAAATGGATGACGGCCACCGAGGCGCTTGAGCGCCGCATCTGTCTGGAGACGAGTTTACCCATGCAAGACCTGACCCTGGTGATGGCGCAACTGGACCCGATGGTGGGCGATATCGCCGGTAATACCGCGGCGGCCATCGAGGCGGTGCGTGAGGCACGCATCGAGCATGGCGCGGATGTGGTTGTCTTCAGCGAGCTGTTCCTGACCGGTTATCCGCCGGAGGATCTGCTGCTGCGCGAGGCGATGGAGTCGCGACTGCAGGACGCCCTGGCAGAGATGGCGCAGAAGATCGACAGGATCGCGCCGCAGACCCTCGTCATCGTCGGCTATCCGGGCGTTCGCGACGGCCGACGCCACAACCTGGCCGGGGTGCTGCTGGGCGGTGAGTGGCGCGGCGAATATGCCAAGCAGGCGCTGCCCAATTACCAGGTGTTCGACGAGGATCGTTACTTCGAGCCGGGACACGAACCCCTGATCGTCGAGCACAAGGGGGCGAAGCTCGGGATTCTGATCTGCGAGGACCTGTGGGATGGCGCGCCGGTGCGTCAATCCGCAGAGGCTGGTGCCGATATCCTGGTGACCCTCAACGCCTCCCCGTTTCATCTCGACAAGCCCGCCGAGCGGGAGCGGCTGTTCGCCGAGCGCGCACGCGAAGTGGAGAAGCCGCTGGTCTACGTCAACGCCATCGGCGGCCAGGACGAACTGGTGTTCGACGGCGGCTCGCTGGTGCTGGACGCCACCGGGGAGGTCGCCGTGCGGGCGCCGTTCTGGCAGGTCGGGCTGATGCCGGTGCGCTTCACCCGGGATGCCATGGGCTGGGAGCCGCAAGAGGGCGAGCGTGAACCACTGCTGGGCGCCGAGGAGAATCTCTACTGCGCGCTGGTCACCGGCCTTCGCGACTACGTCAACAAGAGCGGTTTCAAGGGCGTGGTGATGGGGCTCTCCGGTGGTATCGACTCGTCGTTGTCGCTGGCCATTGCCGTCGATGCGCTGGGCCCGGATCGGGTCCACGCGGTGATGATGCCGTATCACTATACTGCCGAGATCTCCCAGGCCGATGCCGCCGAACAGGCCAGGATGCTCGGTGTCGGCTACGAGGTGATGCCGATCGCGCCGATGGTGGAGGCCTTCACCGCGACGCTGGCCGAGAGCTTCAGCGGGCTGGCGGCGGATACCACCGAAGAGAACCTGCAGTCCCGCGTGCGCGGCGTGCTGCTGATGGCGATCTCCAACAAGAAGGGGCTGATGGTCCAGACCACCGGCAACAAGAGCGAGATGGCGGTGGGCTATGCCACGCTCTACGGCGATATGGTCGGCGGCTACAATGCGCTCAAGGATGTCTACAAGACCTGGGTCTATCGGCTGGCCAACTGGCGCAACGCCCAGGAGCCGGCGATTCCCGAGCGGGTCATCAGCCGCCCGCCCTCGGCCGAGCTGGCGCCGGATCAGCAGGACAGCGACTCGCTGCCGGGCTACGACGTGCTGGATGCGATTCTCGAACGCTATATCGAAGGCGACATGAGCGCGGAAGCGATCATCGAGGCGGGATTCGAGCGCGACGACGTCTATCAGGTGGTCAAGCTGGTCGACCGCAACGAATACAAGCGCCGCCAGGCGCCGGTCGGCGTGCGTGTCACGCTCAGAGGGTTCGGGCGCGACCGCCGCTATCCCATCGTCAACGGCTGGAAGCCGGGGAGCTGATCCCCGCCCGACTTCGTCGGGAGCTGTAAGTCATCAGCGGTAAGCTGTAAGAAAAACCAAAAGCCCAAGACACCGCTCTTGGCAGGTAGTGGCTACTTCTTTCAGCTTCCAGGCGCGTAGCGCCGCTCTTATGGCTTATGGCTCCCGAGCGAAGCCGGGGTTAGCCTTTGGCCGTCAGCGGCGGGTCGACATTGACGTGCTTGGGCACGAAGGTATCGCCGTCGAGCTGGCTATTGTCCGGATCGTTCTCGATCAGCGTCTGCAGCACGGTTTCGGCGCGGTCACGCATCTTCAATCCCAGATAGCCCTCCACCATCACCGCCAGGGCGTCGCGGGTGGCGGTGGACTTGGGATAGTGCTCGATCACCCAGCGGCCGCGCTCGACGGCCGCGACATAGGCCCCTTTGCGCAGATAGAAGTCGGCCACCTGCAGCTCGTGGCGCGCCATCACGTTGCGCAGGTAGATGATGCGCTGACGGGCATCCGGGGCATAGGCGCTGTCGGGAAAGCGGCGCACCAGTTCGCCGAAGTCGACGTAGGCGTCACGTGAGGCACCCAGGTCACGCTTGGAGATGTCGATCAACTCCATGCTCTCGAGGCTGAAGCGACCTGCCTGATAGGCGCCGAGACCGCGCATGTAGTAGGCGTAGTCGACCTGCGGATGATCCGGATGGAGGCGAATGAAGCGACTGGCGGCGGCGCGAGTCTTTTCCCAGTCCTCGACTCGATAGTAGGCGTAGATCAGTTCGAGTTGCGCCTGTTCGGCATAGCGGCCGAAGGGGAATCGGGTATCCAGCGCTTCCAGCTGCGTTACCGCGGTACTGTAACGGCCGGCATCGAGGGAGCTCTGGGCTTGCTGGTAAAGATCCTGCTCCTGCAGGTCGGGGGCAGGCTCATTGCTGGCACAGCCAGCGAGCAGTGCGCCTGCCAGCAACAGGGCGGCCAGAGCGGAACATCGCGCAGAAAATCGCATCATCATCCTCGTATCAACCATTCCTTGGCGGCCGTGCTAGAATCCGCCGAATTCGACTCACTATAAAGCAAACCCTTGTACCGACGAAACGCGCCGACGAAACGCAGCGGCGACACGTACCGGCGAAACGGAACCGATCCTCACGTATGGCTGACATCCTCAAGCGCGATGAGCGTGTACCCGAGCATCTGGCAGGGCGACGTCTCGACCAGACCGCAGCCGAAATGTTCCCCGAATTCTCGCGAGAGCGCCTCAAGAGCTGGATTCAGCAGGGCGAGTTGACGGTCGACGGAGAGAAGGCCCGGCCCAAGGATAAGGTGATCGGCGGCGAGCGGCTAGCACTCGACACCCGGCTCGAGGAAGAGACCCGCTGGGAGCCTCAGGCGATTCCGCTGTCGATCGTGTTCGAGGACGACGACGTCATGGTGATCGACAAGCCTGCCGGGCTGGTCGTGCATCCCGCCGCCGGCAATCCCGATGGCACGCTGCTCAATGCACTGCTGCATCACCATGCCCCATTGGCGGCGATCCCACGGGCGGGTATCGTTCATCGTCTCGACAAGGACACGACCGGGCTGATGATGGTGGCGAAGACGCTGACGGCGCAGACCGCGCTGGTGGCTCAGTTGCAGGCGCGGACGGTGTCGCGGGAGTACGATGCCATCGTGGTGGGCGCGATGACCGCCGGCGGCAAGGTAGATGCGCCGATCGGGCGTCACCCCAAGGATCGTCAGCGTCAGGCGGTGATCGCCTCGGGCAAGCCGGCGGTCACGCACTATCGCGTCAACGAGCGCTTTCGCGCGCACACTCACGTTCGCTGCCGGCTCGAGACCGGTCGGACGCATCAGATCCGAGTGCACATGGCGCACGTTCGCTACCCGCTGATCGGCGACCCGGTCTACGGGGGAAGGCTCAAGTTGCCGGCCGGGGCGGGCGACTCGCTGAAGACGCTGCTCAGGACGTTTCCGCGCCAGGCCCTGCATGCGCATAAATTGCGCTTCGACCACCCCGTCAACGGGGCGCCGATCGAGTGCAAGGCACCGCTACCCGACGACATGTTTCTGCTGCTGGATGGACTGCGTGAGGATCAGGAGGCCGATTGATGCATTCATCCTCGTGTTCGTCGCCACTGACGAATGACTCCGAGCCATCGATGAGCGACGCGCCGACCCTGCTGCTACCTGACTGGCTCGCGCCGAGCACCGTGGGTGCCCTCGTCACCACGCGCGAGACCGGGCCCAGCCGTGGCGATTTTGCGGCTTTCAATCCGGCGGCTCACGTCGGGGACGATCCCCAGTCCGTGATTAGCTGCCGTGACCGGCTGGCGGCGGAGGTCGGCGACGAGCGGCCGCTGTTGTGGCTCGACCAGGTGCATGGCGCACGCGTCATGCAGAACTTCCAGGACGGGTACCGGCAGCATCCGCCCCAGGCCGACGCCTCGGTGGCGTTCGATCGCGGCCACGCCTGCGTCATCCTCACCGCGGATTGCCTGCCGGTCTTCTTCTGCGATCGCCAGGGAACGCGGGTCGGGTTGGCCCATGCCGGCTGGCGCGGGCTGGCGGGGGGCGTGCTGGAGGCGAGCGTGGCGGCACTGGGTGTCGACCCGGAGGAGTTGATGGCGTGGATGGGGCCGGCCATCTCCAATGCCCAGTTCGAGGTCGGCCCGGAAGTCTTCGAAGCCTTCGTGGCACTGCAGCCGGAAGCCGAGATGGCTTTCGATCGCAGCCCTTATCGCCTGGGGCATTACATGGCGGATCTCTACCGGCTCGCCCGACTCCGGCTGGAGCGTGTCGGCGTGCATTCGATCAGCGGCGGTCATTTCTGCACCGCCTGTGAATCCCGTTTCTACTCCCATCGCCGCGATGACGGCCGTACCGGGCGCATGGCCAGCATGATCTGGCTGCGCTGATTCGCCTTCACGGTCGCCGGAATCTCCTCACTCCATGAATTTCATTCGTCTGTGGCGTTCTGTCGCAGCGAATTTTTCATTCGCTTCGCTTGAAAAGATCCAACATACCTCCATTTAAGTGTCAACTAATGAATAACCGAGCCGCCGGGCCATGACCTGCAACGGCTCCTTGGAGGCGAAGATATGCGTATGGATCGCATGACGACCAAGCTACAGAACGCCCTGGCCGAAGCGCAGTCGCTGGCGGTAGGGCGAGGACACAACCAGCTCGACCCGGGGCACCTGCTGATGGCACTGCTCGAGATGCGCGATAGCGGCATCAAGGGTCTGGTACAGAAGGCGGGCGGCGACGTCAGCCGGTTGCGGGAAGGGCTGGCCGGCTATCTCGACAAGCTGCCCGAAGTCGGCCAGTTCGATGGCAACGTCAGCATGAGCCAGGACCTGGCGCGGCTGTTCAACCTGGCCGATCGCGAGGCCCAGACCCGCGGCGACCAGTACATCGCGATCGAGCTGGTGCTGCTCGCGGCGCTGGACATGAAGAATGGGCTCACCAAGGTGTTGACCCAATCGGGTCTGGACCGCAAGCGACTGGCCACGGCGATCGGCGAGCTGCGCGGCGGCGCCAATGTCGATGATGCCAATGCCGAAGAGAAGCGGGAGGCGCTGGAAAAATACACCCTCGACCTGACCGCCCGGGCAACCGAGGGCAAGCTCGATCCGGTGATCGGTCGCGACGACGAGATTCGGCGCACGATCCAGGTCCTGCAGCGTCGCACCAAGAACAATCCGGTGTTGATCGGTGAGCCAGGCGTGGGCAAGACCGCGATCGTCGAAGGGCTGGCACAGCGTATCGTCAATGGCGAGGTGCCCGAGGGGCTGAAAGAGAAGCGAGTGCTCTCTCTCGACATGGGCTCGCTGCTGGCGGGCGCCAAGTTCCGTGGCGAGTTCGAGGAGCGGCTGAAGTCCGTACTCAACGAGCTGTCGAAGGAAGAGGGGCGCGTCATTCTGTTCATCGACGAGCTGCACACCATGGTCGGTGCCGGCAAGGGCGAGGGCGCGATGGATGCCGGCAACATGCTCAAGCCGGCGCTGGCCCGCGGCGAACTGCACTGCGTCGGCGCGACCACGCTCGACGAGTATCGCCAGTACATCGAGAAGGACGCGGCCCTGGAGCGGCGCTTCCAGAAGGTGCTGGTGGACGAGCCTAGCGAAGAGGACACCATCGCTATCCTGCGCGGGCTCAAGGAGCGCTACGAGGTTCATCACGGGGTCGACATCACCGACGGGGCGATCATCGCCGCGGCCAAGCTCTCGACCCGCTACATCACCGACCGGCAGCTTCCCGACAAGGCGATCGACCTGATCGACGAAGCCGCATCGCGCATTCGCATGGAGCTCGACTCCAAGCCGGAAGAGATGGACCGGCTCGACCGGCGCCTGATCCAGCTCAAGATGGAGCGCGAGGCGCTGAAGAAGGAGACCGACGAGGCTTCGCGCAAGCGCCTCGAGAATCTCGAGACTCTGATCACCGAACTCGAGCGCGAATACGCCGATCTCGAGGAAGTCTGGAAATCCGAGAAGGCCAGCATCCAGGGCGCGGCCCAGTACAAGGCCGACCTCGAGCAGGCGCGTATCGACCTGGAGGCCGCCCGGCGCCAGGGCGACCTGGGGAAAATGTCGGAACTGCAGTACGGCGTAATCCCGAGGCTCGAGCAGCAGATCGCGGAGAGCAGCGACAGCGACGGTGCGGACACCTCGACACATCAGCTGCTGCGCTCCAACGTGACCGAGGAGGAGATCGCCGAAGTCGTGTCGAGATGGACCGGGATCCCGGTCTCCAAGATGCTCGAGGGCGAGCGCGACAAGTTGCTGCGCATGGAAGAGGCCCTGCACGAGCGGGTCATTGGCCAGGACGAGGCGGTCAAGGCGGTTGCCAATGCGGTGCGCCGCTCGCGTGCCGGGCTGTCCGATCCGAACCGGCCCAACGGTTCGTTTCTGTTCCTCGGCCCCACGGGGGTGGGCAAGACCGAACTGTGCAAGTCGCTGGCCAACTTCCTGTTCGATACCGAAGAGTCGATGGTGCGCATCGACATGTCGGAGTTCATGGAGAAGCACTCCGTGGCCCGCCTGATCGGCGCGCCGCCGGGCTATGTCGGCTATGAAGAGGGCGGCTATCTGACCGAAGCCGTGCGTCGCAAACCCTACTCGGTGCTGCTGCTCGACGAGGTGGAGAAGGCGCATCCGGATGTCTTCAATATCCTGCTCCAGGTGCTGGAGGATGGGCGTCTGACCGATGGCCAGGGGCGCACCGTCGATTTCCGCAACACGGTGATCGTGATGACCTCGAACCTGGGCTCCGACGTGATCCAGCGCATGGGCGGCGAGGAGAGCGACTATTCCGCCATGCGCGATGCGGTGATGACGGTGGTGGGCAATCACTTCCGGCCGGAGTTGATCAACCGTATCGACGAGGTGGTGGTGTTCCACGCCCTCGGCCAGGAGCAGATCCAGGCGATCGCCTCGATCCAGCTCGACCGCTTGCGTAGCCGCCTGGCCGAACGCGATCTCAAGCTCGAGGTCAGCAGTGATGCGATGGCGCAACTGGCCGTGGTCGGCTTCGACCCGGTGTTCGGGGCGCGTCCGCTCAAGCGGGCGATCCAGAGTCGGATCGAGAACCCGCTGGCGCAGGACCTGCTTTCCGGCCGGTTCCTGCCGGGCGATACGATTCGCGTCCGCGCCGATGGCGACCATCTGGTGTTCGACAAGTAATGACCAGGCCCGGCGGTGCACCGGGCCTGGCGTCACTCTCCATTTCTGAAGCTACGGTCGCGTCCTGACCGTTTCCTGCCCGTGACGCCTGGCGTCACGGGCATTTTTAATGCCCCGATTCACCCTTCGGCGACAGCTTCTGCTGCAGTTTCTCCAGTGATATCCCCTTGGTCTCCGGCATCAAGAAGGCGACGAAGACGATCTGCAGCACCATCATGAAGGCGAAGAAGGCGAAGACCGGCCCGCCGTTGAAGATCCCCAGCACCCATGGCGTCACCAGGGTGATGACGGCGGCGAAGAACCAGTGGGTGAAGCTGCCGAGCGACTGGCCGCGTGCCCGCTCGCGGTTGGGGAAGATTTCGGAGATGAAGACCCAGATCACCGTGCCCTGACTGATGCCGTGGGCCGCGACGAACAGGCACAGCTGCAACGGGATCAGCGCGCCGCCCAGGTTATCGGTGAAGAAGGCGTGGGAGATGATCGACAACGAGACGATGTAGCCCACCGAGCCGATATACATCAGTGTCCGCCGACCGAAGCGGTCTATCAGGGCCATGCCGATCATGGTGAAGATCACCATGATCAGGCCGATGCCGGCAGTCGACAGCAGGGCTGCGTTATCGCCGAGCTGGGCGGCCTCGAGAATGCGCGGCGCGTAATAGAGCACGAAGTTGATGCCGGTGAACTGGTTGAAGAAGGCGATCAGGAAGGCCAGGACGATGGGGAGTCGATAGCGGCGCGAGAAGAAGCGCGAGTGGACCTTGTTGTCCTCGCGGTCGGCCGCCTGGATCTCCTCGATCTGTGCTTGGGTATCTCGCTGCGGATCGATCTGGTTCAGCACGTCGGCGGCGGTGCGCGTGTCCCCCTTGTTGAGGATCAGCCAGCGCGGGCTCTCCGGTACCTTGAGCAGCGCCAGCGTGTAGACGAGGGCCGGGACGGCCTCGACACCGACCATCCAGCGCCAGGCGTCATCGCCCAGCAGGCTGCCGAGGATGGCGTTGGAGACGTAGGCCATGAAGATCCCGAACACCACGTTGAACTGATAGAGCGCCACCAGGTTGCCGCGCCTTTCGGCCGGCGCGATCTCGGAGATGTAGGCCGGCGCGGCGACCGAAGACATCCCCACCCCGAAGCCGCCGATCAGGCGGAAGAACGAGAACCAGAACGGATCGGTGGCCAGTGCCGAACCCACCGCGGAGACGAAATAGAGCACGCCGATGATGAAGAGTGTCGCGCGCCGGCCCAGCCGGTCGGTCGGCCAGTTGCCGAAGATCGCGCCGAGCACCGTTCCCCATAGCGCCATCGACATGATGAACAGGCCGTGCTGAAGATCGCTCAGCCCCCACAGTTCCTGAATGGGCTTGTCCGCGCCGGATATCACGGCGGTGTCGAAACCGAAGAGAAAGCCTGCCATGGCCACGAACGCGGACCATTTCACGATGGGGGACATGCGCGTTACTCCATAGATGGGATTGTCCACGAGCTCATCGATCGGCGCCTCGAACTCGTTGCCAGCTGAAATTCAGTACAGCAGTGATGGCGGCGAGGCGCTGCGCGAAGCCCCTCAACTTTAGTCGATGCCGCTAGCGCGAAGCGGGCGCTCGAATCGTTCGCGTCCCGGCCGCGGGCGCCGGAGGTTGACAGTCCCGTGGCGCTGGTGGAATCTAGGCGGTTCCTGATTGCGGGCGCAGCCAATAACGGGCGATCCCCGGCCGCTGCGTGAAGGGTAGGTTCCGAGCGACCTCTACCCGCCTGTCGAAGGATATCTTTCTGAGGAAAGAAGGGCGCGGGCCACACGCCTGTTCCCGCCAACCCCGATACGGCGATCTGCCGTGTCAGGAGCCGTCGGTGCCAAGGTGCCAACGGTTCCTAAGAGTGCGGGTCCCCACCCCGGGCCCAGGACGCCAGGAAATGGCATCAGGCGCCGACGTTCAACCGTCGGCAGCGGCGTATCGCCGTGATTGAGCTTCGTGTTCGTGAATCGCGCCAACCATTCACGACCCGGGTTCTGTCATCAGAACCGCGAAGCGGCACTCGAACTTCCAGGGGAGACTCACCAGTGGAATTACTTTCCGGCGCCGATATGATCGCCCGCTTTCTGAAAGACGAAGGCGTCGAGCGCATCTATGGCTACCCGGGCGGAGCGGCGTTGCATATCTACGATGCCCTGTTCCGCCAGGATAGCGTTCAACACATTCTCGTTCGTCATGAACAGGCCGCGACCCACGCCGCCGATGGCTATGCTCGCGCCTCCGGCAAGCCCGGCGTGGTGCTGGTCACCTCCGGCCCGGGCGCGACCAACGCCGTTACCGGCATCGCCACGGCCTACATGGACTCGATCCCGATGGTGGTGCTGTGCGGCCAGGTCGCCAGCCACCTGATCGGGGAAGATGCCTTCCAGGAAACCGATATCGTCGGCGTGACGCGTCCGGTGGTGAAGCACAGCTTCTCGATCCGCCACCCGAGCGAGATCCCCGAAGTCCTGAAAAAGGCGTTCTACCTGGCGGCCACCGGCCGACCCGGCCCGGTGGTGGTCGACATCCCCAAGGACATGACCGCGCCCACCGAGCGTTACGAATACGTCTACCCGAAAAAGGTCAAGATCCGTTCCTACAACCCGGTGACCCGCGGGCATAGCGGCCAGATCAAGAAGGCCGTCGACATGATGCTCAAGGCGCGTCGGCCGGTGTTCTATACCGGTGGCGGTATCGTCACCGGGCGGGCCAGCGAAGCGTTGACCGATCTGGTCCAGCGGCTTGGCTTCCCGATCACCACCACGTTGATGGGAATCGGCGGCTATCCCCAGGGCGATCACCAGTCGCTGGGCTGGCTCGGCATGCACGGCAGCTATGAAGCCAACATGGCGATGCATCATGCCGACCTGATCGTCGCCATCGGCGCGCGCTTCGACGACCGCGTCACCAACAACACCTCGAAGTTCTGCCCCACCGCGAAGATCGTGCATGTCGATATCGACCCCAGCTCGATCTCCAAGACCGTACGCGCGGACGTGCCCATCGTCGGCGCGGCGGGCAGTGTGATCGACGAGATGATCAGCCTGGTCCAGGATCGCGAAGCGTCCAACGCCGAAGCGCTGGGCGAGTGGTGGAAGAGCATCGAGGGCTGGCGGGCCGAGCGCGAAGGCAAGCTCTACGAACCTTCGAAGGCGGGCGAAGCGCTCAAGCCCCAGGAGGTGATCGAAGCGGTCTATCGCGCCACCCGCGGCGAAGCCTTCGTCACCACCGACGTGGGTCAGCACCAGATGTTCGCGGCCCAGTACTACAAGTTCGCCAAGCCCAACCGCTTCATCACCTCGGGTGGCCTCGGCACCATGGGCTTCGGCTTTCCGGCGGCGATGGGCATCAAGCTCAGCTATCCGCAGGACGATGTGGTCTGCTTCACCGGTGAAGGCAGCTTCCAGATGATGATGCAGGAGCTGTCGACCTGTAAGCAGTTCGATGTCGGCGTCAAGATCGTCAACCTCAACAACCAGTCGTTGGGGATGGTGCGCCAGTGGCAGGATCTCAACTACAAGTCCCGCCACGCCCACTCCTACATGGAGTCTCTGCCGGACTTCGCCAAGCTGATCGAGGCCTACGGCTTCACCGCGATCAAGGTGACGACCTTGGATGAGCTGGCACCGGCGCTGGAGCGTGCCTTCGCCGATACCAACGAGCTCGTGTTCCTCGATATCTACGTCGACCCCTTCGAACACGTCTATCCGATGCAGGTGCCGCTGGGCTCCATGCGTGACATGCTGCTTTCGAAGACGGAGCGGACCTGATGCGCCATATCATCTCGATTCTGCTGGAAAACGAACCCGGCGCCCTGTCCCGCGTGGTGGGGCTGTTCTCCCAGCGCAACTTCAACATCGAAACCCTCAACGTGGCGCCGACGGAGGATCCGTCGCTGTCGCGGCTGACCGTCACCACGGTGGGCGACGACCGGGTGATCGAGCAGATCACCAAGCATCTCAACAAGCTGATCGACGTGGTCAAGCTGGTCGACCTGACCGAGGGCAACCATATCGAGCGTGAGCTGATGCTGGTCAAGGTCAAGGCGCTGGGCGCCGCGCGCGATGAAGTGAAGCGTACGGCGGATATCTTCCGCGCCCAGATCGTCGACGTCACGCCGAGCGTCTATACCGTGCAGATCACCGGCGATGCCGGCAAGCTCGACGCCTTCGTCCAGGCGATGGCGCCGATCGGTATCCTCGAGGTCGCGCGGACCGGCGTATCCGGCATCGCGCGTGGGGACAAGCTGCTCACGTTGTAGGTGACCGGTGGTGGAGCGACGCCCGGCGGAAGCGATTCCGTCGGGCGTTTTGCGTTTGTCGTCGCTGCGGCGGGCCGGGTCAGTTCGGCAACTGAGCCCAGAGCGCGTCGATCAGCGCGCTCTTCAAGCGGCGTTTGAGCACGCACAGGCCGACGTCGTAATGAGGCAGCTCCGGCTTGACCGGAAGGATCATGATGCGGTCCAGCAGCGGGCTGTTGTCGAGCACGATACGTGGCACGATGCCGACGCCGAATCCCAGCCCCACCATGCTGACGATCGCTTCGTTGCCGGCGACCTGGGCATAGATGCGCGGACTGATCCCCATGGCACGGAACCAGGTATCGGCGTGATCTCGTGACAGGCCCGATTCCGACAGGATCATCGGCACCCCTTTCCACTGCGACGGGGTCGGTATATCCGGCGTCTTCGGCAGCCAGTCAGCACCATCACGCGGGGCGATGAAGACCAGCGGCGATGTCGCCAGCGGCTTGAATGCCAGCGCATCCGGCAGGCTGCGCGGGCGCGCCGTGATGGCGATGTCCTCCTGTTCCGCCTGGACGCGGGCGATGGCATCCGCCGGGTCTCCGGTGTGGAGCTTGATCTCGATGCGCGGGTGGCGCAGCCGGAACTCGCTGAGCAGTCGATACAGGAAGCTGTAGCTGGCGGTGACCGAGCAGTAGATGCTGATTTCGCCGGCCAGCTCACGGGTCTCTGCCATCAAGGTGGCCTGCATCGCCTGCCACTGCTCCAGCGTCTCCCGGGCGTAGGCGTGGAACAGCAGGCCTTCCCGCGTCAGCGTGACGTGACGGTTGTCGCGCTCGAACAGCGTGACGCCGAGCGTCTCCTCGAGCTGGCGAATCGAACGGCTCAGCGTCGATGGACTGATATGGCAGGCATCGCTGGCCCGACCGAAGTGGAGGTGGTCGGCCAGTGCCAGGAAGTGGGTGAGCGGGCGGTAGTCCATGGTCGTTTCACATTTCGAAATGTCGCATTGCAAATATAGCGTTTTACGCAACATATTGCCTGGCTTATCGTGGCGTCAGGCTGAAGAAATGGGCACCGCGACAGACGGCGCCAATGGCCATTAACGCCAAGGGTTGTTCAGTACGACAGTTTCGAGCAGAACGCTCGCCAGAACCGACTTCCGGAGTTCGATATGCACGTTTATTACGACAAGGATTGTGACCTCTCCCTGATCCAGGCCAAACAGGTCACGATCGTCGGCTATGGCTCCCAGGGCCACGCTCACGCCAATAACCTGAAGGAGTCCGGTGTCGACGTGACCGTCGGCCTGCGCAAGGGTTCTTCCTCGGCAGCCAAGGCCGAGAGCGCCGGCCTCAAGGTCGCCAGCGTCGCGGAAGCGTGCAAGACCGCCGACGTCGTCATGATCCTGGCGCCGGATGAAAACCAGAAGACGATCTACGAGCAGGAGATCGAACCGAATCTGAAAGAGGGCGCCACCATCGCCTTCGCCCACGGCTTCAACATCCATTACAGCCAGGTCGAGCCGCGCGCCGATCTCGACGTGATCATGGTCGCGCCCAAGGCGCCGGGCCACACCGTGCGCTCCGAGTTCGTGCGCGGCGGCGGTATCCCCGACCTGATCGCGATCCACCAGAACGCCTCCGGCCAGGCCAAGGAGATCGCCCTCTCCTACGCGGCAGCCATCGGTGGCGGTCGCAGCGGGATCATCGAGACCACCTTCAAGGACGAGACCGAGACCGATCTGTTCGGCGAGCAGGCAGTCCTCTGTGGTGGCGCCGTGGAACTGGTCAAGGCGGGTTTCGAAACCCTGACCGAAGCGGGCTACGCTCCGGAGATGGCCTACTTCGAGTGTCTTCACGAGCTCAAGCTGATCGTCGACCTGATGTACGAAGGCGGCATCGCCAACATGAACTACTCGATCTCCAACAATGCCGAGTACGGTGAGTACGTGACCGGCCGCGAGATCATCAACGAGAGCTCGAAAGAGGCGATGCGCAAGGCGCTCAAGCGCATCCAGGATGGCGAGTATGCCAAGATGTTCATCGCCGAGGGCGCCTGCAACTACGCCTCGCTGAATGCACGCCGCCGTCAGACGGCCGAGCATCCGGTCGAGCAGGTCGGTGCCAAGCTGCGTGCCATGATGCCGTGGATCACGGCCAACCAGCTGGTCGACAAGAGCAAGAACTGATCACCGATCGGTCGACGGCTCATGCGGGGGCGCGACGACAGTCGCGCCCCCGTTTTGTTTGACGGGTTCTGCTTTCTCGCAGGCATCTGTCGCGATTCCCGCTAGGCTGTAGAATGAGTCGGCTACAATGCCTTGGCGCACTCGACACTAAAGGACTCGCTTCATGACGCAGGATGACCGCCACCACGAGCAAGAGCCCGAGACGATCACGATCGGGGCCACGTCTCCGCTCTTCGATGATGAAGACGAAGTCATCGAGGAAACCGTCGAGAACGGTAAGCGCATCCGCCGCCGCGGTATCTACTTGTTGCCCAACCTGTTCACACTTTCGGCGCTGTTCGCTGGCTTCTACTCCATCGTTGCTGCGATGAACGGGGATTACGCCAAGGCAGCCATCGCCATCTTCATCGCCATGGTGCTCGATGGGCTGGACGGTCGTGTCGCTCGACTGACCAATACCCAGAGTGCGTTTGGCGCCGAGTTCGACAGCCTGGCCGACATGGTCTCGTTCGGGATGGCACCGGCGCTGGTCGCGTTCACCTGGATATTGCAGGACATCGGCAAGATCGGCTGGATCGCGGCATTCATCTTCGTCGCGGGCGCCGCACTGCGCCTGGCACGCTTCAACGTTCAGATCGGCAGCACCGACAAGAAGTGGTTCGTCGGCTTGCCCAGCCCGTCGGCAGCGGCCATCGTGGCTGCCTGCGTATGGGTGTTTCACACCTTCGATGCCGAGTCGTTGGGCTTCAAGGTGCTGATGACCGTCGTGGTGGCCGCCGCCGGCGTACTGATGGTCAGCAACGTGCGCTACCACAGCTTCAAGGAGATCGATTTCAAGGGGCCAGTACCGTTCGTGTTCCTGCTGGCGATCGTACTGCTGTTCGTTTTGATCTCCATCGAACCCTCCGTGATGCTGCTGACACTGTTCGGTTGCTATGTCGTGTCGGGGCCGATACTGGCACTGGGACGCCTGAACAAGGCGCGTCGAGAGAAGCGTCGTAGTGAAGCGGGCGGGCAGAACGCCCAGGATGACTAGCGTCGGACAAGATTCGAATCGCTGAAACGCCCGCCCCGCGCGGGCGTTTCGGTCTTTGGGGGGTGGCGGCGGGAGGGT
>NZ_PZJM01000018.1 GCF_003206045.1 Salinicola lusitanus
GATGGGTCTGGCGTTGAGCGCTGACGATAGGAGCTGTCATGGTCGATGTCTCACGGTCGCCATCAACACGAAGATGGCAGGACGGAATAAGAATAGGGGCTTCCTGGGAGGCAAACCCTAGCGAGACATCGGTAATAACGTCAAAGAATCAAAGATGATCCAAAAAGCGTTTTTAGTTATAAACGATCAGAGCTCGACCCGCTCGACCCAGGTCGACAGCGTCTCGCCACGAAGCTCGAGCACACGAAGGCCGGGGCGCGCGGCCTCATCGATCGTGAATTCGTGGCTCTTCGGCAGGAACTGATCCGAGGTCGACGGGCAGCCATAGACGGCCACGACGTCCTGCCAGGCCGCGAATGCCTGGTGGATGTGGCCACAGATCATGGCCCTGACCTGAGGGTAGGGGGAAAGTGTCTGCCACAGGGCATCTCGATCCTTCAGCCCGATCGCATCCATCCATACCGATCCGATATCCAGCGGCGGATGGTGCAGGGCAATCAGTGCCGGCCGGTCGTCGGCCTCGAGCTGCAGCGCGAGACGCTGCAGTTGCTCCTGGCCCAGTTCCCCACCGGGTTGGCCGCTGACCCGCGAGTTCAACAGCAGCACCTGCCACTTGCCGAGGTCGAGTTGCTCGTGAAAAGGATGGCACTCTTCCATCAACTCCGGCTGATCGTGATTGCCAGGGATCCAGAACCACGGACATCCCAGGGACGAAAACACCCGGCAGGCGTGACGATAGGCCGCCGAAGTCTCGTCCTGGGCCACGTCGCCGGTAACCAACAGCGCATCGGGCCCCAGCGCCCGGACGCGCTCGAGTACCGCCTCAAGTTGCCGCAGCGGCAACCCTTTGCGCGAAGTTCCCTTAGGATCGGCCAGCAGGTGGCAGTCGGTAATCTGGACCAGCCGCATCAGGGCGTTTCCGGCACGTCAGCGGCGTGACCATGCGCCAGCCCGTGCTGTAACCACTCACCCAGGAAGCGGTTGATCTGCAGCTTCTCGTCCGGCTGATGCATCTGGGGATTCGGGTAACGGTAGCGCCCCTGGAAATGGCGCTGACGCTGAAAATCGGTCACTTCCGCCATATCGGCATCGTGATAGAGATGCACCGTCATCCGCGGAGAGTCGACGAAACTGTCGAGCACGCCGGTCTGGGACACCCGAGCGACCGTGGTGTAGGGCGCCTGTTCGAGCACTTCGAACCACAGCGTGCCAAAACGAGCATGCTCCCCCGAGAGCGGTACTTCCTTGACTTCACCGGGCTCCATATCCATGACCAGACGGCAGAGCCGCAGATAATTGCTGCTGCACTCGGCCTGGAGCGTCTTGAGATCCGTAACGTAAGCAGTCTTTCTCATGCAGTTCTCCTGGCGCCAGACGACCTGTGAAGGGCGCGAACGCGGACAGCTCTCCCTGTCCCGAATTCATCGCCACTGCCCTTCGCGCTAGGCCATGACTCTCAACGTGGCACGCTCGCGTGCCAGCCAGTGAAAGCCAATCAACGCCATGGCATTGTCCAATTGGCCCGCCATCAGTCGATCCCAGGCATCCAGGAACGACATGACATGAACCAGAATATCCTCGTGTTCGTCTTCCAAGCCATGCACACCACCGATGTCCCGGCTGTCGATCAAACCACAAAACAGGGTGACCCGTTCGGTGCACGCCCCGGGACTGGGGTAATAACGATGGAGCTCGATCAGCTCGCGGACGTCGCAACCGGCCTCCTCCCGAGCCTCGCGCCGGGCAACATCGGCAGGGGACTCTCCCTGCTCGACCAGACCCGCCACCGGTTCCAGCTTCCACGGAGACGTCTCGTCATCCAGGGCCCCGGCACGAATCTGCTCGACCAGCACGACCTCGTCTCGAGTCGGGTCATAGAGTAGTACGCCCACCGCATCGCGGCGAACGTGAACCTCTCGATCCAGAACCTCGCTCCATCCGCCATTGAATTTCCGGTGACGCAAGCGACGCTTCTCGAGATCGAAAAAACCCGTGTAGAGCCGCTGATCCTCTATGCGTTCGACATCCTTGGCGCCGAAGCGGTTGAGCGGGACGATCTCGTGACCCATGGGGTGGCTCCTTGGAACTGAAGGCTCATTATTGCGGCAGCCGTCAGCGATTCCAACCGGCGTTGACAGATTCCCCTCGCGAGGAGGCCCTCTAGATTCCGGCAAACCTGCTCATCTTCGATGCCCACGATGACCGAAGTAAATTTTGAAAAGAATAAACGATAGTTAGAGCACAATATCATTCGCCTAAACATTTATATCTTACTCAATTAACCATGGAGAAAACGGCGACCAAGGCTTATTTTAAACCTCACTGAAAAAACATAAAAAATACTTAGGATTTGCAAGCAAGCCCTGACCATTAACAACCTAATTAATACCAAATGTTTGATTTTAAAACAAAATAAATGATTATCAAAAAATTACAATAAACAACACTTTTAACACTTTGCAATGAACTAACTTCTCTCCTATCCCTACTTACAAACCAAAAAAATCGTCCATATTGACTAAAAAAGCTGATGCTTCCGCATTTACAAGTGATTCAGCAGGGAGAGCCCTCATGCCCATTTCAGCGAAAATCAGCCAGCTCAACGAAGACGTTGCTGCGGCGCCCGCCACCCCGGTTGGAGACAATGGAACGATCGCCCTCGACCAACCCAGGAAGGTGTTGCTGAGCCTCTCCCCGGACGACGTGCAGGAGCTCCAGCGTGACGGCAATGACCTCCTGGTTCGGACCACCGACGGGCAGGTCATCCGTATCGAAAATTTTTATGGCTCAGACCCGACCACAACGAGCCAACTCTACCTGACCGGTGACGACCAGGAACTGATATGGGCAGACCTTGCCCCCTCCTCCGGGGACGGAATCATCGCGGCGGATTACCTACCCCAAGGAGAATTCGGCGTATTCGAACCCGTGGCTGTTGCCGGTGAAGGTGCCGATGGCGCCTCCCTCACCCCGTTGGGTTGGGCCGCCATCGGAGGTGGTGCACTGGCAGCCGGAGCAATTTCGGCAGGTGGCGGCGGCGGCGGCGGCGGCGGCGACGACGATGGTGGCACGGTCCCTCCCGATGGCGGAAACGGCGAGACCGATGACACCCCCCCAGATGCGCCGACCATCGATCCCTCCAACGGTGAAACCATCAGCGGTGAAGCCGAACCCGGCAGCACCATCATCATCACCGACGGTGACGGCAACCCAATCGGCGAGACCACCACCGACGACGAGGGCAACTGGACCTTCACGCCCGACCAGCCGTTGCCCGACGGTACGGAAATCGAGGTCGTCGCCCAGGACCCTGCCGGCAATACCAGCGAGCCGGCGACCGGCACCATCGACGCCACGGCACCGGATGCGCCGACGATCGATCCCTCCAACGGTGAAACCATCAGCGGTGAAGCCGAACCCGGCAGCACCATCATCATCACCGACGGCGACGGTAACCCAATCGGCGAGACCACCACCGACGACGAGGGCAACTGGACCTTCACGCCCGACGAGCCGCTGGCCGACGGTACGGAAATCGAGGTCGTCGCCCAGGATCCCGCCGGCAATACCAGCGAGCCGGCGACCGGCACCATCGACGCCTCGGCACCGGACGCGCCGATAGTCGATCCGACCGATGGCACCACGCTGACCGGCACCGCCGAGCCCGGCAGCGCGATCACGTTGACTGACGGAGACGGTAACGCCATTGGCCAGACCACGACGGGCGACGACGGCAACTGGTCGTTCCAGCCGGACGCACCCTTGGCCGACGGCACCGAGGTCAACGCCACCGCGACCGACGCCGCGGGGAATGTCAGCGAACCGGGTAGCGTCATCGTCGACGGCGACCTGAACGACACCACGCCCCCGGCCACACCGACGATTGCCGGAGTCAACGACGACGTCGCCCCCCAGACCGGATCCGTCGACCGGGAAGCCAGTACCAACGATACCACCCCGACCCTGAGTGGACGCGCCGAGGCGGGCAGCACCCTGACGCTTTACGCCAACGGCGAGGCGATCGGGACCACCACGGCCAACGGGCAAGGTGAATGGACATTCACCGCCGATGACCTAGACGATAGCGATTACACTTTCACCGCCACCGCCACGGACTCCGCCGGCAATGTGTCCGGCGTGAGTGATGGCTATGCGCTGACAGTCGACACTTCGGCACCGGGGTCACCGACCCTCGATCCCAGCGATGGCGGCATACTGATCGGCACCGCCGAACCCGGCAGCGCGATCACGTTGACTGACGGAGACGGTAACGCCATTGGTCAGACCACGACGGACGCTAACGGCAACTGGTCGTTCCGGCCGGATACTCCCTTGGCCGACGGCACCGAGGTCAACGCCACCGCGACCGACGCCGCGGGCAATGTCAGCGAACCCGGCACCCTCACCGTCGACGGCGACCTGAACGACACTACGCCCCCCGCCACGCCTACCATCACGATGGGCAATGACGATACCGCGCCGCAGACGGGCGATCTCGACAGCGGCGACAGCACCAACGACACGACACCGACCCTCTCGGGCCAAGCCGAAGCGCGCAGCATCGTCACGATCTATTCCGGCGAGACCGAACTCGGCACGACCATTGCCAACGCCGCGGGAGAGTGGTCGTTCACGCCAGAGGCACTTGACGACGGCGACTACGACTTCACCGCTACCGCCACCGACAGCGCAGGCAATGTGTCGGACGCCAGTGACCCATTCACGCTGACCGTCGATACCCAGCCTCCCGCAGCGCCCGTGGTCAATCCGACCGATGGAGAGATCCTCACCGGGAGCGCCGAACCGGGCAGCAGCGTCACGCTCACGAATGATCAGGGCGACACCATCGCGACCATCGAAGCGGATCGCAACGGCAACTGGTCCTTTGCACCGGAAACCCCATTGGAAGATGGCAGCACCTTCACCGCCGTCGCCAGGGACGCTGCCGGCAATGCCAGCGAACCGGGAAATGCCACCGTCGACGCCGACCTGGAAGATAACCTGCCACCCTCCGATCCAGTCATCATCACCTCGATCGACGCGACGGAGCCGGTAACAGGAAACGTCGATAACGGCGGCACCACCAACGACCCCAACCCTACGCTTCAGGGCACCGCCGAAGCCACCAACATGGTGCAGGTGTGGGCGGATAACACCATGCTCGGCGAGACCCAGGCCGATAACTTCGGCAACTGGAGTTTCAGGATCAATGCCCGGCTGCTGGATGGTACGACGACGTTCCGCGCGCTCTCCACCGACCCCAAAGGCCTGGTTTCGGAACCCAGCAACACCTACGCGCTCAATGTCGACACGACGCCACCGGACGAGCCGACAGCAACCGTGGCCGATGATGGCACGGCCGTCACCGGTAACGCCGAACCCGGCTCGACCGTCACCATCACCGATGCCGATGGCAATGAAATCGGCTCGATCACGGCAGACCCCGATGACGGCAGCTATCGCGTGCCGCTCGACCCCGCCCTGACCAATGGCGAAAGCGTCACGGCGACGGCCACCGATGCCGCCGGCAACGAGAGCGATCCAGCCAGCGCCACCGCGCCCGATCTGACTGCGCCGGATGCCCCGAGCGTCACGGTCGCCGAGGACGGTGCTTCCGTGACCGGTACCGCCGAACCCGGCTCGACCGTTACCGTCACCGATGCCGACGGCAATGAAATCGGCTCGGTCACTGCCGATCCCGATGACGGCAGCTACAGCGTGCCACTCGATCCCGCCCTGACCAATGGCGAAGGCGTCACGGCGACGGCCACCGATGCCGCAGGCAACGAGAGCTATCCGACCAACGCCACCGCGCCCGACCTGACCGCGCCAGATGCGCCGACCGCGATACTCGCCAACGATACCGGCCTCAACGACGGCGACGGCATCACCAGTGACGCCACCGTCAACGTCGGTGGGATCGAAGACGGTGCCATCTGGGAATACTCCATCGACGGTGGCGATAGCTGGATCACCGGCACCGGCAACAGTTTCGAACTGCCGGAAGGCGATTACGACAATGGCGTGGTGCAGGTTCGCCAGACCGATGCCGCCGGCAACACCAGCGATCTCGTTACGCTTGGCCCTGTTTCCGTGGACCAGACCGCCCCTGTCGTCAACGTCGATGACCTGGATGCGCCGATCAACGACCCCAGCCCCGCGCTCAGCGGCGCTGTCAGCGACCCGAATGCAACCGTGACCGTCACGGTCAACGGCGATGACTATACTGCTGCCAATAACGGCGACGGCACCTGGACGCTGGCCGAGGGTACGGTCACGCTCAACGAAGGCGACAACAGCATCAGCGCCGTCGCTACCGATGCCGCTGGCAACACTTCCGAGCCGGTCAACGAGACGATCGAGCTCGACACCACCGCCGACGCCACCCCGCTGGCCACCC
>NZ_PZJM01000019.1 GCF_003206045.1 Salinicola lusitanus
CTGTTGAAGCTGAGGCTGCCGCTGCCCTGACCCACGCCGGTCGCAAGCTGATAGCTCTCGACGGTGCCATCCACATCGGTAGCCGCCGGAACCTGGCTAGTCAGCGTGGCATTCTCACCCGTCGTTTCGGTATCGGCCTTGGCCACCGGCGCATCGTTGGTGCCTGTGACGGTGATGGTTACCGTCTGCGGGGCGCTGACGCCGCCGTTATTGTCAGTGGCGGTGTAGCTGAAGGTCACATCACGGCTCTGGCCAGCGGCCAGTGCGTCGAAGTCGGTACCCGGGTTGAAGGTGTAACTGCCGTCGCTATTGAAGCTCAGCGCGCCATTGCCATCACCGACGTTCTGCACCAGTTGATAACTCTCGACCGCATCGTCGACGTCGGTCGCTGCCGGCACCTGAGCGTTCAGAGTGGCGTTTTCACCGGTGGTCTGGGTATCGGCCTTGGCGACCGGCGCATCATTGGTACCGGTGACGGTGATGGTCACCGTCTGCGGGGCACTGACGCCGCCATTATTATCGGTGGCGGTATAGCTGAAGGTGACCTCACGGCTCTCGCCCGCAGCCAGACTGTCGAAGTCGGTGCCGGAGACGAAGCTATAGGAACCGTCGGCATTGAACG
>NZ_PZJM01000002.1:0-317575 GCF_003206045.1 Salinicola lusitanus
GCGGATCGAGGGGCTGTCGGTCAGCAGCATCACCAGCCGGTCGATGCCGATACCCTCGCCGGCGGTGGGCGGCATGCCGTACTCCAGCGCACGCACGTAGTCGGCGTCGTAATACATCGCCTCGAGGTCGCCGGCGTCCTTCTCGGCGGCCTGGGCGGCGAAGCGCTCGGCCTGATCCTCGGCGTCGTTCAGCTCGGAGAAGCCGTTGGCGATCTCGCGCCCGCCGACGAAGAACTCGAACCGGTCGGTGACATGGGGATTGGTATCGTTGCGTCGCGCCAGCGGGCTGACCTCGGCCGGATACTCGGTGATGAAGGTGGGCTGATCGAGCTTGGCTTCGGCAACCTCCTCGAAGATCTCGGTCTGCAGCTTGCCAAGACCCCAGCTCGGTTTGGTCGCGATACCCAGACGCTCGCAGGTCGCCCTGGCGGCCTCGAGGGTATCGATATCCGCTTCGCCCAGCCCGTCCCCATGCTCCAGAATCGACTGACGCAGGGTCAGGCGGCGGAACGGCTGTCCCAGGTCGTAGTCGGTGCCCTGGTAAGTAACGGTGGTCGTGCCCAGCACCTGCTCGGCCGCGTCGCGGATCATCGCCTCGGTCAAGTCGAGCAGATCACGATAGTCGGCATAGGCCCAGTAGAACTCGAGCATCGTGAATTCGGGGTTGTGCCGCGTCGACAGGCCTTCGTTGCGGAAGTTGCGATTGATCTCGAACACCCGCTCGAAGCCGCCGACGACCAGCCGCTTGAGATAGAGCTCCGGTGCGATGCGCAGATACATGTCGATATCCAGCGCATTGTGGTGCGTGGTGAACGGTCGCGCCGTGGCGCCGCCAGGGATCGGCTGCAGCATCGGCGTCTCGACCTCCATGAAGCCCCGCTCCACCATGAACCGACGGATCGCGGCGATGACGCCGGAGCGCACCTCGAATACCCGACGCGACTGCGGGTTCATGATCAGGTCGACGTAGCGCTGGCGATAGCGCGCTTCCAGATCGGTCAGGCCGTGAAACTTGTCCGGCAGCGGACGCAGACTCTTGGTCAGCAGCTTCGCCTCGATCAGCATCACGTAGAGATCGCCCTTGCCGGACTTGTGCACCGGGCCGCGGCCGGCAACGATATCGCCGATATCCCAGCTCTGGATGTCTTCCAGCAACTCGGCGGGGAGCCCCTTCTTGTCGACGTAGAACTGGATCTGGCCGGAAGCGTCCTGGATCACCACGAACGGCCCCCGCTTGCGCATGATGCGGCCGGCAACGGCAGCCTGGCGGTCGAGCGCCTCGAGCTCGGGCTTCTCCTTGTCGCCCAGCTCCGCCTGCAGGTCCGCCGCCAGACTGTCGCGTCGGAAATCGTTGGGGAAAGCGCTGCCGCCCTGCTCCGCCGCACGTTCGCGGCGGGCCGCCAGCTTGCCACGGCGCTCCGCGATCAGCCGATTTTCTTCCTGGGCTTCATGCTGTGCATCGGAAGGAGATTGCGGGTTGTCCTGGTTCGCCATGTCGTCGCCTGTCGAAAATTGAAATAAAGCCGCGAGCCGCGAGCCGCGAGCCGCGAATGCAAGTCTCAGCCAAAACAATACGCTCGTGGCTCGTGNNTCCAGATCGCCGTCGAGCACCTTGTCGCAGTTGCTGCTCTGCACGCCGGTGCGCAGGTCCTTGATCCGTTGGTCATCCAGGACGTAGGAGCGAATCTGGCTGCCCCAGCCGATGTCGGCCTTGCTCTCCTCGGCCTGCTGCTTGGCGGCGTTGCGCTTCTGCATCTCGTGCTCCCACAGCTTCGCCTTCAACTGCTTCATGGCAAAGTCGCGGTTGGCGTGCTGGCTGCGCTGGCTCTGGCAGGCCACCACGATACCCGTCGGCTCGTGGGTGATTCGCACCGCCGAATCGGTGGTGTTGACGTGCTGGCCGCCGGCGCCGGAGGAGCGATAGGTGTCGGTGCGCAGATCGGCCGGGTTGATCTCGACCTCGAAACTGTCGTCCACCTCCGGAGAGAGGAACACCGACGCGAAAGAGGTGTGCCGCCGGCCGCCGGAGTCGAACGGACTCTTGCGAACCAGCCGATGGACACCGGTCTCGGTCCTGAGCCAGCCGAACGCGTACTCGCCCTGGACGTGGATGGTGGCGGACTTGATGCCCGCGACCTCGCCGGCGGAGACCTCGGTCAACTCGGCCTTGAAGCCGTGGTGCTCGGCCCAGCGCAGGTACATGCGCAGCAGCATGTTGGCCCAGTCCTGCGCCTCGGTGCCGCCGGAGCCGGCCTGGATGTCGAGATAGGCGTTGTTCTCGTCCATCTCGCCGGAGAACATGCGCCGGAACTCCAGCTTGTCGAGCTGTCCCTCGAGATACGACAGTTCCTTGCGAACCTCATCGATCGTGGCGTCGTCTTCTTCCATCACCGCCAGCTCGAGCAGCTCGCGGTTGTCGGTCAGACCGCTATCGAGGGTGTCGATGGTCTCGACCACGGCTTCCAGCGACGCCCGCTCCTTGCCCAGCTTCTGGGCGTAGTCGGGATCGTTCCAGACGTCCGGGTTTTCCAGCTCTCGGGAGACTTCTTCTAGCCGGTCTTTCTTCTCGGCATAGTCAAAGATACCCCCTCAGGACGTCTGTCCGTTCGGACAGGTCCTTGATGAGGTTATTGATCGGATTGATCTCTTGCATGGGGCTCCTGCCAACGTCGCCACCGACGCGCCGAACCTTCCCGGAACACGGGGGTGGTCGACTCGTCGAAAAAAGGACGCCTATTGTAGCCAAACCCCGGCATAGCGTCATCCCGCCGTCGACCGTCTCACGCTGTGCGAATCGAGACGATGCGCTAAGGTGGAAAGAATAAAAACCTGATCATCCATTACCGTTCGAGGGATCCCACTTTGATATCACCGACTCGCCTGGCAGCCGCCATCGGTTTCGCAGCCACCCTGAGCGCCCTGCCCATCCAGGCAGCCACACTGCACATGGGCATCTCCGGCGATCCCGCATCGCTGAGCCCGGCCAAGATCACCGGTGGCGTGTGGGAAGAGGATGTGCTGCGGGACATCTTCGAGGGCCCGATCGCCATCGATGCCGACGGCCGGATCATCCCCGGCGCCGCCGAACGCTGGGAGATCTCCGACGATGGCAAGACCTACATCTTTCATCTGCGCGACGGCCTCGAATGGTCCGACGGCGAGCCGCTGACCGCCGACGATTTCGTCTACGCCTACCGCCACCAGGTCGATCCCAAGACCGCTTCCAACTACGCCCACCGCCTCTATCCGGTGGTCAATGCCCAGGCGATCAACGCCGGCAGCAAGCCGCTCGATTCGCTGGGGGTCGAATCCCTGGACGACGGCAAGACGCTCAAGATCACCCTCAACGCCCCCACCGTCTATTTCCTCAAGACACTGGTGCTGCCGTTCGCCTACCCGATCCCCAAGCATGTGGTGGATGAGTTCGGCAACGACTGGAGCGACCCCTCCCACATCGCGGTCAACGGCGCCTTCAAGCCGGTGAAGTGGGTCTCCAACACCGAGCTGGAGACGGTCAAGAACGATCACTTCCATGATGCCGACAACGTCAGCCTGGACGGCGTCGACTACTACCCGCTGGAGGACAAGAACGCCGGCATCCAGCGCTTTCGTGCCGGCGAGCTGGATATCCTGCGTGACTATCCGGCGGCGCAGTATCCGCGCCTCTCCGAAAACCTGCCCGATGCCACCCACCTGTTCCCGTCGCTGGGCACCTACTACTACGTATTCAACCTGCGCGACGGCTCGCCGGTGGCGGACAAGCGCGTCCGCGAGGCGCTGAGCCTGGCGATTCGCCGCGACGTCATCGCCAAGCAACTGCTGAAAGGCGGCGTCGAGCCAGCCACCTCGCTGGTACCGCCGGGAACCAGCGACTACGAGGCCCAGTCCCAGCCCGGGCTCGATGACGACATGGACAGCCGCCTGGCCAAGGCCAAATCGCTGATGGAAGAGGCCGGCTACGGCCCGGACAAGCCGCTCGAGCTGACCCTGCGGTTCAACAGTGGCGACGAACACCGTCAGATCGCCGTCGCCGTCGCCGCGATGTGGAAGCCGCTGGGGGTCGACGTCGAACTCAGAAACACCGAAGCCAACGTCCACTACGCCGATCTGATGGAAGGCGATTTCCAGGTTGCCCGCGCCGCCTGGATCTCCAGCTACGACGACGCCCAGAACTTCCTCCAGCTGCTGTCGGCGGAGACCAACAACTACGGTGCTTACCAGAACGACGACTACAACCAACTGGTCAGCCAGTCGGACGCCGAGCAGGACCCGGGCAAGCGGGCGCAGCTGATGCAGCAGGCCGAGGCACTGGCGCTGGCCGACTATCCTCTGACGCCGATCTATACCTACAGCTCGCGCAATCTGGTCAATCCCGAAATCGAGGGATGGAACGACAACGCGCTGGACATGCACGCCTCGCGCTGGATCGAGCTGCCGGAGTGACTAGACCAACGTCTAGCTGTGACCGAAATCACAACGGAGGCGGCGTCACTGCCGCCCTCGCGCACCTATATGCATGAGATGAAACGGACTATCGAGCATTTGAATTAGACGGATCATGAGGTTCGCGCGAAGGTGTCGCATCGATCCCCGGGATGGCCATTGGCCGATTCACTGATGGCACGCTCGCGGCGATCGCCCTACAGCGAGCCTTTCACAACGGATCTTCACAACAACAAGTCGGAGCTTTTCAAAGATGTCGAAGCTGCAACTCCCCCGCACCCTGTTTCCCCTGAGTGCCCTGGCGCTGGCCACCTCGCTGATGGCATCGCCGGCGCTGGCCGAGACCCTCAGTATCGGTGTCCAGGGCGAGCTCGCCTCTTTCGATACCTCCCAGGTCTCCGGCGGCGTGTGGGAATCCCAGGTGCTGATGGACGTCTATGAGGGCCTTATCAAGCAGTCTCCCGATGGTGAATTGCTGCCGGGCATGGCCACCGAGTGGGAAGTCTCCGACGACGGCAAGACCTACACCTTCCACATGCGGGAAGATGCGAAGTGGTCCGACGGCGAGCCGGTCACCGCCGAGGACTTCGTGTTCGGCTGGCAGCACCTGCTGGCGCCGGAGAACGCTTCCAAGTACGCCTACATGCTCTATCCGATCGTCAATGCGAAGGCGATCAACACCGGCGACAAGGCCGCCGACACGCTGGGGGCGGAATCTCTCGACGACGGCAAGACGCTCAAGGTCACCCTCAACCATCCCACGCCCTACTTTCCACAGTTGCTGACCCACTACACTGCCTACCCGGTGCCCAAGCACCTGGTCGACGAGTACGGCAAGAACTGGGTCAAGCTGGACCATATCGCCACCAACGGCGCATTCAAGCCGGTGGACTGGATCTCGCAGTCGAAGATCAGCGTCGAGAAGAGCTCGACCTACTACGATGCCGACGATGTCTCCCTGGATGGCGTCAACTACTTCACCGTCGAAGACCGCAACGCTGGCATCTCGCGCTTTCGCGCCGGCGAGCTTGACGTGCTGCGCGATTACCCCTCCAGCCGTTACCAGTGGCTGACCGAGAACCTCCCCGACGCCACCCACATGAGCCCGATGCTGGGTTCCTACTACTACGTGCTCAACCAGCGCGACGGGCACCCGACGAACGACAAGCGGGTACGCGAGGCGCTCAATCTGGCGATTCGTCGCAACGTGCTCTCCGAGCAGATCATGGCCGGCAGCTTCAAGGCCTCCACCGCCATGGTCCCGCCCGGTACCAGCCACTACGAAGCCCAGCATATGGATCTGGGCAGCGACGATATGAACGCGCGCATGGCCAAGGCCAAGGAGCTGCTGCAGGAAGCGGGCTATGGCCCCGACCATCCGTTGAATCTGCGCCTGCGCTACAACACCAGCGACGAGCACAAGAAGATCGCCATCGCCGTGGCCGCGATGTGGAAGCCGCTGGGCGTCAACGTCCAGATGATCAACTCCGAAGCCACCGTTCACTACCAGACCATTCAGCAGGGTGATTTCGACGTCGCCCGGGCCGGCTGGATCGCCGACTACAACGACGCCGAGAACTTCCTCACTCTGCTGCACACCGGGGTCGGCAACAACTACGGCGCCTACTCCAACCCGGAGTATGACAAGCTGATGGATCAGGCTGCCCAGACCCAGGATCTGGATGCCCGCGAGAAGCTGCTCGAGAAGGCGGAGAACGTGGCGCTGGACGACTACGCGTTCATCCCCATGCTGACCTACGTCACCCGCAACCTGGTGAATCCGAAGATCGAGGGCTGGGAGGACAACGTCGAGGACGATCATCCGTCCCGCTGGGTTCACTTCACCGAGTAACGGCTTGAGCTGTCTTGCGGGGGCGCCGGCATGAGTCATCCAGGAGCATCGACATGACTTGTGTCGCCGTCGCCGTGGCGGGATTGTGGACCTCCCCCGAAGCGCCCCGGGCCATCGACGTCCCGGCGCTGGGCAACCCGGCACAGCTCGAACGCTGGCTCTCCCGACTGGACGACGAGACCCGTCTGGCGCTGTGCAAGGAGAAGCGGCTCGCCACTCAGGTACTGCTGGACACGCCGGTCGAGATACTCGAGCGCTATCGTGATGGCCACGACAACGACTGGTGTCGCGTGGTGATCCCGAGCCAGCGGTCCTCGTTGGACGAGCGCGGCTACCCCGGCTGGATACCGGCGGCGCAGCTCGTCGAGGCTGAGGGCTGTCCGGCCGATGCCGAGTCGGTGGTGGTGATGGCTCCCATCGCCTGGCTGCAGGGTCTATCCCAGGGACGCTCGCTGAAACTGAGTTTTCTGACTCGGCTGAAACTGGCCGACCCGGTGACGGAAGTCGCTGACCGGAGAGCGTCTCGCGTCTGGGTGGAGACATCGCTGGGACGCGGCTGGCTGCCGCGCGACAGTGTCCAGTTGCCGGGCGAGAGCCTGCCGTCGACTGCCGCGACGCTGGAAACGCTGGGGCGGCGCTTCGACGGTCTGCGCTATCTCTGGGCCGGCAACTCGAGCTTCGGCTACGACTGCTCGGGGCTCGTTCACAGCCTGTTCGCCGCCATCGGCATTCGTCTGCCTCGGGACGCCCACGACCAGGTCGAGACAGGGCTTCCGGTGGCGCCGGACGAGCGCCAGGCGGGCGATCTGCTGTTCTTCGAGAAGCCCAACGACACGGGCCGGCTGGTAGTCGATCACGTGGCGCTCTATCTCGGCGATGACCGCATGCTGCACGCGCCGACCAACAATGCCCGAATCGAATGTCGCCGACTTTCGGGCAGTCGCTACGAAACGCAGCTCTGCGCCGTGCGTCGCTATCTCGACCCGGGCGATCCGGGAACGGCGATTCCAGCGGGAACTATTCCAGCAGGAACCTGAAGACTTAAGATCGAGACGGGGTCGCCAGAACCGGCGAATACGCCAGCAGCCCCGGCCATAACAAATGCTCAACAACGGATGGACTCGATCATGCGTAAACAGCCCCACCAAAGCGCGCGCCGACGATTCGTTCGGCTCGGCCTCCCCTTGCTGATGGCCGCGGGCCTGATCGCGTCGGGGGGCGTCGCCACCGCCCAGGCCGCGACGCTGAGTATCGGCATCCAGGGTGAGCCGGCGTCACTGGATACCGCCCGGATCGGGGGTACCACCTGGGAGAACGACGTCCTCGGCGATCTGTTCGAGGGCCTGGTCACCCTGGACCCCGCCGGCGAGTACATTCCCGGCGCCGCCAGCGGCTGGGACGTCAGCGACGACGGTACCGTCTACACCTTCGAGCTGCGCGACGACGCCAACTGGTCGGACGGTGAGCCCGTGGTCGCCAGGGACTTCGTACTCGCCTTCCAGCGTCTGTTCGATCCGGCCAACGGCGCCGTCTACGCCAGCCTGTTCTACCCGATTCGCGGCGCCGAAGCGCATACCAAGGGCGAGCAGGACGCCCCCGAACTCGGCGTCGAATCGGTCGACGCCAAGACCTTGAAGATCACCCTGAACCAGCCGACGCCCTACTTCCCGACGCTGCTGGCGCATATCGCCGCGTCGCCGGTGCCTTCGCACCTGATCAAGCGCTTCGGCAACGACTGGACCCAGATGGATCACATCGCGACCAACGGCGCCTTCACCCCGACACGCTGGACCTCCCACGATCACATCGCGGCGCGCAAGAACCCCGAATTCCACGACGCCGACGACGTCGCCCTCGATGGGGTCGACTACTATCCGGTCGAGGATCGCAGCGCCGGTCTGCAACGCTTCCGCGCCGGCGGTCTCGACATCGTTCGCGATTTCTCGCCGGACCGCTACCAGTGGCTGCAGGAGAACCTCCCCGACGCCGTCCACCTCGCACCGCAGCTGGCCAACTACTACTTCGCGCTCAACCAGCGCGACGGCCATCCGACGGCCGACAAGCGCGTGCGCGAAGCGCTCAATCTGGCAATCCGCCGCGACGTGATCGCCGACAAGATCATGGGCGGTGTCGTCGCCCCGGCCAGCGGTTTCGTCCCCGGCGGCGTCAGCCACTACGACGCCCAGACCATGCCCGGCCTGGCTCGGCCGATGGATGAGCGGATTGCCGAGGCCAGGAGCCTGCTCGAAGACTCCGGCTACGGCCCGGGCCATCCGCTGGAATTGACGCTGCGCTACTCCACCACCGAGGCCAACAAGCGCATCGCCGTGGCGCTGGCGGCAATGTGGCAGCCGCTCGGGGTCGAGACGCAACTGATCAATGCCGAGGGCGCGGTCCACTACGCCGAGCTCGCCAACGGCAACTTCGATGTCGGTCGTGGCAGTTGGGTCGCGGATTTCGACGACGCCAGCAACTTCCTCGGCATCCTGCAGAGCGACTCGCCCAAGAACTACGGCGGCTATCGCAGCCCGGCGTTCGACGAACTGATGGCCAAAGCCAGCCGCGAGACCGACGAAGACGCTCGCCAGCAGCTGCTGCAGCAGGCGGAGCGGCAGGCGCTTTCCGACTATGCGGTGGCACCGATCTACGTCGACGTCTCGCGCAACCTGGTCAACCCCAAGCTGGATGGCTGGGAAGACAACGCGCTCAACCGGCACCTGTCGCGCTGGCTTTCGCTGCCGCAGGGGAACTGAGACCCATACCCGAGGGCGTTGGCGAAGAGGCACTCATGACAACAACAAGAGAGACCGCTGGAGCGAGGGCGGAATCAGGCATGACGAAAACAACAGTCAGAAAACTGCTCGTCATCGCGAGCTGCGCGATGTTCACACTGATGCCGCCGATGGCAGTGGCCGATATCGAGGGAGGCAAGCAGGTCCTGCGCCGCGCCAATGGGGCCGAACCCTCGTCGTTGGACCCGCAGCTGATGACCGGGACCTGGGAGTCAGCCATCATCTCGGATCTGTTCGAGGGATTGCTCACGCGAGATGCGGATGGCGGCTCGATCCCGGGCGTCGCCGAGTTCTGGGACATCTCCGACGACGGGCTGCACTACACCTTCCATTTGCGTGGCGATGCAAAATGGTCGGACGGAACGCCGCTGACCGCCGACGACTTCGTCTATGCCTGGCGTCGAATCCTCAGCCCGGAACTCGCCGCCCCCTACGCCTACATGCTCTATCCGATCCTCAACGCCCGTGCCTATAACCAGGGCGAACAACCAGCCGATGCGCTGGGCGTCGAGGCCAGCGATGACCGTACGCTGAGCGTCACGCTGGCCCGCCCCACGGGCTATTTCCTGGAGATGCTGAGCCACGCATCGACCTATCCGGTGCCACGCACCGCCATAGAGCAGTACGGCAGCGACTGGACCAAGCCCGGTCACATGATCTCCAACGGCGCTTTCGAACTGACCGAGTGGGTCTCCCACGACCACATCGCCGCAGTGAAGAACCCCGACTTCCACGATGCCGCCAATGTCGCGCTCGACGAGGTCCAGTTTCTGCCCATTGACGATGGTCGCGCCGCCCTCAATCGCTTTCGTGCCGGCGAGGTCGACATGACCAGCAGTGTGCCGACCGATCGTATCGAGTGGGCACGCGAGAATCTGCCCGACGCGCTGCATGAAACCCCAACGCTGGCGACGTTCTATTTTGCGTTCAACCAGCGCCCGGGCAGCGTGCTCGATGATCCCCGTATTCGCGAGGCGCTCAACCTTGCCGTTCGTCGTGACATCATCACGACGCAAATCACCAAGCTCAATCAGCCCCTCGCCTACAGCCTGGTGCCCACCGCGATCAGCCATTATGACGGTCCCGAGTTCGACTTTGCCCGGGAACCGATGGCTGAGCGGCTCGCCCAAGCGAAAGCGCTCATGCAGGACGCCGGCTACGGCCCCGATCACCCCCTGCATCTGACGATCGACTACATCACCAATCAGGACACCAAGCGTATCCCGGTTGCCATGGCCGCGATGTGGAAGCCGCTCGGGGTCGAGGTCACGCTCACCAACAGCGACGCCGCCGTCTACTACTCGAAATTGCGCCAGGGCGACTTCCAGATCGGCATGGCGCCGTGGAACGCCGACTATAACGACGCCAGCAACTTTCTGGATCTGTTCCGCACCGGCGTGCCCAACAATCACTCCGGCTATAGCAACGCCGCCTACGACGCCATGATGGAGCGCGCCTCGAACGAGTTGGATCCGGACGAGCGCGCGCGGCTCATGGCCGACGCGGAGGGCATTCTGCTGGACGACTACGCCATGTTGCCGCTCTATTTCTACATTCGACCGGCACTGGTCTCGCCCTCGCTCTCCGGCTGGAAGGAGAGCCCGATGGACGATCATCTGAGCCGCTGGATGCACTTCGAAGATCCCGAATGACCCCACTTAATGACGATGCCGACGAGTGAATTACGCATGACCGCAGCCAAGCCGAGAAGAGACCGCAATACATGCTGATCTACACCCTCAAGCGCCTGCTGCAGGCGATTCCCACGCTGCTGATCGTGATCACGATCTCGTTCTTCCTGATGCGTGTGGCGCCCGGCGGCCCATTCGACGGCGAGCGCCAGCTGCCGCCGGAGATCGAAGCCAACCTGATGGCCGCCTACCATCTCGACGAACCGCTGCCGATGCAGTATCTGCGCTACATGGGCAATCTGCTCCAGGGCGATTTCGGGCCGTCGTTCAAGTACAAGGACTTCTCGGTCACCGAGCTGATCATGCAGGGTTTTCCGGTCAGCCTGGAGATCGGCGGGCTGGCGATACTGCTGGCGCTGATGATCGGGCTGCCGCTGGGGATCGCGGCGGCGATCAAGCGCAACTCCACCGTGGACTACCTGGTGATGGGCACGGCGCTGACCGGTATCGCCGTTCCCAACTTCGTGATCGCGCCGATCTTCGCCCTGGTGTTCGGCGTGCTGCTGGGCTGGCTGCCGGCCGGGGGCTGGAACGGTGGCGCCCTGCCCAACCTGGTCCTGCCGGTGGTGGCGCTGTCGATCCAGCAGATCGCCTATATCGCCCGGATGATGCGCGCCAGCATGATCGAGGTGCTGGGCAGCCACTTCATTCGCACCGCACGGGCCAAGGGTCTCAACGAGGGTGAAGTGATCTGGCGCCACGCGCTTCGCCCCGCCCTGCTACCGGTGATGTCCTACCTCGGCCCGGCCATCGCCGGGATCATCACCGGGTCGGTGGTGATCGAGCAGATCTTCGGCATCCCGGGGATCGGCCGCTACTTCGTCCAGGGCGCGCTCAACCGTGATTACACCCTGGTGATGGGCACCGTGGTCTTCTACGGCGTGCTGATCGTGCTGATGAACCTGATCGTCGACCTGCTCTACTCCGCGCTCGATCCCCAAATTCGCTACGACGACTGACTCATGAACAGTGACCGCCTCATGACCAACGACCGAGCCTCAACTCCATTCATTCGTGCCACCGGGGAGGCCGCCAATGACGTCTGATTCCAAGCCCTACAGCGGCGAACGGCGGGATGGCGCCCCGCTGCCCGCCGGCGGCCCCAACCCGCCCCGCGCTCCGGAACCGGAGGCCGCTGCGGCCCCCGTGGGCGAAAGCCTGGCCAAGGATGCCTGGCGGCGCCTCACCCAGAACCGTGCCGCCATGGCCAGTCTGGGCCTGCTGATCGCCATCGTGCTGGTCTGCGTCGCCGGCCCCTGGTTCCTGCCCTGGGGCCTGGCCGAGGTCGACTGGAACGCCTTCGGTACCGGCCCGACGCTGGAAGGTGCCCACTATCTGGGCACCGACGCCAACGGCCGCGACCTGCTCACCCGCGTGCTCTATGGCGGCCGCGTCTCGCTCTCGGTGGCGCTGGTCGCCTCCTTCGTCAGCCTGGTGATCGGGGTGCTCTACGGCGCCATCTCCGGCTATCTGGGCGGCCGCGTCGACAACGTCATGATGCGCTTCGTCGACATCATGTACTCGCTGCCGTTCATGTTCCTGGTGATCCTGTTGATGGTGGTGTTCGGCCGCAACATCTTCCTGATCTACGCTGCCATTGGCGCGGTGGAGTGGCTCGACATGGCCCGTATCGTGCGCGGCCAGACCCTGGCGCTGAAACGCCGCGAGTTCATCGAGGCCGCCCACGCGCTCGGTGTGCGGGATACCAAGATCGTCACCCGCCATCTGATTCCCAACGCCATTGGCCCGGTGATCATCTACGTCACCCTCACCGTGCCCAAGGTGATCCTGCTGGAGAGCTTCCTGTCGTTTCTGGGGCTCGGGGTGCAGGAGCCGCTGACCAGTTGGGGCGTGCTGATCTCCGAGGGGGTGGACATGATGGAAAGTGCCCCCTGGATGCTGCTGGTGCCGTCGTTCTTCCTCGCCGCCACGCTGTTCTGTCTCAATTTCCTGGGCGATGGGTTGCGTGATGCCCTCGACCCGCGCACACGCTGAGGATGACTCGATGACGCAATCACTACTGGAAATCGACAAGCTCAGCGTGACGTTTCAGCTGCCCACCGGCCCCGTGACGGCGGTCAAGGAGGTCAGCTTCGCCATTGCCGAGGGTGAGACGATGGCACTCGTCGGCGAGTCCGGTTCCGGCAAGTCGGTCACCTCCACCGCCGCCATGCGCCTGCTGCCGGAGCTCGCCGAGACCACCGGCGCAATCCGCTTCAACGGTGAGAACCTGCTGGAGGTCACGCCCAAGCGCATGCGCCGCGTGCGCGGCAACGACATCTCGATGATCTTCCAGGAGCCGATGACCTCGCTCAATCCGCTGCACCGGATCGGCAAGCAGATCGGTGAAGTGCTGATCCGGCACAAGCAGCTCAAGGGCCAGGCCAATCGGCAGCGCGTCCTGGAACTCTTGAGTCAGGTCGGCATCCCCGAACCGGAACGCCGGATCGATAGCTACCCCTACGAGCTCTCGGGCGGCCAGCGCCAGCGCGTGATGATCGCCATGGCGCTGGCCTGCGAACCCAGACTGCTGATCGCCGACGAGCCGACCACGGCACTCGACGTCACCGTGCAGGCGCAGATCCTCGATCTGCTCAAGTCGCTGCAGGCCGAATACGGCATGGCAATCCTGTTCATCACCCACGATCTGAGCATCGTTCGCCACTTCGCCGATCACGTCGCGGTGATGCGGTATGGCGAAGTGGTCGAAACCGGTCCCACGCTGGAGGTCTTCGACAATCCTCGGCACGACTATACCCGCATGCTGCTCGACGCGATTCCGCGCGGGCGCAAGGAGCCTGCCCCGGCAGACGCACCGGTGCTGATGAGCGGACGGGACATCAAGGTTCGTTTCGCGCTGAAGAAGCGCCTGTTCGGCAAGAGCGAATACTTCGAGGCGGTACGCGGGATCGATCTCTCCATCCGCCGTGGCGAGACCCTGGGTATCGTCGGCGAATCGGGCTCGGGCAAGTCGACGCTGGGTCGCGCCCTGCTGCGACTGCTGAAGTCCGAAGGCGACATCCGCTTCGAGGAGAGTGACATCTCCGGGCTCGACAAGTCCGGCATGCGACCGCTGCGCTCGCGCCTGCAGGTGGTGTTCCAGGACCCCTTCGGTTCGCTCTCCCCGCGCATGACCGTGGGCGACATCATCAGTGAAGGTCTCAAGGTTCATCATCCCGAGTTGAATCGCCGTCAACGCGAGGCCGAGGTGATCGCCGCGCTGGAAGAGGTCGCCCTCGATCCGGCCATGCGCAACCGCTACCCGCATGAGTTCTCCGGCGGCCAGCGCCAGCGCATCGCCATCGCCCGTGCGCTGATCCTGAAACCCGAGCTGCTGCTGCTCGACGAGCCGACCTCGGCGCTCGACCGCTCGGTCCAGGTCCGGGTCATCGACCTGCTGCGAGACCTGCAGAAGAAGCACGGCCTGACCTACCTGTTCATCAGCCACGACCTCTCAGTGGTTCGCGCACTCTCCGATGACGTGATGGTGATGAAGGAAGGGCGCGTCGTCGAACACGGCTCGGTGGAATCGATCTTCTCGAATCCTCGAGAACCCTATACCCAGGCGCTGCTGAAAGCGGCGTTTCTGGAGAACGAAGTCGCGGCCTGAAGTTACCACCCAGCGCGCGAAGAAAGGCGATCGACAACAACAACCGACTCGAGAGGGCATCGTGGTTTCCAGCGGATTCATCCCCAACAAGACCGTCGCGTCATTGATCCTCGGCACACTCCTGACCAGCGCATCGGTCATGGCTTCCACAGCCGCGATGGCGCAGTCACTGCCGCCGTCCGCCGAAAATGGGGAGTGGGATCTCTCCGATCTCTACGCCTCGCTCGACGACTGGCAGCAGGCACTGAAGGAGGTGGATAGTCGTATCCAGACCCTCGGTGACTATCAGGCGACACTGACCGACAGCCCCGAGGCGCTGGCCAAGGCACTGGATGCCATTCGCTCGGTGGAGAAATCCGCCAACCGCGTCCAGACCTATGCGTCCCTCCAGGCCGACGAGGATCTACGTGACGGTCCGGCGCAGGAGCGTCAGGCACAAGCCGAACAACTGATGGCGCGGTTCGATTCGGCCATCGGCTACCTGCGTCCGACGCTGATCGCAATGGACCGAAGCGCTCTCTCGAGCTGGCTCTCCAATCCGCAGCTTCGGGATCACCGCCGCTTTCTGGAAAACGTGATTCGTGAAGCGCCACACACGCTCTCCGAGCAGACCGAGACCGCCCTGGCCGCCCTCGGCCCGGTGATGAGCCATGAGACGCCCTATTCGTTGCTGGCGAATTCCGATATCGAGTGGCCCACCCTCGAGATCGACGGCAAGCGTGTACGCCTCGACGCGGCGGGTTATGGCCAGTGGCGGGAATCCCAGGATCGCGATGTGCGCCGGCGGGTGTTCGAGGCCTACTGGCCAGCGTGGCAGCAGTACACCGCCACATTCGGCTCACTGCTCAACGCCCAGGTCCAGCAGCATGTCACCGAGGCGAAACTGCGCCACTACGACAGCGCGATGGCCGCCGCGGTGTCTCGCGATGACATTCCGCCGGCGGTCTACCAGCAACTGATCGACTCGACCAACGCCCACCTGGACACGCTCCACCGCTATCTCAGACTGCGCCAGCGCATTCTCGGCGTTGATCAGTTGCACTACTACGATATCTACCCACCACTGGCCGAACTCGACAGAAAATTCGATCTCGATGATGCACGCGAATTGACCCGGGAAGCGACGACGCCGCTCGGCCCGCATTACGCCGAGCTGATCGGACAGGCCACCAGCGCCGCCTGGACCAGCGCCTATCCGAGTCAAGGCAAACGCTCCGGCGCCTACATGAACGGCTCGGCCTATGACGTTCACCCCTACGTGCTGATGAACTTCAATGGCAGTTACGGCGATGTATCGACCTACGCTCACGAGTGGGGCCATGGCGTACATAGCATGCTGACTAAGGAGAATCAGCCGTACGCAACGTCGGACTACTCGATCTTCACCGCCGAGGTCGCGTCCACGACCAACGAACAGCTACTGGTCGATCGCATGATCCGGCAGGCCAAGACCCCGGAGGAGAAGCTCTTCTACATCGGACAGGCGCTCGAAGCCATTCGCGGAACCTACTTCCGTCAGGCCCAGTTTGCCGAGTTCGAGTTGGCCATTCACCAGGCCGCCGAGAACGGCGAACAGCTATCCGGTGATCGCCTGACGAAAATGTACGGCGAGATTCTGCGCAAGTACTACGGCGTCGACCAGGGCATTACCGACATCGACGAGACGGACTACGCCGAGTGGGCTTACATCCCGCATTTCTACTACGACTTCTACGTCTACCAATACGCCACCTCTATCACGGCGGCACAGGTGTTTGCCCAAGGCCTCGAGGAAAATCCCCAGGCGTGGCGAGACAGATATCTCAACGTGCTCTCCCAGGGCGGCGCGCAAAGCGGTTATCAGTTATTGAAGAACGCGGGCGTGGACCTTGCAACGCCGGCGCCCTACGACAAACTCGCTGACACGATGAACAAGCTAATCGATGAAGCCGAAGCCGCTCTCGACAAGGTCGGCTGACAAGCGGGTAGAAGACGCTCGGATTGAGAGATCCAGCCAGGATGATGACACCGCCGCTACGCATCAACGCCCTCATATCGAGGGCGTTTTTTTGCTTACGTTCATCGAAGCTGGCAACCGTATCTACTTTAGATACCGGGCATAATGACCATGATCGGCATGCGTTTTTTCTATCACATCATTTATGAAACGCATGTTTTTTTGCAGTGCGAATCGCCAGAATTCGCACTTATCGAGTGCAAGAAAACACATGCAATCGGTCGGCAAAAGCCCTGTTGTTCGAAAGCCGGACAAACCTCTTCGACATCACTCGCCGCAGCATAACAGGTGTTAAGGAATCTACGACGTCGCCCCGTGTCTCTTCAATCAATGTGACTCCTAACCTTTGAGGTATCCAACGTCATTTCGCCAATAAAACAATCGTTTACTTGAGCCAAAACTGAAACCGCCGGTTTTGTATAAAATATTCAGTGCCACCGCCACCGCCCAGCGGCAATATTGCTTTCCACCCCGGCCATATTCGCACCGATTGGCACATATATTGCTGCAACTTCCAACAAGGGATTGTGGCTCCTGTCGCGGAGTCACCAACAAGCAGTCACTAGAACAATCGAGACAATATGACCGCGATTGACAACGCGCTTCCCGCTGGGGAAGTGACGCCGAAACACAGACACTCGATATCTCGGCCTGAAGTCCTGGTCCTGATAGCGATCTCGGTGCTTATCCATGGATTGATCTGGTGGTCATTGAATCGCCAACCCCTGGTTGCCGCTGAAGTGTTGCCGAATCAGGCATCCCAGGCATCGGAGGTGACCGTCTCATTGACCAGCGCGCCGCCACCCGAGCCGCCACCGCCGCCGCCGCCGCCGCCCGTTCAGGAGACGCCGGTCGTGGATGACGTTGCCGTCACGCCCGCTGAAGAGGAAGTGGCACCGGAGCCTGAGCCGGAACCGGAACCGGAACCGGAACCGGAACCGGAACCGGAACCGGAACCGGAACCGGAACCTCAGCCTGAGCCACAACCCGAGCCCGAACCGCAGCCCGAGCCCGAGCCCGAGCCGCAACCAGAGCCCGAGCCGGAGCCTCGGCCCGCGCCCGAGCCACAACCGAAACCCGCGCCCAAGCCAGCGCCCCAGAAGCCTGCATCGACACCGAGCCAGCCTTCTCCGCCGACTGAAAGCGCAAGCGCAGCGTCCAGCAACGAGGTCACACCTGCCGTATCCGGCATGCAGAGCCTGGGCAACCCGCCGCCACGCTATCCGTCACTCGCACTGCGCCGCGGCTACGAGGGCAACGTGCAATTGAAGATCCTGGTCATGCCCGATGGCACGGCGGGTCAGGTACAGGTCATTCAATCCAGTGGTCATCGGGAACTGGACGAAGCCGCCGTCGAGACGGTTCGCGGCTGGACGTTCAAGCCAGCCAAACGGGGCGATACACCGATCAAGGGCTGGGCGCTGCAGACCATCGCGTTTCAGTTGCCCAATTGACGAACAACAACGATGCAACACTTTCAGCAAGGAAAAACACCATGATGGAATCCAATGACATCACCGCCATGATCGTACCCGGCGTGCTCTGGACGCTGATCGTCTTCTCTATCGCGACCTGGGCGATTCTGCTGATAAAGGGCCTGCAGTTCGCTCGTAATCGGGTCGAAAACAAGCGTTTCCAGAAAGCTTTCTGGGAGGCCAAGAGCATGGAGGAGGGCGAGTCGATCAGCGAAAAACGTCCGGGCACCATGGCATCGATCGCCCGCGCGGGTTTCGACGTGATCACCGGGCGCGACATCTCTCCCCGTAACCAGGACCTGGCTCAGAAGATCAACCGATCCGATCGCCTGGAGCGCACATTGAGACAGCAGATCCAGCGCGAACGCCGCTCTCTGGAAGGCGGTCTGGCGATCCTTGCCAGTATCGGCAGTACCTCACCGTTCATCGGTCTGTTCGGTACGGTGTGGGGCATCATGGAAGCCCTGATCACCATCGGCGAAACCGGCGAGGCAGGTCTGGACACCGTGGCCGGCCCCATCGGCCATGCGCTGATCGCGACGGGGGTCGGTATCGCCGCCGCGGTGCCGGCAGTGCTGGTCTACAACTACTTCACGCGCCGGCTGAAACTCAACGTATCGCTAATGGATGATTTCGCTCACGACTTCTACAGCCTGGCCCAGCAGCACGCCTTTCAAAGCCGCGCGCCCAGGCCTGTCGCACCCGAAATACCGTCGCCTTCCCCAGCAATGGGGTGATCTCGAGTCACCGGTATCAGCCTCAATCCGCTCATGAAAAGGTAATGTGAAATGGCTTTTTCCAGTCACGACGACGATGAAGTTCTCAGCGAGATGAATGTCACCCCACTGGTCGATGTGATGCTCGTTCTACTGGTGGTTTTCATCGTCACCGCGCCGCTCATGACCAATGCCGTACACGTCAACCTGCCCAAGACAGGGGCGGTCGCGCCCCCCGAGACCAAGGAGCCAATGGTCGTGAGCGTCGATGCCGATGGCGCTTATTTCATTGGCAAAAAGGAGTACAGCTTCGAAGACCTGGAGCAGGCGCTCGTCCAGGCCCATGACGAGAATCCCGATCAGGCCGTACAGCTGCAGGCGGATGAAGGGGTGGAGTACGGCACCGTTGCCAAGGCCATGGCGGCGCTGGAGCGCTCTGGCATCCAGAAGGTGGCCGTTCTGACCCAGCAGTGATCTCAAGAGATTGCCTGGGATACACCACCTCGCAACGCGCGGGACGCCTGCCTGGCGTGATTCGTTTCACTGAAAAGGGAGAATGGACACTCAACGACAACGATAGCGTAGAGCACTCGAATAACAGCGATTGAACATCGAATACCAACAACTGCTATTCAAGGAACACCCTGATAATGACAACGCCAAAAATTTGGGATGCCAAGCATCCCAGGGAATCTCTTTGCTCAAAATCCGGCTGGCGGCTCTCGATGATGCGCCCGGCCGTGTGGCAAAGGTCGTCACTACTGGTGTCGACCTGCCTGATCCTTGCGGCGGCGGCACCACTGGCCATGGCACAGAGCAGTGACGATGACTATGTCGCCCCGCCGGCCGGTGCAGCCGACGAGATTGCCGAGCCGGCAGCGCCCGCCGAAGCGGCACCCGCTGCGGCTGCGGCCCCTGCCGCAGCCGTCGCGGCGCCCGCAGCGGCACCGACTCAGGATCTCGGCCGGATGGAAGTGACCGGTTCGGCAATTGCCCGGACCGATGCCGAAACGGCGGTCCCGGTGACGATCATCGAGGCTGAAGAGATGCGGCAGCAGGGCATTACTTCAACCGCACAGCTGCTTTCGCAAATTTCGGCCAACGACACGAGCTACGGGCCTGGGTTTGGTACCGGCACGGCCATTACCGGCGGAGCCAGCTTCGCCAACCTGCGCGGTATCGGCACAGACAAGACACTGGTGCTGCTGAACGGTCGCCGACTGGCCAACAACTCGCTGGATGGCAGTGCCGTCGATCTCAACTCGATTCCCTTCGGTGCCGTCGAGCGCGTCGAGGTCCTGCGTGATGGCGCGTCGGCCATCTACGGTACCGATGCCATTGGCGGGGTCATCAACTTCATCACCAAGAAAAATCTCACGGGTGGCAACGTCGAACTCGGCTACGACGCGCCCACCCATAGTGGAGGTGGCGATAGCGGCGACATCAGCGCGACCTGGGGTAACGGCGATCTCGAGAAAGACGGTTTCAACATCATGGGATCGATGCGATACCGCAAGCAGGATGACGTCGACTACACCGACCGTGGCAGTATCCGCCAGATCTATGATCCTGCGCGCGGTATCAACGGCACTTCCTCTTTCGCTTATCCTGGCAACTATTATCAGGGCGGCGTGGCGGGCAACCCGCTCGCCGGAGAGGGGTGTGACGGAGAAGGATTGGTCGATACCGGCGGCGCCACCTGTACCTATGACTACGGTCGGTACGGGCAAATCCAGCAGAAGACGGAGAACACGTCGCTTTACACGCGAGCCGCTGCCAAGCTGGCGGAGAACCACACGGCCTCTCTCTCCTACCTGTGGTCACGAAATAAAAACACCTCGCTGAGCGCGCCATCCCCGACTTCCGGTGGTCCGGTCATTCAGCCCGGGACGCCCTTCTATCCGAACGATCCCGCGCTCGATCCGACCCAACCGATCGACGTACGGTGGCGTGGCATTCCCGCTGGCCCCCGCGTGACCGACAACACCATCGACGCCCAGCGTCTGGTACTGGATTTCACCGGCGATTTCTCCGGGTTCAACTACGATAGCGCCGTTTCCTGGAACCGCAGCGATACTGACCTCAACTATCGCAGCGGTTATCTCGACGACAACGACCTGCAAGATGCTTTCAACAACGGCTTGATCGATCCTTTCTCCACCGACCCGCTGACGGCAGCCGGCCAGCAAGCGCTGGCGGATGCCGAGGCAAGCGGTCTGGTATGGACCGCGCAGAATGATGTCTATGCCTGGGACGGCAAGCTGAGTCGCGAGATCGGCGACTGGTTTGGCGCCGGCTCCTCCGCGATCGCCGTTGGTGCCGATTACCGTCACGAACGCCTGAAGCTCGAGACCGACCCCGATATCGCCTCGCGCGCGACCAGCGGCGGTCTTTCTCCGGATGCCTCCGTCAACGAAAGCCGCGATGTCAAAGGCATCTACAGCGAGTTGAACGTACCGATCATCGAAGGGCTGGAGATCACGGCGGCCGTGCGCTATGACGACTACAGCGATGTCGGCGATACCACCAACCCGAAGATCTCCTTCCGCTGGCAACCCTTCCAGCAACTGCTGGTTCGCGGTGCCTATAGCGAAGGCTTTCGCGCGCCGTCGCTCTATGAGCTCTACGATCCTGCCGCGCAGACGTTCTCCCCAGGCGGCCTCAACGATCCGCGACTCTGCCCCGGTGGCTCACCCGCCAACGGCGGCGTCGCCAGCCGCGACTGTAACACCCAGTTCCTCGAAGAACAGGGCGGCAATGAGGACCTGAAACCGGAAGAGGCCAAGAACTGGACACTCGGCTTCGTCTACCAGCCGTTCCAGAGCTTCTCTGCAGGGCTGGATTTCTGGTGGGTCGAGATCGAAAACGAGATCGATCTGCCAACCTCGGATTACGTCATCGCCAACGAGCCTGGCACCATCAGGCGTAAAGACGATGGATCAATCGACTACATTCCGGTTCGCTATCAGAACCTTGGCACCACCAAGACCAATGGTGTCGACGTGTCGGCGAACTACCGACTGCCGACAAGCTACGGTTTCTTCAGCGTGGGTTACACCGGCACCTACGTCGATCGCTATGACTTCCAGGAGACGCCAGATGGCGATTACGTCAGCCGCGTCGGACACTACCGCGCCGGCTACGGCACGATCTTTCGCTGGAAGCACAAGCTTTCCGTCAACTGGAACAAGGGCCACTGGGGCGCCGGTGTCATCAACCACTACATGACGGGTTACGACGACTACGACACCTCCACTAACCGTGAAGTCGGTTCCTACACGACTTGGGACGCCCTGGGTTCTTACGCTTTCAGCGCCGGCCCGACAGTTACCGTTGGCGTGCGTAACCTGTTCGATCGCGACCCGCCCTTCTCCAACCAGCCGGAAGTCGGCCAGCTCGGCTACGATGCCCGCTATGCCGACGCCCTGGGTCGCACCGTCTACGCCCGTTTCAATTACGCTTTCTGACGGGCAACGCGTTCCTTAACGATCGATTGCCGCTGCCTCATGCAGCGGCTTTTTTTCACCCGAACTACCGAGACATCATGACTGATAGACACTTCCTGCCACCGTCGGCGATCCGCTGCGCCACCATGCTCCTGCTGATCGCCGGTACCTCCGGTTCGAGCGTCTTCGCCGCTGGCAATCCGGGCGAATCAACAGCCTCGACAGCGCCGAGCACATCTGCCCCTTCCCACGCGTCGGCATCGGCCACCACCTCTGCCGCGCTAGGAAGCTGGGGCGTCGACCTGAGCGCCCGCGACACCAGCGTCGCCCCTGGCGACGACTTCTACCACTACGTCAACGGCGGCTGGCTGGCACGCACCCCAATTCCGGCCGACCGCAGCAACTACGGCGCCTTTACCGTGCTGGCCGACCGGGCCGAGCGGCAAGTGCATGACATTCTCCGCCAGCTCGACGGTGCCAATACGCCGCCGAACTCACCCCAGCAGCGCCTCGGTGATCTCTATCACGCCTGGATGGACGAGGGCGCCATCGAGGCCAAGGGCATCTCGCCGCTGATGCCGGACCTGACGCGTTTGGCGGGAGTCGAGAGTAAGGCGGATCTGGCTCGGTTCAGCGCCGACCGTCGTCTCGGCGTGCCGGCCATCGTGACGCCGGACGTCGATATCGACGCGAAGGCGCCGGATCGCTACGCCGCCTATCTCTCGCAGATCCCGCTGATCCTGCCCACCCGGGACTACTACCTCGGCGACGATCCGCGCTTCGACGCGATTCGCCAGGCCTATCTCGGCTACATCGGCAGGCTGCTCACACTGGCGAGGCAGCCCCATCCCCGACAGAGCGCACAGCGCATTCTCGAACTGGAAACCGCCATGGCGGAGATCGAGTGGGCGCCGGCGAAACAGCGGGATCGCGACCTGACCTACAATCCGCTGCCGTTGGATCGGCTCGAAGACTATGCCCCCGGTTTTCCCTGGCAGGCATGGCTCTCGGCCAGCGGTCTTGCCGGTCAGCCCCAGGTCGTGCTCGCGGAGAATACCGCCATTCGCGGCCTGGCACGGCTCTACGACGAAACGCCGCTGTCGACGCTCAAGACCTATGCGACGTTTAGACTGCTGGATGCCAACAGCCCGTATCTCTCCAGTGACTTCAGCCAGGCGCATTTCGATTTCCACGGCCAGCGTCTCTCCGGCCAGCCGGCGCAGCGCGAACGCTGGAAGCGCGGCGTATCGCTGATCAACGATTTCCTGGGCCAGGCTGCCGGCAAGCTCTACGTGATGCTGCACTTCCCCCCCCAGGCCAAGCGCGAAATGGAGACACTGGTCGCCAATCTCGAAGACGCCTATCGCGATCGTCTGCAACACCAGGCGAGCTGGATGACCGATCGGACCCGTCAGCGGGCGCTGGAGAAGCTCGACGCCTTCACCGCCAAGATCGCCTATCCCGATCACTGGGAAACCTACGCCGGGATGACCATTCGTGCCGACGATCTCTACGGCGACATCGGTGCGGCACGCCAGTGGCACTGGCAGGACGATCTGGCCAAGCTCGGCGGTCCGGTGGACCGGAACGAGTGGTTCATGAACCCACAGACCGTCAACGCTTACTACGCTCCGTCACGCAACGAAATCGTGTTCCCCGCGGCAATCCTGCAACCACCCTTCTTCGATCCCAACGCCGACCCGGCGGTGAACTACGGCGGCATCGGGGCGGTGATCGGTCATGAGATGAGCCACGGTTTCGACGACCAGGGCCGCAAGTCGGACGGCACCGGCATGCTGACCGACTGGTGGACGCCCACCGACGCCGAGCATTTCGACCAACTGGCCGAGCGTCTCGGGCAGCAGTATGCGCAGTACCAACCGATACCGGGTTATTCACTCAATCCGCAGTTGACGATAGGGGAGAACATCGGCGACCTCGGAGGCGTGAACATCGCCCTGAGCGCCTATCACCGCTCGCTCGATGGCGAACCCGCGCCGATCATCGACGGCTTCACCGGCGACCAGCGCTTCTTCTTGGCCTGGGGCCAGGTCTGGCGGCGCCTGATGCGCGAGGAGGAGATGATCAATCGGGTCCAGAGCGATCCCCACTCGCCGTCGCAGTTCCGGGTCAACGGCATCGTGCGCAACATGGATGCGTGGTACGACGCCTTCGGTGTCGTGCCCGGCGACGACCTCTACCTGCCGCCCGAAAAGCGGGTGATGATCTGGTAGGTTTCTCTGGAGGATTCCCACGCGCCTGAACGACGACCCCCGGCCTCATGGCCGGGGGTCGAATCCGTCAGCGGACGCCGAATAGCCGTACGATCTCAGGCGCGCCGCTCGACGCCGATCGTCTCGAGCCAGGCGTTGAGATCCTTGGTGCTGATCTTTTCGTCGCTGCCATCGCTCTTCTTGAAGGTATCCAGCACTTCGAACAGCCCCTGATCCTCCAACAGCAGTGCCGCCGCTTCCTGTTCGCTTTCGTCGCGATCCTCGTCATCGGCGAACTTCTTGAGATCATCGCGGCTGACGATATCGTCCTTGCCATTCCAGTCGTCCCAACTGTCGATCGCCACGGTCAGCGCCTCCTCGTTGTCACGATAGAAATCGACGTCGTAGTCCCCCACGACCGAGGCCCGACGGTAATCATCCAGCCCGACTTCGCCGATGGTCGCGAGCCAGTCGTCGAGGTCCCGGGTACTGATCTTGCTATCCTTGCCGCCACCTTTCTGGAAAGTGTCCAGGGTGTCGAACAGCCCCTCGTTGTCGAGCAGCAGGTTCGCTGCATCATGCTCGGCATCGCTCCGGTCGTCATCGTCGACGATCTTCTCGAGATCATCGCGGCTGACGATGTCATCCTTGCCGTTCCAGTCGTTCCAGCGCTCGGCAATGGTCTGGAACTCGGCCGCGTGGTCCTGCAGGAACTGCGAGCCATAGCCGCTGGCCGCCGCCGTCTGTCGATACTCCTCCACGCTATCCTCGCCAAGTTCCTCCAGCCAGGTGTCGAGATCGTTGGTGCTGATCTTGGCGTCGCCGTCGCCCCCGTGCTTGAGGGAATCCAGCCCATCGTAGAAACCGTTCTCGTCCAGCAGGAACTGGGCAGCGTCGCGTTCGCCCTGGCTCCTGCTCTTGTCGGCGATGAAACCCTTCAGATCGTCGCGGCTGACGATGGCATCCTTGCCATTCCAGTCGTCCCAGACGCTGGCGATGGTGTCGATCTCCGTCTTGTGCGCATCGAAGAACTCTCGGCCATAGAGCGTCATCATCGCCTCCATGCGCGAATTTCTGCGAAGTTCGTCGGTGCCCAACCCCTCGTCGCCAGCATCCATGTCCGTGCTGCTCCAGGGGCGCCAATCGTCGGTCTTGCTGATATGGTCCTTGCCGGTCTGGCGCGTGGTGCCACCGGTCAGATGTTTCTCCCAAAGATTCTCGGTGCCGGGGTCACCGTCCTTGTGCAGATAGGGTGCCAGCCGGGAGAGCGAGCTGCCGCGTTCGCCCTCGGTATCCTGAAAGTGCTGCCACTCCTTCGACTGGTAGTCGAAGATGGATTGGTCGTCAGGCGTGTCTCGACCGCCGTACATGTAGGACTCGTAGCGGGCAAACTCGAGCTTGTCGCCCCAATCGTCCTCGGTGACACCGTATTCGGAAAGATCCTTGAAGAAATCTCCCTGGGAGTCGGTCAGCTTCTGCATTTTCTGGTGATTGATCGCTTCGGCGATCAGCGTCCCGGCGATACCGAAGATGGTGCCGACGACACCCAGGACGGGGCCAGCCACGCGCGCGCCCATGAAGATCCCGCTCATCACGCGGGTGCCGATACCCCCGAGATTGGCGGCAAGATTGCTGCCGCTGGGCGCAAACATCGACACCGTGTTGGCGAGCGCCATTCCGGTGGTCGAGGAGCCCAGCCCGATCTGAATGCCGGCGCCGGCTCTCTCCAGCGCCGTATCGGCATCCTTGAGCTTCTTGACGCCGGTGACGAGATCCATGACGCCGCCGGTGATGTCCAGCCCCGCTCCCCCCATGAAGCGCAGATACGAGCGTCCGACCCTCTTGGCGATATCGGTGCCAGAGGTCCGGGTACCGGTGTCGATCATCTGGTTGCCCAGGTTTTCCGCCAGCTTGTCGAAGTTTCTTCGCCCGTTCTCATCGAGATCGTCGAGTGGAATGCCCTGATTGCCCAGACTCCGAGACCCGTTGTCCACGCGCAGGCTGATGTTTTCGGCGAAGAGATCGGCTTTGACATCGGCACCGGATTTCCAGATATCCGGGAAGTTGTCACCCAGCAGCCCGAGCCAGGCGGTCGCATTGGCGCGCGGCACGCCGCCTTCGATGCCGGGCACCTCGCGCTTCCCGCCCAGCGTCTCGATGAGATTCGAACCGAACTTGGCAAAGTCGTTGCCGAAACTGAGCGCGCCCACCAGATCGCGAACGGCCCCTACCCGCTCATCGGTGGTCATCTCGTCCCAACCGCCGTTGGATATCTGCATGCCACCGCTGATCAGGCTCATCATCCCGCTCATGGCACCCAGCGTACCGCTGGAACTGGCCGAATCGAGAACCTTCTTGAAGGTCCCCTTTTCCGCCTCCGGCAGCGCGGTCAGGTTGTCGTTGACGATCTTCTGGAACAGCTTGTTCTTTTCCGCCTGACTGATACCCGGCCGGTTGGTGACCTCAGTCGCCAGGCGCAGGGATTCGGCGAGTTTCTTGTGCTCGCCCGCCGACAGGTTGGATAGGGAGGACTTGAACGATTCCAGATCGCGATTCAGGGTCTGATAGGCGTTATAGGACTTGTCGGTCTTGTCCAGATGCTGAAGCGCGCTATTGATGCCCCCCTGCACGATATCGATGGTGTCACGCAGTCCCGTGCTGACATTTTCGGCGTCTACCGAGTCGGGGTTCTCCATATAGCCATCGAGCTGATGGGTCATCATGTTCTGGTCGAAGGTCTGCTTCCGGTCCTTGTAGCGATCCGGTTCCAGCGCCTGCAGGGCTTCGAAGTAGTTGTCGACTTCAGCCTGAATCCCGTCCGAAAGCGCCTCGTCGTCCGTCGCTTCCGCCTTCTCCTTCATCGCAATGACGTAATCCTCGAAATCGAGGTTGGCCTTGCCGTCGGCGTCGAACAGCGCTTCGTTGACCTTGTCGCTGATCGCCTCATGCTTGTCGTCGGGGACGCTCTCGATAGCCCCCTGCAGCGAATCGTCGTAGCGCTTGCTTATACCCTCCTTCTGCATCAGCTCGGAGATCTGCTTGGCGAGTTCGTCCTCGTCGATGAGCGCCTTGGCGTCGTCACCGGTGAGATGCGTCGGCTCCGTTTGTGCCTGCCGATAGGTCGAACCGCCGGACTCGATCAGCTCGACGTAGCCGTAGAGATCGTAGCCATGATCGGTGGCCCCCTGAGCATCGATCAGATCGACCAGCTTCGCTTCGTCCGACTCTTCGCCAAGCTTGCCGCTCTTGACGTCATCGCGGATCCCCTGGATGAAATCCTCGGCAGCTTTCTGCCCTACCGTCTTGTGATTGCCGTCATCGTCCGTGTCATCCACTTCGGCCTCCATCAGGCCGTCGTCGGTGAAATCCGGAATATCATACTTGTCGCGTATCTGCCCGGCGCTCAGTGAGGTATCGGAGACCTGCTCCGGCTTCTCCGCATCGCTCTCTGTCGTCTCGTCGTTGCTCTTGCCCGAGGCGACGGCCCTGACCAGCGTCGACAGCCACTGCGGAGAGCCGGCCGGTGCGCCAGTGGTATCCGGTGTCTCGATTTCGCGATCTGAGTTAACGGCGGGGGCCATCGATAGTCTCCTGAGCGGGAAGGGAAGTCTGAATCGGCCGACTGGACGCCATTCAGTATCTCGCCTCCCCGTCGTCCAGACAGGGCGAATGGGTGACTAATTTTTTTATTGTGTAACGATTCGGAAACGACTGACGACAGTTGTGCATCTCCATTATCGATCCGGACTCGAGCGGCCGATTGCCGGCGTCGATTCGCCGCCAGCCGGGCACGAACCGCCATTACGCGACGACCCCGGCCTTGGCCGGGGTCGCAGTGTGGTCGAGCGCGAGTGTCGACGGATGAACCTGGGCCCTAGAAGCGATAGGTCGCCTGCACGCCGAACAGGTTGAGCGAATTGTCATATTCGGCCTGATAGGAGGTACCGTTCTCGTCCTGCAGATCGACGTCGGCGCGATCTTCCCAGATGTAGCTGTAGGCGGCATCGATGGTCAGGTCGGGGATCGGCGTCCAGCCGGCGCCGATCGAGACCAGGGTCCGGTCCGCCGTGGGTACACGTGGGCTGCGATGGGCATCCTTGACCGGTGACTGGTCGTAGGCGATACCACCGCGCAGGGTCCAGGCCGGATTTACCTTGTAGGAGAGGCCGGCGGCATACTGCCAGGTGTCGCGATAGTCCTGCTGCTCGTTGATATCCAGCCCCAGGTCGTTGTCGACCACCAATTGATCGAAGCGGCTCCAGCGGATATAGGTCGCCCCGGCCATCACCGTCCAGCGGTCGTCGAGCTGGTGGGTCACCGAGAAGTCGATGGTCTCGGGCAGGGTGATATCGAGCGAGGCGTCGCCGTCGGCGTCGAGGAAGACCGGGCCGCCAGCACCGACCCCGCCGAAGACGTTGGAGGCATCGACGTCGCCGGTGAGATGGTATTCGACCTTGGAGCGGTAGGTGAGACCCAGGGTGGTGGACTCCACCGGGCGGTAGATCATACCGATATTGTAGCCCCAGGCGTCGTCGTTACCCTTGACGTTGACGGTACCGTCACCACCGGCGGTCGGGTTGAGCGGATTGGGCGTCTTGCTCTCCAGCTCGCCCTTGATGTGGTTGTAGGTCACGCCGACCCCGATCGCGAACTTGTCGTTGAAGCGATACGACAGCGTGGGCTGGGCGGTGATGATCTCCAGATCGCTGTAGTTGCCGAAGTAGCGTCCCTTGAAGTCGTCGCTGTAGTCGGTAACCAGGCCGAACGGCGCATAGACGCCGAGACCGAAGCTCCAGCGATCGTTGATCGGCTGCACGTAGTAGCCGAACGGTACCGCCTTGTGCGGGATCATGTCACCGTCGGTGCTGCCCCCGGTGCCGACCGCGGCGACACCAGCCGGCGTGAGCGCCGGCTGGGTACCGCTGTCGTTGCTGATATCCGAGCTGGCATCGATGTAGTGGGTACCCACGGTGACCTGGGCGCGGTCGAGGAACGACATGCCAGCCGGGTTGCCGAAGACGATGGAGCCGTCCTGCACGTTGGAGGTGCGTCCGGCCCAGGAGGTACCCTGGCCGCTGACGCTCTGCTCCTGAAGCTGGAAGGCACCGGCCATGGCCTGACTGGAGGCGGCGGCGCTCACCAAGGCGATGGCCAGCGATAGACGACGATAGCGAATGATCATGATTGGTTCCCCTGGACCCAGGAAGCCGCCGCGGCGTCTTGCTCGCCTGTCATGCGGTCGGTGATTCCGTTGTTCTCCAAGCCAATTCCCGGCATGGGAAAGGCTCGACTTGTCGCTTTCCGTTGTGACGGAATGGCGGTTTAGCGTCAATTAGCAAACGGTCGTTTTAATCGAGTTTTGGGGATTTCTTTGGTCGTAAGACCAACGGCTATAGCCGCCCGGCAGTGACGACGAGCGCCTGCTGTCACGTCTTGACCAATGGGTAACACCCAGGTTTTAGACTCATGTTCATGACAGGCCCCGCGAGGATATCCCATGAAAGTCACCGAACTGGCCCGGGCCGCGGGCGTCACTCCCGAGACGGTGCGCCACTACGCGCGCCAGTCGCTGCTGAACCCGCGCCGCGACCCTGACAATGGTTACCAGCTGTTCGATCAGCGCGATCTCGAGCGGCTGCGTTTCATCCAGCGGGCGCGGACCCTGGGCTTCAACCTCAAGGAGATCGCCGACATTCTGGAACAGGCGGACCAGGGTGATTCGCCCTGTCCGCTGGTGCGCGACCTGCTGGCCGCCCGCCTGCCCCAGATCCACGCCCGGATTCAGGAACTTCAGGCCCTGGCGAATCGCATGGAGCGGGCCATGGAGGAGTGGTCGAACCTGCCGGACGGCACCCCCGATGGCCACAGCATCTGCCGCCTGATCGAACAGTCGTCCGAGGGCGGCGGCGAGTGCCCCGCCACCGCAAGGAGAGATCCATGAACCGCTACCCCTATCGCATAGAGGCCATGCACTGCCAGGGATGCGTCGGCCGGATGCGTAGCGCCATCCAGGCCGAGGACGAAGATGCCGACATCAGTGGCGAACCCGACAACAAACGCCTCGAGGTGGCCAGCAAGCTGCCGCGGGAGCGAATCGCTCGAATACTGACCGAGGCCGGCTACCCCCCAGGCGAGGAGATCCCAGGAGAAACCGTTGCCCCGACCTCGTCCGAGGCGGCCGGCGAAACGGAGTCGACGTCGAAGGTCGGGCGACAGCAACGCCTGTCGATCAGTGGAATGACCTGCGCCGGCTGCGTCAACGCCGTTCAGAAAGCGCTGTCCAGGACGCCCGGCGTGCAGCATGCCCAGGTCAACTTCGCCAGCGAGACGGCCCAGGTCAGCGGCCAGGCCACCACCGCCGACCTGATCGCCGCGGTCGAGCAGGTCGGCTACGGCGCCTCGCCGATCGAGGATCTCCGCCAGGCTGCCACCAGGCGCCAGCAGAATGCGGACCGTCAGGCACGTCGCCATGCCATCGAATCCGCCGCCAGCCTGGCGCTGGGCGTGCCGATGATGCTGGCGATGTTCGTCCATACCCCGCAACTCGTCGGCGGCGAGCGCTGGATCTGGCTAGCGCTGGGGCTTGCCACCCTCGGCGTCCTGGCGACGGCCGGGCGGCGCTTCTTCGACGGGGCGTGGAAGGCGTTTCGCCATCATCAGGCCAACATGGATACCTTGATCGCCCTGGGCAGCGCGGCGGCCTGGCTCTACTCGATGGCCGTGATCCTGGTCCCCGATGCCATCCCCGAAGGATCGCGTCATCTCTATTTCGAAGCCTCGCTGATGATCATTGGTCTGATCGGCGTCGGGCAGACGCTGGAGCTGCGTGCGCGAGGGCGCACCAGCCAGGCGCTCTCCCGCCTGCTCGATCTGCAGTGCAGGACGGCCCGGGTGATTCGGGGTGGCGAGGAGCTCGACGTCGAGATCGATCGAGTCCAGGTCGACGATCGAATCCGGGTACGTCCCGGCGAGCGCCTCCCGGTCGATGGCAAGGTCGAGGATGGCGAGAGCTTCATCGACGAATCAATGCTCACCGGCGAGCCGGCGCCGGTTCGCAAGGCCCCGGGAGACCCGGTCAGCGCCGGCACCGTCAACGGCAACGGCGGCCTGATCTATCGCACGACCCATGTCGGTGAAGAGACCCGACTGGGCCGCATCGTCGACCAGGTCTCCCGCGCCCAGGAGTCGCGACCGCCGATCGGCGCGCTGGCGGACAAGGTCTCGGCGATCTTCGTGCCCTGCGTGATGATCATCGCCGTGATCTCGGCGATGATCTGGCTCAATGTCGGTCCACCACCGCAACTCGTGCACATGCTGGTGGCGGCGACCACCGTGCTGATCATTGCCTGCCCTTGCGCGCTGGGCCTGGCGACGCCGATCTCGACCATGATCGGGATCGGCAAGGCCGCCGAGTACGGTGTGCTGATTCGCGACGGCGAGGCGCTGCAGACCGCCAGTCACCTGACCACGCTGGTCGTCGACAAGACCGGGACACTGACCGTCGGCAAGCCGGGCGTTACCGACAGTCGCTACTGGCAGGACGAATCCCGCAGCAAGGCCGTGGTAGCCGCCCTGGAGCGCGGTTCGGAGCATCCGCTGGCCGATGCCCTGATGACCCATGTCGGCGCTGCCACGGCTGGCCCGGCACTTCACGACTTCCGGAGCCTGACCGGCCGCGGCGTCGTCGCCACGCTGGACGATGGTAGCCAGGCCTTGCTGGGCAACGCAGCGCTGATGAGGAACCACGACATCGACCTCGCCGCCGCCGTAGCCGAGCTCGAGACGTGGCAGGCCGAGGCGACCAGCGTGGTCTATCTCGCCGTTGGCGGCCAGTTGGCGGCGCTGTTCGCGGTTCGCGACGCGCTGCGTCCGGACAGCCACCCGGCGATCGCCCGGCTGCAGCAGGAGGGGCTGAAAGTGGTGATGCTCAGCGGTGACAATCGAGCGGCTGCAGAAGCCATCGGCCGCGAAGCGGGGATCGATGACGTGCGCGCCGAACTGATGCCCGAGGACAAGCAGCGGGTGATCGCCGAGCTGCAGCAGGCCGGCGAGCGTGTCGGCATGGTCGGGGACGGTGTCAACGATGCCCCGGCGCTGGCCCAGGCCGACGTGGGCTTCGCCATCGGCCAGGGCACCGATATCGCCATCGAGAGCGCCGGCATCACGCTGATGCGGAACTCGCTGCATGGCGTCGGTGACGCCATCGCCATCAGCCGCGCGACCCTCTCCAACATCAAGCAGAACCTGTGGGGCGCGTTCGGCTACAACGCGTTGGGTATCCCGATTGCCGCCGGTATACTCTACCCGCTCACCGGACTGCTGCTGTCGCCGATGATCGCGGCGCTGGCGATGTCGCTGTCGTCGGTGACGGTGGTCAGCAACGCCAACCGACTGCGGCGGTTGCGACCCGGTGGTGCTCAACGCCACCCAATCGAGATCGACGCCAAGGAAGCGACGGCATGACACTTCTGCTCAACACCCTGGGCATTGCGGTGATTCTGTTCATCGTCTGGTGGTTCTGGCTGCGCGGCTGATCGCGGCCAGCCAAGGGCGAAACCGGCAAGGAGGGAGCGATGACCTCACCCCACCACGCGCCGCCGCTGGGCGGCGTCATCGAGAGCGTTCTCTACACGGCCGACATGCAGCGGGCCCGACACTTCTTCACCCAAGTGCTCGGGCTCGAATCTCATCTCGAGGACGAGCGCTTCACCGCCTACCCCACCGGCAACACCATGCTGCTGGTGTTCCAGCAGGGCCAGACCGGCGAGACGGTCCGCCTGCCGGATGACATGGGGACCATCCCGCCCCACGACGGCGAAGGTCGCCAACACCTGGCGCTGGCGATTCCCGCCGAAAGTCTCGACGACTGGGAAGTGCATCTGGCCGCGCACGGCATCGAGATCGAAGGCCGGACACACTGGCCGAAAGGGAGCGTGAGTCTCTATTTTCGCGATCCGGACGACCACCTGCTCGAACTGGTCACGCCGGGATTGTGGCCCAACTATTGAACGCCATCGCCGATCGAAGCCGCTTTCTCGGCTGGCCCTTCAACTCTGACTGACCCCGGTGTAGAGCCCCGGGCGGTGGTTGATGGTGAGAATCGCGCCCAGCACCACGGTGCCGACGATCGAGTAGAGCACGTTGGTCACCGGCAGCACGAAGAACGCAGCCAGCATGATCAGGCCGTCCAGGCCCATCTGGACCTTTCCCGCCGGCCAGCCGTAGCGATCCTGCAGATAGACCGCGAGGATGTTGAAGCCGCCGAGGCTCCCACGATGGCGAAACAGGAACAGCACGCCCAGGCCGATCAGGCTTCCCCCCGCCAGCGCCGCGAACAGCGGCTCGACCGCGCCGATCTCCATCCAGCCCGGCAGCATCCAGGAGATCCAGGACAGCAGCGCCACCGCACCGAAGGTCTTCAACGTGAAATGGTGGCCGATGCGTCGCCAGGCCAGCCAGTAGAACGGCAGATTGACGACGAAGAAGACCGGCCCGAAGCTCCATCCGGTGACGTAGGTCACCAGCAGCGCGATCCCCGCGGTACTGCCGATCAGGATGTGGGCGTGATGATACAGCGCCAGGCCGAGGGCGGCGCAGGACGCCCCCAGCAGAATGGCCAGCACGTCCTCGTGGGGACGGTGGCGATAGACCCGTTCCATGCGGAACCCCTTGTTGTCGTTTTGCCGCCGGATAGGCAGTCGAATTCAGCGTCGGCGCTTGTGGCGCCTGCGAGGGATTATAACGGCAAGTCTACAAAGCGGACGGCAAGAAGTCAGCGGGCACCCCTTGCCCCCGATGAGCCGGGGGAATGCTGAACAGCCCGGCGAGCGGAGCAACCGGGGTGGCGCTCCGCCACAAGGCATGGGGAGTACAAGCTCGAAGCGAAGCGCAGAGAACGCCCGAGAGGCGGCCCGGTAGCGGCGAGAAACCGCGGGGTGCGAGTCAACTGAAGCCTATGGGATATCGGTGAGGATTCCGAGCGGACCGGCGCCCCGGCACCGCACGACGCAGTGATTCACCGCGGGCGCCGAGTTCGCGCAGCCGTCTAGTCAGTATCTTCCCGAAGGCGCTCGGCGTGCTCGACCATTAGCTGCAACGACTCCCGCCCCTTCCAGCGGTTGCGAGAGAGCTTGAAGGCGCAGCGCACCCTGTCGCCCAACGAGATCGGCGCGGCCTCGCCGGGGTTGAGCGCGCGGAACCAGATCGCCCGGCAGACGACCGCGTCGCAGGAGAGCTCGAGCATCAGATGATTGCCCTCGGCACCCACCGCGCGCAGCTGCTCGACGACAAATTCACCCTCGAACAGCGGCGCGTCGAACTCACGCCCATATGGCGCCAGCGCTTCGAGCTCGCCCAACGTCGGAAGGCCCAATTGCGAGGCTGCCAACGGGCCATCGGTCCAGACCACCGGGAACAGCTCCCGCTCGCCGAGCTGTTCCCGCACCGCCTGTAGGAACGCGCGCTGGAACGTCTCCTTCTCGGCCAGAGGTACGCCCACGCCGGCAGCCCCCCGGTGCCCGCCGAAACGCGGCAGACTCGACGGCGACAGCTCATGAGCGCGCTGCAGCGCATCGCGCAGATGGAGGGCGTCGATCGAGCGCCCCGAGCCGGTCAGCATGTCCGGCGCGGTCGCCGGGGTCAGCACCAGCGTCGGCCGGCCGTAGGAGTGCACCAGCCGCGAGGCGACGATGCCCTGCACGCCGGCGTGCCCTTCCGGCAGATGGATCACCAGCGCCGGCCAGTTCTCCTCCAGCTGCGGCCTCGCCAGGGCGCGAGCGCTCTCGACCATCTCCGCCTCGAGCGCCTTGCGTGCCTGGTTGTCATCGTCGAGGACCTGCAGATGCTGACGCGCCACGCCGTCCTCCTCCGCCAGCATGAAGTGCAGCGCGGCGTAGGGATCGTCCAGGCGCGAACGGGCATTGATGCGCGGCCCCATCTGGAACGCCAGGGTCTCGGCGTCGAACGGCACGCTGTCGGCACCGAGGCGCTCGGCCATCACCCGCCAGCAGGCGGACTCCATCCGATTGATCAGCCGCAATCCGTAGGTCACCACGGCGCGATTGGCGGCACTCGCCCCCAGCGAGACACAATCGGCCACCGTGCCCAGTGCCACATAGGAGAGCCACGGCGAGAGCTTCGGCGTCGATGTCGACAGCACGCCCTGCTCGACCAGTACCGAGCGGGTCAGCGACATCACCAGCCAGGCGACCATGCAGCCGGCAATGGTCTTGTCGGGATAGCCGCAATCGGGGCGCGTGGGGTTGATGGTGGCATAGGCAGAGGCCGGAGGCCCCTCCACCGGCAGCGCGTGGTGATCGGTCACCACCACGTCGATACCGGCTTCGCGCAGCCGGGCGATTCGCGGCTCGTCCGAGGAGCCGCAGTCGGCGGTGATCACCAGGCTGGGGCGCGGTTTCAGCGCCAGGGTGCGCTCGACCAGCGGCAGACTGATGCCGTAGCCGTCGTTGATTCGATGGCCGATCAGGCTGTGCAGCCTTGTCGCCGGCACGCCGAACAGCTCGGTCATCGAACGCAGCATCACCACGTGCGACGTGATGCCGTCGACATCGTAGTCGGTCAGAATGCCGATGTGCTCGCCCTCGCTCACCGCCCGGGCGATGCGCTCGGCGCCACGCCGAGCGTCGCAGAGCTGCTCGGGATGGTTGAGGTAGCGCAGTGCCGGCGCGGTCAGCGCCTCCAGCGGGCCGTCGTGGCCGTGCAGCCGCCCGGCCAGAATCCGCGCCTGAAGCTCGGAGAGCCCGGCGGCCAACCCGCGCCGATAGACCTCTTCGTCACGGGGGCGCGGCTGAATGCGGCGACGGGAATGGTCGCGAATCGGCTCCGGCGAAGTCGAGAGGAGAGACATCTGGAACTCAGGTGAGTGCGATCATGACATGCTGGCGATAGGCTGGACGCGCCTGCAGCCGCGTGTACCAGGCGGCCAGATGCGGCAGGTCGGGACGCTCGATGGCCATTTCGAACCAGGCGTAGGCGAAGCAGCCCAGCGGGATATCCCCCATCCCCCACGCCGCCCCCGATAGAAAGGGCTGTTCGGCCAAGGTTCGATCTGCCATGGCGAGTAGCGCACCGCAGCCGGCGAGTCCTTTTTCGACCGCCTTGGCGTCACGCTGCTCGGCCGGCAGGCGCACCGTGTTCCAGAACAGGTCCCGGAAGGGGGATGCCAGCGACGATGTCGTCCAGTCCATCCACTTGTCGGCGGCGGCACGCGCTGCGGGATCGTCGTCATACAGGGAGTCGCGACCATACTTGGCGCATAGATAGCGCACGATCGCGTTCGATTCCCAAAGCACGAAGTCGCCGTCCTGCAGGCACGGGATCAGACCGTTGGGATTCATGGCCCGGTAGGCGGGTTCGTCGACCATGCCATAGGCGCCGCCCGCATCGATCCGTTCGAAGGGCAGCTCCAGCTCGGCGGCACACCACAACACCTTCTTGACGTTGGTGGAGTTCGCCCGTCCCCAGATCTTCAACATGACTTGTTCTCCCTGCCGTCCCGTACGGCGTTTCGCGCCGTGCGCTTCGGCTCAGCGCCGGTTGTCGGCGACGAACGCCTGCACGGCTTTCAGCTCGGCAGGCAGTACACTGTAGCGCTCTTCGCGCTCGAGCAGGTCATCCATGTGCGGTGGCAGCGGCACCCCGGAGAATCCCGCCTTGACCACGGCCTCGGCGAACTTGGCCGGATGCGCGGTCGCCAGCGTGATCATCGGCGTCACGGCATCGGCACGTGCACGCTCCGCCGCCCGGTAACCGGTGGCGGTATGCGGATCGAGCAGCTCCTTGGTGCGATGGTGCGCGTCGCGAATCGCCTCGAGGATGGTGTCGTCGTCGACGCTGAAGCTCGAGAACTTCTCGCGCAGCCTGGCCAGTGGCGCGTCAGCCAGCACGGCCGGCTCCTGCTGGAAGCGTTCGAGGAGCTCGCGCACGGCGTCGCCGTCGCGGTCATAGGCATCGAACAGCAACCGTTCGAAATTCGACGACACCACGATATCCATGGAGGGCGCCAGCGTCGCCGCCAGTTCACGCTTGGAGAAGTCGTTGTCGGCGAGCGTACGGTGGAGAATGTCGTTGGCGTTGGTGGCGATGATGAACTGCTTCACCGGCAGGCCCATCCGACTCGCCATGTAGCCGGCGAAGAGGTTGCCGAAGTTGGCCGAGGGCACGCAGAAGCTCACCTCGCGATGCGGTGCCCCGAGCGCCACGCCGGCAGCCACGTAGTAGACGATCTGGGCCATGATTCGCGCCCAGTTGATCGAGTTGACCGCCACCAGCCGCTCGCCGTCGAGGAAGGCCTGGTCGGCGAAGCTCGCCTTGACCATCGCCTGGGCGTCGTCGAAGTTGCCCTCGATGGCGATGTTGAAGACGTTGTCCGCGAGTACCGTGGTCATCTGGCGTCGCTGCACCTCGGAGACCCGGTTGTGCGGATGCAGGATGAAGATATCGAGATGGTCGCAGTGACGACAGCCCTCGATCGCCGCCGAGCCGGTATCGCCGGAGGTGGCGCCCATGATCACCGCACGCTCGCCACGCTTGGCCAGGAAGTGATCGAGGATGCGCCCTAAAAGTTGCAGCGCGACATCCTTGAACGCCAGGGTCGGTCCATGGAACAGCTCGAGCAGGAAGTGGTTGGCGTCGAGCTGATTGAGCGGCACCACCGCCTCGTGGCTGAACGTCGAGTAGGCATCGTGGACCAGACCGCGGAAGGTCTCGTCGTCGATCTCGCCGCCGACGAACGGCTTCATTACCCGGAAGGCGATCTCGGCATAGGAGAGCCCGGCCATGGAGGCGAGCTCTTCATGGGACAGTTGCGGCACCGTTTCCGGTACATAGAGCCCGCCGTCCACCGCCATGCCGGTCAGCACCACTTCCTCGAAATTCAGCGCCGGCGCCTGGCCGCGCGTACTGATATAACGCATGTTTCACTCCGTGAGTGGCGAGCTTCGAGCTGCGAGTCTCGAGCTGATATTGACCGAGGCCCGCGGCTCGTAGCTTGTGGCTGCGATTATTCCTGCTCGTCCAGCGACTCGACGCGGATCCGCGTCACCGGTCCGGCGATGTCGGCCAGCGATTCCAACTGACGGATCGCCTCGTTCATGTGCTTCTCGCGGGTCCGGTGGGTCAGCAGGATGATCGGCACCAGTTCGCCTTCGGTGGCTTCCTTCTGGATGATCGCCTCGATCGAGATACCCTGCTCGGCGAGGATCGTCGCCACCCGGGCCAGCACGCCGGGGCGATCCACCGCCAGCAACCTCAGATAGTACGCCGTGACGATCTCTTCCATCGGCAGGATCGGCAGCGCGTTGGCCTCGTCGTTGACGCCGCTGAAGGCAAGGTAGGGCACCCGGTAGCTGTGGGCGGTGGCGATGTTGCGGGCCACGTCGAGCAGATCGGCAACGACCGCCGAGGCGGTGGGCTCGGCGCCGGCGCCGGCGCCGTAGTAGAGCGTCGGCCCCACGGCGTCGCCCATCACAGCGATGGCGTTCTTGACCCCGTGCACATTGGCCAGCAGCCGCTCCTTGGGAATCAACGTCGGGTGTACGCGCAGCTCGACGCCGTTGTCGCCACGCCGGGTGATGCCCAGATGCTTGATGGTGTAGCCCAGGTTATCGGCCTGCTCGACGTCTTCGGCAGTGATCCGCGCGATGCCCTCGGTGTAGGCGCGATCGAACTGCAACGGCACACCGTAGGCGATGGAGGCGAGAATCGTCAGCTTGTGGGCGGCGTCGATACCTTCGACGTCGAAGGTCGGGTCGGCCTCGGCATAGCCCAGTGCCTGGGCTTCGGCGAGGACGTCCTCGAACGCCCGCCCTTCGTCGCGCATATGGGTCAGGATGTAGTTGCCGGTACCGTTGATGATGCCGGCAAGCCACTGGATACGGTTGGCGCCGAGACCTTCGCGCAGCGACTTGATCACCGGAATGCCGCCGGCCACGGCCGCTTCGAAAGCGACGATTACCCCCTTCTTGTGGGCCGCGTGAAAGATCTCGTTGCCGTGGACGGCGATCAGCGCCTTGTTGGCGGTGACCACGTGCTTGCCGTGCTCGATCGCCGTCATCACCAGCTCTCGGGCGACGTCGTAGCCGCCGATGAGTTCGACCAGCACATCGATATCGGGATTGCGCGCGACCTCGAAGATGTCACGCGTCACCTTGACCCCGGAAGTGTCGCAGTCGGGATTGTCATGACGTGCACCCACCTGCTCGATGACGATGGGACGCCCCGCGCGCCGGGCGATCTCGTCGGCGTTGCGCGTCAGAACGTCGAAGGTGCCACCGCCCACGGTGCCCAGCCCGCAGATACCCACTCTCACCGGATCCAAGATGTCGCTCTCCCCTGCTCGATTGTACTGGTCGCCTCACCCCACGGAGCGGTGACCGCGGTCGCGGCACCTGTCCTTTGTCGAACGGATTTCATCCACAAAGCGCCCTGAAGGGCGGTCACGGTAGAAAGCCCAGCCCCCCTTGTCAAGCCGACTCGAGGGGATTCACGCCAGGCGTCAGCTGTCGCCGTCGGCATTCACGTCGAGCATCGCCGCCAGACGCTTCGCCGGCAGATAGCCGGGTACCATTTTGCCATCGGGGAAGATGATCGCGGGCGTTCCCTGGATGCCGGACTCGACGCCGAGCCGATACTGGGCCGCAATCGGAGCGTCGCAGTTCTTCGGCGCGTCCACCTCGTCACCGCGGAACGCAGCGCTCATCGCCTCGGAGCGGTTGTCGGCACACCATACCCGGGCGAGCTGCCGGGCGGCATCCGAGCTGGGACCCATGCGCGGGAAGGCCAGGTAGTCCACCTCGATCCCCATCTCGTTGAGCTGGGACAGCTCGGCATGCAGCTTGTGACAGTAGGGGCAGGTGGGGTCGGTGAACACGGTGAGCCTGGCCTTCACCTCGCCGGCCGGCTTGTAGACCACCCGCTGGTCCTCGGGAACGGCGTCGACCAGAGCCTTGCGGCGCTGGTTGGCGGCCTGTTCGGTCAGATTGACCATGCCGTCGTCGGCGTTCTCATAGAGGTCGCCGACGATCAGGTACTGCCCGTCGGCATCCGAATAGAGCGTGTTACCGCCGCGCAGGCGTACCTCGTAGAGCCCCGGCACCGGTGAGTCATCGATGGCCTCGATCGGCAGCGGCTGACCACTGTGGGCATTCAGCTTGTCGGCGAGGTCGGCGGGGGGCTCGGCGAACGCACTCGGCGCCAGAGCCACGCCCACCAGGGCAAGTGCGGGCAGTAAACGACTTCTCATGTTCAACCTCTCGGGTGGTGTTGGGCGTGCAGCGCTTCCAGGCGCGCCTGGGCCACGTGGGTATAGATCTGCGTGGTCGACAGGTCGCTGTGACCCAGCAGCAACTGTACGACACGTAAATTGGCCCCATGATTCAATAAATGAGTCGCGAAGGCGTGGCGAAGGGTGTGGGGCGACAACGGCTTGTCGATGGCCGCCAGCTGGGCGTAGTGCTTGAGCCGGTACCAGAAGGTCTGGCGGGTCATGAAACCGTCGTGGCGGCCGGGGAACAGCGGCGGCTGACGGATATCCCGCATCAGCTCGTTGCGGCCCTGACGCAGATAGCGGTCGACCCAGGCCAGGGCCTCTTCCCCCAGCGGCACGAGACGCTCCTTGTCGCCCTTGCCACGCACCATCACGACCCCCTGGCGCAGATTGATCGCGTTGACGGTCAGCCCCACCAGTTCCGATACCCGCAACCCGCAGGCGTAGAGCACTTCCAGCATGGCGCGATCCCGCAACCCCAGCGCGGTCTCCACATCCGGCGCCAGCAGCAGGCGATCGACATCGTGCTCCTCGAGTGTCGATGGCAGCCCCGGCTGCACTCGGGGGGCCTGAATCTCCGCCAGCGGGTCGTGACTCATCAACCCTTCCGCCAGCGCCCAGCGATAGAAGCGCCGCAGACAGGAGAGCTGGCGGGCGATGGACCGCGCATGGTAGCGCTCACGACAGACATCGACGAACGCCAACAGCGTACTCTCGCCGGGCGCCAGCAGCCGTTCGTCCTGCGCTTCGAGATAACCGATCCAGGCCGTCAGATCCCGGCGGTAGGCGCTCAGCGTATGCTCGCTGACACCGCGTTCCAGCCACAGCGCATCGAGGAAGGCATCGCGTCGGTCGTGGTCGTTCATGCGGCTCCGTGATGGCAGGGGCTATGTGGCCAAAAGCACCATCATAACGCGGAAACCCCGCGAGCCGAACGACTCGCGGGGTTTCCTGCGGACCAGCCGGATGCGCCTCCAGTCGAAGGCGCGGGCCGGATCAGCCCAGCTTTTCCTTGATGCGGGCAGACTTGCCGCTGCGCTCGCGGAGGTAGTAAAGCTTGGCCTGGCGCACGTCGCCGCGACGCTTGACTTCGATACCGGCCACCAGCGGGCTGTAGGTCTGGAAGGTACGCTCGACGCCGACACCGTGGGAGATCTTGCGCACGGTGAAGGCGGAGTTCAGGCCGCGGTTACGCTTGCCGATGACGACGCCTTCGAATGCCTGGAGGCGCTCGCGGCTGCCTTCCACGACCTTGACCTGGACGACGATGGTATCGCCGGGCGCGAACGCCGGGATTTCCTTGCTCATCTGCTCGTTCTCGAGCGCCTGGATCACCTTGCTCTTGCTACTCATGTCTTGCTCCTCGTTGAAGAAACGCCCTGGGGCGTTTCGTGATCCCGGCGCCCGTCCGACGAACGGTCGGGGCGGAATCGGACTCGTGGATGACACATGTCGACGGTCACTCTGTGCGAGAACCTACCGTCTCATGCACCGCCGTCGCGGGGGGAGATGCTTCCCGCGGCGTGTTCGTCGATGAATTCGTCGAGCAGCTTGCGCTGTTCGCGATCCAACGTTCGGCTCTCCAGCATATCCGGGCGCCTGAGCCAGGTGCGCCCGAGGGATTGCTTCAGTCGCCAGCGACGAATCAGCTCGTGATTGCCGCTGAGCAGGACGTCCGGGACACGATGGCCGTCGATGACTTCGGGCCGCGTGTAGTGCGGGCAGTCCAGCAGGCCGTCGGCGAACGAATCCTCGCTGGCCGAATCGCTGTGGCCCAGCACCCCGGGCACCTCTCGCGCCAGCGCATCGATCATCACCATGGCCGGCAGCTCGCCGCCGCTGAGCACGTAGTCGCCGATCGACCACTCTTCATCGATATCGGCCTCGACCACGCGCTCGTCGATACCTTCGTAACGACCCGCCACGACGATCAGCCCGTCACGGGTTGCCAGCTCCCGCGCCCCTGCCTGATCCAGCCTGCGTCCCTGGGGAGACAGATAGATCACGCTAGGCCGATGGCCGGCAGACTCGGCACCGGCCCGCGCCTCGGCCAATGCCCCGCGCAGGGTATCGACCTTCATCAGCATGCCGGGGCCGCCGCCATAGGGACGGTCGTCCACCGTGCGGTGCCGGTCGGTGGCGTAGTCACGGGGATTCCAGAACGCCAGTTCCAGCAGCCCCCGTTCAACGGCGCGTCCGGTGACACCGTGCCGGGTGATCGCCTCGAACATCTCCGGGAACAGGGATACGACACCAATCCACACGGTACGCTTCTCCTACCCGTTGCCGAACGCTTGGCTCTCACCGACCTGGACAGCGGCACCGGGTGCCAGCACTGTCGTCGTCAGAAGGCGGGGTCCCAATCGACGATCATGGAGCGATCGGCCAGATCGACCTGAACGATGACGTCGTCAGGCAGGAACGGCAGCAGCCGCTCGCGATCATCGAGGCTCTCCTCGGAGGGCCTGACCACCAGCACATCGTTGGCACCGGTCTCGAACAAGTGGTCGACACGTCCCAGCTTGACGCCGTCGCGGGTCACCACCTCGAGCCCTTCCAGCTGATGCCAGTAATATTCGCCGCTATCCAGTTCGGGTAGCGCCGTCTTTTCCACCGCCACATCGGCACCGGCCAACTGCTCGGCCAGCTCCCGCGTGTCGATGCCTTCCAGTCGCACCACCAGCCCCTTGCCCTGCGGCCGCGCCTCGAGCAGACGTCGCGACTGCTGCTGCCCCCGCATCGACAGTATCCACACCGGATAGTCGAAGATGCCCTGGGCCGGGCTGGTGTACGAGTAGACCTTGAGCCACCCTTTCACGCCGTGCGGGCTGGTCAATCGACCCAGCACCACCTGTTGCGTCTCGTCACCCTGCATAGGTTATGTCCTGCTCGGAATCTTTCGGCAAGGTTTCACCCGACAGTGTCTTGCGAGCCGCCTGCGGCATGACGATCGATCTCAGGCCTGGGCCTTGCGAGCTTCTTTGACCAGCTCGGCGACGCGATCGGAGACCTGCGCACCCTGGGACTGCCAGTGGGTGACACGGTCCAGATCGACACGCAGGCGCTCTTCCTGGCCGCGGGCGACCGGATTGAAGAAGCCGACGCGCTCGATGAAGCGTCCATCGCGGGAAACGCGAGAATCGCTGACGGTCAGGTGATAGAAGGGACGCTTCTTGGCGCCACCACGTGCCAGACGAATGGTTACCATTGCGTTGATAATCCTTCGGTTAAGTTAATCGTTACGCCACGAAATCGAGTCTTCTCGGACACTCGCCCGAGACGAAGACGCAGCATTCTACGGAAAACACCGTGTATTGGAAACCTTTTGTTGCGGGTGGGCGAGTCAGCGCCGAGGGAAACCGCCGCCGCCCATGCCCCCCATCCCGCCGGGGCCTCCGGGACCGCCAGGTCCTCCGCCCCCCATCATGCCGGACATGCCGCGCATCATCTTCTGCATGCCGCCCTTCTGGCCGGCTTTCTTCATCATCTTCTGCATCTGCTTGTGCTGCTTGAGCAGACGATTGAGATCGGGCACCTGCAGCCCCGCCCCCATGGCGATACGCCGCTTGCGCGAACCGTTGATGATCTCGGGCTTGCGGCGCTCCTGGGGCGTCATCGAGTTGATCAGCGACTCGAGCTTGCCGAACTCCTGCTCGGCGCCCTTGTTCTGGGCCATCTCCGCCATCTGCCCCATACCCGGCAGCTTGGACATCAAGCCACCCATGCCGCCCATCTTCTTGAGCTGCTGAAGCTGGTCGCGGAAGTCCTCGAGATCGAATCCCTGCCCCTTCTTGACCTTCTTGGCCAGCCGCTCGGCCTTGCCCTTGTCGACGTTGCGCTCGGCCTCCTCGATCAGCGACAGCACGTCGCCCATGCCGAGAATCCGCGAGGCCACGCGATCGGGGTGGAACGGCTCGAGGGCGTCGACCTTCTCGCCCATCCCCATGAACTTGATCGGCTTGCCGGTGATATGACGCACCGACAGCGCGGCACCGCCGCGCGCATCGCCGTCGGCCTTGGTCAGGATGACCCCGGTCAGCGGTAGCGCGTCATGGAACGCCTTGGCAGTGTTGGCGGCATCCTGGCCGGTCATGGCGTCGACGACGAACAGTGTCTCCTGGGGCTGGATCGCCTGATTCAGGGCCTGGATCTCCGCCATCATCGCCTCGTCCACCGCCAGCCGGCCGGCGGTGTCGACGATCACCACGTCGTGGAACTGGATCTTGGCGTGCTTGATCGCCGCCTCGGCGATCGCCACCGGCTGCTGGGCGCTGGTCGACGGGAAGAAATCGACCTCCACTTCCCTGGCCAGCGTCTCGAGCTGATCGATGGCCGCCGGCCGGTAGACGTCGGCGGAGACCACCAGCACTTTCTTGTTCTCGCGCTCGCGCAGGTACTTGGCTAGCTTGGCGACGGAAGTGGTCTTGCCCGCGCCCTGCAGGCCGGCCATCAGCACGACGGCGGGCGTGCCCTTGAGCGTCAGCGCCTCGTTGGCCTGGCCCATGATCGACTCCAGCTCCTGCTGGACGATCTTGACGAACTGCTGGCCCGGCGAGAGGCTCTTGGAGACCTCCTGCCCGACCGCGCGTTCGCGCACCCGATCGACGAAGTCCTTGACCACCGGCAGGGCGACATCGGCTTCGAGCAGCGCCCGACGGACTTCGCGCAGCGTGTCCTTGATGTTGTCTTCGGTCAGACGCGCCTGGCCGGTAATCGACTTGAGCGTCTGCGACAGGCGATTGGAGAGACTTTCGAACATGAAACGCTCCGGGCAGCGATGCCTGGCATCACCGAGGCTCGAACTCGAGCTCGCGACGCCACTGGAAAGGAATGTGGCCAGCATTATACGCATGGATGCGGCCAGGCTCCATGCAGTGCGGCGCCACGAGTCGATGGCTGGGCGAGTTGGCGGTGATTGGGTATAGTGGCGGCGAAACGCGATGGCCTATCATTCAGGATCCGTTGCCGCTTGTACGGCCGCGCTGAAGCGGCAACAGCTCCCGGCGCATCCGCATCTCGCACTCTTTTCATCGTCACGGCGGCTGCTCGAAGACCGCCCACGAGGCCAAAACACCGATGCCGGCGCTTCCTTTCGCCCTTGTCGCTATTGTCTGTTATCTCGCCGCCGGGCTATGGCAGAGCCTGAGCCTTGCCCGACGGGTCGCCGAACGCCCGAGCTGGGTACGCAGCGCCGGGTTGATCGCGCTGGGCTGCCACACCTTCATCATCGCCCTGGCCATCATCGGCCCGCACGGCCTGCATCTGGGACTGACCCAGAGTGCCGCGCTGGTGGGCTGGCTGGTCGTGGCGCTGCTGCTGGCCGCCAGCCTGTTCAAGCCCGTACTCAACGCCGGCGTCTGCGTTTTCCCGCTGGCCGCCATCACCATCGTCGGCGTGGTCGGCATGCCCAGCCGAATGATCGAGTCCGGGGTCTCTCCCGGCCTCTATTTCCATATCCTCAGCTCGATCGCCGCGTTCTCCTTCCTGGCCATTGCCGCGGTCCAGGCCGCGCTGCTCGGTTTCCAGCACCACGCCCTGAAGCGCCGCCAGACCAGCGGCATCGTCCAGGTACTGCCGCCGCTGACCCGCATGGAGCAACTGCTGTTCGAGCTGATCTGGTGCGGCATGCTGCTGCTGACGGTCGCCATCGTCAGCGGATTCGTGTTCGTCGACAACCTGTTCGCCCAGCACCTGGCCCACAAGACCATCCTGTCGCTGCTGGCGTGGCTGATATTCGCCGGCCTGCTGGCGGGGCATCATCTTCTCGGCTGGCGTGGACCCAAGGCGGTGCGCTGGACGCTGGCCGGTGTCGCGATGCTGGTACTGGCGTTCTTCGGCACCAAGTTCGTGCTCGAATACATCTTCCATTACAACGCCTGAGCACTTGCCCGGCCGGAAACTCCGTCGCGCGGTCATCGGCCGCGTTGACAGGCTCCGGCTAACGCCCTACAACAACCTGACAACTCCATGAGGAATTCTCCGCCTTGAGCGACGACATACCCCTGGGCCTCATGCTGGGCCTGCTGTTTGTTCTGGTCTGCCTGTCAGCATTCTTCTCCAGTTCGGAAACCGGCATGATGTCGATCAATCGCTATCGATTGAATCATCAGGCCAACGCCGGTTCTCGCTCCGCCAGCCGCGTCGTCGAGCTGCTCAAGCGCCCCGACCGCCTGCTGGGCGTGATCCTCATCGGCAACAACCTGGTCAACAACCTCGCCGCCTCCATTGCCACCATCGTCGCCATCCATTTCTTCGGCGACGTCTCCGGGCCGGCCATCGCCACGCTGGTACTGACCATCGTCGTGCTGATCTTCGGCGAGGTCACGCCCAAGACCTACGCCGCCGTCAAACCGGACCGCATCGCGCTGCCCGCCTCGTTGATCCTGGCGCCGCTGCTGCGGCTGCTCTACCCGGTGGTTTGGCTGGTCAACGCCATCTCCAACGGCCTGCTGCGGCTCATCGGCGTCCGCCACCTGGACGCCGGCGCCGACAACCTGACCCGCGACGAACTGCGCAGCGTGGTTCACGAAGCCGGCTCGCTCATTCCCAGCCGCCACCAGGCGATGCTGCTGTCGATCCTCGATCTCGAGAACGTCACCGTCAACGACATCATGGTGCCCCGTCACGAAATCGTCGGCCTCGACCTGGACGACGATCTGGAAACCCTGCTCGCCCAGATCCGCCAGAGCCAGCACACCCGGCTGCCGATCTTCAAGGGCGACATCAACAACATCATCGGCATTCTGCATCTGCGTAACGCCTCGCGCTTTCTCTCCAAGCCGGATCTCAACAAGGCCGCCATCGTCCAGGAAGCCCGGGAACCGTACTTCATTCCGGAGTCGACGCCCCTGCACACGCAACTGCTCAATTTCCAGCAGCAGAAGCGCCGCATCGGCGTCGTGGTGGACGAGTATGGTGATGTCGAGGGGCTGGCCACGCTGGAGGACATCCTGGAGGAGATCGTCGGCGAGTTCACCACCGACGTCGCCGGCACCTACAAGGACATTCACCCGCAGACGGATGGCGGCTATATCATCGAGGGCACGGCCAACATCCGCGAGGTCAACAAGGCGCTCGGCTGGCAGCTGCCGACGGATGGACCCAAGACCCTCAACGGGCTGATTCTGGAGGAGCTGGAGTCCTTCCCCGATGCCCAGGCCTGCCTGCAGATCGGCGCGACCCGCCTGGAAATCCTCGAGATCGGGGACAACCTGATCACCTCGGTGCGCTGCTGGCAACAGGGCGTGCGGCGCCGCAGCGGCGAATGAGCCGACAAGGGCGCGGACAGGATGCTGACCGCGACCGGCGCGGGCTAGGGTTGGTACGGAAAATCGGCGAGCGAAGGCCAGACCGGGGCGCGTAGCCAAGGCAAAAATCGGCATAGACGGACCGGGCTGGCGCTCCAGCCGATTTCGACGCCGTATTGCCGAGCACAGCCAGGTTTCGCACAGAGCCTAGATCGGTCCACCCAGCTTCCGGGACAAGCTCTGATCGGCCGCCCGCTTGAGACCTCGAACCCGCCGTTCCAGGGTTCGCCTCGGCGAGTAGCCGGCGGGAATCGGCTCGCCGAAGACCAGCAGCACCCGCGCTCTCAGCCGGCGCGGCCATTTGGTCAGCGCCTTGCCATCCTTGTTGGATGTCCACGACCCCCACAGCCCCGACAGCGCCGCAGGCACCACCGGCACCGGATCCCGCGCCAGCACCAGGTCCAGACCCCGCCGGAAAGCGTGCACATCGCCGTCCGGCGTCAACCGCCCTTCGGGGAAGATCATCACCACCTCGCCATTGCGCAACGCGCGACTGACTTCTTCCAGCGCGCGACGAACGCCGCCGGGATCGCGGCGGTCGGAGTCGACCGGAATGGCACCCGCGATCCGGAAGAACCAGTGAACCCAGGGGTTTTCGTAGATCGGCCGATCCATCATGAATCGCAGCGGACGGGGGCAGGCGCCACCGAGCACCAGCGCATCCATGAAGCTGACATGGTTGCAGACCACCAGCGCCGGCCCGGTGGCGGGTACATGCTGTCGGCCACGGCACCGGAGCCGGTACAGCATTTGAACCAGGGCAAAAATCAGCAGTCTCAGCGCGGGCCGGGGGTTTCGCATCAGCAGCGCCACGCCCACCAGCAGGGCCGACCAGCCCAGGCAGGCGAACAGCGTGAAGAGCGACAGCTCCATCACGCTCAGCACCACGATCCCGAACACGGCGGAGAGGATCATGAACAGCGCGTTGAGAATATTGTTGGCGGCGATCATGCGGGCCCGACGCTCCTCGCGACTGGCCAGCTGCATCAGGGTATAGAGCGGTACGCTATAGAGGCCGCCGCCGAGCCCCACCAGCGCCAGCAGCGTGCTCATGCGCCAGAAATCAGTCATCGCCAGTAGCTCGACCAGGGTCAGGCGTTCCGCGGCGAAACTCGACTGCGCAGCCAGCTCGAGCCCGGAGACACCGATGACCAGCGCGCCGATGGGTACCAAACCGAGTTCCAGCCGCCCCGCCGACAACCGCGAACAGAGCAGCGCCCCCAGGCCCACGCCAATCGCGAAAGCGCCGAGCAGGAAGCTGACGGCACCTTCGCTGCCGTGCACCACGTCTTTCACCCATGCAGGCAACTGGGTCAGGTAACAGGCGCCCAGAAACCAGAAGAAGCTGATACCGATCAGTGCCGGACGAACCTTCTTCTCGGCAAGACCGTCACGCAGCACTCCCCAGGTACCGGAGAGCGGGCGCCATGGCACGCGCCCGGTCACGCTCGGAGGCGCCGCCGGGATCCTCAGGCTGACGACGACACCGATCACGGCAATCACCACCAGACTGGTCGCAATGGCCGCCCTTCCCAGCGCGCCTTCCAGCGAAGCCAGTACGCCGGCCGCCAGAGTCCCCAGCAGAATCGACACGAAAGTGCCCAGGTTGACCCAGGCATTGCCCTTGACCAGCTCGGTGGCGGCCAGATGCTGCGGCAGGATGGCGTACTTGACCGGACCGAACAGCGCCGACTGCGTGCCCATCATGAACAACAGTGCCAGCAGCAGGCCAAACAGCTCGAACCAGACCGCTGCCGCGGCCGCGATCATCGTGGCCAGCTCCAGCAGCTTGAGCCGGCGGACGAGCCTCTGCTTGTCGAGATGATCGGCGAGGGTGCCGCCCCAGGCGGAAAACAGGAAGAATGGCAGGATGAAGAGTCCCGCTGCCAGGTTGTTCAGCAACCCCGTGTCCCAGCCGTAGCGGGGTACGGCGACGAAGGTCAGCAGCAGCAGCAGGACATTCTTGAAAAGGTTGTCGTTGAAGGCACCCAGGGCCTGGGTCCAGAAGAACGGCGCAAAGCGGCGCTGGGCCAGCAACCCCGAATTCACGAGTCTTCCGACAGGTAGCGCAGGCCATTCAGCGTCATCGACAACAGCTGGTCGAGCAGTTCGCCCACTTCCATCGGCTGCCCCTGCCAGTAACCGAGGCGGTCATTGAGCCCCAACTGGACCAGGCCATGCACGCTGCCCCAGAGCGTTCTTGCCATGCGCCGGGCAGCGGCATCGTCGAGTGCCGGCTGATGAGCCTTGAGTGCGCTCTCGACGCGCAGGAACAGCGCATCGATGATATGACTCTGGCGCTCGTCGAGCTCTCCCTCGTCCGCCAACGGATACTCGAACAGCATCTGCCAGCGATGAGGCTCATGCTGGGCAAACTGCCAGTAGGCCGTCGCCAGAGCCTTGAGCTGCGGCTCCGGATCGGCGTCTTCCAGCCAGGATACCGCCGCCCCCATCCTGTCGAGCGTCTCGATGTTGACGTACTGCAGCAGGTTGCTGAAGCTGCCGTAGAGCTTGAGCAGCGTGCTCGGTGCGCAACCCACATCGCGAGCCAGTGAGCGCAGCGACAGCGTGTGCACGGGATTTTCTCGCAGCCAGGCATCGCAGGCCGCCATGACCTGTGCATGGAGCGCCTCGGGGGCGTGCTGTCGCGGTCGAGCCATGAAATTCCTCGCTCGGAATGATGTCGAATCGCTGCCGATGATTCGGAAGCCGGAAAATATTGTTGTCGACTTAAAATCGAACAGCGTTTCCCAGCATATCGCCATACCGCGTAAACGCAAGCGCCGAGCGGATTAACGTGACGATTTTGTAAGGGTTTTACGCCACGGACACCTGGGCGAAAAGATCGCCTCCCTCTCTCCTTCCCGGGTGAATAACGCCTTGGCCCGGCGCCAGCGGTGGCATAGGCTGTTGCCCTCGCCATCCGATCGTTCAAGAGGAGACACCATGGCTGGTCGGCTGCATGTCGACGACTGGACTCGTCATCCGGCAAGTCCCGCTTTTCGCGGTATCGACCCGCCAGTCTTCGGCCCCAACCTGGCGCCGCGCCGCTGGCTGTCGATTCTGCGCCAGGAGGCGGGGACCACCGTGCTGCGCGACGCGTTCTGGGGGCTCACTCCCACATGGCTGAAAGTGCTGGATCAGGCGCCTCACTGCGCCCGTGCCGAATCGCTCGACGAGCGACCGATGTTCCGCGAAGCCCTGGCCGAGCGCCGGTGCCTGCTGCCGGTGACCGGCATTTATGTCTGGCAGAGCGGGCTGCGCGGCAAACAGCCCTTCCTGGTGACCCATGTCGACCGGTCGCCACTGCTGCTGGCCGGCATCTGGAGCCGCCATGCGCCGGACGCCGGCACGGCACGCGACTCCTTCGCCCTGATCACGGTCCCCACCACGGAAGTCATCGCCCCCATGAGCGATCGCCTGCCCATGGTCATCGACCCCCGACAGACCGAGACCTGGCTCTCGCCGGGTACGTCGCCAGCATCGATCCGCGAGCTCATCGGTCCGGCCGACAAGGAACTGTTGGGCGCGTTTCCGGTATCAAAACAGGTGAACGACCCCGCGCATCAGGAGTGGGCCTGCGGCTATCCCATCGGCCCCATGCGCGTCTGGACCCCATGAACGCTTCGCCGCGGCAGGTATCGATCCATCACTTCAAGACCCCGGTTTGCACTTCCCCCCTGGTCATCAGCGAGAGAGTTCGTATGCAGGAACCCCGTTTCCACTCCACGCGCCATCACTCGGCGTCCACCGGCATCACGTCGCCGCAACGCATCCTGCGGGGCACCTGGCACCTGGCCGGCTGCCTGGCGATGGCACTGGTACTCGGATTGCTGGCAAGTCCCGGTACGGCGACCGCCGCTCCCGATCCCGAACCGGCCGACCATGCCGCGCTCGTTCAGGGCCCTATCATCCAGAGCCCGAATGACCATCGCCAGTATCGCGCCATCACCCTGGACAACGGCCTGCAGGCCTTACTGATCAGCGATCCCGAGGCCGACAAGGCCGCGGCGGCCATGGACGTCTCGGTGGGCAGCAACAGTGACCCGGCCGACATGCCCGGGCTGGCGCACTTCCTCGAGCACATGCTGTTCCTGGGCACCGAAGGCTACCCGGATCCGGACGGCTACCAGCGCTTCATCTCCCAGAACGGGGGTTCCCACAACGCCTTCACCGCCGACCAGGACACCAACTTCTACTTCGACGTGGATCCGGGCGCCTTTCCCGAAGCACTCGATCGATTCTCGCAGTTCTTCATCTCCCCGCAGTTCAACCCCGACTATGTCGACCGCGAACGCCACGCGGTGAATTCCGAATACCAGGCCAGGCGCGACGATGACGCCCGCCGCATCAACGAGGCGCTGGGCAAGGCGCTCAACCCCGAGCATCCGCTCAATCACTTCTCGGTCGGCAGTCTGGAGACGCTCAACAGCGACCACAGGCCACTGCGCCAGGCGCTGCTCGATTTCTACCAGCGCCATTACGATGCCAATGTCATGCATCTGACCGTGCTCTCCCCCGAGCCGCTGGATGCCATGGAGAAGCAGGTCCGCCAACGTTTCGCCGCGATACCCGATCGCGGCCTGCAAAAGCCGGTGGTCGATCAGCCATTGGCGAGGGCCGGTGACCTGCCGGCGTCGATTCGCATCAAGAGCAACGAGGCGCGTCGTCAGCTGGAATTCCTCTTCCCCATCGACGACCCCACCCTCGAATACGCCGACAAGCCGGACGACTATCTCGCCAACCTGCTCGGACACGAGGGTGAGGGCAGCCTTCTGGCAGCCCTGCGCAAGGCGGGGTGGGCCGACGGCCTGTCCGCCGGTACCCGCGCGGGTGACGGCCGCCACGCGCTGTTCGACGTCTCGATCAGCCTGACCCCGGAGGGCGAACGCCATCTCGACGAGATCCAGGCCAGCCTGTTCGATCAGATCCGGCGCATCCGCGACCACGGCGTCGAGGCATGGCGCTACCGGGAACAGGCCAAGCTGGCAGAGCAGAGTTTCCGCTTCCAGCAGCGCAGCGAGCCGATCGATACCGTCAGAGGCATGGCGATGAGCCTGGCCCACTATCCGCTTCAGGACGTGCAGTACGCGCCCTACCGCATGGACCGATTCGACCCGGAAGCCATCGACGACATCCTCGGGCGCCTGACACCCGACAACCTGCTGCGAGTCTACAGCGGCCCGGACGTGACGGGTGACGAGACCACCCGCTACTTCTCGACGCCCTATACCCTGACACGACGCGATGACTGGCCCGCAGGCGCTTCCCTCGATGGCCTGGGGCTGCCAGACGCCAACCCGTACATTGCCGAGGATCTGAGCGTTCAGCCGTTCGAGAGCGCCGAGCCCGCCCGCCTGGTCGACTCACCCAGCGTCGAGATCTGGCATCAGGCCGACAGCGATTTCGGTGCACCGCGAGTCGAATGGCGCTTCAGCCTGCAGAATCCGGATGCGTCCCGGGACGCCCGGCATGCGGTGCTGACCCGGCTGCTCGCCGGTTGGCTGAACGACGGCCTCAACGAGCGTTTCTACCCGGCATCACTGGCCGGACAGGAGTTCGCCGCCTACGCCCACGGTCGCGGTATCACGCTGGCCTTCTCCGGCTGGCGCGATCATCAGGACCGCCTGATGAGGACCGTTGTCGAGCAGTTGCGCCAGGGCGAGATCACCGACGCCAGTGTCGAGCGGGTCAAGCAGGGCTTGAAGCGCAACTGGGAAAACGCGCCCCAGGACGCACTCTACCAGCAACTGCAGCGTACCCTGAGCGAGGCCCTGATGCGCCCGCAGATCAGCACCACGAACATGCTGGCAGCGATCGACGGCATCGATGCCCAGGACGTGCGCGACTACCGCCAGCAGTTCCTCGACAGGCTCTACCTCCAGGCCATGGCGGTGGGCAACCTCGATGCCCCTCTCGCCAAGCGTGAGGGGCTGCTGGTTGCCAATGCGCTGGCGCCAGAACTCCGCGCCAGTGCCATCCCGCCGTTGACAGTGCTCGACGTTCCCGCGAACGCCCCGGTACTGCACCCAGCAACGGCTCGCGGCGACTCGGCGGTGCTGCGCTACCTGCAAGGCCCCGACCTCTCGCTGCAAGACCAGGCCAGCCTGGCCGTGATCGGACAACTGATCGGACCGCCCTTCTTCGCCAAGCTGCGCACCGACGAGCAGCTCGGCTACATCGTCAGCGCCGGCTACGCGCCGTTCATGAACGCGCCGGGCCTGATGATGCTGGTGCAGTCCCCCAGCGTCTCCAGCGCGACGATCGACCAGCGGATGGATGCCTTCCTCGCCGCTTTCGATCAGCGCATCGCCGCACTGGGTGACGACGATCTAGCGCCCTATCGCCAGGCCGTGCGTCAGCAACTGCTGCAGCGTGACCCGTCGCTCTCGGCACGGGCCGACCGTCTGTGGCAGACGCTGGCCTATCCACAGGCCGACTTCGACCGGCGCCAGCGACTGGCCGCCAAGGTCGACGAGCTGACCGCAGCGGATATCCGCAGCGCCTGGCAGACACTGCGCCGGAGCCCGGTGCTCGATGTCACCGCAGATCCCGGTGACCAGCCCAGCAACGTGGATGCGTTGACCAAAGGTTTCGTCCCGCTGTCGCGCTGAGCGGCGTCTCAGCGAGCGGCACCCGGGCAGGATTCGACCCGCTCGAGCGCGCCCATCCACGCGAAACCCCAGCCATCTGGCTGGGGTTTCGTCGTTACACAGGCTTGGCGCGATCGGCGGTGCGCAGCCAGTGATGGCAGAGTGCGTCTAGAAACGTATCGTCAGATTGGCATCGACACTCTGATCCCGGGTGTCGCTGGCCAGTCTGCCCGTGTAGCCCACCCCTACCGAAGTTGCCGACGAGAGCGCCATGTCGATCCCGGTGGCGAGCGTGATCGCATCCTCGCCCACCGGTATGCCGTCGACCGCAAAGGTCTCTCCGCCGCGGAAGGCCTGCTCCGCCGTTGGCGTGCGCTGGCCAAAAGCGTGCTGCCACCCTGCCGCCGCCTGCCAGACGGCGCTGGCGCCGCCGATCTCGAATGGTGTCGTCGTGCGCAGCCCGAGGGTCGAGTAGGTCACCTCCGCGTCTCCATCCTCGCCATCCAGGCCCGCCGCGCCGCGCTCCTGATAGCCGTCGCTGTGGAGATCGACATAGGCGAGCCCGGCGTAGGGTTCCAGCCGAGTCCGACCCGCCGTCAGGGCGATACCGACCTCACCGAAGAGCTGTGCGGTGCGCGCCTCGTAGGAAGCCTTGGCCGTCCCGGCGTCCGCAACGTCGATCGCGCGTCGTGTGTCGATATCGTGCCAGGCGTGCGCCGCGCCCAGGCGCAGCCCCACGGGCCCGAAGGAGCGGCCGGCGTAGGCGGCCAGGGTGTAGCTGTCGATCTCGGAGGAGGAGTCGCGCCGGTCGACGTCGTAGTCCGAGCGGCCATAGCCACCGGCCACACCGAGCTGCCACGCCGTCTCTTCGCTGGCGCCGACTACCCTGTCGATACCTACGAAAAGCCCGCGTGTCGAGCGCTCCAGCCCAGTGGCATTGCCATCGCCGTCACTCCTGCCCCAGCCGCCGAACCCTTGCAGCCACATCCCCGGGCGCTGATCGGGCAGTTTACCCAGCGCCGATGCGGCGCCCGTACTGGTGTGGTGAGGTGCCGACCCGGCACGCCGCAAGCGCCCGAACACGGCCTCGCGCACGAACCGGCTCTCCTCGATCAGTCCGGAACGCGTGCTGGCATGAATCTCGCCGGACAGCGCGTCGTAATCTTGGCGAAGGGTCGCGATATCGGTGGTGGCGATAACCGCGTCATAGATACCATTGCCCGCGCCCAGGCTCTCGATCCCGGCCGCGCTCGCCCGCTGATTGTCGGTCGCGGCAAGATCGGCGAAGCGGGTGTCGTTGCGAGCGACGTCGAGCACCACGGCATTGGCCTGGTAATCCAGGTCGAGATCGAAGAACGGCGAGTAGGACTCGGGCGCGTCGTAGGCGCCGGTGACGCCCCCCGCCGCGCTGATCAGGGTATAGCGGGAAGGCGCATAAGCGGCATCCGACAGCGGGGTCACCGCAAGCTCGCCAGCCAGCGACGCCGTGCCGGAAACATGGATTCGGTCACCGCGCCCGGCCCCCTCGATCTCCGCCCGGTAGGTGGAACCCGCCGTCTGCCGGTAGTCGCCGACCACGTTCAACTGGCCGACGGAGTTGCCGGGCGAGATCGTGCCCTTCACCGTCACGCTCCCCAAAGTGCCGTTGCCTCCGAGCAGGCCATCGGCCGCCACCGCAAGCGGGCCATCCAGCGTGCCGTCGAGATCGAGACGGCTGCCGCCGGTGATGTCGATCCCATCCGCGTAGCGCTGCGTGCCGGTGAGCCGCCAGTCACCCTTGATCGAGAGCAGTTCGACATTGTCGCCACCGGCAAACACACCCTCCCCGTCGAGCAGGATCGTATCGACGCCATCACCACCGTCGATGCGACCGTCGAACGTCGCCCCACTCTGGACGACCAGGGTGTCGTCGCCGCCCCCCAGATCCAGCGCCAGGCCGTTACCCCCGGCGATCCGCCCCGAGTTGACGACGGTATCGTCATAGTCGCCAACCAGCGAAATACCATAGCCATCGATACCCTCGATGGTGCCGCGGTTGATGATCGTGGTCTCGCCGTAGGCACCACCGCTGCTGCCATCGTCGATCAGAATGCCGTTGTCGGCGCCGCGGATCAGCGCACTCTCGCTGGCATTGACGATGGTGCCGCCGCCCATGGCGATCCCTTCGCTCTGATTGGGGGTATCGCCCGGCTTCTGGCCCTTGGCGCCGGTTCCCCGAATCGTGCCGCGGTTGGTGATATGGCCGATGAAGTCGATATCCACGCCGTCGCCATCGCCCAGCTCGGAGTCGCTATCGATGTCGCCGCTGATCAAGCCCGCGTTGACGACCGTCCCGTTGCCGTCGGAGCCGACACCCGAGCCGTTGCTCCCCCGGATCGTCGCGCCCGCCGCGTTGTAGACGGTCACCTCCACATCGGTGGTGATGCCGTGTCGCGCGCCGGATATCGTACCGCCGGCCAGGTTGTTGATCGTCGCGGCATGATCTTGCAGATCGACCCCGTCGTTGGAGGCATCGGGTTCGCTGCTGTTGGCGACGATGCTACCGGCGTTGTTGACCGTCGCCCCTGCTCCGGGGCGCAGGGCATCGGCGTCTTCGGCGCGGATTTCGCCGCCGGCGTAGTTGTTGATCGTGACCCTGGCCTGACCGGCTTCGATGTGATCGAAATCGATCGCCTGGCCACCGTCGTCGCCGGTGCCGGAGGAGAGAATCAGGCCGTAGTTGTCGACCGTGACCACCGCGTCGCCTCGCGGGCCGCCATCGCCATCGATCCGCACGGCGTCGTCGGTGGATTCGATGATCCCGGTACGTTCGTTGCGCAGATGAAACTCGGCAAGATGGGCGACATCGGCGACGTGGATTCCGCGATTGGCGGAGGCGGTCGATAGAATCCGGCCGGCATTATCGATGGTGATCTTGCCGGCGCCTGGGCGAATCGCATCGTTGTCGTCGGCCTCGATCACACCGCTTTCAGCATTGGTGATCGTGACGACAGCCGTCGGTGATTCGATCGAGGCGAAATCCAGGACCTGACCGCCGGCCGAATGCAGCGTGCCAGCGTTATCGACGATGATCTCGCCATCGCTTAGGTCAGTATCGACCCTGAAGACGTCGTTACCGGTGTCGATGATCGCGCCGGCGGCGTTGTATAGCGTCAGCGAGCGCTCGCTGTCATCCCCATCGGTGTCGATGCCCCGTTTCCGGCTGAGAATCGAGCCGGCGTTATCGATGGTCACGCCGGCAGCGGGCGACGCCCCGTGCCACTCGATCGCCGTATCCCTGTCGGTGTCGAGCACGGCCCCGGCCTCGACGTTCACCCTATCCGTGCCGGTCACACTGCGAGGTGTCGCTTCGGTATGACCGCTGGCGATGGCGTAGACGTCGGCCATGCTCGCCCCGGACACCAGCGCCGAAAGCGTCGCCGCCGACAACGACACCGCCCTCAGCGCCGCGCCGCGACGCCGTCCGATCTCGCTTCCCATGAAGTTCCCCTGATCCAGACTTGTTGGTTGTGATCAAGGGAATGCAGGCTAGGCAGCGAGTGTGACAGGGCGATGACGCGCGACGGCTGCGCGCCGACTGTCAGGCAGGGGATATCTCAGTAGGCGTCGAAGGCCTGCTCCGGCATGATCGATTCGACGTACATCACCAGCTCCTCCAGCACCTGGCGTTCGCGATCCCCCAGCGGGGTCTGGTTGAGCCGTTCGATCTCGCGGGCGAACTCCTTGAGGGTGAAGGCGCCGCTCTGCGGGTCGTTCATGCGCGACCAGCGGAACGCATCCCACTGCGCCTTCTCCTCGCTCTCCAGCGTCTCGGGATAGCTGCGCGCGCGCATGCGGAACAGCATCTCCTCCAGCCGCGGATCCTGGAAGGCGAAGCCGGTCTGCCCCAGCTCATCCGGCGGCGTGGCGTGGACCCGCTCCATCGCCTGACGGTCATGCGGCGAGAAGAAGCCGCCGGAATAGAGCATCAGATCGGGGTCCCGCGGTGGATCGGCGGGAGGCTCGGCGAAGGCCATCGCCGCCTTGCGGGAGGACTCCGGATTCTGCACCAGCGCCTGCCAGTGGCGCTCGCACAGCGGCCGGTCGAGCCCCAGCCGCTGGGTCACGGTCTCGTCGGCCGTGGCGATCGGCAACAGCACCGGGCTACGGTTGAGGTGAACCACCTTCAATGGAATCCGCGTTTCGCCTTCGGCCAGCTCGCTGTCGCTGACGAAGATGCGCGCACGAATCTCCTCGGGCGTCAGCGAGAACAGCGGTGCCGGATCGACCGCGAGGTCATAGACGATGATCCCGTTGGGGTTCGAAGGGTGCGCTGCCAGCGGCACCACCAGCGCGCTACAGCCGCGACTGGCGGGATAGCGCCGCGAGATGTGAAGCATCGGCTTGCGCGCCTCGACATCGAGCAGCCCGGCCACCCGGCGCTTCTGACGCAACGACAGCAGGTAGTCGAAGAACTTGGGGTTCTGCGTCCGCAGCAGCCGCGCCAGGCCGATGGTGGCCCGCACGTCCGCCAAGGCGTCGTGCGCCCCCTCGTGCGCGATGCCGTTGGCGGCGGTCAGATGCTCGAGCTTGAAGCTGGGCGCGCCATCCTCGCGCTTGGGCCACTCGATACCCTCCGGGCGCACGGCATAGAACGCGCGCACCGCGTCGATCAGATCCCAGCGCGAGTTGCCGTTCTGCCACTCCCGGGCATAGGGGTCGAAGAGGTTGCGGTAGAACAGATGACGACTCACCTCGTCGTCGAAACGCAAACTGTTGTAACCCAGCGAGCAGGTGCCGGGCACGCTCATCTCGGCCTGGATACGGGCGGCGAATTCCACTTCGGGAAGACCGCGACGCATGGCGGCCTGGGGGGTGATGCCGGTGATCAGGCAAGCCTGGGGCGTGGGCAGGTCATCGTCGGCCGGGCGCGCGTAGAGCGTCAGCGGCTCGCCGATTTCGTTGAATTCGGCATCGGTGCGAATGGCCGCGAACTGCGAAGCACGGTGCCGACGAGGATCGGCGCCGAAGGTCTCGTAGTCGTGCCAAAGGAAGGTGGGTTCTGCCTGAGGCTGGGCTTTGCTGTTACGGACCGCTCCGCTGTTGGCCATTCCGCTCTCCGGCTGCGCAAAAGGCCAAGCCTAGCACAGCCGGTGGTGCGACTCATGCACCGCCAACCAGCGACTAATGCATCGTCGGACCTAGCCTTTGACGGTCTCGCCCTCGTTGGGCAGCGTGACGTTGAGTTCGAGCACCGAGCAGTCGTTGTCGCTGTCGAGACTGATATTGATGGCGTCCTGGTCGACCTTGACGTAGCGCCGGATCACTTCGAGCAGCTCCTGCTCGAGCATCGGCATGTAATCGGGTTGTCCCCGATGCCCACGCTGGTGCGCAACGATGATCTGCAGCCGCTCCTTGGCGACGGATGCGGATTTCTTGCGTTCGCCCTTGAGAAAATCGAGTAGCCTCACCGGCGGCCTCCTCCTCCGAACATGCGTGCGATCAGCCCGCGTTTCTGCACCGACTGGAAACGAAGCGGCACGTCTTCACCCATCAGCCGGGACACGGTGTCAGCGTATGCCTGACCGGCGTCGCTCTTGTCGTCGTGAATGACCGGCACCCCCTGGTTGGAGGCGCGCAGCACCGCTTCCGACTCCGGGATCAGGCCGACCAGATCGATCGCCAGGATCTCGCGGATGTCTTCCAGGTTGAGCATGTCGCCGTCATCGACCCGGTTGGGGTTGTAGCGCGTGACCAGCAGGTGCTCCTTGATCGGGTCCCGGTTCTGCTCGGCACGACGCGACTTGGAGGAGAGCAGCCCGAGGATCCGGTCGGAGTCGCGTACCGAGGAGACTTCCGGGTTGGTCACCACCACTGCTTCGTCGGCAAAGTAAAGCGCCAGCTGGGCGCCCCGCTCGATGCCAGCGGGCGAGTCGCAGATGATGTAGTCGAACTCCTCGGAGAGGTCCATCAACACCTTCTCGACGCCCTCGAGCGTCAGCGCATCCTTGTCTCGCGTCTGGGAGGCGGGAAGAATATGCAGGTTCTCCGAGCGCTTGTCGCGAATCATGGCCTGCTTGAGTCCGGCCTCGCCCTGGATGACGTTGACCAGGTCGTAAACGACACGACGCTCGCAGCCCATGATCAGGTCCAGATTTCTCAGACCGACGTCGAAGTCGATGACCACGGTCTTGTTGCCGCGCAGGGCCAGGCCCGTGGCAATGGCTGCCGCGCTGGTCGTTTTACCGACGCCACCTTTACCGGATGTTACAACGATGATCTTGGCCAAGATGAACTTCCTGTTGCCCGATAACTATTGATCGTTCCCGCGCCAATCAGGTCAGCGCCGAGATCCTTAACTGGTCTTCCTTGAGTTGCACCTGCACCGAGCACCCCAGCATCTTTGGATCGATATCCTCGAGGCGCTTGTAGGTACCCGCCACGGAGAGCAGTTCGGCATGCAGATCATGGCAGAAGATACCGGCTTCGCGATCACCGTGGATACCGGCCAGGGCCCGCCCCCGCAGCGACCCGTAGACATGCACGCTGCCCGCGGCCAGCACCTCGGCGCCGGGATTGACGGCGCCGATCACGACCAGATCGCCTTCCGAGGCGGAGATCTGCTGACCGGAACGCACCGTCCCGCGATGGATGCGCCCTCCCGCCTGCACGGTCGCCTCCGGCGGCGGCACTGGCAGTTCCGCCTCGACCGCGGCTTCCACGGGTCGGGTGTCGACGGCTCGCGGGCGGCTCTCCTGCGGCGGAAACCAGCCCAGCCCCAGCGCCCAGGCCGACTGCTTGATCGGGTCGGAACCACCACGCACCGCTACCGGCAGCAGCTTGTGCGCGCGGCACACGGCGCAGATTCGCTCGAGAGCGAGATGGGGTTCGTCGAGCTGCTCGACGCCCAACACCACTGGAGTATGCTGGAAAAAGGCCGGTGCCTGACTGACCTTGCCGGCCAGTTGCGCGCGAATGCGCTCCGGATCGCCGCTGGCCAGTTCCATGACTGTCATCGGCAACATGCCGCCTTTAAACGTAAAGGCAGTGTCTGCCCGATCCCTGTTGAGACTCATGACCGAACTCCGCAGCGGGGGAAATGGCGTTTACAGGCCCTAAGCTAAGCGAGGGCGAACGCCGCTGCAACCGATCATAAGGCTCCTCAGACCTTTTGTCAGGTGTCGCCACCCACCGACGCCACCGGCGAAACGGGCTTTTACCACCGGCCGTCAGATGGTTAGATAGACAGTTGCCGTCGATTCCGCGAAATTGCGTGATCGACCTCTGCCAGCCCGTCGTTTTTCAGGATGCCACACCGGCCATGCCAGGACTTTTTCAACGCCTGTTCTCTCCCCGTTGGCGACACAAGGATCCCGCCGTCCGAGCCCAAGCCGCGTCGCAGCTGAGCCCGGATGAGCTCGACACACTCCGCCGGCTCGCTCTGGACGAATCGGCCCACGTCCGCCAGGCGGCGCTGGCTCGGGTGCAGGATCTCGACTCGCTGTTCCAGTGGCATGGCCAGTCGCCCAGCGAGGAGTCTTTCCAGCGTCTCGTCGATCTTCTTGGCGGCCGGGTCTCGCCCAGCCCGGACCTCAACACCCGCCTGGCGAAGGTCGAAGCGCTGCAGGATCTCGCGCTGGTCGATGCGCTGATCAGCCATGGCGACAACCTGACCCTGCGCTTGTCCGCCCTGGCCCGTATCGACGACGAGGACCGCCTGATTCACCACGCCTGTGAAAACGGCATCACGGCGGTGCGTCATGCCGCGGCGGAACGCGTCACCTCCCCCGAGGGACTGGCGCTACTGAGCAAGCAGGCTCGTCGAGACAAGCAGGTCGCCCGCCTGGCCCGCGAGCGGCTGGCGAGTCTGCGCGCCGATGCCGAGCAGCAGAGCCGGGAAGAGGCCGAGCGCGAAAAGTTGCTGGAGACGTTGGAAGCCCAAGCCCACCGTCCCTGGGAGCCGATGTTCGAGGCGCGCCTGAAACACTGGATCAAGGGCTGGGAGACGCTGACCGGCAACGCCGACGACACCCAGCGCGCGAGGTTCGATGCCGCCGTGACACGCTGCCGCCAGCGAGTCGCCGAACACGAGCATCAGCACCGCGAGATCGAACGCGTCAAGCGCGAGAAGTCCGAGGCGCAGACGACCCGCGAAGGCATTCTCGACGCCCTAGACCAGGCGTTGAAGATTGCCCTGGAGGCAGAACGCCTGACTCCCGAGGTGCTGCAAGCCTTGCAGGGTAAATGGCATCTGCAGGAGGAGCGCTGGCAGAGCATCTCGGACCACTACGGCGTCAGCAAGGCGTTCCAGCAACGCTATCTGGCCCTCGATCATCGCGCGCAGTCGATCTGGCAGGCCTGGGAGCGACTTCAAGCCGAAGCGCCCGCCCTGCGCGCGGGCCTGAAGGGCGAACAACCGCTATCGCCGATCCTCGACCGGTTGGCGTGGCCTGACGAACTGCCGCCGACCGAACTGGTGCTCGACGCCCAGCGCCAGGTGGCAGCCGACCAGCGCGGCGCGGACGCGGAGAACGCCGCCAAGGATGAAAGCCGCTGGCCGGATGAGGAGGTCGAGGCCCAACTCGAGGCACTGACGCAGGAGCTCGATCAGGGCCGTTATCGGCCGGCCTCGCAGTTGCATCGCCATATCCGCCAGTATCTGGAAACCAGCGGCCAGAGACTGACGCCAGCTCATGACCAGCGATACAAGCAGCAGACCGCCCGTCTTGCCGAGTTGAGGGACTGGCGGGGATTCGCCGCTGCGCCGAAGCGCGAGGCCCTGCTGGCCGCCATAGAAGCGCTGGCCGAGGCGCGGGAACGCTCCGATGGGGAGCGCCATCGCCACCATCAGCAACTGATTCGGGAATGGCGCCAACTCGGCGACGCCGCCGCGACCCGCGAACTGGCCCAGCGCTTCCGCGCCGCCTCCGATGCCCTCCACGAGCAACTGGCGGACTGGGAAGCCGAGCTCGAATCGCGGGAACAGGATAACCTCGCCGCCCGCGAGGCCCTGTGCGAGCAGCTGGAGGCCTTGCTGGCCAATCCCTCCGCCGATGCCGACCCGGATGGACTGCGCAAGGTCCGCGATGCCGCCCAGGAGCAGTGGGACCATCACTGGCCGGTGCCGCGGCGCCAGGCCGCCTCGACCGGCCGCCGCTACGCGCGCCTGCGCCGCCAGTTGCAGTCGCTGATCGATGAACGCGCCGGCGACGTCGCCGGACACAAGCGCGACCTGGTCGAGCAGGCAAGGCGGCTGGCGGAAGATTCGGCCCCGGCCAGCCAGCGCGCCGAGCAGGCCAAGTCGCTGCAACAGCGCTGGCGGGAGCTTGGCCGCGCCCCCAAAGGCATCGAGCAGACGCTGTGGCGCCAGTTCCGGAGTCATTGCGACGACATTTTCGCGGCCCGCGACGCCGCCCGCGGCGAGCAGCAGTCGCGTCAGCAGCAGCGCTTCGACGATATGCAGGCGCTGATCGATCGCGTGGACGCCTGGCAGCCGAATTCCGCCGGAGAGCGTGATGTACTGGATGCGGCCCTGGCGGAAGCGCAACGGCTGGCACCGCTGCCCCGAAGCCGGCGCAGCGAGGGCATGGAAAAGCGCTGGCAGGGCATCGTCCATGCCCGCGAGATCACGCTGGACCGTCTCGCACTGGTGGAAGAAGCGAAGCAGTGGCCGGACTACCGCCACTGGATGCGTCAATCGCTCCAGGGCGAACTCGACACCCGCCAGCTCGCCGGGGATCTGCGCCAGGCCATCGAGGGCCGGAACGAGCTGCAGTCACCGGCCCAGGCCGAGGAGACCCTGCAACGCTGCCTGGTCCAACTGGCGCTGCTGGCGGGGGACGCCATTCCCGAGGCCCTGGAGCCACTGCGCCTCGAGGTGCAGGTCGCGCGTCTCAACGATGCCCTCGGCCGCCCGCCGACGCCCCCCGAGGAACTCCGGCAGACCCTGCTGCGCCTGATGGCGACGGCGCCGCTGACGATGGAGATCTGGGAGCGCTACGAGCCCGCTTTCGATGGGGTGATGGCGCATCTGGGACAAAATGGTCGCCATCATGATGCAAAGGCCATTGACAGCGCCTAATCCATACGTATAATACGCCACACATTGATGCGGGGTGGAGCAGTCTGGTAGCTCGTCGGGCTCATAACCCGAAGGTCATCGGTTCAAATCCGGTCCCCGCTACCAAATTATTTAACCGGTGCCTTCCCCAGGCGCCGGTTTTTTTTGCCTCGACTTTCGCCCTACCCAGCGCCAGACAACGCCGTCCCCTCTTCGCTCAGGCCTGCTCACCGAACGAGCCCCCTCCCGTGATCATGGGATGTCCTGATCGACGCTCTCCTCTCCCGAACTCCCCGTCGGCTGGGCCATGCCGACACGGCCGATACCGGGCAGCTTCAGCGCCGGCGACTGACCGTCGAATCCGACCGTCAGCCCCAGCACGTTGAGTTCGAAGCCCTCGTCCCGGGCCAGCATCAGCCCGAACAGCCCGCCCAGCGAGAACTGATAGCCAGTGTGGGTGGGTGTCTGCGCCACGATCCGGCCCGGCAGATAGTCCTTGCCGATGGCGTTGGGCGGAAAGTCCACGGAGAGTTCCGGGACCTGTCTCACGACCCAGGCGATGAACGTATTGCTGTTGGGGCCCGGCCAGATCCGATAGCGATCGGACTCCGGATAGGCGGGCACGACCTCCTCGATCCCATCGATCGCTCGCGCCGCCCTCTCGCCCCGTAGCTCGGCGAGCAGCGTCGGCGGGTTGCCGTACCAGCGGCGGTCCGGCGGCGCATAGCCGGACTCCACCGTGGGCCGGCGCCAGCTCATCACCTGATAGACGCGATAGCGTTCGGCACCCTCGGCCTTGGTCGCGATCCAGGTGTGCACGCCGAAGGCGCCCCGCCATTCGAAAGCGCGCGCCGCGTAGACCTGGACCACCGCCTCGCTGACCTCGCCCGGATCGGGAGCCAATCCACTGGAGGAACGATCGGCATCGTGCCAGTTGGCATGCACCGGCACCTGCTGGGAGGCGAGCATGTAGGCCGGCCCCGACAGCAGGGCCAAGATCAGGACGATCAATACCGTCACGCTTGCCAGAACGCGCTTGAGTGGACGGGGAAGAGGCATCGAGGAGGCAGGTTCCGAAGCTTAAGTCGATCGCTGGGGTTGAATCGATACGGGACAACCCGCATAACAGTCCCCAATCTCGAATCGAACATCAAGGGTTTTTCGCATGGCTATCGTCGATCCTCGCACCGGGCAGCCGCTGACCGGCCCGGAAGAAAGCAGTCACAATGGCGCCGGCAGCAGTGTCGCCCCGGAAGACGTCATCGTCGACGTCACGCTGGAGAACTTCCAGCAGGTCGTGCTCGAAGGTTCGATGCAACATCCGGTGCTGCTGCAGAGCTGGGCGTCCTGGTGCGAACCGTGCAAGAACCTCAAGCCGGTGCTCGAGAAGCTGGCCCAGGAGTACGCCGGGGCGTTCGTGCTGGCCCGACTCGACATCGAGGCGTTCCCGCAGATCGCCTCGCAGTTGGGCGTGCGTTCGGTGCCGGACGTCAAGCTCATCTCCCAGGGCCAGCTTTACGACCAGTTCCAGGGAGCGCTACCGGAAAAGCAGGTACGCGAATGGCTGGGGAAATATCTGGAAGCGCCCGCAGAGGCATCCCAGAGCCCGGAAGAGATGGCAGAGGCAGCGCTGGCCTCCGGCGACAACGAGACCGCCCAGGCCATCTATCGGGAACTGATTCAGCAGTACCCGGAGTATTACGACTACCAGATCGATCTGGCCGGCGCGCTGGTGGCCGCGGGTCAGGTCGACGATGCCAAGCGCACTCTGGACGCGCTGCCGCCGGAACATCGCGACGCCGCCAAGGCCCGCGGCGTGCGGGCCCGCATCGAGTTTGGCGAGGAAGCCTTGAGCCAGGCCGAGATCGACGCTCTCGGGGAGCGCGACGACAGCGAAGCGCGCTATCAACGCGCGATGCGCCGGATCGCCGACGGTGACTATGAAGGCGGCCTCGAGGCACTGCTGGCGATCATGAAGAGCGACCGCGCCTACGGCGAAGACGCCGCCCGCAAGACGCTGCTGCGCGTCTTCGATGCGTTGGGCGCGAATCACCCGCTGACGGTCGCCTATCGCCGTCGCCTGTTCGCCATGCTCTATTGATCGACGCTGGCAACGGATGGCAGAACGCCCGGCGCCGAGGTCATCGGCACCGGGCGTTTTGCTGCCCGCCCCCGGGGAAAACTAGTCGGCCAGTAGACGGTCCAGGCGCAGCAGCGCCTCCTCCAGCCAGCTTCGCGGCATGCCGAAGTTGAGCCTGACAAATCCAGGCCAGCCGAAAGCCGCCCCATCGGAAAGCGCGACACGGGCCTCCTCGAGCAGCCGCTGCTGCGGGGCGTCGGCCAACGCACTCCGGCGCAGATCCAGCCACGCCAGATAAGTCGCCTGCGGCGTCGACATCGTGACCCCCGGCCAGCGCGAGACGTGCGCTTCGACCATGGCCAGATTCCCGCGCAACTCAGCGAGAAGCGCCTGGCGCCACGCTTCGCAATCCGCATAGGCCGCCAGCGATGCACTGAGCCCCAGCACGTTGACGCTGGGCAGGAGACCGGCCGCCGCGGCCTGGAACCGATGGCGCAGCGCATCGTCGCTGATGATCGCGCAGGCCGAGGACAAGCCCGCGATATTGAATGTCTTCGACGGCGCCCAGAACGTGATCAGTCGCGACGCCAACGCCGGGCAGAGCTGTCCCAGCGGCCGGTGTGGCAACGACGGATCGAGAATCAGATCGCAGTGCAGTTCGTCGGAGAGCACGATCAGGTCATGGCGCTCCGTCAGTTCGGCCAGGCCCTGAAGCTCGTCGGCACTCCAGACCCGCCCGGTCGGATTGTGCGGATGGCACCACAGCAGCACCCGCGTATTCGGCCTGATGGCGGCTTCGAGCGCTGCGAGATCGAGCCGCCACGGCTCGCCCGCCGCCGCCGGCTCCGCCAGCTCGAAGGTCTGGGCCTCGCGCCCGGTGTTTTTCGCCACGCTCAGGAAGGGCGGATAGATCGGTGTCGCCGTGAGCACGCCCTGCCCCGGCTCGCTGAAGGCCATGGCGGCCAGATTGAGTGCCGGTACCACGCCGGGCACCCAGTACTGCCACCCGGCTTCGATCGGCCAGTCGTAGTGATGCCGACTCCATTCGCAAAGGGTTTGCTTCAGCGCGGCGGAAACATCACCGTAGCCGAACACGCCGTGCTCGACGCGGGCCTCCAGCGCGGAGAGAATCGCCGGTGGCGAACGGAAATCCATGTCGGCCACCCACAGCGGCAGCACGTCCTCCTCATACTGCTGCCACTTCTTGGTCGGATGCTGGCGGCGATCGATACGCGTGGCAAAATCGAAATTCACGATAGTGATCTCATCATCGAAATGAATGGATTGACGAACATGTGCGAGCGGCCTGACGAGACTTCTTCCCGACCGTTCTACGCTCGGGTCCTGGCCGGCAGTTCGAAACTGGTCGGCCACTGGCTGATGCTGGGCCAGGCGGACCCGGACCGTCTGGCCATGATTCTGGCCGATACCGCGCGCATCGCCAAATTGGGCGAACCCGAGTCGACGCCGGACGGCGTGACGCTCACCCACTGGAGCGGTGACGCCACCCCGCCGCGCTGGGCGGCCAGAACGGCGCTGTTCCTGCTGGTGCAGATGCCCGCCAAGCCGCTGCCCCGGGATCACGACGAAGCCTGCGCCTGGGCCTACTGCTGGCTGCACAATCGAGAGTTCGAGGCCTGCGAGACGGCGCATGCCAGCTTGCCGGAGCACTTGCGCGACTGCCTGGCGGCGCCGCTGGCCGAGGCCTGGCAGGACTATCGCGGCCTGCGGCTGATTTGATGCCGGTCAGCGACCGGCACCGCGCGGCGGCGACTTCGGCACGAAACCCGCGGGCTTGCTGCCCAGCCATTCGGCGAAGGCACGAATATCGGGATGCGACAGCAGCGCCTCACGACTCGCATAATGGTCGGCGAGCTCGCGTTCGCTCAGCGTGCGGTGGAGATGGGAATGACACGGTCGGCAGACCCACAGCACCGCCGCGCGCATCCGCTCGAGGCCATGACGCTTGCGATAGCGCGGCTTGCGGTGCAACGTTCGGGGAATGAGATGATGACGCGTCAGCGGCGCGGCACGCTGGCACAGTGCGCAGCGCTCTATCATCCCGGCATCCATTACCATCGACAGGGAGTCTCCATAGCGTGATCAGCTTAGAAACCTCCGCTGGCTTCTCGCAACCCGTCCCGGCAACAGTGGCCGTCGCGCCATGACCCCCGCGATCCGCCTGCTCGAGTCACGCGGTGTGGCCCACCAGGTCACCAGCTACGAACTGGCGAGCGACGCCGACACCGCCGCCCAGGGCGCCTACGGCCTCAATGCCGCCCGGGCGCTCTCGTTACCACCGGCCAGCGTGTTCAAGACGCTGCTCGCCCAGCTCGACGACGACCGCCTGGTGGTCGCCCTGGTGCCCGTCGATGCCACGCTGGATCTCAAGGCGCTGGCCAAGGCCGCCGGCGTCCGCAAGGCGCGGATGGCGGATGTCCCGGTGGCCGAGCGTGCCACCGGCTACCTGGTCGGGGGCATCAGCCCGCTGGGCCAGAAGAAGCGCCTGCCGACCTTTCTCGACGAAAGCGCCTTGAAGCTCGAGACGCTGCACGTCAGCGGCGGCAGGCGCGGGCTGGAACTGTCGCTGGCGCGCCACGACCTGATCGCCCTGACCGCGGCCCGCACCGCGGATCTGGCGCGGCGCGGGTAGCCCTTCGCATGTCGATCGACTTCGACCTGTGGATCGACCCCGACGACCTCGATCGCCATCGCGCCGTCGAGCGCGTGCTGGAACACTACTTCATGGAGCGCCTGGCCGATTATCCCCATCTGCGTTTGCCGGGTCCCGACCCCTACGACTATGATGCGCCGTTCAATCGACTGCACACCGTGCTGGTCGAGCGCGCCCGCGACTATCTGCTGCGCGAATACCTCTACTCGCCCACGCCGATGCAACTGAGCCAGGCCTTCTACCGCGCCGTGGCTCGTTCCAACAAGGTCATACTGGATTCCCCCGATGGTGATTCACACCGATCAGAACCCGACTGACGCCCAACTGGCGATCATCGCCGAGCAGCTGGGCCGCCCGCCCCGCGGGCTCGAGGCGGTCGCCGCCACCGATGGCCAGGGGCGCCCGCTGGTCCTGCGCATGGCGCCGATCGTCGACGACGCGCCCTTTCCGACGCTCTACTGGCTCTCCTGCGAGCGCCTCAAGGTGGTGCTGTCACGCCTCGAAGCCAGCGGTGTGATCAAGGAGCTGGAGGCGCGTCTGCAGCAGGACCCCGAATGGCTCGCCAGCTACCACCAGAGCCACGCCGATTACGTCCGCCAGCGCTGGTCCTACATGACCGCCGAACAGCGCGCGGAGATCGAGCGGCGCGGCTTCACGCAACTGATGCGCGAACGGGGTGTCGGTGGCATCACCAACTGGGATCAGGTGCGCTGCCTGCATACCCAGTACGCCCACCACCTGTGCGGCGACAACGCCATCGGCCGCTGGCTCGATGCCGAGCACGACGTGGCCGCCAGCATTCCCTGAGCGGGGATACTGGCGGTACCTTTACACTTTCCATCGGTTTTTCTCAGGAGCGATAGCGTGCAGATCTGTGTTTACCTGGGTTCACGTGAAGGCAATGACGACCGCTTCGCCGCGGCGACGGAAGCGCTGGGTGCCGCGATCGCCAGACGCGGCTGGGGGCTGGTCTACGGCGGTGCCCGCAACGGTTTGATGGGCAGGCTGGCCAACGCCTGTCTCGCCGAGGGCGGCGAGGTGATCGGGGTGATGCCCGAGCACCTGGTCCAGCGCGAGGTCTCGCACCACGGTCTGACCCGGCTGATTCGGGTCGACAATATGCACGAACGCAAGGCCGCCATGGCTGCCCACGCCGATGCCTTCATCGCCCTGCCCGGCGGGATCGGCACGCTCGAGGAGCTGTTCGAGATCTGGACCTGGCGCTACCTCGACCTCCATCACAAGCCGATCGGCGTGCTCAATGTCGCCGACTTCTACTCGCCACTGCTGACCTTTCTCGATACCACCGTCGAACATGGCTTCCTCGATGCCTCGACCCGGCGCGTGCTGGTCGCCGACGCCGATATCGAACGCTTGCTGGACCGGTTGGCGGCGGATCGCGTCCCGGCCGCCTGACGCCGGGCTCAGCCCGCGCTCAGCGCCGGCGTCACCGCGTCGGCGCCGACATAGCGGCGCCGCTTGTCGGGCTTGAGCCGGGTGACGTCGACCACCACCAGGCCATCCACGCAGAAGCCGAAGTCGGTGTCCACGCCGAACCCCAGAAAACGCACCGCACCGGGTTCGGCGACCTCGCAGTACTGCTTGTAGAGCACCGGCACGCTCACCCCCATCGCCTCCAGCTGCTCGCGCAGGCGGCGGAAGTCCTCGTCGCGATCGCCGCCGTCGAACAGCCGCTCCGCCTCCAGCCGACCGGCGTCGGAGAGCACGAACGGGGCCCGCGGCCGCACGCCCTCCTCGGGATCGCCGTAGTAGTGGCGGTAGTAGCTGATCAACAGCTCGCGGGCGCGTAGCGGCAGCGTGGCCGAGAGCGAGACCGGGCCGAACAGCCAGCGCACCTGCGGATGATGGCGCAGGTAGGCGCCCAGCCCCTGCCACAGATAGTCCAGGCTGCGCCGCCCCCAGTAGCGCGGCTGGACGAAGCTGCGACCCAGCTCGAGCCCGTGGCGCAGCTCGTCCCAGGGTGCCGTCTCGAGGTGGAACAGGGTCGCGGCGTAGAAGCCGCCGGGGCCGTGGGCGTCGAGAATCGACCCCGCCTCGCCCAGGCGGTAGGCCCCGGCGATCTCCAGGTCACGATCGTCCCACACCAGCAGGTGGCGGTAGTAGTCGTCGAAGGCGTCGAGATCGCGCCGCCGACCGGTACCCTCGCCGACCCGGCGGAAGGCGATCTCGCGCAGCCGACCGATCTCGCGCAGCACCACCCCGTGGGGCGGCCCCTCGACCAATAGAATCTGCTTGCCATCCTTGGTTTCGCCCAGCCGGCGCGCCTCGCGCAGCGCTTCACGCAGCGCCTGCCGGCTCTCCGGATGGGCGATCGCCGCCTCGCCGCGGAACAGCCCCTTGCGGCCCTGCCCCAGCCGATAGACGTGCTTGCGCAGCAGCTTGAGCGTCGCCTCCGAGCGCAGGCCGCCGCGGGCCAGTTGCTCCAGCGGCAGCAGGTCGCCGATACGCACGCGGAGCTGGCGATCGCGCTGGCGAAACATCTCGTGCGGCAGCAGCAGGGTCCCGATCTCGTCGCGCAGGGCCGCCAGGGCGTAGAACAGCCAGGAGTTGCGTCCACCCACATGCAGCGGCAGCAGTGGCGCGTTGGTACGGCGCGCCAGATGGAGGACCCCGGCCTGCCAGCGGCGATCTCGAATGCCCCGCGGCCCGGCCCGCGAGACCTCGCCGGCGGGAAACACGATCACCGCCTCCTCGCGGTCCAGCGCCGCCTCGATCGCAGCCAGGCTGCGCCGATAGCCGCGCCGGTTCAGGTTGTCCAGCGGCAGCAGACAGGGCGCCAGCGGCTCGATCTGGGCCAGGATCGAGCTCGCCACGATGCGCACGTCACTGCGTACATCGGCCACCAGGCGCAGCAGCGCCAGGCCGTCGAGCGCGCCCAGCGGGTGGTTGGCGACGATCAGCACGCGCCCGAACACCGGGATGTTCTCGCGCTCCCGCGAAGAGACGGCGTAGCCGAAGCGGAAGTAGTCGAGCACCTGTTCGACGAAGGCCAGGCCACGGGTCTCGCGGTGGCGCGCCAGGAAGTCGTTGATCTCGCGCTCGTGGATCAGGCGACGCATCAGCGCCGTGGTGCAGTGCCGCAACCAGCCAGGCAGGCGACGAAAGCCGCCGAGGTGTCGTTCGAGCAGCGTGCCGGTGTCGATCATGAGCCATCCCCTCTCTCACTTGGGAGGCTGCCAGCATGGCGCTGACATATGACAACGGCGTGGCCATCGCCGGGCTGCTAGAGTGAGGGGATGCCACTATCGAGGAGAGCAAATCGATGCACGCCATCGCTATCGAATCCGGCCAACTGATCTGGCGCGAGCACGACGATCCCGGCGCGCTGGGCGCCAGTGAAGTGCGCATCGAAGTCGCCTGGGCAGGCATCAACCGGGCCGACCTGATGCAGCGTGGCGGCAACTATCCGCCGCCGCCGGGTGCCTCGGAGATCCCGGGACTGGAGGTCAGTGGAACGATCATCGAGATCGGTCGCGGCGTCGAGCGCTTCCGGCGTGGCGATCGCGTCTGCGCGCTGCTTGCCGGTGGCGGCTATGCCGAGCAGGTGGCGGTGGACGAGGCCCAGGTGCTTCCCATTCCCCAGGGCCTGGGTCTGCGGGAGGCAGCGGCCCTGCCGGAAGTCTTCGCCACCGCCTGGCTCAATCTCTACATGGAGGGCGCGGTGCAGAACGGCCAACGGGTCCTGCTGCACGCCGCCGCCAGTGGCGTTGGCACCGCCGCGATCCAGCTCTGCAAGGTCTTCGGCAACCCCTGTTTCGTCACCGCGGGCAGCGCCGACAAACTGGAGACCTGCTACCAGCTCGGGGCCGATGCCGGCTGGAACCGTCACGACGGCAGTTTCGTCGATGCGGTCAAGGCCTGGGGCGGTGCCGATATGATTCTCGACCCGGTCGGCGGCGATTACATCGCGCAGGATCTGGCCGTTCTCAACCCCGACGGCCGTCTGGTGCTGATCGGGCTGATGGGTGGAGTCGAGGCGCAGGTCAACCTGGGACGCATGCTGATGAAGCGCCAACGCCTGATCGGCTCCACCTTGCGCTCGCGCTCGGCCAAGGCCAAGGGCGCCATTCTCGATGCGCTCCATGCCCATGTATGGCCCAAGCTGGCCAGCGGCGAGATCAAGCCCCTGATCGCTGGCACCTGGTCGGTGCAGGAAGCGGAGAAAGCCATGCAGCATCTGTCCGACAACGCCAATACCGGCAAGATCCTGCTGAGCGTCAGCGGCGAGGGATGAACCGGCGAGGTACGCCAGAGCGGGTACGAAGCGTCGGCGAGCAAGGGCAGTGTTCGTGCCCGCCGCTAGTCGACGCCCAGCGTCGCCTTGTAGGTCAACTGCAGCAGCCGGGCGTCGTCGCCGGCACGATGGCGGCGGATGTCGTGCTCAGCAGCGATCCGCTCCTTGGTCTGGGCCCAGCACTCGGTCTGGGCCTCGCTCAGCAGGCGCCGCAAGGCCTCCAGCCGAAACCGCGGCAGCATGCGAGCCTGATCGAAAAGCAGCGATAGCCAGGTATTGTCGTAGCCCCAGCTATCGCTGTAGGCGATGCCGCTCGCCGCCAGTTCGTCGTTGAGCCAGCGTGCGACTTCGATCGGAGGATAACCCTCGCGGATCAGGCGAGCGCGGGATATCCCGTGCAGCAGTTCGGCCTTGGGGTCCCAATGGGTCCACTCCTGCACCGGCTGGATCAGGAATGCGCAGCGGCTGCCATCGGGTCGGGCCAGGCCGACCTCGATGGGATAACTGCCGCGGCCAAAACCGGAGGCCTCGATATCTAGCAGGGTGGGCAGCAACACGTCACGGGCTCCTTCCATGATGCCGTCTCATCTTGCGACGCCGATGATGCGCCATCATGACAGTGTTGAAGCGCGACTTCATCCCGCCACCAGGCTGCAGGAGAGGTCACGCGGCGGTAGGCCCGGATTAGGTGGCGTGCGTCTCAGTGCGCCGCGAGCGCGGCGGGTGCCTCGCCGGCGGGGCTCTCTTCGCTGAGCTGGCGGGTCCAGCGCTGCCAGTCGTCCGCACGAGCGGGATCACGGGGCAGGCCCAGCTCGCCGTGCCGGTAGGCATCGGCCAGCCGCTTGGCGGCCTGGACATGACCATTCTCCCCCGCGCGGGCGTACCAGGTCACCGCGTGATGCTCGTTGGGCTGGTACTGCGAACATCCCAGCTCGTAGATGCGTCCGGCCTGGTACTGCGCATGACGATCTCCCTGCTGGGCCGCCTGCAGGACGTAGCGCGCGCCAGTGGACTTGTCACGGGGAGAGATACCCCGGTGCATCAACACCCGCCCGTAGAGCGATCGCGCCGGAACATGGCCGGCATCGGCACAACGCTTGAACCAGCGCAGCATCAATCGCTGCTTGCCCGGCGACCGCGTCATCCAGCGCGTATGGCTGAGTTGCGTGGCCAGACGGAACTCGAATCGCGTAAAGAAAGAAAACGTCTGTGGCATAACTGACAGTGACCCTGGAGACTGGGACCCGTTAACGGTCCGAACTACCGTGTCGATCTGGACGCATCTTGTTTTCTATTACCGCAACACCAGGCAACGCTCTATGGCGCGTCGGAATCGACTCTTCACAGGCGCGCTCGGCCGAGGGCCGGGCGGCGAAAGGCCGCAAGGATACGCCTGCCCGCGTGGCGACTCAACCCCCCGCGCCCAGAGCCGGTTTGCCGCTTTCCGACGGCGCCAGTAACATACGATTTCCAACGGCTTTTTCGTGACGCCTCAGGCTCTTCAACATCCGTTTTCCCCATCTGGAGCGCAACATGCAGCGACGCCCCCTTGGCAAGACCGACATGCAGGTCTCGCGCCTGTGTCTAGGCACCATGACCTTCGGCGAACAGAACACCGAGGCCGAGGCGCACGAGCAGCTCGATCGCGCCATCGCCGCCGGCATCAACTTCATCGACGCCGCCGAGATGTATCCGGTGCCGCCGAAGCCGGAAACCCAGGGCCGCACCGAGGCCTATATCGGCAGTTGGTTGAAGCAGCGCGGCAAGCGCGACGAGCTGATCATCGCCAGCAAGGCGGCGGGTGCCGGACGCGGCATGGCCCATCTGCGCGGTGGTCCGCGACACACCCGCGAACAGATTCACCAGGCGCTGGATGCGAGCCTCCAGCGACTGCAGACCGACTACCTCGACCTCTATCAGCTCCACTGGCCGGACCGTCACGTCAACTGCTTCGGCCAGCTCGGCTACCTGCCGGGCGACGATAGCGACGCGACGCCGCTGGAAGAGACCCTGGGCGCACTGAAAGAGGCCGTCGACGCCGGCAAGATCCGCGCCGTCGGGCTCTCCAACGACACACCCTGGGGCGTCATGCGCTGCCTGCATCTGGCCGAGACCCAGGGCCTGCCTCGCGTGGCCAGCGTTCAGAACCCCTATAACCTGCTCAACCGCAGTTTCGAGATCGGCCTCTCCGAGATCGCCCACCGCGAGTCCGTCGGCCTGCTGGCCTACTCGCCCCTGGCCTTCGGGGTGCTGTCAGGTAAATATCTCGACGGTCAGAAACCGCCCAAGGGCCGGCTGACGCTGTTCGAGCGCTTCTCGCGTTACACGTCGGACCTGGCGCAGGAAGCAACCCAGGCCTACGTCGATATCGCCCGCCAGCACGGCCTGGACCCGGCCCAGATGGCACTGGCCTATGTGACTTCCCGGCCTTTCGTCACCAGCAACATCATCGGTGCGACCACGCTCGAGCAGCTCGATGCCAATATCGACAGCGATGGACTCGAGCTGTCCGCCGAAGTCCTCGAAGCGATCGAGGGGGTGCATCGACGAATTTCCAACCCCTGCCCATGAAACTCGGCCCTGAGACTCGTTTTCGAAACTCGGTCCTGATGGTCGCCGCCAACGACGACCGATAACGCCACCTCCAACACGGGTAAGCGCGCCATGCTCAGCATCCTCTCTCCGGCCAAGACCCTGGATTTCGAGACGCCCCCGACGACCCGGGACGTCACCCAGCCCGATTATCTCGACCTGAGTCGCGAACTGATCGACATCCTGCGCGGCTATTCCCCCCAGCAGCTGTCGGAGCTCATGGGCATCAGCGACAAGCTCGCCGGGCTCAACGCCGCCCGTTACGCCGACTGGAAGACCCCGTTCTCGCTGGATAACGCCAAGCCAGCGGCGCAGGCCTTCCAGGGCGATGTCTACGTCGGGCTGGAGGCGACCACCTTCAGCCAGGCAGACAACGCCTTCGCTCAGGATCATCTACGGATTCTATCCGGGCTCTACGGCATGCTGCGGCCGCTGGATCTGATCCAGCCCTACCGCCTGGAAATGGGCATCCCGCTGGACAATGCCGCCGGCAAGGATCTCTACGCCTACTGGCGGGAGCGGCTGACGCCCGATCTGGACCAGGCCGTCGCCGCCAGCGGCAGCTCGACGCTGGTCAACCTCGCCTCCAACGAATACAGCAAGGCGATCGACTTCAAGAAACTCCAGGCCGACGTGGTCTCGCCGGTATTCCAGGACGAGAAGAACGGCCAGTTCAAGATCATCAGCTTCTATGCCAAGAAGGCTCGTGGCCTGATGGCCGCCTGGCTGATTCGTGAACGAATCGAGGACCCCGCGGCATTGACCGGATTCGATGTCGCCGGCTACCGCCATGCACCCGACGAGTCCAAGCCGGGCAAACCCGTCTTCCGCCGCCGCGAACGGGATCGTGAGTAGAGACACACACGACCAAAGAATCGGAGCGAAGGTCACGCCGTTCAGCTTCCATTCACGCCCGTCTGCAACAATGCCCGCAGCAACGAGTGCGCGACGTCGTCACTCGACCCGCAATAACGCTGATTTCAGGAGAACGCCATGCGTCATCTGCTCGTCATGTTGATGGTCGGTATGCTCGGCTTTGCCGCCGCCGTCGACCACGCCGAGGCTCGCCGTATGGGTGGCGGCAAGAGCTTCGGTTCTTACTCGCGCTCGGTGCAGCAGCCAACCCCGACCACGACGCGCACCAACGCATCCGCCCCGCCCCGCCAGCCCAGCGCCGGACTGTCGCGCTTCGCCGGCCCGCTGGCGGGAATGCTCGCGGGTGGCCTGCTGGCGTCGCTGTTCTTCGGTGGCGCCTTCGACGGGTTCCGGATGATGGACTTCCTGCTGATCGCACTGGTCGCTTTCATCGGCTTCCGGCTGCTGGCGGGCCGTCGACGCCACGCCCCGGCCGGCCATCGCGATGACGCTCAGGCGCATCATGACACCAGCGCCCAGCCGAGCCCGTTCATGAGCACCGGCGGGTCGGGCACGAGCACCGGCGGCATCGCCTCCGAGCCGGAGTGGTTCGATCGGGAACGCTTCCTGGCCGGCGCCAAGGAGCACTTCACCACCCTCCAGCGCGCCTGGGACAACAACGACCTGAGCCGGATCCAGGAGTACGTCACCCCCGAGCTCTACAACCTGCTGAAAGCGGAGCGCATGGAGCAGCCGGCCAACAACCGCACCGAGATCGTGCGCCTGTTTGCCGAACTCGGCAGCGTGCAGGAGTTCAAGGACGAAGCCGAAGCCACGGTGCTGTTCCACGGCATCCTGGAGGAGAATGGCGAGGAGAACGAGTTCAACGAAACCTGGCACCTGAAGCGGGCGCTGCGTGACGGTGCACCGTGGTACGTCCAGGGCATCGAGCAGAATCCGAACGTCTGACAAGTTTCGCCCCATCCTCAACGAGAAGACCCGAGCCCTGCACTGACAGGCTCGGGTCTTTCTCATGGTGGCGCCATCAGCGCCGGGATGGCGACGCGCTCCCCTCAGTCGTCGCGATCGATCGCGAACGCCGACCAGGCCTGGCGTGTCGGCATCACTTCCAGACGGTTGAAGTTGATGTGCGGGGGCAGCGTCGCGATGTAGAACATCTGCTCCGCGATGTCCTGGGCAGTCAGCGCCGTCGTGCCCCGATAGAGGTTGTCGGACGCGGTCTGATCGCCGCCGGTGCGCACCAGCGTGAATTCGGTTTCGGCAATACCCGGGGCCAGGTCGGTGACCCGCACGCCGGTACCCAGCAAGTCGCAGCGCAGGTTATAGCTGAACTGCTTCACGAACGACTTGGAGGCGCCGTAGACATGGCTGCCCGGATACGGCCACTGGCCGGCGATGGATCCCACGTTGATGATCGTCGCGCCTTCTCCCACCTCGATCAGCGTCGGCAGCAGCGCATGGGTCACGTTGACCAGCCCGGTCACGTTGGTATCGATCATGGTGTGCCAGTCCTTCAGCGCGACCTTCTGGGCCGGCTGAGGCGCCAGCGCCAGGCCGGCGTTGTTGACCAGCGTGCGCACCCGCTTGAAGCCTTCGGGCAGATCGTCGACCGCCCTCTGCACGGCTTCGTCGTCGCGCACGTCGAGCACGATGGTATGCACCGCCACCTTGTCGGCCAGCTCCGCCTCGAGTGCATCGAGGCGTTCGCCACGACGCCCGGACAGCACCAGCGACCAGCCGGCTTCGGCGAAACGATGGGCCGCGGCACGCCCGAACCCGGAAGTGGCACCGGTAATGAAAGCAACATCGCTCACAGCATTCTCCTTGTCTGACTTCGAGTGACCGGACGCACGACCGCGTCCTTCGTTAACGACTGAAATTCATCCTGACACCCCCTCGCCACGCAGGGTCTACCCTGCGATCACGAGACGCGGGTGGCGGCCAGCCCTACAGGATTTCCCGGGCCAGCACCCATATCGATAGCACGATCAACAGCGGCGCCACGGTGACCTTGAGCGAGCGCGGCGGTGAACGCTCGAAGGCCCACTGCCCCAGTCCATTGCCGAGCAGGGCTGGCACCAGCAGCCACGCCGCCCGAGACAGCGTCGTCCCGTCCAACCCTCCGGCCAGCCCGAGCCCGATCAGCGACGCACCACTGCTGGCAGCGAAGAACAGGATAGCCGTCGCTCTCAGTGCCACCGGACGCATCCGCTGGTGCAGCAGATAGAGCATCAACGGTGGGCCACCGGAGGAGGCCAGGGTCATGCACAGCCCGGATATCCCCCCGGCGGCGATGCTCGATAGCCGACCGGGCGGCGGCGTTGCCCCCCCGCTCGTCGCAATATCGGTGGCCGCGAGCGCCTGGGACGGTTCACGACGCCACAGCAGCGCCAATGCCCCCGCCAGTGCCAACAGGGCGATCGAAATCCGCATGGGTGAAGCCGGGATGGAAGTGATCAGGCTCACGCCGACGACGGTCGCGACCAGCATGCCAAGCAGAAGGCGACGCAGGCGTGGCCAGTCGGCGAGACGACAAGCTCGCCGCCACAGCCCGACACTGGTGATCAGATCGAGCAGCAGCGCCAGCGGCACGGCCTCGATCGGCGGCAAGAACAGCATCAGCCCCAGCGCCATCAGCATCGCGAAACCGAATCCGCAGTAACCTCTGACGAGACCGGCAAAGCATGCCAGGGCGACGGCCGGCCACAACAGGGGCATCGATGACATCGGCGGAGCTCCCTCCTGTTGGCCGCAGGCAACCTTTCGACAAGGCAGCAACCATACTCAGGCGCTCCCGCTCTGGGTAGGGCCAGTTTCCCCGCCACCACGGGACATCCCGATGCGTCTGTCACGAGACCCGACACATTCTGGCTCTAAGAGATTCGTATGACGCCCCTTAGTCTCTGGGCTGTCGGCGCCTGGACTGTCGCTCGTAGCCGAGCGCTCACGGCTGACGGCTCGTCATCCCGACACTCACTTCAACGCCCACTCACGCGCCGCCCTCCGGCACCGATAACAGGAACCCTGCCATGACCGACATTTCCAACGACATCGTCCAGCAACTCGATCGCCAGCACGTGTTTCACTCCTGGTCGACACAGGGCAGTCTCTCGCCGATGGTGATCGCGGGAGGCAAGGGCTGTCGGCTGTGGGATTACGCGGGCAAGGAGTATCTGGATTTCAGCAGCCAGCTGGTCAACACCAACATCGGTCACCAGCACTCCAAGGTCATCGCCGCGATTCAGGCCCAGGCGGAACAGCTGACCACCGTCGCCCCTGCCCACGCCAACCTGGCCCGCGGCGAAGCCGCCAAGCGCATCCTGGCCCGGGCGCCGGCGGGTTTCGGCAAGGTGTTCTTCACCAATGCCGGCGCCGACGCCAACGAGAACGCCATGCGAATGGCACGCGCCGTCACCGGTCGCGACAAGATCCTCTCGGCGTATCGCTCCTATCACGGCAATACCGGTGCCGCGATCGTCGCCACTGGCGACCCGCGCCGCGTCCCCAATGAGTTCGCCCGCGGCCACGCGCACTTCTTCAACCCGTTCCTCTATCGCAGCGATTTCTGGGCGGGCAACGAGGAAGAGGAGTGCCAACGTGCCTTGCAGCATTTGAAGCGGGTGATCGAGTGTGAAGGGCCGAGCGCCATCGCCGCCATTCTGCTGGAGTCGATCCCCGGCACTGCCGGCGTGCTGATCCCGCCCAAGGGTTATATGGAAGGTGTCCGCAAGCTGGCCGACCAGCACGGCATTCTGGTGATCTTCGACGAGGTCATGGCGGGTTTCGGTCGCTCCGGCAAATGGTTCGCGTTGGAGCACTTTGCCGCCAAGCCGGATCTCATCGTCTTCGCCAAGGGTGTCAATTCCGGCTACGTCCCCGCTGGCGGCGTCATCATCTCCGACGAGATCTGTCGCCACTTCGACGACCACATGTTCTTCGGCGGCCTGACCTACTCCGGGCACCCACTGGCGATGGCGTCGATCGTGGCCACGCTGGATGCGATGAGCGAGGAAGGCGTCGTGGAAAATGCCGACCGGGTCGGCAACGGCCCGCTGGCCGCCGGCCTGCAGCAGCTGGCACAGCAGCACGCCGTCGTCGGTGAAACCCGTGGCCTGGGCGTTTTCCATGCGCTCGAACTGGTCAGCGATCGCGCCACCCGCGCGCCCCTGCCGGCCGCCGAGATGGGCAAGATCAAGAGTGCGCTGATCGCCAAGGGCCTGCTGCCGTTCGTGGTCGAAAACCGTATCCACGTGGTACCGCCGTGCATCGTCAGCGAGGCGGAAGTGGCCGAAGGGCTGGCGATTCTCGACACGGTGCTTGGCGAGGCCAGCGCTCGACTCGCCTGATCGTCCCTCAGTCCCGGTTCCAACGACAGACCGCCGTGGCCATGGCCACGGCGGTCTGTCGCGTTGCGGCGATCGATTGGCCATCACGCGTTGCCCCACCGGCCGAGCGGCCGGCGCTCGCGCCTCGTCTAGCCGAAAGCCCGCGCCAGGGATCGAATCCCCGGCTCGATTCGCTCGGCATCGATAGCGCCGAACCCCAGGCGCATGTAGTTGCGCGGCGGCGCCTGGTCGAAGAAGTGCTGGAACCCGGGTTCGATCAACACGCCATGCTGGGCGGCCTGCCATGCCAGCCGCTGAGTATCGACAGCCTCGGGCGCCTCGAGCCAGAACACGCTGGCATGGTCGCCGCCCACTCGGCGGCAATCGGCCAGCTCGCGGCCGATGGCGGCGTTCATGATCTCCCAACGCTGGCGCATCTCGTCGGCGAACAGCCGCAGATAGCGATCGTAGTGCCCCTGGGAGAGAAACTGCGCCAGCTGCTGCTGAAGGCCGGACGGCGGATGTCGATACATCAGTCTTCTCAGCGCGCGCAGTTCCTCGATGAGTTCCGCGTCCGCCACGACATAGCCCAACCTCAGCCCGGGCGAGAGCGGCTTCGACAGACTGCTCATGTAGATCACGCGGGAACCCGCTCGGCTCGCCTTCAGCGCCGGTTGGGCATGGCGGTCGAAGTTGACCTCTGCATCGTAGTCGTCTTCCAGCACGATCTGGTCGCGACGCTGGATCTGCTCGATCAACGCCTCGCGCCGGCGTCGGCTCATGGTCACGCCGGTCGGCCCCTGATGGCTGGGCGTCACGTAGAGATAATCGCTCTTCGCCGCCGCCGCATCCAGGCACATGCCCTCGCTGTCGATCGACTGATAGCGTAACTGCGCCCCTTGGCGCAGGAAGACGTTGGCGGCCTCGCGATAGCCGGGGTTCTCCATCGCAACCCGGGTTCGCGCATCGAACAGCAACTGGGCGATCAGGAAAAGCGCGTTCTGCGAGCCCAGCGTGATCAGGATCTCGTCACTGCGCGCATGGATGCCCCGCTTGGGCAGCACCCGGGTGCGTAGTTGCTCGATCAGCATCGGGTCGTCCTGATCGTAACGATCGCTCAGCCAGTGCCGCTCACGCCGGCCGCCCAGCAGCAGGCGTGAGGTTTCCCGCCACTGCTCCAGCGGAAACAGGCGCGTATCCAGTTGGCCGTAGACGAAAGGAAATTCGTAGTGCATCCAGTTGCTGGGCCGGAGAACACCCTGCAAATGGCTCGGTCGATGGGTAAAACGACTGCCCCAAGCGGGTGCATCGACGACCTCGTCGCGGGAACATCCGCCCGTTTCCGGTGCATCCGGCTCATGGTACGCGTCGTGGAGGTAGTAACCGCTACGCGGCCGACTGACCAGATACCCATCCTCCACCAACCCTTCGTAGACGAGCGCCACGGTGTTGCGCGAGATACCCAACTGCAGCGACAGCTTGCGACAGGAGGGCAGCGCCTCTTCGGTGGGGATCGTGCCGGTATGAATGGCATCCAGCAGCGCCTCGCGCAGCTGCTCCTGCAGGCCGCGCTGAACATCGAAATCGAGATGGAAGTAGTGGTCGAGCATGCCGAGCTCCCGCTGAAAGACGACATACCACTCCTGCAAGATTCGCGCCATCGCCGGCAGCGACGCGGGCGGGGAAGGTAGAGGCACCATCAACTGTCTCGACCACGGGGAGAATCTGTCCTGTAGCACCACGGTGACGGACTTTAGTATGACATCCACAACGTCACCCAGCCGACGCCGGGGTCATCGCAGCGCCGCCGAAGTGGCTCGGATATCCGACATAACAACATCAATCACGAGGACAAGATCATGGGCAGTACCTTCCACGGCGTCATCGCCTTCGCGCTGATCGCCGCCCTGCTGGTCGCCGGCAGCCTGCTGCGCAGCCGCCTCCCGTGGCTAAGAGCGAGCCTGGTCCCGGGCAGTATCGTCGCCGGCATCCTCGGCTTTGTCTGCCTCTCCACGGGGCTGATCCCCGGCTACGGGCCTTCCGACTTTACCGCCCTGGCCTTCCACTTCTTCACCCTGAGCTTCATGTCGCTGTGTCTGACGGGCAGCCCCAAGCCGGCGGCGGGCGAAAAACGTCACGGCATCGTCGGCGGCGGGCTGTGGCTGACGCTGATCTGGACCGCCAGCCTCGGGGCGCAGGCCGTGATCGGTTACGGCGTGATGGCGGGCTACGATCTGATCACCGGCAGCGATCTCAGCCCGCTGCTTGGCGCCATCGTCACCCACGGGTTCACGCAGGGGCCAGGGCAGGCGCTGACCTACGGCACGATCTGGGAGAATGACTACGGGATCGCCAATGCCGCCCAGGTCGGCGTGATCTTCGCGTCGCTGGGCTTCGTGGCCGCCTTCGCCGTCGGCGTACCCGCCGCGCGCTACTTTCTCAAGCGCGGCCTCAACGCCAATCGCACCTCGACGCTCGACGACGACTTCATCCGCGGTTTCCACACCCCGCGGACCCAACCCTCCGCCGGCAAGCAGGTCTCGCACTCGGGCACCGTGGACTCGCTGGCCTGGCATCTCGGCCTGCTGGGCGTGGCCTACGTCGTCACCTACGCCTGGCTGACCATGATGCAGCCGCTGGTGGCGGGCAACCAGGTGCTCTCGGTCTTCTTCAGCTACAACCTGTTCTTCATCCACGGCCTGACGGTGTGCGTGTTGATGCGCATGGCGATCGATCGCTGCGGCTGGACGGACAAGGTCGATGACGACACGCTCAAGCGGATCACCAGCGGCTCGGTGGATTTCATGGTCGTCGCCACGTTGATGAGCATCCAGATCGCGGTGCTCTCCGCCTTGCTGATCCCGATCCTGCTGGTCGCGGTGGTCGTGACGCTGGTCACCTTCCTCGGCGCGATGGCGATCGGCAAGCTCAGTGGCCGGCTCGGACCGGAGCGTGCCGTCACCGCCTTTGGCTGCTGCTGCGGCTCGACCGGCACGGGCCTTTTGTTGCTGCGCATGCTGGACGCGGACTTCAGCACCTCGGTGCCCAAGGAGCTGGCGTTCTTCAACATTGCCATCATCGTGGTCAATATCCCGACGCTGTTCTTCGTTGCCCCCATCGCCCCGACGCTCGGCACCTGGAGCTATCTGGCGATCTTCGGCGGCTACCTGCTGCTGATGCTGATCTGCATCCCGCTGCTGCTGAAATGGCAGCGCCGCCGGGACGACCGGACACCTTCGGTTCAGGAGCCGACTCCCTCATGAAGCCTCGTATCTTCTCCGCCCGGCGCATTCTGACCATGAATCCCTCACTGCCGGAGGCTACCCACGTCGCGGTGCGAGACGGTCGGATTCTCGGCGTCGGCTCGCTGGAAACGCTGGCCGATCTGGGCGAGTGCGAGCTCGACGAGCGCTTCGCCGACAAGGTGATTCTGCCCGGCTTCGTCGAGGGCCACAGTCACGCCCTCGAAGGAGTGCTGTGGGAATACCCCTACGCGGGATTCTTCCCACGCCAGGATCCCGACGGCCACACCTGGCCGGGACTGACCGATATCGCCCGGCTCCAGCGACATCTCCAGGAACAGCTGGCCAAGCTCGACGACGCCACGCCGCTGATCGCCTGGGGCTTCGATCCCATCTACTTCCCGGATCGGCGCCTGGATCGCAACGACCTCGACGCCGTCGACGACCAACGGCCGATCGTCGTGATCCACGCCAACCTGCACATGATGACCGTCAACAGCGCCATGCTGCGTCTTTCCGGACTCGAGTCTCATGCCGATATCGAGGGCGTGGTCACCTTCGACGACGGCCGCCCCAACGGAGAGCTGCGCGAGATGGCGGCGATGTTCGCGATCTTCGACACGCTCGACCTGGATCTCTTCGATCGCGGCAGCGAAGCGGCGACGCTGGAACGCTACGCGCGCATCGGCCAGCGCCACGGGGTGACCACGCTGACCGACCTCTATAACCCGCTCAGCGAGACCGGCGTCGAGAGCATGCAGCGCACCTGCCGCCGGGACGACGTCCCGATGCGTCTGGCGCCGGCCATGAGCGCACTGACCTATACACCGGACGATGGCATCGAACGGGTGCTGGGCTGTCGCGAGAAGAGCAGCGACAAGCTGCTGTTCGGCCTGGTCAAGCTGATGACCGATGGCTCCATCCAAGGCTATACCGCGCGCCTGAAATGGCCGGGCTACCACGACGGCTCGCCGAACGGGATGTGGAACGCCGAGCCGGAGCGACTGACCGAGATCGTCCACCGCTACCATCAGGCCGGGCTGCAACTGCACATCCACACCAACGGCGACGAGGCTGTCGAGCTGATGCTGGATGCCATCGAGTCGGCGCTGGAGCTCTGGCCCCGTGCCGATCACCGCCACACCCTGCAGCACTGCCAGATCATCAGCCACGCCCAGTTGAAGCGCGCGGCACGGCTCGGGGTGTGTCTCAACATGTTCGCCAACCACCTCTACTACTGGGGCGACATTCACCGCAGCCGCACGCTGGGGTTCGAACGCTGCCAGCGTCTCGAACCGCTGGCCTCGGCGGACCGCCTGGGTATCCCCATCGCCGCCCACTGCGATGCCCCGGTCACGCCGCTGGCGCCGCTGTTCACGGCGTGGTGCGCCGTCGCACGCCAGACCGCCGACGGCGAGGTGCTGGGGCCCAACGAGGCGCTGAGCGTGGACCGCGCCCTGCGCCTGATCACGCTGGATGCCGCCTACACCCTGAAGCTCGACGATCGCGTCGGCAGCCTGGAAGTGGGCAAGTTCGCCGACATGGCCGTGCTCGACGAGGACCCACGCGACGTCCCGCTGGATCGGCTGGCATCGATCCGCGTGGCGGCCACGGTCGTCGGCGGTCATGTCTTCGACAATGTCTGAGCCGACCGCCGACCCGATACCGGTGACCCTGATCGCCGGCTATCTCGGCGCCGGCAAGACCACCTGGCTCAACGCTCACCTGCGGGACGGCGTGACGCCCGGAACCCTGGTCCTGGTCAACGATTTCGGCACCATCAACGTCGATGCCGAGCTGATCGACTACGCCGGAGAACGGCTGCTCAAGCTCAGCAGCGGCTGCCTGTGCTGCTCGCTGAGCGACGAGCTGGGAACCCAGCTCTCGCGCATCGGCCGCTGGCCGGAACCGCCTGCCGCGCTGATCATCGAGACCAGTGGCGTGGCCCGGCCGCACCGGATCGCCGACATGATTCGGGTGGCCCGTCGCTTTCGCCTGGCGCGCACCGTGACCCTGGTCGATCTGGCAAGCCTTGGCCAGCGCCTCGCCGATGCGCGAGTCGCGGACCTGGTGGCCGGCCAGATCCAGAGTGCCGATCTCCTCTGCACCAATCGCGGCGAGCGCCTCGACGCCGACGAGCGGCAATGGCAAACGGATCGACTCCGCGCCCTCAATCCCGCGGCCCCCATCGCGTCCGGTCAATCTCTTCCAGCACGGGAGACGCCGAAGCCTTCCTCCGCGCCCGATCGAGGTACCTCAGCCTCGACGTCGGATCGTCACCCGGCGTGGCAACGCCGCCCCACCGGCACCAGGGTCCACGGCAACGAACCCGAGTGGCAACGTTTTGCGATCGACCTTCCAACGTCGCTGTCGCGTTCGGCGTTGGAGGCCATCCTGGCCGATCATGCCGTCGGCCTGGCCCGGGCGAAGGGATTTCTCGAGGCCGATGGGCGCCACTACGTCTTCCAGTGGAGCGGCGGTCGCGCCGAGTGGACGCCGACAACGCCACGGCCGGGCACAGGCACGCTCGTGGGCATCGGCTTCAGGGGTGAAGCCTTCGCGACCTTGATCCAGGCCCTGAAAGCGCTCGACTGATGGGCTGACGACAACGCCAATCTGGCCAGACGACTGTCGCCAACTGGCTCTATAGCCACCGCCTCGGGATTCTTTAGGGTGGAACCACGATACGCCGCCAAGGCGCCATGCCATGGCGTGTCCGGCCGATCAGCGATCGACACGGACCCGCGATCCATCAACTCCAACAACAATAGCGTTCAACAACAACATAGAGGGTGACCTACATGATGCGATTCTCCGCCCGCAAAACGACTTCCGGTTCGCGCCTGTCCCGGATGGCCGCGAAAGCCATGGCCGGCTCGCTGTTGGCCGTGTCACTGTCGAGCCTGTCGCTGACGGCACTTGCCGCCGACCTCCCGGAGATCGAGAGCCGCGGCAGCCTGAGTGTCGCGACCGAGGATAACTACGCGCCCTTCAACTATATCGAAAACGGCGACCCCGTCGGCTTCAATGCCGACATGCTGGAAGAACTGCGCCAATACGCGGACTTCGACGTCGATCAGGACATCCTGCCCTGGACCGGCCTGCTCGCGGCCGTCTCCACCGGCCAGTACGACATGGCGCTGACCGGCGCCTCCGTCTCCGACGAGCGCCTGCGCGTCTTCAACTACACCGCGCCCTATGCCTCGGCGCAGCACTTCGCGATCACCCGAGCCGGCGATGACAGCATCCAGAGCGTCGCGGACCTGAGCGGCAAGAAGCTGGGCGTGCAGGCCGGCAGCGTGCTGCTGTCCCGCCTGCCCGAACTCGAGAAGATGCTCAGGGAGAGTGGTGGCGAGCTGGGCGAGGTGGTGCAGTACGAATCCTACCCGGAGGCCTTCGCCGACCTGGCCAACGGCCGTCTCGACTTCGTCATCGACTCCGCCGTACCGGTCAATACGCTGGTGGCGTCCAAGCCGGATGTCTTTGCCAAGGGGCCAGCGGTGTCCGGTCCCGGATACGTCTCCTGGCCGATGCCGAAGTCGAGCCCGGAGCTGCTCGAGTACATGGATGGTTTCCTCGACCACATGCGTGACACCGGCCGTCTGGCCGAGCTGCAGGAGAAATGGTTCGGCGAGAGCTTCCCCGACCTGCCCACCGAGCCGCTGACCAGCGTCGACCAGTTCCACGAGCTGCAATTCAGCAACATGAAGTAAGCCATCGGCTCGTTGCGCCATCGCCAACGAACCACCGACATGACGCTGCGGCGGGCCCGCGGCGTCATTGGCTTCGAAGTCTCGTGGAGGATGCCTCATGAACGCCAGTGCCTGGCAAATGCTGCTGGACGGTGCCTGGACAACGATCTGGATCTCCGGCGTCTCCATCGCCATGGGTGTGATCGCAGGACTGCTCATCGCGCTGATCCGGATAGCCAGGATCCCCGTGGTCGACCAGATCCTGGTGCTCTACATCAGCCTGGCGCGGGCCACACCGCTGGTCACGCTGGCGCTGTTCATCTTTCTGAGCGCACCGACCTTCGGTCTCAGTCTCAATCGCAACGTCGCCGGCATTCTCGCCCTGACGCTCAACACCACCGCGTTCAACGCCGAGATCTGGCGCAGCGCGTTCCGCAACTTCTCCCGGGAACAGCGCGAAGCGGCCATGGCCACCGGCATGACCCCCTGGATCACCTTTCGTCGCATCATGCTGCCCCAGATGATGATCACGAGTCTCCCTGGGCTGATCAACGAAATGTCGTTTCTGATCAAGGGCAGCCCGGCGATCGCGGTGATCGGTATCGTCGACCTGACCCGCGTGACCAACCGCATTTCCGCGGTGACCTATGAACCTCTCCCTCCCATCCTGGTGGCCTGCGCGCTCTACATGGCGATCATCGGCTGCCTGGTCTGGCTGCAGCGGCTCGCCGAGCGCCGTGCCAATCGACTGGCCATGTGACCGGACAACGCCAAGGAGCGATCATGAGCAACTGGGAAATTCTGTGGGGCGCGCGGGAGCAGTTCTGGTCCGGTTTCGCCAGCACGATGGAGATCTTCGGCCTGTCGATCAGCGCCGCGTTCGCGATCGGCTGCGGCATGCTCTATCTGCTGGAGGGCAGTCGGCCCCGGCTCACCGTGCCGGTCCGGGTATTCATCGACGCCATGCGCATGCTGCCGTTCCTCATCCTGGTCTATCTGCTCTACTACGGCCTGCCGGCGTTCGATATCCGGCTGGACGCCTGGTGGTCCGGCGTAGGCGCGCTGGCGGTCTACCACGGCTGCTACTTTGCCGAGATATTTCGCGGCGCGCGGCTGACCTTCCCGCCCGGCCAGGTCGAAGCCGCCAAGGCCCACGGTTTCACCAAGGGCAAGATGTTCTTCCGCCTGATCCTGCCGCAGATCGTGATGCAGACCCGGCCGCTGCTCGGCAACCAGTTGATCTATGCGCTCAAGGACACCGCCTTTCTGGTGATCATCACCGTCCAGGAACTCACCGCCGCGGCCAACAGCCTGTCGGGAACCTATTTCATTCCCACCGAGGCCTTCATCGTGGTCATCGGCTTCTACTGGGCGGTCAGCGTGGTCATGGAAATCATCATCAAACAGTGTGGCCGCTTCAGCGCCAAACGGGGATTCGACCATGTTTGAGAAAAGCACGCCGGAACCTGCCGGGTCTGGACAAACCACGCCCGAACAGAGCGCGCCCGACGACACAGCTCGCAGCGACCGGATCGCGGTCTCGATTCGCCATCTTTCGAAGAGCTTCGATGGCGTCGAGGTCCTGCGTGACGTGGACCTGGAGGTGCGCGAGGGCGACGTGGTGACGATCCTGGGCTCCTCCGGCTCCGGCAAATCGACGCTGCTGCGCTGCATCAACTGGCTGGAGCGCCCCGACAGCGGCAGCATCCATATCGGCGGCCAGCGCATCGGCGTCAACGACGCCGGCCGGCCGATGCCGGTGCGCGAGCTGGCCAAGGTTCGCGCCCGCACCGGCATGGTGTTCCAGAGTTTCAACCTGTGGCCGCATCTCAACGTACTGCACAACGTCACCGAGGCGCCGATCCACGTGCTCGGCAAGTCGAAAGCCGAGGCCGAAGCGCTCGCCCGCGACCTGCTGGAGAAGGTCGGCATGTCGCCCAAGGCCGATGCCTATCCCAGCACCCTCTCGGGCGGGCAGAAACAGCGCGTGGCGATCGCTCGCGCCCTGGCGATGCAGCCGGAGGTGATGCTGTTCGACGAGCCGACGTCGGCGCTCGACCCGGAGCTGGTCGGCGAAGTACTGGCGGTGATCAAGGATCTCTCCGCCGAGGGCTACACCATGGTCATCGTCACCCACGAGATGGCCTTCGCCCGCGCCGTGTCCGATCAGGTGGTGTTCCTCGAGAAGGGGCTGATCATCGAGCAGGCCGACCCGGAGACCTTTTTCACCAACGCCAGTACCGAGCGGGTGCGGCAGTTCCTGGAGCGCAACGAGGGTTGAATCCAGGCCGCGAAAGCGACTCGACAGCCGACGGCGAAAGTGCCAACAATGCGACAACGCCATCATTTCGAGGGAGCTGCCATGTCGATAACGGTTACGGTCTTGGACGACTATCAGGGATGCTGTGCCTTTCTCGACGCCGCCCACGAACTCGACGGCAGCGATGTGCGCCTGGACATCGAACATCGGCATCTCGACGCCGAGGCGCTGCCCGCCCGCCTGGCCGCTAGCGACGCCATCATCCTGATCCGCGAGCGCACCTCGCTGACCCGCGAACTGCTGGAACAGCTGCCCAACCTGAAGCTGGTGGTCCAGACCGGGCGGCTCTCCTCGGCCATCGACGTCGCCGCCTGCGAGGCGCTGGGCATCGCCGTTCGCGACGGCGGCGGCTCCCCGGTCGCGCCGGCAGAGCTCACCTGGCTGCTGATCATGGCCGGCTGTCGACGCCTGGGCGGCTATCTCGCCCGCCAGGCCGAAGGCGACTGGCAGCGCACCAACGAGCGCCTGGAGGCGGAGTCGCTGGGCCACGCCGTCCATGGGCGTACGCTGGGCATCTGGGGCCTGGGCAAGATCGGCAGCCGGGTCGCCGGTTACGCCCAGGCGTTCGGCATGAACGTTGTCGGCCACGGTCGCGAAAGCAGCGCCGGGCGCGCCTTCGAGCTGGGCGTCGAATTCGAGCCCGATCGACACGCCTTTCTCGCCCGCTGCGACGTGATCACGCTGCATCTCAAGCTCAACGACGACACGCGCGGCATGATCACGCCGGCGGACCTCGCCGCGATGCGCGCCGACGCCCTGCTGGTCAACACCAGCCGCGCCGAGCTGATCCGACCGGGGGCGCTGCTCGACGCGCTAGACGCCGGCCGCCCCGGCGCCGCCGCGCTGGATGTCTGCGAGAACGAACCCGACGGTGCCACCGCCTATCAGGCCCACCCCCGCGTGCTGGCCACACCGCATATCGGCTTCGTCGAGAAGGACACCTACGAACTCTATTTCTCGACCGCGTTTCGCCAGGTCCGGGAATTCTTTTCACCCTGATCGGGCAAGTCAGAACCGATGGCCCAGAAACGACCCTCCCGGCCGCAGCCGGGAGAGTCGTGATCGAGTCGGATGCCTGACCGACCGGGTCGAACGCAGCGGCGTCGATATCACCGCCCGAACAGGTGCTTGCGCGCCTCGTCGGTCATCTCGACATTGTTGGCGGGATTGATCTCCTCCGCCTTGGCGTAGGCGCGTCTCACCGCATCGCGTTCGCCGACCTGCTCGAACCAGCGCTGCAGGCTCGGGTAGTCCTCCATGTCCTGGCCCTGCTTCTCGAACGGCTTGATCCACGGCCAGATCGCCATGTCGGCGATGGAGTAGTCGTCGCCGGCCACGTAGTCGTTGGCATCGAGCTGCTTGTCCAATACGCGGTAGAGCCGCGACGTCTCGTTCATGTAGCGCTCGACGGCGTAGTCGATCTTCTTCGGCGCATAGTGGCGGAAATGATGGTTCTGCCCCGCCATCGGCCCCAGCCCGCCCATCTGCCAGTGGAGCCACTGCAGCACGCGATAGCGCTGGCGGCCGCTCTTGGGCAGAAACTTGCCACTCTTGTCGGCCAGATACTCGAGGATCGCGCCGGATTCGAACAGCGACAGCGGCTGCCCGCCGTCGGCCGGGGCGCGATCGACGATCGCGGGGATGCGGTTGTTGGGGGCGATCTCGAGAAATTCGGGCGTGAACTGCTCGCCCTTGCCGATATCGACCGGATGGATACGGTAGTCGAGCCCCGCTTCCTCGAGGAACAGCGTGATCTTGTGACCGTTGGGGGTCGTCCAGTAGTAGAGATCGATCATCACAGGCTCCTGTCGTGACGCCCGGCGATAAGCCGGATGCTGTCAGGATAGGCTTTGCGGGGGGCGGCGTCTCGCGCGACGTCGCCCCAGGCGGTTCAAAAGCGCCTGCTCTATCGGTCAGCGCCCTAGATCAACTGGCGTAGGCGCCATCGACATCGACGATCCGCGTGGCGTTGCGGCCGACGCCATCATGGAGATCCAGCATGCGCTGGAACCAGGCGTAGACGGGATCGGCGTTGGAGACCAGGTCGGCGGCGGAGGTCACCCTCGCCCACATGAACGCGCCCACCACCAGATAGTCCGCGGCGCCGGCCTCGTCGCCGTCCAGGAACGGCGATTCGTCCAGTCGCCCGCGCATCGGCTCCAGCGCACGGTCGAGCATCGACAGCCCCTGGCTCGGCGAATGCATCTCCTCCAGGGTGCGACCGAACACCTTCTCGCGCGAGGTGCGGAAATAGTCGCGGTCGTCCGGGTGAATGGCGTTGAAGACATCCATCAGGATCGTACGCATGACGCCCGGCGCCAGCGAACGCTCGGCGTAGAACTTGAAGAACCGCGCCCGGGCTTCGGCCGTGGCATCGCCCAGTAGCGGCTTTTCCGGGTAGGCACGGTCGAGATAGCGGAAAATTTCATAGCTATCGACGACCGTCTGGTCACCGTCGACGAAGACCGGCACCTTCGTCTGGTCCGAGAAGGCGATCGCCTCCTTGTCGGTGAACTTCCACGGCACGAATTCGCAATCGAGCCCTTTATGCGCCAGCGCATACCTGACCCGCCAGCAGTAGGGCGAGAATCGCAGTCGCTCGTCGCGCCCGCACAGATCGAACATTTTACGGCTCATGCCACACTCCTCGTTGGATACGGCTATCACGGCTGCAGTGCTCGCAGCATGTCCAAGGGAGGGGAAACCGTCAAACCCTGAACATGTACTCGCACGGTCCAGATTGCCTCGGCGCGAATCGGAAATCGTTGCCATACTGTTACGGATAGCAGTCATACCGTGAGCCTGCGAGTCACCTTTTCCAGCAGGAGCACGGCGGGTTTACCACCTCAGATCGATCACGAAGGAGTGGATCATGGTACGCCGACTCAAGGACGACGAACTGCACGGTAGCCAGGGCAAACACGATGCACCCGGCGGCGGCTGGCAGTCGATCCAGGCCACCGAGGCGCATTTCCTGCGCGAGAAGGTGCCGTTCAAGGGCAACGGCCTGATGTTCAAGATCAACCACCCCGATGGCGGGTTCGAGTGCCCGAGCTGTGCCTGGCCCAACCCGGCCAAACCCGGCCCGGCCGAGTTCTGCGAAAACGGCGCCAAGGCGGTCGCCTGGGAAGCCACGGCGGCGCGGACCACGCCGGAGTTCTTCGCCAGCCACACCGTTGCCGAGCTGCTCGACTGGTCGGATCATGCCCTCGAGAAGCAGGGCCGCCTGACCCATCCGATGCGCTACAACCCGGCCACCGACAAGTACGATCCGATCGACTGGACGACGGCGTTCCGCGAGATCGGCGAGCGGGTGAAATCCTATGACCCGAAACGGGTCGAGCTCTACACCTCGGGACGCACCTCCAACGAAGCGGCATTCCTGTGGCAGCTCTACGGCCGGATGCTGGGCACCCACAACTTCCCCGACTGCTCCAACATGTGCCACGAGACCACCACCGTGGCCCTGCCCCAGAGCATCGGCGTGGGCAAGGCGACCACGGTGCTGGAGGATTTCGAACACGCCGACTGCATCTTCCTGTTCGGCCAGAATGCCGGCACCAACAGCCCGCGGATGATGGGCCTGCTGCACGAGGCGCGCCTGCGCGGCGCCGAGGTGATCACCTTCAACCCGCTGCGCGAGCGGGCGCTGGTCAAGTTCGCCAATCCGCAGACGCCCCGGGACATGCTGACCAACCACGGCGTGCCGATCAGCTCGCAGTATCATCAGGTCCGCATCGGCGGCGATATCGCCGCGATCCAGGGCATCTGCAAGCGTATCCTCGAGGTCGACGACGAGGCCCGCGACAGCGGCGGCGAGCGCGTCATCGACCACGACTTCATCGCGATGCACACCGACGGCTTCGAGGCGTTTGCCACTCACTGCCGCAACCTGCCGTGGGAGCGAATCGAGCGCCACAGCGGTCTCGAACGGGCGGCGATCGAGCAGGCCGCCGAAGCGTGGATCCGTGCCGAGCGGGTGATCTGCTGCTGGGGGATGGGCATCACCCAGCACATCCGTGGCGGCGACAACATCCACCAGATTCTCAACCTGCTGCTGATGGGCGGTCACATTGGCCGTCGCGGTGCCGGCGCCTGTCCGGTGCGCGGCCACTCCAACGTCCAGGGCGATCGCACCGTGGGGATCTTCCACAAGTCCGGCGAGGCGTTCCTGTCGAAGATGGACGAGGTGTTCGGCATCGAATGCCTGCGCGAGCACGGCCACGACGTGGCGCTCTGCTGCGAGGCAATCCTGCGTGACGAGGTGGATGCCTTCCTCGGCATGGGTGGCAACTTCTTCCGCGCCATCGCCGACCAGGCTCGCATCGCCCCCCACGTCGAGAACATTCCGCTGACGGTGCAGATCGCCACCAAGCTCAACCGCAGCCACCTGATTCACGGCAAGGCGGCCTACCTGCTGCCGGCGCTGGCAAGAACCGAGAAGGACGTCCAGGCCGGCGTCGAGCAGACCATCACCATCGAGGACGGCATGTGCAACGTGCAGGGCTCCAAGGGCGCGCTCGAGCCGGCGTCAGAGCACCTGCGCTCCGAAATCGCCATCGTTGCCGGCCTCGGCAAGGCGACGTTCGCCCCCAACCCCAAGGTCGACTGGGAGTGGCTCGCCGAGGATTACGCCCGCATCCGGGACAAGATCGAAGCGACCCAGCCGGAGACGTTTTACGCTTTCAATCAGCGACTGAACGACCAGGGCGTGTTCCATCTCGATATCGCCGCCCGCGATCGTATCTGGAACACCGACTCCGGCAAGGCCCACTTCCTGTTCCCCGCCGACCATCTCACCGAGGATGCCTCCGAGCCGGGGGACGCCCATTTCCAGCTGCTCTCGATCCGCGGCCACGATCAGTTCAACACCACCGTCTACTCCTACGACGACCGCTACCGGGATGTCTACGGGACCCGCATGGTGCTGATGATGAATCCCGCCGACATCGAGAAGCACGGTTTCGAGGCCGGCAACAAGGTCACCCTGAAAACGGTGAGCGACGATGGCATCGAGCGTCAGGTCTCGGGCTTCAAGATCATCGCCTACGATCTGCCGGAGAACTGCCTTGGCGCCTACTATCCGGAGGTCAATGACCTGATCCCCGTCGGCAACCGGGACAGGCAGAGCAATACCATCGCCGGCAAGTCGATCCCGGTGACACTGGCGTTGATGAGCACGGAGGCGGTGGAAGCGGAGACCGGCATGCTCGCCACCGGCTGATGCCGCCCCCTCACCCGACTCCCCCCTCCAGCCCCGTCGCCGCCTGCCCTCCGGTAGGCGGCGATGTCCATTAGTCGCAACGCCGTCCCCGTAAACGCTCGCTATCGTCCCTCCAGTCGACCTGAAAAGGCTTCACACTCAGCCACTTGGCCAACACCGGCACCACCTGACGGTCATTGGTAATACCATTTACCCATGATTGGCAGCCCCTCCGTCTGTGGTTATCTTCCGAGTCAATCGCCGCGACCGGCCTGCGAAGCGGGACGACCGGTGCCGTCGCCACCCGGCGACGACCTTCCTGGCGACGAACGAAGCCGATAATAACGACTCAGGGGCTCTCGATATGGATCACACGCTTCTCTCTCTGTTTGCCTTCCTGCCGCTGGTGCTGGCAGGCGTCCTGCTGATCGGGTTCCGGATGGCGGCACGAACGGCGATGCCGATCGTGTTCGTCGTCGCGGTACTGATCGCGCTGCTGGTCTGGGACATGACCGCGACCCGCGTGCTGGCCTCCACGCTGCAGGGCCTGATCATGACCGTCTCGCTGCTTTGGATCATCTTCGGGGCCATTCTGCTGCTCAACACGCTGAAGCACTCGGGCGGCATCATGGCGATTCGCAACGGCTTCTCCGGCATCAGCCCGGATCGCCGCGTGCAGGCGCTGATCGTCGCCTGGCTGTTCGGCTGCTTCATCGAGGGCGCCTCGGGCTTCGGCACGCCGGCCGCCGTGGCCGCGCCGCTGATGGTGGCGCTGGGCTTCCCCGCCCTGGCCGCCGTGGTCGTCGGCATGATGCTGCAGTCGACGCCGGTGTCGTTCGGCGCCGTGGGCACGCCGATCGTGGTCGGCGTCACCGGCGGCGTGAACCAGTCGGCGATCGCCGAACAGCTCACCGCCAACGGCTCGACCTGGGAGACCTATTTCCGCCTGATCACCTCCGAGGTGGTCATCACTCACGGCATCATCGGCGTGTTCATGCCGCTGATCCTGGTCGTCGTGATGGTGCGCTTCTTCGGCGAGAATCGCTCCTGGACCGAGGGGCTGTCGATCACGCCGTTCGCACTGTTCGTCGGCGTCTGTTTCGTGGTGCCGTCGATGCTGGTCGGCGTCCTGCTGGGTCCGGAGTTTCCGTCGCTGCTGGGCGGCCTGATCGGCCTGGCGATCGTGGTGCCGGCCGCGCGCAAGGGCTTTCTGCTGCCGAAGGACACCTGGGATTTCCCGGAGCGTTCGAAGTGGCCCGCCGAGTGGCTGGGCACCATCGAGATCAAGGTCGACGACGTCGCCGGTCGCGCGCCGATGTCGACGCTGCGAGGCTGGCTGCCCTACGTCATCGTCGCCATTCTGCTGGTGATCTCGCGCACCATTCCTTCGGTCAAGGCAGGCCTCTCCTCGATCAGTACCGGCTGGAGCAACATCCTCGGCGAGCAGGGCATCTCCGGTAGCGTCGAATGGCTCTACCTCCCCGGCGGCATCATCCTGATCGCGGTGATCTGCACGATCTTCCTGCATCGGATGCGCGGACCGCAGGTCACGGCGGCCTTCGCAGAGTCCTCCAAGACCATCTTCGGTGCCGGCTTCGTGCTGCTGTTCACCATCCCGATGGTGCGAATCCTGATCAACTCCGGCGTCAACGAGTCCGACCTGGTCTCGATGCCGGTCGCCATGGCGCAACTGGTGGCCGATGGTGTCGGTCAGATCTACCCGCTGTTCGCCCCGGCGGTCGGCGCACTGGGCGCCTTCATTGCCGGCTCCAACACCGTCTCCAACCTGATGCTGGCGGCGTTCCAGTTCAACGTCGCCGAGGTGCTCGGCGTCTCCACCGCGATGATGGTCTCGCTGCAGGCCGTGGGGGCCGCCGCCGGCAACATGATCGCGATCCACAACGTGGTGGCGGCCTCGGCTACCGTCGGCCTGCTCGGCCGCGAGGGCACCACGCTGCGCAAGACGATCCTGCCGACGCTCTACTACTGCCTGTTCGCCGGCATCATCGGGCTGCTGGCCTTCTACGTCTTCGGCTTCACCGACCCGCTCATGAGCGGTTGAATCCATCCTCCCGACTGCGGCCGGGAGGATCTCTCTTTTGGTCTGACCATTTTCCTGCCCATTGGGCTTTTGGCTAATAGTCGTCACCGGCGGCCTTCCACAGAATGACCGCATCGCATTGTGGAAAGACCTTCCACAAACCGGATCTTCACCACCGCCAGCGGCACCCGCCCCAGCGAGGAGACGCCATGGAACTGCTTTACGACGAGCGCATCGATGGCGAGATCGCCACCGTCGACAAGTCCGGCCTGATGGCGGCCATCATGGCGGTGGCGCCCAGACTGACCCTGCTCGACCGCGAGGAGGACCTGCGCCCGTTCGAGTGCGACGGACTCTCCGCCTATCGCGTGCTGCCGATGCTGGTAGCCATGCCGACGACGCTGGCCGAGGTCGAGGCGTTGATGCGGGTCTGCTACGAGCATGCCGTACCGGTGGTGACACGAGGTGCGGGCACCGGGCTATCCGGCGGCGCGTTGCCGCTGGAAAAAGGCGTACTGCTGGTGATGTCGCGGTTCAACAAGATCCTGAGCGTCGATGCCGATGCCCGCCTCGCCCGGGTTCAGCCAGGCGTCCGCAACCTGGCGATCAGCGAGGCGGCCGCACCCCATGGCCTCTACTACGCCCCCGATCCCTCCTCGCAGATCGCCTGCTCCATCGGCGGCAATGTGGCTGAGAACGCCGGCGGCGTTCACTGCCTGAAGTACGGCCTCACGGTCCATAACGTGCTGAGCGTCGAGATCGTCACCATCGAGGGCGAGCGCATGACCCTCGGCGGCGAGTCGCTGGACACCCCAGGCTACGACCTGCTGGCGCTGTTCATGGGTTCGGAAGGCATGCTCGGCGTGATCACCGAAGTGACGGTGCGACTGCTGCCGAAGCCGGAGGTGGCCAGGGTGCTGATGGCCTGCTTCGACGATGTCGAACGGGCCGGCAAGGCGGTGGGCGACATCATCGCCGCCGGCTGTATCCCAGGCGGTCTCGAGATGATGGACAACCTGGCGATTCGCGCCGCCGAGGATTTCGTCCACGCCGGCTACCCGGTCGACGCCCAGGCGATCCTGCTGTGCGAGCTCGACGGCGTGGAGAGCGACGTCCAGGCCGACTGCGAGCGAGTCCGGCAGCTGCTCGAGACCGCTGGCGCGTCTCAGATCCGGCTCGCCCGGGACGACGCCGAGCGCCAGCTGTTCTGGGCCGGTCGCAAGGCCGCGTTTCCGGCCGTCGGCCGCATGTCGCCGGACTACTACTGCATCGACGGCACCATACCCCGCCGCGAGCTGCCGCGCGTGCTCAAGGGCATCAACGATCTCTCGGCCCAATACGGGCTCCGGGTCGCCAACGTCTTCCACGCCGGCGACGGCAACCTGCATCCGCTGATCCTGTTCGACGCCAATCAGCCCGGCGAGCTGGAGTCCACGGAAGCGCTCGGCGGCAGGATTCTCGAACTCTGCGTCGATGCCGGCGGCAGCATCACCGGCGAACACGGCGTCGGCCGCGAGAAGCTCAACCAGATGTGCACCCAGTTCGCCGCCGACGAGATCACCCTGTTCCACGCGGTGAAATCCGCCTTCGACGAACGCCGTCTGCTCAACCCCGGCAAGAATATCCCGACACTGGCACGCTGCGCCGAGTTCGGCGCCATGCACGTCCATCACGGCGAACTGCCGCACCCCGAACTGCCGCGATTCTGATGTCGGCGACGGCATGAGAAGCGCAAGGAGATCGCCATGACCCACCTGCAGGACCAGCGGCCGGAGTACACGCCGCCGAGCGAGTCCGGCCCCGATGCTCCCGCCGGCCGAGACGACAGCGAAGCCCTCTGCGAACAGGTGGCGCGCGCCCAGGCCGAGCGCGCCACGCTGCGCATCGTCGGCGGCAACACCAAGGCGTTCTACGGGCGCCGGGTCGAAACGGCGCAAGCGCTCTCCACTACCGGCCATCACGGCATCGTCCACTACGATCCGGTGGAGCTGGTCGCCACCGTACGCGCCGGCACGCGGCTGCGGGATCTCGAGCGAGCACTTGCCGACAACGGCCAGCGCCTCGCCTTCGAGCCGCCACACTTCGGCGATGACGCCACCGTCGGCGGCATGGTCGCGGCCGGGATTTCCGGCCCTCGTCGCCCGTGGGCCGGCGCCGTGCGGGATTTCGTGCTCGGCGTGCGAATCATCACCTCTGATGGCAAGCAGTTGCGCTTTGGCGGCGAAGTCATGAAGAACGTCGCCGGCTACGATCTCTCCCGGCTCATGGTCGGCGCCCAGGGCACGCTCGGGGTGCTGACCGAAGTCTCGTTCAAGGTGCTTCCCACTCCTCACGCGCACGCCTGCCTGCGCCTGGAACTGCCGCTGACCGAAGCGCTCGAGCGCTTGACGGCCTGGGGCCGCGAGCCGATGCCCATCACCGGCGCCGCCCACGATGGCGAAGCGCTGCACCTGCGCCTCGAAGGCGGCGAGGGCTCCGTCTCGGCCACGCGCCAACGCCTCGGCGGTGAAACGGAAGATTCGCGGTTCTGGTCGCAGCTGCGCGAGTTGCAACTGCCCTTCTTCGACGGCGCCTTCGATAACGACGCGCATGTCCTGTGGCGTCTGTCGCTGCCGGCGCTGGCGCGCACGCCGGCGCTCGAGGGTGACTGGCTGATCGACTGGGCCGGTGCCCAGCGCTGGCTGAAAAGTGCCGAGGGATGCGGTTTCGAGGACGAACCGCGGGCCGACGCCCACATTCACGAGGCCGCCATTGCCGCCGGCGGCCATGCCACGCGCTTCACGCCGGACGCCAACGGCGCTTCGCCTTTCACGCCTCTGCCACCGGTGCTGGCCAAGTACCACCGCCAGCTCAAGCAGCGGCTCGATCCGCAGGCGATCTTCAACCCTGGCCGGCTCTACGCCGAGTGGTGAGGAGACCTCTACCCCATGCAGACCCATTTTTCCGAGGCCGCCCGTGCCAAGCCCCATATCCACGAGGCCGACCGCATCCTGCGTACCTGCGTGCATTGCGGCTTCTGCAATGCCACCTGCCCGACCTACCAGTTGCTGGGCGACGAACGCGACGGCCCGCGCGGGCGCATCTATCTGATCAAGGAGCTGCTGGAGAGCGACGACGGCGACGATCAGGTCACCCAGGAGACGCAGTTGCACCTGGACCGCTGCCTGAGCTGCCGCAGCTGCGAGACCACCTGCCCCTCCGGCGTGGAGTATCACAAGCTGCTGGATATCGGGCGTGCCGAAGTCGACCGTCGGGTCGGTCGCCGGCCCGGCGAGCGAGCCCTGCGACTGGGGCTGCGCGTCGCGCTGGTCGAGCCCAAGCGGTTCCAGGCGCTGCTCGCCCTGGGGCAGACGTTCCGCCCGCTGGCGCCTCACGACCTGCGCGACAAGATCCCCCCGCGCCAGCAACCTCGCCCGTCCGATCGCCGGGCGCGCCCCGACCCGACCCGGCACGCCCGTCAGATGCTGATTCTGGAGGGCTGCGTCCAGCCCGGTCTGGCGCCCAATACCAACGACGCCACGGCACGGGTGCTCGATCGTCTCGGCATCGGGGTGAGCCCCGCCCCGGAAGCGGGCTGCTGCGGCGCCATCGACTTCCACCTCAACGCCCAGGCCGCCGGGCGTGATCGCATGCGCGCCAATATCGATGCCTGGTGGCCGCTGATCGAACGTCGCGGCGAGACCTCCTCCTCGTCAGCCGGAGTGGAGGCGATCATCCAGACCGCCAGCGGCTGCGGCGCCTTCGTCAAGGAGTACGGCGAGATGCTCGCCGACGATCCCGAATATGCCGCCAAGGCCAGACGCGTGAGCGAACTGGCCAAGGATCTGGTCGAGATATTGCGCGAAGAGGACCTGGAGTCGTTGGGTAAGAGTGACGCGTGCGCAGGACTGGCGTTCCACTGCCCCTGCACGCTGCAGCATGCCCAGAAGCTGGGGGGGGCCGTCGAAGGCGTGCTCGCCCGGCTGGGATTCGATCTCGCCCCGGTGCGGGATTCACACCTCTGCTGCGGCTCCGCCGGCACCTATTCGATCACCCAGCCGGCCCTGGCCCGGCGCCTGCGCGACGACAAGATGGACGCGCTGGAAGCGTCGTCGCCGCAGACCATCGTCACTGCCAACATCGGCTGCCAGAGCCACCTCAACGGCGCCGGGCGAACCCCGGTAAGACATTGGATCGAGGTCGTCGACGAAGCGCTCACGGCCTAGCGCCGGCGACTCGCTCACGACCACACAAGGCCAGCCCGCTGCGGTACCCGGCAGGTTGGCTTCTCACGTTATCTCGCAGCTCGCAGCGCTTAGCTCGACGCTGCCCTGACGATGGAACTGGAGTCCCACCATGCAGACCAAAGCCGCACTCGAACTCAACGATGTCAATGCCATCCTCGATGCCGCCCAGACCGAAGCCGAAGCCCAGGGCTGGGCAGTCACCATCGCCGTCGCCGACGATGGCGGCCACCTGCTAGGCCTGCGAAGGATGAACGGTGCCGCCCCCTTCAGCGCCGGCGTCGCCACCGAAAAGGCGCGCAACGCGGCGATCGGCCGCAAGGAGACCCAGGTCTTCGAGGAGATGATCAACAATGGCCGCACCGCCTTCGTTACGGCACCGATGACCGCGCTGCTCTCTGGCGGTGTGCCGGTCATTCACGACGGCCAGGTGATCGGCAGCGTCGGTATCTCCGGGGTCAAGCCGGAGCAGGACGTGCAGGTGGCCAAGGCGGCGGTCAAAGCCATCGGCTGAGCGCCTGAGCTAGCGCTTCTTGCCGCTGCCGCGCGTGCGCTTGGCGGCGGGCGTGCTCGGCTTCCCGCCGCGCCCCTTGGCCGCGGGCTTGGCCCCCGGCTTGCCCTTGGTGGCAGGGCGGCCCTTGGCACCGGGTTTACCCTGGCCGACCGACTTGCCCTTGGCGGCCGGCTTGCCCTTGGCGGCCGGCTTGCCCTTGGCGGCCGGCTTGCCCTTGGTGCCTGGCTTTCCACCACCGGCCACCCTGGCCTTGGGGTGAGGCTTGCCGCCTGCCGACTGACGCCCCTTGGCCGCCGGCTTGGCGCCTTTGCCGCTGCGCGCGGGCTTGGCCGCCTGCGTCGGCTCGGCCTCGCCGCCGGAGTCGCGGGTCAGCGCGATCAGGGTCTCGATCTCCTTCGGCGAGAGATCCCGCCAGTCACCCAGCGCCAGCCCCTTGAGCGAGACGTTCATGATCCGGGTGCGAATCAGCTGCGTGACCTCGTAGCCGAAATACTCGCACATGCGGCGGATCTGGCGATTGAGCCCCTGCACCAGCGTGATGGTGAAGACGAAGGTCGACTCGCGGCTGACCTGGCAGCGCTTGGTCACCTGACCGAGGATCGGCACCCCCTGCTGCATGCCCTCGATGAAGTCGTCGGTGATCGGCTTGTCGACGGTCACCCGATAGACTTTTTCGTGATGGTTGTGTGCGCGCAGGATCTTGTTGACCAGGTCGCCATCGTTGGTCAGCAGAATCAGCCCCTGGGAATCCTTGTCGAGCCGGCCGATCGGGAAGATACGCGCGCCGTGCTTGACGAACTCGACGATATTGTCCTTCTCGCTGGACTCGGTGGTACTGACGATCCCCACCGGCTTGTTCAGCGCGATCAGGACCAGATCCTCAGCCTCCCGCGGCTCGATCTCCTGGCCATTGACCTTGACCCGGTCCCCCGCCGTCACCTGGTCACCGGTGGTGGCACGGCGACCGTTGATCCATACGTTGCCCTGCTCCACGAAGCGATCGGCTTCCCGACGGGAGCACATCCCGCTCTCGCTGATGTACTTGTTGATCCGGGTCGATTGTCGTAACGCCATAAAGGGTCGTCCAGCCAGAGGAAAGGTGACTCAGCATCCGGCCGCAACCGCTGGGCCAGCACGCTGCACCAAGGGGATGATGCACCCGAATAGTTTGACGCTTCCTCGATAACGTTAAAACCGGCCGACGTTCAAAAACCACCTGATGCCCCATCGCCGGGGCGGAATTCGGTCTCCGACCGGGACGGTCTCGCTGGCCCCTCGCTTTGAGTTCTGCCAAACAGAACAATATATCTACTGACGATATTCTTTAGTCGCAATTGACGGCGTCGAGATTGACCCGACACCTCGGCGGCCCTAATTTCTACTGTCGCAACACGTTCTACAAAAGAGAATAACGGAGACGCCATGAAACTGCTGTCCTTGAAGCCTTCCGCGCTGTGCCTCGCACTCTCGCTGGCGGCGCTGCCGATGCTGGTGCAGGCCGCCGGCCCGAGCGGCAAGATCGACTGCATCGCCCCTGCCAACCCCGGTGGCGGCTGGGATTTCACCTGCCGCAGCGTGGGTCAGGTGCTCAGCGAGATCGGTGCCATCAACGGCAGCGTACAGACCACCAACATGCCGGGCGCCAGCGGGGGTGTCGCGTTTTCCCACGTGGTCACCAAGCGGGCCGGACAGAACGACGTCATCGTCTCGGCGTCGACCTCGACCACCACCCGCCTGGCCCAGCATCAGTTCCCCGGCCTGAACGCCGACATGGTCAACTGGGCCGGCACCGTCGGTGCGGATTATGGCGTGATCGCCGTGAGCAAGGATTCGCCCTACCAGACCCTCGAGGAGTTGCTGAGCGCCATGGAGGAGAAACCCTCCAGCGTCAGCTTTGCCGGCGGCAGCGCCAGCGGCGGCTGGGATCACCTCAAGGTGCTGATGATGGCGCGCGCCGACGGCATCCAACCGCTGAACAAGATCAAGTATCTGCCGTTCGACGGCGGCGGCGAGGCGATGACTCAGGTCGTCGGCGGCCATATCGACGCCTTCTCCGGAGATGCCTCGGAAATCCTCGGCTTCGTCGAATCCGGCGACCTGCGGGTGCTCGCCGTGCTTGCCGACGGTCGTCTACCCGGTACGCTGAGTGAGTTCCCCACCGCCAAGGAACAGGGCGTGGATGTCGAAGGCATCAACTGGCGCGGGTTCTACCTGCCGCCGAAACTCTCCGACGAGGATGTGGCCTGGTGGGAAGAGACCCTGCACAAGGTCTACGAGAGCCCGGAGTGGAAGGAGGTCATGAGCAAGAACGGCTTGATCCCCTTCGACCGCAGCGGCGAAGCCTTCAAGACGTACGTGCATCAGCAGATCGCCGATATCGAGGAGATCTCCAAGGAGGTCGGCCTGATCCAGTAAGCCGGCACCCGCGCCTCGGGTGGCTCATCGCATCGAGCCATCCGAACCCCTGGTGCTCACTCGCGGGCGCGGACGGCCCCAGCCCCGGTCTCTCAGGAAGCCCGCAACGCACGCGGCCACTGGCGTTCGAGACGCGGCCCGTACTGGGACAGCAGGGGGACATGGCGATCCTTGGCCGCCAGGTTGAAGCGTTCGCTGGGGCCCGATAGTGCCAGCGCGCCCATCAGCTCTCCCTCGCCGTTATAGATACCGATGGCCGCCGCCGACAACCCGGCCTGGCGCTCTCCGCTCGACACCGCCACCTGACCGCGTGGGGTTTCGTAATTGAGCACCCGCCCGGCGGCACCGCGCCCCAGCGGCAGCCTCACGCCCTCTTCCAGGTGGTGCCTGACCTCCAGCCGGCCGTTCTCGCGCAACCGACAGATCCGGTGATCGCCGTCGCGGACATAGAACGACGCCGTCTCCTCGCTGGCATCGCGCAGCGACTCGAGGATCGGGCGCACCAGATTCTCGAGCTGCGGCCCGTCACCCGCCAGCGGGGCCAGGCGCGAGACCGCCGGGCCGACCCGGTAGATGCCGCGTTCGTCGCGGGTGACATAGCCGAAGTGCTCCAGCGACGCCATCAGCCGCAGGATGGTGCTCTTGTAGAACCCCGAGGCGTTGGCGAGTTCGGTCAGGGAGAACTCTCGCCGCTCCTGGGAGAAGGCTTCGAGCAGCGTCAGCGCTCGCTCGACGGCTTCGACACGTCGCTGGGCCATGGAACGCTCCTTTCGATCAGGGTCAGCAGGACTTGAACTAATGGCGAATGTTGCGACAGACAAAACGGTATTGCAACTCGCCCAGCCGAATCATATTCTCTCTAAAAGAAACCGTTTCACCAGGAGAAACAATGTCATCACCACTGACCGGTTATCGGGTGCTCGATCTGACCAATGTGCTGGCCGGGCCTTTCTGCTGTCACCAGCTGGCGCATCTCGGCGCCGAAGTGATCAAGGTCGAGCGGCCCCAGGGTGGTGACCTGGCGCGTCAATTGGGCGCCGATCCCGCACTCAATCGGGAGCTGATGGGGGTCTCGTTCCTGGCCCAGAACGCCGGCAAGCGTTCGGTGACCCTCGACTTCAAACGACCGGACGATCGTGACGCCTTCCTGGCGCTGGTGGCGACGGCAGACGTGGTGGTCGAGAACTTTCGCCCCGGCGTCATGCAGCGGCTCAGGCTCGGCTTCGAGACGTTGCGCGAGGCCAACCCCGAGCTGGTCTACTGTGCGATCTCCGGCTTCGGCCAGGATGGGCCGCTGGCCAACTATCCGGCCTACGACCAGATCATCCAGGGCATGGCCGGGGTGATGAGCATTACCGGCGCGCCGGACAACGCGCCCTATCGGGTCGGCTATCCGCTGGCCGATACGGTCGGCGGTCTGACCGCAGCGATGGCGATCAATGCCGCCCTGGCCGAACGACCGCGCAAGGCGCACTTCATCGATATCTCGATGCTCGAATCGGTGCTGGCCACCATGGGCTGGGCGGTCTCCAACCTGCTGATCGCCGGCAAGCCGCCGCAGCCCCTGGGCAACGACAACGTCACCGCCAGCCCCTCCGGCACCTTTGCCACCGCCGACGGGCTGATCAACATCGCCGCCAACAAGCAGGAGCAGTTCGAAGCGATCTGTCACCTGCTCGAACACCCTGAGTGGCTCACCGACCCGCGCTTCGCCCAGCGCCAGGCGCGCCTGGAGCATCGGCGGGCATTGAGCGACTGCCTCGAGGCGGTGCTGAAACGGCAGACGACCGAGTACTGGTGGCCACGGCTGGTCGAGGCCGGCGTGCCCGCCGGCCCGGTCTACAGCGTCGCCGAAGCCCTGGCGCATCCCCAGGTGCGTGATCGTGGGCTGATCGAGCGCTTCGACACCAGCACCCTCGGGCGGCCGCTGGAGGTGGTCAGCGGCGGTTACCGTTTCGACGGCCAGGCGCCTCGCGTCGCCTCGCCACCGCCCCGGCTCGGCCAGGACAACGACCTTCTGCTGCCCACCCACGCCGCCAACGACGAATGAACCGGAGAGACCTCATGAGCGCTAGCCAGACCCCGGAATATCAGGCCCAGCAGTGGTGGAAGACCGACATCATCGACATGCGCCCCGGCGAGATCCGCTATCGCGGCTATCCCATCGAGGAGCTGATCGGCAACGTCGGCTTTGCCGACATGGTCTGGCTGATGACTCGTGGCGAGCTGCCCAGCCGCGCCCAGGCCGCGCTGCTGGAAACGGCCCTGATGAGCGCCGTCGACCACGGCCCGCAGGCGCCCAGCATCGCCATCGCCCGGATGGCGATGACCTGCGGCGGCAGTCTCAACAACGCCATGGCCTCCGCGGTCAACGTGCTCGATGACGTCCACGGTGGCGCCGGCGAGCAGGCGGTCGAACTCTACCAGTCGATCCTCGAGTACCAGATCGGCGGGCACCCGCTGGAGATCGCGGTTGAGGAAGGCATCGCCACCTGGCAGCGCGAGCGCACCCGGATCATCCCCGGCTTCGGCCACCGCTTTCATCCGGTCGACCCCCGCGGGCCACGACTGCTGCAACTGGTCGAGGAAGCCGCGGAACGTGGCGAGGTGGACGGCAACTTCGTCGCCATTGCCCGAGAGGTCGAGCGCCAGCTCATCGCCATGAAGGGCAAGCCGATTCCGCTCAACATCGACGGCGCCACCGCCGTCATCTACGCCGAACTGGGCTTCCCGGCCCCGCTGGCCCGCGGCTTGTTCTGTCTCTCCCGCTCGGTGGGCATCCTCGCCCACGCCTGGGAGCAGCAGTGCCAGGGCGGGCGCAACAAGGGCCCAATGCCCAAGGGCTGGCTATGGCCCTACGGCGGCCCCGCGCCGCGCCCGGTGCCCGGAAGAGACCGTCCCTGAAGCCATATCCATTTCTCCTGCATCGAACCGCATACAACACCCGCACTGCAGAACCGGAGAGACACTCATGAACACCAGCCTGACCCTACGCTCGCTGATGGCGGCTACCGTTGCCATTGGCCTGTCCACCGCGACCGTGCACGCGGACGATTTCGTCGTCAGCGCCACCTCGCAGACATCCGACGATTATGCCTTGGCCGTTGCCTGGTCCAGCGCCCTGGCCAAGCAGAGCGATGAAGACCGTCTGACCGTCGTCGACAACGGCAGCGTCAATGGCTTGCGGCAGCTCGCAGCGGGCAGGCTGGACATCGCCGTCATCGGCGCCCCCCACTACCTGGATGCGGTCAACAAAAGGGGCAACTTCAGCGAAGACCCCGACCGGCTGACCGAGGCGTATGCCGGCCTGAAGAGCCTGTTCGCCATCAGCACGAGCGCCGGCCAGTACGTCGTGCGAGAGGAGAGCGGCATCAACTCCTTCGCCGACCTGAAAGGGCACAGCCTGGCCATCGGCCGCCCCGGCGGCAATGCCGGCCGGGTCAGCAGTGCCTTCCTCGAGGCTTACGACCTGGATCCCGAGGAGAGTGTCGATACGCAGTACATCGATTACACCGATGCCTTCAATCAAATGTCCAACGGCAGACTGGACGGCACCTTCGTCTGGGGCGGCCTGCCGCAAGCCGCCATCGACAACGCCTCCCGCACCATGAAACTGCGCTTCATCTCGCCGGACGAGGCTCACATGGCTGCGTTTCGCGAGCATATTACGGCGGGAGAGCACTATCGTCTGAAGCCGGTTTCGCGACAGGAAATCACCGCAGCCTACGAGGATCGCGTTTCCTCGGACGAAACGACCCATTTCTGGAGTTTTCCATACATGTTCGTCGTCAGTGGCGATATGGATGACGACACCGCCTATGAGCTGACAAAAGCGCTCTGGAGCAATCTCGATGCCATCAAACGCACCAGCGCGGCGCTCAACCTGCTGCGGCTGAACGAGGCCACGACAGGTCTGACCGCGGATCTGCACCCGGGCGCGGCACGCTATTTCCGAGAGATCGGATTGATCGAATAACGCTCGAGGGACAGTACGATGCCACGGATAACATCACTCGCATCGGGTCGGCCTCTCGAGACGCTGGGGTTGGCTGCCTGCGCCGGTCTGACCCTATTCATCATCTGGACGACGCTTGGCGTACGCTATCCGGCCCAGATCATGTATGGCGTAGCCTTGCTGCTGGGGTTGGTCGCGACGTTTGCCCTGAAGGCCGGCCCCCTGGCCCAGCGAGCCCCGAAGCTGGACCGAGCCCTGAGCGCCGTGCTGATACTGCTGGCAATTGCCACCAGCGGATACTATCTCGTCGAATATCACGCGATTGCCGCCTATCGAGAGGGACTTCCCAACCATTGGGACATGCTCTGCTACGGCGTGGGCACGCTGCTGGTGCTGGAAGCGGCGAGGCGCGTCGAAGGCTGGACGCTGGTCGCCATTACCGGCGGCGCACTCGCGTACCTGCTGTGGGGACACTTCCTGCCGGGCGCCATCGGCCACCGAAAGCTGTGGCTCGATCAGGTTCTCGAGGTCAGCTACGGCTACCAGGGGATCTACGGTATCGCCCTGGGTGCGGTGGTGGATGTCGTGCTCATGTTCGTCATTCTTGGCGCAGCATTGCGCCATACTGGTGCCGGTGACTTTTTCAACTTCCTGGCGCTACGCTTGGCCAAGGGCCGCCGCTCCGGCGCCGCGCAGGCTGCCATCATCGGGTCGGCGCTGTTTGGCTCGGTCAACGGCTCGGCACCCGCCAACGTCATGTCCACCGGGGTTCTGACCATCCCGATGATGAAGCGCGCCGGCTATCAGCCGCGCTTCGCCGGTGCCGTCGAAGCGGTCGCCTCCTGCTCGGGCCAGTTGATGCCGCCCATCATGGGGGTCGGCGCCTTCATCATGGCCGAAGTCACCGGCATTCCCTACCCTACCATCGTGCTGGCGGCAGTCATCCCGGCCTTTCTCTACCTGCTCGCGCTATCGGCCGCAGTGGCGTTCGAGGCCGGTCGCCTGGACCTGGCCCCAGAAGACACCGGGAGTGAGCCATTCGACTCGCGCCGCCGTGCCCAGGGCATCGTGCTCGTCACGGGATTCGCGACCCTGATCGGATTGCTGCTGGCGGGCTACTCGCCAACCTGGTGTGGCATGTCAGCGGCCGCCGTGGTGATGGTCGTCGCGATGCTACTACCCGGCACCCGGCTGGGTATCCGCGGCTGGACGTCCGTCATTGTCGACGGAGGCCGCGACGGGCTGGCCGTGCTGATCTCATGCGCCGCCATCGGCATCGTCATCGGCGCAGTCAATGTCACCGGACTTGGGGTCACACTGAACCAGGCCATCGTCAGTCTTGGTGAAGGCAATCTACTGCTCGCACTCATTCTGGCCGCCTTCTGTTCGATTCTGCTGGGCATGGGGTTGCCCACCGCTGCCTCTTATCTCATGGTGATCTTCGTGGCGGGGCCGGCGATTCTCGACCTGGGCGTCGACAAGTTGCAGACCCACCTGTTCGTGTTCTATTACGCCGTGCTTTCGGCCATAACGCCGCCGGTGGCCCTTGCCGTTTTCGCCGCCGCCGCCATCACCGGCGCGCCCACCCTCAGTATTGCGATGAGCGCCCTGCGCCTTTCGCTGGTTGCCTTCCTGCTGCCGTTTGCCTGGGTCTATCACCCCGAGATCAACCTGGAAGCGGTCAGTTGGGCTTCCCTGCCAGCATTAATGGCCACCGTTGGCATGATGATACTGGCGACCATCGGCATCAGCGCCGCCAACGTGGGTCACTATCGCCGATCGCTGCATCCGCTCGAACGCTTGATCATGCTGTTCGCCGGCATCATCGCTCTCACCCAGGGTCTGCTGCTGTCAGCCATGGCTTCGCTGGTCATCGTCGTGCTGATGATGCGCGCCCGTGGCGGGTTGCACTCCTCGACACCCAGGAGCCAGATTCCATGAGCCTGTATCCACCACCCGAAACGCGCCGGTGCGACGTCTATACCCGAATCCCCGAGCATCTGAAGCGATACGATGCCTCCTCCGAATGGATCGCCGCCAACAAGCCGGGGCAGTCGGTACCGAGCTTTCTGGAGGGCCCGCTCTTCGATGGCGACGGCAACCTGTTCGTTACCGATATCCCTCATGGCCGTATCTTCAGAATCGACGAGCAAGGCGGGTGGGAAATCATCGCCGACTACGACGGCTGGCCCAATGGCATGCGCTTCGGCCCGGACGGCCTTTTATGGATCGCCGATTACCGGCACGGCCTGATGACCCTCGACCCGGCAGGTGGTGAGCCGCAGCCCTTGCTGACCCATGTGGGCAGCGAGAGGTTCAAGGGGATCAACGATCTGTTCTTCGATCACCGCGGCCGGCTCTACTTCACCGACCAGGGTCAGACGGGGTTGCAGGATCCCTCGGGTCGCGTCTACCGCTATGACCCGGACACGCGGCACCTGGATCGTCTGATCGATAACGGCATCAGTCCCAACGGGCTCGTCACCGACCTGGAGGAAAAGGCACTCTTCGTCGCCATGACCCGCGGCAACGGGGTCTGGCGAATTCCGTTGAAGGATGACGGCCCGGCTGGGAAAGTGGGACTCTTCGTGCCATTGGCCGGGGGCGTGTCGGGGGCGGATGGCCTGGCGCTGGATGAAGCGGGCAACCTCTTCGTATGTGACGCAGGCAATGGCTGCGTCTGGGTCTTCGATCGATACGGGCAGCCGCTCTGGCGGCTGCTATCCCCGACCGAAGGCCGCACGCTGACCAATCTGACGTTCGGCGGGCCGGACCGCAAGACGCTCTACATGACCGAATCGGCGACGGGGACTATCCTCACGATCGACATGGAGGTTCCGGGTCGCGCTCCGACCTACCTGTCTTGCTAAGCCCCACGAAACTCGCGTCCGGAGACAGCCATGGTTTATCGACTCTTCATCGCCAACAAGAACTACTCATCCTGGTCGATGCGGCCCTGGGTGCTGCTGCGGGCGCTGGACCTGCCCTTCGAGGAGGTCATGACCCCGTTCGAGGGTGACGGCCAGCAGAGCGCCTTCGCGACGTTCTCGCCCACCGCCAAGGTCCCCTGCCTTCACGATGAAGCAGTGGTGGTGTGGGAGTCGCTGGCGATCGTGGAGTACCTGGCCGAGGCGCACCCGAGCGTATGGCCGGCCGCCAGCGCTGCCCGGGCCTGGGCCCGCTGTGCCAGCGCCGAGATGCATGCCGGTTTTGCCGCCCTGCGCGACGAGTGCTCGATGAACTGCTCGCTGAGCATCGACCTGGGCGCGCCGAGTGCGGCGCTGGGGAAAGATCTGGCTCGGCTCGACGCGCTGTGGCAGGAAGGACTGGATACCTTCGGCGGCCCATGGCTCGCCGGTGACGCCTTCACTGCCGTGGACGCCATGTTCGCCCCGGTCGCGGTGCGCATCCGCGGTTACGGCATCGAACTCGGCACTGCGGCCATGGCCTACACCGAGCGCCTGCTCGCGCATCCGGCGGTGACCGAATGGATCGAACAGGGCATCGCCGAGCCGTGGATCGACGGGCCGCACGAAGCCGACTGCATTCGTGGCCGGCGTGTCATCATGGATCGGCGCCAACCAGCCTGAAGCCGATCCTTCGAGGGAAGACCCCGTTAGCTCGAGAGCTTTCGGGGCCGGATTGCCATGCCAAGATCTCGCGCGCCGACCGGCTGCTGGACCACCCTGCGACGTTCCGAGCCCGCTGCGTAGATCAAATGCGGGTCAGTACAGCTCGGCCAACGCTTCCTTGGTGAAGTCGGTCAGCGATGTCTCATCGCGGGCATGCACTTTCTTCACCCACGCCGGATCGCTCAGCAAGGCGCGACCGACGGCGATCAGATCGAACTCATCGCGTTCCATCCGGTCCACGAGCTTGTCCAGGCTGGCCGGGGTGGAACTTTCTCCGCTGAAGGCCCCCATGAAGTCGCCGGACAAACCGACCGAGCCGACGCTGATCGTGGGTGCACCCGTGAGTTTCTTGGCCCAGCCGGCAAAATTCAGACCTTCGGGCCCATCGAGTCCCGGATATTCCGGCTCCCAGAACCGCCGCTGCGAGCAGTGCAGGATATCCGCGCCGGCCTCCACGAGCGGGGCCAGCCAGTCGGTCATCTCATCCGGCGTGTTGGCCAGACGTACGTCGAAGTCCTGCTGTTTCCACTGGCTGACGCGCAGGATGATCGGCAGATCGGGGCCGACGGCATCGCGCACGCTCTTGACGACTTCCGCGGCGAAGCGGGAACGCTCCTTGAGCGTGGCGCCGCCGTAGCGATCGCTGCGCTGATTGGTGGCCGCCCAGAAGAACTGATCGATCAGATAGCCATGGGCCGCGTGAATTTCGACCGTGTCGAAACCGAGCCGCTTGGCGTCGGCCGCGGCGCGGGCATAGGCATCCAGCGTATCGGCGATAGCCTCTTCACTCATCGCCTCGCCGCGCGGCTGACCGGGCGCGACCAGACCGGACGGGCTCTCGACAGGGACGTCCTGCACCCAGTCCGTGAGAAAACTGGCGACCGAGCCCACGTGCCAGATCTGAGGCCCCATGCGGCCACCCGCCTCGTGCACTCCATCGATGACATGTTGCCAGCCAGTCAGCGCCGCTTCGCCATGAAAGAACGGGATGTTCGGTTCGTTGCGCGCCGCCGGCCGGTCGATGGTGGTGCCCTCGGACAGGATCAGGCCGACCTCGTTCTCGGCCCGCCGGCGGTAGTACGCGGCGACGTCATCGCCGGGTATGCCGGCCGGCGAAAACGACCGCGTCATCGGCGCCATGACGATACGATTCTTGAGCGAGAGGGATTTCAGTTGAAAGGGCCGAAACAGCGCGTCGACATTGGATGAGGCCATGACAATGCTCCAGGTGATGAGTTGGGAACCGTGGTATAGAATTTATACCTGATATCCACCGGCCACTTTCAACTCACCAGGTATCCTCGAGGAAACCGCATGCTCGACTCATCGTGTCCGACAGCCGCGGCCAATTGCCCCAGCCGCGTGATTCTCGATCAGATCGCGGACAAGTGGTCCGTGCTGGTGCTGGCCGCCCTGTGCCACGAACCGCTGCGCTTCAACGCCCTCAAGCGCCGGTTGGAAGGCATCACCCAGAAGGCGCTGAGCCATACGCTGCGGCGACTGGAACGCAATGGTATCGTCGAACGCCGCGTGATCGCGTCGGCGCCGGTGGCCGTGGAGTACCGGATCACACCGCTCGGCCGGACGCTCAAGGCGCCTTTCCAGGCGCTGCATCAGTGGACGCTGCAATACCATCACCAGGTCGAAGCGGCCCGAAGGGATTACGATGCGCGCCAGCAGGCGCCGGAGAGTGAACCCGAAGACGTTGGTGACCGGCGGGTTCTCGGCGCTCGCCGCCGGTAGACGCTGCCAGGGACCCCTCCAGCGACGACATCTTCGAGTGACGATCGTCGGTCGGTGCTTATCACCGATTCAACCGTCACCTCCTATCAGCGCCTGCAGGGAATCGATCGGCGAAGTGACGATGTTGCTGAGCGACTCGGTCAGCGCCTGCCACACCACCTTGCTCATATCCACCTGGGTGTTCCCGTCGATGGTCGTCTCGATGGGAATGTCCAGGTTGATCACTCCCGTCTCGGCCTGCAGCAGCCCGATCAAATTCTTCAGCGGCAGCGAGGTCGCGTCTTCGTCGATCTCCTTGCCCAGGTCCAGCTGCTTGAGAATGATGTGATTCTGCGCGGTCAAGGTACCGCCTTGCAGACGGTAGTTGAGCTCGAGGTCCGCGGTGCCCTGTTCGATGCGATAGCCGGCGAAACGCTGGATATAGGGCGCGAACAGCGAGAGTGCCAAGTGTTGAGTGGTCAGGCGCATGCGACCGCCGGGTGCATCGCCGAGGCTGGCGCTCCCTTCGATCACCACCGGCGTGCCGTCACTCTCCCTGCCATCGAAGCGATAGTGCGCCGGCTCGTCGCTGCGGGTATCTAACCGAGTGAGCTGGCCGTTCAACTCGCCGACATCGAGCGAAACGGTCGGCGACATGCGCCGATCTTCGAAATCGAACGTCCCTCCCTCGACCTCGAGACGATGCAGGGCGACGGCCGGCCCCTTGGCCTGGACCTTCTCTCCGCTCCCATTCTCGCCTTGATCGGAAGAATCGTCGCCTCGGGGGGCGGCCCCAGCATCGCCGCCCTCACGTCGCGAAGCGTGGGTTCCCGACTCTCGCTCGTCGTCGTTGGGGTTGGCCGTCGAGTGACTGTCTTGCCCGCCGGCAAAGGACGCTGCGAGATTGAAACGTCCGTCATCGCCGATCAGCGCTGTCAGTGTCGGGGCGGCGAGATGCGACGAGTCGATCACGAGATGATCGCCGGTGGCGTAATCGACACCCTTGAAGACGCCGCGATCCAGCGAGAATAACGGCTGGTCCTGCTGGCCAACCGTGGAGAGCCCCTCGAGCGTCACCTGCCCCCGGTAGGCGACCGAGGCGCTCGCGGCTGCGCCGAAACGGAGCTGCCCATCGAGGTCGACGCGACCCTCGTCGATCCGCGCCGGCATCGCTGCCGTCAACCAGGGATCGATGGTGGAAGCGGCCAGCCGCTGCGCCGTCACCGCCAAGTCGCCGGTCAACGGCATGATCCCGAAGCGCCCTTCGAGATCGACCTGACCACCGCCGAGCTTGCCGGAGGCTTGGCCCTGCATTGGCGAATCGCCGGAACGCTGATAACCGGTCAGCGTGACGCTCACCTCCGTGGCAGCCAGCGACGGCTCTCCGGAAACCCGACGACCCTGCCAGTCGATCCGGCCGTGGCTCGCCTCGATGCGGTCGATGGTGAGCGATGACCCGTCATGGGACGCGGTATCGCGCGACGACGAACGGCTGCCCAGCGTCGCCAGATTGAGCGGCCCGGATGGTGGTGAAATCAGGTGGAGGCGAGGGGAGTCGAGACGTACCGCCGAGATATGAATGCCGGGGTGCCAGAGCGTCGACCACGAGAACACGACCTCGCCCGAGTCGACCGAGATCATCGGGGTGTCGGAATCGCCGATTCGCAGCGTCGAGAACGCCGCGGTCGCAGTAAACGGGTTGAAACTGACGCGTTCGATCCGGACGGGCTCCCCCAGCGATCGGGTGAAGCGACTTTCCGCCCACTTCGTCAGCGCCCAGGGCCCGACGACGCAGACCGTGAATGCCAGTACGACGACCAGACAGAACACGCCCGCCCTCAGGCCCCGAGTCGAGTTGAACATGGATGCACTCCCTTGCGTTGAGACGGACGGTTTCTGAAAAGCGGGTCTCGCACCTCGTGGTCAGCCTGACTCGGATCGGCGCTTGGCGCGATGGATTCGCCACATGGTGACAAGGTTGGTACCCAGCGCCAGCAACTCGGCGATGAAGCCACCGATCGAACCGATGATCAGCGCGTTGGCGAGCCAGCACAGCGCCACACCCGCCAGCAGCACCCGCATCGGCAGGCCGCGCAGCAGAAACATCGCCAGGGTGCCGAAGACGGCGGCGAGCAGCGGGAAGATGTCGTACCAGGCGTGCCAGGTCGCCACGGCCACGGTCCCCGTCGCGATCAGCACCAGCCACATGAGCGGCTGGCGTCGCGGAAACCGCCGCGCCAGCCAGATCCTGACGACGACCAGGACCGACATGCCGGCCGCGACCGCCTCTCCGAACAGCATAAAATGCACGGCGAAGGCGACGTTGGCGAAGATGAGATAGAGCAGCAGCCGATCGTCCTGGCGGCTGGCGAACGCCGCGATGATGAAGCCGAGGGCGACGAACCCGCCGATTTGAGCGGCGATCCAGGTCGGGCTGTGTGCGTACATGCGACTCCTGACGGCCAAGTTCGGGATAAAGGGCGGAGCGCCTAGCGTAGGCGCAATGGCTGCACGTTTCACGCCGAGACGTTTGGCGTCTCCGCTTCGTCATGTCACGCGTCGGGTTCGCGCGGCAAAGTGTCGTTGCCCTGCTAAACTTCCTCCTTCGGGCTTCACCATTCATCTCAAGTTCAGCCAACCGCCCATCAGGAGAACCCCATGTCTCAGAGCGATTCCCAGACGAACATCAAGACCGAATGGATCGAGATCACCGCCGAAGACGGCAAGACCTTCAAGGCGTACCAGGCCCTTCCACACAAGGGCAAGGGCCCCGGGATCCTGTTGATCCAGGAGATCTTCGGCGTCAATGGCCATATTCGCGGCGTCGCCGAGCAGTACGCCATGGATGGCTATACCGTGATCGCACCGGACATGTTCTGGCGCGACGAGCCGGGCGTGGAACTCGGCTACGACGGTGACGACTGGAAAGCGGCGGTAGCCCACAAGCAGGCGCTGGACTATCCCACGGCGATCAGCGATCTCCGCGCCGCGGTCAAGGCGCTGCGCGCGAGCCCCACCTGCGACGGCCCGATCGCCTCGGTCGGCTACTGCATGGGCGGCGTGCTCTCCTACCTCTGCGGCCTGGATGCCGGCGTCGATGCGGCGATCTGCTACTACGCCGGCGGAGTGACCGAATACCTGCCGCGTGCCGACGAGCTCAAGGTCCCGGCCCAGTTCCACTTCGGCGCCGAGGATGACCACATCCCGCTGGAACACGTCGAACAGACACGCCAGGCCTTTGCCGGCAACACGGATATCGAGGTCCACCTCTACGGCGGTGCGGAACACGGCTTCAACTGCTGGTCGCGGGCCAGCTACAACCAGCATGCGTCCGCGCTGGCCCATGGCCGCACGCTGACGTTCCTGGCCAGCCACTCCGAATAGGGCCGCACCCGGGCGTTCCGGCGCGACGCTTGAACGGTCTGAGGCTGATGAGCCAAGGCCGATGCATCAGGGCCGATGAAAGTGCGGCAGCACGTGAGCGGCCAGCTCTTCGATGATGGCGTCGGCCGGCCGCTCCTCGAGACCTAGATTCAGCGCCACATGGTGAACGCCCATCTCTCTGAGCGCGTCCAGCACCTCGACGAGGGCGTGACGGCCGGCACGGTAGCCCAGCTCGATCGGCGTCGCCGGCGCGCCCGAATCGGCGTCGAGCTCGAGACGCATCGCCTCGCCGAATCCGCGGAACTCGCCAGGCACGCTCCGCTCTACCGCCGCACGCCACATCCGGTAGCGATCGAGCTGCTGGGCCGGTTCACGATGATAGGTCATCCAGCCGATCGCGTGGCGGGCGATCCAGTTGACGCTCTGGCCACCCGAACCGACCGCCAGTAGCGGCACGGGCGCCGGTGGCTGCGGCCGCAGCTGAAATTCGGGAGAATTCGTCTCGCGGCGGTCGGGGACGACTCGCTGCGGCGAGCCCAGCGCTTCCGCCACGACTTGCCAGTGATCCGCGAACAGCCGCCGCCGCTCGCCGACGTCCTCGCCGAAGGCGGCAAACTCGGGCGGCCGATCGCCGGACCCCAACCCCAGGATGAAGCGACCCTCCGAGAGCGTGGCGACCGATGCGGCTGCCTTGGCGATATGCAGGGGGTGCCGCAGCGTGAGCACGATGGCGCCACTGATCAGTGCGACCCGACTCGTTTCCACCGCCAACGCACCCAACCAGCTCCACGGGTCCAGATGGCCGACCGGATCGGGATAGTCGCGACTGTTGAGCGGCACGTCTCGAATCCACAGCGCGCGAAACCCGGCATCGTCGGCGAGTCTGGCCAGACGCCGCTGTTCGACGACATCGACCACTGCCTGGCCGCGCGGCATCAGCGGCAGCGTCAATCCGATCGACAACCGATCCGGCGTCCACACCCGCCGAACGATCGCCTGTTCGACTCCGCCTGCAGACATGACTCCCTCCCCGTCGATTGGCATTTGGAGGTGCCTCCCGCCAGCGCGACCTCTGCACCATGATGCCCGGAAACCGAGCGCAGAACATGATGATAGCCACGATCTCGCTTGTCGTTTCGCCGATCTACGACTAGGTTCCGAGAAGGCATGTCAGGATGGCATGCCGCTGGCATGAAAGACTTACCATGAATCAACAGGGATAGACGCCATGGGAATTATTGCGTGGATCATCTTCGGCCTGATCGCCGGGGCCATTGCCAAACTGATCATGCCGGGCAAGGATCCGGGTGGCTTCATCGTCACGATCATCCTCGGGATCCTGGGTGCGGTCGTCGGCGGCTGGATCGGCACCGCACTCGGTTTCGGTGACGTTTCCGGTTTCAACTTCGGCAGTTTCGTGATCGCCGTGATCGGCGCGATCGTGCTGCTCGGCATCTATCGTATCGTGCGCAAGTGACCGACCTGCGCTCGTGAAACCGAAGTCCGGTCGGTGGCGTTCGTCGCCGCCGACCGTCGTTTGCCTAGACTCGCCCCCTCAATGACAGCCTACCCTCAGTAAAAGACGTCCGATGCCTACCGATGCTCACTTCTACGAACCCGCCCTTGGCCATGGCCTGCCCCACGATCCGTTCAACGCCATCGTCGGCCCCCGTCCCATCGGCTGGATCTCCTCCCGCAGCGCCGCGGGCCACCTGAATCTCGCGCCGTACAGTTTCTTCAACGGTTTCAACTACACGCCGCCGATCGTCGGCTTCGCCAGCGTCGGTTACAAGGACAGCGTGCGCAATATCGAAGCCACCGGCGAGTTCTGCTGGCAGCTGGCGACTCGGGCGCTGGCGGAGCCAATGAACGCCAGCTGCGCGGCGGTGGAACCCGAGGTGGATGAATTCCAACTCGCCGGGCTGACGCCGGCCGAGTCGCGCGTGGTGAGCGTCCCGCACGTGAAGGAAGCCCAGGTCGTGTTCGAGTGCCGCCTGACCCAGACGCTGCAGCTCCAGTCCGCCGCTGGCGACAAGCTGGAAACCTGGATGGTGCTGGGTGAGGTGGTCGGCGTGCATATCGATCCGACACTCCTCGAAGACGGCGTCTATCAAACCGCCGCCGCCCGGCCGATCCTGCGCGGCGGCGGCCCGGCGGACTACTTCGAGATCAGCCAGGAGCAGAACTTCAAGATGTACCGGCCGAGCTGACGGGCAGAGGCCAAGGGAAACGTCGTGAACCCCGGCAGTTGGTGATTCTGGCCAAGGAATGAATCAGGACTGGGTGACGGGCTCGTAGAACCGCCAGGTATTGCGACCGGCACGCTTGGCGGCATACATCGCGATGTCGGAGAATCGAACCGCCTGCTCGGCATCCTCGGTATCCAGCCCCACCATGGCGATACCGATACTGACCCCGATTACGATCTCGATATCGCCCTCCACCTCGAACGGTTTCCGGAGGCGGTCGAGAAAGCGCTCCAGCACCACCTCGACGTCACTGCGCTGGTCGCACCCTTCCAGCAGCACGACGAACTCGTCGCCTCCCAGGCGGGCGACGTAGTCGCGCTGACGCATCAGCCCGGCCAGAATGCCACCGACATGGCAAAGCGCACGATCGCCGACCTGGTGACCGTAGGTATCGTTGATCTGCTTGAAATGATCGAAATCCAGCGTGATCAGCGCATGGCAGCGCTCCGGATACAGCCGATGGTGACGCGCCATCACCGCCAGGCGGTGGTCGAAGCCCCGACGGTTGCCCAAGCCGGTCAAGGGGTCGGTCATCGCCATTTTCTCGGCAGCATCCGCGGCTTTCTTGCGCTCGGTGACGTCGTGCGCCACCCCTTGCAGCCGCCCCGTCTCGAGCGGGCTCAGGATCAGGCTGATCCAGCGCTGCCGCTCGCCGCTGTCCAGCGCCACTTCCCACTGGCGCTCGTAGCCGCCGGCCTCGTCGTCGACCGCGAAAGCGTGCGTGGCACCGTCGCCATCGCCGACCAGCGCGGCAAAAGCGACCGGGTGACGTTCCAGATCGGTGCCGGTCGCCATGTCGAACAGCCGCCGGAACGCGGGGTTGGCCGAGCGGACGAAGCCGGCGCTGTCGAGCTCGAAGATCCCCGCTTCCACATTGTCGAAGATCGCCCGGTAGCGACGCTCCTCGACCTCGCGCTCGAGCCGTAGCCGACGCTCCTCGCCCAGACTCTGGACCAGGTTGTCGATCATGGCGTTGACGCTGATGACGAGTTGGCCGATCTCGTCGTCCCTGTTGCCGCGTGGCGCCTGCAACTGCTGCCCGGTCTCCGCCTCCAGCTCGCTCAGCCGATGCGAGAGACCGGTGATCGGCCGGGTAACGAACCGCACCACCACCAGCACGACACAGAGCCCGATACCGACCAGCTGCAGCAGCAAGGCGCCGCCGATGAAAGTCGAGGCCTGCGACACGAGCTTGTCGATGAAGTCCTGATCCGGCGCCACCGTGATCCGGCAGACCGACGTTTCCGGCTCGAAGGGTGAGAAGATCTCCCGGACGACACTGTCCGCCGGCTCCCCTTCCGGATCGGCGCGACCGCTGGCGAGCGTCGTGCCGTCGCTGGCATCGATACTCACGGCGCTGACGATATTGTTGCTGAGCAGGCCATCCGTCACCTCCTGCGCCAGATGCCGGTCGCCCAGAAAGCAGCCGATCTGCGCGGTTCGCTCCACCGTCGTCAGCAGTTCCTGAATCCGTGACTGCTGCTCCCGCTGAACGCTCTCCGCCCGCAGGTAGACGGCCAGGGCGAGGAACACGACGCCCAGCAGCGTGACGATCATCAGGATGATCGCGGTCGTACGCAGCGCCAGCCGGGTGTGCAGCAGCAGCAACAGGCGAGACATGCGATCACTCGCTCAACATCAGCACGACGTGCATGTCGTCGGGTACCTGGCCACCATCGACGTAGCTCAAGGCATTCATGTTCTGGGTCACCAACTGGTGCACGTCGTCGATGGTGGCGATCTGCTGCGGCGGCGATGCCTCGCCGGAAAACACCAGCCGGGCCCAGTAGGAGTTGATCTCGGCCAGATCCTTGTTGACCAGCGCCCGGTAGAATCGCGCCTTGAGCGTGGTGGAATCCACGGGCAGCGCAACGTTGCCGGTGGGAAGCTTGCGGTAGCGCCCCATGAAGATATTGACCACGTCGCTCTGGGTCAGCCGATCGATGCCGCTGCCGGCGTTGCCCACTACCGCGATGTCGGCGCTGACGGGAACGGCAACGACCAGGGTGGCGGAGAAGGTGGAGGCGATGAGAAGCCTTTGGACTCGGTTCATGGACATTCCCCTAGAAAATGAAGTCCAGACCGAGGCTGAAGACAGAACTCCAGCCCCCGTTCCAGTCACTGTCGTCTTGTCGCCACAGGAAGCCCGGGCTCCGCGTATCGATACGATCGAACTGCGCTTTCAGTGCCATGTTGGTGGTCACGTCGTAACGTGCCCCCAGCGACCAGGTCCGCTGATCGATATCGCTGTTATCGGGGTTGGTGGACGATGTCTCGACGCGGGATGCCACCACATAGGGCGTTACCCGGTCGATGCGATATCCCACCGAGACGAAGCCCGAGTCGATCTGTCCCTCGTGGCGGCTGGTCTGGCTGCGGTTCCACATCACCTGAACCTGCAGCGGGCCGCGATCATAGAGCGTTCCCAGGGAGAATAACCGAATCCGGTCGAAGCCGAAGATATCGCCAAGAACGGTATCCGCATCGAGAGCGAGAAACGGGATCTGCTCGATCTGGTCGGCTACGCTGCCCGAAAAGCCGACATCGGAGTGGACTTCGGTATAGCTGGTCCGGAATCGCCACGGCCCCGTCTCGTAGTCGACATGACCACCGTAGACGCTGTCGACATCGAAATCCGCAGAGAGGTCGTCGATCAGATAGATCTTGCTGCTCGAGCGCCCGGCATAGAGCTTGAGCAGCATCAGGTCGCTGCCGACCGGCTGCTTGAAGGTGACATCGCCGCCATCGATATGGGTCAGTTGCAGGATGCCGAAGTGATCCACCGGCGGCCGCGCCCAAGGGTAGGCGTAACCGACGTAGCGCGAGTCGGCGAGCTGATACACGTCCCACCCCAGCCGCCCGACGCGCAACTGCACGCTGGGGTCCGGCCGGTAACGCAGGAACGCCCAACTCACTTCGGGTCGGTAGTTGCCGTCCTCGCCATAGCGGCTGATGCCCTGCACCACCGCATCCAGCTCATCGGTAAGGCGATAGCCGACCTGGGCGCCGAGCAGTGAGTCGGTGCGCGCGCTCCAGCCCTTGTCAGCACCCTTGGGCTGGCTGATATCGCGAATGAAGCCAGCATCGCCCTGATTGCTGTGTACCAGCCCCAGGGTGCCGAAGCCGCTGAACGTCAGTCGGCCATCGTCCGTCAGCGGCCGAGCCTCGGCGACAACGCTCGTCACCGACAGCATCAGCCCCAGGCAGACCGGAAGTAATCGTCTCATGCAGCATCTCCGGCGGCGCGTTCGACTTGTCGCCGTCGCAAAGAAAAATTAGGTTCGCGGGTAACATTGTCGGCAGACCGGCTTCTTTCTTAAGGGTCCATTAGCCCAGCTTCGATGATTCAGATCCCGATACCGCGGGGGCGCGGGGAGCTCGGCGTGTTAGACTTTGTCATTAAACGCCCGGTGGTCAGAGCCTGGTTGGCGACGCCCTATTTCTTTTCCCGGATGGAGTCAGGCGCTCAATGTCTTTGGAAGAACTGCACCTCAATCTGCGCAACCTCACGCCCGAGGACTACCCGCAGCTCAAGCGACTGATGGATGCCGTCTACGACGACATCGGCGGCGCCTGGTCGAAGCTGACGATCGACAAGCTGATCGGCGAGTTCGCCGACGGCCAGATCATCATCGAGGACGACGGCAAGATCGTCGGTGTCGCGCTCACGGTGCTGGTCGACTACGACCGCTTCTCCAACCCGCACAAGTACGACGAATTGATCGGGCATCGCGAGATCATCCTCAACGACGCCAACGGCGATGCGCTCTACGGCCTCGACGTCTTGATCGATCCGGCCTACCGCGGCTATCGCCTTGGCCGACGCCTCTACGAGGCCCGCAAGGACCTGTGCCGCTCGATGAACCTGCGCGCGATTCTCGCCGGCGGCAGGATTCCCAATTACCACCAGCACGCCGACGAGATGACTCCCGCCGAGTACATCGATCGGGTCGCGCGCAAGGAGTTCTACGACCCGATCCTGTCGTTCCAGCTGGCCAACGATTTCCTGGTCAAGCGCCTGCTGACCAAGTATCTGCCCGAAGACGAGAAGTCGATGGGCTACGCCACCCTGCTCGAATGGAACAACATCCTCTACGAACCGGCCAGCCGGATCATCGAGACCCGCCGCACCCAGGTCCGCATCGGCGCGGTACAGTGGCAGATGCGCGAATTCGACTCGGTGGAGGCGGTGCTGCAGCAGGTCGAGTTCTACGTCGATGCGATCTCCGACTACCAGAGCGACTTCGCGGTCTTCCCGGAGCTGTTCAACACCCCGCTGATGGGGTTGACCGACCAGACCGACCAGGTCGCCGCGATCCAGTTCCTGGCCGGCTTCACCGAGCGCTTCAAGACCGAGATCTCGCGCATGGCGGTCTCCTACAACATCAACATCGTGGCCGGCTCGATGGTCGAGCTGGGCGAGGATGGCAAGCTCTACAACGTTGCCTACCTGTGCCATCGCGATGGCGGGATCGACCGCCAGGCCAAGCTGCACATCACCCCGCAGGAGCGGCGCGACTGGGTGGTCGAGGGCGGCGACGAGCTGCAGGTGTTCGAGACCGATGCCGGCCGTGTCGGCATCCTGATCTGCTACGACGTGGAGTTCCCCGAACTGCCGCGACTGCTGGCCGAGCAGGACATGGACATCCTGATCGTGCCGTTCTGGACCGACACCAAGAACAGCTACCTGCGCGTGCGCCACTGCGCCCAGGCCCGCGCGATCGAGAACGAGTGCTACGTGGTGGTCTGCGGCAGCGTGGGCAACGTGCCCTCGATCGAGAACCTGGACATCCAGTACGCCCAGTCATCGGTCTTCTCGCCGTCGGACTTCGCCTTCCCCCACGATGCGGTGCTGTCGGAAACCACGCCCAACACCGAAATGGTGATGTTCTCGGACCTCGACCTGACCAAGCTCAAGCTGGTGCGCTCGGAAGGCGCGGTGACCAACCTCAAGGATCGCCGTCTCGACCTTTTCGATCTGCGCCTGCGCGACTGGTCGTGGAAATCCGGGGCGCGCCAGGAAGAGAACTGATCGATGGGCTTACGGAGTGGTTCGTGGAAAGCCTGGTTGGGCCTGAGCGGCGATGCCCGCCAACGCTCGCGCCAGCCGTTCGACCCGGAGGCATGGCGGTCGATTCGCCACGGCCTGCCGCTGCTGGCCGACCTCGACGACGCCGATGCCGAGCGTCTCGGTCCGCGCGCCTGGCAACTGCTGCAGAGCAAGCGCTGGGTGGCGGGTGACGGGGTCGAAGTCGACGATACCGCCCTGCTCGCCATCGCCGCCCAGGCCAGCCTGCTCACGCTGGGCTGGTCGGACCGCGACGCCAGCGCCGCCTTCGACAACGTCACCGAGATCATCCTGCTGCCGGACGCCTTTCATCGCCACGTCGAGGAGATGGACGACTTCGGCGTGATGCACGAATACGTCGACGAGCGCGCCGGGGAAACCTCCTGGCGCGGCCCCGTGGTACTGGCAATTCCCGATGTCGCCGAAAGCGGCGACTACACCGGCTACAACGTCATCATTCACGAATTCGCCCACAAGCTCGACCTGGGCAACTCGCAGGATGTGGACGGCTTCCCCCCGCTCGCCGCCAACAGTGATGTCACCGCCCAAGAGTGGCATCGCATCTTCACCGCGGTGTGGGACGACCTGCAGGCCCACCTCGCCCGCGACGAACCCACCCCCATTGACGACTACGCCGCCACCCACCCCGGCGAATGCTTCGCGGTCTGCTGCGAACTCTTCTTCACCGCCCCGGATCAACTGATCGAGGTCTACCCCGAGCTTTACGACCTGCTGAAACGCTACTTCCGACAGGAAACCCTGGCGCGGTTTGAGCGGAACCATCCGTCAGGGATCGATGAGCCGCAGGATTGATCCTTGACTACTCCCCGATGCTCATCGCCCCGTATCAGGTACCTCGTCCTACTGAACATGACGCCCAAGCCAACCCTGACTAGAGAATTGGTCTCAGAGTCGTTACTCGGAGAAAACATTGGTTTACATTAGTGCAGATACTAACTAGGCGTTGCGGAAGAAAACGCGGCTAGGGGGTTGGCATAAGAAGATCAAGGCGGCTTGCGATCCAAAGGAGCCATGGTGGAAAGGCTGCCTGCACGCTCATCGGTGTTATGCAGCTGGCACTATGATTGGTGTTATATGGCCAAGCTATACTTAATATGTCGATTTTTCAGTATGTTTTGGAGAAAACAGTGTGCAACATAACATTGTTGAACTCGCATGCGCGTTCAAGTCAATAAACGAGCGCGCTGTCTAATACCTGTTAGGCATCTAGTGCAGATATGACGGCTTACTATTCATCAACGACCGGTGCATTCGTCCGAATCTCACTAGAGGAAGTCGCTGCTGCACTGCATTCCAAATACGCCGCCGATGGGTTTTCTTCGCAATACACGACGCAAACCGAATCGTGGAATATCACAGTTCCAAAGCTGCAAGAAGAACTGAGGTCATTGCTACGTCTGCATCCAGATGCTGCAAGTTGGCCTGTCCTGCTTGAATATCCTCTCTATCGGTTACGACGCCGCATTGATGTGCTGATCTTGACGCCCGCTGCGATCGTAGTAGTTGAACTCAAAGTTGGAGAATCAACCTTCCGATCTGCTGACCGGCGTCAGGTAGAGGAGTACGGTCTCGATCTACGTGATTTTCATGGAGCTAGTGCTGGAATCAGCATAGTTCCGGTACTTTGGTGTACCGAGGCCAAAACTACTTCCTATGTGTCAACGATTAAAGAGGCCGATGTTGCTGAGGTTCATTGCGTAGGGGGATTAGGGCTAGCAAACGTTCTTGTCCGGGTAGGCACCTCGGTTCCAACGGCGCGATATGAAATACGCGAATGGGAGTCGGGCCAGTATCGACCCGTGCCTACCGTGGTGGATGCGGCAACTACACTTTTCGCTGGCCATGGTGTACGCGAAATAGCTCAAGCCGATGCCTCCAATTTGGATGCATCGGCTAATCGTGTCGTCGAGATTATTCAGGAAACCAAACGGAAGCGAGGTCGGTCATTGGTTTTTCTCGCTGGCGTCCCCGGGTCCGGAAAGACGTTGGCTGGCTTGCAAGTAGTACACAGTGCTGTGGAATCTGGGGTCGAAGACCAGGGAGATATTGTCTACCTCTCTGGAAACACCCCATTGGTTGTTGTTCTCCGAGAGGCTCTCGCTCGTGATGAAGCGTCGCGGCGTAAGGCTCGTGGAGTTAAGCCCGCTCTAGCTGAAGCAAGAAATTCGGTTCGAACCCGAATTCAACATATCATCGATTTTCTGAGAGAGTATCTGACAAATGATGACGGTTCCTCTCCTCATGAGCATGTGATCGTCTTCGATGAAGCCCAGCGGGCCTGGGATGAGGATTACGGACGAAAGAAGTTCGGACGACCATCTTCAGAGCCCAAACTTCTTCTAGACATTATGGGGCGACATCCAGATTGGTGTTCTATCGTTGCACTGGTTGGCGGAGGACAAGAAATCAATGCAGGAGAAAACGGAATCGCCGAGTGGGGTAAAGCGTTGAGAGCTTTGCCGAATACTGAACTAGAGAAATGGTGCGTATACGGCCCGCCAGATTTTACGGTCGGTTCCGATGCAACGGCCAATCTTGGGGTCGGTAGCTTATCCGGAGCAGCGGATATCGTTGTTGAACCGGATCTGGAATTAACCGTGCCGTTGCGGAGTTTTCGCTCGCCTTCGCTCAGTCGGTGGGTTTCGTTGGTCTTGGGCGGCAATGCACCTGAAGCGGCAACCTTGGCCCGCGAACTCGGTGATTATCCAATACTTGTAACTCGATCTATCGATCTTGCGAGGAAATGGCTAAAAGTACATGCGCGTGGAGAGCGTAGATTTGGCCTGGTTGCTAGTTCAGGTGCACGGCGTTTACGAGCAGATGGTCTGGGTGTGACACTAAATGCGACGGACGGGAGTGCGATCGCTCAGTGGTATCTCAACGGTCGAGAGGATGTTCGTTCTTCGTTCGCCTTGGAAGTTCCTGCAAATGAGTACACGACCCAAGGGTTGGAACTGGACTTTGTTGGATTGTGCTGGGGTGGCGACCTGGTTTGGAATGGACGGACTTGGGCGCATCGCCAGTTTCGAGGAAATAGCTGGGCAAATGTCAACGGCGACCGGCAGCGGTTCATCACAAATTCATACCGCGTCCTTATGACTCGGGGGCGCGAGGGCCTGGTTGTCTGGGTGCCTCAAGGATCAACGGAGGATCCCACGCGTAAGCCACAGCAATTCGACGAGACCGCCAATTTTCTGCTCAGTTGCGGAGCCAATAGGCTCGCTGAAGGAGATGCCTAACAATGCGCTGCAGCGGACGTCTGACCCGCCACCCGCTTTGCTGCCGCAAAGCAGGCGTCGCCTTAAACGCCGCTGAGCTTAGGCGTTATGTTTTTGAATCGAAATAGGGCTAGCTATGGAAGCTAAGGTATATCCAGCACACGGGCACCCCGAGGGAACAAGTGGATCGCCTTGGTTCCGTATTAGGGGTGATAAACTGTATCCAGCTCATGGGCACCCTGAAGGAACAAGTGGTTCCCCTTGGTACCGAATCAGGGATGACAAACTGTACCCTGCGCATGGGCACTCTGAAGGAACAAGTGGTTCGCCTTGGTTCCGTATACGAGACGGCAAACTGTACCCTGCTCATGGACATCCTGAAGGAACGAGTGGATCGCCATGTGAAATAAACATAACCAAGCAATGCACGCGACGAGCGCGTGATTGCGGCGTTAGGCAGCACGAGTGCGATTAATTAAGCTAGCAATAAGAAGGTGATTTAAATGGGAACATCGATAGAGCTGTACGCAGGGAACGTTTCTCTGTCGTATTCCAAAAATCACATGGGCATAGATTATGGATTTCTTTTTCAAGATGGTGACTTAATACGCCGAAAGTCTGAGTCAATAGACTACGAATATTATGAAGAAAATCCTGAATTAAAATATGAGGTAGAAAAGGCGGAGGAGGCTTTTGCTAGGGCTTTATATCGGATTATACCACGACTAAACATACTCGGCCATACACTTGACGCGGCACGCGCTGAATACAATTCGTTGATAGCAGAAGCGGAAGAGATCTCAAATGAGATTGATACAGATGAATCAAAAAAGGAATATCTGACGTTTGAAGAGTTTTGCCACTTGGCATGTCGCTATCCGCTGTCTGAGTTAAAAAAAGACTATATAGAATATGACACACAAGATCGAGACACTATTTCTCAAGGTCGTCTCGCAACTGATGTCGAATTATTTGATCGAGTTCCTTGGCCTGGTGGCTCAGATCTCTATTGGTCTGAGGCCAGTTATCTGTCTTCAAGAGTTTGTGTTCTTAGTGCTGAATCTATGCTTCAGGTTTTTGCGCAAAATACAGAAAATTCTGATGTTGAGGTTAATTGGGAATTTGGTCCTATTGTTCATGCTGGATGGGTTCAACGAGAGGCGTTTCGGGCTGGAGCACTCCAAAAGCAAAAGGTTCTGATAGCAACCGAGGGTACATCAGATACACGCATTATTCAGCGAGCTCTACAGATTTTACGTCCGGATGTGGCGGATTTTTTCAATTTTGTGGATGTCGATGAACGACATCCTTATTGGGGAACGGGCAATCTAGTAAAGTTTGCAGAGGGGCTGTTACGAATCGAGGTCTTAAATCAGGTCTTATTTGTTTTCGATAACGACGCAGAGGGCGTTGATGCTTTGCGCAAATTTGAAAATTTGAATTCTCCTACCAACATGAGGGCAATGCTACTACCTGATCTTGATGAATTTAGGGAGTTTGTAACTCTCGGACCTGAAGGGGTTAGTAACTCTGATATAAATGGTAGAGCTGCTGCGATTGAGTGTTATCTTGATCTTCACCTAGATCAATACCCTCCAGCACAGGTCACATGGAGTAATTTCAAAAAGGATATCGATGCATGGCATGGCATTTTAGATTACAAAGAATCCTATTCAAAGAACTTTCACGAGCAGTCCGATAACGACTTGCTTGATGGTAGTTATAACGTGTCTAAGCTATTGAAACTAATAGATACGCTAATCCAGGAAGCTGGATTGGTGACTCCGATTATTTGAGGAGCTTCTTCACGTTTTACATTTTGGAAAACTTGAGCACCTTGCCTAACAAGGCGCTGTTGTCGGACAAATTTTACGCTGCGCTTCAAATTTGCCGCAGAGCGCGGCGTTAGATAACCAATGGAGATCGAGCATTGAAAGATAGAGTTAAGTTGAATCCAGGCGAAACCTTAAAGCAAGAAAGCCATCGTTCAAAAGGCACTATGGCTGAGACTGATATCTGGACATATGCAGTTTTGGATTTAAGCGGGAATAAAGTAGGTTCTGTAGTTCATACGGATCACACTTCAATTAAAGGCTTCAATCGCACCCAATCAGTTGAACAGCGCGATGCGAATGGAAAAATCGTAGTAGATGTAACGTGGTAAGGTTTTCTAATAAGGTGCTGTTGTCACCGCTATCGCGGCTGGGATGGCTTACGCAGCGCTTCAGCTGCCCCAAAGCTTGGCATTAGATCACACGACATGAGCATGTTAGTTATCTCAGCAATCAACGCCCCGGAAGATCTTCATAACGAAACTCTTCGCGAGCGTGCTTTAAGAGGTCATGCCAGAAGGTCATGTGAGTTCGCGGCGCTAGTCAATGGACAAGAGGCGGGGCTTCTATCTTACGAAGATTGGAAAGAGAAAAATCTTGGGTTCATATATGAAGTATACGTGCTTCCTCAATTTCGGAGGCAAGGCATCGGAAAATCCCTGATTGAGTACGGAGAGAAGCACGCACTTCAGCTCGGTTGCAGATTGCTGCAGATAAAGCCATATGCACTAAACCAAGAGCCAGATACCGATCAACTTGTTGATTGGTATCTTAGTATTGGCTACCTGAGAGCCAAAGAATCGAGCGAAATGTTGGAGAAGCACATTGGCAGTCTCGGTGCGCTCTAACAATTCATTCAAGCCGATGCCGCTTCGCGGCTCGGCTTAACTCATCCGCTATACCTGCTTTGGCTAAATGTCCGCTTTTGGCCGAAAGCGGAACAACTCGCTATTTCACCTGATCAGACCATTCAAAATGGCTACCCACTTTCCCGATAGGGAAAACCAGAGCGCCATCGGCCCGCCGCTTTGCTATTTTTTCCTATCGGGAAAACCCGGTTATGCTGGTTTCGCGTCGGCTCGTTTTGCGGCGAAAGACTTGATTTGACACCCATCTGCGCCAGCTTTGAGGCCCCATGCGAAAGATACTGCTCGTCGACAACGGTTCCCTGCGCCCTGCCGCGACGCTCAACCTGCGTCGCCTCGCCGACGCCTTGAGCCAGGCCACGGGTGACGCGGTCGAGGCCGCATCGCTACTGCACTCGTTCAAGATTCCGCCCGAGCAGCTCGGTTGTCGCAAGGCGGATTCCCTGGGGCCGCTGGCCGAACGATATGCGGCCGAGGGCGTGACCGAACTGCTGATCCTGCCCTTCTTCTTCGGGCCCAGCCAGGCGTTGACCCGCTACCTGCCGGAGCGTCTGGCCGAGGTGCAGGCCAACTACCCGCAGCTGTCGGTGAGGGTCGCCCCGCCGCTGGTCGATACGCTGCTGGCGCCTGACCTGCGCTTGGCGCAACTTCTCGCCGATAACGTGCGCGAGCGCATTAGCGGCCAGTCCCGGCCCAAGGTCGTGCTGGTCGATCACGGCAGCCCGATCCCGGAGGTTACGGCGGTACGCAACTACCTGACCGGGCAACTGAGTGCACTGCTGGCCGATGAGGCCGAGTGTGTGACCTTTGCCTCCATGGAGCGCCGCGAGGGCGATGCCTATCGCTTCAACGAGCCGCTGCTGGAGACGTTGCTGGCCTCGCCGGAGCTGGCCGAAGGCGACGTGATCCTCTCGATGCTGTTTCTTTCGCCGGGCCGGCACGCCGGTGAAGGCGGCGATATCGCCGAGATCTGCGCCCAGGCGATGTCTCGCGCCCCTGGCCTGAATGTCGTAACGACCCGGCTGGTGGGCGAGAACGACGCCATCCTGGAACTTCTCGTCACTCGCCTGCAGCAGGCGCTGGCCGGCGGGCCGCTATTGATGGAATTGCCGGCGACCGGCGCCAAGGACGACTGACCCGCGCTTCGGCTGGGGTCGGAGTGTTTGTCGCAGTCCTCTACTCATAGCCACCAGCACACGCTCGAACTCCTGCCACCAGGCCTTGGTATATTGCGCCGGATCGGCGGGGAACCGCCCTAGCTCTACCGCGAAATCGAAGAAGCGCCGAGCCGGCAGTGTTTTTGCGAGTCATTGGGTGGCGCCCGATGTACGCATCCAACTTTTGTCCGTAAGCAGTCCAAGGTCGTCACTGACCCTGATCATGTGACGACTGATCTGATTTCGCTTCTAGCGGCTTTCTGTCATTGGCGTACCGCGTCGGCGGCGTGCCAACGTGGCGCGTGAAGGCAACGCTGAAGGTACTCGCCGAACTGTAGCCGACCCGCTCGGCAACATCGGCGATACGACTCTGATCGTTTCTCAACATTCGCTTGGCTAGCGCCATGCGCCAGGCGAGCAGATACGCCATCGGCGCAAGACCGACCGTCTGCTTGAAGCGCTCGAAGAAAGCCGACCGTGACAACGCCGCCTGCCGCGCCAATTCTGCCACCGTCCACGCGTGTGTCGGCTCGGCGTGCATGGCACGTATCGCGTTCGCCAGGCGATTATCGGCGAGCCCGAGCACCAGGCCGGGCGAGGCCGCTGTTTCTCCGGTGACTCGCAGCGCTTCGATCATCAGTACTTCCAGCAGCCGCGACAGCACCATATCGCGCGCCGGCCGATCGGCGCGCGACTCTTCGCTGACAAGCTTGACCAGCATCGCCAGTCGCCGCTGATCGCGAATATGCACGCGTTGCGGCAACAGCGAGACCAGCAACGCCGCGTCGGGCGATTCGAAATGACAATGGCCGATCAGCATGCGCACATCGGGCGCCGCATCCGCCGCGCCGAGCCGGAATACGCCGTCGCCGATGGCGACAGGCCAGTTCTCGACATCGAGTGGCGGTGGCGGATGACTGGACGCGACGATGTCCTGCGCCGATGGAGCCAGCAGGAAATCACCGGCAGTGAGATGGATCGGTTCCCCGGCACCGGGGGAGGAGAGGCACTCGCCTTCCAGCACGACGCAATAGAACAAGTCGCCCGGATCGCTGCGGCGCACGCGCCAGGGCCCGCCACCAACGATCAGCTTGGAAAACCGCATGCTGGGCTGTAGCAGGGAAACCACCTCGGCCAGCGGATCGATCATGATCGGACTCTCGCCAATGAAATTTGGATTATGGATTGTAGTGAGTGCGGTCAGTGACGCCTATCGTGTGTAGCTCAATGTTCGGATCACAGGAGTTCCCATGAAGACGGTTCTGATCACGGGTTGTTCGTCCGGCTTCGGCTTGGCGATCGCGCGGTATTTTCTTGAGCGCGAATGGCATGTCATCGCCACCATGCGCACGCCGCGCGCGGATGTATTACCGACCTCCGATCGTCTACGCGTGCTTGCACTCGACGTGACCGATCCCGCCAGCATAGCCGCGGCCGTCGACGCCGCCGGCCCGATCGACGTACTGGTCAACAATGCTGGCGTGGGCGCGGCCGCACCGTTCGAGCTCACCGCCCCGGACCTGGCACGTGCGCTGTTCGAGACCAACACCATCGGTACCATGGCGATGACCCAAGCCTTCCTGCCGCAATTTCGTGCTCGGGGCGCCGGCACCATCATCAATGTGACCTCGACCGTCACGCTCAAGGCATTGCCGCTGCTATCGATGTATACGGCCAGCAAGGCCGCGGTGAATGCGTTCTCGGCGTCATTGGCCATTGAGCTTGCACCGTTCGGCATCGATGTGCGCGTCGTGCTGCCCGGCCGTTCGCCCGAGACGCAGTTCGGTGACAACGCGCATCGTCACGGGCTGGAGAGTGCTGACTACGCGGATCTGATTCAGCAGACGATCGCCCGGATCAGCGACGAATCGGGCCCGGTCACCTATGCGCGGGATGTAGCCGAGGCGGTCTGGCGTGCGGCAACCGATCCGGCCGCGCCGATGCGCATTCCCGCAGGTGCAGACGCCCAGGAATGGGCGCGGGAAGCCGGCTTCACAACGACTCCTACGCCATAGCCGCCAGCACGCGTTCGACCTCCTCCCGCCAGGCCTCGGCCTGCCGTGACGGCTCGGCGGGAAACCGCCCCAGTTCCACCGCCAGATCGAAGAAGCCTTGCGCCGGCTGTCCATCCCCGCGGCGGCTGACGACCAGTGCCGCGACAAAGGGCCGGCCATGCTGGGCATCCTCGCGCATCGTGCTCTCCAGTGCCTGGGCGACACGCTGGATGGTGCGCGGCGGTTGCAGGGCCAATGCATCGGCGAGTTGCTGGTAGGTCAGCGGCAGAGTCTGGCGAGGCGCCGTCTCTAGCAGCTGGCGCACCTGCGCGGGCAGGAGTTGAGCGTCGGTCATGGTTCTCAGGCGTTCGGATCGAAGAGTTTCACTTCGCGAATGTCGACGCGCTCCCAAACCCGCCCGGTCATGTAGGGCTCGCTCTCGAGCCAGGCGTCCAACGCCTGCCGGTCGCTGAAGCAGAAGTGGGCATTGGAGCCGATCATCCTGCCTTCATCGTTCAGGATCGCACCGCCGCTGAGGAACTTCCCCTGTTTGGCCAGTTCACGAACCCCTGTCAGGTGCGCATCGCGATTGGCCATCCGGCGATCGAGCGCCTCGGCGTCGGTGTAGTCATAGGCCACCACGGCGTACTGTTTCATGCGCCTCTCCTGTCGTTTAGACGTTCTCGAAGATGATCTGCATCATGCGTCAGCCCTCCTGACGAGACAAATCGGCACTGGCGATGACAATCCTGGGTTCCGCAACGCGCCATCATTGCCGCTACAATCCTTCAACCACTCAAGTTCCCCGCGCAAAAGGCCAAATGCCATGATCGATCTCCGCAGCGATACCGTCACCCGCCCCAGCAAGGCGATGCGCCAGGTGATGTTCGACGCCCCGCTGGGTGACGACGTCTGGGGCGACGACCCGAGCGTGGCGCGCCTGGAAGCTTATACCGCCGAGCGCACCGGCAAGGCGGCAGCACTGTTCTTCCCTTCCGGCACCCAGAGCAATCTGGTGGCGCTGTTGAGCCACTGCCAGCGCGGCGACGAGTACATCGTCGGCCAGCAGGCGCACACCTATCGCATGGAGGGCGGGGGCGCCGCGGTGCTGGGCGGTATCCAGCCGCAGCCGATCGAGAACGAGGCCGACGGCACCTTGCCGCTGAAGAAGATCGAGGCCGCCGTCAAACCGATCGATCCACACTTCGCGCGCACGCGCCTGCTGACGCTGGAGAACACCTTCCACGGCCAGGTCCTGGACGCCGGCTATGTCGAAGCGGCCACGACCCTGGCACGGCGCTTCGGCCTGGCCACCCATCTGGACGGCGCGCGAATCGGCAATGCGGCGGCGACGACCGGTGCCAGCCTCAAGGCGCTGTGCAAGCCGTTCGATACCATCTCGATCTGCTGCTCGAAAGGGTTGGGGGCACCGGCGGGATCGGTGCTGGTCGGCGCTGCCGACTTCATCGAGACGGCCCGGCGCTGGCGCAAGGTGGTCGGCGGCGGCATGCGCCAGGTCGGCATGCTGGCGGCGGCATGTGAATACGCGCTGGCGCATCAGCTCGCGCCGCTGGTGGAGGATCACGCCAAGGCCGAGCGCCTGGCGGCGGGACTGGCGGAGATCGACGGCATCACGGTGACGGCGCAGGCCACCAACATGGTGTTCGTCGAGTTCACTCGCCCGGCGCTCGATCCCGCCGATCTGCACGCCTGGCTGAAAGCGCGCGGTATCCTGGTCGGCGCGCTCTACGCGCCGCGCTTCGTCACCCACCGCGATGTCTCGATGGCCGATATCGACCGCGTCGTCGACGTGGTTGGCGAGTATTTCAGACGCGGCTGAAGCGGCTCGCTCAGTTGAGCTGAGTCGACGAGGAGGAGCTGGGGCGAGTCGGTGTCGACGGCGAGTTCGTGGCAGAGCCGGGGGCATCCTGAGCGCCACCATCGCCGGCCGGGGCAGTGGGATCGCAGTTCCGCCGTGCGGTGGAGAGGGTCGAGCCGCCATCGTTGCCGTGGCAGATCGAACCGCCACCGCTGGGCCGCTGCTCTCGTGTTTCCCGCGGATAGGTCAGTCCGGGGCTGACGTGGACATCCAGGCGCTTGGGCACGTAGTCGGCGCGTCCGTCACGGTCGTTGTCCGGCAGCCTGACGCGGTGGCCGGTCTGGGGGTCGACGACGGAGACGCCATCGGCGATGGCGGGAGCGCTGACCAGCGTCGCGCTGGCCACGATCAGCGCGAGACAGGTCGCGATCAGCGTGTTGCGGCGTCTGGCGGGCGTGAAGAGCGTGCGCATGGTCCACCTCCGGTGAGAATCTGCTGCGTCAGCATAGTGTAGCGCCCACCGCGATTCCGGGCGCGGATTCACGGCGGGGACTCGCTGGTCTGGGAGAGCCACTCCCACAGCGCCGCCGCCGCCGGCCGCAGCTGCCGACGGCTGGGCCGGACCAGCCAGAAGGCTTCGTCGGTCGGCATGTCGAGTTCGAACGGTGCCACCAGATCGCGGCTGGCCTCGAGCAGGCGGCGATGCGACAGCGCGATACCGCCGCCGTAGGAGGCCAGGGCCAGCGTGGTCACGTGGGTGTCGCAGATCATCGCCTGGCAACGGTGCTCGAGGCCGGCGAATCCCGCTTCCACCAGCCAGCGCGGCCAACCGGCGGCGAATCCCGCCGCGTGCAGCAGCGTCTTGCCGGCGAGATCCTCGGGCGTCTCGAGTTCCGCCGCCAGCGCGGCCGAGCAGACCGGTAGCAGCCGCTCTTCCCCCAGGCACTCCGCCGTCACGTCGCTCCAGTCGCCATGGCCGTAGCGAATCTCCAGATCCGCTCCTTCGGCGCCGAAATCGTCCGCCCAGATCGCGCTGACCAGGCGCAGGGTGATCTCGGGGTGCATCCGCTGGAAATGGATCAGCCGAGGCGCCAGCCAGGTCTGCTGCATGGCCGGCGTGGCGCGCAGCGTGACCGGTGCCCCCGGGCTGGGGCCGAAGACTTCCGAGGTGCCCTCGGCGAGACGGGTGAAAGCGCCCTGCACGCTGGGCAACCACGCCTGCCCGGCAGGGGTCAGCGCCAGGCTGCGGGGATAGCGCACGAACAGCGACTGCCCGACGCGATCCTCCAGCAGCCGGATGCGCTGGCTGATCGCCGACTGGGTGACACCGAGCTCCCGCCCCGCCTCGGTGAAGCTCAACGTTCGCGCTGCCGCCTCGAACGCCTGCAGCCACAGTACCGGGGGAAGTTCGGACATCTCGTTTCCTGAAAGCGTCTCGCAGAGAGGGGCCGGCTGAAATCGCATTAGCCGAAATCAGCCGTTGGGCGAATAGACAAAGCCGGTCATTAGCCAAGCTTGGCCTTAGCGTCCAGATTAATCGTTTGTCATGGCCTGAAGCAATCCGCATCCTAGTGAAACGCAATAACACACGTTACTAACGAAGATGGCCGCGATAGCCATCGAGGAAGTGCCCTTTTGTCATCCGCTCTTTTGTCATCCGGAGGCGCCTTCAACGACGCTCTGACTGCTCGTCAGGGCCAGACGCCCATCGATATGGCCGAACTGCGCCGCTATCGCCAGGGCAGTGGCGCGCCGGCCGCCACGCTGGAGAGCGTGACGCGCCAGGCACGCCGCCTGACGCTGCACTGGTCCGACGGCCGTACCGGCCAGTTTCCGATGATGTGGCTGCGAGACCATTGCGCCTGCGACCAGTGCCGCCACCCGCTGACCCGTGAGCGCCTTTACAAGCTGCTGGATGACCCCCTGTGGGAGCGCTTCGACGGCGACGACGCGCTGGCCTCGTTCGAGTTCGATGCCAACGCATTGACGCTGACCTGGCAGGATGGCCACGTGTCGCGCTTCGATGCCGGCTGGCTCTACCAGCGCTGCCCCGGACAGGAACTCGCCACGCTGCTGCCGACACCGACGCCGTGGCCGACGCACTTCACGCCGAGCCATGTCAGCCACGCCGACTTCGTCGATGGCAGCGACGGCCGCAGCCGCTGGGCCAACGCTTTGCTGCGTGACGGTCTGGTCATGCTCGACCAGGGGCCGTGCGAGCTGGAGGAGGTCTCACGCATCGCCGAGAGCATCGGTCCGATGCGCTCGACCAACTTCGGCGGCCGATTCGACGTGCGTTCGGTCCCCAATCCGAACAATGCCGCCTATACGGCGATCGGCCTCGAACTGCACACCGACCTGCCCAACTGGCGCCAACCGCCGGATATCCAGCTGCTCTACTGCCTGGAGAACGACGCCGAGGGCGGCGAGTCCAGCTTTGCCGACGGGTTCGCCGCCGCCGAGACCCTGCGGGCGGAAAATCCCGAGGCCTTCCGGGTACTGTCGGAAACGCCCATCGACTTCCGCTTCCAGGACGACGGCCACGATATCGCCGTGCGCGAGCCGGTGATCGATCTGGATGGCGAAGGCCGCCCCCGCGAGATCCGCTTCAACAACTGGATTCGCGACACCTTGAGCCTGCCGTCGGATCAAATCGAGGCGTGGTACGACGCCTATCGTGCGTTGTGGCAGATCCTGCGTCGGCCCGAGGGCCGGGTGGAACTGACGCTGGAACCCGGCCAGATGGTCGCCTTCGACAACCGCCGCGTGCTGCACGGCCGCAACGCCTTCGACCCCAATACCGGCAAGCGCCATCTCCAGGGCACCTATCTCGACCTGGACATGCTGCAATCACATCTGCGCGTGCTGTCGAGATGAACCCCACGGCACGGCGTTGATACGAGCCGCCCGACGTCATCACTGCATGACCGGGCGGCTCTTCCGCGTGTATTCCCGGCACATTCTGGCCAGGGGACATACGCCCACTAGGGAACGACAGGAGACAACAAATGAAACGACCGCAGACGATTTCCGCCCTGACGCTGACCACCGGTTTGATGATGAGTGCCGGCGTGATGCTGGCCGGCACGGGTTCGGCAGTGGCGGCTGACGAAGCCATCAACTTCGGCGTCCCGTCCTGGCCCGGGATCACCGTGAAGACCGAGATCGCCCGCCAGTTGCTGGCGCCGCTGGGCTATCAGGGCAAGGCCCAGGAGATCGGTCTGCAGGTGATCTATCAGGGGCTGGACTCCGGCGACGTGGATGTCTTCCTGGGCGCCTGGCTGCCGGCCCAGAACCCGATGCTGGAGCCACTGGAAGCCGATGGCAGTATCACCCGCCTGGCCACCAACGTGACCGGCGCACAGATGACGCTGGCGGTGCCGGACTATGTCTACGACAGCGGGGTCACCTCCTTCGCCGATCTCGACGCCCATCGCGACGAGTTCAACGGCGAGATCTACGGGTTCGGTGCCGGCTCCGCCGCCAGCGAAATCCTCAACAAGGCGATCGAGGAAGATACCTGGGGCCTGGGGGACTGGACCCTGGTCGACACCAGCACCGTCGGCATGCTGAGCGCCGCCAAGAGCCACATCGCCAACCAGGAACCCATCGTCTGGGTAGGCTGGACGCCGCACTGGATGAACCTCGAACTGCCGATGCACTACCTCAGCGACTCGAAGAACCTGTTCGGCGAGGGCAACGGCGCCAGCGACGTGCGCACGCTGATGGCAAGCGACTACGCCGAGGCCAACCCGAATCTGGTGACCTTCTTCGATCAGTTCTCGTTTTCCGCCGAGGAGCAGAGCTGGATGATCAAGCAGTACGGTCAGGAGGAGAAGCCGATGGAAGAGGTCGCCACGACCTGGATCGAGGAGCATCCGGATCGCATCGAAGCCATGATGGAAGGCGTCACGACCCGCGAAGGCGAGCCCGCGTGGGACGCGGTGCGGGAAAAATTCTCGTTGTAGATCAAGGTATCGGGAGCCACCGCCGGGGCACGGCTTGACGTAGCAAAAAACCGTTACAAATTCGTGGCGATTTTTTTGTCTTCGCCCGGAACTAATGGAACAGGGCCGACTCTGAGTAGGTGTTCCCTTGAATGATCCCTTACTTGCCCACCATCCCCTGGTGGGCATTTTTTTGCCCTGCCATCCCTGGCGGCCACTCCTCGGGTCGTCGCTGGTCGGCGTCAAAAATCTCTCCCCGGAAGTTTTTGTCCAGCTCTCTGGCATTCCGCGTCTGGCGACGTGTCTTGCCGGTCAAGGCAGCGGCGGCACTCGCCCTGCCATCTCGGCCATCATGAAATCGACGAACTGCCGGATTCGGGCACTGTCCCTTGCCCGTTCGGCATAGAGCAGGTGGAAATCCGCCCGGATCCCCCGCCACTGCGGCAGCAACGGCACTAGCTCACCGCTGGCCAGATGCTCGTGGACGTCCCACCAGGAACGAAGCAATACGCCATGGCCATCGAGTGCCATGCGTGTCATCGCCTCGGCATCGTTGCTCGCCAGCCGTCCATGCACGCGAATGGCGCGTCGGGCGCGGGTATCGTCGGCGGCCTCGAACCGCCATAGCGAGTAGTCGGTATCGTTCTCCCGCACGATCAGGCAGCGGTGGTGAGCCAGATCCTCCAGCCGCTCGAGCCTGGGCGCGTTCACCAGATAACCGGGTGCGGCACAGAGTATCCGGCGATTGGCAAGCAACCGCCTGGCGATCCAGCGCGACGCCGGGGGCTCACCCACGCGGATGTTGATGTCGAATCCCTGTTCGTCGAGGCCGACCGGAAAGCTGGTCAGCTCCAGCAGCAGTTCCAGTTGTGGATGAGATGCGGCGAAGCGCGAGATCAGCGGTGCCACATGACGCCGGCCAAAGCCGAAGGTGGCGTTGATTCTCAGCCGCCCCGAGAGCATGGCGCCCTGGTCCCGCAGCGAGTTTTCCAGATCGCCCAGGTCGTCGAGGATCATCGCTCCGCGCTGCAGGTAGCGCTCCCCCTCCGCCGTCAGCGACAACCGGCGCGTCGTTCTCGCCGCCAGCGACACGCCGAGGCGCCGCTCGAGTTGCTGCAGCCGCTTGCTGACCGCCGAGAGTGACAGTCCCAGCTCCCGGGCCGCGCCGGTCAAGCTGCCGGCCTGGGCGACCCGCTGAAAGAAGGCCAGATCGTCGACCGCGGACATCGGATTCTCCACTTCAACGCAATAGTGGTTTCGATCTTAACCGGATTATCCCGAATCCGGCAGCGACTACACTGATCCTGGCGACCCCACGAACCCAGGAGCGAGGCCAGACCGATGTTCGACGGATTTCGCGAATTCGATATCGAGGTGGAACCGAACATCGCCATTCATGGCGTGATCGGGGGCGCAGGCCCGGCGCTGCTGTTGCTTCACGGCCATCCGCAGACCCATGTCATCTGGCATCTTCTCGCCCCCAGGCTCGCCGAGCACTACACCGTGGTCGCGACCGACCTGCGCGGCTATGGCGACTCCAGCAAGCCGGAGGGAGACGAACAGCACCTCAACTACAGCAAGCGCCGGATGGCCACCGACCAGGTAACGGTCATGCGGGCGCTCGGTTTCGCTAGTTTCTTCCTCTGCGGGCACGATCGTGGCGGACGGGTCGCACACCGGCTTGCACTCGATCATCCCGAGCGAGTGGACAAGCTGATGGTGCTGGACATCGCACCGACGCTGGCAATGTACGAGGCCACCGACCTCGCTTTCGCCACCGCCTACTGGCACTGGTTCTTCCTGATTCAACCCAGACCGCTGCCGGAATCCTGGATCGAAGCGGCACCCGCCGACTATGTCACCCGGATCATGGGTGGCCGCCATGCCGGGCTAGGCCCGTTCTCCCCACGCGCGATCGCCGAGTATCAACGCTGCCTGGCGCTCCCGGGCGCAGCCCACGGCCTGTGCGAGGACTATCGGGCCTCCCGCACCATCGATCTGGAGCACGACCGCGCCGACCGCGATGCCGGCCGGCATCTTCAGGTTCCGCTGGCGGTGTGGTGGGGCGAGCACGGCGTGATCGAGCGCTGCTTCGATGCCCTCGGCGAATGGCGGGCGGTTTCCAGGCACGGCGTCGAAGGCGGCGCCCTGCCCTGCGGTCACTACCTTCCCGAGGAAGCGCCGGATGCGCTCTTCCAGCAACTCACTCACTTCATGAGGTAAGCCAGCCATGGCTAACGACCCCGCTCAAGACAAGACGCACAAGATCGCCGTCATCGCCGGCGACGGCATCGGTACCGAGGTGGTGCCAGAGGGGCTACGCGCGCTGGAGGCAGCCGCCAGGCGCTTCGACATCCGCCTCGAGTTCGAGCATTTCGAATTCGGTAGCTGCGACTACTATCTCGAGCACGGCAAGATGCTGCCGGACGACTGGTTCGAGACGCTCTCCGGCTTCGATGCCATCTTCTACGGCGCGGTCGGCTGGCCGGACAAGGTGCCGGACCACATCTCGCTGTGGGGCTCCCTGCTGCAGTTCCGGCGCCACTTCGACCAGTACATCAACCTCCGGCCCTGTCGCCTGATGCCCGGAATCAAGAGCCCGTTGGCCGACCGAGAGCCCGGTGACATCGACTTCTACGTGGTGCGGGAAAACACCGAGGGCGAGTATTCGAGCATAGGCGGCAAGATCTTCGAGGGTACCGAGCGCGAAACGGTGATGCAGGAGACAGTGATGACCCGCACCGGGGTCGACCGGGTGCTGAAATACGCTTTCGAGCTGGCGCAGAGTCGGCCGCGCCGGAAACTCACCTCCGCGACCAAGTCCAATGGCATCTCGATCACCATGCCCTACTGGGACGAGCGGGTGAAAGCGATGGCCGGGAAGTATCCGGACGTCAGCGTCGACCAGTTCCACATCGACATCCTGACCGCCAATTTCGTGCTCCATCCGGACTGGTTCGATGTCGTCGTCGCCAGCAACCTGTTCGGCGACATTCTCTCCGACCTCGGCCCCGCCTGCACCGGCACCATCGGCGTCGCGCCCTCGGCGAACATCAACCCGGAGGGCAAGTTCCCGAGCCTGTTCGAACCGGTTCACGGCAGCGCTCCGGACATTGCCGGCAAGGGTATCGCCAACCCGATCGGCCAGATCTGGTGTGGCGCGATGATGCTAGAGCATCTCGGCTATCAGGAAGCGGGTGAGGCGATGGTCAGCGCAATCGAGCGAGTTCTGGCAGATGACGACAAGTCAGCGCTGACCCCGGACCTGAAAGGCCAGGGAACGACACAGAGCCTGGGCGAGAAGATCGCCGCAGCGATTGGCTGATGCGAGACTGGCGACGGCGACTCGGGTCGTCGTCGCTTTCAATGATGACATCGTTGTGACCGACTTCCGTAAGCATCAATTCAATATCTTGCACAGCGTCTCGGTGCCCAGAATGCTAGGGACGTTACCTTTTTCCATGATCTGTCGTGACAAGTCCTTCTGGATCGAGCGATACAAGGGAAGAATCGAGTCTCGCATACCACTCTCGGCATATCGCTGGTCGATATAAAATGCCGCACGCTCACCACGAAAGTGAATCGGCTGAGACACCTGGGAAAATCGAATACCCGACCTCGCCAGTAACCTCTGAAAACGATTTTCCATCATCGCAAGAACGTGAAAGCGTTCTATCAGCCCGGTAAACGCCGTGGCGCATAAAAAAAGACTAACCCCGATCATCGGGAAAAAGCGTCTCTCCTGCTGTGAAAAAACGAACTCACCGAAACCATCCACCGCCGTATCTTCAACCCTGCCGGACCGAAAATAGCTCGGGATCGCCACACGAGATATCTCGCAAAGTTCCGCGGATCGAACACTGGAATCGAGCTTGATCTCGACACCATGTTCACGACAATGCTCCACGATTGGCAGACCATAACCATTCTGGTTCCGGTCATCGGGAAACACGATTCTCATGCAACCTGCGGAAAGTCCCGTTGCCCGATGCTCTACCAGGCAGTGGAGAGACCGACCGTCGAACTCGTCTCTTTCGATCCGATTCTTCGCGTCAATAGGTTCATAACCTAGCTCTTCACAATAAACTTTGTGTCTAAGGGAAAAAACCCGCGAGCGATCGCTTTCGGAAGCAGCAAAAACGACATTAAAAAGGTCAAAAAATTCATTCTCCACCCCTGCCCCCTTGTACCTTATAAAATTCTGTATCCGCTATCGCCGCAGGCTTCCCCAGATAAAACCCCTGAGCATAATCAACACCATACCCCCGGAGATATGGCAACAGCTCTGACCTATCGACGAACTCCGCGACAGTCTTCTTACCCATTCCCTTGGCGATATCCACGATGGCCTTGACTATCAACTGACTCTCTTCACTCTCGGGGAGCTTTTGAATAAACGAACCATCTATTTTTATATAATCGGCAGGAAACTGTCCCAGGTAATGAAAACTGCTAAAACCAACACCAAAATCATCCAGCGCTACTTTACAGCCCAAGGCCCGGATACTCTCCAACACGCATCTCGCTGAGGCAAAATCTGTCACGGCTGCAGTCTCGGTGACCTCTACGATGATTCGTGCAGGATCAACCGCATGACGCACGAACTCATTTTTCATGAAATTAGTCAAGTCACCGTCATGCAAAGACTGGCCTGATAAATTGATAGCCAAATTGGCGGTAGTATCAGCCAGCGTAGACATCAGACGAATGCCATTCGATAACACCCACCTGTCGACCGCAACGATTTGCCCACTCTGCTCGGCGACCGGTATAAAAACGCCGGGAGACAAGTTTTCACCGTTGGTATCTTTCAGCCGGAGCAGCACCTCATAGTGTTGGACATCGAAATCGACCAACCGAAAAATTGGCTGGACCATGAGTTCAAAACTGTCATTGAGTAGCGCATTACGGATCATCTCTACCCAATAAACGCGCTGCTTTATCTCTTCCCGTCCCTGCTGCTCAGGAGAGAGAAGATACCACCGCTGCGCTGCATCGACTTTCGCCTGGTACATCGCGTAATCGGCATTGGCCATCAGTTCGTCGGGAAAAGCCCCGTTAGCCGGATAGAGTGCGATGCCAATGCTCGCACTGGCGCGATGGATACGACCCTCGACGTGCAGTGTCTTCTGTTCCAGATGGTTCGCGATTCGTTGAGCCATATCGACAGCACTCTGTTGGGACGCATGTTCGAGGAGAATGGCGAACTCGTCCCCTCCCAAGCGCGCCACGACATTACCCTGGCCCAGCTCCGACAACGCCGTTGCAACCAACCGCAGCAGTTGATCGCCTGATTGATGGCCGCTAGTCTCGTTAACTTCCTTGAAGCGGTCCAGATCAAGATAAAGAACCGCGCCAAACGAGCTGGGCGTGACGGCGCGAGACAAGGCTTCTTCAAAAAACCGTCGATTGTAAAGTTCGGTCAGTGAATCTCGGCTGGCCAGCCAGAGCAGTCTCGTCTCTGCCAGCTTTCGCTCGGTAATATCCACCCCTACAGAGATGAGCTCCTGATGGGAACCACGATCTTCCGTTTCCAGAGGAGTGTGATACCAGACAATGGTTCTGATCTCACCGTCCCCCGAGACTAACTTGCTTTCCTGTTGACCACCACCATCAAAAAATTCATCAATATTAACCAGTTCTGCCGCAAAGACGTCCTGAAATTTATTATCAGACAGCTGATCACCCGATAGGCCTGTCAGCCATTCGCAAAACCGGTTGGTCAAGGTGATGTGACCATTTCGATTATGAATCACGATTAGAACCTGGGCTGTGTTGAAAAGGCCTGACACGAAGTCACGTTCTCTTGCCAGCTCCTTCACACGATTTTCCAGCTCGACTCCCCGAAGGTTTATCTCCTTCTCCATACCCTCAAGCTTGGTTTCCAATTCGATTGCCGTCCCCTCCAGAGTGTCGAGCTCATCCAGAAAGAAGACCTTCGCCGGCGGCATCGAATCTCGCATCACGTCGTATCGCCGCTGTGCCAACAAGGGAAGCTTTCGACTAATGATTCTTAGTCTATCCATTCGATTTTTCAGCATACTGAACAGAATCACTTCCGAAGCCAACCACCCCAGCAGTGCAATCAGAAGAACCATACGCGTAGTGCTGGATATCGAGTTTATCTGAGCCGTAATATCCGACACCAGCAGGAAGTATCCGGATTTCCCGCCCACCTGCTGATTGTCTTTATCTATGGAAATCGCAATGACTTCAAAAATCTTATCACCCTCAGTATATCTGGCGACTTTTCCATTGACATCGGAGAATGCTATTCTGCTAGCGATAGACTCAAATAATGGCCAACTAGTATCCTCATGCGTCAAAGCAATCAAATTCGCATTCCAACCATCCAAAAACCTGTCATTGGCAAAGCTGGTCAACCCCGAGGCAGTGACTAGCAGCGCCACTTCGCTACCGGAACTTTTTTGCATGTAGCGAGTTACATCGGCAAGCGAACGAGAAACCATGATGACGCCCGCGTCCGTACCTTCCGCCAAAACAGGAACAGCCACATACTGGCGACACTCGCGGTAGCAGGCTAGCCTCTTCATTGGCCTTTCTTCTTTGATCACCTGCCTCAACCACTCGGCATCTACAGCTGCCTGATTGTCAGACTGTTCTTGCCCTAGTGTTATTACACTTTTAGTATCGCTATCGTAGACACTGACGTCATCGAGTCCGGCATCCAGCTGGAGCGTAGGCCACTGCGGTGATAGAGCCGATTCTATGTCCGCGGCATCGCCCTCAAGTAAAGCATGACTCAGGCTGGGGGAAGATGCCAATAGGCTCGCTATTTGCCGCATGGCATCCGCCGAACTTTGTAGGGTCAGGGACACTTCATACCGCTGACGATCATAGAACGATTTTTGAGACTGACTAAATTGTTGCACCAAGGCGTGATTGCTCACCCATGCAACAAGGCTTGCCAACGCCAACAGCAAAAGGCTAGTAAATACCAACGCCCTCCATTTTAGGCTAATCCGAAAAACGTTCTTTCTATTTTGCATTTAATCGGCCTTGAATTGGCGCCATTAGAAAAAATAGGAAGCCTGGAATAGCAACATATTCCAATACTTACTCTGGTTTTCAGACGCCCCCCCACCAACTACAGGCACCCATCCCGTACCTTCAACATGATGCAGTTCGGACGACAGAAGAAAGCGGGGGTAAACTTGCCACTGAAGACCGGTCGTCCAATCCTTGGCATATCGAGAGAACGCAGGCCGGTTGGACTGTGCCGCGAAACTACTCCCCCTTCTATCATCACGATCGACGACGTACGAGTCATACCTCACGATCCAGTCCAAGTCAGCACTCAGCCTTCTTGAGTATTGGGCATACCAGCTCTCACCGGTAATGTTGTAGTTATAGGGATCGACAAAATTATCAGTTTTCAGATTTCTCAGCGCATATTCGGTCGTAAAGGACCAACTCTCTTGATTGTATTGAAAGGAAAAAATCCATGGCTCAAAGAGGAAATCGCCATTACCCGGCGCCTCTTCCGTGGATTCGAACTTAGCTTTGACTCTAGCGTTTGTCAGTGCCAGAACGACGGCACCGCCACCGTACTCGTATCTTATCTGGCCAATGTAGGAAGTTTCTCCAGAAAAGTCGCCCAAGCCGTTACTGCCTAACAACGATCCGGCCACTTGACTATCGAACCTGGGGTTTCCAACGCCGACCTGCAACCTTACCACGCTGTTGTCCATGCGCCGTTCAACGTATCCCATCACGCCGTCAGAACTCAGCGCCGGCTTTCTAGTGCGATCAAAGTAGATAGACTGCGGCAACAATATGCTGGGGCGAGTGACCGCTACATCTCGGGCCTGATTGTATAATCCAAACGGGTTCTTGAATCGCCCAAACTGCACGCCAACGGTATTCTCGTTGTTCGTCAAAAACTGATAGTCCACCACACCGTAATCAAGCTCGGGGTCATTCAGTTCGCCATCGTCTCCGGCTTGCCTGGCGAGCAGTTGCCCCGCCACCAGTACGTTACTTAGCGGTCGAAAAGAGGCGTTCAAGCCCAGCTCGGTGTATTCCCAGCTTCCGCCACCCTCGCTACTGGGCCCGAAGAAATCATTATGGTCGGTCACGATGAGTGCTTGACTCATGAAACCGTGCACCTGGAAGGTATCCGACATTCCCACGGCATGAGCGTTGGCCGCGAGCATCAGAGATATCGCCGCTTGGGCTGCGATCGAGAGCGGTTTCAGTTTATTCAATGTCGAGCACCCGAACCTGATCCGTCAGGCTTGATTGTTTGATGTATCCGACACTGCCGGGCGTGGAGGCGACCTCCTCGATCATTTCAGCTTCGCTGGCGACCTCGTTGGGGGCCTGCCCGGTGCCGGAGAACACGGCACGGTCCCAGGCGAGTCGAAGTTGATGCGGGTAGACCCCCAGGATTTTCTTGGAAAAATCCTCGTGAACCGGGTTGTCGTCCGGCAGGACGAAGACATGCACGGCCTGCCCATCGGGGAAGGTTCTCTGTCGCATCGCGAAAATCGCCCTCAGCGTCTCAAGCGGCAGGGAAGCCTGCTGTACCGTCTTGTTGACGATGACGACGATGGCAGGTCCGTCTCCGAAACTGTTCACGGATAACAGGGAGAGCAGCAGCGCGCAGCCTGTCAGTGTCCGCCGCATGCGTCACGACTCCCCGACAAGTTTGCGTCCGCCATGATGTTTGTCAAAGACACACCCCGACCCGAAATCGATTGCATTTCAGAGATATCTACGACCCGGTCTTGTTCATCGCCAAGCATCGCAGGTCAGGGTGGCTGATATTCTCGGAATAACTCTGGGAACGGCGGCTATCTCATGGATTGGGCTACCGGCTTTCTCTTTCAGCATCGTGGCTGTCCCCTACTACTGCATTATTATGCGCTGCCCTGGATACTATCTGGTCGAGCCAGGAAGGCAGCCTTGGCTTAGCTCGCCAATTCGCAGAGCTTACATCACAGCATACTCATATTGCCGTGGCTCGCCCAGTGACCAGGCCGATCGTGGAGAGTCGTGAAACGCTGTCGGGGGGTGACGCTCGATGTCGGAAATATCAGGGAACCTCGCGTAGCCGGCTCATATTCATCTGGCGAATGTCCGTAATGCCAAGTAGCGCCATGTTCCGCGCGATCTCCTCCTGCATCAGATGGATCGCATGGCTGACACCCGCCTCTCCGGCGTAGGCGGCGGCATAATTGAAAGGACGGCCGAAAAAGACGAAGCGGGCTCCCAGCGCCAGTGCCTTCAGCACATCGGTACCGCGTCGGAAGCCGCTATCGATCATGACAGGAAAGTCGCCCACGGCCTCGATCACCTCGGGGAGCGCGCGCAAGGGTGCGATGGTGCCGTCCAGTTGTCTGCCGCCGTGGTTGGAAACGATGATGGCATCGACGCCCTGCGCCTTGGCACGCTGGGCATCCTCGGGATGCAGGATACCCTTGACGATCAGGTTCCCCGGCCATCGCTCTCGCACCAGGGCAAGATAGTTCCAGTCGAGGTGCGAGCGCCCCGAGAAGTCGCGATCGACGTGACGCGAAATGACCGGGATGCCCCGAGTTGCATGATTGTTCTCGAAGTGTGGAATGCCGTGGTGGCGGAGCGTCTTGTAGAACGTCTCGTAGAGCCAGCGTGGCTTGACCAAGCCATCCAGGGCCAGACGGAGGGTCGGGCGAATCGGGGACGAGAAGCCGCTGCACCGGTTGTTGTCGGGATTGGGCGGAACGGGGTAGTCCACGGTGATGACCAGATTGCGAAACCCGGCGCGCTCGACCCGAGCGATCAGCGCCTCGATGCCAGGCTCGTCTCCCGGCAGATAGGCCTGGAACCAGTCGCACCCCTCGACCGCAGCCACCTCTTCCATGGGAATCAGTGACGAACCGCTCATGATCATCGGAACGTTGGCCCCCGCCGCGGCGCGAGCCAACGCCAGGTCTCCCCGGTAGGCGGAGAGCGCACTGATCCCCATGGGCGCGATACCGAACGGCGCCGCGTAGCGTCGCCCCAGCAGCTCCGTCTCGAGGGAGACGCGCGAGACATCGATCAGCGCCCGTGGCAGGAAACAGTAATCGTCGAAGGCCGCACGGTTGGCGGCCAGGCTCTTGCCCTCCTCCGCGGCGTTGGCGACGTATCCGTGGATCGGCCGGGGAAGATGGCGCTTGCCGGCACGTTCGAGGTCCAGGAAGTTGCGAATACGGGACAGGCGGCGTTGTTGACGCGTCACGAAGGATCCTTACGCGTTGAGAAGAGAGTTCGAGATTACGGCGGCGACGCCGATAGCGATCGTCACCCGGCCAGCCCCGGCATCGCGAAATCGACCCGCTTCAGGGCCGTCAGCAGTTTGTCGCGCTGGCTCTCGTCGAGCGAGACCAGCGGCGGTCGCAGCCGCTCCCAGCCGGAATCGTCGCTGAAATGGGCGGTGGCGGCCTTGAGCGCCGGGATCATCGGCACGCTTTCGAAGATATCGCGAATCTCGTTCAGCGCCTGCTGGCGCGCATCGGCATCGTCGCCCTGCCAACTGCCGCCCAGCGCCGAGATCGCGCGAGGATTGACGTTGGCAGTGGCACTGATGCAACCAACGCCGCCAGCTCGCAGCGTGGGCAGTAGGAAGCGCTCGCTGCCCGCGTAGACTCTAAATCCTTGGGTTCCGAAGGCATCGATGACGGCCTGGGTGTTGGCCCAGTCCCCGGAGCTATCCTTGATCCCTGCCACGACCTCGGGGTAGCGCTTCAGCAGTCGCTCGATCAGACCCAACCCGATCGGCACCTGCGCCACCGGCGGGATATGGTAGAGGTAGAGACGAAGCCGCTCGTCGCCGACGCGTTCGATCACCTCGCAATAGAACCGGAACAGCCCCTCTTCCGAGACGCCCTTGTAGTAGAACGGCGGCAGCATCAGCACACCCCCCACTCCTTGGCTCACCGCATGTCGCGTCAGGGTCACGCTATCGGGTATCGAGCAGCAGCCGGTACCCGGCATCAGTCGGGTCGTGTCGATCCCCGCCGCGACCAGGTGATCGAGCAGCTCGAGTCGCTCCTGGACCGACAGCGAGTTGGCCTCGGAGTTGGTGCCGAAGATCGCCAGGCCGACATCGTTGCTCAACAGCCAGCGGCAATGCTCGACGAAGCGCGCCGCATCCGGAGAGAGATCATCGCGAAACGGGGTGATGACCGGCGAGAGTACGGTACCGCAGGGCGCATTCGGCATGAGCGCAGACCTCTGGCAGACAGGGTGATTGGCGAATGGTGGCGACGATGGGCCGGGTCGACTCAGGACCAGGGGTCGACGGCGTAACGCGACAAGGCGGCTTCGTCGAAATCGAATCCCAGCCCCGGCTTCCGCGGCAGGTGCAGGCGCCCGTCGCTGAAGGTCAACTGCGTATCGATTAGTCTACGGAAGTTAAGCACTTGATCGTCGGCAAAGAATTCGACGAAAGGCGCATTCGGTGTCGAGCCGACCAGGTGGACGTGAAGATCGTGGAACCAGTGGGGGCAGATCTCGACGCCGTAACTGGCCGCCGTGGCCGCGATACGACGGAATTCCGTGACCCCGCCACAGACCGCCGCATCGGTCTGCAGGATCATCGCCGCCTCCTTGTCCAGCAGCTCCTTGAAGCGCCAGCGTCCGGCTTCGATCTCGCCCGTCGCCACCGGAATCGGCGTGCGCTCGGCCAGGCGGCGATGGTTGTCGATGTCGTCCGGGCTGAACGGCTCCTCGATCCAGTAGGGAGAGTAGGGCTCGGCCATTCGCGCAAATGCCAGGGCCGAGGGGAGATCCTGCCAGGCGTTGTTGGCGTCCATCATCAGCAGCACGTCGGGGCCGATGGCTTCGCGAACGGCGGCCAGACGCGCCTCCTCGCCAGCCAGGTCTTCGCGCCCCACCTTCATCTTGACCGCCCGGAAGCCCATCCCGACGTAGCCGGTCATCTCCTCCGCCAGCTTGGCCGGCGTCTTGCCATCGAGGTAATAACCGCCGCTGGCGTAGGCCGCCACGCTCTCTTCGTCACTGGCGCCGAGAAACTTGTAGAGCGGCAGGTTGGCGGCGCGGGCGTTCCGGTCCCACAACGCCACATCGAGGATGCTCAGCGCCCGCATCACCGAGCCGGCGCGGCCATGCAGCAGACTCTCCTGATACATCTCCTGCCATAGCCCCTCGACACGGTGAGCGTCCTGCCCCATCAATATCGGCTTGAGCAGATCGCGTACCGCCTGGGTCACCAGATGGCCGGCATTGTTGCCGCCATAGCAGAAGCCGATGCCACTGATACCGTCGTCCCCGGTCACCTTGACCAGGGCGTAGTCCCGCTTGAGGACTTGCCGGTTGGAGAAGCTGGTCGGGTTGTCCAGCGCGACATTGACCGTTCGCGCCTGTACCTCCGTAATTCTGGTCATCGGTCACTCTCCGAGTGGTTGGCATCGCATCAATCGGGTTTCAGGCGACGCTTGAACGGCGCGCGCAGCCAGCGGAAGAAAGGTGTCGCCTGCAGGATCGACAGCAGCGCGAGGATCAGCAGGACGGTGGCGATCGGACTCTCCAGGAACACGCCGAAACTGTCGTTGCCGATCAGCATCGACTGCTGAAAGCTGGTCTCCATCACCGGCCCCAGGATCAGCCCTATCACCATCGGGGCCGGCGAGACGCCCGCCTTGCTCATCCAGTAGCCGAACAGGCCGAAGCCCAGCATCAACCCGACATCGAACAGACTGTTGTTGATGGCGAAGGCACCGATGATGCAGAGCGTCAGAATGGCGCAGGCGATGAAACCATCGGGAATCCGGGTCACCGACACGCTCATCTTGGTGAACGCCAGCCCCACCACCAGCAGCGCGATATTGGCGAGGATCACCGCCCAGATCAGGGTGTAGGTGACATCGCCGTAATCGGTGAGCAGGTTGGGGCCTGGCAGAATGCCCTGCACCATCAGCGCCCCCAGCAGGATTGCGGTGGAGGAACTTCCCGGGATGCCGAGGGCGATGGTGGGAATCAGCGCGCCACCGACGACCGCGTTGTTGGCAGCCTCCGGCGCGGCCACCCCGGCGATCTCGCCCTTGCCGAAACGGCTCTTGTCCTTGGCGAAGCGCTTGGCCTCGTTGTAGGCGAACCAGCTCGCGGTATCGCCGCCGGTCCCCGGAATCAGGCCCACGACGATGCCGATGCCGCTGGAGCGCAGGATGTTGGGCATCAGTTGCTTGATGGTGCACCAGCGCGGCATCAACCGGTCGGTGATACGGCTCGCGACCTTGCCGCCCCGATGGGAATTCTCGATCAGCGTCAACGCCTGGGGCACCGAGAACAGGCCGATCAATGCCACCGTGAAGTCGATTCCGGCAAACAGATTGATCTGGCCAAACGTCATGCGTGGCGTTCCGGTCGTCAGGTCCATCCCGACCGTACTGAGCAGCAGCCCCAGCCCGCCGGAAAGCAGACCGCTGATCACCGATCCCTGAGCCAGCGAGCCGATGATGGTAATGCCCAGCACGGCGATGGCGAACAGCTCCACCGGGCCGAACTCGAGCACCAGGGTGCCGAGCAGCGGGGCTGCGGTCAGCAGCGCAATGCCGCTCATCAGCCCGCCGAAGAAGGAGGCGAACAGCGAGATCCCCAGCGCCTGTCCGGCCTTGCCCTGCTGCGACAGCGGGAAGCCGTCGAGCACGGTCGCCGCCGCCGATGGCGTGCCCGGCGTACGTAGCAGGATCGCGGCGATGGAACCACCGTAGGAGGCCCCGACGTAGAGCGAGGCCAGCATGCTCAGCCCGGTCGCCGGATCGAAGCTGAACGTCAGCGGCAGCAGCAGGGCCAGCGCCATCGTTGCCGATAGCCCAGGCATCGCCCCGACGAATAGCCCCAGCAGGGTGCCACCCAAAATGCAGGCAATGTTGTTGACGCTGAGCACGTTGGTCAGCCCGATCATCACCAGTGAGGAATCCATGCGCGTCTACTCTCCTGTGCCCGAACCGAGCGTCGTGGCCACCCGCATCGGCCAGGGTTTAGAGGAAGCTCGGCAGCAGCGGAATCGGCAGCCCCAGGAACTGCACGAACACCAGACAGACCATCGCGATCAACAGCGCCCCGGCGATCACCGCGAAGGTCCACTTCACGGTGCGCAGAATCGACAGCGACAGGGCCAAGAACAGCGCCGTGGCCAGCACGTAGCCCAGCGTCGTCATCATGGCGACATATCCCACCGCCAGCAGGAAGATGACAGCGACCGCCATCCAGCGCCGAGGCGGCGACGGCGCGTCGTCCGGCGCCATGGCGGATGCCTCGGTGGCGGGCTCGCGAAGGGCCGGTCCCCGGCGTCGCAGGCGCAGCTCACTGGCCACCATCGCCAGCGACATGAGCGCCACGGCCACGGCGTAGATCATCGGCATCTCGGCGGCGGCGCGGGGGTATTGGCTGGCGTCGAGGAAGAAGACGCCAGCCACGACGAGGCCGAATACTCCCAGCAGCAGACGACTGACGTTCATGGCGCCCTCCTCCTCGGCAACTCGCCGGTCGCTCAACGGCCGACCTGATCCTTGACCGAATCCCAGATTTCCCGATAGTCGCTCTCCATCTTGTCGATCATGGCGCGGTAGTCGTCACCGGTGACGACATCGAGATTCATGGCGCGCTTTTCCGCCTGGGCCTGGAAGTCGGGGTCCTTGGCCAGGGTCTGGAACGCTTCGATCAGTTGCTGCCGGGCCTCTTCCGGGATATCGGCCGGCGCGCTGTAACCGCGCGAGGAGCCCGCCACCACATCGACGCCCTTCTCCTTCATGGTGGGAACGTCGGGCAGACTGGTCAGACGCTTCTCGGCGAACACCGCCAGCGCCCTCAGATTGCCGGATTCGACCTGGCCGTAGACGTTGCCCACGTTGTTGAAGCTGGCATCGATCTTGCCGCCCATGGCCGCCGTTGCGGAGGGGCCGTCGCCCTGGAACGGCACCTTCTTGAACGACAGCCCCTTGGCCTGCTCGAGCAGGATGGTGGTGAAGAAATCATCGCCGCCGACGCCGGAGTTGCCGATGGTCACGGTACCCGGGCTCTGCTCGGCGGCCGCGAACAGATCCTCGATGGTCTGATAGGGGCTGTCCGCACTGACGACGACGATGCCCGGATCGGTCACCACGTTGGCGATCGGGGTCATCTCATCGGTCTTGTAGGTGATGGCATCGTTCATGATGTAGTTGGTCATCAGCATCGGCGTGTTGGTGATGCTGATGGTGCTGCCGTCGTTGGGCGACTGCTTGGCCAGCCGCGTCCACGCGACGGCCCCGGTGGCACCAGGCATGTATTCGTTGACGAAATCGACACCGAGGATCTCGCTCAGCCGCGGCTGTACCAGCTGAGCCAGGGCGTCACTGCCGCCCCCTGGCTTGAATCCCTGCAATACGGTGATCTCGTCGCCTCCCACGTAATCGGCGGCTTGCGCCAGGGGAGAGAGGCTGATGGCCACGGCGGCGATCGTCAGCCAATGGCGAAGGGGTTTGGCGTGCATGGTCGATTCCTCTCTGGCGGAGTCAGTTTGTCGTTGTCGTACCTACGCTTTGTGTTGCCGGCTTGTCGTGCCAGAAAGAACGTATTAATTTATCGATCAAATTGTCAATAATATTGACGCCAATAACGACTAAAGCAGTAACGTCCTGCAAAATGACATCAAAGGGCGAAAAAGCAGGGTCATCCTCGAAGTCGGCATGGCAGAATCGATTCCGCAGCCGGCCGTGGAGCGATACCGCTGCCTAGGCAACGGGTAGCGCTTGCCCCACCCCCAGGCCGCTGCGGACAATGGCCGACCGAGTGACGCGAACTTCATCGTGACGGGAACACATTCATGCCAAAGCGAGACACCGCCAAACCGACCTCCGCCGCTACCGGCCATCGTCTCGCCGACGAACACGCGGAACCCCAGGTCGAGGGGGTGCGCGTCGCCGATATCGTCTCGGCCATCGAAGAGGATATCGTGCTGAATCGCGCGCACCCGAAGGAGAGACTGGTCGAGGAAGACCTGATGCAGCGCTTCGCCGGCAAGCGCCACGTGGTGCGCCAGGCGCTGTTTCAGCTCGAGAACGCCGGCCTGGTGGAGCGGATCAAGAATCGCGGGGCCTTCGTCAAGTCCTACACGCCCGAAGAGGTGGAGGGAATCTACGTCATGCGCGAGCTCCTGGAGGAGGCCGCCGCGGACCGTATCCCGATGCCGGCGCCGCCTTCGCTGATCGAGGCCCTGACCGACATACAGGCCCGGCACAGCGCCGCGGTGGAGAGCGGCGACCTGCGCGCGGTGTTCCACCACAACATCGCCTTCCACCGCACCCTGTTCGCGGCCTGCGGCAACGACTACCTCGCCGACACGATCAACGAGTTCGCCCAGAAGGCCCACGCCATCCGCTTCATCGGCACCACCGACCGTGAAGCCATCCTGCTGGCCCGGGACGAGCATCTGGCCATGATCGACGCGCTCGAGCGCCAGGATCGCGCCGAGCTACACCGGCTCTGCTACCGGCATCTCCAGCCCTCCAAGGAGCGTTACCTGCATCTCTATCGGATTCGGGAAGGCGGCTGACAAGAGTGACCGGCCTCGAGGCCCGCCATCACTTCGGCACCCGGCGCTGGATGGTCGGCGGCCGCAGGAAGGTGAAATCACAGCCCTGGTCCGCTTGGGTGATCTGCTCGAGAAACAGCTTGCGATAGCCCCGCTCGGCGGTCAGCGCGACCGGCCGCCAGCCTTCCCGGCGCCGAGCCAGTTCCGCCTCGTCGACCAGCAGCTCGAGGCGCCGTTCACTGACGCTCAGGCGAATCCGGTCGCCGTTCTCGACCAGCGCCAGCGGCCCGCCGAGGGCGGCTTCCGGCGTCACGTGCAACACGATCGAGCCCGCCGCCGTGCCGCTCATGCGACCGTCGGAGATTCGCAGCATGTCGCGCACGCCCTGCCGGGCCAGCTTGCGCGGAATCGGCAGATACCCGGCTTCGGGCATTCCCGGCGCGCCCACCGGGCCGATACGCTTGAGCACGAGAACATCCTCCGCCGTCACGTCCAGCGCCGGATCGTCGATTCGCGCCGCCATGTCCTCGGCATCCTCGAACACCACCGCACGCCCCTCATGCTCCATCAGTCGGGCATCGGCGGCCGACTGCTTGATGATCGCGCCACCGGGCGCCAGGTTGCCACGCACGAACGCGATCCCGCCGGCAGGGTAGAGCGGCGCGTCGAAGCGATGCACCACCTGCTGCTCGAACGCCGGCGCGGCGTCGATCTCCTCCCCCAGCGTGCGACCGGTCACGGTCATGGCATCCAGATGCAGCAGCGGCTTCAACTCGCGCAGCACGGTGGGCAGTCCGCCGGCACGATGCAGATCTTCCATGTAGTGCTGGCCCGACGGCTTGAGATCGACCAGCACCGGCGTCTCGCGGCTCATGCGGTCGAAGGCGGCCAGGTCGATATCGATGCCCATGCGCCCGGCGATCGCGGTCAGGTGGATGATGCCGTTGGTCGAACCACCGATCGCCAGCAGCACGCGCAGCGCATTCTCGAACGCCTTCTCGGTCAGTATCTTGTCCGGCGTCACGCCCGCCCGTGCATTGATCACGGCCTGGCGACCGGTCGCCTCGGCGACACGCATGCGATCCGCGGTCACCGCCGGCGGCGAGGCGCTGCCGGGCAGGGCGACCCCCAGCGCCTCGCTGATGCACGCCATGGTGCTGGCCGTCCCCATGACCGAGCAGGTGCCGACGCTGCCGACCAGCTTGGCATTGACCTCTTCGATCTCCTGGTCGTCGATCTCCTGGCCGCGATACATGCCCCAGTAGCGACGACAGTCGGTGCAGGCCCCCACCCGGACGCCGCGATGGCCGCTGGTCAGCATGGCGCCGGTGACCAGCTCGAGCATCGGCAGGTTGGCGGAAGCCGCTCCCATCAACTGGGCGGGGACGGTCTTGTCGCACCCGCCGATGAGGACCACCGAGTCCATTGGCTGGGCACGAATCATCTCTTCCGTGTCCATCGACATCAGGTTGCGCAGGTACATGCTGGTCGGCGTGGAAAAGCTCTCGGCGATCGAGATGGTCGGAAATTCGATCGGCAACCCGCCCTCCAGCATTACCCCGCGCTTGACCGCCTCGATCAGTTGCGGGGCATTGCCATGACAGGGGTTGTAGCCGCTGCCGGTATTGACGATGCCGACGATGGTGCGATTGAGTGCATCGTCGCTGTACCCGGCGCCCTTGATGAACGCCTTGCGCAGGAATAGCGAGAAACCGGCATCGCCGTAGTTCACCAGGCCCTGGTTGAGCCCTGTCTGGCGCTCCTCGTCCGGTTTGTCGTGCCGCTCGTCGCTGGGGGAGTGGGTCGTCATGGCATCCTCATCGTCAATATTATTAATAATATTATTGACGCAAGTAACCACAGTTGGCGCGGCAAGGACATCCGACTTAAGCCGTAGCCTCACCCGTGAAGAGGTGCGAAGCGGATTTAGCAGCAATAGTCCTTATCGCCTAACCTTGTGGCGAGCGGCGGCCACGAACCGCTGCCGATACCCGCAAGGACCGCGACAAAGGATGAAGACGATGACGCTTTTCGAAGACCTGCGTGAGAGCCACGACAAGCAGCGCCGCCTGCTGGACCTGCTGGTCAAGACCCACGGCGACAGTGAAGGCCGCGACGAGCTGTTCAAACGGCTGCGCGCCGAACTCGAGAACCACGCCGCCGCCGAAGAGCGGGCGCTCTATATTCCGATGATGGAATACGACATGACCCAGGAGAAGGCACGGCACAGCGTCGCCGAACATCACGAGATCGACGAGCTGCTGGAAACCCTGGAAGCCACCGAATACGACTCGCCGGGCTGGCTGGCCAGTGCCAAGAAACTCCAGCACCTGGTAACGCACCATCTCGACGAAGAGGAACAGGAAGTGTTCCAGTTGGCGGGCCGGGCGCTGGACGACTCGAAGAAGGCCGATCTCGCCAAGACCTACCGCCACGAGATGGAGAGCCGGGAAGCCAGCTGAATGGCGACCATCCGACGACCGCTCCGGCCGGAGCGGTCGCCGGGATCCGGCGGCGCCAGCGGCGGGTGCAACTTTTTCCTGTCGGAAAACTCTCAGCAACAGCCATAAAAGGAAGGATCCTCATGTTGCTGCCCTCGAGACTCCCGCGATATCCGCGACTGACCTGGCTCGCCCCTTTCACTCTGCTCGCGGGTTGCACGGGCGTCCCCGAAGGCACGCAACCGGTCGGTGACTTCCAGATCGACCAGTATCTGGGCCAGTGGTACGAAATCGCCCGGCTCGACCACGGCTTCGAGGAGGGCCTGGAGTGCGTCACCGCGGAGTACACTCGCCGCGCCGACGGCGACATCCGCGTCGTCAATCGTGGCTACGACCCTGCCAAGGGCAGTTGGGAAAGCGCCGAGGGGCACGCCAGCTTCGCCGGGGACCCCAGCGTCGGCCATCTGAAGGTCAGCTTCTTCGGTCCTTTCTACGCAGGCTACAGCGTGCTGGCACTGGACGAGAGTTATCAACATGCTCTCGTCGCCGGCCCGGACCGGGACTACCTGTGGATACTTTCACGGGATCCGACGCTGGACGAGCCCACCTATACGGCGCTGATCTCGCAGGCCCGCCAGCTCGAGTTTCCGGTCGACGAACTGATCCAGGTCACCCAGGATCCGGATGCCTGCCCGCGAGCCGGCGGTTCGGGAAAACCACGGGCTTGAGGCTGCCGCTCGTGCTTTGGTCGACATCCCGGCGCCTCCGGCGGTCATTGCCGAAAGACGTTCTATAGTGGGTACAGCCATTTTTACCTGGAGCCCGCCATGACCCTCGATCGTCGACAGCTTCTGCGCAACTCTGCCCTGATCGGCGTCTCCGCCGCGTTCTCGCCCGGCCTGCTGGCCCAGACCACCGAGGCCCCGCCCACTCGCTATCCCGACGAGGCATGGCAGGTGCTGGACGACCGCTTCAAGCCTTATTACCTGTTCAATACCCCGCTCGAGCGCCACTGGTCCGGCGGGCTATGGCTCGAAGGCCCCGCCTGGAACGCGGTCGGCCGCTACGCTGTGTTCAGCGATATCCCCCGCGCCCGGCAGATGCGTTGGGACGAGATGACCGGCCAGGTCAGCGTGTTGCGCGAAGGCGTGGGTCACTCCAACGGCAATGCGTTCGATCACCACGGCCGCCTGGTCGCCTGCGAGCACTCACCGGCGAGGGTGGTGCGCTACGAATGGGATGGCTCCACCACCGTGCTGGCGAGCCGTTACCAGGGCAAGCGGCTGAACGCCCCCAACGACCTGGTGATCCTGCCCAACGACGGGGTGATCTTCACCGATCCCGGCTACGGCGCCCACGTCGACTACGAGGGCGAGAAGCGCGCGCTGGAGATCAAGCCGGCGATCTACTATGTCGACGACACGCTGGACACCCCCAAGCTGCTGAGCGACGAGCTCGGCAAGCCCAACGGTATCGCCCTGTCCGGCGACGGCCGGACGCTCTATGCCAGCGACACCGCCCCCTCCCACTTTCCCGACCGCCCGGCAACGGTGTCGCGCTGGACGCTCTCTCAGGATGGCCAGTCGCTCAGCAACCGCGAGACCCTGGTGTCGAGCAAGGACGCCGAGACCTACGATGGCATCACCCTGGATCAGGACGACAATCTGTGGGCGGCGACCTCCGGCGGCGAGGGCCATGACGGCGTCTCGATCTTCTCTCCCGACGGGGACCGGATCGGCCGGATCCTGCTGCCGGAGGTGTGTGCCAATCTCTGCTTCGTCGGTGAACACCGCAACCGGCTGCTGATGGCGGCGAGCCGTTCGATCTATACCCTCTACACCGGAACTCGCGGCGTATGACCGTCAGCGCCGTCGCTGGATCCGGTGCCGCCGGCTTTCAAGATGAGGCCGCGTTTTTTCAGCGTGTCGACGAGGCCGCTTGCCGGGACCCACGATCGGGGTAAGCTGGACGCTCACTGACAGCAGCCGAGAATCGGCATGAACCCGATCCACCCCTTGTTCGCGCCGATCTCCTCCTCTCCCGGGTTCCGAGAGAGTTCGATCAGCGCCTCGATGCCCCGAGATCTCCATGCTCGATGACTGGCTCTCGGCAACGTTAGACGGCAGCGTCGCCGGTCGACCCGCCAGTGGCCCGCTCCCAGGCGGGCGTTACCGGCTCCACGGCGAGGGGATTCTCGAGCTGACACCGGATGTCGCCGCTTCCGATGCGCGTAGCGTGGTGATTTCCGCGGGTATCCACGGCAACGAGACCGCTCCCATCGAGCTGGTCGGCGAGCTGCTCGCCGCGCTGGAGGCCGGGCGTCTCGCGCTGGGGGCGCCGCTACTGGTCATCCTCGGCAACATTCCCTCGATTCGCGCGCAGACGCGTTTCGTCACCACCAATCTCAACCGCCTGTTCCGGCGCGGGCTCGACCAGGAGGGAGAGGAGCCAGAACGGGCGCGGACGTTGATGCATGCGGTCGACGACTTCTTCGCGCGTCACCGCCATCGCCCGCTGCATCTCGACCTGCACACCGCCATACGCGACAGCCGCTATCCGCGCTTCGCCGTGGTGCCCTATACGGACGGAGAGGCAGAGACCCAGCCTCGCTCGGCATGGCCCGATCTAGCCGCGGCCGGCATGCAGGCCGTACTGCTCCAGCATCGACACAGCTGGACCTTCTCCCACTACTCCCGCCACTACCACGCCGCCGAAGCCTACACGCTGGAACTCGGCAAGGTACGCCCGTTCGGCGCCAACGACCTCGACGCCCTGGACGGCATGCGGGGGTGGCTCGCCACGCTGGCGCAGGGCGTCGCGCCGGCCAGTGGCGACGTGGCCGACCTCCGATTCTTCCAGGTAGCCTTCGAGCTGATGCGTACGAGCGACGCCTTCCGGCTCACGTTCGCCGAGGATGTCGCCAATTTCAGCGAGTTCGCGGTGGGGGAAAAGTTGGCCGAGGACGAGACGGAAGGCCCGTTCGTGGTGGAAGAGGCGCCACTGTCGGTGGTCTTTCCCAACGCCCAGGTCGAGCTCGGTGCGCGCGCGGCGCTGCTGGTGCGGCCCTGCGACGTTCCCGGCTAGGCCTGGCGGCGGCATCGACGATCGCGATCGCCGATTCGCCCAAGACGATTTTCGATTCGCTGAACAATGACAACACCATTCAGGAGTTTTCCAAAATGAACAAAGAGTTACCCTTCGATCACCTGCCCCTGCCCCGTCCCCGTCGACGCTCCGACCTGGCGTTATCTGGAACCTAACGGCGAAACTGCTAGAATCGCCGCATTTTTCGCCGGGGAGTCGGCGTCGCCAACGCCATCGACGATGGCTCGGTCGACAGCAAGACGGGCCATCTGACGCCGTGCCGCTTCCCGCCAGCCAACCCACTCGGTGGACAACATCATGGCCGCGACCCCCATTCCCCTGGAAGCGAAGGGCATCAAGAAGCGCTTCGGCGATCACGAGGTACTCAAGGGGATCTCTCTCCAGGCACAGAAAGGCGACGTCATCACGCTGATCGGTGCTTCCGGTTCCGGGAAAAGCACGTTCCTGCGCTGCATGAACCTGCTGGAACAGCCCGACGAAGGCGAACTGATCGTTCACAACGAGACCATCGGTTTCCGCGCCACCAAGCACGGCCGCGAGCCTGCCGACTGGAAGCAGGTCGAGCGCATTCGCGCCAAGCTCTCGATGGTGTTTCAGAACTTCAACCTCTGGTCGCACATGACCCTGCTCGAGAACGTCATCGAGGCGCCGGTCAACGTGCTGAAGAAACCCAAGAAGCAGGCGATCGAAGAGGCCCGCGCCCTGCTCGACCGCGTCGGCCTGCTGGATCGCGCCGACTACTTCCCGACCCAGATGTCCGGCGGTCAGCAGCAGCGCGGCGCCATCGCCCGGGCACTGGCGATGGACCCGGAGGTCATGCTGTTCGACGAGCCGACCTCGGCGCTCGATCCGGAACTGGTCGGTGACGTCCTCAAGGTCATGCGCGACCTCGCCGACGAGGGCCGCACCATGATTCTGGTGACCCACGAGATCGCCTTCGCCCGGGATGTCTCCAGCCAGGTGATCTACCTGCACCAGGGCGTGGTCGAAGAGGTCGGCGCACCGGCCGACGTCCTCGACAACCCGCGCTCCGAGCGCCTGCGCCAGTTCCTGGCGCCCAAGCACTGAGGCGGAAACCATCATGATCGACCTGCAAGGCTACGGCCCGCGGCTGCTCGAGGGGGCGCTGGTCACCGTCGAACTGGCGGTGCTATCGCTGATACTGGCAGTCATCCTGGGACTGTTGACCGCCAGCGCCAAGCTGTCGCGCAACCGGCTGATCCACGGCATCGGCACGCTCTACACCACGCTGGTGCGCGGCGTTCCGGATCTGGTGCTGATGATGCTGCTGTTCTACGGCGGGCAGATCGGGATCAACATGCTCACCGACCAGCTCTACTACGCCTTCGACATCGACATCTTCATCAACGTCGACGCCTTCGTGGCGGGCGTCATCACCATTGGCCTGATCTTCGGGGCCTACATGGGCGAAACCTTCCGCGGCGCCTTTCAGTCGGTGGAAGAGGGACAGATGGAAGCCGCGCGAGCCTACGGCATGAGTCCGCTGCTCGCCTTCCGGCGTGTCCGCTTCCCGCTGATGATGCGACATGCCCTGCCGGGGATCGGCAACAACTGGATGGTGCTGCTCAAGACCACTGCGCTGGTCTCGATCATCGGCTTGACCGACATGGTCCGAGTGGCCGCCGAGGCGACCAAGGCAACCCACGAGCCCTTCCTGTTCATGATCCCGGTGGCACTGATCTACCTGCTGATCGCCACGCTTTCCGAGTGGGGCTTCGCCAAATTGACCAAGCGCTATAACACCGGCTTCGGGGAGTCCAGCGAATGGAACAATTGAACGGCTGGTTCACCGAACTGCTGTCCGGCAACGCCATCTTCACCGCCAATACGCTCAGCTTCTACTGGGACGGGCTCGTCACCACGGTGCAGCTGGTCTTCCTGTCGCTGCTGATCGGCGTGATCCTGGCGGTGCCGCTGGCCATCGGCCGCGGCTCGAAGCGGCGCTGGATCAAGCTGCCGATCTACGCCTATACCTATGTCTTCCGCGGTACGCCGCTTTTGATCCAGCTCTATCTGGTCTACTACGGCGTGGTCTTCTTCGACGGCATCCAGGACAGCATCTTCTGGGTGGTGTTCAAGCAGGCGTTCTTCCCGGCGCTGATCGCGTTCACGCTCAATACCGCGGCCTATACCACCGAGATCTTCCATGGCGCGATCAAGAATACCGCCAAGGGCGAAATCGAGGCCGCCCGCGCCTACGGCATGTCGCGCAAGCTGATGATGCGCCGCATCATCCTGCCCAGCGCCTTCCGTCGCGCCCTGCCGGCCTACGGCAACGAGGTGATCTTCATGCTCCACGCCAGCGCCGTGGCCAGCGTGGTGACGATCATGGATCTGACCGGGGCGGCGTACTACGTCTACGCCCGCTTCTATGCGCCGTTCCAGGCGTTCATCTTCGTGGCGCTGATCTATCTCTGCCTCACCTTCAGCATCATGTTCCTGTTCCGCAGGCTGGAAAAACGATTGCTGGCGCACCTGCGCCCACGGGGCGCCTGACGGCCGGCGATTCGGTCACGACGGCGTCGCTTCCCGATCATCAACCACCAATCACAAGAGAGTCGAACATGAACAAGTGGATCACCAGCGCCCTGCTCGCCGGCGCACTCGTCTCCGGCCAGTTCCTCGGCCAGGCCATGGCGCAGGACGCCAAGGAGACCGTTCGCCTGGGCATCGACGTCCCCTACGAGCCGTTCGTCATGCGCGATGCCGACGGCAAGCTCGAGGGCTTCGAGATCGACCTCGGCAACGAGCTGTGCGCTCGCGCCAACCTCGAGTGCAGCTGGGTCGAGCAGAGCTGGGACGGCATCATTCCCGGCCTGCTGGCGCGCAAGTACGACGCCATCCTCTCGTCGATGGCGATCACCCCGGAGCGCGAGCGCCAGGTGATGTTCTCGCTGCCCTACTACAACACGCCGAGCGTCTGGATCACCGCCCGGGATCGCGACATCGACATCGACGACAAGGCGTCGCTCAAGGGTCTTTCGGTGGGCGTGCAGCGCGGCACCATTCGCGACGTCTACGTCACCCAGGAGTACGGTGACGTTCTCGACATCCACCGCTACGGCTCCTCCCAGGAAGTGGTCAACGATCTCAAGTCCGGCCGGCTCGACCTGACCTTCGAGGATTTCCCGATCGCCAACGACGCCATCGACTTCCGCCAGGAAGACAGCCCTTACAAGCAGCTCGGCGACAGCATCAAGACGCCGACGTCGATCTTCGGCAAGGGTGCCGCCATGGCGTTCCGCCAGCGCGACAAGGCGCTGGCCGCCAAGTTCGACGAGGCGATCTGCGAGGTGTACGCCGACGGTACCTTCGACAAGCTGATGGATCAGTACTTCGACTACGACCTGTCGGTCCGCCCCAGCGAAGCCGACTGCGCCCAGTAATCCAGTCCCTTCCGGTCGCTGCCGCGCCAGCGACCGGACCTATCGATTCTCGAGCCGAGGAAGCGTCGTGGAACATCGGAGACACCCATTGATCAGCCCGGTGCCGGGCACCGAGCGACAGATCGACAGCTTTCACTACGGCCCGGCGGACGCCGAGCGCCACCTGTACATCCAGGGTGCCCTGCACGCCGACGAGCTGCCCGGCATGCTGGTGGCCTGGACCCTGAAGCAGCGCCTGGCCGAACTCGAAGCCCAGGGCCTGCTGGCCTGCCGCGTCACCCTCGTTCCGGTGGCCAACCCGGTCGGCCTGGACCAGCAACTGATGGACACGCCGCTGGGCCGCTATGACTTCGAGAGCCTGACCAACTTCAACCGCCGTTACGCCAACGTCGCCGACGAGATCGCCGCTGGCCTGGACGCCGCGTTGAACGACGACGTCGCCCACAACCGCGACCTGATCCGCGACCGGTTCGAGGCAGCGCTCGATGCAATGACGCCGACGACGACGCTGGAGTCGATGCGTCTGACCCTGCAGCGCCTGGCCTGCCGTGCCGACTTCGTGCTCGACCTGCACTGCGATTTCGATGCGGTGGAGCATCTCTACACCACCCCGGCGGCATGGCCGGTATTCGAGCCGCTGGCACGCTACTTCGGCGCCAAGGCGAGCATGCTGGCGACCGACTCCGGCGGCCAGTCGTTCGACGAGTGCTTCACGCTGGTGTGGGAGCGGCTTCGGCAGACCTTCGGCGACCGTTTCCCGCTCGATTACGGCTGTCAGTCGGTGACCCTGGAGCTGCGCGGGCAGCGCGACGTCGATCACGACCTCGCCGCTCACGACGCCCAGGCGATCATCGACTGGCTCCGCCACCTGGGACTCGTCGCCGGCGAGGCGCCGCCCCTGCCCGAGCTCGCCTATCCCGCCACCGAACTGGCGGCGATGGACTTCCTGCATGCGCCGATCGGCGGGCTGCTGGTGTTCCATGCCAGGCCGGGAACGGTCGTCGAGGCGGGGCAGCTCATCGCCGAGATCATCGACCCGATCAGCGATCGCGTCGAGCCGGTCCGCGCGCCGCAGGCAGGCATGTTCTACGCCCGCAGCCAGCGCCGCATGGCCACGGCCGGCATGATCGTCGCCGATATCGCCGGCCACCACAGTCACCGCAGCGGCTACCTGCTGGCGCCGTGAACCAGGCGTTGATCGAGGTGATATTCAACCGTGTAAGCTTTGGTTATGCTGCGGTTGTCATCCATCGGATGTCGTGGATCGTTCGCCGCCCACGAAGCGCCGGACGAACCGGGACCGAGTCGCAACACACAAGAACACACGCATCACGAGAGAGAAGCGATCCATGAAAAAACTGCTGACCACCAGCCTGCTTGGCGCCGCGCTGATCGCGGGCGTCGTCCAGGCCCAGGACACCGAACAGCTGCGTATCGGCGTCGACGTTCCCTACGAGCCGATGGAATATCGCACTCCGGATGGTGAACTGACCGGCTTCGACATCGAGCTCGGCAACGCCATGTGCGCGCAGATCAACGCCGACTGCGAATGGGTCGTGCAGGCGTGGGATGGCATCATTCCGGGCCTGCTGGCGCGCAAGTACGACGCCATCATGTCGTCGATGACGATCAATGACGAGCGCCGCCAGACCGTGCTCTTCTCCGATCCGTACATCAAGCCGCCCTCCGCCTGGTTCGCAGCTGCCGACAGCGGCATCGAGACCACCTACCCCGAGTCGCTCAAGGGCAAAACCATCGGCGTCCAGCGCGGCACGCTGCAGGACAACTACGTCACCGACATGTACGGCGACGTGGCCAACATCAGCCGCTACACCACCGCCGACGACCTGGTGCTGGACATGGATGCCGGACGCGTCGACATCGCCTTCCTCGATTTCCCGGTGGGCAAGTCCACGCTGCTGGATAGCAAGGATGGCGACTACGTCACCGTCGGCGACATGATCAGCGAGCCGGAAAAATACTTCGGCGAAGGCTTCGGTATCGCCTTCCGTCCCCGCGACAAGGAGCTCGCCGAGCGCTTCGACGATGCCCTCGCCACGCTGAAGGACAACGGCACCTACCAGAAGATCTACGACAAGTACTTCAAGACCCAGCAGTAGAGGTCGACGGCGGGCTTCCCACGCCCTGCCTCTCGAACGCAAGGCCCCGGTCCCAGGATCGGGGCCTTGTCGTTTCCGCCAGCCGGGGCGATCGGCGCCCCTGCCGTATCGCGGCCGCCGCCTCGGCGCTCTAGCTCGCCGCCTCGCGTTGCGCCATCGCGAACTCCTCCTCCGGCGACAGGATCAGCCGATGACGACCGACCAGCGCGAAATAGGCGATCGCGACAGCGAACCATACGATGACGCCGAGGATGCCGACCCGATAGGTGGGATCGCTCAGCTGGAAGAACAGCGTCACCAGCGCGATGACGATGGTGATCCAGGCGCCGGGCACCCCGAAAGGACTGCGATAGGGGCGCGGGATGTCGGCGCGGTTCCTGCGCAGCAGGATGAACGATGCCGCCTGGGCGATGTAGGAGCACATGGCGCCGAACACCGCCATGTTGAGCAGGGTTCCGCCGATCACCGCCGATCCCTGGTCGATCCCCAGGCCGGTGAACAGTATCAGCATGATGACCAGCCCCAGGCAGGCACCGGCGATCATCGCCACGTGCGGCGTCTTGCGGGTACCGTGGGTGACCGACAGCCAGGTCGGGAAGTAGCCGGCCCGCGACAGCGAGTAGATCTGACGCCCCTGGGCGAAGATGATGGTATGGAAGCTGGAGATCAGCCCGATGATCGCCACCAGAGCCAGGACCTTGGCCAGGCCGCTGCCGTAGATGGCGGCAAAGCCGTCCAGCAGTGGCTCACCGCTCTGGCCAAGGGCGTAGGCCCCGACGCCGACCAGTGAAGGGTTGAGGAACAGCACCATCGAGGCGGAGACGATCAGGGTGATCATCCCCAGGATGATGCCCTTGGGCATGTCTCGCTTGGGATCGACCGACTCCTCCGCCGCCAGTGGCAACTGCTCGATCGCCAGGAACAGCCACACCGCGAAAGGCATCGCCGCCAGCGCGCCACCAATGCCCATCGGCAGCAACGGCCCGCCGCCGCCCTCCAGCAATTCACCGCCACTGCCGATATTGAGCGCCCAGGTGGAGAAGTCGATGTTGGGAATCGCCGATACCCAGAACACGATCAGCACCGCCAGCGCCATCAGCGTCACCGTCAAGGTGACCTTGAACGATAGCTCTACGCCCACGATATTGAGTCCCACGAACAGGATATAGCCTATCACCCACCATAGCGGCTGCATCGCCGCTGGCGTCTCGAAGATGCTGCCCAGGTAGGAACCGATGAAAAAGACGATGACCGCCGGGGTCAGGATGTACTCGACGTTCTCGCACAGGCCGGTAATGAAGCCACCCCAGGGCCCCATCGAAGAGCGCGCGAAGGAGTATGCCGCTCCCGTGTGGGGTAACGCCGGGGACATCTCGGCGATACAGAATGTCAGCCCCAGATACATGATCGCAATCAACGCGGTCGCGATCGCCATGCCGCCCCAGCCGCCGATGGAGAGCCCCAGATTCCAGCCGGAGTAGTGGCCGGAAATGACCGCGCCGACGCCCAGCGCCCATAGCGACCAGGGGCCGGCATATCGGCTCAGGCCACGCTGTTCGAAGTAACTGGCGTCTTCCTGCCGGTATTGAATGTTGGAGGGTTGCTGTTTCATATCCGCCTCTCGCCACTGTCGTTGTCCTTGTTGTCGTCGGTGCAGGGCGGTGAGACCAGCCGCTGCATCCCGCATCCCGTTTCCCCTCGAGGTGCGAGGAGACCTTGCGCTTTCAGAAATACTGCAGACCCCACGGGTCCGCAAACCCCTTGGCGCGGATGGGACAGTGTCCAGAAGAGAGTCACGAGGAAAACCGTCTCGCGCGGTGGGAAATCACCGCAACAATCACCGGGAACCGCTACGTAAGACAGCAATTGTTTACCGTTCTGGTGTGGAGAGCGGCACTCGCTATCCGTATCGTGCTGGGTAACGCTGGATCTATCGAAGACAGACGACGCCCCCGAAGGCGTCGCATAAAAAGGACGATGGCCCATTACTGGAAGCTATCGCCACCGAGTCGCAGGGGGATTCCATGGAGTCATGGTTCAGTACAACGCCGGGAGAGATCGTCTTTTGGCTGGCGCTCTGCTCGCTCGCCATGATCCTCCGGCACCGCATGCCGGGCTGGTGGGCGCTGTCGCTTCGACCGGACAGCGGCGGCGGCGCGGAGGCCGCCGTCCAGGTGGCCGCTCACCCCGTCACCGGCAAGCTCCAGGTCTATCATCTCTCACGCTGGTTCGACGCGGTCCTGATCGATCCGGCCAACCCTCCGCTACGCGATGGCGAGACCGTCTACCTGATACGCTGGGAGTCGCGCCAGGCCTGGGTCAGCCGCGTCCGCAGCCACACGCCGGCCCCGCGTCACAAGCACAAGCGCTGGCAATGGAGCCTTCATTAGGCGCTACCCGAGGCCCCGGTGCCAAGCCGTCCGGCGTCGATCAGCCGGTGACCCGTCGAACGCTCCACGCTAGCCCAGCCTTCGCCTGGCTACGGTCAAAGAGACTCACCCTCGAGGTCCCTGTCAGGTCGCCGATGGCTTGGCGAACCGCGCGACCAGCCTCGCCATCCCCGGCCCCACCAGCACGACCGTGAATAGCCTGAGCGTCTGCAACGCGACCACCAACCCCACATCCGCATGGGTATCGATCGCGATGATCGTCATCGAATCGAGGCCGCCAGGACTCGTGCCCAGATAGGCAGTAATGAAAGTGGTGTGCATCAACAGCGTCATCAGCCAGGCGGAGACGGCACAGAGCGCAATCAGCACCAGCGAGGCGAAAATCATCTTGCCGAGCGCGCGCGCGATGTTGTGGACCGTCTCCCGGTCGAAGCGGAGTCCCACGTAGGCGCCGATCACGCCGTAAGCGAGCTCGAGTAGCGGCTGGGGCAGCACGATGGTGATGAGTCCGCTCAGGCTCAATACGCTGCCCAGCACCACCGGCCCGAGCAACGCGCCCGCGGGCAACCGGCGGTCGAATAACCACACGCCGCCGACGACGACCGCTAACGTGGCAACGAAGCTGCCCAGCTCTGCCAGACTGGCGGGCAGGTTGGCAGCGTGCCCCTGGCCGGCGCTGTCCGTCACGCCAAGGTAGTGGCTGACCAGGGCCCCCACCAGCACCACGCAGACCACGCGCACGTACTGCATCGCCGCCACGATCCGCGGATCGGCATCGCTCTCCTCGGCCATCGCGACCATCGCCGCGGCGGCGCCCGGCGTCGTGCCCCAGGCCGCTGTCGAGCCAGGCAAGCCGCCGTAGCGCACCAGGCCTATGCCCACCCCCAGGCTCAGCAGCAGGGTGATCGCCGTGGCGATCAGCATCACCGGCCAGGCATCGAGGATCTTGAACAGCACCGACAGGGTCAGCGTCTGGGCGATCAGCACGCCGATCACCCCCTGGCTGAGCTTGAAACCGATACGAGGCAACTTCAGGCCACCGACCAGCACCCCGTAGGCGATCGATACCGCCATCGGGCCGATGAACCCGCCGGCCGGCATATGCACCGCGTTCAACGACCGGTTGGCAACGACGCAGCCGAGCACGAGCAGCAGCCATCGCAACCACGTCGGGGGGCGGAAGCGCGATGATGGCTGGCTGGGCACGGAGGGGTCAGTGGGCAAGTTCGAACTCCGATAAAAGGCTAATGATATCAACTTTGACCAAAGCGCGGCATCGTTTGTCGACAATCTTTGGTTTCAAACTGTCAGCAACACGTCACCGCTCACGCCGGCCCGGAAGGCTGCTACAGTCAATGAATCAGACGCAGTGCCAGCCCCTGCCATGGAGACCGACATGCTTCGAAATCTGGTGACCTTCCCCGGTGCCGCCCTGTTGTTGTCGCTTGGCGGTGAGGCCTTCGCCGCGGAGCCGGTACGGAGCGGTCCGCCCAATGCGCCGGAGCAGACCCCGGCCTTCGACGGCCAGACCCGCGCGCCGGCGCTCGACGGCGATGTCACCCTCACGGCAACGCCGGTAGCCGAGGGCCTGGCCCATCCATGGGGCCTGGCATTTGTCGACAACGACATGGCACTGGTGACCGAGCGCGCCGGGCGACTGCGTGCCGTCGACCTGCAGACCGGGACGCTGTCCGCGCCCATCGAGGGCCTGCCGGAGATCGATGCCCGCGGCCAGGGAGGTCTGCTCGACGTGGTGCTCGACCCCGACTTTTCCAGCAACCGGCGAATCTACTTCAGCTACGCCGAACCCAGGGGCGACGGCGAGAACGGCACCTCGGTCGCCCGTGGCGTCCTGAGCCAGGACCACGCCCGGCTGAGCGACGTCGAAGTCATCTTTCGCCAGACACCGGCGTGGAACTCCACCAAGCACTTCGGTGCCACGCTGACCTGGGACGACCAGAACCGACTCTACGTGACCCTGGGCGAGCGCTCGCTACCCGAACCCCGCCAACTGGCCCAGGATCTGGACACGCATCTGGGCAAGGTGGTGCGGATCCACGCCGACGGCTCGATTCCCGACGACAACCCGTTCGCCGGTGGCCAGAACGGAAGTGTCGAAAAAGGCGGCCTGCCCGAGATCTGGTCGTACGGCCATCGCAACGTCCAGGGCGCGGCGCTGAACCCCGCCAGCGGTGAACTCTGGACCATCGAACACGGGCCCAGGGGCGGCGACGAACTCAACGTTCCCGAGGCCGGCCACAACTACGGCTGGCCCGTCATCACCTACGGCGAGGACTACAGCGGTGCGCCGATCGGCGAAGGCGTGACCGCCAGGGAGGGAATGGAACAGCCGATCTACTACTGGGACCCGGTGATCGCGCCCGGCGACATGACGTTCTATCAGGGGGATCGCTTCCCTGGTTGGGAGGGCGATCTGATCATCGCGTCGCTGTCGCCGGGCGGACTGGTGAGGCTGACGCTCGACGGCAAGCGTGTCAGTGGCGAACAGCGTCTGCTGGAGAGACTGGGCCGCGTACGCGATGTCGCGGAGGGCCCCGACGGCGCACTGTGGGTGCTGACGGACTCCAGCAACGGCGCGCTGGTCCGGATCACCCCGGACGGCGAGTGATTTCCAAACTTACAGCGGCAAATGGATGATCGCACTGCGGATGCCGTCGGCGTCGATCCACAGCTTGCCCAGCGTGATCGGCAGGCTGAATCGGCGCTTGCCCGCTGCGCCGGGGTTGAACCATAGCCTCCGCTCGTCGCCCTCTCCCCGCCACTCGTTGCGCGGCTTGTGCGAGTGGCCGTGCAGCACGGCCTCGCACGCCATCCGCTCGTCGACGTCCGCCACATCATGGACCAGCTGCAGGGGCCGGCCGTTGATCACCAGCAGGCGGTGTGACGGCAGTGCCGAACACACCCCCTCCCGGTCGATGTTGCCGCGTACGCTGTAGACCGGCGCCAGCTCGGCCAGACGCTCGAGAATGGCCGGATCGCCGACGTCGCCCAGATGAATCAACGGGCGACAATCCGCCAGCAGCGCCAGGGCTTGGTCCCGCAGCAACCCGTGGGTATCCGAGATGACCCCGACCGGCGACGTCGTCTCGACAATGTCCGCGGTGATGCTCACCGATGATCTCCCGATGAAACGATCGAGGAGTGCAGACACAAACGGCCCCGAGGGGCCGTCTGGAACGTTGCACGAGTCCGCTTCATGATTTGACGCTGGTCGACTTGCCCATGCCCTCGTAGGTCATATTGCCATCGGCATCGATCTGGCAGGTCAGGTTGTATTTCGCATTGCCCTCGCCGAGCAGATCGACCCGCAGCTCGAAGGTGTCTCCCTGCTCGAGCTCATCGGCGTCGTAGTCCTTGGCGTTGTTCTCGTAGATCGAATTGCCTCGGAATTTCTCGCTACCTTCGTCTTTCTGCAGGGCGAGATCGAGACAATCCTTGGCGAGTTTGGGGGCTCCCTCCGCCTGCGTCTCGGTTTCATGGGCCGGCTCCTGCTCGTTGGTCTGCGCCCCCTCCTGCTTGTTCACGTTGGGCTGATCGCTCGTCTTATCCTGCGCCACGGCGCCACCGGCGAACATCGCCGTGCTCAGTACCAGGCCCAGCCCGGCATTCCTCATCCATTGGGTCGCCATTGCACCTCTCCCTGTTGTGCCATTTGCCCTCGCAGTATAGGAGAGCCTCGCGATCTGCAAAGTCATCGACGCCGAGACCGCGATGGGCAGGGCCCACTCACCCCCAGAGACGTCGGCTGGCGATCGCCGCGCCTTCGCTCAGCGCCTTGAGCTTGGCCCAGGCCACGTCCTGGGCGACGAACTCGTAGCTGGCGAAGGTGCCGAAACCACAGTCCGTGCCGGCCACGACACGCTCGCGATCGCCGACGGCATCGACCGAGGCGCAGATGCGATTGGCCACCACTTCGGGGTGTTCGAGATAGTTGGTGGTGACATCGATCACCCCCGGCATCAGCAGCATGTGATCCGGCAGCGGATGGGTCTTGAACGAGACCGTCTCGTGTTCGTGACGCGGATTGCCCAGCGGGATGCTGAGTGCCCCCACCTTGGCGCGGTAGAGGATCGGCAGCAGCTCGGCGACCGGCACGTCATCCTGATGCGGGCCCTGCCAGTTGCCCCAGCAGACGTGCAGGCGCACCTTGTCCGCCGGAATGTTCTCCAGCGCCAGGTTGATCGCCTCGATATGCAGCTCGACGCGCTCGAGGAAGGTCCCCAGATCGGCATCGCCGAACAGGATCACGCGCTCCATGGCCAGATCCGGGGCGTCCAGCTGCAGCACGTGGCCGGCCGCCACGATCGCCTCGTACTCCTGCTTCAGCTCGCGGGCTACCGCCAGCACGTAGTCGCGGTCGGTGGGATAGTCGGGGTTGTCCTGGGCGCGCAGCATGGTGGTGGTGACCACGCCGGGAGAGGCCGCGGTCATGAAAGTCTCCAGCGGTGCGGGCTTGCCGGCAAGCGCCGCCGAAAACGAGGCCAGCTCCGCCTTGACCCCGGCCAGTGTCGGATCGTAATGCACCGCACGCTGGGCCAGCGGCGTGTTCCACACCTTGGCCAGATCCTCGGAGACACCGATCTGGCGCGCCATGTGTTCGGCGTAGCCGGGGAACTTCTGGATATCCAGCGTCGGCTTGCGCCGACCCTCGCCGCCGAAGCCGCTCATGCGCTCGGTCACGTAGGTCGAGAAGCCCACTCGTGGCGCCTCGCCGTTGTTGATGCTGTCGAGCCCGGCATCGAGCTGGGCGCCGATCACGCCATCCAGGCAGCGCGCGACCTCTGCCTCGAACGCCGCACTGTCGACCGGCTTGCCCTGCTCCCGCAGCACCAGCATGCGCGACAGCGCCGGGGTGCGCGGCAGGCTGCCGGTATGAGTGGTGATGATGCGGTCGCGACTGGCTTGCATGGCAATTCCCTGGCGTCATGGAACGGTTCGGCGGTGGCGAGCGGATCGGCTAGCGTGGCGCCACCGAAGAGGCAGGCCGCCAGGATACCCAAGCCAGAGACGCAATAGACGTGCTGTCGCATGAAAGTTGTGCAGCTCGCTCATGAACTGGGCTCATGTTTCGCTTCAGCAGTCGCCTCACGACGAAAAACGCCCCGAGGACGAATCTCGGGGCGTTCATTCAGCGAAGGCGACCGCGTCGACCGCCTGGTGCCGACTCAGTCTTCCAGCGCTTCGGGCAGGTCGGTGACCGCGCCTTTCGATGCGGAACTGACCGTCTTGGCGTACTTGGCCAGCGTCCCGCGGGTGTATCGCGGTGCCGGACGCTGCCAGGCCGCGCGGCGCCGCTCCATCTCGGCATCGTCGATATGCACGGTCATCACGTCGTTCTCGGCGTCGATGGTGATCTCGTCGCCATCCTCGACCAGGCCGATCGGCCCGCCGACGAACGCTTCCGGCGTGATATGGCCGACCACGAAGCCGTGGCTGCCGCCGGAGAAGCGACCGTCGGTGATCAACGCCACCTTGTCGCCCAGGCCGCGGCCCATGATCGCGGAGGTGGGTGTGAGCATCTCGCGCATGCCCGGGCCACCCTTGGGTCCTTCGTAGCGGATGACGACGACATCGCCGGCGACCACGGTCAGGTCGTTGATGCGTGCCTGGGCCTCCTCCTCGGAATTGAAGACCCGCGCCCGACCGGTGAAGCGAGTCCCTTCCTTGCCGGTGATCTTGGCCACGGCCCCTTCCGGCGCCAGGTTGCCGTAGAGAATGCGCAGGTGGCTGCTCGCTTTCACCGGCGCATCCAGCGGCTTGATGATCTGCTGATCGACCGGATACGGCGCCACGTCCGCCAGGTTCTCCGCCAGTGTCTTGCCGGTGACGGTGATGCAATCGCCGTGGAGCATGCCCGCATCCAGCAGTACCTTCATCAGCGGCTGGATGCCGCCGATCGCCACCAGCTCGCTCATCATGTAGTGGCCGCTGGGGCGCACGTCGGCGAGCACCGGCACCCGCTTGCCGATCTCGGTGAAGTCATCCAGCGTGAGCTCGACGCCGACGGTGTTGGCGATCGCCAGCAGGTGCAGCACCGCATTGGTGGAGCCGCCGAGGGCGATGACCACGGTGATGGCGTTCTCGAACGCCTTGCGGGTCATGATGTCGGAAGGCTTGAGGTCCAGCTCGAGCAGCTTGAGCACGGCCTCGCCGGCGGCGCGGCTGTCGTCGTGCTTGGTCTGGGAGACCGCCTCCTGGGCCGAGGAGTTGGGCAGGCTCATGCCCAGCGCCTCGATCGCCGAGGCCATGGTGTTGGCGGTATACATGCCACCGCAGGAGCCCGGCCCCGGAATCGCGGTCTCCTCGATCTGCTTGACCTCGATCAGCGACTTGTTGCCCTGGGAGTAGGCCCCCATCGCCTCGAACACCGAAACGATATCGGTATGGCCCGCGCCGGGCTGGATGGTGCCGCCGTAGACGAAGATGCTGGGCCGATCGAGACGCGCCAGCCCGATCATGCAGCCCGGCATGTTCTTGTCGCAGCCGCCGATGGCGACCACCCCGTCGAAGCCTTCGCAGCCGGAGACGGCTTCGATGGAGTCGGCGATGATCTCCCGCGAGGCCATCGAGTACTTCATGCCCTCGGTGCCGTTGGCGATGCCGTCGGAGATGGTGATGGTATTGAAGATCACGCCCTTGCCGCCGGCGGCGTCGGCACCGTCACTGGCCGCTTCCGCCAGCACGTTGATATGACTGTTGCACGGCGTCACCCGGCTCCAGGTCGAGGCGATGCCCACCTGCGGCTTCTTGAAGTCCTCGTCGGTAAAGCCCACCGCGCGCAGCATGGCGCGACTGGCGGCCTTGCCGGGACCATCGACCACGTTGGCGGAGTGGCGGCGACGGTGGTCGGTATTTTCCGGGTAATCCTGACTCATCAAGCGCTCCTGTTTTCGGCTGTTCGCCTCGAGGGCGGTCTGGCTGCCTCGTCGGGCGAAGGTTGAGCGACGCATGCCGGCTGAAACGATGCCTCGAAAGATGACGGTCGGCAGGCGTCGAGGTGTCACGGTCACATGACAATGCTCGGACGCGATGGCTCTTGTGAAGCGGCTCTCGTGAAGCGAATCGGACGCGCCCGATGCAGAAAGGGTGGCCCATTGTAACGGCACCGAGCGCGCGCGGACATCCGACGATGGCGGAAATCGCGCGTCTCTCGAGGGCGGCCATCCATGCAATACTGGCCGCCATCACGTCTGCCGTCTTCACCGCACGCCGAGCGAGCCCGCCATGTTCGACTTCAAGGAAATCGAAGCCTTCGTCTGGATCGTACGCCTGGGATCGTTCCGCCTTGCCGCACAGCACCTGCACCTGACCCAGCCCTCCATCTCGGATCGTATTGCCCGGCTCGAGGAGTTCGTCGGCGGGCCGCTGCTGGATCGCGCCCAGCGCCCGATCCAGCCCACACCCAAGGGTCGACAGTTCTACCGCCACGCTCAGCACATGCTGGAGACACGCCAGGAAGCGATGGCGATGCTCGAGGCCAACAACCCGTTCCAGGGAGTGCTGCGTCTCGGCGTGGTCGAGACCATCGCCCACAGCTGGTTGCCGGCGTTCATCGCCGAACTCGCCAACCGCTTCCCCGACATGACGCTGCAGCTCGAGGTGGACGGCACGCCGGGACTCGCCAACCGGCTGCTCAATCGCCAGATCGACATGGCCTTCACGCTGGGACCGGTCGACGCCCAGGACATCCTCAGCCGGCCGCTATGCCACTATGCCACGGGCCTGATCGCCACCCCGCAGCTGGGCTTCTCGGCCCGGACGTTCACCCTGGAAGCGCTGGCGCGTACCGGCACGCCCTTGATCACCTTCGCCAGCGACAGCCGCCCCTACCGGGAGCTGCAGTCGCTGTTGCATCAGCAGCGCCTGGAGCGGATCAAGCTGCACTGCTCCGGCTCGGTCTGGACCATCGTGCGCCTGGCACTGGACGGTATCGGCGTCGGCGCCATCCCGCCCCGCATCGTCGAGCAGGAGATCGCCCGCGGCGAGCTCATCACCCTGCCCTGTGATCTGCCCCGGCTCGACTTCGCCGCCTCCTGGCCGCAGCACATCGACAAGGCGCTGGCCGATGGCGTCATCGACCTGGCGATCGAGCTCGGGCAACGGGACCAGCGCGAGCACGCCTGACGCCGAAAGCGGCGTTACCGAGGGGTCCCTTGTCGCAAGGCGTTGCCGATATACCTGACGTCGAAAGGTTTTGTCGAGAACGCTGGGATTGAAAGGTTTTACCGATGAAGAAGAATCATAAAAATCGATTGGATTGATGCGTCGTGAACCCATAGCGTGGGATGTCATAAGGCGGCGCCCGGTTCTGCCGGCCAAGACTGCCACGACAATGACAACCAGGATCGACGACATGACCTCTCTCGACGCCACCGTCTCTCCGGCCGAGGCGCGCGCCGCCATCCGCCGCGGCGACTGGCCCACCACCACCACCGGTATCGCCAACGGTTTCGCCCAGGCCAATCTGGTCATCATCCCCGACACCTACGCCGCCGACTTCCTGCGTTTCTGCATGGCCAATCGCGCCGCCTGTCCGGTGCTCGACGTCAGCGAACCGGGCAGCTTTCATCCGCAGGCCCTGGGAGAGTCGATCGACCTACGCACCGACGTGCCGCGCTATCGCGTCTACGAACATGGCGAACTGGTCGACGAGCCGGCCGACCTCGTCTCCCGCTGGCGCGACGACCTGGTCACCTTCTCGATCGGCTGCTCGTTCTCGTTCGAGGAGTCGCTGCTCGCCGAGGGCGTGCCGGTTCGCCACATGGCCGCGCGGACCATCGTGCCGATGTACCGGACCCGCATTCCGCTGATTCCCGCCGGCCCGTTCCACGGCAGCTACGTCGTGTCGATGCGCGCCATGTCGCCGGCCGATGCCATCCGCGCCGTGCAGATCACCACCGACATGCCCAGCGTTCACGGCGCGCCCCTGCATCTGGCGCGACCGGAGCTGATCGGCATCGACGATATCCACCGGCCGGACTTCGGCGATGCCCCGGTGATGGAAGCCGGCGACATCCCGGTGTTCTGGGCCTGCGGCGTGACACCGCAGATCGCGCTGATGAATGCGAAGCTACCCTTCGCCATGGCCCACGCCCCCGGTCATATGCTGATTACCGACATCCCCAACTATCGTCTGAAGTATCGGTAGCGGCGATATCGCGGCGGTCACGCCGCTCGCGCCTGCCGAAGACTCGTAAAACAACCTCAACAAGCGAGACTCCCATGAAGAAGACACTGTTTGGCCTCACGCTCTCCGCCCTGACTGTCGGCCTTGCCCAGGGCGCCGCCGCCGACACCAGCCTCAACGTCGTCGGTACCTGGAGCGCGGTCTCCCTGCACAAGAACTTCGAGAAGCCGTTCTGGACCGAGACCCTGCCCAAGGCGAGCGATGGCCAGATCCAGGTCCAGATGACGACCTTCGATCAGATGGGTATCGAAGGCAGCGATGTCTTCACCTACCTGAAGAACGGCCTGTTCAATGTCGGCATGACCTTCTCCGACTACGTCGGCGGCGAGGCGCCGGCACTGGAAGGTCTCGACCTGCCGATGATGACCACCGATCCCGAGAAGGCCCGCGAGGTCAGCGAGGCGTTCATGCCGATCGCCGAGAGAACGATGCAGTCTCACTACAATGCGCACGTGCTGGCGATCGCGCCCAACACGCCGCAGGTGGTGTTCTGCAACACGCCGATCAAGGGCCTCGGCGACCTGCAGGGCAAGAAGGTCCGCGCCAGCGGCCGCACCACGGCGGAGTTCCTCTCCGCCATCGGCGCCCAGAGCACGGTCATGGCCTTCAACGAAGTGCCCGGCGCGCTGGAGCGCGGGGTGATCGACTGTGCCGTCACCGGCTCGCTCTCCGGCTACAACTCCGGCTGGCAGGATGTCGCCGACTATTTGCTGCCTCTCCCCATCGGCGGCTGGGATACGGTCATCACGGCGGTCAGTGACGACACCTGGAACTCGCTCGACGACGAGACCAAGCAGACCATCGAGAGCCAGATCGTACCCGGCTTCATCGATCCGGTGTGGAACAACCTGGCCAAGGACGAGCAGCAGGGCATCGCCTGCCTGACCGGCAATGGCGAGTGCGAGCACGGCAAGCCGGGCGACATGACACTGGTCGAGGTGACCGACGCCGACCGCGAGCGCGCCCATCAGGCGCTGGTCAGTGCGGTCCTGCCGAGCTGGGCCTCGCGGATCGATGACGAAACGATCTCGCTGTGGAACGAGAACGTCGCTCCCCTCGTCGCCCTCCCCATCGTCAAGTAAATGGATCGCAGGGCCGGGCACGTCAGTGCTCGGCCCTTGCCCGTCGGCAGGTATCCAACATGCTCGCTCTCGTCTCTCTGTTCGACGCGCTCGTGCGCGTCGTCCGCCTCGTCTCGCGCTGGGCCGCTCGGCTCATCGGCCTGCTGCTGCTGGCCGTCGTCGCGATGGTCATCATGGAAGTGGTCAGCCGCAAACTGCTGGGCCGCTCCTTCGAAGGCGTCCAGGAGTATGCCGGTTATGTCCTCGCCGTTCTCTCGGCCTGGGGGCTCTCGCACACGCTGGTCGAACGTGCCCATATCCGCATCGATGTCGGCTACTCGAAGCTGCCGATCGCCGCCCGTGCGGCGCTCGACCTGCTCTCGATACTCGCCGTCAATCTGGTCGGCTGGATGATCGTCATCCACGCCTGGCCGGTGTTCTCGGGGTCACTCGCCAACCACACCACCGCCAATACGCCGCTGTCGACGCCGCTGTGGATACCGCAGCTGGTGTGGGTGTTGGGCTACACCTGGTTTGCCCTGGCGGCGGCGGTGCTGGCGATTCGCGCCCTGCTGGCGGCGGCCGGCGGCGATAGCGCCACGGTTCGCACGCTGATCGGCATGGGCCACGAGGCCGACCCGTTCGAGTCCAACGAGCTCGAAGCCCGCGCGCACGACAACGCCGCGACAGGAGGAAAACCCTGATGCTCGCCTATCTCTCCATCGGGATTCTGGCGCTGCTGCTGACCGGCATCCCGGTCGCCATCACGCTGTTCCTGCTCGCCTTCGGCGTCGATCAGTTCTTCTCGTTCTTCCCGCTGATGCGGGCGCTCGGCCAGAACCTGTGGTCGGCGGCGGACTCCTTTCTGCTGATCGCGATTCCGCTGTTCGTGCTGATGGGCGAGATCATCGTCCGCGCGGGGATCGCCGAGCGCGCCTATCGCGCCATGGATCACTGGCTCTCCTGGCTGCCCGGCGGCCTGCTGCATGCCAACGTGATGACCTCGATGCTGTTCTCCGCGACCTCGGGCTCCTCCGTGGCCACCGCGGCGACGATCTCCACCGTGGCGCTGCCGCAGGGCGACAAGCTCGGCTATCACCCGCGGCTCTTCTGCGGCAGTATCGCCGCCGGCGGCACGCTGGGCATCCTGATCCCGCCATCGATCAACCTGATCGTCTACGGCTTCCTGACCGAGACCTCGATCCCCAAGCTGTTCGTGGCCGGGCTGCTGCCGGGGCTGCTGCTGACCGGCCTGTTCATGCTGACGGCGATCCTGTTCTGCGCTTTCAAGCCGTCGCTGGGCGGGCCACGCCGTCGCTCGAGCTGGCCTGAGCGTTTGCGTCATCTGAAGTTCCTGCTGCCGCTGCTGATCCTGTTCGTCGCCATCGTCGGCTCGATCTACACCGGCTGGGCGACGCCCACCGAAGCCGCCGCCATCGGCGTGGTGGTCGCGCTGATTCTCGCCGCGTTCAACCGGCGGCTGGACTGGCGCATGCTGACCGAAGCGCTCGACAACACCGTGCGCACCACCTCGATGATCCTGTTCATCATGCTGGCGGCCTCGTTTCTCAACTTCGCGCTCGCCTCGGCGGGCCTCTCCGGCCAGCTGACGCAGCTGCTGACGCAACTGGACCTGTCGCCGATGGCGCTGCTGCTCTGCGTGCTGGCGCTGCTGGTGGTTCTCGGTTTCTTCATCGAGACGCTGTCGATGATGGTGATCACGCTGCCGATCATCGCGCCCCTGCTGTTCGCCGCGGGCTTCGACAAGGTGTGGTTCGGCGTGGTGATGATCCTGTTCGTCGAGATGGCGCTGATCACCCCTCCGGTCGGTCTCAACCTCTACATCGTGCAGGCAGCCCGGCGCGGCAAGCCGTTCTCCGACGTGATCGTCGGCACGCTGCCGTTCATTGCCGCCATGGTGGTGATGGCCGTGCTGCTGATCCTGTTCCCCGGCATCGCCCTGTGGCTGCCGAACTCGCTCTGATCCGCCGCGTCGTCGATGCATTGCGTCATCGATGACTCGCGGCACTCGACGCCGATGTCTGCTCCAACGACAACTCAGGAACCGCTCATGCTGACTTTCGATACCCCCGAGAACACGCTCACCGTCACGCCGCAACGACTGGCGATCGCCGGCTGGGCAGGCCGCGATCAGGCGAACGTGCAACATCACATCGACGAGCTGGCCGCCATCGGCGTCAAGCCGCCCTCCAGCGTACCGCTGTTCTATCGCGCCAGTGCGCAACTGCTGACCCAGGCGGAGAACGTCGAGATGCTCGGCGGCGACGGCTCCGGCGAAGCCGAGGTCTGCCTGGTCAGCGACGAAGATGGCCGACTGTGGGTGACGCTCGCCTCCGATCACACCGATCGTAAACTCGAGGCGGTCGGTGTCGCCGAGTCCAAGCAGCTCTGCGCCAAGCCGGTCGCCCGACAGGCCTGGCCGCTGGCGGCCATCCGCGAGCATTGGGATGCGCTGGAACTGGCCAGTGAGATCGAAGAGAACGGCCAGGTCGTCACCTATCAGCAGGGCACGCTGGCCGAGCTGCTGGACGTCGACACGCTGCTGGCCAAGCTGCCGGCCGCACTCAAGCAGGGCGAATCGCTGGCCCCCAACACGCTGCTGCTGTGCGGCACGGTACCGGCCATCGGCGGTATCCGACCCAGCCCGCGCTTCTCGATGACGCTCACCGACCCCGTGCTGAATCGCCGCCTGAGCCATAGCTATACCGTCATCGAGCTCGAGGTCGCGCAATGAGCTCGCCACAGACGCCACAGGATGCCGCTCGCGCATTCTGGGCGCGGCCTGCCGGCCAACGCCGCCTGCACGACTGGCAGGCGGCCATCGACAGCGGCGACTTCACCTCCGCCCAGGCGCTGGAGGCCCTGGTCGAGCGAGCCCGCTCACAGGCTGCGGTCACCGCTACGGCCTATCTCGAATTCGATGCCGACAAGCTGACGGACCGGTTGGCGCGGGTCGACCCCACCCAACCTCTGGCGGGTGTGCCGATCAGCATCAAGGATCTGTTCGACGTCCAGGGCGAGCTGACCCGGGCCGCCTCCCGCGTGCTGGGTGGCAATCCACCGGCCAGCCACGATGCGCCGGCGGTCCAGCGTCTGCGCCGTGCCGGGGCGCTGCTGACCGGGCGTACCAACATGAGCGAATTCGCATTCTCGGGGCTCGGCCTCAATCGACACTACGGCACGCCCCCCAATCCGTTCGATGACGAACGCATCACCGGCGGTTCGACCTCGGGCGGCGCGGCCTCGGTCGCCTTCGGCCTCGCCGCCGCCACGCTGGGCAGCGATACCGGCGGTTCGCTCAGGATCCCGGCGGCGTTCTGCGGCCTGACCGGCTTCAAGCCGAGCCAGGCCAGCGTGCCCGGTGAAGGGGCTTACCCGCTCGCGCCGAGCCTCGACTGCGTGGGTCCGATCGCGCCCAGCGTCGCGTGCTGCGCCAGCCTCTGGTCGATTCTGGCCGAGCGGCCGCTGCCGGCGCTGGATGCCACGCCGCGGCCGCTACGGTTGGCGATCGCCGAAGGCGGCCTGATGAGCGAGCTCGATGATGCGGTTCGCGACGGCTTCGCGGAGGCCGTCGCTGTCCTCGAAGCCAGTGGGTGTCACGTCGAACGCCTACCGTTCGCGGCCGTCGACGCGGCGCTGGCGATCAACCAGCAGGGTGGTCTGGTGGTGCCGGAAGCGGCCGCGCTGCACCGCGAGCAGCTCGCCCGCGCCGAGGCCGACTACGACCCCTTGATCGCCGAACGCCTGAAGGGCGGCCGGGACATCAGCGCCGCCGATTACCTGCAGCGCCTGTGGCCAAGAGCGGGCTGGCAGCAGCGCTTTGAACAGGAGATGGCCGGCTTCGATGCGGTGCTGCTGCCCACCGTCGCCACGCTGCCCCCGAGACGCGCTGCGCTCGAGAACGACGCCGCCGCCTTCCAGCGCGCCAACCGGCTGGCGCTGCGCAATACCAGCGTCTTCAACTATCTCGACGCGGCCTCGATCTCGCTGCCCTACCTCGCCACCGGCGCCGAGCTCCCCATCGGCCTGATGCTATCGCGCCCCCAGGGCGACGATGACGCTCTGCTGCAGCATGCCTGCGTGGTGGAAGCGATGCTGCAAGGCACCGATCGATCCCGTTGAGGACAGTGCATGAACGTCAGGACGCTGCCGATCGACGCACTCTCGCCGACGTCGTTCGCGCCATATGGCGATGTGATGGGGTGGCCCGCCGATCTTGCCGAAGGCGAGCCGGGATATCGCTCGACAGCCAGCGATTTCGTCCACCAGCTCAGCTTCGACACCGGCATCGATGGCGGCCCCGCTGAAGTGCTCTGGGTGCACTATCGCGATGACTCATCGCGCATCGACAAGCTGGAGATGCATCGGCTGACCCATCAGGCCGTCGTGCCGATCCATGGCGGCGATCTGGTGCAGATCGTCTGTCTCGATCACGACGGCGGTCCGGATATCGATTCGCTGAAGGCCTTTCGGCTGCCTCAGGGCCTGGGCGTATCGATGCATCCCGGCTGCTGGCATGCCACGAGGACACTCGACGGCGAGGTCACGGCGTTGATGCTGACCCGTCACTCCACCACTCGGGAGCTGGTCGCCATGCTGACCGAAGGTGCGGCCGGTAGCGAGAGCCGGTTGACACCGCTGCCGGCCGCGATCGAGCTGGATGTCTCACGGTGATGTGCCACGCGTCGAGATGCATCACGCGCCTGGGCCTCAAGCACCTCATCAGCGTCCCGACCCACGACGCGCGAGACGGCCGATCTTGTCGATCAGTCCCAGTGGCGGCATGGCGGGCAGATAGAAGTGTTGCAGCGGCGTGTCCGGTCGGCTCGATACCGTCGTTTTCGGCGCGGCATCGACCTGTCCCCCGCGGCCGGGCCGGTAGCCGATCAGCATCGTCGCCAATGCGATCGACGCGAAGACGATGAAACAGAAGGCGTAGCCGTGGTTGCCGATCAGATAGCCCGCGAGTGGCGAACCGACGATCTGGCCCGCCGCGATCATCAGGAACGGCAAGCCGAGCCCGATGGCGGGACGGTCACTGTAGAGGCGCACGCCCCAGACCAGATAGATCCCCGTCAGCATGATGTAGCTCGCCCCGAACAGGGCACCTGACCCCAGGGCGGCCGGCAGGCTCGAGGGCATCAGCGCGAGCAGCGACAGCGCAAGTGCCAGCGCGGCCAGCGTTGCCCGGTGCACCCCATTGATACCGAAGCGGTTGACGAGATCCCCGGCAAGGCCACCGACCAGACCGGCGACGCCAATCAGAATCCAGACGCTGTTGGCCAGCGCCTGGGAGAACTGCCCCCGCGTGAGCAGCGCCTCGCTCGAGAAGGTCCAGTAGGCGGCACTGGCAATGCCCATGCCCATCGCGGCCACCATCACGCGCCAGGCCGAGTCCCGTTGCACGCCTCCTCGGTTCGACCTGCCCGCTGCCTCCGAGGCAGTGTCGCCACGTGCTTCGCCTGTCCCGGAACGCGGCACGCTGACGAACAACAGCACGGCGTTGAGCAACGCGGTCACCGCAAAAGCGGCGTAGGCGATGCGCCACTGTCCCGTGGCGATAAACGCCACCGGGCCGGAGATGGCGACGCCGAGGCTGGTGCCGGCATTGATGACGGTATTGGCCCGGCCCTGGCGGTCGGTTGCGATCGAACTCGAGACGGCCTGGGCCATGGGTGGCGATGCCAGCCCGGTGCTGGCTCCCGCCAGCAGGATGGCGCCGGCCAGCCACAGCGCGCTGGTGCTGACGGAGATGACCGCCATTCCCGTCGCGGCGACCAGGGCCGCGGCAACGGCCATGGCTCGAGCGCCGAGCCGCTCCACCAGTAGCGCGCTGATCACGATGGCGAAACAGTAGCCCACGTAGGCACCGCTGCCGATGGCCCCCGCCATTGTCGAATTCAACCCGACATCCTCGCGCATGCTGGGCAGGAACAGGCCGTAGGCGAAGCGTGCCAGACCGTAGCTCACACCGATCAGTAGCGTCCCCGCGACGATCAGTCGACGTTCCTGGTGGGTCATGATGCTCTTCTCCCTGGCTACCGAATCCGGCTCGAGCGACGAGCCCAGACGACAGCCTCGATGTAAAATGATCGTTTTCCCTACACTCGTGACACAGCCGCCGGCATCGAGCCGGAGAGGACAATCTCCTGCGGTCAGACCATAGCGGCCTCGACCAGCCGCCGCGCCGCTCGCAGAGCCACGTCCACGGTCGCGCTACCCCGATAGGTCGCGGCGTGGGTCACACCTTCGACCAGCAGCAGAATCGATTCGGCCAGTTCGTCGTCGCGACGCCCGGTCTCCGCTTCGACGATCTCTTCGATGCGCTGCCGCAGCCGTGCCTTGTGACGCGTCATGGCCTCGACGATTTCCGGCACCTCGCCGCCGGTCTCGGCCCAACTGCGCAGAAACAGACAGCCCCGCGCGCCCTCGTCGGCGAACCACGCGCCCAGCGCCCCGAACAGGTCATCCACGCTGACAGCGCTCGCCAGCGAGCGCATGAAGCGACGATCGCGCTCGTCGAGGACGATCGCCAGCAGGCGGTTCTTGCTGCCGACATGCTTGTAGAGCGTGCGGCTGGAGATGCCGGCGCCGTGGGTCAGCCGGTCCATCCCCGTGGCGGTGAAGCCATGGCGATCGAAGAGCTGCTCGGCGGTGTCGATCAGTCGTGTGCGAATATCCATGGCTCCAATGTAAAACGATCACTTTACTTATGCAAGGCCCGATTCACCGGACTTCGGCCATCTCCGCGGGCCGCCTGTGCCGGGCGCTTCGCGCAAGGTCGGGTCCGCCCCTTGGCAGGAAAATGCTAAGATGCCGCCCCATTTAGCGAAGGCCGTCAACCGTGTCCCGACCCGTTCCCCCTGCTGCTCGATCGCTCCCCGCCTGGCTATGGCTCGTGGCCTTCGGCCTGGCGGCGATCAACTTGCGCGCGCCGATCGTGGTGATCGGGCCGGTGCTCGAACCGATCATGGGGACACTGGCCATCGGTGCCGGCACGGCGAGCCTGTTCACCACCGGAATGATTCTCTGCTTCGGCCTGCTGTCGCCGCTGGCGCCGGGGTTCGCCGACCGTGTCGGGCTCGATCGCGCCATCGCCTGCGCGATCACGCTGATCGCTCTCGGCGGCGTGATGCGCGGCGTCGAGAGCCTGACGGTCATGCTGCTCGGCACGCTGTGCGCGGGGATGGGTATCGCCTTCGGCAATGTGTTCATGCCGAGCCTGGTCAAGCGCGATCGCGGTGATCGCCTGGGCCGTACCATGGGTCTCTACACGGTGATGATGGGCGTTGGCGCCACGATCAGCGCCGGTAGCGCCATTCCGCTGATGAACGCTTCGGGAAGCTGGTCCACCCCGATCTGGCTGTGGGCCGCCTTCGGGATCGGATCCGCCATCGTGTGGTGGCGCATGGCACTCTCGCTGGGGCCCGAGCCACCGGCCGCCGCCCGTCGGCCGCCAATGTCGCGTCTGTTCCGCAGTCCGGTGGCGTGGACCCTGACCCTGTTCATGGGCGCCCAGTCACTGAGCTTCTATACGCTGCAGACCTGGGTGCCGGCGGTGGCGATCCAGGCCGGCGTCCCCGAGGCGACCGCCGGGATCATGCTGTCGCTGATCAACCTCACCAGCATTCCGGGCAGCTACATCGTCGCCCGCCTGGCCTCGCGGCTGACCCATCACAGCCTGCTGGTGCTCGGGCTCTGTTCGCTGGTGGCGTTGGCGCTGTTCGGCCTGCTGCTGGCACCGGCGGCCTCGCCACTACTGTGGGCGGTACTGCTGGGCGCCGGCCAGGGCGGCTGTTTCGCCTTCGCGCTGACCATGATCGTGCTGCGCACGCGCCAACCCCAGCATGCCGCGATGCTCTCGGGGATGTCCCAGAGCATTGGCTACCTGATGGGAGCCAGCGGCCCTCTGCTGTTCGGCGCCCTGCACGGCCTGAGCGGCGACTGGCAGCTGTCGTTGATCTTCCTGATCGTGCTGCTCGCCGGCCAGAGCGTCGCCGGCGTACTGATCGGCCGGCCCAGAATGGTCAAGCTGGGAGACGACTGACCTCCCCGGATGGACAGGCTGTCGGCAAACGCTCACCGCCCTTGTCGGCAATCTCTGATACGCTGGCCGGTCGAATGCGGGCAGACTTCGGGATCGTTCTGCCGCGATCGGTGACGGGAACCAGCCCATCGGGCTTCGATCGCCTATCGCAACCTCCTCTCTTCCATCACCGCGCGTCGGGAACCGATATGGATTGGAACGTGGCTTATGTCTGGCTGGCCGTCGCCCTGCTGCTGGGGTTGGCGGAGCTGGCCTCCGGTGCCCTGGTGCTGCTGGCGCTGGCGATCGCTGCCGCCACCGCGGCACTGCTGGCCTGGCTGGGTGCCTCGATGACCTGGCAGCTGCTCGGGCTGGGGTTTGCGGCCGGCGTGCTGCTGCCGCTGGTCGTCAAGGTGATCCGGCCGAGGTTCTCGCCGCCGGGCGTCGACTACGGCACCACCGGCACCGGCGTCGAGAAGGGCAACGAGTACCGCACCCTCAAGCGCGATTTCGACGGCGCGACCGGCCTCAAGATCAATGGCGACTTCTATCGATTGAGAGTCGCCGATACCGACACCACCGAACTGCCGCTCGGCAGTCCGGTCATCTTTCAGCGGTTCGACGGCACCGAAGCCATCGTCACGCTGAAGCGTCCTACGGAGTAACGCTCATGGATCTTCTCGCCAGCCCGGGCCTGATCATCAGTCTGATCATCGTCGCCATCGGCGTGCTGCTCATCGTCAAGGGACTGGTGATCGTTCGCCAGTCGGAGGTGATGGTGGTGGAGCGACTGGGCTCCTTCAACCGACTGCTCGAGAGCGGGATCAACATCATCATCCCGTTCATCGAACAGCCCCGCGCCATCAGCATGATCCGCTACCGCAAGCAGGGCGAAGAGTACTACCCCATCGCCACCGACGAGATCCGCATCGACCGCCGCGAGACGGTGATGGACTTCCCGGGCCAGCCGGTGGTGACTACCGACAACGTCACCGTCACCATCAACGGCGCGCTCTACTACCAGATCATCGACCCCAAGCGGGCGGTCTATGAAGTCGCCAACATGAGCCAGGCCGTCGAGGTGCTGGCCAAGACCACGCTGCGTTCGGTGGTGGGCAAGATGGAGCTCGACAAGCTGTTCGAATCCCGCGCCGAGGTCAACAACGCGATTCAATCCGCCATGGAAGAGCCCGCGTCCAAATGGGGCGTCAAGATCTCTCGCGTCGAGGTGCAGGACATCGCCATGCCGGAAGAGGTCGAGAGCGCCATGCGCCTGCAGATGGCCGCCGAGCGTAAACGCCGCGCCACGGTGACCGAAGCCGAGGGCGAGAAATCCGCCGCCATCGCCATGGCCCAGGGTCAGCGCGAATCGTCGATTCTCAATGCCGAAGGCGACAAGCAGTCCGCCATCCTGCGCGCCCAGGGCGAGCAGGAGTCGATCAAGCTGGTGCTCAATGCCATCGGCGAGACGGAAGAGAACAAGCGCACCGTGGTGGGTTATCTGCTCGGCCAGAGCTACATCAAGGCGCTGCCGACCATGGCCAAGGATGGCGAGCGCGTGTTCGTGCCTTACGAATCTTCCGCCCTGCTGGGCAGCATGGGGATGTTCCGGGAGATGGCTGGCTCACCGGAAGATGTGGTGAGCCAGCACGTCAGAAACCGCCAGAGTGGCGCCGACCTGCGCAGCGGCATGGTCGGTGGCGCCGCGGGACAAGGCTGAGCGGCCGGCTCACGGCGCCAGTTGAAACGGATAGACGTTGCCGATACCCAGCAGCCGGGTCAGCTCGTCGAGTGCAGTGAGCGTCTCGTCGGCCAACTGCGGGTCGGCAAGGTCGTCCGGGGTCAGGTTGTCGCGGTAGTGGCGCTCGACCCAGGCGACCAGATCCGAATACAGCGCGTCGTTCAACAGCACCCGACCGTTCAGGGCCCGGCGCTCCGCCGCGGAGAGTACCACCCGCAGACGCAGACACGCCGGCCCGCCGCCGTTGCGCATGCTCTGCTTGACGTCCTTGACCGTGACCTCGCCGATCGGGTTGTAGCCCGCCAGCAGCAGATCCTGGATCGTGCGCCACACCGCCTCGTTCTCCTGGCACTCCCCGGGCACCACCAGGGTCATGCTGCCATCCGGATTCGACAGTAGCTGCGAATTGAACAGATAGGTCGAGACCGCATCCTCGAGACTGATCGCCTCGCTCGGTACCCGCACCGGGATCAGCGGCGAGGCCATCCTGGCGCGCAGCGCGTCCAGTGTCCTCTCCTCGTCGAGAAACGCCATCTCGTGGTAGAGCAGCACCGGCCCGTTGCCCACCGCGATCACGTCGTTGTGGAAGACGCCGGCATCGATGGCGTCGGGATGCTGCTGGGCGAAGACCGCCTGGGCATCGCTCAGCCCGTGCTGACGCGCGATCGCCTGGCTCGCCTCGAGGGTCTGACGGGCGGGGTAACGCTGCGGCTCACGCCCGCCGCCGAAGGCCTGACGGCCATAGACGAACAGATGCACACCGGCCTCGCCGTACTCGCCACACAAACGGGTGTGATTGGCCGCCCCCTCGTCGGAGAAGGCGGGCGTCGCCGGCAGCTGGGCGTGGTGCACGAAATGACGCTCGTCGCGGAAGATGGCGGCCAGCACGCGGCCCGTGGTCTCCGGCTCGAGATAGCGATGAAAGCTCGACTGCAGGTTGGCCGGGGTGAAGTGCACCCGACCATCCGGCGCATCGGGACTCGGCGTGATCGTCGCCGCGTTGGCGGTCCACATCGACGAGGCCGAGCAGACCGCCCGCAGGATCTGCGGCGCTTCTCGCCCGGCCCGCGCCAGCACCTCGGCGTTGCTGCCGGCAAAGCCGAGCGAGCGCAGCGCGCCCAGATCCGGGCGCTGCTGGGGCGGCAGTACGCCCTGCGCGTAGCCGGCATCCATCAGCGACTTCATCTTGGCCAGACCCTGCAGTGCCGCCTCGCGGGGGCTGGAGGCGAGCCCGCCATGGCGCATCGAGGCCACGTTGCCGTGAGCCAGCCCGGCGTAGTTGTGGGTCGGTCCGACCAGGCCGTCGAAGTTGACCTCGCGCACGTCGTCCTTCACGCCGTCGCCGCTCATAGCGTGACCCCGGGCGGCAGCTCCGCGGGCATGGCCAGCGTATCCGCTTCCATCGAGGCGACCGGATAGGCGCAGTAATCCGCCGCGTAGTAGGCGCTGGGGCGATGGTTGCCGCTGTCGCCGATGCCGCCGAAGGGCGCGTCGCTGGAGGCCCCGGTGGTCTGGCGATTCCAGTTGACGATGCCGGCGCGAATCCGCAGCAGAAAGTCGTCCCAGTCGGTCTGATCGCCGCCGATCAGACCGGCGGAGAGCCCGTAGCGGGTGTCGTTGGCCAGTTCGATCGCCTCGTCCCAGCCCGTGTAGCGATGGATCTTGAGCAGCGGACCGAAATGCTCCTCGTCGGGCACGTCGCAGCCGGTGACATCCACCAAGCCCGGTGACAATAGGCTGGTCCCCGCCTGCAGCGACTGCATCCGCACCAGCACACGTCCGCCTCGGGCTTCGAGGTCACGCTGCGCTTCGAGCAACCCCTCCGCGGCCTGGGGACTGACCAGTCCGGCGTAGAACGGCGCCGGCTCGCTGAAAGGTTCCGCCACGCGCAGTTCGGCCATGGTTTTTGCCAGCTTTTCGACCAGTCGATCGCCGGCCTCGCCTGCCGGTACGATCAGGCGGCGGGCACAGGTGCAGCGCTGGCCACCGGAGAGGAATGCCGACTGCACGACGGTCAGCACCGCCGCATCGAGATCGCGCACGTCCTTGACCACCAGCGGGTTGTTGCCGCCCAGCTCCAGAGCCAGGATCTTGCCGACCTGGCCGCCGAACTGGCGGTGCAGCAGGCCGCCGACCTTGGCGCTGCCGGTGAACAGCAGGCCGTCGATAGCGGCGCTGCCCGCCAGCGCCTGTCCGACTTCCGCCGCCCCCTGGACCAGATCGATCACGCCGGGGGGCAGCCCCGCCCGCTCCCAGCACTGCAGGGTCAGGTCGGCGGTCATCGGCGTCTGCTCACTGGGCTTGAACACCACGCAGTTGCCCGCCAGCAACGCCGGCACGATATGCCCATTGGGCAGGTGGCCCGGAAAGTTGTAGGGTCCGAAGACCGCCAGCACCCCGTGAGGGCGATGGCGCAGCACGGCCCGCGTGCCACTGGCATCGCGGGCGCGTTCGCCGGTGCGCTCGTGGTAGGCGGTGAGCGAAATCGCGACCTTGCCGATCATTGCGCCCACTTCGGTGCGCGCCTCCCAGATCGGCTTGCCGGTCTCGCAGGCGATGCTCCGGGCCAGCGGTTCACGATTGGCCTCCAGCTCGTCCCGGAAGCGCTCGACGATGGCCTGGCGTTCGGCGAATGGCCGATGCCCCCAGCCGGGGAACGCACGCCGCGCCGCCGCGATCGCTTCATCGACCTGCTCGGGAGACGCCGCCGCGGCCTGCCACAGCAAGTCGCCCGACACGGGGTCACGCTTGTCGAAACACCTGGCGGCGCCGTCGACCCAACGGCCATCGATCAGCAGTTGTTGTTTGGCGTGCATATGTCGCTCCTGATGATTCATGGGTAAGGCGCGAGCCGTAAGCCGTAAGCCGCGAGCCGCGAGCCGCGAAANNCACCCGCAGCGCATCGCCACTGGTCACGCTCAGCCGCTCCGCTTCCGCGGCGGTGAGCGTGATCACCCGGTCCTCGCTGGGTCCGCGCCCGATCCAGCTGCAGCGGAAGTCGCTCATGCCGGTGGTCGCGGCCAGCCAACCGGGGCGTTCGGACTGGGCGAGAGAGTCACCGCCGACTTCCACCGTGACGCAGGAGGAGTGACGAATGGCACGAACGTCGTCGATATAGGCCTCGACCGTGGGGCCGCCGTCGAAGATGTCGATATAGCCTTCCCAGCGCAGCCCCTCCTTCTTGAGCATCTCCAGCGCGGGGCGGGTATGCTCGTGGACCTGGCCGATGCACTCTCGCGCTGCCTGTGGCAGAAACGGCGTGTAGATCGGGTACTTCGGCATCAGTTCGCCGATGAAGCTCTTCTGACCCAGGCCGGTGAGCTGGTCGGCCTGCTTGAACTCCATCGGGAAGAAGTGGCTGCCGAGGCTCTCCCAGAACGGGCTGACGCCGTCGGGGCTGAATACGCCGCGCATTTCCGCCAGCACCTTGGCCGGAAAACATTCTCGGAACTCCGCCATGAACAGCCAGCGCGCCTTGGAGAGCAGCGTGCCGTTGCGATCGCGGCGATAGGCCGGGCGCAGGAACAGCGATGCCACCTCGGCGTCGCCGGTATGATCCGAACTCAGAAACAGCGTGTCGATGGTGCGATGCAGGTCGAGCTGAACCGACGAGTGGGCCAGCTTGCCGACACGGTAGTGATAGAACGGTGTCTCGCGGCCAACCTCGGCCTCGATCGCGCAGCATCCGGCCAGCTCGCCGTTCTGCTCGTCCTCGAGTACGAAGAAATAGAGCCGCTCCGACTCGGGGACACGGCCCTCGAAAGCCGCCACCGCGTTGGCGATCTTGGCGGCCAGGAATTCTCGGCTGTTGGGCAGCGAGGTGAAACCGACCCCGGTCTCCTGGGCCAGTGCCTGCAGCTCGTCGATATCGTGGTGCCCAATGGGTCGCAGGCGCATTACAGTTCTCCCTCGTCCAACGCGTCTTCGACATCGGGTAACGCCAGCGGCGCGACCAGTACCGCACGCCCCTCCTCGACGCCAAGCAGGGCCGCCTGCTCCTCGGACAGCAGCAGTTGGCCGGTCGGGGTGAGCGCGTAGCGGGCCACGGTGCAGCGGAAGTCCGCCAGCTGCTGATTGGCCACCATCGCCGGCTCCGCGTCCGGCAGCGAGGCGGCCGGGCGGATCCGTACCGGGTGCCAGCCGCAGTGGGTCAGCGTATGCAGTCGCTGACGCTCTCCCCTCACCACCGGCCCGGCGTCGAAGATATCGACATGCCGCGACCGCACGAAGCCTTCGGCCAGCATCTCCTGCAACGCCTGCTCGTGGGCCGGGTGCTCGCGGCCGATCGCGGCCCGGGCCTGTGGCGTCAGCAGCGGCAGGTAGAGCGGAAACTGCGGCATCACCTCGGCAATGAAGCTCTTGGAGCGCACCCCCGCCAGCAGGTTGATCTCGTGGTAGCCCTGCTCGAAGAAGTGGCGGCCGACACTGTTCCAGAACGGCGAGCCGCCCTCCTCGTCCAGATAGCCCGGAAAGGCGACGCCCAGGGTTTCCGCGAAGCGTTCGGGGTACTGGGCGATGAACATCAGCCGGGCCCGTCGCAGCAGGGTTGCCGCGCTGGTGCCGCGGTAACGCGCGTCCAGCGACAGCGCACACAGCAGCGACACTTCCGACATCTCGTGGGAGAGCGACAGCGTCTGCACCTCATGGCGCAGGTTGAGCTGCTGCGAGGCGTGGATCAGGGTTTCCTGGCGGTAGGTGTAATAGGCGTCCTGCGCTCCCGCCTGGGCCCGAATGCTGGCGGTACCGACGATCTCGCCCAGATCCCGATCCTCCAGCACAAAGGTGTAGAGCTCGTCGCCGGGAAAATCGACGTTATGGGAGAGTGCGCGGGTCGAGCGGGCGATTCGCTCCTCCAGCCGGTCGCGATGGGCAGGCAGGTTGGTCAGCCTGGGGGTGGAGCCGCCGGCAAGCCGCTCGATCGCGGCCAGATCGCCCGGCCGGGCCGGACGCACCAGCAGGTGGCCGACGCCACGCGACGCGGCCTGCTCCATCGCACCTGAAACCACGTCGGCATCGATCATGACGGCTCGACGAGTTGCCCGATGGCAATCTCGAGACGCGCCATGCCCTCCTGGATATCCGCCTCCGGGATCACCAGCGACGGCGCCATGCGCAGCACGTTGGGGCCGGCGACCAGCACCATCAGGCCCTGTTCGATGGCCAGCGGCAGGATGTCCCGCGCGCGACCCTCGAAGTCGTCGCTCATCTCGGCACCGATCAGCAGCCCCATGCCGCGGATCTCCTTGAATACGCCGTACTTGCGATTGATCACCTCGAGATGCTCGCGGAAGAGCTGATGGCGACGTTCGACGCCAGCCAGCACCTCCGGCGTATCGATGGTGGTCAGCGCCGCCAGACCCACCGCGCAGGCCAGCGCGTTACCGCCGTAGGTGGAACCATGGGTGCCCACAGCCAGCGATGGCGCCACTCGATCGGTGGTCAGCATGGCGCCGATCGGGAAACCGCCGCCCAGCGCCTTGGCCGAGGTCAGGATGTCCGGCGTCACGCCGTAGTGCATGTAGGTGTAGAGCTTGCCGCTGCGGCCGACGCCGGACTGCACCTCGTCGAGGACCAGTAGCGCCTGGTGCTGGTCGCAGAGCTCGCGCAGACCGCGCATGAACTCAGGCGTCGCCGGCGTCACGCCGCCCTCGCCCTGGATCGGCTCGACCACGATGGCGCAGGTATCGTCGTCGATCAGCGCGCGCACGCTGTCGAGATCGTTGAATTCGGCATGCACGATGCCGCCCGGGATCGGACCGAAGCCCTCGGAGTACTTGGGCTGGCCGCCGACGCTGACGGTGAACAGCGTGCGACCGTGGAATGCCTGCTTGAACGAGATGATCTTGTGCTTGCGCTCGCCGAAGTTGTCGAACGCCCAGCGCCGCGCCAGCTTGAACGCCGCTTCGTTGGCTTCACCGCCGGAAGAGCAGAAGTACGCCTTGTCGGCGAAGGTCCGCTCGACCATCTGCCTGGCCAGCGCCAGGGCCGGCTCGTTGGTGTAGACGTTGGAGAGATGCCACAGCTTGTTGGCCTGCTCGGTCAGTGCGCCGACCAGCGCCGGATGGCAATGCCCCAGCGCATTGACCGCGATACCGCCGGCGAAATCGATGTACTCCTTGCCCGCCTGATCCCACAGTCGGCTACCTTCGCCGCGCACCGGAATCGCCTGCTGCGGCGAATAGTTGGGGGTCATGTAGTGGTCGAAATCGTCACGTGTCGGGCTCGCGGCCATGTCTCTCTCCCTGGAGGTTTGGGGCAGCACTGCATAAATGCCTGCGCAGGCGAATCGCTGCGTTGCGCGGTGCTCGGAATCCTCACCTATACCCCATAGGCTCCGGCTCCCGCACTCCGTGCGTCTTGCGCTTCATCCTGCTCGTCGATCTATTCAGCGTTTCCCTAGGGTTGTTTCAGTTGAGTATAAGGAGGCGGCAGCCAGGCGGCTTTCAGCAATGGGACGGCGAATTGCGAAAAGCGTCCTACGCTGAAAGACCCCACGGGGTTGTGTTCGCTGCCAATGCCCCGATCTCGAAGTGTACCCCCGCGACTTTCGTCGGAGCCATCACCCTCGCTCTCGAGACGGCGTGACTCGCGCGAAACGCAGACCACAGCGCAGGACAAAGGAGAGACCTGATGAAAATCGATCTGACAGGCAAGACCGCCATCGTCACCGGCTCTACCGCCGGCATCGGGCTGGCCATCGCCGAGGGGCTGGCCGGCGCCGGTGCGGCCGTCACCATCACCGGGCGAACCCAGGCGCGGGTCGACGACGCCATCGCCCAGCTCGAGCGCAAGCGCCCGGGCGCAACCGTGGACGGGGTCGCGGCGGACCTGGGGACGGCCGAGGGTTGCCGCACACTCATCGACCGGAAGCCCTCCTGCGACATCCTGATCAACAACGTCGGCATCTTCGGACCCAAGGATTTCTTCGAGATCCCGGATGAGGAGTGGCAGCAGTTCTTCGACGTCAACGTGATGAGCGCGGTGCGGCTGTCGCGCCACTACGCCCAGGGAATGAAAGAGCGCGACTGGGGGCGTATCCAGTTCCTGTCGAGCGAATCCGCACTCAACATCCCCGCCGAGATGGTCCACTACGGCATGACCAAGAGCGCGGTGCAGTCGATCTCCAGAGGCCTGGCCAAGGTGCTCGCCGGCACCCAGGTCACCGTCAACGCCGTGCTACCGGGGCCGACCAAATCGGAAGGCGTGGGCAAGATGATCGCCGATATCGCCCGCCAGCAGGGCATCAGCGAGGCCGAGGCGGAAGCCAACTTCGTCAAGGAGAACCGCCCGTCCTCGATCATCCAGCGCGTGGCCGAAGTCGAGGAAGTCGCCAACCTCAGTGTCTACCTCGCCTCGCCCCAGGCCAGCGCCACTACCGGCGCCGCAATGCGAGTGGAAGGCGGCATCGTCGATACCATGGCCTGAGGTTGAGGGTTGCGAAAAGCTTCCCCTGAAACGAACCGGGCCAGTGACTCGATCACTGGCCCGGTTCGTTTCAGGTCGGCGCGGCTGACCGTGACCCCAGGCGTTTTCTCAGATAGCCGGCCAACGGCGCCAGCAAGAAGAGTATCGCCAGGACCATGAAGACGCCGGCGATGGGCCGGGTGAAGAAGATCGTCCAGTCGCCCTCGTTGGCAATGAGCGCGCTGCGTAGATTGACCTCGGCAATCGGCGTCAGGATGAAGCCGATCACGAAGGGGGCGATCGGCAACTTCAAGCCGCGGAAGGCCAGCCCGACGAGCCCGAAAGCGAGCATGACCCAGACGTCGAAGAGCCGATTGTTGACGGCGTAGGTTCCCAGGATGCAGCACACCAGGAGGGTGGGGACGAGAACCGACTTGGGCACCGTCATCAGTCGGGCCAGCCAGCGCAGCGCCACCAGCATGAATACCACCATCACGATATTCGCCAGCAGCAGCGACGACATGAATCCGTAAACGACTTCGGGGTTGGACTGGAACAGCAGTGGTCCCGGACGGATGTCGTGTACCGTGAGCGCGGCGATCAATATGACATCGATGATGGAACCCGGGATGCCCATGGTGATCATCGGAATGATGGCGCCACCGATGGTGGCGTTATTGGCGGACTCCGATGCCAGAACCCCCTCTTCGCTGCCCTTGCCGAACTGTTCGGGTGTCCTGGACATCGAACGAGCGCTGGCGTAAGCCATGATGGAGCCCACCGACCCGCCGACGCCCGGCAGTATGCCGACCCAGGTGCCGATCAGCGACGAGCGCAAAAGATTCCATTTCTGACGCAAGAAATCGCTTATCCGAATGGATCTGGAGCCCTTCGCGAGAGTGATGATCTCGGCCGTTCTCTGAGGGCGCGCATCGCTGATCAGTTGAGACACGGCAAAAATACCGATCAAGACGGCCAGCAGTTCGAAACCTCCTGCCATTTGACCGAAACCGAAGGTCAGCCTTGTCTGGGCCGTCACCTGATCCAGCCCTGGCAACGCCGCAATCATCCCCAGCGCGCCTGCCAGAAGCCCCCGGGTCAAGGAACCGGCGCTCAGGGTGGCGATCAACGCCATCGCCGACAGGACCAGCGCAAAGTACTCGGGTGGCCCGAAACGCAAGGCGAACGTCGCCAGGGGCGGAGATAGAAACACCAGGGCCAGCCACGAGACCAGTCCGCCGAAGAACGAGGCGACGATACCCAGCTGTAACGCCCTGACCGCCTGCCCGCGACGAGCCATCGGCATGGCATCGAGCGTCGTCATCATGTTGGATGGGGAGCCGGGAATGTTGAGCAGCGTCGCCGATATGAGCCCGCCGGCAATCGATCCCACGTACTGGCCGATCAATAGCGCAATGGCGGTCAGCGGATGCCACCCGAACGTCAGTGGCAGGCTCAGCGCCACCAGCATGCCGCCGTTCAGGCCCGGTATGGCACCAAAGACGACGCCGAGCACCGTCCCCAGTACCAACAGTGCCAGCACGCCGGGACTCAGCATCGTACCGAAGGACGAAAGCAGTTCCGCTGTCATTGGATAATCACCATGAACAGTTGCGAGAAGACGATCCAGACCACCACCGTCGTCGCGAAAGCGACGCTCGACGCGATGACGAGCGCCTTCTTGCCAAGCCCTTCGAGCATCAGGATGACGGCAAAGATGAAAATCGCCACGGAGAGGTAGAACGGTATTAGCTGGTAATCGGCGTTGACCAACATCAGCACCAGCAGCAGCAGCAGTGCGCCAGGCTTCCAAGCGCCCCGCAGTCGTGGGGATGCCTCGTGGTCAGGTTCCGCTGGCGGTGCCGTTCGAGGGTCGGTCGCGCGGCGCCCCGCCGTCATCGTCTCCAGCAGAAGCAGGGCCGCCAGCAGGATCAGCACTCCACCGAGCCATTTCGGCAGTAGCCCTGCGCCAAATCCGGTATCCATGAACGAGGGAGGAATGACGTCTCCCGCATGCCAGACCACCACGCCGAGAATCATGAAGGCGACTGCGGCGAGCGCCTCGACTCGCCACTGCCACGACAGCGAGGCCATCACGGGCGCAGCTCCTCGGCCACGCTCTGCATCGTCTGCCAACGCGCGTCCAGATCCTGGCTCAGCGCCTCACCACGCTCGAAATCCGGTTCGATGGAACGATCGAGCATCCGCTGCTGGAACTGCTCGTCCCCGACGATGGCTTCGATGGCATCGGCGACGATGTCGATGCGGTCTGCCGGCGTGCCCTTGGGGGCGTACCAGACATAGTGAATACCGATATCCATCGGGTATCCCTGTTCGCCAGACGTTTCCACATCGGGAAGATCAGCGTGGCGTTGCGGCCCGAAGGTAGCGAGGGCACGAATATTGCCCGCCTCGATCTGGTCTCGGGCCTCCGAGACCACGAAGGTCCCCACATCGATGGTGCCCGACAGCAGCGCCTTCATGGATGGGCCGCCTCCACCGGTAGGGACGAAGGTGACCTCGGGGTCGGCAACGGGCTGCAGTATTCGCATGAAGGCGAAGTGATTGGCAGCGCCGGGACTGACCCCGAGCTTGGGTTTCACCCCACCGGCCGCGGCGGCAGCGTAGAAATCCTGAAGGTTCTGCATCGGGCTATCCTGGCGCACGGCGATGATCTGGCGTTCCAGGCCAACCTGCGCGATCGGTGTGACGCTGTCCGGCCCCATGGTATTGACCCCCATTGCCGAAGAGGTCAGCAGCGCCTCGTGGGTCGACAGCAGGGTATAGCCGTCCGCTCGGCTGCGCGCTGCCTCCTGGGCACCGATCGCCGTACCGCCGCCGGTCACGTTGGCGACTGCGAGACCTTGCCCGAGCCGTTCGGAGAGCGGCTCGACCAGTAGTCGGGTGGTGATATCCGTCGACCCACCGGCGCCATGAGGCACGATCACCTTGATCGGGCGGTCGGGGTAGTCGTCTGCCATCGCCGGCGACACGGTGACGGCGGTCAGAAGCGCAAGCATAAGACTGGTCGTTAATTTCATTCTGCCTCCTTTCGTCGGCTGACTAGCCGCGTTACGAACGTTGATATGCCGTCACGACTCGGTGGCCATGAGAGTCATGCCCAGCCCCGGGCTTTCGGAAGCCCGGGACATGGCATTGTCGAATACCGCCCCAGGAGTCGTGATGCTTTCGAACATCGGTGTTTCGCGCCACTGGATTTCGAGACGCTCATGACCGCCAATGGCGGTCGTGGCATGAACGCTGGCTTGGTGGCAGATCGGCCCGGAAGGGTTGTGAGGCGAAACGGCGACTCCGTGCTGCTCGGCACGCCTGGCGATTTCCAGCATCGAGCGGTAGCCGCCGCAATGCTTGATGTCCGGCATGACCACGTCGTAGCAGCCACCCGACACGAAGGGCTCGAAACGCTCCCATCCACAGAGGTTTTCCAGGCCCGCGAGCCGCATGCCTGCAGTGTTGGCCTGACGACGCAGGCGAGCCAGATCGTCGATGTTCGCGACCGTTTCGGGAAGCGGACACTCGAGCCAACGCACGCCGAGTTCGGCCAGTTCATCGATCAAGCGGGATGCCGCACGCGGCGAAAAACGCCAATGACAGTCGACCTGCAACGCCGTGCGGGGCGAAACGGCATTGGCCACGGCTGCGATACGTTCGATCCCGGCGGCGATCAGCGACTGCCCCTGCTCGGTCTCCGCCAGCTCGGGGGTAAGCGCATCGAACGGCGCCAGTTTCACGGCCTGGAACCCTTCCCTCTCGGCCTCCAGGGCGTTCGCGGCGAACTCTTCCGCCCGTCGGCTTCGCGTCTTGCGGTTGATGTTTGCATAGAGCGCTACGGGGAAAGCCTTCGCCTCGTCCCGTAGCAGAAGGAAACAGGGTTTTTCGGCCTGCTGTCCCCGCAGGTCCGTCAGCGCCTGATCGAGCGCCGAGAAGATGGTCGCATCGGCCATGTCCCCCTGTGTCAGGGAGGCCAACGCAGCCAGGGTCTCCTCATCCGACGTCTTCCCGACAAGCGCCTCTCCAGCACGCGACAGCCGCCTGTTCATGTCGGCCGGCGCAGCATCGAAGGTAGCCTCACCGATGCCCACGAGGCCTTCCCTGGTGGCGACAAGAACATGGCGCCACAGCGTCCGGGCAGTGACCCTGACCTCTCTGATTCGCACTTCGGTAATGATGTTTCCCTTGGTCATCCATGGACTCCGATGGCTTTCCGCAACGCACTCGATAAAAATGATAAACCTTTATCATTTTTTGGCAGGGTCTGTGTCAATACGACGAAAGTGGCTCAATCAGGGTGTGATATTCTCTATCGGTCCAGAACCGACGGCACTCGAAATGGTGAAGAGATGCACAAGCGCAAGCCCCGTATCGACGATGTAGCCAAGGCCGCCGGGGTCTCGTTCATTACTGCATGGCGCGCTCTCAACACCCCCGAAGTGGTGCGCGACGCGACCATCGAGCGTGTCAAGAAAGCGGCAGAGGAGATCGGTTATGTCGCCAACGCCATGGCTCGCAGCCTGGTGTCGAACCGCTCGGGCGTCATTGGCGTCATCGTCCCGACCCTCGAGGACTCGGTCTACTCGGATACCGTGCAGGGCATCTCCGACGAACTCGTCGCTTCGGGACTCGATTTACTGGTGGGATTGTCGAATTACGATCCGATCAGGGAGGAGGAGCTGGTTCGCGCCTTCCTGGGACGCCAGATCGACGGCCTGATCATTCCAGGGCCCATTACCAACCCCAAGACACGCGACCTATTGACGAGAAATCATATTCCCGTCGTGGAGACCTGGGATCTACCCTCCGATCCGCTCGATATGGTGGTCGGCTTCTCCAACCGGGCCATGGCGAAAGCGGCGACCGAGTTTCTGATCGCCAAAGGGAGGCGACACATCCTGTTCCTGTCGCCGCTGGATCGCCCTCGCGCCGAACAGCGGCGCGCCGGAGTCATCGAAACGTTGGCGGCACACCAGTTGCCCCATGCGGACGCTGCCGTACACATCGGTACGACGATGGACGATGGCCGCCACATCATGCCGACCCTGATGGCGCGCGATCCGCGCCCCGATGCGCTCTTCTTCAATGGCGACTCCATGGCACTCGGGGCGTTGACCTGGTGTCTCGAGCATCAGGTCGGCATTCCCGACCAGCTCGCCATCATCGGCTTGCACGATACGCCTATCGCGCGGCACATTCGGCCATCGCTGACCAGTATCCGTGTGCCTCGCTATGAGCTCGGCAAGCGGTCGGCCGTCGCGCTGATGGCACGCTTCGATGATCCCGACTTCACCACCTGCCAAAGCATCGAGTTCGAGATCATCGAGCGCGGTACCACGTAGCGAGACTCGCGATCAGCTCTCATAGCGCTTGAAGATCGCGCTGGCGTTGACCCCACCGAAGCCGAAACCGTTACAGATCGCATGCTCCATCGGCATCTGGCGCGACTCGCCGTGAACCACGTCCAGATCCGCCGCCATCGGATCGGGATCGGTGTAATTGCGGGTCAGCGGCGCCACCTGATCGTGGAGCGCCATCACGGTGAAGATCGCCTCCACCCCGCCGGCAGCACCCAGCAGGTGGCCCGTGGTCGCCTTGGTGGCGCTGATCGCCGGCGAGTGGTCGCCGAACAGCCCATGGATCGCCGCCAACTCCCCACGATCGCCCACCGGGGTCGAGGTGGCATGGGCATTGAGGTGCTGGATATCGCTCGCTTCCAGCCCGGCCTGGCGCAGCGCAATCTTCATCGCCCGTGCCGCGCCGGAGCCGTCCTCCGGACCGGCGGTCATGTGGTAGGCGTCGGACGTGGTGCCGTAGCCGACCAGCTCCGCGATGGGCGTGGCACCACGCGCCAGCGCGTGCTCGAGCGTCTCGATCACGATCAGACCGGCACCCTCGCCCATGACGAAGCCGTCCCGCGCCTGATCGAAGGGGCGGGAAGCCTGCTCCGGAGTGTCGTTAAAATGGCTCGACAGCGCCTTGGCGGCGGCGAAGCCACCGAGGCTGACACGATCGATACAGGCTTCACTGCCGCCGCAGAGAGCGACATCGGCTTCGCCTGCGTGAATCATCCGCGCAGCGTCGCCGATCGCCTGCAGGCCGGCGGCGCAGGCGGTCACCGGGGCCCCGAGCGGGCCCTTGAAGCCATGGCGAATCGACACCTGGCCACAAGCCAGGTTGGCCAGGAACGAGGGAATCGTGAACGGCGACAAGCGGCGTGGGCCGCGACTGTCGGTGGTACGCACGGCATCGGCAATCGCCGGGAAGCCGCCGATGCCCGAGCCGATCAGGGTCGCGGTGCGCTCCTGTTCCGCTTCCGTCTTCGGATACCAGTTGGCCTGGGCCAGTGCCTCTTCCGCCGCCGCGACGGCCATCTGGATGAAGCGGTCCATCTTGCGCCGCTCCTTCGGGTCCATGGTGGCGTCGGGGTCGAACCCCGCGCTGTCCTCGGCGATGGTCGGCACCGGCCCGCCGACGCCGGCCGCCAGCCCCTCGACGACTTCCGCCGGCAGCTTGCGCAGACCGGAAGCGCCCGACAGCAGACGCTGCCATACCGTTTCGACGCCACAACCCAGTGGCGTGAGAAGCCCCATACCGGTCACTACGATACGTCGCATGACGATGTCCTTTCATTCATTGATCGAGTCACTCGCCGCCATGGCGGCCCGGCAGTCGGCGCGCGCCGCCGCTGGCTGCGAGTCGGGAAAATCGCCTCGTTCGAAGGCGTTGCGCATACGTTCGACACGGGCATGGACCGCCGGATTGGCATCGGGCCCCGGGGCCAGACACACGTCCCCGGGGGACAGTGGTCGATCGTGGCATCGGTCGTAGAGGATTGGCTCGACAGGGCCCTGGGTCCGTCGATCGACGAGCCGAAAACCATCGGCTTCGATCGGCAGATGCTGCTCGCCCCAGCGGTAGAGTGTCAGGATGACCGGAGCGAGGTCGTGGCCCTTGGCCGTCAGATGATACTCGTAACGCGGCGGATGCCGCTGATAGCAGCGTTTCTCGAGCAGTTCGTTGGAGACCATGCGCTCCAGCCGTCGCGTCAGCATGCTGGAAGCGATACCCAGGCCGCGCTGGAACTCGTCGAAGCGACGCGCGCCCTGCATGGCGTCGCGCAGGATCAACAGGGTCCAGCTGTCGCCAACGCAGGTCAGCGCGCGGGCTACCGGGCAGAGGGGTGAGCTATCATCGGTCACTTTCATTATGGAAGCGACTCTACCGAATTTTCCGCGGCAAGGGAATCCCGACCGGGGCCGCCATCATGAAAACCCCGCTATTCACCGGACGACTCGGGCGGAAGACGCATTCGCACCCTCGCCAGCCGTTCGCCGCGGCGCTCGACCCACTCCTCGCCGAGGGTCTCCCAGCCGCGCCCGGAGAGCGAAGACGCCAGCATCAGGCTGGCTTCGATCGACACCTCCGCGACGCCCGATTCCCGCACCGCCTCGACGGACAGCGCCAGCAGGCGTGCGCCTACCCCCTGGCGGGCAACCGAGGGCCAGACGTAGAGCGTCTCGATGCGGCCAGCCGTGGCATCGCGCTCGCAAAAGCCGATGCAGTGGCCATCACACTCGGCGACCAGGGTCGGATAGAGGACCTGGCGTGCCGCCCACGCCTCCGCGGTACGCGGCAGCGAGCCGGCCCAGGCCTCGCGCTGGGCCAGCGTGTAGTGCCCCGCGGCCCCCTCCATGATCGCATGGTGAAAGACCTCGGCCTGATCCGAGGCGTCTCTGGGCAGGGCCTGGCGAAAGCGGGTTCGTTCGAGCATGGCGATCTCTCTCCTGCCATCGGGGACGGCATGGCTGCCGTCTCAAGCCGTTACAGCGTCGACCAACTTCTCGAAGCGCGGAAACCGGAGAGCGATATCACTCGCCGTCGCGATCACGTCATGGGACGGGACGTTGCACATCGTCAGCACCAGAAAGTCGGGTTCGGGGCCAATATCCAGCCAGTGCGGCAGCCCTGCCGGCACCGAAATCAGATCGCCCCGGTCGCAGCCGACGACATACACCCGGTGGTCGAGGTGAAAATAGAAGATCGCCTGCCCCCTCAGAAACAGATGCCAGGCCTCCTCATCGCTCGCCGACTCGGTGCACAACAACTCCCGCCTGAGTTCGAGATCGGGGTATTGCGGGCTCATGCCGCGCAGGTCGCAGTGACGGCGACCGCTGAGCTGCTGGATCTCCTCCGCCGCATCGTTGTTCAGCACCATGAGCTGGCGACGATCGACACCGACCGGTAGCTCCGTCAACTCGCGCCGATCGAAATAGACCTCGATGGAGCTGAGTTCGAGAGAGATACGATAGGCATCGTGGCTGCTCAACAGCGGCTGATCACCGTCCGCCTCGTGATATACATGCAAGAAACTCATCCAACACCTCTCCTTGGTATCATGGGAGCCTTAACTCTCGTGTCCGGCGAGCTTGGCGACTGTCGACGTTTCATCCACGGCCACACCACCGGCCAGGATGCGAGACCCGGCAGGCGGCGCCTGGTCTGGTGTGACCAACGGGCAACCCACGATGTTGCGTTGCAAGGTTCCAGATGACGCGGCCCTTGGCACGGCATCACGGGGTGTGACAGGCAACCGCCACCCTCGGCATCTCGCACCTTGCCTGCCACCTTCCGGCGCCGCAACGCGGCTCGTGCCGACACGTCGACAGCCCTGACGTCACTGCAGTATGGCACCAATACCCAATTTCACCTCGAGAAGCGTGATTCGATGACACAACCGCCCCGCCTCGGCCCCCCTTCGCCCGACGACACCTTCACGCTGGAGGCGATCGGTCACGTGGCCAGCGACTACCCCGACAAGTTCGGAGTCCCCCGGCAACCCGGGCTGGCGCCGTCGGCGCGGGCGATTCTCTATCTGGCGCCGCCTTTCGACGACCCGCTTGCCGTCGAGGGCGTCGAGGCGATGAGCCATCTCTGGCTGACGTTCCTGTTCGATCGCAGCCCGCTGACGTGGAAGCCACGGGTTCGGCCGCCGCGCCTGGGCGGCAATCGCCGTGTCGGCGTGTTCGCCAGTCGAAGCACTCACCGCCCCAATCGGCTTGGTCAGTCGCTGGTTGAACTGGTCGAGGTGGAGTGCAGCCCGCGCCCTTCGCGGGCTCGCGCGCCGATCGCCGGTTCGCGGCTTGCCGGGCACGAGAGCCGGGTCAAGCTGCACCTGCGCGGGCACGATCTATGCGACGCCACCCCGATCCTCGACATCAAGCCGTATCTCCCTTGGGCGGAGTCCCGCCCCGACGCCGACGCCGGTTTCGCGCCCGCCTCGCCGCCCCGCTGCCGCGTCGTCTTCGATGCTGCTGCCGGCGAAGCACTTCGTCGGCACGCCGACGGCGAGTCGCTGGCTCGGCTGATCGAGGAGGTACTGGCGCAGGATCCGCGCCCCGCCTACCACGGCAGCGCCACGGCCCGACAGGGCGCCTCGAAGCCCTATGGCGTCCTGCTGCGCGACGTCAACGTTCGCTTTCTGGTCGACGAGCGCGACGGCGACATCGAAATTCGGGTAGCGGCGATCGAGCCGCGCTGACTGGCTCAGCGCAGCAGTCGCTCGAGCACCAGGCTCGCCGGCTCGCCCGGCGTGTCTTCCAGCGTGCCGACGTCGCGGAAGCCCAGCTTGTGCAGGACCCGAACCGACTTCGCGTGTTGCGGACGAACCAGGCCGTGCACCCTGTCCGCCGCCAGTCGCTCGGCCGCGTAGTCGACCGCGCCCTGGCCCATCTCGGTGGCATACCCCTTGCCCCACGCGGCGGGGGAGAAGCGATATCCCAGGTTCAGCATCCAGCCCCAGCCCGCCTCTTTCGTCCAGCCCAGACCGCCAAAGCCGATGACGCCGCCCGGATTCGCCTTCTCCTCGATGGCCCATATCCCGAAGCCGTGGCGCTGCCAGTGGTCGAGCCACCCGCTCAGCACCGCCATCGATACCGCGGCGTCGGTATGGGGGCCGGCCGGATTGAAGCGGTGGGTCTCGGGATCGCCGTAGATCGCGAACAGCCGCGGTCCATCGGCGCTATCCGGCTTCCTCAGGACCAGTCGGTCGGTCTCAAGGCGTGTCATGTTTCACCTCGTCATTGGCCCGTTGGCGGTGTGGACGCCCCGGCCGGCGCTGGCAAGCCCGCCCGGATGCCGCTAGGCTGGCGAGCTTCGATGAAAGACTGGAGTGCCTTCGATGCGAAAGTCGCTGATCCCGCTGTGCCTGTCCGCCCTGACCCTGTTCTCGCTGCCGGCGCTCGCCGATGCCGACCATCCCCACGTGCGCCTGGAGACGAGCCAGGGCCCCATCGAGGTGGAGCTCGACGCCAAGGCAGCGCCCAAGACGGTGGAGAACTTCCTGCGCTACGTCGATGAGGACTTCTACGCCGGCACGGTCTTTCACCGTGTCATGCAGGATTTCATGATCCAGGGCGGCGGCATGACGGCAGACCTCGAGCCCAAGCAGACTCACCCGCCGATCCCGCTGGAGAAGAGCGGTCTCGACAACACCCGCGGCACCATCGCCATGGCGCGCACCGCCAATCCGGATTCCGCCACCAGCCAGTTCTTCATCAACCTGGTCGACAACAGTGCGCTGAATTATCGCGACCTCTACAACCCGGGCTACACGGTGTTCGGTCATGTCGTGTCGGGCATGGACGTGGTCGACAAGATCGCCGAAACGCCTACCGGACGCCAGGGACCGCACGCCGACGTGCCCAGGACCCCGATCACGATCACCGGCGCCGAGCGCCTGGACTGATCCCGGCGACGCCCCCCGAGACGCCGCTTTCCTGCCACGGCCCACCGGCATCTCGGGCCCGACACGAAGAAGCCCCGGCNNGCCGGGGCTTCTTCGCTCAAACGGCAGGCGAAGGCTCAATCGAAGGTCATGCCCAGACGGCGCCCCACCTCTTCGTAGGCCTCGATCACACCGCCAAGGCCCTGGCGGAAGCGATCCTTGTCCAGCTTCTCGCGCGTCTCGGCATCCCACAGTCGGCAACCGTCCGGCGAGAACTCGTCGCCCAGCACGATCTCGCCCTCGAAGAGACCGAACTCGAGCTTGTAGTCCACCAGCAGCATGCCACCGTCGAGAAACAGCTGTTTGAGCACATCGTTGACCCGGAACGTCAGCGACTTCATGGTCGCCAGCTGCTCGGGCGTCGCCCAGCCGAACGTCTCCGCCAGCGACTCGTTGATCATCGGATCGCCCTTCTCGTCGTTCTTGAGGAACAGCTCGAAGGTCGGCGGGTTCAGGGCGATACCCTCCTCGACGCCGAGACGGCGCACCAGACCGCCGGCGGCCAGGTTACGCACCACGCACTCCACCGGGATCATCTCCATCTTCTTGACCACGCACTCGGTGTCCGACAGCAGCTGCTCGAAATGCGTGGGGATGCCGGCCGCCTGGAGTTTCTCCATGATGAACGCGTTGAACTTGTTGTTGACCATTCCCTTGCGCTCGAGCGCCTCTTTCTTCTTGCCGTCGAAGGCGCTGGTATCGTCGCGGAAGTGCAGGACGAGCCGCTGCGGGTCGTCGCTCAGGTAGACCGACTTGGCCTTGCCGGCGTAGAGAAGATCGCGTTTTTGCATGGAGCTGTCTCCGTCGCGGCCCCGTAGGGCAGCAGGTTCATGAAGAGGGTGTGTAGCGTGATGTGGCGACGGGGTGGGCGGGAGCCAAGGTCACGCCACCTGCTGCCAGTCGATACCCCGATCCTGGGTCGAGACCAGCAGACGCGATTCATCGCCGTCGAGCAATGGCACCAGCGCCTCCAGTACCCGCTCGGGGTGGTTATTTTGCGCCGACAGGTGCGAGCAGACAATCCGCTGCAGCCGGTCGAGTCCCAGCCGCCGCAGCAGGTCCGACGCCTGAGCGTTGGCCAGATGCCCCCAGCGACCGGCGACCCGTCGCTTGAGATGCGGCGGGTAAGGCCCCTCGGCCAGCATCCGCGGATCGTGGTTGCACTCCAGGAACAGCGCATCGCAGCCGCTGAAGGCGTCGACCACGTGGGATGTCGGATGGCCGAGATCGGTCAGCACGCCGAGACGGCGACCGTGGGCGCGGAAGCAGAACTGGATCGGCTCGCGAGCATCGTGGGGCACGGTGACCGGGTCGATCTCCAGCCCGCCGATGGCGAAGCGCGCCTGCGGCACCAGAAGCTGATGGCGGGGTACGTCGCCGAGCTTGCCGGAGAGCCAGCTGCCGGCACTGAGATAGACCGGCAGCTGATGGCGACGCGCCAACGCGCCGACCCCGGTGATATGGTCGCTGTGCTCGTGCGTGACCAGTATGGCGGCCAGCTGGCGCGGGTGGACGCCGCAACGGGCGAGGCGTTTCTCCGCCTCGCGCACGCCGAATCCGCAGTCCACCAGTACCAGGGTCTCGCCGTCGCTGACCAGGGTCGCGTTGCCCTTGCTACCGCTGCCCAGCGAGGCGAAGCTGAGCCCCGGCTCGGAGCGCGCCCCGGGTAGAGCGCGCTGAGCGGGCATCGACGGCAGTGACATCACCGCAGCGTGGACGCGATGGCATCCAGCAGCTCCCGGGCCGCGGCGGGCTCGACCGGCTGTCCATCGGCACCGGCCACCGTCACCACGCTGTTGCCGGCGTTCGAGTCGAGCTGGAGACGATAGTGGCCGGGCTGGGGATCGCTGCGGAACCAGCTGAACCAGCCACCGTCATCGGCATCCTGCGGCAGGTAGTCGATGAAGAACTGGCCTGCGCTTCGGTTCTGGTCGGTCACCGTCAGGCGGTTGCTGTCGAAGCCATTCTGCAACTGATAGTAGAGTTCGGACCAGGCGCGCTCGCCATCCAGCGCCAGGTCGAGCTCCCAGTTGCCGCCGCGATTGCGCAGCTTCACGCGCTCGCTCTGATCGAGCGGCTGGGCGGCCAGCGAGACACCACTATCCGCGGTGTGGTTGCTGTCCAGATAGGCCTTGATCGAGCTCAGGCACTGGGCGCTGCCGCCGATGTCGCAGCGGACTTCACTGGTGCCGCTACGCAGGCCCTGGCGCAGACTCACACTACCCTGCGCCGTCTCGATGCGACCGCCAGCGGCATTGATCGCCGTCGGGTTGACGCCGTGATCGACGGCGAAGCCCTGCAGCCGTGGCCATACGCTGGCCGGCGCGGCATCGACCAGAAGCCAATGCTCGCTACCGGCCTGGCGCAGCTCGGCATAGGGCTGCTCGTCGCTCTGTCCCGATGCCAGCGGCTGCGGGCGAGGCGCATCGTCGACGGCGTCCGACGTGGAGAAGTCGCTGTCGGCCTGGGGCACGGGCATCGAATCCTGGTAACGCACCTGATTGCGCGAAGCCGGCAGCTCCAGCGGCTTGGCCATCTCCGCCGTCTGATACTCGGCATTGCGGTCGTAATAGTAACCGTCCTGGAAAAGTCCGCAGCCGGACAGGGCCAGCGACGAGCACAACATCAGAGGCATCCATTTGAGGATGGGCTTCATGCATCCACCTTTGTTTGAAGCAATGGGCTGGTTGGCGATTCGAACCACGTCGGCAGATTTCACGTCGTTTCGATATTGGCGAGTTGCAGCGCTTCGCCGACGTTGCCGTGATAGCGCTCGGAAAGCCAGGTCAGCGGCAGCCGGATGCCGGTCTCGGCATATCCCATGCGATTGAGTGCCCACTTGACCGGAATCGGATTGGATTCGATCCCCAGCGCCGTGTGCAGCGGCGCCAGGCGCGCATTGATCTGGTGCGCCTTTTCGCGCTGGCCGCTGGTCGCCGCGACGCAGAGATCGTGCATCGACTTCGGCGCGACGTTGGCGGTGACCGAAATATCGCCATGGCCGCCCATCAGCATGAAATCGCAGGCGGTGGCGTCGTCGCCGGAGTAGAGAGCGAAGCCGCTGCCCTCGAGGCGGTCGATCAACTCCTCGGCACGCTCCAGGTTGCCGGTGGCATCCTTCAGCCCGATGATCCGCTCGAGCTCCGCCAGCCGGAAAACCGTCTCGTTGTAGATATCCGAGCAGGTCCGTCCGGGAACGTTGTAGAGAATGATCGGCAGCTCGCTCGCCTCGGCGACCGCCTTGAAGTGCTGATACAAGCCTTCCTGGGTCGGCTTGTTGTAGTAGGGTGCCACCGAAAGACAGCAGTCGGCGCCCACTTCACTCGCGTAGCGGGCCAGCTCGACCGCCTCCGCGGTGTTGTTGGCTCCCGTGCCGGCGATGACGGGGATCCGGCCGTTGACCTCTTCGACCACCGTGCGGATGACGTCGAAATGCTCGGCAAACGACATCGTGGTCGGCTCGCCGGTGGTACCGGCGGCGACGATGGCGTCCGTGCCGTGTTCGAGATGGAAATTGACCAGGCGGCGCAGCGCCTCCCAATCGATCTCGCCACCGGCTTTCATCGGCGTCGCCATGGCAACGATACTGCCTGTGATCATCTTGCAGCTCTCTCTACTGTGACCGGATGGGCGGCCGGCCGCCTTGTCCAATCGATATCGAACGGCCGGAAACCGGATTGCCGGCCGGATGCACACCGACACCGGAATCGCTGGCGGGCCCGGTGAAGGCCGGGCCAACGCGTTCAGGTCTCGGGCTCCAGCACGTCAGACATGAAGTCGATGCGGTCGTGGCGCCTGCCCAGGCGCGATTTCACGCCCCCCAGATGGTACTCAGGCAGCCCCAGCGTGTACAGCCGCCAGGCCGGCTGTCGCCGCGATCGGCGCGACTGCCGGAGATCTGCGAGGCCTCGGCTTCCGAGCATTGACCGCCAGGATCGGCTATCGTTCGCCATTCACTTCCCGGTTTCGGAGCGCCTCATGACTCTCAGCGTTGGACAACCCGTAGAAGATTTCTCCGCCGAAGCGACCGGCGACACGCCTTTTCGGCTTGGCGACTATCGTGGCAAACAGGTGGTGATCTACTTCTATCCCAAGGACAGCACGCCCGGATGCACCACGGAGGGCGGCGACTTCCGCGACAGGATCGGCGAGTTCGAGGCCGCCAACACGGTCGTCTTCGGCGTCTCCCGCGACGGTCTCAAGTCCCACGAGAACTTCAAGGCCAAGCAGGGTTTCCCGTTCGAGCTGATCTCGGATCGCGACGAGGCGGTCTGCCGCCAGTTCGACGTGATCAAGCTCAAGAAGATGTACGGCAAGGAGCACCTGGGCGTCGAGCGCAGCACCTTCCTGATCGACGCCGACGGCAAGCTCGCCCGCGAGTGGCGCGGCGTCAAGGTCCCGGGCCACGTCGACGAGGTGCTGGAGGCGGCGCGGGAGCTGAACGGCTGAACACGCCCATGACGGCGGTCAGCTCTCCTCCGTGATCACGGCCTGGTCCGACTCCCCGCGCGGCCAGGCCTGGACCAGCGCCTTGATCAGGGTCGCCAGGGGGATGGCGAAGAAGATGCCCCAGAAGCCCCACAGCCCGCCGAAGAAGAGCACCGCCAGGATGATCGAGACCGGGTGCAGGTCGACCGCTTCCGAGAACAGGATCGGCACCAGCACGTTGCCGTCCAGCGCCTGCAGGATGGCGTAGGCCAGCAGTACGTAGAAGAACTGCTCGCCCATGCCGAAGTGAAAGCCCGCTACCGCGGCGACCGGCAGCGTGGCCACCGCGGCGCCGATGTAGGGCACCAGCACCGACAGCCCCACCATCAGCCCGAGCAGCGCCGCGTAGGGCAGCCCGAAGGCCCAGAAGGTGATGAAGGCGACGCTGCCGACGATGATGATCTCGATGGTCTTGCCGCGCACGTAGTTGGCGATCTGGTCGTCCATCTCCTGCCACACCCGGGTCATCAGGGTGCGCTGGCGCGGCAGCAGCGAGAGCAGGAAGGCGACCAGACGTTCGCGATCCTTGAGCATGAAGAAGATCAGGATCGGCACCAGCACCAGATAGATGATCAGCGCCATCAGGCTGCCCAGCGAGGCGAGCGAGAGGGTCAGCGCGCGCTGGCCCAGGGTAGACGCCTGGCGCCCGGCGGAGGCGATCCAGCCCTGGATCTGATCCGGCGTCACCACCGTGGGGTAGCGCGCCTGCAGCTCATCGAGCCAGAGCTGGCTGCTGGCGAACATGCGCGGCGCTTCCTGCACCAGCTCCACCAACTGATTCCACACCAGCGGCAGCACGATCAGCGCCAGCGCCAGCAGCGCGCCGAGGAACAGCAGAAAGACCAGCCCCACCGCCAGCAGCCGCGGCAGCCCGCGGCGTTCGAGCCAGGCCACCACGCCCTGCAGCAGGAAGGCGATCACCAGCGCGGTAAAGAACGGGGCCAGCGCGCCGCCGAACCAGATGACGATGGCGAAACCGCCGATCAGCAGCGCCAGCAGGACGATGGCCTCTTCGTCGGACAGATATCGCTCGAACCAGTTACGCAGGATGCCCTTCAAACTCATGCTCGCGCCTCTCCGTCGGCTTTACGCAGCCAGTAGTGGTACACACCCGAATTCTCTTCGCGCCCGACCAACGTATGTCGGCTATGCTCGACGAAACTTTCGAAATCCCGCCACGAACCGGCATCCGTCGCGATCACTTCGAGCAATTGCCCGGCCTGCATGTCCGCCAGCGCCTGCTTGGCTTTCAGCAACGGCAACGGGCAGTTCAGACCGGTGGCATCCAGTCGACGATCCGGCTGTTGAGACATGACATACCCCAGGTTGGTTGGAAAGAGGCCCGCTCGCGCGACAGACCCGCCATGACGGCTGTTGCAACGCCCGGATTTTCTAGGCAACGTCTGCCACAAGCCGCGGTCGAACGCATGATAGCGCAGACCACCATCGACCACCCCGGCTTCAGCCTGAATGAGGAACGAGATCGTCAGCATGAACCGTCAACGACTGACATCATTCCAGCGGCGCCTGCTGGCCGTTCCGCTGCTCGCCGCGGGGCTGGCCGGCACCATGCCGCCCGCGCACGCCCAGCAAGGCTATCAGCTCCCCGATCTCGGCAGTACCAGCGCCGCCGTCACGTCCAACGACGAATATCGTCTGGGTCGGGCCTGGCTGCGTCAATTTCGCGCCCAGACCGACCCGTGGCAGGACCCGATCACGCAGACCTACGTGCGATCGATGCTGGCCAAGCTGGTGCCCTACAGCGGGGTCAACGAGAATCTCGTCGTAACGATGGTCGACAGCCGCCTGCTGAACGCCTTCGCCGTGCCGGGCGGCGTGGTCGGGGTCAATGCCGGTCTGTTCGCCACCGCGCCCGACGAGGATGAGTTCGCCTCGGTGCTGGCGCACGAACTGGGCCACCTGGCCCAGCGCCACTACGCCCGGCGCATGGAGCGGGTCAAGGAGACGCAGTTGCCGACCATGGCGGCCATGCTGGCCGGGATGATCTTCGCGGCTGGCGGCGGTGGTGGCGCGGGTATCGCCGCGATGATGGGCTCTCAGGCGGCGTTCATGCAGGATCAGCTCGCCTACTCCCGCCGGTTCGAACAGGAGGCCGATCGCGTCGGCCTCAGCGCCATGGCCAAGGCCGGATACGACCCGCAGGCGATGCCGGAGATGTTCCGCACGCTGCAGAAACTCGCTGCGCTCCAGGGCGGCAATCCCCCCGAATTCCTGCTGACCCACCCGGTCACCGAATCGCGGATCAGCGACACCCAGGCCCGTGCCGACCAGTTGCCCTCTCCGCCCCACCGGGACGACCCGACCTACGCCATGATCCGCGGGCGAGCCCTGCTGATGCTCAACCGGGATAACCCGACCCAGGCAATGACGATACTCGAGCAGGACGATCCGCCAGCGGCTGCCGTACGTTACCTGCAAGCGCTCACCGATGCGCAGCAGACGCGCCCCGACGCGGCGCTGAAGACGCTCGACGAGCTTGCCCAAGATTATCCCGACCTTTCGATGATCCCCGCCACCGCCGCCCAGGTTGCCTACGACGCCGGGCGCCACCAGGACGCGCTGGCGCGAGCAAGACGTATCCTGCGGCTCTCTCCCGGCTATTACCCGGCGCAGTGGGTGCAGGCGGAGGCACTGGTACAGACGGCGCCGGCGCAGGCGTTCGACGTGCTGCGAGACATGAGCGAGCAGTATCCGGAAGACCCCAACGTGTTCGGCCTGCTGTCCGAAGCGGCCGGCCGCACCGGCCGTGATGCCTGGGGCCAGCTGGCTCGCGCCGAACAGCTCCAGCTCGAGGGTCGCATCGATACCGCCATCCGTCAGATCGACTCCGCCGAGGATGTCGCCAAACGGAGTGGCGACTACGCCATGGCCAGCCGCATCGAGCAACGACGCAAGGATTTCCTCGGCTACCGGGAGACGATGCAGAGTTTCTGACCGCGTGGTCTCAGGCTGGCGCGCCGGCCTGCCCCTCGAGATGTGCCGCGACCGCATCGCAGAACACCATCGGGTCGATCACCAATCTGCCGAGCGGTTTCGGCGCGGCGGCGTTCTGTGCGATCACGATGTCACGCGTTGGATTGACGTAGATGAACTGGCCGTGAATGCCCTTCGCGGCGAAGGCGCGATCCCGGCGCGACGATGGCGTCCACGCGGTCCACCACATGTAGCCGTATTCCAGCGAATCGCCGCCGGCGAGTGTCGTGGGGCGTGTGGCGGCGTCGATCCAGCCGTCGGGTAGCAGCGATCGACCCTCGACCCGGCCACCATCGAGCATGAATTGACCGAAACGCGCGTAGTCGCGCAGGGTCGCCGCGATGCCACTGCCGCCGATCTCGACGCCATCGGCGGACTCCAGCCACCAGCTCGCGTCGCTCTCCATGCCGTAGGGCTGCCACAGTTTCAACGCCAGGTATTCGGCCAGCGGTCGGCTCACGGCCCGCCGAACCAGCTCGGCAAGAATCTGCGTCTCGCCGGTACTGTAGTTATGGCGCGCGCCCGGTTTGGCGGCGCGGGGCAGTGCCGCCATCACCTTCATCGCCCCGCCCGGCCGCTGGGCGATCTGCGCCCTCAGCAGCGCGCGACGATCGGACCGGGGGTCGGTATAGGTCTCGTTCCAGGCGACGCCGGACGCCATCATCAGCAGGTCGCGCAGGCTGACGCCCTGGTAGGCGCTTCCCGCCAGCGCCGGTACGTAGTCGGTCACCTGTGCGGCCAGGCCCTCGCGGATCAGCCCGTCCCGGATGGCCATGCCGGCCAGCGTCGAACAGACGGACTTGGCCACCGACATCGACATCCAGCGGGTATCGCGATGATTGCCGCGCTGGTAGGTCTCATGGACGATGTCGCCGTGTCGTAGCACCAGCAAACCGGTGACACTGTTCAATGCCAGGTAGTCGTAGAGATCGTAGGCCTCGCCGTTGACGCTGGCGACCACCCCATCGAGGCACGTCGGCGCCTGCCCGAGCGGACGCGGGGAAGCGCCAGCGGCGATGATCCGCGAGGGAAACAAGCGGTCGATATTGCGGAAGGTATTCACCGCCAGATCGGGTGTCAGGCGGCCGCTGTAGGCCTGCTCGATGTCACCGATCGGCTCGTCGGCATGACGGTAGATGGCGCTCGAACGGGAGGGTTCGCGGCGAGACGTATCGGCAGCGAGATCTGGCTGGGGCGAACAGGACGTCATGAGGGGCCTCCTGAGGGAATCCTCAATCAGTAACACAGCCACGCGAAGAGGTGCATCGATTTGTCGGCAAAGCGGGAGACCATCGAAATGGTGGGTCGTGTAGGATTCGAACCTACGACCAATTGGTTAAAAGCCAACTGCTCTACCAACTGAGCTAACGACCCGAGACGTGCCACTGACAGCGGGCGCTGTGCAGAGCTGCCGAAACGGCGGGGAAGTGATCGATGGTGGGTCGTGTAGGATTCGAACCTACGACCAATTGGTTAAAAGCCAACTGCTCTACCAACTGAGCTAACGACCCATCGTGCGACCCGTCGGAAAGTGGTGGGTCGTGTAGGATTCGAACCTACGACCAATTGGTTAAAAGCCAACTGCTCTACCAACTGAGCTAACGACCCCTTCCGACTGGGCGCACATATTACTCATAAGCCTCGGAGCAGGCAAGCGTTTTTTCCCGCCCCGAGGCCGATGGCTCAACGCCGGAATCAGGAGTCCTGACGGCGCGGGCGACGCGGTTTCTTCATCGCCGTCACCGGGCGCCGCTTGTTCTTGTCGCGGCTCCAGCGGTTCTTCTCGTCCGGCGTCAGCTCGGGCACCTTGCGCGGTTCGAGGCCTGCCAGGTTCGACAGCTCGTCGATCTCGTCCTGGGTCATCTCGGTCCACTCGCCGGCCTTGGCCCGCTTGTCGAGGAAGATGTTGCCGTAGCGAACCCGCTTCAGCCGGCTCACGGTCAGCCCCTGGGACTCCCACAGCCGCCGAACTTCCCGGTTGCGGCCCTCCAGGATCACCACGTGGAACCAGGTGTTGATGCCCTCGCCGCCGAACTCCTGGACATCGGAGAAGCGCGCCGGGCCATCCTCGAGCATCACGCCCTCGACCATGGCGACCACGTGTTCACGCTTCACTTCACCCATGACCCGAACGGCATATTCGCGTTCGATCTGGTGCGAGGGGTGCATCAGCCGGTTGGCCAGCTCCCCGTCGGTGGTGAACAGCAGCAGCCCGCTGGTGTTGATGTCGAGACGGCCGATCGCGATCCAGCGCTCGCCCTTCAGTCGCGGCAGGCGTTCGAACACGGTCCGCCGCCCCTCCGGATCCTTGCGCGTGCACAGCTCGCCTTCCGGCTTGTTGTACATGATGACCCGGCGGGGTACCTCCTCGACGGCGCGCAGGTTGATGGCCCGGTCGTCCAGCGCCACGCGGTCGCGCGAGCCAACGCGATCGCCCAGCTTGGCGACCTGGCCATTGACCTTGATCCGACCGGCGCTGATCGCGGTCTCCATTTCGCGGCGCGAGCCATATCCGGCGCGCGCCAGCACTTTCTGCAGTTTCTCGGTGTTGGTATCCGTCATGATGCTTCATTGCCTCATCGGCTAGTCGCCAGCTTCCGCCCGCGCTATCGGCAGCCCGGTTCGAGGTGGCGACTGTCAGGTGTCCGTGTCTCTTCCATCGGGGTCCGAATCGGTGCCGCTAGCCGGCACCTCCGGTTCATCTCGACGTTGGCGAGCACGTTCGGCCAGTCGCGCCTCGAGCTCGGCAAAACTCAGCGACTCGCCGGGGGACGCCATCTCGGCGTGTTCGTCATTGTCGGAAGCAGGTTCCGGCGTTGCCGATGAATCTTCCCTGCCGGCCGGGGTGTCGTCGAACGATGCGGTGTCGTCGACGCCGGCTTCGTCATCGCTCTCGCCCGTCTCGTCGGCGCCGGGTCCGGCATCGGGGGCGACGCCGTCGGGCAGATCGGCGAACGGCTGGTGCATGGCCGTTTCGAACGTCTCGAAGGACTTGAGTTCATGCATCGGCGGCAACGAATCCAGCGTCTGCAGCCCCAGGTCATCCAGAAATGCCCGGGTGGTCGCGTAGACCGCCGGTCGTCCCGGCACGTCGCGATGACCGACGACCCGGATCCAGCCGCGCTCGACCAGGGTGCGCATGATCGAGCTAGACACCGCCACGCCGCGCACCTCTTCGATGTCGCCGCGGGTCACCGGTTGACGATAGGCGATCAACGCCAGGGTCTCCAGCAGCGCCCGCGAGTACCGCTGCGGTTTCTCGTCCCACAGTCGCGACACCCACGGCGAGTAGCGCTGACGGATCCTGACCTGATAACCCGAGGCGGACTCCTGCAGCTCCAGCGCCCCGCCCGCCATCAGCCGCTCGCCGAGCTTGTTCAGCGACTCGCGGATGGCCGCGCGGGACGGCGGCTGCCCCGCACCGAGCGGGCCGTCGCCGAACAGCCCCTCGATCCGCTCCAGCGAGAGCGGCTCACCGGCGGCCAGCAGCACCGCTTCCAGAATCTCGTCCAGCGCCGGGGTCACGTAAGGGTCGGTCAGGCGGTTCATGCCCGGATCTCGCCGTCGCCGTTATCGGATGCCTCGATCCCGCTCGCCGAGGCGGACGTCCCGCTCTCGAAAGCCGGCTCGCCCGGGATATCGCCATCGTCGCCTGCGGCGCCGTCCTCGATCGCCAGCCTGGCCCGCAGGTGTATCGGCGAGAGCGGCGCATTCTGCACGATTTCGATCATCGACTCACGCGCTAATTCGAGAATCGCCATGAAGGTGACGATGACCCCGGCGCGGCCCTCGGAAAGGTCGAACAGCGCCTCGAACGGCGTGAAGCGATCCGCATTCAGCCTGGCCATGATCGACAGCATCCGCTCGCGAGTCGAGAGGACCTCGCGACTGATCCGGTGGGTCTGGCGCAGATCGGCCCGTTTGAGCATGCCGCCGAGGGCCCCGAGCAGGTCGTTCAGCGAGACGTCGGGATGGACCACCCGCGGCTCGAGTTCCGGCAGCGCCGCCTGGGCCGGATACCAGTCCCGCCCCATGCGTGGCAGCGTGTCGAGCTCCTCGGCGGAGAGCTTGAGCTGTTCGTACTCCTGCAGCCGGCGAATCAGTTCGGCGCGGGGGTCGGCTTCCTCGTCGTCTTCGTCACCCTTGGGCGGCCGAGGCAGCAGCGTACGCGACTTGATCTCCGCCAGCATCGCGGCCATGACGAGGTACTCTCCGGCCAGGTCGATCTCCATCGCCTGCATCAGATCCACGTACTCGACATACTGGTGGGTAATGGCGGCGACGTCGATGGCCAGGATGTCGAGGTTCTGGCGCCGGATCAGATAGAGCAGCAGGTCGAGCGGTCCCTCGAAGGTCTCGAGGAAGACCTTGAGCGCTTCCGGCGGGATATAGAGATCCTGCGGCAGCTCGGTCAGGCGCTCGCCGTTGACCCGGACCACGAAGTCGAGTGGCAACTGCCCTGACGGCGACGCCTCGGCGGCATCGGGCTGTTCGGATTCGATCACGCTCACGCCGCCTCCCGGATCACTGATGGATAGTGAACGCAGTCTAACAAGGCAGGCGACGCTGGCCTATCGGCACGAAGTCGACGGCGCGGCGATGGCCCTAGCGCCCGGCCGGATATCAAGCGGACTGACGCGAAAATCGCCGGTAGGTGAAGTCGTCGTCACGCTTCGAATCGACGATCGCCAGCGTCTGGACCTCGTCGTGATAGGGCGAACGCTCGCACACCGGGTCCATCTGGCTGGCCTCCCCGGTGAGCGCGAGCGCCTGGCAGCGACAGCCGCCCCAGTCGATCTCGCGCCGCTCGCAGCTCTGGCAGGTATCCGGCATCCACGCCGTGCCGCGATAGGCATTGAAGGCCGGGCTGTCGTACCAGATCTCGCCGAGACCGTGCTCACGCACGTTCAAGAAAGTGAGCCCTGGGATCGTCTCCGCCGCATGGCACGGCAGCACGCGGCCCGCGGGGGTGACGTTGAGCGACTGCCGCCCCCAGCCGTTCATGCACGGCTTGGGCAGGCGCGCATAGTAGTCCGGCACCACGGCATCGATCACCAGCTTGCCCTCGAGCCGCTCACGCGCCGCTTCGACCAGCGCGAGCGCCTCCATCACCTGCTCCCGCGGCGGCATCAGCGCGGCGCGGTTCTCCAGCGCCCACCCATAGTACTGGGCGTGGGCGATCTCCAGGCGCCGTGCGCCCAGCGTCAGCGCCAGTTCGACCAGATCGGGTATCTGATGCAGGTTGGCGCGATGGATCACGCTGTTGAGCGTCAACGGCAGCCCGACGTCGGTCACCTCCCGGGCAAAGGCAAGCTTCTTGTCGAAGGCACCGGGAAGGTTGGCGAGATGGTCGTTGATCGGGGCGGTCGCGCCCTGCACCGAGAGCTGGACATGATCCAGCCCCGCCTCCGCCAGGGCCTCGAGACGCGCGCGATCGATATTGACGCCGGCGGTGATCAGATTGGTGTAGAGACCCTGTTCGGCACAGCTCGCCACCAGCGCTTCGAGATCCGGCCGTGCCGCCGGCTCGCCGCCGGAGAGATGCACCTGCAGCACGCCCAGTTCGGCGGCTTCGGCGAAGACACGCTGCCAGGTCGCCGTGTCGAGTTCGTCGCGCTTGCGCGTCAGTTCGAGCGGATTGGAGCAGTAGGGACACTGCAGCGGGCAGCGGTGGGTCAGCTCCGCCAGCATGCCGAGCGGCGGCGCGGGGCGGGCCGGGTCATCGAGATGGCTCATACCACTTCCAGCACTTGCTTGAGGATCAGATCGGCGAGCATGGCGCGCACGTCGCCGAGAATGCGTTCGCGCGGGGCCGCGAAGGCGGCGGCCAGATCATCGACGATGGCGCCGATATCGCGCTCGCCGTCGACCCGTGCGAGCACTTCACGGGCCACCGGGTCGAGCTGGAACACACGCTCCGGGGCGAGCAGCACCCAGCCGCCGCGGGCCTTGTCTTCCCGCAGTCTCACGCCGCGCGGCAGACGTACGATCGCGTCCTCCGCGAGCGCTGGCGCTGATGGATTCATGTCGGCTGCCCTCTCATTTCCGGCTCGCCGTTCCAGGCCCCTGGCGGGACTTGACCTGGCGTCACGTAGGCGTGCTGGAGCGCATCGAGCATGGCCCACAGCACGCTGCACTTGAAGCGCAGCGCATCGATCACCGCCTGCTGCTGGTCGGCCCGCTGGGCATGGCGTTTGACGTAATCCAGCGCCATCTCGGCATCCCGCGGGGCCTGGGTCAGGCGCGGCTCGAAGTAGGCCAGGGTCTCGGCCGAGACGAAATCGTAGTGCGCCAGCATGCCGCGCACCCGCTGGCCGATCACCATCGGCGAGAACAGCTCGGTGAGCGAAGAGGCCACCGCTTCCAGCAGTGTCCGGTCGCGCACGAAGTGGGTGTAGGCCTTCACCGCGAAGCGCGTGGCCGGCAGGATGCCGCGGGTCGAGACCACTAGTTCACGCCCCAGTCCCAGGCCATCGGTCAGCTTCAGCCAGCGTTCGATGCCGCCCTCGCCCGGCGCCTCGCCGTCATGGTCGACCAGCCGGGCGCGCCAGGTTCGACGCAGCTCGGGATCGTCGAGACGCGCGATCAAGGAGGCATCCTTGATCGGAATCATCGCCTGGTAGTAGTAGCGGTTGAGCGCCCAGGCCTGCACCTGGCGCTTGTCCAGCTCGCCGTTCTGCAGCATCAGCTGGAACGGATGACGATGGTGATAGCGGGTCTCGCCCACCTCGCGCAGGCGCGCTTCCAGCGCTGCCATGCCCAGTGGCTCGACCAGATCCGGATGGTTCTCGACTTTCAGCTGCGACACGCAAGCTCCATGCCGTCGTAGGCGATTTCCCAACCCGCGCGCTCGGCCTGGGCGCGCTCTGGCGAGCCCTCGATCAGCACCGGGTTGGTGTTGTTGATATGGACGAAGACGCGCCGGCTCACCGCCAATTCGGCGAAGGCGGCGATACTGCCCGCGTCGCCCGACATCGACATGTGGCCCATGCGCGCCCCGGTCTTGACCCCGACGCCGGCGGCGATCATCTCGTCGTCGCGCCACAGAGTGCCATCGAACAGCACCAGATCGGCGCCCTGCAGACGCGCGGCGAGGCGCGGCGTCATCGTTGCGCAGCCGGGAATGTAGTAGACCCGCGAGCCGGCGCCGATGAACTCCACGCCGACGGTGTCCTCGCCCTCGACGCCGATCTCGACCGTATCGCCTTCCAGGTAGAGCGCGGTCTTGCCCGGCACCGCGAAGAGTTTTGCGCTGACGCCGTCGAGCAGCTCGAAGGCGGTTTCGAGCGCCACCGGCTCGCGCGTCACGCACTCGGCGTTGAGCACCTCGAAGATCGAATTGGCCTTGAGCACCGCCTGGATCGACGGCGTGGCCAGCAGCCGGAACGGCGAACGCTCGCGCAGGTTGAGCAATCCACCGATATGGTCGACGTCGGCGTTGGTCAGCAGCACGCTGCGAATCGGGGTATGGCGGTCACCGTGCTGCGGCTGCAGCACCGGGTTTTGTCTAATCTGGGCGAGAATCTCGGGCGCGCAGTTGATCAGCGCCCACTGCTCGCCGTCGCGACTGATGGCAATCGAGGATTGCGTGCGCGGGGTGATGCGCGGGTCGCCGGCCCAGGCCAGGCGGCACACCTCGCAACGACAGTTCCACTGCGGGGAGCCGCCACCGGCGGCCGCCCCCAGCACGCGAAGCCGCAGACCCGCGGCTTCGCCTGCACCTGCTGCCGGGCTCAAAACTCGGCGGGCATGTAGTCGTTGATTTCCATACCGACGCAGATTTCCTTCACTTCCGGGGTCGTCCAGCTCATGGCGAGCTCCTTGAATCGAGTGGCGTGGCGCTCCAACGAGCGCCCGTGCATTCTAGCCAATCCGGTTGAAATCCGTGCAACAATTAGCCGGTAAACTATCGTCGTAGGATCCGCCGCCCGCCGCCTCGGCGGTGCGATAGCGCCCAGCGTAGTCGAATAGCTTCTCGCCCAGACGCCAGTAGCGGCCGCTCTTGCGCGCGATGACGAAGTCCGGCGCCCGCAGGCGATGCGCCTCGGCGGCGGCCTCCTCGGCCGAGGCGGGCTGCCAGCCGCTGCCCGGTGCACGCAGATGCCGGCGCAGAAAGACGCGTTCGAACACATGCCGCTGCGCCGGTGTCTCGAGGCCGAACCACTCGTCCAGCGTCTCGCCATCCTCGTCGTGATAGGTCACCTTGAGCCGTGGCACGCCGCGGCCGTTGGTGGTCGCCTGCAGCTGCATGCCGCTGACCCTCAGCACCTTGGCGTGCTTGAGCTTGAGCGCATCGCGCAGCTTGTCGTCGGGGTCGACCAGGCGCTCGCCGCAGTGGCCGCAGGCGCGGGCGGCGATGTCGTTCTCGCCACCGCACTGGTCGCACACCTTGAAGCGGAAGCGAAAGGTGCACTGCACCTTATTACTGGCGCCCGAAGCCGCGCCCTTGGCTTTATTGGCGCCCGCAGCCGCGCCCTTCCCTTTATTGGCGCCCGAAGCCGCGCCCTTGCCTTCATGAGCGCCCGAAGCCGCGCTCCGGCTTTCATTGGCGCCCGCCCCCACGCCGGCACTGGCTGACGTTTCCGGGTTCGATCTGTCGTCTTGCGCGCCGGGTTGGGCGCGATCGATAGCGTCGCGTGTGGATAGCAGCCCCTGGCAGCGGCGGCCGTGGTGTTCGATCACCAGATCACCGTCGCGCTTGCCCCAGAAGGTGTTGGCGAAGCCGCACTCGGGGCACTCGACCTGCACCGGCTCGCTGTCGCTGTCCGGGCGCGCCTGGTCGATCTCGGGGGCGTAGAGATCCCACGGGTTGCCGGCATAGTCGAGCACCAGACAGTCGCGCTTGCCGGGCGATAGCCGCAAACCGCGGCCGACGATCTGCTGATAGAGCCCCACCGACTCGGTCGGGCGCAGAATGGCGATCACGTCCACGTGCGGCGCATCGAAGCCGGTGGTGAGTACCGCCACGTTGACCAGATACTTGAGCTCGCGCGCCTTGAAGGCGGCGATCAGACGCTCGCGCTCCGGCCCCGGCGTCGCCCCAGTGACCAGCGCGCTGGCCTCCGCCGGCAGCAGCCTCAGCACCTCCTCGGCGTGGGCCACGGTGGCGGCGAAGATCATCACGCCCTCGCGGTCGCGGGCGCGCTCGATGACATCGGCGACGATCTGCGGCGTGGCGCGGTTGCCCTGCACCACCCCGTTCAGGTCGCGCTCGGCGAACTGGCCATTACGCTGTGCGGTGAGATGCGAGAAGTCGTAGAACGCCAGGGCGGCGTCGAGGCGCCGCGGCTCGGCCAGATAGCCCTGGCGCACCATCACCCGCAGCGGCTGCTCGAACACACAGTCGCGGAAGAAGGCGTCCTCCGGCCCCTTCACCATGCCGTGGTAGTGGCGATAGTAAAGAAAGCCCTCGCCCAGCCGGTAGGGGGTGGCGGTCAGCCCCAGAATCTTGAGATTGGGCCGCGCCTGGCGCAACCGGGCGATCACCTGGGCATAGCTCGAGGAGGCCCGCGCCCGCTCCGCAGCACTCGTCTGTGTCTCGCTCTCTGCCCCGCCGTGGCGCAGCGCGACCCGGTGGCACTCGTCGATCACCAGCAGGGTGAAGTCGCCGGCGGCGAACGCCTCGAGACCGTTGACCACCGACTGTACCGAGCCGAACACCACCTGGCGCGCGCTCTCCTTGCGCTTGAGGCCGGCGCTGAAGATATCCGCCTCCAGTCCGTAGGCGAGATACTTGGCGTGATTCTGCTCGACCAGCTCACGCACGTGCGCCAGCACCAGTACGCGCCCCCGCGCACGCCGCGCCAGCTCGGCGATCACCAGCGACTTGCCGCTCCCCGTGGGCAGCACCACCACCGCCGGCTCGTCACTGCCGCGAAAGTGGGCGATGACGTTGTCGACGGCCTGGGTCTGATAGGGGCGGAGTCGGGGGGCGGCGCTGGTGGCGGAGGATCTGGGCATGAGCGGCATGGTACTCAGGTCGCACGGCCGAGGAAACGGTCCGATCAAGGCGAGGCCACCATGCTTTGAACGCAGCGCTCAACGGCATTCGTGCCGACCCACTACATCTTTAGTTGAATTGCCAATAATGATCGTTTCGATCAAATTAACTACCGCTTCAATCACCTAATGCCCTGCATAACTCGACGAGTGGCGTAAAGCACGCCGCGTCGGGGGCTCAGAAACCGGAGCCCAAGCGGTACAGGCGAGAATTCCGTCCGGGCTGGCGTGCCAGCACCGCACAACGAAGCGACCTGCCGCCCAGGCATTTATGCAGCGTTTCCCTAGCGAATCACTCGCCACGCACGGCGCACGGGAGTCAACCCCATGAAACTGCTCGCCACGATCCAGAAGGTCCCCGGAGGCCTGATGGTGGTCCCCCTCATCTTCGGCGCCGCGCTCAATACCATCGATCAGCTCCACCTGCCCTGGATCACCGCGATCCTGCAGTGGCTGGGGGCGGGGCAGACCGACAGCGGTCAGTACGAATTCCTGCGTATCGGCGGTTTTTCCCAGGAGCTGTTCAAGGATGGCGCACTGGTACTGATCGCGCTGTTCCTGTTCTGCTCGGGCAGCCAGATGAACCTGCGCGTGGGGGGCAAGGCGCTCAAGAAAGGTGCCCTGCTGGTCACCGCCAAATATCTGACCGGGCTGGCGGTGGGTGTGGGCCTGGGCCTGATGTTCGATCCGATCGACGGCCTGCTGGGCCTCTCGACGGTGGCGATCATCGCCGCCATGACCAACGGCAACGGCGGCATGTATGCGGCCCTGACCAGCCAGTACGGCAACCGCTCCGACACCGGCGCGGTGGCGATCCTGTCGCTCAACGATGGCCCGTTCTTCACCCTGATGTCGCTGGGCCTGCTGGGCTCCCAGTTCCCGGTGATCGCCTTCATCGCCGTGCTGCTGCCGATCGCGCTGGGGATGCTGCTGGGCAATCTCGACCGCGACATTCGCACCTTTCTCAAGCCCGGCGAGATCCTGCCGGTCCCGTTCTTTGCGTTTGCCCTGGGCGCCAACATGAACCTGGCGGCCTTCTTCAATCCCGAGGTCGTGGGGGCCGGCCTGCTGCTGGGCGTCATGACCACGATACTGACCGGTGGCGTCGGTATCCTGGTCTTCCGGCTGTTCCGCGAGCCCAGTGTCATTGCGCCGGTGTCGGAAGCGACCACGGCCGGCAACGCTGCTGGAACGCCGGCGGCCATCGCCGCCGCGGCAGCGGTGGCCGCCAACTCAGGCATGATGAGCGCGGCCGAGGCGCAGAGCTATCATGACCTGGTCAACATCGCCACGTCGCAAATCTCGATCGCCACGCTGACGACCGCCATCCTGGGGCCGATCGCCGTGATGCTGGTCGACCGCTGGCAGAAGAGACGCGGTATCGACGGCACCCTCGAGGACGAACCGCACCTTCGGGCCGGCGAGGAGCTGGGCACGGCGCGCGAGGGCTGAGCGACGCCACGTCGATATCGTGGCATGCTGAAAACCACGCGATTCCCCGACGGCGCGCCAGCGCCGTCAACCTGGAGCTCTCATGAAAATCTCTCTGCTCTACGGCAAGGGTGAGCTGGCACTCGACTTGCCGGACGACGCCTTCGTCGTCGAACCGCCGACGCAACACGCCATGATGGATCCCGCGGCCGGGGTTCGCGAAGCGCTCGACTCGCCGATCGGCACGCCCCCGCTCAAGGAGATGGTCAAGACCAGCGATACGGTCGCCATCGTGATCAGCGATATCACCCGGCCCACGCCCAACCATCTGCTGGTGCCGCTGCTGATCGAAACGCTCGATCACGTGCCGCACGAGAATTTCGTCATCATCAACGGCACCGGTACCCACCGCGACCAGACGGTCGAGGAGCTCCGCGGCATGCTGGGCGACTGGGTGGTGGACCACATCGAGATCATCAACAACCACTGCGACAACTACGACGAACTGGTCAACGTCGGCGACAACAGCTTCGGCTGCCCGTCGTGGCTCAACCGGCGCTGGGTCGAGGCCGATTTTCGCATCGTCACCGGCTTCATCGAACCGCACTTCTTCGCCGGCTTCTCCGGTGGCCCCAAGGGCGTGATGCCGGGCATCGCCGGTCTCGAGACGATCATGACCTTCCATAATGCCCGCATGATCGGCGACCCGCGGTCGACCTGGGGCAACATGGACGACAACCCGCTGCAGGCGATGACCCGCGAGATCAACGCGCTGTGTCCGCCGCATTTCATGCTCAACGTCACGCTCAATCGCGACAAGGCGATCACCCGGGTGTTCGCCGGCGACCTGACCGAGGCCCACCGTCAGGGCTGCGAGCACGAACTCGAACACGCGATGGTGAAGGCCGATCGGCGCTTCGACGTCGTGATCACCGGCAACTCCGGCTACCCGCTGGACCAGAACCTCTATCAGGCGGTCAAGGGAATGAGCGCCGCGCACAAGATCGTCAAGCGCGGCGGCACCATCCTGATGGCCTGCGAGTGCTCGGACGGCATTCCCGATCACGGCAAGTTCGCCGAGATCCTGGCCATGGCCGACTCGCCCCAGGCCCTGCTCGAGATGATCGAGGAGCCGGGGTTCGCCATGCTCGATCAGTGGCAGGTTCAGAAGCAGGCGGTCATCCAGAGCTGGGCCGACGTCATGCTCTACTCCACGCTGAGCGATGCCCAGGCGCGCGCCGCCCTGATGGAACCGGTCCACGATATCGCCGAGACGCTGCAGACGTTGAAGACGCGTTACGGCGAGGAGATGACCATTGCCGTGATGCCGCTGGGGCCGCTGACCGTGCCCTATGTCGATGAATGAGCGGCGACCACCACCTGACGGGAGGGAACCCATGACCTCGCTGGCCCGAACCGAACGGATCGATGCCTTGACCGTGGACGCGGCGTCGTCGCACTCGCCTGGCGTGCCGCTGACAGCCGATGTGGCCCAGGGCGCCGAGCTCGACGCCAAGCTCGAGCGGCTGCGCCAGGTGCTGCGCGAGATGGGCGACGTGGTGGTGGCATTCTCCGGCGGCGTCGACAGCACCTTCCTGCTGGCCATCGCGCTGGAGACGCTGGGCCGCGAACGCGTCCTGGCGGTGACCGCCGATTCGGAATCCTATCCGTTCGAGGAACTCGATGCCGCCCGCGACCTGGCCCGGCGCCTGGAGGCGCCGCACCGGGTCATCGAGACCTCGGAGATCGCCATTCCCGGTTACGCCGACAACGACGCCAACCGCTGCTACTACTGCAAGTCCGGCCTGTTCACCCACCTGGCGCCGATCATGGTCGATGCCGGATTCCACAATATCGTGTTCGGTCTGATCGCCGACGATGACGGTGAGCACCGGCCCGGTACCCAGGCCGCCCGCGAGTATGGCGTCCGCGGCCCGCTGCACGAAGTCGGGCTCTACAAGGCCGAGATTCGCGAACTCTCTCAGGCCATGGGCCTGCCGACCTGGAACAAGCCGTCGCTGGCCTGCCTGTCGTCCCGGGTCGCCTACGGCGAGCGCATCACGCTGGAGAAGCTGGAGCGGATCGCCGAAGCCGAGCGCCGCGTCAGAGCCCTGAACATCGGACAGCTCCGGGTGCGTCATCATGGCGAACTGGCCCGAATCGAAGTCGAGCCCCAGGACATGACGACGGTGCTCGCACACCACGACCGGCTGGTCGCGGAGCTCACGGCACTGGGTTATGCCTGGGTGACGCTGGATCTGGCCGGCTATCGCAGCGGCAGCATGAATCGGCTGCTGTCTTGAATCCGGATCGACAGGATAAGGCATGACCGAACGCTCCATCTCCGACCTGGGGTTCGCCCGCGTCGACCATGACCGTGAAGCCCGCAACGGTGTCCCCGAAGTCGTGTTCGGCGAAGGCAAGCAGGCCGACCAGATCAGCGCCATCGTCGGGCGCCTGATCGCTCGGCACCAGCGCGCGCTGGTCACGCGCGTCGACGCCGAACGCGCCGAGCGGGTACTACGGGACCATCCCCACGGCCACTACGATCCAATGAGCCGCTTGCTTTGCTGGGGCGCGCCCCCCAGGCGCCTTCCCGGGACCGTGGCAGTGATCTGTGCCGGCACCTCCGACCTGCCGGTGGCGGAAGAGAGCGCGGGCACCCTCGAATGGCTGGGGGCCGACGTCGCCCGACTCAACGATGTCGGCGTGGCCGGGATCGATCGACTGCTGGCCCACCGCGAGGCACTGACCCGGGCCGACGTGCTGATCGTGATCGCCGGCATGGAGGGCGCGCTACCCAGCGTGGTCACCGGGCTGGTCCGCAACCCGGTGATCGCGGTGCCGACCTCGGTGGGCTACGGCGCCAGCCTGCAAGGCGTCACCGCCCTGCTCGGCATGCTCTCGGCGTGTGCCACCGGCATGAGCGTGGTCAACATCGACAACGGTTTCGGCGCCGCCTGGCAGGCCGCCAGCATCCTTTCACTGCTCGAACGCGGCCCCGACCCGCGCTCCGCCAGCTTCGAGGGCAGCGCGTCCACCGCGCCGACCTCTCAAACCCAAGCCTCCACCGAGCCCCGGACCTCATGAAGACGCTTCATATCGACTGCACCTTCGGTATCGCCGGCGACATGCTGCTGGCGGCGCTGGTGGACCTCGGCGCCGATCTGGACGAGATCGCCGTGGCGTTGCGGCGCTTGCCGATCGATCCGTTCGCACTCGAGACCCGGCCGGTGGATCGTTGCGGTATCCGCGCGCGACTGCTCAGGATCGCGCTCGAGCCCGAGGGTCACGATCACTCCCACGGCCATGACCACCACGAGCATGCGCATGGCCACCGCCGGGCCGGTGACATTCTGGCGATGGTCGCCGATGCCGATCTGCCCCCTCGCGTGAGGCGCCGGGCGACGGCGATCTTCACCGCGATCGCCGAGGCCGAGGGGCGAATCCACGGCATCGACCCGGCCGAGGTGCATCTGCATGAAGTGGGGGCGATGGATTCGATCATCGATATCCTCGGCGTCTGCCTGGCGCTGGAAGCCCTCGATATCGAGACGATCACCGCGACCCCGGTGCCGGTGGGGTACGGCGTGGTCAGCATGGCCCATGGCCGCTTCCCGATCCCCGCGCCGGCCACGCTGGAACTACTCAAGGGCGTACCGCTGTCCCCCTTCGAGCCCGATGTCGCGGGCGAACTGACCACCCCCACCGGTGCCGCGTTCCTGGCAACGCTGGTGGAGTCGTTCCACCCCGCGCCATCGGGGACCCCGGTCGAGATCGGCTACGGGGCCGGCAACCGCGACTTCCCCCACCCCAACGTACTGCGCGTGATCTCGCTGGAAACGGTCGCACCGGGCCAGGGCAGAGAGACCATTGCCGTGCTGGCCTGCCAGCTCGACGACGTCACCGGGGAGCAACTGGGCCACCTGATGGGCGTACTGCTGGATGCCCGGGCGCTCGACGTGTTCTACACCCCGGTGACGATGAAGAAGTCGCGCCCGGGAACGCTGGTCACGGTACTGGCCCCCTGCCACGAAGCCGATCGCCTGGAGACGCTCATGCTGCGCCACTCGCCGACGTTCGGCGTACGCCGTCACCACACCACGCGACGCATCCTCGAGCGCCGGACCGAAACGGTGGAGACCCCATGGGGAAGCGTCCGGATCAAGATCGGTAGCCTGGACGGCGAAGAGATTAGGGTCGCGCCGGAGTATGAAGACCTGCATCGGATAGCACTGGCGCAGGGCTGCAGCTTGGCCGAGGCCCACGCCGTCGCATTGGCGGCTCATGATCAGCGGAAGCAGTCGCGGCCCGGACCGAACGACCTGCAATAATGATCGATTCGCTCACCCACTGATCATTTCCAGATCAGGGTATCGAGGCGGCCTCGTACCGGATATTGGTGAAATCCCGGAGAGCGCCACTTTAGTCGACTTGCCATTTATGATTGAAACGATCATTTTATGCGGCAAAATACTATCGATTCAATCACGAGCGATGACGCCAATGCTTCCCGATCGCCACTCTGATCCCACCAAGAGCCAGCTGACGTCGCTACTGATTCTGGCCGACGATCTCACCGGAACCGCCGACTCGGCGGTCGGCTGCACGCTGCTGGGCCTGTCCACCGAGGTCATGCTCTCTGCCACCGCCGTCAGTGGCTGCGATGCGGTCGCCATCGATCTCGACTCCCGCGCCTGCAGCGCTGAAGAAGCCGCGGAGCGACATCGCGCCTGCCTGACCCAGTGGAAGCATCGCTACCGCTATCTGTTCAAGAAGGTCGACTCGACCCTACGCGGCAATGTCGCCGCCGAGATCGCGAGCCTGGTGCCCAGCGCGGGCATGGCGATTGTCGCGCCCGCCTACCCGGCTACCGGCAGGACCACGCGCGACGGCCGCCAGTGGCTTCACGAGCGTCCGGTCGAAGAGACCGAAGTCTGGACCAACGAAGACATTGGCGGCCGCGCGGATCTGGTCGAGATGCTGGAGTGTGCCGAGCTGACGACACGCCGACTCGATCTATCGACGCTCCACGAAACGGACGCCGTGGTATCGGATACCTTGCGCCAGTATCAGCAGGAGGGCGTCCAGGCCGTGGTCTGCGATGCGCTGACGGCGGGCGACCTGGAGCGTGTGGCAATGCTTTCCGCGCCACTCGCCGGGGTGTTCTGGGTCGGCTCGGCCGGGCTGGGGCTGGCGCTACCAGGCGCTCTGGGTCTCTCGGGCCGGCCGCAGCCGGGCCCACCGCCGGTTCCGCGTCGACGCCCGACGATGATCGTGGTCGGCAGCATGAGCGGCATTTCACACGCGCAGGCCGATGCGCTGGTTGCCGCCGATCCCGCCCTGGAGGTGGTCGTGGTGGAAGCCGGCGATCTCTCGAATGGCGCGAGTGATGCCCCAGCCTCGCCCGCTCTGACCTCGCTTCATCAACGCATCCAGCAAACGCTGCAGGCCGGCAACGACATCATGGTTCGTCTGGCCCAGCCCGACAATCGCGATGCCGCGGAGGGGCCCAGACTCAGCCGCGAGCTCGGCGAGCTGCTCGCACCACACCTGGCGGCGCTCGATCGCCTGATCGTGACGGGCGGCGCGACCGCCCGGGCACTGCTGATGGCGGCGGATATCACCCAGCTCGGCCTCGTCGACGCGCCCGATACCGGAATGGCACGACTCACGGCGCCTCACCGCGGCCGGACGCTGGAGGTCATCACCAAGGCTGGCGGCTTCGGCGACACCGAAGCGTTCCAGCGAATCTGGCGCGACGCGGGACCTACCGCCCACGCTAGACCCGCCACCCGTTTTCGAGACACAGAGGATATGCGCATGACCGATCGTCCCATTATCGGCATCACCATGGGGGATGCCGCCGGTGTCGGGCCGGAAATCATCGTCAAGGCACTCGCCCAGGAGACGGTCCATGCTGGCTGCCGACCGCTGGTCATCGGCGATGCCGGTCGCCTGCGCCAGGCGATGGAGATCGTCGGCTCGCCGCTCGAACTGCACGCTGTCGAGACTCCGGCCCAGGCCCGCTTCGAGCCCGGCACGCTCGAGTGCATCGATCTCGGCCTGATTCCCGCCGACCTGCCCTGGGGCAAGGTCTCCAGCGTCGCCGGCGATGCCGCCTACCAGTACATCGCCAGGACCGTGGAGCTGATCGAGGCCGGCGAGCTCGATGCGATCTGTACCGCACCGCTCAACAAGGAGGCGCTACATGCCGGCGGGCATGTGTTCCCGGGGCACACCGAGCTGCTGGCGCACCTGACCGGTACCGAGGAAGTCTCGATGATGCTGGTGACCCCCAAGATGAAGGTGATACACGTCACCACTCATATCGGCATCATCGATGCGATCGCACGTATCGAGCCGGGGCTGGTCACGCGCACCATCGAACGCGCCCACGCAACGCTGGTCCGCGCCGGTCAGAACCAGCCGCGCATCGCGGTCTGCGGCATCAATCCCCACGCCGGCGAAAACGGCCTGTTCGGCTATGGTGAGGAGGAAGAGAAGATCGTTCCGGCCATCAAGGCGCTCCGCGAGCGCGGCTGGGACGTCGAGGGGCCGCTGCCCGCCGACACCCTGTTCTTCCGTGCCGGGCGCGGCGACTTCGACTGCGTGGTGGCGATGTACCACGATCAGGGCCATGGGCCGGTCAAGGTGATGGGACTCGAGGCCGGCGTCAACGTCACCGTCGGGTTGCCGGTCATACGCACCTCGGTCGATCACGGCACCGCCTTCGATATCGCCGGCAAGGGCATCGCCGACGACCGCAGCCTGATCGAAGCCCTGCGCCAGGCGGTCGAATTGGCGAGCCGTCACGGCGCCGAGACTTGAGCGACAGGGCGCCGTCGACAACGATCCATCGATACCCAGGAGAGACATATGCCGATCATCGGTTTTGCAGGACTCGGACTCATGGGCGCCGGTATGGCCGGCAACATCCTCAAGGCGGGTTACCCGCTCAAGGTACTGGCGCACCGCAATCGCCAACCCATCGACGACCTGGTCTCCAGAGGGGCCGCAGAAGCCGCCAATGCGGCAGCGCTGGGCGCCGAATGCGATATCGTCTTTCTGTGCGTGACCGGCGCGTCCCAGGTCGAGTCGCTGATCGATGGCGAGCATGGCATCCGCGTCGGGGCCAGACAGGCGGGACGCGACAACCTGGTCATCGTCGACTGCTCGACGTCCGAACCGACGCTGACGCGCAAGCTCGCCGAATCACTGGCCCAGGATCGCATCACACTGATCGACGCCCCGCTGGGCGGCATCCCGGCCCAGGCCGAGAGCGGCGAACTCCAGGCGATCATCGGTGCCGACCCAGCGACGCTCGAGCGAGTGCGCCCGGTCATCGAGACCTGGGCCGCCAGAATCATGCATGTCGGCCCGGTGGGTGCGGGCCATACCATGAAACTGCTCAACAACTTTCTGGCCATGGGCTACGGGGCGATCTTCGCCGAGGCGCTGACCATCGGTGCCAAGGCCGGCATCACGCCGCAGACCTTCGACAGCGTCATTCGCGGCTCGCGCATGGATAGCGGTTTCTACCGCACCTTCTTCCAGTACGTGCTGGAACGTGACCGTAATGCGCACCGTTTCACCCTGGCGAACGCCCACAAGGATACGCGCTACCTGGCCTCGCTGGCCGAAGCGATGAACGTGGACGCCGGCGTCGCCAGGGCCGTGCGCGACCTCTACGCCGGCGCCGAGGCCCAGGGCGATGGCGAGAAATACGTTCCCGAGCTCTCCGATATCGTTGCGGCGCGTCATCAGTTGTCTCTAGCCGACTGAGCGCCGCCACGATCCACGGTGGGGCGCGAGCCATAGCGATGGCACAATAGCCCGCGATCACTGGCCAGGAACAGGAGTCGAACCCGCCCAGGCGGGTTCGTTCGATTGCGGGGATACCTCCATGAAAGTCGCCAAACGCCGCCACGACATGCTCGAAGCCGTCCATGCCGGCATTACCAGCATCGAGGCCCTCTGCCGCCATTTCGGCATCTCCGAGGCGACGGCTCGACGCGACCTGGGCGCGCTCTCCGAACAGGGGCTGCTGGTTCGAACCTACGGTGGTGCGGCCACGACGATAGGCCAGCGCGAGCCCGAGCTGACACTGGAGCAGCGCCGCATGCGTCAGGGTGACGTCAAGGCGCGGCTGGCGGCGTGCGCGTTGGCGTGCATCGAGGATGGCGACACCCTGCTGCTCGATGGCGGCACCACGACGGCGGCACTGGCGGCTCGCCTCAACGAACGTCACGGACTGCATGTGGTCACCAACAATCTGGCCGCCCTGCCCTGGCTGACGCAGTTACCGGAGGGGCACACCACCGTGCTGGGCGGCGACCTGCGCGCCTCGAGCATGACCGCCTATGGCCCGCTGGCCCACGCGGCCCTCTCTCGCCTGACCGTCGATCGGCTGTTTCTCAGCGCCGACGGTGTCACCGAACTCGGGCTGTGCGAGGCCAGTCCGGAACAGGCCTGGCTCAAGGAGGCGATGATATCGCGTGCCGCCGAGGTCTACGTGATGGCCGATGCCACCAAACTGGGCCATGCCAGCCAGCAGCACTGGACGCCTTTCCCGCGGCAGTGGACGCTGATCACCGATGCCACGGACGAACGGCTGGAGACGTTTCGCGCACTGGGCGCCAGCATCAGGCACCCCGCCGCGGCAGAGCGCTGATCGCCAGGCCAGCGCCCTGCCACCCAGTGAAGACCGCAAACGCCGTGATCGATGTGTGCTGACGGGCCGGCGCCGGCCGGCATGGTGTCCGACCGGGATGGCGGGCACAATGAATGGCATTGGCGCCGCCGCGCCCAAGACCGACTTTGCCCGGAGCGCCCCCATGCAAACCGATACATCACAGGAAGCCAACGCGCCACTCGCGCGTTACATCGAACAGCTGCGTGCCATGGAGATCGACATCGAGGCGATGGACACCCACGCGGCACGCATACGCCAGGACCAGCTGGAGTTCGTGCTGGTCGTCGCCGCCGACGAGCCGGCGTTCTTCCAGTTGATGCTGCCCGGCGTGTGGCAGGCCGCGGAGACCACCACCCGGACGCTGTTACTGGAAACCGCCAACGAGGTGATGAATACCCTGAAGGCCGCCAAGCTCGTCGTGCACAACGAGGCCGTGCACGTCAGTGTCGAGCAGTTCGTCGAGGGGCCGGATCAGGGCGTTGCGCTGATCCCCGGATTGCTGGAACTCCTCAAGAGCGCAGTGGCCGAATTCCAGGAGCGTCTCGGCATGGGCGAGGCACCTCGCGTCCACTGATCGGGCCGGCGGCTTTCGCCCTTTCCGTCGCGCGCCTAGACTGCCTGCAACACATCCATTCCCACAAGGAGGTTCCCATGGCCGACACCACTCACTTCGTGGTCATCGCCGAGTTCCAGGTAAAGGCTGGGCAGGTACCGGCCTTTCTGGCGCTGGCGCACAACGATGCCAGCGAGTCGCTGGCCAACGAGGAGGGCTGCTTCGCCTTCGACGTGCTGACCCCGGAAGGCAGCGAGGACATCGTCGTGCTGCACGAGGTCTACCGCGATCGCGCCGCCTTCGAGCACCACACCCAGATGCCGCACTACAAGCCGTTCAAGGAAGGCTCCGCGCCGTTGCTCGCGGCCGACCCCTCGGTTCGGTTCTTCTACACGGCGGTCCGGCCAGGCTGATCGCGAGGACCACCGCCCGGCCTGCGGTTGCGCCAGCCTGTCGTGACAGCCCCTACACTCGACCTTTGTCGTACGCCATCCGCTGGTTCGTGGCCCGATCGCCGGGCTAGACTCGGCGATCCTCGAACCCCGGATGTCGCTTTCATGTCACTCCCCGCCTCTCCTGTCGTCTTCGGCCCCGAGCCGCTCTCCATCGATGCGATCGACGCGCTCTCGAAGCGTCGAGCGAAATCGTGCCTCGATGCCGATCCGCAATGGCGCGAGCGAATCGACCGGGGGGCGGCGGTCGTCGACGGCCTGCTCGACCGCGAGGGGCAGATCTACGGCATCACCACCGGCTACGGCGACTCCTGCGTCACCGCGATCCCCCTGGCCCAGGTGGCGGCGCTGCCGCGTCAGCTCTACACCTTCCACGGCTGCGGCCTGGGCCGCTTTCTCGAGCCCGAGGCGGCCCGGGCGGTGCTCGCGGCACGCCTGCAGTCGCTGTGCCAGGGCGTCTCCGGAGTGCGCTTCGAACTGCTCGAGCGGCTCCACGCCTGTCTGCGGGAGGACCTGCTGCCAAGAATCCCCGAAGAGGGCTCGGTGGGAGCCAGCGGCGACCTGACGCCGCTCTCCTACGTCGCCGCCATGCTCTGCGGCGAGCGCGAGGTGATCTGGCGCGGCGATGTCCGGATGGCGGCCGATGTCCACGCGGAGCTGGCCTGGGAACCGCTGACCCTGCGCCCCAAGGAGGCGCTGGCGCTGATGAACGGCACTGCGGTGATGACCGCGCTGGCGTGCCAGGCCTTCGTCCGCGCCGAGTACCTGCTGAAGCTCGCCACCCGCATCACCGCCCTCAATGTGGCCGCGCTGCGCGGCAATCCGGACCACTTCGGCGCCCGGCTGTTCGCCGCCAAGCCGCATCCCGGCCAGGGCCAGATCGCCACCTGGCTGCGCGCGGATCTGGAGAGCGAGACCGCCGCACCGCAGCAGCGCCTGCAGGATCGCTACTCGCTGCGCTGCGCGCCCCACGTGCTGGGAGTGCTGGCCGATAGCCTCGGCTGGCTGCGCGGCTTCATCGAGACCGAACTCAACAGCGCCAACGACAACCCGCTGATCGACCCGGACGTCGGCGACGTCATGCATGGCGGCCACTTCTACGGCGGCCATATCGCCTTCGCCATGGACAGCTTGAAGACGCTGACCGCCAACGTCGCCGACCTGCTCGACCGCCAGCTCGCGCTGCTGGTCGACAGTCGCTACAACCACGGCCTGCCGAGCAATCTCTCCGGCGCGCCGGCGGCCCGGGCGATGATCAATCACGGCTTCAAGGCAGTGCAGATCGGCGCCTCCGCCTGGGCCGCCGAGGCGCTCAAGGGCACCCTGCCGGCGAGCGTCTTCTCGCGCTCCACCGAGTGCCACAATCAGGACAAGGTGAGCATGGGCACCATCGCCGCCCGCGACGCCCTGCGCGTGCTCGAGCTCACCGAACAGGTCGCCGCGGCGACACTGCTGGCGGCGCTGCAAGGGGTGCATCTGCGCGCTGACCCGCTACCCGCGCCGCTGGCGGCGATGGTCGAACACCTGCGTGAGGATTTCGCCCCGGTGGCCGAGGATCGCGCCCTGGATGGCGAGCTGCGCCACTGCCTGACGCGGATCCGCTCACGCCACTGGCCGCTGTATACGTCCGCGGCCTGAGGCGACAGCGGTCGAACCGACCAGCCAATGGGCACTCAGCGTAGCGAGCGCCCAGGGCGGGCGCCGCTCAGAGGGTGTTTACAAATTCGACGAGCGAAGGCCAGACCGGGGCGCGTCGCCAAGGCAAAAATCGGCGAAAACGGACCGGGCTGACGCTCCAGTTTACGGGATCTACATGAGCCTTTTGACGGGGGCGCCGAGCTCGGGCTGGCGCTCCAGCCGACTTTCAACGCCGTATTGTCGAGCGCAGGCACTTTGTAGACACCCTCTCAGTTCACCAGACGCAGACACTGCCCCAGGTGGTAGAGCGAGAAGCCGCTTTCGTAGGCGGCGCTCCATAGCCCGCGCCCGCGTATGGCGCGGTAGGACTTGAGCGGCAGCGGCAGCAGGCTGTCGTCGCCACGGCTGAGATACTCGGCGAAGCCCTCACCCACCACCGTGCCGGTGGTGTTGCCACGGCCGTTGTAGCCGCAGGCGGCGACGATCCCGGGCAGCGGTTCGAACAGGCGCAGGGTGTGATCCGGGGTGAAGGCGACGCGGCCGCTCCAGGTGCACTCCCACTCGACCGGGCCCAGCTCGGGGAAGTAGTGGCCGGCGATGCGATCGGCCCAGCTCTTCAGGTAGACCCGTGGCCGCCCTTCGCCACGCCCCAGACTGCCCAGCACCAGCCGCCCGGCGGCATCGCGGCGAATGCTCGAGAGCACCGTGCGGGTATCCCAGGCGCCCTGGCGCTCGGGCAGGATGGCATCCGCCGCGGCCCCGGAGAGTGGACGCGAGGCGACCTGCATATAGTGGCCGGCGAAGAAGTGCTGGCGCGTCTGGTTCCAGCTGTCCTGGGCGTAGGCATTGGTGGCGATCACCACCCGATCGGCGGTGACACTGCCGCGGGGGGTGCTCAGGCGCCAGCCGTCACCCTCGCGCTGTATGCTCGACACCGGGCTGTGGGTAAACAGCCGGGTGCCCTGGGCCTGGGCGACGCGGGCCAGCCCACGGGTGTACTCGGCGGGGTTGATCGTACCGGCACGGCGGTCGCACAGCGCGGCGCGAATCCGCCGGGTCCCGGTGAGCCGTTCGCACGCCTCGCCTTCGATCAACTCGACCGGTGCCCCGCGTGCGACGAGCTGGTCGCGCCGCCGGGCCAGCTCGTCGCAGCCCTTGGCGTTGTGACCCAGGTGCAGGGTCCCGGTGCGCGTAGGATGACACTGGATACCATGGCGTTCGATCAGTGAGAACGCCTTGGCCGGGGCGCCGCCGAGTACCCGGTTGGCGCGCTCGCCGTCGGCCTCGCCGAGCGCCTTGACGATATCGTCCGGCGGCACCCACAGGCCGGCGTTGACCAGCCCGACGTTGCGTCCGGACCCCCCGGTGGGAATATCCCCCGCCTCCAGCACACACACCTCGGTGCCACCAGCGCTCAGATGCAGCGCCGTGGAGAGACCGGTGATCCCACCGCCGACGACGCACACGCGGGTGCGCAACGCGGTGTCCAGCGTCTCGGTGACGGGCGCCGGCTCCTGCGCACCCTGGGTCCATAGACATTGCTCTTGCATGACCGCTCCTCGCCTGAACGCTTGTCGCTCGCTGCTTTCCACCTGACTCACGGGGACACAGCCACTGTCAGGCTGGCCATGCCCCGTTTTCCCTCTCGACCGCCACCGATCGCACCTTGCCCGCTCAGGCCTCCGCCGGCGTCGCACTCCCGGACGACGACGCTACCCGGCCCGCCTGAGTGGCCTGGCGCGCTGGCGCGGACTCCCGCGGGACAAAGCGGCCGAGCAGTGCCCACAGCAGGCCGAACAGCGGCGACAGCCAGCAGGCAAAGGCGAAGGGCGCATAGAGCAGCGTGGGCACGCCGGTGGTGGCGGCGACGAAACTGCCGCCCATGTTCCACGGGATCAGCGGCGACAGCAGCGTACCGTTGTCCTCGATGGTGCGCGACAGCACCGAAGTGCGGTAGCCCAGCTGCTGGTACTGCCCATGGAGCAGCCGCCCCGGCAGCACCAGGGTGGTATAGACGTCGCCGACCACGGTGCCCACCGAGGCGGTGGTGACCGAACTGGTCAGTACCATGCTGAAGCGGCCACGCATCAGCTTGGCCAGGTGCAGCATGATCGCGTCGATGGTGCCGTAGGCTTCGAGCATGCCGGTGAAGCCGAGCGCGAACAGGGTGAGCGTCACCACCCAGGTCATCGACATCGCGCCCCCTTTGGAGAGCAGCGTATCCATCGCCGCGCTGCCGGTATCCGCGACGTAGCCGTTCTGCATCACGTCGAACACCGCCTGCACGTCGCTGCCCTGGAGCAGGATCGCAATCACGCCACCGAGCGCGGCACCGCCGAAGATGGTGGGGAACGGCGGAAATCGGGCCATCGACAGCGAGATCACCACTACCGGCGGGATCAGCGTGATCCAGCTCAGGGTGAAGTGCTCGGCCAGCGTGCGGCGCAACGTATCGATACCGCCGACGTCGATCAGCTGATCGGCGTAGCCGGCACCGAGCCAGGCGTAGGCCAGCAGCGCCAGCGTCATCGCCGGCACCGTGGTCGCCATCATGCTCTTGATATGGGTCCACAGGTCGGTCTCGCAGACCGCCGGGGTGAGATTGGTGGTATCGGAGAGCGGCGACATCTTGTCACCGAAGAAGGCCCCGGAGACCAGCGCGCCCGCGGTCAGATAGACCGGGATGCCGAGGCCATGGCCGATCCCCATCAGCGCCAGACCGACGGTGCCCACCGTGCCCCAGGAGGTCCCCACGGCGAGCGAGATCAGCGAGCTGATCAGGCAGGTGGCGACCAGAAACCAGCCCGGCGAGACCAGGTTGATGCCGTAGTAGATCAGCGTCGGCACCGTTCCCGCGAGAATCCAGGTACCGATCAGCATGCCCACCGCGAGCAGGATCAGGATCGCCGGCAGGCCGAGCTTGATCACCTTGAGCATCGAGGCCTCCATGCGCGTCCAGGGGATGCCGCGCAGGCGCGCGAAGAAGGCGCAGATCAGGATGCCGCAGGCGAGCGGAATGTGGGGCGTGAAGTCGCCGAAGACGAAGAACTGCGTCATCAGCAGCGCCACCGTGAGCAGTAGCGGCGCCAAGGCCATGGGCAAGCTGGGAATGGCGCCCACGCGAACGTTGTCACTCATCGACCTTCTCCCGGAGTTGTTATTGGTGCGCGTATCGGGGATCGCGTTGGAGACTGCGGAAAGGCGTGCCGGAGCGCAGGAGGGCGCTCCGGCGAGGCGTCAGTCGAACTTGATGCCCTGGGCCAGCGGCAGCTCGCGCGAGTAGTTGACGGTATTGGTCTGGCGGCGCATGTAGCTCTTCCACACGTCGGAGCCGGACTCACGCCCGCCGCCGGTCTCCTTCTCGCCGCCGAAGGCGCCACCGATCTCGGCGCCGCTGGGGCCGATGTTGACGTTGGCGATGCCGCAGTCGCTGCCCTGGTCGGAGACGAAGGCTTCGGCCTCGCGCACGTCGGTGGTGAAGATGCACGACGACAACCCCTGCGGCACGTCGTTGTTGAGCGCCAGGGCCTGATCGAAGTCGCGGTAGCCGAGCACGTAGAGGATCGGCGCGAAGGTCTCGTGCCTGACCAGTTCGTCCTGCTCGGCGACCTCGACGATCGCCGGCGAGACGTAGTAGCCATTGGGGTAGGTCTCGGCCAGCTGGCGCTCTCCGCCGAACACCTTGGCCCCCTGCTGGCGCGCCTTCTCCAGCACCGACTGCATCTGATCGAAGGCCTGGGCGTCGATCAGCGGGCCGACCAGGTTGCCCTGCATCGGGTCGCCGATGGTGACGTTGGCGTAGGCTTTCTTGATCCGCTCGACCACTTCGTCACGCACTGACTCGTGGACGATCAGGCGGCGCAGGGTGGTGCAGCGCTGGCCTGCGGTGCCGACCGCCGAGAACAGAATGCCGCGCACGGCCATGTCGAGATCGGCACTGGGGGCCAGGATCATGGCGTTGTTGCCGCCCAGTTCGAGAATGCTGCGGCCGAAGCGCGCGGCGACCCGGGGCGCGACTTCACGCCCCATGCGGGTGCTGCCGGTGGCGCTGATCAGCGGCACCCGCGGATCGTCGGTGAGGGCTTCGCCGGCCTCGCGCTCGCCGATGATCACTTGGCTCAGATCCTGCGGGGCGTCGTCGCCGAAGTCGGCCATGGCGCGCTCCAGCAGCGCCTGGCAGGCGAGCGCACACAGCGGGGTCTTCTCGGAGGGCTTCCACAGCAGGCTGTTGCCGCACACCAGCGCCAGCGCAGCGTTCCAGGCCCAGGGCGCGACCGGGAAGTTGAAGGCGGTGATCAGGCCGATCGGCCCCAGCGGATGCCAGCTCTCGCGCATGTGGTGGCCGGGGCGCTCGGAGGCGATGGTCAGGCCGTAGAGCTGGCGCGACTGACCCACGGCGAGATCGCAGATATCGATCATCTCCTGGACCTCGCCCAGCCCCTCCTGCAGGATCTTGCCGCACTCCAGCGTGACCAGCGCGCCGAGATCCTCCTTGTGCCGGCGCAGCTGCTCGCCGAACAGCCGTACCAACTCGCCGCGCCGCGGAGCCGGCACCTGACGCCAGGCCGCGAAGGCGCGCTCGGCGCGGTCGATACGCGCGGTCACTGCTGCCGCGGATTCGGTGCTGACCCGGCCCAGCTCGCCGCCGTCGGTGGGCGAGGTGACCACGTAGTCGCCGTCGCGGTAGGCCGAAGTCGCCACGCCGAGGCGTCCGAGGATCTCGTCGATCATGTTGTTCTCCTGCTGCCGGAACGAAAAAGGTGTCGCGGCAGTATTGCGCCGGCCATTGACGCGCCACAAACGACGTTTTATACCGACGTCATTCCTTTTTTTCCTGTCAGCAGGCTGCCATGAATCGTCGTCACCTCCCCACCCTCACCGCCATGCAGTGCTTCGAGGCCGCGGCACGCCATTTGAGCTTCACCCGCGCCGCCGACGAGCTGAGCCTGACCCAGAGCGCAGTGAGCAAGCAGGTCGCCCAGCTCGAGGCGATTCTCGAACATCCGCTGTTCCGCCGCGTGCGACGCCGGCTGCAGGTCACCCCGGAGGGGTCGCTCTATCTCACCGAGGTGCGCAAGGTGCTGGCCCAGGTCGAGATGTCGACCCGCTACATGCAGTCCTACGGCGGCGAGAGCGAGGTGCTCAATGTCACCACCCTGCCGACCTTCGGCGCGCGCTGGCTGGTGCCGCGGCTCAACGGTTTCCGCCTGCGCTACCCCGGCGTCTATCTCAATATCGGTATCCGCACGCAGCCGTTCGATCTCGAACAGGAGCGGGTCGACGCCGCCTTCTTCTACGGCCGCGGCGTCTGGCCCAAGGCGGAGTGCATCCATATGCTCGACGAGGAGATGGTGGCGGTGTGCGCGCCCTCGCTGGTGCCCACCGGCGGCTTCGACGACCCGCTCGCGCTCACCCAGCAGGTGCTGCTGCAGAGCGATTCGCGTCCGGAGGCGTGGCACGCCTGGTTCGCCGATCAGCGGCTCTACACCCAGCACAGCTATCACGGGCCGCGCTTCGATACCTTCGAGATGCTGCTGCGCGCGGCGCGGGTGGGCTGCGGGGTGGCGCTGGTGCCACAGGTTCTCGCCGCCGAGGAGCTCGATCAGGGCCAACTGGCGCAGGCCTGGCCCCACGCGCTCGCGAGCCGCGACGCCTATTACCTCGCCTATCCCGAACACAAGGGCGAGGTGGCCAAGGTGCGCGGCTTTCTCGACTGGATGTGCGAGCATCGCGACCGCCCCACCCTGGGGCCGGTGCAGGCGCCCGCACCGACCGACGCATAGCCGGCGGGAGAGTCCAGAATTTTTGGAATGATACCGCGGCTTTTTTTCGTTTGAAGCGCCGCCTGCCGGGCTGCTTTGATGACCCCGAACCGTCATCGTCGCCACCGCAGGTAGCCGCCCATGGAGTTTCCCCACGTCAGCCACGCCCTCGGGGTGGTCCACCCGATCTGTCTGGAGCGCGGCGCCAACGCCGAGGTCTGGGATGAGCAGGGCCAGCGCTATATCGACTTCATCGCCGGCATCGGCGTACTCAACCTGGGGCACGGCCACCCCCGCGTCCTGGCGGCCATCCAGGCGCAGTTAAGCAAGCTGACCCACTCGGCCTTCAACGCCCTGCCCCACCGCGGCTATCTCGATCTGGCCCAGGCGCTCGATGAGTTCGTGCCGGTCAGCTATCCGCTCAGCTGCATGCTCACCAACAGCGGCGCCGAGGCGACCGAGAACGCGCTCAAGCTCGCCCGCGCCCATACCGGGCGCACCGCGGTGATCGCCTTCGACGACGCCTTCCATGGACGCACCCTGGCGGCACTCAACCTGGGCGGCAAGGTCGCCCCCTACAAGCAGCGTCTGGGCAGCCTACCCGGCCCGGTGCATCACCTGCCGTTCCCGGGGCCGGATAGCGGGGTCGACGCCACCACGGCCCTGGCCGCGCTGGAGCGGCTGTTCACGGTCGAGGTCGACGCCGAGGAGGTCGCCGCGATCATCGTCGAACCGGTACAGGGCGAAGGCGGCTTCCGCCGGCTCTGCCCCGAGTTCGCCCGCCAGCTGCAAGCGCGCTGTCAGGCGCTGGGCATCGTGCTGATCTTCGACGAGATCCAGTCCGGCTTCGGGCGTACCGGGGCGCGCTTCGCGTTCTCGCAGCTGGAGGTCGAGCCCGACCTGCTGCTGCTGGGCAAGAGCATGGCCGCGGGGCTGCCGCTGGCGGCGGTGGCGGGCCGCGAGACAGTGATGAACGCCCTGCCCCGGGGCGGGCTGGGCGGCACCTACTCGGGCAACGCCCTGGCCTGCGCGGCAGCCCTGGCGGTGATCGCGGAGATGAGCGACGCCAACCTGGCACGCTGGTCGCAGGCAATCGAGTCGCGCGTGCTGGCCCACCACCGCGAGTGGCAAGCCAGCGGCCGCTACCCCATGGTCGGCGCCCTCACCGGGATCGGGGCGATGCGCGGCATCATGCTCGAGGACACCCCCAACGCCAGCGGCGCCGAGCACCTGAGCGCGCTGCTCGCCGCGGCACGCGAGCGCGGCCTGCTGCTGATGCCCAGCGGGCGCAAGCGCAACGTGCTGCGCCTGCTGCCGCCGCTGACCAGCGAGCCCGAGATTCTCGATGAGGGCCTGACGCGGCTCGGCGAGGCCCTGGCCACGCTGCGCGCCTGAGCGCGTCACGTCCACGTTTTCGCCCCCGCCACACCCTGACGCGCCCCTTTTTGACACGCCCCCTTGCAGGAGACTTGCCATGCCCTCTTTTCTCTCCCCCGACGCGATTCGCGATCGCTTCTCGCGCGCCATGTCGGCGATGTACCAGGCCGAGGTGCCCCAGTACGGCACGCTTCTCGAACTGGTCGAGACCGTCAACCGCGAGACCCTCGCGGGCGACCCCGAGCTGGCCGCCAAGCTGGATGCCCACGACGACCTGGCGCGCCTCGACGTCGAGCGCCACGGCGCCATTCGCGTGGGCACAGCGGCAGAGCTAGCCGGCCTGCGCCGGCTGTTCGCGGTGATGGGCATGCAGCCGGTGGGCTACTACGATCTCGCCGCGGCGGGGGTGCCGGTCCATTCCACCGCCTTCCGCCCGGTGGACGATGCCGCGCTGGCACGCAATCCGTTCCGCGTCTTCACCTCGCTGCTGCGCCTGGAGCTGATCGAGGATAGTCAGCTGCGCGAGCGCGCCGCAGACATCCTTGCGTCACGCCAGATCTTCACCCCGGAGGCGCTGGCGCTGATCGAGCGCCACGAAGACCAGGGCGGGCTGAGCGAAGAGGACGCCGAGCGCTTCGTCGCCGCCGCGCTGGAGACCTTCCGCTGGCACCGCGAGGCGACCGTGGACTGGCCCACCTACTGCGCCCTGCACGACCAGCACCGGCTGATCGCCGACGTGGTCTGCTTCCGCGGCCCGCATATCAACCACCTGACCCCGCGCACCCTCGACATCGATTCGGTCCAGCGCCGCATGCCCGAGGCCGGGATCACGCCCAAGGCGGTGATCGAGGGTCCGCCCCGGCGCGCCTGCCCGATTCTGCTGCGCCAGACCAGCTTCAAGGCGCTGGAGGAGGAGATTCGTTTTGCCGACCGCCAGCAGGGCTCGCACAGCGCGCGCTTCGGCGAGATCGAGCAGCGCGGCATGGCGCTGACGCCGGCCGGGCGCGAGCGCTACGACCGCCTGCTGGCGACCGCCCGCGAGCGCAGCCAGGGCCTCGACAACGCCGCCCACCAGCAGCTGCTCGACGACGTCTTCACGGCGTTTCCCGATGATGCTGCTCAGCTACGTCACCAAGGGCTGGCCTACTTCGATTACCGCCTGACCCCGGCGGGCGAGGCGGTCAGAGAGGCGGCGGTGAGTGGGGAGAGGGCGGACCTGGCGGCCGTGGATCTGGCCACAGTGGACCTGGAAGCAGCGATCGCCCGCGGCTGGGTCAGCGCCCAGCCGATCACCTACGAGGACTTCCTGCCGGTGAGTGCGGCCGGCATCTTCCAGTCCAATCTCGGCGATGCGCGCAGCGACGGCTACGCCGGCCACGCCAACCGTGACGACTTCGAGCGGGCGCTGGGGGCGCCGGTCATCGACGAGCTTTCGCTCTATGCCCGGCGCGAGAATGCCTCGCTTGAGAGACTACGCGCCTTGATAGGATTCGAGCGATAACGGATCCAAGCACTAGAGGGGCGGACACACTCCACTCCAAGAAGAGACCCATAAAAAACCGGCTTGCTCCAGGATAGTGATCCCAGGGCAAGCCGGTTTTCGTCATAACGCCGCTGGCGTCACGTCTTTACATCATCCGACCCAGACACGGGCATTGCGGAACATCCGCATCCAGGCGCCGTCCTGCTTCCACTCCGGCGGCCGCCAGGAGTTGGTCACCGCGCGGGCGACCCGCTCCGGGTGGGGCATCATGATGGTGACGCGGCCGTTCGGCGTGGTCAGGCCAGTGATACCGGCCGGCGAGCCGTTGGGGTTGGCCGGATAGCGCGTCGTCACCTGGCCTTCGTTGTCGATATAGCGCATCGCGATCTGGCCGCTGGTCTGCATGCTGCGCAGGTGCCCGCTATCCTCGAACAGCGCCTGGCCCTCGCCGTGGGCGACGGCGATCGGCAAGGTCGAACCGGCCATGCCGGCGAGCAGGATCGACGGGCTCTCCTCGACCTGGACCATCGACACGCGGGCCTCGAACTGCTCCGAGCCGTTGCGGACGAAGCGCGGCCAGCGCTCGGCGCCGGGAATCAGCTCCTTCAGCTGCGAGAACATCTGGCAGCCGTTGCAGACGCCGAGGCCGAAGGTGTCTTCACGTTCGAAGAAGGCCGCGAACTGATCGCGCGCAGCGGCATTGTAGAGCGCCGACTTGGCCCAGCCGCCACCGGCACCGAGCACGTCGCCGTAGGAGAAGCCGCCGCAGCCGACCAGGCCCTTCATGTCGTCGAGGGTGAGGCGCCCGGCGAGAATGTCGCTCATGTGAACGTCGACCGCCTCGAAGCCGGCACGGTCGAAGGCCGCCGCCATTTCCACGTGCCCGTTGACCCCCTGCTCGCGCAGGATCGCCACCCGTGGCCGTACGCCGGTCTGGAGGTAAGGCGCGGCGATGTCGTCATCGACATCGAAGGTCGGGCTGGCCGACAGCCCCGGATCGCGCAGGTTGAGCAGCCCGTCGAATTCGCTCTTGGCGGACTCCGGGTTGTCGCGCAGCGCCTGCATCCGATAGCTGGTTTCCGACCAGACACGCTGGGTCATGGCCCGGGTGGTTTCCAGCAGCGGCTCCTCGAACAGCGTGACGCGGACCTGATCGTCATAGCGCGGACGGGCGATGACGCCACAGGTCTCGAGGCCGGCCGCGGCGAACTGCGCCAGCACGAACTCGGTGTCCTGGCGGTTGACCTGGATCACCGCGCCGAGTTCTTCGGCGAACAGGGCATCCACCGCGCCGACGGCATCGTCGGTGAGCCAGTCGAGCTTGATCTCGAGCCCACCGCGGCCGGCGAAGGCCATCTCCAGCAGGGTCACGATCAGGCCGCCGTCGCTGCGGTCGTGGTAGGCGAGCAGCTTGCCGTCGGCGTTGAGTCCCTGAATGACGCTGAAGAACGCCACCAGATCCTCGGCTTCGTCCAGATCCGGGCAGACGTTGCCGACCTGGCCATAGACCTGCGCCAGGGCGGAGCCGCCGAGCCGATGCTGGCCGCGACCGAGATCGATCAGGATCAGGTCGCTCTCGTCCTGGTCGAGGCGCAGCTGCGGGGTGAGCGTGCGCAGCGCGTCGGTGACCGGGGCAAAGCCGGTGATATTGAGCGTCAGCGGTGCGGTAATGCTTTTCTCGTCACCCGCTTCCGTCTGCCAGGCGGTGCGCATCGACATCGAGTCCTTGCCCACCGGCACGGCGATGCCAAGCCGAGGGCACAGCTCCATGCCCACCGCGTGCACGGCATCGTAGAGCGCCTGGTTCTCGCCGACGTGATCGGCGGCACTCATCCAGTTGGCGGAGAGCTTGATGTCGGAGAGCTTTTCGATCGGCGCGGCGGCGAGGTTGGTGATCGCTTCGGCCACCGCCAGGCGCGCGCTCGCCGCCGGGTCGATCAAGGCCACCGGCGGCCGCTCGCCCATCGCCATCGCTTCGCCGGCATGGGTATCGAAGCTGGCAGTGGTGACCGCACAGTCGGCGACGGGCACCTGCCACGGGCCGACCATCTGGTCGCGGGCGACCTGACCGGTAATCGAGCGGTCGCCGATGGTGATCAGGAAGCTCTTCGATGCCACGGTCGGCAGGCGCAGCACGCGATCCAGCGCTTCCCGCAGGTCGAGATTGTCGAGCCCGAGGCCGGGCAGGTTGAGGGTGTGACGTTCGAAGCTGCGCTGCATCTTGGGCGGCTTGCCGAACAGTACACTCATCGGCAGGTCGACCGGATCGGCATCGAAATGACCGTCGCGAACCGCCAGGTGATGAGACTCGGTCGCCTCGCCGACCACCGCGTAGGGGCAGCGCTCGCGGGCACACAGCGCGTCGAAGCGCTCGAGCTGCGCCGGCGTCACCGCCAGCACGTAGCGCTCCTGGGCCTCGTTGCACCAGATCTCCAGCGGGCTCATGCCGGGCTCGGCATTGGGCACCGCGCGCAGATCGAACAGGCCGCCGCGACCGCCATCCTTGACCAGCTCCGGCAGGGCGTTGGAGAGCCCGCCGGCGCCGACGTCATGGATGAAGGCGATGGGGTTGTCGTCGCCCAGCGCCCAGCAGCGATCGATCACTTCCTGAGCGCGGCGCTCCATCTCCGGGTTGTCGCGCTGCACCGAGGCGAAGTCGAGGTCCTCGCTGGAGGCACCCGACGCCATCGACGATGCTGCGCCGCCGCCGAGGCCGATCAGCATCGCCGGGCCGCCCATCACGATCAGCTTGGCGCCAACGGGAATCTCGCCCTTGAGCACGTGAGCGTCGCGCACGTTGCCGTAGCCGCCGGCCAGCATCACCGGCTTGTGATAGCCGCGGCGCTCGATGCCGGCGGCGCCGACGGCGTCGAGCTCGAAGGTGCGGAAGAAACCGTTGAGATTGGGCCGGCCGAACTCATTGTTGAACGCCGCCCCGCCAATCGGACCTTCGAGCATGATGTCGAGGGCCGACTGAATCCGCTCGGGCTTGCCGTAGTCGAACGCCTCCCACGGCTGCACGAACTCGGGGATGCGCAGGTTGGAGACGGTGAAGCCAGTCAGCCCCGCCTTGGGCTTGCCGCCACGCCCGGTGGCGCCCTCGTCGCGAATCTCGCCGCCGGCACCGGTGGCCGCCCCCGGATGCGGCGCGATGGCCGTCGGGTGGTTGTGGGTCTCCACCTTCATCAGGATGTGGATCGGTTCCCGAGTCGCGCCGTAGACCTGATCTTCGGGCGAGGGGAAGAAGCGCCCCGCCGTCGACCCCTCGATGATCGCGGCGTTGTCGCTGTAGGCCGAGAGCACCTTGTCGCCGGACTGCTCGAAGGTGTTCTTGATCATCTTGAACAGCGAGCGGCTCTGCGGCTCGCCGTCGATGACCCAGTCGGCGTTGAAGATCTTGTGGCGGCAGTGCTCGGAGTTGGCCTGGGCGAACATCATCAACTCGACGTCCGTCGGATTGCGGCCCAGCGCCTCGAACGCTTCGACCAGATAGTCGATCTCGTCTTCCGCCAGTGCCAGGCCGAGCTGGCCATTGGCATCCGCCAGCGCCGGGCGTCCGCCCTCGATCACGTCGATGGTCGCCAGCGGTGCCGGCTGGTGATGGGAGAACAGCTTGGCGGCATCGCTGGCGTCGTACAGCACGGTTTCCGTCATGCGGTCATGCAGACGCGAGACAAGGATGTCGTAGGCATCGGCGGTCGGCGCACTTTTCAGCGTCAGCCGATAGGCGATGCCACGCTCGATGCGCGCGACCTGCCCGAGCCCGCAATTGTGGGCGATGTCGGTCGCCTTGGATGACCACGGCGAGATGGTGCCGATACGGGGCACGACCAGGAACAGATGCCCCTCGGGCGGCGTGTCCCGTCCGGGTTCGGCGCCGTGGCCATAGTCCAGCAGCCGCTCCAGCACCCGACGTGCCTCATCGTCGAGCTCGTCATGGTGGTCGACGAAATGAACGTAGTGCGCCTTGAGAGACTCGACTTCGGGAACGGCGGCGCGAAGATCGGCGAGCAGTTTGGCGTGACGGAATGCAGATAGCGCGGGGGCGCCTTGCAATTCGAGCATGGCGTGGAAAGCCTCCAGGACGGTCGAGGATCGCATTTGTCTCGTGCGAGACGGGCAGCAATGCCGGGATCAGGGCGACATGATACTGGAAAGCGACGACGCTCGCTAAGGCAACGGAACCGGCGCCGGCCGATGCCCCCGCGGGGCGCCAGGCCGTCCCTTGCACCGAAGCCGCGCCCCCGCCTTGCGGGACGTGTAGCGTGGTAGCCAATAGATGACAGCGGGACGGCGGCCGGCTATGGTGTGCCGTCACGCTCTCACCGATCCGACTGCATGGCCAAGCTCCTGACACGTCTGCGGCGCGCACTGGTACTGCTGTTGGCGCTGACGATCGTCCTCTGCCCCGCTCAATGGGTACCGCCTTTCAGCGACGGACTCGAGCCGATCCAGAAGCGCGGTTTCCTGCAGGTGGCGACACGCGGCGGGCCGATCACCTTCTATTCCGGGGGCCATGGCCCGACCGGCTTCGAATACGAGCTGATGCGCCGTTTCTCGGCGTCGCTGGGAGTCAGCCTGTCGGTCGATACCGAAGCCAGTATCGGAAGCGTCATCGGCCAGGTGAGGCGTGGCGACGCAGACGTGGGGGCCGCCGCCCTGGCACTCGACCTGGATCGGGAAGGCATCCGCTACAGCCAGCCGATCCTGACGCTGCAGCCGCTGGTGGTCTACCGCCGCGGTCTCCCTCCGGTACGCACACTGGACGATCTTCCGGGGTTGCGTATCGGCGTCATTGCCGATTCCGGCAATGCCGCGGCGCTGCGCACGCAGCAGCGAAATCTGCCGGGGCTGGGCTGGAAGGAAGCCGAAGGCCTGACCATCGCCGATCTGATGGAGATGGTCGAGCGTGGCGACCTCGATGCCGCAGTGGTCTACACCCAGCAATTCAGGCTCAACCGGTTGTTCTTTCCCAATGTCGAGCGCGGTTTCCCACTGGGCAAGCCCGTGAGCCTGGCCTGGGCCTTCTCGGCGAATCAGCCGATCGACCTGCTCAGCGCCGCCAACGATTTCCTGGAAGACCAGCGTCGCAACGGCAAGCTCGACGAACTCGTGGGGCGCTACTTCGGCCACGACGACTATCTCGAATACGTCGGCGCCCGACTGTTCATTCACCATGTCGGGACGCGGCTGCCGCGCTTCGTGCCTTACTTCAAGGAGGCCGCCCGGGAGACCGGCTTCGACTGGCATCTTCTGGCCGCGCTCGGCTTTCAGGAGTCGCACTGGGAGGCCGATGCCGAATCGCCGACCGGCGTTCGCGGGCTGATGATGCTGACGCACCCCACCGCCGAAGAGGTCGGCATCGACAATCGTCTCGACCCGCGACAGAGTATCGACGGTGGCGCCAGATACCTGCTTCAAGTCAAACAGCGCCTGGCCGATAACATACCTGAGCCCGATCGAACCTGGATGGCGCTCGCCGCCTACAATGTCGGCCTGGGACACCTGTTCGACGCCCAGGAAATCGTCCGCATGCGCGGCGGCGATCCCGAGCGCTGGGCCGACGTCCGCGAAGCGCTGCCGCTGCTGCAGGAGCGCGAGTGGTACTCCCGGGTGCGCCACGGTTACGCTCGTGGCGGCGAACCGGTAATCTACGTTCGTAACATCCGCCGTTATTACGAGATACTGAAGTACGTCAATCGCAGCCAGCAACAGTTTAACCAACTGGGCGAGCGCGCGCTGGACGACGAGGGCACCACGCCCTTCGAAATCGTCGCTCCGCTGCTGTAATCGGCGACCGCGCCGTGGAGAACCATAACGCCTATGCCTATGGTGGTGTCTCGTCTGTCGCTGTACCTGGCGTTTCCGGTCGCGCTAATCGCCCTCCTCCCCGCCGGCGGACCGGATCAACGCTGGTTGCTGATGCCACTGCTGGGCGCGCTCTGGCTAGGCCAGATCTCCGCATTGCACCAGTGGATCCGGGCCAGTCGCTGGCTGCTGATTCCCACCGGGCTCCTTGCCCTGACCATCCTTGCCAGTTATCTGGTGGCGGAGACCTGGCTCAGTGTCGATATCTGGCAGCGCTGGCTCGATCATCTGCCAGGCGGCTGGGAGCTCTTCCGCAGCCGACCGCCGGTTCTCTCGCTCTGCATGATCTTCGGGCTGACCCTCAACGTGCTGTTGCTGTCGCGCCTGGGCCTGGGCTCACCGATTCTGCTGCTGCTGGTCGCCATGGGCGGCGTCTGGCTCAGCTACCGCTCGTTGGCTCCGCCGCCGCAATACGCCTCCAGCACGACGGCAGTGCCCCTGGCGATCCTGGCGGCGTTATGGCTGCTCTGGTCCGCCCAAGGCCTTGCGCTTCTTCCCACGCTCCGCCGCTACTGGCGGCGGATCCTGCCACCCTTGGCAGCCGGCGGGCTGATCGCGCTGCTGGCCATGGTCAGCTGGCAGGAGCAACGTCAGACCGACAACCTGCGCCTGTATGACCTTGCCGCCGACGAAGGCGACGACATCGCCACCTGGATGGCTTCGGAGACGGCCTCCCATCTCAAGGCGATGCGACGCTTCACCAGTTTCTGGAACATGCTGGGCTATATTCCGTCCCGCTCCGAGTGGGAGCAACAGGCCAGGCGATACCACGACGACTTCGGCTACTTCCGCAACATCGCCTTCATCGACCTTGAGGGCACCGTCATCCGCGTCTACCCGCTAAGAGGCAATCAGAAGGTGCTCGGCTCCAACCTCTACCTGGCGGACTCACAGGACCGGGAGGCACTGGATCACCCGCTGGTCTACGGCATCGAGGGGCAGACCGGGATCGTCGACTTCATTCAGGGTGGGCGCGGCGTGATCAGCTATATCCCGGTACGCGATGTCGTCGATGGAACCCTGCGCGGTGCCGTGGGGATGGTGGTGAGCGTCGACGAGCTGCTCAATTCGCTACTGGCGCAGACGTCCAACCAGGATCGCGCGGTGACCCTCAGTAGCGACCGCCAGCTCTACTTTCACTACGGCCCGCTGGGCAATCTCGCGGACTGGCGGTATCAACAGTCGGTCGCCCTGGGTGCCGACCGGCTGACCCTGAGCGTGGCGCCGTCTCTGCACTGGTTACAGGTCCAGCGGAGTCGGCTGCCGGAGATCACCCTCGTCTTCGGCATCCTGCTGGCCTACCTGCTGCACATGGTGCTCTATATCTACAGGAGACTGGCCCATCAGCATCGCCTGGCGAACCGGGCCAACACCTCTCTGCGCGAGGAGATGAAGGAGCGCGAGCGCCTTCAGCAGGAGATCGAATGGATCGCCCGCCACGACGAGTTGACCCAACTGCCCAATCGTCGCGAACTGCTGCGCTGGATGGACGATCATCGGGACCCGCTACCGCTGGCACTGCTGATCTGCGATCTGGACCACTTCAAAAGCGTCAACGACCACTTCGGCCACCTGGAGGGGGACCGTTATCTCAAGACGATCGCCCAGCGCTGCCGGCTACCGGTCGAACGGGCGGGCGGGCTGTTCGCCCGTTACGGAGGAGAGGAGTTCGTGGCCTGCCTGCCGAACTGCGATCGCCGGACCGCCGGAGAGATCGCCGAGGCGCTGCGCCGGGCGGTGGCCGAGAGTGGCCTGCTCCTGCCGGGCGACGTGCCGGTGACGCTCAGCATCGGCGTCAGTATCACCGACGAGCCTCCGATCCGTCGCGATCGACTCTTCCAGGCCGCCGACGAGTCGCTCTATCGCGCCAAACAGGGCGGACGCAATCGCGTGGTCCTCACCGACGCCAGCTGATCCGGGTCACGGCTACGGGTCAGCCCGCCGGCGTTCCCGGAAGAATTGCTGAAGCAAGCGCTTCGCCGGCGCGGCCAGCACGCCACCCTCGATCTCGACCCGGTGGTTGAACCAGGGCTGCGCGAAGAGGTTGGCGCGGGATTCGACCATACCGCCCTTGGGCTCCGCAGTCGCGTAGACGACCCGCCGAATACGGGCATGGATGATCGCTCCCGTGCACATGAGGCAGGGCTCGAGCGTCACGAACAGCGTACAGTCGTCCAGCCGGTAATTGCCCAGCGCCCGCGCCGCGCTTCTCAGCGCCTGCACCTCGGCATGGGCGGTCGGATCCTGGCCACCGACGGGGCAGTTGTAGCCAACGCCGATCGGCTCGCCCCGGCCATCGACGACCACGGCGCCAACCGGCACCTCGCCCGCCTCCAGCGCCAGCCGGGCCTGCTCCAGCGCCCGGTGCATGTAGAATTCGTCGTTGCGTATCATGATCGTCCCGTATTGCCGCGCCGCGTCGCGGCGAGTCACCATCGAGCAGGATATACTCGTGACCAGCCATCACCGACGCGCCATCAAGGATACCCGAATGACACAAGCGCTGAACGACCTTATCCAGCTTCTTGGCCTGGAAGCGCTGGAGGAGAACCTGTTCCGCGGCCAGAGCCAGGACCTGGGACTGCCGCAACTGTTCGGCGGTCAGGCTCTGGGCCAATCCGCCGCCGCCGCGACCCGCACGGTGCCCGAGGATCGCTACCTGCACTCGCTGCACGGCTACTTCCTCCGCCCCGGCGACGCCCAGCTCCCGGTGATCTACTCCGTCGACCGCGTTCGCGATGGCGGCAGCTTCACGACGCGGCGCGTCACCGCGATTCAAAAAGGCAAACCGATATTCTTCTGCAGCGCCTCTTTCCAGGGACGGGAACACGGCCTGAGCCACCAACCCAAGGCGCCGGCGGTACCCACGCCCGAGGCGCTGCTGGCGGAAGGCAAGGCGGTCCACCAGCGCTTCCGCGGACACCCCGTCGAATTCATCACCGTGGAAGAGCGCCATGACTGTCCGCCCTCGCGGATGATCTGGTTCCGCATGGCCGGCGGCCCGATGCCGGACGACCCGGCACTGCACCGCTACCTGCTCTCCTACAGCTCGGACTTCAACCTGCTGTTGACCTCGCTGCTGGCCCACGATGTGGAGTTCGGCGATCCACGCCTGCGCATCGCCAGCCTGGATCACGCCCTGTGGATCCACGAGGACCCCAGGATCGACGAGTGGTTGCTGTACGTGATGGAGAGCCCCTGGGCGGGCGGCGCACGCGGTTTCGCTCGTGGCAGCTTCTACGACCGCGACGGCCGCCTGGTGGCCTCGACGGCGCAGGAGGGATTGGTGAGGGTTCAGCCCTGAGCCGCGAAGTCATCGGGCGCTACCCGAAACGGAAACAGCGCCAGTGCACCACTGGCTGAAAGCGGAGAGACACCAGACGCTTGTCACCGACTCCGCCAGCGATGCTTCGCTTCGAGGAGTGCCTTGCACCGCCGCTTATCTGGCTTTCACGAGCCGTTGCCACCCGAGCCCGGTAAAACGTCACGGGCTCGAGTAAAATTTGTCGAACTGCGCTGCCCACCGCACAGCATACAGGGGGAGCGACCCGACAGCTTATTGATAGAGCAGAGAGCCTCCCTCACCGCTGCGAGCCGCTACCACAGGCCAGCGAGCCATGGGCCCACAAGGAGACATCGGATAAAGGGGACAACATCCAAGCCACATTTATTCATTCACCTAGACCACAGTTCATGCACAATACTCTACCCTTTCTCGAATCGCAGCTCGTCTTTAAAGTCCATCGCCCACAACGGAATGACAAGCACGATAGCAATGACCATAAACGCGGGGGTCGGGTCTCCAGCGACATCCAGAGCCAGTCCCAACCATGACCCCAGCATAAACAAAACCGAAGAAAGTGTATGGGATAAGCCAAGTGCGCTAGCAAACTGACCACCTGAATACCTTTTTTGCCGCGCAGTAACATTCACGAAATATATCCAGCTAGCAAAAACCGAGCTCGAAAATAAATAGACTGACGACAATACAATAAATATCAATCTTCCACCGACCATGAAACAACCTGACAACGCCAGGAAAAAGGCCACAAGATTGAGCATCAACAGAACAAAAAGGCAACCAGCAACATTGGTCGAGAACTTATAAACCCTGATAAATCTTCTGCCCAACCACGGCCCGAACACCATTCCAACCCCGCCAATCATAATAAAAAAGGCGATCGCCCCACCTGCATTCTCAAAATACTGCGATATCCATATCACCAGATACATACTCGTCAAACCGGACGTTAGCGAGATCGTAGGAACCAGCAATGCGGCGCCAGGAGCATAGCTAAGCAACTCGGTGCGGAAGCGTGTTCGAGAGCTACCTTTATCCAAAGACCCGTTACCCACCTGGAGCTCAACCAAGTCAGAACACCTCAAAGAGGCCAGCCTAAAGAAAAGGCCTGCCGCAGAGAAAACGGCATTCGCCAAAATCAAGAGCAAGATTGAAGACTCTACAACCAGACTCCCCAAGGGCTTTGCTACTATTAAAGAAACGGCAGGAACCAACATGAGCACAGTGGCGTTAAAATTGAGCGCAGCGGATTCCGACACTCTGGATATGTTTTCGGCATACATCTCCTCCGCCAAATCGACCAGAGTTGGAAGAAACGATACGGACAATATGTAGATCGACAAAACCAGCGCAGGGTTAACAGGAACCGACCAAATCACGAGAATTGCCAATGCCGACAGAAAAATATCAGCACACTCACAGAACACCAATATACTGCCTGCTCTAAATCTCGCCAGGTACCTGGCAACAAAGACACTCGATGAGTCCAACAGGCGTGTAAGAGTAGAATATACTGGCACCCAGGCTAGCGGCAAGAAACCCAATGCAACCATGGAAGGCACACTACCTTCAACAAGCATCGTTCCAAAAAAAGAGGAAAGAAATCCCAGCAGCATCAAATTGCTGGAAGTTTTCAGAGCACGAAAAATACTCGTTACCGACATGCCATCACCAATTGGCGAGCGGTGTCATTCAAGACATAACCGGATATTTGCAGGGTGCCTGACCGGAAAATGAAATTCTCACTGACCTGAAAGCCAATATCAGCTGCCCCTTACCTTCATGGTCAGCATCGGACTGCTCTCTCATGGCTCGAGCGATGCAGACTATCGAGCCTCCTATTTTCTCCGACGCAGAAAGCCGAAGTAGAAAGAACACCTAGAGGATAAACATCGACCAATGATGACCCGATAGCGACAGATCCTCCAACGTTTCCAGAACTGGGAGTTCTTGCAACTCTCCAGACATCGAGGGCACCGACCTTAGCTCGTGTACGTCCCATTTTCTTTCTCTTAAAGCGATATGAATTTTCTCCTGCCCTTTCCATGTACGATTTTCATGCCAAAGAAAAGCTTTACTTTAAATTTCATGGCCTTGAATAATTATTCTACGAATGGGTATGCCACCTCTCTTTCCATTCTTGCGCTCGTTTGCCATTACCTGCACTTGCTCAGTGCAAACCTTGTGCTGGAGGAAGCACACTGCTGACGACTCACCAGCAAGGCCGAGGGGAGGGCTGGATTGGCAGATCGTTTTTAGTGGTGACTGACATGGCCAGCGTCATTGCCGGCTTAGCATGGACTCGAGATGTACAGGGTGACGGTAAAGGTGTGCCGTCCTCGAGACAGCGACCCACCGAAGCCGGCGGGCCCTTTAACCTGTCTCACGAAAAACGCCAGCGACATCGTCGCTGGCGTTCGAAGCTCGGGGCTCTTGGCTAGGAGCTCTTAGCTCTCCTTGATCGATGCCATGTCGATCACGAACCGATACTTCACGTCGCCCTTCTGCATGCGCTCCCAGGCCTCGTTGATCTGATCGATGTTGATCATCTCGACGTCGCAGGTGATCCCGTTCTCGGCACAGAAGTCGAGCACTTCCTGGGTTTCCGGCATGCCGCCGATCAGCGAACCGGCCAGCACGCGACGACGGAACACCAGGTTGGCACCAGAAATCGCCGGATCGATCGGCTCGAGCAGGCCGACGAGAATGTGCGTGCCATCCGGCTTCAGGGCATTGAGATAGGGGTTGATATCATGCTGCACCGGCACCGTGTCGAGCATGAAGTCGAAGGTTTCGGTGATCGCTGCCATCTCGTCGTCGTTGGTGGAGATGACCACGTGATCGGCGCCCTGCTTTCTGGCCTCGGCCTTCTTGGACTCGGACCGCGTGAACAGCGTGACCTCGGCACCCAGCGCCTTGGCGAGCTTGACCCCCATATGGCCGAGACCGCCCATGCCGATGATGCCGACCTTGTCACCCGGCTTGACGCCGTAGTGTTTCAGCGGTGAATAGGTGGTGATACCGGCGCACAGGATCGGCGCGGCAGACTTGAGGTCGATGCCATCGGGCATGCGCACGACGAAACGTTCGCTGACCACGACCTTGTCGGAGTAGCCGCCCTGGGTCAGGGTGCCGTCATGCTTGTCGGGACTGCCGTAGGTCATCACGAAACCTTCGGCGCAGTAGTTCTCGAGGCCTTCGTTACAGGCCTGGCACTGGCGGCAGGAGTCCACCATGCAGCCGACGCCGACCAGATCGCCGACCTGGTACTGGCTGACGTCATCGCCCACGGCCGTGACGCGGCCGACGATCTCGTGCCCCGGCACGACCGGATAGGAGGCCATGCCCCAGTCGTCGCGAGCGAAGTGAAGATCGCTATGGCAAACGCCGCAGTAGAGAATTTCGATCGAGACATCATCCGGGCGCGGCGCACGGCGCTCGAAGTCCCAGGGCGCCAACGGCGTCGTGGCGGAATGCGCAGCGTAACCCTTGGCGGGCGTGGCAGTAGCCTGAGTCATAGCGGTAACCCTTGGTCGAGAAGACGAATGATGCGCCGTGATGGGGCGCGGAAACGCGACCAGTGTGGTCGATGCGCTTGACGGCCGCCATGCCGGATCCTGTCGAACATCCGCCCTATTCTCTTGAGATGGCGCATTTTGTTATTTTATAACGCTATTTTCATGCACAATACGCTGATCCTCCGTATCGCCCCACTTTCGGGAGACGTCATGCTCGAGCACTCACTTCAGGTTTCGCCAAGCGATCAGCCAGACGCCATCGAACCGACCCGGCCGGCCCCGGACTGGGCTTCCCGTCTGGCCCGGGCACTGGCACCGCTGGCCAGGACCAACGGCTTCTCCGCCACCCACATCGACGGGGTGAAGCTGATCGCCTCGGAATGCAGCTGTCCGCGAACACCGCTGATCTACGAACCGGGGCTCTTCATCATCGCGCAGGGTGACAAGATCGGCTATCTGGAGGACCGGGTCATTCATTATGGTCCCGGCAACTATCTGGTACAGGCGATGCCGCTACCCTTCGAGTGCGAGACGCTCGCCCGCCCCGGCGCGCCGCTGCTGGGCCTATCCATCGATGTGGACCCGTTGACGTTGAGCGAACTGGTTCACCACCTGCCGACACCGGCCGATGGCAATCGTCGCTCCCCCGAGCCCATGGCGGCGGTCCCCCTCGATGCCACCATGGCGGAAGCGGTACAACGACTGGCCGACTGCCTGCAGGATGAGAGCACCAGCCGGGCGCTGGGCGCGGGCCGGGTGCGGGAGGTGCTGTTCGCGGCGCTCAACGGCCCGCAAGGCCAGTCGCTGCGGGAGCTGGTACAGCAGCAGGGACACTACGCGCGCATCGCCGAATCGCTGAACTACCTTCATCGCCATTTCGCGCTGCCGCTGACAGTGGAAGCGCTTGCCGAACGTGCCAACATGAGCGCCTCGCACTTCCACCATCACTTCAAGCGCGTGACGCAGTTGTCACCGGTGCAGTATCTCAAGCGCCTGCGACTACTTCGGGCGCGGGTCCTGCTGAGCCAGCAGCGGGTCAATGTGGCCAGGGCTGCCGGCGATGTGGGCTATCGCAGCACCTCGCAGTTCAGTCGCGAGTACAAGCGCTACTTCGGCGTCAGCCCCTCCCAGGAGTAGACTTGCCGGCCGCCCCGATCACGCCCACAGCCCCATCAGTCCCCGGATCAGGTAGTAGGCCCCCACCACGGTGACGATCCAGCGCGTCCAGTAGCGAAAGCCGGCATCCGTCAGCCGGGAGAGCACCAGATTGCCGGTGCGCGTGCCCACGAAGGCGAAAGGGATCGCCAGCGCCACCCAGCCCCACTCGCCGCTATCCATCGCCAGGGCCGCCTGCCAGTAGAAGAGGATCTTGAGGCTGTGCGCGATGACCTGGATGGTGGCCTTGGTCGCCACCACGGTGCGACGATCGAGATGGGTACGGATGAAGCCGAGGTCGATGGTCGGGCCGGATACGCCGACGGCAATGGTCAATCCCCCGGAGACGAGCCCGCACAGGACGGCATGCCCCGGCCGCGAGACATCGAAATGGAACCAGCGCTTGGGTATCCACACCATCACCGGCATCAGCCCGAGCACGATCAGCACCACCGTCTCGCTGGGAGAGTAGCGCACCAGCGCCAGCAACCCGGCCGCGATCAATACGCCGCAGGCGATCATGGCGACGATACGCCAGTCGATGAAGTGACGCGACAGCCAGGCGCGCGATCCGTTGGCGGTGAGCTGGATCACCCCGTGAACGGCGATCGCCGTCGCCGCCGGTAACCAGGCGAGCAGAAAGCCAAGCAGAATCAGTCCGCCGGCCATGCCAAAGACGCCGGACAACACCGAGGTCGAGAACACCACGGCCAGAAACAGCAATCCAACGGGTAGTGCCATACGAGGTCTATACTCCAGTGGCGGGCCAACAGTGCCCGAGAAAGATCCACGACCGCTGACGCCGTGGACAATGTGCCAGCTCGACGGGCGCGATGCGCTCACACCACTGGCAGCCGGTAACACGCTACCGGCATCGCCCCTTCCACCGGCAACAAGGACCGTATCCCTCATGCGCCGTTTCACGCCCTACACCGTCCCGACCTGCCTCGCCACGGCCCTGCTCGCCATGGCCGGCCCCGCCCAAGCCTCCAGCGATGCCGCCTGGGAGGAGCACGACCGGGCGGTCATCGAACAGTGCCAGCAGGCCAGCCAGTTTCCGGATGCCGCCCCGGCCGGCGAGCCGGTGCTGTTCGACGACGAGGCCGGCATGACGGCTCTGCTGATCCAGGGCCATTACCCGCAGGACCACATGAACGATCAGGCCGGCCAGGAACTCTGCCTGTTCCTGCGCAGCAGCCAGGAGGTCTATATCGCCGACGCCGACAAGCTGGCGATAGGTTCCGATGCGCTGCCGAGCACGCCGACGGAGGCCATCAACGGCGACGCCGACAGCGGTAGCGCAGGCCAGTCGGACAAGCCCGGCGATGCCCCCTGATCACTCCGCGCGAGGGCGCTCCGGCGTCGCCAGGATCCGCTGGTAGAAGGCCAGATCGAGCCAGCGCCCGAACTTGAAGGCGGCCTGACGGACAGTGCCGGCGTGTTCGAAGCCCAGCCGTTCGTGCAGCACGATGCTGGGGGCGTTGGCGGCATCGATGCCGCCGATCAGGGTGTGGTACTGCTGAGCCTCGGCGCGCGCGATCAGTGCCGTCATCAGCTGCCTGGCGACGCCCCGCTGGCGGAAGTCGCCATCCACGTAGACCGAGTGCTCGACGCTGTAGCGATAGGCGGCATGGGGCCGAAACGGGCCATAGCTGGCGAACCCCATCAGCCGGCCGCTATCGTCGTCGAGCATGCCGAGGATCGGAAAGTCCCCTGCGCGCTTGGTCTGGAACCATTGCTCGACGACAGCCCTCGTCCGTGGCTGATACTCGTAGAGCGCAGTGGTATTGAGGATGGCGTCATTGAAGATCGCCAGCACGGCATCGCCATGCCGGTCGAACTCGCAGTCGATCAGGGTCAAGGTACGGTTCTCACGGTCGAATCGGGGAGCTTGCGCGTCGCTCAATACAGCGCATTGGCCTTGAGTCTGGCCAGCGTTCTGTCAGCCGCGTCCTTCAGCACGAGCGACTGCCCGGAAATCGAGTAGTGCGCCGTTTCGGAGAGTGTCGCCAGCCACCCCTGCTCGAGGGTCGCCATCTCCCCGGGACACGCCATTCGGGTCGAGGCCAACTGCGAGAAGGTCAGCGTATCGCCCTCCATCCGGTAGCCCCCCATCAACCGGTTGCATCCGGTGGAGCCGGCAACGCGCCCCTGCGCATCGAGTACCAGGTGCGCTTCGCGCTGGTTGTCCGCCACGGGCACCGGCTCGCCGTCGAGCGTCATCAGTTTCCAGTAGGTACCGACCAGGGCTTCGCTGGCGGCCGGTGCGTTGGCGCCGGTTGCGGCGTCATCCGGGTTCGAGGCACAACCGGCAACGCTCACGACGATGGCGGCGGCGAACAGGGAAAGGCGTGACAGCACTTGGACGTCCTCATGTGGGAAGCGTGGAGCAAACGGTACGATTTTGCGCGCGGGCGACCACGGAGGCAATCCGGGCCGCCCGCCTCGGCGAAAACGCCAAGGCCTCACCACACGATTCACCCGGCTCACGACCTCGCGGGTGAACACGTCCTAGTGGCGCTCGATCATCGCGGTCAGGTCGTCGGCGACCATCGGCAGCGTCTCGCGCCAGGAGAGATACGGCGTCGACGCGGTACCGTTGACCAGCACGGCGAAGCTGCCCCAACGCCCGCTGTCGGTGCGGAAATAGCCAGCCACCGCGCGTACCGTCACCGGCTCGTTGAGCGTGCCCGTCTTGAGCATCACGTGGTCCTGGAAGGTCTGGCTGCCACGACGGATGAAATGCATCGGCCCGTTGGCGGGTACCTGCATGCCGGCCACGAACGTGGGAAACAGCGAGGCATTGCCATACATCGCGCCAAGCAGCGAGTTGACGCTCTGCGCCGACACCCGGTTTTCCGGCGTCAGCCCGCTACCGCTGCGCAGTATCGCCGCACCGTGTCCCGGCAGGCTGGTGGCGAAACGCTCGAGCTCCCGCCCGGCGTCCGGCAGATTCTGCTGAGTGCCGGAGGTCAGATCCAGGGCTAGGGTGTCGGCCATGAAATTGTTCGAGTAGTTGAGCGTGCGCAGCAGCAGCTCCTGCAGCGGCTTGCCCTCGACGGCGGCCAACTCCTTGGCGATCGACGGCGGAGCCTGCCGACTCACGGCGTAGCCGCCGCCGACCGGCACCCCCGCCTGGCGCAGCAGTGACAGCAGCGTCTGCCCGGTCTGGTCCGCCGGATCCGAGCTCGCCTTGTAGATGGGGCGGGGATAGGTCCCGGCGGGAATCTGCCCGCTGACCTTGAGCGTGTCCCCCTGGCTGTCGGTCACCCGCTTGGCGTAGAGGTCGGCGGAGCCGCCCGCGGCGACCGTGGTCACGTCGTTCTGGATTCGCAGGGTCGGCGCCACCGTGTCGCAGCTGGTGATCCGTGCCGGCTGGCCGACCACCCCCGGCATCACCGTGGCGCACCAGCTGCCATAGTTGACCGCCGCGGAAGAGAGCAGCGAGGCGTAGGCGTTGGTGCCCTCCGTCTGCGTCTTGCAGCGATCGCTGGTCTGGCAGGTCACCGGGCCGAAGCGCCACTGGCTGATCACCAGTTGCCCGTCGACGCTGGAGACCCCGAGCTCCCGCAGCTTCTGGATCAGCCGCCAGAGCTCTTCCGACGTCAGCGCCGGGTCGCCGCCGCCCTCGAGCACCAGGTCGCCGTGCAGGACGCCGTTGCCATCGAGCGTTCCGGTAGAGACGAAGCGGGTGGTGAACCGGTGCTGCGGTCCCCAGCGATCCAGGGCGGCGGCGGCGGTGTAGAGCTTGGTGACGGATGCCGGCGACAGCGGTTGCGAGGGATTGAGGGCGCCCAGCACCTCCCCGCTATCCAATAACCGCGCCTGGGCGCTGATCACGAAACCCTTGTCGGCGAGCCGGGCGACATGATCGAACCCGGCTGCCTGGACGACGACAGAGACCACCGATAGTGACAACGCACCGAGAAACAGAGAACTCCGACCTAGCCACTGCCGCATAATGGATGCTCGCTTCAAAGAAAAATGAGGGCCAATCTGGTCCAGAGCGTACCAATTAACGCCCCTCGGAGGCGATGCCTGGTGTCATGTCAAAGTACCAAAAGACGAAAGCGCTGAAAGAGAGGAGGCACCACCGCACGTCAGTGCGACGACAGCCGCGAAAAAACCTGGATGACGACGACGCCGGCGATGATCAGCCCCATGCCCAGGTAGGCGGGCAGGTCCGGTTTCTCGCCGTAGAATACGATACCGATCAGCGTCACCAGCACGATACCGAGGCCGGCCCAGATCGCGTAGGTGATGCCCACGGGCAGCGACTTCAGCACCAGCGACAGCGCATAGAACGAGAAGCCGTAGCCCACGACCACCACGAGGCTGGGCAGCCAGCGTGTGAAACCGGCCGAGGCTTTCAGCGAACTGGTTGCCACGACTTCGGCGACGATCGCCAGGGCGAGGAGCAGATAACTCATCGGGCGGGCTCTCCGTTGGGTAGCGAAGCGGCGAGATCGACGCGATAGCGCCACAGCGTCTGGCCGCTCTCGCAATATTTTCGCTCGAATGGCGTCATGAACGTGACGCCGGGAGTGAAGGGAGCGATCTCGCCCTCGACCCCGAGCAGCGCCTCGACCCCGAGGGCGAACTCCTCGACATAGATGGCCCAGTTGGAGCGCAGCTCCAGCACCCCACCGAGCGCGAGCAGCGAGGGAAAGACCGGATGGCCATGCCAGCGCTTCTTGAGTTGCGTGCTCTTGGGGTAGGGGTTCGGGTAGAGCAGGTAGTGCCGCGCCGGCCGCCACCCGGCGGCGAGCGCCAGGCGCCAGAAATCGACCAGATCGGCACGCACCAGTCGCGCATTGTCCGGCAAGGCACCGTGATCTCGCGACAGCCGCAGCTCGCTGCGGTCCACGCCGATCACGGCATGATCGGGATGACGTTCGGCGAGCCGGCGCGTGGAGAGCCCCACGCCACAGCCGGCGTCGAGGATCAGCGGCCGGCACTGCGCCTCCAGCCATCGAGCCGCTTCCACGAAGGCCAGCCGCGTATGCTCGGCCGGCGGGCGTTGCCACTCGCTATCGCGAGCACGCTGGACGCGGCGCATCAAATCCTGGTGCGGCCCCTGCTGACTTGAGACGATGGCGCGCGATGAGGCTTGCATGAGAACACCGATGATAAAGCTGCGACAGGCCGGGTATTCTAGCAGCCGGCTGCCCGACCCATGCATCCGGAACGCACGATAGCTTACCTGGCGTGGCATGACGGCGCGCGCGCGCAGGTGTATCATCCCTGCCCACATTCAGCCAATCCTGGCAATACGGCCTTCGATGGCATGTACGATCACTGTTTTCCCTGTTCGCTCGGGGGCTTTTCTCCACCGGTCTGGACCGAAAGCTGAGTCCCCGGCGGGAATATCCTTTCATCGCAGTCGATCCATCCCCATGTCATGGTCACCGATTGCCCCAATGTTCACGAGGGACGTGGCTTGTCACATTTACCGGTAATCGTCGGTATGGGCGGCGTCAACGCCGCGGGAAGAACCTCCGGGCACCAAGCCTACCGCCGCACGATTCTCGACGTTCTGCCAGCCGCCGAGCAGACCCGTACGCTCGTTGCCCTGGCGACCCTGATGCAGTTGGTCACCCCGTGCGGCGAGGGCCAATGGCAGAGTCCCGATGGCGAGACGCTCGGCGAGGCCGCGGTCGTCGATCGCTACCGCGAGCAGATTCTCAAGCAGACGCTGATCCGGCGCATCGAGGACGACGCCTTCCGGGAGGCCGGTATCCCCGGCAACCGCGAGATGCGGCTGACGTTCTCGCAGCCCGTGAGCTTCACCACGTCACGGCGCCAACTGCCGCAGCCACTGCCCGATGGCTGGGAGATCCGCGAGCTCGACAGGCAGACCGTCGAGGTCAACGTGCCTGCCGGTACGCTGAACGCGCTGCTGCCCGAAAGGCGGCAGGCGCTGGTGCGGGCTGCCGGCTGCCTGCCGTCGGGCTTCTCGCCGGAAACCTTCTACCGCAGCGTTCACCACCCGCGTGGCCTGTCGATGGCGATCTTCGGCGTCAGCGACTGCCTCGGCCAGAGCGGGCTCGACTGGGAATCGCTGCGTGACCGGGTGGATCCGGATGCCATCGCCGTCTACGCCGGCAACTCCATCGGCCAGCTCGACGACGCCGGCTGGGGCGGCATGCTGAAGAGCTTCGTCACCGGCCAGCGGACCACCTCCAAGCAGATGCCGCTGGGCTATGGCCAGATGCCGGCGGACTTCCTCAATGCCTACGTACTCGGCAGCGTGGGCGCCACCGGCGCGATCCAGGGCGCCTGCGCCACCTTCCTCTACAACCTGCGACTCGGCATCGACGATATCCGCCAGGGCCGTCGCCGCATCGTCATGGTCGGCACCAGCGATGCGCCGGTGACGCCGGAGATCATCGAAGGCTTTCGCGCCATGAGCGCGCTCGCCGACGACCAGAGCCTGATGGCGCTGGACGCGCTGGAGCTGCTGACCGACGAGGATTACCAGCGCGCCTGCCGTCCGTTCGCCCGCAACTGCGGCTTCACCATCGCCGAGGCGGCACAGTTCGTGCTGCTGATGGACGACTCGCTGGTGCTGGAGACCGGCGCCCAGATCCTGGCCGCCGTGCCCGAGGTGAACGTCAATGCCGACGGCTGGAAGCGTTCGATCTCCGCCCCCGGTATCGGCAACTATCTCACGCTGGGCAAGTCGGTGGCCCTGGCCACCTCGATCCTGGGTGAACAGAGCGTGCGGCAGCGTAGCTATCTCCACGCCCATGGCACCAGTACGCCGAAGAACCGCACCACCGAGTCGCATATCTTCGACCAGGTGGCGCGGGCCAACGGCATCGAAAACTGGCCGGTCGCCGCGATCAAGGCGTTCATCGGCCATTCTCAAGGCACTGCCGCCGGCGACCAGATCGCCAGCGCCCTGGGCACCTTCGCCCATGGCTGGGTGCCGGGCATTCCGACGCTCGATGCGGTGGCGGACGATGTCTACGCCGAGAAGCTACGCTTCTTCCAGGCGCCACTCGCGTTCGAGGCGGACTGCAGCTTCATCAACGCCAAGGGGTTCGGCGGCAACAACGCCACCGGCCTGCTGCTGTCGCCGCAAGTGACCGAGCGCCTGCTGGCCCAGCGCCACGGCCAGCGCGCACTCGACGACTGGCGGCACCGCCGCGAGCGCACACTCGCCGCCGCCGCGCAGTACGAAGCCGAGGCCGATGCGGGACGATTCGAGGTCATCTATCGCTTCGGCGAGGGCGTGCTGGAGGGGCCGGAGCTGGAGGTCGGTCGCGATGCGATCCGGATTCCCGGCTATGCCAACCCCGTATCGCTGAAGGTCGACAATCCTTTCGGTACACTGGATTGAGTTCGGATCGTCAACGACACCCGGACAGGAAATCGACTTCGGCCGAGCAGTCGGCCGTCCGCCATGCTCTCGATCAGCGCGGAGTCTTGCGAATGCAGAACATCGTCGTCTACCCCGGCACCTTCGACCCGATCACCAACGGTCATCGGGATCTGATCCAGCGCGCCGCGAGGATCTTCGACAAGGTCGTGATCGCCGTCGCCGAAAGCCCGCGCAAGCAGCCGACGCTGTCGCTCGAGGTGCGCGAGGCACTGGCTCGCGAAGTGGTCGCCGACTGGCCCAATGTCGACGTGGTCGGCTTCGACGGCCTGCTCACCGAACTGCTGGTGCAGCAGCGGGCGAGGATCATCCTGCGCGGGCTCAGGGCGGTATCGGACTTCGAGTACGAGATGCAGCTGGCCAACATGAACCGCGCCCAGGCACCGGACGTCGAGACGCTGTTTCTGACCCCCGAGATCGAAAATTCGTATATCTCCTCGACCCTCGTGCGCGAGATCGCGCGCCTCGGCGGGGACGTTTCCCAACACGTATCGCCGTGCGTTGTCGATGCACTCCGCCGGCGGTTCGCGGCAGACGGCGCGTGAGCGCCGCGAGGACGGTTACATGGCACTGATGATCACCGATGAATGCATCAACTGCGATGTCTGCGAGCCGGAATGTCCCAACGACGCGATCTCGCCCGGGGAAGAGATCTACGTGATCGACCCGGGCCGCTGCACCGAGTGCGTCGGTCACTTCGACGAGCCCCAGTGCCAGCAGGTCTGCCCGGTGGACTGCATTCCGCTCGACCCCGAGCGCGAGGAGAGCAAGGAGCAACTGATGGAAAAGTACCGGATCATCACCGCAGCCTGAGCCCGCTCGTCCCGCTCCCGTGACCCGTGAATGAGCCCACCGCAAATCCGGGTCGCGCCCGTTATCCGCGAAACGCCCACCATGAAGATCAACGTCGTCGGCACCAGTGGCAGTGGCAAGAGCACGCTGGCGAGAAAACTCGCCAGCGTGCTCGACGTTCCGCATATCCAGCTCGACCAGCTTTACTGGCAAGCCGACTGGCAAGGCACTCCCGACGACGAGTTCTTCGCCCGTCTCCGCCAGGCCATGGCGGCATCGCCGGACGGCTGGGTCATCGACGGCAACTTCGATCGCACACGTCATATCAAGTGGCCCGAAGCGGATATCGTCATCTGGCTCGACCTGGGCTTCTGGCGAGTACTGAGCCAATCCGTGCGCCGCGCCATCGAACGCATCGTCACCCGCGAGGAGCTCTGGCCCGGTACCGGCAACCGGGAAAGCTTTCGTCAGACCTTCCTCAGTCGCCGTTCGATCCTGCTCTGGTCGCTGGGGACCTGGCGTCAGAATCGCAGGCGCTATCTGGCCGCCATGATCGACCCGGCCTACCGGCACATCCGCTTCATTCGCCTGACCCATCGCCACGAGCTGGCGACCTGCGTCTCCGCGCTGGTCCAGCGCAACCGCTGAAAACGCCGGCGCCGCGCCGATTTCCGGGTCGGAGCGGTGCTGGCATTCTCGCATTCTCGCATTCACGGCATCGCGTTCGCGGTGCGGCTAGAACGTGTAGGTTGCGTAGAGCTCGAACAGCTGAGCGGTGTCGTCGTTGCCACCGAAGCGCTCCTCGGCCCCCTGCTGCGGGTCGGCGATGGCGTAGATACCCGACAACGAGAGACGCTCGGTGATCGACCAGTCGGCATAGAGATTGAGTTCGTTGGCGAAGTCGCTATGGCTCGTACCCGCCGCTTCGGTGTCGTGATAGCGGAACCGGTAGCCGATCGCCCCGACCTCCAGATCGTCCCGCGGCGCCACCGAAAAGCGCAGCATGTCGACATCCAGATTGGCGTTGAACAGCATGTACTCGCCGACGATCTCACCCATGAACCAGTTGCCCCAGCCGCCGGCGAAGTCGTAGAACAGCGTGTCGTAGTCCTCGCCGAATTCGGCGTGGCGATAGGCGATCTGCGGCGTCCAGGGCGCCTCGGAGAAGTCGTAGGTCGCCTGTATATACCAGCCGTTGTCGTCGATGCCTTCATCGCTGTTCTTCTCGCGGACGATCTGGCCCCCCAGCGAGAAATCGGGCACGGCGGCGAACGGCTTGCCCTTGGCTCGCAGGTTGTAGACGTCCATGCCGTCGCGGCCGGCGATGTCGCTGTCGGAGACTCGCAGGTAGGCCGCGCCCACCTTGGCCCGATCGCCCCAGGTGTAGTCGACGTTGACGCCATTGGTGCTGGTTTCGTCATCCGGCCCGCCGCTGACGTACTGATCGGCCTCGAGGTGGAACAGGTCGCCGTGCCAGCCGTGACTCTCGATCGAGGCGACGGCGCTGTTCTTGAAGCCTTCGCTGGGGCCGATGTAGTAGCCCGCGTACTTGCCGGTATCGGTAAAGCCGTCTCCGACCAGAAAGCCGTCGCCGAATTCGAACTTCTGGCGTCCGGCCGAGAGCGTGATCGCGTCCTCGCCCAGCGTATCGGCCCACAGATCGCCGCTGCGCCATCCGAGGTAGGCGCGATCGAGGCGCGCATGCTCGGGATGTCCGGGTGTCGCGCCGGCCGCATCGCCGTAGGCGCTGCCGCGAGTCAGCGCGTAGCTGCCCTGAACACCGGTAAACCAGGTGCCACCGTCGGGGATATCCCACTCCGCCGTCAGCGCCGGCTGGCCTGCGGCTTCCATCCAGTCAGGGCTGGTCCCGGTGGGCGCGCCGCCATCGATACTGGACCCTGATCCGAAATTGACGTTATCGGTCGCGGCGCCGAAACCGTAGAGGGTCAGCCCGCCGTTGAGGCGAAGACGTCCATCGTCACTCTCGTAGAGCGAATGCGGGGCGCTCGGTGTGGCGATGCCGGCACCGAGATAGTCGATATCGGTGACGGCAGTGATGGCGTGGGCCTGGGAGGAGAACATTCCCCCCATCAGAAAGGCGCACGTGAGTGCACGACGACCGGGCAAGGCCGGCTGCTCGCTGCTTGGCGACATGGTCAGGTTCCCTTGGCTCTCGGCTTTTGTTCAACCGTTGGCGATAGCGAATGCGGTCTCCGGGATCGGCCGGTCAGACGACGATGGCATTCGCGTGACATCGAGCTAAGCCTAGAAAATTTCGCCGACAGCGCAACTCGCGACCCGCACGGGGCCGAGTTGCGAGTATGCTGGCGGACGCCGCTGGCTGGATTTCGACGAACCGCAGGAAGCACGACTTGGCCTCTCAATATACGACCCGCCACATCTGGAAGCTGGCGTGGCCGATCATCCTCTCCAACATCACCGTCCCGCTGCTGGGGCTGGTGGACACGGCCGTCGTTGGCCACCTCCCCGACTCGCGCTATCTGGCAGCAGTAACGCTCGGCGCCACGCTGTTCAGCTTCCTCTACTGGGGGTTCGGCTTTCTGCGAATGGGCACCACCGGCCTGACCTCCCAGGCGGTGGGTCGCGAGAACGACAGCGACGTGCGTCTGCTGCTGGCGCAGTCGCTGGTCATGGCCGTCACGATCGGATTGATGCTGATCCTGCTGTCGCACCCGTTGATCGATTTCGGCCTGTGGCTGCTCGACGGCAGCGAGACGGCGATGCGGCTTGCCGCCGACTACGCGCACATCCGGATCTACTCGGCCCCGGCGGTGCTGGCCAATTACGCCATCCTGGGCTGGTTCATCGGCCAGCAGAAGACGCGCATCACGCTGGCGATCCTGCTGCTCACCAATGGCGTCAATATCATCCTCGACCTGCTGTTCGTGGTCGGCTTCGGTCTGGCCAGCGACGGGGTGGCCTGGGCCTCGCTGATCGCCGACTACAGCGCGCTGGCCTTCGGCCTGTGGCGGGTCGCCGTTCACTGTCGGCAGTTGGGCGGATCGCTGTCGCGCCAAGCGCTGTGGGTGTGGGGCCACTACTCGGCGTTGATTCGCGTCAACCAGCACCTGTTCGTACGAACGCTGGGGCTGCTGTTCGCCCAGGCCTTCTTCACCGCCCAGGGGGCCAATTTCGGCGACACCGTCCTCGCTGCCAATGCCGTGCTGCTGCAGTTCATCATGCTTGTCTCGTTCGCCCTGGACGGCTTCGCCAACGCCGCCGAGGCGCTGACCGGACGCTCGGTGGGACGCCGAGACTGGAACGACTTCGGCGCCGCCGTCGGTGCCGCCGGCAAGCTGTCGCTGCTGGTGGCGGGCGGCTCGATGCTGCTGTTCGCGGTGGCCGGGAATGGGCTGATATCGCTGCTGACCGACCTGCCGGAGGTCCGCGCCACCGCTGCCGACTACCTGCCCTGGATGATCGCCATGCCGGCGCTGGCGGTATGGAGCTACCTGCTCGATGGCGTCTTCATCGGCGCGACCGAAAGTCGTGCGATGCGCGATACCGTATGGCTGGCCATCGCCTGCTATCTGCCGGTGTGGTGGCTGACCCAGGGCTACGGCAATCATGGCCTGTGGTTCGCGTTCCTGTTTTTCACCCTGGTGCGCTCGACCTCTCTCGGCCTCTGTTACCTGTACTACCGAAGGACGCGCTGGTCGCCGACCGCCGGCAGCGAAACTTCCCCGGAAACAAGTCGCTAGACCAAGGTTGACTAATGGAGAGTGCGGGGATGCGTTAGGCTCGCGCCAATCGAACGCTGCATGAATCGATGAGCAGGATGAAGTGGGCGGCACGCCGTCGCACAGAGCGCAGACTCGAAGCGAAGCGGAGATAACGTCCCAAGGACGGCCTCGAAGGAGCGAGAAACCGCAGGTTCCGAGTCAACCGGAGCATATGGGTGATAGGCGAGGATTGCGCTCGGACTGGCACCGCGCAACGAAACCGATTCGCCTGCTTGGCCATTGATGCAGTGTTTCCCTAACGTTCACCGACGAGATACCCCTCATGCTGCAGCGCCTCTCCCGCCCGGCGGTCAAGCTGGTCGAGCGCTATCTGCCCGACCCTTACATCTTCGTACTGCTGCTGACGATCGTCGCCGCACTGGCGGCGATGCTGCTCGAACGACAATCGCCACTGGCGGTCATGCAGTACTGGGGCGACGGGTTCTGGGGACTGCTGTCGTTCTCGATGCAGATGCTGATGGTGCTGGTGACCGGGTTCATGCTCGCCAACTCGCCGCCGATCAAGCGCCTGCTGGACAGGCTCGCCGCCACCGCCCGAACGCCCGCTGGCGCGATCATTCTGGTGACCCTGGTATCACTCGCCGCGAGCTGGATCAACTGGGGCTTCGGGCTGGTCATCGGGGCGCTATTCGCCAAGGCGCTGGCACGACAGATAAGGGTCGATTACCGCCTGCTGATCGCCAGCGCCTACTCCGGTTTCGTGGTGTGGCACGGCGGCCTGGCCGGCTCGATCCCGCTGACCATCGCCACGCCGGGGCACTTCAGCGAGGCCCAGATCGGCATCATCCCCACCTCGCAGACGATCGTCGCCGGCTACAACCTGGCCATCGTCGTGGCGCTGTTCGTCATCATGCCGTTGATCAATCGCTGGATGCTGCCACCGGAGAACGAGAGCGTCTTCGTCAGCCGTGACCAGCTCTCGGAACCGGAGGCCCCGGACGCCACTCGGGCCCAGCGACCCGCCGAGCGACTGGAGAACAGTACCCTGCTGTCGCTGCTGGTGGGCGTGCCGGGACTGCTCTACCTGATCCACTACTTCGTCTTTGCCGGCGGCGGGCTCAATCTCAACAGCGTCAACTTCCTGTTCCTGTCACTCGCCATCGTGTTCCATCGCACGCCGCGCAGCCTGCTTGCCAGCCTCAACGAGGCCATCAGGGGCGGCGCCGGGATCGTGATCCAGTTTCCGTTCTATGCCGGCATCATGGGCATCATGATGCAGTCCGGTCTGGCGCAGTCGCTCTCGGAGATGTTCGTCGCCATCGCCACTGCCGATACGCTGCCGTTCTGGTCGTTCATCAGTGCCGGTATCGTCAACCTGTTCGTGCCCTCCGGTGGCGGCCAGTGGGCGGTTCAGGCGCCGGTCATGTTGCCCGCGGCCCAGGCGCTGGGTGCCGATGTCTCGCGCGTTGCCATGGGCGTGGCCTGGGGCGATGCCTGGACCAATCTGCTGCAGCCGTTCTGGGCCCTGCCGGTGCTCGCGATCGCCGGTCTCAAGGCCAAGGACATCATGGGATTCTGCCTGATCCAGCTGGCGGTCACGGGGGTGGTGATCGGGCTGGGGCTGACCCTGATCTAGCTCGCCGCCCTCGCGCCCGAGAGCCGGCGCGAGGGAACCGGCGGGACGATCGATGGGCAGTCCGGGCCAAACGTGGTACATCTGGCGCATAACAACACGCACCAGACGACCCCGAGGATACCGTGACGCCCGATGACCTGCCCCGACAGCACGAGCTGTCGATGACCGTACTCATGACCCCCGACATGGCCAACTTCAGTGGCAAGGTGCATGGCGGGGCGATTCTCAAGAAGCTCGACGAAGTCGCCTACGCCTGCGCCAGCCGCTATGCCGGCAGCTACGTGGTGACGCTTTCCGTCGACCAGGTCCTGTTCAAGCAGCCGATCCACGTCGGCGAACTGGTGACCTTCCTGGCGATGATCAATCACGTCGGCCGCTCGTCGATGGAGGTCGGCATCAAGGTGCTGGCCGAATCGATTCAGGAACGGGTGATACGCCACACCAACAGCTGCTACCTGACCATGGTCGCCGTCGACCATGACGGCAATCCCGTCCCGGTACCGTCGCTGGAATTGAAGACCCCACTGCAGAAGCTACGCTTCGAGAAGGCGGCACTGCGCAAGAAGCTGCGCAAGCAGGAAGCCGAGGAAGAGCGCAACGCCATGGCCGAGCATCTCAAGGCCTATCCGGCCGGACAGTGACATTTCACCCTCCCGCGATATCGTCGCCGGCCTGAACGCCCGACGAACAAGGATGTTCGATGCCTGAAACCGAATTCCATCAAGCCCGCACCGCCAGGCGGTCCAGTCCGCTCGGCGAGCGCCTGTTGATGATCTGGGATCTTGCCGTCGTCGTGCTGGTGGCGATCAACCTGGCACTGCTGCTGTTCGACAGCCTGTTCCTGATCCCGCCGCTCAATAGCGCTTTCGGCGCCGTGGCGCCGGGTCTTCATGCCGCCTACGACACCTACATCAGAGCCAATTTCGTCGAGATCGACCTCTGTTTCGTCGCCATCTTCCTGCTCGACGTGCTGCTGGGCTGGGCCATCGCCATCGCTCAGCGCCGCTATGCCCGCTGGTTCTTCTATCCGTTCGTGCACTGGTACGACGTGCTCGGCTGCATCCCCCTGGCCGGATTCCGCCTGCTGCGCGTGCTGCGTGTCATCTCGCTGCTGATCCGGCTGCAGCGCCTGGGCCTCGTCGACGTGACGCGCTGGCGTCTCTATCGCTTCTATCGCACCTATTACGGTGTGCTGATGGAAGAGATCTCCGACCGGGTCGCCATCAACCTGCTCGGCGATCTGCAGAAGGAGATCCGCAACAGCAAACACCTGACCCAGCGCATTTCGAACGAGGTGATCCAGCCGCGCAAGGCGGCCCTCGTCGACGAGATCGCCAGCCGGCTGGAGCGCACCGTCAGCAAGGGCTACGCCGAGAATCACCAGCAGGTGCACCGCTATGTCGCGGCGCTGGTGGCCAGGACGATGGAGGAGAACGAGGAGCTGCGGCGGCTACGGCGCCTGCCCATGGGCGATGCCGTGGCGGAGAGCATCGAACGCAGCCTCAGCGACATTGCCAGTCGCGTCGTCCACGAGGCCATCGATGGTCTGCGCTCGCCGCATTTCCACTCGTTGATGACCGACCTGGTCGGCAGCGGTCTCGACGCCTGGCTGCAGGTCGACGACAAGACCGACCGGGTGACCCAGCAGGTGCTGATCGACATGCTGGAGCTGCTCAAGGAGCAGGTCGCCATCAAGCGCTGGAAAAGTGAGCTCAGCGAGCCGCGAACCCGGCACGACGACACCGCCGAACCGACTGGCGGGGGCTGAACCGGCGAATCAGTCGGGCGCCGGCCCCAGCATCCGGCGCAAGGTGCCATCTCGAAGCCGGAAGTGGTGGTACAGCGCCATGCAGACATGGCCGACGATCATGAGCGTCAGCAGCCAGGCAAACGTGCCGTGCAGGCCACCGAAGCTGGCGGCCCAGGGCGCATCGGCGCCTTCGAACCAGGCCTTGCCGAAGAGATGGACGCCGTACCCCATGCCCCAGGTCATCAAGGCACCCGACAGCGGCATCAGTATCAGCAACGCATACATCACCACGTGGCCGACGATGGCCAGGCGCTGCAGCCCGCCTTCGTGGCGCGGGCGACGCCGGCGCTGGGAAAGCGCCCACAGCGTGCGAACCGCCATCAGGATCAGCACGCTCACCCCGATGGTGGTATGCCACGGGAAGATCGCCTGGCTGAAGGCGTTGTCCTTCCACAGGGCGTTGACGAACACACTGCTCAATTGCGTGACGATCAGCACCGCGACCAGCCAGTGCAGGATTCGCGTCACTCGACCGTAGGCCCGCGGGGCATCCTTCAGCATGATGATCTCGCTCTCCCGTCGTGGTCTGCGGCAAGGCGCCTCGGCGCACATCGGATCGCCAGCGTTGCCGCCGTCATGGCACGATTCGCAATAGCGTGTAGGGCGCTTCGCACGCTTCCCGTTCGTCCCGCTGGTCGATTCGGCCCAGCGACATGTCGCGATCGTTGTCGTAGGCCACGAACAGCCGCTCGGCGTCGAGCACCGCCAACCCCTCAGCCTTGTGCTCGAACTCCAGCACATCCCCGTGAACGTCCTCCACGATCGAGGGCGGGGTCCCGCGACTCAGATCGGCCAGTGCCATCGACCACAGGTAGCCGCCGATCTGCTCGCCATGCTCGTCCGCCACCTCGAAACTGGCCATGAGATAGAGGCGATCGTTGAAGGGATCGTATTCGAGGCTCGATAGACCGCAGATGTGGCGGACACCCGCGTACTCCGAGGGGTCGAAGCGGTAGCGCTCGCGGAGTTCGTCGACGAACTCCAGATTGCCGGCGGCCGTCGTCCGATAGTGAACGCCCACCACGCGAGCCACGTAATCGAAATCATCGTGCGCGCGCCCCTGCTCTCGAACGCCGAACAGCAACAACCCATCGCAGGGCTCGTCCAGCTCAGGCGAAGCCGGAACCGCCGCCAGCCCCTCGATCTTGTAGTACGGCAGGCCGATGGCATCGTCGAGCTTGCGACGCAGCTCCAGCGACCCCTCGACACCGTCGCGGGGATCCGGATCCACGACCTGCACCCGCTCCGGCTCGCCCACCGGCCAGATCAGCAGGTGATTGTAGACGTTGAGATCGTGACTCTCGTCGTCGATGCGGTCGAATCCGGTGGTCGCCAGGATGTAGCGCCCATCGACGGTCAGGGCGAAGTCCTCGTACTTGACCGCGCGCCGGATGGCATCGGCGGTCAGGAATCGATGGCTATCGGGATCCGGCACCCCCTCCACCAGATCGAAGGCGAAGACGGCCGAGCGCCCCTCTCCCGGAATCGGCTTGTCGCTGGCCAGCAGCAGACGATGGCCGTCGAAGACCACCGCCGACACCTCGACGTTGACCGGCGAGCCGTCCTCGTATTGCAGTCCGGGAGAAAAACAGGTCAGCGTTCCCTCGGCGATGATCTCGGTACGTAGCATGGCAACCTCCCCGGCAGGGCCCGCTGCGTGAAAGAAAAGGGCCGAATGGTTCGGCCCTCGAAGTCCGCTGTTGCCGCGATCAACCGCAGGAGATATCCGTGATCATGCGCTGATCGTCGACCTTGATATCGAGCCGCTCCGCACGGTAGTCCATGGTGTAGCCCTTGCCGGGCTCGATGACTCGAATCTCGGAGGCCCGTGATCGGTCCGCGATATCCGCCCGCAGCGCATCGGTGAGGGTTTCCCCGACCAGGCTACCCACCGTCTGAGCACCGCAGGCATCCTCGGGAACCGGCTTCACGTCGGGGGGCAGAGGCGCCTCGTCGGGCTTGGGTGCCGTGCTGCAACCCGCCAATAGAAAGCCACTCACGATCAGCGCCGCACCGGAAATTTTCATGCCTTGCTCCTTGCTGGAGAAACCGCTCTCGTTGATTGAGGCGCGCCGAGCCGGGCGCCACATCGGATTCGCCAAGCCTAGCAGGTCACGCCGAACTCGGCATCGGCTGGTCGACCCGGCGCAGTGCCGCTAGACTCAAACTCTCATTGACCGGCCCTTGTCCCGGTCAGCCACGCAGAGCCGTCCCGGACGGACGACCCAAAACAACCGAGTCTTCAAGCTCATCGATCGCAAAGGAACGCCACCATGCGCCCGTCGCTCTCCGTTCGCCTCATCACCTCCATCGCCGCCGCGGCGATCACCGCCAGCCTCGGCGTGGGCCAAGCCGTGGCGCAGGACGACCAGCAGCCGATTCGCGTCGCCTCCAAGATCGATACCGAGGGCTCCCTGCTCGGCAACATGATCGTCGACGTCCTGGAAAACGCCGACCTGCCGGTCGATAGTCGGCTGCAGCTCGGCCCCACCAACATCGTGCGCCAGGCGCTGGTGGCGGGCGATATCGATCTCTACCCCGAATACACCGGCAACGGCGCGTTCTTCACCGACACGACCGACGATCCGGCCTGGAAGGACGAGCAGGCGGGCTACGACAAGATCAAGGCTGCCGACAGCGAGGCGCATCAGCTGGCTTGGCTGACGCCGGCGCCGGCCAACAACACCTGGGCCATCGCCGTACGCCAGGACGTGGCCGACGACAACGACCTGTCCACCATGGCCGATTTCGGCCAGTGGGTCAGTGACGGTGGCGAGATCAAGCTGGCCGCCTCGGCCGAATTCGTCGAGAGCGATGCGGCGCTGCCCAGCTTCCAGCGCGCCTACGACTTCACGCTCGACGAAGACCAGTTGCTGGTGCTCTCGGGCGGCAACACCGCCGCCACCATCCGTGCCGCTGCCGAAGGCACCAGCGGCACCAACGCCGCCATGGTCTACGGCACCGACGGCGCCATCGCCGCCGCCGAACTCAAGGTGATGGACGATCCCAAGGGCGTGCAGATGGTCTACGAGCCGGCCCCGGTGGTGCGTCAGTCGGTGCTCGACACCTATCCCCAGATCGCGGAACTGCTGAAGCCGGTATTCGAATCCCTCGATCGCGAGACGCTGCAGACGCTGAACGGCAAGATCCAGGTCGACGGGCTGCCGGCCGATCAGGTCGCCCATGACTACCTGACCGAGCAAGGCCTGCTGGACTGAGTTCGATCGTGGCGCTTCCCGAACGACGCCGATGGGTCGGCAACCGGGTGCTGGCGACGCTGCTGATTGCGGCCGTCGCCAGCGTCGTGCTGCTGCCGTTTGCCAGCCTGTCCCCCAATCGGCTGGTGTCGGGCCAACCGGTCATGCTGTGGCAGGCGCTGGCCGGCTGGCAACTCGCGGCCTTCGCGCTGATCGGACTCCTGCTGCTGGTCGCGGCGCTGGCCGGACCGCTGCCCCGACGCCTCGCGCTGTGGCTGTCGCTGGGCGCCACGCTACCGCTGCTGGCGCTCGATCTCCAGGCGCTCGGGGCCTACGCCCATGGCGCCCTGGCCGACGCCTCGCCGGCCGCGCGCGTGTCGCAGGGCGCGACCTTCTGGATCCTGCTGTTCGCCAGCGCGCTGATCGCCATCGATGCGCTGCAACGGCTGCGTCTCGGCCCGGCGGGGCGCGCCCTCTACGGCGTCGCGGCGCTGGCGGTGATCGGCGTCTGTTTCTCCGGCGAGCTGCTCTCGCCGCTGTCGATCATGCGCGAATTCGCCAACCAGCGGGACAACTTCATCGACCAGTTGGTGCGACACCTGCTGCTGGTCGGCGGTGCGCTGCTGCCCGCCCTGCTGGTCGGTCTGCCGCTGGGCCTGCTGGCCAATCGTCGGGCCCGCCTGCGCAACGGCCTGTTCAGTGTGCTCAACGTGTTCCAGACGCTACCGTCGATCGCGGTGTTCGGACTGCTGATCGCGCCGCTCTCGGCGCTCGGCCGGGCGGTGCCGTGGCTGGGCGAGCTGGGGGTCAGCGGTATCGGCGTGGCGCCGGCGATCATCGCCCTGGTGCTCTACTCGCTGCTGCCGATCGTGCGCAACACCTACTCCGGCCTCGCCGGTGTCTCGACCGGCGCCCTGGAGGCGGCCCGCGGCATGGGCATGACGCCGCGCCAGATCTTGTGGCGGGTGGAGATCCCGCTGGCGCTACCGGTGATCCTGTCGGGGCTGCGCATCGTCACCGTCCAGGCGATCGGGCTGGTGGTGGTCGCCGCCCTGATCGGGGCCGGCGGCTTCGGCACCTTCATCTTCCAGGGGCTGGGCCAGTACGCCATAGACCTGGTGCTGCTGGGCGCCATCCCGACCATCGTGCTGGCGGTCATCGCCGACTTTGCGCTGCAGATTCTGGTCAGCCTGAGCCGCCCTTCCGGTACTCGCTGACGCTGTTTCAGGCACCGATCAGGAAAGACCCATGATTGAATTGCAAGGGCTGACCAAGACCTACGCGGGCAAGAACGTCGTCGAGGACGTCTCGATGACGCTGGAGACCGGTGAGTTCGGCGTGCTGATCGGCCCTTCCGGCTGTGGCAAGTCGACCACCCTGAAGATGATCAACCGGCTGGTGCCGCTGAGCAGTGGCCGGATCATTCTCAACGGCGACGACGTGACCGAGCTACCGGCCGAGCAGCTCAGGCGACGGATCGGCTACGCCATCCAGTCGACCGGGCTGTTCCCGCACTGGAGCGTGGCCCGGAATATCGCCACCGTGCCGCAGCTGTTGAAATGGTCGAAGTCCCGTATCGACGACCGGGTCGACGAACTGATGGCGATGTTCCACCTCGACCCGGCCGAGTTCCGCCACAAGTACCCGCACCAGCTCTCCGGCGGCCAGGCGCAGCGCGTCGGCGTGGCTCGCGCGCTCGCCGCCGATCCGGAAGTGCTGCTGATGGACGAGCCGTTCGGCGCGGTCGACCCGATCACCCGCGAGGCGCTCCAGGCGGAGATGCGTCGGGTTCATGGCCAGACCGGCAAGACCATCGTCTTCGTCACCCACGACATGGACGAGGCGCTGCAGCTGGCGACCCGGATCGCGCTGCTCAACAACGGCAGGCTGGTCCAGTACGACCGCCCCATCGAGATGATGGTGAAACCCGCGGACGACTTCGTTCGCGAGTTCTTCGGCCAGGCCGACCTGGGGCTCAAGCTGCTCTCGCGGCGCTGGGTCCATCAGTACCAGCGGCCTCCGAGCCTGACCCATCACGCCACGCTTCCCGGCCTCGATCACTGCTGGCGACTCGACGAGGCCGGCCGGCCGATCGTTCTCGAGGGCGCCCGGCTGGACGACCAGCATCAGCACACCGACGTCAGGTCGGAGTGGATCGCCACGCCGGAGATGAGCATGAAGGAAGCGCTCTCGCGGATGGTCTGGTATCGCGTGATGGTGCTGCCGGTCGTCGATGAAACCGGCAAGCTGGTCGGCGAGGTGGGCATGCAGGGCATCATGGGAATCGAGTCGAACGGCGGGCTGCACGCCGGAGGGCCGGCGTCATGAGCGGCGCAGCTCGAAGCGCGCGACAGTGGCGGGCGGCTTCCGCCGGCAACGGCGTACTGTTTGTGCTGATCGCGTTGCTGATCGCACTGACGCTGGGAATGGCCCAGCTCGAGCCGCTGTTTCGGGCGCTGTTTCCCGATCTCGGCAACCCGCTCTACGCCCGCGACAGCTTCCTCAACCTGATGCTGGCCCATATCGGGCTGGTGCTGGTGTCGTCGCTGATCTCGGTGACGATCGGCATCGCCGCCGGCCTGTTCGTCACTCGCCCGGTCGGGCGCGAGTTCGAACCGATGGTGTCGTCGCTGGCCGCCATCGGCCAGACCTTCCCGCCTGCCGCGGTGCTCGCCATCGCCGTCCCGCTGGCCGGCTTCGGCTTCGCCCCGACCATCATCGCCCTCTCCCTCTACGGCCTGCTGCCGGTGATCCAGAACACCATCGCCGGTCTCGGCACGGTACCGCAGACCACGCTGGAGGCCGCCCGCGGCAACGGCATGAGCCGTTGGCAGATTCTGCGCCGCGTCGAACTGCCGCTGGCGATGCGGGTGATCATCGCCGGCATTCGCGTCTCGGTGATCATCAACATCGGCACCGCCACCATCGGCTCCACCGTCGGCGCCAAGAGCCTGGGCACACCGCTGATCGCCGGCCTGGTCGGCAACAACCTCGCCTACGTGATCCAGGGCGCGCTGCTGGTCGGGCTGCTGGCGATCGTCACCGACCTGCTGTTCGAGCGGCTGGAGCGACGCTACTCGTTCGGCGGCCAAGCCTAGTCGGCGCCGAGGGAATTGACGAGCGGCGTAACGCACGAAGCGTAAGGCGCGCGAAAGCGCAGCGGAGAGAACGTCTAGAAAGCGGCCTCGAATGGCAGGTTTCGCATCAGCCCGAGTCTATGAGGTACCGGTGAGGAGTTGCGCTCCGGCACCCTGAACCGACGTGACTTGCCCATCCAGCCCTTTATGCCGTGTTTCCCCGACCGGCGGTACTCTCCGCCTCATCGGACGAGAGGTCATCGGTGGGCGGGATCTGCTTGCGCAACTGACGAAGGAAGGCTTCCAGCGCCGGCGAGGCGTGCAGCGGCTTGCGCCGGAGAATGCCGATTTCCCGTGGCTCCTGCATGTTGACGGGCAACCGGGTGATGTCGTCGAGATTGAAGACGTCGACGCTGGAGGCCGGCAGCAGCGCGTAGCCGAGCTTCGCTCTCACCATCGCGATCGCCGAGCTCATGAAGCTCACCTCCCAGCTGGGCGCGACCTGCCTGCCGGCGTGCTCCATCGCCAGATCCGCGTAGTGCCTTGCGCTCGAGCCCGGGGCCATGGCGATGTAGGGCATCTGGTCGAGCCCGTACCAGGGCGATTCACTGCGTCTTACCACCCGTGGCGGCGTGATCAGCAGGAGATCGTCGTGAAACAGCGGCTGGAAATCGAGCTCCCGGTCCCGTTGCAGAGGCGACCCCAGCCCCATGTCGACCTCACCGCGACGCACCCACTGGTGAACCTGGTCGGCCAGGCCGTCGCGCAGGACGACGGTCACCTTGGGATGACGCTTGCGAAAGGCGGCGATGGCCCGCGGCAGCAACGACGAGGCCACCGAAGGCAGCCCGGCCACCGTGACCTTTCCCTGCTCGAGTTCGCGCACGTTGCGGGTGTCGTCCAGCGCCAGCGACATGTCGGCGAGGATACGCCGGGCGTGGCCCAGAAACAGCGCCCCACCCTCCGTCAGGACCACGGTACGGGTATTGCGCGCAAACAGCGCAATGCCCAGTTCTCCTTCCAACTTTCGTATCAGATAGCTCAACGCTGGCTGCGACAGGTGAATGTCCTTCGCGGCCCGCGTGAAGCTGGCCAACTCGGCGGTTCGCACGAATGCCTGCAGCTGCCGCTGATGAAACATCTCGCCCTCGAATCGAAATTTTTTATCAATTCATAAGATATATGGCTTTGCCTGATCCTGTCGCGCTACGCCATTGTTTTTCGATCTTCGATGCCATGGAACCCTCATGCTCCCCTCCCCTCGACGTGTAGCGCATATCGGCTGCGGTGCCGGTTTTGCCGGCGATCGCCCCGACGCGGCGATCGCGCTGGTGGCGGCACTCGCCGAGCGCGACGGCCCGCGCTATCTGTTCTTCGAACTGCTGGCCGAACGCACTCTCGCCGAAGCCCAGTTGCGGCGGCTGGAAGACCCCGATCTTGGCTACGCCACGCACCTGTTCGCGTTTCTCGCGCCGATCCTCCGGCCCTGCCTGACTCACGGCATCCCGATCATTACCAACGGCGGTGCCGCCAACCCGGTGGCGGCGGCGCGTCGGCTGCGACGAGAACTCGAATCACAGGGGCTCGAGGCCCGCATCGCCTGCGTGCTGGGCGACGACCTGGGCGAGGCGCTCGACGACACGGCCGATTGGCTTCCCGCCGACTGTCCACGCGAGGAGATCGTCTCCTGCAACGTCTACATCGGTGCGGAGGCGGTCACGGAGGCGCTTCTCGGAGGGGCGGACATCGTCATCGGCGGGCGGCTGGCGGACCCTTCGATGGCGGTCGGTGCCTTGCGCCACGCCCACGGCTGGGCGGCCGACGACTGGCAGCACCTGGCGGTGGCCACGGCCGCCGGCCATCTGCTGGAGTGCGGCACCCAGGTCACCGGCGGCTATTTCGCCGATGCAGGACGCAAGGCGATTCCCGACCCCGCCCACCTCGGCTGCCCGATCGCCGAAGTCGGCAGCGACGCCAGCCTGGTCGTCACCAAGACCGCGGGCAGCGGCGGCTGCGTCACCGAACAGACGGTCAAGGAGCAACTGCTCTACGAGGTTCACGACCCTGCGGCCTACCTGACCCCGGACGTCACCCTCGATGTCTCCCGGGCGAGCCTGGAAACGGTGGGCCCGGATCGTGTCGCCATACACGGCATCCAGGGCCACCCGGCCCCGGCGACGCTGAAGGGCAACCTGGGGCTGCGCGGGCTGTGGTTCGGCGAGGCGGGAATCTCCTACGCCGGCCCCGGCGCGGTGGAGCGGGCCCGGCTGGCCATGGACATTCTGCGCCAGCGGCTGGATGACCGGTTGCCGGCGCTGCGGCCCCACTTCGACCTGATCGGCGTCGCCAGCCTGTTCAACGATGGCAGCGGCGAATGGCTGGCGGATCGTCTGCAGGATGACCCCGCCGTCGAGGACGTCCGCCTGCGCCTGGGTATCGTCGATCGCGATCGCGAGGCCGTCGAGCTGGCGCTGCAGGAGCTCGAGACGCTCTACCTCAACGGACCGGCCGGCGGCGGCGGTGTCCGCCGGCAGCTCGGCGAATCGCTACGCACCCGATCCTTCTTGATCGCACGCGAACGGGTGACACCGTTCGTGACCTGGCCATGAGGTACCGACGATGACACCTGACGTGCTACTCGCCGATTTCGCCCACGCCCGCGCCGGCGACAAGGGCAACACGCTGAACGTGGCGGTGTTCGCCTTCGAGCGCCGTCACTACGCCTGGCTCGAGCGACACCTCTCCGAAGATGCGGTGGCGGCGCGCTTCGGCCATCGCCATCCGACCAGGGTCACGCGCTACTGCCTGCCCCAGCTCACCGGTATCAACTTCGTCATCGAGGGCGCGCTGGAGGGCGGCGTCAACCAGAGCGCCACCCTCGACCGCCACGGCAAGAGCCTGAGCTATCTGCTGCTGGGCATGTGCCTGCCCTCGCCCGGGGATTGAACGCGACCGGGGTCGTCGCGTCGTGACGATCGGCAGCCAGCGGAGGACGGTGCCATGGGCCCCGTTCCCATCCAAGAGGCGCCCAAGCGCCCCAATCTACGCCAACTCACGGAGCCATCATGATAACAACGCTCGGATTCGTGATGATGCTGGGCATCATCGCGCTGATACTGCTCAAACGACTGACCCCGGTGGTCGCGTTCGCCCTCGTTCCGGTCGCTGCCAGCCTGCTGGCGGGCTTCACCCCCGCCGAGACCGGTGGGTTCATCAAGGATGGCCTGACCGCCGTCGCCCCGACCGCGACGCTGTTCATCTTCGCCATCCTCTATTTCGGGATCATGCGTGAACGCGGGATGTTCGACCCGCTGGTCAACTTCCTGATCAAGCGTACCCGGGGCGAGCCGCTCAGAGTCGCCATCGTCACCGTGCTGGTCGCCGCCATCGCCCATCTCGACGGCGTCGGCGCGGCGACCTTCCTGCTCACGATTCCGGCCTTCCTGCCGCTCTACCAGCGCCTCAACATGAGCCCGCTGATCCTGCTCTGCCTGGTCGGGCTGAGTGCCGGGGTGATCAACATGGTTCCCTGGGGCGGCCCCACGGCCCGCGCGGCGGCTACCGCCGGCGTGGACGCCTCGGAACTGTGGTTGCCACTGATACCGGTACAGGCGCTGGGGATCGTGCTGCTGCTGGGGTTGGCGAGCTACTTCGGCATCAAGGCGCAGCGTCACAACCGCGTCACCGGGCACGGCCATGCCAGCGGCGACATGAGCGCCTACCTGCTGCCGCCGCGGGAAACCGCCCTGCCGCTCAGCGACTGGCGCTACTGGGCCAACGTGGGGCTGACGCTGATCATTCTGCTGATCCTGTTCACCGGCGCCTTTCCGCTCTACGCCAGCTTCATGGTCGGTCTCGGCATCGCCCTGCTGCTCAACTACCCGCGTCCGGAAGCTCAGGGCAAGGAACTGGCCAGGCATGCCAACGATGCACTGCAGATGGCGCTGGTGATGCTCGCCGCCGGCATCCTGCTCGGTATCCTGGCCGGCGCCGGCATGTCCGACGGCATGGCCGGTGCGCTGATCGAGCTGCTGCCAGCGGGCTCGGCGAGCGTGCTGCACCTGATCGTCGGCTTCTTCGGTGTCCCCCTGGGGATGCTGTTCTCGCCGGACGCCTACTATTTCGCGCTGATGCCGATCGTGCGCGACATCGCCACCGCCGCCGGCGTCCCCGTGGAGGCGGTCGCCCGGGCGATGCTGATCGGCGAGAACACCGGCTTCAGCATCAGCCCGGTGGTGCCCAGCGTCTACCTTGCCATCGGCCTGGCCGGCGTCGAGCTGCGCGAGCACCTCAAGTTCACCTTCCTGTGGGCCTGGGGTATCGGCATCATCCTGCTCGCCTTCGCCTGGCTGATCGGCGCCATCGGTGGCTGATCGCGTCGCCGGTCCGGCCGGTCGATTGACCGCCCTGCCCGGTACGCTGCTGCCGCCGACGATCTTCGACCCGGTAGCGCTGGAAGCGGGCTGGACGTGGGAACCTCTCGACTGGCTCGCCGGGCAGGACGCCGGCGATCTGGAACTCGCTGCCGGGGAGATCCTCTCCCGCTGGCCCGCCCGGGAGCCAGGCTACCGGCTGCTGGTGGGCCACTCGGCCGGCGGCGTCGTGGCGTTGCAGGTCGCGGCAGCGCTGGGCAATAGCCTCGATGGCCTAGTATTGATCGATACCGGCGCCAGCGCCGCCCATCACGGCGATTCCGATCTGCCGCAGCGCCTGCTGGCGCAGTGGGGAGAGGCCTTCATCGACACCTTCCTGCTGCGCTGCGTCGGCACGGAAGCGCTGGATCGTCACGGCGATGCGCTGCGCCGCTACGCCCTAGCCACTGGCCCCGAACGCGCCCACCGCGCCATGACCAGCCTGCGCCGCCTCGATCTCGCCTCGCGGTTAGGCGAGATCCGCTGTCCGACGCTCGTCATCCATGGCATCCGCGACCCGGCACGCTCGCTTCGACACGCCAGGGCCCTGGCTTCAGGTATCGCCGATGCGAGGCTCGAGACGCTCGATGCCGGCCACACCCCGATGCTCGAATGCCCCGACGCGCTGGCTGGCTGCCTCGACGACTTTCTCAGCGAGCTCCGCCAGCCAAAGTGCCGTTAACCGAAGTGCCGTTAACCGAAGTGCCGTTAACCAAAGTACTGGGCGCCGTTGATGTCGATGATGGTGCCGGAGACGAAAGCGGCACCGTCGCTGGCTAGCCACAGCGCCGCCGAAGCGACGTCCTCGGGCAATCCGGCCCGCCCGGCGGGAATCGTCTCGATGGTGGCGCGCTTCGATTCATCGGTGGTGAAGGTGGCGTGGAACGGCGTCGCCTCGATGAAGCCGGGCGCCAGCGCATTGACGGTGATACCGCGACCGGCCACTTCCTTGGCCAGCCCCCGGGTGAAGCCGAACAGCGCCGCCTTGGCGGTGGCGTAGGCCGTCGCGCCGGGATGGCCGCCGTTGCGCCCGGCCAGCGAGGAGACGGTCACGACGCGCCCGCCATCGCGAAACAGCGGAAGCAGATGGTGGGTGACCAGAAACACCGAGTCCACGTTGAGCGCCTGTACCCGACGCCACAGCGAGAACGGCATCTCCTCGATGGTCGAACGCTGAATCAGGCCGCCGGCGTTGTTGACCAGAATATCGACACCGCCGACTTCCTCCGCCAGCCAGCTGGCGAACCCCTCGACGGCGGCCTCGTCGGTCACGTCCAGCGACCGCGCCAGCGCCGGTTCGCCGCCGCTGGCGGCCAGTGCTGCCAGCATCCCGGCATCGGGCTCGTGGGAGCGATAGGTGATCACCACTCGCGCCCCGGCAGCGGCAAGCGCCTGGGCGATGGCGAAACCGATTCCCACCCCGCCGCCGGTGACCACGGCGACTCGTCCCTTCAGTTGATCGTCTGGCATCTGACTTCCTTCTCCGGTGATCGTGAAGTGCATCGATACCGGCATTGAGTCAGCAAGTGGTGGCCAAAATCAACCGCAGGGCAGGACTGGCGCCACCGACCGGCGTGGCCGTGACCCAGCCGTCGCTCTCGAGTTCGGCCGCCGCCCGGCGGACAAGCGCGTGCTCGAGGCCCAGACGACGGGACACCCGTGCCGTGGAGACGCCGCCGTCGCCCGCCGCGTCGGCGTGGCGAACCGCCAGCAGCACCAGCGCCGCCAGCGGGTCGAGTTCGGGATGTTCGGCCTGCAGCGTCGCCAGTCGACCCTGCAGGGTTTCCGGGTCGAGCGGTTCAGGCAAGTCGCGTGCTCGCCTCGAGCCTGACGGCGATCGACTTGGAGGCCGGGGTGTGGCTGAAATCGCCCTTGTGGGAGAGCGGAATCAGCGGGTTGGTTTCCGGATAGTAGGCCGCGGCGCAGCCCTGGGGGGTGTCGTAGGCGACGATCTTGAAGCCGTCGACACGGCGGACGACGCCATCGTCGGACTCGCCCACCAGGTCGACCCACTGACCGGCCTCGAACCCGAACCGCGCGATGTCGTCACGGTTGAGGAAGATCACCTGGCGACCGCCCTCGATGCCGCGATAGCGATCATCGTAACCGTAGACGGTGGTGTTGTACTGATCGTGGGAGCGCATCGTCTGCAGCGTCAGCCAACCTTCGCGCGAGGCGAGCTGCTGGTGCATCACCGCCGCTGGCAGCGGATCAGCGGAGAACTCGGCCCTGCCGGTCGCGGTGCCGAACTCGAGCCCGGCCACCGGGTTGGCGAGCCAGAAGCCCCGCGGCACGCGCACGCGGCTATTGAAATCGTGAAACCCGGGAATCACCGCGGCGATATGCTCGCGAATCACATCGTAGTCCTCGCGCATCGCTGCCCAATCGATGACCTCGCCAGCGATCGCTGCGTCGGCGAACAACCGCTCGGCAATGCCGGTCAGGATGGCGATCTCGGAACGCAGCGACTGGTCCGCCGGCTTGTTGATCCCGGCCGAGCCGTGAACCATGCTCATCGAGTCTTCCACCGTGATCAGCTGCGACTTCCCGGCCGCATTGCGATCGATCTCGCTGCGGCCGATACATGGCAGGATCAGGGCCTGGTCTCCGGTCACCAGGTGACTGCGGTTGAGCTTGGTACTGATGAAGGCGGTCAGGCGACAGTTGGCCATCGCCTTCTCGGTGACGACGCTATCGGAAATGGCGCGGGTGAAGTTTCCGGCCAGGCCAATGAATACCTTGCCCGGCTGGTCACGCATCGCCTCGACCGCCGCCACCGAATCGACACCATGTTCACGCGGCATCGGCCGCGCATATTTCGCCTCCAGCGCGTCGAGCAGCGCCTTCGACGGCTTTTCGAAGACGCCCATGGTGCGGTCGCCCTGGACGTTGGAGTGGCCGCGAACCGGCGAGGTGCCGGCACCGGGCTTGCCGAGGTTGCCGCGCAGCATCAACAGGTTGACGATCTCGCGCACCGTCGGCACGGAGTGCTTGTGCTGCGTGATACCCATGGCCCAGCAGGCGATGGTGGCATTGGAGCGCGCGTAGAGTTCGGCCGCCTGCTCCATCTCCTCCCGGGTCAGGCCGGACTGGGCCTCCAGCGTCGCCCAATCGGTCGCCTCGACGCGAGCACGGTAGGCTTCCAGGTGCGCGGTGTGCCGGTTCAGGAAGTCGTGGTCGAGCACCGCCTCTCCGGCGGCATCGCGGGCGAACAGCGCCTTGGCCATTCCCCGCACCACGGCCATGTCGCCGCCCAGCTTGGGCCGGAAGTAGTGGCTGCTGATGCGATGGCTGCCGTTGTGCAGCATCTCCAGCGGCTTCTGCGGGTCGGCGAATTTCTCCAGCCCACGCTCCTTCAGGGTATTGAAGGTGACGATGGTCGCCCCGCGTTCCGCCGCCTCGCGCAGCACGCCGAGCATGCGCGGATGGTTGGTGCCCGGGTTCTGGCCGAACACGAAGATCGCCTCGGCCTTCTCGAAATCCTCCAGCCGCGCGCTGCCCTTGCCGGTGCCCAGCGCGGCGTTGAGCGCCACGCCGCTGGCTTCGTGGCACATGTTGGAGCAGTCCGGCAGGTTGTTGGTGCCGAACAGGCGCGCCAGTAGCTGGAACACATAGGCGGATTCATTGCACGCCTTGCCGGAGGTGTAGAAGATGCCATCGTTCGGGGTCGGCAACGCCTTGAGCTCGTCGGCGATCAGATCGAGCGCCTCGTCCCACGCCACCGGCTCGTAATGATCGGTCTCGGCGTTGTAGCGCATCGGCTCGACCAGACGCCCCTGGTCCTCCAGCCGATAGTCGTCCCAGGTCTTGAGTTCGCTGACGCTGTACTTGGCGAAGAACTGGCGGGTGACGCGCTTGGCGGTCGCTTCCCAGGTCACCGCCTTGACCCCGTTCTCGCAGAACTCGAACGACGAGCCGTGCTCGGGATCGCCCCAGGCGCAACCCGGGCAGTCGAACCCGTCGGGCTGGTTGAGCTTGAACAGCGAGCGGGCGTTGAGTGCCGGCGAGCGGCTATGCAGCAGATGCCGGCCCACCGACTTCAGCGCGCCCCAGCCACCGGCCGGGTTGTGATAGTCGAATATCTTGGGTGCCTTGGCCGACGCGGCCCTTGGGGCATCCTCGGCGGGAGACTCGGGACGGGACTCTCGTTGAAACTGGGACATGCTGTTCCTTACACGTTCGGTGACGACCGGAAATCGCGGACGGATGCCCGCCGGCGCGCAGCGATACGGTCGGCTTGGGTCGGCATGAGATTCTGGATCCGGTGTCGGCGCAAAGCGGCTGATGCCCGCGAGAAGTGACGAGCGCGCTGCAGACGTTGGTCGTAATACAAAAGTATATTACGCCGCTAACGTTTCGGCTGTCGACAACTGGCGGGAGCTGGCAGGCACGCGGGACGAGGTAACGTATCGGCCGATACGCGCAGGGCTTTAGAGGAAGCAGGGCCGACGTTCTGACTCAGCCGTCGCCGCGGCTCAACAGTTCGAGCCGCTTGCCGCGGTGGCAGTTGATCAGGGTCAGATTGCAGCTGCGGGCGACCTCGACCGCGAGCCGGGACGGATAGGAGAGCGTCGCCAGCGCCGCAATCCGGGCCCGGACGCTCTTCTGCACCAGTTCGAGGCTACAACGGCTGGAGGTCATTACCAGCGCCGGCATCCTGCCAGCCATCAGGCTGGCCCCAATTACCTTGTCCAGTGCGTTGTGGCGCCCGATATCGCGGCCGACGGTGTCGATCCGGCCCTGCTCGGAGAGGCCTAGTGCCAGATGAACACCCGGCGAAGACTCGGTTCGCAGCGCGTCCAATCCCGCGCCGAGGCTCGCGACGGGCGGCAACGACGTGACAGGCAGTCGGGTCAGGCCGAACAGCAGTTGCGACTCCTCCTGCACCCCACACGCACCACAGCCGCTGGTCGACAGGGTGGCCCGCGCCTGACTGCCGGCCCGCCGGGCAATCCGTTCGGCCACCCGCAACCTGACCCGAAAGCCGTGGCGGCTGGTTTCGACCGCCACCGACTCGACATCGGCGTATCGGTCGATCACGCCCTCGCTGAACGCGAAACCGACCGCCAGCGCCTCGAGCTGGTGCGGCGTCGCCAGCACCGTGGCGTAGGCGGTGTCGTTGAAGACGATGGAAACGGGAGCTTCCTGCGGCCCGGGCAGCGTATCGAGCGCGTGCGGGCTGGCATCATCGTAGCCGGTCAGCGGCTCGCGATCGTTTTCGTGCCCCTGCGGGCTGGACTCGGTGGAGAGGGGGGAGGTCATGGCGGACTCCGATCTAGCGACGATTGCCGGGGCGACAAGGTGACGATATCACGCGCCGGAGGGAGGTAACGGGCCATGTAGAAACGAGAAAGAAAGAAACCAATGCCCGATCCGTCGAGGACCGGGCATTCGGCTGTCAGCTGGCGGCGTCCTGAACGGCTTCACCGCCGCTTTCGATATCCTTGCCGGCACCGTCGACCGTGTTGCAGCCTGCCAGGATACCCGCGCTGAACAATGCGAACAGAGAGAAAGCGATTAGGCGTTTCATGATGTCGTCCTCCTTAACGTTTTGGGCAGACGGACGCGAGGTCCATCCGGGCCGTTTTGTGATCGGCCTGTCATCAAAATAGCAGAGAGTCGTGCTAACGCGTACGAGATCTTGCCTAACTCCCGGATTTGGCATCCAAAACGCTATTGCGAAGCGTTCTGGATCTTCTCGCCGCCACGCTCGATGTCCTTGCCCAGGCCATGCATGGTATTGCAGGCGCTCAATGTCACTATCAGCCAGCCGATGGCCAGCCATCCCAACCCAGCTCTCATTGCCATGTTCCTCGTTGCAAGGTCGCCGACCGGTGCGACGGAATCGAGAGCTTACCACCGTTGCCCCGTTCGCAGCGCAACTCGACGCTCCCGTGGCCTCGACGTAAAGTGGCGCTTTGCGATCCGCTTCTCCCCTTCTCCACCGTCGGAGGCGTCATGCCCAATTTCACGCTCGACTCTCGCCTGCAACGGGACAGCATTCACGTCGTCGATCTACCCCTGTGCCAGGTTCGCCTGAGTCGAGATGCCCGCTACCCCTGGGTCATCCTGATCCCGCAGCGCGCTGGTGTCGTCGAGATCTACGATCTGCCGGGCGACGACCAGGCGCGCCTGTGGCAGGAAGCCACGCGACTGGGGCAGGCGATGATGGCGTTCTACCGGGGGGATAAATTGAACATCGCCACGCTGGGCAATGTCGTGGCGCAGTTCCATCTCCATGTCATCGTGCGCTTTGCCGACGATGCCGCCTGGCCCGGCCCGGTCTGGGGCCATGGCAGCGCCGACGCCTATCCGGCCGATTTGCTCGAGCAGCGTCGTGCAGAGATCGCACGGCTGGCGAGCTCTGCGACGTCGTCGTGACACCGACCGGAGCCATTCACCTCTCCGCCGTGAGGGTCAGCCCCGCCCCGCGCCGAACGGCCCCGGCGCGGGGTCGGACTGCTGCGCGGTAGGCGCGCCAAGCATGGGGGGACCGGCGGCCGGCCCTCGCTGCCACTGGGCCAGGGTCAGCGACAGGCCCAGCACCAGTATCAGCGCCCCGCCGGCCAGACCGACCCACGCCTGCCACTGGCCGCCGCCCCTGGCGGGCTTGAGATGGCGCTTGACCCAGTCGCGCGCCAGCACGCTGAGCAGGGCCAGCGATGAGACGGTCAGCGCCGTCCCCAACGACATTGCCAGGACCGCGACCACCCCCTTGCCGAACTGATCCAGCAGGGAGGCTGCGCCCAGCAGCAGCACCGCGCCGCTACAGGGGCGGATACCGATCGACAGCACCGTCAGCAGCGCCACGCGCCAGTCTCCCGCCTGCTGGGGATCGATATGATGCTCGTGCCCGCACCCGCACTGGGCGCCGTGGGCGCCGTGGGCGTGTCGATGCGCGGGCGCCATCGGGCCTGGCGACGAATGTCCCGGCGCCGGGCCGGCCGTCGTCACCGGCGTGAAGGTCGAGCTGAAGCTCGTCGTGGCAGCGACGCCAGCGTTGTGGCGCGTTCGCCACAGGCGTCGCAGCGACCGGATACAGAGCCACAGCCCGACCAGGGTGACGATCGCGAAACTCGCCAGTTCCGCCTGATCGATGCTGCCCATCGCCTGGCGGGTCAACCACCCCAGACCGAATACCAGAACGCCGATGATGGCGATCGCCATCACGCCCTGCAGCAGGGCCGCCAGCACGGAGAGGCCCAACGCGCGGCGCCAGGCGCCCCCCTGCGACGCCAGATAGGTACTCAACACCACCTTGCCATGGCCCGGTCCCGCGGCATGGAAAACACCGTAGCCGAAGCTCACACCGAGCAGCACGCCCCAGGCCGTCGCGTCGGGAGCGCGCTTCAGCGCACTGACGGCCTCGACCAGGGCGTGATAGAACTCGCCCTGCCAGAAGACGATCTGGACCGCGACCTGCTGCCACCACCCCAGCGCATAGCCAATCCCGCCAGCGCCAATCAGCAGCGCCAGCGGTACCAGGAATCTCAGCGTCATTTTCAGGCTGGGCACGAGATCTCTCCGGTCTCGGCAAAGAAGCGCCCGAGATTCGGCTCGCCATTCTCACCCTTGTCCAGCATCGCCGCCTCCATCACCTTCTGCGGGTCCGGGGTCGCCTTGACGATCCGGGTGGTGCAGCCTGCCGGCGGATGGTCCAGCTTCAGGGCGTCGGGTAGTGGCTGGGAGCCGTCCTCGTTGGCCTCGTGCACCATCTCGATGTAGTAGGTGGGATCGAAAATCCGATAGCTCAGGGTATGGCCGGCCAGCGGTTGCGGTGCCGACAGCGGCAGCACGAACTCGTACACCAGCCGGTCGTCGCGATAGTCGGTATTGGTGTCGGTGACATCGCCCTGGGTGACGGGCTGACCGTCGAGCGTGATGTTGGTCAGGTTGTGCTGGGTAGCGAGATTGTTGCGAATCTCCACCCCCAGCGCATCGAGGCGCTGGGCCATGCTGGTACCATCCTTGACGGTCGCCATCTCCTCCATCACCACCTGGCTGTAGAACGGATCCATGCGCCAGCGCTGGCGCAGAGCGGTCAGGTTGCCTTGATCGTCGAAGACACCCTCGACGCTCATGTCGACCCAACCGTGGGGATGCGCCAGAGCGGCCGGCGAAGCCCCCAGGAGCATGCCCATCGTCAACCCCAGCCACGCGCAGTGTCGCCAAAAAAACCGTTTCCTCAAGGCAGCAATCCCAATCGATTCTGAACGTCGATGAACAAGGGGTCGAGCGCCAGCGCATCCAGGGGCTGGCCGCCGCGCCGACCGCTCAAGGTGAGGTAGGTATCGCCATTCTGCATGACCAGCCCCGGCGGGCGTTCGCCGCCGCTGGTGATCTGAGCGTGAATTTCGTAGCCGGAGCGGGAGGCGAGCACGGCATCGAGCTGGCCCAGATCGCCATCGCCGTGGCGAATCACGAACCCGCGCTCGGCCAGCATCGCCAGCGTCGCCTTGAGCGTCTCATCCGCCGTGGCCTGTACGGCAATACTGCGTGGCTGTGGCTGCGGCGACACCGCACAGGCGGTCAGCAGCAGCAACCCGACCAGCACGCCCAGCCAGGCGGCCTTACGTCCGCCGGACCACGCTGTCACGGCTCGCCTGCGAGGCATCGTCTCGCGGTCTCTCATGGTGTCACTCCGGTGGCGGGCGGGTTGAGACGAGATTCGATATCCTGGCGCAACTGCTGGCAGAACGAAGGCTGATTGTAGCTACGTGCGTCGATCACATAGCCGTTGTGATCGACCACCACCGAATCGCGGTCGACCAGCGTCGTCGCCTCCGGTGTCACCACCGAGACGCGCTCGACCTGCACCGGATCGGTGTTGTAGCCACCGCCGAAATTCTGGAACACCCCCAGCGAATATCCGCTCCTGCCACCCAGGCCGAACCCTCCCCACAGGCCGGTACGCCCGAACGGGCTGTTGACGGCGCCAAGGCCTGGCTGTGAGGTCTTGCGTTCGGCGCTGACCAGGCCCAGCGACGCGTCGGTATCCAGGATGGTGTAGCCCTGGCTCTCCAGAGCATCCCGCGTGGCCCGTAGCCGCACCAGCGGATCGCCGGAGGCTGGCCACTGGCAGGCAGCGGGCAGAGAATCCGGGCGATTGGCGGCGAGCGGTTCCGGCGTGGCCAGCGACTGACAGCCGCTGGCCAGCGCCAACACGGCGCCGACGAAGAGCCAACCGATGGGGCCGGGACGCGTCGCGCGGGGCAACCGGCAACGCCAGGATAATGGTTTCATGGCACTCTCCTCGAGAGGCAACGGCGAACAGCGTGAGCATGACAGTTGGCCCTTCGCCGGTCCACGTCCATTGAACTTTGTAGGAAAACTGTCGGCCTCGACAATCCGGCGTCAAAAATCGGCTCGATGAACCACGTTCGGCACGTCCGGGGACGCGCCTTGATGAAGCGTCTGAGCCACGGGTCCTCCTCCGATAGTGGCTCGCAAGATAGACCATGACGCCGCGGGACCATGGACCGGTGCCGTGCCTGAACGTCATCACCGGTAGCCGGCACGCCAGCAACAGCATGAATATCCAGGAGTTCAGGATCGTGCCCCACCAGGCGAGTTCCTCTGCCGAAGCGAGTCGTATACCCGTGATGGAAGCGCCAGCGCCTTCGGTCACCTGACCTGGGAAAACGAGATCTCGAGCGCCGGGCTGCGCTACGACGATTATCGGCGCCGGGGCAAGACTGCCGGGAACGGAACGGAGTGGATAGCGCTGAAGTGCCTGCAGAGAGCATCCCGTTGGGTTCAGCACCCGCTGGGGCCAACCGCGTGTACGCGCATCAGGACTAGCCCAAGCGCGAATCTAAATGTAAATTATTATCAATAAATTCTCGATATCGATGTCCCGCCGGACACCGTAGTCTTGCAGGCAAAGGGCACGCATCGACTTTTCACTCGCTTTGGCCGCCGTCTTGGGAACAGGTGAATCATGAAGACTATTCTTCGCTACGCGTTGACGTTGCTCCTGCTTGCCGGAATGGCTCCCGTCCTGGCCGCCGAACCCCGAACGGTGGTGATCGGCGGCGATATTGGAGAGATCCTGGCCGAGTTCGACGCCACCGACTCGCTGGTGGGGCGCGACGATACCGTGCGCCATCCGGCGTCGCTGACGACGTTGCCGAGCGTTGGCTATTTGCGTCAGCTCTCTGCGGAGAGTGTACTGTCGCTTCACCCGCAGCGACTCATCGTCAGCGCCGACGCGGCGCCATCGGAGACGCTCGATCAGCTCGAGGCGAGCGGTGTCGAGCTGATCGAGATTCCGGCCGACAAGCGTCTTGAGTCGATTCCCGATAAGGTCCGCGCCGTGGCCGAGGCGGTAGGTGTTCCCGAGCGTGGCGAGGCGCTGGCGCAGAAGCTCGCAGGGCAGATCGCGGCGCTGGACGCGTTGCCGCCCTTGACCGACCTCCGCGGCCTGTTTCTGCTCAGCCATTCCGGCATGACGCCGATGGTCGCGGGTAGCGGTACTGGCGGTGACGGCATGATGCAGGCGGTCGGCCTCAACAATGCCTTCACCGGATTCGAGGGCTATCGCCCGGTCGGCGCCGAGGGGCTGGTCGCCAACCATCCCGATGTGGTGATCGGCACGACCCTGGGCATCTCGGCGGTGGGCGGCGAGTCCGGCGTGTGGGCGCTGCCGGGAATGATGGCCACGCCGGCCGGTGCCAAGCATCGGCTCTTGGTCTTCGACGATTTGGCACTGCTCGATTTCGGGCCGCGTACCCCGCAGACGCTGATGGATCTGCGCAGGGCGCTGGAAGCACTGCCGTGAGGGAGGGCATGATGACGGTGGCGATGCTGGCCGATCCGATTCGGCGCGCGTCGCGGCGGCGCCGCCGCGTTCTCACCGCGCTAGCGCTATTGCTGGTGCTGGCGCTCGTCATCGCCGCGCTGACCGGCGCGGTCGGGCTGTCGCCCCGGGTGCTGCTCGGCGAGATGCCAGCGCCGATGGATGCCTACGTCTGGTGGCAACTGCGGCTGCCGCGACTACTGGCGGCCACGCTGATCGGTGCCGTGCTGGCGGCCAGCGGCACCGCCATGCAGGGGCTCTTCCGCAATCCGCTGGCCGACCCCACCCTGCTCGGCGTGGCCAGCGGCGCGGGCCTCGCGGTCGCGGTCTGGATCGTGCTGCTGGGTGGCATGGGCGGCCAGTTCGGCCTCTACGGCCAGTTCGTCGCCGGTTTTCTCGGCGCGCTCTTCATCACCGTGGTGGTTTTCACGCTGGGCAGCCGGGCGCCGGAAGGCGGTTCGCTGACGACGCTGCTGCTGGCCGGTCTGGTTCTCAACACGCTGGCCGGTGCCGCCGGCGGGCTGCTGGCGTTCATCGCCAACGACCAGCAGTTGCGCCAGCTGAGTCTGTGGGGGATGGGAACTCTGGCGCACTCGCTGTGGCCGGGGGTGATCGCCGCACTGATCGTGATGCCGCCGACGCTGTGGGTACTGGCGCGCAGCAGCCACGACCTGGATCTGCTGCAACTCGGTGAGTTGACGGCGTTCGGCGCCGGTCTGAACGTGATCAGAATGCGCCGGGGCGTGGTCATCGCAACTGCGCTGGGCGTGGGCTTGAGTGTCGCCCTGGTCGGCATCATCGGGTTCATCGGCCTGCTGGTGCCGCATACGCTCAGGTTGTGGCTGGGTCCGGGGCATCGCCTGCTGATGCCGGCGTCGATGCTCGGCGGCGCGCTGCTGCTGGTCGCCGCCGATACCCTGGCACGCACGCTGGCCAGCCCTGCCGAAATTCCGGTGGGGCTACTCACCAGCATCGTCGGCGGCAGCTATTTCCTATGGTTGCTGCTGCGTCGACGTTTTCATTGATTCATCCCCCACGAAGGTGACCATGCTAAGACTCGAAGAGGCGGGCCTTTGTACTGCGCCGGCGCTCGATGCGTTCAGCGGTGACGTGGTGCCGGGAGAGCTGCTCGCCATCGTCGGCCCCAACGGCGCGGGCAAGACGACCTTGCTGACACTGCTGGCAGGGCTACGCCTCCCGGACAGCGGCCGGCTGACGCTGGATGCCATCGACCTGCGCGACTGGACGCCTCAGTCGCTGGCGTCGCGCCGAGCCATCGTCGCCCAGCGCGACGTGCCCAACTTCGCCTGGCGGGTACGCGATCTGGTGACCTTGGGCGGTACGCCGAGCGTGGCTCGGCTCGAACGCACGCTGGAATCGATGCAGCTTACCGCGTTCAGCGAACGAGTTGTCACCGAGCTCTCCGGCGGCGAGTCGCAGCGGGTGATGATCGCCCGTGCGCTTTGTCAGCTGGCGCCGCGGCCTGAGGATGCGACCCGCCCTATGGCAGGTGGCATCCTGCTCCTCGATGAACCGACCAGTGCGCTGGATATCGGCCAGCAGCAGCGGTTGATGCGGCTGCTGGCGCGCTGTGCCCGAGACGACGGTCTGGCAATCGTTTGTGTGCTGCACGACCTGAACCTGGCTGCACGTTATGCCCATCGGGTGTGGCTGTTGAAAGCCGGTCGGCGAGTCGCGGCGGGAACGCCCGAGAACGTGCTGACGGCCGAGCGGGTAGCCAATGCCTTCGATGCCGAGCTGACGCTGCTCGATACTGCCGACGGTGGTGAGCGGGTGCTGCTGCTCGATCGGTGAAGCGCATTTGTAGAGGCCAGAACTTCTGGTACGGATGCCCCCTGGCAAGGCGCTTCGTCACCCCTCTTCCTGACTCTGAACAGCAAACGCTGGCTGCACGCTGCACGCCCTACGGCGGCGTGCTCATGCCATCCTGCGGAGTGATCAAAACCATACGGTCCCGCCAATCAGTGAAATACTGCAGATTCGCCGTGAGGCCGCTGAGTGCGCGCCTCCCGTTCGAGCACCCGCGTGATGAGGTGCATCGGCTGCTAAATAGGTGAGTATTGCACCTGCGATTTGCATTCGCACCCGCGATGGCACCACTCAATACCCCGAGGCCTGGCAGCCAGAGCCCAAGCAAGTGAGCCAGCTCAAGGCGCTGGCCACGAGCCTCGATGCCCTGGCCGAGGACATTCAGCGTGAGTGGGATCGTCGCCAGCAGGTGATCGATGGCCACCTCGATCGACACCCCGGCTTGCAGCAGGATCGCGCCTTGCCGCAGACGACTTCCGTCGCAGACCCTGCGGTATCGCTCCGGCGCCTGGCGACGCTGCGTAGCCGCATTTTCGAGCGCGTCCGACCGCCAGCGGCCTTCGCCGGCGCGATGCCTGTCCGTTGGGAATCGGGCAGTTCCGTACGGGGTCCTCGAGGCGCAAACCGCATGCCGGCCACACACCGCTTGATGAGACATATGTGACCGGCCCGGAGAGAGGATATCTAGAAGACGTACTGTGCACTCACGCCGAAGTTACGGCCGGGCTGCGTATAACGATCCAGCCCGTCGCCCTGAATGTTCAGGCCGCGCACGTCGTCCCATACCCAGTACTTCTTGTCGGCGAGGTTGAAGATGCCGCCGCGCAGCGTCAGATGCTGGCCGAGCGCGACATGCGCCGTCATGTCGTAGAGCTGATAGGCGGCTGGGGCGAACGATGCGCCATCGGCGTCGTGATCGCTGACGTGATTGACGAAGGTGCCGGTCAGCTCGCCGCCCCAGCGTTGGCTCGGCGCCTGGTAGCCGAGGCCGACGACCGCCTGTACGGGCGGAATTGTCTCTAAAGCGCTGCCATCCTTGAGATTCTTGCCCTCGATGTAGGCGGCGGCAATCCGGCCATAGAGGCCGTCGATGGCGCCGAACGCTTCGGCCAGATCGAGCTGGCCGCGGAATTCGACGCCGCGGATCAGGGCGCGATCGACGTTCTCGGTCGTGAACTCGCCGTAGGGATAATTGCTCGGATCGATGCTGGCTGAGACGCCGCTTTCGATGAAGTCCCGGTAGTCGGTGTAGAAGCCTGTCAGCTCGGCGCTACCGAGATGACTCTGCGTGCGCACGCCGGCCTCGACGAAGCGGCTGCGTTCGTCCTTGAGATCCGGGTTGGCGACGATGCGATAGCCGCGACCGCCATTGTAGTCGTAGTAGAGCTCATCGTAGGAGGGCGCGCGAAAACCCCAACCGGTCTTGCCGAACAGCTGCACCGCCGGGGTGAGATCGAAGGTGCCGCCGAGCTGTCCGGTGAAGGCGTCGCCCCTTGCGCCGTCGTAGTCCTGCGAGACCAGCGCATCGTCATCGAGGTCGTAGCGGTAGCTGTCATAGCGGATCGCCGGCGTCAGACTGACGCGGCCATCGGCCAGTGCCAGGCGATCCTGCAGGTAGACCCCAAAGCGGGTGGCATCGCCGCGCGGGGAGAAGCGGCTCTTGGCGACGGTGCCGGCATCAAGATTGCGATCCTGGCTCAGGCTGTCGTGGCCGTCGCGCTTGATCACGGCGCCGTAGGCGACCTGCTGTGGCACGCCGAACGTGAACTCCTTGCTCAGATCGCTCTTCAACTGCCAGGTGGTCTGGTCATACTCGCGCTCGACCTGGCGATTGTAGCCAGCGTAGATCATGTCGCTCTGATTGACGGTTTCGCTGCGCTGCCAGTCGAGCTGCCAGTGCAGATCGTCGAAGAGTGGCATGTCGGCGGCGAGATCCTGATAGATCCCGAGGCGCAAGCGCGTGATGTTGTCGTCACTATGGTAGTCGTCGTATCTGCGGCCCTCCTCGGAGAAGAGGTGCAGTTTGGAGGAGATGCGATACTTCTGGGCGATCAGGCCAATGCGGCTGTTGTCGCTGACCTTCTGCAGTTTCCACAACACATCGTAGTTATCGACGTCGCCGGGATCGGGTTCGCGGCGTGCGGTGCCTCGGGTGTCGTCGCTCTTACCGTCGCCGACATGATTCTTGGTCGCATCGGCGTTACGGTTGGTGGCGACCAGCAGTGACTCCAGGCTGCCACGGCGACCGGCCAGCGTGATGTTCTCGAACAAGCCGTCGTTATCGCTGCGATAGCCGCCCATGACGCTCGCGTAGCTGTCATCGCCACTCGGTGAGAGAAAGTCTTCGGGTGACTGCAAGCGCAGATTGACGGTGGCGAAGCCGGAGCCGTGTCGAGCGTCGCCGCCCTTGACCACGCTGGCGCCACTCAACGAGGCGAGATCCACGCTCAGGCGGCCGGCGTTGAGATAGCTCGAGGTCGGCTCGTAGGACTCGGGCATCTCCAGCCCATCGAGCTGAATCGATACTCGATTGTCGTCGTTGCCGCGTACGTTGAAGCCGGCGAGACCAAAACGGCCATTGTTAGTGGTCAGTATGCCGGGCTCGTAGCGGAACAGATCCGCTGGCGAATAGGCGATCTGATCCTTGAGTTCGACGGCTTCGACCTCGGCGGTGGCACCCTCTTCGGCAGTAGTGCGCTGGATCGCGCGTTCTCGGATCGAAGTCACCCTGATATCGCTGAGCGTGTCTCTTTTCTCGGTCTTGGCTTCCGCGGCGAGAAGCGTGGCTGTCGGCAGCATCAACCCTGCGATCAGGCAAGAGGTGAGGGCGAGAGCGCGCGAATGCGGGCGTGACGGGTGGCCGTTGTGGCGGGTATCAGGAAGAGAGGTGCCGTGTCGTTTGGAAGCGTTCATGAGTCTTTGTGTAGGGGTGGATGTGAACGCTAGTAACCGATAGATGATAATAAATGTCAATTGCAAGTGATATTCATTATCGAAAAAGGTGCCAGAATAACGATTGGACGCGCTCACGAAGGCGCGAGCCCTGCGGAATCCGCGGGGTCCACACGCCTAGGCGCTGTCTGGAAACGGCCTTCACCACGCCACCCGCCGCGAACGAGGCCGTCGCAACGGCCGGCCAACGGCGCTAAGCTGGTCGCGCCACCGCTCCCGCGCCCACGATGCCACCCATAGCCGAGGATTCGATGAAGATCGTCATTGCTCCCGACAGTTACAAGGACGCGCTCAGCGCCCGCGACGCCGCTGCCGCCATCGCCGCCGGCATCGAGCGGGAACTGCCCGATGCCATCCTGCACCAGTGTCCGATGGGCGACGGCGGCGAGGGCACGCTGGATGCCCTGCTGGCGGCGACGAGTGCCGAGCGGAGAGCGGCAAGCGTGCAGGATGCGCTGGGGCGCGAGGCCACCGCGGCCTGGGGCTGGCACGAGGCATCGCGCACCGCGTTCGTCGAGCTGGCCGAAGCCAGCGGTCTGCAGCAGCTCAAGCGTGACGAGCGTACCGCGCTCGACAGCACCACCTTTGGCGTCGGGCAACTGATCGTGGCGGCACTGGATGCCGGCGCGGAGTCGCTGGTACTGACCTTGGGCGGCAGCGCCACCAACGACGCCGGCGCCGGCATGCTGGCTGCCCTTGGCGGACGACTGCTCGACAGCAGAGGCAACCCCCTGCCCCCCGGCGGCGCCGCGCTGGCCGAGCTGGCGACACTCGATCTCGATGGCCTCGATCCGCGGCTGGCCTCGCTGACGGTTCAGACCGCCGTCGACGTCGATAACCCGCTGCTCGGGCCACGCGGTGCCAGTGCCGTGTTCGGGCCGCAGAAGGGGGCCACGGAGGCCGATGTCGAGCGGCTGGACCAGGCGCTGTCGCACTTCGCCGATCATGCCGCCAGGATCCTGGGCGAGGATTTCAGGGAGCTGCCGGGCGCTGGCGCCGCCGGCGGGATGGGTTTCGCGGCTCGCGCCTTTCTCGGCGCCACCCTGCGTCCCGGCATCGAACTGGTGATGGATCAGGTCGATTTCGACACACTGCTGGCCGACGCCGACTGGGTCATCACCGGCGAGGGCCAGCTCGACGGTCAGAGCCTATCCGGCAAGACGCCGATCGGCATCGCCCGCCGGGCGGAGCGCTTCGGCGTTCCCACCATCGTGCTGGCCGGAAGGCTGGGCGATCAGTGGCAAGCCTCCTTCGATCACGGCATCACGGCCGCGTTCGCACTGGCGGATGGCCCGATCACCCTGGACGAGGCACTGGCTCGCTGCGGCGAACTGCTGGCCGATCGCGCGCGGACGCTGGCCAGGCTGTGGCGTGTGGGCAGCCAGGGATGACATACCACCGGAAGCTCTTCCACGACGCTTGTTTTGTCGTCATGTGGCCCTGATATACCCAGGCATGGAACGCGCTTAACGTCCTGATAGAACGACGCTATCCGCGCCATATCGAGACTTGGATGGGGCTTCGGAGAGCGCCCGGTTACACTGTCACGATCACCTTTCAGGAGAGAGACCATGTCCGACATCGATACCAATGCCATCGGCCTGCATACTTCCAGCGCCGAGCAACTCGCCGAAAAGCTCAACACGCTGCTCGCCAACTACCAGGTGTTCTACATGAACACCCGCGGCTACCACTGGAACGTCAAGGGCGAGCAGTTCTTCGAGCTCCACGCCAAGTTCGAGGAGATCTACACCGACCTGCTGACCAAGGTCGACGAGGTCGCCGAGCGGATCCTGACCCTGGGCTATCAGCCGCTGCACGCCTACAGCGACTATGCCAAGGTGTCGCAGATTCAGGAGGACAAGCAGGTCGCCGACGGCAAGCAGTGCGTGCAGGGTCTGGTAAAGGGGTTTCAGGTGCTGATCGAACTGCAGCGCGAATTGCTCTCCCAGGCCAGCGACGCCGACGACGAAGGCACCGCCTCCCTGGCCAGCGACTACATCCGCGAGCAGGAAAAAACCGTGTGGATGCTCAACGCCTATCTCGGCTGAAGCGCTCGCTCTCACTGCCGCTGCCGACGTCGATGCCGCCCTCCGGGGCGGCATCGTCTTTTGGGGTACGGTTTATCTCACCGATAGTCGAGATTAATTAAACTTCGACACCACCCAGCCGATGTTGTGCGGTATCCACCACGAGCCCCGTCATCCGACAGGCTCGCGGCTTACTTCCCGCTCTGCGGAGGCCTCATGCCCCTCGACACTTCCACCGACAGCTTCGACACACTCGCCGCCCCGCCGCTGGAGGCGCTGTGGCAGGCGGTCAACCGCTCCCAGGCGGTGATCGAGTTCGACCTCGACGGCCATGTGCTCGACGCCAATGCGCGTTTCCTCGACGCCATGGGCTATCACCGCGACGAAATCATCGGCCAGCACCACCGCCTGTTCTGCGACGAGCGCTACGCCCAGAGCCGCGCCTATCAGGAGTTCTGGATGCGCCTGGGACGCGGCGAGTACGTCAGCGGCGAGTTCAAGCGCGTCACACATCAGGGCGAGGATATCTGGCTGCAGGCGACCTACAACCCGGTGCTCGATGACGAGGGCAAACCGCACAAGGTGATCAAGCTGGCCTCGGACATCACCCTGCAGAAGCGTGCCGTCGCCGAGTACGAAGGCAAGGTCAAGGCGATCGATCGCGCCCAGGCGGTGATCGAGTTCGACCTCAAGGGCAACATCCTCACCGCCAACCAGAACTTTCTCGATACCCTGGGCTACCACGCCGACGAGATCGTGGGTCAGCATCACCGCCTGTTCTGCACGCCCGACCATGTGGTCAGCCGCGAGTACCGCGACTTCTGGCTGGCACTGAGCCGCGGCGAACTGTTCGACGGGCGCTTCATGCGCCTGGGCAAGCATGGCCGCCGGGTCTGGATCCAGGCCACCTACAACCCGATCTTCGACGCCGACGGCAAGCCCTACAAGGTGATCAAGTTTGCCACCGACATCACCGCCGAGGTCGAGCTGGAGGAGCATATCCAGGCCCAGACCGAGGCCATGAGCCAGTCGATCCATGCGCTCAACGCTTCCATCGCCTCGATCGCCGAGAATACCCAGCTGACCCGCTCGCTGGCCCGCGAGACCCAGCAGGAGGCCAACCGCGGCACCCAGTCGCTGAACGACTCGCGCGAGGCGATGGCGGCGATCCAGAAGTCCTCCGAGGATATCGATGCCATCGTCAAGGTGATCGGAGAGATCGCCTCGCAGACCAACCTGCTGGCGTTCAACGCCGCGATCGAGGCCGCCCGCGCCGGTGAGCACGGCCTGGGCTTCTCGGTCGTCGCCGACGAAGTGCGCAAGCTGGCCGAGAAATCCGCCGACGCCACGCGCCAGATCAACCGCCTGCTGGGCGAGTCGCTCAAGCGCATCGACAGTGGCAACACGGTGACCCAGCGCGCCACCGACTCGTTCGCGCGCATCGTCGAGGGCGTGGCCCAGACCACCGACTCGATCGAGGAGATCGCCACCACCGCCAGTGCCCAGCTCGAGACCGCCAACCGGGTCGATACCGCGATCCGTGAACTGGCCCGGGTTACTCGCAGCGAGGAGCGAGCGACGTCATGAGCGCGTGCGTCTTCGGCATCCTGCGCGTCGGTGCCGGCGATGTCGCCCTCGATGCCCACGACCTGCAAGAAGTGGTACGCCTGGAGCGCCTGCCGCCGCCGCGCCCGCGGGCACCGACATGGTCGCTGGGCACGCTGTCGCTGCGCGGCCAGCCGCTGCCACTGGTCGACCTGGCGGGGCTGCTGCAGCTCGATCATGACCTCCCGGCAGCGTCCACTCTCGATGCCCATGATGAGCCCCAAGTCGACGAGGTCCCTATCGACGAAGCCCAGAGCAAGACTCTCCGCCAGGGCAAGTCTCGGGCCAGCTTCGTCGCCGTGGTGGCGCATCGCGGTGCGCGGTTCGGGCTGTGCGTGAGCCAGATCGTCGATGTGATCGAGGTGCTGCCCAGCCAGCGCCATGCCGTGAGCCACGGCGACGGCAGCACCCTGGCGCTGACGCCGGCGCTGATCGATCACCCGAGCCTGGCCCACCCGGCGTACCTGCTCGACCTGGATGCGCTATTCGCGCTGGAGGAGATGGTCGCGGTGACACCGTCGCCAGCGCTGACCGAGCGCCAATCGTCCGACGCCTCGGCGCCGCCGACGCTGACCAGCGATGCCACGCCGACACGGCTCACCGCCCGGCGCTGGCTGATCGTGGAGAGTGGCGGCCAGCCGCTGGCGCTGGATACCGAGATCGTCGGCGAGGTCGCCAACTGCCCCGAGATCGAACCGCCGCCGATCGAACTCGACGCTTACCTCGGCAACGTCACGCTGCGCGGTGCACGGCTGCCCCTGTTCGACCCCGGCGAGTTGATCGGGCGCGCCCCGCAGCGCGCACGGCCCAGCTACATGGTGGTGCTCGATGGCCCCGAGGGGCGTCTGGCACTGGCCCTGGAACACGTCACCACGCTCAGTGCCGACGGCACCCTGTCGCCCGCCGGCCCGGGGCAGCCGGCGGCGGTGGCCGGACTGGTCGCCTGCCCCACGGGGCGCGATGCGCTGGCGCTCGATCACCGGGAGCTGCTGTCGGCGCTCAATCTGAGTGCGCTGGCGCGCCTGCATGCGCGGCTCGACGGCACCCAGACGGGCAGCTCGGCCGCCGAGCACCAACCCCGGCGACGCTTCGCGCTGGTGCGCTTCACCTGTGCCGGCGACTACACCACGTTGCTCGATCAGCTCGACGCGGTCGACGTCGCCCCCACCGACTATCTCGCCAGCGGCGGTGACCCGCGCTTCGCCGGCGTCTGGCGCCGTCAAGGACGCAGCGTCGCCCTGGTCGATCTGCGCCGCCTGCTGGGCCGCGACGCATCGCGCCCACCCCAGCACGTGCTGATCGCCGACAGCGGCCAGGGGCTGATCGGCTTTCTCGCCGATACGGTGCAGCGCATCGACTACGTCGAGGCGGCCGAGGAGAGCCTGGTGGTGCGCTGGCGTGGTGACATCGACCCCGCGGCCCCGGCGATCGAACGTGCCAAGCGGCTGGTAGCGCTCGGCGTCGGCGCCGACCATCAGGTGATGGCGCTGCTCTGCCTGCAGGGCCTGGCGATCGACCTGGCGGCGGGCGGTGCGGCACTGCCGAACGCCGCCGAGCCCGCCTAGCCCGGCCTGCCCTGCCCCGGGCGGTCTTGCGCGGCGGGTGCGGTATCGCTTTCGACGCTATCGGTATGCGCGCTATCTTCGGCGCGCTCGCTTTCGGCAGGGCCGCTCTTGGCGTGCTCGTTCTCGCCTCTTTCGTTTTCACCCCTCTCGTTCTCACCGTCGTCACCCGTGCGACTCGTGTCAGCGTCGGCCGGGGTTCTATCGAGTGCCGTCTCGTCGGCGTCCGCCTCCCGGGTCATATGTTCGGGCAGCGCGCGCTTCATGCGCACGCCGAGCTTCTCCAGCGCCAGCGCCTGGCCGACCAGACTGCCCTGACCGGTGGCGAGCCGCCCCATGGCCTGGTCGTAGCTGCCCCGGGCACGGCCCAGATGGCGCCCGACATCCTCGAGGCTCGAGACGAAGCCCTGGAACTTGTCGAGCAGCTTGCCGGCGCGCTCGGCGATATGGCGCGCGTTCTCGTTCTGGCGCTCCAGATTCCACAGGCTCGCCACAGTGCGCAGGCTGGCCAGCAGCGTGGTCGGCGTGACCACCACGATGTCGCGGGAGAAGGCGTCCTGGAACAGGGTGTCGTCGAACTGGAAGGCGACCGCGAAGGCCGGCTCGATGGGCATGAACAGGAACACGAAATCCGGCGAGCGCAGCCCTGGCAGGCGCGGGTAGTCGCGTCCCGCCAGGCCGTCGATATGCGCCCGGATCGCCTGCACGTGGGCCCGCAGCGCCTGCTCGCGCTCGGCGTCCTCCTCGGCGTTGACGTAGCGCACGTAGGCGTTGAGCGAGACCTTGGCGTCGACGATCAGATGCTTGTCGTCGGGCAGGTAGATCACCGCATCGGGGCGCTGACGCCCCTGCTCGCCCTCGATCGAGACCTCGCGGCGGTACTCGATGTCGCGGCGCAGCCCGGAGCGTTCGAGCACCGACTCCAGCATCACCTCGCCCCAGTTGCCCTGCATCTTCTTGTCGCCCTTGAGCGCCCGGGTCAGGTTGGCCGCCTCTTCGGTGATCTGACGATTGAGGGTGGCGAGCTGGTCGATCTGCACCTTGAGCGTGGTGCGCTCGCGCACCTCCTGGCCATGGATCTCCTCGAGCCGCTGGCGAAAGCCGCTGACCTGCTCGCGGAAGGGCTTGAGCAGCGCCTCGAGGCTGTCGCGGCTCTGGGCGCTGTAGGCGCGCTGGCGCTCGTCGAAAATGCGTCCAGCGAGGGATTCGAATTCGTGCCCCATCCGCGTCTTCGCCTGCTCCAGCAACTGGAGCTGTTCCGCGTGCTGGTTCTGCTGCTGCTCGTGGCGAGTCTCGAGACGCCCGTACTGCTCGCGCAGCGCCGCCAGGCGCTCGTTGAGGGCCTCGAGTTGCTGCTCGCGGGCACCGAGCTGCTGCTGCAGTTGCGCCTGCCGCTCGCGGAGATCGTCCTGCTGGCCGTCGCTCTGGGCCAGTTCCTGCTCCAGGCGCCGGCACTGCGTCTCGCTGGCCTGAAGCCGCGCCTGCAGGCTGTCGCGCTCGACCATCCAGTGCCGGCGCTGCCACACCAGGACACCGACCAGGATCGTCACCAGAACACCCAGCAGGACGAGCCCGCCGGTAGACGGCAACAGCCATTCCCCCACTCCGCCACTCATCGCATCGCTTCCTCTTGCCCTGGCACTCACTCGCCATCTCGCGGCGGCCACCATCCCCGAGTCGGCTCCCGCGCGCAAGCCGCGTGCTCCAGCCCGAGGCGTCCGACGCGCGTTTTTCCTTGAACTTTGCCCAGACTATCCCAAACTTCCTGAGTGAGCCGAGACATGGACCGGGATGGCCCATGGGCTTGCCACTCATCGAAACATCAAGCCGATATATCAAGACCAGGAGGTCAAGATGGCTCAGCAACTTAACGGTAAACGTGTCGCAATCCTCGCCGCCGACGGCTTCGAGGAGTCCGAGCTCGCCTCCCCCCGTGCCGCGCTGCAAGGTCAGGGCGTAGAAACTCATGTCATCACCCCGGACGGCAAGGGCATTCGCGCCTGGGCCGAGACGGATTGGGGCGACACCTACGAGGCTGACAAGAGCCTCGACGCGGTCAACGAATCCGACTACCACGCCCTGGTGCTGCCGGGTGGCCTGTTCAATCCCGATACGCTGCGACTCAACGACAAGGCGCTGGCGTTCGTCAGGCACTTCTTCGAAGCCGGCAAACCGGTCGCGGCGATCTGTCACGCGCCTTGGATCCTGATCAACGCCGGCGTCGTCGAGGGCCGCAAGATGACCTCGGTACCCTCGGTCGCGCAGGATCTGAAAAACGCCGGTGCCCAGTGGTTCGACGAGTCGGTCGTGGTCGACAGCGGCCTGGTCACCAGCCGCACGCCGAAGGATCTCGACGACTTCAATGGCAAGTTGCTCGAAGAGTTGGCCGAAGGTCGTCACAGCAATCAGCACGCCTGATCGACGCTCGACAACGACCGTCCGGACGCCCACCCTATGGTGGGCGTCTTGGTATCTGGTATCGGTGAACGGCCAGACTTTGCACGATAACCTGCAAGTTCCCATACTCATCGTTAATCGAACCTAGGATTGCCAGCTATCGTGCCCCACTCCTCCGACACCGCTTCCGAAACCGACCGCGCTGGCTCGCTCCCCCGGCTGTTCGTGACCAAGCTCATCCACTTCACCAAGAAGCTGGTGCGCCTGTTCACACGCCCCATGCGGGGAGGCGACAAGGGCGAGGGTGGGGTGATCGTCCATCCCTATCGCGGCTACGGCTCGCATACGGAAGCCTTCATCATGGGCCGAGTCTTCCGCCAGCCCGGACGATTGATGAAGTGGGAGAAAGGCGGAGCGGCTCGCGATCTGGTCGACGTCACGCGTCGTCTGGTCAGGCATGGTGTCAGGGATGCACGGGTCGACATCCGGCTCGGCGCGACCCATGCCACCGTCACCACCGATCGCGATGGCTACTTCCACGCCCATATCGACATTACCCACACCCTGCCCGCCGAAGCGATCTGGCACTCGGTCAAGCTGGAAGTCCTCTCGGAGGACGACGCCATCAGCACCGAGACCGAGATCTACATACCGCCGGCGAGTACCGACCTGATCGTGATCAGCGATATCGACGACACCGTGATGTACACCGGCGTCGCCAACAAGTTGAAGATGCTCTATCGCCTGTTCATGGAAAAGGCCGACCGGCGTACCGCCTTCCCCGGCGTCGCCGCCCTCTACCGGGCGCTCTACGGTGGTGCCGAGGGCAACCGCAAACGCCCCATGCTGTATGTCTCGCGGGGGCCCTGGAGCATCTACGAAGTTCTCGAGATGTTCTTCAACATGAACCGTATCCCGGTCGGGCCTATCCTGTTTTTGCGCGAGTGGGGCATGACGCTCAAGCGGCCCTGGCCACGCAAGGCCGAGGATCACAAGTCCGACGTCATCTGCAACATGCTGTCGCTCTACGACACGCTCCCCTTCATTCTCATCGGCGATAGCGGCCAGCGCGACCCGGAGGTCTACACCGAGATCGTCAAGATGCATCCCGACCGCGTCCGCGCCATCTACATCCGCAAGGTGGACAACGACCCGAAGCGGGACGCCGCGATCGAGGCCTTGGCCAATGAGGTCAAGCACGCCGGTTGCGAACTGATCCTCGCCCGGGACAGCGTCAGCATCGCCGAGCACGCGCTGGCGAAGGGATACATCTCGGAGGAAGGTTGCGAGGCGGTACGCGAGGACACGCATCGCCAGCAGCAGCAATAAGACGCTCTTGCTGGCCTTTCCCTGCCTGCATTGCCGTCGTTTATCGGAGAGAGGTCCGCCGAATGCTGGGCCTCTAGTCTCTGAAATGGAATGCCACGTCCGATTGAAACCACCCGCCCCTCACCTATCCCCCTCTGGATAAGTTGATGGCCTAACGACAGGCTTCCGCCGTCGTGTCTCACTTTTCTCCCTGAGAGACAGGCCTCATCAGCACGCTTCTCAAACCACTCACCCTTCCAGGGTCGTGGCTATGATTTCTTCCTCCAGCCGCCCGTTTGAAGCTAACGACTGAAGAGGAATAGCGGAAGACGAGCCGGCTGCAAGGCATCATTGTGCTCCGCCTAGTGGGCATTCCTTTCCTTCGGGTCTTCGGCCAGCGAGTTGACTCGAGATCCATCGGCGAACGAGATAGTTCGCTGCGGGAAGGGAATTTCGATGCCGACCTCGTCGAATCGGCGTTTCAGATTGACGTAACTGTCACATTGCAACACGAAACCGTTGGCAGGACTGTCTGCCCAGGCCCAAGCTCTCAGCGTAATCGAAGAATCACCGAGCGCCGTGACTCGTACTGGCACGATCGGGGCGTTATCTCGTATCTGCTCTTCTGTGCGTTGGTCAATGAGCAGCGGATGCTTGACGATCTCGTCTTGCATGATCGTCATCGCCTGCTCCAGGTCGGATGAGTAGCCGACACCCACCTCGATGATCTTGCAGATTTTATTGTCCGTGTGGTTGGCATTGACCACCACCTCACTGCTGATCTGTGAATTCGGGATGATGATTCGATTGTTCTCCGCATCCCGGAGGATGGTTTCCCGAAGCGTGATGTCTTCGACTGTTCCAGTGTAATTGCCGGAGACGGTGATTCGGTCGCCGATCCGGAACGGACGGAAGAACACGATCATGAAACCGCTGACAATATTGCCAAGTACTTGCTGCGAGGCCAGACCGCCGACGAGGGTGAGAATACCGGCGCCCGTCAGTAGTGAATGACCCACGATATCGAGCTCGGGGATCCGTGTCAGGCATGCGCCAACGCCGACACCATAGATCACGACGGATATTAGACGCTTGGCGAAATTGAGCGCGGTTTTGTCGACCGAGGCCGTTGCCAACTTAGACGCTTCCAGCCTATTGATTATCGCAATGACAGCCCAGTTCACCAGAAACGTAATGACTACGATGGTCACGAGTACCGATAGAAGCCGAAAGTCAGAAGGTACGCTGTCGAAGACTGATTTCATCTAGAAAGTCCTAAGAGCCGGAGCATGACGCCTGAGCGCGCTGGCCCCCTTGGCGCAGAGAAGCGGAGGCAAGGAGGCCCGAGTGACGAGAATCGATAGAACATGCCCGACGACTACTCATGTTGTAGGACATTGATGAGCTTTCCGAAAGGATCTCTGATGTAGAACCGGCGGACACCCCAGGGCTCAGTTACAGGCCCGTACTCAATCTTTATGCCATTGTTCTTCACCCTCTCCAGGGCGGTCTCCAGGATATCGACCTCTATGGACAAATCAGGAACCGGTGTGCCGGATCCGCCCTCCGAGGCCACGCTTACCTGACTGCTCATTTCCTCACCCGAGCTATAGGTCCTTATCCATCCGTGATCCATCACAAGCTCAAGCCCAAAAATAGCTGAGTAAAAATTCTCCGCATTCGAGGGATTGGCTGCAGCAATATTCGAGACTATGCGTTTCACCTTCATTCATGCCTCCCGCAAGCTACGACTCTTCCGACCCTGCCAAGTATGAGCGAGTGTGTGCTGGCCGGTCACTCGGTTTGGCACGAACGGAGGCGTTATAACCGGTCAGGAAAGCGATTGGGGAGAGAGGGGCCGCCAGGGCGAGTGGTTCTCTCGATGGCGCTCCGGCGGGAACGCCTTGCCACAAGAGCACCACTCGCCAGACTCGTTTCCGGGGCGGCTTCAGGCGGCCTTGCCGGAGGCGATGTCGGCGACCAGCGCCTTGAGCACCTTCCAGAACTCCTCGACGGAGGCCAGTTCGGTACGCTCGGTGGGTGAGTGGGCGCCGCGAATCACCGGGCCGAAGGAGATCATTTCCAGCTGCGGATACTTGCCACCGATGATGCCGCACTCGAGGCCGGCGTGGATCACCTTCACCGCGGGGTCGCTGCCCAGCTGCTCCTGGTGGAGCCGACGAAAGCGGGTCAGCAGCGTGCTGTCCGCGCTCGGTGTCCAGCCAGGGTAGACGTTCTCGACCCGCGTCTGGGCGCCGATCAGGCCGAACAGCGCCGTGAAACGGTCCGCCAGGTTGCGCGTCGCGCTGTCCCGCAGCGATCGCACCAGCGCGCAGAGGTGGAAGCGCCCCTTCTCCAGCGATACCACCCCCAGGTTGTTGGAGGTCTCCACCACGCCCGGCACCTCGACGCTCATGCGCTCGACACCGTAAGGCGCGGCGTGGAGGGCGGAAACCAGCAACTGGGTGGCGGTATCGGTCAGCGCTTCGGCCTCATCGCAGGAGAGTTCGCCCGGCGAGAGCGTCAGGGTGACGCCGTCGTCGACGCCGGCCAGCTCCTCGCGGTAGAGCGCCTGCAGGTCGGCGAGCGTCTGCTCCACCGCCGGCAGATGGTGCTCGTCCACCACGATGGTAGCGAACGCCTCGCGAGGCAGCGCATTGCGCAGCGTGCCCCCCTGGTAGTCCACCAGTCGAATCTCGAACTCGCCCAGCCCTCGCAGCGCCCTCACCAGCAACTGGTTGGCGTTGCCCCGCTCCTTGTGGATATCGGCGCCGGAGTGCCCACCGACCAGGCCGGTCAGGGAGAGGCGACGCATCACCTCCTCCTCGTCGCAGCCGCGCATCGGCAGGTCGGCGTCGACCACGACATCGGCACCGCCGGCGCAGCCGATATAGACTTCGCCGCGATCCTCGGAATCGAGATTGAGCAGGTAGCGCCCCTCCAGCCAGTTCTCGTCCAGCGACAGCGCCCCCTGCAACGAGGTCTCCTCCTCTAGCGTGAACAGCGCCTCGATCGGGCCGTGATCGATGTCGTCCGCCTCGAGAATCGCCAGCGCCGCCGCGACACCGAGACCGTTGTCGGCACCCAGGGTGGTACCGCGGGCGTGGAGCCAGCCATCCTCGACGTAGGTATCAAGCGGATCGTTGAGGAAATCGTGGGGGTGGTCGCTGTTGGCCTGCGTCACCATGTCGAGATGTCCCTGCAGGATCACGCCGGGGACGGACTCGCAGCCCGGACTCGGCGCCTTGCGGATCCGCAGGTTGCCGTAGCTGTCGCGATCGTGGGTCAGACCCTTGTCGTCGGCCCAGCGCTGCAGGATGTCGATCAACTTCGCTTCGTGGCCGGAGGAGCGCGGCGTATTGCAGAGCGTACGAAAATGACGCCACACGGGCTCGGGGGAGAGTTGCAGCAGATGATCGTTCATGGTCGATTCCAGCCTCGTCGCGCGGCGAGAAGCTCGCCGCAACGGGTGTCGAAAGAGTGATGAATGAAACCCGAGCCGCCAGCGGACCGCGGCTCGTTTTGAGGTGCAAACACCTTACTCGTCTGACTGCGGCTTGACCATATGTGCCGAGCGCTCGCGCGCCTCAGCCAGGCGCCGGTGCGGTGCCCTCAGCATCGCGGCGGTCGTGGTGCCAGGCCAGCAGCGCCGCGGCCAGCCCGCGTGCGCTCGCCAGGCGTTCCCGCCGCCCCTGCAGTGAGAGCGCCTCGTCGCGATACTGGAACAACGCCGGGACGGCCACCCGCACCGACCGCCTCAGGTCGCCAGGCACCACAACTTTGCCCTCCTCGACCGCCAGCAGGCGCTCGACCGTGGCCAACGGCTGTCGCCGCCACCAGCCCAGCCAGGCCTCCCGCAACCAGGGCCGGATCGGTGCCAGCTCGCCGCCTCCGGCGGCAAACCAGTCCAGTCGCTCGTGGAGATCGACAGACAGGACCGGCACGGGCCCCTCGTGCAGCCAGGCCGCCACGACGAGCGGCTCGATCTCCCGCAGCTCACCTGCCAGCAGGTCCGGCAGGTGGCGTACGAAATCGTCATGCATCCGGTCGAGGAGCCGCGCCGAATCATCCGCCAGCGCCAACGCCATCATCTGCGCCGGCTCCCCGCTGGACGCCTCTCGAGTCAGCCCGATCCGCAGCGAGCGAAACCCCTGCCGACGCCAGAAGCCGGTCAACGACGGCTCCGCACCGTAGCTCACGCCCAGGTGATCGACAGCGCGCTTCCGTGCCGTCGCGGCCACCCGCTCGATCATCGCCGAGCCGATTCCCTCCCGCCGGGCCTGCGGGTGAACGGCGATCCGCATGATGCGCCACCAGCTGGCGAGCGCGGCCTCCCGGTAACCGCCGTGGGTGGCCAGCGACTGTGCCAGCAGATGCCCTCGCGGTCGCCGCTGCCCCCGATGGATCGCCTCGGCCAGTGCGGCGTCGAAGCCCCCCTCCTGCTGCACCACGCAGATACCGACGGCCACGCCGCCGACGAAAGCCGCCAGCAGGTGAACGCCGGGGCCGTCCAGCAGGTGGCGAAGATCGCTCGGCGAGGTACGGTAGTGAGCCTGCACCAGCAGGCCGAAAATCGATCTCAGCAAGTCGTCGTCCCGGGCCAGCGCCGCCCGGTCCAGCCAGACATGGGCGACCGGCATCGAGCGCGCGACAGCGGGGTCGACGGCGACGATCTCGGCATCCAGGCACAGCAGGTCGCGGGTCAACGCTTCCAGCGGGTCGCCGGCCGCCCAACGGATGGGGGTATCCAGCGGTAGCCGCCGCCACTCCGGGGTCAGCCGATCCAGCGCCTCGCGCAGACGAACCTCGAATCCGCGGCCGGTGCCCTCGTAGCCATGCACCGTGGTGGCGAAGGCGATCCGCGGAAAGCGACCCAGCCAGTCGACCAGACGTGCGGCGGGAATCGCGGCCGCCTCGTCGACGAACAGCGTCGGCGGCGACTGCGCGTCGATGTCGCGTGCCGCCAGCGCGGGGACGACCTGCTCCGGTGCCAGCCATTCGACCCGGCACTCCCGACCGTCGACGCGGACCTCGAAACGACCCGCGTCGCGTCTACCGCCGGGCAGCAATCGCTGGAGGCGTTCGAACACCGCTTCCACCGCGACCGAACTCGATGCCGCGATCCAGAGCCGTCGCTCGCCCCGCATCAGTCGACGCGCGGCCGCGATGCCCAGCGCCGCGCTCTTGCCACGACCGCGATCGGCCACCAGCACCACCGGCCGGCGTCGCCGCATTCGCGTCAGTCGCGAAACCGCTTCGGCCTGGTCACGGGTCAGGCAGTCGCTGTCGTTGACGCGATCCTCGATATGAGAGCCCGGGTCGAGCGCTGGCTCGATGCTTGAATCGATGACTGGATCGGAGCTCGGGCCGGAGAAGATCGCTGAAGACGAGAGCGGCAACGCGGCATCAGACGGCCATACCGCCAGGTCGGCGCTGTCTCGGAGCCCTCCGGCGAGGCGCTGCAGGTAGTAAGTCGACAGGGTTTCCGCATCATGGGGCCAATGCGCCAGCCGTCGATAGTCGGCATCCGGCTGCCAGTCCGCATCGGTGGGCTGCTGCCAGTGTCTCGGTGTCAACAGCACCAGCCACCCCCCGGCCAGGACGGTACCGCTGATGGCGCCGAAGGCATCCGGATCGAATCCCGCCTCGGGGGATAGGGCGTCGAAGATCACCAGATCGTGCTCGCTGCCCAGCTGGCCGCGAGCGCGGGAGGCGCTCAGCCGCGTTATCCCCTCGGGCAGTGGCGACGCCTGGGAAGAGGGCGCCAGCTCGGGGCCGATCCACAGCGGAGAGTGCCAGCGCCCCGCCGCGATCCAGGCCCGGGCCTTGCTGACGGCCTGGGGGGCATCGTCGGCGATCCACAGCACGCCTCGCCAGCGACGGCGCCGAAGCTCCTCGCGGCGCCCGGCCAGCCAGTCGCCGAGCCTGGGATGCGCATTCGAGGCGGACACGACCGACACCTAGCCGAAGGCATCGCCCAGATCGGGTTTCATCGTGGGGCAGTATCGGGCTGCGGCCACCGCGAGAAGAATCCCGACCAGAGTCAGCGCGACCGGCAGCCAGCTGAACACGACGCCGGAAGAGGTGTAGAGATAGAGGAAGAACACCGTCATCACGCCACCCCCCAGCAGCCGACCGGCCCTGACACCGGCGAGGTAGACGCTGGCCAGCACGCCGACGAATGGAATCAGCACGCTGAAGAGATTGATCGTGAACGCTCGCCCGGCCGCCGCCACGGCGGGAAGTATCAGCCACGCCACCAGTTCCCAGGCCACCAGGTAGATCGCCACCGGCGCGGCGAAACTCCCGATCAGGCGCAGCACGGTGCGGGTCGGCTCATCGGCGCCGG
>NZ_PZJM01000002.1:317644-432461 GCF_003206045.1 Salinicola lusitanus
GCGGCACGCTCAGCAGGTAGATGCAGCCCAGCCACAGGAAGATGTCGTTGTAGGCGAGCACCTGGGCCTGGACGCCAAAGCGCTGGCCGAGCAGCGCCACCGCGCTGTGGTAGGGATCGGCGACATGCCCGATCAGCATCGCCTGATAATTGTCGATCTGCTGCTGGACCACGACTCGCCCCTCGTTGAGCGCGGGGATCAGCTGGTTCCAGTGATAGTCCTCGCGCCAGTCGCGCACGGTATCGAGCATCGCCAGCCCCACCGCGCCGCCGAGGTTACGCATCACGCTGAAGAGCCCGGCGGCGTTGCCCAGCTCCTGCGGCGGCAAGGTGCCGAGCGCGATGCGGGAGGCCGGGATGATGCACATGATCATGCCGATACCGCGCACGATCTGCGGCCAGAAGAACTGCCAGAACCCGGATTCGCTGGTGAGGTTGTTGTTCATCATCGTCCCGATGCCGATCAGCGTCAGGCCGAAGAACAGCAGCACGCGCAGATCGACCGAGTTGGTCAGCCGCCCCACGATGGGGGCGGTGAAGAACATCGCGACCCCGGTGACGAACATGACCTCGCCGATCTGCAGGCTCGAGTACCCCCTCACGCCGCCGAGAAACAGCGGCATCAGATAGACCAGGCCGTACATCGCGATACCGACCACGAACACGAGCCCGGTGCCGATGGAGAAATTGAGATTGCGAAAGGCGTGCAGGTCGACGATGGGAAATTCATAGGTGAACACACGCCAGAAGAAGCCGATGCAGGAGGCCACGCAGAGCAGTGTCATCCACACGATCAGCTCGCTGGCGAACCAGTCATCGCCCGGCCCCTCCTCGAGCACGAACTCGAGGCTGCCGAGAAACAGCGCGATCAGGATCAGGCCGCGAAAATCGAGACGTTTGGCGACCTCCTTGTCGCCCTTGTCGATATCGAGGAAGCGCCATGCCGCCAGGGTGACGAAGATCCCCGGAATCACGTTGGCCAGGAACAGCCAGTGCCAACTGAACAGCTCGGTGACGTACCCCCCGACGGTCGGGCCGATCGACGGCGCCATGGTCACCACCATGCCGATCACGCCCTGGACGGCGCCCATGGCGCGCCGGGGAAACAGCGAGAAGCTGATCGCCTGGGTGATCGGGATCATCGCCCCGCCCATGAAACCCTGGATGGCGCGCAATACGATCAGCTGCTCGATGCTCGAGGCGAGCGCACAGCCGAGGCTGGCCAAAGTGAAACCGGCGCAGGAGATGACGAAAGCGACCCGCGTCGAGAGCCAGCGCATCAGCACGCCGGAGAGCGGGATCATGATGATCTCGGCAACCAGGTAGGAGGTCTGGATCCAGGATATCTCGTCGCTCGAGGCCGAGACGCCGGCCTGAATCTCGTTCAGCGAGCTGGCGACGATCTGGATGTCCAGAATCGCCATGAACATGCCGAACACCGCCGCGATGAAGCCGAAGCGGTAGTGCCAGGACGGCATCTCCTGCGGGCCGGCACCGGCTGGTGCTGCCACTTCACTCATGCCACGGGCTCACAAGGGACTGTCACGATTGCGGCCCGTCGTCCAGCTCGGGGCCGGGATCGAAGTAGATCGCCTGGCCATCGACCTCGCGGGTGTCCACCGAGGGCTCGACCGAGAGGCCGGACTGCAGCCGCCACAGTTGATCCTTGGGCCCGGTGACCCGGATCTTGACCGGCACGCGCTGGACGATCTTGTTGAAGTTGCCGGTGGCGTTGTCCTGGGGCAGCAGACTGAACTGGGTGCCGGTGGCCGGCGCCACGCTGTCGACCTTGCCGGTAAACGTGATGTCCGGATAGGCATCCACCGCAATCGTTACCGGCTGACCCACCCGCATACGCTCGATCTCGGTCTCCTTGTAGTTGGCGACCACGTAGGCGCTGGCAACCGGAACCAACTGCATCAGGGTAAGCGACGGCTGGGCCAGATCGCCGGGCTCGACGGTCAGATTGCCGATGATGCCGTCGCGACGGGCAACGATGCGCGTCTTGGCCAGCTGGCTCTGGTTGTAGTCGATGTCCGCCTCGGCGGCGTCTCGATTGGCCTTGGCGCTGTCGATGGCAGCCTGGTCGGCCGACAGTCGCCGTTTGGCCGATTCGACGCTCGCCTGTCGCGCCGCCAGCGTGGCCTGGGCGACCCGCAGCGACGCCTGGTCGTCCTGCAACTGCTGGCGCGAGGCGTAGTTGTTGGCCGCCAGCGACTGCGAGCGCTCGAGATGCTGGCGCGCCTGGGCGACGTCGGACTGGGCAGCGGTCACCTGAGCCTGCGCCTCGTCGATACTGGCCTGGTCGAGCTCGACCTGGCGCTGGGCCTGGGTCACATTGGCCGAGCTGACGGCCAGTTGCGCCTGGGCCTGGGCCAACTGGCTGCGGGTATCGCGGTCGTCGAGCCGCACCAGCAGATCGCCCTGCTTCACACGCTGGTTGTCGTCCACTGCCACCTCGATCACCCGCGCGCTGATCTCCGAGCGCACCGCGACACTATCGGTGTGTATGTAGGCGTTGTCGGTCTCGATGAAAAAGCGACCGGTCTGCCACCAGTGCCACGCGAAGACGAGCGCCACCGCCAGCGCGACCAGTATCACGACTGCCGTGTAGAGTTTCTTTTTGATCTTCATGCCGAGCCTATTTTGATGCGGGAACTGCGCGCCCAACCAATGTGTAGTGTAGACTACACTATCTTCTTGAAAACGCCACCGCGTATCGAAAAAATCAAGCCTTGCCGGCACGAGGGAAAACCATGTCATCGCCACGCCCCCAAGACTCCCCCCCGACCACCGCGCGGGGCCGTCAGCGTCGGGATGCCCTGCTCGATGCGGCACAGCAGCTGTTTCTCGAGCATGGCTACGGTCAGGTCAGCGTCAACGACATCGTTGGTCGCGCCGGCGGTTCACTGTCCACCCTCTACCGCCACTTCGGTAACAAGGAAGGCCTGTTCCAGGCCATGGTCGAACGCCGCTCCCATCATATCTACGGCACCCTGACCGACGAGGGGGTCGACGAGCTGGCCATCGAGGCGGCGCTCCAGCGACTCGGCATCGACCTGCTGGTCAAGGTCATGGGTGAGGAAACCCTGGGCATCTACCGCGAAGTCGTGGCCGAGAGCCCCCGCCAGCCGCAGCTGGCCCGGCTGTTCTTCGATGGTGGCCCCGGTCGCGTCCGGCTCGCCCTGGCGGACTACTTCGAGCGTCGGGTGCAGCGGCGACTGATGCCGGCCTGCGACACCGTCGAGCTCGCCGGCATGTTCCTCGGCATGCTGCTGGGTGAATGGCATCTGATTCGCGTGCTGCAACTGAAATCGCCGCCCTCACGGGCGGCGATCGAGGAGCGGGTGACACGCTGTGTCGACCTTTTCCTGCATGGCGTCCAGGGCCTTCCGTCACGATGACGCCAACAGTGCCTCGATGGTGATCGGCAGGTCGCGATGGCGCTTGCCGGTGGCGTGGTAGATCGCGTTGGCGATCGCCGACGCCACGCCGGTCAGGCCGATCTCACCGACGCCACGACCCCCGAACTCGTTGTGCTTGAAGTCCGGGTAGTCGAGCAGCTCGACGTCGATCTCCGGCGCATCGGCGTGCGTCGGGACGATGTAGTCGGCCACGTTGGCGTTGATCAGCCGCGCATCCCGCGGGTCGTAGTCGAGCTTCTCGAGCAGGCCCATGCCGACGCCCATGACGATGCCGCCCTCGACCTGGTTGCGCGCCGTTGGCGGGTTGATCGCCCGGCCGATGTCGATCGAGGAGACCACCCGCGTCACGCGCACTCGGGAGATTTCCGGGTCGATACGGACCTCGACGAAGTGCGCGCCGAAGGAGCGGAAAGCGTACTCGCTTCGCTCGTCTCCGGGGGCGGCGCTGCCCTGACCGTTGACGCTCGACAGCTTGCTGGTCTCGAGGATCTCCTCGAAGCTCACGCGGCGCTCGCCATCGGTGAGGCCACCCGCTTGTGCGGCGAGCGAATCGGGGTCGCTGCCTTCGAATGCTCCGCCACTGCCCACTGCCACTTCCTTGATCGCATCCAGCGCGTCGCGCGCCGCCGCCGCCACGGCAGGCAGCACCGTCGCCGTCGCCATGGAGCCACCGGAGAGCGGCCCGGCCGGCAAGCTGGTCTCGCCCAGCTTGACCTCGATGCGCGAGAGCTCGGCGCCGGTGAGCTCGGCCACGGCCTGGGCGACGATGGTGTAGGTGCCGGTCCCGATGTCCTGAGTGCCGCAGGCGGCGAACAGCGAGCCGTCGGCGCGCAGCTCGACCCGCGCTTCGCACGGCTGACGTCCGGCTGACCAGGTGCAGGAAGCCATGCCGTAGCCGATGATCTCGTCACCGTCGCGCATCGAGCCGATGGCCGGGTTGCGCTGCTCCCAGCCGAAGCGCTTGGCAGCGCTGGTCAGGCACTCGTCGAGATGCTTGCTCGACCATGGCAGCCCGCTCGCCGGGTCCTGCTCGGCGTTGTTCTTCAGCCGCAGCTCCACCGGATCCATCTCGAGCGCCACCGCCAGCTCGTCCATGGCGGTCTCCAGCGCGAAGATGCCGGAGACCTCGCCCGGCGCGCGCATCGGGCACGGCGTACCGTGATTCACCTCGAGCACGCGCTGGCTGGTCGAGACGTTGTCGCAGGCGTAGAAGCTCGGCGTGGCGCTGCCGCAGGTATCGACGTACTGATGCACCAGCGAGGTCTCGGTGGTGCTGTCATGGATCACCGAGGTGAGCTTGCCGCTGCGATCGGCACCCAGGCGGATACGCTGACGCGAGGCGGGGCGATTGCCGCCGCTGGTCATGTCCTGCTGGCGCGGCAGCACGACCTTCACCGGCCGACCGATCATCCGCGCCGCCACCGCGGTGGCGACCGAGTGGGGCCACATGAACAGCTTGTTGCCGAACCCGGAGCCGATGTAGTGCGAGATGACTTCCAGATTCTCCTGGGCGAGCCCGAAGACCCGCGCCATGGCGTTGCGCTGGAAGAAGACGCCCTGGGTCGATTCGTGCACCACCAGCCGCTTGCCGGCGTCGCGCCACTCGGCGAGGGTCGCGTGCATCTCCATCTGCAGGTGGCTTTCGGCGGCGATGTGGTAGGTCGAGTCGACCTTGACCTCGGCGCCGCCGAATGCCGCTTCCGGATCGCCCCGGGTGCTGCCGGCGCTCTCCTGCAGCGTGCCTTCGGCCTCGGTCTGCAGCAGGCTGACGACGGCACCGCGCTCTTCACGATAACGGGCAACCACGCGTTGGGCCGCGGCCCGCGCCTGCTCGAAGGTCTCGGCGACGACGAGGGCGACATACTGGCCGTGGTAGTAGATGCGCTCGTCCTCGAACGGCAGGCGCACCTCGTTGACCATGTCGCCATGGGCCATGGAGTTGGGCGAGCGATGCAACGCCTCGAAGTGGCCGTGATGGAAGATGTCCACCACGCCCGGCATCGCGCGGGCGGCATCGAGGTCGAGGGACTCGAGCACGCCATTGGCGATGGTGGCCGGCACCGGGTAGCCGTAGAGCATGCCGTCGACGTGGAGTTCGCCGGTATAGCCGGCGCGGCCGGTGAGCTTGAACTCGCCGTCGATGCGCGGGGTGCGCTGGCCGACGACGCGGGGCTTGTCGAAGTCGGGTCGGGTCATGTCGTTCATGCCTGGCTCTCCTGTGTCTCGCTCGCCGGCTTGTCGCCGCGGGCCGCATTGCGCAGCGCGCGCACGATCGCCTGACGCGCCAGGGGGATCTTGTAGCCGTTGTGCTCGCGCGCCTGGGCATCCTTCAGGGCGATGTCGGCGGCGCGCTCGAAGCTCGTCTTGTCGGCGGTCTGGCCGACCAGCGCCGCCTCGGCATCGCTGCAGCGCCATGGCTTGGTGGCAACGCCGCCGAGCGCGAGGCGCGCTTCCCGAATCGTGTCGCCGTCGAGCACCAACTGGGCAGCGCAGGAGGCAAGCGCGAACTCGTAGGAAGCACGGTCACGCAGCTTGAGATAGTGCGAACCGGCGTTTTCCAGCGGCGCGTCCAGCGTGATAGCGGTGATCAGCTCACCATCGGCCAGATCATGCTCGATGTGCGGCGTGTCGCCCGGCAGGCGGTGGAAGTCGGCGAAGTCGACCTCGCGTTCACCGTCGGGCCCCTGCAGCGTCAGCGTTGCGCCGATGGCAGCGATACCGACGCACATGTCCGACGGATGCACGGCGATGCAGGCGTCGCTGCCGCCGAGCACGGCGTGCATGCGGTTGATGCCGTCCATCGCATCGCAGCCGCTGCCCGGCTCGCGCCGGTTGCACTTGGCCGCCGGGTCGCGATAGTAAGGGCAGCGAGTGCGCTGCATCACGTTGCCGGCGGTGGTCGCCATGTTGCGCAGCTGCGTCGAGGCCCCCGCCAGCAGCGCTTCGGAGAGCACCGGATAGTGCGACTTGACCTCGGGGTGGTGGGCCAGGTCGGTATTGGTGACCAACGCGCCGATCTTGAGCCGACCGTCGTTGAGCCGCTCGACCCGCTTGAGCGGCAGCGCGTTGATGTCGACCACGTTTTCCGGCTTCAGTACGTCGAGCTTGATCAGATCGAGCAGCGTGGTGCCACCGGCGACGAAGGCCGTATCGGGCATCGTCCGATGGGCGGCATGATCGACGCTATCGGCGCGGGAGTAGGCGAAGGTTCTCATGCCGCTCCCTCCTTGCGCGTGGCGTCGTAGCCCAACTGCGCGCGGGATCTCTGGATCGCCTCGACGATGTTCTTGTACGCCCCGCAGCGGCAGATATTGCCGCTCATGGCCTCTTTTACCGAGGCGTCGTCGGTGCCGATACGTTCGTCGTTGAGCAGCGCGGTGGCGGACATCATCTGGCCCGGCGTGCAGTAGCCGCACTGATAGGCGTCGCACTCGAGGAAGTTCTGCTGCACCGGGTGGAGTTCGCCGTCGCGGGCGAGCCCTTCCACCGTGGTCACCTGCTGACCTTCACACATCACGGCGAGACGCAGACACGAATTCATCGCCTGGCCGTCGACATGCACGGTGCAGGCACCACACTGGCCGTGGTCGCAGCCCTTCTTGGTGCCGCCGAGCCCGAGCTGCTCACGCAGCACGTCGAGCAGCACGGCGTTCGGCGCGACTTCGAGGGTGCGCGGCTCGCCGTTGAGCGTGAAATTGAGCGTCTGGGTACCGAGAGTCTCTGGCACCCGGGGTCGGGAATGCACGGAATCATCCATCTTGCCGGCTCCTCATCGGGGATCTAAACGGTGACGACACGGCGCGTCACTGCGCCTTGTCACCGTTCGTTGTCAGGGTGTCATCTTCGCAGGTCGAGCAAACGTAGAGCATTGTCTCGCTCTCTCGGTCACGGGCCTGAACCACAAATCGTCGCGGTACCCGCCCGTCGTCAATGGCCACCTACGGCTATGCGACGGCTCGGCCTGTCTGTCACGGAAGCTTCGGGTAGCCGATGTTGTCAGGACATCGATGCCACCCACCGACAACAGCATAGTCACGTCACCATGATCTCGCCCGGACCGTCGGCGGGAAATTTTGTCGCACCGTACCGCAACGGGTTCGACATCCGTTAAGCTCGGCGGCTAACGAGTTCACACCGGTCGACCGGATCGATGAATACGCTGTTACTGGTTCTGATTCTGCTGCTGGTCGCCTCGGCGACCGGCGTCATCACACGCTTCGTCCCCACGCTCCCGACCCCGCTGATACAGATATTGCTCGGTGCCCTGCTGGCATGGCCGGCGTCGGGGCTGCACGTCGAACTCGAGCCGGAGATATTCCTGCTGCTGTTCATTGCGCCACTGCTGTTTTCCGATGCTCGCCGCTTCCCCCAGCGCGAGTTCATGATCCTGCGCGGCCCGATCCTGGCGCTGGCATTGGGACTGGTGCTGTTCACAATGGTCGGGGTCGGCTACTTCATCCATCTCCTGTTCCCGACGCTGCCGCTGGCGATCTGCTTCGCCCTGGCGGCGATCCTCTCGCCCACCGATGCGGTGGCAGTATCGTCCATCTCCGGCCGCCTGCCGGTACCGCCACGATTGATGCGCATCCTCGAGGGGGAGTCGTTGATGAACGACGCCTCTGGCCTGGTGGCGTTCAAGTTCGCCGTCGCGGCAGCGCTGACCGGAACTTTCTCGCTGACCGACGCGGCCGGGAGCTTCCTGCTGATCTCGATCGGCGGTCTGGTGGTCGGCGGGTTGCTGGCCTTCGGTTTCAATTTCCTGCGCACGCGACTGATCGAGCGGCATCTCGGCGAGGCCACCACGGTACAGGTCATCCTGCTGGTGCTGCTGCTACCCTTCGCCGCCTATCTGCTGGCCGAGCATCTCGGCATGTCCGGCATTCTCTCGGCGGTGGCCGCCGGCATGGTGATGAATCGTGCCGACATCAAGCGCGTCGGCCAGCTCCACAGCCGCATGCAGACCCAGGCGGTGTGGGAAATGCTCGAATTCGTCCTCAACGCGCTGGTCTTCCTGCTGCTGGGATTCCAGTTGCCGGCGATCATCAGCGCCGCGCTGGATCACTCGCTGCACGACATCGGCGACTTCGAATTCCTGCGCCTGCTGGGTTACGTGGCCGCAATCTCGATCGCTCTGCTCGCTTCACGTTTCGCCTGGATCTGGCTGGCCCGGGAAGTGGGCCGCGGGCTCACCAGGCTGAGCGGCTTTCTCGGCGGACGGCCGCGGCTGCCCTCGCCGGACAGCGGTGGCCGTGTGCCGCTCAAGCTGATGCTGGCGGCAACGCTCGCCGGTATTCGCGGCACCATCACCCTGGCGGCGGCGTTGTCGCTGCCCCATGTCATGGCTGATGGCACCCCCTTTCCCGCCCGCGAGCTGCTGATTTTCCTGGCGACCGGCGTGATCCTGTTCACCCTGATCACCGGCAGCATCGGCCTGCCGCTGGTGCTGAGAAATCTCAAGATCCCGGCCGATACCCATGAGTTCGAGGAGGAGCGCAAGGCCAGAATCGCCGGCGCCGAGGCCGCCATCTATCGCATCGAACGCTACCACCACGATCGCACCGGCGAATTCGCCCGCGACAAGACCAACGACGAGACGATCATCGCCTTCAACGACATCAGTTCGCAGCTGATGAGCTATTATCGCGAGCGTCTGACCCTGCACTCGACGGAAACGTCGACGCCGCAGCTCGCCGCCCTGCGCCAGCTGGAGCGCGACACTCGCCTGGAAGCGCTGCGCGCCGAACGCCGCGAGTACTACAAGCTGCGCCAGCGCGACCGCATCAACGACAGCGTGCTGCGCAAGCTGGTCCGCGAGGTCGACCTCGCCGAAGCGGCGCTGACCGGAGACCAGGGTGCAGCGCATCACTGATCGGCACGCTGAACACGCAAGCTCGAGCGACAGTCTCGAGTGCCACTACCGAACGACATCCTCGATCCGGAGACGAGACATGCCCCGACCGTTCTTCCGCCAACTGCGCCTGGCGCTGATCACCGCCGGTCTGCTGGGTTTCACCGCCAGCGTATCGGCGCAGGCGACACCGCCGGCCGAATCCGTACAGGAGACACCCTCCGTTCCCGGCATGATCGTCGCCAAGAGCGACGCTGGCGTGCACGAAACCGCCATTCGCTTCGCCGAACAGGCGCGGACCAGCGGCATGACCGTATTCGCCCGCGTCGATCACCGTCAGGGTGCGATGTCCCGCAGCATGGCGCTGTTGCCCAACGAAGTGGTCATCTTCGGCGATCCCAAGGGCGGCACGCCGCTGATGCAGTGCGCCCCGACCGCCGGCATCGATCTGCCGATGAAAGCCCTCGTCTGGCAGGATGCCGACGGCCAGACCTGGCTCGGATACAACGACCCGGCGTGGATCGCCAAGCGCCACGGCGTCGCCGACTGCCCCGCCGTCAAACCGCTCCAGCAAGCGATGCGGAAGCTGGTCGAAGCAACGCTGCAGGAGTAATTTCGAAGGGAAAAGCCGCCGCGCCCGTCGGACATGGTTGTCTGACAGACGCGGCGGCTTTCGTTGACGCGGGAACGATCACCTCACGAAGATCCTACCCTTCGTGGCATCACGCGCTCCGTGCCTGGGGCACGTCGTCCATCAGCTTGTCGAGAGTGATCGGCAACTCGCGGATACGCTTGCCGGTAGCATGATGAACGGCATTGGCAACCGCCGCGGCCAGGCCCGTGACGCCGATCTCGCCGATGCCACGGGCGCCGTACTCGTTGAATGCCAGATCCGGGTAGTCGAGCAGGATCACGTCGATCTCCGGCTGGTCGGCGTGCACGGGAACCACGTACTCGGCGTAGTCGTTGTTGACCGGCCGGGCGTTGCGCTCGTCATATTCGGTGGCCTCGAACAGCCCCATGCCGATGCCCATGACCACGGCGCCTTCGACCTGATTGCGCGCGGTGGTCTCGTTGATCACGCGGCCGACATCGATCGCGCTGACCACGCGGGCGACGCGCAGACGCGAGATGCCCGGATCCCAGCGCACTTCGACGAAGTGGGCCCCAAAGGAGCGGTAGGAGTACTTCGAATCCGCCCCTTCGGTATGCGCCTCGCCATCGGCGCTGCCGTACCGGCCCGCCTGGAGGATGTCGGCGAAGCTCACCTGCTTGCCATCGGCGTTGCGCAAGCCGCCATCCGCGACCTCCAGATCGTCGCTGGAGGCCCCGGCAAAGGCCCCGTTGCTACCCGTGGCATAGCGCTTCATTTCATCGAGCGCGTTGCGCGCGGCTCCGGCAATCGCCGGCAGCGTGGTCGCCGTCGCCCAGGAGCCGCCGGAAACCGGTCCATCGGGGTAGGAGGAGTCGCCGAGCTTGACGGTAATGCGATCGATCGGAATGCCGGTCACGTCGCTGACCGCCTGGGCCACGATGGTATAGGTGCCGGTGCCGATATCCTGGGTGGCGCAGGAGGCAAACGCGGTGCCATCGGCGCGAATCGAGACCCGCGCGTCGCAGGCCATCTTGAGCGCTTCCCAGTTGCACGCCGCCATCCCGTAGCCAACGATCTCGCGGCCCTCTTTCATGCTGCCGACTTCCGGCTTGCGGTCGGCCCAACCGAACCGATCGGCGGCCCGCTTGGTTGCCTCGACGATATGGTTGCTCGAGAACGGCAGGTCTTTGCTCTCGTCGCGCTCGGCGTAGTTGTCGAGACGAAACTGCACCGGGTCGATACCCACGGCGTCGGCCATCTCGTCGATCGCCGACTCCAGCGCGAACAACCCGGGCGCAGCGCCCGGAGCGCGCATCGAGGTGGGCGTGCCGCGATTCACTTGGGTCGTCTCGTGGCTGACGGTGAGGTTGGGACAACGATAGAGGCTCTTGGTGACGCTTCCGCAGGTCTCGACGTACTGGTCGGTGTAGGAGGTCGTGTTGATCGACTCGTGCCGCAGCGACACCAGCTTACCGTTGCCGTCCGTCGCCAGACGCAGGCGCTGACGCGTTTCCGGCCGATGCCCGGTCGTGGTGAACATCTGCTGGCGCGGCACGACGAGTTGAACGGGACGGCCGAGTTCGCGGGAAGCTGCAGCGGTGGCGATGGCGTGCGGCCAGGTCCACAGCTTGCTGCCGAAGCCGGAGCCGATGTAGGGCGCGTGTACGGTGATCCGCTCCGGCGGAATGGCGAATATCTTGGCGAGCGCGTTTCGTGCCACCACGACCCCCTGGGAGGCATCGAAGATCGTCAGATCGCCGTTGTCCCACCACGCCGTGGAGGCGTGCATCTCCATCGGATTATGCGTTTCCACCGGCGTACGGTAGGTCGCATCGATGGTGGTCGCCGCGCCGTCGAACGCCGACGCCGCGTCACCGCGATCGTGATTGCCGCTGCCCGCCTGGGTGCCATTGGCCTCGACACCCTGATCCAGATTGGCCACGGCCTTGTCCGCCGCGTAGGTCACCTTGACCCGGCGTGCCGCCGCTCGGGCATTCTCGAAGGTGTCCGCGACGACCAGCGCCACGAACTGACCGTCGTAGTAGACGCGCTCATCCTCGAACGGCAGCCGGGTCTCTTCGACCTTGTTGCCCTGCGCGAAGCTCGACGGCGTCCGGTACAGCGACGGGAAGTGGCTGTGGTGGAAGATATCGATGACGCCCGGCATCTTGCGGGCTTCGTCGAGACTCAGTTGCGAAACCTTGCCACTGGCGATGGTGCTGAAGACGCCGTAGCCGTAGGCCAGATTGGGCGGCAGGTTGTCGGCAGCATAGTTGGCGCGGCCGGAGAGCTTGTCCGGGCCATCGATGCGCGGCACGCCTGCGCCGATGATGCTTTGCGGTTTGTCGCTCATGGTCGATTCTCCTCGCGGGCGATCAGGCGGCGGTCAGGTCGGAAAGATTGCGCACGATGGCCTGCTGGCCGAGCGGAATCTTGTAGCCGTTCTGGGAGTAGGCGATGGCATTCTCGAAAGCGAGCTTTGCGGCCTCGGCAAAGCGCTGCTCGCTCGCCGGCTTGCCCTTGAGTGCAGCCTCCACCTCCGGTGCCCGCCACGGCTTGGTGCCGACGCCACCCATCGCCACGCGGGCATCCGTAATGGTATTGCCATCCATCTGCACGATCACCGCGCTGGAGGCGAGCGCAAACTGATACGACTGGCGGTCGCGCAGCTTGAGATAGCCCGAACGGCTGCCGTCGAGCGGCGCGTCCAGCACCACATGGGTAATCAGCTCGCCCGGTTCCAGCGCATGTTCCCGTGCCGGGGTATCGCCCGGCAGCAGATGGAAGTCGGCGAAATCGATCTCGCGGACGCCTTCTGGCCCCTGTACTTCGATGGTGGCGCCGATGGCGATCATGGCGACGCACATGTCCGAGGGGTGCGTGGCGATGCAGTCATCGCTGGTGCCGAGCACTGCGTGAACGGTGCGGTTGACGCCGCCGATCGCCGCGCAGCCGCTGCCGGGCTCGCGCTTGTTGCAGTCGGAGACGCCATCGCGGAAATAGGGGCAGCGCACCCGTTGCATGACGTTGCCACCGGTAGTGGCCTTGTTGCGCAGCTGGGTCGAGGCGCCGGCCAGCAGGGCCTGCGAGAGTACGGCGTAATCCTCGACCACGCGCTCGTCACGGGCCAGCGCGGTATTGGTCACCATCGCGCCGATGCGCAGGCGGCCATCGTCCAGGCGCTCGATCTGATCGAGAGCGACACCGTTGATGTCGACGATCTTGTTCGGCTGCATGACGTCGAGCTTGACCAGGTCCAGGAGCGTCGTGCCGCCGGCGAGAAAAGAGACCTCTCGATCCGTGCCGTGAGCGGCCACCGCCTGCTGCGCGCTCTCGGCGCGAGCGTAGTCGAAATGTCTCATGCACTGCCTCCTTGCAGGGCGCCTCGAGCCGACTGGATCGCCGCCACGATGTTCTTGTAGGCGCCGCAGCGGCAGATGTTGCCGCTCATCGCCTCGCGCACGTCGGCGTCACTGGTGCCGATGGAGTCGTCCTGGAGAATTGCCACCGCGCTCATCATCTGGCCCGCCGTGCAGTAGCCGCACTGATAGGCGTCGTGCTCGAGAAACGCCTGCTGGATCGGATGCTGCTGGCCGTTCTTCTCCAGCCCTTCGACGGTCGTGACCTCGTCGCCGTCGTGGGTGACCGCCAGGCTGAGACAGGAGTTGATCGCGGTGCCGTTGACCAGGATCGTGCAGGCGCCGCACTGGCCATGATCGCAGCCCTTCTTGGTCCCGGTGAGGCCGAGACCGTGGCGCAGCGCATCGAGCAGAATCACGTTGGGGGTCACGTCCAGCTGATGACGCTGGCCGTTGACGGTCAGCGTGATGCGCTGCGAGCCCTCGGCAGGCGGGGCTTCGGTCTGGGTCTGCGGCTGGTCCGGCGACCCGGCATAGCTCACCTGGGAGAGCGCCGGCGCTGCCGCCACTGCCAAGCCGGAGATGCCCGCGGTCTGCAGGAAACGCCGGCGACCGGGGGAGCTTGGCCGTACCGAGCTGCTTTCGGGATCGTAGATGTCTACGCCCGCACTCGAACGCTGGTTGTCGTCCATGGAATCATCCTCATCAGTTTCCGCCCGTCGTTGTCATGCCCGTCGTTATCATCGTTGCTATCGGCATGTCGGGCGCGCCTCGGTGCAGGCGAGACGGCGGAGCGACCAGCGAGAGCTCGCCGGCCAGGGAGTCAGCAACCCTCCGCCGTGTCAGGCGGCGGAGGCTTACTTAACTTAGGAGAGCCGCCAGGGCGATGCAAAGCCTGGCGATTGGTTCAGGAGCATTCCGCGGCGATCGCAGAGGATTGGGCAAGAGATCGGCGCTCAGCTTTCGTCCACGGCTGCCAGCGCCACACGCAAGTGCTCCAGCAGCACCTCCCCCGCCGGCGGCAGGCTGCGGTCGGCAGCGACACAAAGCGCCAGCTGGGCGTGCAGCCGTCTGTCGCTCAGCGAACGGAACACCAGCTCGCCCTGGGCCAGTTCGCGCGCCACATCCAGCCGGTTGAGAAAGGCGATGCCGAGCCCGGCCCGCACCAGTGACTTGATCGTCAGAATGCGATTGCAAGAGGCCACCGGCGGCAGGGCATAGGGCGAGTTGGCCAGCAGCTTTTCAAGCGTCGATCCGCGGAACATCTCTCCGCTCGGCGCGACCAGCCGATAGGCGCGGCAGTCGCGCAACTTGACCGCCGCCTGCTCGGCCAGCGGATGCGTCGGCGCAACGACGACGCCGAATTCGAGATTGACGCGCTGGACGAAGCGAACCTTACGGGTCGGCGGGGGATTGATACAGATCCCGATATCGGCATCGCCGATCTGTACCTGCTCCAGGATCGACTCGGTCATGCCGGTCTCGAGCACCAGCCGCAGGGCGCGAAAGCGCTGGCTGAAGGATTCCAGCAGCGTGGGCAGCAGCTGGTCGGTGAGTGACTCCACCGTCGCCAGGCGAATCTCGGCGGTCCCGGCGCCGCGGATATTGCCCAGGATTTCCAGCAGATGGCGTTCGTCGCGCTGCCACTGGCGAGTCTGGTAGAGCAGCAGCTCCCCGGCGGCGGACAGGCGCAGCCCCCGCGGCAGCCGTTCGAACAGCGGCACGCCCAGTTCGGCCTCCAGCTTGAGAATCTGGCGATTCACGGCGGAAGCCGCCACATGCAGCCGCTCGGCGGCCTTGCGCAGGGAACCTTGCCGGGCCACCTCTTCGAAATAGCGGAGCGATGTCTGTAGCAGCTGCATGAGAATGTTCACCCTCGTCCAAATGGTTACTGTTGCCGAAAAGAGAACGGTATGCACGAAAATCAATGATGGAATCGTACATCCAAATCTCGTTAGCTTACGACCACCGCCAAGGCTCGCACCGGAGCGAAGCCGGCCAGTAACGGGTGCGAGCCGAGTCGTTCCAGACGGCGAACAAGCGCGCAAGCGGGACCCCATGCCAATAACAACCGGAAGCCCGTCATGAATGCCAGGACCGACAGCGATTCCAAAATCGTCAACGACTCGAAGTTCAACCGTGACGCCAGTTTCGACGACGTCGGGCGGGGCGGCGATCCCCGGTCCCGGGCGTCCGGCGTTGACCCCGTCGACGAACGTCTCTCGCCGGGCGCCCTGCTGCTCTATGGCCTTCAGCATCTGCTGGTCATGGCAGCAGCGCCGATCACCGCCGTGTTCCTGATCAGCCAGGCGCTGGATTTCTCGACCGAAACCGCTACGGCCCTGATGAGCGCGACCTTCCTCGCCTGCGGGGTCGGTACCCTGCTGCAAACCTTCGGCCCGTTGGGTATCGGTGCCCGGCTGCCCTTCGTCCAGGTGCCGGGCGGCGCGCCGATCGTGATCTTTCTCACCATCGCCCAGACAACCGATATTCAGACCGCCGTCGGCGCGGTGATCCTGACCGCCCTCTGCTACTTTCTCGTCCTACCCTTCTTCAGCCGGCTGCTGCGCTTCTTTCCGCCGATCGTCATCGGCACCATGCTGCTGCTGGTTGCGGTCAATCTGATCCGGATTTTCGGCAGCCTGATCATCGGCAGGCCGGGAAGCGACGACTACGCCGCGCCGCTGCAGATCCTGCTGGCGCTGGCAACGATGGGCGGCATCGTGCTGTTCGCCCGCCTGCTCTCCGGTGCCTGGCAGCGTATCTCGGTCATGCTGGGGCTGGTCGTGGGAGTCCTCGTCGCGGCGGTCGCCGGCGAGATGCACTTCATGCCGATCATGGACGGGCCACTGATCGCCCTGCCGACGCCGTTTCCCTTCGGCATGCCGCATTTCGACCTCTTCGCCTCGCTACCGCTGATCATCTTCAGCGTGATCGCCATGACCGAAGCCACGGGGCAGACCCTTGCCACCGCCGATATCGTCGGCAAGCGCGGCGATGCCCGGCTTCTGGTGCCGCGCAATATCCGCGCCGATGCGGTGGGCTCATTGCTGGGCGGTTGCCTGGGCACGTCGCTGATCATCACCAGCGGCGAGAACATCGGCATCGTCAGGACGACCGGCGTCCGCTCACGCTATGTCACCGCGGTGACCGGCACGCTGCTGATACTGCTGGCACTGTTTGCCCCGCTGGGGCGGCTGGCGGCGACGTTGCCCAATGCCGTCGTGGCCGGCACCGCCGTCATCGTGTTCGCCGTGATCGGCGTCATGGGCGTCAACCTGCTGCGCCGGGTCGACTTCGATCGCCAGGGCAATCTCTTCACCCTGGCGGCCGGGCTCGCGATGGGCCTGCTGCCGATCCTGGTGCCCGACTTCTACAGTGCCTTCCCCGCTTCGCTACAGATCGTGCTGGGCAATGGCCTGGCGATGGGCACCGTGACGGCCGTTCTGGTGAATCTGCTCTTTCACCACACCGGAGCCACCGAGCCATCTCGTGAGCGCTGAATGGAAACCTTCATGACCCCAAACGCAGACGACGCCCTGTCACCCTCGGCCCTGGCCGCCGACACGCTGCTGCTGCTCCCCGAGAAGCTGCTCATGGCAGGCGAGGTCTCGAGCGACAAGGGCGTGCTGGTCGTCGACGGGCGTTTCGCCGAGATCGACCAGGCCGCCGCGCTGATTTCTCGCCACCCGGCGCTGGAAGCGATTCCCCTGCCGGGCAAACTCCTGATGCCGGGTTTCATCGACACCCATCACCATCTGACCCAGTCGCTGGGCAAGTCGCTGGTGTTCGGCGAGCCCTCCGAGATCTTCAAGCGCGTCTGGGTGCCGCTGGAAGGCAGTCTGGACGAACGCGCGCTTCACCTCTCCGCCAAACTGGCGGCACTGGAGGCGCTGCGCGGCGGATTCACCACCGCCGTCGATGCCGGAACGCGGGCCACGGCGGCGCTGGACGTCATTGCCGCCGCGGCCCACCAGGCCGGACTCCGCTGTGTTCTCGGCGCCATCTGCAACGATCGTGGGCAGGAAGCCGAAGCCGCCGCGATTCTGCACCGGGCCGAACGCCATCTGGCGCGCTGGGAGCACGACCCGCTGATCACTCCGTCGCTGGCGATCTCGATTCCCGAAGCCGCCAGCGACACGATGCTGCACGACGTGGCCCAGCTATGCCGGGAGAGCGGTCGCATCTTTCAGACCCACGTCAACGAACACCTGCAAGCCGTCGAACGGTCGCTGGTCAGTCGCGGCGAGCGGCCCCTCGGGCATCTCGACGCGGCAGGCGCCCTGGGGCCGCAAACGCTGATCGCCCACGCCACCCTGGTCACGCCACATGAACTCAACCGGCTGAAAGACACCGATACGGCGGTCGCCTTCAACCCGGTCGCCAGCAGTTGGAAAGGCAACGCCGTGGCGCCGGCGCTGCAGATGGCCGCCCTCGGTATCCGCTTTGGCCTGGGCACGGACGGCACACGCAGCGATGCCTTCCGGCTCATGGATGCCGCCGAGACCAGCCAGCGGCTGACCGCCGGCATCGCTCACGGCGACAGTTCCTGTGGCGGCGGCTGGCTCTGGCTCGATAGCGCGACCCACCGGGCCGCCGATGCCGTCGGCCTCGGCAGCCTCACGGGCGATATTGCGCCGGGCCTGGCGGCCGACTTTCTGCTGGTGGATCTCGAGGTGCCGGAGCTCACCCCGTCATGGGATCTGCCGTGGGAACTGGTGCGCTACGGCAATCGCGATCAGATCGAGGCGGTATTCACGCAGGGGCGACTCAGGCTGTGGAAAGGATGGCCGGTCGACTGGGACGCCAGGGCCATGCTGCGGGAGATCGACGAGATCGCCGACGGCGCCGTCGCCCGCGCGCCTATCCAGCGCATTCACCCTGTCGCCAGCGAACACCGGTCCCGTTTCGGGCCTCGGTAACCATGAGCGATATCGTACTCTATCTGGTACTGGCGCTGGCAACGGCGCTGGCGGCCTTCGTTCAGGGCGCCATCGGTATCGGATTCGCGCTGATCGTCGCTCCGATACTTGGCCTGAGCCACCCGGAGCTGATGCCCACTGCGCTGCTGATGCTGATGCTGCCGCTCAACCTGTTCGTCGCTCTGCGGGAACGGCGGTCGATCGACTGGCGCGGCGCCGGGTGGATCACGCTGGGGCGTCTGCCGGGCACGCTGGCGGGGCTCGGTGTCCTGCTCGTCATGAGCCGTGGCGGACTCAATCTCCTGATCGGCCTCTCCACCGTCGTCGCCGTTCTCGTTGCCTGGTGGGCGCCGGCCTTCTCGCCCCGACGCGGCAGTTGCATGACCGTGGGCACCATCACCGGCGTGACCGAGACCGCTACCGGCGTGGGCGGCCCACCGCTGGCACTGCTCTACCAGCATCGGCCAGGGCCGGAGTTGCGAGCCACCATCGCGGCCTGCTTTCTGCTCGGCGAGCTCATCTCGCTTCTGAGCCTGGCGGTAGCCGGCCAGCTCGAGATGGTCCAGTGGCTATGGGCACTGGCACTGCTGCCGCCGCTGCTGCTCGGGAGCGTCGCCAGCCGCCTGCTGCATCAGCGACTCGACGCCTCCCGGCTAAGACAGGGCGTACTGCTGTTCGCGCTCATTTCCGGCCTGGTACTGATGATCCCGTTCTGAGACGAATGCCTGGCTGCGGGATTCTCTTCCCCGGTCGCCCCAGGATGTATGAACTGGCCTTTTCCTCGAGCCTGCCGTATGTTTTTCGCCACATACCGAGACACGCTTCAAGGATGAATGACATGTTCGATGCAAAGAAGAAGCTCGCCTGGCAGCTGGCGCTCGCCGCGAGCAGTGTCGCCGTCAGCTCGGCGGCCCTCGCCGCCCAGCCCGAATGGGAAGGTACCGTCGGCGCCGGAGCGATCTACAGCCCGGACTACCTGGGTAGCGACGACTACGAATGGAATGCCTGGCCGTCGCTGGACGCCACCTATGGCGATACGTTCTTCGTCAGCGTGACAGACGGCATCGGCTGGAACGTGATCAGGCAGGACAACTGGCGGGTCGCGCCCTTCATCGGCTACACCTTCGGCCGCGACGACACCGGCGATATCGATGATCTCGACCAGGTCGATGGTGGCGCTACCGCCGGGCTGCGCGTCAGCTACCTCGATGACGCCTGGCGCTACAGTGCCGCCGCCGAGACGCCCTTCAGCGGTGATATCGATGGCTATCGGGTCAAGTTCAAGGCGACGTATGTCACCAAGCTCGGCGAGCGCATGGCCTTCACCATCGGGCCACGTTTCGAGTACACCAGTGCCGACTGGACCGAGGAGATGTTCGGCGTCTCGAACCGCGAGAGCGCACGCTCCGGTATCAAGGCGTATGACCCGGATAACGGCTACTTCGCCATTGGCGGCGATGCCTCACTCAGCTACTACCTCACCCGGCAGTGGTCCGTCACCGGCCTGGTCGGCGTCTCGCGCCTGACCGGCGACGCCGAGGATAGCCCGATCGTCGACGACCTCGGCGACGCCACCCAGTGGCGCGCGGGGGCCTTCATCAACTACCACTTCTGACATCGCCAGGGGCGTGCGCCGCCCATCGGCAAAAACGCCCGCCCCGGATGACCGGAGCGGGCGTTTTCGTCTTTCCACGGACAGCGCTGGGGTTGGTGCCAAAAGTCGGCGAGCGACGTCCGTTCTCGTACCCAGCCTAGCGACGCTTCAACTCGGCACCGAATTCCAGCATGCGATTCAGCGGTATCAGCGCCTGGCGTGCGATCTCGGGATCGACGTGAATCTCCTGGCCACAACCGTTGGCGTCTTCCAGCACCGCCAGGGTGTTCTCGAGGCCGTTCATCGCCATCCACGGGCAGTTGGCGCAGCTTCTGCAGGTGGCGCCATTGCCCGCCGTAGGCGCAGCCATGAAGGTCCTGTCCGGCATCAGCTGCTGCATCTTGTAAAAGATGCCGCGATCGGTGGCGACGATGAAGCTGGGGTTGTCGAGCTTCTGGGCCGCACCGATCAGCTGCGAGGTGGAGCCGACCACATCGGCGATCTCCACCACCGAGGCCGGTGATTCCGGGTGCACGAGCACCGCGGCCTGCGGATGCAGCGCCTTGAGATCAAGAATCCCCTTGGCCTTGAACTCATCGTGGACGATGCACTCTCCCTCCCAGCAGAGCACGTCGGCCCCGGTTCTCTCCCGCACATAGTTGCCCAGATGGCGATCCGGCGCCCACAGGATCTTTTCGCCCTGCCGGTCGAGGTGATCGATCAGTTCCACCGCGATCGACGAGGTCACCACCCAGTCGGCACGCGCCTTCACCGCCGCCGAGGTGTTGGCGTAGACCACCACGGTGCGCTCCGGATGCTGGTCGCAGAAGGCGGAGAAGGTGTCCGCCGGACAGCCGATGTCCAGCGAGCAGGTCGCCTCCAGCGTGGGCATGAACACCCGCTTCTCGGGGCTCAGGATCTTGGCGGTCTCGCCCATGAAGCGCACCCCGGCGACGATCAGCGTGGTCGCCGGGTGATCCTTGCCGAAGCGGGCCATCTCCAGCGAGTCGGCGACGCAGCCACCGGTCGCCTCCGCCAGCGCCTGGATCTCGGGGTCGGTGTAGTAGTGCGCGACCAGCACCGCGTTACGCGCCTTCAACTGCGCCACGATACGCGCCCGGTAGTGCGCTCTGGCCTCTTCATCGAGCACCGGCTGCGCCTGGCCCGCCAGATGCTCGCGAACGCGTTCCCGCTCCCGCTCCGCCATCGCTTCGTCTCCGTCAGTCCTGCAGCCACTCGGTGTGGAAGGTCCCTTCGCGATCGACACGCTTGTAGGTGTGAGCGCCGAAGAAGTCGCGCTGGGCCTGAATCAGGTTGGCCGGCAGTTTCTCGCTGCGGTAGCTGTCGTAGTAGGCGATCGCCGAGGAGAAGGTCGGCACCGGGATACCGTTCTGCACGGCATGAGCGATCACGTCCCGCAGCGCCTGCTGATAGTTGCCGGCGATATCGCCGAAGTACGGCGCCATCAGCAGGTTCTTGAGCTCAGGATTCTCCTGATAGGCATCGGTGATCTTCTGCAGGAAGCGCGCGCGGATGATGCAGCCGGCGCGGAACAGCTTGGCCACTTCACCGTAGTTCAGGTCCCAGCCATGATCCTCGGAGGCGGCGCGCATCTGGGCGAAGCCCTGGGCGTAGGAGGCGATCTTGCTGAAGAAGAGCGCCTTGCGCACCTTCTCGATGAACTCCTGCCTGTCACCTTCGAGCGGCGTCTCCTCGGGGCCCTTGAGCACCTTGGACGCTGCCACACGCTCCTCTTTCAGCGCCGAGATGAAGCGCGCGAAGACCGATTCGGTGATCAGCGGCAGCGGCACGCCGAGATCCAGCGCGCTCTTGCTGGTCCACTTGCCGGTGCCCTTCTGCCCCGCCGAGTCGAGAATGATATCGACCACGTCGTGATCGCTCTGGTCATCCCGCTTGGTGAAGATCTTGGCGGTGATATCGATCAGGTAGCTGTCGAGCTCGCCTTCGTTCCACTCACTGAACACGTCGGCCAGTTCGGCGTTGGAGAGCCCCAGCGAGCCCTTGAGGATCGCGTAGGCCTCGGCGATCAGCTGCATGTCGCCATATTCGATGCCGTTGTGGACCATCTTGACGTAGTGGCCGGCGCCATCCGGACCGACATAGGCCACGCAGGGCTCGCCGTCGTCGGCACGCGCGGCGATCTTCTCGAGGATCGGCGCCACCATGTCGTAGGCTTCCTTCTGCCCACCCGGCATGATCGACGGCCCTTTCAGCGCCCCCTCCTCGCCACCGGAGACGCCGGTGCCGATGAAGTTGAAGCCCGCCTCGGAGAGCTCCTTGTTGCGGCGGATGGTGTCCTCGAACGGGGTATTGCCGCCGTCGATCAGGATATCGCCCTGGTCGAGATGCGGCGTCAGCGAAGCGATCGTCTTGTCGGTGGCATCGCCGGCCTTGACCATCAGCAGGATGCGACGCGGGGTCTCCAGCGACGCCACGAACTCCTCGACGCTGTAGAACGGGACCAGCTTGCTGTCGGGGTTCTCCTGCATCACTTCATCGGTCTTCTCTCGCGAGCGGTTGAAGATCGATACCGTGTAGTCGCGGCTTTCGATGTTGAGCGCCAGATTCCGACCCATGACGGCCATGCCGACGACACCGATTTGCTGTTTGGCCATTACCTTGTGCTCCTTGCGAAAATAAAGCCGTCACGCGGCGATAACGATGACAGTAGTGTAAGCCACAGAGGCGAATCATCCGAATCGCCTATGATTTTCCGATTTCACGCTGCGAAGTGGGAAGCGCTGAAGACGTGCATTCATGTGCTCACCTAGTGGGCTTCGTCCCAGTTCACCCCACTATTGGCGTCGACGATCAGCGGGACATTGAGTTCGGCCGCATTCTGCATCCGGCCCCGGATCGCGACGAGGAAGTCGTCGACCTGACTCTGCTCGACCTCGAACACCAGTTCGTCATGCACCTGCATCACCATCCAGGCGTCGAACTCGGCCTGGCCCTGGGCCGGGTTGAGCCAGTGGTGCACGTCGATCATGGCGAGCTTGATGATGTCCGCCGCGGTGCCCTGCATCGGCGCGTTGATCGCGGTGCGCTCGGCGGCCTGGCGGCGGGCGTGATTCTGGGCCTTGATCTCCGGCAGGTAGAGCCGGCGGCCGAACACGGTCTCGACGAAGCCATCCTCGCCGGCCTGGGCGCGAATATTGTCCATGAACCTGGCCACGCCCGGGTAGCGGTCGAAGTAGCGATCGATGTAGACCTTGGCCTGCTTGGCCTCGATATGCAGCTGCCGGGAGAGCCCCCAGGCACTCATGCCGTAGATCAGGCCGAAGTTGATCGCCTTGGCGCTGCGCCGCTGATCCGCGGTGACCTTCTCCAGCGCCACGCCGAAGACCTCGGCGGCGGTGGCGGCGTGGATGTCGCGGTCGTTGGCGAAGGCATCGAGTAGACCCTTGTCATCGGAGAGGTGCGCCATGATCCGCAGCTCGATCTGCGAGTAGTCGGCGGCGACGATCCGATAGCCATCGCGGGCGACGAACGCCTGGCGGATCTTGCGGCCCTCCTCGGTACGAATCGGGATGTTCTGCAGGTTGGGGTCGGAGGAGGAGAGCCGCCCGGTGGCGGTGACGGCCTGATGGTAGCTGGTATGCAGCCGGTTGGTCGCCGGGTTGACCAGCCGCGGCAGCTTGTCGGTGTAGGTCGACTTGAGCTTGGTCATGCCGCGATGGGCCATGATCAGCTTGGGCAGCGGATAGTCCAGCGCCAGCTCCTCGAGTACCGCCTCGGCGGTACTCGGCGCGCCCTTGGGGGTCTTCTTGATCACCGGGATCTTCTGCTCCTCGAACAGGATCTCGGCGAGCTGCTTGGGCGAGCCCAGGTTGAACTCCCGGCCAGCGAGTTCGAAGGCCTCGGTCTCCAGTTCGCGAATCCGCCCCTCGAGCGCCTGGCTCTGGGTGTGCAGGCGCGTGGCATCCAGCGCCACGCCGTTGCGCTCCATGTGCGACAGCACCGGAATCAGCGGCCGCTCGAGGGTATCCAGCACCTCGGCGAGGCGGCCGGCATCTTCCACCTTCGGACGCAGTTCGCGATGCAGGCGCAGGGTGATGTCGACGTCTTCACAGGCGTAGGGCACGGCTTCTTCGAGGGCGATCTGGTTGAAGGTGAGCTGCTTGGCCCCCTTGCCGGCAATCTGTTCGAAACTGATGGTCTTCTCGCCGAGATATTTGAGCGCCAGCGAGTCCATGTCGTGGCGTGTCGCCGTGGAGTTGAGCACGTAGGACTCGAGCATGGTGTCGTCCAATGCGCCAGCGACGCGAATCTCGTAGTTCGCCAGCACCGAGATATCGTACTTGAGGTTCTGGCCGATCTTGCCGATCTTCGGATCCTCCAGCAGCGGTTTGAGCGCCGCCAGCACGCCGTCGCGTTCGAGCTGCGCGGGCGCATCGAGATAGTCGTGGCCAACGGGAATGTAGGCCGCTTTACCCGGCTCCAGCGCCAGGCCGATACCGACGATCGCGGCTTCCATGTAGTTGAGGCTGGTGGTCTCGAGATCGAAACAGAACGTCTCGCTGGCCTTCAGCCGCTCGAGCCAGCTGTCGAAGGCGGCCTGGGTCAGCACCGTTTCGTCTTCCCGGCTGGAGGTGGCAAGCGCGGCGTCTTCCTCGATCTCGCCACTGGCCGCCTCGCCGAGCTTCGCCCGGCTGCCGCTCTGGACGTCATCGACGCCTTCGTCCTTGCCCTCGAGCAGCTCGGTCAGCCAGTTCTTGAACTCGAGCCGCTGATAGAGCGACTTCAGCGCCTCGCGATCCGGCTCGGCCAGATGCAGGTCGTCGAGCCCGACCGGCAACTCGCAGTCGGTCTTGATCGTGGCCAGCTCGTAGGAGAGGTAGGCCTGCTCACGATTCTCTTCCAGCTTCTTCGGCATGGTCTTGGCGCCGCGGAAGTTCAGCGTGGTGACGCGCTCGAGATCGGCGTAGATCGCGTCCAGACCACCCCCGATGCCCTGGAGCAGCCCCAGCGCGGTCTTCTCGCCGACCCCGGGCACCCCCGGGATGTTGTCGACCTTGTCGCCCATCAGCGCCAGGTAGTCGATGATCAGCTCGGGCGGGATGCCGAACTTGGCCTCCACCCCGGCGACGTCGAGGGTCTCGCCCTTCATGGTGTTGACCAGCGTGATGTGCTGGTTGACCAGCTGGGCCATATCCTTGTCGCCGGTGGAGATCACCGCATCGCGACCACGATCCGTCGCCAGCCGCGCCAGCGTGCCGATGACGTCGTCCGCCTCCACGCCCTCGATGCACAGCAGCGGCAGGCCGAGCGCCCGGACGCAGTCGTGCAGCGGCTCGACCTGCGGGCGCAGGTCGTCCGGCATCGGTGGCCGGTGCGCCTTGTACTCGGCGAAGATCTCGTCGCGGAAGGTCTTGCCCTTGGCATCGAACACCACCGCCATGGGGCTCTGCGGATACTGCTTGATCAGGCTCTTGAGCATCGCCAGCACGCCGCGAACGGCGCCAGTGGGCTGCCCATCGGACGTGGAAAGTGGCGGCAGCGCGTGAAAGGCGCGATAGAGATAGGACGATCCGTCGACGAGAACGATGGGGGCATCTGCCATGAGCTGCATGATCCGTGGCTGGCTTTCGATGGACTCATGATACGCAAGCCTTGGCTCGACGTCAGGGCGTTCGCCCCCCTGCGCCAGTGGGGTGGAAAGCGATACACTGGGTTCATCCGTATCCCCGGGAGCCTGTGCTCCAAGACCCGCGAAGGAGTCCGCCATGTCACGATGGCCGCGAATGACCTCAGGATCGCGAACGACGGCACCACTGGCGAGCCTGCTGATGGCACTGCTGATCGCCGGATCGGCGCTGCCGGCGCTGGCACAGCCCGCGGAGCAGCCCAGCATCACATCGCAGCAGGACGGCCAGCGCACGATCGACGAGTACCGCGTCAACGGCAAGCTCTACGCGATCCGCATCGTGCCCGCCAGCGGCAAGCCCTACTTCCTCTACGACGACAACGGCGATGGCGACTTCACCCGCATCGAGGCACCCAGCGTTGCGGTACCGGCGTGGGTCGGACAGGAGTGATGCCGGCAACGAACCGCGGCGTTTCGGTCCGAGGTGCCCGCGGCTCGGCACGATCACCGGCCGGTGCCCGATAGCCGGTAGGAGAGCGCTCCGCGAGCCGCTACAATGCGCGCTGGCTTTTTTACCCTGACGACCGAGACCCCATGGCCGTATTCACTCCCTTGAGCGACGAACAGGTCGCCGATTTCCTCGAACGCTACACCGTCGGCCGCCTGCAGACGCTCAAGGGCGTGCCGCACGGTACCGAGAACAGCACCTTCTTCGTCACCACCGACCAGGGCGAGTGGGTGCTGACGCTGTTCGAGCAGGGGGAGTTCGAAGATCTGCCGTTCTTCGTCGATCTGCTGGACTATCTGGCCGCGCAGCAGTTGCCGGTGCCGGGGCCGGTCCACGATCGCGACGGTGTCGCCCTGCAGCGCCTGGCCGGCCGGCCCGCCCTGCTGTTCCCGCGCATGCCGGGCAGCCACCCCAGCGCCCCGAACCTGGCCCAGTGTGCCGCACTCGGCGATGCTCTGGGCCTGATGCACCAGGCCTCGCAGCGTTTCACCGGCCAGCGCACCAATCCGCGCGACCTCGACTGGTTGACACGGCGCCATCGCGAGGTGCTGCCGTTTCTGTCCGACGACGATCAGGCCCTGATGCGTCGCGAGATAGCCGATTACGCCAACGCCTTCGGCGGCGTCGAGCTGCCACGCGGCGCCATCCATGGCGACCTGTTCCGCGACAACACGCTCTACGAGGGCGACCGGCTCGGCGGCATCATCGACTTCTACAACGGCTGCACCGGGGAGCTGCTGTTCGATCTGGCGATCGTGATCAACGACTGGGCCAGTGACGCCGATGGCAGCCTGAACGTCGCGCGCCATGACGCGATTCTGGCCCCTTACCTGAAACATCGACCGCTCTCCGACAGCGAGCGCGAACTGTGGCCGACCATGCTGCGGATGACGGCACTGCGCTACTGGCTGTCGCGGCTGCTGGTGATCCATGTCGATCCGCCGGCCCACGACATCACGCCCCATGACCCGGCGCGCTTCCGCACGCTGCTGGGCAGACGGCTCGAGGCCGCGCCCCCCGAACTCCCCGACGCCATCGCCTGAGCTGCCGGACGGACGTACGACGTCAACCACTGCACCTATGGCGACTTTCGACTAGCTTTTCCCTGACATCGGGGGTCGTGATCGTCATAATGCGCGCGAAAATGCGTTCCCGGCCCACCGTCATCGTTTACGCCGGGTGTCCACCGCCGGTCGATCGGAGAGCGTCATGAAGCATTCTTCCCCCGCCGCCAAGGCCCGCCGTACCTACAACATCGATCAATGGGGCAGCGGCTATTTCGATGTCGACGACCAGGGCCGCACGCTGGTCCGGCCGCTGGGCAGCGAAACCCCCGGGCCGACGCTGGTACTCGACGCGCTGGTCGATCGCCTGCGCGAGGCCGGGTTGCGTTTGCCGGTGCTGGTGAGATTCATCGACATCCTCCACGACCGCGTCGAGCAGCTCTGCATGGCCTTCGACCGGGCGATGAAGGAGGAGGATTACCAGAGCAGCTATACCGCGGTCTATCCGATCAAGGTCAACCAGCAGCGGCGCGTGGTCGAGGAGATTCTCGCCACCCAGGAGCGTGGCCATGGTCGGGTCGGCCTGGAAGCGGGCAGCAAGCCGGAGCTGATGGCGGTACTGGCGCTGTCCGGCGACGAGGGCTCGTCGCTGATCGTCTGCAACGGCTACAAGGATCGCGAGTACATCCGCCTGGCGCTGATGGGGGAAAAGCTCGGCCACAAGGTCTACCTGGTGGTCGAGAAATACTCCGAGTTGAGCCTGATCCTGGAAGAGGCCGAGAAGCTCAAGGTCAAGCCGCGTATCGGCCTGCGCGCCCGGCTCTCCTCCGTCGGCAAAGGCAAGTGGCAGGATACCGGCGGCGAGAAGTCCAAGTTCGGCCTCACCGCCAGCCAGTTGCTGGCGATCACCGAACGGGTCCGAGACGCGGGCGCGCTGGACAGCCTGCAGCTGGTGCACTTCCACCTCGGCTCGCAGATCGCCAACATTCGCGATATCCAGCGCGGCCTGCGCGAGTGCGCCCGGTTCTATCACAGCCTGCGCGAACTTGGCGCGCCGATCGACACGGTCGATGTCGGCGGCGGCCTCGGCGTGGACTACGAGGGCACCCGCTCCCAGAGCTTCTGCTCGATCAACTACTCGATGCAGGAGTACGCCACCAACGTGGTGTGGGCCTTCCGCCAGATCTGCGAAACCCACAACCTGCCGCACCCCCAGTTGATCTCCGAATCCGGCCGGGCGCTGACCGCGCACCACGCGGTGCTGGTCACCAACGTGATCGGCGAGGAGCGGCTAGGACACATCGAGCCGGAGCGCCGGGTCGAGGGCGACGCCCATGTTGCCGAACTGTGGCGCGTCTATGACCGCCTCGAAGGCATGCGCGAGCCGCGGGATCTGGTCGAGGCCTATCACGACGTGGTCCAGGCGGTGGGGGAACTACAGGATCGCTTCGTGCTGGGGCTGGCCAATATGCAGGCCCGGGCCGAGGGGGAGTCGGTCTACTTCGCCGCCTGTCAGCGCCTCCATCAGCGCCTCGACAGCCGCAACCGCGCCCACCGGGAGATCGCCGACGAGCTAGCCGAGAAACTCGCCGACAAGCTGTTCGCCAACTTCTCGCTGTTCCAGTCGCTGCCGGATGTCTGGGGGATCGACCAGGTGTTCCCGGTGCTGCCGTTGACCGGCCTGGATCGCGAGCCGACACGTCGTGGCGTGATCCAGGACATCACCTGTGACTCCGATGGCCGCATCGATCTCTACGTCGACGGCCAGGGGCTCGAGACCACCCTGCCGCTGCCCGAGTGGGACGACGACGACGACAAGCTGCTCGGCCTGTTCCTGGTCGGCGCCTATCAGGAGATCCTCGGCGACCTGCACAACCTGTTCGGCGATACCGACTCGGTGGACGTGGCGCTGGATGCCAACGGCGAGTGGCGGCTATCGCACGTCCAGCAGGGCGACGCGGTCGCGGACGTGCTCGGCTACGTCAACTTCGATGCCGAGGCGCTCAAGCGGAAACTCACCGAGCAACTGATCGCCAGCCCGCTCACCGTCGAGGAGCGCGAGCTGTTCGTGAGCGAGCTATCGGAAGGTCTCAGCGGCTATACCTATCTGGAGTGACGGGCCGCGAGAGCAAGATGGTCTCCGGCAAGAGAAGAGCGCCAGCGGNNCCGCTGGCGCTCTTCGTAGCCCGTAGCCCGTAGCCCGTAGCCCGTAGCCCGTAGCCCGTAGCCCGTGATGGCCTTATCGCGTACGCGTGCCCACATCCAGGCCCAGCGACAGCGATAGCCCGAGAACGGCATCGCGCGGGAGCTGGCCGACGCCGGAAGGCGTGCCGGTCAGGATCACGTCGCCCGGCTCGAGAGTGAAGGTCCGGGTCATCTCTTCGATCAACGCCGGCATGTCGAACAGCATGTCGCTGGTCCTGCCGCTCTGCTGGCGCTCGCCGTTGATATCGAGATGGAACGTGATCGCGCCCCAGTCGATCTCGCCCTCCACCGGTACGAAACGCGAGATCGGGCAGGCGCCGTCGAAGGCCTTGGCCCGCTCCCAGGGGTGCCCCTTTTCCTTGAGCCGCGACTGCACGTCGCGCAATGTCAGATCCAGCGCCAAGCCGACCCCGGCCACGCCGCTCATTGCCTCTTCCGCGCTGACTTGACTCAGGCGTTTACCGATCAGCAGCGCCAGTTCGGTCTCGAAATGCACCTCGCCGTGGCTGAACTGTCTCTCGATCGGCTCTTCCAGTTCGACGGCACTGGTCGGGGGCTTGATGAACAGGATCGGCGAGGTGGGAACCGGGTTGTTGAGCTCCTTGGCGTGTTCCGCGTAGTTGCGCCCCACGCAGAGAATCTTGCCCAGCGGCAGGCCGGTCTCGAGACCGTCGACGAATCGGGTGGTAAAAGGCATGTCGAACTCCAAAGTCATGACGATGAACGTGACCGACCGTTCGACGACTCGACGTTCGCGTCGAAACGGCAACCTCCAGACACAAGAAGCCGCCGCTGGCGGCAACTCATCGAGTCTACCTCCAACGGCGGCTTATTGGCATCACGCCAGCCCGGGCCTGGGTATTGAGCGAAAAGCTCGAGGCCACGGGACGGCGATCACCACTGCTTCAGTGGGTACCCTGCTGCGGCGTCCACACTTCGTCCGGCTGGTGGGCCAGGAACGAGGGCCGCTGTTTCCTGGCGCCGAACGGCTGGACACAGGCGTTGTCGCGACGGTTGTAGACGAAGAACGCATTGCTGCGCGGATCCGGTGACATGTTGGCATTGGAGCCGTGCAGCGTGTTGCAGTCGAAAAGCAGCAACCCGCCAGCGGCACCGGTCGGCGCCTCGATACCACGCGCCTTGATCAACTCACGCAGCGCATCGTTGCTCGGTACCCCGAGCTCCTGCTGTTTCAACGACTGCTTGTGGTTGTCATCCGGCGTTTCACCGAGGCAGTGCACGAATACCTTGTGCGAGCCAGGGATCAGCATCAACGGGCCGTTGAAATGATGGTTGTCCGTCAGCACGATGGAAGCGCTGACGGCATGCATCTCCGGCATGCCATCTTCGGCGTGCCAGGTCTCGAAGTCCGAGTGCCAGTTGAAACCCTTGCCGTGGAAGCCGGGCTTGTAGTTGATCCGCGACTGATGCACATAGACATCGCCACCGACGATCTGTCGGGCACGGCCCACCATACGCTCGTCTTCCGCCAGCTCGGCAAAACGCCGGGACAGGTGGTGGACGGCGAACAGCGAGCGAATCTCGTGACTCTGCGGTTCCGTGATCGAGAAGTCCCGGTCTCGGAAGTCGTCACGATCCAGCATGGAGGCCAGCTCGGCGCGCAGGGCGTCGAGTTCCGCCTGGCCCAGAAAGTTGGGTTCGAACAGGAAACCGTCACGCTCGAAGCGATCCAGTTGCTCGCCGTTCAGCGGGCCATCGAGATGGCGCCCCTTGACGACGTCTTCCTGACGCTGTTGCCAGAGCGCGTCCTGCGGCTGGCGCAAGCGTGTCGGATAGCGATCCTGCTTCGTCCACGTGGCGTTTCGGTTTTTGGGGGATGCGGTCTGTACTGACATCCAATCACCTCCAAGTTTGTGATCAGGGTTCAGATCCAGTCCTAGGTGCGAAGCGCTATACGAAATGAGGCGCCGCACGACACTTGATTAGGAAAGGGTCAAAGGATCCTCAGTTGTCTTTCAGTGGGATAACCATCCTAGAAAAGAGCCGAGGGATTTCAACCTCGATGTCTCTCGTCCAGAGACGTCACGGTGACACTCACCGATCACGCGCTCGATAACGTAAATCAAGTAATCCTGAATTACCCTGCCACCGCAGCGGGCGGAGGCAAAGACGCCACGGGGCATTCATCACCACGTCACACGCAGCCACCAGACTACCCCCACGAAGCGACGATGACCCAACCTTCACCCGCTCCAGAGGTGCGCCATGATTCGCGTCACGCTCGATCTTACCTGCTCGATATGCGACCACGACCAGTTCCATCTCCCGGTGCGAGCCGACGAGAGACAACAGATCCGGTGTACCAATTGCATGGCATTCAAGTGTTACTCCGCGGATCTGGAGAACACGATGATCACCCTGGCTCGCGACCGCAAACGACGTTCCGAGCAGCAGCGGGTCAACGCCGCATGACAGCGGTGCGTCTTTACCCGGCAGGGAGTCCAGGCGCTTACTGCGCCTCGAGATAAGCCCGTGAAAAGCGAGCGCCGCGACGATCAGTCCGATTCCGGGACTCTGCGCGCAGTCTCGTCGGGAGGGTCAACCCGGGGCGATCGGGATACCGGCAGTTGCCGGGCCGTGGGCTCCCAGTCGTGGTAGGGCCGCATCGGCTTGACGACCTGGTCGCGATAGAAGGAAACGAAGGGCTCCGCGATCAATGGCGGGTCGGCCTTGGACACGTCCCCGAAGCGACAGCGGAAATTGGCACACGCCAGGGAAGCCTCGGGATTCGCCTCCACGCTACCACTGGCCATGGCGCCAGGACTCGAGCCCAGCCCCGCGCCCGTCACACAGATGACCGTCAGTAAGCATCCAAGCGTTCTCATGGCATTCTCGCTTCGAGCTGGAATCGCGACGAAAACCCCGATTGTAGAGAGAGCCTCGCTCCGCTGCCGCCTGAAAGGCGTCATACTCGGAGCGCGAAAAGCGTGAGTCATCGCTAAGCGATCACCACCCCTCCGCCAGGGCGACGGGTAGCGGGTAGCGGGTAGCGGGTAGCGACGATGCCTTGCAAGGCGGTCGATCAACATCGCTGTCAACAGCATCGGCGGGCAGCCGGTCGCGACCGGGAGCAGGCTTGCGACCACCCCATCTCATGGCGTTCGGCGTGGCCGATCACCGCGATGAGAGCGGTGGTGCCATCCGGCGGATATAGGGCGCGAACGCGAAGCACGGCTTGACGTCCCCCACACGGGGTGAACATCAAGCCGCTTACTTCAGCGTGTCGCTCAGACCCGAATCAGCTCGGCAATGGCGCTGGCATCCGGCAAGTCGGTGACCGACCAGGCGGTACGGATCAAATTATCCTGCGCTTCCGGGGAGAGTACGCCATTGCAGCAGGAGCGGACTTTGCCCTCCAGTTCCGCATCGGTCAGGGGATTTTCTGGCCCACCCCGATAGCGCTCATCGGCCCAGCCCGAGATTTCGTGGCCGTCCTTCAGCTGGATCGTGATGCGCGAGCGCATCTTGTCGAAGCCCTGGCCCTCGATTTCTGCGTCAAACTCGGTACGAATGCGCCGTTGCATATCCTGCATGGCCTGGGAAGCCACGAACTCATCCGAGAACTCACGCTTACCGGCCTGACGGTCCAAGGCGATCATGGCCAGAGCGGCCGGCAACGAGAACTTGGCCTGCAGGTGGTTGGCCGCGACCGGATAACGAATCGGGTTGAGAATGTTGCTTCCCGCATGGACGGTGACCTGTTCGATATTGTCCGGGGCGACATCGCCTTCGGTGACAAGCCGCAACATCAGGTCGATGGTCGGGTGAGTCAGCACGCCGCAAGGATAAGGCTTGATCGAGACGCCCGGTTCGATGATGGTCCAGACCCTGCCGAAACCCTGTTGCAGTTTTTCGGCGCTCACCCCCCCACCCTGTACGGCCATGAATCCCCAAGGACCATCGAGCGCATCAGGATCGGCCGTGAAGCCCCGCTCCGCCAACAGCGCCGCGGTCACTCCATTTTCCGACGCGCGCCCGACGTGGAGCGGTTTGGTCATAGTGCCGAAGTTGCAACGGATACCGGCGGCCAGGCTGGCGGCGATGCCGAAGCCATGGCGTAGCTTGTCGCCGCTCAGTCCTATCAACTTGGCAGCACTGGCGAAAGCACCGAAGGTTCCGACGGTACCGCTGGAGTGCATGCCCCGCATATAGTGCTGCGGCAACATCCATTCGGAAATCTTGCACTCGACCTCGAAACCGGTGAGGAACGCTTCCATGAAGCGAGTTCCTGTCACGCCACCCAGCTTCTGGCTCATTACCAGGGTCGCGGTCAGCGATGGAATGGTCGGGTGAGTGAGCAGACCGTAGATATGGTCCGGATCCTTGCTAACCTGGCTGTCGTCCCAGTCATGGGCATGTCCGGCCGTACCGATCACGCGCGCTGCCATTGCCGCTGGCACCTTGACCTCGCCCTTGCTGAGCAGGTAGGCATCGGCACGCCCCTGGGTATCTTCCGCTTCGTCAGCGAGCAGGCGCACCGTCTGCTCTTCGGAACCCGCCACGAAGAGCCCCAGCCCGTCGAGCAGACAACGCGTCCCGATGCGCACCGCCTCCTCGGGTATATCACTGAATCGGACACCTTCGATGAAGGCCACGGCTTCTGCCGTGATGTGCGTTTGTTCAGGCATTTTAGCGAATACGTTATTGGCAACTGACATGGATGACTCCTTTCTTCGAATGATGAAAGACGCGAAGGCCCCCGTAGGGAGGGACCGCGCGAATCGGTGCATGAGAGGGCTAGCCGAAGTAACGACCGCCGTTGAGGTGGAAGGTCTGCCCGGTGATGTAGCGCGCCTGCGGCCCGGCCAGAAAGCCGACGGTCGAGGCAACTTCGTCAGGTCGCCCCAGGCGAGCGGCGGATACGCTCGCCCCGTGGAGGTGCGGTGGCGGCGAGCCGGCTGCTCGCTGCGTCTCGATCTGGCCCGGCACGACACAGTTCGCGGTGATACCGCGTCCCGCCAGTTCCACCGCCAGCGCCCGCGTCAGCCCGACGACGCCCATCTTCGAGGCGATGACGTTGGCCCGCTCCGCCGCGCCGACATGCGCACTCAGTCCACCGAAGGTGATGATCGAAGCCTCGCGGGATTCGCCCAGCAGCGATAAAGCCGCATGAACGGTATAGAAGGCGCCGTCGAGATTGACGCCCATCACCTCGCGCCAGTCTTGCGGCGTAATTCGTTCGAGGGGCTTGTGCGGGCGAACCGCCGCGCAGCAGACCAAGCAATCCAGCCTGCCGAAGCGGTGATCGAGCTGCGCCACGGCGGCCCTGATCGAGCCGGGATTTGCCACATCGGCAGCGACACCCAACGCTTGCTGGCCCGCCGCCTCGATGGCGGCCAAGGTCGACTGCATGGACTTGCCGTCTGCCCTGGCTACGATCGCGACATCGGCACCCTGGCGGGCCAGTTCGATCGCCACCGCTCGGCCGATGTTACGGCTACCTCCCGTCACCAAGGCGACCTTGCCCGCCAATGCTCTGTCCGTAGACATCACTTGGCCCCCTTGCTGGCAGCAGAACGAGGGCGACGAAAGCGTCGCAGCCAACCGAAAACAGGCTGATAGAAGAGGCTGAAGGCGGCCAGCAGGAAGAAACCGATAGCGATCGGACGATCCAGGAAACGCCAGGCATCGTGATCGAAGATGATCATGGACTGAGCCAGCGAGTTCTCGACCAACGAACCGAGCACGACCCCCATGATGATTGGCGCGGCACCGAAGCCGTAGCGCTTGAGCCAGAAGCCAGCGAAGCCTGCGATCAGCATGATCATGACGTCGACCATGCTTTGGTTGACGCCATACGCTCCCACCACGCACAGCGCGAACACCGTCGGCCACAGGAAAGTCCGTGGGATCAGGGAAATACGCGAGAACAGCCTGGCGCCCACCAATCCGAATACCAGAAACACGACGTTGGCCAAGAACATGGCGGCAAAGATCGAGTACAGCAGATCCGGCTGATTCTCGAACAGATAGGCCCCCGGGCGGATGCCATGAATCTGGAGCCCGCCGAGGATAACGGCCGCCGTGGCCGAGCCGGGAATGCCAAGCGCCAGTGTCGGTACCATCGAACCACCCGTGGCGGCGTTGTTGGCAGCTTCCGGGCCCGCGATCCCTTCTATCTCTCCGGTGCCGAACTTGTCGCCGTTCTTGGACCACCGCCGCGCCTCGTTATAGCCGATCATCGCGGCCATGGTGCTGCCTTCGGCGGGCAGGATACCGATGAAGGTACCGATACCCGATGAGCGAAGAATCGTCGGCCAGACCCGCTTGAAATCGGTAACGGATGGCAACTTGATGGCATTGAGCGAGATACGCTCCAGTACCTTGTCGCGGACATTGGCCTGGGATAGCAGTTCGGCAATCGCGAATAGGCCGATCAGGATCGGAATGAAGCTGATGCCTTCGTAGAGTTCGGGGATGCCGAAGGTGAAGCGCTCCACCCCGGTGGTCAGATCGACCCCCACGGTCGCGATCAGCAGCCCGAACGCCCCGCCGATCAGGTTCTTGACCGGAGACTTGCCGCTGATGGATGCCAACATCGAGAGGCCGAATACCGCTAGCGCGAAATATTCCGGCGGCCCGAAAGAGTGGGAAATCCGGGCCAGCGCCGGCGCCGCCAGCACCATCACGATCAACGACAATATCCCACCGATGACACTGGCGACGGCGGCCATGCCGAGCGCCCGGCCCGCCTCTCCTCGCTGGGCCATGGGATAGCCGTCGAACGCCGTCGCCGCCGCCGGTGGCGCGCCCGGCGCGTTGATGAGAATGGCCGTGATCGAGCCGCCGAAGGTCCCTGCGCAATACAGCGCAGCGAGCATCGAGATGGCGGGAACCGGGTCGAGATAGATCGTGAATGGCAGCAGCAGCGCCACCGCCATGGAGGAGCTGAGGCCCGGCAAAGCACCCACCAGTACCCCGACGATAGTCCCCAACAGAATGACCGCCAGCGACATCGGATCGATGAGAATGCTAAATCCCGTCAGTATGTGTTCCATAAACGTTTCCGTTACTCAGGACAGCCAGGGTGAGAGGATTCCCTGCGGCAGCCGAAGCTGCAGCGCATGAGTGAAAAGCAGATAGATCATTACCGGTGTGCAGACGGCGTAGATCACGATCCGTCCCAGACGGCGCTCACCCCATAGCAGTGGGATCAGCAGGCAGGTCAGCGCCATGGTCAATGTCAGGCCGAGAATCTCGAACAGCAGAAATGCAGCCAGCAGCAGCCCGGCCGTTACCCACATGCGCCAGGAAATGACCGGCTTGTCCTCCTCGACGTGGCCATATCCCTGATAGAGCATCACCAGGGTCAGCACCGCCATCACCCCCAGAATCAGACGTGGCATGGCGGTGGCCTGCATGCCCTGGGCAAAGAGGGCCGGCACCGTCGAGAAGGTCGTGGTTATCCAGTAAAGCGCGACGACCATGACCAGGAGTACGACTCCCGGCAGGAGATCTCTCCAGCGGCTCAACATGGTGGAAACTCCGAGTTGGAACAGAGGGATTGGCCGAGGCCGGTAAGTCAGAAGCGAGCCGAGGCCGATGGATCACCGAGCCAGGCCCAGGTCCTGCATCGTCTCCTGGCCAGCCTTGTACATCCGACGGATCTGGCTGTCCCAGTCAGCGGCGTCCTCGATACTGGTTTCGTCGAGTCCGATGCCTTTCAGGTAGTTCTGGTAGCGGTCGCTCTCCATTCCCTTGAGCATCGCCTTTTCCAGAATTTCCTGGCGAGCCTTGGGCGTACTCTTCAGCACCACGTAGCCGCGGACGGTGGAGAACGAGATATCCAGACCTTTTTCGCTAAGCGTTGGTACGTCCGGTAGCGCCTTCATACGATCGTCGGCCATGACGGCAAGAGGACGGAAATCGCCGGCGGCGATCTGATCCCGAGTTTCGGAAATATTGAGCCCCGCTGCATCGATGTCGCCCCGGGATAGAGCGGCGGCGAATTCGGCGCCACTATCGAAGGGCACGAAAGAGACCTTCATCCCTGCCGCCTTGGCGAAGCTCATGGCGGCAATGTGATCGACTCCTCCGATCTGGGTACCACCCCACTTGATCACGCCGGCCCTCCCCGCCTCGATGAGATCGTGAATGGACTTGTACCGGCTGTCTCCGCGAACCATGACGATGATCGGATCATCGGTAGCGCGCGCCAGGCCCTGGATATCGTCGATATCGAGTGGCGAATTCCCGCGCAGCATGGTGAAGAGGTGCGTGGGCGTGATCGCCATGACCGTATAGCCATCGGCGGGCTTGCTCTTGACGTAACTCATGGCAACCGAGCCGCCACCGCCTTTCTTGTTCTGGACGTAGACGTTGGTACCCAGTTGCGCTTGGGTCGCCAATGCCACGATTCTCGCCGTGGTGTCGGTTCCGCCCCCCGGAGAGGTGTGAACGACGATCTCGATCGGCTCGGAAGGGAAGTCGTCGGCTCCCGACGTGGCGCTAAACGCGAGAGCGGCTGTGGCCAGACTTGTCATTAACAAGCCTGACTTCATCCAATGGCGCATCGTTATTCTCCCGTTATGTACTTGTTGGGCATCGCTCATCGAGCAACTGTAAACTGTTAACAGTTTACGATAGACAGACTATTCGACCGGTCGGCCCTTCTGTACTAGACAATGGTCTAGCCAGGGGGATTAGGGTCGTAGTCGAGAGGAGGGAGTCGGGCTGGGAGCATTCGCCGCATCAGCGACAGCGCCAGGCACGCCGAAACTCGAGACGTGAGGCAGTCGCGCAGATGTGGACCTGTGGCAACGCGGGGGCGACATCGATGATCGCCACCAGGGAACGTTCGGATTGAACGGCGGTAAGCTAGCCAAGCGGCCTGCAGGAAAAGCGGTTAGCGCGAAAAGCCAGTTGAAGACGCGGCGACGACAGGAACCAAGGGGATAGCAGCTTATGACTCCTCGAGGGTGCCAACCATTCGCTGCCAGCCGCAAATGACATGCTGACGCAAGGCTTCGGCCGCCTCGGAGCCATTGCGCCGGCGTAAAGCTTCGACGATTTTCACATGTTCCTCGTTCGAGGCCCGGAGGTTGCCATGCTGCAGGAGCCCGCGACGCCGGAAGAGATGCAACTGCTTGACGATATCACCGTAATAACGTTCCAGCGCCGGATTATCGGCGTTGGCCACCATCGTGTTATGGAATTCCAGATTGAGGTTGTAGTACGTGCTCAGGTCGTCTTCCTCGACGGCCCGCGCCATACGCTCGACCAGGCGCTGCAACTCGTCGAGCGTCTCATCGCTCGCCCGTTCGACAAGCAGCTCACCCACCAATGCCGTCAATGCTCGCCTCACCTCGTAGAGAGCACGAGCCTCTTCAAGACTCATCTCACGGACATAGGCCCCTTGATTGGCCACGTTACGGATCAGACCAGCGTTTTCGAGACCCCGACAGGCCTCTCGAATCGGCCCCCGACTGATATTGAAGCGTGCCGCCAGTGCACTCTCGTTGATGCGGTCACCCGAAGATAGCTCGCCAGAGATGATCATGTTCTCGATCGCTTCACGGACGATCGATGTCAGCGTGCTCGATCGGCGCTGACCAATCTGATCCATGGTGGTATCCAAGGCTATTCCCTCATCTGTGGCGTGGCACGCCGAAGTGTAAACTGTCGACGATACCCAGTCCATCGACGTCGAACCTTATTGACAGTGCCAGCATTCGAGCTCTTTGGCCCTTCCCTCGGCACCATTGGAGCCCCCCCGCCGTGGCTATCCGCCGTCTCGCAAGATCGATCAACGTCTCATGATCACAATCGCGCTCCTCGGCGGAGATTGCTTCGGCACGAATGTACGGTCACGGAACATCGAGCCCTACGAAAGTATCTGAAATTTCTTTCGCTCCAGGACTACACTTTCTTTGTTTCTTGTCGTTAACTTATGTTAATTCGGCAGTAACAGCGGCCGTAGGTCAGTTTCCAGGGGCGACCATGAACGACATCCTCTCGGAAACGACCAAAGATCGATTTCTGGTTGCTTCCCTGCGGCCGCTTCGACCCGGCATGGCAAACGGTCCTCCCTGACGGTTTTCCATCGCCGGGTTTCTTTTGACCGCTCCTCTCTCCCCGCAGATGACAGCCCTGGACACTCACCGGAGCAGACAGCCAGACCCGCTCATCGATTTCAGACAGCACCTAGCGTTGCCGAGTGTAACGGCGAATCGAACACCCGGATAATTTGAATAAGTATCTTACTGTTTTCATTAATTAATTTGTTATGTAACTTTTGTTTTCATTTTACCTATCCCCTTTCTGCCATATAACGGCCACAATGTTTCCCATGCACTGCTCGGACGGAAAAGATCCCGTCCAGTTGCAACTGGGTTCATGGTCACAGTTCGCAGGGAGCAGCATCTTCAGGCCCGTAAGCAAGTCATCATCAGAATGACGCTTATCGGGCCGTTTTTTTTGGTCCAGCGCTGCCGCATGGCACGGGCGTGACCGAGGCCTCGTTCGCCCTGGTGCCCACGCGCCCTCCGGGGGATGGTCTCCGCCTGAATAGCGATTGCGACCGTTTATTGTGGCGAGTACGTGTGCGACTACACCGGATGCGTCACTTCGCCTGCCCACTGTCGCGCCGTCGATCGCCTGGATTGCATGGCGATCCTGTATCCACTTGTACAGAAAGGATCTTTGACCGGACGGCGAAGACAGGCGTCGTGACTTTGTTGACGCCAACGAAAAAAGCCACCCGAAGGTGACTTTTCAGCGATACCTAAACCAATGAAACCAATGGCTTTTTGGTGCCGGTAAGTGGACTCGAACCACCGACCTACGCATTACGAATGCGTTGCTCTGCCAGCTGAGCTATACCGGCCAGGCGGCGCCTATCATAATCACCAAATCCGTGGCGGACAACTAAGGCGACGCTTCCGATATCGTCTGCCGCGCCTGAGTTCTCGGAACGCTCACTTCATGCCGGGCGCAGCGACCGGACCATCCCCGCCCGGCGGAACGCCGGCGTCCAGCACGAGACCGCCACCCAGCGCCTGGACGAGCTGCACCGAGCGGTCGAGGCGCTGGGTGTTGATCTGGGTCAGGCTCTGTTCGGCCGTTAGCAACTGCTGCTCGCTGCTGAGCACGTCGAGATAGTCTGCCAGCCCGGCGCGGTAGCGCTCCTCGGCCAGCCCGTAGGCGGAGCGGGCGCTTGCCAGGGCCTGCTGCTGACTCTGGCGCTGACGCTCCAGCGATTGCAGCGTCGTCACGTCGTCCGCGACTTCTCCCAGCGCGGAGACGATGGTCTTGTTGTATTGCGCCACGGCCAGGTCGTACTCGGCATCGGTGCTTTCCAGATTGGCGCGAAGCCGGCCACCTTCGAAGATGGGCAGCGAGATGGCAGGCGTGACGCTGCCGGACTTGGCCGCCTCACTGAAGAAGTAATCCCCCAGCACCGAGCGAAATCCCGCCATCGCCGAGAGATTGATATTGGGATAGAACTGCGCCTTGGCCGCATCGATGCTGCGAGAGGCGGCTTCGACCCGCCAGCGTGCGGCGACGACATCCGGCCGGTGGCCGATCAGGTCGGCAGGGATCACGCTGGGCAGCGCGGCAATGGCGGGCGACAGCGAGTCGGGCCGTGGAATCGTTTCGCCACGGTCAGGCCCCTTGCCCAGCAGGATGGCGAGGGAAATGCGCTCGCTGCGGATCGACTGCTGCGCCGACTCCAGCGCCTGCCGTGCGCTGGCGGCGGTCACCTGCGACTGCAGGCTCTGGGTCTGGTTGTTGAGTCCGGCCTGGAGCAGTTCATCGTTGATGTCGTTGATCCGCAGGGCTCGGTCCAGTTGGCGCTGGGCGACATCGCGGCGGGCATAGGCATCGGCGAGACTGACGTAGGCGCGTGCCACGTTGACCGACAGCGTCAATCCGGCGGCACGGTATTCGATCTCCTGGGCGCGGGCTTCTCCCAGCGCGGCTTCCCAGGCGGCACGGGCGCCGCCCCACAGGTCGAGATCGTAGTCGAAGGAGAGCAGCAGCGAGCGCGAGGTGGAGTAGAAGTTGCCCTGCCCGAGCGGGTCTTCGACCTTGGAGACGCGCGAGCGCGAGATTTCGGCGGAGGCATCGATGCTGGGGAGTTCGTCGGCCCTTGCCGAGGCGATGGCAGCGTTGGCGGAACGTAGCCTCGCCTGCGCCACTGCGATGTCCGGAGAGTCGCTCAAGGCTTCCTGGATCAGCGTATCGAGCATCGGATCCCCCAGCCGCTTCCACCAGTCGGCATCGGGCCACGCGGCCGGTGATACCGGTGAGCGGCCAAGCACCTGACTGGCACTCAATTGGCTGATGGGCGTCAGCGTCTGCTGTGGTTCGATCCCGGCGTAGTTGGCACAGCCTGCCAGCAAGGTCCCGGCGAGCGTGGCGCCAGCGGCCCATCGGACCGTGACACCAGGGAATGGAGAGAAGTCAGACATCCGTGCCCTGATCCAAAGAGTTCCAAAAATTAATTAGCACTATAACAATAATATGACTCAGCCATCCACTGACGCGCCGCGCTTGGGCGGTTCGGGAACCACCTCGCCCGCCGTGTCCTCGCGTGACGCCATTTCGGCCTCTTGTTGCTGCTCCTGACGGAACAGCGACCAGACGACGATGAACAGTGCGGCGATCAGCGGCCCGAGCACGAAGCCGTTGATCCCCAGCAGGGTCATTCCGCCGACGGTCGAGATCAGCACCACGTAATCGGGCAGCTTGGTCTCCTTGCCCACCAGCGGTGGGCGCAGGAAGTTGTCGACGAGCCCGATGACCACCACGCCGACAAATACCAGGATCACGCCTTTCACGTAGGCCCCGCTGAGCAGCAGGTATGCCGCTACCGGCACCCAGACGATCGCCGAGCCGATCGCCGGCAGCAGCGACAGGAACGCCATCATCACGCCCCACAGCAGCGCAGCTTCGATACCCAGCGCCCAGAACGCCACGCCGCCGATCGCCCCCTGGACGATGGCGATGATCACGTTACCTTTCACGGTGGAACGCACCACGGCAGTGAATTTCTCGATCAGCTTGGAGGTGTACTCGTCACTCAGCGGAATCGTCGTGCGAATCAGTTGCCCGAGCGAGCGCCCGTCCCGGAAGAGGAAGAACAGCAGATAGAGCATGATGCCGGCGCTGACCAGAAACTGGAGGGTGTTCTGCCCGATGCTCAGCATATGCGTGGCGATCAGCCGACTCCCCTGCTCGAGCGCCGAAGCCAGGCGGTTGCTGATATCGGAGAAGCTCCCGAAGCCCGCGTCCCCCAGCCAACTCTGAACCGAAGCCGGTAGCGACCCTTGGAACTGCTGGATGTACTGGTTGAAGTCGATATCGCCGCTGCCCACGCGCTGGTAGACGCTAGCCCCCTCACGAACCAGGGCACCGAAGATCAACGACATGGGAATGATGACGATGAATACGCACGCCATCACGCTGATGAGCGCGGCCCAGTTGTTCCGACCCTTGAGCCGGATGACCAGACGCCGATGCATGGGTTGGAAGAGGATCGCCAGAATCACCGCCCATAGCACGGCACCGTAGAAAGGCAGCAGCAGCCATACGAACGCGATGGACACTAGCGTCAGCAAGAGAATGAACGCTTTGTGTTGGCTCAGAGAACTCATGGGGATTCCGAATTGAAGGGTCACTGACGCTAAGCATAGCGTCCTCGACACCTTGGCGTTCAACTAAGAATGCCGACAATTCGATCTTGCCCGGTTCAGGCGCTCCAGCCACCCTCGCCAGACGGCAACGAAGAAGCGCCAAGCCTCACGGCTGAGCGCTGGTACTGACCCATCATCCTTGATGTCGAACCACGCGTCCTGCGCTTCGCTTCCCTGCTGATCGACACCTTCCCGGTGTCGCATCGCCACTCTAGCCCCCGGTAGATGACAGAACGTTAACAACGAGGTGAATCTACCCGGGATGAATGTCCCGATTTCAGCAACCTGTGAGATTACAAAAAATTTCAATTTTCACGACTGGCCGCCGGCTCAGCTGATTCAGGGACTTACCAGGCACTGTTTAACACAGGATAATAAGACATCGAATTCAATGCCGTACAACCCTTGTACACCCTCAATCGCTATGCCAGCATGAAATCGTGAAGTCGGCATGGAAAGCCGGAACGATCGGGCAGGGATGCCCGGCACGTGGCGACAAGGATTTGCCGCCATCTGGTCAATCAGGAAGACCAACGTCCAAGCCAAGGAGGGCTGATCGTGAAAGATACCATTGCTTGCACCCGCTGCGGTCATACCCAGCCGGTTCTCTTCGAATCGCACACCGAGTGGGATGAAATCAGCTGCATCGAATGCGGCGAATTTCTCGATACCGTCGGTCATTGGAAGGATATCCATGCGCCCAGCTACTCGGTACAGATTCTCAACCAGTGCCGCAGTCTGACGTTGAAGATGTCGCGCGAGAAGGACCTGTCGTACCGCCCCCCGAATGACCATCACCTCGATTTGAGGGAATCGGCATGATGAAAGTCACTCTGGATCTCACTTGCTCCGTTTGTGGTCATCAGCAGTTTCATTTGCCGGTCAACAGCCAGCAGGGTTCCAATGTCCGCTGTGCCAATTGCAGCGCCTTCAAATGCAAGATATTGGATCTGGAGAAAGCGCTCAGCGCGGTGAACCGGCTATCCGCTAGAGGCCAGCCTGCAGCAGCATGACGCGAACCATCATTTGACAAGCCGCCTTCAAGAGGCGGTTTTTTGCGTCTCCAACCATAATGAAAAAATCCGTTAGCGGTTCCGACAAAGGATCCAGACCATGGTCGATATCGAGCAGCTGAAAAGTCACATCAGAGACGAGGTCGGTGCTTGCCAACAGCGCCTGAGAGAGTTCAGGCAACAGCTGGAATCCCGTAAACAAGACCTGTGTCTATTGCAGAGAAACATCGAAGAGTGGGTCGATGCACTGGGGCTGGAAGACATCGATCGTCGCTACGATGAACAGACCCATACGCTGGAAAAGTTCGACGAAACCTTCGAGCTGACGCTTCAGAAACTGACACTCTCCTTTGGCAGCTGCAAACTGCATGTCGCTCCCGAGGAGCAGTACCTCCATGGTAGTCGCGTACTGTTGTATTCATCCGCCGATGAAGACGACATCAAGGAGATCATCAAGTCGGAAGGCGAATACTACTTCACTGAGCTGCAGTTCGGTCAGAAGCGGGACCTTTCGCGCTACGACCAGTTGACCGATGTCTCGTTCTACAAACTGCTCTATCGCTGGCTCCGTACTTGAGGCCATCATGATCGGATGGCCGAGCCCAGGGTCCTCCACCATCGTGGCGCGGACCTTCAGCCACAAAAAAGCCCCGATCGAAATCGGGGCCAAGGAAAGGTTCCGCAGGGAGCGAAACGACGGCTAGTCTAGCCAAGATACCTCTCGGCAAAAGCCCGACGAGAGCAGGCTTTGGCCTGCAATTCCATCTTCACTGCCGTGTCGACTCGATTCGACTTATGCCTGGAGCGTCAGCGAAACCCATGAATTCCGCGACCGACTCCCTCTGCGCCCGCAGCTTCTCGCCAACAGTCTGAAACCTCAGGTCTTTCTAGGCCGCCCCTGCGGGCCGATGGGGCGGTCCAATGCGATCTCGATCGCACGATCCCGGTCAAGACCGCCTTCGATGAGTTTCTTGAGGCGTGTCTTGAGTGTGCCCGCTGGCATTTTTCCCATCGTTGCCCTGGTCGTAAGACTCCCCTCCTTAGGAGCATTTCTCTTTTTTAGAACGAGCACTCGCTGCTCGTGCGGGGTGATCTTCATCGTAACTTCCTTGGAGGCGCTAGCCCCCTGTTCTCGAGTGAGAGGAAAACGATATGGTCGGGAGATTCGAACGGTATGGCTCGACGGTGTCGAGCTCCTCGAAACTAGCCGCTTCTCACACCGCTGACTACTCCTTTTTCGGCAAAACGTTCAGCTTGCGCAGCGCATCTCGCCTCGTCGCGCCGGAAGCCCCGGCTGGCACCGAAGTTGGCATTCGCTAATTCGCTATCCTGCACCCATACTGACTTCACGATCTGCTCGGATTCTCGCCAGGCGCGTGCCGATCCTCCAAGATCGGCCTGCACCTCCCGTGACGCCTCACCTCGTAGCACGCCGCGACCGTCGGTCGCGACGCTTTTCAACTCGACACTCGACGAACTTTCGAGTGGCACCGCCTAACGCCAGCAGGCGTGCCCCATTCTTCACCATGGCATGGCGTTACCGCCTCGACCCGAGCCCTGCCCCCTCGGTCGGCGGCAGGAGATCACCAATGCATCGATGCAACGGCTTGCCGATTACTCTCTCCCGCGCCTCATCGCGTGGATATCAACCATGAATGCCTGGTGGCGGCGGGGCAACACCAGTGCCGACCCACCGCCTCCCTGGAATTCCAGGGCCCCGGTCCGCGAAGAGCTGTTCGGCCCGGAGCGGCTCGAGCAGCACGCACAGAGTCTTGCGCTGGCGCAGTCGGTCACCCTGCGCCCGCCAGCAGTCCTGCCCTTGCATCGACGACTTCTCGACAACACGGTGGCGCTGGCCGCGGCCTACCGCAGCATTGCCGACGAAGTCGCCCAGCGCCGCAGCATCGTGCCAGCCGCGGAGTGGCTACTCGATCACTACCACCATGTCGAGAAACACGTCAGCGATATCGGAGAAGATCTACCACCGGGTTACTACCGCCAGCTGCCCAAGCTGGCCGACGGCCCCTTCGCCGGCTACCCACGAGTGCTGGGCCTGACCTGGGCCTACGTCGCCCATACCGACAGCCATTTCGACCCCCTCACCTTGGCCCGGTTCATCAACGCCTACCAGCGCTCGGAAGCGCTGACCATCGGTGAGTTGTGGGCGATCGCCATCAGCCTGCGACTGGTTCTGGTGGAAAACCTGCGACGGCTCTCGGACCAGATCGTCCATGCGCGGGAAGCCCGGGCCGAGGCCGATACCCTGTGCGAAAGCCTGCTGCGGCGTGAGGCCGATGGCCGTTCGCTGCAAGCGTACGCCTACCTCGACATCAGCGAGCCTTTCGCCGCCCACTTCTACGCCCAGATGGTCAAGCGCCTCAGGGATCAGGATCCCGGCAAGGTGCCGGCGCTGGCCTGGCTGGAGCAGGAGTTCACTCGCCAGCACACCTCGATCGCCGCCGTGGTGCACAACGCCCAGCAACGCCAAGGTGCGTCCAACGTCAGCGTGCGTAACGTGATCACCAGCCTGCGTCACATCGCCGATTTCGACTGGGCGACCCTGGTCGAGCAGGTCAGCCTGGTCGACCAGCGCCTGCGCGCTGGCAGCCGCTTCGCCGAGATGGACTTCGCCACCCGCGACCGCTATCGCAATGCCATCGAGCAACTGGCCCGCGGCTCGCACCGGGACGAGCTACTGGTGACCGAGCAGGCACTGGCCGCCGCGCGGGCCGAGCTTGCCCCGGATTGCCAGCCGGCCGAGGCGGAACGACGCACCGATCCGGGGTATTACCTGATCGCCGACGGTCGTCGTGAACTGGAGCGATCGCTCGGCTTCCGTCCGCCCATGGCACTGCGAATTCGACGGGCCGTGCTGAAGCTGGGCTTGACGGGCTACGCCTGCGCCACCAGCCTGATCACGCTGCTGCTGCTGGGGCTGGCGGTGTGGGCGCTGGCAGCGGCCGGTCTGACACCGGGGTGGCAACTGGCGTGGCTGGTACTGATTGTCCTGCCCGCCTACGAGGTGGCGACGGCGCTGACCAACCGCGCCCTGGGCGAAGGTGTCGGCGGCGAGGCGCTGCCCGGTCTGGCACTCGAGGAGGGCGTTCCCGCTACGCTCAGAACGCTGGTCGTGGTACCGGCCATGCTGACCGATTCGGTCGCGCTGCGTGAACTGATCGAGCGTCTGGAAGTGCACTATCTCTCCGGCACCGGCGGCGATCTCACCTTCGCCCTGCTGCTGGACGGCCGCGACGCCGATACCGCCGAACTCGCCAGCGACGACATCCTGCTCGCCAGTGCGGTCGACGCCATGGCGCACCTCAACCAGCGTCATGGCCCTGGTCCGGCAGGCCCGCGCTTCCTGCTGCTCTATCGTCGCCGACTCTACAATGCCAGCGAGGGCTGCTGGATGGGTTGGGAGCGCAAGCGTGGCAAGCTGACCGAGCTCAACCGCTTGCTGCGTGGCGCCGACGATACCTCCTACATCGACGTCGCCGGCCACACGCCCTGGGTACCGTCCGACGTGCGCTACGTGGTGACACTGGACAGCGATACTCGCCTGCCTCGCGATACAATCACCAGGCTGGTCGGCAAGATGGCGCACCCGCTCAATCAGCCGGTCTTCGGGCCCAACGACCGGGTCGTTCGCGGGCACGCCATTCTCCAGCCCCGGGTGACGCCTTCGCTGCCCATCGGCCGCCAGGGCTCACGCTACCAGCGGCTGTTCTCCGCCCCCGGCGGCATGGACGTCTATACCGCCGCGGTATCGGATCTCTACCAGGATCTGTTCGGCGAGGGATCGTTCGCGGGCAAGGGAATCTACGCCGTGGACGCCTACGAGCGCTCCCTGGTAGGCCGAATTCCCGAGAACAGTCTGCTCAGCCACGACCTGCTGGAGGGCATCTTCGCGCGGGCCGGTCTGGCTTCGGATGTCGAAGTCGTCGAAGCCTACCCGGAACGTTACGACGTTGCCGCCAGGCGCCAGCACCGCTGGACGCGAGGCGACTGGCAACTACTGCCCTGGTTCTGGGGTAGGCGTTCGGATCGCCAGGCGCTGACCGCCGTCGGCTGCTGGAAGATCGCCGACAACCTGCGACGATCGCTGCTGGCACCTAGCCTGTTCGGCGCGCTGATGATCTCTGCCTGGCTACCGATATCGGCTGCGCTCACCACCCTGGCACTGACGCTGGCCTGCCTGATCATTCCCGCGCTGATTCCGGTCGTTTCTGCGCTCGCGCCCCATCGCCGCGACGGCAATTGGCGCCATCATTGGAGGACACTGGGCCGGGACCTGCGAACCGAAATGGGCCGCTGCCTGCTGAGCCTCGCCCTGCTGGCGGATCAGGCCTGGCAAATGGGTGATGCCATCGTGCGCACGCTGTTCCGCGTCTACATCTCCCAGCGCCATCTGCTGGAGTGGACGACGGCATCGCAGTTGGCCGGCAACGAGCGTCTCGGCGCGGCCGGGTTCGGTCGCGAAATGGCCGGCGGCACCCTGCTGAGCCTGGCACTGGCGCTGCTTCTGGCGATCGTCGAGCCACCGGCCTGGATCGTCATCCTGCCACTGCTGGTACTGTGGCTGGCCGCTCCGCTGATTGCGCTCTGGACCAGCCGCGCGCCCACCGACACCACCGACAACCTGCGTCTCTCTCCGCCGCAAGCGCAGGCATTGCGACGCATCGCGCGACGCACCTGGCAATTCTTCGATACCTTCGTGACCGAGGATTCCCACGCGCTGCCACCAGACAATTTCCAGTTCGACCCCAAGCCGGTCATTGCCCAGCGCACCTCGCCCACCAATATCGGCCTCTATCTGCTGGCCTGCGTATCCGCGCGGGAGTTTGCCTGGATCGGCACCCATCGCGCCGTGGAGCGACTCGAGGCCACGATGGCCACGCTGCTCACGCTGGAGCGCTGCAAGGGCCATTTCTACAACTGGTACGACACCCGAACCCTGGCACCACTCGATCCGCTCTACGTCTCCACCGTCGACAGCGGCAATCTGGCAGGCCACCTGATCACACTGGCCAACGCCTGCGAAGCCTGGGCCGTCCACCCCCACGTCCTCGACCCGCGCAACGGCCTCACCGATACCCTGCTGCTGTGCCGAGAGGACATCGCCACCACCGCATCGCTCGACGCAGAGACACGCACGGCCCTGCTCGACGAGCTGGACGCTCTCTCCTCCCATCTCGAATCGACCGGCTACGGCATCGAGTACTGCGATGCCCTGCGTCAGTCGATCGATAGCTGCCTGCACCTGCTGGGCGCGCAGTCCGGCGATACCACCGACGCCGACGCGGCGACCGGGGAAGTCCCGCCTCAAGGCTGGATGCGGATCCTGCAGCGCTGTCTCGACGAACACCGATGCGACGCCGAGAATACCGCGCCCCTGTCCCGGACTGCCCCCGCCCAAGGAGATCCTTCGGAGGCTGCATCCGAGGCCACCCTGGGACGGCGCCTGTCCATGCTGGCAACGCAATCGCGGCGGCTCGCGCTGGAGATGGATTTCCACTTCCTGCTGGTGCTGGAGCGCAAGCTGATGTCGATCGGTTACGCCCCGCGGGAGGATCGGATCGACGAAGGCTGCTACGACCTGCTCGCTTCCGAGGCGCGCCTGGCGAGCCTGCTGGCGATCGCCAAGGGCGACCTGCCCACTCGCCACTGGTTCCGTCTGGGCAGGGCGGTGACACCGCTGAAAGATGGCGTCGCACTGATCTCGTGGTCGGGCTCGATGTTCGAGTACCTGATGCCCTCGCTGGTCATGCGTGCGCCGTTCGGTAGCCTGCTGGAGCAGACCAACCGGCTGGTCGTGACCAGCCAGCGTCTCTATGCCAGGCGCAAGGAGATCCCCTGGGGGATCTCGGAATCCGCCTACAACGCGCGGGACATCGACTTCACCTATCAGTATTCCAACTTTGGCGTGCCGGAACTGGGACTCAAGCGAGGACTCGGCGACAACCTCGTCGTCGCCCCCTACGCCACCGCACTGGCGACCATGGTCGCGCCGCAGGCCGCACTGGAGAACTTCGCCCGCCTGCAAACCATGGAGGCGGAGAGCCACTTCGGCTTCTTCGAGGCGATCGACTTCACCCCGACGCGGCTGCCGATCGACCGGACCTTCGTCATCGTGCGCAACGTCATGGCCCACCACCAGGGGATGACCATCGCCGCCATCGCCAACAGCCTGCTCGAGGGACGGCTGCGCAGCCACTTCCATCGCGAGCCGATCATCCAGGCCAGCGAGCTGCTGCTGCACGAGCGCCTGCCTCGGGAAGTCGCGACCCTGCCATCTCCCAACGATGCCAGGCACGCCGCGCCGTCGAGCACCGCCGCGACAGCAGCGGCGGCGGTGCGACGACACGTCGGCGAGCCATCCTCGTCGCCCCCAGTGACCCACCTGCTATCCAATGGGCGCTACAACGTGATGCTGACCGACGCCGGCGCCGGCTTCAGTCGCTGGCAGCGCCAGGCGATCACCCGCTGGCGCGAGGACGCCACCTGCGATGACTGGGGCAGCTTCATCCTGCTGCGCGACCGGGAGAGCAACATGCGCTGGTCCGCTGGCGCGCACCCGCTGGCCAAGGCAGCCGATTGGCGAGAGGTGGTCTTCGCCGAGGATCACGCCCGTTTCACCCGCCGCGATGGTGAGATCACCACCACACTCGAGGTGCTGGTCTCCGGTGAGGACGATGGAGAGGTACGACGTGTCTCGGTCACCAACGGCGGGCGCCAGGCGCTGACCATCGAACTGACCTCCTACGCCGAGGTGGTGCTGACGCAGCCGCCCGCCGACGACGCCCATCCGGCCTTCGCCAAACTCTTTGTCGAGACCGGTTTCATCGCCGACTACGCCGCATTGACCGCGACCCGACGCCGCAGGGATGCCAGCGAAACTCCGATCTGGGCGGCGCACTTCGCGGTGGTCAAGGGGGAGTGCGAAGCGCCGCAGTACGAGACGGATCGCGCCCGCTTCCTGGGCCGGGGGCGCCAAATCGGCAATGCCCTGGCGCTGACCGGCCAGCCACTGTCGAATACCACCGGCGTGGTGCTGGACCCGATCTTCTCGCTGCGCTACGTGCTGCACATCACGCCGGGACACGTTGCCCACATCGATTTCTGGACGGTGGTCGCCGAGAGTCGTGAAGCGGTGCTGGCACTGATCGACAAGCATCATGACACCAGCGCCTTCGACCGCGCCCGCACCCTGGCCTGGACACAGGCCCACGTGCAACTGCGTCACCTCGACATCGACCTGGAAGAGGCCGCCGACTTCCAACGCCTGGCCGCGCCGATCCTGTACAACGATGCCCGCTTCCGCCCCTCCTCCGATATGCTCGAGCGCGGAATGGCGATGCAGTCCAACCTCTGGCCGATGGGGATTTCCGGCGACCTGCCGATCGTGCTGCTCCGGCTCGGCGATATCGAGGATGTGGCCTGGCTCAAGACCCTGCTCCGTGCCCACGAGTACTGGCGCGCCAAAGGGCTCGGCGTCGACCTGGTGGTGCTCAATGATCGTGCCCACTCCTATCTGGAGGAGTTGCAGGAGGCGATCGAATCGGCCGTTAGCGTCAACCGACCGCCCCCCCATGTCGAAGGCGATCTGGCGCTGGGCTCGATCTACACGCTGAGAGCCAACCAGCTGAATCTGGCCAGCCAAGAGTTGCTGCTGGCCGTGGCTCGTGTGGTGCTGACGGCGCGCAAGGGCGCACTCACCGCTCAGCTCGACGCCCTGTTGGCGCCGCCTTCATCCAGGCCCGCTCTCGACGCGCTGGCTCGAGCCGGCAAACTCGGGTCCGGCGCGGTCAGGGCCGACACCCCGTCTCCCGACGCCGCTCGTGCATCCCTGGCGTACGAGACAGTCGTGATCGGTGGCAACCCCGACACGCCGGCCAGGTCACCGCGACCGGCGGTGGCACCGTCCTCGCGCCCGCCGCTGGGGGACCTGGCCTTTTTCAACGGCACCGGCGGCTTCGACCGTGGCGGGCGCGAATACGTCTGCGTGCTCGACAATGGCGATACCACACCCCAGCCCTGGATCAACGTCATCGCCAATGGCGGTTTCGGCTTTCAGGTCTCGGCGGAGGGTGGCGGCTACACCTGGGCGGACAACAGCCGCGAGAATCAATTGACGCCATGGTCCAACGATCCGGTCAGCGATCTGCCCGGCGAGGTGATCTACGTCCAGGACGCCGACAGCGGCGCGCTGACGACCGTCACCGCGCGCCCTTGTCGCACGCGCCCCGGGCATCAGGCCCGCCACATCACGCGTCACGGTTTCGGCTACACCCGTTTCGAGCACGACACGCCCCAGCTATCCATGATGCTGCTGCAGTACGTGCCGTTGAACGACCCGATCAAGATATCGCGACTGACGCTGGAGAATCGCACCACGACCCCCCGTCGGCTGATAGTGACCGCCTATACCGCGTGGGTGATGGGCACGGCGCGGGCCAGGACCGCACCGTTCCTGGTCTCCCGACACGATAACGTCACTGGTGCGCTATTGATGCACAACCCGTGGAACCAGGCCTTCCCGGGACGGGTCGGGTTCGTCGATCTGGACGGACGCCAGAGTCGCTGGACCGCCGACCGCCGCGAGTTCCTCGGCGGGGGCTCGCTGGCCGCGCCGGAAGCGTTGACCGCGATGCGGTCGTTGTCGGCAAGCAGCGGGGCGGGACACGACCCCTGCACGGTGCAGCAGTGCGAGCTGACACTGGCCCCTGGAGAGACGGTCGAAATCGTGGCGTTCATGGGCCAGGGCAGCGACGACGAGGCCGCTCGAGAGCTGATAACGCGTTACCGAAGTACCGATCTCGACGCCAAGCTGGACGAGGTCGAAGCCTACTGGCAGACGCTGCATGGCGCCTTGCAAGTCAGCACGCCGGATCCGGCCATGGACCTCATGCTCAATGGCTGGCTGACCTACCAGACACTGGCCTGTCGCATCGTGGCGCGCTCGGCGTTCTACCAGGCCAGCGGTGCCTACGGTTTCCGCGACCAGTTGCAAGACGGCATGGCACTCACCTTCGCGATGCCGGCGCTGGCGCGACATCACCTGCTGCGCGCCGCCGGTCGCCAGTTCGTCGAGGGCGACGTACAGCATTGGTGGCTGCCGCACTCTGGCCAGGGCGTGCGCACCCGTATCTCCGACGACCGGGTGTGGCTGGCTTTCGCCACCGCCACCTATATCCAGGCGGCAGACGACACCGCGGTGCTGGATGAGCGGGTCGCGTTCCTGGATGGGCCGCCGCTGGCGCCGGAGGCGCATGACGACTTCGCCCAACCGCGGATAGCCGACGAGACGGCGTCGCTGTTCGAGCACTGCGCCCGCGCGCTGAATCAGGCGCTCGAACGATTCGGCGAACACGGACTGCCGCTGATCGGCACCGGCGACTGGAACGATGGATTCAATCGAATCGGTGATGCGGGCCGCGGCGAGAGCGTGTGGCTGGGCTGGCTACTGCTGCGCACGCTGAGGCTGTTTGCGCCGCTGGCCGAGGCCCGCGATGCGCCGCAAGATCGGGCCCTCGCCCAACGCTGGCGGGAACGCGCCGAGGCGTTGCGCCTGGCGCTGGAAAGCGAGGCCTGGGACGGCGAATGGTACCGCCGCGCCACCTTCGACGACGGTCGATGGCTCGGCACCCACGATAACGATGCCTGCCGGATCGACGCCATCGCGCAGTCCTGGGCGGTACTGTCGGAAGGCGCCGATCCCGAACGCGCCAGCCAGGCCATGGCGTCGGTGTCGCGCCACTTGATCCACCCCGAGCAACGATTGGCGCTGCTGTTCACGCCGGCGTTCGACCAGACCGCCATGGAGCCGGGTTACATCAAGGGATACCCGGCAGGGCTGAGGGAGAACGGCGGGCAATATACTCACGCCGCGATGTGGTCGATCCTGGCGTTCGTCAAGCTGGGCCAGGCCGAACGGGCCTACCGGCTGTTCTCGCTGCTCAATCCGATCAACCACGCCCTGAACCCGGAAGACGTGGCGCGTTACCGCGTCGAGCCTTATGTGATCGCCGCCGACGTCTACTCCGAGCCGCCCCACGTCGGGCGCGGTGGCTGGACCTGGTACACCGGTTCCGCCGGCTGGATGCATCAGGCCGGCGTGGCCGGCATCCTCGGGATCCGCCGCGAAGGTCGCCGCGTGATCGTCTCGCCCTGCATTCCCGACACCTGGCCGGGCTTTTCGGCCACCGTCGACCTCGAGGGGAGCGCCTGCGTGATACGCGTCGAGCGGCCCTCCGAAGACCGGCCCGCCGGCGCCACCCTGGATGGCGAGCCGCTGCCCGACAGCACCCTCGAAGCCTCGCTGACGCTGGATGGCAAACCTCATCTGCTGATCCTGCGTCTCGCGGAACGCGGGCCCGATCCGGCATGGCCCGGCGCCGTCCCGCGAACCTCGCCGCCACCCGTTGCAAGCGCCGACGGCGGCGGAGCATGAAAGAACGCCGGCGCGAGACCCCACGCCAGGGTAAAGCTGCCCCACACGCGCCAACACTCGCCGATACGGCACCTCGGAGAAACCGCTCATGAGAATTCAGCTCGGTTGCGAAATGATCTACCAGTTCGCGGTCCCCACACCGATGATCGCCATGCTCAACGTGCACCACTCGCGCTTTTCGAGCCTGGAGGGGCCCGATCACCTGGTCACATCGCCGATGGTCGATCTATCGAGTTATCGCGACAGCTTCGGCAACTGGTGCAACCGGATGGTGGCACCGGCCGGCACCTTCACCCTCGGCACCAATGCGATCCTGCATGACGACGGCGGCTACGATCCCGTCGAGCCATCGGCCCGCCAGCATCCGGTGGAGGAGCTGCCGGCCGATGTCCTCCAGTATCTGCTGGGCAGTCGCTACTGCGAGACCGACCTGCTCAGCGAAGTCGCCTGGCAGCGCTTTCAGGGCACGCCACCGGGATGGGCTCGTGTCCAGGCAATCTGCGACTTCGTCAATCAGCACATCACCTTCGGCTACGAGCACTCGCGACCCACGCGCACGGCCGCCGAAGCCTACCGGGAAAAGGTCGGCGTCTGTCGCGACTACACCCATCTCGCCATCACCCTCTGTCGTTGCATGAACCTGCCGGCCCGCTACTGTACCGGCTACATCAGCGACATCGGCAAGCCGCCACCCTACGCCGACATGGATTTCGCCGCCTGGATGGAGGTCTATCTGGGAGGCCGCTGGTGGACCTTCGATCCGCGCAACAACGCGCCTTGCATCGGCCGCGTGCTGATCGCTCAGGGTCGCGACGCCACCGACGTGCCGCTGACCCATACCTTCGGCCCCAATACCCTGGGCGGCTTCAGTGTGTGGATCTACGAGCTGGCGGCGAAGTAAGGATCGAATGGAGTGACGCAGGTCCGGGAGGCGGAAGGCCTACCCGGGGGCGGGCGCGAGGCGAAGCGCCCCCTCGGGAGGCGCTTCAGCCGTGACGAGTGTCAGAAAGCGGTCCACTCTTCGGTTTCGGCTTGGCGTGGGGCGGCCTTCGCCGGTGCCCGTTCCTGGCCCTGGGACTTCGGCGCGCTCCTGGCCGGCGCGATCGATGCCACACCGGTCGAGGCGGCAGGTAGCGCCTGAGCGGTGCCGCTCGCGGCCCCCCTGAAGAAAGAGACCTCTTTCAACAGCGCCGCGGCCTGACTCTGCAATGATCGCCCGGCGGCGCTGGACTCTTCCACCAGGCTCGCATTCTGCTGGGTCACGCCATCCATCTGGGATACGGCGGTGTTGACCTGATCGATGCCCTGCGCCTGCTCACGGCTGGCCACAGCGATCTCCCCGACCAGCGTGGTCACGCGGGCAACCCCCCCGACGATCTCTTCCAGCGCATGACCCGCCCGATTGACCAGCTCGGTACCGGCGTCGACCTGGCCCATGCTCTCATGAACCAGTTGCTTGATCTCCTTGGCGGCATCGGCGCTGCGTCCGGCAAGATTGCGCACCTCGCTGGCCACCACGGCGAAGCCGCGTCCCTGCTCGCCGGCCCTTGCCGCTTCCACCGAAGCATTCAGTGCCAGCAGATTGGTCTGGAAGGCGATCTCGTCGATCAACCCGACGATACCGGCGATCTTGCGGCTCGAGGCATTGATCCCCTCCATCGCCTTGACCGCCTCGCCGGCGACCTCGCCGCCGGCGTTGGCTCGCTGGCTGACATCATGCACGAGCCTGTCGGCTTCGGCGGCGTTCTCCGCGTTCTGGCGCACGGTCGAGGTGATCTCGTCCATCGATGCCGCGGTCTGCTCGAGGCTCGCGGCCTGCTCCTGGGTACGGCGACTGAGATCGTCGGTACCCTGGGCGATCTCGTCCGCCGCGGTGCTGACCGACTGGGCATTGCCGCGTACGCTCATGACGACATGGGAAAACTGACTCTCCATCGCCTTCAGCGAGCGCAGCATCACGCCGAACTCGTCCTTGCAGGTGATATCGATCGCGTTGTCGAGATTGCCGTCGGCCATGGCGTTGGCGAGATCCTGGGCTTTACCCAGCGGCGTCATGATTCCCCGGATCAGCCACAGTGCCAGCAGTACACTCACGATCAATGCACCGATCATGGTGCCGATGACGAGCGCGCGCTCCCATTCATACAGCGCGACCGCGCCCTCGAAGGACTCGGCGGCCTGCGCGCTGTTGCGATCCACCAGTTGCTGGATGTCGCCGAGCGCTGCGGAATATCGCTCGGCCAGCGTCGTCGTGGCGATCTCCCGGGCCCGATCGAAATCATTGCCGCTTACGGCGGCGTTGAGTTCGGCGATGGAGGACCGCAGCTCGGCCAGCGAGGTGATGAAGGCATCGGCCATCTCCCGCTCTATGGGGCCGCTGATGCGATTCGGATAGTAGTCTTCCCAGGCCGCATCGATGATGGCGTCGTTCTCCGCGATCTCCTGCTGCGTCGCCCGCGCCGATTCGGGGTCGCGGTCACGCTGCTCCGCGGTGAGCTTGACCCGGTTGCCGAGCAGTGCCCGGTCGATGCGACTGAACGCTTTCAACGTCAGTACGTTGCCTTCGTAGGTGCGTTCGAGCGCATCGTTGGTCGAACTCAGGCCGAACAGTCCGACGCTTCCGACGATGAACAACATCACGACACAGGCGCCCAGGCTCGCGGCCAGACGCAATTTCACACTTCGATTCAGTAGCAGCATGGCAAGCCCCCGATAGATGCCCTCGGCGCTGGCCGTCGGGCGATATGGAACTGGATTCGGCAAGCGTGAGAAGGCCTGTATCGTTCGCACCATGCCGTGAGACGTCCTATCGGCTGCTGTACAAATAAACTTAATTGTATTTAGTGCGCCGTACTGTTGCGACATCACCCGGGGGAAACCGTCGGCACCCTAAGCGTTGATCGAGAAGGATAAAATCTTTTATCGAAAACCAATTATGGCATCGACGCCCCGATGGAAGGCAGGAAGGCTTCCGGCAGCACCAAGCCGCTCATCGATGACGACTCTTGTACGCAAAATCCACCTTGTACAATTTTTATGGCTATGCCAAAGTGTTCTTAACGGCAGCAGGGACCGCTGGCCCGAATCGACAAGGATCGTCGAACCGTCGGAGGCAGGGACTGCCTCAACTCGCTGGCCAGGACGGCCAGCAATCACCAAGGAGGGAGCATCATGAAGCATCACATTTCATGCACCCGCTGTGGAAACCACCACGCAGTATCTGCAGATAGCCCACGGGACTGGGATGAAATCACCTGCACGGAGTGCGGAGAATTCATCGACACCTACGGCCACCAGGCCGATCTCGCCTCGCCGAGCTACGCGCTTCACGCACTCAATCTATCGCGCGGTCTGATCCTGCAGATGGCGAGAGAGAGCAGCCATCGTCTCGAGCAGCAGCAGACGATGCGGCAATCGGCATGATGACCGTCACCCTGAATCTTGACTGCAGCGTCTGCGGCCATCATCGATTTCGACTGCCCATTAAGCAGGAAGAGGGTTCCCGCGTCATCTGCGCGAACTGCTCGGCGTACAAGTGTCAGGTTCAGGATCTCGAGAAGGCCCTGATCGCCGTTGGCCGAAGCCGGCACCGCACGGCAGTCTCCGCCGCCTGATTCATCACTCGATCGTACTTGTCTGGCCGCCTCGTTACTCTGGCGGCTTTTTTTGGCCAATCCGTTGGGCCGACCAGGCAACATCGCCACCCATGACGGCGGCGACGAGTCGATGGGGTATGGGTATTCCCGCTACTCCGCGCCAGTCGCGCCCGACTCGCCACCTCGTGCTAGTCACCTTATTGGAGCGCCTCGATCAGTTGGGCCTTGGTCATGCCGCTGCGCCCGGCAATGTCGCGTTGTTGGGCCAGTCGGTAGAGTGTCTCACGAGAGAGCCTGGCCAGCTCGCCCTCGGCGGGTGCCTTGCGGGATTTTCCCGCTGCCGAGCCGCGGTCGGACGGTTGCGCGCCCTGGTTGGAAGACCGAGCAGACGACGAGGATTTCCGCGTTGACGCGCCTTCTCCCTTCTCCTTTCCTTTCCCCTTGCCTCCTTTTGGGGTCGGTTCGACCCGCCCACGTTTGAGACTGCGCTTGAGTACCTGCATCAGATCGATGACCTCGGCGCCCTCTTCGCTCTCGTCACCCTGGCCTGCCTCTCGCGATCGGGTCGCTTCGATCGGGGCGACATCCTGGTGACGTCGACGCTTCTGACGTACCCGCTTCTTGAGCGCTTCGATGTGGGGATCGATCAATTGGTCGGGATCGAAGTGCCTGGCATCGAGCTTGTCCATCGCTTGCCGGATCCGCCGCTCACGCTTCGCATCCGGTTCGCCCGGCGGCGCCAGGCCGATGCCTTGCGGCGTGCGCAGCTCGTCGTGAAAGCGCAGCGCCTCGGCGCGCAGGATGCCGTTCTCGGCCACGATCGCCACCAGCACTTCGCGCCCACGCATTACCAGCGTGGCGATTCCCGCACGATTGGCGCTTTCCATCGCCGCGGCCAGCAGCCGATAGGGCTTGAGCGCGCCATCGCCGCTGGACGCGCGAGAGTCCGGCACCAGAAAGTAAGCACGCCGAAAATAGAGCGGATCGAGTTCGTCCAGCGGGACGAATCGGCTCAACGTGATCTCGCGCCGGTGTTCGAGCGCGGCGTCCTCGATCTCCTGGTCCTCGACGACCACGTAGCGCTCCTCGCCGACCTCGACGCCTCGCGCCAGCTCGCTCGACTTGAGCGGTTTGCGCCCGGTCTCGCTGAAGAAGCGGCGGGACAGCGGCCTGCCTTTGTCATCGACCTCTTTCAGCGTGACATCACGTGAGTGCTGGGCGGGGTAGAGGCCGACCGGGAGATTGACCAGCCCAAAGGCGATGGTGCCGGACCAGAACGGCCGCGGGCCACGGAAGCCCTCCCCGTGGTGATGCGGCTTACCCGAGTTCGACGCTTTCGATGTCTTGGCTCCCGACTTAGGCACGCTTGCGCTCCCGGGCCAGGCTGGCCTCGAGTGACGAGACGATATCGTCGGTCGGCTCCTGGCGACGACGGCGTTTGACCTTGAGTCGCTTGCCGCTGCGCTTCGCCTCCACCAGCGCTTCCAGCCGCTGACGGTACTCGTCCTGATAGGTTGCCGGCTCGAAGTCGGCAGCGTACGCCTCGACCAGATCGGTCGCCATCTCCACCTCCTTGGCGTTCAACTTCGCACCGCCGGGCGGTTCCAGGGCATCGGCATCGACGACTTCGTCGAGATGGCGCAAGGTAATCAGGACCGGGTGGCCATCATGGTCGCGCAACGCACCGACATAGGCCTTATGTCGCATCACCCAGTGAACCAGGCCTTCCCGTCCGCTATTGGCGAGCGCGGCGGCAAAAGCGTCGAACGTCTCTTCGTCTCCATCCGGCCCGAGATAGTAGGGGCGTTGGTACCACTGGTTGTCGATCGCGCCTTGCGGAAGAAAATGCATCACCTCGATGTCCCGCGAGGGCGCCGGTGCCAGTTCGTCGAGCTCGTCGGTGTCGAAGAGGATTCGATCCTGCTTGCCGACAACGGCCTTGTGGCGGTCGTCGCGCGACACGGTCTTGCCGCTCCGAGGCTCGATCATCGCCTGATGCACGGGACGATGCCGACGCCGGTCGAGCAGCCGAAAATGGACGTTGCGGTCGCTGACCGCCGTATAGAGTTTGACCGGTACCCGTTCATCGCCAAAGCCGATGACGCCTTTCCAGACTGCGCGAGCACTCATCGCTCTCCTCCCACGGGTAGCTCGGTCGTCGTTTCCTCACGCGTGCCCGCCTTCATTCCGCCAGCCATCAAACCTCCATCCCGGCATCGCGGCAGCGCTTCTTGGTCAGTCGCTCGCGGGCGTCGTCGAAGCCCTGCCACGGGTCGTGCTTGAGCGAAGCCAGCCGGCGCGGCAGATTGGCCAGCGTGTAATGATCGGCCCTCATTTTCGGTCCGAGCTCCTCCCAGCGGATCGGCGTCGCCACCGGCGCGCCGGGCCTGGCGCGTACCGAATAGGAAGCCACCGCCGTGGCGCCACGACCGTTGCGCAGGTAATCGAGGAACACCTTGCCGCGGCGAGCCGGCTTGGACATGTTGAGCGTCAACTGGTCGGGATGACGCTCGGCGCAGCGTTCACACACGGCTCCGGCAAACCCCTTGGCGGTCTCCCAGTCGGCGTGCGGTTTGAGCGGGACGACCAGATGCAGGCCCTTGCCGCCGGTCGTGCGCAGGAACGCGGCGAGTCCGAGCTCGGCCAGCGCCTGGCGCAGCTCGCGGGCAACATCGATGACCGCCCGCCATTCGCAGTCCGGAGCCGGGTCGAGATCGAACACCAGTTGGTCGGGACGCTCGAGATCGTCGACGCGACTGCCCCAGAGGTGAAATTCGACGGTCCCCATCTGGACCAGCGCCACCAGGTCGGCGGCACGGCGCGCGTAGAGGTAGTCGTGCTTGCCGGATTTTTCGGCGATCGTCACGCTCGGCAGGCTACCCGGCAGGGTCTCGCTGGGGTGCTTCTGGACGAAACACGCCTCGCCGATACCGCCAGGGCAACGCAGCAGCGTCAACGGCCGCTCGGCAAGCCCGGGCAGGACCCACTCGGCATGTTCGGCATAGTATTCGGCCAGCGCCCGCTTGGTGATGCCCTCTTCCTCGAACAGCACCCGATCGGGATGCGTCAGCCGAATGCCCTCGATCTCGACATCGCCGCCACCGGATTGCGTCCGGGTCGAACGCCTCTGGGGGGCGGGTTCACTCGCTTTCTCGCTCATGGACGGCTCCTTCGCTCGCTGCTGGCTCAGCCGGATGTCCACGGGATCGCGATCCTCGCGCAGGCCGCGAAAGCGGGGATGGCGCAGCCGGCCGTCATGGGTCCATTCGCTGAAATTGACGTCGATCACGCGTTTGGGCGTGACCCAGTGGCTGCCGGCCAGATCAGGGATGTCACGCTCGACGAAAGGCGAGGTCTTGCGTTGCGAGCGCGCCAGATTCCGCTGCCACTCGACGAGCTGGTCGTTGGAGAACCCGGCACCGACCCGACCGCAGTAGCGCAGCTTGCCGTCGTCGTCGTAGGCGCCGATCAACAGCGAACCGAAGCCGCTACGCGATCCTTTCGGATCGGTGTAACCAGCGACCACGAATTCGGCCTGACGCTCGGTCTTGGTCTTCAGCCAATCCCGGTTGCGGCGGCCGCGGTAGAAGGCGTCGGCACGCTTGGACACGATGCCCTCCAGGCCCTGGCGACTCGCCTGCTCGTAGAACGCCTCGCCCTGCCCTTCGACATGATCGGTATAGCGCAGCCTGCCGACATTGCCGATTTTCACGGCGTCGCAGGTCTGCGCCAGCAGCGCCTTGCGGTCGCGCAGAGCGACATCGTCGAGCGCAACACCCTCGAAGCCGAGACCGTCGAGATAGCGCAGATCGAAGATCTGGTAGACCAGTCCGGCAGTCTTCTCGTCGCTCAGCGCTGCCTGCAGGCGTCGGAAGTCGCTGACACCGTCGCGTCTCAGCGCGACGACCTCGCCGTCGAACAGCGCCTTCTCCAGCGGCAGCGCTTCGATCGCCTCGGCGATTTCCGGAAACCGGTCCCGCCAGTCGTGACCGTTGCGCGTCAGCAGGCTCACCCTGCCGCGGTCGAGCCGCGCCAGAACGCGGTAGCCGTCGAACTTGATCTCGTGGAACCAGTCTTCATCGGCCGGCGCCTCCTCGACCAGCGTCGCCAACTGCGCGGCAGGCCGGGCCGGGAGGCTCGCCTGGCGCGCGCCCTCGAGCTGATCGGGAGCGATCTTGATGGCCCGGGCCTTGCGGCCACTGCCCGAGCGCTTGCTTGTTGCGGTTTTCGATGAAGGTCTTGACGACGAGGACGGGGAGGATGGGGGCGTTGACGACGACTGCTTTGAAGCGGAGTGCGACGCCGAGGTGGTTGATGACGGACCTGCTATCGATGAAGAGGATGGTGACTTCCCTTCGGCGATCTCCGTCATGCGCCGGTTCGAGGCCACACTGACGTCGTCCAGGCTGTCGGGCAGGTGGGAATCGGCAGCGTCATGGCGTTTGATCATCAGCCACTGTTTGCCGTCCTGGCGCTTTCCGCCGCCTCCTCGGCCACTCATTCGCTTGAGCGTCCAGGCCCCCTTGAGCTTGGCGCCGTCGAGCTCGAAATCGATCTGGCCATCGTCGTGCTTGCCGCTCACCCGCCATTCGCCCCGGTCCCAGATCATTACCGTCCCGGCACCGTAGCCGTCAGGGATCACCCCCTCGAAATCGCCGTAGTCGAGGGGGTGATCCTCGACCTGAACCGCCAGGTGCTTCTCGCCGGGCTCGAGACTGGGCCCCTTCGGCAGCGCCCAGCTGCGCAACACGCCATCCTCTTCCAACCGCAGGTCATAGTGCAGTTGGCTGGCGTCATGCTTGTGAATCACGAAACTCGACCGCGAACGCCGCTTGCCGCGTTTGCCGCGAGGTTCCGGCGAGCGCGAGAAGTCACGCTTGTTGCGGTAGGTCTCGAGATCAGCCATCCGTCGCTCCCACGATGATCCTGCCAATCGATAGCCTTCAGCGTAGTCAACGCCGCTTTCCGCGCCAGAGCCTTGACCCAGTTCAGTCAGCAATACGCTTCCGCTCCCCCCTGGCGAACCGGAATCCAATCGTCCTCCTGATCGGGATCCGTCACATCGCCCTTCGAATCCGCTGACTTGAGGGAGCCCGCCAGCGCATGGCGTGGCCCCGCTACTCAATTCCACGGTTTCGAAATGCGTTACGGGCAAGAGGAGGAGCCACGTGGCCCCGGCACCGCGGCCGCTTCCCGATAGCGCGATCGGACCCACTGCCGCGCCAGCAGGTAGGCCAGCAGCGCTTCCGGCAGCTCTCCGGCGTAGAACATCAATTCCGCGCCCTGCCGGACCTGGTCGAGCGGCACCGATGCGGGGAAATGAAATCGATACATCCATTTGGACAGCATCGCGTGTGCCGCCATCGACAACACCAGCACGCCGAAACGCCACTCGAGGGAAGGGCGTCTCGGCGCCGGGTCCGGCCCGGCAATGGCCCAGTTGAACAGGCACCCGGCAATGATGAAATGCCAGTGCAACCACAGGGCGAAGCCGGGAGAGTGGCGCATCGCGGCGTAGAGGTCGGTCAGGTACAACACCATCATGCCGCCGGTATTGAGCAACGCCGCCGTAACGGGATGGCTCAACACGCGAATGGGAGGCAGGGATACGAACCCGACCCAACGTCTGCCCCACTGCGCGGGAACGCTCTTCAGCGCCAGGCTCACCGGCGCCGCCATCACCAGCCCCAGCGGCGCGATCATCCCCGCCACGAGATGCACCGCCATATGGCCGCGGAAATCGTCGTGGGCCCAATGCATCGAGGGTGGCGACATCACCACGACGATCGCCAGCGCGCTGCCCACGAAGAGGAGCAGCCGCCACAGCGGCCAGCCCCGGCCAAGCCGCTTCGATCGCCACCAGCCCCAGGCATAGAGCGCGGCCAGCGTGGCAAAGACCAGCGTGAACCCGTTCATTGCTGGCTCAGCGCCTCACCCCGTCGGGCCCGGCGCAACAGCCAGTAGCCGATGGCGAGCAGCAGCAGGCCGGCCAGGTTCCAACAGAGGTCATAGACCACCAAGTTATCGACGTAGCGGACCTGGTGGAGCCCCAGGACCTTGTGATCGACGATGCCGTCGAAGAGCTGGAACCCACCCATCCCCAGCAGAAACCCGGCGCCTCGATAACCGGGAGCGTGCTGTCCGGTCTCGTGGAGTCGCAGCATCAGCGCGGTGCCGGCGACCAGCATTACCAGCTCCAGCGTGTGCAGCAGACCATCCGAGGCCAGCGCCAGCGCCGAGTTGTCGGTCTCGACGAAGTGGTGCCAGGCCAGTACCTGATGAAATACGATCTCGTCGAGCGCCGCCATGATGCCGACGCCCAACAGGACGGCGGCCACCATCGTCGCGCCGGTTCGTCGTTGAACTCGCTCGCTCATATCGATCGCCTCGTGCCGATGCATCTTCGTTTCTCGACGCCCAGGAGGATGCAAAAAACCCCGGCCGCTGGGGCCGGGGTTAGATCGTGGCAGTTCCTTGCCAACTCGCCATGGCGTCCTGCCATGCGTCCTTGTGAACATCGCTTCCCGCGACTCCCTCCTTGGCACTGCGTCTCCCTGACGCTGCAAGATCACCGTACGCCTCAAAGCCATCAATGAAGTTCATACAGGTTAAAGAAGCGCGGAAGATATGTTTCGTTGTGTAACGCCAGCCTGATCGTTCGACCCACAACACCCAGTTACTCGTCGCTGGAACCGTCAGCCCGATACGAGACTGCCCACGGGAAGCGCGATCACAACCAGCCACGCCGGCCAGTGCCATACCGTCAGCAGCAGGAAGCCGGCCAGCGCCAGCGCGAAATCGGCCGGTTCGACAACGGCGCCTTGCCAGATCGGGGCGTACAGCGCGGCCCCCAGTATGCCGACCACCGCCGCGTTCGTGCCCTGGATCAGCCGCTGCGCGGTCGACGAGGCGCGCAACCGGTCCCAATGCGGGAGGACGCCCACCAGCAACAGCATGCCCGGTAGAAAAATCATGATCGTCGCCACTGCCGCCAGCAACCAGCCTTGAGCGCCGGGCGCCATCGCCGCACCCAGATAGGAAGCGAAGGTAAATAACGGACCCGGCACGGCCTGCGCGACCCCGTAACCGGTCAGGAAGGTGCTCTCAGAAATCCAACCGGGATCGACCACTTCGGCCTGCAGCAGCGGCAGCACCACATGCCCGCCACCGAAGACGAGCGCTCCGGCCCGGTAGAACGCATCCATGACCGCGACGACCTCGCTTCCCCCCATCGATGCCGCCAGCGGCAGCAGCAGAAGGAGCAGGAAGAACAGGACAAGCGCGTATCGGCTCCAGCGCCCGGAGAGCTCGAGGCGGTCGGATGGGGTCGTCGTTTCCGGCCGGCAGCGCCAGACGCCAATAGCGGCTCCCACCGCGATGGCCCCCAACTGGCCTATCGTCCCGCCGATGAAGACGGCCATGAATACGGCGATCAGGGCGATCCCGGCCCGCCGCCGGTCGGGACACAGCTTCCCGGCCATCCCCCAGACGGCGTTGGCGACCACGGCGACGGCCACCAGCTTGAGACCATGAATCAGGGACTGGCCGACATCGCCCCCCAGTGCCGACGCGCCGGAGGCGAACAGCACCAGCGCGATGGCCGAGGGCAACGTGAACGCAAACCAGGCAGCGAGCGCGCCGGGTAGGCCGCCCCGCCGCAGGCCGATCGCAAAGCCGACCTGGCTGCTGGCGGGACCGGGCAGGAACTGGCAAAGCGCGACGAGATCGGCGAAATCCGGCTCGGAAAGCCACCCCCGACGCACCACGAAAGCCTCGCGGAAATACCCCAGATGCGCGATGGGGCCGCCGAAGGAGGTCAGCCCGAGCAGCAGAAACGCCCGAAATATCTCTCCATAGCGGGAGGGGGACTGCCGAATCCCGGTCATGTCGACACTCCTTGTTCGCGGCGACCTTGGGCATCACCGCACACCTTACGGTGTGGAAATGACAGGCAGCCACAGCGCCAGCGCGACGAGCGTCGCCAGCAGTACCGGCGGGGTGATCAACAGGCCGATCTTCATGTACTGCCCCCAGCCGATCTTGTAACCCTTGCCGGCCAGCACATGCAGCCACAGCAGCGTCGCCAGGCTGCCGATGGGCGTGAACTTCGGCCCCAGGTCGTTACCGATCACATTGGCGTAGACCATCAGCTCCTGGGTCACCGCCGGCACCTGGGCCCGGTCGATGGCCAGCGCCCCCACCAGCGTCGACGGCAGGTTGTTCATCACCGAGGCGACGATGGCGGAGAGGAAGCCGGTGCCGACGGTGGCGATGAAGTTGCCCTGCCCGGCCAGCCACTGCAGCGCCCGGGCGCCGTAGTCGGTCAGACCGGCATTGCCCAGCCCGTAGACCACCAGATACATGCCGATGGAGAACAGCACGATCTGCCACGGCGCCCCCTTGAGCGCTGCGGTGACCGATACGGCGGCACCCTTGCCACCCTGCCACCAGCGACCGGCGATCGCCATCAGCACGATCGCCGCGGCCCCGGTCACGAAGGCGATGGGAATGCCCAGCGGCGCGGTGACGAAGTAGGCCACGAGCAGCATCGCCAGCAGCGGAAACGCGGCCCGGAAGATCAGCGGATCCAGGATCGCCGAACGCGGGGCATCGAGTGCTTCGAGCGAGTAGCGCCGGGGAATCCGTCGGCCGAAGGCGATCCAGAGCACGCCCAGCGTCGCCACCAGCGAGACCAGGTTGACCGGCACCATCACCGCCGCGTAGCGGTCGAAGCCGATGTCGAAGTAGTTGGCACTGACGATGTTGACCAGGTTGGAGATGATCAGCGGCAGGCTGGTGGTGTCGGCGACGAAGCCGGTGGCGATGATGAACGCCAGCGCCGCCGGCGGCGAGAAGTCCAGCCGCAGCAGGATCGCGATCACGATCGGCGTCAGCAGCAGCGCCGCGCCGTCGTTGGCGAAGAACGCCGCGATCACCGCGCCCAGCACCACCACCAGCGGGAACAGCAGATGCCCACGACCGTTGCCCCAGCGGGCGACATGCAGCGCCGCCCAGGCGAAGAATCCGGCTTCGTCCAGGATCAGCGAGATGATGATCAGGGCGACGAAGGTGAAGGTCGCATCCCAGACGATATCCCACACCACGCCGACATCGGAGAGCCGCACCACGCCCGCCAGCAGTGCCACCAGCGCCCCGCCGAGGGCGCTCCAGCCGATCCCCAGGCCCTTGGGCTGCCAGATCACCAGGATCAGGGTGACGACGAAAATAGCCAGTGCCAGCATCGAATGCCCCTGCGTTCAGTGAGTGCTTTTTAGCAATTACGTTTAGTGAGTACGCTTAGCCTGTACGTTCTAGTGAGTGCCTTGATTGACGCGACGCGAGAGCGCTTCCGCGCTCTCGACCCGTTCGGAATAGCGATCGGTGAGATAGGCCGAGCGTCCCCGCGTCAGCCAGGTGAACTTCACCAGTTCCTCGCAGACATCGACGACTCTCATGTAGAGCGGCGAGGGTTTCATCCGCCCGGCGTCGTCGAACTCGGTGAATGCCTTGGGTACGGAGGACTGGTTGGGGATGGTGATCATCCGCATCCAGCGCCCCAGGATCCGCATCTGGTTGACCGCATTGAAGCTCTGGCTGCCGCCGGAGACCTCCATCACCGCCAGCGTCTTGCCCTGGGTCGGGCGAACGCCGCCCAGCGACAGCGGAATCCAGTCGATCTGGGCCTTCATGACCCCGGTCATGGCGCCATGACGTTCCGGGCTGACCCACAGCATGCCGTCGGACCACTCGGCGAGATCACGCAGCTCCCGTACCTTGGGGTGCTCCGCCTCGGCATCGTCCGGCAGCGGCAGGCCGGAAGGATTGAAGGTTTTCACCTCGCAGCCGTACCAGCGCAGCAGCCGGCCCGCCTCCTCGGAGGCGAGCCGCGAGAAGGCGCGCTCGCGCAGGGAGCCGTAGAGCACCAGAATTCGCGGCGGATGGCGCGGCGCTTCGGCCCCCACCAGCGCCTCGATATCGATCGGCTGCAGCTTCTCCGGATCGATATTGGGCAGGTCGTCGAGATCGACCGAATCACTCACTTCGCGCGCGCCGCTGTCATTCATGACCTCGTCGTTCATCTCCCCATCACTCATGCCCTGCCCCATCGGCCCGCACGACTTCGCCGTCTTCCTTGGTGAACGTCGCCACCGGGTCGGCCAGCAGCGCCAGCACAAGCTCCGAAGGCCGGCACAGCCGGGCCCCCTTGTCGGTCACCACGATCGGCCGGTTGATCAGGATCGGATGCGCCATCATCGCGTCGATCAACCGGTCATCGCTCAGGGCCGGATCGGCGAGGCCGAGTTCCTCGAACGGCGTGCCCTTGCGGCGCAGCAGCGCTCGCGGCGTGATGCCCATCATCGCGATCAGCTCGACCAGGCGCTCGCGCGTGGGCGGCGTGTTCAGGTATTCGATCACGTCCGGCGTCTCGCCGGAGGACTCGATCATGGCCAGCGTGTTGCGCGACGTACCACAGGCGGGGTTGTGATAGATCAACGGTTTCATGGCGCCCTCACGGTTTGTCTTCGGTGTTCCAGTCACCGGGGGAACAGGTCAGAAAAGGTTCACAGGCCTCCGGGTGCCCGGCGCAGCAATCGCGAACCAGGAACCGGATCGTCTCGCTCATGTGAGAGAGATTGGCGCGGTAGATGATCGACCGGCTCTGCCGCCGGGAGACGACCCACCCCGCCCGCGCCAGCACCGAAAGATGGGCCGACAGGGTGTTGTGCGGCACGTCGAGCTGACGCGCGATCTCGCCGGCGGGAAGCCCCTCGGGTTCATGGCTCACCAGCAGCCGGTAGGCCTCGAGCCTCGTCTCCTGGGACAGGGCGGCGAAACTGTCGATAGCGCTCTTTATTTCCATATGTCCAGAATATAAGACATATCAAGCCCTGGCAATGGCATTGGAGAGAGATCCAACGGAATTGGCTCCCTCAGGAGCCATCGGTTGCGCCGATCTCAGTCGCTCTTGTCGTTCAACTGACCGAAGTGGACGGGACGGCAGATGCAGAAGACCGGCGCCCCCGTTGCCTCGACGGCCGTCACGAAGCGCTCCGCCGTCTCCTCGTCCATCGCGTACATCAGCTCGATGGGCTGGTCGGCCAGGTCGAAGAAATGGGCGGAGTGCAGCTTGCCATCCGCCCCGGTCCCCTCGACGTCGCCGCGCTGGGTCATCCGGCCGATGCCCAGGCTCTTCGCGGTCTCGACGATCCAGTCGTAGACACGCTTGCCCTCATGCCGACGCGACTCCGGCACGATGAATATCACCTCGTAACCGCTCTTGAGCCGATTCATGATTGCGATCCTCCCAGCAGGTTCTGGATGACGCCGTAGGTCAGAAAACCCAGGCCGGTCATGGCGAGCGAGCCCAGCACGTGAATGCCGATGCCCAGCAGCGCCATGCCGTAGCGCCCCGCCTGGATGTTGCCGAACATCTCGGCGGAGAAGGTGGAAAAGGTGGTCAGCGCGCCCAGAAAACCGGTGATCGCGAACAGCCGGAGCTCCGGCGACAACGAGGGCAGTTGCGCGAAAAACGCGATGCCGATACCGATCAGCCACGCCCCCAGCAGGTTCGCCACCAGGGTGCCGGGCGGAATCGCCGGAAACAGGGCGTTGAGCCAGACGCCCAACAGCCATCGCAGATTCGCACCGATCGCGGCACCGGCCCCGATCGACAATACGGACAACCACATACCTGACGTCCTCGATAGATCCTTTTGATGAAATGATCCGCTCGAGGAGGCGAGCCAGCAGGGAAGGAAATACGGACACCTGCTGACACGCCTCGACCGAAGCGCCTCGCAGGCATCATTAACCGATAGACGGTGGTTCGAGCGACCGGGAAAGCCGCTCGGGAGGAATGCCATCTCCCACAAAGACCTTAGCACCGAAGGCGACGGACGCGCCACTGGCAGTCCCGGTAAGCCGCTCTGCCCTGTTGATACGCAGAATGGCGCCTTCTCACTCCCACGCGGCACCTTCCAGGGCGTCGAGCGGAATCTTCAGATAGCGCTTGCCGTTGTTCTCCGGTTCGGGGAGACGGCCGCCGAGAATGTTGACCTGCAGCGCATGCAGGATCAGCTTCGGCATCGGCAATTCGCTGTCGCGACGATGACGCAGCTCGACGTACTCGGCCTCACTGCTCTCATTCAGGCGATGCTTGTTGGTCTCGCGCTGCTCGCGCACCGTGCTTTCCCACTGCGGTTCGCGGTCGTCGGGCATGTAGTCGTGACCGGTGAACAGGCGCATCTCGTCGGGCAGTGCCAGGACCGCCTGGATCGAGTGCCACAGCTGGTGCGCGCTTCCCCCGGGGAAGTCGGCGCGGGCAGTGCCGAAGTCGGGCTGGAACAGGGTGTCGTGAACGAAGGCAGCATCGCCGATCACATAGGTGATCGAGGCCGGCGTATGGCCCGGTGAGTGCATCACCCGACAGTCGATCTCGCCCAGCTTGAAGGTGTCCCCGTCATCGAACAGATGGTCCCACTGGCTGCCGTCGTCCTGCAGGTCCGGCCAGTGGTAGATGGTTTTCCAGAGCGCCTGGACCTCGACCACCTGGGCGCCGATCGCCGTCGGCGCGCCGGTTTTTTCATGCAGATAGCGTGCGGCGGAGAAGTGATCCGCGTGGGGATGGGTATCCAGGATCCAGTCGACCTTAAGTCCTTCCCGCTCGATGTAGGCCAAGAGCTCATCGGCCTGGAACGTGGCCGTGGCGCCGGATTTCTCATCGTAGTCGAGTACCGGATCGATGATCGCGCAGCGGCACGTGGCGGGGTCGCTGACGACGTACTGGATGCTGAAGGTGCGGGGATCGAAGAAGCCAGCGACATCAGGTCGGGCTCCGTTTGCATCTCCCCGAGAGAGAGCGAAGGTCTTCATGGCGACTCCTTGGGAAAGCCTACCCCTAGCGTAACGCCTGCACAGTTATAACGTTATATCGATTTCTGACATCAAGACCCGTTTGGCGCCTGCGGTTATGCCCCCTGGGCATAATCGCTCTCTAGGCAAAAAACGGCACCGGTGTCACCGGTGCCATCCTGGTTTTGGTGGTGCTGTCCTTCAGTCTCCCTACGAGCGACAGCTTAGAACAGCATCGCGTCCAGCCATCCCGTGGGATAGTGCAGGTTCAGCAGTGCCTGCATGCCGAGCAGGAAGATTCCAATGCCGATGGCGATCAGCAGCGCCGCCGACCAGCGTGCCTTGGCAACGAACCGGATGAAGCCCAGCGTCATGAGGACCGCAGTGCTGATGAAGCCGAGTAGCGAGGCCACGACGATCAGGGCCAGCAGTCCGCCGAGCCAGACCAGTGGCTGGCCGATGGGCTGGCTGACCCAGGTTGCCTGCCCCTTCCACGCCTGGGCGCCGGTCAGCAACGCGCCGATGGCCATGATCGCGATGGCCAGCATCGGGAAGATGCCGCCGATCATCGACATGCCGCTGACGTCGTACCAGGCACCGACCGCCAGTGCGAGCATGCCCGCGACCAGCACCAGATCGATGTTGCCGAAGGTCGGCGCCGGCGAGTCGGCCGTCTGGCGGTTGACGTCGGCGCCCACCGCCAGCGGCTGCCGTCGTCGCTGAAGCAACCGCTTGATCAGCGGGAAGGCAAACGCCAGCGCGATCAATGCCAGAATGATGATGACCCCGGGGCGAAGAAACGCCGTCATGCCATGAAACTGCACGCTCTGATAGAAGTAGGTCTCGGCACCCGGCGCGAGCACGAAGCCGATCAGGAAAGCGGGACGGGACCAGCCGGCCTGCTTGAACAGCAGCCCGATGGCGCCGACGGCGACCAGGGTGTACCAGTCTCCCAACGAACGGGTGGCCTGAAAGGCGGCAAACAGGATCAGCGTGGTGATCACCGGCGCCAGCAGCACGAAGGGGATGCGCGTGAGCTGGGCGACCGGCCGTGCCAGCATCAGGCACAGTGCGGCACCGAGGATATTGGCCAGCGCCAGCGACCAGATGATGGTGTAGGTGAGATCCAGGTGGGTGGTGATCATGCTCACCCCGGGCTCGAGTCCCAGCAGCAGCAGTCCGCCCAGAAAGATCGCCGCCGTGCCCGACCCCGGCACGCCGAACAGCAGCGTCGGCACCATGGCTCCGCAGGCACAGGCGTTGTTGGCCGACTCCGGCGCGATGACGCCGCGAATGTCGCCGTGGCCGAAATGCTTCTCGCCCTTGGCCGTCTTCGATGCGAACGCGTAGGTGAGCCAGTCGACGACCGAGCCGGCGAGCCCGGGGATGGTGCCGATGAGGCTCCCCATGCCGGCGCACTTGGCGACCAGGCCGCGATTGTCGACGACGTCGCGAATGCCCTGGCGCCACCCGTGGCCCAGTGAAGTCTGCTCCCGGGCGATGCTGCCGCGCCGGATGAGCAGATCGACGATCTCCGGTAACGCGAAGATCGCCAGCCCCACGACGATCAGCGGGATGCCGTCGAACAGATACTCGACGCCCAGGTTGAGGCGAAACTCGCCGGTCGCCGGCGCCGTGCCGATCGCCCCGGCCAGCAACCCCAGGCCGCAGGCAGCCATGCCCTTGAACAGGCTGTCGCCGGAGAGCACCGCGACCATGGCCAGCCCCAGCAGCGTCAGCACGAACAGTTCCGCCGACGAGAACGCCAGCACCAGCGGCCGCGCGACCAGGATGAATCCGGTCAGCACGATGGCGCCGATGACACCGCCGCACAGCGACGACAGGAAGGCGCTGGCCAGCGCCCGCGCCGCCTGGCCCTTCTTGGCCAACGGGAAGCCGTCCATCACGGTGGCCTGTGAGGCGCTCGAACCGGGGATCCCCATCAGCACCGAGGTGAACGTGTCTCCCGTAGGAATGACCGCGATCATGCCCATCAGCATGCCCAGCGCCAACCCCGGCTCCATGCCGTAGAGAAACGGCAGCAGCAGCGCCATGCCGGCAATCCCGCCCAGCCCGGGAATGATGCCGACCAGCAGACCGATCATCACCCCCAGACCCATGTAGACCAGATGCGAGGCACTGAATACCTCGCCTAAACTCGCGACCAAGGCATCTATCATTGTGTTGTCTCCTCTACCGTCTCGGCGACGACGAATCAGTTAACGCGTCACGACCCGCACGCCGTAACGATCCTTGAGCCAGTCGACGACCCATTGACGGCGGGCATCGCTGAGTTCCATCGCTGATGCCAGCTGCCTGGCGGCGACCTCTCCCACGACCGGCTCGTACGGCCCGACCTGCTGACGCGCGGCGGCCAGAAAGTCCTCGTTCGTCATCAGCGCCTTGGCACCGTCGCGATAGCGCGCCAGCAGCCTGGCGTCGACCTGCTTGGGCACCAGCAGCAGCTTCTGCAGGGCGTAGCCGGAGGCGAAGAACTTGTGGAAGACCTCGTAGGCGACGTCGTCTCGGCTGGCTCCGGGCTGGGCCAGATAGAGTTCCGAGAACGTGGGCAGATCGGGGAAGGCGGGGTCACGCACGATGACGCCCTCGTCGTTCATCACGCCCAGCGAAAAGAGCGGTACGGCCTGGCCGGATTCGACCAGCGGCGTGACGCTGCTGAAGTAGGCCGAGGTGGTCTGGAAATCGACCCCGGCCTCTCCGCGCTCGAACGCCAGGCGCCCCTCGCCACGACTGCGCATGCCGAAGACCGGCTCGACCGCCAGGCCCAGCATGTCGAATGCCAGCATCACCGGCATCTCGAGCCCGGTCGGCGTCTGCATCGCGAACTTCGTCGGCTCCTCGCGCAGATTGTCGAGGATCTCGCCGGTCTCCTTGCCGAAACGCGGCTGGACGTAGACCACGCCGCCGGTGGGCGCGGCAATGATCGGCGTCCACTTGGCGTAATCGAAGCGGACCCGCGGATCCTCGAGCATGGCCGGGAACTGGGTGGAGGCCGAAGTGACCAGCATCTCCTCGCCATTGGGCTGAGCGCGGGTATAGAAAAGATTGGTACCGGTGATCGAACCGCCCCCGGGCACGTTGTCGATGACGATGGCGGGATGCGAGGGCAGCGACCGCGCCATCCAGTGCGACATGAAGCGGGCCCAGACATCGGTGCCCCCGCCGACCCCGAACGGCACGGTCCAGGTCAGGGTGTCGGGCATGGGCTGGCCGTCGTCGGCTTCGGCGAATAGCGGTAACAGCGCCAGCGCGCAGACGATCCACCAGCGCCGGCAAGGCAGTCGCGAGAGTTTTGGCTTGGCGTGCATATCCTCTCCTTCTCTTGGTGTTGTGTTGGGAAAACACTGCATAAATGCCTGCGCAGGCGAATCGCTGCGTTGCGCGGTGCTCGAAGACTCGCCTAACCTCATGTTATGTCTCGCCTTCTGCGCTCCGTGGGCCTTGCGCTGCACCCTGCTCGTCGATTTATTCAGTATTTCCTTGGATGGGGTGCCCGATGTCCGACGCCTTCAGCCGACGGCATCCAGCTCCAGCGTTTCCGGGACGAATACCGAACCGCTGAACAGCCGGCGAGCGGTACGCACCAGCGAGCAGCGCGGCCACTGCTGCCCCGCAGGCCAATGGCTGACCACGCCCAACCGGCCGCTCGGATGCTCGAACTCCATCAGTCCGCTGTCGCCCGGCACCCCGGCGAGGCCGTCGGTGATACCGCGACTGTCGGCACACGCCACGGCAAGCCCCACCGCACCGGTGATGGCGAGCGCACGATGGCACCGGTGCGGCATGAAATAGCGCACCTGCAAAATACCGCCCGCTTGCGGCGCACTGATCAGGACGGGCTTGGGAATCACCTTGTCGGCGACATCGCCCAGTCCCATGGCGGCCCCGGCCTGTTGCCGGATCGACTCCAGCCTGGCCATCAGCTCACGATCACCGTCGAGCTCGGCCGGCGACTCATCACCCCGCTTGCCGAGATCCGTCGCCCGCATCAGAACCATGGGCATGGCGGCGTCGAGACAGGTCACCTCGAGGCCGTCGATCACGTCTCGTGGCTGGCCGGTGGGATAGAGCTCACCGGTCTTCGCTCCCACGGCATTGCGAAACTCCAGCAACACCGGCGCGGCGGTGCCGGGGACGCCGTCGATGTGCGTCTCGCCGACGTAAGTGACCCGTCCACCCGGCGTCTGGATATCGGCGTCGATGACACTCTGGGTGTTGACGTTGCGAATGGTGACCCGCGTGACATCGCCCTGGGCCGCCACCAGCCCTTGTTCGATGGCGAAGGGGCCGACCGCGCTCAGCATGTTGCCGCAGTTGGGGGAGGTATCCACGCGCCGCTGTTCGACCATGACCTGGACGAACAGGTAATCCACATCGATGCCGGGCTCCGGCGAGGGCGACACGATGGCGACCTTGCTGGTCTGCGGGTAACCGCCGCCGATGCCGTCCACTTCCAGTTCGTTGCCCGACCCCATCAGCGCCAGCAGCATCTCGTCGCGCCGGGCAGGATCCCAGGGCAGATCGCTACCCAGGAATACCGGGCCCTTCGACGTACCACCGCGCATCAGCACGCAGGGAATGGCTTGCATAGATCGCTCCTTCCACGTTTCGGCCAACCCGCGGCCACTGGTGGAGGGCAAACTCGCACGCTTGTATCGAGCGATCCAATGCAATTATCGTGACGATTAATGCAACAGGCGCATCAATAGACTGAAAACAAGCAAGCACTTGATATTTATTATGAAAATGATTCAGCCGCTACATTTCCCAGCAAGGTTTGCCGAGCCGGTATTCGACCAATGAACTATGAGCTGCAACAGATTCAGGCGTTCCTCAAGGTGGCGGAACTGGAGAGCTTCCAGGCGGCAGCGCAGTCGCTCAACCTCTCCCAGCCCGCCCTGAGCCGACGCATCAAGAAGCTGGAATCCATCCTGGGCACGCCGCTATTGGCGCGCACGACGCGCAGCGTTTCGCTTACCACCGTGGGGCGGGACTTCTTCCCCCAGGCCAAACGACTGGTGGATGAGTTCGACCATGCGCTGTTCAACATTCGCGCCCTGGCCGAGAACCGAATCGGCCAGATCACGCTGGCCTGCATACCCACCACCGCGTTCTATTTCCTGCCGGCCGTCATCCGTGAGTACAACGCTCGCTATCCCAATATCCGAATTCGCCTTCTCGACCTGAGCGCGAACGACGGACTCGGTGCCGTATTGAGCGGCGAGGCGGAATTCGGCATCAACATGCTCAGCGGGCATCACCCCGATATCGTCTTTACTCCCCTGGTCGTCGAGCCGTTCGTGCTGGTGTGCCGGCACGACCATCCGCTGGCGGCGCATGGCAGCGTCACCTGGAGCGAGCTCAGCGAGCACAAGCTGATCGGGGTGGGAAAGATGAGCGGCAACCGGATGCTGCTGGACCACGAACTCTCGTCGCTGACCCAGCGCCCGACCTGGTTCTACGAGGTCCAGCACCTGTCGACCTCGCTCGGCATGGTCGAGGCCGGGCTGGGCGTGGCGGCGGTCCCCCGCTTGTCGATGCCCGATCAGGAACACCCGCTGCTGGTCCAGCGCCCCCTGGTCGAGCCACTGGTGAAACGGACCCTGGGCATGGTGAGGCGACGGGATAGCGCGCTCTCACCGGCGGCGGAACGCTTCGTCGAGACGCTGTTGAAACACTGGGACAAGGGCGGCATTGAAGGCGGCATCGGGCCGATCAACTTGTAACGATGCAATTCCCGTCGACCGATCGTCCGTGGAGCCCTTGCGACGTGACCAGGGCAAGGCCGAGGTGATCGACCCTATTCACGACAGGTCAAGCCGCGTCTACGGCCATGCCGGCCAAGGCCTGGCCGGGACGAGGTATCGAACCGATCATGGGTCGATACCCAAACCCCAGTGCTGCGGAGTCTGTTCGAAGCTCTCGATCAGCAGTTCGGTGAGGGCGCGGATCTTGCGGGCAGGATACTGGCCTGGCGGCCGGACGACGTAGGCTCCTGCCGGCGGGGGCGGATGATCCGTCATTACCGATACCAGCGCCCCGCTGGCCACGTGCTCATGGGTGAGGCAATCGGGCAGGTAGCCGATCCCGAGCCCGGCGACAGCCGCGGCGACCAGGGCGAGACCGTTGTCGGCCTTGAAGCTGCCCTGCGGGCGAACCGTGATGGTCCTGTCGCCATCCAGGAGTTGCCAGGCCTCGGTACCTTGCATGAGGGCCTGATGCTCGACGAGTTCGTCCGGCGTTGCGGGCGCGCCGTGCGCCGCGATATAGCTCGGGCTGGCGACGAGCTTCCCGGAGATCGGACCGACGCGTCTCGCAACCAGGTCCGAGTCCTGCAGGTAGCCGACCCGTATCGCGCAATCAAAGCCCTCCGAGACCAGGTCCACGAAGCGGTCGCTGTAGCTGGTGTGGATATGAAGCCGCGGGTGACGCCGCGCCATTTCTGCCAGCACGGGGGCGAAATGCGTCGGGCCGAAGGATAGCGGAGCGGCGACACGCAAGCGGCCGCGAAGATCGCCGGCGGGAAGGATCGTTTCCCTGGCCACGTCGATCTCGGCGCAGACTCTCGCTGCATAGTCACGAAACGTGGCGCCGGCTTCGGTAAGCGCGGCGCCGCGGGTCGTTCGTGCCAGAAGCTGGACCCCCAACTCCGATTCGAGCCGCGACAACCGCCGACTGACGATCGACTTGGAGACGCCAAGCCGCCGAGCGGCGGGCGAAACACCTCCCGAGTCGGCGATTTCCACGAACGTCTGCAGCTCTTCGATATCCATTTCGCGTTCCCCATTTCGCGACACAGCAAGACACGGATGGCCACTACCGAATCCGCTCCACGAACGGCAATGTCCCTCCAGGCAGCGTCGCGGATGGCGCCGCCTCCTCGTACAACAATCCAACCATCATGACAGATATGGAGAATCGCCATGACCTTTCGCAACGGCCTTGAATCACTCCTTCGCCCTGAAGATTCGGTACTCGTCCTGATCGACCATCAGCCTTACCAGCTCGCGAACCTGAACAGCCACGACCCGCAAGCCGTGGTCAACTCCACGACGGCGCTGGCGAAGTTGGCAAAGGCCTTCGATGTGCCGACCATTCTCACCAGCGTCATCGCGGGGCGCGGTGGTCTGCTATTCCTACAGATCACCGATGTCTTTCCGGACCAGGAAGTCATCGACCGGACCTGGGTGAACACTTGGCAGGACGAGAATGTGGTGGAGGCGGTCAAGGCGACCGGCCGCAAGCAGTTGATCATCGCCGGGCTGTGGACCGAAGTCTGCGTCGCCATGCCTGTCATCCAGGCTGCCGGCGAAGGCTGGGACGTGACCGTGATCACCGATGCGTCGGGCGGAATTTCGAAGGAGTCTCACGAGGTGGCGGTCCAGCGCATGATCGCCGCCGGTGCCAACCCGATGACCGTGATGGCGCTCGCCGGCGAATGGCAGCGCGACTGGGCTCGCACCGAGCATGTCGAGGAACTGACCGAGATTCTCATCCAGCACTTCAGCGGCAGCGGCATCGCCTATCTCTGGGAACAGCAACTGCTCAATACGCCGGTGCCCGGCAACGCGGACTGATCCCTTGGGGCGTGGCGGGCCTCGGACGCGAGCCGTCGAGGTCCGTCGCCCGCCACTACGCAGTAACGACACCGAACCACGCTGAACAAGAGACTATCCCGATGGCGACAATCACGACGCAGGACGGCATCAAGCTCTTCTACAAGGACTGGGGGTCGAAAACGGCCCAGCCCATCGTCTTTCACCATGGCTGGCCATTATCGTCGGACGACTGGGACAGCCAGATGCTGTTCTTTCTGTCCCGAGGCTATCGCGTCATCGCATTCGATCGACGCGGACATGGTCGTTCCGAGCAGCCCGACACGGGGAACGACATGGATACCTATGCGGCAGATGTCGCGACCCTGGCACGCGAACTCGATCTGAAGAAAGCGATTCATGTCGGCCACTCGACGGGGGGCGGGGAGGTCATCCGCTATGTCGCCCGCAGCGAGTCGGGCCGTGTCGCCAAAGCCGTGCTGATAGGTGCCGTGACGCCGATCATGCTGGCGACACCACGACATCCGGAAGGCTTGCCGATGGAGGTGTTCGATGGATTCCGGCAGGCGCTTTCGCACAATCGCGCGCAGTTTTTTCTCGACGTGCCCAGTGGCCCCTTCTACGGCTTCAACCGCGAGGGTGCCGAAATCAGCGAGGGATTGATCAGGAACTGGTGGCGTCAGGGAATGATGGGCAGCGCGAAAGCTCACTTCGACTGCATCGCCGCCTTCTCGGAAACCGACTTCACCGACGATCTGAAGGCGGTGTCCCTGCCGGTGCTGCTGATGCACGGAGAGGATGACCAGGTGGTGCCGGTCGATGCCACGGCTCGCCAGGCGATCGAGCTGTTGCCCAACGGCATACTGAAGACCTACCCCGGCCTGTCGCACGGGATGTTCGCCACGCACCCAGAGCTCATCAACGCCGACCTGATGGGATTCTTCCAGAGCTGAAACCGGGGATGACCAGCCGCCGCTGGCATCTCAGTGAAGATCCGCGCCGGTTTCGAGCCACGAATGCAATGGCCAGCATGGAGCATTGCCGTGAAGACGCGGACTGCTTCGGGGGTGGCATCGTCGTCCCCCCCTTATTGTGGCCAGCCCCGTCCAGGGGCCGCCATATCTTGACCACTTTTCTCTTTCTTGGGTGAACAGCGATGACTCAAATTGTGGGTATAGCGGGAAGCCTGCGGCATGCCTCTTTCAATCTCGGTCTGCTACGAGCGGCAGCGGAAATGATGCCTGATGGCACGAGGCTTGAAGTAAAAAGCATCGCAGGCATCCCGCTTCTCAACACGGATGAGGAAGCCCAATCGGGCACTCCTCCGGCAGTCGACGATCTCAAGCGCGCGATAGCGGCGGCCGACGGCGTGATTCTGGCCACGCCGGAATACAACAACGGCATTCCTGGTGTATTCAAGAATGCCATCGACTGGGCCTCACGACCCGCGACCGACATTCCGCGAGTTTTTGGTGGCAAGCCATTCGCGGTGATTGGAGCCTCACCGGGTGCTTTCGGGACCTTGTTGGCACAGGATGCCTGGCTTCCCGTGCTGCGGATGCTTGGCGTCGACCTCTGGTCCGGCGAGCGATTGGTCGTGTCACGTGCGGGTCAGAATTTTGATGATGATGGCAATCTCGTCGATACCGAGGTAAGAGACCGCCTGCAGGCTTATCTGGCGAAGTTCGTCGTTCACGTTCGGTCCCATACCAGGGAGCGTTGAGTTCCCAGCTAGAGCCGGAAGACTCGGCCGGTGCGGGAATCGACAAGCGAGGATCAGCTCGATGAACGGGATTCTCGACTGGCCCGGGGGCGATGATCGCCGAGTCAAGACACCGCCTGCGACCGATGCAGCCGCCGCGAAGAAACTGTCAGCATGGGCCTGACGATTGAGAGACCGAGCCCTTCCGTCCGGCATCTCTCCGAGGCACGCCGTCGGTAGATGTCGCTCACGGAGTGTCGGGCGCGCCGGCGGTATTCCGGTTCGCCGCCGGTCAACTCGGCAGCGGTATATGCTCCTCGCGGTCGTCCACCGGAAGATCGAAGCGCCCATTGCCCCAGTCTTCGGCGCGCCATTCGGCCTTGGCCTCCTCGATGCGCTCGCGAGAAGAGGCGACGAAGTTCCACCAGATGTAGCGAGGACCGCCGAGCGTGGCGCCGCCCAGGATCATCAGCCGTGCCCCGCCTCCACCGGCGGCGACGGTAATGCGGTCGCCGGGCCGGAAAACCATCATCTGAGGCGCGGCGTAATCCTGGCCGGCGATCGAGATCGAGCCCTCGACGATATAGATGCCCCGATCCTCGTGGTCGTCCGGTAGCGGCAGCAGGCTTCCCGCTTCGAGCGTCACCTCGGCGTAGAAGGTCTCGGAGAACATCGTGACAGGGGCGGTCTTGCCGTAAGCGCTACCGAGGATCAGCCGAACATGCGCACCGCCATCCTCGATGACCGGCAGCGTCGCCTTGCCATGATGCTCGAACGTGGGCGCCATGTCCTCGTGGCTTTCGGGGAGCGCCAGCCAGGTCTGGATTCCGAACAGGCTGTTGGCGGCATTTCGGGCAGCGCTCGTCGTGCGTTCGGAGTGGGTAACGCCGCGTCCGGCGACCATCCAGTTCACTGCGCCAGGCTGAATGATCTGGTCGGCCCCGGTGCTGTCGCGGTGATGGAAATCCCCGCGAAAAAGGTAGGTCACCGTGCCGAGACCGATATGCGGGTGTGGGCGGACATCGATGCCCTGGCCGGTCAACAGTTCGGCCGGCCCGGCCTGGTCGAAGAAAATGAACGGCCCGACCATCTGCCGCTTGGGTGCCGGTAGCGCGCGTCGAACTTCGAATCCCCCCAGGTCGCGGGCGCGGGGAATGATCAATGTCTCGATCGCGTCGATGCCAACGTCATTGGGGCAGCCGGGCTCGAATGCGGGATTCCAGCTCATGGGGCTCTTTCCTCCTCGGCAGGTGCCGCGGGAGTGAAGTCGGACCCGCTGCCATCAAGCATCAATTTAGCGCTCGGAGCGTTTTGATGACTAGTCCTGGAGACCGTCCGACCGTGTTGCTGAACGGGGAACGCCAAAGACGCTGCGACGCGATGGCGCCTGACGATCGATTTGAAGGCAGAATCTAGCATCGCTTGTTGCGCCGTTCGCGCCAGGCCGACACGCTGGCACTCATCGACGACGCGCGGGCCCTGCGCGATGAACCGGGTACCCGGCTCTTCACCACGGCACGCTCCAACCTCGTCCGGAAACGGCGCGGGTATCGACGACCGGGAGATCACCCCACTGCAGAGGAATCGTAGCCGGATGGCGACGAGCAAACCGCTTCGCCCACTGCCGTCCAAAGATGCGGCTTGTCAGAAGTCAGCGCTGACTATAGGCCAGGCGCGCGGCGAACAGCAGCAGCACCATACCGGTAGTTCTATCCAGCCACTGGATAACATGCGCTTTGCGCAGGAAGCGACCGAGCGGTCGAGTCGCGGCGATGAGCGTCAGGGACCACGCCGAACCAATCAGCACGTGAATGGCCACGAGTCCAAACGTCCAGACGACTAACGGGCTACCTTGGGGAATGAATTGAGGAAGGAATGACGCATAGAAGACACCGACCTTTGGATTCAGCGCGTTTCCCAGAACGCCTTTCAGGAACCAGTTTTCACGCTTGACCGGGTGGACATCGACCAGTCCGATACTGCAGCGAGGCGAAAGCACCATGTTCAGACCCAGCCAGCACAGGTAGGCAGCGCCACAATACTTCAGCACGTTGTAAGCGAGTTCTGAAACGGCAACGATAGCGCCCAGACCAAAGGCGACCGCCGCTCCCCAGAGAAAACAGCCGACATTGATTCCGAGCGCGGCCTTCACCGCCTGCCCGGGACCCTCAATCGAAGCCGTTCTGAACACCAGCGCCGTATCGAGACCGGGAGTCAAGGTGAGCAATGTGGCCGCGAAGATGAAAGCCATTATGTTTTCCATGGCGGCTCGCGATGTAGCACTCGATAGGTGATCAAAAACCCCAGCTGCAAGCAGCTCATGGCAACAAGCATCTCATGGCAATTAGCCGCTTTTATCTACGTAGCCAATCTACGCAAACGAAAAAACCGCCTCGATGGGCGGTTTTCTCGCAACCACTACGCCACTTGGCCTTAACCTGCTGCGGCTTGAAGAGTCACTCTCAGCCGCGCACCTGCGGCTGGTCTCGATCTACTTTGAGAACCTGAGTTGGCAAGACTACATCGCCCGGTACGACCGCGCCCACACCCTGTTCTACCTCGACCCGCCGTACTGGCAGACTGAGGGCTACGGGGTGCCGTTCGGCATCGAAGAGTATGAACAGATGGCCGAGACCTCGGTAAGCTCAAGGGCAAGGCGATTATCTCGCTGAACGACCACCCCGACATCCGCCGCATGTTCGCTGCCTACCACATCGAGACTACCGACATCCGCTACACCGTCGGCGGCGGCAAGGGCCAGGAGGCTCGCGAGGTGCTGATATTCAGTTGGGATGTGGAGGCCGAGCCGGCGGGGCTATTCTGACTACTTAGAGGAGAATGCAGTGAAGATGACAGTAGGTGAATTCCGGAAAGAACTTGCAGCATTCAAGGATGACGACGAGCTGTCGTTTTGTGGCCTGGACTTTTATCGGCTCAAACGGCGAGGAGAGGATCTGGTGCAGGTCGAGTTCGACCAGCAGGTGTACACGGATGACGATGGGAAGGTGGTGATAGAAAATTAGGATGACTGATGCTCAGGTACCTCTTGCGCCTGAAGCTGGGAGCTAGCTCTGAAAACTCGTGGAGCTAGCTGCTATCTCTCTGCATATCCAACCTTGGACGCATTGCAGGCGGTTCTCGACTCGATACTTTGACCATCCGTGGGGCAGCTCAAAGCGATACCGGCGTCCCATGACTTGAATCCTTACGATAAGGTCGAGGCCATCACTGATAGACACCAGGTGTTTTCCCAAACATTCATGGGCTAGAGCTCTTAGCTCAGCGATCGGTACAGACATTCTCATACTCCTACAAGGGTTAGAGGCATCAGCAACGCTGACGAAACTAGGCTTACACGCCTCTCGTGGGTCCACAAGCCCTATTCACCTTTTACCGAGCAAGAGGCAAAGCCATCATCAGCCTCAACGACCATCCTGACATCCGGAAGGTGTTCGCTGACTACCAAGTCGAGAGCACCGACATCCACTACACCGTCGGGGCGGCAAGGGCCAAGAAGCCCGCGAGGTGCTGATGTTCAGTTGGGATGTGGAGGCTGAGCCGGCGGGGTTGTTTAAAGTCACGCTAATGCGAGCAAAGACATGCATAGACCTGGTTTTTCGAAACAACATTTTGAGACTGCGCGTGAGTTTCTGGCTTACCTCGACCCTCTGGAAACTGATCGTTGGCCACAGAATAAATTCATTTTCCGGGGTCAGCCATCGGCGGGGCTGGATCTTATTCCATCAAGCTACCGCATCGAGGGCGTAGTCTCTGCACCGAAGAGGTGGGGCACCAAAGAGACCACCTGCGGAGATCAGGTTCAGTTCGAGCAAGAGGTGATGCAACGATTCGTTCAGGCATGCGATAGCTCTGGATTCCCGGTACCTGGGGACAACGAGTACCTCAGAGCCATTGTGACAAACCCAGCCCTGCGGACCAGGCCTGGCGACTGGCCCCCTCGCGAGGTGCATCACGCACTGGCGTTCGCTCAGCATCACGGGGTTCCCACTTGCCTTTTGGACTGGTCTCGTCGTGCGCATGTAGCTGCCTATTTTGCAGCATCATCTGCGTTGTCCAATCCGATGGAGGATGGACAACGGCTCGCGATATGGGCACTCAACAAGAAAAGCGAGGGGGCGCACATTGTCGAGGCTCCTGGAAGTACCAGCCCGAACCTCGCTGCCCAGTCCGGGCTGTTCACGGTTGCAAGTATCTCGTCGTTTCATGATCAGCGGTTCCCAGAGGAAGAATCGCCCTTTTTACCCGAGGGTCTTCAACGTCAACCAAGACTATTCGCTCAAGAGTTAGAACCCTTCACGCTAGAGCTAATCACGGTAGGTGCGGACCAAGCCGCAGAGTTACTAAAGTCATGCCAGCTGCTAGGAGTATCTGGTGCAACTCTCTTCCCCGGCTACGAGGGAATAGCTCACACACTTCGTGACTGGGCGAACGCCGAGCATCAGGGTTTTGATCCAGATGAGATTGGGCTACGCGAGCTATGGTGAAAGCGGCGCAGTGCCAAGTAGATCGCAAATACTGCTCGGATGGAGGAGTTAGCCGGTGCCAAATAGGACGCTAGGCGATGCCAAATACGGCGCGACGCTACATCATCAATCCCTGGCGATGACGATGCGCTATGCCCACCTGGCGCCGGACAACCTCGAAGAAGCCACCAGACTGAATCCGTTGGCCAAGATGGACACTTAATGGACACGCACAAAAAAACCGCCTTGAAGGGCGGTCTCTTGAAAGGCTTAAAAAGCCTTTTGAATCAATCTCTAAGCTCTGGTGCCGACACCAGGAGTCGAACCCGGGACCTACTGATTACAAGTTGTTGCAGAAAATCGACGCTGGCCGACTTTGTACGTAAAAACAGTCAGTTAGGGAGAATGAAACCGTCAATACCCGCCTCTAGGCGTCAACGCGGTTGACACTTGGTTGACACTCTGCGACTTAGTAAGTTTTTCTTCTTGAATACTCTCAGAAACAATATATCCGAAGCTAACGGCTGCAACACAAAGAATCAAAATCAAATGCAGCCTAATACCTTCCAACTTCAAAAACCCAAATCTACTTTCTCTTTCAAACTCCTTTGATTTTAATGCCGACAATTTTGACCTAATGATATTCTGCTCCTTAATTGTTTCATAGTTCACGATGCTGATATCCTGCATTCTCTCACGCGCGACCCTTTTGCTAAGTTCTTGAAGCTTAGATCTAATTTCCTCTCCCGCGTTCTCCACCTCTTCGTAATCGCTCTTATGAAACTCATCAACGCCAACTAATTCTTCATATGTATTTAGAAACCTTACAAGCGTTATATCAAATCTCCTTGCTACCGAATTTGCTTCGGAGCTATAATTCATAACCGTTGCCATACGTTCTAAGTTCTCCTTCATTTCCTCTATAGTTCGACATTCAACATCCTCAACCCTCATATTCATGTAAGTTATTTTTTGGCTAAGCATAAGAAGACTATCAAGCGTACTACTTACATCCCTCATTAAATCCCATCCCACTTTTAGCACATCATCAACAAGAGACTCCCTATATGCCTGCTCTTTATTTTTCATATTAAAAAGGACGGCAAAATAGCTGACAAGCGCTGCCAAAATGCTGGCTTCAAAAACTATAAAATTTGATGACGATATTGACAGAACGGAAGACAACAACAAACCGAAACCAAAAGATAAAATAATATAACTCATTGGCACGCCACCTTTTCAATTATTCTTCTATCATAATTTATCGTCATTCTTTCTAATCTGAGCCCAGCCACCTCACATGCCCGATTGAGTATCCGGTCTCGTTTCTGTCGCTCCTTTTGCTTATGGCTCGGATCATCCAGCTCAATAGCGCACCAGATTCGAAAATCCTCTCGGGAGCAGAGCACGAAATCAAAATGCCACTGGGAAAGTTGACGAAATAGCGAATAAAACTCTCTGGAGTTACGCTTATGCAAAGCTACGTTAGGCTTAATAACGTCAACGACGCGAACCTGCGAGAATACATAAAACCTGTCGCTGTACTTATATTCAATGACTTTGTACGCAAACTGCTCTGATGGGCTCATTAGTTGCTCTTTGGCAATATACGCCCGCCCCTCGTCCATTAATTCCTCGGATAGGTTTCTATCGCCTACCCTGGGCTCTCTACGCCTGTTTTCTTGCCTCGCTTCCCATTCCTCAAAATATTTATCGATATTATCCCTTTCCGCTTTTCGCTCATACTTATCCATCTGATCGGCAACATCTTCGATTGTTTCTTTGAAGCGCTGCCCGGAAGGTCTTAATCGATGATCGAGGCTTATCCAGATAGGTTCAATAGCGGCAACAAATACGCTATAGGAGATAATCGACACAATGGTGACACCCATTACCGGCCATTGTGATATCGCTATAAGCGATGTATATGTCCCAAGCTTCACCCAACATATAAAAGCACCTACGGATATCATCCCGCATATGCCAACTCGTATCATATTCAATTTATGATCTGATGGTGTCAGCCATAGGGCTAACCAACTACCGATTACGATGCCTCCACCTGTCAGCATCAGCCCATCCGCGATGTTCCCCAACATCTGCATTCCCCTGAACGGATCTGTTTTTCGTTTTCATCGGTAGATCCTTGGGATTCTTGAGCATCTAACGCGCCCTCTCCCTTTTCCCGCCCAACACTAATTCCCTGTTCCCTGGTACCAGCGATCCCTTACTCGCTTCGCGATCCTGTATCCGTTCCGGTCTGCTTAAGCCGATCTCGTGCTTCCTCTATCTCGGGCGACGTTTGCCCATCGCCATCCTCTAGCGGAATCTCGTTCAGCCACTTAGCGAACTGCGGATACGCACCCTGCACAGCGCGCAGAGTCTCGATGGAGCATTTCATACGCCCCAACTCGGTGCTGTGGATTGTGTGAACGCTTATTCCCACCTTATCGGCAAATTGCTGCCTGCTTAGATCGAAAAGTTCTCTGATCTGGCGGATTTTCTTTCCTTCGTCCATTGCGGGTACGATCCTACTCGGGTAGCATCTTACTCAAGGTAAGATCTTACCTATTGATTTATTGCACAAGAAAAGCCTACCACAGACAAACAAAGGCGGCTTACGACAATGGAAGCAAGCAAAACGCCCCAGGTCCCGGCCCTCGTGCCACTCATGACCAAAGAGCGCTTTTCCGAACTCTCCGGACTGTCTCTCGACACCATTGAAGGCCACCTTCGCCGTGGCTATCTGCCGTCTCGCAAGATCGGTCGCCGCCTGATGATCAACGTCGCCCTCCTCCAGTTCGAATGCCTCGACGAGGAATGGTCATGAATCGTCAATCTCCTACACGTTTTGGCGTCAATGACGACGCGACAGCGCCTTGTTATTTTGTATCTATAAAATTACCGTTGTTAACAGAATGTAAACTCTTGGCTTTTCGAGAGATTTCCGGTTCTGGTTGCTTCCCTGCGGCCGCTTCAACCCGGTATGGCAAACGGTCTTCGCCGACTTTTTCCCATAGCCGGGTTCCTTTTGACCATTGTCGCATTTTGCATCCTGTTCCTTTGCGCTTTCGAGGAGTAGCATCGGTAACTGCAGCGGATGCAGTTGGTATGTGCTCGCTCACTTGGCGGGTTACAACTAACGGCAATCAGACTGCGAAGAAATATAGCGACCATGAACATCGCTATACACCAAATGACGTCCTGACTCGATCAGTTGACGCTATCTCCACCCGCAACGGTGTTTGGTCCGATAAGGTCCTCCATCGCTTGCGGGTTTTTTATACTGACTGTATCTTCTATTTACAGTTTGCCGGCTTTAACCGACATACTGTCGTCAATATCTTTCGCCTTTGGTCTAATTTTTACGCCAGGATTGTAAAAAATTATAACAGCACCAAAATATCCTTTGCTTGGGCGTCGTTTAGTGGCGACAATTTATGCACTAAGTCGAATTCGGTTCTATTAACCGACACCGGCTTCACCGAGTTCATGGTCGCTTTCCACAAGAAGCGATCTTTTCCGGCCCGTAAGTCAGTCACTACCCCTGGTGACGCTTATCGGGCCGTTTTTTTGTCCCCGATTCCTGCCGCAACCGCGTTCCCCTTGGTCCGTGGCGCTTTCGCCTGCTCGTCTTTCCCAGCCCGACAGGCTTCCCCGGCGTCACGGGCCCTTTTTATTCCCCAAGCGATCACGCGTTCACTCCTGAATGCGCATCGCAGTACTCCCGCAGCACCCACCCACACGAGGAACACCCAATGACCACCGCGAAGAAACAACCCGTTCGCGTGTTCCTGGATCAGAGCGACCACTCCCGGTTTCTCGTCCAGGCTGGCACCAACCGCCTGACCCCTTCCGCCCTGGGCGAACGGCTCTTTCAGTACGGCCTTGCGCAACTCGAGCGCGGCGACCGCTCCGTCCTGGAAGGTGACCCTTCTCCGGCCCGCCCGGAACCGGGGCTCTAATCATGTTCCTGCCTGCCCGTCACCCGTCGCCCATCGGTCGCACGGCCTCCCAGGCCGGAACCGTGCCCCCCGTCATACCCTGCGCAGCACGGGTTGACGGGGGGTGCGGGATCGGCCGCCGTGCTTCACGACCGATGGCAGGCGGTGTCGGGTGGGCAGACGCCTGCCCGGAGCCCCGAGTTCTGAGGGAGCGGGCCCGGCGGTGTCTCCAGGGGCGCGATTACGGTCACGCCGCGCTTCTCTACGCCCAGGCCGAACACTTAACCCGGATGCTCGACCCCGAGTCATCCGACCTATCAGAGCTAGTCGTACTCGCTCGCCACTGCCACACCCTGGCAACCCAGTACCAACGCTAAAAGGAACCAAACCATGTCCATGATCAACACCATTCAAGCCCACGTTATCGGTGCCTCCCGCTACGAAGTCGAGGGCATCAAAGGGGCCAAGCTGATCATCATGAACGAGGCCGCGCCGGACAACGACAACCTGTTCGGCTTCCAGACCTCCACCATGTCCGCCCCGTTCGAGATGGTCGACAAGATCCGCGAACTCAACCCGCGCTTGCCCGGCAACCTGGAGCTCGACGTCGAGATCCGCGCCTCCCAAGGCAAGGTAACGATGCACGCCATTGCCGTGCGTGAAGCCAGCGTGACCGGTCGCCGCCCGAGCGATACCAAGCCGGACAGCACCAGCAAGACCAACTGATATCGCCATCGCATAACCCGGATAACGAGGAGCCACCAATGACCGCTGAACAGTTCGATCAACTGTGGCTCCTCACGTTTTGTACCGCGCTCGTCGTCTCATTCGGGCTCGGTGCAATCAAGGGTGGCCAACGATGAGCTCCGCAACCCTCATCGGCTACCTGTTAGGAGCCTACGCCCTAGGTTGGGCGTGGGGTAAGTCCACACTCGCGTTCAAGCAATTCATGGAAAAAACACTATGAAAACCCAACTGAAAAACGCTGCCGTCCGTACCCGTTTCGCCCTCCGCAAAGTCGCCGGCAAGGCAACGGCTGTCTCCGTCACCATGATTGGCGGCACCACCGCTGCCATGGCATCCGACGGTGGCTCTGCTGCATCTGCCGCATTCTCTGAACTCTCCAGCCAGGCCGCCAGTATGGCCAGCGAAGCGTGGCCCGTCGTGACCGCCATCGTCGGCTCACTGCTCGCCATCGGCCTGTTCAAGAAGTTCGCCAACAAAGCCACCTGATCCGGTGGTTCAACCGGCCCCGATCTCCGCCCTGGGCGTACACCGGGGCCGGTGACTCAAGGGGCCTTCCGGGGCTCCTTTTTTGTTGGTGGCTTATGCGAATTCTTATTTTTCTTCTTTTTGCTATCGCCTATTCATCGAATGTGTCGGCGGCTCAAATAATAGCTACCTATAGTTATGCCGATCGGTATTTTGGTCATGATGAACCTATTTCTAGACTCATCCCTAGATACCCCGATCACGCACTCTGGGCTAGGTTTAACCGCGATGATACTAAAATTATTTATGCTGAAAAAATCACGAACATAGATTCTGACTATGTGCTTCCCGATGTTCCTATTTACAATTTCGTCTATACCGACGAGCAGTGCCAGTCTGCTTATGGTGGCGAACGCATTATAGATGGCCCCTCCCTAGATAACTTATCTGCCAATTTTGGCTCTTGTTCTGTTACTGCCGGCCCCGGACTCACAGCATGCGGGAGCAATGATGATGGAACGACTTGGTGTTCTGCCAATTGGGTTGCTGTGTCTACCGGGGAAAAAAATGAAGATGAAGAAGTTGAAACCCCGGATATATATGAGCCTACTGACGACCCTGATTCCTGTTCCATAGGCTCCGTTACAACAGGTGGTAAAACCTATTGCTATACCGGCGGCGCTAACAATGTCACCGAGGTGACTATCGACGAAAACGGGGATGTTATCGATGACTCCAATGACGGCGGCAACTCTGGCGGCAGTGACGGCGGTGGTTCTGGCGGGGGTGGCGGCTCTGACGGCGGTTCATCCGGTGATGGTTCCGGTGGCGGCGGCGGCTCTGGTGGTGGCGGCTCGTCAGGGGGCGGTAGTGGGGATGGTGGGTCGTCCGGTGGCGATAGCGGCTCTGACGGTGGCAATTCTGGCGGGGACGGTGACAGCGGTAGCGATGACGGCGAGGGGCTGGATGGCGTCATCGATGCCATCGGCAGTGTCCGCAAGGCCATCAACGATGGCTTCTCTAACCTCGTCGACACCTTCACCAACCAGGATGGCGCGCCCTCGGGCGAAGATGTCGTGGCCGATTTCGACGGCCAGGGCCTCAGCGATGACCTGATGGCCGAGGTCGAGTCCCAGAACGACGGCATCCAGGGCGAACTGACACAGCGTTACCAGGATCTATTCGAGTCCGATTCCAGCATCCTCGGTTCGGCCCTGAACAGCGTCAGGGACACCGCCACCTCCTGGCTTCCCTCGATCCCTTCCGGTGGCGGCTGCAACCCGCTGTCGTTCTCCTTCCAGGGCCACACGCTGACGATTGAGTGTCGCGTCTTCGATCTCATCAAAGCCGCCCTCTCCTGGATTCTGTTCTTCTTCACCGCGTACCAGATCACCATGATGGCGCTGTCGTATCGCAACGGCGGGGAGGCCTAATCATGGGAGCCCTCGTCCGCCTACTTTTCACTGCCCTGGTCCCGCTGCTCCGCGAGTTCTTCAAGCACTTCGGTGGCGTGCTGCTGCGGTTCTTCTTTTGGCTCAAGGTCGCCAGATTCGGCCTGTTCATGATCAAGGTCGGGATCTTCCTCGGCCTCGTCACCGGCATGGCCGCCGTGATTTCCGGTGTGGTCGACGGGCTGACGGTGTCCCTCCCGCCGCTGTTGGCCGACGGGTTCAACCGGGTCTTGCCGGACAACTTCTCCAACTGTGTCGCCGCCCTGGTCATGGCGAAGTTCGCGGTCTTCGCGCTCCAGGTGAAGGACCGCATCTTGAGTCTTGGGGGCATCTGATGGCCGTCTACGTCGTCACCGGCAAGCTCGGCGCGGGTAAAACCCTGGTCGCGGTGGGCAAGATCAAGGACAAGCTGAACCGCGGCTGCCCGGTGGCTACCAACCTGGATCTCCGGCTGAACAAGCTGATCGGGGAGAAGGCCAGGAACACCCGCGTCTATCGCATCCCGGATAAGCCCCAGTTGGCCGACCTGGAAGCGATCGGCAGGGGCAATGACACCTACGACGAAGCCAAGAACGGTCTCCTGGTGCTCGACGAGTGTGGTACCTGGTTCAACTCCCGCTCCTGGGCCGACAAGTCGCGCCAGGCCGTCATCGACTGGTTTCTCCACGCTCGGAAATTGGGCTGGGACATCATTTTCCTGATCCAGGATCTCTCGATCATGGACAAGCAGGCCCGCGTTGCCCTGGCGGAGCACGTCGTCTACTGCCGCCGCCTGGATCGCCTCTCGATCCCGTTCATCGGCTCGCTGTGGTCGATGTTCGCCGGCGGCAAGCTGCCGATGCCCAAGGTCCACCTCGGCATCGTCAAGTACGGGGATTCTCCGCAAAGCCTCGTCGTCGAGCGCTGGACCTATACCGGCCGCTCGCTCTACCCGGCCTATGACACCAAGCAGGCGTTCTCCGACGCCTACCCCCACCAGACCTATTCCATGCTGCCGCCGTGGCTCACCCATGGCGTGTTCCGCGTGCCCCGCGACGCGAGGTTCTACATGCGCCTGACCCGCATCTACTGGAAACGCTTCAACCGACCGTTGATGGCGGTCGCCGCTTTCGCTCTGGGAATCGTCCTCACCACGTCCGTGCTGGTCATCGATGAAGTCGATGCGCGCAACAGCCGACCGGACCCGGAGGCCACGCCCGACACCCCCGCCCCCACGGTCGACCTCACGGCCTACCAACGGGCGCGGATCACCGGGTATGCCCAACTGGGCGACCTCACCACCTATCGACTCCTGGACGGCGACAACCGGCCCACCACCAGCCACGACCTCGAGCGCCAAGGGCTCACCGTCGTGCCGATGGGCGCCTGTCACCTCCGCCTCGAATCTGGAGCTCAACATGCTGACATCGGTTGTTAGATCCCTTTGCAATGCCCTGTTTGTCTCGCTGCTGGCTGCATGGCTGTTATTGCTGGCGCGGCCATTGTTCGCCATGCCCATCGATATGCAGGGCGCCGACGTGCGGGAGTTCGTTCACTGGTACAGCCAGGAAACCGCCACGCCCATCGCCATCGATCCTCGCGTGGACGGCACCCTGACCGTCTACGCCCCGGACGTGACGCCGGAACAGCTCCCGGAGTTCTTCCAGGGGGTGATGCAGTCCCACGGCTACCAGCTCGTCCCCGGCAATCCGCCGACGCTGGTACCCGCTCGGTCTCAACAGACGTTCATGGCCCAGATCGGCACCCCGGCCCCTCGGGATCCCAGCGTCTCCCGCGTGCTGCCGATCACCCACCTCCGGGCCGACGATCTCGCGCCCCTGGTCGATGCCTTCCTGGCCCAGACCACCACCGGCAGCCTCACCGCCGCCAATGCCCAGATCCTCCACGCCGCCAACGCGCTCCTGGTCAACGGCCCCCAAGATCGGATCGACGCTCTGGAGCAGCTCCTGCCGCAGATCGATGTCACCCGCGCCCAGGTCCTCATTCGCGCCATCATCTTCGAAACCAGCGACGGCGATACCTTCGATCTTGGTGTCGCCTTCGGCCGAGCCAGGAACGGCAGCAACGCCGCCGGCGGCTTCAACACCTCCAGCCTGGGTAACGCGCTCTCGGTGCCCGGGGCTTCGTTCGGGATCTTCGACGGCGACACCCTCGCGCTCGCGGTGAACGCCATCCGTCGCGACTCCAATGCCCGCGTACTCTCCACGCCGCAGATCCTCACCCTGTCCGGCCAGCGCGGCACCATCAGCGTCGGACAGAACGTGCCGTTCATCACCGGGCGGATCACCGGCGAAGCGGCCAACATCGAAAACCCGTTCCAGACCATCGAGCGCAAGGACATCGGCATCACCCTGAACGTGTTCCCGGTGGTCACGCCCTCCGGGCTGGTGGTCATGGACGTCAACACCGCCGCCGACAGCCTGACCGACTCGCTGTTGGCCTCGGACATCATCACCAACCAACGCAGCATCGCCACCACGGTCCAGATCCAGTCCGGCCAGTCGGTGCTCCTGGGCGGCCTCGTCTCCGAAGAAAACCGCCGTCAGGAAAACTCCGTCCCGTTGCTCTCCGATATCCCCGTCATCGGCGGCCTGTTCCGCTCCACCTCGACCAGCAGCCAGACCAGCAACCTCTATGTGCTGCTCCAGGCCACCGTGCTACCCACCCAGGAGGTCACGTCATGAACCCGGCTATCGATAGCTTTTCACCCAACGATCGCGGCGGATCTCATAGGCAACCACTATTACCCAACGCCTGGGTACCGCTCGCCCAGTGGCTCGCGATCCTGGCCATGACCGCCGAGCACGTCTCCAAATATCTCTGGCCCGATGCCGCGTTCACGCCCTGGGCCATCACCCTCGGCCGCGTCGCCTTCCCGCTGTTCGCCGGCATGGTCGCGTGGCATCTCCTCCACAACACTCGTCGGCCGGCTCGATACGGCCTCCGGCTGCTCTGGGTAGGCTCCCTGGCGCAACTGCCCTATGCCCTGGTCGTCACCCCGGACAAGCTGAATGTCTGCTTCACCCTCGCCCTGGGCCTGCTTGCCGTGGTCGCGCTGCAACAGATCCAGGAACGCACTCTCCAGGCGGCCATCGGCATCGTCCTGGTCATTCTGGCTCTCTCGATCAGCCCCCACGTCGAGTACGGCCTGTTCGGCCTGCTCCTGGTGCCGGCGTTCGTGCTGGCCTACCGCTACCCACATCGCACCGTTGCCGCGATCCCGGTGCTACTCCTGGCCGCCGTCATTAACGGCTCCCCGCTGCACATGCTCATCAGCACCGCCACGGCCATGACGCTCATTCTCCTGGCCAACGGTTCGCTGCGTCTCGATGTCCCGGTGCCGGCCATCCCGCGCCCGCTCCGGCTCTCCTGGTACCCGCTGCATTTGGCCGTCATCGCGGCTATCACCTGGAGCCTGTCGCTATGAGGAGTTCAATACGGACTGCCGAGGGCACACGACTAGCGAGTGGGGGTAAACGAGTCTGTCGTGGGTCACCGGTAGTCAACGGGGCTGTCATTCCAACAACGACATACGATCACGACCTAAACCGTCTTTATATGTCTTTGATTGTCATTGAAAAACAGCAGATGCGCATGTCGAACCAGTCCCTTACGGTTGGATTGGTCAGTGTTCATGATTCAGCAGTCCAGCCGGGCGAGACCCTCCATGTAACACGTCTCGCAGATTAACTATCGAAACCGTCAAAAACCGTCATTGACCGTCATTACAAGGAACATGCCATGAAACGCTGGGAACGCTACTCCATCGAGTCACTCATCGAAGACCGCGAAGACCCCAGGGGTCGGCTTTTTCTAAGTCCCAAGGGCCAGCAGCAACTCGGCCACATCAAGCTTCTCCACACTGGCGTCGACACCGTGCGTCAGCTTTACGCCGGCAAGCCTTGCCTCGCCCTGTTCGATCAGATCATCGAGACGTACCGCGAAGGACGTGGCGCCACCATCGACCTGTTCGGCACCACCTGGATCGTCGGCGCCGGCAACACCAACAGCGGCTTCCGTTACCGGCTCCAGAACAACGAGCTTGGCGTCATCGTCCTGTTCTACGCCCGGCACACCAAGGCTGAAGACGTCGGTACTCACCTCAAGATCGAGCTGTCGCCCCACTTCATCCACGAGCGCAGCACTGCCGATATCCAGACCTACCTGGATAGCATCGCCAAGGAACTGATGGCCTACGTCGAGCCCATGGGCTGCGCCGTTCACCTCGCCCTGGACATCCAAGGCTGGAAGCCCCCGAAAGACTTCATGGACCGCTTCGTCACCCGCTCCAAGAAGGTCACCAAGATCGACGGCATCGACGATTTCAGCTTCAACCACGGCACCATCGCCACCACCTACGGCAACGCCGAAACCTTCATGTTCGGTACCGCCAGTGCGCTCCAGTGCTGCATCTACAACAAGACCAAGGAGGCCCACGCCCGCGACAAAATCCACTTCTGGGAAAGCATCTGGAACACCGCCTCCAGCGACGACCCCACCGTCTCCGACTACGATCCCAGGAAAGAAGTGTGGCGTATCGAAATGCGCTTCCATCAATCCGTGCTGCGGGAATTCGCCCAGGGCGTCCCCTGCAACGTCGACACTGGCGAATGCCTGGACATGGAACACGGCTTCAAGCGCTTCATCGACACTGTGCCCCACCTCACCGGCCTCTGGCGCACCGCCATGGGCAAGTACCGCCTCGACCACTCCCGCAACCTCATCGACAGCGCGTGGCAGCTCCTGCAGGAAGACGCTCGGTTCTACGATCACGAACCCCACTTCCTCTACAAACGGGCCCGCAAGGCCCCTGGGCTCGGTAACGAAAAGAACGTCGCCCTGGTCGTGGGTAACCTCATCTCCCTCTACGCACGCCAGGGCTTCACCACCCAACAAGCCATGAACGGTCTCACCCGCTGCGGTGCCTGGGACGATATCGCCAACTACTACCGGCGACGGGGGATCGATGCCGACCAGCTACGGCTACTCATCTCGCAACGGCTCGTCGAGCGGCGATTACTAGGGAAGGCTGCTTAGTGGCGATCAAGAAAACCGCGAAGGGATGGCAGGTCGACATACAGCCTGGAGGCCGCGGGCAGCGACGCGTTCGAAAGTCGTTCCCTACGAAAGCCGAGGCCCAACGCTTCGAAAACAAGATCCGGGCTCAGCATGCCGACGGCACGCCCTACCTGAAACCTCAGCGCGATGACCGGACTCTCTCCGATCTCGTCGACCTCTGGTACGCGCATCATGGCATGTCGCTGAAAAGCGGAAAGGAACGCGTCAGGTCGCTCAAGAACGTCGCCCAGGCACTGGGCAATCCCAAGGTTCGACACTTCACGTCCCAGATCTGGGCAGAGTACCGAACGGAGCGGATCAAGGAAGTCTCCCCGATCAGCGTCAATCACGAACACGCCTATCTCAAGGCCGTCTTTTCCGAACTCGGACGCCTCGGGCTCTGGGATCAGGAAAACCCGCTGGCACGCATCCGCATGCTCCGCGTTACTGAAAAAGAAATGGCGTTTCTCTACGAACCCGAGATCCGTACGCTGCTTACCCGGCTCAAGAGCCTCGCCAATCGAGATTGCTATTACATCACCTGCATCTGTCTCTCGACGGGCGCACGCTGGTCTGAAGCCGAAACCCTCCGCGCCGAGAACCTCCGAGCCGACCGCGTCACGTTCGTCGACACCAAAGCCGGCAAGAATCGAACCGTTCCCATCGACCAGCAACTGGCCGGGCAGATACGGCAGCGCAAGCGCGTGGGGCGACTGTTCGGTAATGCATACAAGGTATTCGGGCAGGCCATTGAAGACAGCAAGATCCAGCTACCAGCGGGGCAACTGACCCACGTCCTGCGGCACACATTCGCCAGCCATTTCATGATGAACGGCGGCAACATTCTGGTTCTTCAAAGAGTCTTGGGGCATGAGTCGTTGGCCATGACCATGCGCTACGCGCACTTTGCACCCGACCACCTGGAGGAGGCGGTAAAATTCAATCCGCTGGCGCGGTTGACACTTGGTTGACACATACAAAAAAACCGCCTTGAAGGGCGGTCTCTTGAAAGGCTTAAAAAGCCTTTTGAATCAATCTCTAAGCTCTGGTGCCGACACCAGGAGTCGAACCCGGGACCTACTGATTACAAGTCAGTTGCTCTACCAACTGAGCTATGTCGGCGAGCATAGAGACGTCAGCGATGGCTGGGGTAGCAGGATTCGAACCTGCGCATGCCGATACCAAAAACCGGTGCCTTACCACTTGGCGATACCCCAGCATTGATGGTGGCCAGAGACGGAATCGAACCGCCGACACGGGGATTTTCAATCCCCTGCTCTACCAACTGAGCTATCTGGCCCTCGCCAACGGGGACGCATTTAACCAGCATGCCGTTTGGGGGTCAAGCCTTTTTATTTCAAAAAGATGAGTTCCCTTCACGCTGCCGGAAAATCACTGGCCAGGCGGCACGTAGCCCTCGGCGTGATCCGTTTCCTGATTGTCGAAGAACCGATTCATCTGCGTCGTCAAATACTCCCGCGCCTGCGGGTCCAGCATATTGAGATGCTTCTCGTTGATCAGCCGCGTCTGCAGTGCCTGCCACTCCTCCCAGGCGCGCCGGGAGACCGTCTGCTGGATCTCCTGGCCCTTGGCACCGGGCAGCGGCGGAAATGCCAGTGCTTCTAGCTCCTGCTGGTACTTGCGGCAGAATACCGTCTGCGCCATGTCAGTCTCCTCTCAGTCGATAAGTGCGTGCGCCTGGGCCAGCATGGCCAACAGGGTCTTGACCGGCGCCGCCAGTCCCACCTGCGCCGGTGCGGCGGGATCGACCCACCGCTGGTTCGATTCGGCCACGGTGGCAGCCTGGCGATCCGGCAGTCGGACCGGTCTCGGCGTGATCTCCAGGCGAAAGTGGGTAAACGTGTGCGTGAACGATCGCCAGGCAGTACCGAGGTGCGCGCCTCGGTAGCGCCGCTCCAGCCAGTCGTGCAACTCGCTGTCGCCATCGAACTGCGGAAAGCCCCATAAGCCGCCCCACAGGCCGCTGGGCGGACGTTGCTCGAGCAGCACCCGGCCCGCGTCGTCCTGCAACAGTAACATCTGTGTCTGCCGCGTCGGCAACTCGCGCTTGGGCTTGGAGCCGGGATAGCGGCGTTCGTCGCCCTGTTCGTGGGCCACGCAGACATCCTCGAACGGACACAGCAGGCAGCTCGGCTTGCCGCGTGTGCAGATCATGGCACCGAGATCCATCATCGCCTGGGTGTACTCCGGAAGTCGGCGTTCCGGCGTGTAGCGCTCCGCCAGCTCCCACAGCCTCGCCAGCACGTCGCTCCTGCCCGGCCAGCCCTCCACCGCGTGCAGGCGAGCCAGCACGCGCTTGACGTTGCCATCGAGAATCGCGGCACGCTGGCCGGTGCTGATGCTGATGATGGCGCCGGCCGTGGAACGACCGATCCCCGGCAGCGCCGTCATCGCCTCGGGATCGTGGGTCGGGAACTCGCCATCGTGATCGTCGACGACGACCCGGGCCGCCTTGTGCAGATTGCGAGCACGGGCGTAGTAGCCGAGCCCGGTCCACAGATGCAGCACGTCGTCCTGGGGCGCATCCGCCAGCGTCCGGACGTCGGGAAAGCGCGCCATGAAGCGCTCGAAGTAGGGAATGACGGTAGTGACCTGGGTCTGCTGCAGCATGATCTCTGATACCCAGACCCGGTAGGGCGTCTTGTCGTGCTGCCACGGCAGCGACTTGCGACCGTGGGCGTCGAACCAGCCGAAGACTCGCTCGCGAAAGGCCTCGGCCGATAGAGCTATTTCCGCCAAACAGCACCTCTCCAGAGTGGTGGAATCGAGTTGATCATCGATGGTGAATCGATCCGGAAAATCAGTTGGCGCCAGAGTCTGGGGTCGGCTTGACGAAGAGACGCCGACATCGCGTCGGCGCCGGAGAGTCCGCTACTGGCTCGGCTCACTTGAACAGATCGCGGAGCTTGTTGCCGAGTTTCTCGGAAGCGCCTTCCCCCAGTTTGTCGTCGATCTTCTGACGGGTCCCTTCATCCAGCTGCTTGTTCAGCTCCTTGTCGACACGCTCGCCAGCCTTGCGCTTGGCCTCGTCCGTGGCGAGATTCGCCAGCGAGTCCTGAAACGCTTCACGATCGAATCCACACCACTGCCCGGGGGCATCACTCAGGTTGCCCTGACAGCGAATCGGGAAGTCGATTTTGGCCAGTCGCGGATTGACGCCGCAGGCGGCCTTGTCAGCGGTGTCGGTAAAGCGTGCCGCCGCGCGATAGTCGAAACGGTTGGTCACCAGGTTGACATCGCCCTTGCCGGTCACCGCGATGCCGGGAATGGCGATATCCAGGTCGTCGTTGTGCGCCACACCCTTGTCGACTTTCACACTGGCCTGCAGACGATCGAAGGCGGTGTCCTTGCTCCACTCGCGGGTCGACTCGCGGCCTTCCAGGGTCGCTACCGCGCTGCACAGCTGACGCGACACGTTGACATCGAGCATCGCGCCGTCGTCGATCCGCAGCGCCGCCTGGCCATCGAGATTCTGCTTGAGCCCTTCGGCGGTGTTGGTGCGTGAATCGAAATCGCCCTGCAGGTTGAGCTTGCCGCGCAGCGGCGAGTCCTTGCCGCTGAAGTCCCGGTAGAGCGGCGCAATGTCGACCCCATTCATGCGCTCGGTGAAGGACAGCTTCATCGGCGGCTGGCGAAGATCGAGCGCGCTCGAGGCCTTCAGCGAGCCGCCGTAGAGCGAGGCATCGAGCGAATCGATGCGCTGGCGTCCACCACTGCCGCTGGTGTTCAGTTCGACATCACCCATCTGAACGCCCTTGGCCTTGAGCGAGTCGAGCGTCAGATGCCCCTCCTGCTTGAGCTCGGCCAGCCAGGCGACCGGCAGCAGCTCGGCACCTTCGGCCGCGGCCAGCGCCGGCTGGACCCCGAGCGCCGAAAGCCATGCCGTGTCCTTGCCGTCACCACTCTCCGTCCCCTCCGCGCTAGGGGCCCGAGGGGGCAGATAACGATCCAGGTCGAGCTGGTCACCCGCCAGATCGAAGTCCAGCGCCCGACCGTCGAAGGCGCCCCCCAGCGAGCCCTGGAATGTCGTGTCGTCCAGCGTCAACTGCAGCTTGTCGAAGTCGATACGCTGGGCATTACCGGTGAAGGGTCCGTTCAACGAGAGCGCCGTGAGCGCCTTGTCGTCGGCGCTGTTCACCTCGACACCGAAGCGCGTCAGCCAGTCCCGAACGGATAGCGGCGCGAGTTCCAGCCGCCCCTGGTATTGCGGCGCGTCATCCAGTTGCGTGACGTCCAGGTTGCCTTTGAGGTTCAGGCCATCGTCCCCACTCAGGACGACATCGCCTAGCGTGGCGGTCCGGGCCTCCAGGTCGGCCACGGCATTGGCGCGAAGATCCAGCGATAGCGGCGTTTCCTGCATGGCCGTGTGGTAGAGCGAGGCGCCCAGTTCGATTCCATCGGCCCGATACTGCTTGGCCTGGGTGTCCGCGACCAGCGTGGCGACCTTGAGGTTGAGCGACTGCGCCTGCTCGGCCAACGCCGGCAATTGCGCCTTACCGTTGAGCGTCACGTTCTCGAAGGTGTAGCGCCCGGCGCCGAGATCCATGCGCATCTGGCTCTTGAACTGGAGGTTGCCGTCGACGCTCGGCTGACGTCCGTCGACAGCGAACGACAGCTGGACCGGGAATGACGACTGCGGGCTGACGTTGCTGCTCTGCAGGCTCAGGTTGGCCAGCGTGACATCCAGCGATTTCTGCTGGTCGACGTAATTCACCTGGCTGTTGGAGACCTTGACGCTGGCGATATCGAACGCCACGGCCTGGTCGTCGCCCGGCTTCAGGCCGGGGCCTCGTTTCTGGAGCTGGGCCGGCTGCTCCGACTGCGCGGTATTCTGCGGCGGTGATGTCGGCGGCGCTTCCCCCGTCTGGCCGGCGTCGTCGTTGCCGGCCAGGCGATCCAGCAGTACCTGCCAGTTGCCCCGGCCCTGCGCGTCGCGGGCCAGGTTGAGGCGCATGCCATCGAGAATCAGCCCGTCGACGGAAACGTCTCCCGTCAGCAGCGGCGTGAAGGCCACGCTGACCTCGGCGCTGTCGAAGCCGACGAAGGGCGCATCGTCCTGCGACTGTTCGGGAAGCCAGGCCTCGGCGTCCTTGACACTGACGCCGATGCGCGGATAGAAGGACCACGACAATGGACCATCGAGACGCAGTTCGAGCCCGCTCTGGTTGCGGACCGCCTCGATCAGACGCGGCTTGAGATCGTTCGGATCGAAGAACGTGGTGATGTAGACGACAGCCACGACGACCAGAATTCCCAGTACACCGATCGCCGCCAGCAGTGCTCTGACCAGCCCCTTCATTCGAATCCTCCCTGTGCGCGAACATGGGCAGGCACTCGTGGGCGGGAACCGCTGCTCCACTCGAGCCGAATGCGGCTGGGCGTGGCCCGATGATGCGACTCGACCTGCTGTGCGGTTTCCGGCATGCCCCCTGTGTCTCCCTGTCGGCGGAACGACTTGACTGCGGTGGAGAACGGCCGAATTACAGCCGCCCGATAAACACCGCCATTGTAGCGGATGCGGCGCCCGATTCACTATAATGGCCGATTCTCGCCAACCGTACCGGGAGATTTCCCCCGCATGTCCGAGCGCATCGCCACGGTGTCGCGCGACACCAACGAGACGCAGATCACGGTGACGGTGAATCTGGACGGCAACGGCCGCCTCGATTGCCGGACCGGGGTCCCCTTTCTAGATCACATGCTGGACCAGGTGGCCCGCCACGGCATGCTCGACCTGACGATAGACGCCCAGGGCGACCTCGAGATCGACGAGCACCATACCGTCGAGGATCTCGGCATCACCCTCGGCCAGGCGTTCGCCCAGGCGATCGGCGACAAGCGCGGCATTCGTCGCTACGGCCACGCCTACGTGCCACTCGACGAGGCTCTCTCTCGTGTGGTGATCGATTTCTCCGGGCGGTCCGGGCTGTTCATGGATGTCGAATTCACCCGCGCGACCATCGGCCGGCTCGATACCCAGCTGTTCTGGGAGTTCTTCCAGGGGTTCGTCAACCATGCCCAGGTCACCCTGCACATCGACAACCTGAAGGGTTTCAACGCGCACCATCAGGCGGAAACCATCTTCAAGGCGTTCGGTCGCGCACTACGCGCGGCAGTCGAGCAGGATCCGCTAATGGCCGGCCAGATGCCATCGACCAAGGGCAGCCTGTGATACCGGCCGGCGCCATCACCGACTCAGCGAGGAAACCGCAATGACGATCGCCGTGATCGATTACGGGATGGGCAATCTGCACTCCGTGGCCAAGGCGCTCGAGCACGTCACCCATGAGAACGTCATGGTGACCCGCGATCCGCGCTCGATTCGCGGCGCTTCGCGGCTGGTGCTGCCCGGCCAGGGGGCGATCCGCGACTGCATGGGCGAACTCCAGCGCACCGAGCTCGAGGGGCTGGTCAAGGATCTGCTCGAGGAGCAGGCCAAACCGCTGCTCGGCATCTGCGTCGGCCAGCAGATGCTGTTCGAGCGCAGCGAGGAGAATGGCGGCATCGACTGCCTCGGTTTCCTCCCCGGTGGTGTGCGTCACTTCGGCCATAACCTGACCAGCCCCGAGGGAGAGCGCCTCAAGGTACCTCACATGGGCTGGAACCGGGTGACCCAGCATCATGCGCATCCGCTGTGGAACGGCATCGAGGACGGCGCGAGGTTCTACTTCGTGCACAGCTATTACGTCGAGGCCGCCAGCGATGCCGATATCTTCGGCAAGACCGCTTACGCTGGCGCCGATGCCCATGTGGTCACCGGCCGCGGCACCGTGTTCGCGGTGCAGTTCCACCCGGAGAAGAGCGCCAAAGACGGCCTTCAGCTGCTGGAAAATTTCGTCAACTGGGCGCCCTAGGCACAATCCGAGACATGGCCGCCCCGCCGGCTTTTCAGACGGCACCTGACTGACTCAAAGGACTCGAAACCATGCTGGTAATCCCCGCCATCGATCTCAAGGACGGCCAGTGCGTGCGGCTCAAGCAGGGCCGCATGGACGATGCCACCTCTTACGGTGACGACCCGGTGGCGATGGCTGCACGCTGGGTCGAAGCCGGCGCCCGGCGGCTCCATCTGGTCGATCTCAACGGCGCCTTCGAGGGCAAGCCGGTCAACGGTGAAGCCGTCACCGCCATCGCCCGCGCCTATCCCGACCTGCCAATCCAGATCGGCGGCGGCATCCGCAGCCCTGACACCATCGAGCACTATCTCGCCGCTGGCGTCAGCTACGTGATCATCGGCACCAAGGCGGTCAAGGAGCCGGAGTTCGTCGGCGAGATGTGCCGCCGGTTCCCCGGCCACGTGATCGTCGGCCTGGACGCCCGCGACGGCTTCGTCGCCACCGATGGCTGGGCGGAAGTCTCGACCGTCAAGGCGGTGGACCTGGCCAGACGCTTTCGGGATGACGGCGTCTCCTCGATCGTCTACACCGACATCGCCCGCGACGGGATGATGCAGGGCGTCAACGTCGAAGCCACTGCCCAACTCGCCCGCGACGGCGGCCTGCCGGTGATCGCCTCCGGCGGGGTGACCGACCTGGAAGACATCCGCGCCCTGGCCGAGGTCGCCGACAGCGGCATCATCGGCGCCATCACCGGCCGCGCCATCTACGAAGGCTCGCTCGACGTCGCCGAGGCCCAGGCGCTGAGCGATTCGATTCAGGGCGATTCGATGCGGGGCGATGGGATCGATACCGAAGGAGCCCGCTCATGACATTGGCCAAGCGCATCATTCCCTGCCTCGACGTCGACGCCGGCCGCGTGGTCAAGGGTGTCAATTTCGTCGGTATTCGCGATGCCGGCGACCCGGTGGAGATCGCCAAGCGCTACAACCAGCAGGGCGCCGACGAGATCACCTTTCTCGACATCACCGCCAGCCATGAGGACCGCGACACCACCGTCGAGATGGTCGAGCGCATTGCCGGCGAAGTGTTCATCCCGCTCACCGTCGGGGGCGGCATTCGCCGCTGCGAGGATATCCGCACCATGCTCAACGCCGGGGCGGACAAGGTCTCGATCAATACCGCCGCCGTCACCAACCCGGATTTCGTGCGCGAGGCCGCCGAGCGCTTCGGCAGCCAGTGTATCGTGGTGGCGATCGACGCCAAGCGGGTCAGCGCCGAGGGCGAGCCGCCGCGCTGGGAGATTTTCACCCATGGCGGCCGTCGCCCCACCGGGCTGGACGCGGTCGAGTGGGCGCGCAAGATGGTCGACTACGGCGCCGGGGAACTGCTGCTGACCAGCATGGATCGCGATGGCACCAAGGTCGGTTTCGATCTCGGTGTGACCCGCGCGATCAGCGACGCGGTCGAAGTGCCGGTGATCGCTTCCGGCGGCGTCGGCAACCTCGACCATCTGGTGGCCGGGGTGAAGGAAGGCGGCGCCGATGCGGTGCTGGCCGCCAGCATCTTCCACTTCGGTGAGTACACCATCCCCGACGCCAAGCGCTACATGGCCGAGCACGGGATCGAAATGCGGCTCTGAGCGCTCCAAGGCCGGCGCCAAAGCCGCCAGCACTGATCGACGAAAAGCGCCGCGACCCGACCGGGTCGCGGCGCTTGCGTTGGTGCGGCGCGCTTCGGTGCCGTAGCCAGGACGATGTCAGGGCAGATAGCGCGGGCGGAAGATGCCCTCGAGATCGGCATAGGGGATGGTCAGCACCGGCTGGCCCACGGCGTACGGCGCCAGGTCGTAGACCTGATACTTGACCGCGACGGCATCCGCCAGCGGCGCGACATTGTCGGAGACGACGAACGGCCACTGGGACTCGGACAGTCCGCGCGCCTGGTCCGTCTGCAGCCAGCGCCGGTGGGCCCGCTCCAGCGCCGCTTCGTAGGCCGGTCGCTTGCCCGGCTGCAGCATGTCGGCGAGATCGACGATCTGCTGCGTGTCGCGCTGGATCACCATGTAGGAGGTCAACGGCAAGCCGTGGGCGCCGCCACTGTAGAGATAGCCGTCGAGTTCGATCACCAGCAGGTCGTCGTGGTCCGCCACGACGTGGGCCTTGAGATCGGCCTCGTAGCCCGGCAGCTGCGGCACGTCTTCGCGAGCGCGACGCGAAGCTGCAAAGACCTGGTCGGCAAAGGCGTCGAACGAGGTTGCCTGTCCCATGGCACTGCCGTCGGGGTTGTCGCTGAGCCCGCTCGCCAGCCCGAACAACCGTCGCTCGAGCTCGGCGGAAAGCCGTGGTGACTCGGGGAAACGCAAGTAGGCCGCATTGACGTCGGCGCAGCTGTCCTTCTCGCAACCCGGCTCGTGGGCGCTCTTCACCACCGCCTCGGTTCGTAGCGCGTCACCTCCCCATCCGGTCAGGCTCTGGCAGCCTGACAGCATGACGGCCGCCAGAGTCAGGCCGCCAATCAACCAGCGCTTCTGCATGGTGTTCCTCCATGAACGTTCGTAGATGAGGCGCCGAGTGGTCGTCAGCGTTATCCACACGCCTCAGCGTAGCCGGTTTGTCCACAACCGGTAGCGAGTCAGTCGAGACTCAGGCCCAGGTTGCTGACCCCCTGGTTGCGACCGAGCGCGCGCAACGCCGAGAGCGCCTTGAGCCCCGGGTCGGCCTCGAGCGCTTCGAGTACTGCGTCCTGGAAGTCGCGCTCGTCCTGCATCAGTTCATGCTCGCGAAACAACGCGTCGAGCCGTTCGGCATCCTCGCTGCCCTCGGTCATCTCGATATAGGCGCGTACGCCGTTGCGCGAGACGCGGCTCACCTCCAGCGCCGCTTCCGGGGCTTCGCCGCGCAGGGTGTCCAGCAGCGTGGTCAGGGCCATGACCGCCTCCGTCGCCCGCCGCGCACCAAAGCTGTCATCGGCCTCCGGGGGCTCGACATCGGCGAGCTTCTCGGCCTGCTTGTCGAAGTCGATCTTCGCCGCGGCGATCTTGAGCCGCTCCCACACCAGATCCAGCACGTTGTGGAGTACGCTGGGGTTGCCCTGGCCGCTCACGCCGGCGTAGAGCGCGTAATTGGGTACCAGCCGCTCGCTCAACGCGGCCATGAAGGCGATCCGCTGGCGCGCGTCGAGCTGGCGCAATCTGGCGTTGAAGCTACCCGAAGGCTTGGTCATGAACTCTCCGTCACTCTGGCCACATCAAATGCGTGGGTACGCGGCCGCTGGCATCGAAAACGACACCCTCGGCGCGCAGTTTCTCGTGCTGTCGCTGGGCACCGCCATGATCCGCGATTCGGCGGCTGGCACCAATCACCCGATACCAGGGCAGGCCGTGCCCGGTCGGCAACTGTCGCATTGCCGTACCGACCATGCGCGCCGTGGCCCCCTCCGTCATCCCGGCGATCCGACCATAGGTGGTAACACGCCCCGGCGGGATCTGCGCCACGATGGTGTAGATCTGTTCGAGAATCTGGGCTCGGATGGCCATGACTAAATGCTAACTCCCCGCTTGTGGAGTCGCCCGGTCGACCCCATCATGGACACATCATGCATATCTATTTTCTCCAGCATAGTCCGTTGTTCGGTCCCGCCCGCATGGCGGACTGGCTCACCGGTATGGGTCACAGCTACAACCACTGCCGGCTCGATGAGGGCGAACTACCGCCGCCGCTGGCCAACTGCGACGCGCTCGTCCTGCTCGACGCTTTCTCGCCACCGGAGGCGACGCTGTTCAAGCGAGAGCGCAAGCTGGTGGATCGCGCCCTGAAGAGCAACAAGCCGGTGCTGGGCATCGGCTTCGGCGCCGGCCTGATCGCCGAGGCGCTAGGCGCCATCGTGTCCCCCGCGGTTCAGCCGGAGATCGGCTGGCAGCCGCTGACCCTGGCCGACGACAGCCCCTTCGATCTGCCCGAGATGTTCGAGACGCTGCTCTGGCATCGAGACATCTTCGGCCTGCCGGATGGCTGCCTGCCACTGGGCAGCACACCAGCCGGTCCGGTCCAGGGGTTTGCCTGGGATGCGGGTCGCGTCGTCGCGCTGCAGTGCCATCTGGAGTCGACCGCCCAAGGCACGGCGGCGCTGTGCAATCACGACCTGCCGACGACCGCTGCCGCTGCCTATGTCCAGACCCGTGACGAGATCCTGCGCGACCCGAGACGCTTCGATCGGCAGGCGGCACTGCTGGACCGGGTCATGACCCAGTGGCTCGATGGCCACTAGCGTCGAAACGGAGAGGGCGGCACTAGGCCGCGTACTCACGCTCCCACTGCCGGGCGACCGCAAGACAGCTGTCCCAGTCCCCGACGTGCAGGGTCGGCCGGGGCTGGTGCTCGATCTGATGACGATACATCGGATCGTAATACTCCCTTAGCAGCGGAGCCAGCCAGTCATCGTGCGCCTGCACGTTGCCGAGACGTTGCGCCGAGAACGCCCGCTGCTGTGCCTCGATCAATCGCGCCAGCCGCTCGCCCCCCAAGCGTTTGCCGAGGCGTTTCAGGGCACCGGAAAGCTGCTTGCGAAACAGCACCTCGCCCAGTTGCAGACCATAGTGGCGATGGTAGATGTCGCTGAGATCCTCGATGTAATCCTTGCGGATCTGTTCGAGGCGCCACTCCAGTGGCATCTCCACGCGAATGCACGGCGCCGCTTTCATCGACTGCCAGAAGGTCGCCGGTATCGCCAGGCGGCCGATTCGCTGCGACTCGTCCTCGACCACGCGGGCCCGTGGCAACCGCATCAGATCCAGCGTCAAACCGTGCTCGAAATCGATCTGCGAGGGGCCGGCCATCGGGTGCTGGCCAAAGGCCGAGCCCTTGTGACGTGCGTGGCCTTCCAGGTCGACTCCCGAACCGAGCGCATTGATCAGTGCGGTCTTGGCACAACCGGTCAAGCCCGCGACCAGCAGCAGAGGGGCCTGGCTATGGCTTTCGAGCGCCTCGATCAGTTGGTTGCGCATCGCCTTCCAACCGCCGCGAATTCGCGGTAGCGGATGGCCCCGTTCGGCCAGCCACTGCTGCGATATCTTCGACCGCATTCCGCCGCGGAAACAGTAGATCACGCTATCCGGTGCCGCTTCGAGCGCCTGCTCCCAGGCGGCGAGAGATCTTTCACGGCGGTCGCCCGAGACCAGGTGGTTACCCAGCGCAACCGCCGAGGCCTGGCCGGCCTGCTTGTAGCGAATGCCGACTTCGCGACGCTCGTCGTCATTCATCAGTGGCAGGTTGATCGCACCGGGCAAGGCGCCCGCCGAGAACTCGATCGGCGCACGCACATCGATCAGAGGCCGCTCCAGCAGTGCCAGGTCCGCGTCGATGAACTCGTCGCTTTTCAACCGCGCACCTCGATCAGTCCCGCGCCGCCGCGAGGCGTGATGCACTCGCCGAACGCCTCCAGCTTGAGCTGGTGCTGGCGCCCGATCCGCTCGACATCGTCGGCCCAGGCCGGATCCACGGCCAGCAGCAGCCCTCCGGAAGTCTGCGGATCGCACAGCCACTGCCAATGGGCGGCGTCCATGTCCGGCAGCGCCTTGCCGATCGCCTCGCGATTGCGCCCTGTACCGCCCGGCACCGCACCCTGGCGCCGATAGGCCTCGGCTTCCGCCAGCCTCGGCAGCTTGGCGAAGTCGATTCGCGCCTCGACGCCGCTGGCCGCGCACACCTCGCTCAGATGACCCGCCAGGCCGAAGCCGGTGACATCGGTCATGGCATGTACGCCCTGAATCTTGGCCAGCTCCTTGCCGATGTCGTTGGCGACCAGCATGGTCTCGCGCGCCAGGCCGTGATGTCCGGGCTGCAGCCTGCCCTGCTTCTCGGCCGTCGTCAGCAGCCCGACGCCCAGCGGCTTGGTCAGATAGAGCAGGTCGCCGGGCTTGGCACCGCTGTTGAGCTTGAGGTTGGCGAGATCGACCAGGCCGTTGACCGCCAGCCCGAAGATCGGCTCCGGCGCATCGATGGAGTGCCCGCCCGCCAAGGCAACGCCCAGGGCGCGGCAGACGGCCTGGGCGCCGGACATGACGTCACCGGCGATTTCCGCCGGCAGCTTGTCCAGCGGCCAGCCGAGGATACCCAGTGCCATGACCGGATCCCCTCCCATGGCGTAGACGTCACTGATGGCGTTGGTCGCCGCAATGCGGCCGAAATCGAACGGATCGTCGACGATCGGCATGAAGAAATCGGTGGTAGAGATCAGGCCGCGGCCGTCGCCGAGATCGTAGACGGCGGCATCCTCGCGCCCCTGGTTGCCGACGATCAGATTCTGGCTGTTGGCGCCCGGTCCCGCCTTGGCGAGAATCCGATCGAGCACGTCTGGGGCGATCTTGCAGCCACAGCCGGCCCCGTGGCTGTACTGCGTCAGGCGAATGGCACTCATTTCTGGCTCCTCGTCCCGTTCCTGGAGATATCGATCCTGGCAGTCAGTTTAACCGACCCGGCGACGCCACTCAGCGCTGGCGGCCGAGTCGCCCGCTCTTACAGCGCCTCCAGCGCCTCGGCCAGCTTGTCGACCGCCACCACCTGCATGCCGGCGGGCGCCTTCTTGGGCGCATTGCCGCGCGGCACGATGGCCCGCGTGAAACCATGCTTGGCGGCCTCGACGATGCGCTCCTGGCCGCTGGGGACCGGCCTGATCTCCCCGGAGAGGCCGACCTCGCCAAACACCACCAGCTCCCGCGGCAGCGGCCGGTTCTGGAGACTGGAGACCACCGCCAGCAGCACCGCCAGATCGGCGCTGGTCTCCAGCACCTTGACCCCGCCGACGACGTTGAGAAAGACATCCTGATCGCCGGTGAACAGGCCGCCGTGCTTGTGCAGCACCGCCAACAGCATGGCCAGGCGGTTGTGGTCGAGCCCCACCGCCACGCGCCGGGGATTGCCCAGCGCGGACTCGTCGAGCAGCGCCTGGACTTCGACCAGGATCGGACGGGTGCCCTCCCACACCACCATCACCAGACTGCCGGAGGCCTGCTCCTCGCTCCGCGACAGGAAGATCGCGCTGGGGTTCTTGACCTCCTTGAGGCCGAGCTCGACCATCGCGAACACGCCGAGTTCGTTGATCGCGCCAAAGCGGTTCTTCTGCCCGCGCAAGGTGCGGAAACGCGAGTCGCTTCCCCCCTCCAGCAGCAGCGAGGCGTCAATCATGTGCTCGAGCACCTTGGGGCCGGCCAGGGTGCCATCCTTGGTCACGTGGCCCACCAGCATCAGCACGGTGTTGCTCTGCTTGGCGAACCGCGTCAGCGCCGCCGCCGACTCGCGAACCTGGGCAACGCCGCCGGGTGCCGAGCCGATATCCTCCAGATGCATGGTCTGGATGGAGTCGATGATCAACACTTCGGGACGCTCTCGCTCCGCCACGGCCAGCAGCGTCTCGATGCTGGTCTCGGCGAGCATCTTGAGCCCCTGGGTCGGCAGTTGCAGACGGTGGGCCCGCATCGCCACCTGCGACAGCGACTCCTCACCGGTCACGTAAAGCACCCGCTTGCTCTGGGCCAGACGACAGGCCGTCTGCAACAGCAGGGTGGACTTCCCGGCACCGGGATGGCCGCCCAGCAGCACCGCCGAACCCGGCACCAAGCCGCCGCCGAGCACCCGGTCGAACTCCTCGAACGTGGAGCTGAACCGGGGTACCTCGGTAAGATCGACGCCAGAGAGATCGACGACTTCCCGCGACAGCGTACCCGCGTAGCCGCCACGAGCGCCGCTACTACCGGGAGTCGAGGCGCCGGGTCGCGCGCTGCCGAGGCGAATCTCGGTCAGCGTGTTCCACTCACGGCAGTTGCTGCACTGGCCTTGCCATTTGCTGTATTCCGCACCGCATTCGGTGCAGACGAAGGCACTCTTCGCTTTTGCCACGCGCGGGGTCTCCGTCAGGCCGGGTAGAGGATCGCAAGATACGTAGGGTGCCACAAAGGGTCAGCCCTCAACGACGAGAGGCGGCCCATGGCCGCCTCTACGCTCGTCAGTGCCTGGCCTACTGGCGAGTCAGGCGCAACATCTGGCCGTTCTCGAAACGACGACGCTGGGGATCGATCAGTTCCAGCGTGCGGTCATCGATCTTCTGGAAATAGTAGATCTGACCTTCGCCGTTCGGCGTCAGCTCGTAGACCGTCGCCTGCGGGTCGACCGCGGTGCCCGTCATCGTTTCCCACTGACCTTCGTACTGCTCGGGATCCGGATTCTGCGGGTGATTCATGTAGTCGGCTTCGAGCGTGAAGGTGCGCTGCGAGGCCGGCGAGGACTCGGTCCCGTTGAGATTGACGGTCAGGTCGATGCCATCGCAGCTACGGCAAGGCAGCGTGCCTTCGTAGGTGACGGCGTTCGACGACATGCCGGCAGAGGAGTCGGCGGTGCCAGACTGAGTCTGGGATCCACCGCTGGCACAACCGGCCAGTACGGCTACCGTGGCGGCGCTGGCCAGCAACGTCCTGATCTGCATATTGGTTCTCCTTACACTTCTGGGCCATACAGGCCGCATTGGCGGCCACGTGACTACAGGATAGCGGTAAGTCTCCTGCATGACATCCCATTCAAACGAGAGCATCAGGCTGCCACGCGAGCGCGTCTCAATCCATTACTGAATAGTCGGTATAGCCTTCGGCGCCACCGCCATAGAAAGTCTCCGGATTCGGTTCGTTGAGGGCCGCATCACGCCGAAACCGCTCGACCAGGTCCGGATTGGCGATATAGGGGCGGCCGAAAGCGGCGGCGTCGCCCAGCCCATTGCCGATCAAGGTCTCCGCGCGCTCGGCCGTGTAGTGCCCGCAGTAGATCAAGGTGCCGCTGAAGCGCTCGCGCAGGTCGCGGCGGAAATCGTCGGTCAGTTGCGGGCCTTCGCCGGTCCAGTCGGGCTCATTGACGTGCAGGTAGGCGATCCGGCGACGGCTCAGCTCGCTGGCCAGGTAGCGCATCATCGCCTCGGGCTCGTCATCCGACAGGCCGAATATCTCGATGAATGGCGACAGGCGCACACCGACACGTCCTGCCCCCATGACGTCGATGACGGCATCGGTGACTTCCAGCAGCAAGCGAGCGCGGTTGACGACGCTGCCGCCATAGCGGTCACTGCGCTGGTTGCTGCCGGTGGCGAGGAATTGCTGCAGCAGGTAGGCATTGGCGGCGTGGACCTCGACCAGGTCAAAACCGGCCCGCTGGGCGCGTTTGGCAGCCTGGCGGTAATCGTCGATCACACCGGGGATCTCGTCGAGTGCCAGCGCACGCGGGGTGCTGGTGGGATGCTGGCCCGAGCTGCCATCTTCGAACTCGACGAAGCAGTTGGCCCCCTCGGCGCGCAGGGCGCTGGGGGCGACCGGCGCCTGACCCTCCGGCTGCACCATCTCATGGGAGATACGTCCGACATGCCAGAGCTGGAGTGCCATCTTGCCTCCGGCCTCGTGCACGGCATCGACGACCTGACGCCACCCGGCTTCCTGGGCATCGGTCCAGATCCCGGGGGTGTAGACGTAGCCCCGCGCCGTGGGCGAGATATTGGTCGCTTCGCTGATGATCAGCCCGGCACCGGCGCGCTGAGCGTAATATTCGGCCTGTAGCGCCCCCGGCACGCTGTCCGGGGTGCGTGCGCGCGTGAGCGGTGCCATCAGCACGCGGTTGGAGAGTTCGACGTCGCCGACGGTGATGGGCGAGAGCAGCTTATCGTAATCCATGGAATCCCTTCGATCGTTGAGTTGAGCGGATACCTCATAGATGAGGCAGTTAGAACACTAATCAACCCTGTCACCCACATTCGACGGGAGTGGCTTGCACCGCTTCGGACCAGAGGTCACTATGAGCTCAGACCCGCCACGCCTAACGAGCATCGTAGAAAACGTCCCGCGAGAGATCATGAGTCAATTCTGGAGTCCCGCCGTTCGCGTCCTGACGCCCTACGTACCGGGCGAGCAACCGCGCGAAAAACTGGTCAAGCTGAATACCAACGAGAACCCCTATCCGCCCTCCCCGGCCGTCGAGCGGGTGTTGCAGGCGTTCGCGGTGGACCACCTTCGCCGCTACCCCGATCCCGAATCGCTGGCACTGCGCCAGGCATTGGCGAGGACACACGATGTCGAGCCAGACCAGGTCTTCGTCGGCAACGGTTCCGATGAAGTGCTGGCACTGGCGTTCCAGACCTTCTTCTGCCAGCCGAAGCCACTGCTGATGCCCGCCATCAGCTATAGCTTCTATCCGGTCTACTGCAAGCTCTACGATATTCACTATCGAACCGTGGCGCTGGACGACCGCTGGCAGATCGCCCTGGAGGCCTTCGACACGGACAACGGTGGCGTGGTGTTCGCGAACCCCAACGCACCGACCGGCCATGGCCACTCGCGCCAGGCTGTCGCGCAGCTGCTGGAGCGCGTTACCGAGAGCGTGGTCCTGGTCGACGAGGCCTATGTCGATTTCGGTGGCGAGAGTGTCGTGCCGTTGATCGCGGACTATCCCAACCTGCTGGTTACCGGGACCTTGTCGAAAGGGCGCAGCCTGGCCGGTTTGCGTGTGGGCTACGCGATCGGCTCGCGTGAGCTGATCGAAGGGTTGGAGCGCGTCAAGAATTCCTTCAACTCCTACCCGATCGACATGCTGGCCAGCGAAGTCGCCATCGCTTCGCTCGAGGATCAGTCGCACTTCCAGGCGTGCTGCGAACAAGTCATGGCCACCCGCGAGTGGACACGCCAACAGCTCGAGACGATGGCGTTCGAGGTCCTGCCATCACAGACCAACTTCCTGTTCGTGCGTCATCCCCAACACAGTGGGGCCAGCCTGTTCAGCGGTCTGCGCGAGCGCGGCATTCTGGTTCGTCATTTCAACAAGGATGGCCTCAGCGATTTCCTGCGTATCTCGATCGGCACCGATGACGAGATGGGCAGCCTGGTCGAAGCGTTGCAGGTCATGGTCTAGCCGGGCGCCATCAAAATGGTACCGGCTTGCCATCCCAGTCCCAGAAACTGCCGCTCTCGTCGGGGCGGCGGTCTTCCATTACCGCGAGCAATCGCGCTGCCACGAAATCTGGCGTGAATAGCTTTCCCTCCGGAACTCGACCCTGGAAGGGCCGGGACAGGCCGGTATCCGTGGTGCCGGGATGGAGATTGAGCACTATCGCCTGCCGGTTGTAGCGCGCCAGCTCGACGGCGGCAGTGCGCAGGAACATGTTGTGTGCTGCCTTGCTGGCTCGATAGCCGTACCACCCACCCAGTCTGTTATCGCCGATCGAGCCCACCCTGGCCGAGAGGCTGGCGATGATGGCGGGGTGGTGACCCTTGAGGGAATCGACTAACGTCTGGATCAGCAGAACCGGCGTGATGGCGTTGACGTGAAACAGCGTGGACAACGTTTCGGCATCGAGGTCCTCGAGCCGCTTGTCCGGCGAGATCCCGCGCCGCTCGTCATGCAACAAGCCTATGGTATTGAAAAGCAGGTGCAGGGGCGCACCATCCAATTGCGTCTTCAGCGCCTTGAGCCCCTCCCCGGTCGTGACATCGGCTTTCAGATTTTCGACTCGGCGATCTTCGTGCTCGAGACTCTGACGGGAAACCGCAATGACACGCCCCGGACGATCACTCTTCAATAACCGACTCAGCATGGCCTGACCGATACCACCGCCGGCACCGGTCATTACAGCCGTGAATCCTTCGGGTAGCGCTTGCAGCATGGCTCGTTCCCTCGCCTGGCGATGAGTTCCTCGGTACGGCAAGAAGACTAGTTGATACGGTCACGAGATGCGCCACCCGAGATCTTCCGAGGGTGCCGCCATAAAAAACCCCAGCCTCTTTCGAAGCTGGGGTTGGGTATAGAAGCCTGACGATGTTCGGGCCGGCCACCCGGCGCGCGGCGCTCCGCGACTTGACTCGTCTCCTCCTGAG
>NZ_PZJM01000020.1 GCF_003206045.1 Salinicola lusitanus
ACAGTCATTGCTCTTGGCCGATCAGGTAATTGATTGTGGACGCTTGAACCACGTGAAGCTGGTCGTTTAAGGAGGTGATCCAGCCGCAGGTTCCCCTACGGCTACCTTGTTACGACTTCACCCCAGTCATGAACCACACCGTGGTGATCGCTCTCCCGAAGGTTAAGCTAACCACTTCTGGTGCAGTCCACTCCCATGGTGTGACGGGCGGTGTGTACAAGGCCCGGGAACGTATTCACCGTGACATTCTGATTCACGATTACTAGCGATTCCGACTTCACGGAGTCGAGTTGCAGACTCCGATCCGGACTGAGGCCGGCTTTCTGGGATTCGCTCCACCTCGCGGTCTCGCAACCCTTTGTACCGGCCATTGTAGCACGTGTGTAGCCCTACCCGTAAGGGCCATGATGACTTGACGTCGTCCCCACCTTCCTCCGGTTTGTCACCGGCAGTCTCCTTAGAGTTCCCGACCGAATCGCTGGCAAATAAGGACAAGGGTTGCGCTCGTTACGGGACTTAACCCAACATTTCACAACACGAGCTGACGACAGCCATGCAGCACCTGTCTCAGAGTTCCCGAAGGCACCAATCCATCTCTGGAAAGTCCTCTGGATGTCAAGGGTAGGTAAGGTTCTTCGCGTTGCATCGAATTAAACCACATGCTCCACCGCTTGTGCGGGCCCCCGTCAATTCATTTGAGTTTTAACCTTGCGGCCGTACTCCCCAGGCGGTCGACTTATCGCGTTAACTGCGCCACTAAGTCCTTAAAGGTCCCAACGGCTAGTCGACATCGTTTACGGCGTGGACTACCAGGGTATCTAATCCTGTTTGCTACCCACGCTTTCGCACCTCAGTGTCAGTGTCAGGCCAGAAGGCCGCCTTCGCCACTGGTATTCCTCCCGATCTCTACGCATTTCACCGCTACACCGGGAATTCTACCTTCCTCTCCTGCACTCTAGCCTGGCCGTTCCGGATGCCGTTCCCAGGTTGAGCCCGGGGCTTTCACAACCGGCGTGCCAAGCCACCTACGCGCGCTTTACGCCCAGTAATTCCGATTAACGCTCGCACCCTCCGTATTACCGCGGCTGCTGGCACGGAGTTAGCCGGTGCTTCTTCTGCGAGTGATGTCCTTCCTCTGGGGTATTAACCCAGAGGCTTTCTTCCTCGCTGAAAGTGCTTTACAACCCGAAAGCCTTCTTCACACACGCGGCATGGCTGGATCAGGCTTTCGCCCATTGTCCAATATTCCCCACTGCTGCCTCCCGTAGGAGTCTGGGCCGTGTCTCAGTCCCAGTGTGGCTGATCATCCTCTCAGACCAGCTACGGATCGTCGCCTTGGTAAGCCGTTACCTTACCAACTAGCTAATCCGACATAGGCTCATCCGATAGCGCGAAGTCCGAAGATCCTCCGCTTTCTCCCGTAGGACGTATGCGGTATTAGCGTGGGTTTCCCCACGTTATCCCCCACTACCGGGCAGATTCCTATGCATTACTCACCCGTCCGCCGCTCGCCACCAGGGAGCAAGCTCCCCGTGCTGCCGCTCGACTTGCATGTGTTAGGCCTGCCGCCAGCGTTCAATCTGAGCCATGATCAAACTCTTCAGTTTAAAGTCTGATAGTCCTTACTTCTCCCGAAGGAAAAAAGCGGACCAAACTTGGTTCAAGGTCAAACGAATCTTGACGAGTCGCTTGCCTCGATATGTCGTGACTGGCTGTCACGCGAGAACAAGCGCCCACATCAATTACCTGATCGATTGTTAAAGAGCGCCTTACTTTGCCGTTTCGAATCCAAGTGCTTGTCAGCGCTTGCTTTCTGGGCCGCCGTAAGGAGTGGCGTATTTTAAGGATCGAGGCGAGGATGTCAACGTCTTTTTTGTCGAATCCTGCTTGGCGTCGCGTGCTGCTGTCGGCGCCGATCCTTGCCAAGAAGCGGGAGCATTCTGCCTGTCTCCCCTGCCTCGCGTCAACCGATTATTTC
>NZ_PZJM01000021.1 GCF_003206045.1 Salinicola lusitanus
GCCTGACGATGACCTACTCTCACATGGGGAGACCCCACACTACCATCGGCGCTAAGCGGTTTCACTTCTGAGTTCGGCATGGATCAGGTGGTTCCCACTCGCTATGGTCGTCAGGCAAAACTGACGCTGAAACGATCTTTTCCTCGCATCGCTTCAACTGATTCGGATCATGCTGACGGCTACGTCTCGTTTGGCCGGCTCTTCCTCGGCCCGCGTATCCAGTCATTGTCGTACTAATCGCTCGACTTCGCGTCCCGGCTTTCGCCACAACGCCTCTTTCCAAAACCCCTTGGGGTTATATGGTCAAGCCTCACGGGGCATTAGTACACGTTAGCTCAACGCCTTGCAGCGCTTCCACACCGTGCCTATCAACCAGCTAGTCTTGCTGGACCCTTTAGGAGACTCGAAGTCTCAGGGAGATCTCATCTTGAAGGAGGCTTCCCGCTTAGATGCCTTCAGCGGTTATCCCGTCCGCACATAGCTACCCGGCGATGCCACTGGCGTGACAACCGGAACACCAGAGGTGCGTCCACTCCGGTCCTCTCGTACTAGGAGCAGCACTTCTCAAATCTCCAACGCCCACGGCAGATAGGGACCGAACTGTCTCACGACGTTCTAAACCCAGCTCGCGTACCACTTTAAATGGCGAACAGCCATACCCTTGGGACCGACTTCAGCCCCAGGATGTGATGAGCCGACATCGAGGTGCCAAACACCGCCGTCGATGTGAACTCTTGGGCGGTATCAGCCTGTTATCCCCGGAGTACCTTTTATCCGTTGAGCGATGGCCCTTCCATACAGAACCACCGGATCACTAGAACCTACTTTCGTACCTGCTCGACGTGTCTGTCTCGCAGTTAAGCACCCTTATGCTCTTGCACTCAATGCACGATTTCCAACCGTGCTGAGGGTACCTTCGTGCTCCTCCGTTACGCTTTCGGAGGAGACCGCCCCAGTCAAACTACCCACCACACACTGTCCTCACACCGGATCACGGTGCCAAGTTAGAACGCCAATGATGCCAGGCTGGTATTTCAAGGTTGGCTCCACCCGAACTGGCGTCCGGGTTTCCAAGCCTCCCAGCTATCCTACACAAGCAACATCAGCGTCCAGTGTGAAGCTATAGTAAAGGTTCACGGGGTCTTTCCGTCTAGCCGCGGGTACACAGCATCTTCACTGCGATTTCAATTTCACTGAGTCTCGGGTGGAGACAGCGTGGCCATCATTACGCCATTCGTGCAGGTCGGAACTTACCCGACAAGGAATTTCGCTACCTTAGGACCGTTATAGTTACGGCCGCCGTTTACCGGGGCTTCGATCAAGAGCTTCGCCTTACGGCTAACACCATCAATTAACCTTCCGGCACCGGGCAGGCGTCACACCCTATACGTCCGCTTACGCGTTAGCAGAGTGCTGTGTTTTTAATAAACAGTTGCAGCCACCTGGTATCTTCGACCGGTTCGAGCTCGGGACGCGAGGTCCTTCACCCTAAGCCGGCGCACCTTCTCCCGAAGTTACGGTGCCATTTTGCCTAGTTCCTTCACCCGAGTTCTCTCAAGCGCCTTGGGATTCTCACCCTGACCACCTGTGTCGGTTTGGGGTACGGTCGCATGTGATCTGAAGCTTAGAGGCTTTTCCTGGAAGCGTGGCATCGATGACTTCCGGACCGTAGTCCGTTCGTCTCGTCTCTCGGCCTTGAGGACCCGGATTTGCCTAAGTCCTCAGCCTACTGACTTTCACCAGGACAACCAACGCCTGGCTCACCTAGCCTTCTTCGTCCCCCCATCGCAACCACATCCGGTACGGGAATATTGACCCGTTTCCCATCGACTACGCTTTTCAGCCTCGCCTTAGGGGCCGACTCACTCTGCTCTGATTAACATAGAACAGAAAACCTTGGTCTTCCGGCGGGGGAGTTTTTCACTCCCCTTGTCGTTACTCATGTCAGCATTCGCACTCGTGATATCTCCAGCATGCTTCTCAACACACCTTCACAGACTTACACGACGCTCCTCTACCGCTCATCCAGAGGATGAACCCGTAGCTTCGGCATCTGGTTTGAGCCCCGTTACATCTTCCGCGCAGGCCGACTCGACTAGTGAGCTATTACGCTTTCTTTAAAGGATGGCTGCTTCTAAGCCAACCTCCTAGCTGTCTATGCCTTCCCACATCGTTTCCCACTTAACCAGAATTTGGGGGCCTTAGCTGACGGTCTGGGTTGTTTCCCTTTTCACGACGGACGTTAGCACCCGCCGTGTGTCTCCCACGCTCTACTCACCGGTATTCGGAGTTTGCCTCGGGTTGGTAACCCGGGATGGGCCCCTAGCCGAAACAGTGCTCTACCCCCGGCGGTAATACGTGAGGCGCTACCTAAATAGCTTTCGAGGAGAACCAGCTATCTCCGAGCTTGATTAGCCTTTCACTCCGATCCACAGCTCATCCCAGCATTTTTCAACATACTTGGGTTCGGGCCTCCAATTGATGTTACTCAATCTTCACCCTGGCCATGGATAGATCGCCCGGTTTCGGGTCTATATCCAGCGACTGGTCGCCCAGTTAAGACTCGATTTCTCTACGCCTCCCCTATACGGTTAAGCTCGCCACTGAATATAAGTCGCTGACCCATTATACAAAAGGTACGCGGTCACCGAACAAGTCGGCTCCCACTGCTTGTACGCACACGGTTTCAGGATCTATTTCACTCCCCTCTCCGGGGTTCTTTTCGCCTTTCCCTCACGGTACTGGTTCACTATCGGTCAGCCAGGAGTATTTAGCCTTGGAGGATGGTCCCCCCATGTTCAGTCAGGGTTTCACGTGCCCCGACCTACTCGATTTCACACATTCAGGTTTTCGACTACGGGGCTATCACCCACTATGGCCGGCCTTTCCAGGCGCGTTCGTCTAACCAGTCACATGCTTAAGGGCTACTCCCCGTTCGCTCGCCGCTACTGGGGGAATCTCGGTTGATTTCTTTTCCTCGGGGTACTTAGATGTTTCAGTTCTCCCGGTTCGCTTCCCAACACCTATGGATTCAGTGTGGGATACCCAGCTTGTGCTGGGTGGGTTTCCCCATTCGGACATGTCCGGGTCGCAGGTTGTTTGCCACCTCACCGAACCTTTTCGCAGGCTACAACGTCCTTCATCGCCTCTGGCTGCCAAGGCATCCACCGTGTGCGCTTAATCGCTTGACCATATAACCCGAAGGAGTCTGGTCGCGCGATTAGTCTAACGACAATTGCCGGATACGCTTGAGACGTATCACTTTCGTTCTTCTCTTGCGAGAAGAACTGTCAGCATGATCCAAATTGTTAAAGAGCGTTTAAAGCTGGAAGCTTTAAGCTGGAAGCTGT
>NZ_PZJM01000022.1 GCF_003206045.1 Salinicola lusitanus
AAGTCCGTGCCCGGGGTGAAGCTGTAGCTGCCGTCGCTGTTAAAGCTCAGCGATCCATTACCCTGGCCAACGCTGGTCGCAAGCTGATAGCTCTCGACGGTGCCGTCGACATCAGTCGCTGCTGGCACCTGGGCATTCAGGGTGGCGTTTTCACCGATGGTCTGGGTATCCGCCTTGGCTACTGGTACGTCGTTGGTGCCGGTGACGGTTATGGTGACCGTCTGCGGGTCGCTCACCCCGCCATTGTTGTCGGTTGCGGTGTAAGTGAAGNNGCCCGGGGTGAAGCTATAGCTGCCGTCGCTGTTGAAGCTCAGCGAGCCGTTGCCCTGACCCACATCTGTGGCGAGCTGATAGCTCTCGACGATACCGTCGACGTCAGTCGCTGCCGGAACATTGCCTTCGAGTACCTGATTCTCGCCTGTCGTCGGCGTGTCCGCTTTGGCCACCGGCGCATCATTGGTGCCGGTCACGGTGATGGTTACCGTCTGCGGCGCACTCACCCCGCCATTATTATCGGTGGCGGTGTAGGTAAAGGTGACGT
>NZ_PZJM01000023.1 GCF_003206045.1 Salinicola lusitanus
ACGCCCTGAGCGGCGGAGACGTTGACGGTAGCGTTTTCACCCGTGGTTTGGGTGTCAGCCTTGGCCACCGGGACGTCGTTGGTCCCGGTGACGGTGATCGTTACCGTCTGCGGCGCACTCACCCCACCGTCGTTGTCGGTCGCCGTATAAGTGAAGGTGACATCGCGGCTTTCGCCAGCCGGCAAGCTATCGAAGTCATCACCCGGGGTGAAGGTATAGCTACCGTCTCTATTGAAAGTCAGCGTGCCATTACCGTCGCCGACGTTCTGCACCAGCTGATAACTCTCCACCGTGCCATCGATATCGGTCGCCGCCGGTACCTGGCTGGTCAGGACGGTATTTTCCTCCGTCGTGGCCGTGGCCGCCTGAGCGNNGTGACGGTGATGGTTACCGTCTGCGGGGCGCTGACGCCGCCGTTATTGTCGGTGGCGGTGTAGCTGAAAGTGACATCACGACTTTCACCCGCCGGCAGACTGTCGAAGTCTGCTCCCGGATTGAAGCTATAGCTGCCGTCGCTATTGAAGCTGAGGCTGCCGTTACCCTGACCAACGCCGGTCGCGAGCTGGTAGCTCTCGACCGTGCCATCCACATCGGTGGCCGCCGGCACGCTACCTTCGAGCACCTGGTTCTCACCGGTGGT
>NZ_PZJM01000024.1 GCF_003206045.1 Salinicola lusitanus
GCCACCGCCGCCGGAATCTTCTCCAGCAGACGCGAATCCACCGGCGTGGGGATGATGTAGCCACGACCGAACTCCAGCGAATCGAGTTCGTAGGCATCCAGCACCTCTTTCGTCACCGGCTCGCGCGCCAGATCCTTCAACGCATGAACGGCGGCAATCTTCATCTTTTCGTTGATGGCCGTGGCCCGCACATCCAGCGCGCCGCGGAAGATGAACGGGAACCCCAGTACGTTGTTGACCTGATTGGGGTAGTCGGAGCGCCCCGTGCCGATGATCACGTCGCTGCGGGTTGCGCGGGCGACATCGGGATGGATTTCGGGATCCGGATTGGAACAGGCGAACACGATCGGGTTGGCCGCCATCCTCTCGAGCTGCTCGGGCTTGAACAGATTCGGTCCGGAAAGACCGACGAAGACATCGGCACCCTCGATCGCCTCATCCAGCGTACGCAGCGGCGTTTCGGTGGCGAACTGGGCCTTGTACTGGTTGAGATCGCTGCGACCGCTGTGAATGACGCCATTGCGATCCAGCATGAAGATGTTCTCGGCCCTGGCGCCACACTCGATCAGCAGCTTCATGCAGGCGATGGCGGCGGATCCCGCCCCCAGGCAGACGATACGCGCGGTCGCCAGTGTCTTGCCGGCGATCTCCAGGGCGTTGAGCAGACCCGCGGCGGTCACGATCGCGGTGCCATGCTGGTCGTCGTGAAACACCGGGATGTCGCAGCGCTGCTTGAGCGCCGCCTCGATCTCGAAACACTCCGGCGCCTTGATATCCTCGAGATTGATCCCGCCCCAGGTGTTGGCGATGTTGGCAACCGTATCGATGAAGGCCTGGGCGGAGTCGGCTTCGACCTCGATATCCACCGAGTTGATGCCGGCGAAGCGCTTGAACAGGACTCCCTTGCCCTCCATGACCGGCTTGCTCGCCAGGGGACCGAGATTCCCCAGGCCCAGGATAGCGCTGCCGTCGGAGACGACGGCCACCAGATTGCCCTTGCCGGTGTAGAGATAGGCATTTTCCGGATCCAGGGCGATCTCCCTGCACGGTTCCGCGACACCGGGGCTGTAGGCCAGCGACAGATGCTTGGCGGTTTCGGTCGGCTTGGTCAGTTCGACCGACAGCTTGCCCGGAATCGGCTTGGCATGATAATCGAGCGCCGCCTGTCTTTTATCGTCACTCATGAGAGAGATTTCCCGATGGAGGGTGAGGTATTTCGGCATCGTCGTGCCATGGAGTCGCGCCAGATTATAGAAAAAAGGCAACCCATACAACTTTCACCCTTTTCCCTTCTTTCGCGAATTTTAAGTGCCTGTTTGAATCACTTCGATGCATTTGGCGACACTTATACCTGGACACCCAGCCATAAAACATCCCTTATCCATCGCCTCGGACGCTGACGCCCGGCCTGAAGGGCCCGCCCTCTTTGCGGCAACGGTATCCGGCGATCGGGCATGAAAAAGCCCGCCATGAAGGCGGGCTTCTCGACAACCGTTCGGTTCTCGGCGTGACGCGATCTCAACCGCGACGAACCGCAGCTCCGAAGCGCTTGTTGAAACGCTCGACGCGGCCACCGGTGGTCGCCTGCTTCTGCTTGCCGGTGTAGAACGGGTGACACTGCGAGCAGACGTCGACGTGGAAGTCTTCGCTGGCCGTGGTGCCGATCGAATGGGTCGCGCCACAGGAACAAGTCGCCGTGACTGTCTTGTATTCGGGATGAATAGACTGTTTCATCGTGAAGCCTCGCTTTGCGGTGTACCGCCACCTGATCTGTTGCCAGGCACCGTACACGGATAGGGAATCGCGGTTCACTCCCGCGCGACCGGCCCGCCTAGAATCCCGTAACCCGCATCGTCTGGCGATGGCGATATCACGGATAAGAGACGCACCCTACGTCGGAAGGCGGCGCATTTTAGCAGAATTGTTCACGGAGGCCAATTGGCAGATTCCAGTACCGCCCCCGGGAGCGCGGCAACGCCCGTGCCTCGGATTCTTCGTATCGCCGTTCCCACGCCGCTGAGGCGACTGTTCGACTATCGCCCCGCGGGCCAGCCCCCTGCCGGCGGTTGGTGCCCCGGCCTGCGGGTCAAGATTCCGTTCGGGCGACGTTATCTGGTCGGGATCGTGATGGAGTGCGCGATGGAGAGCGAACTGCCGGCCAGCCAACTGAAACCGATCACGGAACGGCTCGACGACGAGCCGCTACCGGCTGACTGGCTATGGCTCTGCCAATTCACCGCCCGCTACTATCAACATTCGCTGGGCGATACGCTGCATCACGCGCTGCCCGGGCCTCTGCGCCAGGGACGACCGCTCGAGGCACGCAGCCGCGAGCGGTGGCAGCTGAACGCTCCCGAGGCCGCCGCCCTCGATGCCTTGAGCCGCGCACCACGCCAACGCGAACTGGTCCGGCTGCTGGCCCAGCATCGCCACGGCATGGTCACCTCCGCCATCACCGCGCAGGGGTATGCGCGCCCGCTGCTGCTGGGGCTGCTCGACAAGTCGCTGGTCACTTGCACCAGTGAACCGCTGACCGCCAGCGAAGGCTGGTCGGGTGCGCTGCTCGCCGAGCCGGCTCTGCCGCTCAACCGGGAACAGGCCGCCGCGCTCGCGGCACTCCACGAAGGACTGGACCGCTTTCACCCCTGCCTTCTCCATGGCGTCACGGGAAGCGGCAAGACAGAGGTCTACCTGCAACTGATCGAGGCGGTGCTGGGCCAGGGCCGTCAGGCGCTGGTGCTGGTGCCCGAGATCGGCCTGACACCGCAGACCCTGTCGCGCTTTCGCAAGCGCTTTCGCGCACCGGTCGTGGCGTTGCACTCGGGCCTCACCGATCTGGAGCGCCTCGATGCGTGGGAGGCCGCCCGCAGCGGGCGCGCGCCGATCGTCATCGGTACCCGCTCCGCCATCTTCACGCCGCTGGCGCGACCCGGCGTGATCATCGTCGACGAGGAGCACGACGGCTCGTTCAAGCAGCAGGATGGCTTGCGCTACCACGCCCGCGACCTGGCGATGGCCCGTGCCCACCGCGATGGCGTACCGATCCTGCTGGGTAGTGCCACCCCGTCGCTGGAGAGCCTGGCCCAGGCGCGCAGCGGACGCTATCGACATCTTCGTCTGACCCAGCGGCCCAGCCGCCACGCCCCGGCCAAGCTCGAACTGGTCGACCTGCGGGGGCGGCAGCGCCAGGGCGGGCTGATCCCGCCGGCGATCGACGCCATCCGTCAGGCACTGAAAGCCGAGGGGCAGGTGCTGGTCTTCATCAACCGACGCGGCTTCTCGCCGTCGCTGGCGTGTCATCAGTGCGGCTGGATTGCCGAGTGCCGCCACTGCGACTCACGGATGACGCTCCATCGTCAGCCGCCGCGCCTGGTCTGCCATCACTGCGAACACCAGCAGCCGCAGCCGGACGCCTGCCCGAGCTGCGGCAGTGCCGACCTGCGACCGCTCGGCGCCGGTACCGAGCGCAGCGAGGAGACGCTCGCCACTCTGTTCCCCGACACCCCGGTCTATCGCATCGACCGTGACAGCACAAGGCGCAAGGAAGCCTTCGACCAGCTGCTGACCGAGATTCGACGCGGCGAACCGAGCCTGCTGGTTGGAACCCAGATGCTGGCCAAGGGGCACCATCTTCCTCACGTGACGCTGGTGGTGGTGGTCAATGCCGACGCCGGTCTCTACGCCAGCGATTTTCGCGCGCTCGAGCAGAGCGCCCAGTTGCTGGTCCAGGTGGCCGGTCGTGCCGGTCGCGCCGACCGGGCCGGTCGCGTTCTGGTCCAGACGCTGCATCCCGACGACCCCAACCTGCGGCTGCTGGCGGACAGCGGCTACGATGCGCTGGCCTACCAGCTGCTCGAGGAGCGGCGCCTCGCCGGCCTGCCCCCCTACCGTTACCTGGCGCTGGCGCGTTTCGAGGCCTCTCGCGAGGAGGATGCCCGCCAGGCCGCGGAAGCTGCCGGCGACGCCGTCCGCCAGTGGCTCGCCGAACGCCAGTCGCCGGTGCACTGCCTGGGCCCCGTTCCCGCCCCGATGGAACGCCGCCAGAACCGCTATCATGTTCAACTGATGCTCTCCGCGGAAAAGCGCAGCGCGCTGCACGAGGCGAGCGCCTGGCTGGTCGGCTGGATGGAGAGCGCCGCCTCG
>NZ_PZJM01000025.1 GCF_003206045.1 Salinicola lusitanus
GCCGTCGGTGAAAGAAGCGACGGCGGTGGCATCCGGGTCGAGGCCACTGACGGTGTAGCTGGCCGTGCCGGCCTCGTCGGCGTTGACCAGGTCATCGCCATCGTCGCTGGTCAGGGTGGCCAGCGGGGCGGCGTCGGCAATGGTGTCGAGGATGGCGGTATCGGTAGCGGTCCCCGCATTACCGTTGTTATCGGTGGTGGCAAGAGTTGCGGTCAGCGTACCGTCTTCGAGACCGGAGAGGTCGACACCGTCGATAGTAAAAGTTCCATTGGTAACCGTAATGGTGGCCCCATCCAGCACCACGTCTTCGCCACCGCCCGAGCTGGTGATAGTGACGGAATCGATCGTAGTACCGTCTTCGATCTGGCCGACCAGGGTCGTGGCTGTGGATTCGTCGGCATCGATAAAGCCGTCGCCGCCTTCGGCGAAAGCGATGGCATTATTGCCGTTACCATCCGTGTCGACGAAGGCGAGTGCGGGGTCGCTCTCGTTACCGGCTGCATCGGTGGCTACCGCATTAATCTCGGAACCATCATCCAGTGCGTCATCGGCGGTGACGCTCCATTCACCATTTTCATCGACGGTCGCGGGCTCCCCGATGATATTGCCCTGGTTGTCGGTAACCGTCACATTGCTGCCGGGATCACCGGTCCCGCTAATGGTGGTGGCATTGCTGAAATTGATCACCGGCGTTGCGGGCGCCAGGGTGTCCAGCGTGAGGCTATCGCCGGTTACCGACGCGGTGTTGCCGGCCCCGTCGGTGATCGCCAGCGAGCTGGTGATCTCGCCGTCGGCGAGCCCGGAGAGGTCGACGGTGTAGTCACCGTCGG
>NZ_PZJM01000026.1 GCF_003206045.1 Salinicola lusitanus
GGCGCGAGCAACCGGGGCATCGTTCACCGGCATCACGAGCAGCGTGACCGTTGCCGTGTCACTGCCCCCCTGGCCATCGCTGATCGTGTAGTCGAACGTGGCTGGGCCGCTGTAGTTGGCCTGCGGCGTGAAGACGATGGCCCCATCGACGAACGACACGCTGCCGTGGCTGGCATTACCGACACTCGTGACGCTCAGCGTATCGCCCTCGACGTCGGTGTCGTTGGCAAGCAGATCTCCAGGACGCAGGTAGATCGCGGTATCTTCCGCGGTCGTCAAAGGGGCATCGACGACGAAGTCGCCGAGTGGCATGTACTCGCCGTCGCCGAACTTCAGCTCGGGCTGGAAGATCGCATGCTCACCTTGATCCCAGTAGACGATCTCTATGGCATGCGTACCGCCCTGCACCACCGTAAAACTGTGCTCGTTGGTCGCCGGGCTTTGGTTGTGATCGACCGTGGCCACCGGTTTGCCATCGATCATCACCTGATAGCCATCGTCCGAGAGGATCTTGAACGAGTAGCTGCCTGCTTGCAGCTCGACGACACCTCGCATCCGAAGAATGGCATCGGTCCCTGTCGCCGGCGTATCGGTGCTTAAGGAATCAGCGTCTGCCCCGAGAAACGCCTTCAGATTGGTGGGGTTGGCGAGATTGCCACTGATGTAGTTGTAGAACAGCGAGCTTGCCACGAAGGTGGCATCGGGCGTGCCTTTCTCGGCGATGAATGCCTGGGCCTGCGAGACGCTCGAGAGATTCGGACCATCGGCGTCAGCGCCCTCCTGGTAGGCGAAGTACTCTGAGTAAAGCCCGCCAAACTTGCCATTCGTGGCATAGCTATCGTCGTTCGCCACCGGCGCATCGTTGGTGCCGGTCACCTTGAGGGTCACCGTCTGCGGTGCACTCACCCCACCATTGTTATCAGTCGCCGTGTAGGTGAAAGAGACGTTGCGGCTCTCGCCCGCCTTCAAGCTGTCGAAGTCCGTGCCCGGGCTGAAG
>NZ_PZJM01000003.1 GCF_003206045.1 Salinicola lusitanus
CACCGGTTACCGGATTGAGCCCCTGGCCCATCATCTCGGTCACCATCACTCCCGTGCCCATCTGCTGCATCAACTGCTCAAGAGAAGAGGTCGGCGCCTGAATCCGAACGTTGCGCGCCCCGCCGGCGTTGCCGGTGGTCTGGAGGCCCAGCCGACGAGCGCTGTAGGCCGCCAGCATGTAACTCGCCAGCCTGCCGCGATCGATGAAGACATTGTCGCGCGTGGCGACGCCGTCACCATCGAAGGCGGCGCTCGCCATGCCACCGACCTCGCGCGGATGCTCACCTAGGGTGAACCACTCTGGGAACAGCGTCTCGCCGAGCTGGTCGCAGAGAAACGACGATTCGCGATAGAGCGCCCCGCCGGCGATGCTGTTGAGCAGGTTGCCGACCAACCCGCGCGCCATGTCCGGCGCCAGCAGCACCGGGAACCGGCCGGTTTTGGGCCGCTGCCCGCCCAGCCGGCTCAGGGTCCGCTCGGCAGCGCTGACACCCACCGACTCCGGAGTCGCCAGATCACTGGCCTTGCGCGCCGTGGTGAAATCGTGATCGCGCTGCATGCCGTCGCCGCTACCGCCGATCAGCAGGCAGGAAAGGGAGTGGCGAGTGCCGCGCTTGCTGCCCAGAAAGCCATGGCTGTTGGCATAGACCGTGACCACTTCCGAGGAAGAGAGGCTGGCACCTTCGGAGTTGGTGATGCCAGCTTGATCACGGCCCGCGCTTTCGCAGCGCAGCGCCAGCTCGACCGCCTGATCGGTGCTCAGCGCCCACGGGTGATGGAGGTCGAGATCCGGCAGCTCGGTCGCCATGAGCGCTGCGTCGGCGAGCCCCGAAGCCGGGTCCTCGCCGGTGTAGCGCGCGATCGAGATCGCCTTCTCGACCACCGCCCGAATCGAGGCGTCCCCGGCGTCCGAGGAGGAAGCATTGCCCTTGCGGTTGCCCACGTAGACGGTGACCGCGATACCTTGATCGCGAGAGAGCTCCACCGTTTCGATCTCGCCCAGGCGCACGCTCACGCCCAACCCCTGGTCGACGCTGGCACCGACTTCGCAGGCGTCTGCGCCAAGTTGCCTGGCGAGTTCCAGCGCCATGCCGGCGCGCTCCTCGAGGCGCGATTGCTGTGCCTCGGCGTTGAAAGCTTGACTCATCTGAGACTCCTGATGCTTGAAACTCCGCTCATCGGACACGCCGATCGAACGGAGCCTGGATCAATTCGGGCCCTGGGCGGGGCGCTATGTATCCACGCCTGGCTGACAAGAAGCGTTGGCGAGGCGGGTCGCGCTGATATACTACGGCCCTCACTCGACGCATTGGGTAAACCATGGCTAACGATTCGGACAACGATACGGCTTTCGATCACGACGCACCTCCCAGCAAGAGCCAGATCAAGCGGGAGATGCAGGAGCTGCAGGCACTCGGCGAGCGCATCATCGCACTGGACCCCGCCGTGCGCGCGCGGCTGCCGCTCTCCGACGAAATGCTCGCTGCCGTCGAGGAGACCGGTCGCATCCGCTCCCACGAAGGACGCCGTCGCCACATGCAGTACGTCGGCAAGGTCATGCGCAAGGAGGACCGCGAGGCGATCCGGGCCGCCTTCGAGGAGATCGACCAGGAGCACGTCCAGCGCAACGCCGCGTTCCACCGTCTCGAACGGCTTCGCGACCAGCTCATCGAGGACGATGCCGCCCTGGAACCCTTCATCGAAACGCATCCCCATGTCGACCGCCAAGCGCTGCGTCAGTTGATCCGCAACGCCCGAAGCGAGAGAGCGCGGAACAAGCCGCCCGCCAGCTCCCGCAAGCTGTTCCAGCTGATTCGTGACACTGCCGGGCTCTGAACCGCGGGCAGCCAACCTGGGCTCGCCTGTCGCCAGATCACGCAACGCCTGGCGCGTGGCTATGACGCCGTGCCACCGACGGTGATCTCGTCCAGCTTCAGGGTCGGCTGACCGACGCCGACCGGCACCCCCTGGCCCTCCTTGCCGCAGACCCCGATACCGCTGTCCAGCGCCATGTCGTTACCGATCATCGAGACATGCGACATCGCTTCGGGGCCATTGCCGATCAGCGTGGCGCCCTTGACCGGCGCGGTGATCTTGCCGTCCTCGATCAGGTACGCCTCGGAGGCCGAGAACACGAACTTGCCGGAAGTGATATCGACCTGACCACCGCCGAAGCTGACCGCGTAGATACCCCGCTTGACGCTCTTGACGATCTCTTCCGGGTCGTCCCGCCCCGCCAGCATGTAGGTGTTGGTCATGCGGGGCATGGTGACATGAGCGTAGGATTCACGCCGCGCGTTGCCGGTGGGCTGCATGCCCATCAGCCGCGCATTGAGCTTGTCCTGCATGTAGCCGGTGAGAATGCCATCCTCGATCAACGGCGTGTACTGGCCCGGCGTTCCCTCGTCGTCGATGCTCAGTGAGCCGCGACAGTCGTCGAGCGTGGCATCGTCGACGACAGTGACGCCCTTGGCCGCCACCCGCTGACCCAGGCGGCCGGCGAAGGAGGAGCTGCCCTTGCGGTTGAAATCCCCTTCCAGACCGTGGCCCACCGCTTCATGCAGCAGGATGCCCGGCCAGCCATTGGCCAGCACCACCGGCATCTGTCCGGCCGGCGCGGCGACCGCCTCCAGATTCACCAGCGCCTGCCGCACCGCTTCCCTGGCATAGGCGTCGGCAACGTTCTCGTCTCGCAGACGCTGCATGGAATAGCGGCCGCCACCGCCGGCGCTGCCGCGCTCGCGACGTCCATTCCTGGCGACGATCACGTTGACGTTGAACCGCACCAGCGGGCGGATGTCGGCGGCCAGCGTGCCGTCGCTGGCACAGACGAGCACCACCTCGTGCACGCCGGTCAACGACGCGCTGACCTGGGTCACCGCAGGATCGGCGGCGCGCGCCACACGATCCGCCTGCTTGAGCATCGCGATCTTCTCTTCGGCACCCAGCCCGCTCAGCGGATCGATACCCTGGTAGCGAGACGTCGCGGCGGCGACCTGAATCGGTGCCGGTTCACGCCGGTCGCCGCTGCGCGCGATGCCGGACGCGGTGCGCCCGGTGTCCAGCAGCGCGTCCGGGCTGATCTGGCTCGAGTAGGCGAAGCCGGTCTTCTCGCCGGAGAGCGAGCGCACGCCGACGCCCCCATCGATGTTGTAGCTGGCATCCTTGACCTCGCCATCCTCCAGCACCCACATCTCGTGCCAGGTGCGCTGGAAGAAGAGATCGGCGTAGTCGATACCGGCGCCCATGGCGTGGCCAAGGCCAACGCTCAGCGATTCGACGTCCAGCCCGCCGGGCGCCAGCAACAGCGTCGACGCCTGCTCGAGAGCGTCGCCACTCGTCTGTTTCATCGGACTCAGTGTCATTGGGCACTTTCCAGGTTGATGTTCGGCGAGGACCAGGGGCCCTCGATGCGATAGTAAATCTGCGTCGCGCGATCCAGCCAGCGGCCGAACAGCTGATCGACGACGAAGAGGCCGATACCGACCTGCGGAGCGCCGGCCATGACCGCGACCAGCGGCAGGTTCTGGCTGACGGGCACGGTGATCCCGAGGCGCTGGTCCAGCGTCTGCCGATTGAGATCGACGCTGCCGGAGAGCGTGAACCGAGTGGCGGTACCGTCGACGACGATCGGCCCCTCGGTCTGCAATCGGCCATTGTACAGCGTAGCGCTGCCCTCGATGCTATTGAAAGCCGTACCGCCGCTCGTGACGTCGGAAAAGTCCAGTTGCAGACGGCGCAGCACGTTGTCCAGGTTGAACAGGCCGACCAGCTTGGCCCCCGAGGAGTGGATCTGGCGTAGTCGGCCATTCTCGAGGGTCGCCTGAACCCGTCCGGTCGACAGCGGCAAGGCGAACTGCCATGGCGCCCCCGGCCAGGAGAGTTGCATATCGGCGTCCGCGCTCTCGCTGGTGACCGGCACCTGCTGGCCCAGCGCCTGGAAGGCACTTCCCACGTTACCACCCGTGGCTTTCACCTGAGCCCGGCTCAAGCTTGCCTCCCCGGAGGCTTGCCACTCGAGAGACCCGGACAGCTTCAGCGCTCCCAGCGTCAGACTCAGCGGCTCGACGGCGAGTTGCCGGTCATCGGCATGCCAGGTCGCCTCCAGCGGCCCGAACTGCTGCCCCTGACGCTCGAACTGTGCAACCCGCACGTGACCCGCCGGCACTTTGCCGAGACCCGAGGGGATCGCCGCTGGATGGGGGGCGGTCTCGATCTCCTCCATCAGGCTCGACGCCTGGCCCTGGTCCGCCCCCTCCTTGGGGGTCAATGCATCCAGATTGAGACGTTGCAGATCGATATCGATCGGCATCGCGGCATCCGGCTGCCAACTGGCCTTCCCCGCGGCGATCTCGCCGGCGAGCGACAGTTGCCAGCCGTTCGACAGCGGCGAGGCATCGGCCTGCAAGCCACCGAGACAGCGCCCTTCCACCAGGATGCAAGGCGTCGACAGCGCAATGCGCTTGAGACCGCCGCCATCCTTGACGGGCTTCGCCTCGGGATCGCCAACATCGTCCTCGAGGGTCGTTGGAACACCGCCTTCCGTGTCTGATGCCGAATCGGCGGCTTCGAGTCCGCTCAGGGCCTTTACCCAACGCTGGGTATCGATCCGGTTCGGGCGCCACAATACGTACCAGCCGGGCTCGCTGGGCCAGGCGGCCTGTTCGCCCGGCCACCCTTCCAGCCACACTTGCCCCTGGACCTGATCGCCGACGGTGCGCCAACGGGCGTGCCCCCAGCTACCCAGCGTCACCCGGCCGGTGCCGGCGGCAATATCGGCATCGATCGCCAACGACTCGCTCGAAGAAGGCGACTTCCCGAACGGCGGCGGCAGTGCGATCCCCAGGCTCTCGAGGTCGCTGCGCACCGTGAGGCTGGCGTTGTCCTGTTCGTCGAACGTCAAGTTGGCGCGATAGGGGAAGAAGCCGCTCAACAGGCCGCCGACGCGAGACAGGCCGGCCCAATCCAGCAGTCCCCGCCCCAGCGCTCTGCCCTCGAGGGCAATGCCGCTGGGGCCGCGCTGGCGACCGCCGATATTGAAGTGCGCCAGCACCGGTCCCTCGAAAGCCCGCGCCCCCAGCTCTCCGGTGACATAGTCCTCGCCGTTGTCGCGCCGATAGCGCAGGTCGCCGTTGACGCCACCGAGCGTCAGCTGCAGCTCGGGAAACGTCAATGACTTAGCATCGACCCGACCCTGGACGTCGACCGCCATGTCGGTCTCGACGTCGCTGCCCTCGTCCATCGGCATGTCGATACGGAGATTGGCGCTGACCGAGCCCTCGCTCTGCCAGAGGCCGAAGGTCTCACTCATGGTGTCCAGCGGGGCGTGGGCGAGAAAATCCAGCACGCCGGCGGTGCTGCCGTTGACATCACCTTCTACGTGCAGCGTCTTGTCGGCCAGCACGACGCTGGCATTGCGGGTCGTCAGGCCGTGGCTGGTGGCGTGTGTGATGTTCGCGTCCAGGTCCATGTTGTCCATCTGCAGATGACCGTAGACCTTCTCCAGCGCGGGCCACTCGGGGGCGTACTGGAGACGCCCGTCGGCCACGTCCAGCGACAGCTTGAGATAGTCGTCCGGGTTGACGAACATCTGACCTTCCGGCGCCTCCTTGTCGCTCAGCGTGACGGAGAGCCCCAGCTTGCCCCGCTCGACGATGCCGCCGATGTCGCCGCCGAACCATTCCCGCAACTGCTCGTCGTCGATCACGCGGGTAGGCAGCCACGACAGTACCCGCGAGTTCCGGGCGTCGGCATTGGCAAAATCGAGATCGAGCAGGAAGGTGCCGGGCTTGTCCTGGTCATCGTAGAGCGTCAGCCCGAATCGACCGGTGGCGGTTGCGCCCCGCCATCCCGCCTTGAGGTTCTCGCCGCTGACCACGGCACCCTGGCGGGTCAGTTCGAAGTCGATCTGGCCGCTGGCGCGGGAGAGATCCAGCGGATCGGCGTAGACCATCGGAATCGAGAATTGCGCCGCTTCGTCGGCGGCGAAGGAGACGGTGCCTCCACGCCCACGATAGCTGATCCAGGCATCCGCGGGGCCACCCCCGGGAATCTCGTTCCAGGCGGTGACCGCAGCGTTCTCGACTGCGCTCTGGGCATACCATTCACCGTCTTCCCGCCCGACTTCCAGACCGGCGACGTGGCCTCGAGGGTTCAACTGGATCAGGGTCTGGGCGAGCTCGAACGGCAGTGGCAAATAGCGCAAGTAGTCGGTCATGCCGGCCAGATCGAACGGTGCGCTGCGCAGCCACCAGCCATCATCGGTGGACCGGGCCTGCAACTGCTGCGGCCAGTCCACCGCCGCCAGGCCGGCATGAGAGACCCGCAGGTCATCGAGCCAGGCGCTCCAGCCGCCCTCGGCGTCACGGTCCAATCCCGCCTCGAAGCCGAGCCCTCGCAGCGTCTCGGAAACCTCGTTGCGGGTGTCATTGACCTGCAACCGGGGTACGTCCAAGGAGATCCGACCCTGGCGCAGCCCGCCTTCACGCCACTCGCCGGCCAGCGACGCCTGTCCCTCGACCTTCCCGATCCCTCTGGGGTAACCGGAGCTCAGTGCGACCAGTGACGGCGACAGTGCGCTCAGATCGAGGGCTCCGGCGAAGCGAGCCTCGGGGTGATCGTCGGTGCCGCCACCCTCTGGCTGCGCCGCACCGCCGCTCTCGATCGCCAGATGAAGGTGGCCCGCCTCCTTGCCCCCGGCGCTGAGCGTGGCCTGGATCGAGGCCTGGCCGCTCCGGCTGGCCAGCGTCAGTTGCGAAACCGACACGCTGGCCTGCTCGCGCTCGCCATGCAGGACCAGCGTGACGTTCTCGAGCCGGGCCTGCTGGCGCGCCAGCATCCGCAGCCAGCCGTCGACATCGAGCGAAGACGACGACGAGTCGTCGGAGCCACCGAACCAGCGACTGCCTGCGCCATCCGGCCAGGCCCACCGGCCGTCGGCGGCCTGATAGAGGTGCAGCGTCAGCCCCTCGATCTCCGCTCCCCGCAGGACCGGCGCGCCCAGCCGCCAGCTCGCCAGCGTCTCGAGCCGCCCGGCGGCGTGATCGACACTCAGCAGCGGCTGACCGTCATGGGTCTCGAGTCGCAGGTCATTCAACGTTAGGCGGGGATTCAATCGATGGACCGTCAGGGCGAGTTGACCGAGCCCGGCACTGGCATCCAGTTGGTCTTCCAGGACGGAGGTCAGCCAGGGGCTCAACCGGTCGATCTGCCAGGCTGCCAGTCGGACGCCGCTCGAAAGTACGGCGACGACGATGGCAACGAGGGCGACCAGTGTCAGCAGCCAGCGCCAGGAAGCACGCAACCGAGTCATTCGGGGACGACTCATCGGTTCACATCAGCACGATGTCGTACTGTTCCTGGGAGTAGTGCGCCTCCACCTGGAACCGGATCGTCTTGCCGATGAAGGATTCGAGATCGGCCACCGCGGCGGACTCCTCGTCGAGCAACCGATCGACCACCGACTGGGCGGCCAGCACCATGTAGGTCTCCGGCGAATAGGCCCGCTCCTCGCGCAGGATCTCGCGGAAGATCTCGTAGCAGATCGTTTCCGGGGTCTTCAGCGACCCCCGCCCCAGGCAGGTCGGGCAGGGTTCGCACAGTGTCTGTTCGAGACTCTCGCGGGTACGCTTGCGAGTCAGCTGCACCAGGCCCAGTTCGGTAACGCCGGTCAGCTTGTTCTTGGCGTGGTCCCGTTCCAGCGACTTCTCGAGCACCCGCAATACCTGGCGCTGGTGCTCCAGCTCCTCCATGTCGATGAAGTCGATGATGATGATGCCGCCGAGATTGCGCAGCCGCAGCTGGCGGGCGATGGCGGTCGCGGCTTCGAGGTTGGTCTTGAAGATGGTCTCCTCGAGATTGCGATGGCCGACATAGCCGCCGGTATTGACGTCGATGGTGGTCATCGCCTCGGTCTGGTCGATGACCAGATAACCGCCGGACTTGAGCTGTACCTTGCGCCCCAATGCCTTCTGGATCTCGTCCTCGACGCTGTAGAGATCGAAGATCGGCCGCTCGCCGGGGTAGTATTCGATCCGCGACTCCATGGTCGGCATGAACTCCCGGGCGAACTCCTTGAGCTTGAAGTAGTTCTCGCGGGAGTCGATGCGCACCTTCTCGATCTGGTCACGCATCACGTCGCGTAGCGTACGGATGAACAGTGGAAGATCGTCGTAGATCGGGGTGGAGACCTCGGCCGTCGTACGCCGCTCGGCCACCTTCTGCCACAGCCGCTGCAGGAAGACCATGTCGGCGAACAGCTCCTCTCGCCCCACGCCCTCGGCCGCCGTGCGAATGATGAAGCCCCCGCTGTCGCCTGACGGCAGCTCCGCCTTGCCGCTCTCGACCAGCGCCTTCAATCGTTCGCGCTCGGCCTCGTCCTCGATCCGCTGGGAGACGCCGACATGGGGGGAATCCGGCATATAGACGAGATAGCGGGAGGGAATGGAGAGATGCGTGGTCAACCGCGCCCCCTTCGAACCGATCGGGTCCTTGGTGACCTGCACGATCAGCGACTGCCCGGCGTGCAGCAGATGGCTGATCGACGCCGGCTCCTCGTGCGGGGCATCGGGAGGGAGTACTTCGTTGACGTGAATGAAGGCGGCCCGCTCGAGGCCGATATCGATGAAGGCGGCCTGCATGCCCGGAAGGACCCGCACGACCTTGCCCTTGTAGATATTGCCGACGATGCCCCGGCGACGGCTGCGCTCGATGAAGGCTTCCTGCAGCACACCGTTTTCCACCACGGCCACCCGCGTTTCCATCGGCGTCAGATTGATCAGTACCTCACCGCTCATGCGGGCATCCTTGTTGCAGGTGGTTCGAGCACGCCGGCGACATCCCTTGCCGGGGCCAGCGGCGCCAGCCTCATGGGAATTATGGCACAGCCGCCCGTTCTCTCATAAGGCGCCCCGTCACGAGGGAAGATCGCCCGGCCCGTCATCCGGCAACGCGCCACCCCACAGCGGGACACCTTGCCCGCGTAGCAGGGCCGCGGTCTCGGCAAGCGGCAGACCCACCACGGCGGAGTAGCTCCCCACCAATTGGTCGACGAAGATCGATGCCAGGCCCTGAATCGCGTAGCCGCCCGCTTTGTCCAGCGGCTCCCCGGTTGCCCAGTAGGCCGACGCTTCCGCCTCGTCGATGCAACGCATCACCACGCGGGTGGAGACCCGGCTCTCGACCAGCCCCCGAGGGCCCAGCACGGCCACCGCGGACAGTACCCGGTGCTCCCGCCCGGACAGCATCATCAACATCTCGCGGGCGTGGGCTTGATCTGCCGGCTTGCCGAAGATGGCATCGTCGCAGACCACGACGGTGTCGGCGCCCAAGGTGGGCAACGCACTGCCCACATGGCCCGCTTCGGCCTTCTGGCGAGCCAGGCGGGAGACGAAGCGCTCCGGCGACTCGTCGTCCAGCCGGGACTCGTCGATGTCGGTCGGCACGACCTCGACCGTGACGCCGATCGATGCCAGCAGCTCGCGCCGACGCGGCGACGCCGATGCCAGGCGCAGGACGGGGTCGGCGCGGGAAGCGGCATTCATGGGCAAATCCTCCGAGGGAGCTGGGAAGTCACCGGCCGTCGGCATGCCGCCACCGGTCGGGAAGAGCGCCGGTCACGCCGCAGCGTGGTCGCGAATGGCCGCTGCGACGGCTACCCGATGCCCAACCGGCGACGCACCACCTGCATCATGGTGAATAGCCACGGCCAAAGCAGCGCACCGATCAGTGCTGGCAGCAGGAACTCGAGGCTGACGGAGATCGGGCCGAAGATCGTGCGCAGCCACTGTTCGACCAGTTGCGCGATACCCAGCAGAATGAAGACCAGCACGGCCTGCTGCCAGATCGAATAGACGCGGAAGCGCTGATAGAGCAGCAGGAAGAGATAGGCAAGCAGCGACAGCACCAGGGCATTCTGCCCCAACGGTGCGCCCTCGATCAGGTCGAGCATCAGGCCCAGCACGAAGCCATGCAGCACGCCCACGCGTTGCGGGGTGGCGACACACCAGTAGGCCAGCAGCACACCCAGCCAGTCCGGTCGCCACACCAGCCAGGCATCCGGCAGCGGCATCACCTGCAGGCAGAGTGCCAACAGCAGCGTGAACCAGACGAAGAGATAACCGAACGGACCCATGGCTACTCCTGCTCCGTGGACTGCAGTGTCAGCGCTGCGGTCAACGCGTCTTCATTGATCCGGTTGGTATCGGGATGACCGGGATCACCCGGCCACACCACCTGGCGAGCCATGCGCTCCGGCGCGCTCAAGCTCTCCTCGGGTCGCTCGGGCGGAAACAGCAGCAGGAAATAGCGCGAGCGCTCCGGCTGGGAGATCGGCTCCGCCGAGACTTCCATGAACGCCTGACTCGACTCGCGCTTGACGTCGACGACACGCGCGACCGGATAGCCCTGAGGGAAACGCCCGCCCAGTCCGGATGTCACCAGCAGATCGCCCTCGCGAATATCCGCCGTCGCCGGCACGCTGGGGATGTTGAGCGAATCGAGCTGGCCGGTGCCCTGGGCGATGAAGCGCAAACCGTTGCGATTGATCTCCACCGGCACCGCATGGTTGGCATCGGCCACCATCAGCACGCGACTGGTATAGGCGGAGACGGAGACCACCTGCCCGATCAGGCCCGAGGCGTCCATCACCGGTTGGCCGATGTAGACGCTATCGCGCCGCCCTCGGTTGATCACCATCTGCTGGGTGAACGGGTCGGAGTCCAGCGATAGCAGCTCGGCGGTGATATAGGGCACGTCGGCGGGATTCGGAGCGTTGAGCAGTTCGCGCAGGTGGATGTTCTCGGCGGTCAGGCTCGCCATGCGCTGCACCCGGTTGGAGAGCGTCAGCAGCTGCTCGCGCAGGCGCCCGTTCTCGTCGATCAGCGCCTGCTGGTCGGAGATCGCCATGGCGCCCCAGCGCACACCCTCGCTAGGCAGCGCGACCAGCCACTGGATCGGCGCCACGATCGAGGTCATATGGGAACGTGCCGTTTCCACCGCGCTGAAGCGGTGTTCGGCAAACATAAGCCCGAACGCCAGTACCGCACACAGCAGCATGCGGTACGTGGGTATCGGGCCGTAGGAAAACAGCGGTTTGATAGGCCTCACCCCCACCTACCGAAGACGGAAGGTGCCGCTCGGCGGCCTCATCCGTCGCGGCTGGCCTCAATCGCTGGAGAGCAGTTCGAAGGTATGCTGATCGATCATCTCGAGCGCCTTGCCGCCACCCCGAGCAACGCAGGTGAGCGGATCCTCGGCGATGATGACCGGCAGGCCGGTCTCCTCGGCGATCAGCTTGTCGATGTCACGCAGCAACGCGCCACCGCCGGTCAGCACCAGGCCACGCTCGGCGATGTCGGAGGCCAGTTCCGGCGGGGACTGCTCCAGGGCGCTCTTGACCGCCGCGACGATGGAGGCCAACGGCTCCTGCAGCGCATCGAGGATCTCGTGGGAATTGAGCGTGAAGCTGCGCGGAATGCCCTCGGCCAGGTTGCGCCCGCGAACATCGATCTCGCGCAGCTCGCCGCCCGGATAGGCGCAGCCCACCTCCTCCTTGATCCGCTCCGCCGTCGCCTCGCCGATCAGACTGCCGTAGTGGCGACGTACATAGGAGGTGATCGCCTCGTCGAAGCGGTCGCCACCCACCCGCACGGATTCGGAGTAGACCACGCCATTGAGCGAGATGATCGCGATCTCGGTGGTGCCGCCACCGATGTCGACAACCATGGAACCCTGCGCCTCCTCGACCGGCAGGCCGGCACCGATCGCGGCAGCCATCGGCTCCTCGATCAGGTAGACATCCCGTGCGCCGGCACCCTCGGCGGACTCCTTGATCGCGCGGCGCTCGACCTGCGTGGACATGCAGGGAACGCACACCAGCACGCGCGGGCTAGGCGTCAAAAATGTGCTTTGATGAACTTTGCGGATGAAGTGCTGCAGCATCTGCTCGGTAACGGTGAAATCGGCGATCACACCATCCTTCATCGGACGGATGGCGGTAATGTTACCGGGCGTGCGCCCCAGCATCCGTTTGGCGTCGAGACCGACAGCCGCAACACTACGCATGTTGCCGGATTGGCGAATCGCCACGACGGAGGGTTCGTCCAGGACGATCCCGCGACCGCGGACGTAAATCAGCGTGTTGGCGGTCCCCAGATCGATCGACAGATCGCTCGAGAACAGCCCCCGTAAACGTTTAAACATGGAAACTTTTACCTAGTCCAGACCGGAACCCTGTGCGGACGCAAACGGTATCACCGTGGGGGTAAAGCAGCAAGCGCAAGCCTGCCAGATGGGGCGTTAATATGATAATGTCTCCTCCATTTCTTGGCATGAATCTTGGCATGAACAGTATCGCGAAGTTTTAGCGCGATGACCGTCTCCGATTTCCGACATCCCGAGGTTCGGGACTGGCCCTTTGGGTAGAGGTTTCGGCGATCCGGTCTCACCGCCATTCACGACGCGATGTCTCAACCAGAGGACCTTTTCTACATGGCAATCGAACATGCGGACGTGCTGCGCGCCGCGCATCTGGCTCGCCTGGGACTCAACAGCGATGCCGAAGCGGCCGGCTATGTCGACGACCTGACCCGGATCCTGGAAATGGTCGATCGCTTGCAGGCGGTGGACACCAATGGCATCGCGCCCCTCTCCCACCCGCTCGACACCACCCAGCGCCTGCGCCCGGACGAGGTCACCGAGACCAATCAGCGCGACGCCTTCCAGGCCTGCGCGCCGGAGACCGCCGAGGGCCTCTATCTGGTACCGCGTGTCGTCGAATAAGTTCGACATTTCAGGACACTTTAGACTTCAGGGCGCTTCAGAGAGTCGACCAAGTTCGACATCGTCGAGCACGTCCGACGTCGTTTATCGATGAGAGCGACAATTGCCGTCATTTCATCCCGCATAGCGATCTGACTCAGGGAATATCGACCCCATGCATCATATGACGCTCACGGAACTCGCCAAGGGCCTAAAAGCCGGCGACTTTTCCAGCCGAGAGCTGACCACCAGCCTGCTCGACCGTATCGAGCGCCTGGATGGCGAAATCAACAGCTTCGTCACCGTCACTCGCGATCAGGCCCTCGCTGCTGCCGATGCCGCCGACCAAGCCCGCGCCAAGGGCGAGTCGCGCCCGCTTGCCGGCCTGCCGCTGGCGATCAAGGATATCTTCTGCACCCAGGGCATCCGTACCAGTTGCGGCTCGAAGATGCTCGACAACTTCCAGGCGCCCTACAACGCCACGGTGGTCGAGAAGCTCCAGGCCGCCGGCATGATCAGCCTCGGCAAGACCAACATGGACGAGTTCGCCATGGGCTCGTCCAACGAAAACAGCTTCTATGGCCCGGTCAAGAATCCCTGGGACCACACCGCCGTCCCCGGTGGCTCCTCCGGTGGCAGCGCCGCCGCCGTCGCGGCCGGCTTCGCGCCTGCCGCGCTGGGCACCGATACCGGCGGCTCGATTCGCCAGCCGGCCGCCTTCTGCGGCATCACCGGCCTCAAGCCGACCTATGGCCGGGTCTCCCGCTACGGCATGGTCGCGTTCGCCTCGAGCCTCGACCAGGGCGGGCCGATGGCCCGCAGCGCGGAGGATTGCGCCCACCTGCTCGGCGCCATCGCCGGCCACGACCTGCGTGACTCCACCAGCGTCGCCCGGGTGGTGCCGGACTATCTGGCCGAGCTGGACGCGCCGCTGGACGGACTCAAGATCGGGCTGCCCAAGGAGTACTTCGGTGACGGCCTGGACGCGGAGGTCGAAAGCGCCATCCGCGAAGCGATCCGGGTCTACGAATCCCTGGGCGCCAAGGTGTGCGAGGTCAGCCTGCCGCATACCCACCTGGCGGTGCCGGCCTACTACGTGATCGCCCCGGCGGAAGCCTCCTCGAATCTCTCACGCTACGACGGCGTGCGCTTCGGCCACCGCTGCGACAACCCGGTCGATCTCGAGGATCTCTACAAGCGCTCGCGCGCCGAGGGCTTCGGCGACGAGGTCAAGCGCCGTATCCTGATCGGCACCCACACCTTGTCGGAAGGCTTCTTCGACGCCTACTACCGCAAGGCGCAGCAGGTCCGCCGCCTGATCCGCCAGGACTTCATGGACGCCTTCGAGGAAGTCGACGTGCTGATGGGCCCGGCCGCGCCGACCCCGGCGTTCGATCTCGGCGCCAAGAAAGACCCGGTCTCGATGTATCTGCAGGACATCTACACCATCGCCATCAACCTGGCCGGTATCCCGGGCATCAGCGTACCCGCCGGTTTCTCTGGCCAGGGCCACCGGCCGATCGGCCTCCAGATTCTCGGCCAGCACTTCGCCGAGGGCCAACTGCTCAACGTGGCGCATCAGTTCCAGCAGGCGACGGACTGGCACCGTCGGCATCCGACCGATCAGGAGACAACCTAATGCAGTGGGAAACCGTCATCGGGTTGGAGGTCCATGTCCAGCTCGCCACCCAATCCAAGATCTTCTCCGGCGCCTCCACCGCGTTCGGCGCCGAGCCCAATACCCAGGCCTGCGCCATCGATCTGGGCCTGCCCGGCGTGCTGCCGGTGCTCAATGAAGGCGCCGTGGCAATGGCCGTTCAGTTCGGCCTGGCGATCAATGCCGAGATCCCCGAGACCTCGCTGTTCGAGCGCAAGAATTACTTCTACCCCGACCTGCCCAAGGGCTATCAGACCAGCCAGATGGCCCAGCCCATCGTCGGCAAGGGGGAAGTCGAGATCGTGCTGGACGACGAGGTGCGCAAGCGGATCCGCATCCACCACGCCCACCTGGAAGAGGATGCCGGCAAGTCGCTGCACGAAGACTTCCACGGCATGAGCGGCATCGATCTCAACCGTGCCGGCACGCCGCTGCTGGAGATCGTCTCCGAACCCGACATGCGCTCGGCCAAGGAAGCGGTCGCCTACATTCGTGCGATTCACGCCATCGTCACCTATCTGGGCATTTCCGACGGCAACATGGCCGAAGGCTCGATGCGCTGCGACGTCAACGTCTCGGTGCGCCCCAAGGGCCAGGAAACGCTGGGCACCCGTGCCGAGATCAAGAACGTCAACTCGTTCCGCTTCGTCGAGCGCGCGATCGAATTCGAGGTCGAGCGCCAGATCGAGCTGATCGAGGATGGCGGCAAGGTCGTCCAGGAGACGCGGCTCTACGATCCGGACCAGGACGAGACCCGCAGCATGCGTACCAAGGAGGAAGCCAACGACTATCGTTACTTCCCCTGCCCCGATCTGCTGCCGGTGATGCTCGATAGCGCCTATATCGAACACCAGCGCGCGACCCTGCCGGAGCTGCCCACCGAGAAGCGTCACCGCTTCGAGACCAGCCTCGGACTCTCGGCCTATGACGCCGGCGTGCTCTCCTCGACCCGCCCGATGGCCGAGTATTTCGAGGCCGTGCTGGCCGTCTGCGGCGATGCCAAGCAGGCGGCCAACTGGGTCCAGGGCGAGCTCTCCGGACATCTCAACCGCGAGAACATCGATATCAGCAACAGCCCGGTCACCCCGGAGCAGTTGGGTGGCCTGGTCAGCCGCGTGCTCGATGACACCATCAACGGCAAGGCGGCCAAGCAGGTCTTCGCCGCGCTGTGGAACAACGAAGGCCAGAGCGCCGACGAGATCATCGACACCCGCGGGCTCAAGCAGGTCACCGACACCGGCGCCATCGAAGCGATGATCGACCAGGTCATCGCGGACAGTCCGGTGCAGGTCGCCCAGTACCGCGACGCCGACCCGGAGAAGCGCGGCAAGATGATCGGCTACTTCGTCGGCCAGGTGATGAAGGCCTCCCGCGGCACCGCCAACCCGCAGCAGGTCAACGGCCTGCTCAAGCAGAAGCTGGACGAAGCCTGAGCCAACGCTCGATCAACCAGCCAGCACCAACGAAAAAGCCCATGGCCTTGTCCATGGGCTTTTGCATGTTGGTGATACGATCGGCCTAGGCCGCCTCGGTCTGCACCCGCTGCCGCAAGGCAAGCGCGCACCTCTCGCGATCCTCCTTGGCCAGGCTCTTGAGCGGGATCTTGAGCTTGCCTTCACCGGAACTCTCTTTGCGGTAATAAAGCACACACTCGCGCGGGGTCGCTTCAACACGCGCTATCTGGTCGAGCGCAAGGGTCGTACGCGGGCGGATGATCGCCAGCTTGACCGAGACATCATCCTCCGTGAGCCGGACGATCGGATTGAACTGGAACCAGAGCCCGGCCACGATCAGGGCACAAGCAACAAGGATGGGCGCCCCCGGAAAAACCGGCGAGCTGGAGATCGCCACCAGCGACGCGAGCAATAATCCACCACCACCGCAAAGCGCAATAAGCGAGGGGATCTTGGCGTAAAAAGCTTGATCCGGACTTTCTTGGTCTGGCATATGAAATCATCCCTTTAGCGTCGAACAGGCTGGCGCCAGTTGATGACTTACCGCCACAGACCAGCACCTACGCGAAAGCTTCAGTTGGCGCGACGGATAAAACCACCGCCAACCTGAACGTTGTGCTCTTCCTGCCACTCCTTGGACTGACGGAGAGCTTCGTCGATCTGCTCTTGGGTCATTTCCTTTGCAAGCCTCTGCTTATCCTTCACTCCCATCGAGCCATAAAGATCGTAATACATATAAGCCTTAACCAAATCGACTTGAGTTCCAACCCCATTCTCGTAATACTCCGCCAAAGACGTAAAACCAACACCACCATCAGGCTCATACTTCGAAAAAGCTGACTTCCTCGCCCAACAGAAAGACTTGGCGTCATCCACAGAAACACCGTCACCCACTTTATAAATATAGGCAAGATTTCCAGCGGACTGCGTATCGCCTTTCCCCCCCGCTTTACCCAACCAATAAACGGCTTTCTTCATGTTTTTTGGAACAAGATCTTGCCATTCTTCACCCCAGAATGCCCTGCCGAGCATGCGCTGAGAGAGAATAAAACCTTCCTCAGCTGTTTTTTCTATCAACTTCCTTGAACGATCGATGTCCCGTTTGACGCAATCGCCGTTATAAAACATCACACCCAAGCTATAACCAGCATCAACAACATTCTTATGCCAAGCACCACTCAATAACGCTTTAGCTTTCGTGCAACTCTGCCGCACATCAAATTCACTATCACCGCTTAAATAAAGAAGACCCAAGAGGTATTCTTTCTCCCTATCCCCAGAGATATCCTTTATATCCTCTTCCGAATATTTCTCAAACGCTTGATTTAGAGTTTTACCGGTAGGGTCTTGGTATAGGATCTCGGCTTCTACAATTGTGGAAAAAACCATCAAAAACAAAATTAAACAGATTCGCACCATCAGGAAATCTCCATCTCAAGAAAGTCCCTACTAATTGGGGTTAGTCTAGCAGATCCGAACCTGAGCTCAAGCTGGACATCATGCCCAATATTTTCTCTCGAAAAAACCTCACTCCATGCCAAACTATAAAAATTATCCTTAAGCTCAAAGCTAGGCTGTTCACCAGAGCTTCTAGATCTTGAGCGCCCATGTTCCGGTGCCAAATCAGCATTTCCTCCAGACTTTAAATACGACCAATCAAACAGCCTATTTCTTTTTTCAGCAGCAACTAGACTTAGATCCAAACTAATATAATTGGTATTTGGCATTTTAACCGAAAGGCTAATTCTTACAAGCAGTAAAACTCGCTCTTCTTCTCCTTGCCGCGCATCTGCATCCGACCCAACCCCTAAGTAGCCACCGCTATTAGAGCTAGTACCCATGTAATTTAGCGGATTGGGCTCGACTGGTTCCCAAGATAACTTTACCAATACGCCTTGGAACACCATCTCCAGCGAGCTTTGCTCGGACGCCATGTCGTCAAACGGCAGAACCTGCATCTCCTCCTGTGCCGATGGCTTACCGAGAATGCTGCGGTTCACCCACATCTGCACCGCCGGAGACACCATAGTAACGAATATAAAACCCACCAGGAGTGTCACAAGGCCGACGAATAGACCTACGAAAACACCGACGACTGTACTTGCGCTGATCACGACGATCGAAGCAATACCGGCGATAACCCCAACCCCACCGGCGATCATGCCATAGTGGCCAGTAAGACTCTGGCCTGTCTTGCGAGCTTCGCTGGCCTCCGTCAACTTCTTCAGGCCATCCCAGATCGAGATCATGCCCCCCGCCACGCCGAGCACGTCGCTGACAAAGGCCCATTTAATCCCACCGATCACCGCGCCTTCCGTCGACAGGCCTAGGCTAGCCATGCGGATCTTGTGGTAGCCTTCGATCCCCGCCATCGCGCCACTCGCCACGCTGACACCCGAGCCAATGATCTTGCTCCAGTCGGCGCCCTCCTCATCGTCCACGAAGGCGCCTTCTTGCCAGGAGACGATCAGGCTCCATAGCACCAGGCACGCACCGGCGACCTGGCCACTGCCCTTGTGGGCGCTGAGCAGGGTGTTGCCGATATCGCGGGCGTTCTGCGCCAGATCACTCAGGCGCTGCTGTTCATCCTCCGGCGTATAGCTGCCTGGCAGGGCGGGAGGTTCGCCACTCCCCCCCGTCACCGCGTTGATATCCACGTAAACCGGCAAGGCAATGCGTACCGTTCTGTCGCTATCGGCCATCGGCGCGGAAAAGTTGCCGACCATCCCATCCAGAGACTTCATTGCCTCGCTGGTATCGGCACCTTGATTCGGCTTTTGGGCGCTCGCTTGCGAGACAGCGCGTAGCCACTGATAGAGTTCGGAGAGTTTGATCTCCCGCTCGACCAGAGTGGGCGCCGGCTGCTCGCCGTTCAGTGCTTGCGGATCGGCCATGAAGGCCAGTTGGTGATAACGCACGAACTGCGACAGCGCCGGCTTATAGTCCGGCGCGGGCACACCAGCGGCTCGGTACAGTACCAGCGAGGCGATGGAATTGCCGATCGTCGTTGCCAGTAGGTCCTGTATCGGGCGCCAGCGGTTGATGATCTGGTCACTCGTCGGAGCGCGCCCGTCAGGCTTCTTAGTGCGTTCACGGACTTGCCGAAAGCGCTCACCCCATGACTTTAGCGTCTGCGCCGATAGCTGTGACCCAGTGGGCAAGCTACCTAAACGCTCCCGGGCCTGCGCGATTAGTTCGGCGTCATTGGCAAAGAGCGCCGCGAGTAGCGGCGACTCACTCGACTCGAGATCGTCGGCCAACAGCTTCCATAAGCCACCACTGGAGGGCGACATGATGCCGCCACGCAGTGCATTGCCTATCAGGCCACTGAGTCCCAGCCCGGTCCAGTAGTCGGACTGGCTATAACGGCCAATCACGGCAGGCAAGCCATATCTAGCCCAAATGGCATAGTCATCGTCGAATACGGCGGCCAGACTCTGGCAATGTGCCGTATTCTGTTCGTAATCGGCTCTGAAGCGGTCGAGAGCATCAGAGTCGTAAAGCTCGTCTAGCTGATCGGCGTGCCTATCCGCCGCTCGCTGGGCTTCGGATTTGAGATTTTGGAGCAGAAACCGCTTGTGCTGAAGCTCGTTTTCTAGAAAAGGAGTCTGCCGTTGCATTTCGGCTTGTCTGGCGATCGCCGGATCACTGCTAGCCGCCCGGCGGTCGAGTTCGGCCTGCTCTTGCTCCAGTTGCGCTATCCGCTCTGTCAGCCGCCGTCTCTCTCCACGCAGCTCCTCAGCTTCGCGCTGCTGATCACGCAGAAAGTCGTCCTTTTCCGTCTCAGCTTCGCGCACGGCCCGATTCAACTGACTTAGACGCCGCTGGTGCTGGGCACGCTCTCGAGGAGAGGCGTTTTCTCGCGAATACTCCTCCTCCTGAAAGGCATCCCGCTCGGCACGCGCCTTATCGATTTTGTCACTCAGTGACTGCTCCTGACTCGCCACGTAGTTACGCGCGAAGTTCTTCTTGAAGGCATCGATGGCCTGCATGCAGAGCAGCTTGCGACGACGCACATTGTGTATCTGCGCCTCGTCATCCTCTTCTTCCTTGTTGTAGAAGAACTCTTCGACGCTGGCCAACGCCTGATGCCGATAGGCGTTCAACTCATCGATGATGCCGATTTCGTCCTTGACCGCGAGAATGAGCCCCTTGCCCTGGTATTCACTGCCGGCATGGTCGAGCCGGCGCTGCATGGCGTCCCTGAGTTCGCCGGGCTCATACAGCGGTCGCGTCGGGCCGCTGGACCAGAACTGTTCATCCAGACTTTCTGCCGCCGCGCTGTATTCGGCGACTTTCTCCAGCTCATCGATGCCAAAGACGCAAGATTGCCGCTGCCCTCCCACCCACGCCGGGATGTTCACCTGCTGCATGTGGTCCTGACGCCACGCCTCATCACTGCCGATCATCCGGATGTGGGCGTTGGGCCAGGGGTGTTCGCTGAAGGCGTAGTAAAGCGTGCCCGATTTCTCGGGAAACGGCAGGGTGACGATAGACGCATCCAGGACATCGCCGGGCTTGTTCTTGCAGCTGTCGGGGAACTTGATGTCGTCCAGCGCGGGCGGCTGCAGCACCGGGAACTGATAGTACTTGCCATCGCTGGTGATCGCGTAGGCGTACCAATAGTTCCCGTCTGTATTGTCCTGGTCGTAGAAGTAGAGATACCCCTGGCGTAGCTGACGCAGAATGTACTTGTTGACCTGGCTACCGGTGCTCTGCGTAAGCTCCGCCCTGACCTCGTCGGGCACGCTTCTCGCCTGCTCTTCGCCGCCTACCAGACTCTTGTCCAGCAGAATGTCGGTGAACTCCTGGATTCTCGAGGTCTCGAGTTCCGGTATATCGCCATTGCGGTCGTTACGCTGGCAGACAGCGTAGCGCACGGGAAGGATCGGTAGTCCCTTGCGTTCACAGAACTGGCAGCTCCCGCTCTCCTGGCCCGCCGCCTCATTTTCCGCTGCGTGAGCGCTCGCTTGAGATGGTGCGGTCATACTATGTCATCTCCCCCATGTCCGATATCGCTTCCCAGTCAGCGTTGGAAAGCTGATTCGACAATCCAATGTAATTCAACCGTCCGCCCAGACGGCCCAGCAGCGCCTGCATGATCGGGTGGCGATGAAAATCGGTTCGCGTGGTCAGCCCGTGAAGGACGAAGGTGGCCACGTCTGCTCGGTCTCGCAGCCCGAGGTCGTACGCGGCGACCAGCAAGCCGTCGACGCTGTTCGCGGGCGCTACCGAGAGTCCCGCCGAGCCAGGGAGCGTGCGATAGAGCTCCCGGCAACGATTGATCGGGCCGATGCGCTGTATGGCCCGCCACTGCTCGGCGCTAGGCTTCAGGCCACCGAGCCGGCGCCTCTCTCCATGTGGATCGAGAGCGCGCAGCTGCAGCTCGGTATCGAGATAGACCCAGCGATCGATGGGCCCCAGCAGCACCGAGAGCTGCCAGCGCTCGAGAATGCGCGGCAGGTGCTCCAGCACCCGGGGATCGTAGAAGCGCAGCAGGGCTGGCTTCCCTTCCGGCGTCATCTGCTTGAGCTGGCGGCCGAGATAGGTGGCAACACTGGTGCTGGCATGGTGAGAAATCAGCCAGCCGCAGAGCGGCACTGGGCCGAGCAGGCCAGCACCACGCTCGGCGCGCTGGTGATCGAGTTGCGACTCCAGCGCCGCGACGCGATGTTGATCTATCCGTTCGAGATAGAGACGCTGGGCCGGGGTCTGGGCCAGGAGCGGGTGGCGAATCAGCGTCGCCCGCCGGCGAGCCTCGCCGCTCAGCGTCCAGTCTGGCGACTCCGAAGGGTCCACCAGGCGGTAAAGCCGCCCCTCCCTGGCGGCATCATTGGCCTCGGCAATCCACGCCGGGTCGCTCACGCTGCGCACCGCTAGCCTTCCACGCTACCGTCACCGCTGCTTGCCGCAGCCTGGCTCTTGCTGGCACAGAGCACATCTTCGCCTTCCGGCAACTCCGGAAAATCGCCCTCCAGGCTCGCCGGCCCCCCAAAACTCTTCGTCGCGCCCTTGACGGTGACCTTGCCGGGGGCGTGCAGCTCGATATCGCCGCCCTTGATGCGCACATAGGCGCCGCCGCTGACCAGCAGAATCTCCTTGGCGGCGGCCAGGTCGACTTTCTGATCGCTGGAGGTAACGCTGAGGTCGCGGCGGGCGGTGGCTTCCAGGTTGTCCGACTGCGCCTGGATATCCACCTTGCCCCGCGCGGCAAACAGCTTGATCCCGGCCTTCTGCACGAACAGCGAGAGCTTCTCGGAGATCGAGGCGACCAGGCTCTTACCGGTGGCGACATTGACGTCTTCGCCGCTGGAGACGCTCAGCGAGCGGCCCTGGGCCAGGTGGGTCGATTCCGGCGTGCTCATCGTGATGCCGGCGGGCGAGGCCATATGCAGCCAGGGCGCTTTCATGCGTGCCGCTTCGCCGCGGCCGCCACTGTCGGTGGCGCCACGGGCGTTGCTCTGATCAGCATCCGCAAGCTGTTCGCTGTTGCCGTAAGTGTCGTCGGCGTCTTCGCCCGCCTGCTTGAGGTGCTCGCGGGCCTCGAGGGCGTCGGCGTTGTGGTCCGCCGCACTCTGGCTGAGGCTGTCGCTGAGCTGGTAGGCGCTGTCGAGCTGCTGTTTGGCCGGGGTGAGGTCGAGCTGGTCGCCGCTAGCGCCGAGCTGGCCCCAACTGGTGAGGTAGAGCCCCTGATTGGCACGGATGGCGCCATAGGCGTCGGTGCGCAGCTCGAACCCGGTGCCGCGGAAGGCGCCACGGGTGTTGCCGGCCTGGTGGATCAGGTAGCCGAGGTTGAGCTGGCTCTTCTCCGCTTCGGAGTTGAGGCGAACGCGCTCCTGGTCGGTGGCGTCATCGAAGACAAGTTCGTTGTACTTGCTGCCGCGGTAGGTCTTGCTCTTGAAGCCGGAAAGCAGGCCGTGGCTGTGCCAGTCGGGGGTCTGCTCGCCGTTGTAGACCCGGCCGGTGATCAGCGGGCGGTCGGCATCGCCTTCGAGGAAGTCGACCAGCACTTCCTGGCCGATACGCGGCACGAACACCCCGCCCCAGCCGGCGCCGGCGTTGGGCTGGGAGACCCGCAGCCAGACGCTGGAGTTTTCATCGTTTTGCCCTTGGCGGTCCCAGTGGAACTGGACGCGCACGCGGTTGAGGTGGTCGGTGTGGATCTCCTCGTTGGCCGGGCCGACCACGGTGGCGGTCTGGGGCCCGCCGATCACCGGGCGATGGTGGGTCAGCGGATGGCGGTAGGGCTGGCTGCGGCGTTGGGCCTCGAGATCGACCAGAAAGTGGCCGGTGCCGCCGGTGGCATAATCCGACAGGCGCTCGCCGGTGGGATCTGCGGTATCCGCTTCGAGACCGTGCGCTTTCTTGGCAGCGTCGAGCTGCGGCTGCAGGCTGCCCGGCAGCGCCTGAAGCTGGGCCGAGACCGGCAGCGCGTTTTCGGCGTGCACGGTCACCCCGAGCAGCAGGAACTGCCGCTCTTCTTCGCCACCGGTGTCGTGCAGCGGGTGCTGGGTGAGTTCGAACCAGCGCCCGGCCTGGAGCTGGCGCGCGCCGCCGCTGCCGCGGAAGCGCTTGGCGCGGGATTCGTGCGATTCGAGGCGGTTCTCGGTCAGGCGCTCGCCGCGCTCGTAGCCGTGGTAGTAGTACTCGCCGGCGTAGTCGTAGAGCTCGGTTTGCGGCAGGTTGCCCTGATCGCTCAAGGTATCCAGCCCGGTGCGCTTGGTCAGCGACGGCTGCTTGTAGTCGAAGGTACCCACGCTGACCCGGGTGGGCTGCTGAGCGCGCACGCCGCCCCACTGGGTGAGGGCATCCTCGCGCTCGGTGGCTGCCTGACGGTGGAAGCGGATCGCCTGGGGGCTTACCGCCTGGGTGGTGTCGACGTCGTCGGTGATGACCAGCCGATGGCCGTCGAATTCATCGTCTTCGCCCGCGAACTCGGCGTAATAGAAGAGCCCCTCCTCTTCCATGAGCCGGCTGACGAAGTTCAGATCGCTCTCGCGATACTGCACGCAGTAGCTGCGGGCGGGATAGTCACGACGCAGATCGAAGCGGTAGCGGCCCTTGGCCAGTTCATGACCGTCGAACACGTCGGTGAGGACATCGACGACACTGCGATCCTGGAAGATCCGGCTGTCGCGACCCAGCTCGAGCATGGCGAGCCACGGCACCAGGGTGAGCTGGTAGTAGGTGACGCCGCCATCTTCGCCCAACAGCGCGGCCTCGGAGACCAGCCCGTGCAGCGGGCGATAGCTGCCGTCGGCCTGCAGGATCGAGAGCCGCGCCGGCTGCGCCATCAGCGTCTTGAGCTCGATATCGCCCTGCTGGGAGATGCAGTCGAGGGTGTAGGTGAAGGGCGCGCTGACCCGCTCCTCGCCCACCAGCCGATGGGGAATGAACGACGTTCCGGCCAGTTCGAGCGTCAGCAGCCGCTGGGACTGCGACAGGTCGATATCGAAGGTGTCGAGTAAGCTATCCAGTGTCGTCTCTGCCATCTTGACCTCTCCGCCATCACACCACCCGCTGCTTGTACCGCCACGGTGTCGATGGCTAAATTAACGCTCGTTGATGAGCCCGCTTGGCCGGACTCGACCTCTCACACTTGCCAGGAAGCCCGGATCGATGAAAGGCATCGTTGTACTCGGTGACGCCACCAGCCACGGTGGCAAAGTCATTACCGCACAGAGCAACTATCTGATCGACGGCAAACCGGTTGCCTGTCTCGGCGACAAGGTCACCTGCCCGAAAGATGGTCACGGCAGCACCAATGCCATCGTCGAGGGTCATCCAACCATGAAGATCAACGGCAAGCCGGTTGCCCTGCATGGCCACAAGACCGCCTGCGGCGCCTCGCTGATCTCGTCACACAACGGTGACAGCGGTCACGAATGATCTTCGTCCTGCGCGGTTTCGGCCGCGCAGGATCGCAAGCTCCATACCGTTGAGCGGGTCTCGTCTTCCACGCGGATCACGACCGCGCTGTCCAGCGGCGAGAGCGGTGCCATCGCCAGTACCAGCGCCATCGCCGTCACCGCCTCGCCGGGCCAGCCACAGAACTGATCGACCCCCGCGCCGTCGTCGATCATGTCGATCTCCGGCCAGCGCTCGATCAATGCACTGCCGATCTCCACTGCCCTGCCGGGCAGCCCCATGGCATCGATGACGACCCGTGCCGGGGCAGTGCTCACGCCGTCGACAGGCGTATCCGCCCCCTCGGTCTCGTCAGCGTCCGAGGCCGCGTCAGACGCAGGCCAGGCGTCCTTCAACAGCGCGAGCAGCGCCTGGCGCTTGGCATGATCACGTTGAGCCGACCGGGCGGGATGATCGCGGACGCTACCGGTGTCGACTCGCCAACCGGTATCGAAGCCGGCATCTTCAGGCAGCAGCCGCTGGATCAGCAGCGCCGCGACGCCTTCTCCCACGTAAAGTCCCGGGCTGTTCGAGGAGCGACCCAGGACCCGACGATGCTGCAACGCGGCGACGTCCGTCTCGTTGAGCAGAGAGTCCGCACTGATCCACAGGACATAGGGCATGCCGCCGTCATCGCCAACGCCCACCAGGGTATGCGGGTCGCCGCCTCGCGTGGCGTGATGTATCTCGCCCAGTGCCGAGGCGTATTGTGTCTCGACGATGGCGGCCCGCAGACGCTCGACGACGATGGCGGTCGCTTCGGGGGAGCGCAGTGGCGCCGTCAGCACCACATCGAAGGCGGCTTCTTCCGGTAGCGCCTCGAGCATCATCAGCGCCTCGATCACGATCGTCTGTATCAGCTCATGAAGCCGCAATGCCTTGGTTTCCAGCCGGCCCAGCCGAGGCTCCTGGATAGGCGTGACATCGGCGACCCGGTGCACCAGCAGGCGAAAGCCGTCCGGACCATGGAGCGAGGGAGACAGCGCTGGCGATTGTGCGGCGGGCACCGCGCCGGCACCCACGAAGCCGGATGCGGTCAACGCCACGCCGTCGAGGAGCCGCAGTCTGTCGACGCGATAGTCGCTCCGGGCAGAGCTGACCTCTTCAACCGGTTCCGGAGACTGCTGGCGCTGGTGGAGCAGATCGAAAATCGAGGCTCGAGACATGGTCAATAGTCATCATCCTTGGGCTGCGTACCCAGGGTGTCGCGGATGTTGTCGATGACGCCGTTGTCCTTGATCACGTCCTTGAGCCACTCTTCGAGCGGCATGCGGCCCCACTTCACCGCCCGTTCGATCAGGTAAGGCACCGGACTGTGCGGCTCGCGCTCCTTGAAGTAGCGGGCGACGCCGTTGAGCATCTCGAAAGCCTCGTCACGACTGTTGGGCTTGGTGCGCAGCTGGCCGGCAGGCTCGGTGGCAGGCGGGGTAAAACTGGGCTCGACGCGCCCCGGGGCCTCGGCTTCCGCTTCGGCGATGGCTGCGGCCTCCTCCTCGACCGCGACACCGGCACCCCGGTCCCGAAGCAGCTTCTCGGTCAGGTCGCGGCACTGGACCAGCACTTTCTCGAGCGAGGAGAAACTCGGGGCATCACGGCCGAAGCGCTCGTCACTTATCTGATCCAGTTGCGACAGCGACACCAGCGAGGCGGCGATCGAGGTGTGGCGCTCCTGCAGAAACTCGGTGCTGCTGAGCACCACCGAGCGCTGGAATATCTCATCGTTGATCTTGCCCTCGCCCAGCGCCCGATCCATGGCATCCGGATCATTGCGAGCCTGGTTCTCGACCTGGCGGGATTCGTCGTAGTCCGCGAGGCTGTACCCCTCGCCGGCGACCAGTGGCAACGACCGCACGACATTGACCAGGGTATCGCCGAGCCAGGCCAGGCGGGCCGCGCGCTCGTCGAGATCCTCTTCGTCGAGCTCGGGATAGAGCGTCTCCCAGTAGTCGTTCAGCAGGCGCGCGGTGAGAGTCAGTCCGAAGCGCATGCCGTCGAAGCCTTCGCGATGCACCAGCCCTTCACACAGCCAGGCCGCCAGTTGCAGGTCCTTGCTCTGGGTCTCCAGCGCGGTACTGGCCAGATTGATCACCTGCCCCCAGTCGGACTGCTTGAGTTCGGTCTGCCACTCGCCCTGGGGAAGATAGGTGGGGTCCGCTCGACGCGCTTCCTTGATCTCGTCGAACAGTATCGAAAAGGTCAGGTCTTCCCCACCACCCCCATGGCTACCGCCCTCGATGGGCGCGAGAAGCGCATCGATGGAGAGTTCGCCGAGTTGATCCATATCTTCGACCTCATGATCATTTCGCGTCGCGACGGACGCCGGCATCGTCCAGCCAGCGACGGCATTGGCTCACGCAGAAAGGGCTCGCCCTGCCTGGGTCAACCAACGGCACTCCGGCTGTAGCCGGCCAGCCCTCCCAACGCGCGGGACATTGTCAGGATCAGGCCGACCGGCAACATACCCACCTTCCGCCGCCACGGCCGATGGGTATGTCGTTGAACCGCCCCGTAGGGCGGCAGGACAAGATCAGGCGTAGACCTTGTTGCGCGTGCGATCCCAGCCACCCGCGACATTACCGCCACCCTGGCCGTCGGAACGTTTCTGCTGGGTGTAGGTGATCTTGATCCGCGCGTAGTTGAACTTGACGGTCTCGTACGGCAGATCGTGACGATCTTCGTTATCGCTCTGCTCGAAGCCAGTCGAGGTGGAAGTACCTTCCATCTCGGTGGAAGAGACGATCACTTCCTCGAGCTTGATCTCCATGTAGCGGACCTTGTCGCCACCCGCGCGGTTGACGTGCAGCACTACTTCCTTGATGTGCTGCCCCTTGCAGCAGGATTCGAACAGCTTGGCAGAGGCCTTGTCGACGAACTTCTGAATACGGAATTCGCTCAGATTGACGCGTTCTGCAGAAGCGCCACCGGAAGAGCTAGCCGTTGCAGAAGTCGCCTGACTAGCACCAAAGTCGAAGCTCTTCAGTTCGATCCAATCCGGGTGCTTGTCGTCCAGACTTTCACCGGGGATGCCATCGATTTTGAGATATGCGTCAAAAGCCATTTTGCTAAGTTCTCCTAGTTTTTCACCTACAGGAAGACACCCTCATGCATAAGATCGGCCTAGGCCCATTCTCACGAGCGGCATCTCTTTGCCAATCTATCGCCCTGCGCCATGAAGACGAAAGATATCCATGATCGAATCAACCGACTGTTTTTAATGATGAATTATTCCAAATCGGACCGACCCTGCCGTTTTACGACAGGATTTTCCGTCATCTAAAAGCCCTAATCTGTAGGAAATCGACGACATCATTAACATCCAATTTCCTACATGATCGAGATGTTTCCAAATGACGCTGGCCGATGCAATTCCTCACAAAATGTCGATTAACCCAGATTATATAGGGCCTTCTTAAACTTTAAAGGCAATGAACACATTTAAATACATTTGATTCAATTCGTTACAATAAAGCATCCGCGATTGACGGCAATATCGCTCACTCCTGCTTCCTGACCTCGATCTCGACCCGCCGATTGGGCGCCAGGCAGTCGATGAGCTGCGCACGCGGCTGACTGCGGTCACAGGTCACCAGCGGACGCTCGCTCCCCGCCCCTTTGGCTTCGATCAGCCCCGCAGGGACCCCTTTGCCGATCAGGTACTGACGGATCGTCATGGCGCGCTGCAGCGAGAGCTGCTGGTTGGCCCGCTCGTTGCCGATCGGGTCAGCGTGGCCGGTGATCAGAATCTGCCCCAGGTCCTGCGTGTTGAGCAGCCGCTCGGCCAGCTCGTCCAGCTCCTTCTGGCCCGCGGCCTGCAACCCGGCGTAGTCGCCGCGCCCGAAAGCGAAGAGCGTGTCGGACTCCAGCACGATGGTCTCGGAACTGGTCAACGTCTGCTCCAGCAGGCTGTCGATGTAATTGCGACTGCTGGAGACCAGGAAGGCGTTGGCGGAGATTCGCGGCACATCGCTCTCATGGACCTGTCGACTGTAGAAGTCGAGCTGGCGCCCGGCGTAGCGATAGTCCGCCTGGTCCTCGTCGATCTCGGTACCGGTCCGCTGCTGGATCGCGGGATACCAGAACGCCGGCAATCGGGCCCGCAGCGTGTCCGAATCGATGTCGCCACGATCGATGTCGGACATCATCAGATAGGTGTCCAGGGTGGAGCGGCCGAACTTGGCCAGCGACTCCGCACTGTTGTCACGGGGTCGTGCGTAGGGCGCGACGGTCTCCGGCCCCTCGACGGCGTGCAGTTCGTCGCTGTTGCGACGATAGACATCGATGGTGGTCAGGGTGAACAGGGAGCGCGTCAGGTTCTGCTCCACCGGCTCCAGCATCACCGGCTGCAGTTGATCGAAGTAGCGCTCGCGAATGGCCGGCTCGATTCGATCTCCCTGATAGAGCCCCCAGCCCATGGACCAGGGCACGCCCTCGCCTTGGCGACGCTGATAGTAGTGGCTACCCCACTCTCTGAGCGCATCCAGGCTCGACCATCGCGCATACTGTGACGGATGGCTGTCATCCTGCTCGACGGCGTCGGCGAAGGTTCCCGACATCGCCTCGATCTCGCCGTGGTTGCGCATGGCGGAGGTGATCCATAGCCCGCAGCAGAGGGCGCCGATCAGCCCTGCGACCAGCGTCCAGCGCAGTTTGCGGCGACGGCCTCGGACGTCGCTCGCATAGAGTCCGGCAAGATGCTGGTCGGCGATGATGACCTTGCGAAACAGGTTGGCGATGAAGAACGGATGCTGGGTCTGCTCGCCGGTCAGCGCTTCGGGCCGGGCCAGGGAAAAATGGCGGCCGACACGCCCGGCGTGCTCGCCCTCGATGACATCTCCCCCTTGCAGCGCGCTGACGAAATAGAAGCCGCGCAGCAAGGGCGCACTCTGGTAAGGATTGGCGTTGGTCAGCGCTTCGACGAATCGGGCCAGCGGTTCGCGCAGGGCGGCCAGTTCGAGGGGGAACCGAAACGCGGCGACGTCCCGCCGCGTATCGACGATGTCCCGCTGGACGATCTCATCGTCTCCCATCCGCTGCCAGTGGCGGCAGAGACCCTCCAGGGCGGCGTCGAACTGCTGGCTCCAGTTCACGTCGCTGGGCTGCTGGTGCGGGAACGTATGCCCCAGCACGTCACTCTGGCGCTGCGGGTCGAGACGTTCGAAGAACGTCGTGAACCCTTCGATCAGATCGCACTTGGTGAACACCAGATAGATCGGCAAGCGCGCTTCCAGATGCTCCCGCGCCTCCTGAATCCGCTCTCGCAGGCGCCGAGCCAGATTGTTGCGCTGGGCGTCGCTGACCTGGACGACGTCGCTGATATTGACCGCGACGATCAGGCCGTTGAGCGGGCAGCGCCGCCGATGCTGCTTCAGCAGCGACAGGAACCCTTTCCATTTGCCGGCCTCCTCTTCGCTGTTCATGTACCGGCCCGCGGTATCCAGCAGGATGGCGTCGGAACTGAAGAACCAGTCGCAGTGACGGGTCCCGCCCATACCGGCGACACGCGCGTTTTCCCGTTCGGCGAAGGGAAAGTTGAGACCGGACTGATAGACCATGGTGCTCTTGCCGGCCGCGGGCTGGCCGACGATCATGTACCACGGCAGCGCATAGAGCGCGTCCTTGCCGTTCCTGCCCTTCCCACGACCGCTTTTCTTCAGACGCTCGATGGTCTTGAGCAGCCGCTCCCGCAGCAGGCTGATCTCTTCCCGATCCTGCGGACTGGCATCCAGCACGGCGGCATCGGCATCCTCCATCAGCAGGTGTTCCAGATTGCGCTTCTGGCCCACGCCGCGGTAGAGCAGCAGCACGTAGATCGCCGATACCAGCAGGAACAGGACGATCCCCGCCAGCAGGCTGGCCAGGGACGAGAAACCGAATGCCACGCCCAGCCGCCAGACCAGGAAGATGGCAGCGAAGAACAGCAGCCCGAGGATATAGGGCTGATACTTGAAGAAGGCGTATTTCAGATAGGCGAGTTTCATACGTTTCATTAGCACATCTGCTCAATCTAGCTCGCTCACGGCGCCTGGTGGCCGCGTGGAAAACGAGTCATGAAATCGGCCAGGTTCAGCCGGGTGTCCGGCAGCGGCAAGGTCCCCGGGTGTGGTTCGTCGTAGGCGAACGGCGCCAGCACGTCAATGCACAGGCGCCGATCATCGGGGTTCGAGAGCACTTCGAAAAACGCCTCCGCGCTATGCCAGGCAGGCATCAGCAGCAGGCGCGGGCGCATGAAGTCATCGATCAGCAGACTCATGACCGGTGCCCCTCCCCGGCAGGCGCTGCCCAGCCACTGCTGCCACAGATCCGCCACCGGGCGTTTCAGTCCGCGCTCGGCAGGCAGCGGCAACAGCACCGCCAGCGTGCTGCCCGCTTCCCAGCTCTCCAGCGCGTAGTGCAGACGATGCAGGCAAGCACCGGCGATGAATTCCGGCCACCCCCACTCCAGCGCCTGAGCGATGTCGTCGAAGCTGTAATCCTGCAGGAATCGCTCGTGGATACGCTGATAGAGCGCCAGGTCCTGGTCGTTCCAGAGCCGCATCTCCTTGATCGCGACGGCCGGGTCGATCGGCGTCTGACCGTGCACCGAGTCGGTCAGGATCTGTCGCGCCTGGCCGGCGAAGATCTCGCCCAGCGTATGCAGGAACGGCAGCACCGATGGCCGCCCTTCCCCTTTCAACAGCTGAAAGATGAAAAACGGATAACGGCGCCCGGAAGCATCGGCGGAGCTGATCATCGCGCCCATCACATCGCTGCTGTTGCGCGCGTGATAGTGAAAGAAGCAGACCGGCAGCGCATCGAAGCGATGCATCCAGTCCTCGTGATCCAGAAATCGAACCAGCGCGCTCTGCAGCCACTGATCGAGCTCCTGGATCACCGTGCCGGCGGCGTTCACCCCCACGAAATCGGCTTTCGAGGGAATCTTGCCAAAGCAGCCGATCATGCAGACCCCTTTCTCATCGCCTGTGCCACTCCTTCACCACCCTGTCGTCAACGGCCCATTGATGGAATGTTCAGAGACTTGATCCGCTTTAGATCCGATATCTGCACGCCACCGAAGTTACGGACGTCGAAGCTCACGGTTCCCATGTAGGTTCGCCAGCTGAAGCGCTGACGGGCGCTGTCGATCGGGGTGATATGGGCGCTCTCGATCATGCGCAGGAATCCCCACCGGTTGGGGTAATCGAAGACGGTGTGACGCTGACCGTTTCGATTGATGATATCCATGCGCGCACCGAAGGATTCGCCATCGCCCGGCCAGGTCAGCCGCTCCCAGGACTGGGTATTGTTGCGGTAGTGCAGCCGCTGACCATCGAGCGTCAGGATGATATCGGTCAGCCCCGCCGTCGGGTTCATCTGTAGCTCGAAGCCGTTGCGCAGATCCGAGAGGCTGTCGATGACCCGGCCCAGCGCCGTCGCGTCGTCGATACTGGAGAGCATGCGCGGATCGACCATCGGCGAGCGCTGCCCACTGCCCGAGCCGGCGAGATCGCCGATCTCGTTCTGGCGGAACTGGGAAAGTGCGCCCTGGTCCGGGTCGATGAAATACTCCAGGTCCCGCACAGAAGCTTCATTGACCGAGTCGCTGACCGGATACCGGCCGGCCACCATTTGATCCCAGGGCGTGACGATCTTGTCGTCCCAGGCGGCGTTGAGCTGATTCCTGGCAGGTTCGTTGAGCGCGGCCCAGGTGTCTTCGACCGGCACCCGGAACAGTGGCTCCAGCGCCTGCACCAGCGGCGACCGCGAGGTATCGACCCGGGAGGCCACGAAGTTGCGCAGCCCGTTGATCTCGGTAGGCTGCCCCGAGAGCGTGGCCATGATCAGTGACTTGCTGCTACGGCCCACGTCTTGGGCGCTGCGGACGTTGTCGACCCGGACCTTGAGCTGACGCAGGTCGAGCAGGTACTGGTTGAGAACGGAGTTGTCGCTTCCCGTCGCCTCGTCCGCCGAGAGCATTCGCGTCACCGGCTGGAAGTGGCGCGCCAGCGCGCCATCGTTGATTCGTGGCAACGTCGCCAGATCCACCGCCGGTCCATTGCCGCCACTGCCATCGAAGACGCTCATCACGCGTCCCCAGAAACTCTGGTCTTGGGCCTTGCCGGCGGCCTGCCCTTCTTCGTCGGTCGCCTTGGGGTCATCCCAGCCGGTGTTGGCCTTGACCGCCTCCAGCACCTGTCGCAGCGGCGACCCCTGCAGGTCGCTCAATGCGGCCAGCCGGTCACTGGCCTGATCGAGCGTATCGAAGCGAGAGACATGGGTGTTGCCGAGAAAGCGTTCCCAGGCGATGGCGTAATCGCGCTTGTAGCGCGCCATCAACTGGCTGACGAAACGCGCCTTGGACTGGACGGCATCGTCGACGTCCTCGTCATCGAGAACCCAGTCGGACTCGCGCTGCAGGTCGCCGGAGACGGTCTGAATGATCGCCGGGCGAAGGTACTCGTCCCAGACCTGACGGGTATAGAAAGCGGGTACCGCGCGACTGGAGTAGAACAGCCGACCGGACATCTCCGGCGCCATCCTGGACAGCGTCAGCGGATCGTAGCGCTCCTCGACGTCGAGCTGATAGCGCAGGTACTCGCGGTCCACCAGGCTGCTGTCGATCAGGAAGGCATTGAGACGCTCACGACTGTCGGCGACCAGGCTCTCATCGCGCTCGAGCGCCGGTGCCGTCCCTTGCTGCAGGTAGTGCACGTAGAGCGCGGCATTGTCCATGATGCTCTCGCGGGAGCGTGACAGCCCGCGGCGACGCGCCGTCTCCTGCCACAGCCGCGGCAGGGCCGACGCCACGAAGTCGCCCTGGTCCTGGTGTGCCGCCGGATCGGTCAGAATCAGGTAGAGCTTGAGCGAGGAGTAGCTCTCGATCAGCTGCTCGACGTCCTCCTGGCTCAACCGGGTCAGCATCTCCTCGGACAGCGAGGGCCCTCGTTCGCCGGACAGCGCCAGCGTCGACTCGTCGCCATCGCCGTCACCCACGGCGCTCCCCAGCGTGCTGGTGCGTTCACGCAACCCTTCTTCGAGTTCGGTCTCCGCATTGCTGCGCGCGGAGTACCAGGCATCCCTGGCGCTGTCCGTGGTTCGCGAGCGCAGTTCGCCGCGGGCCCGACTACCCAGTTCCGAGGCGCTGGTCGGCACGCTGCCCAGCGTGGGCCGCGAGGTGGAGCGTTCCCGCATCCGATCCATGGCGTCGCGACCGATCGCCTGGCCACGCTCTTCCATCGCGCCGGCATCCTGCCCGGTATCGGCCTGCGGCTCGACCTCGGCGCCAGTGGTATCGATGTCACCACCCGGCGTATCGAAACTGTCCAGAGAGCGCAGCTGCCGGGTCAGTCTCCACGCCAGCGGCTGGAGGACATCCTCGCGCAGCAGATCCGACCAGGCCTGTTTCAACGGTTCTCGCAGGGCTTCACCCTGATAGAGCCCCAGGTCCAGCTTGAGGGGCACACCGTTCTCTCGATGCCGCTCGATGGCGGCCAACTGCTGCTCCAGGTCGCCAAGCAGCTCGCGGCGTTCATGGGGCTTCAGGCGGCCGGTGCTGTTGCCGGCCATGATCTCGTCCAGACGGTGCTGGATATGATCGACCCACAGCTTGTTGTTGTAGGCCGACCAGCCCTGAGCGGCGATGGCGGCAACGCCCAGCGCGCCCAGGGCGCCGATCATGAATGTCGGCAGGGTGCGCCGCTCGCCCCGTTGCGAGTAGTAGAGACTCAGGTTGCGGTCGGGGAAGACCACCTCGCGAAAGGTATCGGTGATGAAGTAGCTCTTCTCTCCGCCACGCGATGCAGTTGTGTCGGTCTCGCCCGGCGCCAGCGCGAACTCGGCGCGGGTCTGGTCGTCCAGCAACGCGGGCAGCGCGGGCCCGGTCTGCAAGGCGCTGGTGAAATAGAGGCCTCGCAATACCGGCGCCTGCTCGCCCTGCTGCGGAATGTCGAACTGCTCGAGGAAGTCGCTCAGGACGCCCAGCAGCTCGGCGAAGTAGTCGGGGAAGCGCAGCAGTTCGCTGTCTGCCTCGGTGCCCTCTTCGATCACTCGCCGGTCGACGCGTTGACGTAGTGTCGCCACCAACTTCGGGAAGCGCCGCTGGAAAGCGCTGATCACACCCTCGCGACGCAGCTCCTCCAGAGAGAAGGTCAGGCCCCAAGGACGCTGGCGTTCGGTGGCGTCCAGCGCCTCGAAGGTGCGGGTGAAGCCGGGCAACAGGTCCGTCTTGCTGAAGAAGAGGTAGACGGGGGGATTGATCCCCAGGCAACGACGATACTCCACCACCCGACTCACCAGCTGCTCGGCAAGGGCATGAGCCTCCTGCCGCGACTGCTCGAGCAGCTCGGGCAGGCTGACGACCAGCACCAGCCCGTTGATCGCCGGCTTGCGACGCTGCTTGCGCAGGGTCTTGAGGAAGTCGGCGAACTCGCTGGCCGGCCGATCCTCGACCAGGTAGCGCCCGGCGGTATCGACCATCACCGCCTCGCGACTGAAGTACCAGTCGCAGTGCTGTGTCCCGCTGACCGCGGAGAGATTGCTGCCACCGGCCATGGTCGCCGCCAGCGACGAACGGGTCAGCAGAGAGGTCTTGCCCGAGGCTGCCATGCCGATCACCAGATACCACGGCAGTTCGTAGAGCGACGCCTTGCCGCCATCCACCGAACGCGCGGCGCGCTGCATCGCCATGGCGTGCTTGAGGCGGTCGCTGAGGATCTGGTAGTCGCCGGATTCGCTTTCGGCCGCTTCGCGATGCACCTCGAGCTCGACCAGGTTCTCGATACTGCGCTCGGCGCGGATGCGATGATATTGACGCATGACCACGACCAGCAGCCACACTGCGGTCACCAGCGCCATGGCAATGAAGATGAGCTCGCGCTCTTGCGTCAGCAGCGGCAGGATCAGTACGCAAAGTGCCAGCCCCATCAGCAGCAGCACGATGGAGAGCGGCCAGAAGCCTTTCAGCGAGCGCAGGAATCGAAGAAAACGCATCGTCAGACTCGCTCGTCAGCGGGTGGAATTGAAAAGCTGCCGAATCTGCTCGATCAGCGAATCGGTCTCGCTGCCCAGCCACCAGCGCAGTCCGCCGTAGACGATCAGGCAGACCAGCACGATCCCCAGCAGATAGACCCACAACGGGATCTCGTAGCGCAACAGCTGGCCAACCTGATCCGGCAGCTTCCAGCTTTCGTTGCGCTCGTCGCTCTGCTGTCGATAACGGGCGATGTCCTGCCCCAGCGTGTTGGCGATGTAACGCAGCTGGTCCCGGTTCTCCAGGCTGTACTTGCCTTCGAAACCGAGCGCGAGACAGAGGTGGTAGACCTCGAGCACGTCCAGGTTGGCGCGCACGTCGCTGCGCAGACTGTCGAGACGGTCATAGAAGCCTTCGCCAGCGAGATGCACACCGAAGTAGCGGTACTGGAACGGGTGCAGCTCGACATGCTCGCGAATGTTGCCCACCCCGCCCTTGAGCACGCTCTCGTCGAGGAAGGCGCAGAGTGCGTACTGGGCGTCCTTCACCGCATCGGCGCTGTAATTCTCGGCCCGGGCCTTCTCCTCGAATTCGCGCAACCACTGATCGACACGTTCGAGAAAGCGCTCGACGCTTTCGGCCTGCTGACCGCGGCGCACCATCAGGACCATGGAGATGAAGTCGCGCGACAGTGTCTTGAGCGTTTGGGGCTCGGCGATCTCGGAGGGATGAGCAAGGGCTTCGGTCATTTCATTACCGCCATCAGTTCAATGCTGAGATTCTTGAATCCGCTGGGGACGTAAAAGGCGATCGCCTGGGCGTCCATCATCCGTTCGTAAACGGCGCCATGGGGTTCGAGCGCGAAATAGTGGTTGTCCAGCCGCACCGGGATCGCGCTGGGCATGCGGGAGGCGTGCGTCAAGGTACCGCCCGGCATCGCGGTGTTGACCACCACCTCGATATCCTCCGGCGATCCGACCTTGAAGGCGCGAGGCACCAGTTCGAGGATCTGCGCGCCGGGCATGTCGGCGTGGACGCTGATATAGAAGTCGGCGTTCTTGAGCCGAGCGTCATTGAGCCGCCCGACATAGTAGGAAGGTCGCGTCTGCTCGAGAGGGATCGGAATGTACTGGTTGGGCACCACGATCTCGAGCAACTCCCGCACCACGCTTTCCAGCCCCAGCAAGGCCGGCGCCGGATCACGATGATCGTAGTCCGGGATGTCCCCCAGCTTGTGGGACATGGAGAACGTCATCAGGCTGGCGGCGAATTCGGCCAGAAAGCGATAGAGCGTTTCGGGATGCAACCGCGGATGCGCCAGCAGGTGGGCCAGCTGCGGGTAGGCACGATTGATGGTGTAAAGCAGCCAGAACAGGGTGACATCACTGGAGCCGAACTCCGCCACCTGGTCGGCACGCTCGCGGCGACGGCCGGAGAGCGCCTCGCTTCGCGCCTGCAGCATGCCGATCAGGCGATTGGCGATATCGAAAGGCAGCGCGACGGAATCGATATGCAGTGCCGGCGGCATGAAGCGTTCGCTTTCGAGATTGAAGCCACCGGCGGCGTTGCGCTTGAGCAGCGCGATCGGACAGTGGGTGAAACCATCCAGGCTGTCCCCTTCCATCAACAGGGTGGCGTTGAGCTCGAGCGTGCCCAGCTCGTTCTCCAGCGAGCCCTCGTTAAGATCGGGCCGCGTCTCGAAGCGCTGGACATAACGGCGCCCGCCGTGGCGCGGGGCGTCCTGGTCGAGATAACTTGGCGACCACGGTTCGAGCGTGCGCAATGCAGCGAATATCCTGACCTCTCCATTGCGCGCCAGCTCGTCGAGACTTCGCCCTGGCGGAAGCGGATCGTGCTGAGGCGCATCAAGCAAGGTACCGTCGGGAAAGACCAGCTTGAGGCGGCTCAACCGCAGTGTGCCCTGCTCGAGCGCACCCTCGTCGAAGGCGATCTCCTGCACCCCCCACTGGAATGGGTGCTGGACCTGGCGCGACTCGGCCTGCTGGCGCTGATGGAATTCGTCCTGGTACTGAAAATGCTGGGGCAGAAGGAACATCCCTTCCGACCACATGATGCGGTTGTGTTTGCTCACGTCCCTGTCCCGTGCCTCTGAATACTGACGCCCGCTGCGCGGCCGTCCTCCGAATCACAAGCTCCACTGGCTGCCGGCCCGACGCCGGAAGGATTACCGGCCGAGCAGATCGTGACCACGCTCGACTTCGACGCGATCATCGAGGAGGCGCAGCCGGACACCTTCCGAGGCGCTCAACAGGCCGTCGTTCCTGAGCTCTTCGGCGTCGAAGACCACGTGCCAGTTGTCACCGACGACATTTCGGAAAAAGGCGGCAATACCGACGAACTGGGTATTGGGCGCCAGGGCGGCGACGTCCACCTTCTGCTCACCCGGCAGCAGAGTCACTTCACGCTGGGACAACAGAGTGTTTCCCAGCACGCTCTCGCCCTCGCTCCACAGCTGACGTGGCGAGGCTGTGGCGAAGGGAGCCTGCTCGCTCAGCTGGTAGATTCTGACGACGACGGACAAGGGCTCGCCATTGACATCCGGGTTGACCGATTCGTCGCTATCGATGGTGACTCGCACCCGCTCCTGGTTGCCGAATAGATCTCCCGCCCAGGTATCACCGAAGCGGTTGCCGACACGATCGGCCACGCCGCAACCCGCCAGCAGAGCCACGCATAAACCCACTACCAAAACGCGTACGGACGCCATCATTGCCGTCTCATTCACTCTATTATTTAGTCCCGAGAAAGCTCACGAAGCCTGAATGCCAAAGAAGATTTGGCATCAATTTGTCTCGTGCGCCACACACCCTACCAGATTTAATGGCTATAATAAGCGTCGAATTTAACATTAGCTTACTCAGAAACATTTATTTACAAAAAGTTTGAGATCGACACATGAAAGCACAGTCCGTCAAATGGGCTTCGGTCGCGGCTTGCCTATTGTTGAGTGCTTGCGCAGCCGGCCCTCAATCCAAGGTCAATTATGTCAAGGCTACCGAACGCTTCGAAGGCACCCTGCCCTGCAATGATTGCCGCGGGATCAAGACCGACCTGATATTGCAGCGTGATGCCATTACCGGAGCCCCCCAGGGTTTCTACCTGCACGAGGTCAAGATCGACGCGCCCGGAGGAGAGAGAGTCAACTCGACCTGGGGGAAATGGTCCAAAAATCAAGATATTAACGACTTCGAACGGCAGCTTTATGTGCTCAGGCCAGAGGTGGGCGATGCGCGTGCCTACGTCAGAATGGACAACGGCAATCTGCAGCCGCTGACGGATCAGGGCATGCCGGCAATCGACGATGAAGGCAAGAGCGTGGCCCTCGAACTGTTGACCCCGGATCTATCCCCCGCGGCGGAGATGGATAAGGACAATTGAATCACCACTCGTGCTAGAGTGATGAGATAACCTTTAATTACACGAGATGTAAGAGATCGCCTACAACATTAATAGCAGATAACCTCGGAGCACCGTCTCGATTCTCCGATACAATACTTTGCGATTTCTGTTACCGGGTAGAATCTTGATCGTCAATCTATTGAGTCTTTCGGCGTCCTCGGCACAATGGGTCGCGAGCCGATGTTCAATGGAATGACACGACTGGCCTCGATAACCCAATCGACGCCAAGTCCATCTCGACGATATGACGTCGCACCGGGAATCGATCATGACGCAGTCCTTCGATGTTGATAGTTTCATCCGCTCGCGCAAGCAGACGCGAGTGGTGTCGGATTCGCTCAAGGCGCAGGCAGCGGACTATCTCACGACCTTGGCGCCACTGGTGCGACCCCAACCGCTGTTCGGCGAGTACCTGCAGGGGGCGCCTCGCGGTAGCGGCCGGGAGACTCAGCATCACTTCAAGGAGTTCCGCACCCTGTTCGACAAGCATGCGGCGCAGCGTCCGTTCAACCTGATGAACGAGCTCGAGGTACCGCTCAACATCATCAACTCCACGCCTGAGCTTTTCCCACTCGAGTACGACCATGACCTGCCGGGCGGCAGCACGGTGCGCGTGACCAGTCCTGCACGCTGGGTGGTGGGTTACTCGTCATTCGACTTGAGCCGCTTTCGTCAGGTCGTCCGCGACCCCAATCGCAGCGGCTCGGAGCTGCACCGTTTCGTGGTGCACTACCTGATGCTGTTTCACTGCTTCAGCCGCGCCGCCGGCCTGGGTCGCCTGTTCAAGGGGCTGCGCTTCCCGGTCGGCTTCCAGCAACTGGACGATTTCGGCGAGCTACCTTTCTGCGTGATCAGCTCGCCGGTCGCCTCGACCCTGCCGGCAGACGACGTGATCCGCCACAGCACCGAAATCTCCGGAAGCCGCAGCTTCGAAGAGCTGATCTCCGAAGATGCGATCGATGCCATGCAGGACGACCTGCGGGAGCAACTGATATCCGCCGTCAGGGAGGCGCCGTCCGCCTGACCGCGAGGCGCAACCCGGACACGACCCGTTCGAACCCCAACGAAGCCGCCATCTCAAGGGAGGATCCTTTCATGGCCAAGAACGAAAGTACTCAACACAAGCTGTCGCGCGTCAGGGCACCGCGAGTTCACCTGACCTACGACGTCGAGATCGGCGACAGCATCGAGAAGAAAGAACTGCCGTTCGTGGTCGGCGTCATGGGTGACTATTCGGGCAACCCGCTCGAGCCACTGCCGCGGCTGAAGGACCGCAAGTTCGTCAATGTCGACCGCGACAACTTCGACAGCGTCATGAAGGGCGTCAAGCCGCGCTTGAGCTACCGCGTCGACAACACTCTCGCCAATGACGGCTCGCAGTTGCCGGTCGAGCTCAACTTCAAGCGCATGGAGGATTTCGAGCCGCAGGAAGTCGTGCGTCAGGTCGAGCCGCTGCGCAAGCTGCTGGAGGTCCGCAACAAGCTGGCCGATCTGCGCAACAAGATGGGTGGCAACGACAAGCTCGAAGAGCTGTTGATGGACGTGCTGCAGAACACCGACAAGCTCCAGGCCCTGGGTGAAGAGCTGGGTCGTGAAGCCGCTGCGAAACCGCAGAGCGACAAGGAATAACGGGAGTCTTCCATGGCCGACAATCAGACCGACAACACGTCACAGACCGAAACCCAGGAAGTCTTCGCGCCGGAGACTTCACTGCTGGATAGCATCATCTCCGAGAGCCGCGTGGCTCGCTCGGAGACCGAGCGCACCCGTACCCGTGACCTGATCGACGAACTGGTCAATCAGGTGCTGGAGGGCGAGGTCACCCCGAGCAAGGACCTGATCGCGGTGCTCGACTCGCGTATCGCCGAGATCGACTCGCTGCTGTCGGATCAGTTGAACGAGGTCATGCACGCCAGCGAATTCCAGCAGCTCGAAGCGTCCTGGCGTGGCCTCAAGTATCTGACCGACCAGTCCGAGACCAGCACCAACATGAAGATCCACATGTTGAACGCGTCCAAGAAGGACCTGGTCAAGGATCTCAAGTCGGCCTCCGAGTTCGACCAGAGCGCGCTGTTCAAGAAGGTCTACGAGGAAGAGTACGGCACCTTCGGCGGCGCCCCGTTCGGCATGATGATCGGCGACTACGAGTTCGGCCGCCATCCGCAGGACATGTACCTGCTGGAGCAGGTTTCCCATGTGGCGGCGGCGGCGCATGCGCCTTTCATCTCTTCGGCCTCGCCGGAGCTGTTCGGCTGGGATTCGTTCACCGACATGACCGGGCCGCGGGATCTCTCCAAGATCTTCGATACCGTCGAATACGCCAAGTGGAAGTCCTTCCGCAATTCGGAAGATGCCCGCTACGTCGGCCTGACGCTGCCCCACGTGCTCGGCCGCCTGCCCTACGGCGAGGAAACCACGCCGGTGGAGGAGTTCAACTTCACCGAGAGTGTCGACGGCCGCGACCACAACAAGTACCTGTGGATGAACGCCGCCTACACCATGGGCGCGCGGGTCACCGATGCGTTCTCCAAGTACGGCTGGTGCGTCGCGATCCGTGGCGTCGAGGGCGGCGGCCTGGTCGAGGACCTGCCGACCCACACCTTCCAGACCGACGACGGCGAGGTGGCATTGAAGTGCCCCACCGAGATCTCGATCACCGACCGCCGCGAGAAGGAGCTCTCCGACCTGGGCTTCATCCCGCTGGTGCACTGCAAGGGCACCGACTACGCCGCCTTCTTCGGCACCCAGTCCGCTCAGTTGCCCAAGCAGTACAACACCGACGTGGCCAACGCCAATGCGCGCCTCTCCTCGCAGTTGCAGTACATCTTCGCCACCTCGCGCATCGCTCACTTCATGAAGGCGATCATGCGCGACAAGGTCGGCAGCTTCGCTTCGCGCCAGAACGTGGAGGATTACCTCAACGAATGGCTGTCGCAGTACGTGCTGCTGGACGACAACGCCGGCCAGGAAGCTAAGGCCAAGTACCCGCTGCGCGAAGCGCGCGTGGAAGTCGCCGAGGTCCCCGGCAAGCCCGGCGCCTACAAGGCGGTCACCTTCCTGCGGCCGCACTACCAGCTCGATGAGCTGACCGCGTCGCTGCGGCTGGTGTCGGAACTGCCGCAGTCCACTCGCGGCTCCTGATCCGCACGACCAAAGGCGGGCAGCGGTCAAGTACCGATGCCCGCCGGCGAATCCGAGGCGATATCCGGGAAGCACGGCGCGCGGGACGGCGTCGCCACGATCCATCGTGAGATGAGAATGAGATGAGCGAACCCTTGCAGATGGTTCCGACCCTGCTCGACCGTCTACTCGACGATGAGCCGCAGCACTCGACCGAAGCGCAACCCGGCCATCGCTGTTCGCTGGCCGACTACAAGAGCTCGGTGGTGCGCGATCTCGAACTCCTGGTCAACACCCGCCGGGAGCTGGTGGCCGACGGGCTGGATGGCTGGCCGTCACTGCAGGGCACCCTGCTCGACTACGGCCTGCCGGACTTCATCAGCCGTGGCGTCCGCAGCACCGAGGATCGCCGGCTGATCCAGCGCCAGCTCGAACGCACCATCGAACAGGGCGACAAGCGCTTCAGCAGCGTGCGCGTGCAACTGCTCAACCAGGACAGCCACGACCGTATTCTCCAGTTCCGCATCGAAGCCGTGCTGTCGCTGAGCGAAGCGAGCCAGCGCGTGGCCTTCGATGCCGTACTGCAAGTCAACACTCGCCAATACAAGGTGCAGAACCTGATCTGATGCTCGACGACCTGCTGCCCTACTACGAGAAGGAACTCTCCCACCTGCGTTTTCTGGGTCAGGAGTTCGCTCAACGGTATCCGAAAATCGCCTCGCGACTGCTGCTCGAGGGAGACTACTGCGAGGATCCCCACGCCGAGCGGATGATCGAGTCCTTCGCCTTCCTCAGCGCCCGGGTTCACAAGAAACTCGACGACGACTTTCCTGAGATCGTCGAGGCGTTTCTCGACGTGCTCTACCCGCACTACCTGCGTCCGACACCGGCACTGTCGATCGTCGAGTTCGACCCGGGGGCACAGACCTCCCTGACCGGCGCTTATCACCTGCCCCGGCACACGGCGCTGCACTCACGCCCGGTGGAGGACTCCTTCTGCCGCTTCCGCACCTGCTACCCGGTGGATGTCTGGCCGGTGGCGGTGAGCGGCGCCGAACTGACCCGGCTGGAGCGCTCGTCGTTCAATGCCCACGGCAATGACAACGTCGCCAAGCTGACCTTGTCGCTCGAGAGCCTCGGCAACACCGATTTCGGCAAGCTGGGCATGGATCGCCTGAGATTCTTCCTCGACGGGGAAGGCACACTCATGCACCCGCTCTACGAGCTGCTGTTCAACAACGTGGCGCGAATCTCGGTCAGCTTCGTCGATGCCGGGCAGCAGCGCGAGATCGGGTTGGCACCGGATGCCATCGCTCCGGTCGGCTTCGGTCACGACGAAGGGCTGATCGACTACTCCGAGCGATCGTTCCTGGGCTACCGCCTGCTTCACGAGTACTTCACCTTTCCCGAGAAATTCCTGTTCTTCGACCTGAACGGCCTGGCCCGCCCCCTTGCCGGCAAGCCGGTGACCCAGGTCCAGATTCACTTCCTGTTCCGCGACTACGATCAGCACGAGCGTCTCGCCCGGCTGGCGCAGACCGTGGGGCGCCACAATTTCCGTCTCGGCTGCACCCCGGTGGTCAACCTGTTCCCGCAGCAGGCCGAACCGATCAAGCTCAGCCACACGCGCCATGAATATCCGGTGGTGCCGGACGTGCGCCACTCCCGTTCCACCGAGATCGTCTCGATCGACGAGGTCACGCGGGTCATTCGCACCGCGATGCAGGACGAGGTTGCGCCCTGCCTGCCCTTCTTCGAACCGCGGGACAGTGAAAAGCAGGCCCGCCAGAGCTACTGGATCGCGCGGCGGGTCGCCTCGGAAAACGCCCGCGACCCGGGCACCGAAATGCGCCTTAGGGTGGTCGATCGCGAACTGGAGATGCTCGACGCCAGCAGCGACACCCTGAGCCTCAAGCTCACCTGCAGCAATCGCGACCTCCCGCAGTTGATGACCTTCGGCCACCCGCAGGGGGATTTCACCCTCGAACGCGAGCAGGTGGTGCAGCAGATCCGCTGCCTGCGCAAGCCGACGGCCCCGGTACGCCCGCCCATGGGCAAGGGCCTGATCTGGCGCCTGGTCTCGCACCTGTCGCTCAACCATCTGTCGCTGGTCTCCGACGGCCGCGAAGCACTGATGGAGCTGCTGACGCTCTACAACTATCGCCAGGCTTCGGCGATCCGCAAGCAGATCAACGGCATCGCCTCGATCGCGAGCGAACCGGTGATGACGCGCATCGGTCATCCGCGCCCCGCCTTCGTGCGCGGCACCGGCATCACCCTGGAGCTCGACGAAAGCCAGTTCACCGGTAGCGGTATCTACCTGTTCGGCATGGTGCTGGACCACTTCTTCGGCCAGTACTGCAGCCTCAACAGCTTCACCCAACTCACCCTGCGCTCTCGTCAGCGCGAACAGCGAGTCGCCCAATGGAAGCCGAGAACCGGTACTCAGCCCCTGGTCTGATCGATCAGGCCCGCGCCGAGCCCTGGCGATTCGGGTTCTTCCAGCTCGTGCGCCTGCTGCGGCTGCACTACAGCCGCACCGGGCGTATCGATCCCGAAAACCGCCCCCATCAGGACCCGCTGCGATTTCGCTCGCTGCTGTCGCTGAACTTCCCGCCCAGCGAGATCAGCGACCTCTCCTTCGAGAGCGACAAGGTCCGTTCCGCCAGCGGCGATCCACTGAGCGAGATCCAGGTCACGTTCATGGGGCTGGTGGGGCCGTCCGGCGTCCTGCCGCGCCCCTACACCGAACTGCTGATCAACCGTCATATCGAGAAGCGCGACGATGCCGCCCATGCGTTCATGGATTTCTTCTCGCACCGCATGACGGCGCTGTTCTACGAGGCGTGGCAGAAGTACCGCTTCCATATCGAATACGAGCGCAAGGGCAGCGCGGACTTCGAGGAGTGGCTGCTGCACCTGGTGGGTTTCACGCCCACCACGCTGGAGAAGAGTCTCGCCCGCGACGACGCGCCCGGCTCGCTGCGCCGTGACCTGTTCAGCTGGTTTTCCGGGCTGTGGTCGCAGCGGCCGCGCAATCCGAGCAACCTGCAGTCGATCCTGGAATACACCTTCCAGCTGCCCTGCCGGGTCGACTCGTTCGCTGGCCGCTGGATACGCCTCGATCCGGCGCAGTACACCCGCCTCGGCCAGGCCAATGCCAGGCTCGGGGAGAGTGCCGTGGCCGGCACCCGGGTGCGTGACTATCAATCCGCCTTTCGCGTCTCGTTCGGGCCGCTGAGCCTGAGCGCCTACCGTTCGCTACTGCCGGACACCGAAGCGCACCGGAAGCTGATCAAGCTGGTGCGTTTCTACGCCGGCATCGAACTCGACTTCGAGATCGAGTTGATTCTCGACAGGCACAGCATTCCCGCCCCCCAACTGGGTGCGGGGGGCAGTATCAACCTGGGGCGGCTGGGTTGGCTCCAACCCGCCGACCGACCGGCCGCCTCCCACGGCCATGCACTCTTCGACATTCCCTACGACGGAGCCACGGCGTGAGTCTCAAATCCCTTTTCGACAAGCTCAACGATCCCTGCCGCGAAGCCACCGAAGGCGCAGCGGCACTGTGCCTGGCCGAGCGCCAGTACGATGTCGATATCGAGCACCTGCTGCTCAAGCTGCTCGACAGCGACGACAACGACTTCCTGCGCATCGCCCGGCACTACGACGTGTCGCTCGATCGCCTGGCGACGCAGCTCGAGGAGACGGTCTCCACCTTCAAGACCGGCAATACTCGAACGCCCGCCCTATCGCCGCGCATCACCCGGCTGATCGAGCGCGCCTGGGTGATCGCCTCGATCGATCACGGCGAGGCCCAGATTCGCGGTGGCCACCTGCTGCTGGCGCTGCTCAAGGACGACGAACTGCGCCGGGTATTGCTGGATGGCGCCCGTGAGCTCGAGCGGATCAACGTCGACGACCTGCAGGCACATCTCGATGACCTGATCGGCGGCAGCAGCGAAGATCAGCACGTGCGCCCGCTCGGCGAGGGAACGAACGCCAGTGGCCCGAGCCAGAGCGCCGGCCACTCCTCGGACACCCAGGCCGGCGGCGGGCGCCCCGGCAAGAGCAAGACCCCGGCGCTGGACCAGTACACCATCGACCTGACCGGCAATGCCCGCGCCGGGCGCATCGATCCGGTGCTCGGCCGCGAGGAGGAGGTGCGCCAGATGGTGGACATCCTCACCCGACGCCGCCAGAACAACCCGATCCTCACCGGCGAAGCGGGTGTCGGCAAGACCGCCGTGGTGGAAGGTCTGGCACTGCGCATCGTCAACGGCGATGTGCCACCGCCGCTCAAGAACGTCGAGCTGCGCACCCTCGACCTGGGGCTCCTGCAAGCCGGCGCCGGGGTCAAGGGCGAGTTCGAGAGCCGACTCAAGAACGTGATCGAGGAGACCAAGCGCAGCCTGCATCCGATCATCCTGTTCATCGACGAGGCCCACACCCTGATCGGCAGCGGCGGACAGGCCGGCCAGGGCGATGCCGCCAACCTGCTCAAGCCGGCGCTGGCGCGCGGCGAACTGCGCACCATCGCCGCCACCACCTGGGCGGAGTACAAGAAGTACTTCGAGAAGGACGCGGCGCTGGCCCGTCGCTTTCAGGTGGTCAAGGTCGAGGAGCCGGCCGAGCCGGTGGCCATCAACATGCTGCGCGGCCTGAACGAACGGATGCAGGATCATCACAAGGTGACCATTCTCGACGATGCCATCGTCCAGGCCGTTCGCCTGTCGCACCGCTATATCACCGGCCGCCAACTGCCGGACAAGGCCGTCAGCGTGCTCGACACCGCCTGCGCCCGGGTCGCCCTGGCGCAGTCCTCGCAGCCGGCGGCGCTGGAGGACGCCCATCGTCGCGTCGACAACCTCAACAGCGAGATCGCCGTTCTCCAGCGCGAACAGCGCGAAGGCAGCGATCATGCGGAAACCCTCGCCGCGCTCGACGAACAGCTCACCGCGACCCGCAGCGAGATCGACGATCTCAGCGCACGCTGGGAGCGCGAGCAGGAGATCGTGACGCACCTCAAAGGGTTGGAGGCGGAGCGCGAATCCATCGAGGCCGGCCAGCAGGACGGCGATACCGACGCGTTGAGCCGGCAGATCGGCGAGGTCCGGCGAGAGCTGGCCGCGATTCAGGGCGAGCACTCGCTGGTGCACGGCCATGTCGACGGCAACGTGATCGCCGAGGTGATCTCCAACTGGACCGGCATTCCACTCGGCAAGATGATGCGTGACGAGATCGCCACCGTGCAGCGCCTGCCCGAACTGCTCGGCGAGCGCGTGCTGGGCCAGGATCACGCACTCTCCGAGATCGGCAAGCGCATCGCAATCTCGCGGGCGCGGATGGAGGACCCCAACAAGCCGATCGGGGTCTTCCTGCTGCTCGGCCCCAGCGGCGTCGGCAAGACCGAAACCGCGCTATCGCTGGCCGACACACTCTACGGTGGCGAGCGTAACGTCATCACCATCAACATGTCCGAGTACCAGGAAGCCCACACCGTCTCCAGCCTCAAGGGCTCGCCCCCCGGCTACGTCGGCTACGGCGAGGGCGGCGTGCTGACCGAAGCGGTGCGCCGCAAGCCCTACAGCGTGGTGCTGCTGGACGAAGTGGAGAAAGCCCACCCGGACGTGCTGGAGCTGTTCTTCCAGGTGTTCGACAAGGGCGTGCTGGACGATGGCGAAGGTCGCGAGATCAACTTCCGCAACACCGTGATCCTGCTCACCTCCAACGTCGGCACCGACGACATCATGCAGCAGTGCCTGGGCGTCGAGTCCCTGCCCGCGCCGGATGCGATCGTCGAAAGCCTGCGCGATCAGCTCAACGGCGTGTTCAAGCCGGCGTTCCTGGGCCGGTTGAACATCATCCCCTACTACCCGGTACAGAAAGAGATTCTGCACAACATCGTGCGGCTCAAGCTCGACCGCATCAAGCACCGCTTCGAATACAACCATCGCGCCGAGTTCGAGTACGACCCGGCGATCATCGAAGCCGTCGCCGAGTGCTGCACCGACAGTGACAGCGGCGCACGCAATATCGACAACATCCTCTCCGGCAGCCTGATGCCGACCGTCGCCGCCCAGGTGTTGGACAAGATGGCCAATGGCGAGGCGATCGAGAAACTGACGGTCAGCCTCGACGACCAGGGGGAATTCGCTTACGCGCTGAGTTGAGTCGACAGCGTAGCGAGACGATAGCGTCCCCGGCGGCCGAGCGTGCCGTCGGGGACGTTTGCCATTCGGCGCGCGACGGTCATCCACCAAAGTCGTATTCAGCGAAACCAAAGCCCCCTGCCACGAAAGACAGATTTCCCCCGATATCGAGTCCGGCCATGCTGGCGATACCTCCCCAGATTGGTAAATCGCGTCATGCCCGACAATCTGCCCCAAGAGACGCTCCAGCGGTGGCTCGGCAACCGCGAGCAGAGCACGGATCGTCTCGATAGCGCCCTGGTTGCCAGGGTCGCGGCGACGTTCAGCAGACCCTGCCCAGAACCAGGCGAGCCCCTGCCCCCCTTGTGGCACTGGGCGTTTTTCCAGAACCCGCTCCCCGGCGCGCAGCTCGGCGGTGACGGTCATCCGACTCGTGGCGGTTTCCTGCCGCCGGCGGATGACCGCAACCGGATGTGGGCCGGTGGCCGCGTCGAGTTTCTCAGTCCGTTGAAAGTGGGTATCGAAGCACAGCGCGTCTCCACCGTGACCGATATTCAGGAGAAGCACGGCCGCACCGGCTCGCTGCTGTTCGTGACGGTACAGCACGACTACTCCCAGGCTGGCGAGCTCGCCATTCGCGAAGCCCAGGATATCGTCTATCGCCAGCCTTCCCCGCCGAAACTGTCGCTCGACGAGCCGATGCCGGAAGCCGACTGGTCGCAGACCCTCGACCCCGACCCGGTGCTGCTGTTCCGCTACTCGGCGGTCACCTTCAATGGCCACCGGATTCATTACGACTGGCCGTATGTCACCGGGACCGAGGGTTATCCGGGGCTGGTAGTCCATGGCCCGCTGATCGCGACGCTGCAACTGCAGGCGTTCTGCGACGCCAATCCTCAATTGCGCCCGACGCGCATGCAGTATCGCGGTCTGCGTCCGCTGATCGCCGACAAGCCGTTTCGGACCACCGGCCGGATCACCGACCATGGCACGGCCGAGCTGACCGCCGGCAACGACGACGGGCCGGCCCATCGCGCCACGGTTGAATTCCACGACATTGAAGACCAGGAGTCTCGAGCATGAGCCTCAACCCCATCGACCACGAGGCGCTGGAAGCGATCCGCGACGGCGTTCGCAGCCTGTGCCAGCAATATGATGGCGAGTATTGGCGCGACATCGACAAGGCCCAGGGCTTCCCCGAGCAGTTCGTCACCGAGCTGACCGAAGCCGGCTGGCTCGGTGCGATGATCCCCGAGGCGTTCGGCGGCTCGGGTCTGGGTCTGGCGGAAGCCAGCGTGATTCTGGAGGAGGTCAACCGCTGCGGCGGCAATGCCGGCTTCGTTCACGGCCAGATGTACAACATGGCGACGCTGCTCAAGCATGGCAGCGAGGCGCAGAAAGCCGCCATCCTGCCCAGGCTGGCCAGCGGCGAGCTTCGCCTGCAGTCGATGGGCGTCACCGAGCCCACCACCGGCACCGACACCACCAAGATCAAGACCACGGCCGTCAAGCGCGGCGACAAGTACGTGATCAACGGCCAGAAGGTGTGGATCTCGCGGATTCAACACTCTGATCTGATGATTCTGCTGGCGCGCACGACGCCGCTGGCCGAGGTCAAGCGCAAGTCCGAGGGGATGTCGATCTTCCTGGTCGACCTGCATCAGGCAATCGCCAATGGCATGACGGTCCAGCCGATCGACAACATGGTCGGCCACGAGACAAACGAGCTGTTCTTCGACAATCTCGAGCTGCCGGCGGATAGCCTGATCGGCGAGGAGGGCAGGGGCTTCCGCTACATTCTCGACGGCCTCAACGCCGAACGCACCCTGATCGCGGCGGAGTGCATTGGCGACGGCCGCTGGTTCATCGACAAGGCCAGCCGTTACGCCAACGAGCGCGTCGTGTTCGATCGCCCGATCGGTCAGAACCAGGGGGTGCAGTTCCCCATCGCCGAGGCCCATATCGAGGTGGAAGCCGCCGACCTGATGCGCTGGCGTGCCTGCCAGGAGTTCGATGCCGGTCTGCCGGCCGGGGCCAGCGCCAACATGGCGAAGTACCTGGCGGCCAAGGCCTCGTGGGAGGCGGCCAATGTCTGCCTGCAGACCCACGGCGGCTTCGGCTTCGCCACCGAGTACGACGTCGAGCGCAAGTTCCGCGAGACTCGCCTCTACCAGGTCGCCCCGATCTCCACCAACCTCATCCTCTCCTACGTCGCCGAGCACTTGCTCGACCTGCCACGCTCGTTCTGAGGTTACCCATGAAGATCTCACAGCTGGATCATCTGGTGCTGACGGTCGCCGATATCGATGCGACCTGCGATTTCTACGGTCGTGCGCTGGGGATGAAGCGGATCGCCTTCGGCAACGGGCGTAGCGCGCTCGTCTTTGGCCAGCAGAAGATCAACCTGCACCGTCACGGCCAGGAATTCGAACCCAAGGCGCACCGCCCCACGCCGGGCTCGGCGGATCTCTGCTTCCTCAGCGACACACCGCTGGAGCAGGTGATCACCCACCTCGAGACCGAACAGATCACGCTCATCGAAGGTCCGGTGGATCGGACCGGCGCCACCGGCCCGATCCGTTCCGTCTACGTTCGCGACCCTGACGGCAACCTGATAGAGATCGCCAATCGCATGGAGGAGCCTGGCAATGAATGACCTGACCCATGATCGAACGCGAGAACTGGCAGGCTTTCTGGCCGAGCTTAGTTACCCCCACATCCCGCAAGCGGTCGTCGAGCGCTGCCAGGCCTACTACCTGGACTGGCTGGGCTCGGCATTGGCCGGCAAGAACCACGCACCGATCCCGCTGTTCGAGCAGTACAGCCAACTCATGGGGCCGAGTGATGGAGGCTGCCAACAGTTGACCGACCGGCGCATGACGTCGCCGCACTTCGCCGCCCTCGTCAACGCGGCCGCCTCGCATGTGGTCGAGCAGGACGATCTGCACAACAGCTCGGTGCTTCACCCGGCGACCGTGGTCTTTCCTGCCGCCCTCGCCACCGCCCAGGACCTGGGCAGCAGCGGCGAGGCGCTGATCACCGCCGCCGTGGCCGGTTACGAAGCGGGCATTCGGATCGGCGAGTTTCTGGGTCGCTCCCACTACCGTGTCTTCCATACCACCGGCACCGCCGGGACGCTGGCCGCCGCAGTGGCCGCAGGCAAGCTCATGGAACTCGACACCGACGGTTTCGTGAACCTGCTCGGCAACGCCGGCACCCAGGCGGCGGGGCTATGGGAATTTCTGCGCGACGCCGCCGATTCCAAGCAGTTGCACACGGCCAAGGCAGCCTCCGATGGTCTCCTTGCCGCCTACATGACCCACAGCGGCCTGACCGGTGCCAGGCATATTCTCGACGGCCCCCAGGGAATGGCTGCCGGGATGTCGACCGATGCCGATCCGAGCCGGCTGACGGATCGTCTCGGCGAGCGCTGGGCGCTGGTCGAGACGTCGTTCAAGTTCCATGCTTCCTGCCGGCATACGCATCCGGCGGCGGACGCCCTGCTGGCATTGATGCAGCGAGAAGCGCTGACCCACGACGCCATCGAGAGCGTCACGGCGAGAGTCCATCAGGCGGCGATCGACGTGCTCGGACCGGTGGTCGACCCGCGCACCATTCATCAGGCCAAGTTTTCGATGGGGAGCGTGCTGGGGTTGATCGCGGTTCATGGCGACGCCAGCCTGGCCAGCTTCCGGGATCACGCCCTGCAGGACGAGGCGGTGGCCAGTTTCCGCCAGCGTGTGTCGATGGTACTGGACCCGGAGGTGGATGAGGCCTACCCCCGACGTTGGCTGGGTCGGGTCGAGGTCACGACCCGCGACGGCCGCCGCTTGAGCGCGGCCATCGATGAACCCAAGGGCGATCCGGGCAACACCCTGAGCCGGGAAGAGCTGGAGGCGAAGTTCCGCCGCCTCGTGACCTTCTCGGGTGCCGCCGACGATGACGAAGTCGTCAGGCTGATCGCCCACGCCTGGCACCTGCCCTCGGTGGCACGCCTCGAGCCACTGCTGTGAGCCGGCGACCCGCCGGCATCGCATCTCCATTTCGCGAACAGGATCCCTCATGACTGCTCAACCGCCTCGTCCGCTGGATGGCATTACCGTCGTCAGCCTGGAACACGCCATCGCCGCGCCCTTCTGTACCCGCCAGCTCGCCGACCAGGGGGCTCGGGTGATCAAGGTCGAACGCCCCGGTGTCGGCGATTTCGCCCGCGGTTACGATGAGCGGGTTCACGGCCTGTCGTCGCACTTCGTCTGGACCAACCGGTCGAAGGAGAGCCTGACGCTCAACCTCAAGCACGAGGCTGCCGCGCCGATTCTCGACGATCTGCTCGGCGAGGCGGACGTGCTGGTGCAAAACCTGGCGCCCGGGGCCGCTGCCCGAATGGGGCTCGGCTTTGATGCATTGCACGCGCGCTTCCCCAGGCTGATCGTGTGCGACATCTCCGGCTATGGTGAAGGCGGCCCCTACGAGACCAAGAAGGCGTACGACCTGCTGATCCAGAGCGAGGCAGGATTTCTCTCCGTCACCGGCGGCCCGGAGCCCGATGCCATGGCCAAGGCGGGCTGTTCGGTCGCCGATATCGCCGCCGGCATGTACGCCTACAGCAACATCCTTGCCGCGCTGCTGCTTCGCGGACGGACCGGCGAGGGCTCGCACATCGATGTCTCGATGCTGGAGAGCCTGGTCGAGTGGATGGGTTATCCGATGTACTACGCCTTCGACGGCGCCACACCACCGCCTCGCGCCGGCGCGTCCCACTCCACCATCTACCCCTATGGCCCCTTCCCGACCGGCGACGGCGGCACGGTCATGCTGGGACTGCAGAACGAGCGCGAGTGGCAGCTGTTCTGCGAGAAGGTGATGGAACAGCCTGCGCTGGCCGCGGACGAGCGCTTCGATGCCAACTTCAAGCGCTCGGCCAATCGCGCCGCCCTGCGCGAGCTGATCGACACGGTCTTCGCCGAACTCACGGCGGAGCAGGTGATCGCCCGTCTCGATCAGGCCCAGATTGCCAATGCCCACGTCAACGACATGGCCGGTGTGTGGAACCATCCGCAGTTGGCCGCGAGAGATCGCTGGCGCGACGTGATCACCCCTGGCGGGCAGGTGCCGGCAGCGTTGCCGCCCGGGCGCAATGCAGCGTACGAGCCACGCATGGACGCGGTCCCCGCATTGGGCGAACACAGCGCGACTATCCTCAGGCAGTTGGGCTACGCCGACGAGGAGGTGAACACCCTGCGCCAGGCCGGTACGATCTGACGGGTACCGCCCGAAGACCGGCTGACACCCGCCATCCATCGCTCACGCAGCCATTCATCCACCACGCATTCGCCACCGCAAGGAATCGGCTCATGACCTTGACCACCCCACCTCGCTCGGCCCTGTTCGTGCCGGCCAATCGCCCCGAACGCATTCCCAAGGCGCTGGCCAGCGGCGCCGACATCGTTATCGTCGATCTGGAGGATGCGGTCGCGCCAGCAGCGAAGCCGATGGCCCGTCAGGCGCTGGGTGACTTTCTCGAGACGGCATCGCCGGGCACCGTCTGGGTGCGGATCAATGCCGCGGACACCGATGATTTTCTCGAGGATCTCGCGTTATGCCATGACCGGCCGGGCATCGCCGGGCTCGTCGTTCCCAAAGCGGAAAGCACCAGGAGTCTGGCCCAGGTGGAGGCACTCGGCTACCCGATGATTCCACTGATCGAGAGCGCCAAGGGCCTGGACCATCTGGGAAAGCTGGCGCGGGTCGAGGGTGTCGTCCAGTTGAGCTTCGGCGCACTGGATCTCAGCCTGGACCTTGGCATCGAGCCGGGTAGCGAAGGGGGGAACTGGATGCTGGACCAGGCACGCTATCAGATCATCCTGCAGTCGCGCCTGGCCGGACTCGCGGCCCCCATCGAGACCGTGCATCCCGAATTCCGCGACATGGGAGTCATCCAGCGTGCCGCCAGGCGCGCCGTCGAGATGGGCTTTGCCGGCATGCTCTGTATCCACCCGAGCCAGGTCACGGTGGTCAACGACACGTTTCTGCCTACCGCCGACCAGTTGGCCTGGGCGAAGCGCGTGATCGCAGCGGCCGAGCAGGACGCGGGAGCCGGGCAGATAGACGGCCAGATGATCGACGCGCCGGTCATGGCCCGCGCCCGACGGCTCGTCGCCAGTGCCGACCGGGGCTGAAAGACCCTAACCGAAACAGTTGGCGGCGAGCATTACCAGCGCGCCGCCAGCTCATGCAATCTCGCTGTCCTGGCGACGATGATCCACGTTAACTTCTGTGACCTCGAGCTTGACTGCCGCGGCAACCTGCTGGAATAGCCGCGATCCTGCGACGATGATTGGGCATGAAATTCCATCGACGACGGGCCATGATCTGCACTTCAAAGAATTCATGAAAATAGCATTACTATTTGAATTCAATAGAATTTCTGTTTTTGACATTATATCAAAACCGGCACTCTCCAACTCTCCAGCTCCGACTTTTTAAACTTTTTAAACCAGAGAAAAGCGTTATCTTTATCGCCCTAATGGTCCCGAGTCCCGCCGAAGGTTGAATATACGAATCGAGATAATTATCCGCATACTCCGCCTGGCATCGCTAATAAGGCGTTATGACAGACGCCAAGACGACAGAACAAACCCAGGAGTGAAATGCCATGTCCCTCATCAATCCAAAAACAGTATTTGGCGCGATCGGAGTTGCCATCCTGATGGGTGGCGTTGCGACTGCTCAGGCGCAGGATCCCATCGTCATCAAGTTCTCCCACGTCGTGGCCGAGAACACGCCCAAGGGCCAGGGCGCGAAGATGTTCGCCGAGGAAGTGAAGGAGAAGCTCGGCGACCGGGTCAAGGTCGAGGTCTATCCCAACTCATCGCTCTACGGCGATGGCAAGGAGATGGAAGCATTGCTGCTCGGCGACGTGCAGATGCTGGCCCCCTCGCTCGCCAAGTTCGAGCAGTACAGCCCCAGCCTGCAGCTCTACGACCTCCCGTTCCTGTTCGACGACATCAATGCGGTCGACCGCTTCCAGCATTCCGACGCCGGCCAGGGCCTGCTCGACTCGATGCAGGATCGCAACATCCAGGGGCTGGCCTATTGGCACAACGGCATGAAGCAACTCTCTGCCAACAAGCCGCTGCGCGAACCCAAGGATGCCCGCGGCCTCAAGTTCCGCGTACAGGCTTCCGACGTGCTCGACGAGCAGTTCAAGGTGCTCCGCGCCGTTCCCCGCAAGATGAGCTTCGGCGAGGTGTACCAGGCGCTGCAGACCGGGGTGGTCAACGGTCAGGAGAACACCTGGTCGAACATCTATAGCCAGAAGATGCACGAAGTGCAGCCCTACATCACCGAGTCCAACCACGGCATCATCGACTACATGGTGATCACCAACGCCGACTTCTGGAACGGACTGCCGGACGATATCCGCAGCCAGTTGGAAGAGATTCTCGCCGACGTCACCACGAAGGTGAACCAGCAGGCCTACGACCTCAACCAGCAAGCCAAGCAGTCGATCATCGACGCCGGCACCAGCGAGATCATCCAGTTGACGCCGGAAGAGCGCGAAGACTGGCGCGAAGCGGTTCGTCCGGTATGGAAGATGTTCCAGGACGACATCGGTGAAGACCTGATCGAGGCTGCCCAGGGCGCCAATCAGTCCGATACCGCCCAATCTGAAACCTCCCAGTAACCGAGCCGACCATGACACGTTTCCTGCGTGCCTGGGCGCATCTGGAGGAGGGCCTGGTGGCCTTCCTCCTCGCCCTCATGACCTTGGTGACCTTCAGCTACGTGATGGTCAATAACCTCTATACCGTCTTCTATGATGCAGCGGATCTGTTTCCGTTCGCGGAAACGCCGCTCTTCGCGATTGGCGATTTCATCATCGACCTGGCCCAGGAGATGACCTGGAGCATTGCCCTGACCAAGGCGTGCTTCGCCTGGCTGATCTTCCTGGGGATCGCCTACATCGTGCGCATCGGCGCCAACATCGGCGTCGATCTGATCGTCAGACTGCTGCCGGAGCGTGCGCGACGTGGGGTCGGCATTCTGACGTGCCTGATCTGTATCGCCTATACCGCGCTGTTCGCCGTCTCCAGTTACAGCTGGGTCATGGCGCTGATGCGGGCCGGCATCGGTGCCGAGGATCTCGACCAGTACGGGGTTCTGCAGTGGCACATCACGATCATCGTGCCGATCGGCTTCACCCTGGTGCTGATCCGCCTGATCGAGGTGCTGATCCGGATGCTGCGCGGCCAGCAGATCACCATGGAACTGAGCAACGAGTCCACCGACGCCCTGAAGCTCCAGGACGAAGCCGGCACTGAGGAGAAGCCGACATGACCATCGCCTTTCTGTTCGTGGTGCTCTTCGGCCTGCTCTTCCTCAACGTGCCGATCGCGTTCTCGCTGGGCATCGCCAGCTCGCTGACCATCATGCTGTTCAGCCAGGATTCGCTGAGCTCGCTGGCCATCAAGCTGTTCGAGACCTCCGAACATTACACCCTGCTGGCGATCCCGTTCTTCATCCTCGCCGGCGCCTTCATGACCAGCGGCGGCGTGGCGAAACGCCTGATCAATTTCGCCAATGCCTGCGTCGGCCATATCCGCGGCGGCCTGGCAATCGCCTCGGTGCTCGCCTGCGTGATGTTCGCGGCCCTTTCGGGTTCCTCCCCGGCCACGGTCGCTGCCGTCGGTTCGGTGGTCATCGCGGGGATGGCGCGTTCCGGCTACACCAAGGATTTCGCCACCGGCATCGTCTGCAACGCCGGCACCCTGGGCATCCTGATCCCCCCCTCGATCGTGATGGTGGTCTACGCCACGGTCACCGAAAGCTCCGTCGGCAAGATCTTCGTCGCGGGCATCGTGCCCGGCCTGTTGCTGGGCCTGATCCTGATGGTCGCGATCTACATCGTCGCGCGGATCAAGAAGATGCCGGCGCTGCCGCGGCCGTCGGTCGGCGAGTTCCTCGCCACCGCCCGCAAGGCGAGCTGGGGATTGCTGACCATCGTGATCGTGCTGGGCGGTATCTACGGCGGGTTCTTCACGCCCACCGAAGCCGCCGCCGTGGCCGCGGTCTATGCCGGTTTCGTCGCGCTGTTCGTCTATCGCGACATCACCCTCAGGCAGTGTCCCGGCGTGCTGCTCGACGCCGCCAAGCTCTCGGTGGTGCTGATGTTCATCATCGCCAACGCGATGCTGTTCGCCCATGTACTGACCACGGAGCAGATCCCGCAGACCATCACGGCCTGGGTCGTCGAGCAGGGTTTCTCGCCGATCACCTTCCTGCTGGTGGTGAATATCGTGCTGCTGGTGGCGGGGTCGTTCATGGAACCCTCGGCGATCATCCTGATCCTGGCCCCGATCCTGTTTCCGGTCGCCACCCAACTGGGCATCGACCCGATCCACTTCGGCATCATCATGGTGGTCAACATGGAGATCGGCCTGGTGACGCCACCGGTAGGCCTGAACCTGTTCGTGGCGTCGGCCGTCACCGGCATGCCGCTGACCCGCACGATCCGGGCCGCAACGCCGTGGCTGTTCCTGCTGCTGGGCTTCCTGCTACTGGTGACCTACGTGCCCTTCCTCTCGCTCGGCCTGCCGAACTGGCTGGGAATGCCTTAGCGGACGAGACGAGCCATCACAGCATGCCATTGTCGAGGGCGCCGTCACGGCGCCCTCTCTCTTGGCGGGCAGCCGCACTCCCCGCGCGTTCCGACCTCGTTGCCCGACCCATCGAGAGCGACTACTTCAGCCACCAGGACAGGATCAGCAGCAGCAGCAGCACGGTGGCGATGGCCTGCCACACGTTAGCCGGCTCCCGCCACGGCCGCCGCCCCTCTTCGTCGCCTTTCGGTGCGGGGCGGAGATGGTAGGCAAGCTCCGTGATCCGGCGGAACCTCAGCGCCCGCAGCGGATCGAGCGAGCGGCGCAGCGCGTCGTCGAGATCGCCGCTGATCGCCGGGTTGCTCAACTGCGCGCGGCGATAGGTCATCTGCTCCAGGTCGGTATGGCTACGCAGATGATTGGGCAGGAGGGTATAAGGCAGGTGGCCGGTGAGCATCCAGTAGATGGTGGAAGCCAATGAATACTGGTCGCTGCGCCGACCGACCTCGGTGTCCAGCGCATACTCCGGCGCGCTGTGTTCGGTCAGCCCGACCTGACGCGCGAGTTGACGTGCCTCGCCCAGGGCGTCGCCCTCGCGCTTGTGGCAGGCGCCGAAATCGGTCAGCAGCAGGTTGCCATGCCGGTCGATCAGGATGTTGTCGGGGTGAATGTGCTGGTGCAGCACGTCGTGGCGGTGTAGCGCCTGCACGGCCTTGACCAGTTGCCGCGCGATCTCGAGACGCTGCTCGAGACTGGCCTGGGGGTGCCGTCCCAGCCACTCGGTCAGCGTCTCGCCATCGACGTAGCTCATCAGATAGTAGAGATAACGGCGGGGCCGAGCCGGCTCCATCACCTTGACCACGAACGGCGAGTTGACCCTTTCGACGACCCACTGCTGCAAGCCGAAGTGCTCGAGATAGACGTTGCGCGTGGAGAGCTCGGGGCTGGGCGCTTTCATCACCATCTCGCGGCCGCTGCGCACATCGCGCACCCGGTAGAGCCGCGCCTTGGCGGTCCGGGAGAGCACATCGACGATCTCCAGGCCGTCGAGCCGTTCGCCCTTGGCCAGCTCCGGCGGCACCGGCAGATGGTGATAGACCCGCGGCGGCTCGTCCGGTTCGTCGTCCGAGAGCCGGTCGACACGTACCAGCTGAAAACAGAACTGGTTGGCGTTGTAGCCGCGCTCGATCGCCCGCTGGTTGGCCGCCTCGGCAAGCCGCTCGCAGGCGGCGTCCAGATCGCTGACATCGGCCCGGATCAGTTGCACGTACTCCGACGGCACCAGGGTGCCGCGGACCGCCTGGGTCATGAACAGGAACAGATCGCCCTGCTTGAGCGAAAAGGTCGAGTAGTCGATGTCCACGTGGCCATCCATCCCCAGCGCCCGGGAGGGGTAGCGATACCCGCCCAGGTCGGTGACGTGATCCCGGGTCAGTTGCTCGAACTCCGCGCCCCGGATGCGGTAGACCAGGGTATCGCCCATGTGGAACAGGTGAGCGTCGTGCTGATGAAAGATCATCGCCGACAGCGAGCAGATGTAACTCCCCCCTTCGATATAACCGCTCTGGCTGTGACACCAGCTGTTCAGGGCACGCAGTACGCGGGTCGCGGAGGTCTTGATGTCCCAGTGCTCGGGAGTCGAGTAGTAGTCGGCGAGGAACCCCCGCACACTGAGATCGCCGGCCTGCTTGGCGATCGAGTTGCGCCAGGTGGAGTCGCTGATCAGCGCACAGCCACCCTTGGAGACCAGCTGCTCGCCCTGGGGGATCTGAACCGACATCGAGCTACGATGACGATGCAGATCCGGTGCGACGAAGGCCTGACCGTAGGTCAATGACAGTGAGCTTTTCGACAACGGCTTTCTCCCGGTTGATCGACGAAGGCGACGGATGCTCCTGTCCCGGGACCGACACCTCCGGTGACATCGGCGTCTCCGCGTCGAGGTTTTCGGATGGCGGTTCTTGGCCCGGGTTGGTAATCGGCCTAGCCTATTCGTATAATTCCCCGGATTTTCGCCCGCTGGTGTTCAACCTGCAAACCGCAAGGACTCAACGATGAGTTTCGACAAGATTCCCGCCGGAAAGGATCTCCCCAACGACGTGTACGTGGCGATCGAGATTCCCGCCAACCACGCGCCGATCAAGTATGAAATCGACAAGGAGATGGACGCGCTGGTGGTCGACCGCTTCATGGCCACCCCGATGTTCTATCCGGCCAACTACGGTTTCATCCCGAACACGCTGGCCGATGATGGCGACCCCCTCGACGCGCTGGTGGTCACGCCCTACCCGGTCCAGCCCGGCAGCGTGATCCGCGCCCGCCCGGTGGGTGTGCTCAACATGTCGGACGAAGCCGGCGAGGACGCCAAGCTGGTCTGCGTGCCCCATGAGAAACTGAGCGCGCTCTACGACGACGTGCACGAGGTCACCGACCTGCCGGAGCTGCTGCGTCAGCAGATCGCCCACTTCTTCGAGAACTACAAGGATCTCGAGAAGGGCAAGTGGGTCAAGATCGACTCATGGGACGGCGCCGACGCCGCCCGCAAGGCGATCGAGAAAGCCGTCAGCGCCTACGAGAACGAGTAAGCGTCACGCCCTCGGGTCTCCGTTCGCGGCACTGACGAAAAACGCCGCCCCGGCATCCAGCCCGGGGCGGCGTTTGACGTTGTGGCGCAGGCTCTGAGGGAGTGTTTACAAAATGCCTGCGCTCGGCGATACGGCGTTGAAATCGGCCTCGTACGCGAGCCCGGTCAAAATGCTCATTTACCCCGTGTCAACTGGAACGCCAGCCCGGTCCTTTTTTCGACCGATTTCGCCTTCTCCTGCCTTCGCTCGTCGAATTTGTAAACACCCTCTGGGACCCGGCGATCAGAGCTGATTGCGGATCTTCTCGACGAGCTGGGAAGCCCGCACCGTGTAGTTGGCCATCATCAGCGAGTGGTTGGCGAATAGTCCAAATCCGGAGCCATTGAGGATCACCGGGCTCCAGACGCGGGCCTGAGAGCTCTCCAGCTCCGCCACCAACTGGTCGAAATCGCCACCGACGCCGCTGCTCTCGATCACGTCGGCATAGTCGATCCTGGCGGCCTGCAGCAGTTGCGCCAGCGCCCAGGTGGTGCCGCGCGCCTCGAAGAACACGTTGTCGATGCGAAGCCAAGGCGTGCTGTCCGTCTGCTGGTCGCCATTCGGCGACTGGCCGACGTTGGCGGCCAGGTGCTGGGTCTGGGTCTGCAGCCGCTGCTGGACCTGGCCCAGCCACTCCGCCAGCGCGGCGGAGTCGGGCGCTGCCGCCGGCTCGGTCGAGGCGGCCGCATCCTGGGTCGGGGCGCCCGGCCCGGCACTGTTTTCCAGTGCGGTGAAGGCTTCGCCCAGGTTGTTGCGCGCCGATTTCAGCAGGGTCTCGGACGCCGGCCAGCGCCAGCTGTCCAGATCGCCGCCAAGCGACTCGTTGGCCTGGTTCAACGGCGCACTGCCGACGCTCAACGCACCGCCCAGCATGGCGACCGCGTCGCGAACCTGCCGCGTGACGCCCTTCTCCCAGTTGGGCATGTTGTCGAGCCACAATCCCGGGGGCATGACGTCATTGCGCAGGTAGCCGCCAGGCTTGTGGAGCAGCGTATCGAGAATCGAGATATTGGTGGCCAACAAGGCTTCGCCAGGCGGCACCGGTTGCGCCTCTCCGCCGGTATCGACACTCTGGGGGAAGCCCCGCTGCATCTCGACCGCCTGTCTCGGGTCCGTGGGCGCGGGCGTCCAGCTCCACCAGATACCGAGCACGATACAGACCAGCAGGTAGATGACGACCAGCGCCACCAGCGGCTTCCAGATCCAGCCGTACTGGGGCGTCTCGAGAACCTCGGTACGCGACAGTGGCGCCTTGTTCCTGCGAAATAGAGCCATGGACGATCCTTGTCATTTCGGGAGGTTGGAAATCATGTCGAGAAAGGCCGCCTGCGGCAGCCAGGCCCGACCGGAAACGGGTTGGGAGACGATATGACTCTATCCTATCATGCTCCCCGTGACGCGCAGCCCGCCTTTCGCTGCATGCCGGGCCTAGCCCACCGACGCGATCGATGGCACTTTTCCGTCACCAAGCGATCGAAAGACGCGTCGTTTCACGCGGCTTTGTCACCACCGCCCAGATCGTCAGGGCCAAGCCTCATTCGTCGTCGGGATACCCATTAGAGCATGTCGCGTTTCTACCGGTTGGTTTTGCTGTTTTGCTGCTGTCTGTCAGCACCGCTGGGCGCCGCCCACGCCGATCTCCTCCAACGGGAGCGCCAGCCCCTGTTCGCCCAGGGCAACGCGCAGTTTCTGGCCGTCGACCAGGCGTTCCACGCTTACGCCTGGCATGACGATGAGCGCGTCTATGTCGGCATCCGCAATGAACCCGGCCACTATCTCTATCGCCACCGCTTTGCGCTGGAGAGCCGCCAGCCCGGCGTGACGCTGGGCACGCTCGAGCTGCCGCCGGGAGAGTTCAAGCACGACCCGTATCTGGGCGACGTGCATGTCTTCCACGACCAGGTCGAGATCAGCGCACCGCTGTCGAAGGTCGAGGACGCCGCCGATACCGGAGGTTCGATCCCCGTCATCCTCACCTTCCAGGGCTGCGCCGACGCCGGACTCTGCTACCCCCCCGAACACTGGACGCTGGAGGCCAAGGCCGGCCCACCGCCAGCGGCATATACCGACGCGACCCGTGACGCCAAGTCGTCGCCGATCGAACAGGCCGCCGGCAATCCGTTCTCGGCATCCGGCGATGACGCCCCGCTGGCCAACCCGGCCAGCCCCCCCGATAGCATCCGGTCGACCCCGGCTCCGATGCCTGCCGCCGGCGACGCACCGACGCTCGCCCATGCCAGTGCCGACGGCCGGTTCCGGTCACTGCTCGACGCGGGCATCGGCCTGGGTGCGCTGGGTCTCTTCTTCCTCGCCGGGCTGGGGCTGACCTTCACCCCCTGCGTGCTACCCATGCTGCCGATCCTGACCGCCATCATCGTGGGCCAGAACGCCCGACGCGGGCGCGCACTGGCACTGTCGGCGAGCTACGTTGCCGGCATGGCCGTGACCTTCACCCTGCTCGGCACCCTGATGGGCATGTTCGGCGCCTCGCTCAATCTGCAGGCCCGGCTTCAGTCGGGCTGGGTCCTGACCCCTTTCGCGTTGCTGTTCGCGCTGTTCGCGATCGCGATGTTCGGCGCTTTCGACCTGCGCCTGCCCAGTGCGGTCGGCCAGCGGATCGACGCTTGGCAGAACCGGCTCCAGCGCAGCGGCCCGGCGGGACTGGCAGCGGCCGGCGCCCTATCGGTACTGGTAGTGTCGCCGTGCGTTTCCGCGCCCTTGGCCGGCGCGCTGGTCTTCATCTCCACCACCGGCGAAACGCTGGGCGGCGCGTTGGCGCTGCTGGCACTGGCGCTGGGGATGGGCGTGCCGCTGATTCTGGTCGGCACCTTTGGTGGACAGTGGTTGCCGCGTACCGGCGCCTGGATGCAGGGCGTCAAGGCCGTGTTCGGCGTGATGCTGCTCGGCGTCGCCATCTGGCTGATCGAACGCTTGCTGCCGGGCCCTGTCGGCCTGCTGCTGTGGGGCGCGTTGACGCTGGGATGCGCGCTGGCACTCGGCGCTCTGGACACGCGGACCACTGCCGGCTGGCCACGGGCACGCCAGGCGGCGGGCTGGGCGCTGCTGGTGTGGGGCACGGCGATGATATGGGGCGCGGCCCAGGGCGGCGGAGACCCGTTGCGGCCCCTGGCCGGAACGGATGCCGAGGCGGCTGCCGACGTGACGCGCCCCGCCTTCCAGACCGTCGACGATCTCGATCAGCTCAATGCGGCGCTGGCCTCGGCCCGCGCCGCGGGGCGGCCGGTCATGGTCGACGTCAGCGCCGACTGGTGCATCTCGTGCAAGGTGATGGAGCAGCGGGTATTCCCCGCGCCAGCGGTGGCCGAACGCCTGGCCGACTTCACCCTGCTCCGCGCCGATGTGACCCGGGACGTGGCCGCCAGCCGAGACCTGCTCGACCGCTACGGCCTGTTCGGCCCACCGGGGCTGCTGTTCTTCGCCGGCGGGCAGGAGCTCCACGACGCTCGCGTTCAGGGCGAGATCGATGCCCCGGCACTGGCCAGTCACCTGGAAGCGTTACAGCAACGGCTGCGGGACGACGGGCCTGTCGGCCCGCCGCGAGACTCTTGACCGGTGGCAAGCCGCTCGCGGCCCATGGCTCGTGATCCGTGATCCGTGATCCGTGATCCGTGATCCGTGATCCGTGATCCGTGATCCGTGATCATGCATTACCGAACATCGTTCGATGGTCAGGGTGGACACTCTCAGTCTTTTTCGGCAAACTTCGACACCAACGAAAAACGGTGCGCCGACGACGCCATCTTGCAGCAAAGTGACGCGATCTCGGCAATTCACGAACGGGTTAACAGCGCAAGGACTGTCATGGCTAGACTCCTGGTTCTCAATGGTCCCAACCTGAATCTGCTCGGCACTCGCGAGCCGTCGGTATATGGCACGACCACGCTGGAGGATATCCGGGTGCGTCTGACCGAGCGGGCCCTGAGCGCCGGCCATCAACTCGAGTGGCTGCAATCCAACGCCGAACACGAGCTGGTCGAGCGCGTGCACCGCGCCCGGCAGGAGAACATCGATTTCATCCTGCTCAACCCGGCCGCTTTCACGCACACCAGCGTGGCGTTGCGCGATGCGCTGACCGGCGTCGATATCCCGTTCATCGAACTGCACCTCTCCAACGTGCACGCACGCGAGCCTTTCCGCGCCCACTCCTATTTCACCGATGTCGCCCGAGGCGTCATTGCCGGATTCGGTGCCGAGAGCTACACCCTCGCGTTGGAAGCCGCACTCTCGCAATTGGGTCGCAACTGACGCCCTTCACGCCCGTGAACACTCGCTGAAACGACACCGTCACCGTCAACTTTCACATTCAACCAACCCGAGACATCGCCATGGATATACGCAAGGTCAAGAAACTCATCGAACTCCTGGAAGAGTCCAACATCAGCGAAATCGAAATCCAGGAAGGCGAGGAGTCGGTTCGCATCAGCCGTCATCCCAATGGCTTCGGTGCCATGCAGCAGCCGATGTACATGCCGCAGTCCATGGCACCGGCGGCCCAAGGGCCCGGCCCGGTGGCCACGCCGGCCCCGGATCCTGCAGAGCCGGGCCCCGTGCAGCCCACGGGCCACGCCGTGACCTCCCCCATGGTCGGAACCTTCTATCGGTCGCCGGCGCCGGGCGCCAAGGCATTCGTCGAAGTCGGCCAGAGCGTCAAGAAGGGCGATACCGTTTGTATCGTCGAAGCGATGAAGATGATGAACCAGATCGAAGCCGACAAGGATGGCGTGATCGAAGCGATCCTGGTCGAGGATGGCGAGCCGGTCGAGTTCGACCAGCCGATGATCATCATCAACTAAGGCCACACGAGCGAAACCATCATGTTGGACAAGGTACTCATCGCCAACCGCGGCGAGATCGCCCTCCGTGTCCTGCGCGCCTGCAAGGAACTGGGGATCAAGACCGTCGCGGTTCATTCCAAGGCCGACCGGGAACTGATGCACGTGCGCCTGGCAGACGAAGCCGTCTGTATCGGCCCCGCCGCCTCGGCACAGTCCTATCTCAATATTCCCGCCCTGATCAGCGCGGCGGAAGTCACCGACTCGAGCGCCATCCACCCCGGTTACGGCTTTCTGTCCGAGAACGCCAACTTTGCCGAGCAGGTCGAGCGCTCCGGCTTCACCTTCGTCGGGCCGCGGGCGGAAACCATCCGCCTCATGGGTGACAAGGTCAGCGCGATCAACGCCATGAAGGCCGCCGGCGTGCCGACGGTGCCAGGCTCCGATGGCCCGCTGCCGGACGACGACGCCGAGATTCGCCGCATCGCCGGTCGTATCGGCTACCCGGTGATCATCAAGGCGGCAGCCGGCGGCGGCGGTCGCGGCATGCGCGTCGTGCGCAACGACGACGAGGTCGCCAAGGCAGCCAGCGTGACCCGTTCGGAGGCGGCGGCAGCGTTCGGCGACGGCACCGTCTATATGGAGAAGTTCCTCGAGAACCCCCGCCACGTCGAGGTACAGGTGCTGGCCGACGGCCAGGGCAATGCCATCCACCTCTACGACCGTGACTGCTCCCTTCAGCGTCGTCACCAGAAGGTGCTCGAGGAAGCGCCGGCACCGCACCTGGATCCCGAGGCGCGCGCCAAGGTGCTGAAGTCGTGCACCGATGCCTGTATCGAGATCAACTACCGGGGCGCGGGGACCTTCGAGTTCCTCTACGAGAACGGCGAGTTCTTCTTCATCGAGATGAACACCCGGGTCCAGGTGGAGCATCCCGTGACGGAGATGGTCACTGGCGTCGATATCGTCAAGGAGCAACTGCGTATCGCCTGCGGTCAGCCGCTATCGATCAAGCAGTCCGATGTCGAGCTTCGAGGCCATGCGTTCGAGTGTCGCATCAATGCCGAGGACTCACGCACCTTCATGCCCTCCCCCGGCAAGATCGACCTCTATCACCCGCCCGGCGGCCTGGGCGTGCGCATGGATTCCCACATCTATACCGGCTATAGCGTACCGCCCTACTACGATTCGCTGATCGGCAAGCTGATCACCTGGGGCGCGGATCGGGATATCGCCCTGATCCGGATGCGAAACGCACTCGACGAACTGCTGGTCGAGGGCATCAAGACCAATATAGACCTGCAGAAGGATCTGGTTCGCGATAGCGCCTTCCAGCGCGGGGGTGTCAACATCCACTATCTGGAGAAAAAGCTCGGGCTGAGCTGAACCCGAGCCCATCCCGGCGGGGCGGTCTATCCAGCGATAGCCCGCCCCGTTTTCGTCACCATCATCATTCCGGAGAGCGACCCATGGCGTGGCTACAACTCAAGGCATCCATCGCCCCCGAGCAGGCCGAGTGGCTGGAAGAGCTGCTGCTAGCCGAGGGTGCCAGCGCGATCACCCTGCAGGACGCTCACGACGAGCCGCTCTTCGAGCCCGACCGGGGAACCACGCCGCTGTGGCGAGAGACGGTACTTACCGGCCTCTACGACGATCTTCCCGGCGTCGAGGCGATGATCGAGCGTGTCCAGCGAGCCTGGTCCGAGGGATCTCCCGACGACCCCGCCCCGCAGATCGAGTACGAACTGTTGGCCGATCGCGACTGGGAGCGGGAGTGGATGGATGGCTTCGAGCCCCTGCAAATGGGTCACCGGTTGTGGATCGTGCCCAGTTGGCACCAGGCCCCGGACCCCGATGCCGTCAACCTGCTGCTCGATCCCGGCCTCGCTTTCGGCACCGGTACGCACCCCACCACGGCGCTCTGCCTCGGCTGGCTCGACGCCCAGGATGTCGCACAGCGACAGGTGCTGGATTACGGCTGTGGTTCCGGCATTCTAGCGATCGCCGCGCTCAAGCTCGGTGCCGACACCGCCGTCGGTGTCGATATCGACCCCCAGGCGCTGCAGGCGAGCCGGGACAACGCCGAACGCAACCAAATCGATGAGTCCCGCCTGATCCTGGACTATCCGGAAAGGATCGGACAGGGCCAGTTCGACGTGGTCGTCGCCAATATCCTCGCCGGCCCCCTGGTCGACATGGCGGCGACGATCGCCGAGCGGGTCAAATCCGGTGGCCACCTGGCCCTCTCCGGCATTCTGGCCACCCAGGCGGATACCGTGCTGGACGCCTACCGGGCCCAGGGCCTGTCGATGGACGAGCCCCGCGAGCGAGAAGGCTGGGTGCTGCTCACCGGGCATCGCGCGGCCTGAGTGTCGCTCGTCCGGTCCGCCGCAAGTCCCTCGCTGCTCGATTTCATGCCCGAGCGGCCTGACCTGAACGGCGTTCATGCACTCCCGGCGCGCTTTGCGGCTTAGGTCGTGAGTCGGCAAACAGCGCTTCAACAAACCCGGGGTGACCGGTATCATAGCCTCCCCGTTTTGCCTGAGCCCCTGTAACGATGCGTGATTCCGTGTCACCGCAGACCGATCGCCCGTTACCCCGCATCGGCCACCACACGCTACCCAATCGCGTGATCCTGGCCCCCATGGCCGGGGTGACCGACCGCCCTTTTCGCCAGCTTTGTCGCGAGCTGGGCGCAGGTCTCGTGGTGTCCGAAATGGTCACCGCCGACAGCCGGCTCTGGCACACCCGGAAATCCCGGCAGCGGATGATCCATCGCGGCGAGCCGGGGCCGAGATCGGTGCAGATCGCCGGCGGCGACCCGCAGATGCTCGCCGAGGCGGCACGGCTCAATGCCGAAGCCGGCGCCGAGATCATCGACATCAACATGGGTTGTCCGGCCAAGAAGGTCTGCAACAAGGCGGCGGGATCCGCGCTGCTGCGAGACGAACGCTTGGTAGCCGATATCCTGGGGGCCGTGGTCGCGGCGGTGGACATCCCGGTCACGCTGAAGATTCGCACCGGCTGGTGTGCCGAGACCCGCAATGCGGAGCGTGTCGCCAGCCTCGCCGAGGACGCCGGCATCGCGGCCCTGGCCATCCATGGCCGAACCCGCGAGCAGCGCTATACCGGCGCCGCGGAGTACGACACCATCGCTGCGATCAAGCAGCGCGTATCGATACCGGTCTTCGCCAACGGCGACGTGACCACGCCGCAGCGCGCTGCCGAAGTGCTCGCCTACACCGGTGCCGATGCCGTGATGGTGGGGCGCGGTGCCCAGGGCAACCCATGGCTGTTCCGGGAGATCGAGCACTACCTGCGTACCGGCCGTGAGCACGCCCCACCGAGCGCGGACGAGATCGCCAGCACCATTGGGCGCCACCTGCGTGCCCTGCACGAGCACTATGGCGACTATCTCGGCGTCCGGGTGGCTCGCAAGCACGTCGGCTGGTATCTCGCCTCGCACGATCCCAGCCGGGCATACCGCTCCCGCTTCAATCGTCTCGAGCAGGCCGAACAACAATTCGAGTTTCTTCATGAACTCTTTCGCGGTGACGCCGCCGCGATCGGTAACGGAATCCACGCAGCATGAATAGCCGGCAACCTTTAGCTCTCGATGGTGAGTCAACCGCGGAGGCCGACTCCCTCCAGATGCCCGAAGCGCTATCTCACACGACTCTCCGAGAGTGCGTCGAGCGTGTCATGGAGCGCTACTTCTCCCATCTCGAGGGTGAATCCGTATCCAACCTCTACGGGATGGTGCTGGCGGAGGTCGAGGCACCGCTCCTCGAAGTCGTGATGCGCAACGTCGAAGGCAATCAGACCCGAGCCGCCGAGCTGCTCGGTCTCAATCGCGGCACGTTGCGCAAGAAGCTCAAGCAGTACGATCTGATGTAAATTCTCTCTCGCTTCGCCCGAGCGAAGCGCCACCTGGACGCGCGACGCCGCCGCCGACTCGAGAGTCTCCTGGCTGCGCCTGCCGTCTCATCGCACAAGAGTGGACTGGCATGTCTCAACCCCCTGCTTCTACCGCCCCCCGCGCCGTCCGTCGCGCCCTGCTCAGCGTGTCCGACAAGACCGGCGTCGTCGAATTCGCTCGCGAGCTGACCTCGCTTGGCGTCGAGCTGCTGTCGACCGGCGGTACCTATCGCCTGCTGCACGAGAACGGTATCGCGGTCGTCGAAGTCTCCGAGCACACCGGCTTTCCGGAGATCATGGATGGGCGCGTCAAGACGCTGCATCCCAAGATTCACGGCGGCATTCTCGGACGTCGCGGCCAGGATGACGCGGTCATGGCGGAGCATGGCATCGACCCGATCGACATGGTGGTCGTCAACCTCTACCCCTTCACGCAGACGGTGGCCAATCCGGACTGCACCCTGGAGGACGCCGTCGAGAACATCGACATCGGCGGACCGACGATGGTTCGGGCTTGCGCCAAGAACCACGAGCACACCACGATCGTGGTCAGCGCCGAGGACTATTCGCGGGTGCTGAAGGACATGGCCAGCCACGACGGCGGCGTCAGTCACAAGACCCGCTTCGACCTGGCGATCAAGGCGTTCGAGCACACCGCCGCCTACGACGCCGCCATCGCCAACTATTTCGGCCAGCGGGTGGGCAGCGGCGAGCCCGACTTCCCGCGCACGCTGTCGCTGCAGTTCACCAAGAAGCAGGGCATGCGCTACGGCGAGAACCCGCATCAGAAGGCGGCCTTCTACGTCGAGCCGGAGAGCAGCGAGGCCAGCATCGCCACCGCCAGCCAGCTCCAGGGCAAGGCGCTCTCCTTCAACAATGTCGCCGATACCGACGCCGCGCTGGAGTGCGTCAAGTCGTTCACCAAACCGGCCTGCGTGATCGTCAAGCACGCCAACCCGTGCGGCGTGGCGGTGGTTCCGGAAGACGAGGGTGGTATCCGCAAGGCCTACGACCTGGCCTTCGAGACCGACAGCGAATCCGCTTTCGGCGGCATCATCGCCTTCAACCGGGAGCTGGATGGCGATACCGCCAGCGCCATCGTCGCCCGCCAGTTCGTCGAGGTGATCATCGCACCGCGCATCTCTGCCGAGGCCCGCGAGGCAGTCGCCAGCAAGACCAATGTGCGCCTGCTCGAATGCGGAGAGCTGCCGGCGAAGACTGGCGATGGGTGGGACTACAAGCGCGTCAACGGCGGTCTCCTGGTCCAGAGCCGCGATACCGGCATGATCGGCGCGGATGACCTCAAGGTCGTCACCCGGCGCGCCCCCACCGAACAGGAGCTGAACGACCTGGTGTTCGCCTGGAAAGTCGCCAAGTTCGTCAAGTCCAATGCGATCGTCTACGCCAGGAATCGCCAGACCGTGGGCGTTGGCGCCGGCCAGATGAGCCGCGTCAATTCAGCGCGTATCGCGGCGATCAAGGCCGAGCAGGCGGGCCTGGCGGTGACCGGCTCGGTCATGGCATCGGATGCGTTCTTCCCCTTCCGCGACGGCCTGGACAACGCCGCCGCCGCCGGCATCACCGCCGTCATCCAGCCCGGTGGATCGATGCGCGACGAGGAAGTGATCGCCGCGGCCAACGAGGCAGGCATCGCGATGGTGTTCACCGGTATGCGCCACTTCCGGCACTGAACTGCGAAAAATAGCCTGACCGCAAGACGAAGAACGCCAGCGACAATGTCGCTGGCGTTCTTCGTTCNNTTCGCCCAGATCGATGCAGAGGTACTTGGTCTCGAGATACTCGTCGAGCCCGTACTTGGAGCCTTCGCGGCCCAGCCCGGACGCCTTGACGCCGCCGAAGGGCGCGCTGGCGTTGGAGATCAGCCCGGTGTTGATGCCGACCATGCCGTACTCGAGTGCCTCGGCGACCCGCCATACGCGCCCCAGGTCCTTCGAGTAGAAATAGGACGCCAGCCCGAACTGGGTGTCGTTGGCCAGCCGCACGGCCTCCTCCTCGGTCTCGAACGGGAACACCGCCGCCAGCGGGCCGAACGTCTCCTCGCGCGCCACCTTCATCTCCGGCGTGGCGTGGCTGATCAGCGTGGGCGAGAAGAAGCGCCCGCCGAGGGAGTGCTCGTGGCCGCCGAGCAGCAGCTGGGCGCCCTTGTCAGTGGCATCCTTGACGTGCTCACTCACTTTGGCCACCGCATCTTCATCGATCAGCGGCCCGATATTGATCCCTTCCTCGAAACCGTCTCCGACCTTCAGTTCACTGTTCATCGCCGCCGCGAGCTTCTCGCTGAAGGCGTTGATCACGCTGGACTGGACCAGGAAGCGGTTGGTGCAGACGCAGGTCTGGCCGGCATTGCGGAACTTGGAGGCGATGGCGCCTTCGACCGCGGCGTCCAGGTCGGCGTCCTCGAACACCAGGAACGGTGCATTGCCGCCGAGCTCCAGCGAAATCTTCTGGATATGCTGGGCAGCGCCGGCCATCAATGAACTCCCGACCTCGGTGGAGCCGGTAAAGGTGACCTTGCGCACCACGGACGACTCGGTCATTGCCTTGGCGATCTCGCTGGCCTTGCCCGGCACCACGTTGAAGACGCCACGCGGCACACCGGCCTGCTCGGCCAACGCGGCCAGCGCTGTCGCCGAGAACGGGGTCTGGCTGGCAGGCTTGATCACGATGGTGCAGCCGGCCGCCAGCGCGGCGGCGGCCTTGCGGGTGATCATCGATGAGGGGAAGTTCCACGGCGTGATGGCGCCGACGACGCCCACCGGCTGCTTGGTGACGACGATCCGCTGCCGGGTGTTGGCGGCAGGAATGGTGTCGCCATAGATACGACGAGCCTCTTCGGCGAACCAGCGCATGAAGCTCGCGGCGTAGACGATCTCGCCCGCCGCCTCCTTGACCGGCTTGCCCTGCTCGGCGGTCATGATCGCGGCCAGCTCATCCTTGTGCTCGAGCATCAGCTCGTACCACTTCATCAGGATATCGGCACGCTCCAGCGCCGTGTGATTGCGCCAGCCCGGCAGTGCCGCCTCGGCGGCCTCGATGGCGCGCTCGGTCTCGGCCCTCCCCAGGCGCGGCATGCGCCCGAGAATCTCGCCGCTGGCAGGGTTGTCGACATCGATCTGCTCGCCGCTGTCGGCAGCGACCCAGTTGCCGTCGATGTAGGCAAAGGGCCTGAACAGCGCACTCTCTTTAACGGATTGCATGATTCACTCCTTCCTGGATGTGCTTGCCGATAGCGGGCATGCCCCCTATCCGCCCGACCGTTGCCACGGAACGGCGTGCCACGCGATCGGTCCTGGCTGGCGCCGGTGAAAACGAGTCAGCCACCACGGTTGTACTGGACAGGATGGCGCGTTAACGGCACTCGTGCCAGTCACATTCACGCCCTCTCGCTGCCGAACGTCGGGGCAAGCCGTGCCAACGCCGGAGGCCAGTCACCAACGCGAAGCGAGCGCGCTCACCACCACTGGGACCACAGGGTCACGCCTACGGCCACCACGATGGCGATACCGTTCAGCCACTGCCCGGTCAGGCGCTGGGGTTCGCGATGCACGTGGCGCAGGCCCAGCCACGCCAGCACGATCGCCACCGCTTCCACCACCGGCGCATAGCGCCCCGCACTCACGCCGACGACGGCCACCACAAAAGCGGCCAGCGCCCAGTGCGAAAGCACCTTGCGCCGGGTCTTGCCGTCAACGCCACGGATGGTGCTGGCGCGTCGCTGGGCCTCGGGGTGATTGAACACCTGAATGGCCCGACCGTCGCGGAGTTCGAAGCGCACCGGCGTTCCGGCGCTCGGCAAGCCACGACCGCGCCATTGGGAGAAGTCGAAGGGGTAGCGCTTGCCATCGCTGGACTCGATCTCTCCGAGCTGCGCTTCATCGTCGAAATGGGAAAGACGACCGTCCATCCTGCTGTCCTTGCTATCCATACGGAACCGGTTGCCGGGAGCCCGCCCGGGGTCAGGCAGTCCGTTTCTCAGCGGCCGTTGACCAGCATCAGGAACTCCTGGCGCGTGGTCTGATTCTTGCGAAAGCTACCCAGCATCACCGAGGTCTTCATGCTGGAGTTCTGCTTTTCGACCCCTCGCATCATCATGCACATGTGCTGGGCCTCGATCACCACGCCGACACCGCGCGCCTGGGTCACCTGCATCACCGCTTCCGCAATCTGTCGGGTCAGATGTTCCTGAATCTGCAGGCGACGCGCGTACATGTCGACGATTCGCGCGAATTTCGACAGCCCCAGCACTTTGCCCTGGGGCAGGTAGGCAATATGGCACTTGCCGATGAAGGGCAGCACGTGATGCTCGCACATCGAGTACATCTCGATGTCCTTCACCAGCACCATTTCGTCCGTGTCGGAGGCGAAGACGGCACCGTTGACCAGTTCATCCAGCGATTGGCTGTAACCCTGGGTCAAGAACTGCATCGCCTTGGCGGCACGCATCGGGGTGTCGCGCAGGCCTTCACGCTGAGGATCCTCCCCCAGCTTTTCCAGAATACCGTGATAATGGCCTGCCAGTTGCTCTGTCATGTTGCTGCCTTGTCTATCGTTATCATCGATCGAACGCGCTCGCCGCCGCGACCGCCCCGGCCTCACTCTCGGTGAGGGCCGATTCTAGCGAAACTGCACCGACACCACTATCTCGGCACCGACTAATGACCGGTTCAGGCAAGCCAGCGCGGCGAATCGAGTGTCACACGCTGCTGCTCCAGATGACGGATGTGCTGATCCCAGTATCCGCTCTCGGCAACGTAGGGAAACGCCCGGGGAAAGGCGGGATCCTCCCAGCGCGCCGTCACCCAGGCGCTGTGGCGAATCAGGCGCAGCGTGCGCAGGGTCTCGATCCAGTCGAGCTGACGCCGATCGAACTCCCGGCTCATCTCGTAGCCTTCGATGATCTCGGACAGCTGCATCTGCCACTCCCCCGGCGACTGGGCGGTCAGCAGCATCCAGAGATCCTGCACCGCCGGTGCCATCAGACAGTCGTCGAAGTCGACCAGAGCGAACCGTTCGTCCCGGCCCAGCATGTTGCCGAGGTGGCAATCGCCGTGAACGCGCTGGAGCGCGCTATCGGGCCAGGCGTGGTCCGCCATCAGCGGTACCAGGGCGTCGATGACCTGGCCATAGAGGCGCCGCTGGCGTGTATCCAGCCAGCGAGCCTCGAGGACACAGCGCCGGCTTTCGTCGACCATGGCGTTCAGGTCGAGCCGCCGCCGGTGGCGGAAGGGTTCGCGGGCACCGACCTCGTGGACCTGGCCAATCAGCTCGCCGAGCGCAAATAGATGGGAGGGATTATCGAGCTCCGGCGCCTGGCCGACCACATGCGCAAACAGCGCGAAGCGAAAACCCTCGAAATAGTGCAGCGTCTTGCCCTCGGCGCTCTCCCAGGGGGCGCCGACCGAGACCGACGCCGCCGCGAGCGCCAGGAGGAAAGCGTGCTCTTCGAGAATCTGCTCATCGCTCCAGCGCGCTGGCCGGTAGAATTTCACCACCCAGCGCCGGCGGTCGTCATCGGTCAGCGAATAGACCCGGTTCTCGTAGCTGTTGAGGGCGAACGGCTCGCCGGGCAACCAGAGCCCGAGAGACTCGACAGCTTCGACCACGAGCTGTGGCGTCAGCCTCTCGAACGGATGCAGGGAATCAGCGCTCATACGAACCTCGGCTAGCAGCGGCAGGCTTGCGCGCATGCTATCAGATTCGCGCCGACGGAGTACGTGCGAAAGCCAGCGCCGTGATCCTCTCGGCACCGGCCTCTCGACAGGCACTGGCCAGCGAATCCAGCGTGGCACCGGTCGTCATGACATCGTCGACGATGGTGACCACAGCCGGCAACGATCGATTGATGACGAACGCGCGCGTCACGTTGCGTCGCCGGGAGAGCCGGTCCAATCCCCGCTGAGAGGGCACCTCCCGAATCCGCTCGGCCGCGATGACCGGTAGCGCCAATCGTGCCGCCAGGCGTCCGGTCAACCAGGCGGTGTGGTCGAACCCGCGCTCCCGCGTGCGCTCATGCTGTCCCGGCACACCGATCATGGCGCTTCCCAGCTCGGGAGCTCGATCCAGTGATGCCAGCATCAGCTGTACCAATACCTCTCCTGCCCGCGGGTCCGCCGCGAACTTGTAGCGCCGAACCAGACGCGTCACCCGTGACTCGTAACGTAGTGGCACCCATGACGCGGTCTGCTGCGGTCGATGTTTCAGGCATCGCCCACACTGGCGCGGACGAAGCGTCCCGGCATGCGTGGTCGGCAGCGGCTCGGCGCAGAGTTCACAGCCGCCCTGATTCCAGGGCATGTCCGAGAAACAGTCGGAGCACCAGGGCAGCCCCTCCTCGGCGGCGGCACTGCAGAAGGCGCAGTAGCCCGGCAGCGCTCTCTTCAGTTGCGCGCCGATCCCGTCCAGCGACTTGCGGGTCAACGGCCACAGGATCTCCAGGCATCGCAGCATCGACGTTTCCTCGCCCCTTTCAATCATCATGTCGACCACGGCGATGAAAACTGAAGCGGGCGCGGCCGCCGAGCGACGCCCAGGGCGCAACGATTGACATCGATCAAGGCGACAGTACAATGAGCGCGCCTGTCAGAATGCGGATGTGGTGGAATTGGTAGACACGCTAGATTTAGGTTCTAGTGCCGAAAGGTGTGGGAGTTCGAGTCTCCCCATCCGCACCATCGAATAGCCCCAAGATCAATAGCTTATATTTTCCGAACGGATTCTATCCGATCCCGGCTCGGCCAGGATGGCGCGGTGAACGCATGCGCCGTTGCGGCAGCGCGCGATCGGTCGCCCTCGAAGTACCAGCAACGACTCAGCCGTCGAGTCGACGGACCCACTGCCTGACCCGCCACCGCTGAAGCCGACTGGCGTAGCGTTTGGTATCGACCGAGGCGGGAGCCAGCGTGCAGGCCTTGTCGTCCGTCATATGAAGACGGAAGCGACGCTCGGCTCCGATCGGATGGTCCTCACTGCCGTAGATCGCGACGACACGAATATCGAGAAAGTGAAAAACGATGTCGTCCGTGGGACGATTGTTCTCGAGCGTCAAGTCGTGGGTCCTGCACAAGCGCTGCAAGATGGTCTCGAAGGTGCCGACGTGGCTGAAGCTTCCGCACGACATGGGGCCCTGGCTCGACTCCAACCTCTCCCCTCCTTCACCGGAGTCCGTACCCGCTGAACCTGGCGACGCCTGGTCATCCGAGCGATGATCGCCTTCACAGTCGATCATGTCCTGGGTCAACGACCCTCGACTGGTGTGTAGCGTCACGATGATGTGTTCGAGAAAGATCGGCTCGGAACTCATGTTGCTGATCAGGCACAGCGACGTCAGATCGTTGCCGTGGCCGCGATTGATGATGATACGAGGACGCCGGGTACGGGCAAAATTCCGATAGAGAATCTGGGCGTAGAAGAACCACACGAACAGCGTCAATATGCTGGTGACGGCGGTTATCGCCTTGCTGTGTTCCGACAACCACTCCATGGTCGGGATCGGCTCCTGCCTGCTGGGATCGCAAAGGCGCCAATGTAGAGGAGAAACCTGGCGGGCGATATAACCCAGTTTGTGGCACCAGCGCCGTCGACTCGACCGGTGAGCAGAAACACGAAAGGCGGGCCTCTCGGCCCGCCTTTAAATCAACCGCCGAACCCAGGCATCCTGCCCTGTCTTCGTCATCCTGACGGAGCGAGTTCACGGTAATGCTTGAGCCCTGTCTTCATCTCCCTGAATCCAACGGGCTGACAGTCGTCCCTGACTGCGACTCCAACTCACCTTTGACATCCTTCAACCCATCCTTGGGTGCGGTAAGTCAGCTAACGAACTCAAAGTTATACAAGAGTTGTCGGCCCGTCAAGCTTTTTCAAATAGAGCCCATTCCGGGTGAAGGTGATGATTCTGGAAGCGGGCGTGCGGAAGGGCCCCGCATGGCGTCCTGTGGCCGCGCAGCGGAAGAGACACTCGGCTGATATCGAAATCGAGGTGGGAAACCGACGGAAGGACGCCGGCTTCCCCGAGACACTTACCCCCTGCGCCATGAACCCCAACGCCGGAGGCGAAAGAGGCCGCATGACATCGCTGACGGTCATGCGCCGAAACTTTCCGCGCTCCTGAGCCTGTCGGCTCATTCCCTGGCCCCTGCCACTAACCAACGCGAAGCGCACATCCCTTGGTCACGTCCCTGCGGCAGCCTTCACAGAAAGAATCGCGCAAATGTTAGATCAATACAGTACAAACGGCAAAGCCAAGTATAGATTGATCTCGTTCGCCGAGCGGGATCCAGGTCACTGCGCCTTTCATGAACGCGCCATCCGTCGATGGGTACGGTTTCCGGAAACCAGCGATAGCGTAAAACAAAAGGATATATAAATTATTTTTCTTATTACCAATTTCAAAACTGGGCTATCCTGTTGCCAAATCCGGCGCGTGCAAAGCCGGATCTCCTCATCACCTTCTCCGGGAATCTTTTCGCTCATGACAATACGATCGATTTCAATGGCGTCTCTTCGGCTGGCCACACTGTCTCTCGCGCTGGGGCTGACCGGTGCAACCCTGGCACAGGCGGATACCTTGAGAGTGGGCATGTCGGGAGGCTACTACCCTTTCACCTACGTCGAGCACGATCAACTCAAGGGGTTCGAAGTCGATCTCATGAATGCGATCGGCGAGATCACCGGCGACGACGTCGAGTTCGTCACGGCCAGCTTTTCCGGTCTGGCGGGTATGCTGGACTCCAACCGCATCGATACCATCGCCAACCAGATCACCATCACGCCGGAGCGCCAGAAGAAGTATCTTTTCAGCCAGCCCTACGTCTACGACGGCGCCCAGGTGGTGGTTCGCAAGGGCAACGACGCCATCCATGGGGTCGAGGATCTCAAGGGCAAGACGGTTGCGGTAAACCTCGGCTCCAACTACGAGCAGCTGCTGGACGAGCTACCATACGCCGATGATATCGACATCAAGACCTACGACTCCAACATCGAGCAGGATGTGGCACTGGGCCGTGCCGATGCCTTCGTCATGGACCGTGTCAGCGCTACCCAGGTAATCAAGGACAAGCCGTTGCCGCTGCAACTGGCCGGACAGCCCTTCTCCCAGATCGAGAACGCCTACCCCTTCCGCGACGACGCGGACGGCGAGGCTCTCCAGAAACGTATCAACGACGCACTCGCGCAACTGCGTGACAGCGGTCAGCTGAGAGACATTTCAGAGAAGTGGTTCGGCAGCGACATTACCCAGCCCTGATCGATGCTCACAGTGATGGCCCATGACGCCGACAGGCGTCATGGGCCTTTCCGTTATCCGAGCTCGCCAAACGCGGAGCGCCCAGCCCTGAGCCAAACGTCATGCACGCACTCGATATCGACTACATGCTGGGCCTGGTGCCCATTCTTCTCAGCTACCTGCCACTGACGCTGGAGATGGCGGCGGCCGGCATGGCCTGTGCGCTGGTGCTCGCCTGCCTGCTGGCGGTCATCCGGGTCAGTCGCGTGCCGGGCCTCAACGCCTTCGCACTGCTGTTCATCTCGTTCTTCCGCGGTACGCCGCTGCTGGTGCAACTGTTCCTGTTCTATTACGGGCTACCGCAGGTCTTGACGTTCCTCGTCGCGATCAACGGCGTTACCGCCACCATCCTCGGACTGACGCTCCACTTCTCGGCCTACATGGCGGAGTCGATCCGTGCGGCCATCGTGGGGATCGATCGTAGCCAGACCGAAGCCGCCCTGTCGATCGGCATGACCCGGGCACAACTGATGCGTCGCATCGTGTTGCCCCAGGCGACCCGGGTGGCAACGCCGACGTTGATGAACTATTTCATCGACATGATCAAGTCGACCTCGCTGGCGTTCACGCTCGGCGTCACCGAGCTGATGGGTGCCACCCAGAAGGAAGCCGCTGGCAGCTTTCTCTACTTCGAGGCCTTTCTGGTCGTGGCGGTCATCTACTGGATCGTGGTCGAGGCACTTTCCTGGGTCCAGAAATGGCTGGAACAACGACTCAACCGGGCGTATCAGCGATGATAGAACTCAAGGGCATCCGCAAGCAGTTCGGCAGTCACATCGTCTTCGACGACGTCGATCTTCAGCTCGAGCGCGGCGAGATCATCGTGATCGTCGGCCCCTCGGGCACCGGCAAATCCACACTGCTGCGCTGCATCAATTTCCTGGAGACGCCTGATGCCGGCCAACTGACCGTCGGCGATCTCAGCCTCGATGCCACGACCGCGACGCGTGACCAGATCCTCGCCCTACGGCGGCGTACCGCCTTCGTATTCCAGAACTATGCTCTCTTCGCCAACAAGACCGCCCTTCAGAACATTGCCGAAGGCATGATCGTGGTCGATGGCATCGCCAAGCGCGAGGCGTACGCCAGGGCAAGGGAGATTCTCGGGCGCATCGGGCTGGCCGACAAGGCCGACGCCTACCCCGCCGCGCTCTCCGGCGGACAGCAGCAGCGCGTGGGCATCGGCCGGGCCATGGCCGCCAATGCCGAGGTCATCCTGTTCGACGAACCGACATCCTCGCTGGACCCGCAGTGGGTGGAAGAAGTGCTCGGACTGATGAAGCAGCTTGCGGCCGAGCACCAGACGATGATCGTCGTCACTCACGAGATGCAGTTCGCTCGCGAGGTCGCCGATCGGGTGGTGTTCATGGATCAGGGCGGCATCATCGAGCAGGCACCTCCCTCGGAGCTGTTCAGCCATCCCAAGGACGAGCGTACCCAGCAGTTCCTGCGCAAGATCCTGGCGGCAAACAAGAGCTGACCGCCCCGCCCCGGGCAACGACTTCCCCCTGGCGACGTGTCGCGAAACCGCTTTCTCTTCTAGGCTAGTATCCGGCCAATCACAAGGAACAGCATGAAGCGAAACCACGTTAGCCTACGGGATGGATTGCGGCACACGGCTTCGGCGGGCTATGTCGCCAAGGGCATGATCTACCTCACCATCGGCTGGCTCGCGCTGCTGACGGCGATAGGCTTGGGGGGCAGCGAGAGCGGCGCTTCCGACGTCATTCGCAAGATCGCGCTGTGGCCGTTCGGGCGTGCGCTACTGGCGCTGCTGGGGCTGGGGCTCATCGCCTATGTGTTGTGGCGCCTGGCTCAGGCGATTTTGGACACGGAGCGCAAGGGCAACGACTGGCAGGGATGGATACAACGTCTGGGGTTCGCGGTCAGCGGCGGCTTGTATGCCACGCTGGCCTGGCGGTGTGCCACTCTGGTCTTTCAGAGCCTGGCCCAGGGCCAGGGGGGCGGGACCTCACAGCATACCGAACGGGTGCTGGGCATTCCCGGCGGACGCTGGTTACTGGTCATGCTCGGCGTCATCTTCATCGGCGTCGGCATCCACCAGATGGTGCGCGCCTGGCGGCGTTCCTATCGCAAGAACTGGCACCTGGACAGCCGGCCCAACCCGCCGCTGCCACTGCTCGAGGCGATCGCGCGCCTCGGTCTCGCAGCCCGTGGCGTCACCTTCGTCCTGATAGGCAGTCTGATCGCACTGGCAGCCTGGCACCTGTCGCCCAGTGATGCCCAAGGCCTGGGCGCCGCGCTCAACCTGCTGGCCCACCAACCCTTCGGCGACTGGCTTCTGGGCGCCGCCGCGGTCGGCCTGATGGCGTACGGGGGCTACTGCTTCATCAATGCCGGCTATCGTCGGGTCAGGCACCCACGGAGCGGAACCTGACCGATTCGCTGCCGGGGCCGGCAAGCCACCAACGGCGGCGTACAAAAACCGTCGGGAGCGGTTTTTGACGCCTCGGGCGGCCCGAAGGGTGGCCGCCAGGGATGGCAGGCCACAACAAACCGTCGGGAGCGGTTTTTGACGCCATGGGCGGCCCGAAGGGTGGCCGCCAGGGATGGCGGGCCACAAAAAAGACCGCCGTGGCGGTCTCAAACGATCGATAAGCCTATCTCGAAAGAACGAGACGGGGGTCATCGCACGAACTCTGGTTCCCGCTTATTGAGCTGGCCCCGTATTGAGAGGTTGGCGATTGACAGAGTCCTTGCCAGCGGCGCCATCCTGATCGCTGCCACTCAAGGGGGCACTGTTGTCCATCGTCGGAGACATGGGGGCAGCGTCGCCTCGACGGGGCATGCCTTTCACCATCCCGTCACGATTGGCGCTGTCCTTGCTCGCCATTCCCATCTGATCGCTGCTGCTGTTGGGTGCACTGTCATCCATGGAAGAACCATGGGCGGACTTATGCGGTGATGACGGCATGCCGTTCACCATCGCATCGCGATTGGTGCTGTCCTTGCTTGCCATTCCCATCTGATCGCTGCTGCTGTTGGGCGCGCTATCGTCCATGGCGGTCTGGGCCATGGCTGCACCGCTCAACACGGCCAACATCAAACCGGTAGCGATACCGAAACGGTGACGGATGGAGATTTTCATGAGGGGCTCCTGCGGGTTTCCATGATCGAACGCGGCGTCGCGCTCCTGGGTCTTCCCTAACATGACGGTTGTGGCCGTCTATCCCTGTATACGCCGCTGTTCTGGAAACGGATGCAGTGCCCCTTGCGCTCTCACCCCAACAACAGCGCCCCACCCGCAGCGGCAATGACGGCACCGATACCGCGAAGCCAGCGGCTGTCACGCTGCATCAGCCAGTTGCCGACCAGACGGCCGACCAGAGTGATAGCGACGCTGGCGATGACGAAGCCAACGGCGTAGAGCAGTGCCGATGCCCCGGGTGCCAGCTCGCTGCCGTGAGCATGGCCATGCAGCAGGATGAAGGCAAAGACCAGGGTGCCGCCAACCGCGGTGGGCAGCTTGACAAGACAGGCCAGCATCACGCCCGCCAGCAGGACGCTGGAGGCGATGCCGAATTCGACGCCGAGCAGCGGCACGCCGGCCCAGGCCAGTCCCGCCCCCGCGATCATGCCCAGGGCAATCAGCAGCGGCATGGCACGGCACAACGTCGGGGACTGGCGGCAGCTCCACAAGCCGATTGCCAGCATGGCGAGCAGATGGTCGAGCCCCGTCAACGGATGCATCAGCCCGGCCAGGAGACTGCCGCCATGGGTATGCGGTAGCGCGCCGGGATGCGCCATGGCCGCCGAGCCGACCAGCAGCAAGAGCGGTGCGGAGAGCCAGGCCAGGCCACGAGCCGGGGGAGTGGATGCGGTCATGACGAATCTCCTTGCAGGTAACGGATGAGAGATCAGTTGGCTGTCAGCAGTTGCTGGTCCTGGATGGCACGTCGTTCTTCGCCGCGCCGCTCCGGCAGCATCCCCCGATCGAGGATGAAACGAACGATGGTCTCGACACCGACCCCGTCATGCAGGTTGGTGAAGACGAAGGGACGCTCGCCACGCATCTTCTTGGCATCGCGCTCCATCACTTCGAGGGAGGCATGGACGTAGTCGGCGATGTCGATCTTGTTGATGATCAGCAGATCCGACTTGGTGATTCCGGGGCCGCCCTTGCGCGGGATCTTGTCGCCAGCCGAGACGTCGATGACGTAGAGCGTCAGATCCGAGAGCTCGGGACTGAAAGTGGCAGCCAGGTTGTCGCCACCGGACTCCACCAGCACCAGCTCCAGATCGGGATGGAGGGCGTGCAGGTCGTCGATCGCCGCGAGATTCATCGAGGCATCCTCGCGGATCGCCGTGTGGGGACAGCCGCCGGTCTCCACGCCGATGATACGGTCGGCGGCCAGTGCATCGTGACGCAGCAGGAAGTCGGCATCTTCCCGGGTATAGATGTCGTTGGTCACCACCGCGATATCGTAGTGTTCACGCAGCGCCAGACAGAGCTGCTTGAGAAGTGCCGTCTTGCCGGAACCCACCGGCCCGCCGACCCCCACGCGTAGACAATGCTTCATCGCTTTCCTCTCCTTCCAATATCTCAACTGCGAAACAGACGCGAATACTGTGTTTCATGCAGCGCACTCGCCAGGGCCAGTCCCGGCAGGATGGGACCGAGCGCCTCGTCGTGCAGCCGGTTGGCGGTCTCGACGGCGCTCACCAGTTCGGGTCGCAGCCGCTCGACCAGCCGCTGTGCCGCGGTCTGGCCCAGCGGCAGCGCCTTGCAGGCGGCGGCCAGCTGGTTCTCGAGCCAGGCCCATGCGAAGCCGAGCTGGGCATCCTCGATGCCGATCCCTCGTCGATGCGCCACCCAGGCAAACAGGGTGACGTACGCCGGACGCTGGGGCAGCCAGCCATCTTCGGGCAGCAGCGCCAGGTCCCCCAGCAGACGCGCAAGCGCCTGCCCCAGACGCACGTCCTCGTCCGCCAGCTCCTGGGTTTCCCGATTGGCCCGAAGCCAGTCGTTCCAGACCTGCAGCGTCTCGCGGTCGCCGGTTCTCCAGGCGCCCTGCAGCCTGCCCAGCACCGGCAGCTCGCAACGTGTCAGGCCATCGTCGAGAACGCCCGACAACCACTCGCCGAGGCTCTCCTCGTCACGTACCCAGCCAAGCTCGAAGGCGCTCTCCAACCCCTGCGACCAGGCGAAGGCGCCGATCGGCAGCGCCGGGCTGATCAGTTGTATCAGCCCCAGCAGGGCCAGCGGGTCGCGCCTCGATTCGGCCATCAAACCTCAATGCTCATGCTTGTGGCCGTGGCGGTGCGAGAGGTGCTGCTGGAAGTCATAGACCTGACCGAGGTTCCCGACGGCGCCGTGATCGTGGGGGTGGTCGTGGCCGTGGGGGTGGTCGTGGCCGTGGGAATGACCGTGAGCATGGGAGTGGGCGTGTCCATGGCGAGCCCCCTCGCCCTCGGCATACGCGCCCGGCTCGGGGTCGAACGGCGCCTGGTGATGCTCGAGCGTCGCTCCCAGCCTCACTGCCAGGGTTTCCAGCACATGATCCGGCGGAAAACGCACCCAGCCACACTCGCCGGCCGTGCCGATCGCCAACTGAACGTGACGATTGCCCAGGTGATAGCAGAGCCTCGCCAATGCCAGCCCGAGCGGCACCTTCGCCGTCACCACCGGTTCCGCGGCAGCGAGAACTTCGATCACCTCGCCGCTTTCGGCACGCAGTAAGGCCCCATCGCGCAGCACCGGGCCGCGATCGAGGAAAATGCCGATCTCGTGGCCCCGGTCGCTGGTCGCCTTGAGTCGGCCGCGCATTCGCAGCTCGAACGGCAACGTCACGCTGTCGATGGCGATAGCGTCGGACGTCGCCTCCAGCCGTTCAATCAATTTCCACATGTCTATCTGCCTCGTGATAGCCGCTACCGGACTCGAGATGACCTCGACATAGATAACCGAAAACGAGCCCGGCCGGCGGATGAATAGTCGAATCAAAAAAGATGATAACGCTGGGCCAGCGGTAACTCGAAGGCCGGCTCACAGGTCAAGAGCTCGCCGTCGGCGCGCACCTCGTAGGTTTGCGGATCGACCTCCAGATGCGGACAGGCGTCGTTGAGCTTCATGTCCGACTTGCGAACGCCCCGTACGTTCCTGACCGCCGACAGCATGCTCTCCAGACCCAGGCGCTCCTTGATCCCGGCATCCAGCGCGGCCTGGCTGACGAAGCTGAAGCGGGTCGCGCTGGCCGCCTTGCCAAAGGCGCCGAACATCGGCCGGTAATGCACTGGCTGCGGTGTGGGGATCGACGCGTTGGCATCGCCCATCGGCGCCGCCGCGATCATGCCGCCCTTGACGATCAACGCCGGTTTGACGCCGAAGAACGCCGGGCTCCACAGCACCAGGTCGGCCAGTTTGCCGGCTTCCACCGAGCCGACCTCGTGGGCGATGCCGTGGGTCAATGCCGGGTTGATGGTGTACTTGGCGATATAGCGGCGGGCGCGAAAGTTGTCCGCGCCCAGCGCCGCATCTTCCGGCAGCAGGCCGCGCTGCACCTTCATCTTGTGTGCGGTCTGCCAGGTACGGCAGACCACCTCTCCCACCCGCCCCATGGCCTGGGAGTCCGACGAGATCATCGAGATCACCCCCATGTCGTGGAGGATATCCTCGGCGGCGATGGTCTCGCGACGAATGCGGGAATCGGCAAACGCCACGTCTTCCGGGATGTTCGGATCGAGGTGGTGGCACACCATCAGCATGTCGAGATGCTCGTCGATGGTATTGACCGTGTAAGGCCGGGTCGGATTGGTCGACGACGGCAGCACGTAATCCTTCGAGCAGGCGGTGATGATGTCGGGGGCGTGGCCGCCGCCGGCACCTTCGGTGTGATAGGTGTGGATGCCGCGCTCCTTGAACGCGGCGATCGTATCCTCGACGAAGCCGGACTCGTTGAGCGTGTCGGTATGAATCGCGACCTGGATGTCGTAGCGCTCCGCCACGCTCAGGCAGTTGTCGATCGACGCCGGTGTCGTTCCCCAGTCTTCGTGCAACTTGAGCCCGATCGCTCCGGCGACGATCTGCGCTTCCAGCGCCTCCGGCAGGCTGGCGTTGCCCTTGCCGAGCAGGCCGATGTTCATCGGCAGGGTGTCGATCGCCTGCAACATCCTGGCGAGATGCCACTCGCCGGGGGTACAGGTGGTGGCATTGGTGCCGGTCGCCGGACCGGTACCGCCGCCGAGCATGGTGGTGACGCCGCTCATCAAGGCTTCTTCGACCTGCTGCGGGCAGATGAAGTGGATGTGTGCATCGATACCGCCGGCGGTGAGGATCTTGCCCTCCCCCGCGATGATCTCCGTGCCCGGCCCGATGACGATGTCGACGCCAGGCTGGACGTCCGGATTGCCGGCCTTGCCGATGGCGGCGATCCGGCCTTGCTGCAGGCCGACATCCGCCTTCACCACCCCCCACCAGTCGAGGATCAGCGCGTTGGTGATGACGGTATCCATGACACTGTCATCCACGCGCTGGCTCTGGCCCATCCCGTCCCGAATGACCTTGCCACCGCCGAACTTGACCTCGTCGCCGTAGACCGTCGCGTCGCGCTCGACCTCGATCCACAGTTCGGTGTCGCCCAGGCGCACGCGATCGCCGACGGTGGGGCCGTACATGTCCGCGTACGCCTGCCGGGTAATCGTCACCATCAGTTCGTTCCCCCTTGATCGCCATTGTCGTCAGGCGCCCCTGGCGCGGCAGTGGGCAGCGCCCCCATCACCTCGCCGCGGAAACCGTAGATCCGACGCGCGCCGGCATAGGGCACCAGGGTCACCTCGCGACTCTGGCCCGGCTCGAAGCGAATCGCCGAACCGGCCGGCACGTCGAGACGATAGCCACGCGCCATGGCGCGGTCGAAAACCAGAGCCGGGTTGGTCTCCGCGAAGTGGTAGTGGGAGCCGACCTGGACTGGCCGGTCACCGGTATTGGCCACCGCCAGCGTGATCGTCTCGAGTCCCGCATTGAGCTCGATCTCGCCATCCTGAATCTGCGTTTCACCGGGAATCATCGATTTTCCCTTGTTGTCGATTGTTCTTCGCCGGAACGGCACCCGGACGGCTCATGGCAAGGCCGTCGACGTTGGCCGACCGGCAGCATGCGAAACCGCGCCGACACCGCGCCCGGCCCGGAAGCGCCGCGTCAGACGATGGGATCGTGAACCGTGACGAGTTTGGTACCGTCCGGGAATGTCGCTTCGACCTGCACCTCGTGAATCATGTCGGCCACCCCATCCATGACGTCATCCCGCGTCAGTATCTCGCGCCCATATCCCATCAGGTCGGCCACGCTCCTGCCATCCCGCGCGCCCTCCAGAATCTCGAAACTGATCAGCGCCATCGCTTCCGGATAGTTGAGCTTGAGCCCACGGGCGCGCCGCCGCTCGGCCAGTTGGGCGGCGCTGAACAGCATCAGCTTGTCTTTGTCTCTCGGGGTCAATTCCATCGCGACGGCTCCCTGGCTCTTGCGCGTTGTTCAAAGTTCGGTCTTTCGGCCCTGCCGCCGGGCAAGCGCCGGCTTCGATGTGCCACGAACGGGGCTATCCACGGGGTCGTCACGTCCGCCAGATGCGCGGCTCGCAAACGCCCCGACCGGCCAGCAAGGGCCGAAGCACGTGCCAGGCAGCGCAGCACAGATCCCAGGCTTCGTTGCGGGAGCTGCCCAGATAGCGCAGCAGCAGCACACCGTGACGCTGCGTCACCGCCCAGTTTGGCCGCGCCGGCAGTGCCGCTCTGAGGGCGCCAACCGCTCCGCCGGCATCCTCCACTCCCGCCGCCCACAGCGTGGCCTGGACCGTCGCGCCGCCCTGCCCCCAACGCCCGACGAATCGCCGGTGCGCCGGATCCAGCGGCTGGCGCTCGAGCCACAGCGGCAGGCCATCCCGGCTCAGTCGGAAGCGCTGCTCGATGCGACCACTCTCGAACGGCAGCTGGCTCGCCGGGCGCCCCAACGCCATGATTTCCCACCCCAGGCAGCGGGCGCTGCCCTGCAAGGCGATCTCGGTGAGCTGCTCGCCTCGCGAGCCATCGAAACCGATGGTCTCCTGGGGCAGCCACTCGAGAAGACCATCGTCCTCGACGGCGAATCGATTGGTCTGCGACCAGGCGACGGCGTGGCTGTCCGCGCGGTAGAGCTTGGTCGCCGCCGGCGTGGTGAGCACGGCATGGGCAGAAGGCTCGACCCGGATGTCAACCGTCAACGCATCGCCGCTGACCAGGCCCCCTGGCGGGTGCAGCAGATAGACGTGACAGGGGTCGACTCGGCCGACCTGGTGCGGCTCCGGATAGAACGGCCGCTGGACCCTTAGCGGCCCATGGTGCCGCGCCCGGACCAAGCGCGTTCGAGCCGCGCCTTCCCGACCATGGGGGCGCGACGCGAACGCCAACGACAGCGAGGCATCCCAGCGGCGCCCGGCATCGAAACGGTGCCCGGAATCCGCCGGCGCCGGTGACGCCGCTCCCTGCAACGGCCTTGGGATCTCGGCCGTCATACCGTTAGATGTCGTTTGATCAGGTCGTCGCTCAATGATCCGATATCTCCCTCGGCCACCTTCTGCCCCCGATCCATGATCACGAAGCCATCGGCGTAGCGACGCGCGAACGGCAATTTCTGCTCCACCAGCAGCACCGTCAGGCCATCCTCGCGATTCAGCTTGCGAATGACCTCCCCGATCTGAGCGACGATGTTGGGCTGGATACCCTCGCCCGGCTCGTCGAGGATCAGCAGACGGGGGTCGAGCACCAGCGCTCGCCCGATCGCCAGTTGCTGCTGCTGCCCGCCGGAAAGATCACCACCTCGACGATAGCGCATCTCCTTGAGCACCGGAAATAGCTCGTAGATGCGCTCGGGAATCTTGCCGACTCTTTTCCCCTGGCCACGAACGCGCCGCGACGGCAGCCCGATCTTGAGATTCTCCTCCACGCTCAGGGTGGCGAATATCTGGCGGCCCTGGGGCACATAGCCGATGCCCAGGCCAGCACGCGCCTCGGGGCGGCGCTTGAGCAGATCCTCGCCGTCGAAGCGAACGTCGCCGCCACGGGCGGCAACCTCGCCCATGATCGTCTTCAACAGCGTCGTCTTGCCGACCCCGTTGCGCCCCATCACGCAGGTACAGCGACCCGCGGGCACGTCCAGGGTGAGATCGCGCAGTATATGACTTTCGCCATAGTACTGGTTCAGATTTTCCACGCTCAGCATCAGGCCGACTCCTCGTCACCGCCGAGATAGACCTCGATCACCCGCGAATCGTTCGACACCTCATCCATGGTGCCCTCGGCCAGGACACTCCCCTGATGCAGCACCGTGACCTGCCGCGCGATCGAACGCACAAAGCCCATGTCGTGCTCGACCACGACCACCGACTGCTGGCCGGCAAGGCGCGTCAGCAGCTCGGCGGTACGGTGCATTTCCGGCTCGGTCATGCCGGCCACGGGCTCGTCCACCAGCAGCAGGCGCGGTCGCTGCATCAGCAGCATGCCGATCTCGAGCCACTGTTTCTGGCCATGGGAGAGCACGCCGGCAAGACGATAACGCTCCTCGCTCAGCCCGATCGTCTCGAGCACCTCGTCGATCCGCGCCAGCCCTTCGTGGTCGAGCCGCGCCAACAGCGTTTTCCAGACTCGCCGCTCACCCGCCATCGCCAGCTCCAGGTTCTCGGTCACGTCGAGCGCTTCGAACACCGTCGGTTTCTGGAACTTGCGGCCGATGCCGAGATTGGCGATCTGCGGCTCGTCCAGGGCCAGCAGGTTGTGGCGGCTGCCGAACCAGACCTGGCCAGTGTCGGGACGTGTCTTGCCGGTGATGATGTCCATCATCGTCGTCTTGCCGGCCCCGTTCGGGCCGATGATGCAGCGCAGCTCGCCATCGTCGATGGTCAGATTCAAGCCGTTGATGGCCTGGAAGCCATCGAAACTGACGCTGACGTCCTCGAGATAGAGGATCGGTCCGTGACGCACGTCCACCGGCGACTGGGCCGGGGCCATGAAGTCGAACACCCGGTCTGGCCGGGCCAGCTCGCGCAGCCTGCCGAAGCGGGCACTCTCCACACCGCTCATGCGCTTGCCTCCCTCTGCCCAGGCTGCACCGCTGCGTGCCGCCGACCCCGCCACTTCGCGATCACCCCGGCGATGCCCTGAGGCAACACCATCGTCACCAGCACGAACAGCGCGCCAAGAATGAACAGCCAGGCGTCCGGCATCGCCCCCGTCAGCACCGTCTTCAGATAGTTGACCACCAGCGCACCTAGCAGGGCGCCGTAGAGCGTCGCGCGACCGCCCAGGGCAACCCACACCACGACCTCGATGGAGAACAGCGGCGCGAAGGTGCTGGGGTTGATGATGCCGACCTGCGGCACATAGAGCGCCCCGGCAACGCCAGCGATCATCGCCGACACCACGAACAGCGCCAGCTTGACGTGATCGACCCGGTAGCCGATGAAACGCACTCGCGCTTCGGCATCCCGCGTCGCCACGCTGACCCGGCCCAGCCGCGAGACGGTGATCGCCCGGCACAGCCAGAACGCCAGCAATACGGCAATACCGGAGGCCAAGAACAGCGCCACGGTCATGCCTTCGCTGCTCAGGGAAAAGCCCAGCAGCTCGTAGAAGCGCGTGAGGCCGGTACTGCCGCCCAGCCCCATCTCGTTGCGATTGAACGCCAGCATCAGCGCGAAGGTCAGCGCCTGGGTAATGATCGAGAAGTAGACGCCAGTGACCCGGGAGCGAAACGCCAGCCAGCCGAACACCAGCGCCAGCAGACCCGGTGCCAGCAGGACCATGAGTGCCGCTACCGGAAAGTAGGTCATCATCGCCTGCCAGCCCGGCAATACCGAGGTCTGCGCGTTGAGGTAGAGCCCCATGGCGTAACCGCCCAGGGCGAAGAAGGCGCCATGGCCGAGGCTCAGAATACCGAGATAGCCCCAGATCAGGTCCACGGCGAGTGCCAGCAGCATGTAGGTGAAATACTTGCCCAGCAGTGCGACGGTCGCCCCGCTGACGTGCAGCGCGTTCGACGCCGGCAGAGCGTTGAGAATCAGCACGAGCAGCATGCCGACGATCAGCACCAGGCTGGTCACCAGCGTCGAGCGGGAGAGGAACGCCTGGCGCGACCGATCGCGGCCGGGCAAGGTGGCTTGGGTCGTCATGAGGTCCGCCCCTTGGGTGCGAAGATGCCCTGCGGGCGCTTCTGGATGAACAGGATCACGCCGACCAGCACGATGATCTTGGCCAGCACCGCGCCGACCCAGGGCTGCAGCACCTGGTTGATCACGCCCAGCGACATGCCCGCCACCAGCGTTCCCCACAGATTGCCGACGCCGCCGAAGACGACGACCAGGAAGGAGTCGACGATATAGCTCTGGCCCAGGTTGGGACCGACGTTGGTCAGCTGCGACAGCGCCACGCCGGCGAGCCCCGCGACGCCCGCGCCGAGGCCGAACGTGAGCATGTCGACGCGCGTGGCGCGCACGCCCATCGCCCTCGCCATGGCACGGTTCTGGGTAACCGCGCGCACCTCTAGCCCGAGGCGGGTGAAGCGCATCAGTGCCCACAGCGCGGCGAACACGGCCAGGCAGAACAGCAGCACGCCAAGCCGGTTGAGCGTAAAGGCGAGCGCCTCGTTGATCTGCCAGGCGCCCTGCAGCCACTCCGGCGAGGTCACTCGGCGGTTGAGCGGCGAAAACACGCTGCGCACCAGCTGCTGCAGGATCAGGCTGAGGCCGAATGTCGCCAGCAGCGTCTCCAGCGGGCGGCCCTTCAGAAAGCGGATCACGGTGCGTTCGATCACCACGCCGAACGCCCCGGCAACCAGAAATCCACCGGGGATGGCGAGCGCCAGCGCCAACCCGGGCTGGCCGGGCAGCGCCTGCTGGATCAGCCAGGTGGTGTAGGCGCCGATCATGATCAGCTCGCCGTGGGCCATGTTGATCACGCCCATGACACCGAAGGTGATTGCCAGGCCGATGGCCGCCAGCACCAGAATCGAACCGGCGCTCAGGCCGAAGAACAGCGTCTGCGCGCGGTCGTACCAGGCGCGCTTGCTCTCGATGCCGCCAAGCACCGATTGCGCCTCGGCCGCCAGGGGCGAGTCGCCCGCAGCGATCGGCACCAGCGTGTTACGCACCCGCGTATCGAGATTGCCACGCAGCGTGTCGAGCGCCTCGGCGTCGCCGTTCTGCACGTCGTAGAGCGCCAGCGCGACATCGAGCGGCTGGCGAACGGCGTCGCTCTCCTCCTCGTCGCGCATCCGGCGAACGCTGGCGACATTGTCCTCGGTGATCTCTCCGATCAATCGCCGCGCCGCCGAGAGACGCGACGCTTCATCGCCCGCGCTCAGCGACAGCGACGCGATCAGCCCCTCGAGCTGGGTACGCAGATCGTTGTTGATCTTGAAGATATCGACCGTGCGCCGGGTGCCGGTGCCGGCATCCTCGAAGGTAATCGCGTCGATGATCGGCCATTCGCGGCCGCTATCGTCGGTGACGATATAAAAGCGATCGCCACGACGCTCCTTGCCGAGACGGCCATCCAGCAGCGCCTGCAACCAGCGCGTCTTCTGCTCAACGTCACTCTCGGCGATCGCCTGCGCGGCCGCCCCCTTGGCTTGGAAATTGCCGGTATCCAGCGCTTCGAGCAGCGCTCGCGGCTCACTGGAGGTCGCGGCGAAAGCGCCTTGACTGATGATGCTGAGGCTCCATGCCATCAGCAGGCACAGCAGCACGGTGATCGTCGACCTGCGCGTCGGGGCGCGGCCGTCATGTTCTACGGTGGCTCTCATGGGATCGTCCTCGGACGCGTTCTATCGCCGGGCCAAACGAGCGACACCGATGCCCGGGCGGACACCGGTGTCGAACCGGTCTGATTTAGTCGGCGCCGGGACCGTCCTGGCACTGCATGCTTTCGACATCGAGCTTGCCGCAGCGCAGCGGTGCCCGCCAGTCGCTGATCAGGTTCTTGGATTCCGGCAGATAGTCGGACCAGGCATCCCCGGCAACGGTCGTCGGCGTTCGCCAGACCACGCTGAACTGGCCGTCATTCTGGATCTCGCCGATCATCACCGGTTTGGTGATGTGGTGGTTGGGCATCATGGTCGACGCACCGCCGGACAGATTGGGCACGGTGACGCCGATGATCGAATCCTTGACCGCGTCGACATCGGTGGTCCCCGCTTGCTCGACGGCCTCTAGCCACATGTTGAAGCCGATGAAGTGCGCTTCCATCGGATCGTTGGTCACCGCCTGGTCGTTGCCGGTGTAAGCGACCCAATCATCGATGAAGTCGTAGTTGGCATCACTGTCGACGCTCATGAAGTAGTTCCACGCCGCCATGTGGCCGACCAGCGGCGCGGTGTCGATACCGGTCAGTTCCTGCTCGCCGACGGAGAACGCCACCACCGGGATGTCTCCCGCCGAGATACCCTGGTTGGCGAGTTCGTTGTAGAACGGCACGTTGGCGTCGCCATTGATGGTCGACACCACCGCGGTCTTCTTGCCCTGGCTGCCGAAATCCTTGACCTGGGAGACGATCGACTGCCAATCGCTGAAGCCGAACGGCGTGTAGTTGATCATGATGTCGTCGGCGGCGACGCCATTGGCCTTGAGATACGCTTCCAGAATCTTGTTGGTGGTGCGCGGATAGACGTAGTCGGTTCCCAGCAGCGCCCAGCGCTCGACGCCTTGACTCATCAGGTAGTCGACAGCCGGGATCGCCTGCTGGTTGGGTGCCGCGCCGGTGTAGAAGATGTTCTCGGAGGACTCCTCGCCCTCGTACTGCACCGGATAGAACAGCAGCCCGTTGAGTTCCTCGACCACCGGCAGCACCGCCTTGCGGGACGCCGACGTCCAGTTGCCGAAGATGACGTCGACGCGATCATCGCCGGTCAGCATGTCGCGCGCCTGCTCGGCATAGAGCGACCAGTCCGAGGCCGGATCCATGACCACCGGTTCGAGCTTGCGACCCAGCAGCCCACCGGCCTCGTTCTGCTTGGCGATCAGCATCAGCATCTCGTCTTTCAGCGTCGACTCGCTGATCGCCATGGTGCCGGAGAGCGAATGCAGGATGCCGACCCGGATCGGGCCCTCGTCCTGGGCCACCGCGGCGGCACCGAAACCGGCCAGCCCCAGCGCGATGCTGGAACCGGCAATCAACTTGCGAAGGGATGTTGTTGTCATCGGATTCTCCTGGTCATGATCCCCTGATGATCGGGAATGCTCGCCCGTGACGGCGTAGCCATCGATCGGAAAACCCCATGCATTTTTCGTGCCCTAAACTTTCACCACCTCAACCTTGTATACAAAAACCAGAAAAAAGAGCGAGAACTTCGGTCAACGGCAACGATTTGGTGCAAAAAAAGATCGAAGAATCAGAGGCGATTTCCGCAAAAGGCGCGCCAGCCCCCCTCAAGCGCCTCGGCTCGCACCATTGCTGCGCATGAAACTCGCGCGCGAGCAGGTGTCGCTCTGCGTTGGTGCAGCTTGGCCCGATAACCAGGGTCGACCCCCCAGGTGACGTCAGAACCAGTCCCGTTCCAGCGCCATCAGCCCCGACGGCCCCGCCGCTATCTGGCGCTCCAACGCCTCGGAATGGGGTAGCTGGCGAGTCAGAAAATGCTGCCCCACGATCAACTTCGCCCGATAGAAATCCTCACCGGACGGCCCTTGCTGGGTCAGGCCTCGCTGGGCCGCGCCGGCCGCCTTCCACCACAGCCAGCTGTAGACCGCGTAGCCGAGCAGGTGCAGGTAATCATTGGCGGCCGCCCCAGCCGCCGCCGCGTCCTTGCTGGCGGCATCGATCACGGCCGCGGTGACCCGCTCGAGCCGGATCAACTCACGCTCGAGCGCCTCCCGGAACGGATGCACGTCAGGCGTGTCGATATCATCATCCTCGAGATCCGCCCTGATCCGATCGACAAGACGCTCGACATAAGCCCCCCGGTTGCGCGTCAGTTTGCGGCCGATCAGATCCATGGCCTGAATGCCGTTGGTGCCCTCGTAGATCATCGCGATTCGCGCATCACGCACGTACTGCTCGGCGCCCCATTCGACGCAGTAACCGCTGCCGCCATAGATCTGCTGCGCCTCGACCGTGGTCGCAAAGCCCCGGTCGGTCAAAAACGCCTTGGCCACCGGGGTGAGCAGCGCGACCAGTTCGTCGGCCGCCTCGCGAACTTCGCGATCGGAATGATACTTGGCACGATCGAGTTCACGGGCGACACAGGCGGCAAACAGACGGCCGCCCTCGTTCCAGGCACGGGCGTTGAGTGCCATGCGTCGCACATCGGGATGAACCAGGATCGGATCGGCGGCCTGATCGGGCTCGGCGGCACCACCCGGGGCCCGGCTCTGGCGACGCTCGCGGGCGAAGGCGATGGCGCTCTGGTAGGCGACGTCGCCCAGGCCCAGACCCTGTATGCCGATCGAGAGTCGTTCGTAATTCATCATCGTGAACATCGCCGCCAGCCCCTGGTGGGGTTCACCGATCAGCACGCCCTCGGCGCCCTCGAAATGCATCACGCAGGTCGCGCTACCGTTGATGCCCATCTTGTGCTCGAGTCCGCCGCAGACCACGCCGTTCGCCTCTCCCAGCGAGCCGTCTTCGAGCACCCGGCGCTTGGGAACCAGAAACAGCGAGATGCCCTTGGCGCCCGGCGGCGCATCCGGCAGCTTGGCCAGCACCAAATGGACGATATTGTCGGTCAGATCGTGCTCACCGCCGGTGATCCAGATCTTGCTGCCGGTCACCGAATAACGGCCATCATCGCTCGGCACTGCCCGCGTCTTGATCAACCCGAGATCGGTGCCGCAGTGCGGTTCGGTCAGGCACATGGTGCCCAGCCACTCACCGGCGTAGAGCCGCGGAAGATAGCGGGACTTGACCGCGTCGTCGGCATAGGCGTCAAGCAACAGGCCGGCACCGTTGTTGAGCGTCAGGTATAACGCGAAGCCGGTATTGCTGGCGTAGAGCAGTTCGTCGAAGGACTGGGTCAACAGTTTGGGCAGGCCCTGTCCACCATGGGCAGGATTGCCGCCGAGCCCGCACCATCCGCCCCGCGCCAGCTCCGCGAAAGCCTGGCGAAAACCGCCCGGTGTGGTCACCGCGCCATCCGACATCACGCAGCCTTCTTGGTCTCCACGCTGATTGAGCGGGAACAGCTCCGCTTCGACCAGACGAGCCGCTTCCTCGAGCACGGCATCGGCGAGTTCGGCATTGAAATCGGCGGTCGCCGACATGGCCTGCCACTCCTGTTCGGCCCGGAACACCTCTTCACGGACGAACCGCATGTCCATGAGCGGCGCGCGATAGTCTGCCATTCGACCCCCTCAAGAATTCAAACATTCGTTTAAATATGCCTGCGACTGTAAGCGATAATGCCGGCGCGTTTCACTCTGACCTTGGTCTACTCTTCGCGTCGTCGCCAGAACAGAATCAGCAAGGGAAAGCGGCTATTGTCGCGAGACCCTCGATGGGAAACTTGCGGATTCTCGCCGAGACGGTTGGACGCACCAACTTGATTCAGGATAATTGGGAAACTTGCGTGTTCCCGCGGATACGCCAGACTATGTGCTCTGCCTCGACCGGGTGGCACAGCCTGGCAAGACGCCCGGACGACGCAAGGGAGCGCAAGGGAATCGTCGCCACGCGAGGGCGACCTCGAACTGACTCATCAAACAATGGAGACGGCTAGTGGCTCAAGACGCCAACAATCAGCCGGATGCGCCGCAGGAGGGCATACCGGCTCCCGAGGGTCCCGCCAATCTCATCGACACCGATTATGTGATTGGCCAGGACAATATTCAGACCAGCAAGTTTGGTCTCAACGTCGATCTGCATGGCAAGGTCTTTTCGGTCTCGTCCCTGCTGATCCTGTTCTTCGTCATCATCACTCTGGCATTGCCGGAGCAGATGGGTCCGATCTTCAACGGTGCGAAGAGCTTCCTGACCGATCATTTGAGCTGGCTGTTCCTGTTCGCCGCCAACATCTTCGTGCTGCTGTCGGTGGTGCTGATCTTCACCCCGCTGGGCAAGGTCAGGATCGGTGGTCTGCACGCCAAACCCGATTTCAGCTATGCCGGCTGGTTCGCCATGCTGTTCGCGGCGGGCATGGGTATCGGGCTGATGTTCTATGGCGTCTCAGAGCCCATGACCCACTTCGATACCTCCATCACCGGCGACTCGTGGGCGCCGCTGGGGGGTGCCCAGGGTGACCAGGCCGCAGCGCAGTCGCTGGCCATGGCCGCCACGATTTTCCACTGGGGCCTGCACCCGTGGGGGATTTACGCGGTGGTCGCCCTGTCGCTGGCGCTGTTCTCCTTCAACAAGGGCCTGCCGCTGACCATGCGCTCGATCTTCTACCCCATTCTGGGTGAGCGGATCTGGGGCTGGCCGGGACACATCATCGATATCCTGGCGGTATTCGCGACCTTGTTCGGCCTCGCGACATCCTTGGGCCTCGGTGCGTCGCAGGCGTCGGCCGGCCTCAACTATCTCTTCGGTACGCCCAACAACGATGTCACCATGGTACTGCTGATCATCGGCATCACACTGGTCGCGCTCATGTCGGTCATGCTGGGTGTCGACAAGGGCGTGCAACGCCTGTCCCAGATCAACATGGCGCTCGCGTTCCTGCTGCTGCTGTTCGTGATCTTCGTCGGCCCGACCCTGCTGATCGCCACCGGTTTCGTCGAGAACATGGGGTCGTACCTCAAGAATCTGCCGGCGCTTTCCAACCCGTTCGGCCGTGAAGACAGCAACTTCGTGCATGGCTGGACGGCCTTCTACTGGGCCTGGTGGATCTCCTGGTCACCGTTCGTCGGCATGTTCATCGCTCGCGTCAGCCGCGGTCGCACGGTGCGCGAATTCCTGATCGCCGTACTGCTGGTGCCGACCATCGTCTCCGTGCTGTGGATGACCGCCTTCGGCGATACCGCCATCAACCAGCTGGTCAGCGACGGCTTCCAGGGCGTCAAGAACGCCGAATTGCCACTGCAGCTGTTCACCATGCTGGGCCAGTTGCCGTTGACTTCCATCACGTCGTTCGTCGGCATCATCCTGGTCATGGTGTTCTTCATCACCTCGTCCGACTCCGGTTCGCTGGTCATCGACTCGATCACCGCCGGCGGCAAGGTCGACGCACCGACGCCGCAGCGCGTGTTCTGGGCCTTGATCGAGGGTGCGATCGCCATTGCGCTGCTGCTGGGTGGCGGCTTGACGGCGCTGCAGGCGGCGGTCATCACTACCGGCCTGCCGTTCACGATCGTCCTGCTGGCAGCGTGCTACGCCATTATCCAGGGCTTGCGGTCCGAGCCTCGCGGCTGACGACTTCTCCCCGGAAGATGGATCACGAAAAAAGGGCGGCTCAGAGAGCCGCCCTTTTTTTGCATCCGCCGCCAGGATCGCCCTGCCCTGTCCGGGTCAGCGCCACAGCGCACCGACCGGGGTCTCCCAGTCGTAATGGTAAAGAACCTGCGCCTGCAACAGCTCCGCCGTCGCCAGCGAATCGACCAGCGCATGGTGCCCAGTGTACGCCGGGAGATGATAGCGCTGGCGACTCTCGTGCAACCGAATCGACGCCATCGGCCGTCCCGCCCAGCGACGCAGCCTTGCCCACCACGACTGGCGGTGAATCCGCGCTTCCAGCGACATGGTATCGATCATCGGCATCAGCAGCCCCTCACCCAACCGCTCGCGTACCGCCGCGTCGAGGAACGTTCGTTCCAACTGGCGATAGTGCACGACGACCAGCCGGCCGGCGAGCAAAGCCAGCAGCTCATCGATGATCGCCGCGAAATCGGGGGCGCCCGCCACCTCGGCATGGGTGATGTGGTGAAAGGCCACCGATTCGTCGCTGAGCTTGCGGCGCGGCGACAGCACCCAGTAGCGGCCGTCCGCCGGGCGGATTCGGGACAGGGTGAACGGCATCACCCCGACGCTGACGATGTCGTGGCGGCTGCTATCCAGGCCAGTGGTCTCGAAGTCCATCGCGACCAGCGGCGCCTGGCCGATCGGGGTGTCCGGGTCGAGCGTTCCCCGGGTAAAGAAATCGGCCAACCGGGGTTCGCGAGTCTGCTTCGCGCGGGAGGCCATGTAGTCCGGCCAGGTCGGCTGGGACGGCCTGCTTGCGCCGGCACGGAAGGTCATCGGCGGCTCCGCTGCTCTTCGGAGCCACCGCTCGTCCTGGAGGAGCCCGACCTGGACGGCATGGTGTAACGGAAGGAGAGGAATTTCTGGGCGTTGCTGATCGCCTCGAAGGCATCCTTCAGATGGTGCCGTTCCCGGCTGCCGATGTTCTCGGGGTCGACGCTGTTGTCGGGCTCCACGCCCCGCTCGATCGCATCGGCCTGATGGCGAATACGGACCATGGACATGAACTCGAAGGCGTAACGCAGACGCTCGGTGACGCCATCGGCCAGCAGTTTGGTCTGGGCGATGTCATCGAGGCGAGCAAAGCTGTTCTGCGCCTTGGAGCCGCAGGCCAACGCATGCACGCGCACCAGATCGGTCAGCGGCGCGGTTCCCCGGCGCTTGAGGTTGATCGACTTGCGGTGTTCGCCATCCTGCTCCATGACGAACTGCCGGAAGAATCCCAGCGGCGGCGTGCGATTCTTGGCGTTGCGCGCCAATGCGGCCAGGAAGACCGGCCGCTGCGGCGCCAGCTCGGCGATCAGGTCCTGCAACGCTTCGACCATGGGCGTCTCGCCATGCACCGGCGCCAGGTCGAAGAAGATGGAGCTGTGCAGCAGCCGCTCGCCGTTGGGTTCGTCCATCCACTCGGTGAAATAGCGTTTCCACACCTGCAGCGGCTTTCGCCAGCGCGGATTGGTCGCCATCACGTCGCCCTTGCAGTACGGATAGCCACAGGCGTCCAGGCCGTCGCAGACGAACCTCGCCAGCGCCTCGAAGTACTCCCCATGCTGCTCGGGGTCGTAGTCGTCATGAAGAACCAGCGCGTTGTCCTGATCGGCATTGATGGTGGGCTCCTCCCGCGCCATCGATCCCAGCACCATGAAGCAGTAGGGCACCGGTGCCGGGCCCAGCTCGGCCTCCGCCAACTCGATCAGGCGCTGCGTGAACGCCCGTCCGATCGTCGCCAGCGCCCGGCAGACCATCTCGGAGTTGGCGCCGTCGGCGACCATGCGCACGAACCCCGTGCCCACCTCCGGCGCCAGCCTTGCCAGTTGCTCGGGCGTGTTCTGAACGAAGATGTTGTTGACCAGGAACAGGCTGCTGTGGGTCTCGTGGCGAACGATATCGGAGAGGTGCAATACGCCGACCGGCTGACGACGGTGCAGTACCGGCAGGTGGTGAACCTGATTGCGCAACATGCACAGCATCGCCTCGTAGACCGATTCATCGGACTGGATGACGATGACTCTCCGCGACATGACCTCGCCCACCGGGGTCTGGGCCGATTTGCCCTCCGCCAGCACCCGGGTGCAGAAATCGCGGTCGGTCAGAATGCCGTTGAGCTGCCAGTGCCGGCCGTCGGGGCCGGTGAAGGTATAGGCGGAATGAGTTTCGGTGACATCGACCACCAGCACGCAGGTGACGTTGGCATCGCGCATCTGCCGGGCCGCCTGCTGCAGGGACATGGAGGCTTCGACCATCTGCGGCTGCCGGCTGATCAGCTTGCGCACCCGGGTCGTCATCAGGCCGCTGTCGTCGCGCTGCTGTTCCACCGTCACCTTGAGACGCTGGCCACCGGTCTCCACGAACTCGGCGAAGTCGTCGTCCTCCTCGCAGATCGCCTCGAACACATCGCCGGGGATGAAATAGATCAGCGTGTCCTCGATGGCGCTGACCGGGTAGCGCACCCGACGGTTGCTGCGCAGCAGATCCGAGTAACCGAAGATGTCGCCTTCGCTCAGGCGATTGAACAGCCGGCCGCTGCGCTGGTACATCTCCACCGCCCCGCTGCGGATGTACCACAGCGCTTCGACCGGCTCATCCTTGACCAGCAGTTCGCTGCCGGCCTGGAAATAGCGGATTTCGACCTCTCCGGCGATGCGATCGAGCAGCGCATCGGGAAGATCGTCGAACGGCGCGAACTGCGCCATGTGGCCACGGATATCCAACTGCTCAACGTTCATGCGCCTCTCCCCGTCGCGAGCTCTCATTGTCGAAGCGCCGCAACATGGCGTCAACGACGGTTTGGCCGCTATCCGGTTGATCTATCGATGGAAACGTCGCAAGTGTCGACCAGAGGGAGAAAAGACCAGCCATCGCGCCTCGTGAACCCCGAGTGCCGGGGTCGCCGCCGGCGGCTGGCTTCAGGCGCTGTCGGCCTTGGAGAGCGGTGTGGGGTGCTTGCCCTCGACCCAGCCCAGGCTGCCGCTATCGGTCGGCTTGAACCAGTCGAGACGCGAGGCCAACTCGACCACGCTGCCGACGACGATCAGCGTCGGCGGTCGGGGCTGGTGCCCGGCGAGGCTATCCGGCAGCCGTGCCAGCGTGCCCAGATGCACGCGCTGATTGGCGGTGGTGCCCTGCTCGATCAGCGCCAGCGGGGTGTCCGCTTCCAGCCCATGTGCCACCAGCCGTTCGCGAATCAGCGTCAGCGCACCCAGGCCCATGTAGAAGACCAGGGTCTGACCGCCGCGGGCCAGCGCCGGCCAGTCGAGATCGCAACTGCCGTTCTTGAGATGGCCGGTGACGAAACGCACCGATTGGGCGTGGTCGCGATGGGTCAGCGGCAGACCGGCATAGGCCGCACAGCCGGAAGCGGCGGTAATCCCCGGCACGACATCGAATTCGATCCCGGCGGCGACCAGCGCCTCGAGCTCTTCCCCGCCACGACCGAAGATGAACGGATCGCCGCCCTTCAGCCGAACCACCCGATTACCCGCCCTGGCCCAATCGACCAGCGCCTGGTTGATGCCCTCCTGGGGCACACTGTGCCGGGACCGCGCCTTGCCGACGTAGAAACGCCTGGCATCGGGCCTGGCCAGGGCCAGGATCTCCTGGCTGACCAGCCGGTCATGGATGACGATATCCGCCTGCTGCAGCTGCCTCAGGGCTTTCAGCGTCAACAGCTCCGGATCCCCCGGCCCGGCCCCGACCAGCGAGACGTGGCCGCGTCGCCAGCTCTCCGGCGCCAGCCCTGCCGCGTTCTCGGCCGCGTCCCGAGTGGTTACCCGTGGCGGCAGGCGCACACTGCAAAGCGCCGGATGCGACGGCACGAAGACCGCCACACCGGCCTCCCGCGCCCGCGTGGCCACCTGATGATCACGCGCGGCGTCGCCACTGGCTACGAGCCATAGCTGGCCAGCCCGCGGCAGCAGCTCGTCGCTGCGCACCGCCCAGCCCTGGCTCTGGCAAAGCGCTGCCAGCGCCGGCATCGTCGAGCCGGCATGCACGGTCACCCGCGGCATCAGCCCGGCGACACGCTGAGCCAGCGCCAGCGTCTCGCTGCCGCCACCGATCAGGTGCACGTCGAGCTGCATCGGGTCGTACTGCAGAGTCAGGGAGTCGGTCAAGAATCGAGCCGTCATAGAAGTGGGAAGGATCGGCCTTAGATCGAAAAGCCGAAAACGACATCATGCTTATAGCGAAAGTGTAAGAGCACGACACCGGCAAACGAAGGAACGCTTTTTTTTAGGGTTATAACCAAAAGTGCCCTGGTCACCCTCCATTGACCAGGGCACACGCCCCATCTACGCGACGTTGAGACGCGTCAAGCCGCCCATGTAGGGCGACAGCGCCGCCGGCACGTCCACGCTGCCGTCGGCGTTCTGGTAGTTTTCCAGCACCGCCAGCAGGCAGCGCCCTACCGCCAGCCCGGAGCCATTCAGGGTGTGTACCAGCTGCGGCTTCTTCTGCCCGGGGCTGCGGAAGCGCGCCTGCATCCGCCGCGCCTGGAAATCCTCGCAGTTGGAGACCGAGGAGATCTCGCGATAGGTCTGCTGGCTCGGCAACCACACTTCAAGATCGTAGGTCTTGGTCGCGCTGGCGCCCATGTCGCCAGTACACAAGGTCACCACGCGATACGGCAGCTCCAGCGCCTGCAGGATCGCCTCGGCGTGACCGCGCATCGCCTCCAGCGCCTCGTAGCTGGTCTCGGGGTCGACCACCTGCACCATTTCGACCTTGTCGAACTGGTGCTGGCGGATCATCCCGCGCGTATCCCGGCCGTAGGCACCCGCCTCGCTCCGGAAGCACGGCGTGTGGGCGGTCAGCTTCAGCGGCAGCGCATCGTGCTCGAGGATCTCGTCGCGGACGAAGTTGGTCAGCGGCACCTCGGCGGTGGGGATCAGGTAGTAGTCGCTGTCGCCGAGCTTGAACAGATCCTCGCCGAACTTGGGCAGTTGGCCCGTTCCGGTCAGCGTCTCGGCGTTGACCATGTAGGGCACGTAGCACTCTTCGTAGCCGTGGTCCCGGGTCTGGGTGTCGAGCATGAACTGCGCCAGCGCCCGATGCAGCCGGGCGATCGGCCCGCGCATCACGGCGAAACGCGAGCCGGTGAGCTTGGTCGCCAGCTCGAAGTCGAGATAACCGAATCGGGCCCCGAGATCGACGTGGTCACGCACCTCGAAATCGAATTCGCGCGGGGCGCCCCAGCGGTGCAGCTCGACATTGTCGCTCTCGTCCGCGCCCTGCGGCACGTCTTCATGGGGCAGGTTGGGCAGCCCCGCGACAAGATCCTCCCAGGCCTGCTGCACCTCGCCGAGCTCGCGCTTGGCGGCATCGAGATCGTCGCCGAGCTGGCCCACCTCCGCCAGCAGCGGCTGGATGTCCTCGCCGGCGGCCTTGGCCTTGCCGATAGACTTGGAACGCACGTTACGCTCGTTCTGCAACTGCTCGGTCCGCGTCTGCAGCTCGCGACGGCGGGACTCGAGCGACTCGAGCTGCGCGATGTCGAGAGTGAAGCCCCGCAGGGCCAGGCGCTGGGCGACTAACTGCGGATCGCTGCGCAACAGCTTGGGATCGAGCATGACGAAATTCCGTTGGTTGAAATCGAAGACCGTGACGACAGGAATCGACCGAAGACGCACGACGACAGACGAACGTGTTGATGGTCATTCTTTGCGAGGGGAATATTGTAGGGAAAACCCCTCCCCGGCACCATGCGCCTCAAGGGATTCGTGCCACATCGCCGCCTGGCACGCTAGACTGTGGCCCCCCGAGCGCCCGTGGCGCCATGAACCGGCTCCCGCCATGCCCGCGGCGCCGGCAATCGATAACCCATCGGATGGATCGCCATCCGATGAAGGCCGTCTGACCGGCCCGACGTGATGGCTTGATACATGACAATGATGACACGCCTCGACCCGAACAGCGCGGAACTGACGCTGCCCGAGCGCTATCGCCGATTCCTCGCCGAGCTGGCGACGGCCGGCTTCAGCGGCGATATCGCCGACGATGCCGCCAACCGCACCGTACTGGCTACCGACAACTCGATCTATCAGCGTCTGCCGATGGCAGTCCTTTATCCTCGCGATGCCGCCGACCTCCAGCGGATCGCCCGGCTCATGGCCCAGGAGGCGTATCGCGACATCGCGCTCGCGCCCCGTGGGGGCGGCACCGGCACCAACGGCCAGTCGCTGACCGACGGCCTGGTGGTGGATGTCTCCCGCCACATGAACCGGATCGTCGAGATCGACGTCGAGAACCGCCGCGTGCGCGTCCAGGCCGGGGTGGTCAAGGATCAGCTCAACGCAGCACTCAAGCCCCACGGGCTGTTCTTCGCCCCGGAACTCTCCACCTCCAACCGCGCCACCATCGGCGGCATGATCTCCACCGACGCCAGCGGCCAGGGCAGCTGCGAGTATGGCAAGACCCGCGACCACGTCCTCGCGCTTGATGTCGTGGTACCCGGTGGCGAACGGTTCGAGAGTCGACCGCTGGACGCCGCCGCGCTGACTAGCGCATGCCAGCGTCAGGACCGGATCGGCGAGATCCATCGCGCGGTCAGCGGCATCGCCGACGCCGAACGCGAGCGGATCGATGCCATCTTCCCGCCGCTCAATCGCTGCCTGACCGGCTACGACCTGGCCCATCTGGTCGACGACCAGGGGCACTTCGACCTCAACAGCGTGCTGTGCGGATCGGAAGGTTCGTTGGCGCTGCTCAACGAGGCCACGCTCAATGTCCTGCCGCTTCCCCGGCACTCGACCCTGGTCAACGTGCGCTACGCGGGTTTCATGGAGGCGCTGCGCGATGCCAAGGCGCTGATGTCGGTAGGCGATCCGACCTCGATCGAGACGATCGACGACCACGTGCTGACGCTGGCGATGGAGGATTTCGTCTGGGATAGCGTGGCGGAATTCTTCCCTGCCTCCGTCGCTGACAGCGGCGAGCGCGGGACGCCGATTCGTGGCATCAACCTGGTCGAGTTCAACGACGACGATCCGGCCCGGCTGGCCGAGCGGGTACGCGCCTTCACCGATCACCTGGGCGCGGACACCAGCGTCGAGCGGCTCGGCTACACTCTGGCCGAGGGCCGTGCGCAGATCGGCCGGGTCTATGCCATGCGCAAACGGGCGGTGGGACTGCTCGGCAACGCCCGCGGCGAACAGCGTCCGATCCCGTTCGTGGAGGACACGGCGGTACCGCCGGAATGCCTGGCCGACTATATCGGCGAGTTCCGCCAATTGCTGGACGCACGCGGCCTGGCGTACGGCATGTTCGGCCATGTCGATGCCGGCGTGCTCCATGTTCGCCCGGCCATCGACATGAAGGATCCGGATCAGGCGCGCCTGATCCGCGAGATCTCCGACGAGGTGGCGGCACTCACCCAGCGTTACGGCGGGCTGCTGTGGGGCGAGCACGGCAAGGGGGTCCGGTCCGAGTACTCGCCGCGCTTCTTCGGCGAGCTCTATCCGGCGCTGCAGCGGGTCAAGGCCGCCTTCGATCCGTACAACCAGTTCAATCCGGGCAAGATCGCGACCCCGCTGGCGGAAGGCACTACCGGCATCGTCGATGGTCACGACCCCGGGCTTCTGACCATCGACGGGGTGACCACCCGCGGCGAGCTGGACCGCCAGATCGACGAGCGGGTGTGGCAGGAGAACGCCAGCGCGGTCTACTGCAACGGCAACGGTGCCTGCTACAACTACGATCCCGACGATGCCATGTGCCCGTCGTGGAAGGCGACCCGCGAGCGGGTGCACTCGCCGAAGGGCCGCGCCAGCCTGATGCGCGAGTGGCTACGCCGCCAGGGCGAAGCCGGGGTGGACGTGACCGAGGTGAGCCGGGCCCAGCGCCGCAACGGCCTCGGCGCCTGGCTGCTGGCCCAGCCCGGCAAGATCGGGCGGGCGATTGCCCGGCAGCGCGGCGAGACCGACTTCTCCCACCAGGTCTACGACGCCATGGCCGGCTGCCTGGCGTGCAAGTCCTGCGCCGGCCAGTGCCCGATCAAGGTCGACGTGCCCGACTTCCGCGCCCGCTTTCTCGAAAGCTACCACAGCCGCTATGGGCGACCGCTGCGCGACTACCTGATCGGCGGGCTCGAGTTCGTGGTGCCGCACCTTCGCTCGGTGGCGCCGCTCTACAACGCGCTGCTCGGCAACCGGCTGGTCGACCGCTTCCTGGCCAGCGGCCTCGGCATCGTCGACAGCCCGAGACTCTCCCGCGCCAGACTCGACAAGACGCTCGATGCCTGGGGCATTGCCGAAGCCACGCCGCTGACGCTGGGCCGGCTGACGGCGCACCAGAAAAGCCGCAGCGTGGTGCTGGTGCAGGACGCCTTCACCAGCCATTTCGAGTCGCGGCTGGTGATGGATGTCGTCGAACTGCTGGCACGCCTCGACATCCGGGTCTTCGTGGCCCCGTTCGGGCCCAACGGCAAGCCGCTGCACGTGCAGGGATTTCTCGGCCGCTTCGAGCGGGTCGCCGAGCGGCAGGCCGACCGGCTCAGGGCGCTGTCGCGCTTCGGCGTACCGCTGGTGGGCATCGATCCGGCGATGACGCTCACCTATCGCCAGGAGTACGTCAAGACACTCGGGCCGCAGGCGGTGCCGGAGGTGCTGTTGCTGCAGGAGTGGTTGCTATCGCTGGGGCGATCGGTCCTGCCGCAGGGCTGGAGCAGCGAGCGCATCGACCAGGTCGATCCCGGCTACCGCCTACTGAGTCACTGCACCGAGAAGACCAACGCTCCGGGCAGCCCCAGGGGCTGGCAGCAGCTGTTCGAGCGCTTCGGCCTCGCGCTGGAGCTGGTCGACACCGGCTGCTGCGGCATGTCCGGCACCTATGGCCACGAGGCGCGTCACCGCCAGACCTCGGAGACGATCTACGACCTCTCGTGGCGCGAGCCGGTCGAGAACCAGGCCAACACCGGCCGGCTGCTGGCGACGGGCTACTCCTGCCGCAGCCAGGTCAAGCGGCTCTCCGATCAGGCGTTGCCCCACCCACTGCAGGCTTTGCTGAAGCGCGTCAGGATCGCCGGCGCCGCCTCGTGACGACGAGACCGGGCGGATAAGCCATTGGCGAATGCCTGCGGCATTGATCCCGTGCCATACTTGGCCGACTCATGCCCGGTCGCTTCACGTTCTAGATAGGAGCGCGCTTCATGTCGAGCAGTTGGATCCTGATCAATTTCATCGCCATCTGGACAGTGGCTGCCGTCACCCCGGGGCCTAACTTCTTCCTGACGCTGCAGACCGGGATCGTCCACGGACGCCGGGCGGCGATGATCGCCGTCGCCGGGCTCGCCTCGGGCACCTTCGCCTGGGGGCTGTTCGGCTACTTCGGCATTGCACTGCTGTTTGCGCTGGCGCCGTGGCTCTACCTCACGCTCAAGCTGTTCGGTGGCGCCTATCTTCTGTTTCTCGGTAGCCGACTGATTCTGCATAGCTTCCGTGGCCCAGGCGATGACACGCCCCATAGGCATCTCGTGCTGCCCGACGGCCAGGTCTATCGCCGGGGTCTGCTCACCGGCGCGTCGAACCCGAAGACGGCGCTGTTCGTGAGCAGCCTGTTCGCCTCGACGCTGCCGGCCCATGCCCCGATGTGGATGGGCATCGTCTGTATCGGCGCGATGCTGACGATCTCCGTGTGCTGGTACAGCCTGATCGCACTCGCCTCCACCACGCCGCGCCTGCGCGCCCTGTATCGGCGCACACGGCACTGGATCGAGCGTTGCGCTGGCGCCGTCTTCATCGGCTATGGCGGCCGACTGATCACGCTGCGCTGAGGTTGCGGCACCCGAGTGCAGCGAGGTTGTCGTTCTGGCCATTGCGATGACGCCCCGAATCACCGGCCACGAGACCGTCTGAAGCGGTACCCTGCAACCGCATGACTCAACGGCCGCTGACCACCCGAGCCGCCGCGCTCCGCTTTCTCCAGGTTCGGCGGCAAACCTTTCATCCGGAGCCCGTTACATCATGTCCGACACGCTTCACCTCGTCTGCCCCCATTGCCATGCCGTCAATCGCGTCGCCAGCGTGCGCCTGACGGAAGCTCCCCGCTGCGGACAGTGCCACAACGCGCTGTTCACCGGCGAGCCACTGGCGCTGGACTCCGCCAACTTCGACCGCCACCTGTCGCGCAGCGATCTGCCGCTGCTGGTCGATTTCTGGGCCGACTGGTGCGGCCCCTGCAAGGCGATGGCGCCGGGGTTCGCCAAGGCCGCGGGCGAGCTCGAGCCCCACCTGCGCCTGGCCAAGCTGGATACCGAAGCGGCCACCGATATTGCATCGCGCTTCGGCATCCGCAGCATCCCGACGCTGATCCTGTTCCGCGGCGGCCGCGAGATCGCGCGCCAGGCGGGCGCCATGGGGCAGGCGGACATCGTCGCCTGGGCCCGGCGACAACTCGTCACACCCTGAACCCCCTCCGGCTCACGATTCGGCATTGCATCCATGCAGTGCCGCCGCTAGTCTGCGCGCCTTTTGCCACGCACCGGAGAGACCCCATGGAAAACGCCGCCCTTGCCCTGACCGGCATCGGCCTGCTGGCGCTGGGCTGCCAATGGCTCGCCTGGCAGATCCGGGTGCCGGCCATCCTCCCGCTGCTGATCGCCGGTATCGCCGCCGGGCCGATCACCGGGGTGCTCGACCCCGATGCGGTGCTCGGCGACCTGCTGTTTCCGCTGGTCTCCCTGGCGGTCGCGGTGATCCTGTTCGAGGGCGCATTGACCCTCGACTTCCGGGAGCTGCGGGGCCACGGCCGCACCGTCAGCCGGCTGGTGACCTGGGGTGCGTTGATCACCGCGCTGCTGGCCATCGTGGCCGCGCACCTGATCCTCGGACTCTCCTGGGAGATGGCCAGCGTCCTGGGCGCGCTACTGGTCGTGACCGGACCGACGGTGGTCCTGCCGCTGCTGCAGTCGCTGCGCGCCCGTGAGCACGTCAGCCAGATCCTGCGCTGGGAAGGCATCCTGATCGATCCGATCGGCGCCATCGGCGCGGTCCTCGTCTACGAGTTCGTCGCGCTGGGACTCTCCAATGGCGCAGCGACCCACACCCTGGTGAGCTTCGCCCAGACCGCAGTGATCGGCTTCGGCCTGGGGACGGCGGGCGGCTATCTATGGGGGAGCGTGCTGCGCCACTACTGGCTGCCGCAGCGCCTGCACAGCTTCGGCACCCTGATGATCATGCTGACGCTGTTCACCGCCTCGAACCTGCTGTTCCACGAGTCCGGCCTGCTGACCGTCACCGTCATGGGCGTATGGATGGCCAATATGCGCGGGGTGCCGACGCAGCCGATCCTGGAGTTCAAGGAGACGCTGTCGATCCTGCTCATCTCGGGACTGTTCATCCTGCTGGCCGCGCGGCTGAGCCTGGCACAACTGGGCCTGCTGTCGTGGGAGGCGTGGGCGTTCCTGGTCGTGCTGGTGTGGGTCGCGCGACCGCTGGCGGTGTGGGTCTGTACCTGGGGCAGTTCGCTCAACTGGCGGGAGAAGGCGCTGCTGGCCTGGCTCTCCCCCCGCGGCATCGTCGCCGCGGCGGTGGCCTCGCTGTTCGCGATCCGGCTCGAGGCGCTGGACGTGCCGGGCGCGGAACTGCTGGTCCCGATCACCTTCCTGGTGATCATCAGTACCGTCGTGGTGCAGAGCCTGTTCTCGCGTCCGCTGGCTCGGTTTCTGAAGGTGGACGCGCCAACGGCGTCGGGCTTCCTGATCATCGGCGCCAATCCGGTGGCGCGAGCCTTTGGCAGCGCGCTGCAGGAAGCCGGCTTCGCGGTGCGACTGTGCGACCATAACTGGGATGCGATTCAGGAGGCACGGATGGCCAGCCTCCCTACCTACTACGGCAACCCGCTGTCGGAGCATGCCGCCCAGCATCTGGGGCTGACGGGCATCGGTCATCTACTGCCGCTGTCGCCCTACCGCGAGCTCAACAATCTCGCCGCGCTGCACTTCGAACATACTCTCGGTCACGGCAACGTCTTTCGACTGGCGGTGGAATCCTCCCGCAACGCCCGTCGCCACCATCAGCAGGCACTGGCCCACCTGCCGCTGCTGTTCGACGGCCACACCACCTTCACCCGCCTCTCCAGCCTGATCGGCCAGGGCGCGGTGATGCGCCACGCCAAGATCAGCGACAACTTCGACATCGAGGATTACCGTCGCATCCATCAGGACCGGCTGTTGACGCTGTTCACGCTCTCCGCCAGCGGCCGCATCCGCATCGCCACCTCGGCCAAGCCGCTCAATCCGAAAGCGGGCGATACCCTGATCAGCTTGATCTTCCCCGACTCGCCCGAGTTCTGATCGCTCCAGTCAAGTGGCGACCCTTGGTCCCCACCGATGCAAAGCGCCGCTCCCCGGTCTCGGGGAGCGGCGCTCGAATGCCGGCGACGACGTCGTCAGCGGCTAGAAAAACATCCGGCGCAGCGCGCTACCGGGCTCTTCCTCGCGCATGAACGCCTCGCCGACCAGAAAGGCGTTGACGTCGAACTCCCGCATCCGTTCGACATCGTCACGGCTGTGGATGCCGGACTCGGTGACGACCGTGACGCCCTGGGGAATTCGCTTCAGCAGTTCGAAGGTAGTATTCAGCGAGGTCTCGAACGTGCGCAGATCGCGGTTGTTGATGCCCACCAGCGGCAGATCCAGCATCAGCGCCCGCTCGAGCTCGAAGATGTCGTGCACCTCCACCAGCACGTCCATGCCCAGCGCCGTAGCCTGCTGATGGAGATCCTTGAGCTGCCCATCGCTCAGCGCCGCCACGATCAACAGGATACAGTCGGCACCGATGCCTCGAGCTTCCGCGACCTGATAGCCGTCGATGATGAAATCCTTGCGGATCACCGGCAGCTCGCAGGCATTGCGCACGGCAATCAAGTGATCCTCGTGACCCTGAAAATAGTCGGCGTCCGTCAGTACCGACAGGCAGCTCGCGCCTGCCGCGGCATAGTCGACCGCGATCTCCGCGGGTCGAAAGTCTTCGCGAATGACACCCTTGGAGGGCGACGCCTTCTTGATCTCGGCGATGACGGCGGGGTCACCGCCCTCGATACAGGCATCGAGGGCGGCCACGAAACCTCGCGGCGCCGCCTGGGATTTCGCCCGCTCCAGCCACGCCTGCTCGCTGACGACAGGTCGGCGCTCGGCAATCTCCTCGCGCTTGCGCGCCAGTATCTTGGCCAGGATGGTCGGCAGTTCACTATCGGCGACATCGGTCATGTAGCGGTTCCTGTTGGCATTGTTCGGCGAGAGCTCACTCGGCGAAGACACGAGTGAAATCGGAAAGCTCCTTGAGCTTCTCCAGCGGCAGTTTGGAAGCCTGGGCGTCCTGGGCCATCAACACGCCCTCTTTCAGCGAATCGGCGATGCCAGCGGCAAACAGCGCAGCCCCCGCGTTGAGCGCGACGATATCGCCGGCCACGCCCTTGCCCACCAGCGCCTCCTTGACCAGCTTGAGGCTATCCTCGGCGGTCACGACCTTCAGCGATTCGAGCGATTGACGCTCGATGCCCAGCGACTCGGGAGTGATCGTGTATTCGCGGATCTCGCCATCGCGAAGTTCGGCCACCCGGGTCGGCGCCGCCACCGAGATTTCGTCCAGACCATCCTCGGCATGAACGACCAGCACGTGCCGGCTGCCCAGCTTGCGTAGCGATTGCGCCACCAGCGGCACGAGATGGGGCGCGTAGACACCCAGCAGCTGGTTGGGGGCGCCCGCCGGGTTGGTCAAAGGCCCCAGAATGTTGAAGACCGTGCGCACCCCCATCTCCCGGCGTGGGCCGATGGCATGACGCATCGCCTGGTGGTGACGCGGCGCGAACATGAATCCGACGCCCACCTGCTCGATACAGCGGGCGATGGTCGCGGCGTCGAGGTCGAGATAGATCCCCGCGACGTCGAACAGATCCGCGCTGCCGGCTGAAGAGGAGACGCCGCGGTTGCCGTGCTTGGCGACGTGGCCGCCGGCAGCCGCGACGACGAAACTCGATGCGGTGGAGACGTTGAAGAGGTTGGCGCCATCGCCGCCGGTGCCGACGATATCGACGACGTTGTCGCAGTCGATCGATACCGGCTGCATCAGCTCGCGCATGACCTGCGCCGCCGCCGTGATCTCGTCGGCGGTTTCGCCTTTCATCGCCAGGCCGATCAGAAAGCCGCCGATCTGCGCTTCGGTGGCCTCTCCCGTCATGATCGCCTGCATGATGGCGTGAGTATCCTCATAGCTGAGGTCCTGGCGACGCATGACCGCGCCAATGGCATCCCGCATTTGCATGTTGGCTCCTCGCCTGTTCCAGTTAGCCGCGTCGTTTGAGGAAATTCGCCAGCAGCTCGTGACCTTGGCGAGATAGAATCGATTCGGGGTGAAACTGCACCCCTTCGATATCCAGCGTCTTGTGCTTCAAGCCCATGATCAATCCTGGCGTCGGATCGTCGTCGCCGACCCAGGCGGTGACTTCGAGACAGTCGGGCAGCGTCGCGGCATCCACGACCAGCGAGTGATACCGGGTCACCTCGAGCGGATCCTCGAGGCCCTCGAAAACCCCTTCACCGTGGTGACGAACGCGGGACGTCTTGCCATGCATCACCTGCGGCGCGCGCACCACGTCGCCGCCGTAGACCTGGCCGATGGCCTGGTGCCCCAGGCAGACACCCAGTATCGGAATCCTGCCGGCAAAGTGACGGATCGCCTCCATGGCGATCCCGGCTTCATTGGGCGTGCACGGACCGGGCGACACCACCAGATGGCTCGGCTCGTGCCGCTCGAGGCCGGCAATATCCGTCTCGTCGTTGCGCACGGTCACGACATTTGCCCCCAACTCTCCCAGGTACTGGACGATGTTGAAGGTGAAGCTGTCGTAATTGTCGATCATGAGGACTGACATGGTGCAAGCTCCTGATATTCATACTAGATCGAGTAAAGGCCGTGATTGCTTACCCAGGTGATTACCCAAGTCGATCATTCCACCTATGCCAAACCCCACGAAGCGCAGCAGACAAACGAAAAATGCCGCCCCGAGGGACGGCATTTTTTACAGACGTCGGCATGCCGCCCTTGGATCAAAGGCGCCACCACCACTGGTTCGGTCTGTGCGTCGGATTCATGTTCATGGGCCGTATAGTGCCGTGGAGCGCCGATCACTGTCAACGCCGCCCTGCCGGGCATCGCGGGCGGGTAATACCGCCACCTCTGCGCCGCGACATCTCATCCACAGGCCAGGCTCACCCTCCGGGTAGCGGGTTACTCCTCGTGGACGCCCGTATCGAGATCCATCAACAAGTCGTCGATGTCGGGAAAAATGGGCTCGACCGCCGACTGGCCCGACCGTCTTGGGCCCAGGTGGACTCGCAGGAACTGCCAGAAAACCAGGCCATAGCGATCCATGTAGTGGCCGATTCGGGATTGCATTGGTATGCCTTCGCCACTGGCGAGCCGCTCGGCCAGAAAAGGAACGAGCTGCATCTGTAATCCTTCGAAAGCCTCCATGTCGGACGAGGCTTCGACCACCAGACCAGGCAACGCGGGCACCAGTGCTTCCCAGCGTCGTCGGGACATTGCCGCCGGCCGGATCACAACATCGAAAACGAACTCTCGCATCCTCCCCCCCAAACCATCACGGCCAATCAGAAGCGGTCACCGATACCCGCTGGCCATCTGGCACATTGTGCGAGAGGCACACTCCATCAAATGGATAAGGAGCCGCCATCAAGCGGACCAATTCATTCCGGAGGAGGAGAGACGCCGGTCAACCGGGACCCCGGTCAGGACGCAGGGGGGCACAGCCGGAATCGGGCAGGGATATCGCGGTTTCAGGCATGAAAAAGCCGCTNNAGCGGCTTTTTCATGGAGAATATGGTGGAGCCTAGCGGGATCGAACCGCTGACCTCAACACTGCCAGTGTTGCGCTCTCCCAGCTGAGCTAAGGCCCCAGAAACATGCTGCCCTGATGGACGCGACGCACTATAAAAGTCCCCTTCCCTCAGGTCAAGCCCTGCTCATCAAGAGGTAACCCTGTCGGTGTCGTGGCGACCGCCATGGAAGCGGGTCGGCGCAAGACTTTGTCGGTCGCAAATTCACCGCCGAACATGGAGTATTTGGTCCAAGAACATGTCACACTACTTGACAGCGCGGAAGTGGAACTTCCCTTCGTAAACGGACAGGTTCCGATGATAAAGATATTGGCGTTGTTCAGGCTTTCGCCGGCTCGTGGAATGAGAGCGCAACACCAATCATAAAGAAGGCTCGCCGCCGGCCGCTGGCACAGCAGTCGACGGCAGGGCCTTCAGGGGCAGCGGGAATCCAGGAGTCATCTTGATCAGGGTATTAGTAGCCGACGATCACCATCTGGTTCGCACGAGCATCGCGCGCGTCATGGCCAGCGAACCCGACATCGAGGTCGTTGCCGAAGCCGACAGCGGAGAAAGTGCGTTACAGAGCTGCCGGGAACATGCGCCGGATATCGCGATGATCGACATTCGGATGCCGGGAATCGGCGGTCTGGAGACCATTCTGAAACTCCTCAAGACTCAGCCCGACACCCGGATCATCGTACTGACAGGGCATGTCGAGGAGAGCACGGCGCAACGCTTGATAGATTCCGGCGTCACCGGCTTCATCAGCAAGGGCACCGAACTGGATCTGATGATCGAGGCCGTGCGCCGGGTCGCGGAGGGGAAGCGCTTCATCAGCCCGGACATCGCCCAACGCGTGGTGCTGGCCCGCAGCGAGGGCCGCCAGAGCCCATTCGACCAGCTCTCCCATCGTGAACTGCAGATCGCGACCATGATCATTCACTGTCACAAGGTCAGCCGTATCTCGGAGCAGCTCTGCCTGAGCCCCAAGACGGTGAACACCTACCGCTACCGGATATTCGACAAGTTGAAGGTGCAGTCCGATGTGGAGTTGACGCACCTCGGCCTTCGGCATGGCCTGCTGGACGGTTTCGAACCCAAGTCGTGAAGACCAGTCGAACGCGATGGAAATGCATGGAGCCCACCGTGCTCGTATGGGACTTTGATATACTCGGGGCATGAGCGAACTCTCGATCGATACCCCATCGCGCTTCGACGCCAAGCACTTCCTGAAATCGGTCTCGGAGTCGCCGGGCGTCTACCGTATGCTCGACGAACAGGCCAACGTGCTCTACGTCGGCAAGGCCAAGCGCCTGAAACCGCGACTCGCCAGTTACTTCCGCGGCGCCTTGAATACCAAGACCCAGGCGCTCGTGGCACGCATTCAGGACATCCAGATCACGGTCACCCGCAGCGAGACCGAGGCCCTGCTGCTGGAGCAGACCCTGATCAAGGAGCTGCGGCCGCCCTACAACATTCTGCTGCGCGACGATAAATCCTACCCTTACGTCTTCGTTACCGATCGGCACGCCTACCCAGCGCTCGAGTTCAAGCGCGTCCGCCAGAAGCGGCGCGACGGCCGTTATCTCGGCCCGTACCCGAGTTCGACCGCGGTACGCGAGAGCCTCTCGCTGATGCAGAAGATATTTCGCATCCGCAACTGCGAAGACAGCGTGTTCGCACACCGGCACCGGCCGTGCCTGCAATATCAGATCAAACGTTGCAGCGCCCCCTGCGTCGATTACATCAGCGAAGCCGACTATCGCCAGGATATCGAGCACGCCGTAATGTGCCTCGAGGGGCGCAGCGAGCAGGTGACCCAGCAGCTTACCGCAAGCATGGAGCGTGCCAGCGATGCGCTCGACTTCGAGGAAGCGGCACGCTTGCGCGACCAGATTCAGCAACTGCGCCGACTGCAGGAGAAGCAGTTCGTCGATAATGCCGATGGCGATGCCGACATTTTTGCCCTGGCCGAACAGCCCGGCGGGCTCTGTATCAGCGTCCTGTCGATTCGCCAGGGTCGCATGATGGGTGCGCGTCATCACCAGCCCGACAATGGCCTGGACCTGGGGGCCGAGGAGCTGCTCAGCGAGTTCGTCAGCCAGTTCTATCTCGGCCAATCCAAGGAGATCCCGCTCGAGATCATCGCCTCGCACCCGTTGACCGACAGCGAGTTGCTGCAATCGGCACTGAGCGAGCACGCCGGTCGGCGCATTCGGGTCGCGTCTCAAGTGCGGGGCCATCGCGCCCAGTGGCGCCGACTGGCCATCACCAACGCCGAGCAGCACTTGGCGACCCAGCTCGCCAACCGCAGCCAGTTGGGCAAGCGTTTCGAGTCGCTGCGCCAGGCGCTGGATGTACCGGTCGCCCCCGCCCGGCTCGAGTGCTTCGATATCAGCCACAGCCACGGCGAAGCGACCGTGGCATCCTGCGTCGTGTTCGACCAGAATGGTCCGGCCAAATCCGACTACCGACGCTTCAACATCGAAGGGGTAGCCGCAGGCGATGATTACGCGGCGATGCGCCAGGCCCTGACCCGACGCTTCAAGCGACTGCAGAAAGGTGAAGGCAAGCTGCCCGACATCCTGATCGTCGATGGCGGCAAGGGCCAGTTGAACATGGCCCGGGAGGTACTGGCCGAACTGGAAGTCGTCGATGTCGCGCTGATCGGCGTCGCCAAGGGAACGACCCGGAAGGCCGGTCTGGAGACGCTGTTCATCGAGACGGTGGACCGCACCCTCAACCTCGATACCAGTTCACCGGCACTCCACCTGATCCAGCACATTCGCGACGAGGCCCACCGCTTCGCGATTACCGGCCACCGTCAGCGCCGTGACAAGCAGCGTCGTACCTCCTCGCTGCAGGATATTCCCGGCGTCGGCCCGAAACGTCGCCGAGAGCTGTTACGCTTCTTCGGTGGCCTGCAAGGCGTGCGCAAGGCAACCCGAGACGATCTTTCCCGCGTTCCGGGCATCAACGAGCAGATGGCGGCCACCATACATCAGGCGCTCCATGGATGAGCGCACATAGCAGGCGTAAAATGCCCGACTCTCATCTCCCAGTAAGGACGCTAGCGGCACGATGAACATTCCCAATATGCTCACCCTGGCAAGAATCGTGTTCATCCCGCTAATGGTGGTGTTGTTCTACTTGCCCTACGCCTGGAGCCTGCTGGTGACGGCAGCCCTGTTCGGGCTGGCGGCCATCACCGACTGGCTGGACGGTTACCTCGCCAGGCGCTGGGACCAGAGCACGCCGTTCGGCGCTTTTCTGGATCCCGTCGCGGACAAGGTCATGGTCGCCGTCGCCCTGGCGCTGCTGATCGAGCGCTACGAGGCGTTCTGGCTGACGCTGCCGGCACTGGTCATCATCGGTCGCGAGATCGTGATCTCGGCGCTGCGCGAGTGGATGGCGGAGATCGGACAGCGCAAGCGAGTTGCGGTCTCCTGGATCGGCAAGTCGAAGACCACGCTGCAGATGATCTCGCTACTGCTGCTTCTGGGCTTCCCGCCGCTCTCCCCGATTGCCAACATCGGCATCGTGCTACTCTATGCAGCGGCCAGCCTGACCCTGTGGTCGATGATCCAGTATCTCAGGGCGGCGTGGCCGGAACTCACCCGCTCGCTATAAGCGAAAAGTGACATAAGCGTTTGACAGGTACGCACTTATCCTTATAATGCGACGCGTGTTCAGCGGGAATAGCTCAGTGGTAGAGCATCGCCTTGCCAAGGCGAGGGTCGGGAGTTCGAATCTCCTTTCCCGCTCCAAACACGAAGTGTCATGGAAACGGTAAGCGAAGGTCGGGAGCTGGAACGCCAGCCCGGTCGATCTCTTTTCCCGCTCCAAACACGAATCTCGATCCTGCCGATTCGACGCGAATTGTCATGGTAATGACAGTTCGAAAGACAGATCTGCAGTGAATCGACAAAAGGCTGGATGGCAGAGTGGTTATGCAGCGGACTGCAACTCCGTGTACGCCGGTTCGATTCCGACTCCAGCCTCCACTTCTTCTCGGCGGTGAATCCTTCATGATTCGATCGCCATACTCGGCTACCGGCGCCCTGCCTGAGCAAAGGCCTCCGGAATAAAGTAGCCGAATGCGTCCAGCCCGGATGGCGAAATTGGTAGACGCAAGGGACTTAAAATCCCTCGGTGGCAACACCGTGTCGGTTCGAGCCCGACTCCGGGCACCATCTTCCGATTTGCTACCGACCATCAATCAATGATCATCTCCCCGCTTTCCACCTGTTTCCGCTCTCCCGCGCGATAACCTGAGCCAGATCGGTACCTCGGTAATGCAGCCGGGCTGTCGGTTTTCTGCCATGAGGATGAGCCCGGCAAACGCTTTCTGGTCGGCGTGACGGGACGAAGTGTGGACGAAAAAGCGACCCGGTGGCACACGGAAAGAGACGCCATATGCACCAGGTCGAAGTCGTCGCAGGGAAGCGACACAAACCCATAGCGGATACGAACCGACATCGGCATCCGCTCGGTTACCGGCACTGAACTCGCACCCCTGACCGTCTGGTGACTGTTCTATCGGCCAGCGTCCCGATGACTTGAACTCGACGCCCCGGGCTTGGCGCCGTGCGTCCCAGAAGCGCCGCGCCTGGCCTGAACGTCTCGATCCGCCAGTCGCCTCCGTCCGAGGACATCGCAACCAGATTCCGCCGTCCAGCACCAGCGCAAACCCGCTCGACGGCGCGTTGAAACCAGACCGGTGGGACAGAAAAAACCCCGGCCAGGGGGATGGCCAGGGAGGTTGGAGACGACGGAAGGCCTCTCGAAGGCGCCCCGAACTCTCGAGGCGCGAGACAGAATTTTCTGCGATTGCGATCCTGATTGACGCTCAGTCGATGCTGGCAAACGTCATTTCGACATGGCCGCGATCCGTCGGCTGGCCAACACTCTGCAGCGCCCGGGCGGCAGCGACGCTCTGCCCGCCACCGATCAGGCCTTCATTACCCGCCGGGATATCGGTAGCGTGCATGGTGCTGACGGAGACATAGTTCAAGGCCTCGTCGGCGGCGGCGCTGTGGCCACCATTGACCGGGTTGACACGATACTGGGTCGGCAGCGCCTGGAACTCGGAAGTTTGCTGGGCGTTCAGTGCCTGATGCTGGCTGGCAAAAGCTTCTTCGGCCTGAGCGCTATTGGCCTGAGCGGCAGCGGGCAGCGCGATGGCCAGTGCGATTGCGGCAAGAATGGCGGTTTTCATGATTCGTTCTCCAATGGCTTTTTTCGTTTTCTTTCTTCGGTTGGCCCCTTGGCCTTGACCGTTGATGCCATTATGGGAACGAGACAGTTAGCATGCGAATCGAAGACCTCGAAAGCGACTATCGCCGAAATCGATAGGCCGATATGGACGCCGCGCACACGGGCACTGGCCTCTCGCGCGGCTGGCGTAATGGTCCATCCAGAGACGAGACCTGGCACGGGTACCCATCTTGCTCATGGAGACGCGGCTCCGTCCTGGGTCTGTGCTGAAGCGACGATGCGCTCCAGTACCGGAATCCAGCAGGATTCGACATTCAATCCGAACCGTTCGCCCAGGGTGTCGATCATCTCCTCGACCGAGAGGTAGTGCTCTTCGATATCTCCCGTCACCCATGCCACCTTCAACCGATTGCTCGCCAAGGTATAACGCGCTTCGGGTGTGGTCATGGCCACCATCAACCGGCTGCGGAAGTGTGATTCCGGGCAGCGGGATACATAGTGGTTGGCCATCTGGTAATCGATGGGCTCCCAGGGAAAATCGAGAATCTCGTACAGGGCCTGCCAGGCGTGATCATGATGTGACTCGACCATGAAGCCGCTCATCGTCTTGCGCAGCCGATAAGCGCCGTAGGCATACTGCCGGGGACGCTCCGGCTGCCATAGGAGCGGCTCATTGGGCATGAAACTGCCGAAACCGACATCCACCAACCACAGGGCGTCGTCCACCACCACTTTCAAGGATGCGTGTGTCGCTGCCGGGGCGGGGCCTTCCAGCTCGTGGCCGACCCATACCCGGGCCAGATGGGTTTCCACCGAATACCCCAGCGCTTGCAGCACACGCTGCAGCAGGCTGGTGTGTTCGAAACAGTAGCCTCCCCGTCGTCGACGAAGCATCTTGTCATCGACGGCGTTCGGGTCGAGCGAGATCTCCCGCCCCAGCAATACATCGATCGCCTCGAAAGGAATGGAGGCCATGTGATGGGCAACGATGGAACGCAGCGTCCCCAGCGTCGGGGACAGAGCACCCGAGAGTCCGATACGCTTCAAATAGGCTGGTAGATCGACGCTGGCCATCGCCTGGCCGGAGAGTGGAACGATAGCTGACATGATGGAGCTCCTCTGAACGACGAGCGCAGCGTAATTCCTCGACTTTACTTGAGGTCAAGCCCGTGATGGCCCGTTGGACGCCCGCTCGAGAAACCCTTTCGGCAGAGCTTGGCGGGCACCACAATGAACGACGCTACCCGTACTCCCTGATCGCTGTATCGCCCGAGCCCGGCCTTGGCTGGATCCACCCATGTCGGCGCACCGCATCGAGAAGGACGGCGCGCTGAGCTCCAGTTCTCGGCGCTTGGCCCACTCTTCAGTCATCGCCTTGCGCGGGAAGGTCCGCGACTCTGTATAATCCCCGCTCCCTCGGTGGGCGATGCGGATCCGAGCCAGGTATGAGAAACTGCCGCCCTTCTTTTGCCGCTTGACGATGGTGGCCACTGCCCCTCCCGAAATGTGACAAATCCGGATGCCGCGCGGTGCCAGATTTGTGACAACACGACACGCAAAACGCGGCAAAACCACTGTAAATATTACCAGTTATGGCCATGAACGAAAACGCCACAAACCGCGGAAACGCTACAACCACGCGGCCTGCGTTGGATAGGACTTTCTCGGTCGCGCCGATGATGGACTGGACCACCCGGGACTACCGAGCCTTCGCCCGCTGTCTGACCCGCCGCGCTCTGCTGTATACGGAGATGGTCACCACCGGCGCGATTCTGCATGGCTCGCCGCGGGAGCGTTTCCTGGGTTACGACGCCGTAGAGCATCCGCTGGCGCTGCAATTGGGTGGCAGCGATCCCGGTGAACTGGCCGAATGCGCGGCCATCGCCGAAGCGTGGGGCTACGACGAGGTCAATCTCAACGTGGGCTGTCCGAGCGATCGGGTGCAGAACAACCTGATCGGCGCCTGCCTGATGGGTTATCCCGACAAGGTGGCCGAAGCCGTCGCCGCCATGCGCCGCGCGGTATCGATTCCCGTCACGGTGAAGTGTCGCATCGGAATCGACGACCAGGACGAAGATGCCGATCTCGAGCGCTTCATCGATCGGGTCGCCGACGCCGGCTGCGATACCTTCATCGTGCACGCTCGCAAGGCGTGGCTCCAGGGACTCTCCCCCAAGGAAAATCGCGACGTCCCGCCGCTCAACTATCCCCGCATTTACCGACTCAAGGCACAGCACCCCGAACTGCACATCGGGATCAATGGCGGTATCAAGACGCTGGAAGCCTGCAGGGGGCATCTCGACGCTGGCGCGGATAGCGTGATGATCGGTCGGGAGGCCTACCAGAATCCGTGGCTGCTGGCCGATGTCGACAGCACCCTCTACGGTGTCGAGCCGCCGGCCACCAGCCGCCACGAGGCGGCGCGGGCCTTTCGTCCCTACGTGATGGAACGGCTGGCCGAAGGCGTCAAGCTCAACCATATCACCCGGCATCTGCTGGGACTGTTCCAGGGCTGTGCCGGCGGCAGGCGCTTCCGGCGCTATCTTTCGGAAAGCGCCCACAAGGAGGGTGCCGGTATCAGCGTCTACGATGACGCCATCGGCCTGGTCGACGAGCGTCGGCTGGCCGAGCCGGCCCGGGAGCGCGCCTAGAAGCCGGTCGTCTCGTAACGCGACTGGAAGCTCTCCACCGCGTTCTCGACATCGTCGATCTCCTGGTAGCGGGCGACGTGAAACAGCGCCTCGCCCTCGTTGACCAGCGGCAGGTTGCTCATGCCAATGACGATGCCATCGGCATTGGCCACGACCGGCGCTTCATCGTTGCCGAAAGGATCGGCCACCACGCCCAGCGACTGATGCTTGGCGACCCGCGCCCCCAGTCTGACGCGTGGCCTCAGAATGCCATCGATGGGTGCCCTGGCCCAGCTCGAACCGTTGGCCACTTCGGCGGGGGGCGGCGTGCGTCGGCGGCTGTCGGCCGGCAACATGCCGATCAGGCGCATCACACGCCGGATCCCCCTCACGCCGGGCGCGATCGCCCACTCGTCGAAGCGCAGCGCCTCGCCAGCCTCGTAGGTGAGCACGGGGACGCCACGATTCTGGGCGTATTCGCGCAGGCTCCCCTCGCGAAGCTCTGCATTGAGGATCACCGGTACGCCGAACGCCTCGGCCATGGCCTGGGTTTCGCGGTTCTGGCGCAGTTGGGAACGAATCTGGGGCAGGTTGGTGCGGTGAATGGCACCGGTGTGCAAGTCGATGATGTGAGTGGCCCGATCGACCATCTCCTCCCGCATCAGTGCGGCGATGCGAGAGCCCAGCGACCCGCCCTCACTTCCCGGGAAGCAGCGATTGAGATCGCGCCGGTCCGGCAGGTAGCGCGACTGCTGGACGAAGCCGAAGACATTGACGACGGGTACGGCGATCAGGGTCCCGCGCAATCGCGACAGGTTCGGCAGCCGTAACAGCCGGCGCACGATCTCGACGCCGTTGAGCTCGTCGCCGTGGATCGCGCCGCAGACCAGCAACACCGGGCCGGGCTGGCGACCATGGACTACCTCTACCGGAATATGCATCGGGGCGTGGGTATAGAGCTTGGCCACCGGGACATCGACCTGCCGGCGCGTGCCCGGTTCGATTCGCTCGCCGACGAGGGTGAAGGCTTCCTGCGCCATGACAATCCTTGACAATGGTTGGGTCGGTAGTGACGAGATCGTGAAACCCTCACGTCAGCGGGAGGGGGCATCCCGCTGGATCGCTTCCAGCTCGAAGATCAGCGTCACATGATCACCGACCATACCGTTGTCGACGCCGTAATCCATCCCCCAGTCACTGCGATCGAGAGCGCCACGGACCGACAATCCCAGCGTGGGCCGCTTGTGCCCGAACGGATAGACCGCATCACGGTTCAACGTGACGTCCAGCGTGACCGGCTCGGTACGTCCCAGCAGCGTGAGCTTGCCATTCAGCGTACCGGTCGTCGGGGAGGAGGGCTCGAAATCCGTGGCCACGAAATGTATCCGCGGATGACTGCCCGCGTCCAGAAAGTCGCGTCCCCGCAGATGCTCGTCGCGAGCCCCGAGATTGGTGAAGACGCTGGTGGACTGGATCGTGACCTCTGCCGAGATCAACCTCTGCGCCTCCCGGTCATAGACGAAAGTGCCCTCGCCCTCCAGGAACTGTCCAAGCAGGTTCTCGTAACCCAGATGATCCACCATGAACGCGATGGAGAAGTGTTCGGGATCGATATCGAAGTGCTGCGGCTCGGCGCTTGCCGGCGGCGACGCCAGCAGCACCAGCGCGGGGAGAAGATTCAGCCAAGCGCGTCTCATGACGGCCTCCTTGCGGGGAAATCGACCAAAATATCGCGCGAGACGGCGATGCCGCTCACAGCTCGATGTCGCCGGCAGGACGCCGATGCCAGAGCCAGACGATGTCCCGACCGAACGAGAGGACCAGCAGCAGTGCCGCGACCAATGTGAAAGCGGTCGCCCACGACGATTCGACGAAGGGGAGCAGGCAGACCATCAACGTCGACACCTGCCAGACGCAGACCGTCTTGCGGAAATAGCTCTCGGGCAGGGCGCGATTGAGCCACGGCGAGTAGAACCCGGCCACCAGAAATACATAGCGGGCCAGCCCGATGACCAGGATCCAGGCCCCCACCTTGTCGAGGGCGATCAACGCCACGCACAGCACGACGATGAAAAACGCGTCCAGCTCCATATCGAATCGCGCGCCGAAGGCGCTCGACGAGCCGGTTCGCCGCGCCACCCAACCATCGATCCCGTCGAGGGCCAGTGCCAGCAACGACAACGCCGCGATCCCTTCGGCGTGGCGCTGGATGAAATCTGGATAGACCACGACGCCAGCGACGACCGCGATCAGCACCGCTCGGAGCAGGGTGACACGGTTCGCCCAGCCGAGCCCCTGCCGCGAGGCTGGCCAGGCCCAGAGCACTGCCGTGGCGATCGCCAGATAAATGCCGCCGGCCGTGAGACGCAGGCCCGAGGGCGCCGAGAAAGCCCAGTGCACCCACTCGGTGAGCAGGCCGACCATGGCGAGCCCCGCGGCCATCTCGACCCAGCCGCGCAGGGATCTGCCCCGCCGGGAAACCGCTGCCGAGATACGTGTCGATGAGTGTCGCATCGGCGACCTCCTCCCTGATGATGGCTCGCACCCCGACCTGTCGTGACGCCGGATCGCGATGCCCTTCCCAACCGATACGCTACCGGTACAAGTTTGGATGCAGTTTGACCGATTTGCGAGAGTGACGGGTCACCGTGGCGACCGACGGGGCCGGCAACGCCGAGAGCTGGCCGACTTCCAGGCCGCCCACTTCGCCCCGGCAGCCTCCCGACGGCGCCATCGGAGCGAGCAAATCTTGTTCATTGATTTATTATTGTACACCATTTGTACAATTCCAATTCGTCACACTCTGCCATACTGTCAGCAGGACGACGAGCCGCCACCCCGATCTGCCCTCAAGGAACGGATACCGCAATGACGACGCCTTACGCTCACGCCTTCTGGTCTCTCGGCAACGGTAACGGCGAAATTCGCCAGGCCGAGCTGAGTGTCAGCGGCGACTTGATGATCCGCACCTGTTACTCCGCCATCAGCCGGGGCAGCGAGACGCTGGTCTTCAATGGCCAGGTACCGGCAAGTGAATACCAGCGGATGCGGGCGCCCTTTCAAAGCGGCGAGTTCCCCGGCCCGGTCAAGTACGGCTACTCCAATGTCGGCGTCGTCGAGCAGGGCGCGCATGACTGGCACGGGCGCTACGTCTACTGCCTTCACCCTCACCAGACCCACTATCGGGTCGGCGTCGACGACGTCGTGCCGCTGCCGCCCGGCGTGCCCCCGCAGCGCGCGATACTCGGCGCCAACATGGAAACGGCGCTCAACGCCCTGTGGGACGCGGCGCCGGGAATCGGCGACCGGATCAGCGTCGTCGGCGCTGGCGTCGTCGGTGCCCTGGTGGCCTGGCTCTGCGCCAGATTGCCCGGGACCCGCGTCCAGTTGATCGATATCGACGAGCGCAAGCGCTTCCTCGGAGAGGCGCTGGGAGTGGACTTCCACACCCCCGAAACCGCCGAGGCCGAACAGGACCTGGTCGTGCACGCCAGCGCGTCGAATGCCGGCCTGCAGAGTGCCCTCTCACTGGCGGGGTTCGAGGCCACCGTACTGGAAATGAGCTGGTACGGCAGCCGCGAGGTCAACCTGCCGCTCGGCGAGGCGTTTCACGCCCGCCGTCTGACGTTGCGCTCGAGCCAGGTCGGCAGCGTATCGCCCGGACACCGCCCTCGCTGGAATCACCAGCGACGGCTGGCGCTGGCGCTGGCGCTGCTCGATCACGACTGTCTGGACGTACTGATCAGCGGAGAAAGCCATTTCCGGGATCTACCCGAAACGCTCAAGCGACTGAGTCAGCGTGACGACGATACGCTCTGCCAGCGCATCCGCTACGGCTGACGCGACGTACCTCATGATGCCGGCCCGGTATCGCAAGCTTCGCCGGGCAGGTTCGCCAGGGACAGCAAGACGCAAATTCGGCAACGGCCCCATACGGCCAACTCAGCAAGGAGCGAGAGGAATGTTCAGCTTGACCGTTCGCGATCACATGATGATCGCCCACAGTTTCAATAGTGAAACCTTCGGCCCGGCGCAGAAGCTTCACGGTGCGACGTACGTGGTCGACGCCACCTTCAAGCGTCCCGAACTCGACCAGGACGATCTCGTCGTCGATATCGGTCTGGCCAGCGAAACGCTGAAACGAGTGCTCGGTGAATTCACCCTGGGCAACCTCGACGAGATCGGCGAATTCAAGGGCCGCAACACCACCACCGAATTCATGGCCAAGGTCGTATTCGACCGACTCTCCCACGCCATTCGCGAGGGTGAGCTGGGTGACGGCGGCCGCCATCTCACTGCCCTGACCGTGACCCTGCACGAGTCCCACGTGGCCTGGGCGAGTTACGAAGGGGGGTTATGAGCGACTTCACGCTGATCGTCGCCGGCGACCCCGGCCAGTTGACCGGTGGCTACGTCTACGATGCGCGAATCGTCGAAGCGCTGCGCGCCACCGGCTGGACCATCGACGTGATCGGGCTCGAGGGTCGCTTTCCCGAGCCGGACGCCGTCGCCGCCCACGCCCTGGACAGCGCCTTGACCGCACTGGCGGACGGCAGTCGGGCCGTGATCGACGGGCTTGCCATGGGCGGGCTACCGGCCATCGTCGAGCGTCACGCGTCGCGGTTATCCATCACCGCACTGGTGCACCATCCCCTCGCCGACGAAACCGGCCTGGGCGCACCGGAGCAGCAGCGCTTCCGCATCAGCGAGACCCGCGCCCTGGCCGCAGCGGGGAGCGTCATCGTCACCAGCGTCTTCACCGCTCGTCGGCTTCGCGACTTCCAGGTGCCGGCCGACAAGATCGCGGTCATCGAGCCTGGCGTCGAGCCCGGCCCTCTGGCGAGCGGCGACGGCAGCGGCACGCCTCGCCTGCTGTGCATTGCAACGGTGACGCCGCGCAAGGGCCAGGATCTGCTGGTCGAAGCGCTGGCAGGCCTGACCGCGCTGCCGTGGCAGTGCGATCTGATCGGCGCGCTGGACCGAGCCGACACCTACGTCGCCAAGGTGCGCGAGATCATCGACGAACACCAGTTGGGCGAGCGTATCCGGCTACTGGGCTCGCAGCCCACCGAGCGCCTGTCCGAGCATTACCGGCAAGCCGATCTCTTCGTGCTGCCCTCGCACTACGAAGGCTACGGCATGGTGGTCACCGAAGCGCTCGCCCACGGCCTGCCGATCGTCACCACGACGGGCGGCGCCCTGGCCCATACGCTGCCCGACGGCGCCGGTATCAAGGTGGCGCCGGGAGACGTGGTGGCGCTGCGTGACGCGCTCGAACGCATGCTGGAAGATCCGGAGACCTACCAGCGCTGCAGGGACGGAGCCAGAGCGTGTCGCGATACCCTGGCCGACTGGCACGCCGCCGCCGCCGCCTTCGGTCAGGCCCTGAAGCGCTCGGACACGAGAGAGGCAACGCGCTGATGCCGACCTCGACGCCCCCCGCCACCGACGCGCTGTTCAGCGATCAATGGCTGACGCTGAGGGAGCCCACCGATCACAGGGCACGCGATGCCCAGCTCACCCACGCCGCAGACCAGTGGCTGGTGCGCCGCGCCGCAACGAATCAGTCGCTGGACACCCGGCCGTTCGAGACACGGCGTACCGTGGTCGACCTGGGCTGCGGCAGCGGCTCCAATCTGCGCTATCTGGCCCCGCGCCTGCAGGGCGCCCAGCAGTGGCGGCTGATCGATCACGACGCCGGGCTGCTGGCCCAGGCCCGACAGCGCTGCGAGTCGCTGGCGAGTGCCGACGGCCAGCCGATCCATCTCGAGACCGATCAACTGAGCCTGACGACGGCCTGGCAACACGGCCTGGAAGGCGCCGATCTGGTCACCGCCTCGGCGCTGTTCGACCTGCTGACGGCCGACGCCCTCGAGGCAATGGCCGATGCCTGCCAGCGTAGCGGCTGTGCGGTGCTGTTCGCGCTCAGTATCGATGGCCTGATCCGGTTCCACGATGCCAGCGGCAGCGCGCTCTACGACGACGACGATCGCTTCATGCTCGCCGCGCTGCAGGCCCACCAGCATCGCGACAAGGGGGGTGGCCCGGCGGTAGGCGGTGAGGCTCCCCGTAGACTTCGCGAGAGCTTCCACCGTCGCGGCTACCATATCCGTGAAGCCGCCTCCCCCTGGCGACTCGGGCCGGAGTCGCAGCCTCTCGCCGAATCGCTGATGGCGGGCTGGCGCCAGGCGCTTCACGAGCATCTGCCACAGCAGCGGGACCGCGTCGACCAGTGGCATGGCCGCCATCTCGACGACCTGCGGCGTGGCCGGGTGACCTTGACCGTGGGTCACCGGGACCTGCTGGCGACTCCGGCCGATGCAACGCACCCGGGAGCGCGAGCGTGAATCGGAGGCTGTCGCCGTGGCTGCGGCTGGCCGTGACGCTGGCGCTGCTGGGCGTACTGGCGTGGAGACTGGATACCGGCCAGTTGCTGGAGAGGCTCACGGCGCTGTCGCCAGCCTGGGTTGCGCTTGCGGTCCTGCTTGGCCTCCCCCAGATCGCGATCTCGGCCTGGCGCTGGCGAATGACCGCCCACCGGGTCGGCATCGCGCTGCGCTGGCCCACGGCCATTCGTGAGTACTATCTGGCCACCTTCCTGAATCAGGTACTGCCGGGCGGCGTCCTGGGGGACGCGGCTCGGGCCTGGCGTCACGGCAACGCCCCGACGAACGCCGCTGGCAGTCAGCCATCGCCCTCAGGACCGGCGGTGCGTGCCGTGATCATCGAGCGGGCCTCCGGCCAGGTGGCGCTGCTGCTGGTGGCGGTCGCCGCCGTCTCGCTCTCGCCGGCGCTACGCCACGGGATCGCTCGGGCATGGCAACCCTGGACGACGACCCTGGTATGGCTGCTGCTGGCGGTACTGCTGCTGGTCGGCGTCATCATCGGCGTCTCGAAGCGACGACCCGGGACGGCTCTGGCAACCTTCTGCCGGGACGTCAGGCGGGCGTTGCTGACGGCGTCGGTATGGCCCGCCCAACTGGTCAGCTCGCTGCTGGTCATCGCCACCTACGTCGCGGTCTTTCTCTGCGCCGCCCAGGCCCTCGGCCTCCAGCGGCCGGTCTCACAGCTGCTGCCGCTGATCCCGCCCCTGCTGATGGCCATGGCGATCCCCTTGACCATCGCCGGTTGGGGGCTACGGGAAGGAGCCGCCGCGTTGATCTGGCCCCTGGCCGGCCTGCCGGCCCAGGAGGGCGTCGCGCTGTCGGTGGCCTACGGCCTGCTCGTGCTCGCCGCCAGCCTGCCGGGATTGGGAGTGCTGCTGTGGGACCGTCGGGCGAGCCAGGCAGTCTCGCTTCGCCGCAAGCTGGCATCGGAGGGGCATCCTTGATGAGATCAGGACACCGCTGGCGTTCGATCACGCAGGTCGAGATCGAACAGCATGTCCCGGCCGAGGCAAAAATGGCGACAGGCTGGCCGCAACGCCACATCCAGCGTCTCGATCTCCGGCAGCGTCAGCGCGGGACGGCCGGATCCGATCAGCATGGGGGCGACGACACTGTGCAAGCGGTCGAGACAGTCCGCCTCGAGAAAGCGGGAAATCGTCAGCCCGCCACCTTCGATCAGGATCCGACGATGGCCCTGCTCGGCCAGCAGCGCCAGAACCCTCGCGGGATCGAAGCCCGTCGCCTCCGGCGGCAACGACTTGACGCCGACATGCGCCGCGAGCCCGTGGCCCTCGACGCCCTCGTTGACGAGATGCCAGGTCGGCGCCGCCGACTGGCGGAAGACGTGACGGTCGGCCGGTACCCGCCCTCGCGGATCGAGCACCACCCGCAGCGGGTTGTCGCCCTCGACATGGCGCACGGTCAACTGCGGGTCGTCGGCGTCGACCGTACCGGCACCGACGACGACCGCGTCGACCAGCGCCCGCATTCGATGCAGGTGGACCAGGCTCGGCTTTCCGGTCACGTAATGGGAAGCCCCGGTGACCGTCGCGATACGGCCATCCAGGCTCTGGCCCAACTGGGCGATGACGCACGGCCCCCGGCGCACCGAGGTCGTGCACCACGGCAACCAGATCGACAGCAGTTGCGCAGCCTCCTCGTCGACCGGATGGCTGCAGCGCCAGCCGCCGTCGGCGTCGACTTCCAGGCGATGATGCCCATCGACGACGGTCCCGTCGAACGTGTCGTCACGGGTCAGGGCCGCCACCTGGCGAAGCCAGCGCCAGGCCAGAGCGACGGATACGGTGGATTCAACGGCGTGGGCGGGATTATCGGACGAGGCAGTCACGGTCATTCCTTGGCCAGACGGCATCACAGCGTAGCAAAGATCGCCCTTAGCGCGGAGAGCGTTCGGCGGTGGGCGCCATCATTCCGGCTCACCCCGCCGATCCCCCACCCCGGGCCTCGGGTGCCGATCACGGAGAGCGATCACAGATGAGACTGATCATGGACGACAGGATAAGGAGACGATCATGCGACAGGTAGAGCGCGCGATATTCGATCTGCGACGCGGCCTCCCGGTGCTCGTGCGGGCCGCCAGCGGCGACGTGGTGGTCCACCCGCTCGAGGGCTGCGACGACGAGGCACTGACGGCACTGCCGGCGCTCGCCGGCAACCCGGCCGCCCTGGCGCTGACCCGCCATCGCCTGGCGCGGCTGGGCATCGACTTCGGCCCCCGCGTGGGGCTGGTGCCGGTCGTTCCCGGCGACGGCGCCCCCGCCATCGTCGCCTGGGCCAGCGACGAGACGCAGCGGCTGCCCGTGGATCGCCAGCCCGTCGCCGCCGCCCCGGCAAGCGAGGCGGCGCTGGATCTGATGCGGATCGGCCTGCTGATCCCCGCGGCCGTGGTCGCCGAGGTCAGCCAGGCACAGCGCGCCCAGGTCGAGGCGCTGGTCGCGGAGGGTACGGTTCTGGCGGTCGCCGCCGAGCAGATCGACGCCTACGCCGAAAGCCGGTCACGCTTCCTCAAACGCACCAGCGACGCGGAGATCCCGCTGTCCCACGCCGAACGCGCGAAATTCGTCATGTTCCGGGAGGCCGACGGCATGCGCGAGCACATCGCGATCGTGATCGGCGATCGCGCCGAATGGAGCGATGCGGTGCCGGTGCGTCTTCATTCGGCCTGCCTCACCGGCGATCTGTTCGGCAGTTTGCGCTGCGACTGCGGCGAGCAGCTGCGCGAGAGCGTGCGCACCATCGACGAACGCGGCGGCGGCGTGCTGCTCTATCTCGCCCAGGAGGGCCGCGGCATCGGGCTGGCCAACAAGTTGCGCGCCTACACCCTGCAGGATGGCGGCCTGGATACGGTCGACGCCGACCAGGTACTCGGGTTCGGTGAGGACGAGCGAACCTACGAAGTCGCGCTGGAGATGCTCGAGCAGCTCGAGATCGCGCGGATCGAACTGTTGACCAACAACCCCGAGAAGATCGCCGCCATGGACCAGGGCGGCGTCGAGGTGGTCAACCGTCGCGGCATCTACGGCAAGCTGACCAAGCAGAACCGACGCTACCTGGACGCCAAGGCCAAGCGCGCCGGCCACTGGCTGGAAGAGGTCCTCGACGACGGCGAGGACAAATCTGCCACGCCTTTCAGGCGTCCGGTGGCGCGCTGAGCGTCACCCCGACGCCGGATGGGCGTGGCGCAAGGTGGCGAGATCGAATATCCCCGCCTCCTCGATCACCTGCGCCAGCCGGGCGCCGAAATGATCGACCAGCCGACGACCGGTCTCGGCATCGGCCAGGGTTGCGTTGCCGGTCACCCCGCTGGCGTGGAGATCCTGCGCCAGCCAGGCGTAGCCGGCGTCCCCCTCCGGCCCCAGGGTCGATCCGGCCTGCTCGCGGATTCGCCCCTCGGAGACCGCATCGGCCAGCCGGGCGATGCGAACCTTGTCCGGGGCGAGATATAGCATCATCGAGGTCTCCAGCGCACCGCCATGCAGGCCATGGCGGAGCTCCTCGGCGGGAAGTGCCTGCGCCGGGGGCGCAAATCGGAAGTAGTTGGCCTTGACCACCAGCAGGGCGTGCCTCGCGCGCAGCTTGAGCGCGGCCAGGTCGATGACCGCCTTGTTGCCGCCGTGACTGTTGAACAGCACCAGACGGCGAATGCCGGCGCGGCTCACCGCCTCGCCCAGCGCCTCGATGACCGCGATCGCCGTCTCCGGCAGCAGGCTCAACGTGCCCGTGAATCCGGCGTGTTCCAGACTCGAGCCCAGCGCCAGCGGCGGCAGCAGGATCACGTTCCGATCCGGCGCGAGTCTTGTCGTCGCCGCCTCGAGCAGGCCCAGCCCGATGTCCAGGTCGGTGGAGAGCGGCAGATGCGCGCCGTGTTGCTCGATCGCCGCCAGCGGCAGCACCGCCACCGTCCCCGCGTCGACCAGTTCGGCCATCTCCGTCGTGGTCAGCTCCTGCCACTGGTAGACACTCATGTTTCACTCCCTGACGAACCGCTTGACGTCGATGGCGCCGGCGAGCCCAGCAGCCGCTCCGCGATCGCGCTATCCCTGACCACCCGCCGGGCGATCGCCTCGCGTAACGTCCGCTCGTGGTTGCCGCCCTGCGCCAGGGTCAGTCGCGAGCGGGCTCGCGTGATGCCAGTGTAGATCAGCTCCCGGGTGACGATCGGATTGGCCCGCGCCGGCAGTGCGAACAGGACGTGCTCGAACTCCGATCCCTGGGATTTGTGCACGGTCATCGCGAATGCCGTCGCCGCGGCATCGAGCCGCGACGGCAGTACCTGGCGGATACCGTCGCCCTGCGGGAAACAGACCCGCAGCCGGCCGGCGTCATCGGCCAACGTCAGCCCCAGGTCGCCGTTGTAGAGACCCAACTGGGGGTCGTTGTGGGTCACCATCACCGGGCGCCCGGCGAACCACCCTTCGGTGCGCGATATCCAGCCCTGCTGCCACAGCGCCCGGGCGATACGTTCGTTCAGCCCCTCGACACCCCAGGGCCCGCGGCGCAGGGCGCACAGCACCTGGAAGCGGCCCTGCAGGGCAAGAATCGATGCCACGTCCGCCCCGCCACGCAATGCCTCGAACAGCGACCGGTAGCCGGTCACCACGGCCCGCTCGAATGCCGCCGTGTCGATGTCCAGCGTCTCCACATCCTCGAAACCCGCCGCCAGCAGCCGCGTGAACTCGCGGCCGTCGCCGGCGTTGGCGGCCCTGGCGAGGGCCCCGATGCCACTGTCCGCCCGGAAGCGGAAGCTCCGGCGCAGCATGGCCACGTGATCGGCCAGCGGATTGGTCACGGCGGCCACGGGCAACGGCTCGCCCGCGATCGCCTGAAGATAGTCGCGCGTCGCCTCGGAGTAACCGGCGTCGCCGGCCCCCGCGCACAGGTCGCCCAACACCGAACCCGCCTCCACCGAAGCCAGTTGATCCTTGTCGCCGAGCAGGATCAGGCGGGCCTTCGCCGGCATCGCGTCGAGCAGCGCCGCCATCATCTCGAGATCGACCATCGAGGCCTCGTCCACCACCAGCAGGTCGAGGCTCAGCGGCGCCTCGCCATGATGGCGAAAATGGCGCGTGTCCGAGCGCGCCCCCAGCAGCCGGTGGAGCGTCTGCGCCTCCTGGGGTATGGCGGCGCGCACGGCATCGGAGATCTTCAGCCGGCCGACCGCCCCCGCGATCGATTCCGATAGCCGGGCGGCCGCCTTGCCGGTGGGCGCGGCCAGCCGTATCCGAAGCGACTCGCCGTCACCCGACAACGACTGCTCCTGCAGCAGCGCCAGCAGTCGAGTCACGGTGGTGGTCTTGCCGGTCCCGGGCCCGCCGGAGATGATCGTCAGCCGCTGCCGCAACGCCAGGGCGCACGCCACGCGCTGCCAGTCGGGTTCGCCCTCCTCGCGCCGATTGTCGGCGAACAGGGCCTGCAGCCGCCCGGCCAGCTCCTCGGCAACCGCCAGTGGTGGCCCCAGGCGCTGGCGCAGCCGCGCCGCCACCCCGCTCTCGGCCTGCCAGTATCGGCGCAGGTAGACCCGGTCGCCGTCCACGACCAGCGGCGTGGCGAGCCCCTCCGCCGCCGTCGCCTCGGCAACGGTGGAGGATTCGATCAACGCGGCAAGCCATTGCGCCGGCGTGACCGGGTCGAGCAGGGATTCCGGCAGCACCACCGCCTCCGCCGACGCGTGCTCGTCCGTGTTCTCCAGAGGCGGCAACGACAGCGCGGAGCGCGGCGCGTCCAGCACCCGGGCCAGCGACAGGCAAACATGGCCCCGGCCCACCTGATGGCTGACCAGCGCCGCAGCCAGGCCGACCAGCGGATCGGCGGCGGGATCGCGTTCGAGCAGGAAGAGCGCGAAGTGGCGGTCGAGCTGCCGCAGCCAGCCCAGCGCCACCCACAGCGACAGCGCCGCCAACAGGGTCTCGCGGGTGAGCGCACCGCCCCCGGCGGCGGTCGGCGACGTCGCGGCATCGTCGTCATCCAGGGCCAGCGAGAACTGGCCCTCGCCCGGCGAGCCGGGGCGCGCATTCCGATTCGAAGGCGTGGTCGACGGTCGGCGGTTCATGCCGGAATCTCCCTGGATTGTCGCAGCAGCGCGCCGGCCGGCCCGGCGTCACCCTTGAGCCACGCGTCCAGCGCCTCGATCAGCGCCCGCGACGGGCGCCGGTGGAATACCCCGGGCGCGACTTCGGACGCCATGCCAGACTCGAACGCGTCTTGGGCCGCCATGGCAGACTCAGGCGCGTCTTCGGGTGCCTTGGAGGACGGCGCATCTTCGGGCGCCTTGGAGAACGGCGCATCTTCGGGCGCCTTGGAGAGTGGCGCATCTTCGGGCGCCTTGGAGAACGGCGCATCTTCGGGCGCCATGGAGAGCGGCGCCTTGGAGAGCGACGCCTCGGAAAGTCCCCGCAGGAAGACGTAGCAGGCGCCGCCCATGTGCCGGTCGTAATCGTAATTCTCCAGCCGCGACTCGAGCAGGCGGTGCAGCGCCAGCACGTAGAGTACGTACTGCAGGTCGTAGCGGTGATCCACCATCGCCGCGGCCAGGCGCTCGCCCTGGTAGTCGTCCGGCGTATCGCCCAGATGATTGGATTTCCAGTCGAGCACGTACCAGCGCCCCCCCGACTCGAAGACAAGGTCGATATAGCCCTTGAGCATGCCGTTGAGCTTGCGCGGCGCCAGCCGGGGACGCCGGCCGGGCAGCGGCTCCAGCCGTGAGACGAGACGGTCCAGCGGTTCGCTCCAGGCCGCCGATGCCGGCAGCCAGAACTCGAGCTCGGGCCGCCATGACTCGAGGCGATCGAGGCGCACCGAGTGGCCGTCGACGGCCATCAATGGCGAGCGCAGCCGCTCCAGCAGCAGCGCCTGCAACAGCGGCGCCCACTCGGCATCGAATCCGCTGGTCGCCAGACGGCGGTCGATCTCCCGGCGCAGCGCCACGGCATAGCCGGGCTCGTCCAGGCGATCGAAGTCGAGCGTTTCCAGCAAGCCGTGCAGGAAGGTTCCCGGGCGTGGCCCCCGCGGGAAATCGAACAGCGCACGGATACTGGGCCGCGGTACCGGATCCCGCTCGCGGCTGACCTCGATGTCCAGCGTCGCCGGCAGGTCCTCGCTGGCCGCGACCGCATCCTCGCCACCACCATCGCCGGTGTCGTCGCCGTTCCACGCCTCCTCCTCCTCGCCCACGGTGCGACGGGCATCCGCAATCAGCGAGGTGTAGGAGGCGATCCACCAGTCATCGTCGATCTCGCCGTCGAAGATCCGCGCCGGTTTGGTCTCCGGGGCGACCATCGCCGCTCGCAGCCGGTGATCCGGCGGTTCGGGCAGCGGCTCGACCGCCAGCCAGCCGTCGCGCTGGCCCTGCCGCAGCCGATCCAGCAGCGCCGCACCATCGTCCGTCTGCGCGCTGCCCAGCAACCGGCCCAGCGCGGTTTCGTGCAGGCAGCCGCCCTGGCCCCGTCCGCGACCGACATGGGCGACCCCCAGGCGACAGGCGTAGGCGGCACGGGTCAAGGCGACATAGAGCAGGCGGACATCCTCGTCGAGACGCGCCAGCTCGGCCTCTCGCTTGTGGTCGTCATCGGGCGCGGCCACCAGCACGCTGCCCTCGCCCCCGGGAGGCCTCAACGCCAGCAGTCCGGTCCGGCGATCCGGCTCCGCCGGCCGGTGGGAGCAGACGAACGGCAAGAGGACGATGGGATACTCGAGGCCCTTGGACTTGTGCACGGTGACCACCCGGACCAGATCCTCGTCGCTCTCCAGCCGCTGGCTGAGCGCCTGGCTGTCCAGGGTCGCGACGCCCTCCTGCAGCGCCCGGTGCCACCAGCGCAGCAGCGCCTGTTCACCGTCGAGCCGCTGCTGGGCGTTCTGGGCCAGCTCACCGAGATGGAGCAGATCGGTCAAGGCCCGCTCGCCGTCGACGCGCTGGGCGAGCCGTTCGGCGACACGGAAATCCTGCATCACCCTGCGCAACATGGGCAGTACGCCGCGCCGTTGCCACTGGCGATGGTAGTCGCCGAAGCGCTCGACTTCGCGCTCCCACGCCAGCTCGTCGGCCAGCAGCGCTTCCAGGGCCCGCGGCGAATCGTTGAGCAACTGGGTCGCCAGTGCCGCCTTGAGCCGGGCATCCTGGCGCGGCTGGGCCACCGCCTCGAACAGCTGCAACAGCTCGAACGCCTGCGGGGTGTCGAACACGCTCGACTTCTCGCTGAGGTAGACGCTACGAATCCCGCCGTCGGCGAGCGCCCGTCGCACCTTGAGCGCTTCCGGCCCATTACGCACCAGGATGGCGATATCGGCCGGCTGGACCGCACGCTCGCCGGTGGCGCCGGCGAAGCGCCACTCGCCCTCCAGCAGCCGCTGGACCTCGGCCCGGGTCGCCGACGCCATCGTCGCCTGATAATCGCCCTGACTGTAGCGCTCGGTATCCGGCCACCACACCCCCAGCGCGGCCACCGGCCCACCGTCTCGGTCGACCAGCCGCGTCGGCTTGGGCTGGGAGTCGATCGCCACGAACGGTATCTCGGCGCTGCCGAACGGCTGGGGGTGGCGCTGGAACAGCGCGTTGGTGGCCTCGACCATGGCCTGTGTCGAACGGAAGTTGCGCATCAGCGTGAAGCGGCTCGGCGTGGCCCGACGCGCGCGCAGGTAGGTGTGGATGTCGGCACCGCGAAAGGCGTAGATCGCCTGCTTGGGATCCCCGATCATCAGCAGTGCGGTGGTGGCCGGGTCGCTCTCCGGCGCCCGATAGATCCGCGAGAAGATCCGGTACTGGACCGGATCGGTATCCTGGAACTCGTCGATCAGCGCCACCGGCAGTTCCTGGCGGATGCGCGCGGCCAGCCGCAGCGCGGCATCGCCACCGTTACTGCCCGGCGCCAGGGCGGCGTCGAGATCGTTGAGCAGGTCCGAGAACTCCCACAGTCCGCGGCGCCGCTTCTCCTCCGCGAACGCTGTCGCGATTCGGTCGCGGGCGTGCACCAGCACCTGGGAGGCAATCGCATCGAATGGCGTGCCGGCCTCGGCGAGCCGATCCAGCCAGCCGAAGAACGGATGCTCGGGCACCGCCGCGTTCTTCTTCGTCGCGCCCGCCAGCTTCTCCTGGCTGAGCCAGAAACGCCCGCTGCTGTCGGTGATTTCGTCCGCCTTGTCGAAGGTCTCCTGTTCGAGCCAGCTCCGGAAACCGGCAACGCGAGCCTCGAGCTCTTCCGGCTTGTAGCTGTTCTTCTTCAGCGCGTCGGCGTCGGCGTCGAACGCCGCCTGCAGCGTCTGGCGGATCGCATCCTCATCCCAGTGCGCGTGCAGGGCGGACTCGATCTCCTGGCGGCGCTCCATCTCACGCTCGAAGCCGCCCAGCAGTGCCGCCAGCGATGCCGGTGCCGATACCGCCTCGCCATCCACCCACAGCGGCTGTGGCTCGCCATCCTTCAGCAATGGCCGCAACGCGGTCGCCAGGGCATCCGGTCCGCTCCAGCGCGAGCGGATCTGACGCTGCCAGCGCTCGTCGAGCGGATAGAACTCGCAGCGCCAGTAATCTTCCACCGTTCGGGCCAGCAGCGTCTGTCCGTCCTGCAGCAGTTCGGCGGAGAACCGCGCCCCGGCGTCGAAGGCGTGGCGGGTCAGCATCCGCTGGCAGAAGCCGTGAATGGTGAAGATCGCTGCCTCGTCCATCAGGCGCGCGGCCTGGTCCAGCCGCTTGGCTCCACCGCGGCAGGCGGTCTCTCCGGCTGCCACCAGCGGTGCCAGCAAGGTCGCCAACACTGGGTCGGCGCGGTCCTCTGGGTTGACCAGCAACCAGTCGCGGGCCTGCTTGAGGCGCGCGCGGATACGTCCACGCAGCTCGGCGGTGGCGGCCTCGGTGAAGGTCACCACCAGAATCTCCGGCGGCGTCAACGGACGCGGGAAATCCACCGTCTCGCGGCCCGGTAGCGGCCCCAGCACCAGCCGAACGTAGAGTGCCGCCAGGGTGAAGGTCTTGCCGGTGCCGGCACTGGCCTCGATCAGATGCCGCCCGGTCAACGGCAGGCCGTCGAGCGCCAGCGGGACGACTCCCTCGTCCATCGCGGCATCGGCGCGGTCGCGGCTGTCGGTCATGAGTCGCCCCTCGAGAGATGAATGCGCTGCGAGGCCTGGCGCATCGCCTCCAGCAGCGGCTGGTAGTGGCGGACGCTCTCGGCCACGCCGCCGGCCGCCTCGAACGCCTCGAAGTCGCGCCAGAGCTGACCCAGACCACCCTCTCGCTGGACCAGCGCCGCGACCTGGTAGTTGCCGGCCTCGTAGTCCGCGGCGAGACGCTCCCGCAATGCCGGTTCGGGCGCCTCTCCCGCGGCCAGGGCTTGCAGCGTCTCGGCACGGCACTGGCCCCACAGCGTGCGGACCAGCTCCCCCGAGGCCGGCAGCGGCTTGCACCAGGCCCGCCACCAGCTCGCCAACCACGCTGTCAGTCGCCGCCTCGCCTCGAGCCGTTCCAGCGGCGGGAAATCGAGACAGCGATCCTCGAAGATCGCCGTCCAGTGACACGACGCCTCGCCAGCCGCATTGACCAGCAGCCAGCGCAGATAGCCGGCATGGAGTCGATGCGGCTTGCCGAGCTTCTTCCACGGGCCGTCGCCCTCGGGCTTGAAGTGACCGAAATGGCTGGTTTCCAGCGTCATCAATTGGCAGCCGCCCTGCGCGTCCGTGAACAGTCCGTCGACGCGCGCCTCCAGCGCCAGCGACGGCACGTCGTCGGCAGCCGCTGCCTCGAAACGCAGCAGTGGCGGCTCCCGCTCGCTGGCGGTCGCGGTCAATCGTCGCCAGGTCTCCAGCTGCGTCTCCAGCCGTTTCAGCGTCGGCTCGATGGTGGCCAGGCCGAAGCCGGCCGCCGGCAGCCGCCCCGTCAGACGCAGCCGGTCCGCCATCTGCACCAGCGGTTCGCCACGGCGCCCGGCGTCCAGCAGTTCGCGTTTGACGGTGTGGTCCTCCAGCGCATCGAGGACGAAAGGCTCGCTATCCTCGTCGGGGACCTCGGCATCCTGGAATCGCACGCCCAGACGGCCGAGATAGACGCTCCAGGGCCGGCGCAGCAGTCGCTGCAGGTCGGCCAGCCCCAGCGCTTCGCCCGGCGGCTGGGGCGGAGCCGGCTCGGTGACGTTCTGCCCGGTGTCCCGTTCGGCATCGTCGCGGGTGTCGTGCAATGGCGCCCAGCTGGCATCGAAGGTGTAGCGTGGATCGTCGGCCTGGAAGTAGCGACGCGAAAACGGTTGCAGCGGGTGGGCCTCGATCAGCCGTGCCGCCAGCGCCGTCTCGTCGTCCACCGCCGGGCCATCCCCCGGATGGCCGGCCGGACGCCAGCCCTGCTCGAGCGTATCCAGCAGCTCGCCGATCAGCACCGAGGGCGGTCGTGGCGTGTTGTCGCGCTGGTCGAAGCCGACCCAGGAGAGTGTCAGCCGCTCGCGGGCGGAGAGCAGCGCCTCGAGCAGCAGGTAGCGGTCATCGTCGCGGCGCGAACGATCCCCCGGGCGCGGGCGCTGTGCCATCAGGTCGAAGTCCTGGGGCTGGCGGGTTCGCGGATAGGCGCCGTCGTTCATCCCCAGCAGGTAGACCTGCCGGAACGGGATGGCACGCATCGGCATCAGCGTGGCGAAATTGACCTTGCCGGCCAGGAAGCGCTGGGCCAGGCCACCGTCGTCGAGCTCGGCCCTGAGGGCGTCACGCACCACCGCCAGGCCGATCGGCTGCGAGAACGAGGCCAGCTCGCAGCTCTGCTGCCAGCGGCCCAGCGCCTGGTCCACCCGCGCCAGCACATCGTGCTCGTCCAGTGCGGTCGGCGCGAACAGCGCCTCCATCAGCGATCGCAGTCGCATCAGCCAGTCGCCCGGCGCGGCGGACCCGCTCAGGGCCTCGCACTGGGCGGCCACGACCTGCATCAGCTCGGCGAGCCGGCCCGCCAGGTCCGCCTCCAACCCGCCCACCTCGTCGTAGGGCACGATGGCATCGAACTGCCAGGCGGCGTCAGCGGGTATCGACCCATTGCCCCCGCCCGGCGGCAGCGGGCCGGTGGACCCCGACGGCAGCGGGCCGGTTGAATAGCCCAGCAGCATGCGTTCCAGCCCGAACGCCCAACTGTTCTCATGCAGCGCCGGGAACCCGAGCGCCTGGCGATGCGCGCCCGAGAGCCCCCAGCGCACGCCGCTCTCCGACAGCCACCGCCGCAGGCGCGGCAGTTCGGCTTCGTCGATGGCGAAACGGGCCCGAAACGCCGGCACATCGAGCGCATCGAGCAGTTCGCTCACCCCCAGCCGCCGCTCGGGCAGTTCCAGCAGCGCCAGGATCAGCACCATCATCGGATGCGCTTCACTGGCAACCTGGTCGGCGATGGTGAAGGGAATATGGCGCGGATCGTCGGCGGGCAGCCGGCCGAAGACCGCTTCGATATAGGGGGCGTAGACGTCGATCTCCGGCACCATCACCAGGATGTCCCGCGGTCGCAGCGGCGCCCCCCGGGCGCTGGCCTCCTCGAACGCCGCCAGCAGCCGGTCGTGCAGCACTTCCACCTCGCGCAGCGGCGAGTGCACGCTGAACAGCGACAGCGAGGCGTCGTTCGCCGCGATCGTGCGTTTACCGCTCTCCCGGGCGCGCTCCCCCGGATGTCTGAGATCGAGGATGTCCTGCTGCAACTGGTTGAGTAGCGGCGCTCGTGCGGCATCCGCTTCATCGTCCGCCGCCGGGTCGCGAAAGAGATCGGTCTCGACGTCGAAACCACCATCCTGGCTCTCGAACTCGTAGAGACCGATGATGAAGTCGCGCCCCTGGGCACCCCAGGCGGCCAGCAGCGGGTTGGCCTGGAGATGCAGCGCCTCCTCGTCCAGCGCTTCGAGCCAGGGCGCTTCGGGGTGGCGGGCCTGCTGGCGCGCCACCGCCCCGGCGGAGAGCCGCCCGGCGCGCTTGATCGCCTCGCGGTCGGAGACGATGTCCCCCCAGTAGTGGCGGCAGGGGTTGGTGATCATCAGAAAGACATCGATGACACCGGAGAGCGCATGCAGCGCCTCCAGCGTCTGCGACGGCAGCGCCGAGATACCGAAGACGAAGATCCTCGGCGGCAATCCCTTCGGGCAGCTCCGCAGTCGCCTGGCGGCGTGCAGGAAACGGCCGTGCAGGTTGGCGCGGTGAAACGCCCGCTCGTCCGGCCCGGCGTCATCGATCAGCGCCCGCCACAGCGCCGGCTGCCAGCGCTGATCGGCGGGCAGGTCCCGGGGCGACTCCTCCCCCGCTTCCCAGGCCGCCAGCCAGTCCGGCCGGTAGTTGAGGTACTGGTCGAACAGGTCCGCCAGACGGACCGCCAGTTGCCAGCGCTTGCGCTCCGCCTGCTCGACCGCCAGGCGCTGCGCACTCGCCGTCGCGCGGTCCCCGTTACCGGGTTCGGCCCGCGCATCGTCTGGCACCGCGCCATCCGGCCCGGCGCCCAGGTAGTGGGCGAGCGGCGCGAAAACGACCGGCGCCGCGGCGACCGCGCCCTCCAGCAGTCGGAAGATGCGCCAGGCCAGCGGTCGCTTGTCGAACGGCGAGTGCAGCGGAATCGACTGCCTCTCGCCCTCCCCACCGGCCTGTTCGAGCACCGCGCGATAGGCACGCCAGACGAAGCTCGAGGGCAGCGGGAAATCCACCGAAGCGGCGATGCCATCGGCTTCGGCCAGCGACAGGCGCAACCACTGGGCCATGCCGTTGGACTGCACCAGGAAGGTCTCCGGGGTCAGTGGCGGCAGCCGATGGCGCTTGATCAGCGCCAGTGCCAGGTCGTGCAGGTCTTCGAGATGATTGGCATGCAGGACGCTGAACATCCGTTCTCCGGGATTCACGGGGCGACGGGGACCGATGAGCACCGATCCATGGTCGTGCCATCCTACCGTGGCGCAGGGCGACGATCACCTGAAGCCTGTGGCAAGATGTGACAATCGAATGACGAGCGTACCGTCATTGCCCTCGCCTACTCGCTGTGATTAAGGATTCGCGTTGACGACGCCCGTCTTCCTCGCCGTGCTGGCCGGCGCCCTGATGCATGCTAGTTGGAATGCGCTGGTCAAGGTCGGACTGGACCGGCTGCTGAGCATCTCGCTGATTCAGGCCGCCTGCGCCGTGATCGCCCTCGCCGGCGTCGCCTTCGTGCCGCTGCCGCGAGCGGAAGCCTGGCCGTGGCTGGCGGTATCGGCGGTTCTGCATATCGGCTACAACATCTTCCTGGCCCGCGCCTACCGGGTCGGCGATCTCGGCCAGATCTACCCGATCGCCAGGGGCTGCGCGCCCCTGCTGGTGACGCTGATCGGCGTCTTCGCGCTCAGCGAGAACCCCTCGTGGATCGGCTATACGGGGATCGCGGTGCTGGTCCTCGGCATCCTGTGCATGGCCTTTCGAGGCGGCAAGGGGCCACGCCTGGAACGCGCCTCGCTGGTCAACGCCCTGACGACCTCCGCCTTCATCGCCGGCTACACCCTGGCCGATGGCAGCGGCGCTCGCGCCAACGGCGACGCGATCGGCTACGTGATCTGGCTGTTCCTGCTCGACGGCTTCGGCATGCTGCTGGCGCTGGTGGCCATGCGCGGCGTTCGAGCGCTACCCGAACTGAGCCGTCACTGGCGGGTCGGTCTGATCGGCGGCGCGCTCTCCCTCGGCGCCTACGGCATCACCATCTGGGCCATGACCCAGGCACCGATCGCGCTGGTCGCGGCCTTGCGCGAGACCAGCGTGCTGTTCGCCATCGCCATCGGCGTGATCTGGCTGAAGGAGCCGTTGCGTCGCGAGCGGCTGCTCGCCGGCGGGCTGATCCTCGGGGGCGTCATCCTGACCCACTGGGGATGAATGTCATCCCCCGCCAGGACTGCTAGGCTTAACTCTCCGAATCACTGCTCTGCCAACGCCGTTGCCGAGTTTTCCGGCGCGCATCCGACGCTCATCCAGACGACAGCCTGAGGGCGACAGCAATCGGCAAGGAGCCTATCGTGACTCTCACCGCGCCAACGTACACCACCAATGCCGACGGTCAGCCGCGTCGGGTCGGTGTCGAGATCGAGTTCGCCGGTATCGGCCCCATCCAGGCAGCACGTCTGGTCGAGATGACGTTCGGCGGTCGCGTCGAGCAGCATAGCGCGCATCGCCTTCAGGTCACCGGGACGCCATGGGGCATCTTCCATGTCGAGCTGGACAGCAAGTACGTTCACCCCGACGAGCGCTTGCTCGACCGCGCTCGCGCCATCGACGGCCAGCCGCCCGGGATCGGTGAGCACTTGCGAGCCAGCCTGCACAGCCGCACCCGCGAATGGCTCGGCGACATGGTAGCGGGCCTGGTGCCGACGGAGATCGTCTGCCCGCCGATTCCCTGGCACGAACTGGAGCGCCTGGACGAGCTGTTCGCGGCGCTGCGCCGGCATGGGGCGGAAGGCACCGATGCCAGCCTGCTGTATGGCTTCGGTCTCCACCTCAACCCGGAAATCCCCTCTCCCGATGTCGAAAGCGTGGTGGCCTATCTGCGCGCCTATCTGATACTCGCCGACTGGCTGCGCGACGAGATCGTCGTGGACGTGACGCGGGACATGCTGCCGCACACCCGGCCATTCCACAGCGACTACACCCGCCGCATACTGGCGCCGGACTATGCCCCCACGCTGCCGACGCTGGTTGATGACTACCTGGTCGCCAATCCGACCCGCAACCGGGAGCTGGATCTGCTGCCGCTGTTCGCCTGGCTGATGCCCGACCACCCCAATGCGCTGCTCCGAGAGACGCTGGTCAAACCCCGGCCGACCTATCACTACCGCCTTCCCAATGCCTCGCTCTCCGATCCCGAGTGGGGCGTGAGCGTCGAGTGGAATCGCTGGGCCGAAGTCGAGCGCCTGGCCGCCGACCCGGACCGGCTGGCGGAGCGCAGCGCCGCCTACCGCGTCCACCTCGCCCAGCCGACCCTGAGCCGCTGGCTGGACTCGCTACGCCACTGGATGCGCCATTGATGGGCTGGACGCATGCCCGCTCCGATCGCAGACGGCGAGCCGGGGCTCCCCGGATGACCGGCCGCCCGCTGATCGGTATCACGACCTCGGACCACAAGAGCTTCCTGGCCTGGTGGTGCGACTGGGTCTCGGTCTGGCGCGCCGGGGGCAGGCCGCTGCGGATTTCGCCCGCCCGCCCGCTGCAACGACCGGTGGACGGCCTGATCATCGGCGGGGGCGACGATATCGGCGCCCAGCGCTACGGCGGAGAGATGCAACTCGACGTGCGTATCGACCCCGCCCGCGACGAGCTCGAACTCGAACTGCTGGCCCGCTATCTACCGGAGCGGATACCGATCCTGGGTATCTGCCGTGGCGCCCAGATCATCAACATTCACTGCGGTGGCAGCCTGATCGAGGACATCCAGACGACCTATCGTCACATCAAGAACCGACGCATGGTGCTGCCACGCAAGCGCATCGAGATCGAACCGTTCAGCCAGTTGGCCGACATTCTCAACCGCCGCTACTGCCACGTGAACAGCCTGCATCACCAGGCGGTGGATCGGCCTGGGGACGGCCTGAAGGTGGTCGCCCATGACCGCGACGAGCTGGTGCAGGCGATCGAGAGCGACCGCCACCCCTTTCTCATCGGCGTGCAGTGGCATCCGGAGTTCCTGCTCTTCAGCCGCTCGCAACAACGGCTGATCCGGGCGCTGGTGGATGCGGCCCGGCTGGGAGCTGACACCCCGAGACGGAGCCCCGGGGAGTGACGGTCGATCACTTGACCACCGTGACGACCACCTCCAGTAGCGCGCCCGGGGCCAGGTCGCTCCAGCAGGAGTGGCCAAGGGCCTTGGCAGGCGAAGCCCCTATCCTGGCCTGTCTTCCTTATCTAGGTGTCAGGAATCAAAGCCGACCCCGAAACGGTTCAGTGTACGTAGCAAAAGTGAGCGGCGTCCCGTGCGGTCTTCCTGAGCGAGATCCTTTTGAACGCGTTGGATCGCCAAGGATCGGAACGGTTCGGGGGGAAAGGGTACGACCCAGCTGCGCAGCATCCGCAAGTCCGTGCGTTCCGTGCGCCTGCCTTCCAGCATGTCAAGCATCGCCAGCGCGGCAAAACGCGAGGCCGAAACGCCTTGGCCGGTAAAGCCAAGCGCATAGGCCAATCGCCCCCCTAGCGCGGTGCCGGCAAAGAACGTGGTGCGTGCGGAGGTATCGACGATCCCTCCCCAGGCATGACTGAAGGATAGATCCGATAGCGCCGGGAAAGCCTCGTCGAAGTTCGCTTCCAGACGCGCGTAACTCTCGGGACGATGCAGGAGCTCGCGATCCCGACGGCTGCCATAATGGTAGATCGCGTCAAATCCGCCCCAGAGAATCCGGTTGTCCGCCGTCTTGCGGCAGTAATGAAACTGGTTGCCGCTATCGGCTACGCCATGGCGCCCGCGCCAGCCAATGGCCACGAGCTGTTCGTCGGAAAGCGGCTCGGTGACCAGCGTGTAGTCAAAAATAGGGATGATCGACATCCGAAAGCGCCTGAGAAGCGGAATCGCGGCATTCGTCGCCATCACCGACTGCCTGGCGGACACGACCGCCTGTGGCGTGGTCAGCCGTACGCCCGATGCAACATTGTCGAGCGATGTGACAGGCGTGTCCTCATGAAGGACGATACCGCGATCGAGACAGGCCTGCCGCAGACCCGCGACCAGCTTCATGGGGTTCACTAGTGCATAATTGGGCTCGTAGAGTCCTGCCTGATATCTCGGGCTCTTGAACTTTTCATCCAGAGCATCGCCCTCGAGATAATGGCTCTCGATACCGAAGCGCGCGTAGACGTCACGCATCGCTTTCAGCCCTTCCGCCTGCCACGGAGTGGCAGCGACGTTGAGCTTGCCCTCGCGCTCGAATTCGCAGTCGATCCCGTACCTCGTGAGATCTTCCTCTAATCCGTCGAGGTTCTCGTAACCCAGGCGAATCAGGGTTTCGGCCTCTTTGGGCCAGCGCGCCAAGGCGTTGGCGACACCGTGGGAAATACTGGGCGCGCAGAAACCGCCGTTCCGGCCGCTTGCCGCAGCACCGCAACGCGTGGCCTCCAATATGACGATACGCGCATCTGGCCAGCGCTCGCGCGCCTTGAGTGCCACCCAGAGGCCCGTGAACCCGCCACCGATGACCGCGAGATCACAACGGACATCGGTCGTTGGCGGCGAGGCGAGATCGCTCTCCAGAATGGTCTCCAGCCAGACAGGCGTCCGATCGGCATCAGAAAATCGGTTGATTCCTTCCATCCAGCGGCCCTCCTATGCCGACCGAGCTTCGGCTCTGGAACAGCCCAAATCCGCAAATTCCTGGTATAGATTGGCTCGAGGAAATACCTGTGATCCTCTGGCCGCGTCAGTCAAGGTATCCGCCACCTGAGGCGTCCGAGTCATTGCCCCTCCCCTTGTCCAGATACCAACCCCACTCTTCTCTATGATCAAATCGTGTTACCTGTTTCGTCTCGAGGTAAGCGTGGAATCCGGCCTCACCCAGTTCCCGGCCCACACCGGAACTCTTGTATCCCCCCCAAGGCGCTTGGGCGAAGGTTGGCTGGGAACAGTTGATCCAAATGATGCCGGCGCGCAGTTTGGCCGCCACCCGGTCACACCGCGCCAGGTCGTCGGACATCACCGCACCGGCAAGTCCGTAGGGGCCATCATTGGCAATACGGATCGCCTCCTCTTCCGTTTCGAAGGGATTGATGCAGACCACAGGACCGAAGATTTCCTGCTGCCAGATTTCCGCCTCGAGCGGCACGTCGGCATAGATCGTCGGTGCGATGAAGTAGCCCGTTGGCAAGCCGTCGGGCCGGCCTCCTCCGGTTACCAGTCGCGCACCGCTGCTTCGAGCGCGATCGAGAAAGCCCAAGACCTTGTCATATTGGCTCTTCGACACGATGGGGCCGAGCTTGACGCCCTCCCGGTTGCCTGCACCGATCGTGATTTTCCTGGCCTCTTCTGCGACCCGCTCCACCATCCGGGGATAAAGGCTCTTCTCGATCAGCACTCGGGAGGTTGCCGAACAGACCTCGCCCTTGTTCCAGAAGATTCCGAAAAGGATCCACTCTACCGCCTTGTCGATGTCACAGTCGGCAAAGACGATGAAGGGCGACTTTCCGCCCAGTTCCAAGGAAACGTTGCGGATACTCAGGGACGCGGCATGCATTACCTTACGACCGGTGGGGATGGAACCGGTAAAGGCGATCTTGTCCACCAACGGATGTTCGGAGAGCGGAGCACCGGCCTCGGGTCCGAATCCAGTGATGAGGTTGAAGACTCCGGCTGGGACACCCGCTTCATGGATAATCTTTGCCAACTCCACGCAGGACATCGAGCACAATTCGGATGGCTTCAGAACCACCGAACAGCCTGCCGCCAACGCCGGTGCCACTTTCCATACCGCCATGAGCATAGGGAAATTCCACGGCGTAATGGCGGCCACAACTCCCACTGGCTCGCGCCAGATGCGGCTATCGAAGCGCGGATCGCCTATGTCCACCTGGTCGACACCCTTTGCGGCGACTTCTTCCGCGAGATCGGCGTAGTAATCGAAGCAGAAAGCGGCATCCGCGATATCCCACTCGGACTCGGGTAGTGGCTTGCCATTGTCCCGAGTTTCCAGAGCAGCGATCTCCTTTAGCTGGGCTCGGATGCCCGCAGCGACCTGGCGCAGCACGCTTGCCCTATCGGAAGCCGCCAGATCGGACCATTTACCACTGTCAAATGCCGTACGTGCCGCTCGCACAGCACGATCCACGTCTTCATCCTGGCCCGCGGCAATCCGCGCAAACTCTTGCTCGGTGGCCGGATCGATTGCCGCTAGAGTGGCGCCTTTGCGTGGCGCAACAAAGGCGCCGTCGATGTAAAGCTCTGTCGTCATCAGTTGACTCCTACGCTGGCCGGGCTGGGCTCGGTGACACCCGGCCACGATGAGATTCATGCGCCAGGCACTAGGCAGCACTCGCCATGGTTGGCCGGCGCATGAACGAGGGGGACCGTTTATCGACACTTGGGAACGCCTGCCTAGTGGGGTGCCAACGATGGCAGGTACAGACTGATCATCGGGAAAGTGATCAGCAGAAGTAGCGTGATCAAATCGACAGCGACGAACCAGCCGACGCCACGGAAGATCGCCGTGAGCGGCACCCTTTTACCGAGCGCTGCCTTTACGATGTAGACATTGAGACCCACGGGTGGGGTAACGAGGCCTATCTCCAGAAGCTTCACCAGAATGACGCCGAAATAAAGCAGCTCGACGCCAGCTTCCTGCGCCACAGGCAAGATAATCGGCATGGTCAGAAGCAAGATGCCGATGGAATCGAGGAAACATCCAAGAATGAGATAAAGTATGGCGACCATCAGGATGATGGCAAGATCGCTGGAGCCGAAGGACAGTAGCGAGGATGCGATGTAGTTCGGCACGCCGCTCAACGTCATGAATTTGCCGAGCAACGTCGTCCCGATGACCACCATGAAAATGCCAGCGGTGCTGGACAGCGTCGCAAGCCCACTTCGAGTCAGTGACTTCCATGTCAGAGAACGCCGCATCGCACCCAGTGCGATGGCGAGCGCCGCACCAATAGCGCCTGCCTCCGTGGGACTGAAGAGACCGGTGAAGATACCGGCAAGAACCACGACAACGATGGTCGGCAACGCCCAGACCTCCTTCAACGCATCCACCAGGTCGCGCCGGGTGAAGGTTTCGGTGACAGCGGGCGCCAAGTTAGGGTTGAGTGAACAACGGATGACGATCATCGCGATGAACATCATGGCCGAAAGAAGGCCTGGCAGAAAGCCGGCCATGAATAGCTTGGCAATCGAGATCTCGGCGAGATACCCGTACAGCACCAGTAGAATGCTCGGCGGTATGAGTGAACCCAGCGTGCCGGCGGCCGCGATGACGCCGGTCGCAAGCCCGGGGTCGTAGCGGTAGCGAAGCATCTCCGGTGTGGCAATGCGCGCGAAGGCCGAAGAGGTGGCAACGCTGGAGCCTGACGCCGCGGAGAGCATCGCGCAGGCCCCTACACTCGATACGGCCAACCCGCCCGGAAGCCAGGCGAGCAGGATTCGCATCGCACGGAAAAGCCCTGTGGAAATTCCGGTTTCCGAGGCGATGAATCCCATGAGGAGGAACATGGGGATAGCCGTCAAGTTCCAGTCGCCCACGAGGTTGAACGGGATCGCGGTAAGCATGCCCCATGCTGCTCGTGTGTTGAGCAAAACACCGATGCCGATGAACGATACCAGTCCAAGAACGACACCGATCTGGACGCGTAAAAGCAGCAGGATGAGCGCGACACCCAAGCCTAGAAATCCAATCGTCAGGTTGTCCATTGATCTACCTTGTCAGCTGCCGACTTCATCGGACGACACTGGCGATGGATCGAAATCCGGCTCAGTCGCCGCTTGATAAGCGTTCGCGAGAACCATGAGTAGCATGGCGGAAAAGCCGACCGGCAGGGCCAGTTTCGCTGGCCATATCGTGACGTAGACCGCGCCCATCATCATCTCGTTGAGTTGGTAGGACCGCATGGCATCTGCCCAAGTCTGCCAGGCCAGAAGCCCAAGAAAGGTCGCCGTGACGAGGTATCCAGCCACCAGGACCCACCGCTGCAATCGGCTTGGCAGCATCTGATAGACGAGATCCACCGAGATGTGCTCGTTCTTTTTCTCGACAAAGGCGAGTGGAAGAAAGACGACGAGCACCATGTGATAAACGGAGATGATTTCGAGGTTTCCGGGTATCGGGCGACCGGAAAGATTGCTTGCCAGCACGTCAACCACAGTCTGGAGCATCATGAGAAAGAGGCTTACCAGCGCGAGCGCGGCCAGCAGATTGGCGAGATGCCTGATCAATCGCAGAATCATGGCGTGTTCCCTCCCGGCGGCTCCTGCGAACTCCCGTAGAGACCATAGGTCGACACGTCGACCTTGCCGTAGATTTGATCGTGGAAGATCTTCTGCAGCGCGTCGGTGTCATCCCTATCCACATCTGCCAGCAGATGCTCCCACTTCTCGTAGGTCTGCTCGAATCTGTCGATCAGCGCGTCGGGATCGTCGACATCGAGACGTTTCGCCACATCCAGGGCCATCTCGTTGACATCCGAAGCGATGAACCGATCCAGTTCCCCTTTGAGGCTGTCGTCCGGCTCGTGGATCGTCACGCCATGATCCTTGGCCTCGGCGAGGGCCTCGTCGGCCGACTGCTCGAAGGCCTCCGTCATCACGACGAGATTGTCGGAGATAGTGTCTATCAGGAGTTGCCGCTCTTCCTCCGAAAGGCGGGACCACGCCGCTTCATTCATGGCGTACTGCCAACCGGCAAAGTACTGCCCGAGATCCAGCAGCGTTACCTCCTTCGCCACGTCCCAGAGGGAGCGCGTCTTCAGATCGTTGGGCGAGTTGGCGGCACAGTCGAGCTGCCCCCTGTCGAGGCCGGTGAACATCTCGGACGAAGGTACATTCACTGGCACCGCCTGCACGGAAGAGGCCCAGGCAGCATGCACCGGACTCGGCAGCCTGATCTTCTTGCCGGCGATGTCCTCGATCGAGACGACGGGCGTGGTGCATATCAGGGCATAAGAGGGCGAGGCATAGCTACCAAGGAAGACAATGCCCTGCTTGCGGAACATGGCCTGCATCTGCTTATCGTTCAAGTAGAAGTCGGCAACCGCGGCCGTCAGCACCATGCTGTCATTGAACGAGATGCCCAGCGCAGCGAGCACGTTGTCTGCCGGGAGGTCCGAGGGCGTATAGGTTCCCGCGTGATAGGTCATGTCCACAATCCCGTCACGGAGACCCGATAGATGAGCGCCGGGCGGGAGCACCGAGTCGCCCGTGTAGACTTGCATGGTGAGGGCACCATGAGATTTCTGATCCAGCGTCTTGGCCAGGGCGAAGTAACCGTTCCTGACCAACGGATAGGTATCCGGAAACCAGGTACTGGCCGTGATCTCGGTCGCCGAAGCGGGAGCCGCCGCGACGCTGAACAAGCTGATGAGGAGGACTCCGCAAAAACGTCTCATAGGGTACCCTTTTCGTTGTTGTACTGAGTTCTTGCTGCTTGGGTCGGGAGTCAGGCGCCGCTATCAAGCGTGTCCGGCGCCGGACCGGCCCGGGGCGACAGACCTCCTACGCAGAGGCGAGCGCACCTTCCACTGCATCCCGCGAGAGCCGCTCTCCCTCCCTCTGGGCGGGGTCACCGAAGCCGCCGCCGCCAGCGGTCTCGATCACCAATCGGTCGCCGCGGCAAAGGACGATATTGCCCTTGGAAGGCAAGTCGATGGACGCGCCGTCACGCTCCACGAAAAACCGCGAGTTTGCGCCTGGCTTTCCGCCATGCAGACCCCAGGGCCGGAACTTGAAGCGATCGGAGTAGCAATTGAAGGTCACGTCATCATCGAGGATCTGGTAGATGCGCCGTGCCCCCATACCGCCCCGATGAGCGCCGGCTCCTGCGGAGCCGCGACGCAGCGCATACTCCTCGATGCGCATGAAGGGGTAGTCGATCTCCAGACTCTCGATCGGCACGTTCGAGCAGTTTCCGACAAATCCGTCCACGACATCGGCCCCGTCAGCGCCAGCAGAGGCTCCCCAACCGCCGCCGACCACCTCCATGTAGACGCGATAGCGGTCGGGCCCCATGTGGCCCATGCCAATGGCGTTCGTCGTATCGTGACCGGCAGCCAGCACTCGGTCGGGCGCGACGTCTGACATTGCTCGCATGATGGTGTTGTAGATGCGATGACAGGCGGTATTGCGGGCGCGGACCGCGACCGGTTGGCTCGGGTTCAGGAACGAGCCGTGCGGCACGTCGATACGCCTGATCGGCCGATACAGCCCGTCATTCACCGGGATCTGTCCACCGCCGAGCAGAATGGCGAAGGCCCCGTAGGCAGCGGAGATCGTCGAGGCCAACGGAGAGTTGATGATGCCCTTCGACTGCGGGGAGCTCCCCTCGAAATCGATCTCGACGGCGTCGCCGCTAATCGTGATCCTGACGGCGACGCGCAGCGGCTCGTCGGTAAAACCGTTGTCGTCCACGAAGTCTTCCGCTTCGTAGACGCCATCGGGAATGCTGCGAATCCCCTCGCGTGCCAGTCGTTCCGAATAATCCTGCAGTCCCGCGCCCGCGCTGAGCACCGTCTCCTCGCCAAACTGCTCGAGCATTTCGGCGAAGCGCTGCTGCCCTGTCCGGTTGGCGGCCAACTGTGCATAGACATCGCCCATGACCTGATCGGGCGCTCGCACATTGAGACGGATGAACTGCTCCAGCAGACCGTCGCCGAGATCACGCTCGATGTCGAAGCGCGAAAGCGGGATTCGCAGACCTTCCGAGAAGACGTCCGATGCACCGGCATTCGGGCCCGCAGCACCGCCGCCGACATCGATGTGATGGCCGATCGACGCGCTGAAGGCGACGACTTCCCCGTTGTAGATGATCGGCGTGAACAGCACGAAGTCATTCAGGTGCTGGGCGCCGCTGTACGGATCGTTGGTGATCAGCCCTTCGCCGGGGCCTATGGTTGACAGGTCATAGCGCTTGGCGAAAGCCTCGAACACCTTGCCGAACGAGTTCATGTGGATCGGGCAGAACTGGGCCTGCGCCAGAATCCGTCCATTGCGGTCCAGCAGCGAGGTCGAACAGTCCCTCGCCTCGCGGATGATGGTGGAATAGGCTGACCGAACCAGTTTCTCTCCCATCTCCTGCGCGATTCCGTGCAGACCGTTGCTGATGATGCTGAACAGGGCGTGGTCGCTTGCGCTCGACGTGCTCATGCCTGTGTCTCCTTTTCGAGGATCAACGATCCGGTCTCGTGTACAGTCGCACGCCATGCCGGCGGTACGAGCGTGGTGGCAGTTGGCTCCTCCACGATTGCCGGCCCATGCAGGACGTGGCCCTTTGGCAGCGATGCGCGCCAGGCAAACTGACACGGCGTTCGGACGCCGCGGAACGTCACCGCAAACTCTTCGATCTCGGGAGAGACATCGCCGGAGGGGCCGCGAGTCAGTTCCTGCAGGGTGTCGCCATCGGCGGGTATCTGCGCGACGAGTCGCAATGTGACGATCTCCACGGGGTCGCGTGAAACCGAGCCGTAGCGTGCCATGTGTGTCTCACGGAAGAGCCGCTCGAGATAGGCCTGACCCTGCGCAGCAAGCGTTTCCAGGTCGATCTCCGTCAGAAGCTCGAACCCTTGGCCCAGATAGCGCATCTCCAGGGCATGATCGAAAACCAGCTCGTCATGATGGCGACCGAGGCGGGTGAACTCCTCGACCGCACGCTCCCGCATTCTCACGAAGGATGCCGCCACGCGCTCGGCCGCGTGCTCGTCCACCTTCATCAGATGGGTCTCGCGATAGATGCGCTTCAGGTCCGACACGAGCAGGCCGAGCGCCGAGAACAGTCCGGGATGGGGCGGAATGACCACACGTCCGATCTTGAGCTCCTCCGCCGCCAGAGCGCTCATCATTGGCCCCATACCGCCATAGCCGTAGAGCGCGAAGTTCTTCGCGTCGTGGCCGCGCTGGACTGAAACGAGGCGGATACCCTGGCCGATATGGGCAATCGCGATATCGATCATGGCTTGGGCCGACTCCGAAGCCGACGAACCCAGCGTCGCAAGGGCTTCGCTGGCGCGGTCGGGATGCAGCGTCATCTTGCCACCGAGAAACCGGTGAGGCCGGATCCAGCCGAGTTCCACGAGGGCGTCCGTGATCGCCGGATCCGTTCCGCCGTGGCCGTATGACGCGGGCCCAGGTCGGGCGCCAGCCGAGCGCGGTCCCACCTTCAGCATTCCCCCGCGGTCGACATAGCCGAGGCTCCCGCCGCCGGCGCCGATATTGGCGATATCGGTGCTCGGCAGACCCACCGGCAGTCCGTTGACATCCGTTTCAGCCGTGACACCGGCCGTACCATTGCGGATCAGCGCAATGTCGGAACTCGTCCCACCGATATCGAGCGTGATGACGTCGGTATCGCCGACCACCTCCGCCACCCGGACCGCACCGATGACTCCCGCCGCAGGCCCGGAATTGAGCATGTGAACACCGCAGTCGAGGGAACCGCCTACCGGCAGCACGCCGCCGGAAGACTGCATGAGGAAGAGATCGCTCTGCGGGGCATGTTCCGCCATGTGGCGCTCGAGGCGACCGATATACCGGCCTACCAGGGGTGCCAGGTAAGCGGCCATGGCGGTCGTGGACGCGCGCTCGTATTCACGGAACGTTGGCAAGACATCCGATGACAGAATGACCGGCAGATCGGGGAAACGCTCGGCCAGAAGGACACGGACCCTGTCTTCGTGCCGCGGATTGAGATAGGAGTGGAGCAAGCAGACTGCGATGGCCTCGGGCGACTCGCGCTCGATGAGCGCTTCGACCGCGTCGATCAGGGAGGCTTCGTCCAGCGACTCGACAACCTCACCATGCGCATCCAGTCGCTCGGGAACCTCGATCGAGCGATTCAGGGGAATCAGCGGCTGTGGCTTTTCGCAGGCGATCGCGTAGACGTTGGCGCGAAGCTGGCGCTGCAACTCCAGAACATCTCTGAAGCCACGTGTCGTCACGAGTGCAGCGCGACACCCGCGCCGTTCGATGATGGCATTCGTGGCCACGGTCGAACCGTGACAGAGCTCAGACATCTTGGAGAGATCCTCACCCAGCGCCACCTGCAGACCGGAGATCACGCCCTCCGAGGCGTCCTCCGGCGTCGAGGGAACCTTCTGGCTTTTCACCTTTCCCTCTTCGATCCAGATCAGGTCGGTAAATGTCCCCCCGACCTCAACAGCCATCTTTATCATCTTGTTAGATATCATTTTGCTAAATCCACCTTCGTGGTTTGCCATGGTGCTGGAACCGCTGGAAATCAGTGCTCCGTTTCACGACATGTCGGAGTGTCATACCTGCCGTTATTCAAGTGCCCCAGCCTGCGACAAGTAGCCGTGTTCGCTGCCGCGCGAGTTGAAGAAAATCATCGGGGGTCATGTTCGAGCGAGCGCAATATTCCCGAAAATCGTACATCAGCAGCGCATAGACAATATCTGCTGCCACGCCCTCGTCGACGTTCTCACCCAGGCTATTCCGGGTCCGAAAATGTCGCAGAATACGACGCGTGAACGTTTTGAAGACCTCTCTATTCTGATCAATCTCTTCGGACGCTTCGCTGTTTGCCCGAAACTCCGCGGCAAGCATATCGCGCCACAGCGACTTCTCCTGGGGCGTCGTCACGTCACCGATGTCGGCGTACATGAGTTGTGCCAGTGCTTCGGCAAGATCGTCGGGCGGGTTGTCGGCGACAGCCTCATACGCTTGTGAAAGACGTTTGCGATCGTTGGCAAGGATCGCCAGCAGCACGGAGTTCTTGGTAGGGAAATAGTTGTAAACGGTCTTGAGCGAGACATCGGCCCTCTCGGCAATGTCTTCCATTCTGGTCTGTTCGAAGCTCTCCTTGCGCAGCAGAGCGATAGCCGCTCGCAAGATCTCTGCTCGCTGCATCTGCTTTTTGCGCGCGCGTCGATCACTGCTTGGTGACACATCGGCCTCATCCATTTTTTACCCCAATATATTTTTACACTTGCATGTAAAAAACCTGAGGCATGCGCCACTGAGTGTCAAGACTTTTTTGAGACCCGTCGTTATCGGATAAGTAATTTCCACCTGGGGCCGGGCCGGGATATGAGTGCCACGAAGGCAAGAAAGATGGCATGAACCACCCCCAGCCCGCGTCCCTCGGCCCAGGCCTGAAGCGTCCGGATAGCGAGAACCTGAACGCTGGCCTCTTCGGTTGCCGTTCCTGCATGGGTGAGACTCAACCGCCGGCAGCGGCTGAGCAGAGCGGGAGGGAGCTTGTGATCTTCTGGTGCCAGGCTCGAGAACTCCACTCGCCTCGCGCGCACGGTCTGCTGCGAGACGAAGCCGGCCTTTCTCGTCGTATGGAGTGGAAACCGGTCACTTTTGAACGATTTACCTCCTTCAAGCCACACTGCCCCCTATCCCCCGCCCTCGCTGTTCACGTCGTGCCGAAGAGCGCCATGCGCTGGCCATCCCGGCAACGGTCTCCTGGTCGGCTAGAGGAAACGGTTCTGCTCGAGATGGTGACTTTTCGGCGCTAGGCGGGCACGCCAGGTATTGCGGGCCACCAAGCCACTCACACCGCTTCAGGCGCAAGGTGATGGCCTGGTCTTGGCGAATGGAGCGCTCCAGGTAAATCCGACACAGACACTCCAGCAGCAGGTGACAGACCAGCAGGTGCTGGCCGCAGAAGACGTGGGGCGGCGGGAAGAAACCATCGGAGAAGCTAGAAAAGAGCTGCTCGATCTGCCCATCATGCGGCGGGTCCGGGGTGGCGTCGAAGTCGCGGATCGATCGCTTCGTCGGCGGCTGCCGAAAGGCGCGGGCGAACGGCTCGACGATCTCTTCCCGGGTGGTCTTCGACCCTGTCGCCAAGTCGACTGCTCGAAGCGATACCGCTTCGACTGGCTGGTCAGGACACCGGCCGGGATGGCTAGACGGTCCGCCCCCCATTGGCGCAACGCATCCACCTCGCCGCCGGGGTCAGCGAGGCCGCTCAAGCAGATAGTGGACGCCATCGCGGTATCACCCGGCCACGCCTGCGCTTGCGCCGGCCCGGCGGTCCCGGCCATGGTTCGCTCGCGTGTTTCGGGGCGCGAACAGAGCGTGTCGGTCGACCGCTACATCATCGAACGGTCTGAAAGCAGGGAGATCCCGTTTCCGAGAAAGCGGCCTCGGACGTTCGCGTCGACCGACCCGATACGGCGGTAGTGCTCAGGCCGCCGCTCGACGCAAGACACCCCGCGCACACGAGGCGCGACGGGGTGTAATCGAAGCGCCAGGCCCCTTCGACTACGACGGCATGACCGCCAGCCGGCGCCCGGCAGGCGTGCGCAGCAGAAACAGGCCGATGAGGATACCCATCACCGATAGCGCGGCGACATAGATCGCCGGCGACATCGGGTACCAGCGCATCAGCGTGGTGACGATGATCGGTGTGAAGCCGCCGAATACCGCATAGGCAACGTTGTAGGAGAACGACAGCCCGCTGAACCGGACCGCCGCCGGGAACGCCTTGACCGCCACCGCCGGGATGGCGCCGGTGATTCCCACCGCGAAGCCGGCCAGGGCGTAGAGCGGCATCAACTGGTCGGGGCGCTGGCCGACGACACTCATCATCAGCCAGTAGCTCGCGCCCAGCAGTGCGCTCCAGCCGATCAGGGTCGCGCCGCTGCCGAAACGGTCGGCGCACCAGCCGGCGACCACGCAGCCCACGATCAGACACAGGATCGCCACCACGTTGGCCAGCGAGGCGTCCAGCCCGGCGTACTGCGCCGCCAGCAGCGGCGGCGTCATCAACATCACCACGACGATGGCCGCGGTCAGGATCCAGCTGACAGCCATGGCCAGCAGTACGCCGCCCAGGTGGTCGCGAAGTACCGCCTTGACCGGCAGCTCGGCAGCCAGCGCCCGGCGCTCGCGCATCTCGGCGAAGACCGGGGTCTCGCGCAGCCAGCGACGCAGGTAGACCGCGATCAACCCGAAGCCCCCGCCGATCACGAACGGGATTCGCCACGCCCCTTCAGCCAGCTCGCCGACCGAGTAGTGCGATTTCATCGCCGCCGACACCAGCGAACCGATCAGGATCCCCGCCGCCAGCCCCGCCGACAGCGTGCCGCAGGCAAGCCCGACATGACGACGCTGGACATGCTCGGTGACGAACACCCAGGCGCCGGGCACCTCGCCACCCACGGCCGCCCCCTGGAGCATGCGCAACAGGACCAGCAGCAGCGGCGCCAGATAGCCGATGGTGTGGTAGGTCGGCAGGCAACCGATCGCCAGCGTCGGCAGTGCCATCAGCAAGATCGACAACGTGAACATCCGCTTGCGCCCCAGCAGGTCGCCGAAGTGGGCCATCACGATGCCGCCCAGGGGACGCACCAGATAGCCGGCGGCGAAGATGCCGAAGGTCTGGGTCTGGCGCAGCCACTCCGGCATGTCCGGCGGGAAGAACAGTTGCCCGATCACCGTGGCGAAGTAGACGAAGATGATGAAGTCGTAGAACTCCAGCGCGCCCCCGAGCGCGGAGAGCGACAGCGTCTTGACGTCGCCTCGCGATAGAGGCCGGTTGGCGCTCGCGCCGGTAGCATTGTCGGATAACGGTGTATGGGCCACGGTCTCTTCCACGAAAGACGCCACCCGCGGGTGGCGCCGTCTTGACTATCGGTCGACAGGCGGTCGTCACGGCCACCGGGTTTCCGGCCCCAATGGCCACCGCCCGGTCAGGCGCGAGACCGCCGCGGAATCAGTTCTGCATCAACGCCAGGCGCTGCCCGCTTGGCGCGCGCAGCAGGAACAGGCCGATCACCACGCCGAGCGTCGCCAGTGCGGCGATATAGTAGGCCGGCGCGGCGGGATGACTGGCCATCAACGTCGACACCACCACCGGGGTGAAACCGCCGAAGATCGCATAGGCGACGTTGTAGGAGAACGACAGGCCCGAGAATCGCACCGCTGCCGGGAACGACTTGACCGCAATGGTGGGTACCACGCCGACGATGCCGACGCCGAACCCGGCCAGGCAGTAGAGCGGCGTCAGTTGATCGGGACGGGTCGGCACCGTATGCATCATCACCCAGTAGCCGACGCCCAGCAGCAGGCTCCAAACGATGATCGTGATCCCGCTGCCGAGACGATCGCAGCACCAGCCCGAGACCACGCAGCCGATGATCACGCAGACGATGGCCCAGACATTGGCCAGCGAGGCGTCGATGCCGTAGAGCGTCTGCAGCAGGCTCGGCGTCATCAGCACCACCACCACCACCGCGCCGGTGAGAATCCAGGTCACCGCCATCGACAGTACGACGCTGTCCAGGTGGCGGCTGAGCACGCGCTTGACCGGCAGACCGTCGGAGAGCGCTTTCTTGGCGCGCATCTCGGCGAACACCGGCGTCTCTTCCAGGTAACGGCGCAGATAGACTGCCAGGAAACCGAAGACGCCACCGATCAGGAACGGCACCCGCCAGCCGTAGGCGTTCATCTCCTCCGGCGTGTAGTACGACTTCAGGAACGCCGAGATCACCGACCCGATCAGGATGCCGGCAACCAGCCCGGAAGCCAGCGTGCCGCAGGCCAGGCCCACGTCCTTGCGCGAGACGTGCTCGGTCACGAACACCCAGGCGCCGGGGACCTCGCCGCCCACCGCCGCGCCCTGCAGGATCCGCATCAGCACCAGCAGCAGTGGCGCCAGGTAGCCGATGGTGTCGTAGGTCGGCAGGCAGCCGATCAGCAGCGTCGGCACCGACATCAGGAAGATCGACAGCGTGAACATCCGCTTGCGGCCCAGCAGGTCGCCGAAGTGCGCCATGATGATGCCGCCCAGCGGCCGCGCCAGATAGCCGGCGGCGAAGATGCCGTAGGTCTGGACCATGCGCAGCCACTCCGGCATGTCGGGCGGGAAGAACAGGTGCCCGATCACCGTGGCAAAGTAGACGAAGATGATGAAATCGTAGAACTCCAGCGCGCCACCCAGGGCGGATAGCGACAGGACCTTGATGTCACCGCGTGACAAGGGACGCGACGGAGCCGCATCGTATTGTGGTGCGTTAGCCATGGCCGTGTTCTTTTTCTGAGGCGTTGAAACGTGCAGTTGTCCGGTAGCCAACGTGCGTCACGGATGCTCGACAGAGGATGCCGCCCGGCGCATGAAGGGGCCACGACATTACCAGACTTTGCCAGTTCCGTCAGCGGCACGCCGGGGCGCGAGCCGCACCCCGGCGCAAAAAAAACCGGCCTCGAGGGCCGGTTCTTCCCGTCGCCGACGCTCAGCTTTCCAGCTTGGCGTCCAGCGAGATCTTGGCATTCAGCAATTTGGAGATCGGGCACCCTTCCTTGGCCTTCTGGGCGGCGCTGTCGAAGGTCGCCTGATCGGCACCCGGAATCTTGGCCACGGTCTTGAGCTGGACTTCGGTGATGGTGAAGCCGCTGTCGTCCTGCTCCATGATCACGGTCGCGTCGGTCTTGATGCTATCGGGCTCGATGCCCTCCTCGCCCAGCATCATCGACAGCGCCATCGAGAAACAGCTGGCATGGGCAGAGGCGATCAGCTCTTCGGGATTGGTGCCCGGCTGGCCCTCGAAACGGGTATTGAAACCGTAGGGATTCTGCTTGAGCGCGCCACTCTCGGTGGACACGACGCCCTTGCCCTTCTTCAGGCTACCCTTCCATTCGGCGGATCCGGATTTCTTGATCGTCATCGTCAGCTCCTTCTGGTTTGATGTGACGTTTCGATGCAATCGACCATCACAGTGGATGGGCGACGATCAGTGTAGACCACATTGCTCGAAGGTCATCCCCGCCGTCTCACCCTTCACCCCTTCAGCGCCGCCAGCGCTGCATCGTAGTCGGGCTCGTTCTTGATCTCGCTGACCAGTTCGGCGTGTACGACCCTGTCCTGCTCGTCCAGCACGATCACCGCGCGGGCGCACAGTCCGGCCATGGCCCCACTCTGCAGCGCGACACCGTAGCTTTCACGGAACTCGGGATGGCGGAAGCTGGAGAGCGTGACGACGCGATCCAGGCCCTCGGCGCCGCAGAATCGGCTCTGCGCAAACGGCAGGTCCGCCGACACCACCAGCACCACGGTGTTGTCGAGCCCGCTGGCGTACTCGTTGAACTTGCGCGTGGACATTGCGCAGGTCTTGGTATCGACGCTGGGAATGATGTTGAGCACCTTGGATCGGCCGGAGAAGTCCCCCAGCGACACCTCCTCGAGCTCGGCATTGGTCAGGGTAAAGTCGGGGGCTCTGTCGCCAACGGTGGGGAAGTCACCGCCAACCTCGACGGCCACGCCGCCTCGCGTCACGCTCTGCATGATGTCTCTCCGAAAGGAACGATTCAAAGACGGAACGATGGAAAACCGTGAGCGCGATATCGGACGACATCGGCCCCACCGATCAGCATAGCCTATTCGCCGGGCTCGCCGGACGATCGGTCCAGCAACTCTCGGGATCTCGCCAGCGCCGCCGAGCCGGGTTCGCGCAACAGCGCCATGTTGCGCTCGGGAATACCTTCGGGGTCGGCATGGTGCGCGATCGCCCGCTCGAGCTCGGCCTCCCGCAGGATGTGCAGCATCGGCAAGGGGGAACGGTTGGTGGCGTTGGCGGGATCGGTCGCCTCGACGCCCTCGAACACATAGTCCGGGTGGAAACTGGCCAACTGATAGATGCCGACATAGCCCTGATCTTCCAGCAGCCGCTCGGCCAGCTCGAGCCAGTCCAGATAGTCGTCGAAGTCATCCATGCCCATAGGGGCGATCAGCAGCGTGGTGGCAATATCGGCGTCCGCATCGAGACGCCGGCATTCGGCCACCAGCTCGTGGAGCAGCCCTTCCAGGTCGCTGGCCTCGGCCAAGGCGTAGTGAATGGCACCCCGGCGCATCTCGCGCCCAGCGAAAGGACAGATATCGTGGGCCACGACGAAGGATTCGACCCAGGCCCGGGTCCGATTGAGCGCAGAGGGTTCGATGGCGATTCTCCTGAGACCGGTGGACGATAGCCGCGAGACGTTCACCCTCACCGCGAAGGCGTTAACAGGAAACCAACGGAGGGGTCACATCAGTCGAGCAACGTTACACGGTTGTCGACAAAGGGGTTTGCGAAACTCGCGAGTGGCGACCAGCATAACAGTAGTGCCTCAACCGACAGGGAGTTTTCCATGCCACGGCAGACACCACGGATCGAATTGCCCGAATGCCGGAACGCCCCATCGGTCGCCTTGCCGGCGATCGGCCAGGGAACCTGGTACATGGGCGAGAATCGGGTGCCGCGCCAGCAGGAGGTGGCGGCGCTGCGCCACGGCCTGGACCTGGGCCTGACGCTGATCGATACGGCCGAGATGTATGGCGACGGCGGTGCCGAAGAGGTCGTCGGCGAGGCGATACGCGATCGGCGCGACGACGCCTTCGTGGTCTCCAAGGTCTACCCTTGGAACGCCGGCCGGGACAGCGCCATCGCCGCCTGCGAAGGCAGCCTCGAGCGGCTGGGGATCGAATCGCTCGATCTCTACCTGCTGCACTGGCCCGGCAGCATTCCCCTGGAAGAGACCTTCGAGGCGTTCGAGCGGCTGCGCGATCAGGGCAAGATTCGCCGGTTCGGCGTTTCCAACTTCGATGCCGGCAATCTTAGGGCCATGGAAGCCCTGCCGGCCGCCGGCGACTGCGCGACCAATCAGGTGCTCTATCACCTCGGTTCCCGCGGCATCGAGGTCGACGTGATTCCCTGGATGCAGGATCACCATATCCCGGTCATGGCCTACTGTCCGCTTGCCCAGGGCGGCCGACTGCGCGCCAAGCTGCTCTCCTCCACGGTGGTCAACGAGATCGCCGACAAGCATGGCGCCAGCGCCGCCCAGATCCTGCTGGCCTGGACCATTCGCCCCGTCGGCGGCCACCGCGAGGGGCCAAGATCCGTCGTCGCCATTCCCAAGGCGTCGACCCTGGCCCACGTCGACGCCAATGCGGACGCCTTGAACATCGCCCTCGACGACGACGATCTCACCCGGCTCGATGACGCCTTCCCGGCGCCCCGGGAGCCGGTATCGCTGGATATCGTCTAGCCGCGCGCCGAGGACGCATGCGCCAGGTGCCGCCACTGGCAGGCCGGACGCCGCCGATCAAAGGGAGAGCGCGCAGCGAAAGCCGATATTGCCCGAGGAGGAGTCCGGCGTGTTGCGGGTACGCGCCGCCACCCTGTAGCGGTTGCAGTAGGAGGCATGACACAGATAGGAGCCGCCGCGCATGACCCGGCTCTGGCCACTTGCCGGCCCGACAGGGTCGGCCGGCACGGGCGTGGGGTGATCGACGCCAAACCAGTCGGCGCACCACTCCCAGACGTTGCCGCTGGCGTTGAAGATACCGTAGCCGTTGGGCGCAAACGCATCGACCGGACAGGTGCCCATGAAGCCATCTGCACCGGTATTGCATGTCGGGAACTCGCCCTGCCAGATATTGCAGCGGTGCTGCCCGCCGGGCGTCAGCTCATTCCCCCAGGGGTAGCGCTGCTGGTACAGGCCGCCTCGCGCCATGAACTCCCACTCGGCCTCGCTCGGCAGGCGCTTGCCGGCCCAGCGGCAGTACGCCAGGGCGTCATTGTGCGAGACGTGGACCACCGGATGGTCGCCCCGCCCCGCCAGTGAACTCCCCTGCCCCTCGGGCCGATGCCAGCAGGCGTCCCTGATCGCCAGCCACCAGGGGGTGCCCGGCACGCTGCCCACCACCTGCTCGGGATCGGGCTGGGCGACCAAGCCCTCGAACACGAACGACCAGCCGAAGTGCTCCGCATCCGTAAGATAGCCCGTGACCCGCACGAACTCGGCGAAGGCGTCGTTGCTGACAGCACAGGCGTCGATCAAAAACGGCGCGAGGCCGACCTCCCTTATGGGCCCCTCGCCATCCTGCGGGAAGCCGTCCGCCTCATCGGTACCCATCAGAAATCGCCCCCCCGGCAGGGAGCACATGCCGCGCGTGTCGGCAGCGGATCGACGCGGCACGACAGCGGTTGCCGTGCGTTCCATGGTCCCCTGCGGGCGCGAGGCTGCGCAGCAGGGTGAAGAAGGCCTCGAGGTCATGATGGTTTCCAGGCAGATAGGCTTGCAGCGGTACACAGGGTACGCCACGACCGTACAATGGCGTCAGGAAATCCGCCACTGCACATCGACGCGGCGATGGCGTCAAGCGCCGAGACACCCATTCACACTCCATGGAAGGCAGGGACATGAAACGAGTGACCTTGAGCCAAGTCGCCGCCCACGCCGGCGTCTCGCGTGCCACAGCGTCGCTGGTGGTTCGCGGTGAGGGGCGTATCAGCGCCGAGACCCGGGCCCATGTCCAGCAGGTCATGCAGAACCTGGGCTATGTCTATCACCGTGGCGCGGCGGCCCTGCGCGAACAGCGCAGCGGCGTCGTCGGCCTGCTGGTCACGCAGCTCTCCAACCCCTTTCACGCCGCCATGGCGGTACATTTCGAGCAGACCCTGGCCGAGGCGGGCTATCTGACCATGCTCGCCAATACCTTCGACAGCCCCGAACGCGAGCGCTCCCTGATTCGGTCGATGCGCGAGATGCCGGTCGATGCGCTCGTGCATGTACCGACGTCGGCGGATCGTTGCGAGGACGCGGCGCGGTTGCCGAACGGCTACTGGCCCAACCTGGCACTCACGCGTCGGCCACATGCCGACACCGCCTGGATCGGGCAGAACGACACGCGCGGTGGCGCGCTCGCCGCCGAACACCTGAGTCAGGTCCACGACTGTCGCCGCCTGGTCTATCTGGGGGGTCCGGAAGGCGCCTCGGTGCGCTCGGAAAGGATGCAGGGCGTCGAACAGGCCATCGAGGCGGCTGGCGGACACCTGGTGGCCAGCATGACGGGGCATGCCAGTGTCCAGGGCGGCCTGCAGCTGGCCGAACGCTGGCTGGATAGCGATATCTCCACCGATGGCGTGATCTGCCACAGCGACATCATCGCCTTCGCCCTGATTGCGGCCTGTCGTCAGCGATACGGCCATATCCCCTGGCCCATCATCGGCTTCGACGGCCTGGAAGAGTCCGCTCTCTATGACCCACCGCTGACCACCGTCACGGTCGGCCCCGAGGAGATGGGAGCGCTGGCTGCCCGGCGCATCCTGGCGCTGCTCGACAAGCAGGAGATACCGCAGGAGCAGCGTCTCGACCCGGTGCTGGTGGTGCGAGCGTCCTGCGGTTGCCACGTTTAGAACGACACGCCAGACGAAGGACTGACTCCCAGGCTCAGCCGATCGTCTGCCGCTGTCACTCTGCGATAACCGGCCAGATCGTGAAGGTGCGAGCGAACTTACTGCGGCCGCCACGTTGACCACGAGACGCCAGACAAAGGTCTAATTGCGAGATCCCCCATGACTCCATAGCGTGCCAGGTAGATCGATCTACCAACCACTGATTGGAGCGTCTCATGACAGCGCCTGACGGCACACGCCCGGACATCGTTCTGATTCACTGCCACGACCTGGGCCGCTGGCTCTCCTGTTACGGCCTGTCCTCCGTACCGAGCCCTTGTCTAGCGCGCTTCGCGCAGCATGCGACGGTGTTCGACAACGCCCACGCGGCCGCCCCGCTCTGCTCGCCGGCTCGGGGCGCGCTCTTCACCGGCCTGTCACCGCACCGCAACGGCATCCAAGGCCTGGCGCACGATGCCTGGCGGTATCGCGAAAATGTCCTGACGGCGCCGGAGCACCTGCGCGCGCAGGGCTATCGCTCCACCCTCATCGGGCTGCAGCACGAGCACGTCGATCCGGATGTGCTGGGGTACGACGAGGTCGCAGGGGCCGGTTTTCTCCCCCGTGCCCACCAGGTCGTGGACGCGGCCAGAAGCTGGCTCTCCGCCCAGCCACCGCGCGAGGCGCGTGCCCCACTGTTTGCGGCGATCGGCGTGTGGGAGGTGCATCGCCCGTGGCCGGAAACCGATTACACCCCGGCAGACCCTGCCACGGTCGAGGTGCCGGCCTTCTTGCCGGACACGCCCGAGACACGCCAGGATATCGCGGCATTCCACGGTTCGATCCAGCAGCTGGACCAGGCCATGGGGCGGCTGTTCGAAGCGCTGGACGCGAGCCTCGATCCCGCCAATACCCTGATCATCTTCACCACCGATCACGGCACGGCATTCCCACGCGCCAAGAGCACCCTGTATGACGCCGGCACCGGGGTCAGTCTGCTGGTGCGCACGCCTGGCGCCTGGGGCGAGGCGCCGGCCCGGGTCGACAGCATCGCCAGCCATGTCGACATCCTGCCTACCCTGCTCGAGGTGGCCGGCGGCCCGGCCAATCCGTCACTGGAAGGGCGCTCGCTGCTGCCCCTGCTCGTGGCCGGCGACACCACGGCCGCAGAGGAGCGGATGATCTTCACCGAGAAGACCTATCACGACAATTACGACCCCAAGCGCGCCGTACGCACCCGGGACTTCGCCCTGATCCGCAACTTCACCCCGGGGCCGAAGCTGGCGCTGTCGCTGGATCTGGAGCACAGCTCGACCCGCCAGGGGATGGGTGATGCCCACCTGGAAGCGCGCGACATGATCGAGCTGTACGACCGTCGCAGCGATCCCTACGAGCTCAACAATGTGTTCGATCAGCCCGCCTATGCAGAGGTACAGGCCCGGCTTTCGAAGGCCCTGGAGGCGTGGATGAACGATACCCGGGACCCGCTGCTCGAGGGCCCGATAGCGCCCCCCGCACGCCGTACGCGCACCCTGGACGCCCTGCCGCCGCTCGCCGCGAGCGCCAAGCCACCCGCCTCGGGAGCCTCCTCATGAGCGACTCGACGACACTGCCCGGCACCGCCGGGGCACGCTCTCCCCTCGTGATCTTCGGCCTGGGGGCGCTGGCCGAACTGCTCTTTGGCTACGACCTGGGCATCATCGGCGTGGCACTGCTCTCGATCGAACAGGACTTCGCCCTGGATACGATCACCCGGGGGCTGGTGGTCAGCTCCATTCTGTTCGGTGCCACCCTCGGGGTCGGCGTGGCGGGCTGGTTGTCCGACCGTCTCGGGCGCAAGCCGGCGCTGATACTCACTGGCGTGATTTTTGCCCTCAGCGGCGTGGTCGCCGCGCTCGCCCCCAACGTCGAGTCGCTGATCGCGGCGCGCATGATCATGGGGCTGGGCGTGGGCGCCTCGGCAGTGGTGGTCTCGGTCTACCTGGTGGAGGTGGCACCGACCCACCTGCGCGGGCGAGTCGGTGCCATGGGCCAGCTGATGGTAGTCTCGGGCATCCTGCTGGCCTATCTGGTGGGCTACGCCCTGCAGCCCTTCCATGCCTGGCGCTGGATGATCGGTCTCTCCGCCATCCCGGCCATTGCCCTGCTCATCGGGCTGGCCTTCATGCCCGAAACGCCACGCTGGCTGGTCATGCGCGACCGCCTCGAGGCGGCGCGCCGGGCGCTCACGATGCTGGGTCGGGCGTCACACGAGGTCGATACCGAACTCGATGAGCTGGTCAGAGCCCATCGTGCCGGCACCATCAACGGCCCCGCCAAGAGTTCGGTGATCAAGCAGATGCTGGCGCCCAGGCTACGTTCGGCCTCGCTGGCCGCCGCCGCCGTGGCGATTCTGGTTCAGTTCATCGGCGTCAATTCGATCATCTACTACGCCCCGACGACGCTCTCCCGCGCCGGTTTCGGCGACGCCGCCGCGGTGACCGCCAACCTCGGCATTGGCGTGGTCAATCTGGTATTCACGATCATCGGCGTGCTGATCATGGACCGCTTCTCGCGCAAGCGCCTGATGGGCATGGGCGCCCTCGTCATGCTCTGCACCATGGGGCTGCTGGGGCTCTATGCCGCGCTGCAGCCGGCACCGTCCATGACGGGTGCCTGGATCAACCTGCTGGGCATGATGCTCTTCTTCGCGGCCTTTGCGCTCTCCTGGGGGGTCTGCGTGCGGGTGGTGATTTCGGAGCTTTTCCCCTCGTCGATTCGCGGCACGGCGGCCGGACTGATTCTGGTGCTCAACTGGCTGGCCAATTTCGTCGTGGGGCAGGCCTTCCCCTCCCTGCTGGATTACAGCGCCTCGCTGAGTTTCTTCCTGTTTGCCGGCGTCGGCGTCCTGGCGTGGCTGTTCGTCACTTTCTATCTGCCGGAAACCGGCAGCGGTCGGAGCCTGGAGGAGATACAGGAGAAGGCGTGATGCCGGGGCCGGTGCAGGGCCGGCCCCTCGACTCACAGCGATAGCTGCCCGCTGACCGCCACCTCGCCCTTCCTCGATGCCAGCCGATCCGCCAGCCGGGTCGGCTCCGGCAGCTTGGTCCGACCCAGGCAGCGCACCACCCAGTCGACCGCGGTGGGCAGAGAGAGCCGGTGCCCCGGCGACACGAACAGCGGCTTCACCCCCTCCCGCGAGCGCAGCACCGCGCCGATGGTGACCCGGCCGCGCGCATCGACACTGACGTCGCTCGGATCCTCTTCGCGCCGCCGGTCGGTCAGCGGCGCCCACTCCCCCTTGGCCGACGGCACCTCGCCGAACTGGCCGCACAGCCGGCTCTTGCCCACGCCGATGGTCGGCAGATCGAGCCACAGCCCCAGGTGCGAGGCGATGCCCAGACGGCGCGGATGGGCGATGCCCTGGCCGTCGACCATGATCAGATCCGGGCGCTGCGACAACTGCTCGAACGCTCCCAGCGCCGCCGGTATCTCGCGAAACGACAGCAGCCCCGGCACATAGGGCATGCGCGTCGGCTCGCGATGCACCACCTGCTCCACCAGCGTGAGCGACGGCCACTCCAGCAGCACCAGCGCCGCGCGGGTGGTCTCCCCGCCATCTTCGAAGCCGATATCCATGCCGGCGATCAGGCCCACCTCGCCCAGCGTATCCTCGCGCCTGACGCTCGGTGCCAGCCGCTTCTGCAGGGCGATCGCCGCCTCCGGCGTCAGATTCCAGTCATGTAGTGCCATCGCCGTCTTGCCCTCCCGTGCTGTCGACGTCCAGAAGCCTAGTCATGGCGTCCACGTCTCTCCAATGCAGCGCACCTTCGATCCTCCCATGGTCGTTCTTTTCCGCTGCCGATCTTCTCCGAGGCGATCGTCGCGTTACACTTGGCGTCGCTTTTTCCGCTTCACTCTCTCAGACGTCACAAGGCGCCACATCGTGAAATTCTTCCACACCGCCGACTGGCACCTGGGCCAGTCCTTCCATGGCCAGGAGCGCCATGTCGAACAGCGCGCCTTTCTCGACTGGCTGCTGGCGACGCTCGTCGAGCGCCAGCCCGATGCGCTGCTGATCGCCGGTGACATCTTCGATGTGGTCAACCCCTCGCTGCGGGCCCAGGAACTGCTCTACGACTTCATCGTCGCCGCCCACGCCGCCCTGCCGGCGCTGGAGACCGTGATGATCGCCGGCAACCACGACAGCGGTTCGCGCATCGAACTGCCGGCGCCGCTGATGAAGCGGCTCAAGACCCATGCCCTGGGGCGGGTGCACTGGCTCGAGGATGGCAGGCTCGACAGCGAGCACCTGCTGGTGCCGCTGCCCGACACCAGCGGGAAGATTCGCGCCTGGTGCCTGGCGCTGCCCTTCCTGCGCCCGGCCGAGGTCACCGGCGGCGATATCGACGACTACCGCGACGGCATCGCCCGCGTGCACCGCGAGCTGGTCGCAGCCGCCGAGGCCCGCCGCGAACCGGGCCAGGCGCTGGTGGCAATGAGCCACGCCCATCTGCAGGGCGCGGCCGTCTCCGAGGCGAGCGAACGGCCGATCGTGATCGGCGGCGAGGAGGCGATCTCCGCCGCGCTCTTTCCGCCCTCGATCGCCTATGTGGCGCTGGGTCATCTCCACCGGCCACAGCAGGTGGGCGAGCCACGCATCCGCTACAGCGGTTCGCCGCTGCCGCTGGATTTCAGCGAGAGCCACTACCCGCACCAGGTGCTCGAAGTGAGCCTGAACGGGGCCGAACTCGACACCGTCGAGAGCCTGCCGATACCCCGCCACGTGGCGCTGGAACGCATCGGCCCGGGCAGCGTCGAGGCGGTCGAGGCCGAGCTGTCGGCGTGGCAGCCCGAACCCACCACCGGGGAGGCGCTGCCGCGGGAGCGCTGGCCGTGGCTGGAGGTGCGCGTGGCGCTCGAGACGCCGCAGCCCGATCTGCGCGCCCGGATCGAGGCGGCGATCGCCGACAAGCCGCTGCGGCTGCTGCGCATTCACAGCCACTACCCCAACGCCGGGGGCGACACCGCGGGCAGCGGCGCGGTCGATCTCGACAGCCTCACCCCCCAGGAGATCTTCGCCCGCCGCTGGCAGGCCGAGTATGGCGAGACACCGCCGGAAGCGGTGGCGCGGGATTTCGCCACCCTGGTGCAGGAGGTACAGGACGCGGAGCCCGACACATGAAGATACTCGCCATCCGGCTGGAGAACCTGGCCTCGCTGGCCGGACGCCACGAGCTCGATTTCACCACCGCCCCGCTCGCCGACCAGGGGCTCTACGCCATCACCGGCCCCACCGGCGCCGGCAAGAGCACCCTGCTCGATGCGCTCTGCCTGGCGCTCTATGGCAGCACGCCGCGACTGCGCCAGGCGCCGGTGCGCGACTCCCAGATCGCCGACGTGGGCCGCGATACCCTGACCACCGCCGATGCCCGTACCCTGCTGCGCCGCGGCTGCGCCAGCGGCTTCGCCGAGGTCGATTTCGTCGGCCGCGACGGCCGCCGCTACCGCGCCCGCTGGGGCGTGCGCCGGGCCCGCGATAAGCTCGACGGCAGCCTGCAGAAGGTCGAGCAGTCGCTCACCGATCTCGACGCCAACCAGCTGCTGACGGCACAGAAGCGCGAATTCGACCGCCTGCTGCCGGAGCGCCTGGGACTCAACTTCGACCAGTTCACCCGCGCCGTGCTGCTCGCCCAGAGCGAGTTCGCCGCCTTTCTCAAGGCCGACGACAACGCCCGCAGCGAACTGCTGGAGCGGCTCACCGATACCCAGCACTACTCCGCCATCTCGCGCGCCGCCTTCCAGCGCACGCGCACGGCCAGAGGCGCGCTGGAGGCGATCGAGGCACGCCTCGCCGACGCCCTGCCGGCGGACACCGAGGACCGCGCCGAACTGGAGCGCGAGGCCGCAGCGCAGCAGCAGGCGCTGGCAGCGCTGCAGACCCGGCGCGAGCGGCTGCAGGCCGAGGGCACCGAGCTCGAACGCCAGGCCCGGCTGAGCGCCGACTGGCAGCAGGCCGAGACCGCCCTGCAGGCGGCCGAAGCGGCGATCACCGCCACTCAGGCCGAGCGCCACACCCTCGCCCAGCTCGACGCCATTGCTCCCTGGCGCGAGCGTGCCCGCCAGCGCCGCAGTCTGGCCGAGACCCTTGCCCGGCGTGAGCAGCAGCTAGGCGAAGCGCGCACCGCGCTCGACCGCTGCGATGGCGAACGCCGGACTCTCGCACCCGAGCTGGAAACCGCCAACGCCGCCCGCGAGCGCACCGCCGCGGCGCTGCGCGACGCCCAGCCCGAGCTGGCCCAGGCGCGCGAGCTCGAGAGCGAGCGCGCGCGGCTCCAGCAGCAGTGCGACCAGCAGCGCGCGGAGCAGACGCAACTCACCGCCGCCGCGGCCGAAAGCGCACAGCAGCAGACGCAGCTGCAGCAGCAGATGGCCGAGCAGGCGCAGCAGATCGAGGCCCAGCGCCAGCATCTGACCACGCTGCTGGAGACGGCCACCGCGGAGACCACCGCCGCCGATCTGCGCGCCGCCCTCAATCAGGCGCGAGACAAGGCCCAGGCGCGGCTAGACGCCCTGGACGGTCTGACCCAAGCGTGGCGAGAACGCGAACGTCTGGATCATGAGCAGGCGACGCTGGAGCAGCAGCTCACCGAGAGCCGCGAGCGGCTGACCCAGCTCGAACAGGCGGGCCAGCAGGCCAAGCGCGATCTCACCGCCGCCGAGCAGCGCCAGGCCCAGATCGGCGAACAGATCGAGAGCGCCCGCGCCGCGCGCAGCGACGAAGTCGCGCGGCTACGCCAGCAGCTACGCGAAGAGACGCCGTGCCCGGTGTGTGGCGCCACCGACCACCCCTACCGCGAGACGCCGCCGGCACATCCGGGGGAAGCGCTGGTCGCCAGCATCGAAGCCCAGGAGCGCCAACAGCTCGACCAGGAGACCCAGCGCGTGGCGGCCGCCCGCGAGCAGCATCAAGAGCTGAGCGTCGAGTGGCGCAGCTGCCGTCAGACGCTGCTGGCTGCCGAGCAGCGCCAGCAAGCGCTGGCGCCGGCCCGCGAGGCCGCCGCCAGTGCCCTGGCCGACCACCCGCTGAGCGCCGAGCTGAGCATCGCCAAGCAACCCGGCGAGTGGCTGCAGCACCAGCGCGAGCAGACGCTGAGTGAGCGCCAGCAGGCCAGCGAGCGGCTGCAGCGGCTCGATACCATCGAGCGCACCCTGGACCCGCTCGAACGTCAGCACCAGAGCCTGGCCCTGGAACTGGGCAAGCGGGAGACACGCCAGGCCCTCGACCAGACGCGCCTGGAAAGCCTCGCCGCCGCCCTGCCGGAGCTGGAGCAGGCGCTGACGCGTACGCATCAGGCACTCGGCGCGGCGCTGGGCGAGCACGCCTCGGCCGGGGCCTGGCAGGCTGCACTGGAAGATCAGCGCCAGCAGGCGCAGCAGCAGTGGGAAGCGCGCCAGGCGCAGTGGCAGACCCTGGAGAATACCCACACGCGGCTGACCCAGCAGATCGCCGATCTGGCCCAGCGCCAGCAGGAGGAACAGACAACCCATGCCGAGCTAGATCACGCCTGGCAGGCGTGGCGACGCACCCAGCCCGAGCTCGACGAGGCGCGACTGGAGACCCTGCTGGGCTATACCGAGGCCGCGCATCGCCAGCTGCGCGAGGCCTGCGAACGGCGCGAGCGCGAGCGCGACGCGGCCCGGGTCGCGGTCGAGGAGCGCCGCCGCGCCCTGATCGAGCAGCGCCGTCTGCTACTACCAGAGACTCCCGAGGCGCGGCTGCTCGACACCGAGCACGAAGATGCGCTGAGCGCGCGCCACGCCGCCCAGCGCGAGCGCCTGCAGGCGCTGGAGAGCGAATGGCAGGCCCAGCAGCAGCGCCGCGACGCCGCCCAGCAGCAGCTCGCCGAGGATGACCGCCGGCGCCAGGTACAGCAGGAGGGGGCGCGCCAGCGCGAAGCGGCGGCGCAGGAGGTGCAGCGCTGGGAGCGGATCAACGGCCTGATCGGCAGCGCCGACGGCAAGCGCTTCCGGCGCATCGCCCAGGCCTACAATCTCGACCACCTGTTGACCCACGCCAACCAGCACCTGCGCGCACTGACGCCGCGCTACCGCCTGGAACGCGGCGGCAGCGAGCTGGGCATTCTGGTGATCGATGGCGACATGGCCGACGAGCGGCGCTCGGTGCACTCGCTCTCCGGCGGCGAGACCTTCCTGGTGTCGCTGGCACTGGCGCTGGGGCTGGCCTCGATGGCCTCGCACCAGCTGGCGATCGAGTCGCTGTTCATCGACGAGGGCTTCGGCAGCCTCGACCCGGCGTCGCTGGCGCTGGCGATGGATGCCCTCGATGGCCTGCAGGCCCAGGGCCGCCGGGTCGGCGTGATCTCCCACGTGCAGGAGATGCACGAGCGGATCCCGCTGCAGATTCGAGTGGAACCCAGGGGCAACGGTGCCAGTCAACTCGTGATCCGGCGCGCATGAACGCCGTTTCTCGGGCGACACGACCGGCCACCACGCGGTTAGACTTTGGTCTATAAATCGATGACAAACGAAAGCCATGAACCTTTCCGATCGGAAAGGTTCATGGCATCTCGAAGAGACCACCCAGCGCTGAATTTCTCAGGAATTACAACGACGATTGCCGATGATTCTCGTCGCACCGGCTTCATAAGAGAACCACAAAACCCTTACAAATCAGTAATTTTTACATTTTTGTAAGAGTTGCCTCAAAGAAAAGGCTCTGCCTACCATCCCGCCGCATCGTCATTTCATGCCGCACCATTTCCGGTGAGGCATGCCATTTCGCGGAGGTGATTCTTGCTCACGATCATTGGCCTTGGCATCATCATTGCCATTGTGGCGCTACTGCTTACAGAGCGCGTCACGCCGATCATTGCGCTGTCGATGGTGCCGTTGATCGGCGCGCTGATCGCCGGCTTCGGGCCGGCCGACATTGCCGGTTTCTTCGAGTCGGGACTGCAGGACGTCGCCAATGTGGCGGTGATGTTCATCTTCGCCATCCTCTTCTTCGGCGTGCTGCAGGATGTCGGCCTGTTCGACCCCTTGATCAACCGCGTGGTGGCGTTCACCCGCGGCAACGTGATCGCCGTCGCCATGGGTACCGGCGTGATCGGCACCATTGCCCATCTCGATGGCTCCGGCGCCTCCACCTTTCTGATCTCCATCCCCGCACTGCTGCCGCTCTACCAGCGCCTGCGCATGAGCCCTTACCTGCTGCTGCTGATCGTCTCGGCGAGCATCGGCATCATGAACCTCGTCCCCTGGGCGGGCCCGATCGGCCGCGCCGCCGCCGTCACTGGCATCAGCCCCACCGAGCTGTGGCGTGACCTGCTGCCGGTGCAGATCGCCGGCTTCGTCATCCTGATGATCTTCGCCGCGCTCCTCGGCCTGCGCGAACAGGGTCGGATCAAGCGGTTGCCCGCCCAGGCCGATCAGGCCTCGCCGGAACACGCCGTGGCCGATGCCCACAACGGCAAGGCGCTGCCGCCCCGCTTCTGGCTCAACCTGGCCATCGCCGTCGCCACCATCGGCGTACTCGCCTCCGGCATCATGCCGCCCGCCTACATGTTCATGCTGGCCCTCGGTATCGTGCTGCTGGCCAACTACCCCAAGCCCAAAGCGCAGATGGAGCGCATCAAGGCGCACGCGCCCGGCGCCCTGCTGATGGCGTCGATCATCAGTGCCGCTGGCGCCTTTCTGGGGATCCTCTCGGGTACCGGCATGCTCGAGTCGATCGCCACCGACCTGGCCCATGTGCTGCCCCACGCCATGGTGCCCTATCTGCATCTGGTGATCGGTGTCTTCGGCGTACCGCTGGACATGCTGACCAGCACCGATGCCTACTACTTCGCCCTGCTGCCGGTGGTCGAGCAGGTCGCGTCGACCCAGGGCGTCGCCGCCGACAGCGTGGTCTACGCCATGACGATCGGCAACAACGTCGGCAAGATGATCAGCCCGTTCTCCCCCGCCATGTGGCTGGCGCTCGGCCTGGCCGGCGCGGAGATGGGCCGCCATATCCGCTACTCCTTCTTCCTGCTGTGGCTCTTCAGCCTGGTGATGCTGGCCTTCGCCTACCTGATCGGGCTGCTCTGACCCGGCTCAGACCTCGATCGCCGCCCGGGCCATGACCTGGGCGGCGGCGCCTCTGGCGGCCACGTAGGTGCTGTCGCCGATCACCTTGACGGGCACCGTCTGGGACTGCCGGAGCAGATCGTTCTGGTGAGTCCCGAAGTAGGCCAGCGCCGGCCCGGTCAGGCTCTCGCCCAGTTTCATCAGCGACCCTCCCAGAATCAGCATCGACGGATTGAGGGTATGGTGCAGGTTGAGCATCAGCAGCCCCAGCGCTTCGCCGGCTCGCTTCATCACGGCCTGGACCTCGCCATCCTCGGCCCGGGTCAGAACCGCGTGGCTGAGACTGGCGTCGATGTCGACGTGCAACGCCTCGCGTAGCGCCCACCCACTGACCAGCGTCTCCGCACAACCGTGATTGCCGCAGTGGCAGAGCGCGCCTCCCGGCTGTATCACGGTATGCCCGATCTCCCCGACCAGCCCCTGGTGGCCCCGCGGCACCAGCGGGAAGTGCTCGCCGCTGACCACGCCGCAGCCGATGCCGCTGCCGGCGCTGATGTAGGCGATCGACTCAGGGGGCACGCCCTCGAAGAAATAGAACTCGCCGAAGGCGGCGGCATTGGCCTCGTTGTCCAGCAGCCATACCCCATCCGGCAGATCCGGTTGCTCGCGCAGCAGCGCCAGGAAGTCGATATCCACCCAGCCCAGATTCGGCGCCAGGCTGAGAATCGGCGCCTTGGGCGAGACTGGGCCCGGCACCGCGACCCCTAGCCCGAGGCAGCGACGGTCCGCGATGCCGGGCGCCTGGCGCAGTTGTACCAGCAGCGCCGCCAGCCGCTTCGCGGTCGTGGCAGGGTCGGTGGGCGGCTCCTCCTGGTGAATGCTCGCCAGGACGACCCCAAGCAGATTGCACGCGACCAGCCGCAGCCCCTTCACCCCGACCTCCGCCCCCAGCATGTAGTGGCGCTCGCCATCCAGGTAGAGCGCCCGCCCCGGCCGCCCACCGCCACGCGAGTGGAGCTCCCCCTCGCGCAGCCACCCCCGCTCGACCAGCGCCTGTACCACGCTGCCCACCGTGGCCTTGGTCAAGCCGGTTCGCAGCGCGATATCCGCCCGCGACAACCCGGGGCTGCGGCGCACGGTGCTCAGGATCGTGCTGCGGTTGAGGCTCTTGAGGTAGTTGAGGTCGCCGGAGGTGTGCGGCGTGAACGCATTGTGCATTGGCTGGTGGCAACGTCGGGTGGCGGTGGATGCCGCGACTATACCAAAGCCGGTCGGCTCCCACCGAAGGTGCCCCTCTCGTCACGACCTAAGTCTTAACACCAATGACCAATGGCAGCGGGTCCGCCGAGCGCGCATGCTGCCGCAACACTTAGTTAATAGCATTTACTAACCACTGAGAGACATCATGCCGTCAGCCATCTACCCCAGTCTCGCCAGCAAGCGCGTCGTCGTCACCGGCGGCGGTTCCGGCATCGGGGCGGGCCTGGTACGCGCCTTCGCCGCACAGCAAGCCCAGGTTCATTTCATCGATATCCTCGATGACGCCGAGGCGCTGGCGAGCGAGCTGGGCGAACGCGTCCATTTCCATCGCTGCGACCTCACCGATGCCGAGGCGTTGATCGCGACGCTGGCCGGCATCGGCGAGATCGATGTGCTGGTCAACAACGCCGCCAACGACGACCGCCATCGGCTCGAGGATGTTACGCCCGAGTACTGGGACGACCGCATGAACGTCAATCTGCGCCACCTGGCGCTGGCCGCCCGCGAGGTCGCTCCTGCCATGCGCCGCCGTGGGCAGGGCGTGATCGTCAACCTGGGCTCGATCAGTTGGCACCTGGGCCAGCCCGGCATGCTGCTCTACGAAACAGCCAAGGCCGGCATCGAGGGCATGACCCGGGCCCTGGCGAGCGAGCTGGGCGGCGACGGAATCCGCGTCAACTGCGTGATCCCCGGCAACGTCAAGACACCGCGTCAGTCCCGCTGGTACGGCCCCGAGGACGAAGCCCAGATCGTCGCCGAGCAGAAGCTCAAGGTGCGGATCCATCCCCATCACGTGGCCGCCATGGTGCTGTTCCTCGCCTCGGATGACGCGGCCGCCTGCACCGCGCACAACTACTGGGTCGACGCCGGCTGGCTCTGATCGCGAGCCCTCCAGCACCCTCCTCGACACACCAACGGAGCTTCACAATGCCAACTCAAGTTGCTTCACAACGCCCTGTCGTGGTTCTGCTCACCTGTTGCGTCGCCGCCATCGGCGGCTTCCTGTTCGGCTTCGACAGCGGCGTCATCAACGGTACCGTCGACGGCCTCCAGCAGGCCTTCCAGTCGCAGAGCGTCGGCACCGGCTTCAATGTCGCCTCGATGCTGCTCGGCTGCGCCGTCGGCGCTTTCTTCGCCGGCCGCCTGGCGGACCGGTTCGGCCGCCGCACGCTGCTGCTGGTATCCGCCGTCTTCTTCATCATCAGCGCCTGGGGCTCGGGTATCGCCGGGGGCTCGCTGGAGTTCGTGATCTATCGCGTCCTGGGCGGCCTGGCGGTGGGCGCCGCCAGCGTGATGTCGCCGGCCTATATCAGCGAGATCGCCCCGTCCCACCTGCGCGGCCGGCTGGCGACCATCCAGCAGGTGGCGATCATCGGCGGGCTGTTCTTCTCTTTTCTCAACAACTACATCCTGGCCAATGTCGCCGGCAGCTCCACCGCGCCGCTGTGGTTCGGCTTCGAGGCGTGGCGCTGCATGTTCTGGATGGAACTGATCCCGGCGGGCATCTTCCTGATCGCGCTGATGTTCATTCCGGAAAGCCCCCGCTTTCTGGTCAGCGCCGGACGCCACGACAAGGCCGAGCGGGTCCTCCGCCTGGTCTACGACGAAGCCGGTACCCACAAGCGTCTGGCCGATATCCGCGCCTCGCTCTCCAGTCGTCACCAGCCGCGACTCTCCGATCTGATCAACCCGCAGACCGGCAAGGTGCTGAAACTGGTCTGGATCGGCATCGGCCTGGCGGTGTTCCAGCAGCTTGTAGGGATCAACGTGGTGTTCTACTACGGCGCCGTGCTGTGGCAGGCGGTCGGTTTTTCCGAGAGCGATGCGCTGATGATCAACGTGATCAGTGGGGCCGTCAGCATCGCCGCCTGCCTGGTCACCATCGGCCTGATCGACCGGATCGGACGCAAGCCGCTGCTGTGGGGCGGCTCCGTGGGCATGACGGTCACCCTGGCGCTGCTGGTCTACGCCTTCTCGACTGCCGACATGGTCAATGGCAGCTTGGCGCTCTCCCCGGGCAACGGCGTGCTCGCGCTGATCGCCGCCAACGTCTACGTCTTCTTCTTCAACGTCTCCTGGGGCCCGGTGATGTGGGTCATGCTCGGCGAGATGTTCCCCAACCAGGTACGCGGCTCGGGCCTGGCCATCGCCGGTCTGTTCCAGTGGGTCGCCAACTTCGCCATCACCATGACCTTCCCGATCATGCTGGCGTCGATCGGGCTGACCGGTGCCTACGGCTTCTACGCCCTCTGCGCGTTGATCTCGGCCATCTTCGTCGCCCGCTTCGTCCGCGAAACCAACGGCAAGGAACTCGAGGAGATGGCCTACGAGTAAGGCGACAACTCACGCAAAGAGGATGGTCGTCGCGGCCCGGTCGAGAGCCGCGACGACCATCGCAGGTAGCGAGGTGACAATGACGAGCGAGACAAGCACGCTGGCGACAAGCGCCCCAGAGACAAGCAACACAGAGACAACCCCAGGGTCAGCTCACGATCCTGCTGCCGCCGTGCCGCTGATGGAGCGGATCGGCTACGGCTGCGGGGACCTGGCCAGCAATTTCATCTGGCAGGCGATGAGCATCTTCATCGTCTACTACTACACCGACGTGATCGGCGTCGCCGCCGGTATCATCGGCTCGATCATGCTGTTTTCGCGGGTGTTCGACGGTGTCTCGGACATCGCCATGGGCTACGTGATCGACAAGACCACCTCGCGACACGGCAAGGCCAGGCCCTGGCTGCTGTGGCTGGCGGTGCCATTCGCGATCTCGGCGGTGCTGCTGTTCGCGGTGCCCGATGTCTCGCCGTTCTGGCAGACGGTCTACATCGCGGTGACCTACAACCTGGTATGCCTGGTCTATACCGGCCTCAACGTACCCTACGGCACGCTCAACTCGCTGATCACCCAGGACCAGTATCAGCGCTCGCTGCTCAACGTCTTTCGCATGAGCCTGGCGCTGATCGGCGTGCTGCTGGTCAGCAATCTGACGCTGCCGGTCGCCACGCTGTTCGGCGGCGGCCAGGCGGGATGGATCGTCACCTTCGCGATTTTCGGCGCCATCGGCACAGGGCTGTTCCTGTTCACCTTCAAGAGCACCCGCGAGCGGGTCCAGCCGGCCGACGAGAAACGACGCCAGGCGCCGGTTCCCCTGAAGCAGAGCCTGCGTACCCTGGGCAAGAATCGCTACTGGGCGCTGGCCACGCTGTTCATCCTGATCACCTATATCTTCAACGCGCTCAACTCCGGGGCGGTCGTCTACTACGCCCAGTACCTGCTCGACGATACCTGGCTGGTAGGCGTCATCACGACCGCCTACATCGTCTTCATCCTGGCAGGCATGGCATTCGTGGCGCCGATCACCAAACGCTACGGCAAGCGCAACGCGATCATCGTCGGCGAGCTGATCACCCTGGTCGGCTACGGCGTCATGCTGATCGACCTCGGCAACGTCTACCTGATCGTCGCCGGCACCGTCATCCGCGGGCTCGGCAAGGCACCGATCAACGGCAGCATGTTCGCGCTGCTGGGCGACACCATCGAGTACGGGGAGTGGAAGACCGGGATTCGTAACGAAGGCATGGTCTACAGCGGCGGCAGCATGGGTATCAAGATCGGGAGCGGACTGGGTACCGCACTGCTGGGATGGATACTGGCCTTCGGCGGCTATGTCGGCGGTGGCGGCGAGCAGAGCGACACCGCACTGTTGGCGATCCAGACGCTGTTCGTCTATCTGCCGATGGGCCTTTGCGCGCTGATGATCGTATTGATGCTGTTCTACGACCTCGACAAGCGCTATCCGGCCATCGTCGCCGACCTCGCCGCCAAACGCTGAAACCCGTCGCGACAGGAGATCGCATGTCCACCATTGCCAACCCCATCCTGCCCGGCTTTCATCCGGACCCGTCGATACTCCGGGTCGGCGACGACTACTACATCGCCACCTCGACCTTCGAATGGTTTCCCGGCGTCGCGCTCTATCACTCTCGGGATCTGATCCAGTGGCGCCAGTTGCCCTCGCCCCTCGACCGGCGTTCGCAGCTGGACATGATCGGAAACACCGATTCGGGTGGCGTATGGGCGCCGTGCCTGAGCTACGCGCATGGCCGCTTCCATCTGATCTACACCGACGTCAAGAGCCGTCGTGGCGCGTTCAAGGATACCCACAACTATCTGGTCAGCGCCGAGCGGATCGAAGGGCCCTGGTCGGAGCGGGTTCATCTCAACAGCAGTGGCTTCGACCCCTCGCTGTTCCACGACGATGACGGCAGCAGTTGGCTGCTCAACATGATCTGGGATTTCCGCAAGGGTCGTAACGCCTTCGCCGGTATCGCCCTGCAGCGCTACGACATCGAACGCCAGCAGCTCACCGGGCCCGTGCACAATATCTTTCGGGGGACGTCTCTGGGCGTCACCGAAGCCCCGCATCTCTATCGACGAAACGGCTACTACTACCTGGTCACCGCCGAGGGCGGTACCGGTTATGGTCATGCCATGACGGTGGCCCGCTCGCGCGAGTTGACCGGTCCTTACGAGGTCGACCCGACCAACCCGGTGCTCACCTCGAACCCGAATGCGCGCGATCAGTTGCAGAAGGCCGGCCATGGCAGTCTGGTGGAGACCCCCGGGGGCGAGTGGTATTGCGCCCACCTCTGTGCCCGCCCGGTCGTCGCCGGGCGCTGCATACTGGGGCGCGAAACCGCCCTGCAGCGCTGCGTCTGGACCGAGGATGACTGGCTTCGCATCGATGGCGGACCCTATCCCAGCCACCGGGTGGCCGGCCCGGACCTTCACTGGCAGCCGCCCCCGGCCGAGCCGGATCACGACACCTTCGAGAGTCCTGGCCTCCACCGTTACTGGCAGAGTCTGCGCCGGCCGTTCGACGACACCTGGCTGTCGCTGAGCGAGCGCCCGGGCTGTCTGCGACTCAAGGGCGTCGAGTCGATGCAGTCGACCCACCGGCAGAGCCTGCTGGCCAGGCGCCTGACCCATCTCGACGTGGAAGTGGAGACACGCCTCTCCTTCGACCCCGAGCATTTCCAGCAGATGGCGGGGCTGATCCTCTACTACGACACCAAGGATTACGTCTACCTGAGGGTGACCCGGGAGGAGACGCTGGGCCGTTGCCTCGGTATCGTCGTCTCGCGCCACGGCGTCTATGACGAGCCGCTGACCGCCGATGTCCCTCTGATGGCGGGTGACGTGCGCCTGATGGCGCGCCTGGCGCGCGAAAAGTTGCGTTTCTTCCATGCGCCGGTCGATACACAAGGCGATCCGGATCGACACGCCGACGCCGTCGACTGGCAGCCGATCGGCGACCCCCTCGATATTTCCCATCTGTGCGACGACGATCCGGACTACATCCGCTTCACCGGTACCTTCGTCGGCCTCTGCGCCCAGGATCTCTCCGGGGCCGGCCTCGCGGCGGATTTTCACGAGTTCGACTATCGCCCAGAAAAAAGCCGCTGATCTCGATGAGATCAGCGGCTCTCGTTGGTCGGCCCGGGGGCGGCGGGCCGTCGCCGGCCGGCCTCAGCCGGCGAGCTTGGCCGCCAGCTCGGCCACGTGCTTGCCCTGGAAGCGGGCGATCTCCAGCTCGTTCTCGCTGGGTGTGCGGCTGCCGTCGGCCCCCGCCAGGGTAGAGGCACCATAGGGCGTGCCACCGGTGATCTCGCTCATGTTGGTGAGCCCGGCGCAGCTGTAGGGCACACCGGCGATCACCATGCCGTGATGCAGCAGCGTGGTATGGATCGAGGTCAAGGTGGTCTCCTGGCCACCGTGCTGGCTCGCGGTGGAGACGAAGGCGCTGCCGACCTTGCCGATCAGCTTGCCCTGGGCCCACAGGCCGCCGGTCATGTCCCAGAAATTGCGCATCTGCGAGGCCATGTTGCCGAACCGGGTCGGCGTACCGACGATGATCGCGTCGTAGTCGGCCAGCGCGTCGGGGCTCTCGATCACCGGTGCATCCTGATCGGTCTTGTAACCCGACTGCTCGGCCACCTCCTCGGGGACCAGCTCGGCCACCCGGCGCACGTCCACCTGGGTGCCACCGACGCTTTCGGCGCCGTCCGCCACCGCCTTGGCCATGGTCTCGATATGGCCGTAGCTCGAGTAATACAACACCAGCACTTTGCTCATGGGAACACTCCTTGAGGAACAGGGGTTTCGCGACGAAACGCCTTTCAGGCTAGCCCGCGTCAAGGAGCGATGCCACGGCCGGGACGTTGCATTTTTTACGCCGCGAGCAGCGAAACGATCGAACGCCAGGCCTCTCAAGCCGAGTGCCATGGCTCCGTTCGCCGCACCGCTTGGGGAATTTGTTGCCGAGGAAGGATAGCCGCTATTCTGTGGGCCCACCCACCGAACCGTGGTCCACGCTGGTGGACCGGAGCATGCGATGACCACCTCCCGCGACCTGCTGGCCTCCCTGATCGGCTTCGATACCGTCTCCCGACACTCGAATCTCGAGCTGATCGATTTCGTCGAACGCTATCTCGCCGCTCACCGCGTGCCGGCCCAGCGCATCACCAACGTCGATGGCAGCAAGTCCAACCTGCTGGCGCGCATCGGTCCGGCGGTGGAGGGCGGCGTGGTGCTTTCCGGTCATACCGACGTGGTGCCGGTCGACGGTCAACCGTGGACCAGCGACCCGTTCACCCTGACGGAGAGGCAGGACGGCCGGCTCTACGGCCGCGGCAGCTGCGACATGAAGGGATTTCTCGCCTGCGCCCTGGCGCAGGTGCCCGCCTGGCAGGCCCTCGATCTCGCGCGACCGATCTATCTGGCCTTCTCCTACGATGAGGAGATCGGCTGTCTCGGCGCGCCGGCAATGATCGAACGACTGATGGCGGATGAGCCGTTGCCCGGCGCGGTGATCATCGGCGAGCCCACCTCGATGCAACCGATCGTGGCGCAGAAGGGAATCACCACCCTGCGCACCACGGTGACCGGCCGGGAGTCGCACTCCAGCCAGATCAACCAGGGGATGTCGGCGATCCACGTGGCCGCCAGGCTGGTGACGAAGATCGAGGCGATCATGCAGGAGCTGGTCGACGAAGGAGCGCTGGAACATGTCTTCAACGTCCAGCACTCGAGCCTGCATGTCGGCCTGATCGAGGGCGGGACCGCGATCAACATCATGGCGCGGCACTGTCAGTTCGACTGGGAGATCCGCCACTTGCCCAGCGATGGCTTCGAGGCGCTCTTCGCCCGTTTCGAGCGCTACGCCAAGGCGCTGGAAGCCGAGCTGCGAGAGCGCGCACCGGAGCTCAGCATCGTCACCGAGCAACTGGTCGATACCGTGCCGGCGCTGGCCGATCGCGACAACGCCCCCGCCCTCGCCCTCTGCCGCGAGTGTCTCGACGATCCGAGCGCCGACACCGGCGGCGTCGCCTACGCCACCGAGGGAGGGCAGTTCCAGCGCGCCGGCCTGCCGACCATCGTGTGCGGCCCGGGAAGCATCGAACAGGCCCACCAGCCCGACGAATATATCGAGATCGACCAGCTCGAGGCCGGCGATCGCTTCATGCAACGGCTGGGCGAGCGGATGGCGCGTTGAACGCTGCCCTCGCTCGTTCGTGCCGGACAAGGAGACCGGATTCATGCATACGCCTGCCCTCGCCGTCCGCCGCACCACACTGGTGGCCGTCTACGGCACGCTGAAACGCGGGCTGCGCAACCACCACTGGCTCGACGGTGCCGACTTCGTCGGCGAGGACGTCATCACCACGGCGACACTCTACGATATCGGCCCCTATCCGGGAGCCAAGGCCGAGCCTTCTCGAGGGGTGGAGATCGAAGTGTTTCGCGTCGACGCGGCCGGCCTGAAACGCCTCGACCGCCTGGAAGACTACCGGGTAAGACGACCGCAATCCGGCGACTACGATCGCGCCGTCCATGCCACCGCCTTCGGCCCGGCCTGGCTCTACCTCTACAATCGAGACGTGGCCGGCTGCCCGGCGATTCGCCAGGGCGGCTGGCCGGTGACCGCATCACCGGTGGGCCGTCTCAATAGCACCGGGTCCCCGTGAAACGTCGCCCGGACCGACTCGTCCGCCAGCCGGTCAGGCATCGAAGAACACTCTCAGCACATGGTCCAGGTGCACTTCCATCGCCTTCCTAGCCGCGTCGGGATCGCGACTCTCGATCGCTGCCAGGATGCGCTGGTGATCATCCTGCGACTGGCGCGGCATGTCGGTCTCCATGAACAGTTCCTGGAGACGGCGAAACATCTTGCCGTACTGGTGACCGAGCAGATGCTTGAGGGTCATGGCATAGGCGGCGTTGCCCGACGCCTCGGCGATACGGATATGCAGAAGCCGATCGCCGGCCTGGTTGCGGCCACCGTGCCGGTTGTCCTCGACATTGCGCGCATAGGCGGCGCGCATCGCGGCGAGGTCCTCGTCGCTGGCATTCAGCGCCGCCAGCGCCGCCGTCTCGGGCTCGAGATAGCGTCTCGCCTGCAGCAGCGAGAACGGCGGGATCTCCTGGTCAAGATCGAGTTCGATCTCGCTGGCGAATTCCGGATCCAGCGCCCACCCTTCTTGGCGCCGGGCCGCGCTCATCACCGAGCTGCCCACCTCCTCGTGGCGCTCCAGCACCAGCACGCCGTGGCCGACGCGCACCTCCACCTGGCCGATGACCTCCAGCGCGATCAGCGCCTCCCGCACCGACGCCCGACTGACCCCCAACTGCTGCGCCAGGTCACGCTCCGGCGGCAACAGGCTGCCCGGCGGGAACTCCCCCTGGCGGATCAGCACCAGCAACTGGTCGGCAATCTGGCGATAGAGCCGCTGTGCGCGAATGGTCTGGATCGGCATCCATCGATCTCCCGGTTTCATGAGCAGGACGAACTTGACCCTGCGTGAAGCATTGACGGCCTGCGTCTTCCCAAGTGTCAACGTCGCAGCGGCGAACGCGGCCACTTCTCGGGCAGCGCATAGACATTGGTCGCAAATGGCAACGCTACCAGCGGCTTTCGGCGGCTTATTAGACGTTTGGCGATTTGCGGGGCGTTTCCGCAAAGGATAATACTCGGACCAATGGTCAGGCCTTTAGACATTAGAACCGACACAGGCCCTGGAATCAAAAAGTCGACTCGATCACACCACAGGAACCAGCGCCATGCGACTCGCCCACAAGACCGCCTTGATTACCGCTGCCGGCCAGGGGATCGGCCGTGCCACCGTCGAGCGTTTTCTGGCCGAGGGTGCCCGCGTGATCGCCACCGACATCGACCCCGCCAAGTTGGAAGGATTGACCGGCGCCCAGTGCCACGCGCTGGACGTCACCGATGCCGAAGCCGTGCGGGAGTTGATCGAGTCGCTGCCGCCGCTGGAGATCCTGTTCAACTGCGCCGGTACCGTGCCGAGCGGCTCGATCCTCGAGTGCGACGACGCCCAGTGGCGCTTTGCTCAGCGCCTCAACGTCGACTCCATGTTCTACACCATACGGGCCGCCCTGCCGGCGATGCTGGACAACGGCGGCGGCAGCATCATCAACATGGCCTCGCTCGCCTCCAGCGCCAAGGGGGTGGTCAACCGCTTCGCCTACGGCACCACCAAGGCCGCGGTGATCGGGTTGACCAAATCCGTCGCCGCCGACTACATGACCCGCGGCATCCGCTGCAACGCCATCTGCCCCGGCACCGTCGATTCCCCCTCCCTGCGGGAGCGGGTCGCCGAGCAGGCGCGCCGGCAAGGCCGCACCAACGACGAGGTCTTTGACGAGTTCATCGCCCGTCAGCCCATGGGCCGGCTGGGCAAGGTGGAGGAGATCGCCGCGCTGGCGACGCACCTGGCCAGCGACGAGGCCGGCTTCATCACCGGCACGGTTCAGATGATCGATGGCGGCTGGTCGAATTGATCGCACCCCTCGTAGCTCGTAGCTCGTAGCTCCCGACTAGACTCTATTCGCTAACGCATACAGAAAAGGAAATTGCATGAAACTGCTACGCCACGGCCCCAAGGGTCAGGAAAAGCCCGGTCTGGTCGATGCCAACGGGGTCGTTCGCGATCTCTCCGGCCAGATCGACGATATCGCCGGCGACGTGCTCTCCGACTCGGGCCTGGCCCGGCTGGCACAGATCGACACCGCCAGCCTGCCGGAAGTCTCCGCCGATACGCGACTCGGCCCCTGCGTCGGCCGGGTCGGCAAGTTCATCTGCATCGGGCTGAACTACTCCGATCACGCCGCCGAGACCGGGGCCGAAGTGCCCGCCGAGCCGGTGGTGTTCAACAAGTGGACCAGCGCCATCTGCGGCCCCAATGACGACGTCGAGATCCCCCGCGGCTCCGAGAAGACCGACTGGGAAGTGGAGCTGGGCGTGGTGATCGGCAAGGGTGGGCGCTATATCGACGAAGCCGATGCCATGAGCCACGTCGCCGGCTTCTGCGTGGTCAACGACGTCTCCGAGCGCGAGTATCAGCTCGAGCGCAGCGGCACCTGGGACAAGGGCAAGGGCTGCGACACCTTCGGCCCGCTCGGCCCGTGGCTGGTCACCCGCGACGAAATCAGCGACCCGCAGAACCTCGACATGTGGCTCGAGGTCGACGGCAAGCGCTACCAGGATGGCTCGACCCAGACGATGGTCTACGGAGTCGCCCACCTGGTCGCCTATCTCAGCCGTTTCATGAGCCTGCAGCCGGGCGACGTCATCTCCACCGGCACGCCCCCGGGAGTCGGCATGGGTCAGAACCCGAAAGTCTTCCTCAAACCGGGTCAGACCATGCGCCTGGGCATCGAGGGGCTGGGCGAACAGCAGCAGCGCTGCGTCGAGAGCTGAGCGCCCCGCGCGCGGCGCCGCCTTCCCTGATTCTGGAGGGCGGCCTGCACGCCGATTGGCCTGACCTTTAGGCCGAAAACCTCACCTGCCAGGAGAATCCGCATGCAAGTCGTCGTCTGTTCGCGCCCCGGCGAGATGGCGCTGGTCGAGCGCCCGACGCCACCGCTGGCTCCAGGCGAAGCGCGTGTCGCCATCCGCCGTATCGGCATCTGCGGCACCGATATCCACGCCTTCGGCGGCAATCAGCCCTACTTCGACTACCCTCGCGTGCTCGGCCACGAGCTGGGCGGCGAGGTGGTCGCGGTGGCCGCCGACGTCGACCCGGCGCTGGTCGGCCAGGCGGTCTACGTCATTCCCTATCTGCACTGCGGCGAGTGCCGCGCCTGTCGCCAGGGCCGCACCAACTGCTGCCAGCAGCTCGAGGTGATCGGCGTGCACCGCGACGGCGGCATGGCGCAGACGCTCAACGCCCCGGCATCCCATCTGGTGCCGGTGCCCGGACTGTCGGCGGAAGCGCTGGCCCTGGTCGAGTGCCAGGCCATCGGCGCCCACGCCGTGCGCCGCGCCCAGGTCGCCGCCGACGAGCTGGTGGTGGTGGTCGGCGCCGGGCCGATCGGTATCGGCGTGCTGCAGGTCGCCAGGAGCCGCGGCGCCCGAGTGGCGATGGTCGACACCAATCGCGACCGCCTGGCGCTCTGCCGAGACGCGCTCGGTGCCGACGCCGTCTGGCACGCCGTCGAGGACGACGTGACTGCCGAGATCGAGAGGTTCAACGACGGTGCGCTGGCCGACGTGGTTTTCGACGCCACCGGCAACCCGGCGGCGATGAACCGGGGCTTCGACTTCGCCGGCCACGGCGGGCGCTACGTCCTGGTCAGCGTGGTCAAGGCCGAGATCCGCTTCAGCGACCCGGAGTTCCACAAGAAGGAGCTCACCCTGCTGGGCAGCCGCAACGCCACGCGGGAGGATTTCGAGACCGTCACCCATCTGATGGCCAGTGGCGATCTCCTCACCGAACCGTTGATCACCCACCGCGGCCGACTCAAGGAACTGCCGACGTTGATGCCCCAGTGGTGCGCGCCCGACAGTGGCGTGGTCAAGGCGATGGTGACGCTGGATGCCGAACCCGGGAGGGTCGAATCATGAGCGATACACGTCTGGAGACCATCGGCACCGACAGCCCGCCCCGGATCACCCTGCGCATCCATCCCGACGACAACGTGGCGGTGGCGCTGACCGACCTGCCCGCCGGCCGCCGGGTCGTGGTCGACGACCGCGATATCGCCCTCGCCGACCATGTCCGCCACAAGCACAAGTTCACCCTCGAGGCGCTTTCACCGGGGGATATCGTCACCCTGTACGGCGTCACCGTGGGCAAGGCGACGCAAGCCATTCCCCTGGGCGGTGTCATCAGCGTGGACAACCTTGCCCATGCCACGGAGAGCGATGACGTCCAGCCCGCCAGCAAGAGCTGGACGCCGCCGGACGTGGCGCGCTTTCGGGGCACGACCTTCGACGGCTTCCATCGCCCCGACGGCAGCGTCGGCACCGCCAATGTCTGGCTGGTGATCCCGCTGGTATTCTGCGAGAACCGCAATATCGAGGTACTGCGCCAGTGTGTCGCCGATGCCCTGGGCGACGACCCTTACCGCGATTACAAGCGCATGGCGCGACAGATGCTGGACGGGAGGCTCGATGACTCGCTCGGCGACCCTTTCGAATCGCAGGCGCCAGGGCGCTTCCCCAATGTCGACGGCGTGCGCTTTTTGACCCATACCCTGGGTTGCGGCGGCACCGACGACGATGCCGAGGCGCTGTGCCAGCTGCTGGCCGGCTATGTCTGCCATCCCAACGTGGCCGGGGCGACGGTGCTGAGCCTCGGCTGCCAGAAGGCGCAGATCCCGATGCTCAAGGCGGCGGTGGCCCGGCGCGACCCGCAGCAACTGCGAACGGTGGACTATTTCGATCAGCAGTCGTCACCCAGCGAGGAGGCCCTGATCCGCAACGCGCTGCAGTCGATCTTCGACGGCCTGGCGGCGGCCAACCGCATCACCCGCCAGCCGACACCGCTGGCCAAGCTCACCCTGGGTGTCGAGTGCGGCGGCTCCGACGGCTTCTCCGGAATCTCCGCCAACCCGTTGGTGGGCGGCGTGGTCGATCGCCTGGTGGCACTGGGCGGCAGCGGCATTCTCGCCGAATTCCCGGAGCTGTGCGGGGTCGAGCATGAGCTGGTTGCCCGCTGCACCGACACGGATGTCGCCGGACGCTTCCGCGATCTGATGCAGGCCTATCAGCGCCACGCCGCGGCGGTGGGCGCCGATTTCTCGATGAATCCCTCGCCGGGCAACATCCGCGACGGCCTGATCACCGATGCGATGAAGTCCGCCGGCGCGGCCAAGAAAGGCGGCGATGGCCCGGTGGTCGACGTGCTCGACTACACCGAGCCCCACCGGCGCCCCGGGCTCAGCCTGCTGTGCACGCCGGGCAACGATGTCGAATCGACCACCGCCCTGGCCGGCTCCGGCGCCAACCTGATCCTCTTCACCACCGGGCTCGGCACCCCCACCGGCAATCCGGTGGCGCCGGTGCTCAAGATCGCCAGCAACAGCGAGCTGGCGGCACGCATGCGCGACATCATCGATTTCGACGCCGGCCCCATCGTGCGCGGCGAACGCAGCATCGACGAACTGGCGGAAGCACTGCTGACACTGTGCATCGAAGTCGCCTCGGGGCGTCACCAGTCACACGCCCAGCGCCTCTCCCAGCACGACTTCATTCCCTGGAAGCGCGGGGTGTCGCTATGACGACCACCAGCCACGCGAACGACTACCGCGACGCAGGTATCGTCCAGTTCGGCACCGGACGTTTCCTGCTCGCCCATGTCGACGCGCTGGTCTCGGAATCGCTGGAGCGCGGAGAGAGCGACGAGCGCATCGTGGTGGTGCAGAGCTCGACCCGGGAGGAAGGCAAGCGCAAGGCGCGCCTGCTGGCCGAGCAGCGCCGCTATCCGGTGCGGATTCGTGGCCGCCGTGACGGCGCGACCATCGATCGCGAGCAGGTGGTCGACAGCGTCGCCGGCTGCCTGATCGCCGCCGAACAGTGGGATGCGCTCGAGCGCCACGTGGTCGAGCACGCCCGTATCATCGTTTCCAACACCGCCGACAACGGTTACGACGTTGGCGACGACTCGAGCCTTGCCAGCGTGCCGGCGAGCTTCCCCGGCAAATTGACGCAGCTGCTGCGGGCGCGCTTCGAGGCCGGCAACGACGGCCTGACGATCCTGCCCTGCGAGCTGGTCGAGCACAACGCCAGCCGCTTGAAATCGCTGGTGACGGCGATGGCCCGCCGCGACGGCGGCTCCTCCCGCGACAGCGAGGCATTCATCGACTGGCTCGACCACCGCTGCGTCTGGGCCGACACGCTGGTGGATCGCATCGTCTCGGCACCGCTGGAGCCACTGGGTGCCATCGCCGAACCCTACGCGCTCTGGGCCATCCAGCGCCGACCCGGCCTGGCGATTCCCTGCCACCACCCGGATGTCCAGATCGTCGACGATCTGGGGCCGCAGTCGATGTGCAAGCTGCACATCCTCAATCTCGCCCACACCTATCTGGTCGACCGCTGGCAGCGTGCCGACCGGCCGGTGGAGTTCGTGCGCGAGGCGATGGCGCGCCCCGAGCTCGGCGAGCCGCTGCGCGCGCTGCTCGACGATGAGGTGCTGCCGACGCTTGCCGCCGCGCTGCCGCTGGACGAACTCGAACGCTACCGCGACGTCACCCTGGAGCGCTTCGCCAACCCCTTTCTCGACCACCGCCTGGCGGATATCGCCCAGTACCACGCGAGCAAGCTGGAACGCCGCCTGCGCCCGGTGGCGGAGAAGGCGCACCTGCAGGGGCGTCCCACACCCAGGCTCGACGAGGCCCTGTCATGACGAAAGCGCCCCTTGCCGAAGACACACGACCGATCCACCACGACCGACTGATCGACAACACCCGGAGCACGCTCATGTTGACTCAAAGATTCTTCCGATTGACTGCCTCGCTAGCCCTGGCGGGCCTTTCCACCGTCGCCCTGACGGGCGTGGCCCAGGCGGCCACCGAGATCCGCGTCGCCTACGGCAACCAGCCGGGCGAGCCGGTCGACGTGGCGGTCAAGGCCTGGGCGAAAGAGGTCGCGGAAGCGAGTGGTGGCGAGTTGACGCTGAAGGCGTTTCCCGCCAGCCAGCTCGGCGGCGAAACCGAAGTGATGGAACAGGCCCGCTTCGGCTCGCCGCTGATCACCATCACCGCCTACTCCAACTTCATCAGTTCGGTACCGGACCTCGCCGTGCTGGACGCGCCCTATCTGGCCACGGATTTCGACAGCAAGCTCAAGGTGTTCGATTCCGACTGGTTCGCCGAGCAGGAGAAGAAGGTCGAAGCCGCCGGCTATCACATCGTGATTCCCAATACCGTCTACGGCGTGCGCCAACTGCTATCCCGCGAGCCGGTGGCCACGCCGGAAGACCTGGCCGGGGTCAAGATCCGGGTTCAGAACTCGCCGATGTACGTCGCCGCGATCAAGGCGATGGGCGCGGTGCCCACGCCGATGTCACTGGGAGACGTCTACCCCTCCCTGGCCCAGGGCCTGGTCGACGGCGTCGAGAATCCGCTGCCGGTGCTCTATGGCGGCAAGTTCTATGAAGTGGTCAAGAACCTCAACCTCACCTCGCACATGCATACCGTCGCGCCCTTCGTCACCGGCGAGGCGTTCTGGCAGCAGTTGAGCCCCGAGGACCAGAAGATCCTCACCGAGACCGGTCAGGAGATGGCCCAGAACCTGCGCACCCTGGTCGAGGAGCAGACCGAGAAGTCGCTTCAGCAACTCGAGGATGCCGGTGTCCAGGTCCACGAGGTGGATACCGCCCCGTTCCGCGAGCGCGCCCAGGAAGAGATTCCCAAGGCGTTCCCGCAGTGGAGCGAGGGGTTATATCAGCGGGTGAGTCAGATCATCAACGGTTGATCGAGCCGCTTTCCCGGCATGACAGCGCTCCCGTTCGACATCGAGCGGGAGCGCCATGGAGTTGACCATGCAAACGCTTTTCAAGGCGCTCGACCGCCTGATGCGGCTCGATGAGGTCATCGCCAGCCTGGCGCTGTTCGGGCTGTTCGTGGTGGCGATCGCCAACGTCTTCATGCGCTATCTGTTCTCGTCTCCGCTGGCCTGGAGCGAGGAGATCCTGCAGTTGCTGATGGTGTGGGCGACCTTTCTTGGCGCCAGCGCCCTGGTGCGTCGCAACGAGCACGTCCTGATCGGGCTGCTGGGCGACAAGCTGCCGCCCGGGCTGCGCCGCTGGAATACCCGGATCTTCAATGTCGGCATCGTCATGCTGTGTGCCCTGGCGATGCTCTACTGGGGGTTGGAACTGCTGCCCTTCTCGCGTTTTCGCAGCACCCCGATGCTGCAGATCCCCTACACCTGGATCCATGTCGCCATCCCCATCAGCGCCGCCATGATGCTCTACCACGGGCTGGTGCGCCTGATCACCGATGATCGTGGCGTGGCGTCATCGGACGCGATCGCCGACGTCGAAACCGCCGATGTCTTGAACACCAAGGAGTGATATCGATGGCCGTTGGCATTGCGCTCGTCGCGCTCTTCATCCTGTTCTGCCTGGGCACGCCGGTGGCCTTCGCGCTGTTCGCGTCGAGCCTGGCCTATTTCCTGATCGGTGCCGACCAGCCCATGGTGACGCTGATCCAGCGCCTCGCCGGCGGTCTGGAGTCGATCTCGCTGCTGGCGATTCCGTTCTTCATCATGGCCGGGGTGTTCATGAACCACTCCGGCATCACCGAGCGCCTGCTCAAGCTGGCCGAGCTGATGACCCGCCGCCTGCACGGCGGGCTGGCCCAGGCCAACGTGCTGCTGAGCACCTTCATGGGCGGGCTCTCCGGTTCCAACATCGCCGACGCGGCGATGAACGCCAAGCTGCTGGTGCCGAGCATGACCAGGGCCGGCTACCCCAAGGCGTTCTCCAGTGCGATCACCGCCTCGTCGTCGCTGATCACCTCGACCATACCGCCGGGCATCGCGCTGATCGTCTACGGCTACGTCAACAACGTCTCGATCGGCCGGCTGTTCCTGGCCGGCGTCGTCCCCGGCGTGCTGATGGCGGTCGCCATGATGGCGCTGGTGTCGATCCAGTGCCGGCGGCTCGGCTACCAGAAACCGCGCCGCGAACGCGTATCGCGTCACGAATGGATCAGCGTGACCCGCGCCGGCATCATCGCCCTGCTGCTGCCGGTGGTGGTGATCGGCGGTATCCGGATCGGGGTGTTCACGCCCACCGAGGCGGGCGCCATGGCGGTGCTCTACGCGCTGATCGTGGGGCTGTTCGTCTACCGCCAGATGGGGCTCGGCAGCGTCGCCGTGGCCACCCGCGAATCGCTGATGGCCTCGGTCAACGTGCTCTTCATCATTGCCGTGGCGTCGGGCTTCGCCCGCGTGCTCACCTGGGAGCAGATTCCGCAGCAGATCGCGCTGATGCTCTCTTCGGGCGTCGGCAGCGCGGTCGCCTTCCTGCTGATCGCCAACCTGCTGCTGCTGATCCTGGGCATGTTCCTCGAGGGCAACGCCATCCTGATCGTGCTGTCGCCGCTGCTGGCGCCGGTCGCCGCCCAGTTCGGCATCGACCCGGTCCACTTCGGCATCGTCTTCATCCTCAACGCCTCGATCGGCACGATCACGCCGCCGCTGGGGACGGTGATGTTCACCACCTGCTCGATCACCGGCGTCTCGATCGGCGCCTTCATTCGCGCCATCGTGCCCTACTGGCTGCTGCTGGTGGCGCTGCTGCTGGTGGTCACCTTCGTCCCCGCGGTCTCGCTGACACTGCCCAACTGGGTATTTTGAGCGCCGCTGAAAGCCAGGAGAGGACGCTGCCGGATAAGACCATGGCCGTATGTCGGCCATTGTCAGTCGCTTCGCCGTCGATCAGGCGGGTAAGATGGCGTTGCGCCGAAATATGTTGAACATATTTCCCCATGACACCGTGAGTCGAGACTTTCCTTCGTGTCGGACAAGCCAACGCCCCCCGCCGCCAAGCGCATCAGCGTCTCCGAAGCGCTGGTACGCGAGATCTTCGCCGGTAGCTACCAGCCCGGCGACTTCGTGCCCAAGGAGATCGATCTCTGCGAACGGTTTGCGCTCAATCGTTCGGCCGTGCGCAGCGATCTGCGTCAACTGGTGGACGCCGGCATCATCGAGCGCATTTCCGGATACGGTTCCCGCGTTCGCCCCTACGCCGAATGGAATATCCTCGATCCCCAGGTCACCGACTGGATGGTCCGGTTCGCCACTCCCATTCCGGGTATCCAGCGCGAGATCCTGGCGTTCCGATTCGACGTCGAACCCTACGTGGCGATGACCGCGGCCAAGCGCGCCACGGCGAGGGATCTGGTGGCGATCGAGGAGGCCTTCGAGGGCATGGGCCAGCATCTGCGCCAGCCCGTGGATACCGGTCACCGCGCCCGCCTGCATAGCGACTGCGACGTGGCCTTCCACGTCGCCATCTTCAAGGCGACTCACAACATCGTCTGGACCCAGCTCTCGCACATCCTGAAGCCCTCGATTCACCTGCTGGTGGAGACCTCCAACGTCAGCGCCAGTGATCCCGAGGAGAGCCTGGAACGCCATCGCGAGCTGATGGAGTGCATTCGCACCCGTCGCCCACGGGACGCCTTCTTCGCCTCGGTGGCCGTATTGGAAGGCACCGCCGCCGCGCTTGGCATCGAGATGCCGGACACGCTACTGGGAGAGATACCCGAAGCGCTGGGCGACCGATAGCTCGGTACTGCCCGCGCAATTTACCCTCACCGCATGATCAGGAGGTTCCATGGATCTAGGCATCAACGGCCGCTGGGCCATCGTCTGCGCCGCCAGCCAGGGGTTGGGCAAGGGGTGCGCCATCGCCTTGGCGAGAGAAGGCGTCAATCTGGTCATCAATTCGCGCCGCCAGGAGGCCCTCGAGGCGGTGGCGGAGGAGCTGCGCCGGATGAACGCGGCGATCGAGGTACGCGCGATCGCGGGCGATATCGGCGACCCGGCCACTCGGCAGGCCCTGCTTTCCGCCGTACCCCAGGTCGATATCCTGATCAACAACAACGGCGGACCGCCCCCGGGCGATTTCCGCGACTGGTCGCGGGACGACTGGATCGCCGCGCTGGATGCCAACATGCTCGCGCCCATCGCGCTGATCCAGGCCTGCGTCGACGGCATGGCGGAGCGCGGCTTCGGTCGCATCGTCAATATCACCTCGTCGGCGGTGAAAGCGCCGATCGACGTGCTCGGGCTATCCAACGGCGCCCGCAGTGGCCTGACCGGATTCGTCGCCGGCACGGCCCGCCAGTCACGCCTCGCCAGCTGCAATGTCACCATCAACAACCTGTTGCCGGGGAGCTTCGACACCCAGCGTCTACGCGGCAATATCGAGCGAGCGGCCAGCAAGGCCGGACGCGACGCCGAGGAGGTCGCCGGTGACCGGGCGGCAGCGATCCCCGCCGGCCGCTTCGGCAAGCCCGAGGAGTTCGGTGACGTCTGCGCCTTCCTCTGCAGCCAGCAGGCCGCCTACATGACCGGCCAGAACGTGCTGCTCGATGGTGGCGCCTATCCGGGGACTTTTTAGGGCGCCCGAAGCCGCGCCTGTCCGAGGGCTTACTACGGCGCCCGAAGACGCGCCCGTCCGGGGGCTTACTACGGCGCCCGAAGCCGCGCCTGTCCAGGGGCTTACTACGGCGCCCGAAGACGCGCCCGTCCGGGGGCTTACTACGGCGCTCGAAGACGCGCCCGTCCGGGGGCTTACTACGGCGCCCGAAGCCGCGCCTGTCCGGGGGCTTTTCAAGGCGCCCGAAGACGCGGCTATCTTGGTCGAAACGCTCCGAGACGCACCTCTGTCTCCCGCACTTCCAGGCTAGCGCCGCTCTCTGGAGAGCCCGAGGCTCGCCTTCGCTCGTGGCTCTTGGCTCGTGGCTCGTCGCTCGTGGCTCGTGGCTCGTGGCTCGTCGCTCGTGGCTCGTGGCTCGTCGCTCGTAGCTCGTAGCTCGTAGCTCGTAGCTCGTCGCTCGTAGCTCGTCGCTCGTCGCTCGTCGCTCGTCGCTCGTCGCTCGTCGCTCGTCGCTCGTCAGTGATTGTCCCGCGGCAGATCCCAGGCGATGGCGCGGTACTTGGTCGCCGGCGCCAGGGTCATGCCGCGGTCGAGCGGCTCGACCATCGAGCGCTGGATCTCCTGCCATGGGGTCTGATGATCGCGGTAGGGATAACCGCCGCTGGCTTCGAGCCGGGCGCGTCGTGCTGCCAGCTCCTCGTCGCCGATCAGCAGATTGGCTTCGCCACGCTTGAGATCGATACGGATCCGGTCGCCGGTTTCGAGCAGTGCCAGCCCGCCACCGGTCGCCGCTTCCGGCGAGGCGTTGAGAATCGAGGGCGACCCGGAAGTGCCCGACTGGCGCCCGTCACCGAGGCACGGCAGCGAGTCGATGCCCCGCTTGATCAACGCTTCCGGCGGCTGCATGTTGACCACCTCGGCGCCGCCGGGGTGCCCCACCGGGCCGGCGCCACGCATCACCAGGATGGTGTTCTCGTCGATGCCCAGCGCCGGGTCGTCGATGCGCGCGTGGTAGTCCTCGGAGCCGTCGAACACCGCGACCTTGCCCTCGAACGCCTCCGGGTCCTCCGGCCTGGAGAGATAGCGGCGGCGAAAGTCATGGGAAATGACGCTGGTCTTCATCAGCGCGGAGTCGAACAGGTTGCCCTTGAGGTTGAGGAAGCCCGCCGACTCGACCAGCGGATCGGCGTAGCGCCGGATCACGTCGTCATCCTGGGTCTCGCGACCGAAGCAGTTGGCGCGGAGCGTCTGGCCGTTGACCGTCAATGCATCGCCGTGGAGCCGCCCCGCCGTCAGCAGTTCGTGAACCACCGCCGGCACGCCACCGGCGCGGAAGAACTCCTCGCCGAGATAGGCACCGGCCGGCATCACGTTGGCAAGCAGCGGTATGGCATGCCCGAGGCGTTGCCAGTCATCGTTGGTGAGCTCGATCCCCGCGTGCCGGGCGATGGCGTTGATATGCACGGGCGCATTGCTGGAACCACCCAGCGCGGAGCAGACGACGATGGCGTTCTCGAACGCTTCCCGGGTGAGGATGTCGCTCGGGCGCAGGTCCTCCCACACCATCTCGACGATCCTTGCGCCGGTCTCATAGGCGACCATCGGCCGCTCCTTGTAGGGCGCGGGAATCATCGCCGAGCCGGGCAGGCTCATGCCCAGCGCCTCGGCCATGGAGTTCATGGTCGAGGCCGTTCCCATGGTGTTGCAGTGCCCCACCGACGGGGCCGAGTCGGCGATCCGGGCCAGGAACTCGGGGTAGTCGATCTCGCCGGTGGCGAGACGCTTGCGCAGCTCCCACACGATGGTACCGGAACCGACCCTCTCCTTGCCGCGCCAGCCGTTGAGCATCGGCCCACCGGAGAGCACGATCGCCGGGATATCGGCGGTGGCGGCGGCCATCAAGCAGGCTGGCGTGGTCTTGTCGCAGCCAGTGGTCAGCAGCACGCCATCGAGCGGGTAGCCGTGCAGCACCTCGACCAGCCCCAGGTAGGCAAGATTGCGATCCAGTGCCGCCGTCGGTCGACGCACGTTCTCGTGGATCGGATGCAGCGGGAACTCGAACGGGACGCCGCCCGCCGCACGGATGCCGGCCTTGACCCGCTCCACCAGCTGGATGTGATGCCGGTTGCAAGGCGTCAGGTCGGAGCCGGACTGGGCGATGCCGATGATCGGCTTGCCGGAGGAGAGCTCTTCCAGCGTGATGCCGTAGTTCATGTAGCGCTCCAGGCAGAGCGCCGTGGTTCCAGCGTGGTCGGGGTTGTCGAACCACCAGCGCGAACGCAGTTGGTCGGCGGTTCGGCGGGGACGTTCGCTCATGATCAGGACTCCAGAACGGGCGGATCCGGCGGCCACAGGTCGGGCAACCGGAGCGTCGTCATGCATGGGGGATTCGACGACGCGACGAGAACCTTGGCGGTCGGTCGGTACGTCGTGCCGTCACGAAGGGGTCAGAGCGCCTTGGCGGCCGAGTAGCCGAAATCGTCCTCGCTGCCGAGCACGTTGCGCAGGGGGCGGCCCAGCGCTGGCAGGTCGATCTCGTAGCGGTCGCCCGGTTCGACGACGATCTTGTCGGCGAAGCTCAGCGTCGCGGTCCCGAAGAAGTGCACGTGGACATCTCCCGGGCGGCGGAAATTACGATACTTGAAGTGGTGATGTTCGAGATTGGCGAGACTGTGGGCCATGTTGCCCTCGCCGGTCAGGAACGGCTTTTCCCACAAGGTACGGCCGTCGCGGACGATGCGGCTGGTGCCCTCGAGGTTGGCCGGCAGCTCGCCGACGAAGAGTTCCGGCCCGAAGCTGCAGGCGCGCAGCTTGGAGTGCGCCAGCCACAGGTAATTGAAGCGCTCGGTGACATGGTCGGAGAATTCGTTGCCGATGGCATAGCCGACCCGCCAAGGCTGGCCGCCCCTGCCGACGACGTAGAGGCCGGCCAGCTCCGGCTCCTCCCCGGCATCTTGGGCGAACGATGGGCTGGGGATCTCGGTTTCCGGCGCGACCACGCAGTCGCCGTCTCCCTTGTAGAACCACTCCGGCTGCGGCCCCACCTCGCCCGCGCTCGGCTTGCCGGCTTCCACGCCCATGCGGAACATGCGCATCGAATCGGTCAACTCGCTTTCGTCGACCTTGTCGGACGGCTGCATGGCGGCGGCGTGCATCGCCGAGCGCGTATCGGCGCTGCCAAGGTGCGTCAATCCGGTCCCGGTCACCAGACAGTGCGCCGGGTCGGGATGGGTCAACGGCGGCAACAACCGGCGCTCCTCGACCAGCCTGGCGTAGTCGAGCCGGGTTTCGGTCAAGGCGGCCTCGACCACGGTGGTCAATGAGTTGCCGTCGGCGATGGCGCGCTTGGCCAGACCGTAGACACCCTCGTCGCCATCGACGACCTGGACCTCATGTTCGTCGACGACCATTGCCACGGTCAGGCGGTCATCGTTCAGGCACTGAATCAGGCGCATCGGCACTCTCCTTGCATCGATCATCGGTCACTGTCGCCAACGTCCCGGCGGCGCCCCTGGCAGCAAATCGTGCATCGTCGCCGCGCGGGCCTTATGCCACTGCGGCACAGCGACCACCATTTATCATCACTGGCATATGTTGAACATATAAAAAATAAGTACAACATAGACTTTCGCAGCAAATACGTTGGCCACCAACCAGCGTAATCTGCATCTCAAAGGAGCTCGGTTGCTGACCTCACGCTGTCGGTTTTTTGATCGATGATGTTGAAAACAGAGATAAAAATAGAGCTAGTCGGATCATGTTCTGTTGCCGTCCATGGGTTCATCTGACGGCGCCGATTGATGACTGTTATACCAATGTCTAGCCAATACGTTTATTGCACTCAATGGTCATAAACCATAGTTTCAGTGAGCGACAGACCGATTACGTGGCGGTAAAAAAACCAAAACGCCAACAACACCCCTCCCCAAGGAGACACGCCATGAAGACATCCATCAACAAGCGTCATCTCGCTGGATTACTGGGATTGTCCCTGCTGCTGCCGCTGCCGGCGCTGGCCGACTATCCCGAAAAGCCGATCACGCTGATCGTCCCCTGGGCGGCTGGCGGCGGCACCGATGCAACTGCGCGAACCATCGCCGCCGCGCTGGAGGAGGAGCTGGGGCAGACCGTCAACGTGGTCAACCGAACCGGCGGTAGCGGCGTGGTGGGACACACTGCCATGGCCATGGCCAAGCCCGATGGCTACACGCTTGGCCTGATCACCGGCGAGATCAACATGATGCACTGGCAAGGGCTGACGCAGCTGACCTACAAGGACTACACCCCCATTGCCCAGATCAACTACGACTACGCCGGCATTCAGGTGGCCGCGGATGGCCCCTTCGACTCGGTCCAGTCGCTGGTCGACAAGATCGGGGCCGAGCCCGCGCGAACTTACACCGCGTCCGGCACCGGCCAGGGCGGCGTGTGGCACCTGGCCTTCGCCGGCTTCCTGCTGGACCAGGGTATGGAAGCCGACCGTGTCTCCTGGATTCCCAGCCAGGGCGCCGCGCCGGCGATGACCGAGATGGCGGCGGGTAGCATCGACATCGTGCCCAGCTCGGTTCCCGAAGGCCGCTCGATGATCGAGGCCGGCAAGGCCAAGAGCCTGGCGATCATGGCGCCGGAGCGGCTCGCGAGCTTCCCCGACGTCCCCACGCTGAAGGAGGCGATCGGTAGCGATTACACCATCGGTGAGTGGCGCGGCATCGCCGGCCCCAAGGGAATGGACCCGGACGTCGTGAAGACCCTGGAGACGGCCATCGAGGCCGCCTACAACAGTGACACCTACCAGAACTTCATGGCCAAGCAGGGCTTCGGCACCGAGTGGCGCGGGGCGGACGATTTCGGCCAGTTCATGGCCGAGCAGGACGAACGCTTCGGCAAGATCGTCGAGCAGGTGGGACTGGCCAAGTGATCCAGCGCCCCGAACGGGAGATGACTGCATGAGAGACTTCCTGCTCGGGCTGGCATTCGTGATCGGCGGCGGCGTGGTCATCGCCGTCGCCCAGACCTACCCAACCATGCCGACACTCCAGTTCGGCCCCTCGCTGTTTCCCTCGCTGATCGGCGGGGGCATGGTGATCGGCGGACTGGTGCTGGCACTGACCCGGGTAGGCCAACTCAGGATCGCGTTCGCCGGCCCCCGTGCCCAGACACCACGATACGATTACCGCGGCCTGCTGATCTCGCTGCTGCCCTGTGCGCTGATCGTCTTCTATATCCTCGCCAGCGAGTGGCTGGGCGCGCCCTTGTGCATGGCGGTGAGCATGCTGATTCTGATGCTGCTGCGCGGCGCCAGACCGTGGCTCTCGCTGATCGTGTCGCTGGTCGTCGCGACGGCGATCTACCTGCTGTTCTCACGCTATCTGCTGATTCCGCTGCCGGAAGGCACCCTGCTGTCTCAAATCCTACCCTAGCCTGGTGATTGCCCATGGACTCCTTTCTGCAAGGCCTGGCAATGGTGTTCAACGTCCAGACGATGCTGGTCATCGTCGCGGCGGCCGTCTTCGGACTCTTCGTGGGCGCCATTCCCGGCCTGACCGCCACCATGGCGGTAGCGCTGCTGGTGCCGATCACGTTCTACATGGATGCCACCCCGGCCATTGCCGCCATCGTGGCCACCTCGGCCATGGCGATCTTCGCCGGTGACATACCCGGCACCTATCTCAACATTCCCGGCACCCCGGCTTCCGCCGCTTATGTCGGCGAGTCCTATCGTCTCGCCCAGAAGGGCCGCGCTCGGGAAACGCTGGGTACCAACCTGGTCTGCTCCGTCATCGGCGGGCTGTTCGGCACCTTGGTGCTGGTGTTCGTCTCCCCCTCGCTGGCCGAAATGGCGCTCAATTTCAGCTCGTTCGAATACTTCTGGCTCGCCCTGCTGGGACTGAGCAGCTCGATCTTCATCGCCATCGGTTCCCGGGTCAAAGCGTTCCTGTCGTTGACCGTCGGCCTGCTGCTCTCCACGGTCGGTCTGGACATGATGAGTGGCGCGCCGCGCTTCACCTTCGGCGTCCCCGACCTGATGGCCGGCATCAATTTCATCCCGGTGATGATCGGCATGTTCGCGCTCAACGAGATCATGATGTTCTACGGCTCGCGGGCCGAGGCGCGCAGCGTCCCGGTGATGGCCAAGGACAGCGTGTTCGCCGGCGCGCCAAAGCACGTCAAGACCTACTGGCGTAACGTCCTTCGCGGCAGTTCGCTGGGCACGCTCATCGGCGCGCTGCCCGGTGCGGGTGCGGATATCGCGGCGTGGATCGCCTACGCGCTGGGCAAGAGCCGCTCCAAGGAGAAGGAGAAATATGGCACCGGCCATATCGAAGGCATCGTCGACGCCAGCTCCGCCAACAACTCCGGCATCAGCGGTGCCTGGGTACCGGCGCTGGTATTCGGCATCCCCGGCGACACCATCACCGCCATCGTCATCGGCGTGCTCTACATGAAGGGCATGAATCCGGGGCCGACGATCTTCATGAATGGCGGCGGCCAGGTCTATGCGCTGTTCACGGTCTTCTTCGTCGCCAACCTGATCATGCTGCCGATCGGCTACCTCGCCATCCGCGCCTCGAAGGTGTTCATCCTGACCCCGCGCAAGCTGCTGATGCCGGTGATTCTGAGCTTCTGCATCGTCGGCGCCTTCGCCATCAACAACTCGATCACCGATATCTGGATCATGCTGATCATCGGGATGGTGGCCTTCGTGCTGGCCCGCAATGACTTCCCCATGGCACCGGCGATCCTGGGCCTGGTGCTCGGCGGCACGCTGGAGAACAGCTTCATGAGTTCGATGCTGAAATCCAACGGCGATCTGCTGGCCTTCTTCGAACGGCCGATCAGCGCCGCCCTCGGCGCGCTGGTCATCCTGATCTGGCTGCTGCCCTCGTTGATCCGGCTGGTCCGCCGGCTGCGCAGCTCGCCGCCATCCAGTCACAAGCCGAGGTCCTCATGACACGCTACGATGCAGCCGACCTGCGCACTACCCTGGCCACGCTCTTCACCGAGAACGGCGCCTCGCCGGAAGTGGCGGAAACCACCGCCCGGATTCTGGTCGAGGGCGACCTGCTCGGTCACCATACCCATGGCGTGAAGCTGGCCAACGGTTATCTCAAGGACCTCAAGGCGGGACATGCCAGCGGCGACCACAGCCGGCTCGAGATCCAGGAGAACAGCCCGGTCGCGGCGCTGTTCGACGGCCACTACCTGCTGGGTCCGTACCTGGTGCAACGGGCGCTGGATCACTGCCGCGACGCCGCCGCCACCTTCGGGATCGGCATGGTCAGTCTCAAGCGCTCGCATCACATCGCATGCCTGGCGGCGTACCTGCAGCCGCTGGTCGAGGCCAATCTGGTTCCGCTGATATTGACCTCGGACCCGGCGGTCGCCTCGGTCGCACCGTTCGGCGGCCTGGATCGTGTCTACACGCCGAACCCGTTGGCCATCGGTATCCCGGGACGCGAGCAGCCGCTTCTGATCGACGTCAGCATGTCGACCATCACCAACGGCACCGTGGCCAAGACCCGTGCCGCCGGCGACAAGCTCGACCACCCGGCGATTCTCACCGGTCACGGCGAGATCAGTGACGACCCCGAGGACTATTTCGCCTCCCCGGAGGGGAGCATTCTGCCCCTGGGCGAACTCGCCTTCGGTCACAAGGGATTCGCGCTGGGGCTGATGGTCGAAGCCTTGACCTCGGCCCTTTCCGGCTATGGCCGCAAGGACGCCCCGGAAGGCTGGGGCGCGTCGGTGATGGTCATGGTGATCGATCCGGCCCGTTTCGGTGGCGTGGAACCCTTCCTCGACGAGACCGACCATCTCGCCAGACGCTGCCTCGGCAGCCGGCCACGCGATCCCGATCGACCGGTCCGCCTGCCGGGTCAGTCCGGCCTCGCCCGTCGCCGGGACTATCTGGACAACGGCATTCCACTGCCATCGGACGTGGTGGAGGCGATGCGCGAGGCCGTGGCAGACTCGTCGCTATCGGGCAGTACCGCGTTCGGCTGATGCCACCCCACTTTCTCTCGACTCGACAGGAGCTCACCGCGACATGGCCCCATTCAACGATTCCGACTCCGTTTCCCCGCAGCGCCAGGCCGGGCACTGCCTGCCCGACGATGCCGATCGCGCTCTGCTGGTGGGTCGCGTCTGGCTGGAGAGCGCCGGCGGCCGGTCCGGGCCGGCGCCGGTGGCGCTGCGCGGCGATACGCTGGTCGATCTCTCCCGCCACGTGGCCACCATGGCCGACCTGCTGGAGCGCGAAGACGCGACCTGGCTCGTGCGTGAAGCGCCGGGCGATAGCATCGGCACGCTCGACGAGATCCTGGCCAATAGCGTGGCCGATACGCCGAAGCCCCCCTACCTGCTGGCCCCCTGCGACGTGCAGGCGATCAAGGCCTGCGGCGTAACGTTCGCCGTCAGCCTGCTGGAACGGGTCATCGAGGAGCAGGCCGGTGGCGACCTCAAGCGTGCCGCCGAACTGCGCGAGGAGATCCAGGCGCTGATCGGTGGCGACCTGTCGCGGATCGAGCCCGGCTCGGCGGAAGCGATGGCGCTCAAGACCGAATTGCAGGCACGTGGCGGCTGGTCGCAGTACATGGAAGTGGGGATCGGCCCCGACGCCGAGGTGTTCTCCAAGGCGCAGCCGCTGTCGGCCGTCGGCCATGGTGCGCGGGTCGGCCTGCACCCCGCGTCCCAATGGAACAATCCGGAGCCGGAGATCGTGCTGGCGGTGGATGCCGAGGGCCAGGTCCGCGGCGCGACCCTGGGCAATGACGTCAACCTGCGCGACATCGAGGGCCGCAGTGCCCTGCTGCTGGGCAAGGCGAAGGACAACAACGCCTCCTGCTCGATCGGCCCCTTCATTCGCCTCTTCGATGAGCACTTCGGCATCGACGATGTCCGCAACGCCCGGGTCTCGCTGCGCATCGAGGGGGCGGACGACGACTTCGTGCTGGAGGGCGAGAGCGACATGCGCGAGATCAGCCGCGATCCGCTCGACCTGGTCGCGCAGACCTACGGTGCGCACCATCAGTATCCCGACGGCTTCATGCTGTTCCTCGGCACCATGTTCTCGCCGATCCAGGATCGGGATGGCGAGGGCCAGGGCTTCACCCACCACGTGGGCGACCGGGTGACGATCTCGACGTCCAGGCTGGGCGCGCTGACCAATGTCGTCGATCGCAGCGATCGGCTCCCCCCCTGGACCTTCGGTATTCGCGCGCTACTGGCCCACCTCGGCCAGCGCTGACATCGATCGCGAACGCACCACCCATCGCGAGAACGCAGCGAGTGCCGCCGCCGAGCCGGCGGCGCTCAGGCGTCGTCGCGCATCAACAGGATATCGATGAACTCGCCGACCACGTCCGATATCTCTTCCCCCTTGCGGGTCAGAACACCGTAATAGCCCAGCGGCTCGCCGATCACCAGCGGCAGCGCGGTGAATTTACCTGCCGAGATCGCGGTCTTGAGTACCGACGTCGGCAGCAGCGCAATGGCGTCCGATGAGCTCACCAGTTGCAGCGTCGTCTGTGTCGACGTGGTTTCCACCACGTTGCGGGGCGACGACACGCCGGCTTCGGCCAGAGCGACTTCGAACAGGCCCCGCATCGGGCTGCTCATGGGATGCAGGACCCAGGGCCAGCGCACGATCTCGCCGAGCCCGGGGAGACTTTGGCACAGCGGGTGCTCCGCCCTGACCACGATCGAGACGGGCTCCGCCTGCAGGGGCATGAAGTCGAACAGATGATGCTGGGCGTGCTCCGTGACTCGCCCGAGCACCACGTCCAGGCGCTTGTACTCCAGGTCCGCCAGCAGCCGGTCGCTGGAGTTCTCGAACAGGCTCACCGCCAGCTGTGGGCGTCGCGCCTTGATCGAGGTGATCGCCTTGGGCAGCAACAGCGGTGCCGCGCCCGGCACCGAGCCGATGACGAGCTTGCCGTACCCCCCCTCCCGCAGCGACACCAGATCGTCGATCAGGCGGTCGGTGTCGTTGAGGATGCTGCGGGCGTAGCGCACTAGCAACCGCCCGGCGTCGGTGATCTCCATGTGGCGAGGCTGACGATAGAAAAGCGTCATGCCGAAGAAGGTCTCGATGTCCTTCAGCATCTTGCTGGCCGCAGGCTGACTCATGTTCATATGGCGAGACGTGGCGTGAAGATTGCGACTTTCGTCTAGCGTGACGAGCAGTACGAGATGCTTGATTCGCAACCAGCCCTTGACGTGAATACGACTATCGTTGGACATCAATGCCACCCCGCATAATCCTTTGGTCAAAAACAATAACCCTCGGTTATCGGGGTTGCAAAAAAAACGATTAGCCACCGATCTCGAGCGCCGATTAGGCTACCGAATGACCCACGAAAGATGGCTCGTACTTTCGACGGATATTCCCAAATGACGTTTTTTATTTTTGAAAAATAGAAGACAAAAAACAGGGTGACTTTCCGGTATTGAAAGTCGTCGAGGGTACCCACTCTCCATCCCATACTCTCCAGGCAAGGAATCTTCTCGGCATGCCCACGATTCAACGCGTCGAAGTTCAGGACATTCGCTTTCCGACCTCCCGCGAGCTGGACGGGTCGGATGCGATGAACGCCGCGCCGGACTATTCAGCCACCTATGTCATTCTGCACACCGATGCCGATGACGGTATTACCGGCCACGGCCTGACCTTCACCATCGGCCGCGGCAACGAGATCTGCGTGACCGCCGTCGAATCGCTGGCAACGCGTCTGGAGGGGCGTTCGCTGTCGGACATCACCGCCGACATGGGCGCTTACTGGCGGGAACTCACCAGCGGGGACAGTCAGTTGCGCTGGCTGGGGCCGGAGAAAGGCGTCATTCATCTGGCCTGCTCGGCGATGATCAACGCGATCTGGGATCTGTGGGCCAAGCGGGAAGGCAAGCCGGTGTGGAAGCTGCTGGCCGACATGACGCCAGAGGAGCTGGTCCGCTGTCTCGATTTCCGCTTCGTGACCGATGCGCTGACGCCGGAAGAAGCGATCGGCCTGCTGCGCCGCCAGGCGCCAACCAAGGCCGAACGCGAGGCCCACCTGCGCGAGCACGGCTACCCCGGCTACACCACCTCGGCCGGCTGGCTGGGCTACTCCGAGGAGAAGATGCGGTCGCTGTGCCGCCAGGCGATCAGCGATGGCTGGGAGCACTTCAAGCAGAAGGTCGGCGGCGACATCGAGGAGGATCGACGGCGGGCCCGCATCCTGCGCGAGGAGATCGGCGAGGAGCGGCTGTTGATGATGGACGCCAATCAGATGTGGGACGTCGACGAGGCGATCGCCAACATGCGTCGGCTGGCCGAGTTCCGGCCACACTGGATCGAGGAGCCGACCAGTCCGGACGACGTGCTCGGTCACGCCGAGATTCGTCATCGGCTGTCGCCGATCGGTGTCGCCACCGGCGAGCACTGCCACAACCGGGTGATGTTCAAGCAGCTCTTCCAGGCGGACGCCATCGATTTCTGCCAGCTGGATGCCGCCCGCCTGGGTGGACTCAACGAGGTGCTCGTGGTGCTGCTGATGGCCGCGAAGTATGACATCCCGGTCTGCCCCCACGGCGGTGGCGTGGGCCTGTGCGAATACACCCAGCACATCTCCATGTTCGACTACATCGCCGTTTCCGGATCGCTCGAGGGTCGCCTGCTCGAGTACGTCGACCATCTGCACGACCATTTCATCGACCCGGTCAGGATCGATCGCGGGCACTATCAGCTACCCGATGCCGCCGGCTACGGCGTCACCATGAAAGCCAGCTCGCTCGATGCCCACCGGTTTCCCGGCGGCAGCGCCTGGCAGCAGTAGCCTCGTGCGCCGGACGCCCGCCACCCAGAGCATTCGGACGTCGCCAACGCGGGCGTCGCCATGCCGCAAGTCACTCACGCGATTCATGCCACTCACGCGATAAGCACCAACAACGTTATGGAGCCGAAGATGACAACAATCACATCCTTCCCCCACGCGACACGCCCTGGACGGACCCGTTCCCGGTTGACGACGCTGATGGTGGCGACGGTCCTCGGTCTGACCAGCCTTTCTGCCGTGGCGGCGACCGAGATGCCGCCAATCCCGGAAGTCACCGGTGATGTCGTCGAGGGCGACGGCAACGACTACAACCTCAAGTTCAACATCGGCCTGACCCAGTCCAGCGCGCAGTATCGCGGCCTGGAGTATTTCAAGAAGATCGTCGAGCAGCGCAGCGACGGTCATATTCAGGTGCAGACGTTCCATAGCGCACAACTGGGCGACGACCTGCAGTCGGTCAGCGCGCTGCAGGCCGGCACGCTGGAGATGACGGCGCCGTCGACCTCCCCCATGGTCAGCATGTTCCCGCAGTTTGCCGTCTTCGACCTGCCGTTCCTGTTCCCGACCCCGGAAATCGCCGACAAGGTACTGGACGGGGATATCGGTCAGCAGATGCTGAAGGACGCCTCGACGAAGGGACTGGTGGCGATCGGCTGGGCCGAGAACGGCTATCGCCAGTTGACCAACAGCAAGCTGGCGGTGACTTCCCCCTCGGATCTGGATGGCTTGAAGGTCAGGACCATGCAGAACCCGATCCATCTGGATATCTGGCGCACGCTCGGCGCCAACCCGACCCCGATGTCCTTTGCCGAACTGTTCACCGCGCTGGAGCAGGGTGTCGTCGACGGCCAGGAGAACCCGTGGATCACCATCGAATCCTCCAAGTTCAATGAAGTGCAGCAGTACGCGACCGAGACCAACCACGTCTACACGCCGTTTATCACCCTGGTGTCCGAGCGCTTCTGGAACCGGCTGCCGGAGAGCTATCAGCAGCTGCTGCGCGAGGCGGCCAAGCAGATGGGCGACTACGAGCGCCAGGTCAGCCGAACGCTCAATGACCAGATCAAGCAGGAGCTGAAGGAACAGGGCATGCAGATCACCGAACTGACGCCCGAGCAGATCGCGACCTTCCAGGAAGATCTGGCACCGGTCTACGACGACTGGCGTGACAAGATCGGCGGCGACTTGATCGACCGTATTCGCGCTGAGTCCCAGGCTCAGTAAGTACCGGTTCGCCGCAGGCGCCGACTCGCGCCTGCGGCGAGTGCGTGATCACGGAGGTCATGATGAGTGCCGACTCGCCTTCCGCCCGGGGTCTCCTGGGCTGGCTACGCCAAACGCTGGAAATCGCTGCCGGGCTACTGGTGCTGGGCGTGGTGTTCTGCGTCACGGCCAACGTCTTTGGCCGCTTCGTTCTCAACTATTCCTACACCTGGGCCGAGGAGCTCTCCCGGGTGCTGTTCATCTGGCTGGTGCTGCTCGGCGCCGGCGTGGGCAGTCTCGGCAACGAGCACGTGGCGGTCACGTTCTTCCGCGACAAGGCGCCCGCCGGACTGCGCAAGGCCGCCGTGCTGCTGAGCATCGCCATCGTCTACATCGTCTGCATCTGCATCCTGCTCGGGTTCAACGAAGTCATCTCGGGCTACACCAGCGCCACGCCGATGCTGGGCATACCCCAGACGTTTCTGTACAGCGCCATGCCGGTGATGGCGATCCTGACGATCATCGCCAACACCATCGCCCTGTTCTCCCTGTTCCGGAGCAAGACATCATGATCCTGTGGAGCATTCTGATAGGGCTGGCCATCTGTATCGTCATCGGCATGCCGATCTCGTTCGGTCTCGCGGCCATCAGCCTGTTCATCTTCTTCGAGTCAGGCTACGCGCTCTCGCCGATCGTGGCCCAGGCGGTCAACGGCCTGGACTCCTTTCCGCTGCTGGCCATCCCGCTGTTCATCCTGGTCGGGGAAGTCATGAGCGCCGGCGGCATCGCCACTCGCCTGGTGCGACTGGCCAGCGCCCTGGTCGGGTTCGTGGCCGGCGGCCTGGGCCAGGTCGCGGTGCTGACATCGATGTTCTTCGGCGGCATCAGCGGCTCGGCCGTGGCCGACGCTTCCGCCGTCGGCAGCATGATGATCGAGCCGATGAAGCAGCATCGCTACAGCGCACCGCTGGCGACGGCGATCGTGGTGGCCGCCTCGGTCGTCGGCATCATCATCCCGCCCTCGATCCCGATGATCCTGTTCGGCGTGGTCACCAACACCTCGATCTCGCAGCTGTTCATGGCGGGTATCGTACCGGGCATCCTGATCACGCTGGGGCTGGCGGTCACCACCTACGTCCAGTCGCGCAAGAACGGCCGTGGCCAGCCCTTCTCGGTGCCCGAGCTGTTCGCCGCGTTGAAGGAAGCGCTGCTGGCGCTGCTGCTGCCGGTGATCATCGTCGGCGGGATCCTGTCGGGCGTCTTCACCCCGACGGAGAGCGCGGCGATCGCGCTGGTCTACGCCTTCGCGGTCTCTTTCTTCATCTACCGTAGCCTGACGCTGAAACGTTTCTTCGAGCTCTGTATCGCCACCGGCAAACTCACCGGCGTGGTGATGCTGCTGCTGGCCTTCGCCAGCGTTCTCGCCTGGCTGCTCACCGCCAACATGATCCCGCAGCAACTGGTGGTCAGCCTGTCCGCGATCACCGAGAACAAGCTCCTGCTGCTGCTGATCCTGTCGGGTTTCCTGCTGATCGTCGGCTTCTTCATGGATCTGACGCCGGCGATGGTGATCCTGGCCCCGCTGATGACGCCGGTGGTGGTCAAGCTGGGCATCGACCCGGTCTATTTCGGGGTGCTGATGTCGTTCATCCTGGGGATCGGCCTGATCACGCCTCCCGTGGGTACGGTGCTCTACGTCGGCTGCGGCGTCGGCAAGGTCGGCATGGAGAGCCTGGTCAAGAGCCTGCTCCCCTTCTACTTCACCTTGATCGGCCTGCTGGTGCTGTTCCTGCTCTTTCCTCAGGTCGTCCTCTGGTATCGCTGATGCCAGCCGGTTTCGACGACGATGAGTGGCTTCGATAACGTTTCGAGAGGTGATGCATGACCATTCAAGCCACGCTGATCGACGAGCTGGCCGTGATGCTGGGCCAGGGGGGGGTGCTGACCGACATCGATGACATGGAACGCTATTGCGTCGACTGGCCGGGCTACCGTGGTGGCGCCCCCCTGGCAGTGGCGCGGCCGGCGACGACGCACCAGGTGGCCGACGTGGTGCGCTACTGTCATCGACACGACATCCCGCTGGTGCCCCAGGGGGGGCACAGCGGCCTGGTGGGCGGCGCCCTGCCCGATGGCGAGCGGCCGGAACTGGTCGTCAGTCTCGAGCGGATGACGGCGATCCGCGACGTCGATCCGATCAATTTCACCATGAGCGTGGATGGCGGCTGCGTGCTGCAGTCGGTCAAGGATGCCGCCGAGGCGGTGGATTGCGATTTTCCGCTCTCGCTGGGTGCCCAGGGCAGCTGCCAGATCGGCGGCAACGTCTCGACCAACGCCGGCGGCCTCAACGTGCTGCGTTACGGCATGATGCGACAGCTGGTCCTGGGGCTGGAGGTGGTGCTGCCGGATGGTCGGATATACAACGGCATGAAAGCGCTGCACAAGGACAACACGGGCTACGATCTCAAGCAGCTGTTCATCGGTGCGGAGGGCACGCTCGGCATCGTGACCGGGGCGGTCCTCAAGCTGTTTCCCCGCCCTCAGGTCAGTCGCAGCGCGCTGCTGGCCTGCCCCAGCGTGGCTGCCGTGCTCGAACTCTACGCGCTGGCGCGACGCAGTTGCTGCGACCTGCTGACCGCCTTCGAGCTGGTGCCTCGCACCTGCCTCGAACTCGCCATGGAGGCCGCCCCCGACCTGCGCGACCCGCTGGACGCACCGGCGCCCTATTACGTCTTGATGGAAGCCAGCGCCAGTGGACCGGCGGACCTGGACAGCATGATCGAGAGCCTTTTCGAGCGCGGGCTCGAGACCGGCCGGCTGACCGATGGCGTGCTGGCCACCAGCGAGGCGCAGGCCGGCAATCTCTGGCGCATTCGCGAAGCCATGCTGGAAGGCCAGCGCAATCGTGGCGAGCACCTGCGCACCGACGTCTCGCTGCCGATCTCCTCGTTGAACACCTTTCACGAGCGCGCCACCGAGGAGATCGGGACATTGTGCCCGCAAGCGACGATCATCGCCTACGGCCATATCGGCGACGGCAATCTGCACTTCAACATCCTGCCGCCTCCAGAGCTCGGCCCCGACGAGCGCTCGTCGCTGCTGCATGAGCTGGAGGAGCGCCTGTTCGAGATCGTCGCCGACTTCGATGGCAGCATCAGCGCCGAGCATGGCATCGGCCGCTTCAAGCAGACCGCCTTCCTGGAGACGCTGTCCGAGCCGGAATACGACATCATGCGCGGCCTGAAGCGGCTTCTGGACCCCCGTTACCTGATCTCCCCTGGCCGGATTCTGCCCCGCCCCGTCGAATGAATCGGCCCCGCCCGCGCACTCTTCTTTCAGGAAGCGACTCATGCAAGATTCCCCTGTCGATAAAGATCGTCACCTCGAGGATATCCAGACCGTCGGCTTTCTCGGAACCGGCATCATGGGGGCCCCCATGGCGGCCCGCCTGGCGGATGTCGGTCATCGCGTCCGGGCCTGGAACCGCACGCCCGACAAGCTGGCACCGCTGCAGGCCGCCGGCGTGGTCGCGGCTCCATCCCCCGAGGCGGCCGTCCACGACGCCGATGTGGTCATCGTGATGCTGAGCGCGGGCCCCGTCTGCGACGAGATCCTGTTGGGCGAGACCGGCATCATCGCCGCGATGCGGCCCGGCAGTTGCCTGATCGTGATGAGCTCGATCCCGGTGGAGACCGCCAAGGGGCAGGCGGACGCCGCCGGCCTCCACGGTGTCGACTACCTCGACGCACCGGTCTCCGGCGGGGAACGCGGCGCCATCGAGGGCACGCTGGCGATCATGGTCGGTGGCGAGGCATCCGTTTTCGAACGCCATCGCCCGCTGCTGGCAACCCTCGGTCGCCCCACCCATGTCGGGCCCGCCGGGAGCGGCCAGCTCGCCAAGCTCGCCAACCAGATGATCGTGGCCAACACCATCGCCACCGTGGCCGAGGCGCTGCTGCTGGTGGAGCGTGGCGGGGCCGATCCCGCGCAGGTGCGTCAGGCGTTGATGGGCGGTTTCGCCGACTCGACCATTCTCGAGGTTCACGGCCAGCGCATGCTGGAGGAGAGTTTCCTGCCCGGCGGTGCCGCGAAGTGGCAACACAAGGACACCCAGACGGCAATGGCGCAGATGGCTCGCCTGTCGCTCGACCTTCCCATGAGCCGTCAGGCCGATGCGCTGTTCGGCGACATGCTGGCGAACGGCGATGGCGAGCTGGATCACAGCGCGCTGATCCGGGAGTTGCGCCGACGAAACGGGATGCCGGTCGATTGAGCTCAGGACACGTCGGGCAGCCGGCGATCTGCCCGGTCAGCGCTGGCTCAACCAGCGCAGATACCCAGGCTCCCTCAGTTCGCCGGCATGCCGGAAGTTGGCCAGGCGTTCCTGGACCAGTGCCTCGGAGTCCCTGATGTGCCGGTGAAGTGCGTCGCTGGCCTGCGCGGCGCGCCGCTGCTGCATCGCTTCGAAGACCTGCCGATGCGCAGCGAAGAAAGGGTCGCCCGGCGGCAGTTCGATCTCGCCTCCCAGCAGATGCTTGCTGATCAGCAGGATCGGCCGGGTGCGCTGAAGCATGGTCAGGATCTCGGCGTTGCCGCCCTGCTCCAGCGCCTCGTGATGCAGGTCGTTCTCCAGCGCATCGAGCTGGCTGGCCTCGATTCGAGGGTAGCTGGCCTGGGCTTGATCCAGGCGATCCAGATAGCGCTGAATCGCCTTGTCCGGGATTCGCTCGCAGGCCCGCGCGATCATGAACGGCTCCAGCTGACGCCGCGCATCGTAGAGTTGATGCAGTCGATCGTCGTCCAGCGGCACCACGTTCCAGCTACTGTACTTGACCTTCTCGACGACACCGAGAGACTGCAGCTGCAGCAGAATGCGGTAGGTCGTGGCGCGGCTGACACCCAGTGACTTGGCCAGTTGCAGCTCGTTGAGCTCGAGTCGGCCTTTCATCGAGCAGAGGACGACGTCGTGCTCGACCCGTTCCGCCAGCGCGCGCCAGGAGTCCGTCCGCTTGACGGAGGCGCGGCCGCCTGCGGCCCGGAAATCGGCCGCCGTCAGCGAGCGGCGCACGATACTCCCCGGTGCCCGCCCCACCAGGAACCCGCGGCCGTCGAAACGGCTGATGGCGCCCTCGTCGTGCAGCCGCCCCAGGGTCTGGCGCACCGGCGAACGGCTCATCCCGAAGATATCGGCGATGTTGCCCTCGAGCAGCACCAGGCCGGGCTCCAGATGGCCACTGGCCATGCTGCGCAGCAGGGCCTCGTAGAGTTGATCCTTGAGCGTCTTGGTCATCGAACTGATCCCGCCACGTTTTCGGTGGACCTGAATCGGGAACGTGCCACGATTCAGCAAGAACGAGTATTGCATACAAAGACCGTCAACGACTGTCAGACCTAGGTCCTGCCTCGAACCTGGGGGACAACATCGGCTTTCGGCCCCCTGGGAGACCGCGTCTTGATGGCGGCACCAACAAAAACGCCGCCCACGAAGTGGGCGGCGTTTCGACACCAGCGGAGCAACGGGCTCGGCTGGCGGTACAGCGTCTACCGATCAGGCGCGCGAGCGGCGAACCGGTGCCTCGCCATCGGTGCGGCGACGCGGTGCACGCTCGGGCGCACCCTGGTCTTCCGAGATTTCCAGCGAACGTCCACCGACCCGGGCGCGTGACATCTTGGCCAGAATCGAGGAAGGCAGTCCGCTCGGCAGCTCGACCACGGAGAAGGCGTTGCGAATATCGATGCGGCCGATGCGACCACCCTCGATACCCCCTTCGTTGGCGAGTGCGCCGACCAGCTGCCCCGGCTTGACGCCATCCTTGTGACCGACGGAGACCCGGTAGCGGGTCATGCCTTCGCGCGGCGCGCTGTCGCGACGGCGCGGGGCACCGCGCTCACCACGGCTACCGCCATCGCGGCCACCGTCGCGACCGCTGTCACGGCGCGAGGGTGAACTGGTGATGCGGCCGATCGGCGCTTCGCCGGCACGCGCCAGCGTTGCCAGTGCCGCCGCCAGATCGATCGGATCGTGACCCTCTTCGACCAGCTTCTCGATCAGCGCACGCTGATGATCGCTACCGGCCTCGAGCATCTCGCGCAGACGCGCACTGAACTGCGTGTCGCGATGAGCGCGAATGGCGGCCTCGTCGGGCAGCGGCATCTCGGTCATGGCCTGACCGGTCGCCTGCTCGACCCAGCGCACCTTGCGGGTCTCGCGGCCGCCGGCGAAGGTGATGGCGACACCGTTGCGGCCTGCACGGCCGGTACGGCCGATACGGTGAATGTAGGCCTCGGAATCCTGCGGCAGATCGTAGTTGATCACGTGAGTGATCCGCGGAACGTCCAGACCACGCGCCGCCACGTCGGTGGCCACCAGCACATCGACCTTGCCCCGCTTGAGACGCGTCACGGTACGCTCACGCAGGCTCTGGTCGAGATCGCCGGAGAGACCGGCAGCGTTGACGCCGCGGGCAGTCAGCTGCTCCACCAGCGTGGTACAGGCGGCACGGGTGCGCACGAACACGATGGCGGCGTCGACCGTCTCGACTTCGAAGATACGCGCCAGAGCTTCCAGCTTGCTGGGGCCTTCCACCCGTACCACGCGCTGTTCGATGTTCTCGCCAGTGCTGACCTTGGATTCGATCGCGACCTTGACCGGATCGACCAGGTAGCGGTTGACGATACGCTCGATCTCGCTCGGCAGCGTGGCCGAGAAGAAGACGCGCTGGGCGTTCTTGGGCGTATCGGCGACCACGCGCTTGACGTCGTCGATGAAGCCCATGCGCAGCATCTCGTCGGCTTCGTCGAGCACCAGCGCCGACAGGCCGTCCAACTTGAGGCTGCCACGGTCGAGGTGATCGATGATCCGCCCCGGTGTCCCCACGACGACCTGGGCGCCACGCTTCAACGCCGACAGCTGCTCGCGGTAATCCTGGCCACCGCAAAGCGTCGCGATTTCCAGGCCTTTCAGATTCTGGCCGTACTTGGAGAAGGATACGGCAACTTGCTGCGCCAGCTCGCGGGTCGGCGCCAGCACCAGGACTTGCGGTTCACGCCGGCCGAGATCGAGACGGCTCAGTAAAGGCAGCGCGAACGCCGCGGTCTTGCCGGTGCCGGTCTGCGCCTGGCCCAGCATGTCGCGACCTTCCAGCAGCGCAGGGATAGTCTGCGACTGGATCGGCGACGGGATTTCATAGCCCAACGTTTCGAGGGCGGTCAGTACTTCCGGCAACAGAGCCAGATCGCCAAAGCTAGGCGAAGCAGTAACAGTCGAGGTCATTTCACACCTTGGAGTGGCCGGTGGGCACCGGCGAAAATGTCATGGCATTGGTGGCGTGATCACCACTGAATGCCGGTCGCACCAGGCATTGCGCTTCTCGCCAGCGGATTCGAAAGCGATAGCGTATGTGGCGACCTTGATGCGCCCGGTTGCGTAATACATCAACCGATTGAGGCGCTCCATCGTTGCATCCGGACGCGAAAAACGGCGTGGCCGTGCGTCATGTACGAGATACGTCCGGTGCTGGGCATCGACTCACGGGTCGATGGCGTCGATTACAGACATATCGGCAGGATGGTGGGGTCAACACATGCGAGGAGGCGCTACTATACCATCGGCGTAGACGTTTCACCACCGGAACGTAAAAATCCTACCGAAAACCCCGATGGATGGACGTGGCCTCGGATGAAGCCTGGCGGCGAAAACCGTAGACTGCGCGCCACTTCTTCCCCATCCAGCCGAGCGTCATCGCCATGCCGACACCCAAGCCCACTCTCTGGATCGACGCCGACGCCTGCCCGCGCGTTGCCCGTGACATCATCATTCGTGCCGCCGAGCGGACCCAGACCCGAACCTGGATGGTGGCCAATCATGCGTTGCCGTTGCCGCCTTCGCCTTGGGTCAAGTCGCGCACCGTGGCGCATGGCTTCGATGCCGCGGACAACGAGATCGTCGATGCCGTCACCAAGGGCGACCTCGTCGTTACCAGCGACCTTCCTCTGGCACAGGAGGTCATCGAGCGGGGGGCGATGGTCATGACCACTCGCGGCGAGGACCTGACGCTCGACAACATCAAGTCGCGCGTACAGATGCGCGATTTCATGGAGACGCTGCGCGCCAGCGGGGAACACACCCAGGGGCCCAACGCCTATACCGATGGCGATCGCCGGACGTTCGCCGACGCGCTGGACCGCTGGCTGCAACGCCACGCTCGATTCTAGCGGGTTCGCTACCGTCAACGGGGCGAACCCGGACCCGGCAGCGCCCCCTTCATTCGCCGCCGCGGACTCCGCGCCCCGTCAGCCGGTCGCGATCATGCGGCGCATCCAGCGCCAGTGAAGGTCCCACGGGCACGATGCGGGTCGGGTTGATCGTCGGATGGCTGTAATAGTAGTGGCGCTTGATATGGTCGAAGTCGACCGTGTCCCGGACGCCCGGCCACTGGTAGAGCTCACGCAGGTAGTTCGACAGATTCGGAAAGTCCGCGATGCGCTGCCGGTTGCACTTGAAGTGGCCATGATAGACCGCATCGAAGCGAACCAGCGTGGTGAACAGCCGGATGTCGGCTTCCGTCAGCCACTCGCCCGCCAGGTAGCGCTGCCCGGCGAGACGCGACTCCAATCGATCGAGGCAGTCGAACAACGCCGCGAAGTGCTTTTCGTAGACGCCCTGCTCGGTGGCAAAGCCAGCCTTGTAGACACCGTTGTTGACGTGGTCGTAGACATCGGCATTGACGGCATCGATGACATCGCGCAGATCGTCGGGATAGAAATCCAGGCAATTGCCGGTCAGGCCGTCGAACGCCGTGTTCAGCATCCGCACGATCTCCGCGGACTCGTTGTTGACGATCCGCTGCTCTTGCCGATCCCACAACGCCGGAACCGTCACCCGCCCCGTGTAGTTCGAGTCGGTCAGGGTATAGAGCTGATGATGGTAGTCGACATGATTGACGCTATCGCCGCTGGACCCTTCATCGACTCGATAGGACCACCCCTGATCCAGCATCAGAGGACTGGTGTGGGAGACACCGACCAGCGCCTCCAATCCCTTGAGCTTGCGCATGATCAGGGCGCGATGTGCCCACGGACACGCCAGCGATACGTAGAGGTGGTAACGCCCGGCCTCCGCCGCCAGCCCCCGCTGGCCGTCCGGGCCGGGTGCGCCGGTCGGCGTGATCCAATCGCGCAGCTTGGCGGACTCGCGAACGAACTCCCCGCCATGACTTTCGGTGTCGTACCAGCGATCCTGCCATTTTCCGTCGACCAGCAATCCCATGACGTTCTCCTGTTGATTCGGTGTCCCACGACGTGCCGAGAGCAGCATAGATCCCGGCCACTGAAGATCCAGCGCAATAACTCGGCCCAGTCATTCGTCTACATCGATGAATGGGGCACCGACGGCAACGATTCGCGGGGACAGGTGGCCGCCACGCTCGCCATCAGCTCGTCGGCCAGGGCGCGCGTGGCCGGACCGGCGCCATCGATATCCCGGTAGATCATCTGGAGCGATACTCGCCTCACGCCACCCGCCCGCAGCGGCAGCGCCTTCAGCCGGCCCTGCTGCACCGCCCTATGGATACGTGGCTCGGGCACCCAGGCAAACCCCAGCCCGCGCTCCAGCATGTCGATGGTGGTGGACAGATGGCTCAGCGTCCATCGCTGCTCGGCCTTCAACCAACCGGCATCCAGTCGATGGCGGACGGCGGAGTCCCGCGTCACCAGTTGCCGATATCGCTCCAGATCCCGCAGATCCAGCTCGCGCTGCAATCGGTGCAGCGGATGCTCCGGATGGGCGACTGCGATGAAAGCCACGTCGACGACCGGCTGCCCCAGGAAACCCTGAGCGTCGATTGCCGAGATGGCGAGATCCGCCCGCCCCTCGTACAACATCTCTACAGCGCCGTTGAGAACGGTTTCGTGCAGTTGGACGCGAACGTGGGGAAAAGCCTCCGAGAATCGGGTCAACGCCTCCGCAAGGGGATCCGCCGGGAATATCTGATCCACGGCCAGGGAAATTTCCGCCTCCAGCCCGCCTGCGAGACGCTCGGCGACGTCTTCCAGCGAGGCAGCATTCTCGATCAATTGTCGCGCCCGTCTCAGTAGTAGCCGGCCGGCTTCGGTGAGAACGACCTGGCGACCCTTTGGCTCGAACAGCACCACACCCAACTGCTCCTCGATCTTGTGAATCGCGTGATTGAGCGTCGAGGGGCTTCGATGAACGACATCGGCCGCCTTGGCAAATCCACCGTGATCGGCTACCGCCGCCAGCATCTGCCACTGTAGCAACGTCACTTTCGGCATGACTTCTCCCCCGTTGGCCCACACATCCCGTGTCAGAGGAATGGTCTCTACAGCTGAGCTCTCTACATTTCCACATTTGCCATTCGCGTGAGAAATCGTCGTCTAGGCTCCGACGTTTTTCGCGCCAATCCATCGCGAAAATTGATGCCGCTGACGCAATCTTATCGGCCAATAAAAGCCGTACAAAAGTTTTACGATAAAATATTTTCCAATAAAACAAGACTTTTAACGGCACCATCTCAGTGCAACAACATGCACCATCACCTTACACAAGCTTACGCCCGACGTCTTGACATGACGTCTGGCGACCTACGTCCTCGTCGCCCACATCCTCCGCGTGGCGGGAGCCGGCGTACTGTATTTAAATACAGACTAGGCAATTAATACTACCTTGGGGTATCTTTCCCCGGCCTTTATTTAAATTTGTCATCCTTTTTTACCCGGGCCTTCATCTTCATGTTGCGAATATTCCATTCGCTGCCCCGCACGCACAAAGTATTATTGTTGCCGGTCGCCACCATGGTCACCGTGCTGGGCACGCAAAAGATTATCGGCGTTTTCGGTGACACCGAGGACGCACAAAAGCAGCTCCCCCTGGCGACGACGACCACGATTTCCCAGTCGATCGTCAACTCGGCGGCGCCAAAAGAGGCGGGCTCCGATGCCTTCTCCCTCGGAGATCTGTCGAAAGAGATTCCGCTGGCGCAACTCAAGCCGTTGGAGGTAATGCGCCTCGATCTGGTACCCGAAGCACAGGCCGACGACGCGCCCCAGCAGCCAGCCCAGGCGATCTCTCCGATCATCAAACCGACGGTCGAACCCAGCGTCAAGAAACTGGCGGCGCAACTGCCCGTGGGTGACGCCTACTCGGCGACCGACGAAGACGATGACAGCATTGGAGGCACCTCTTACGAGGACTGGTCCTTCGATAACTCTCTCGATCCCTCCGGCAACACGGAATTGGGCGACGAAATCGCCGCCCGCGAGACCTATACCCCGGAATGGCAGAGCTACACCATCCAGAACGGCGACTCCTTCGCGCTCACCGCCGAGCGGACGCTGGGCCTGGCGTACAGCGACGTCATGCAGATCCTCAACACGGTGCCGGACAAGAAGGTCCTCACCCGCTGGCGGGTCGGGCACAGTTTCGACTACAAGCTCGACGAACATGGCCAATTACTGGCGCTACGGGTCATGAAGGATCCCCGCGAGGGCTATCTGATCCAGCGTGACGACGAGGCGGCCGACTTCGCCTACTCGCCGATCGAGAAGACCGGCGAAGCCGCCCAGCGGATGTTCAGCGGCACGGTCAACGGCTCTTTCGCACTCTCGGCTCAGTCGACGGGGCTATCCAGCGCCGAGGTGTCGGAACTGATCAACGTGCTTTCGAAGAAACTCGACTTTCGTCGCGACGCCCGTGCGGGCGACCAGTTTCGGGTACTGGTCGAATCCGACATGATCGACGGCCACTCCATGGACTCCAAGGTGCTGGCCGCCGAGTACGAAGGCCAGCGCATGAATCTGACGGTGGTCCGCAACGGCGCCGACGACCACTTCTACACCCCGGACGGCAACAGTCTCGACCCCGCGTTCGACCGTTACCCCTTCCAGGGCCACTACCGCATCAGTTCACCGTTCAACCTGCGCCGTCATCACCCGGTCACGGGGCGCATCAGCCCGCACAAAGGCACCGACTTCGCCATGCGCACGGGTACGCCCATCGACGCCCCGGCGGATGGCATCGTCGAGCGGGTGGTCAATCACCCGATCGCGGGGCGCTATATCGTGATCCGCCATGACAACGGCTACGTGACCCGTTATCTGCACCTCAGCAAGGCGCTGGTCAAGCCCGGCGAACACGTCAAGATGGGTGAAAAGATTGCCCTTTCAGGCAGCACCGGCCGTGTCACCGGTCCTCATCTTCACTACGAGGTACTGGTCAACAACCACCAGGTCGACGCCATGCGCGTGAAACTGCCGGAGTCCCAGAGCCTCCGAGGCGATGCCCTGGCCGCCTTCAAGCGCGAATCGGAAAACCTGCTGGCGAAGCTGGATCAGAGCGGCGACAACGAACCGGCGATCGCCCAGGTCTCCGTCAAGAAGAACGACGACGGCGACGACAACATCTAGTCGACGTCATTGCCGTCCAAAGCCCCGCCAAGGCGGGGCTTTTTTGTGGCCGCCATTCCGCAACGATCGCCGGACCGAGATGGCCGGCACCGCCTCGGTGAAAGCCACAGCCGCTTTTTGCACCCGATGCCTCAAATTGGGGGTAGCGCTTTTGATCACATCAGGCCATTCTGGTGGTGACTTCATCCGTCAGAGAGGTAAAGCCGACACAGTCTTTACAGCCAACCGAGAGTGGCACTGGCGGAGTGAATCAGGGCGACACCGTTCTGTCACCGCACTCTGTCAGGGTCGAGTAGCCTTGAACTCACAGGAGTGCTTTTGCCGATGGTGCGAATCGACAAGAAAGCGAACAGGCTCTACGTACTGGACACCAATGTCCTGATCCACGACCCAGCAGCCCTTTACCATTTCGAGGAGCACGATGTCGTCATCCCCATGACGGTCCTCGAGGAACTGGACAAACACAAGAACGGCATGCGCGAGATCGCGCGCACGGCAAGACAGATCAGCCGCACCCTCTCCGACCTCACCGCCCACGTCACACCGGAAGAAATTCAGCAAGGCATTCCCATCCCGCGCGTCACCGGTGGTCCCGCCGGCCGCCTGCGCTTCCTTTGCTATCAGGATCTGGCGCCGCTGGAGACACTGGAAAACTCCCCCGACAACCGCATCCTGGCCGAGACCTGCCGGCTACGCGACGAAAGACCCGATGCCTCCGTCACGCTGGTGACCAAGGACATCAACCTGCGGGTCAAGGCCACGGCACTGAACGTACCGGTCGAGGACTACCTCAACGACAAGGCGTTCGATGACCTCGACGCCATGATCGAGGGGGCCAAGGTCTACGCCGATGCCGGCCGCGACGGGCGCAGCCTATGGGAATCGCTGGACGTCGAGGTCATGGTCGAACGCACCGATGGCCACACGCTCTACCACCTGGAAGGCAGCATTCCCGAAGATTGGCACGTGGGCATGCTGGTATCGGACAGCGACAACGGCGCCGAATTCGAGGCCATCGTCCGCAGCCATGGTCCGCGCAAGGCCAGCCTGCAACTGCTGACCAACTACCGCCATCACGGCGGCGTCTGGGGCGTACATGCCCACGACAGCCGCCAGAACTTCGCCCTCAACCTGCTGATGGATCCGACCATCGACTTTCTCACCCTGGCGGGCAGTGCCGGTACCGGCAAGACCTTCATGACCTTGGCCGCCGCCCTGCAGCAGACGCTGGATGGCAAGCAGTTCGAACGCATCGTCTTTACCCGGGCGCCGATCCCGATGGGAGAAGACATCGGCTTCCTGCCGGGCACCGAGGAAGAGAAGATGTCGCCATGGATGGGCGCCTTCCACGACAACATGGATAACCTGCTGCGCGATGAGCGCGAGGGCTCCTCGAGCTGGAACGATGGCGCGACCCGCCAATTGATCGGCTCCCGCGTGCAGATCCGCTCGCCTACCTTCATGCGCGGGCGAACGCTCAACGATACCTTCCTGATCATCGACGAGGCCCAGAACTTCACGCCCAAGCAGCTCAAGTCATTGGTGACGCGCGCTGGACGCAATACCAAGATCGTCTGTCTGGGCAACGTGGGCCAGATCGACACGCCCTACCTCACCGCCAACACCTGCGGCATGGCAGCGGTCGTGGAACGCTTCCGCGACTGGCCCCATGCCGGCCATATCACGCTGAGAAGCGTCGAGCGCTCCCGACTCGCCCTGGCGGCAGAGGAGCTGCTGTAGCGCTCCTTCGCCTCTCGCCCCCCCCCAACGCAAAACACCCCGGCCATGGCCGGGGTGTCTTCGTCTGGACACGGACGAACTGCTATCGATCGTCGTCAGTGGACGGCTTCTTGTTGTTCATCACGTCCTCGATCAGCTGCTCGGACTCGCTGCGCGGCGTCTCCGCCATGATGCGCTCGGCCTCCTCCCAGGCACAGACTTCCGTGTTGCAGGACGTGCAGTAGACCAGGTCATCCGCGGATTTGGCCTGGGAGACCTTCATCATGTGGTTGCCGCAATTGGGGCAACCCTTGGGCATACGAAACTCTTCGGAGAAGTCTGACACGGCATCACTCCTTGTCGGCCGTTGAAGGTCTGCATCCAGTGTAGTCGAGTTACGGCGTATTGCGGCGACATCTCCCGCTTTCGGCCCCGGATCGCCGCGGACGTCAGCGCCGCCAGACGACACAGAGGTTGTTCGCCGGCAATTCGTGAACGGCGTCGCGCTTCAGGCCGCTGTCCCCGGCCAACCGCTCGACCGCGTCGAGATCACGAATCCCCCAGCGTGGGTCACGCGCCCGCAGCTCGTCATCGAACGCCGCATTGCTGGGCGCAGTATGCTCGCCATGGCGCCGAAAAGGGCCATAGACTATCAGCGCGCCGCCCGCGGGAAGCTGGCGCCCGGCTGCGGCGAACAGCGCCTCGCTGGCCGCCCAGGGCGAGATATGCAGCAGGTTGATACAGACCATGGCCGCAAGATCCGGCAACACCGGCCAGTGCCCAGTGACGTCCAGGCGAACCGGCGCCGCCAGGTTATCCAGTGCCTCGCTCTCCCGCCAGGCAGCGATCGAGGCCAGCGCGGTCTCGCTGGAATCCGTCGGCTGCCAGCACAGCGGCGCCAGGTGACGGGCAAAATAGACCGCGTGCTCGCCACTGCCGCTGGCAATCTCCAGCACCCGCCCCGCGCTCGGCAGTGCCGAGCGCAGGACCGCGAGAATCGGCTCGCGATTGCGCCGGGCGGCGGGGCTGGAGAGACGCCGGTCGTTTTCCCTCTGGTCCAGGCTATCCATGCTGTTCATGACGCCCCCCGTCATCGAAATGTGGCGACCAGCCAGTCGGCGATGTCGCGCGCCTGCTCGGGGCATAGGCTGTGCCCCATTTCGTAGGTGCGGTAGTTGACCGGGTAACCGAGCGACTCGACCTTCTCGGCGCCCTCGCGCCCCAGGGATTCGGGGACGACCGGATCGGCCGAGCCGTGGTGCACTTCGATGGGCAGGTGGCGGTTGGCGTCTGCCAGATCGATGCTGTCGGCGGTGGCGAAGTAGGTCGACAGCGCCAGCAACCCGGCCATCGGTCGGGCGCAGGAAAGCGCCGCCTCGTAGGCTACCGCGCCCCCCTGCGAGAAGCCGGCGATCACGATTCGCCGACTGTCGATCCCGTCGGCGACCTGGTCCTCGACCAGTCCGTGGACCCGCTCGGCGGAAGCCCGCAGTTGCTCCACATCGACCCGGCGGCCGAGATTCATCTCGAGAATGTCGTACCATGCCGACATCGTCATTCCGCCGTTGACCGTCACCGGCAGTTGCGGGGCATGGGGCAGCACGAAACGCACGGCCAGCGACTCCGGCAACGCCAGCGCCGGCACCAGCGGCTCGAAGTCATGACCATCGGCCCCCAACCCGTGAAGCAGAATGACACAGGCATCGGCCTTTTTTCCGTTCGATGGTTCAATGATCAACTCGCGCGCAGCTGTCATGTTGGATCGTCCTCGTCGCCTGGTTGGCCCGGTTAGGGTTCGAAATTCTGACCACTCAGTTTAACGTGCCATCCGAAACCTTGCGCGCTGCGTAGGTTGATGAACGGATTCGCTTCACGCCCACCCGACGAACGCAGGTCACAGCCATGCCGACCCCGAATCGCCCGACCCGACTCAAGGACGAGCCATGACGTTCTCTCTTCCCCAGGCGCCTCGCTGGCACCTGGTGCTGGCCCTCTCGTTGCTCAACGTCCTGCTGCTGACACCGGAACTCCCTTGGGCGGGGTTTCCACCGCGACACTGGATCGCGCTCGAGGCACCGCTCATCGTCGGTCTGCTCGCCCTGCTGCCCCCCTCGCGCTGGCGGCGCTGGCTATCCGGACTGGTCGTCCTGTTCGCGCTGGCGATCGTCTTCGGTGCCGCCGGCGACGCCCTGACACAGACCATGCAGGGTCGATCGCTGAATCTCTACACCGACATCAAGCTGATCCCCATCCTGATCGAGCTGATCGTCACCAATCTCGGCCTGCCACTGGCCGTCGCAGGCTTGTCGGCCGCCGGCCTCGTTGCATTCGCCACCGGCCTCTTGCTGGCGCGCCTGCTGCGCGGCTTCCACGCCCGCAATACGCCACGCGCGCTGGCGCTGCTGCTGATACTGACAGGCTGTATCGGCCTGGCGGTCGTCAACGCCGTATCCATGGGCAACGCTCCGGCCGGAATTGCCAGGCTCGGCCATCCCGCTGCCAGCTTCGTCATGTTCGAATGGCAGCGAGCCCAGGAGACACGCCAGGCGATGGCGACGTTCGGACGCCAGCTGTACGACGACGGCCACGCCTATGCGACGCCCGACGGCCAGGCGCTCCCCGGCTTGGCCAACACCGATGTCATTCTGGGCTTCATCGAGTCCTACGGCGTCGCGGCCATCGAGCGGGAACCGTTCAAGGCCGAGCTTCGCCCACGCCTGGAGACGATAGAGCATCAACTCGGCGCCGCCGGCCTGTCGGTCGTCACCGGGCGCGTCACCGCCGCCACGCTCGGCGGCCAGTCCTGGCTCAATCACGCCACTTTCGCCAGTGGCCTGCCGGTCACCTCTCAACTGCGGTTCGAGCTGATGATCAACAGCCCCCATTCGACCCTGATCGACGATTTCAAGGCGACCGGGCACACCACCATCGCCATCATGCCGGGCATCATCCGGGATTGGCCCGAAGGTGACCTCTACGGCTACGACGAAATCCACACCGCCGAGAGCATGGGCTATCAAGGCCCCTCGATGGGCTGGGCCAGCATGCCGGACCAGTTCACCTGGCAGCGGGTCGAGGATTATGCGCTGTCACGCCACCAAGGGCCGAGCTTTACCGAACTGGCGACGCTATCCAGCCACGCCCCGTGGTCGCCGGTCATCGACGTGATCGAGGATTGGTCGACGGTCGGCGACGGCCGGGTTTTCGATCGCTGGAGAGGCGCGGGCGACGACTACGCCTCGCTGTGGCAGGACACCGAGGCGATGCGCCGGAACTACGCTCCGGCCATCGACTACTCGCTGCAGGCAGCCACCGGCTTCGCCCGGCGCTACCTGGGCGGGAACCTGCACGGCGGCGATCATGCCCTGATGATGATCCTCGGCGACCACCAGGCCGCACCGGCCATCATCGGCGGCAGCCCCGGCAAGGATGTACCGATGCATGTGATCAGCGACGATCCGGCGCTGCTACGGGGATTCCTCGATAACGGCTTTCGGCCCGGCATGTTCCCGCCCGGGCCGGAAACCGCGATTCCCATGGCGGGAGTGCGGGATCTACTGCATCGGATCTACGGCGATGTCACTCCTGGTGAGACGTCGCCGACTTCAGGTTCCGGCTCTTGATCAGACTGGCGACGGTGGTGACGACCAGGGTGCCGAGAATGATCGACATGGAGAGCCAGATCGGGATTTCCGGCACCAGATGCAGCGGCTGGCCATCGTTGATGAACGGCAGGCTGTTGGTATGCATCGCCTCGATGATCAGCTTGACCCCGATGAAGGCCAGGATGAACGACAGCCCCAGGCTGAGATAGACCAGTCGGGTCAGCAGGCCGCCGAGCAGGAAGTAGAGCTGGAGCAGACCGAGCAGCGCGAAGGCGTTGGTGGTAAAGACGATATAGGGCTCCTTGGTCAGCCCGTAGATCGCCGGAATCGAGTCCAGTGCGAACAGCACGTCGGTCATCCCCAACGCCACCACCACCATGAACAGCGGGGTCACCAGACGCTTGCCGTTCTTGACCGTCAGCAGGCGATCGCGGTCGAACTCGTCGGTGGCCGGTAGACGCTGCTGGATCCAGCGTACGATGGCATTGGGTTCGTACTCCTCGTTCTCGTCATGACCGCCCGCGCCCTCACGCACCAGCTGAATCGCCGTGTAGAGCAGGAAAAATCCGAAAAGATAGAAAACCCAGCTGAACTGCGCGATGGCAGCGGCACCCACCGCGATGAAGATACCGCGCAGGATCAGCGCAATCACGATGCCGATCAACAGCGCCTTCTGCTGGTAGGCGCGCGGTACCGCGAACTTGGACATGATGATCAGGAAGACGAACAGGTTATCGACCGACAGACTCTTCTCGGTGATGAAACCCGCAAAATACTCGGCGCCATGCTGCGCGCCCCAGACCCACCATAGACCGCCACCGAAGATTATCGCCAGTGCGATGAAGAAGACCGACCACCAGGCCGCTTCCTTGAAGGTGGGATCGTGAGGCTTACGCACATGGGCGTAGAAATCGAAGATGAAGAGTGCGGCGATGCCGGCGACAGTCGCCAGCCAGACCCAAACGGGTACGTGCATAGAGGAACCTCCGGTAGACGGTGAACGTCACCGAAAGTCTCTCCCGCTGCCTGCGGCTACGTAAGCGGCCGTGGCAACCGATGATTCCGGGGCAATGTGGCCCGTGCTGACGAAATCATCGACCGGCGGCGCCTGACGCGCCGGCGGCGGAATACTCCCCTTCCGTGCTGAGCGCATTGTGTCTGCAAGCAGCGGACGACACAAGCCCGTCGACGTCGATTCCTGTCGAAAATCGCGTCAAGCTCAGGGGGTAGACGAAGTACTGTCGGACGAGCGTTCGTACTGAAGCGTTCCCTTCATCAGCTCCGCCCGTGATGACGCTTTTCCGGGATCGCCGTCGTCCACGTCGTCACCGGATCGCGTCTCTTCGCCACTCATCTCGTACTGCGCGGAGGCGCCCTGGTTCTGCCCCTCCCGGGTGTCGGCTTGCATCTCCGGGTTTCGATGGGCGTCATCGGATGGCGGTGAATCATCAGATTGCGCCATGGCGACGCCGCTAGAACCGACGCCACCAAGGACACAGAGGATGGCGAGACGACCCGCCAATGAAGATAGCCGCATGACTGACTCCTTGCGTCGAATGAAGACGTTCCCTGGTGGGAGCGGGGAAGCTTCCCGCTTCCTCGCGCCTATCGGTATAGGAGGTATCGCGCCACACGGCAAACGGGCGGACGGATCATCCCGCCAATACCACGGTTCTCCCGGCGTGCAGGAAGACGCGCTTCTGCAGGTGATAGCGCACCGCCCGCGCCAGGGTCAGACACTCGATGTCGCGTCCGCGCGCCACCAGATCCTCGGGGTAGTGAGCGTGGTCGACCGCCTCGACGCCCTGGGCGATGATCGGGCCCTCGTCGAGATCGTCGTTGATGTAGTGGGCGGTGGCGCCGACCAGCTTCACGCCCTTCTCGTAGGCCTGGTGGTAGGGTTTGGCACCCTTGAAGCCGGGCAGCAGCGAGTGGTGGATATTGATCGCGCGGCCGGCGAAGTGGTGGCACAGCTCGGGGGACAGCACCTGCATGTAGCGCGCCAGGATCACCAGCTCCGCCCCGCTCTCCTCGACCACCCGGCGCACCTCGGCCTCCTGCTCCGCCTTGGTCTCCGGGGTGATCGGCAGATGGTGATAGGGCAGCCCGTGCCACGCCGCCAACGGCTCCAGATCCGGATGGTTGGAGACGATGGCACGCACGTCGATCGCCAACTGCCCGGTGCGATAGCGATAGAGCAGATCGTTGAGGCAGTGGTCGGTCTTGGAGACCATGATCACCACCGGCAGGCGATAGTCCGGCGGAGTCAGCTCGAACTGCATGTCGAACGCCGATGCCCGCGCGGTGAACAGCTCGCGGAAGTCGTCGCCATGGAAGTCGGCCTGCTCCGGCAGAAAAGCCGCGCGGATAAAGAACTGCCCGCCACGGTAGTCGTCGAAGGAGTGCAGCTCGGTGATATAGCAGCCCTGCTCCTTGAGGAAGCGGGTCACCACGTCCACCGTGCCCAGCCGACTGGGGCACTGGGCGGACAGAATCCAGCTATTGTTTTCAGAGTGCATGTTGGCTCCCGCCAGGCCTGGCCCCCGCCATGGCGGGGGCTATCGATGGTCAGGGCGACGCGGATGCCACGCGCAGCCCGTACTCGCGTCCGGCATCCCGCAGCCAGCGCACGCAGTAGTCGGCGAAGCTGCGCCGTATCACCAGCTCGAAGCGTTCTTCGCTGGGACGCCGCAGCACCACGCTGGTCTTGGCGAAGACGGTGCCTACCGCCTTGCCCACCGGCAGCCCATGCTCGTGGACATCGTAGGTGACCGACTTCATCAGCAGCTCACGCGCCTTCTCGCCGGAGAGCTCCAGCAGGGTCTGGCCGCCGCCGACGTTGACGATGGCGAAGTGGGCATCCCCCAGCCGCGCACGCAGCCGATTCTCCAGCTCGAACTCCTCGCCGGCGGGCACGATCACCAGCCACTCGTCCGGCGAGACCCACTGCACCGAACGGCTACCCTCGGCGTCGAGCACCAGCCCCAGCGGCTTGCCCGGCAGGCTCACGCCGAGTTCGGCGCGCACCGCCTCGTCGAGAGTGATGGCCCCACCGCGCAGTACCAGATGACCGAGGAATGGCCGTTCGACCACCCGGATCTGCTCGGCGGCGCCCCCCTCCTCGGTGACGTGCCCCTGCACTCGGCTCCACTGCAGCGGCGATTCGGGGGTGACGCCGGCGTCGGCACCCGGATGCGTATCGAAAGTGGCAGCGTTGCCGACACTGGCTTCGGAATGGGCTTCAGACATTCTGGCGCTCTCCCTTGGGATCGATGAAGACGGTACTCACGACTTCGGCCTGGTGGACAGTGCCGTCGGACATCGGCAGATAGACGGTCTCGCCCATCCGGTTGCGTCCGCCCTTGAGCACCGCCAGCGCGAAGCCGCTCTCCAGTACCGGGCTGTAGTAGCTCGAGGTGACGTGACCCATCATGGTCATGGGGATCTTCTGCTCGGGGTCGAGCACGATCTGCGCCCCCTCCTCGAGGACCACCTTGGGGTCCTTGGGCTTGAGCCCCACCAGCTGCTTGCGATCCTCGCGGGCGGTGTCCGGACGCGTCAGCGCGCGCTGGCCGATCCACGAGAACGGTTTGTCGTAACCCACCGCCCAGTGCATGCCCAGATCCTCCGGGGTCACCGAGCCGTCGGTGTCCTGACCGACGATGATCAGCCCCTTCTCGGCACGCAGCACGTGCATGGTCTCGGTGCCGTAGGGCGTGAGGTCGTACTTCTCGCCATGGGCGAAGAGCGCCTTCCACACGTGCATGGCGTAGTTGGCCTGGACGTTGATCTCGAACGCCAGCTCGCCGGTGAAGGAGATGCGGAACACCCGCGCGGGGACGCCGGCGACCTTGCCCTCCTTCCAGTCCATGAACTTGAACTGCTCACGGTCGAGGTCGATATCGGTCACTTCCGACATCAGCTTGCGCGCGTCCGGACCGGTCACGGTCATGGTCGCCCAGTGGTCGGTGACCGAATTGAAGTAGACCTGCAGTTCCGGCCACTCGGTCTGATGCCACAGCTCCAGCCACTCCAGCACGCCGGCGGCGCCGCCGGTGGTGGTGGTCATCAGGAAGTGGTTTTCAGCCAGGCAACTGGTGGTACCGTCGTCCATCAGCATGCCGTCGTCTTTGCACATCAGCCCGTAGCGCACGCGCCCCGGTGCCAGCTTGGCCCACTTGTTGGTGTAGACCCGGCCCAGGAACTCACGCGCATCCGGCCCCTGGATGTCGATCTTGCCCAGGGTCGAGGCGTCGAGGATACCCACGCCGCGGCGCACCGCGAGGCACTCGCGCGCCACTGCCTCGTGCATCGTCTCCCGCTTGCCGTTGACCCGGCGCGGGAAGTACCAGGGGCGCTTCCACTGGCCGACATCCTCGAACTCGGCGCCGTGCTCCACGTGCCACTGGTGCAGCGCGGTATAGCGCTCGGGATCGAACAGATCGCGGCAGTGGCGGCCGACGATGGCACCGAAGCTGACCGGGGTGTAGTTGGGACGGAAGACCGTGGTCCCCACCTCGGGAATCGAGCGATTGAGGCAGCGCGCGGCGATCGCCATCCCGTTGATGTTACCCAGCTTGCCCTGGTCGGTGCCGAAGCCCAGCGCGGTGTAGCGTTTGACGTGCTCGATCGACTCGAAGCCCTCGCGGGTCGCCAACTCCACGGCGGCTGCGGTGACATCGTTCTGCAGATCGACGAACTGCTTGGGCGCGCGCAGCGGCGGCTTCTCGTGGGGGATCTGATAGAGCGCGCTGGTCGGCGACTCGTGGCGCACCTCGACCTCGGGGACGGCCATCGCCGCGGCCTCCTCGAAGCCCGCCGCACGCGCTGCTTCAGCACCGACATCGGCGCCGTCGGTGAGCGTCTCGCCAAGGGCATAGACGCCATGAACGCCGCCGGCAAAATGCATGCCCTTGACCTCGCCGGGTACGAAGCCGAGCAGGTCGTCGCGCCACTGCGGGCGCTTGCCGGTGTGCGAGGCCAGGTGGACCACCGGGCTGTAGCCGCCGGAGCTGGCGATGGTATCGCACTCGAGTGTCTCGACCTTGCCGGTCACCACGAAGCGCTCGGTGTCGATCGCCACCACCTTGGCCCCGCTGACGCGCTGGCTGCCGGTGGCTTCCATCACGGCGCTGCCGGTGATGACGCGGATACCGGCATCGCGGGCCTGCTCGACCAGATCGCCGTCCGGCTTGGCGCGCGAGTCGACCACCGCGACCACCTCACGGCCAGCCTCCTGCCAGTCCAGCGCCGCGCGGTAGGCGTGATCGTTGTTGGTGGAGATCACCAGGCGCTGCCCCGGCACCACCCCATAGCGGCGGATATAGACAGAGATCGCCCCCGCCACCAGGTTGCCGGGCACATCGTTGTTGGCGTAGACCAGCGGGCGCTCATGGCTGCCGCTGGCCAGTACCACGCGGCCGGCACGCACCCGGTGCAGCCGTGCACGCACTTCACCTTCGCGACCGGCGCCCGCGGCGGTATCGGCGAGGTGCTCGGTCCGCCGCTCGTGCAGGGTGACGAAGTTGTGGTCGTGATAGCCGTTGGCGGTGGTCCGCGGCAGCAGCGTGACGTTAGCCAGACCGGCGAGTTCGGCGACAACCTGTTCGGCCCAGGCGCTGGCCGGGGCGCCGTCGATCGATTCACGGCTGTCGAGCAGCGAACCGCCCATCTCCTCCTGCTCGTCGCACAGGATCACCCGCGCGCCGGCACGCGCGGCGGAGAGCGCGGCGGCAAGCCCGGCCGGGCCGGCGCCGATCACCAGCACGTCGCAGTGCTGATTGAGATGATCGTAGATGTCCGGATCGGCTTCGGTGGGCGCGCGGCCGAGACCGGCGCCCTTGCGGATGAACTTCTCGTAGGTCATCCACATCGAGGCCGGGGCCATGAACGTCTTGTAGTAGAACCCCGGCGGCATGAAGCTGCCACCCAGCTTACCGACCCAGCTCATCACGTCGCGCTGCACGCTGGGCCAGCCGTTGGTGCCCCGCGCCACCAGACCGTCATACAGCGCCTGTTGGGTAGCGCGAACGTTGGGCACCTGGGCGGCCTCGCTGGCGCCGAGCTGAACGATGGCGTTGGGCTCTTCCGGCCCGGCGGCGGCGATTCCGCGCGGCCGCGAATACTTGAAGCTGCGGTTGACGACATCCACCCCGTTGGCCAGCAGCGCGGAAGCCAGGGTGTCCCCGGCAAAGCCCACGTATTGCTGACCGTTGAAGGTGAACGACAGCCGCCGCGAGCGGTCGATGCGCCCGCCCTGATTGAGACGGTTGGACTGGGTCATGACGGCGTCTCCTCGTTGAGCCGGCTGTTCTCGGGCTGTGCACCCACGGTCTGCCAGCCGCCGTCGGCGGTCTGCACGCCCTGCTCGCGGCGCACCTCGGCGTTGGCGGCGGTGATGCTCGGCTGCTCGCCCATGCGGTAGGTCTCAAGAATCTCGTAGGTCGCGGTGTCGCGAGTGATATTGAAGAACTTGCGACAGCCCAGCCGGTGCACCCACATCTCGTGGTGGATACCGCGCGGATTGTCACGGAAGAACAGGTAGTCCCCCCACTCCTCGTCGCTCACGCTGGCGGGATCGGCCGGACGAACGAGGTGTGCCTGACCGCTGGGATGGAACTCCTCTTCCTCGCGATACTCCTGGCAGTAGGGACAGAAGATATGAAACATGTTGTTTACTCCGATTTGGACTTGTTACGAGCAGTCCCTGTACAAATTGCCGAGCGAGATGAAGCGCAAGGCACACGGCACGCAGGACAAGAGACATAACGCGGGATTAGGCGAATGTCCGAGTACCGCGTAACGCAGCGATTCGCTCGCGCAGGCATTTGTACCCTCAGTGCGCCACGCCGGCGGCGCCATGCTCATCGATCAAGGCGCCGGTATGGAACCGGTCGATGGAGAACGGCGCCGCGATGGGGTGCATTTCCCCTTTAGCCAGACTGGCTGCGAAAACGTGTCCAGAGCCGGGGGTGGCCTTGAAGCCGCCGGTGCCCCAGCCGCAGTTGAAATAGAGTCCCTTGACCTGGGTCTTGGACAGGATCGGGCAGGCGTCGGGGCAGGTATCGACGATGCCCCCCCACTGCCGGTTCATGCGTACCCGCGAGAACATTGGGAACATCTCGACGATCGCCTGCAGGGTGTGCTCGATGGTGGGGAAGCTGCCGCGCTGCCCGTAACCGAGATAGCCGTCGATCCCCGCGCCGATCACCAGATCGCCCTTGTCGGACTGGCTGACGTAGCCGTGCACGTGGTTGGACATGGTGACGGTGTTGAGAATCGGCTTGAGCGGTTCGGAGACCAGCGCCTGCAGCGGATGCGACTCCAGCGGCAGCTTGAATCCGGCCATCTTGGCCAACACGCCGGAGTTGCCCGCGGCCACGCAGCCGACCGTGTGCGCTTCGATATCGCCGCGGTTGGTGTGGACGCCGTAGACCTGACCATCGCGGATCTTGAAGCCGGTCACCTCGGTGTTCTGCAGCAGATCGACACCCAGGGCATCGGCGCCGCGGGCAAAGCCCCAGGCCACGGCGTCATGACGCGCGACCCCGGCACTCTTCTGCCACGAGGCGCCCATGATCGGGTAACGCGCGCTCTTGGAGATGTCCAGCGCCGGCTCGATCTCCTTGATCTGCTCGGGCGTCACCACCTCGCTGTCGATGCCGTTGAGGCGGTTGGCATTGACCCGGCGCTGCACGTCACGCATGTCCTGCAGGGTGTGCGCCAGGTTGAGCACGCCACGCTGCGAGAACATCACGTTGTAGTTGAGATCCTGGGACAGCCCCTTCCACAGATCGAGGGAGTGGTTGTAGAGCTGTGCCGCCTCGTCCCACAGATAGTTGGAGCGCACGATGGTGGTGTTGCGCGCGGTATTGCCGCCGCCCAGCCAGCCCTTCTCGATCACCGCCACATTGGTGACGCCGAACTCCTTGGCGAGGTAGTAGGCCGTCGCCAGACCGTGGCCGCCACCGCCGACGATGATCACGTCGTAGCGCTTCTTGGGGGTGGGGTTACGCCAGTGGCGCTGCCAGTTCTCGTGATGACTGAGCGCGTGCTTGACCAGGCTGAAACCGGAATAACGTTGCATGGGGACCCTCTCTACGTCGCTCGTCGCCGTGGCGACACGCGGTCGGCGTGCGGTGATTTTCCGCGATGTTATCGTCCACCTAGGGGGGCATGATGCGCTGCGACGTCACGATTGGGCGTGTTTGCGACATGACATTGCGATTCACGACAGAGCTCACCCCTCTCGCTCGAGAGGACGACCGACCGACGTGACGTAGAGAGAAGAGATAGCGGCTATCCGGCGACCCGGACTTGCGCCGGGTCGCCGACGATCTCCGGCATGACCTCCAGGCGGCTCGCCGGATCCTCGGGCGGGACGTCGATCCAGTCGAAGAGACGCGCGATCATCGTGGGAACGTCCTGGCGCATCATGATCAGGCGCGGATGGAAGGCAGCCGCCAGCGGGTCCCAGTCGAAGCAGCCCATGATGATGTCGTTCACGTCATGCCCCCCCAGGCGCAGCCAGCGGACGATACCTTCCAGCGAGATCGTGGAATTGACGAACATCGCGGCGGGCAACCGGCCCTCACGACCGACGTAAGCCTCGAGCGCTGCCTGGGCCTTCTCGGCGGCATAATCACAGGTGACGATATCCGTGGGCGCCGTGGCCAGACCGCGCCTCTCACGGGCCTGGCGGAAGCCTTCGATACGTTCCCGGGTGTTGTGATCCTCGGCTCGCCCCCCGATGAACAGCACCCGCGCCGCGTCGGCTCGCCGCGCCTCGAGCCGGTCGAGCAGCGCATCCGTCAGCCGGCGCGCACCCTCGCGATTGGCGGAGATGACCGACGGCGCGGCCGTGCCGGGCAGGTCGAGGTTGAGGCTGGCGATCCCTGCAGCACCGCACATTTCGGCGATGGCGTCCGGGTCCGTTGCCCCGGTACAGATCAGATGTTCGACGCGGTAGGCCAGCATCATCCTGGCCGCCTCGCGCTCCTGCGCCGGATCGCGATTGGTGCAGGAGACGATGGTGAAAATACCCCGCCGGCGCGCCTCCGCCTCGAATACCTGGGCAATCGAACTGAAATAGCGGTTGTCATAGAGCGGCAGGATCATGCCGAGAATGCCGGAACGATCGCGGCGCAGCGCCCGCGCCTGCATGTTGGTCGAGTATCCCTCGCGCTCGGCCAGCTCGAGGATTCGCTTGGCCAGCTTGCGGCTGATCCGACGCCGCTGCCACGTACCGTTCAAGACAGCGCTGACGGTACTCGGCGACGAGTTCGCCAGTTTGGCGAGATCATAGATCGTCAACTTTCTGGACTGCTCGCTCGACACTTGGGCCCTCCCCTTCGGTAGATCAAAAGTCGCATTGACCCGGACGGTGCAGAAACGAATAGTTGCACAACCGATTGCGCATTCATAACCGACTTTGGTCAAGACCCCTCGACCGGGCTGCGCTATCGGACCACCAACGACGGGGAACCGATCATGAAACGCAACTTCTATCTCGCCGCGACCGTCATCGCGGGCGTCATCGGCAGTGCCGGCGTGGCGCAGGCTCAAGACAAACCCACCATTGCGGTCGTGGCCAAGGTCGGCGGGATTCCCTGGTTCAACGCCATGGAGCAAGGCATCGAGGAGATGGGCGACGAGCTCGGCGTCGAAGCCTACATGATCGGCCCCACCAGCGCCGACCCCGCGCTGCAGGTGCGCGCGGTGGAGGATCTCATCGCTCGCGGCGTGGATGTCATCGGTGTGGTCCCCAATGATCGCGAAGTGCTGGAGCCGGTGCTCAAGAAGGCCCGCGACCAGGGCATCATCGTCCTCACGCATGAAAGTCCCGACTCCGAGAACATCGACTACGACTTCGAGATGATCTCCGCCCAGCAGTTGGGTGAAGAGCACGCCAAGCTGCTGGCCGATACCACCGGCTGCGAAGGTTCCTATGCCGTCTATGTCGGCGGACTCAACGTGCCGGCCCACAACGCCTGGGCCGATGCCGCCATTCAATGGCTCGATCAGAACTGCCCGGACATGAAGCAGGCCGCCGATCGCTTCGGTGTCGCCGAGAGCGTCGACGACAGCCGCAATACCACCCTGGATCTGATCCGCGCCCACCCTGACCTGGCCGGCATCATGTCCTTCGGCAGCCAGGGCACCATCGGTGCGGCACGAGCCGTCAAGGAGCGGGGTCTGGCCGGGGACATCAAGGTCATGGGCCTGTTCTCCCCCGGACAGGGGCGCCGCCTGGTCCACGAGGGCGTCATTACCGGCGGTTTCCAGTGGAGCCCGCTGGAGGCCGGCAAGGCCTTCGTCGCGCTGGGCGACAGACTCTACGAAGGTGGCGAGATCGCCGATGGCGACGACCTGCCGGTACTGGGCAAGGTGCGCCTCGACGGTCATACCCTGTTCGCCTCCAAGCCGCTGGAGCTGAACGAGGAGACGGTCGATCAACTGGCCGAACTCGGCCTTTGAAGCGCTTCGACCGTCATCGCCGCGCGATACCCGCGCGGCCTTCCTTCATCTTGCCTTCCGGGAGAGACAGCGATGGATGACATCGCACTACGGGCGGAGCGTGTCAGCAAGGTATTCGGCCAGAGCCGGGTACTCGATGACGTCTCCTTCGAGCTTCGTCGTGGCGAGGTACTCTGCCTCGCCGGCGAGAACGGCTGCGGCAAGAGCACGTTGATCAAGATACTCAACGGCGTCTACACACCGGAAGCGGGGGCGACCTTCTCGTTCGGCAATGCCACCGCCGTGAGCCGTATCACCCCTCACGACGCCCGCGCGCTCGGGATCCATGTCATCTGGCAGGATCTGGCCCTGTTCCCGCACCTGAGCGTTGCCGAGAACATCGTCTTCGACGATTACGTGGCCAGCCCTTTTCGACCGCTCTCCCGCCGAGCCGCTCGCAGCGAGGCGCGTGGGGTGATCGAACGACTCGGAGTCCCCCTCGACCCCGATGCCCGGGTCGAGGATCTCTCCATCGCGCGACGTCAGTTGGTGGCGATCTGCCGGGTCCTGCGCGCCGGGGCTCGAATCGTGTTCATGGACGAGCCCACGGCTTCGCTGACCCGCAACGAAGTACAGACCCTGCTGGAAATCACCCGCTCGCTCTCGGCGCAGGGAATCTCCATCGTCTTCGTCAGTCACCGGCTGTCGGAGGTGCTGGCGGTCTGTCAGCGAGTGACCGTGCTGCGCAACGGTGCCCTGGTCGGGACCTATTCCACCGAGGGCATGACCCAGACCCGGCTGTCGCAATTGATGACCGGTCGCGAGCTGACACTCACCCCGCGCCAAGCCGCCTGCGCGGGCGAGCCGGTACTCGAACTGCGCAATCTGAGCCGCACCGGCGAGTTCGAGGAGGTTTCGCTGACGCTGCATCGCGGCGAGATACTGGGTCTCACCGGGCTGCTGGGTGCGGGACGGACAGAGCTGGCCCACGTTCTGTTCGGCATGAATCGCCCCACCGGCGGCGAGCTACTCAAGAACGGCAAGCCGCTGACGCTGCGCTCCAATCGGGACGCGATCCGCAACGGCATCGCCTACGTCTCCGAGGACCGCCTGCATCTGGGACTGGTCCAGAATCAGTCGATCAACATGAATACCGCCGTGACGGTACTGGACGAACTGGAGAAGCCACGGGGCTTCCTCTCCCCGCGACGTCTTCGCGAGCTGACCGCCGAGTGGATCCAGCGTCTCGGCACCAAGGTCAGCGACGCCGAACTCGCGGTCTCCTCCCTCTCCGGGGGCAACCAGCAGCGGATCGTGCTGGCCAAGTGGCTGGCGACCAAGCCTGACGTGCTGATTCTCGACTGCCCCACGGTGGGCGTCGATGTCGGCGCCAAGGCGGGCATCTTCGAGATCATTCGCCAACTGGCCGACGAGGGCATGTCGATCATCCTCATCTCGGACGAGGCCGGCGAAATCTGGATGAATTCGGACCGCGTCGTGGTCCTCAAGGCGGGCCGAGTCAGCCGCGAGCTCACGCCGAATGCCACCACCGAGGCATCCCTCGAGGAGATCATCAATGCGTAGACTGCACCTCGGCACCGAGGGCGTGCTGGCCGCGATCATCGTCGCGCTCTGTCTCATCCTGGGTGTGACCACGGAGACCTTTCTGACGACGCAGAATCTGTTCGACCTGCTCAACAACCAGTCCGTGAACATGATCTTCGCCGTCGGGCTGGTGGTGGTGCTCATCGCCGGCGGCATCGACATCTCGTTCGCGGTGGCGGCCTCGGTGGTGCAGTACGTGGTCATGACGCTACTGCTGGATCACCTGGGCGGCGGCAACTGGCTGCTTGGCATCCTCCTGTCGATGGCCGTGGGGAGCCTGCTCGGGCTGGTGAATGCCTTTCTGATTCACCGTTTCCGCATCGTCTCGATCATCGTCACCATCGGCACCTTCAACCTCTACTTCGGCCTGCTGATGGTCTTCACCGGCGGCGTGTCGATCTACGACATCCCCGACTGGCTCTACTATTCGGTCCCGCTGATCGACCTGCCCGCCTCGCGGGGCAGCGCGACGCTCTATCTCCCCGTGGCGGTGATGGTGGTGATGAGCCTTGCCACCGGATTCATCCTCACCCGGACCGGGTTCGGCCGTGCCATCTACGGCTTCGGCTCCAGCCCGGAAGCGGCCAGGCGCTCCGGGGTGCGGGTGGGAATGATCCACGCCTTCGCCTACGGTTGGCTGGGTCTCTGCGCCGGCGTCGCCGGGCTGATGCAGGCCCACATCGTGCAGGAAGTGGTCCCCAACGCGCTGATCGGCCAGGAGCTGCCGATTCTCGCGGCCGTGGTCCTCGGCGGTGCGACGCTCGGTGGCGGACGCGGCTCGGTGACCGGGGCGCTGCTAGGCGTGCTGCTGCTGGCCGTGGTGCAGAACGGGCTCAATCTCCTTGGCGTGACACCTTATGCCTTCCGCATGATCGTCGGCTTCATCATTCTCGCCGCGATCACCTGCAGCAATCTCGACAAGCTGCTGCCCCGTCGCCCGATTTCCCAGGAGGCACGCTCATGAGTTCCGTATCCGCCCCCCGTCACGCCTTCCGTTTCGGCGCCGACACGCTCGAGATCGGGATCATGGCGCTGCTGCTCGTGGCGAGCTTCTCATTCTTCGCCCTGATGGCGCCGGGCTTTCTGAGCGCGGTCAATGTGCGCTCGATGGCCGTACAGCTTCCGGAGCTCGGTCTGCTCTCCCTGGCCATGCTCGTGCCGATCATCTCCGGCGGTCTCAACCTCGCGGTGACCTTCACCGCCAATATCGCGGGGCTGACCACCGCCTGGCTGGTGCAGAATGCCCTCGGCGACGCTGGCGTGCTCGGCATCGTCGCGGGTATCGGCGCCGGTCTCGCCGTCGGCAGTGCAGCCGGCTTGCTGATCGGCGTCATCGTCGCGCGGGTTGGCGCCCATCCGATTCTGGTCTCGCTGGGCGCGATGATCTTCCTCCAGGGGCTGGGTGAGTTCCTGACCCGTGGCGGCGGCATCTCCGGCATGCCGGCCGGTTTTCAATGGCTCGGCAGCGGCACCCTGATCGGTATCCCCATCCCGATGCTGATCTTCCTGCTGACCGCTGGCGGGCTCGCCTACTTCATGCAGTTCACGCGCACCGGGTTCTCGATCCATATGATCGGCTCCAACCCGCGCGCCACCGAGTACTCGGGTATCAATGTGCGCCGTGTGTTGATCGTGCTCTACACCCTCTCCGGGTTGCTGGCCGCGATCGCCGGCATGGTGATGCTGGCGCGGTTCAACTCCGTCCGCGTGGGCCATGGCGAGAGCTACCTGCTGATCACGGTACTGGCCTGTTTCCTCGCCGGTGCCAATCCGTTCGGCGGCTTCGGGCGCGTGCTGCCACTGGTGCTCGGGTTGATGAGCCTTCAGGTGATCGCCTCGGGCATGAACCTGATGGGCGCCAGCCAGCATCTCGCCACCGCCGTCTGGGGCGCGTTCCTGATCGTCGTGATGACGCTGCGCATGCCCTTTCTCAAACGCTCATGAACAGGTCAACCATGTCCTATACCGTTTATTCACTGGGCGTCGACATCGGCACCGGCAGCGCCCGCGTCGGGGTCTTCGATGATCGCGGCGAACTGCTGGGCGAGGCGAAGGCACCGATCGCCATTCATCGTCCTCTCGAACACCATGTCGAGCAGAGCACCACCGATATCTGGCGAGCCGTCTGCGACGCCACCCGCCGCGCGGTCCAGCAGGCGGACATCGAGCCGGCCCAGGTCAAGGGCATGTCTGTCAGCGCGACCTGTTCGCTGGCGCTGCTCGACCGTCAGCATGAGCCGTTGACGCTATCGCCGGGCGACGAGTCCTGGAACATCATCGTCTGGATGGATCATCGGGCGACGGCCGAGGCGTCGATCTGTACCGCGACCCAGGCTGCACCACTGGCCAATCTCGGCGGAGTGATGTCGCCGGAGATGCAGATGCCCAAGCTGATGTGGCTCAAGCGCAACCGACCGGAACTCTACGACAGCATCGGTTACGCCGGTGACCTCGGCGACTGGCTGGGCTATCACTGCACCGGCATCGATCGCCGTTCGGTCTGCACGCTGGCCTGCAAATGGACCTTCGATCCGCGCCCGAACCGCGGCTGGGATCGGGAATTCCTCGCCCAGATCGACATGACGGACGTCCTCGAGCGCGCGGCGCTGCCCGATCGCGCCGCCGCCGTGGGCGAACCGCTGGGGCGACTGAGCGAGAAGGCCGCGGCCGAGCTCGGCCTCACCACCGACTGTCTGTTTGCCGTCGGCATGATCGACGCCTATGCCGGCGCCATGGGCACGCTGGGGCGCAGCCTCGACGCGCACTCGGCGCATCGGGTGGCGGTGATTGCCGGCACCTCGACCTGTCATATCGGTGCCCAGCCGGAACGTCGCGAAGTTCCCGGCGTCTGGGGCCCCTATCCGGGCGCCCTGTGCGACGGATTCGTCGCCAACGAGGGCGGCCAGAGCCTGACCGGCGCCCTGCTGGACCATATCGTCGACCTGTTCAGCGCGGGTAGCGAGCTTGGCGACGACCCCCACGGTGCTCTCTCGGAACTGCTGCTGGAACGGCTTGCAACAGGCGATCCGGCACCGGACCTTCACGTTCGCCCGGACTTCATCGGCAACCGTTCACCGCTGGCTGACCCCGACATTCGTGGCGCCATCGTCGGCCTCACGCTGGAATCCCCCACGGAGACCTTCATCAAGGTGTACTGGGCCGCCGCGACGGCGCTGGTCTACGGCACGCGGGCGATCATCGAGCGCATGAACGCCAACGGTTACGCCATCGACACGCTCCACCTCAGCGGTGGCCACAACCGCTCCCCCCTGCTGCGCAAGCTCTACGCCGATGGCACCGGCTGCCGCGTGGTGCTGTCGGCGGCACCGGAGCCCGTGCTGCTGGGGGCCGCCGTGGCCGCCATGGCGCCTTGGCGCGATGGCGATCTGCTGGCCGTGGCCCGTGCACTCGCGCCTGGCGAGGGCGTACTCGAGCCCGACCCGGCAGCGCGTGACATGCACGAGAAGCGCTATGCCGCGTTTCGCGAGCTGTTCGATGGACGCCTGGACTGAGCCTGCCGCGAGGCAGTCCGGTCCAGTGGCGGCGATCAGCCCATCGCCGCCACCGGCTTGCGGCGATGGCAATCGTCGGCGTGGTCGTTGACCATGCCGACGGCCTGCATCCAGGCATAGACGATGACCGGACCGACGAACTTGAACCCACGCTTCTTGAGCGCCTTGGAAATCTCCAGGGATAGCGGCGTCTGGGTGGGGACCGGCCCATCGCGTTCGAAGTCCCGCTGGATCGGCCGGCCGCCGACCATGCCCCACAGGAACTCGGAGAAATCCTCGCCGTTGTCCTGCATGGCGAGGTAGGCCCGGGCATTGCCGAGGGTCGCCTCGATCTTGGATCGGGAACGGATGATGCCGGCGTTGCCCATCAGCCGCTCGATGTCATGCTCGTCATAGTCGGCGATCCTGACGGGATCGAAGCCCTCGAAGGCCTCACGGAAGGCGTCACGCTTCTTGAGGATGGTCAGCCAGGAGAGCCCCGCCTGGAAGCCATCGAGGATCAACTTTTCCCACAGCGCCCGGCTGTCGTACTCCGGTACGCCCCACTCCTCGTCGTGGTACTCGGCATTCAGTGGATGCGTCTGCGCCCAGGCGCAGCGCGGCAGATTCGGGGTCGGCTCTGTCATCATCGGTCTCGGTCGGGTTCCTGTCGGACGATCGGAATGACTCGATTCTGCTGCCTTTCGCTGGCCCAGCCAAACGAAAAAGAGCCGGCGATGCCCCATGGCATCGCCGGCTCTTTTGACAGCGCCCCGAAACCGGCGCTACTCGTGGCTCGTGGCTATTTGAGCGTCCCATGCGGATCGATGACGAATTTCTTCGCCGCGCCGCCGTCGAAGTCGGCGTACCCCTGGGGCGCCTCGTCGAGCGAGATGGTCTGCACGTTCACCGCCTTGCCGATCTGTACCCTGTCGTGAAGGATCGCCTGCATCAACTGGCGCTGATAGCGCATGGCCGGTGTCTGACCGGTGTGGAACGACATCGCCTTGGCCCAGCCGAGACCGAACTTCATCGAGATATTGCCGTGCTTGGCGTCTTCGCTCTCGGCGCCCGGATCTTCGGTGACGTAGAGCCCTGGAATGCCGACCCGACCACCGGCCTGGGTGATCTCCATGGTGGCGTTGAGCACGGTGGCCGGCTGCTCATGAGAATGGTTGTGGCCATGGCAGTTGGCCTCGAATCCCACCGCATCGACCGCCGCATCGACCTCCGGCACGCCGAGGACCGATTCGATCAGCTCCGACATGCTGGCATCCTGCTTCAGGTCGAGCCCGACGCAGCCGAAGCTGCGCGCCTGATCGAGACGCTTGTCGTTCATGTCGCCGACGATGACGCAGGCCGCACCCAGCAGTTGAGCGGAGACGGCGGCGGCCAGCCCTACCGGACCCGCACCGGCGATATAGACCGTCGACCCGGGCTGGACACCGGCGGTCACGCAGCCGTGGAAGCCGGTGGGGAAAATGTCCGAGAGCATGGTGAGATCGAGGATCTTCTCCATCGCCTGCTCCTTGTCGGGAAAGACGAGCAGTTGGAAGTCGGCATAGGGCACCATCACGTACTCGGCCTGACCGCCGACCCAACCGCCCATATCGACATAGCCGTAGGCGCCACCGGCGCGGTCACCGTTGACGTGCAGACAGATGTGGGTATCGCCGCGCTTGCAGTTGCGGCAGCGGCCGCAGGCTACGTTGAACGGTACCGAGACGATGTCGCCCTTCTTGATGAACTCGACATCGCGGCCGCACTCGATCACCTCGCCGGTGATCTCGTGGCCAAGCACCAGCCCTTCCGGCGCGGTGGTTCGGCCACGCACCATGTGCTGGTCGCTGCCGCAGATGTTGGTGGTCAATATCTTGAGAATGACGCCGTGGTGACACTGGCGGCTGCCGAGCGCCAGTTCGGGGAAGGGAATACTCTCGACGGCGACCTTGCCGGCACCGCGAAAGACGACGCCTCGGTTGGCGGATGAAGACATGGCGTGGACTCCTGGGTCTGATCTCGGAATGCCTTGTGTCGTGCCGCTCTGGCGACGACATCGCATGAAGGCGCGAGACCAGACTAGGAGTTACATCGACGTCGAAACGGTCTCTTCACGCCATCGAATGACGCCGCGACGACAGTCGTCAGGTCCAAAGGTCTAACACTTGCAGCGCTTTGCTCGTGGCTCGTCGTGGCTCGTGGCTCGTGGCTCGTGGCTCAGAAATCGATGACGACTTTTCCCCGCGGCTTCGAACAGCACGACAGGATGAAACCTTCCGCTTCGTCCTCCTCGGTAATGCCGCCGTTGTGTTCCATCTCGACTTCGCCTTCCAGCTTCATGACCCGGCAAGTACCGCAGATTCCCATCCCGCAGGCCTTGGGAATGTGCAATCCAAGCTTGGCGGCAGCCGAGTGAATAGTGTCGTTTTCACTGACGCGGATACTCTTGCCACTGCCGGTGAATTCCACTGGTATCAGCGTCGCCGTATCGACTTCCTCGGCATCGGCCTCGGCCTGCTCGGCGAGTTCCAGCACATCTTCCTGGACGCTCAACGGCGTCGCGCCGAAGGACTCCTGGTGGTAACTCGACATGTCGAAGCCATCTTCCTGCAGTACCTGGCGCACCGCCTGCATGAATGGCGCCGGCCCGCAGCAGAACACTTCCCTTTCGAGATAGTCCGGCGCCATCAGCGTCAGCATCTGCCTCGTCAGATAGCCTCGAAAACCGGACCAGGCCTGGCTGAGCTCGTCGCTACGCTCGCAGACGATATGCAGGCGGAACTCCGGCAGCCGCGAGAACATGTGGACCAGTTCACGGTGGTAGATGATGTCGTTGGGCGCCTGGGCACAGTGGATGAATTCGAGATCCACGGCAGCATTGGTATCGAAGAACCAGCGCGTCATCGACATCAGCGGCGTGATGCCGACACCGCCGGACAGCATCAGCACTTTCTCCGCCGGATGATCGATGACGTTGAAATCGCCGACCGGCCCGTGAACCACCATCGGGTCGCCGATCTTGAGATTGTCGTGCAACCAGTTGGAGACCTGCCCCCCTGGCAGCCGCTTGACGGTGATCGAGAAGCTGTAGGGGATCGAGGGGGAACTGGAGATCGTGTAGGAACGCATTACCGGCTGGCCGGCGATCTCTAGCTCCAGCGTGACGAACTGTCCCGGCTTGAAGAAGAACATCACCGGCTGGTCGGCCATAAAACAGAACGTTCGCACGTTCCAGGTTTCCTGAATCACCTTGACGCACCGTACCTGATGTCGGCCGTTGGTCCAGGTTTGGGTATTGACCGGATTGAAGAATTCCATCGTCACCGCACTCGATCGGGGAAATGGCCAGGGCGAGAATGCCAATCCGCTCAGCCGCTTCCGGTGAATTACCGTCCTCAGCGGATTCTGCGCACGCCGACGCGGACCGACTTGCCTATCAACGACACGGGCATGTCAACCACCCCCAGCCACCGGTAAAACGGCGCTGCCGGTACGAAAAATGACGCCCTGTGACAGCCGCGCGACGTCATCGCCGACCCAGTGTCAACGTGTGACGCCCCGGTGAGCAATTGTGGTCAGCGGTCGGCCTGGCATCGACGAGTGTCGCGGCTGGACAATTTCATCACCAGCACCTGAGCGACACTCGCCGAAAGTCAGACCGACAGCTTAAAATCGACACCACAATAGCCACTCCACCCGGTCGTTCCCGCGGTCATGTTCGGGAAGACCCACACCTGTTATCGATGAGGATGCGACCATGTCACCACTTCCACGCGACAGTCTGGAGGGTTCACTTGCCGAGACTCGCGCCGCCGTGGCGGAAATGCTGGACCAGCGTGACCCGACGTTCTCGCTGCCCCAGCCGTTCTACAACGACTCGCGACTGTTCGCGCTGGACATGGAGGAAGTGTTCGAGAAGCAGTGGCTGTTCGCCGGCATGAGCTGCGAGATCCCCGCCAAGGGCAACTTCTTCAAGATCGAGATCGGCAGCAACTCGATCATCGTGGTGCGTGGTGCCGAGAATCGCATCCAGGCGTTTCACAATGTCTGCCGCCACCGCGGATCCCGATTGTGTCTCAAGGACAAGGGCAAGGTCGCCAAGCTGGTCTGCCCCTATCACCAGTGGACCTACGAGCTCGATGGTCGGCTGCTGTTCGCCGGCAGCGACATGGGTGCCGATTTCGACATGAGCGCCTACGGTCTCAAGCCCGTGGCAGTAAAGAGCGCCGGCGGCTTCGTGTTCGTCAACCTGAGCGAGGACCCGGAGCCGATCGACGACTTCCTGGTATCGCTGGAACACTACCTGTCGCCCTACGACATGGACAACGTCAAGGTCGCGGTGGAGTCCAATATCGTCGAACGCGCCAACTGGAAGCTGGTGCTCGAGAACAATCGTGAGTGCTATCACTGCAACGGCGCCCATCCCGAACTGCTCAACTCGCTGATCGAGTTCGACGATACCGACGACCCCCGTTCCACCGGCGAGTACCGTGAACTGGTCGCCCGCAAGCAGGCCGACTGGACCGCCTGCGAGGTACCGTGGCAGCTCGCCCGATTCGGCAAGCGCAATCGCCTCACCCGCACGCCGCTGATCGACGGCATCGTCTCGATGACCATGGACGGCAAGCCAGGCTGCAACAAGCTGATGGGCCATATACCCAATGCGGACATGGGCTCGCTGCGTATCCTGCACCTGCCCAATTCGTGGAACCACTTCATGGGCGATCACGCGGTGGTGTTCCGGGTGCTGCCACTCGGCCCGCAGGAGACCCTGGTCACCACCAAGTGGCTGGTGCACAAGGATGCCGTGGAAGGCGTCGACTACGACCCCGAACGTCTCCGCCAGGTCTGGGACGCCACCAATGATCAGGACCGCCGCCTGGCCGAGGAGAACCAGCTCGGGATCAATTCACGCGCCTATCAGCCAGGACCCTACTCCAAGACCTACGAGTTCGGCGTGATCGACTTCGTCAACTGGTACAGCGAGACGTTGCGGGCCAATCTCGGCGTCGAGGCATCGCCTCAGTTGCAGGTCGCCTCGCAGTAGTCGAGGCACCACTGGACAGCGCGCAATCCACGCTTTCCGGGTCATCCAGCCATGAAAAAGGCGCCTCACCTGGGAGGCGCCTTTTTGCTGATGGCCATGATATCCGCGAACTAGAACTCCACCGTCGCCGACAGCTTGAACGTCCGCGGCTCGCCTTGGACCAGTGTCTGGTTGCCAGTCGTGGCGGCGGACTCCCAGTAATCCTCGTCGGTGACGTTGTCGACATCAGCGCGCCAGATCAGGCTCGCCTCGTTGAGTGGCATCGTATAGCGGAAACCCAGATCGAGACGATTCCAGGGATCGACTTCGAGATTGTTGCTGTCGTCGACGTACTGCGAACCGGTGCGAATGAACCTGCCGGTCGCCGTCAGCCGGTCCATGTGCGGGATATCCCACTCCCCGCCCAGCACATAACGATAGCTCGGCACGCCCGGCGCATCGTTGCCATCGTTCTCACCATTGGTGGTATTGCGGAGTTCCGGGTCCATGAAGGTGGCACTCGCCAACACGCGCACGCCATCCAGCGGCACGCCGTAGCCACTCAGCTCGATGCCGCGGTTACGCTGCTCGCCGTTGTAGCCGGCGGTGTTGTCCTCGATGCTGACCTGCGGCTGCTCGATCTGGAATAGGCTGATGCCACCGCCGATATTGCCGTAGTCGAACTTGGCACCGATCTCATTCTGCTTAGAGCGCACGATGCCGAGAACTTCATTGGGATTCGTCAGGTTCGGATAGTTACTCAAACTCGGGGCCGTCTTACCCTGCTGCAGCGCTTCGATATGGTTGGCATAGAGTGAAATATTGTCCGTGGCCTTGTAGACGATGCCGTAGACGGGCGTGACGCGCGACTCGGTGAAGCGACTGCCACGCTTGCCAGTATTGCCATCGTAGTTATTGACCTCGATCTCCTGATAGCGACCACCCAGCGTCAGCAACACATGATCATCGAAGAAACCCAGCGTGTCTGACAGAGAAACGCCGTTATTATAGGTACGCCCTGTCGTCGTGGGATCGCTCAGATCACCGCTGGGGAAGTTAGGCTCACGGACGGGAACATTAGCCGGGTCGTAGATGTTGGTCGGCGCTCCAGTAAAAATGCCATCGAAAGCCACATCCTTGCGGGAGTAGACGCTGGAGTAGCCGAGGTTGACCTGATGGGATACTGGCCCCGTCTCCAGTTGCCCACGCAATCCGACCTGACTGGCGAAGGTCTCCGACTGGTAGGCCGTATCTAGCTGCGTCACGGTGGCGTCGCCATCGTCGTTAATGACGCGGGGCGATCCTGCCAGACTTCGCTCATGCGTGCGATTTCCCCCGATCGCCGCATAGCCGGTCCAGGAATCGCTGAAGTCGTATTCACCACGCAGCATGGCGAAATTGGTTTCCAGGCTTGAGCGATTCCAGCTCGGCGTGTAGTTGCTGTCGGCATCAGGCACCGAAGGTACGGTATCGCCGGTGTAGCTGGCCAGGTTCACATTGAGCCGCCCACCGTCGATGATCGACTTCTGGTGACCGATATCCAGCGATGCTCGAGCGCGATCGCCACGGTAGTCCAGCCCCACCACCGCAGAGGTATTTTTACGGCTTTCGTCATCGATGGCCGTATCCCCACGCCCGCGGTTGATACTGGCCCGAACCCCATATTCGTTCTGATTGCCGAATCGCCGCCCGACATCTAGCTGTGTTTCACCGTAGCTGTCCGACCGATATCCCGTGGAGATTCGTGTGATCGGCTCATCGGTCGCCCGCTTGGGCTCGATGTTGACCGCACCACCCACGCCTGTCCCGCCAGCGGGTACACCATTGGCGAATGCACTGGCCCCTTTGAACAGCTCGACGCGCCCCATCATGCTGGTGTTGATCAGCTGACGCGGCAATACCCCATAAAGCCCGCCGTAGGAAATATCGTCACCGTAGAGGTCGAATCCGCGGACCTTGAATGACTCCGAGTAGTTGCCGAACCCCTTGCCGACCATGACCGAGGCATCGTTCTGCAGCACGTCGCCCAGGGTGTCGGCCTGTTGATTCTCGATCAGCTCACTGGTGTAGCTGATGACGTTGAACGGCACATCCATCGCGTCCTGCTCGCCGAAAACTCCGATCCGTCCCCCGGCAGCGACCTGCCCGCCCGCATAGGCCGGCGGCGGTGTATCGCCTTGGGTCAGGATCGCCTGGCTGGTGACGGTGACAGTGTTCAGCGTCTGCGCGCTGGTATCAGGACTCTGAGCCCATCCCGGACTGACCAACGGTGGCGCGGTCATTGCCATAGCGACAAACATCAGCTTGCCTAGCGTTTTCTGGTTCTGCTGCGTTTCAATACCTGATCGGTTCATGATTCGAGAAACCTAGCGGTCGGGGCGGACGAGTAAACGGCGAGGACATACTATAGCGACGTAACCAAAAGTTAAACGACAATCATTATCAAAAACAACGATTCATATCTCTACGCCGGTGACGATCCCTCCTCACGAATTCGCCCATGACCCAAGGCCCGGCGTGCCAAACTTCCGGTCCGCGCTTGCGGTGATTGGCAAGAAAAAAGCCCGGCGTATCGCCGGGCTTCGTGGATTGATGACTGTCTTACCAATGATATTTCAGGCTACCAATGACACTGCGGGATTCACCGTAGTAACACCAGTAGTCGCACCCGCTGACGTACTCCTTATCGGTCAGGTTCGTCACGTTCACCTGGGCGGTCCAGTGCGAATCGATCGCGTAGCTGGCCATCGCATCGTAGAGCGTATAGGCCGGCACTCGGGTATCACTGTACTGAGGCGAATCCACGCTGGTACCGATGTACCGAGCGCCTGCGCCCAGACCCAGCCCGGCGAGCGGGCCTCGATCAAAGTCGTAATCCAGCCACAGCGATGCCTGATGACGCGGGATCAAACCGGCACGTAGATCATTTAACGTGTCGCTCACGTCGACCGTGACGTCGGTGTAGGTGTAAGCCGCCGTGACCTGAAGGTTGTCGGTCACGTAACCCACCCCTTCCAGCTCGAACCCGCGCGAATGACGCTCCCCACCCTGGTTACTTGAGGAGCCGCCGCTGGGATAGAGCGTGTCGCTCTCCTTCAAGTCGAAGACAGCTGCAGTGACATAACCATCCAGCCAATCGGGTGCGTACTTGAGCCCCAGCTCCCACTGTTTGCCCTCGCTGGGCTGATAGGCATCGCCGTTTAGATCGTTGCCGATGTTGGGTGTGAATGACTCGCTATAGCTCAGATAGGGCGAGAGGCCGTAGTCACCGAGATACATGACGCCACCGGTGTAGGACATCTGGGAGTCGTCGTAGCTCTGATCCTCACCACCGTCCTGCTTGTTGGTGACGTCGACGCTGTCGTGACGAGCACCCGCCAGCAGAATCCAGCGATCGTAGAGACGGAGTTGGTCCTGAACGTAGACACCGATCTGTTCCTTGCCCTGATCGTAATAGCTCGGATCGCTGAGTGGATTGGTGGATGCGTTGCCTGGATCGAAGATATCGATCGTGCCGTAGTCAAAGGTGTCACGGCTGAGGTAGTCCGCATCCAGATGCTGATAGTCCAGCCCCACCAGCAGCGTGTTCTCGGTGTTGTCGGTGTACCAGGTGCCTATCATGCGGTTATCGATGGTGAAGGCGTCGTAGCTGCCATCGCGGTAGGTCAGCCCTCGAACTGCATCGCGTCCATCCGCCTCCGCCATGTAGGACGGATAGGCCGTGCGCAGGAAAAGATCCAGGGACGCGAACCGGGCGTTCTGCTGGAACTCCCAGGTATCGTTGAAGGTATGCTCGAGTTCGTATCCGACCGATATCTGCTCGTGCTCGAGCCTATCGTTATCGTTGTCACCGAGATCGGTATCCCGGCCGACCTTGCCGAACGGCGTGTCGTTGACGGAGCCATAAGGAAGGTAGAAGACATTGGCCGGCGTACCGTGATCGCGCTGATAGCTGGCCAGCAACGTAAGCGTGGTGTCGTCGGAGAGATCGATCGCCAGACTGGGAGCGAAGTAGACTCTCTCGTTGTCGGTACCGTCGAGTTCACCATCCTGGTCGCGAAACAACCCAACGATACGGTAGCGAACATCGCCGCTATCGCTGACCGGACCGGACGTATCAATTCCTACCTGTCGATGTCCCTTGTTGCCGGCCTGGATTTCGAACAACCCCTGGGTATCGTCGGTCGGGCGCTTGCTGATGGCGTTGATGATTCCCCCGGGAGGTGCCTCGCCATATAGGATCGACGCTGGACCCTTCAAGAAATCGACTCGCTCAAGACCGAAAGGCTCGGTTTTCCACCATAGATAGCCAGCCTCGCGGAACAGACGCAATCCGTCCTGATAGGTTGAGTCCTCTCCCGAGAAGCCTCGGAAGAAAAACCAGTCCGCCTTGGCGTCATTCCCGTAGGGTGCCGACAATGCGCCGGCGCGATAGCGTAGAACCTGGTCATACTTGTTGACCGCGCGTCTCTCCAGTTCGGTGTCGGTGACCACAGAAGCGGAGCGAGGCGTTTCCAGCAGCGGCGTATCGACCTTGAGTGCCGTGCTGGTGACCACGACAGTATCGTTGTTGGCGGTAGGCTCTTGGGCAAATACGCTTGCCGTACAAGCAAAAAGCAGCGTACCGCTCACGGCGGCGAGTGTGTTCCCTGTTTTCATCGGATCGAATGCCCGTTTGTCACGTTGTAGGAGCCGGCAGCCATCGGCCGGGAATTTTTATCGCTGGTATTCTAAATGACAATCATTGCCATGTGTATTCAATAAGGCGTGTCTTCCGCTCTTTATTGATAACGATTGTCATTCGATCTACCATCACCGCCCGTAGCCGCATCATCCGGCGCCGCGTTGCTGTCCGGATGAGCGCCGTGCCACTTGTTCCCGTCGCCAGGAAACCGTCACTTTGCCGCGTGTTCGCTCTTTTCCCGCTCTCCTCGCACTTGCGGTTGCCGTGCTGCTGGGGATGAGCACCGCGCCGGCGGACGCCGATTCGAAGCCGCCGCGAATCGCGGCCGCCAACTGGACTGTCGTCGAGACCCTCGTCGCCCTGGGCGTCGAACCCTACGCGGTATCGGACATCCCCAACTACAACGCCTGGGTCAAGGCGCCAGCGATCCCCGACTCGACGCTGGACATGGGTCTGCGCAACGAGCCCAACCTCGAATTGCTGGCCCAGGATCCCCCCGACCTGCTGCTGACGAGCGCCCTGTTCTCCCGCGACAACGCCCGTCTGGAGCGTCTGATGCCGGTGAGGATGATCGACAACTTCTACACCGACCGGCCCTATTACGAGGCGACGCTGGCGATGACTCGCGAGATCGCGAGACTGACCGGCCGGCAGCCGCAGGCCGAGGTCCTGATCGCCGAAACCGATGCCGTTCTCGCACACGCCGCTCGGGCCCTGCGAGGAGCGAAGACACCCCTCTACCTGGTGCAGTTCAGCGATGCTCAGCACGTCCGCGTATTCGGCCAGGGCAATATGGTGGGCACGCTGTTCTCCCGCACCGGCCTCACCAATGCCTGGACCGGCCCGACCAATGCCTGGGGCTATGCCAGCATCCCGATCGATCGCCTCGCGGAGAGGCCAGAGGCGCGCATCGTCGTCATCAAGCCCTATCCCCGCGGCGTCGAAGAGGCCCTGGGCGACAATCAGATCTGGCAGCACCTGCCGGCGGTCCGCGCGGGGCGGGTGAGCTTCATCGACCCCGTCTGGCCTTACGGGGGCCTGATTTCGCTGCAGCGCTTGGCCCGTTCGCTGGTCGATGTCGCCACCCAGCCCCCCACCGCCGATACGTCTACCGTCTCTTCCGTCGAGGATCAGGCGCCGTGACGCTTCGCAGGCGCTCCCCCGCCTGGTTCGCCCTCGCCCTGCTGCTGCTGGCGGTCGGCCTGGCAACTGCGACCCTGCATACCCGGTTCGGCGATCTAGCCGGGGTCTGGTGGCAATCCATCGTTGCCCCCGACGATGACCAGATCCGTCAGATCGTGATGCACTACACCTTCGTGCCGAGGCTGCTGGTCGCGCTGCTGGGCGGAGCGGCCCTGGCCCTGGCGGGTTGCCTGATGCAGCAGGTGTTGCGCAATCCACTGGCCTCGCCGGCGACGCTCGGCGTCACCAGCGGTGCGCAGCTGGCGCTGGTCGTCGCGACGCTGTGGGCGCCGAGCTGGATGCTGGCCGGGAGGGAGTGGATCGCCCTGGCCGGCGGCATCGTGGCGATGCTGCTGGTCTTCGCGCTCTCCTGGAAGCGACGCTTGGCGCCGATGGTGGTGGTGCTCTCCGGGATGGTGGTCGGCCTCTATTTCAGCGCGATCAACAGTGCACTGCTGCTGTTTCACCAGGAGAGCCTGTCGGGGCTGTTCATCTGGGGGTCGGGAGCGCTGGCCCAGGATAGCTGGCACGACACCCGTTTCCTGCTGCTGCGCCTGGGTATCGTGGTGGTGGTGGCACTGCTGCTGCTGCGTCCGCTGGCGCTGCTCGATCTCGAAGAAGAGGGCGCCAAGAGTCTGGGGATCTCGCTGCGCAAGCTGCGCATCGCCGGCCTCGGCCTGGGAATCTTCATGACCGCCTGCGTGGTCAGCGCCATCGGCCTGATCGGTTTCATCGGCCTCGCATCGCCGGCCATCGCAAGGCTCTCCGGCGCCCGCACGCTACCCCAACGGCTCGTCTGGTCGATGATTCTGGGGGCTCTTCTGCTCGCGGTGACGGATCTCGCCGTTCAGCAGCTGTCTCCGTTCACTGCTTCGCTACTGCCGACCGGCGCCATGACGGCGGCGCTGGGTGCCCCACTGCTGCTGTGGCTGTTGCCGCGCCTGCGGGTCGGTGGATCACGGCCGACGCCCAGCACGGGACTGACCATGCCACGCCTGGCACGGCCACACCTCCGCCTGTGGGCGCTGGCGGGCTTGACGGTCGCTGCCTGCGCGCTGGCGCTGCTTGTCGGCTTCATGCTCGACAGCCACACCCTCTATCCCAGTGTGGCAGGCACGGGTGACCTGTCGCTCATCGTCGACTGGCGGTTGTCGCGAGTGGCCACGGCTGCGGCGGCGGGGCTGATGCTGGCCATCGCCGGCACCCTGTTGCAGCGGATGACCGGCAACCCCATGGCCAGTCCCGAGGTCCTCGGCATCAGTGCCGGCGTCGCGATCGGCGTGATCGCGCTGATGCTGCTGCCGCTCGGCATCGCGCCACTGAGCGGTTCGGTCATGGGCTTCAGCGGGGCCACGGTAGCGCTACTGGTCCTGATCGTCTGCAACCGCCGCAGTGGCTTCGCACCGGAGCGGCTACTGCTGACCGGCATCGCCATCTCCTCGCTGCTGGACGCCATGCGCGCCATCGTGCTGGCCAGCGAGGATCCCAGGGCGCAACAGTTGCTCTCGTGGCTGGGTGGGTCGACCTACTATGCCAGCCTGACTTCGAGCGGCTGGATCGTGGCCATCGCCCTTCTCCTGCTGGCGCTAACGCTACCTCTGCAGCGCTGGCTGACGCTGCTGCCGTTGGGCGCGCCCACCGCCAAGGCGCTCGGCGTCGACGTGGATCGCAGCCGACTGGTGCTGTTGGCATTGGTCGCCCTGCTCACCGTCGCCGCGACCCTGGTCATCGGGCCACTCTCCTTCGTCGGCCTGATGGCCCCGCACATGGCGCGCCTGATGGGATTCCACGGCGCCAGGCATCAGATGCTCGGCGCCGGTCTGCTGGGGATGCTGGTCATGGTGACCGCCGACTGGCTGGGCAGGAATCTGTTTTTCCCCTATCAACTGCCGGCGGGCCTGATCGCCGCGTTGATCGGCGGCGTCTACTTCATGTGGGGATTGCGCCGCCTCTAGCGCTGCTTCGGGAGGCAGCGATCAAGCAGCGCCAAAGGCCGGCAGCAGATGGCGCTCTATCGCCTCCCGCACCGATGGCAGCATCACATCGGTGTGCTGCATCAGATCGCGAATGGCGGGCTCCAGCCCCTCGACGCCTCGCGCACGATGACATCCCGCCGCCAGCCGCGCGCAGCTCTCCGGGCACGCCTCCTCGGGGATACGCACCCCCAGCGAGACCAGCCGTTGACGAAAGTCCTCGCCATCGATGAGATCGACGATCATCATGATCCACCTCCGTTCGACAATGTTGCCTTGCAAGTCGCTACCAGGGCATGGCCCTCGGGCCGGCCGCATGTTCTATTATCTATCGCATCGTGACAGGCTGCGTCGATACCCGAAACGTCGCCATGTCGGTTTCACGAAGTTCGGTGTCACTCATGGAGACGCATGCCCGCGATCGCTTTTCCCTTCCCCCGTCTTCGGCGCCTGGCCTGTCTGCTGTTTGCGGCACTGCCGACGACGTCCCACGCCGCTGCCTTTACCTACTGGGACGATCCCGGCGCCACGGCCGTGACACTCACCCGGGAGGAGTTCGTGGCCCAGGCCAGCCATCGTCGGGGCGAGGACCGGCTGGCTTTCGTCAATCGCGTGATCAATAACGCCGCCCGCCAGCAGTTCGAGAAGGTGGATACCTGGAAGGGCTTCGATCGCCTGGTCCGTGATGGCTACGGCGACTGCGAGGACTTCGCCATCGCCAAGTATCAGATCCTGATCCAGGCGGGCACCCCGGTGTCACGCCTGGATTTTCTCGCCGCCGACGACACCCTCACCCCGACCTATCATGCGGTACTGCGCTACCGTAAGGACGACGGCAGCCACCTGATTCTCGACAACCTGACGCTGATGATGCTGCCCGAGTCGAAGCGTACCGACCTGAAACCGCTGGTCGCGTTCGACGCCCACCACGCCGAGCACTTTCGCGACGGTCGCTTTCACGCCGTCGATCCGGCGCGCATCGTGCTCGGCGGCCAGCGGCTATCGGAGCGGATGCCTCGGCTGATGGACTACTGATCGTCCTGCGCGAGGATCTTCTCCGCCCGCAGATAATCGATCAGCTTCTCGGCGGCCTCCTCCGGCGAGAGGTCGGTCAGCACCTGACCACCGGACGCGGAGGACTTGGCCGCGGCCGCCTTGAAACGATCCCGCGCATTGGTCGATTTCACCACCTTGAGGCGCTTGGGTCGCGCGCGGGCCGGCTGCCAGTGCCAGTCCGCGCTGTCGGCGTCGAGGGGCGACTCGTCCGGTGGCAGCAGATCGTCGACGATATCGATGCGTCCGCGTCGCGCCGGACCGAAGGCGCTCTGACGCGGCGCCTCGGCGACAGCGTCCACCGCAATCAGACACGGCAGACGGACTTCGAGTCGCCGACGCTGGCCCTGGGGTAGCGCCTGCAGCACCGTCACGCGCTCCCCGTCGCAATGTTCGATGGCGGCGACGCCGGTGGCGATTGCCCAGCCCAGCCGTTCGGCCAGCAGGTAGCCGACCATGCCCGAGCCTTCGCCGCACTCGGCGCGCTGGCCGGTCAACGCCAGTCTCACGCCACTGCGCTCGAGCCACGCCGCCAGCAGCGGCACCGCATCCCCGCCCTCACCCAGCGGCAAGAGCGACAGCTGCCCATCCCGGTCATCGTCGAGGCCGTGATACATCCCCAGATATCCTTGCAGGGACTCCCGCAGCGAAGCCTGTTCCGGGTCGCCGGCGTGGGCCAGCGACAGGTCGGCGCCGACCAGAGACAGCCCCATCTCGACGGCGCGGGCGTCCTCGCGGGCGCGCCCGGCACGCCCTGAGACCGGGTGGCGGCCGCTCGACACCAGCGCCGCCGTCTTCACCCGCTGGGGCATTTTCGCGGTGTCTCGGGGTTCAGGCTGCGGCATGTCGAGACTCCTCATCCGTCCACGACCCATCCGAACCGGTTTGCTCTCGCGGCTGGCCGAGCCGCCTGCAGACCGCCGCCAGCACCGCGTCGCCGTCGGCGATCAGCGCCAGGTCGGCACGCTTGACCATGTCGCAGCTCGGGTCGTTGTTGATCGCGATCACACGCTGGCACTTGGCGATGCCCTGGAGGTGCTGGACCGCCCCGGAGATCCCCACGGCGACGTAGCAGCTCGCGGTGACGAAGGTGCCGGTGGCACCGACCTGGCGCGGGCGCGGCATGTAGCCGTCGTCCACCGCCACCCGGGAGGCACCCTCGCTGGCGCCCAGCACGCGGGCGGCGTGGTGATAGCCTTCCCAGTCCGACACCCCGCGCCCGGCGGAGAGAATGAACGGTGCCTGGGCGAGCGGGATCTCCTGGGGGTCGACGGCGACGCGGCCGCGGTCGACCATACCGGCGGCCGCCGTAGTCACCTCGGCCTGGCGAGGCGTTTCAGCCAGTGCTTCGAGATCGATCGGCCGAGCCTCGTGGAGCGTCTCGCTGACCGGCTCGGCACACTCCGGCAGCGCCAGCAGCACACGGGCGACGTCGCGCAGGATGTCCTGGCGATCCCCCGCCCGAGAGAGCGTCTTGCCCTCGCTGAGCTGCCAGACCCGGGTCGCCGGGCGGGCACCGCCCGCGCTATGGTTCACGCCCTGATTCGAGAGACGCGCCGCCAGCCGCCGGCCCAGGTCGCCGCCATCCGGCAGCGAATCGGCGAAGATCCAGTGCCGGGGAGCCAGTCCCGCTTCGACATCGACGAGCGCCGCCAGCCGCGATACCGGGTCGTAACCGCTACCGGCTCGCGCGGAGAGATCGACGACGCGGTCCGCGCCGGCCTCCTCGAAACCGGCGACACCGCCGAGGAAAGTCACGGCCGTCACCGCCAGGTCATGGCCGTCGGCGAGTTGACGGGCGAGGCCGAACAGGTCTCGGTCATGATCGTTGAGCCGCCCTTCCGGCAGCTCCGGCACGACCACGACATGGCCCAACGGCTGATCGAGGACGATCTGACGCCGCGCCGGTTCCGCGCTCGTCGAAGCCGCCGCCGGGTTCGCCTCCACCGAGGCGCCGCTGCGGTCGATGCGCTTGACGCCGTTGGGGCCGATGGCGCCGAGGGCATGGGGATTGACGCGCGTCACCCCGTCGGCGCTGGTCCAGCGCCAGGCCGGACGCGCGAACTCATGATGGCGCGGGTGCAGCCGATTGCGCCGGGCGCGTTCGGCGTGCGGGTCGATTCGTCTGACACTCATGCCGGGACCTCCTCAGGCGCTTCGGTGCTGGTACGCGTGGTCGATGCCGTGGCCGGCTCCACCAGCGCGGCGGCGACCATCTCGGCGATATCGAGAATGCGCGGGCGCGGCTCGACCACACCCTCGAGCATCGCGGTGCACTGGGGGCAGGCCACGGCGACGGTGGTCGCCCCGGTCTCGCGCACATCCTCCATGCGCATGTCGGGAATACGCGCCTTGCCGGGCACGTCGGAGAGCGCGGCACCGCCGCCTCCACCACAGCAGCGCGAGCGGTAGCCTGAGCGCTCCATCTCGGCGACTTCCAGCCCGAGGGCGGCGAGCACCTGACGTGGCGCGGCGAATTCCCCGTTGTAGCGGCCCAGATAGCAGGGATCGTGGTAGGTGACGGTCTCGGCCTGGGCCGGAGCTTCCACGCTAATGCGACCGCCATCGAACAGCTCGGCGATGAAGGTCGAGTGGTGGAGCACCCGGTAGTCCCCGCCAAAGGCGCCGTATTCACGGCCCAGCACGTGGAAGCTGTGCGGGTCGGCGGTGACGATGCGCGCGAAGCGATAGCGCGACAGCGTGGCGATATTGCGCTCGGCGAGACGCTGGAAGGTCGCCTCGTCGCCCAGGCGCCGGGCGACATCGCCGCTGTCGCGCTCTTCGTCACCCAGCACGGCGAAATCGACACCACCGGCGCGGAGGATCTTGACCAGGGCGCGCAGGGTGCGCTGGTTGCGCATGTCGAAGGCGCCGTCGCCCAGCCACAGCAGTACATCGACCCCTTCGGGGCGATCCTGGATGCGCGGCATCTCCAGATCCGCCGCCCAGTCCAGGCGCGAGGCGTTGTCGAGCCCGCCGGGGTTGTCGGTGGCGATCAGGTTGTCGATCGCCGCCGCGCCCTTCTCCGGGGTCTCGCCCTTCTCCAGGGTGATGAAGCGGCGCATGTCGACGATGGCGTCGACGTGCTCGATCATCATCGGGCACTCCTCGACGCAGGCGCGACACGTCGTGCAGGCCCATAGCGTCTGCGCCTCGACCAGTTGCGGCACGATCGGCGCATTCGGCCCGCCATGGTGCTTGCCGACCTCGATCCCGGGATAGCCGGAGCCGGCGTAGCGAGCATCATTGCCGCCGGCCATGCCCACGACCATGTCCTGGATCAGCTTCTTGGGGTTGAGCGGCTGGCCGGCGGCGTAGGCCGGGCAGACGTTCTGGCAGCGGCCGCACTGGACGCAGGCGTCGAACCCGAGCAGCTGCTCCCACTGGAAGTCGGCGGGCTTCTCCACGCCGAGCGTCTTCGCCGTGAGATCCAGCGGGAAGAGTGCGGTGGAGCGGCTGCCACGATGAACGTCATGGACGGCATCCGCGTGATTGTCGTCGAACCGCTCGGGGCGCCGATGGAAGGCCAGATGGAAGGAGCCGGCGAAGGCGTGCTTCATCGGCCCGCCCCAGCCCATGCCGACCACCATCTCCAGCAGGCCCCAGACCAGCACGGCCGACAGGACGATGGCCAGCACGCCGCCACCCAACAGGGTCGGCGCCACGCCCACTAGAGGCAGGCTGACCAGGAACATGCCCACCGAGTAGGCGAGCAGGCTTTTCGACAGCCGCTGCCACGGCCCCTTGGAGAGTTTGGCCGACGGATCGATGCGCCGCCGGTTGACCGCCAGGGCGCCGATGAACATGCACAGGCTCGCCGCCAGCAGCAGCCCGCCGAGGATCGGATTGCGCCAGCCGAAGCCGTGGACCACCAGCGCCAGCGCCATGGCGGCGACGAAGCCCCCGGCGGTGGCCACGTGGGTGTGGGCGATCGCCTTGTCGCGGGCGACCACATGGTGCAAGTCATTGAGATAGCGCTTGGGCATCAGCACGAGCCGATACCAACGCATCGGCGTGCGTTGGCCCTGGCGCCACAGCCGGATGCGGCGCACCGCGCCCGCCGCACCCACCGCCAGCGCGGCAAAGATCAGAATGGGGAGTAGCGTCTGCAACATGGTGCTTCTCCAAAAAAAGTCGCTGACGTCGGTCGTTTCAACACTTGCCGCCAGCGATGCCCTGCCTCTCCTTCGACATGGAACGGCTACGAGCGAGGACGAGACCAGGCGAATTGCGAGGAGCCAGCAAAGTGGACGCGGTTGTCCATGAGCATGGCGACGAGCAATTCAACGCCGTATCGTCGAGCGCAGTCCGTTCCCCTCACAGATCCTTGCAGAGGCGGAGCGCATCATAGATCGCCGCATGCGTATTGCGCTGCGCCACGCAGTCCCCCAGCCGGAACAGCGCGAACTCGCCGCTCTCGGCCAGGGTCGGCTGCGCCGTCGCCGCGTAGAGCGCCTCGAGATCGATCTGCCCCTTGTTGCGCGAACGCTCCTTGAGCGCGTAGTAGAGCGACTCGTCCGGACGCACGCCGTTCTCGATCACGACCTGGTCGACCACCCGCTCCTCGTGCTCGCCGGTGTACTCGTTCTCGAACAGTGCCACCAGCTTGTCACCTTCGCGATAGACCTTGTGCAGCCCCAGGTCGCCGGTCATCACCACCGACTGCTGATAGAGGCTGCGGTAGTAGGTCGGGAAGGTGGTGCCGCCGATCGCCACGCCAGGCTTGGTGTCGTCGGTGACGATCTCCACTGTGGCGCCCTTGCTGGCGAGATAGTCGGCGGTGGACATGCCGCTGAACTCGCACATGGTGTCGTAGACCAGCACGTTCTTGCCCGGCTCGACCTTGCCGCCGAGGATGTCCCAGCTGCTGACCACCAGGCTCTCGTCAGGGTTGTCCGAGTAGCCCCACTCGGGCACCTGCTCGAGGAACGGATGGCCGCCGTTGGCCAGCACCACCACGTCCGGCTGCAGGTCGCGAATCATCGCGTCGTCGGCGCGGCTCTCGAGCTTGATCTCCACGCCAAGGCGCGCCAGCTCCATCTCGTACCAGCGGGTGATACCGGCGATCTGGTCGCGCTGCGGTGCCTTGGCCGCGAGCGTGATCTGGCCGCCGAGTTGCGGTTCGGCCTCGAACAGGGTCACGTCGTGGCCGCGCTCCGCCGCCACCCGCGCCGCTTCCATGCCGCCGGGCCCGCCGCCGACCACCACCACCTTGCGCGTGGGGCCGGTACTCTTCTCGATGATATGCGGCAGCCCCATGTACTCCCGCGAGGTCGCCGCGTTCTGGATGCAGAGCACGTCTAGCCCCTGGTACTGACGGTCGATGCAGTAGTTGGCGCCAACGCACTGGCGGATCTGGTCGGTCTGCCCCGCCTTGATCTTGGCGATGATGTGGGGGTCGGCGATGTGCGCCCGGGTCATTCCCACCAGGTCGACGTAGCCGCCCTCGAGGATGCGCTCGGCCTGGGTCGGATCCTTGATGTTCTGGGCGTGGATGACCGGAACCGAGACCACCTCCTTGATCCCCGCCGCCAGGTGCAGAAACGGCTCCGGCGGGTAGGACATGTTGGGGATGACGTTGGCGAGGGTGTCGTGGGTATCGCAGCCGGAGCCGATCACGCCGAAGAAGTCGACCATGCCGGTGGCATCGTAGTAGGCGGCGATCTGCTTCATGTCGTCATGGGACAGGCCATCCGGATGGAACTCGTCGCCGCAGATACGCATGCCGACGCAGAAGTCGTCGCCGACTTCGGCACGCACCGCCTTGAGCACCTCCATGCCGAAGCGCATGCGATTCTCGAAGCTGCCGCCCCACTGGTCGGTACGCTTGTTGACGCGTGGGCTCCAGAACTGGTCGATCAGGTGCTGGTGGACCGCGGAGAGCTCGCAGCCGTCCAGCCCGCCCTCCTTGACCCGCCGCGCGCCCTGGGCGAAATCACCGATGATGCGCCAGATCTCCTCCTCTTCGATGGTCTTGCAGGTGGCGCGGTGGACCGGCTCACGAATGCCGGAAGGCGACAGCAGGGTCGACCAGTTGTGGCCGTCCCAGCGCGAGCGCCGTCCCATATGAGTGATCTGGATCATGATCTTGCCGCCATGCTTGTGAACGGCGTCGGCAAGATTCTGGAAGTAGGGAATGATGCGATCGGTGGAGACGTTGACCGAACTCCACCACTGCTGCGGGCTGTCGATGGAGACCGGCGAGGAGCCGCCGCAGATGCAGAGCCCGCAACCGCCCTTGGACTTCTCTTCGTAGTATCTGACGTAGCGATCCGTGGTCATGCCGCCGTCGGTGGCGTGGACCTCGGCGTGGGCGGTGCTCACCACGCGATTGCGGATGGTCAACTTGCCGATCTGGATCGGTTTGAATAGTGCTTCATGCGCCATGTCGCTCTCCTCGGGCTCGCACGAAAACCGCCAGCGCTCACTCACACGGCGTTGAACGACAGCGAGCCATACTCATCCAGCCCGCCGTTCTTCAATGACGGTCAGCGTCGAGTCGCTGCCGTCCGCCTTGTCTGAGCATCGCTCGTCAAGTTTTCGTATCGACCTCTCACTCAACGGTCTATGCGTTATCGAATGCCACTCAAGCGGCGTTTTTATTTAGGGCGCACAACGAAGTAGCCGACCTCGCAGCCCGCCTCGGCCCCGCTCTGGGTCTGCTCGGCACGGGTCCGCAGACTGCTGCCGCGGGCCTCTAGAATCTGGTCCATGGCACCGGCGAACCAGCCGGTGAACATGTACTCTTCCTTCTTGCCGGTCTTGCCCAACTGGTAGACGAAGCAGGAGTGCTCCAGCCGCACCTTGGCGGTGCCGGCGTCGAGATCGATCGCTTCGGTGATGAACAGCCCCCAGCCACGCTGGGACAGCCGTTTCATGTAGTGCTCGAAGACCGCCACGCCCTCGAGACCGTGCAGCTCGGCCTCCTTCTCGCACCAGTGCCAGGCGGACTTGTAGCCGGCGTCGTAGAGGATCCTGGCGTAGGCCTCGACCCCCAGCGCCTCCTCGACGGCGACGTGGTTGTTGATGAAGAAGTGGCGCGGCACGTAGAGCATCGGCAGCGCATCGGTGGTCCAGATACCGGTGTCGCTATCGACGCTGATCGGCAGTTCGGGAGCCATCTGGGTCATATCGGTTACCTCAAAAATTGTTCTCTGGCTACGAGCTACGAGCTACGAGCTACGAGCTACGAGCAGGATTGTGCGGATTGCCGTTAATCGAGCGCCAAACGCCGCGAGATTCGAGAACCTGCTCATCGCTCGGGACTCGAAGCTCGTAGCCGATCATTCCCCCCAGACATCCTTTAACGTCCGCACCCAGTTCTCGCCCATGATCTTGCGCACCACCGACTCGGAAAGGCCGTGGTCCAGCAGCGCCTGGGTCAGGTTGGGGAACTCGCCGATGGTGCGGATGCCCTTGGGATTGATGATCTCGCCGAAGCGGGTCAGACGGCGGGCGTAGCCCTTATCGTGGGTCAGCCACTCGAAGAAGGCTTCGTCCTGGCCCTGGGTGAAGTCGGTACCGATGCCGATGGCATCCTCGCCGACGATGTTCATGATGTAGACGATCGCCTCGACGTAATCCTCGACGGTGGCGTTGACGCCCGCCTTGAGGAAGGGCGTGAACATGGTCACCCCGACGAAGCCGCCGTGGTCGGCGATGAACTTGAGCTCCTCGTCGGACTTGTTGCGCGGATGCTCCTTGAGCCCGCTGGGCAGGCAGTGGGAGTAGCAGACCGGCTTGCTCGACTCGAGGATGATCTCCTCTGAGGTCTTCGAGCCGACGTGGGAGAGGTCGCACATCATGCCGACCCGGTTCATCTCCGCGATCACCTCGCGGCCGTAGCCGGAGAGGCCACCGTCGCGCTCGTAGCAGCCGGTACCGACCAGGTTCTGGGTGTTGTAGCAGAGCTGGGTGATGCCCACGCCGAGCTTCTTGAAGATCTCGATGTAGCCCAGCTTGTCCTCGAAGGCGTAGGCGTTCTGGAAACCGAGGATGATGCCGGTCTTGCCCTCCTCCTTGGCCCGGGCGATGTCGCGGGTGGTGTGCACCGGGCGCACCAGCTCGGCGTTGTCGCGCATCAGCTGGTTGACGGCGACGATGTTGTCGACGGTGGACTCGAAGTCCTCCCATACCGACACCGTACAGTTGGCTGCGGTCAGGCCGCCCTTGCGCATGTCCTCGAACAGGGCGCGGTCCCATTTGGCAATGATCAGGCCGTCGATGATGATGGCATCGTCGTGCACGGATGAGGTCGACATGCGGAAATCCTCCTGGGTTTTGTGCGCCTTCGGCAGCCGTCGCGGCAGTTGACCGGAAGCCCGAAAACGATTGTTCCGCGCAGCATATCCCCGGCCTCCCTCCCCTCGGCGACCGAAAGCGAATCCCAGTGTTCCGATTGCGCCACGCCCGCTTGTCTGCCTGCGACAGCCTCCAGGCTGCGAAAACCGCCGAGCGGCAGCGTGATTGACGTCAAGGTGTTCTTTATATAGAACGTTCCATATAAAGAACGACTGGACCCTTTCGCTCATGGACGAGATCGCGCTGGAAACTCTGGGAAGGCATCTTCAAGCGCTGCGTCAGGCCCAGGGCCTGTCACTGACGCAGTTGGCGGCTCGGGCGGGAATCGCCAAGTCGAACCTGTCCCGCCTCGAGCAGGGGAGCGGCAACCCGACCATCGACACGCTGTGGCGCCTGGCGAAGCAGCTGGGGGTACCGTTCGGCACTCTGGTAGCCCCCGTCGCGACACCGGTGGAAGAGAATGGCGTCAGCGTGCGCCTGATCGAGCAGAGTCATCATCAGCGTCACGACGAGCCGGCCGTCGATGTCTACCTGATGCGCTGCGCCCCTGGAGCGGCTCGACAGTCAGAACCTCACCCACCAGGCACCCGGGAAACCTTGCAGGTCGTCGAGGGCCGGATATCGGTAGGGCCGCCGGGAACGCCGCACCAGCTTGCCGCCGGGGAGGTCTTCACATTCGCTGCCGATCGAGCGCACGACTATCGCGCCAGCGACATGGGCGCGACGCTACTGGTCACCATCGTCTACGCCAGGGGAGAGACATCGAATGGCTGATACCGACATGCCGCCATCCCCGAACGCGTGGTTGATCGGCGTCCGTGAAGCGGTACCCCTGCTGGGCGGATACATCCCGGTGGCCGTCTCGTTCGGACTGATCTCCACTCAGGCGGGGTTCAGCACGGTCGAGACCCTGGCGATCTCGGCCCTGATCTATGCCGGGGCGTCGCAGTTCCTGTTCGTCGGCATGATCGCCAGCGGCTCACCCCTGTGGCTGACCGTGGCGCTGACACTGCTGATCAACGTGCGCCATGTCGTCTACGCCCCCAATCTCGCGCCCTGGCTGCCGAAGAGTCGCTGGTGGCCATGGTTGATGCATGGCTTGACCGATCAGGTCTTCGCCCTGGCCCACAGCCGCCTGCCGCAACTGCCGGCAGCAAGCCGGGTGGGCTGGTTCTTCGGCGCCGCCCTGCTGGCCTGGCTCAGTTGGATCGCCGGCTCGTTGCTGGGCGCGGTCGCCGGCGAGTGGCTGACCCGCCGCTGGCCCCTGCTGAGTGAGGTGATGCCGTTTGCGCTGCCGGCACTATTTCTGGTGTTGCTCGTGCCGCGCATCACCTGCAGGCGCTGGGCGCTCGCGCTCGGTATCAGTATCGTCGCTGCCCTGCTCTGCACCCTGACCGGGCTGACCAATATCGGGATCCCGCTGGCTGCCGCCTGCGGGGCGCTCTGCTTCTATCTGGTTCGGCTGCCGGAGACAGCCGCAACGGGGGGAGGGAAACGCCGATGAGCCTTGAACTCTGGCTTGGCATGGCCGTGGCCGCGCTGGGCACCTATCTGATCCGACTGCTGCCACTGCTCTGGATGCAGCGGCGCCTGAAACGTCGCGATGGAGATGCCGCCGTCGATGCCCTGCCAAAGTGGCTGGTGGTGCTGGGGCCGATGATGATCGCTGCCGTTCTGGGGGTCTCGCTGATGCCGCGCACGCCCGACCCTGCGGGCTGGCTGGCGACGATCGTCGGACTGGGCGTCACCCTCGTCGTCTGGCGTAAAACCCGTTCGCTGGGTTGGCCGGTGATAGGCGGGGTGCTCACGTTCGGGATCGTGGTGATCGTGGCCAGAGTCGTCATCTAGTCTCTGTCCGGGGCCGGGACCAGGCGTCGCGGCAGTTGACCGCGCAACGACAACGGGCGGCACAAGGGCCGCCCGATCCGGAAGTGAAAGCCGCCTCGCTCAGCCCAGCGCGATACTGGCGTAGGTCGGTTCTCCCCTGGCGTGGCTCAGCGCCACCGTTGCACTGCTGGACTGCATCAGCGAATCGTTGCCCGCCAGCGGGATCGCCGCAGGCTCCAGTCGACGAATCTTCAGGGTCTCGCCCCGATCCTCGCGCGGCGGCGTGCCAAAGTACTCGCGATAGCACTTGGAGAAGTGGGGGGTGGAGACGAAGCCGCAGGCGGAAGCGATCTCGATGATCGGCAACGGCGTCTGCTTGAGCAGTTGCCTGGCCCGCGTCAGCCGCAACTTGAGATAGTAGCGCGACGGCGAGCAGTGCAGATGACGCTGGAACAGCCGCTCGAGCTGGCGCCGGGAGACATCCACGTAGCTGGCCAGCTCGTCGAGCTCGATCGGCTCCTCGATATTGGCTTCCATCAACGCCACGATCTCGAGCAGCTTCGGCTGGGTGGTACCGAGCACATGCTTGAGCGGCACCCGCTGCTGGTCCTCCTCGCCGCGAACCCGCTCGTAGATGAACATCTCGGAGATGGCCGCCGACAGCTCGCGACCATGGTCGCGCCCGATCAGATTGAGCATCATGTCCAGCGGTGCCGTGCCGCCCGAGGCCGTGAAGCGGTCGCGGTCGATCGAGAATAGCCGCGTGCTCCACGCGGTACGCGGATACGCTTCCTGGATCGCGGCCAGACACTCCCAGTGGATACTGGCGTCGTAACCGTTGAGCAGCCCCGCCTGGGCCAGCGCCCAACTGCCGGTACAGACCGACCCCACCCGCCGCAGCTGGCGCTGACGACTCTGCAGCCAGGTCAGCAGGGCCGGCGTCACCGAGCGCTGTGGCGCAACCCCGCCGCACACCACCAGCCAGTCCAGCCGCAGCGGCGAATGGGCGCTGGCATCCGGCGTCACCTGCATGCCATCACTCGCTCGAACGGGAGCGCCATCCATGGTCATCACGTACCAGCGATAGAGCTCGCGTCCGGCAAGCTGGTTGGCCATGCGCAACGGCTCGATGGCCGATGCCAAGGAAATCAGGGTGAAATCTTCCAGCAGCAGGAAGCCAAGCGTCTGCGGTTCGGGCACGGCGCCGGCGGGGGTGGGGGCGCTACCACGAGCGGGGGTGATTGCCATGTCATGTCTCCTCCAAGGATGGTTCGGCGGTTATTGTTATTGCGGTTCCCTGGCGTCTGTCGCTCTCTTTCCACGGCGACTTCGTCGATGTCGAACGGCGCTCGACAGCGACCGTCACGTGGCTTGTCGGCGTCTCTACCGGCCTGTCTCGACTGTAATCCCTGTGACTATGCGACGCATGCGTTTTTATCTCTGCGCGACACCGTCATCGCCATTAGGCACCCCGATGTCGTTTTTAGAAAAGATTATCCTGCTCCAGCTACGTCGATGTCGCGATTCGAACGGAACGTGAAAAAGTGTTACCGAACGAAGGTGATAACAAGTATCATTCACACCGTTTCACCCATTATCGTCTGATCATCGTTCACCGCGATTCGCCACTGGATCTCCGTCATGTTGGTACCCTTTCTGATCATGTTGAGAGAAGGGCTGGAAGCGGCCCTGGTCGTCGGCATCATCGCCAGCTATCTCCGTCAGACCGGCCGTGGCGCCTGGATGCCCGCCGTGTGGATCGGCATTTTCCTGGCCGCCGCGCTGGCCCTGTTCGTTGGTGCGGGACTGCAGTTCGCCAGTGCCGAGTTCCCGCAGCGTCAACAGGAGCTGTTCGAGGCACTGGTCGGTTTCCTCGCTGTCGGCGTGCTGACCTGGATGGTGATGTGGATGCGACGCGCCGCCAGCGGCATGCGGCGAGAGCTCACCCGGTCGCTGGACCGGGCGTTCGGCAGCGGTAGACGCCACACCTACGCACTGATCGGCATGGTCTTTCTCGCCGTGGCGCGCGAGGGACTGGAATCGATCTTCTTTCTGCTGGCGGTGTTCCAGCAGAGCAGCAGCTCGGCGGCGCCTCTGGGCGCGCTACTGGGGCTGGTCGTCGCGGCTGTCGCCGGCCTGGCTCTCTACCGTGGCAGCTTGAAGCTACCGCTGGCGCACTTCTTCCGTCTTACCGGCCTGTTCATCCTGCTGGTCGCGGCAGGGCTGTTCGCCGGCTCGGTGCGCGCGCTGCACGAGGCGGGTCTCTGGAATCACGCCCAGGATGTGGTTTTCGACCTGAGCGATCGTCTGCCGCTGGATACGCCATTGGGGTCGCTGTTCTCGGGCATTTTCGGCTACCAGCCGGCCCCCACGGTGAGTGAAGTCGTCGCTTATATCGGCTATCTGGCCGTCGCGTCGTGGCTGCTGTGGCTTGTACCGTCATCGCCCCGGGCATCGGCGGCTATCCAACCCCGGCACCGGAGGGCCTGAGCCATGTCGCAGGCCGCATCCGTCGCGCCGCCCTCCTCTCGCGCCCTGCGCCTGGGGATGGCGTTGTCGTTCCTGCTGATGCTGATTGCCCTGGGCGTTTTCACGCTCTCGCTGCGGGCCGTGCATCCCGTCGGCGATGCCGGCCAGGTCGTCGAAGTGACTGCTACCGGTTGCGAGCCCAACCACCTGGAAGTGCCCGCCGGACGGCGCACGTTCACCGTGATCAACCGGTCGAACCGGGCCATCGAGTGGGAGATCATCGACGGCGTGATGGTGCTTGCGGAGCGGGAGAACATCGCACCCGGTCTGCGCCAGCCGCTGACGGCGACGTTGAAGGCGGGTGATTACGTGATGACGTGCGGCCTGCTCAGCAATCCGCGAGGCACCCTGCATGTCCTCGCCGGCGATTCGAGCGCCCCGCCTGCGGCCCTTCCGGCAACCGCTTTCGTGGGCGCGCTGGCCGAGTACCGCGTCTATACCACGCTGCAGTTGCGCAAGCTCCGCGCCAGTGCCGTCGAGCTGCGCGACGCGATCGGTGCCGGCGACCTCGATGCCGCCCGCCGTGCCTATCGGGAAGCGCGCCGCGCCGATCTGCATCTGGCCATGCCCATCGGGCTCTACAGCGATATCGATCAGCGCCTCAATGCGCACGCCGACGACTTCGAACGGCGCGAGGCCGACCCTGCCTTCGTCGGCTTCCATCGGCTCGCTTACGGCCTGTTCGAGCGGCAGGATACCGCCGGCCTGGCGCCGGTTGCCGCGCAACTGCTGGCCGATGTGGACACGCTCACCGAACGGCTGAAGCACGCCTCGATCCCGCCGGCCCAACTGGCGGACGGGACGTCGCGCGTGCTGGAGGCGTGGCTCGACCACCATCGTGGCGAGAGCGCCATCGCGGGCCCAGACCTTGCCGATCTCGTCGCCCTGACCGAAGGGGCCGACAAGATCGTCTCGCTGCTGGCACCGCTCCTGGAGCGTCAGTCTCCCGCCACCCTGCAGACGCTGGAGGCCAACCTGAGCACGCTACAGCGGGATCTTCCGGCGGCCGACGCGTCGGCGCCGGACGGCGTCGCCGCCGGGGGGCTGCTGCAGGCGGCCAGCGCCCTGGCCGACTCGCTAGCCGGTATCAACCAAACCCTCACCCTGAAAGGTTAATCGACCTCGGTCATCGCTCATGAGTCAGTTCGATCGTCATTCAGGCTGTCCCTTTCATCGCCGGACAGACCGTTCCCAGCCAGCACTCGCCCAGTCCGACGCGTCCACGTCCGCCCACCCTGAACGCCGCCGATTCCTCAAGGGCGCCGGCTTGACCGGCCTGGGCCTGGGGCTGGGCGGGATCGGGCTCGGTGGCACCTGCCCGGCCCGGGCCTTGGCTGCCACCGGACACGGCCAGGATGTCACCAGCGCGCCGCAGGAGCAGGACTCGCAACTGCGCTATCCCTTCTACGGCCACCATCAGCAGGGCATCGTCACCCCGCGCCCGGCCACCGGCATGCTGGTCGCGTTCGACGTGCTGGCGCGGGATCGAGACGATCTGGAAAGGCTGCTGAAGATACTGACCGAGCGGATGGCCTTTCTGACCCAGGGCGGCAGCATTCCCGAGCGGAACCCGCTGTTCCCGCCGCCGGACTCCGGCATCCTGGGCCCGGTGGTCGCCCCTGACGGCTTGACCATGACCCTCGCGGTGGGCGACTCGCTGTTCGATCAGCGTTTCGGCCTGGCGGGCGCCCGGCCGAAGCGCCTGCAGCGCATGGAGGGCTTCCCCAACGACGCCCTGGATGCCGCGCGCTGCCATGGCGACCTGGCACTCCAGATCTGCGCCAACACCCTGGACACCGGCTATCACGCGTTGCGCGACATCATCAAGAATACGCCGGGATTGCTGATGGTGCGCTGGAAGCAGGAAGGCACCGTGCCGCTGCTGCCGCCCGCGCCAGGCGACAGCGACGGCAGCGCCCGCAATTTCCTCGGCTTCCGCGACGGCTCCGCCAATCCCGATGGCGACGACGACGCGCTGATGGACGAGCTGGTGTGGGTCGGCGGGGATCATGACGAACCGGCCTGGGCTCGCGGTGGCAGCTATCTCGCGGCGCGCATCATCCGCAACTTCGTCGAGCGCTGGGACCGCACGCCACTGCAGGAGCAGGAAATGATCTTCGGTCGTCGCAAGATGAGCGGTGCGCCGCTCTCCGGGGATGGCACGGAGGGCAAGGAGCAGGACGTCCCCGACTACAGGCGGGATCCGGAGGGCGAGATCACCCCGCTCGACGCCCATATCCGGCTGGCCAATCCGCGTACGCCCGCCACCGAGAAAAATCGCATCCTGCGGCGGCCGTTCAACTACTCCAATGGCGTCGAGGCCAATGGACAGCTCGATATGGGGCTGCTGTTCCTCTGCTTCCAGGCGGACCTGGAGGCGGGATTCATCACCGTCCAGCATCGCCTCGACGGCGAGCCGCTGGAGGAGTACATCAAGCCGGTGGGCGGCGGCTACTTCTTCGTGCTGCCCGGGGCGCGGGACGCCAACGATTTCCTGGGCAGTGGCCTGCTGGCCGCCTCGGCCTGAGCCGGTTGGGTACGGACAGCAGGCGTCGGACAAAACGAATGGACAGCAACAACCATCGCGCTCGCGACGACGAGCCGACGAGCCGACGAGGCACGACCACCGACTGGCACTCGGATCATTCAACGGAGGCAGACAATGAAGAGAACTCGACAGTGGATCGCGACCGGCGCTTTCGCGCTACTCCCGCTCGCGCCTATCACCGCCCTGCTCGCGGCTCCGGCAGCCCAGGCCGCAGTCGCTCCGGAAGCGCTGGTCGGCCCGGTCGCCGACTACAAGCTCTACGTGCTCGACAATCTGGAGCAGTTGGTCAGCCACACCCGGGATTTCACCGCCGCCATCGAGGCCGGTGACGTCGAGAAGGCGCAGGCGCTGTACGCTCCGACCCGGGTCTACTACGAGCGCATCGAGCCGATCGCCGAGCTGTTCGCCGATCTCGACGCCAGCATCGACGCGCGGGAGGACGACTACGAGAAAGGCGTCGAGGATCCCGACTTCACCGGTTTCCACCGTCTCGAGTACGCCCTGTTTCACGATCACAGCACCGACGGCATGGAGAAGTACGCCCAGGGCCTGATGGATGACGTCAACGACCTGGACAGTCGCGTCCAGGGCCTGACCTTCCCGCCGGAGACGGTCGTCGGCGGCGCTGCCGCATTGATGGAAGAGGTTGCGGCGACCAAGGTATCCGGCGAGGAGGATCGCTACAGCCGTACCGACCTGTGGGACTTTCAGGGCAACGTCGACGGCGCGCGGGAGATCTTCGAGCTGTTCAAGCCGTTGGCCGCGCAGGAGGACCCCGACTTCGTCGAACGCGTCCAGGCCAACTTCGACGACGTGGAAGAGACCCTGGCCGACTATCGCCTGGACGCCGACGATCCCAGCGCAGGCTTCGAATCCTACGACGAGGTCAGCGATGCCGATCGCAGGGCCCTGACCGGGCCGGTGACGGTACTCGCCGAGGATCTGTCGACGCTTCGCGGCCTGCTCGGCCTGAACTGAGCGGGCCCCGGGGTCAGTCGCTGGCCGCGCGTCTGACCCGCTGACGATCGTCTTCCAGCGTCAGGCCCTGATCGAAGCGCTTGAGCAGCAGTTCGCGGTGGTCGTTGACGAGACGCTTGGAGCGCTCGTCACCGACCGCCGCCAGCGCGCTCAACGCCTTCTGCAGCCGGATCCCGATCTCCACCGTGGAGGCCCCGTCCCGGGCAATCGGTGTAAAGAAGTCGTCGAACACGTCGGCCGTCGAGAGTGGCTCGACGAAGACATGGGCCGCAGGCTGTTCGGCTTCATCGATACCGTCGGCCGCATGTCTCATCCAAGGAGTCAGTACGCGGACCCCGCAGCCAATCACGTCGATGGCGGTGCCCGGGTCGTTGATACCCGGCGAGAGCGCCTTGGAGGCGACTTCGGCCAGTACGATGATGCCGAAGCGCGGATCCTGCTCGAAGCGCCGCGACGGGCCAATGGTGAAAGCGGTGCGGATTTTCCTGGCCCGCTCATCGCTGGTCTCGCCACTTGTCGCCAGTACGACGCCACTATCGACGAACTTTCCCGGCAGCACCTGCACGTAGATCGCTTCCCGCTCGTTGGTCGCCAACGAATCGAGCAGCGGCATGTCGATGTGCTGAACGTAGCCGACCTCGCCGGCACGAACGGGATGCAGCTCCGGCCGGCTGTGCGCCGGCATTGCCTGACCACCGAGATAGGGGTTCTCGATGCGAGACTGGAGGGCGTCGCTCGCCGCGCGCTCGACCTTGGCGATGGTATCTCGCACACGGCCCAACCGCGTCAGATAACCGGCCCACTTGATCAGTTGATAGACCACCAGCACGATGACCACGATCGTCGCGGCGAACAGCAGCGTGCGGCCATCTTCGTCGTAGACGCCGGCGGCCAGGGCGATGATGCCGACCAGGCTGAAGAGAAACGCACCGATGAACGTGGCCAGGGTATTCTGCGTGATGCGATCCTCGATCAGCAGCAGTGTTGCCCGCGGGCTGACGTTGCTGGTCGCCGAGCCATAGGCCGTTACCATCGCGCTCAGCGAGAAAGTGGTTACCGCCAGCATGCTGGAGGCGATGATATTGAGGATGCTGTCCACCGATCGTGCACCGATGCTGACGGCCGAGGGAACATCCAGCCAGGGCGACGCCAACCAGGCGACGAGTGCCGTGAGCACTCCGCCCAACGAGAACAGCGTGGCGCGATACCACAAGGATCGGTGTAGCAGGCGCCACACCCACCGAAAACGTCCTACCATCTCGCCACTCCCGTCCCTGAATCAGAATCCGCTCAGTCTAGGTCAAACCGGCGTGCACCGAGTGTTTTGACGGCGCTGGTCTATCCTGATCTCGAATCTGCCACGCCAATGACGGCGGGCAACACCGATGATCGGTTTCGGCAAAAGGAGTTTGCCATGACTGCCAGAACCCCGAAGCGAGTCACCCGCCACCGTTGCGGCAAGGGCTTCACCTACCGCCTGGACGATGGCAAGACACTCAAGGACAAGGCGTGGCGCGACTGGATCGCATCGCTGGCCATTCCACCGGCCTGGCAGGAGGTCGAGATCGTGCTCGACAAGCGTCACCACATCCATGCCACGGGACGCGACAGCGCCGGCCGAAAGCAGTACATCTACAACGCCAAGTGGCGACAGAAGCGCGAGATACTGAAATTCGACCGAATCGTCGAGTTCGCCCAGCGCCTGACGCCGATGCGACGCGTGACCGGCCAGCACCTGCTACTCGACGGCATGCCACGGGAAAAGGTCCTCGCCTGCATGGTCAGGTTGATCGATAGCGCCTACTTCCGGCCCGGCAGCGAGCGCTACCGTGAAGAGAACGATTCCTACGGCCTGACGACCATGCGCTCGAAGCATCTGACCATCGACGGTGACGAGCTGATCTTCGATTACCGAGGCAAAAGCGGACAGGAACAGCATCGTGTCGTCGAAGATGAGCGCCTGGCGACGATCGTCAGCGAGCTCGATGACATCCCCGGCTACGAAATCTTCAAATACTTCGATGACGAAGGCCACAAGGTCAAGGTCGATAGCCACGACCTCAACGACTACATCCACGAGGTGATGGGCGAGTGCTTCAGCGCCAAGGATTTTCGGACCTGGGCGGGGACCTCGATCGCGGCACTGGCACTGGAGGAGCTGGGGCCGGGCGACAACGACAAGACAAGCCAGGGCAACGTTCGCCAGGCCGTCGAACGGGTTGCCAAGATGCTGGGCAACACGCCTAGCATCGCCAAGGCGAGCTATATCGACCCGCGTGTCGTCGAGAGCTACCTCGACGGCCGGACGCTGGAGCATTTCCGCAAGCTGGTGGAGACTGAACTGGCAAAGGATGACGAACTGATCGGCCCCGACGAGCGTGCCATTCTCAAGCTGCTGCAGAGCCGACTGGACGCCGAGCGCTGAGGGCGGCGGATCGACCTATCGGCAATCGACGCCACCGGGTGGCCGATGCTAAAACGGAACCTCGTCTTTCTGCCATTCGTCGTCACCGGGCCGCCGGTCAACACGCGCCGGGACGGCGTCACTGTCGCACGACCTCCTTCAACCGTTCAGGAACGCCTCATGCCCCCCACCGCCCCCGCGCTCGATACCGTCGTCTACGTCGCCAATGCCGGCGATGGAACAATTGGCAGTTACCGGCTGGATCGGAGCGCCGACCAACTGATCCCGCTCGCTACCACGGAGGCAGCCGACAATGTGATGCCGCTGGCCGTCAGTCCCGATCGGCAGTATCTCTACGCAGCGGTCCGCAGTGATCCATTGCGGGTGCTGAGCTATCGCATCGAAGCCAGCACCGGGGAGCTGACGCCGCTGGGCAGTGGCGCGCTCTACGGCAGCATGGCCTACATCGCCACCGACCGCGCCGGCCGTTACCTGCTGGCCGCCTCCTACGGCGGTGATCTGGTCAGCGTCAGCCCCATCGATGCCAACGGCGTCGCCGGAGATGCCACCCAGACGCTTGGCACCGGCAGCCGCGCGCATGCCATCCAGACGACCCCCGACAATCACCACGTTCTTGCCACCAACCTGGGCGATGACCAACTGGCCCAGTTCTACTTCGCCGACGGCGCGCTCGCTCCCAACGAGCCGGCCGTCGCCGAAACCGCGACCGGTTCCGGCCCCCGCCATTTCGTCTTTTCGCCGAACGGGCGATTCGTCTACGTACTGGGAGAGTTCGACGCCACGGTAACGACCTTCGCGCTGGATGCCGACAGCGGCACACTGAGCCGGGTCGGCGTCTGCCAGGGGTTGCCCGAGGGCCACGGCCTCGCGCCGGGCATGCCCCGGGAGGAGATTCCCGACGGGGACGACACGCCTCGTATCTGGGCCGCCGATCTGCACGTCACGCCCGACGGGCGCTATCTCTACCTCTCCGAGCGCACCGGCAGCACCCTGAGCACGCTGCGCGCCAACCCGGATTCCGGCGAGCTCCACTTCGTCGGCACCCGGCCTACCGTGACACAGCCCCGGGGGTTCGGGATCGATCCCGTCGGGCGTTACCTGGTAGCCGCCGGCGAACTGAGCGATCACCTGTCGCTCTATCGCATCGAAGCGGCCAGCGGCGAGCTGAGCCATGTCAACGATGTCGCCACCGGCCGCAAGACGAACTGGGTGGAGATCGTATCGTTCGAACAGCCGTGATCGCCGGTCCGCTACCGGGTCACGTGAATGCGCTGGTCACCCACCGCTGGTATACTCGGTCGCGACCGCGGGTTGTCGACAACTTTCACGCACCGTCGCCGCGACCGATTTCAGTCCGAGTGCCGGACATCCAGGGCGCCAGAAGCCGACGTTCAGGCGGATATCACGTCCAGGACTCGAGAAAGCGTCGGGTGACCGACAGAGGACGGCGTCGAGCGCAGACGTTTCGAACCGAAACGGCGCGCCGCGCACTCGAGTTTCCGCACGCACTCGACACTTCGTGTCATTGCCAAAGAGAGGTTAACGAACAGACATGCCCAATACGCCGAAGATCATCTATACCCTGACCGACGAAGCCCCGGCTCTGGCCACCTACTCTCTGCTGCCGATCATCGAGGCCTTCACCGGCACCGCCGGCATCACGGTCGAAACCCGCGACATCTCTCTCGCCGCTCGCGTTCTGGCCCAGTTCCCCGATCTGCTGAGCGACGAGCAGCGCGTCAGCGACGATCTGGCCGAACTCGGACAACTCGCGACGACGCCGGAAGCCAACATCATCAAGCTGCCCAACATCAGCGCTTCGGGGCCGCAGCTCAAGGCGACCATCAAGGAACTGCAGGGCCAGGGCTATCCGCTGCCGGACTATCCGGAAGAGCCCAAGAACGATGACGAAAAGGCGATCAAGGCAGCTTACGACAAGGCCAAGGGTAGCGCGGTCAACCCGGTGCTGCGCGAGGGCAACTCCGATCGCCGCGCGCCCAAGTCGGTCAAGAACTATGCCCGCAAGTACCCGCATCGCATGGGTGAGTGGAGCAGCGACTCCCAGTCTCACGTCGCCCACATGAGCGAAGGCGACTTCTACGGCAGCGAGCAGTCCGCCGTGATCGCCAACGCCGGCAAGCTGAAGATCGAACTGCAGCAGAAAGACGGTACCCATATCACGCTGAAAGAAGGCCTCGCCGTCAAGGAGAGCGAAGTCGTCGACGCCGCGAGCATGAGCAGCCGTCGCCTGCGCAACTTCATCGACAGCGAGATCAAGGATGCCAAGAAGCGCGGCGTGCTGTTCTCGCTGCACCTGAAGGCGACCATGATGAAGGTCTCCGACCCGATCATGTTCGGCATCGTGGTCGAGGAGTTCTACAAGGAGGCGCTGGAGAAGCACGCCGAGGCGCTGAAACTGGCCGGTTTCAACTCCAGCAGCGGTATCGGCGATCTCTACAGCGCGATCGAGAAACTGCCGAGCGAACAGCGGGATGCGATCAAGGCCGACATCGACGCGCTCTACCAGGAGCGCCCGGCACTGGCGATGGTCAACTCCCACAAGGGCATCACCAACCTGCACGTGCCGAGTGACGTGATCATCGATGCCTCCATGCCGGCGATGATCCGCGATTCCGGCAAGATGTGGGGCACCGACGACGCCCTGCACGATGCCAAGGCGGTGATTCCGGATCGCTGCTACGCGACCATCTACCAGACCGTGATCGAGGACTGCAAGCAGCATGGCGCCTTCGACCCGACCACCATGGGAAGCGTGCCCAACGTCGGCCTGATGGCACAGAAGGCCGAGGAGTACGGCTCTCACGACAAGACCTTCCACATCCCGGCCGATGGCACCGTCGTCGTCACCGACGAGAACGGCCAGACGCTGTTCCGCCATGACGTCGAGGCCGGCGACATCTGGCGGATGTGCCAGACCAAGGATGCGCCGATCAAGGATTGGGTCAAGCTGGCCGTCAATCGCGCCCGTGAAAGCGGTTCGCCGGCGATCTTCTGGCTCGACGCCAACCGCGCCCACGACGCCAAACTGATCGAGAAGGTCGAGACCTACCTCAAGGATCACGATACCGACGGCCTGGACATCCGTATCCTCGCGCCGGTGGAAGCGATGAAGGTGTCGCTGGAGCGCATCCGCAAAGGCGAAGACACCATCTCCGTCACCGGTAACGTGCTGCGCGACTATCTGACCGACCTGTTCCCGATCATGGAACTCGGCACCAGCGCCAAGATGCTCTCCATCGTGCCGCTGATGAACGGCGGCGGCCTGTTCGAGACCGGTGCCGGCGGCTCCGCGCCGAAGCACGTCCAGCAGTTCCTGGAGGAGAACCACCTGCGCTGGGATTCACTGGGTGAGTTCCTGGCCCTCGCGGCTTCCCTCGAGCATCTCGGCAGCACCTTCGACAACGCCCGTGCCAGCATCCTGTCGGCGACGCTGGACAAGGCCAACGGCGAGTTTCTCGACAGCGACAAGTCGCCCAAGCGCAAGGTCGGCGAGCTCGACAACCGCGGCAGCCACTTCTATCTGGCGCTCTACTGGGCAAAAGAGCTGGCCGCCCAGACCGAAGACAGCGAGCTGAAATCACTGTTCGAGGAGATCGCCAAGACGCTCAGCGACAACGAGAAGGCGATCGTCGACGAGCTGAACGCCGTTCAGGGCAAGCCGGTGGACATCAAGGGCTACTTCCACCCCGATGGCAAGCTGGTGAGCGAAGCGATGCGGCCCAGCAAGACGCTGAACGCGGCATTGAGCAAGCTCTACCAGGCTTCCTGATCGGCGTACCGGCTCGAAGTTATCGAGCCGGTTTCACCGCTGCCACAACACCCAAAGAAACGGGCCCGTGCNNGGCACGGGCCCGTTTGCTTTGCAGGTCTACCACGAGCGAAACGTTGGCGCTCAGCTCGTCGCCAGCGCTTCGCCCCCCTTGCCGTTCAGGTGGGCCGGCACTTCCGGCTCGTCGACGGCAAACAGACCGCCGCTCAGGCGACGTACCCGCTTCATGAACAACGCGATGCAGATCAGCGTACCGATCGCCGCCACCACGTAGCTCATCTGCAGCGAGAGACCGAAGCCGATCGGCGCGTAGGCGAGATAGGTGAAGGTCGCCATGGTCATGAACGTCGCCGGGATCGAGGTGATCAGGTGCGGCTTGCGTGCCAGCACCAGATACATGGTCGCGACCCACAGCGCGATGACGGCCGTGGTCTGGTTGGCCCAGGAGAAGTAGCGCCACAGCAGCGTGAAGTCCATATGGGTCAGCGCGTATGAGACCACGAACAGCGGCGCGGCGATCAGCAGGCGCTTGACGATGGGGCGCTGGTCGACCTTCAGGTAGTCGGCGATGATCATGCGCGCGCTGCGGAAGGCCGTGTCGCCGGAGGTGATCGGCAACACGATCACGCCGAGAATGGCCAGCGTACCGCCGATGGCGCCCAGCATGGTGGTGGAGACCTCGCTGACCACGGCGGCCGGGCCGCCGGCTGCCAGGACGTCGGATAGCGTGTGATCGCCGTGGAACAGGCTCATCGCCGCCGCCGCCCAGATCATCGCGATGACACCTTCGGTGATCATCATGCCGTAGAAGATCTTGCGACCGTTGCTCTCGTTCTCCGTGGTGCGGGAGATGATGGGTGTCTGGGTCGCATGAAAACCGGACAGCGCGCCGCAGGAGATGGTCAGGAACAGCAGCGGGAAGATCGGTGCGCCCTGGGGATGCATGTTCTGAAACGAGAGCTCGGGAATCGGCGCGCCGGTGAAGATCATGCCCAGGCCGATACCCAACGCGCTGAACAGCAGCAGCGCGCCGAAATAAGGGTAGATGCGACCGATCACCTTATCGATCGGCAGCAGCGTCGCCAGCAGGTAGTAGGCGAAGATCACCAGCGTGATCAGCGTGATCGACAACGGCGTCATGTTGGCGAGCAGCGCCGCCGGCGAGGTCACGAAGACGGTACCCACCAACAGCAGCAGCAGAATGGCGAAGCCGTTGACGACGTGCTTCATCACCCTGCCCAGGAACTTGCCCGCCAGCTGCGGCAGGTGAGCGCCATGATTGCGGATCGAGATCATGCCGGTGAGATAGTCGTGCACCGCGCCGGCGAAGATACAGCCGACGACGATCCAAACGAACGCCACCGGACCGTAGAGCGCGCCGAGAATCGGTCCGAAGATGGGTCCGACCCCCGCGATATTGAGCAGTTGAATCAGCGAATTCCGCGTGGTGTTCATCGGCACGTAGTCGATGTTGTCACGCATGGTGAACGCCGGCGTGCGTCGCTTTCGATCGGTGACGAACACCCGCTCCACGAATTTTCCATACGTGAAGTAGCCCACTATCAACAGTAGGATCGATCCAATGAATGTAATCATCTAGGGCCCCTGGTGCTGGAAAGACGCCTTGTGGGCATCCGGCAGGTACGACACGGACCCGCAGGATCCGCAATTCGATAGAGCGCGCCAATTTACGAATAAGGCCCGCACATTACATCTAGACTTTAGTGGTGGTGGCGGCGCTTGTCTCGATGGGACTTCTCAAGCATGCTGGCGCCTTTCCAGCCACCTCGCCCACACCGTCAATGTTCAAGACTCTCGTGGCACTCCTTCTCATCGCCTCGCCGAGCCTGCTGGCAGCGATCTCCCCCGCGATGGCGGCAACGTCATCGACCGCTCCCGACCTGCTGGCACGCGCCGACGTGAGATATCAGCCGACGGCGGCCTCACTCGATCGACTGGCCCCGGACGCCGATCCCGACGTCGTCGCCCTCGGCCTGGGGATCATGCAATGCGCGCAGCAGCACGGCGTGGGAGAGAACGCCCGGCGCCTGGCAATCATCGACTACAGCCGCTCTTCACTGACGCCACGTCTCTGGGTCTTCGATCTGGCCCGCAACACGCTCCTCTATCGAGAGGTGGTGGCGCATGGACAGGGCTCGGGCGGGGACATCCCGGATCACTTCTCCAACCAAGAAGGCTCTCACGCCTCCAGCCTGGGCCTGTTTCTGACCGGCCAGACCTACGAGGGCAAAAACGGCTACTCCCTGCGCATGGAGGGCCTGGAACCCGGCTTCAACGATGCGGCGATGAGCCGCGCGATCGTCATCCATGGCGCTGACTACGTGGACCCGGCAGCCGGCGAGGCGCAGGGCCGGCTGGGTCGCAGTTGGGGGTGCCCCGCCCTGCGCCCCGGCATCGCCGATGGCGTGATCGACGTGCTGAAGGAGGGTCAGTTCGTGTTCTCCTACTATCCCGAGCGCGAGTGGCTGATGCGTTCCGCGCTGGCCCGGTGCGGGCAGGCCCGGGTCGCGCAAAACGTTCACGAGCATCGCTGGCTCGGCGCGCGCTGAACGATCTCCACGGGACGCCGGTTTCCGGACCTTGCCAGGTTCCCCCGCAGAGGCGACATTGATAGGGTGCCGGGCGTCGATGACCAGAAGAGAACCGGCAGTCGTCAGGGAGTTCCCCAATGCTGCGGCTGGGAATCACGCTACTGTTGAGCCTTGCCATGCTGGCCTCGCCGGCCAGTTTTGCCGTGCCTTTCTGGGGTGACAAGCAATCGAGCCCTATTGATTCCCCGCTCGACCGACTGCCTCCCGGCGCCTGGATCTGGGGCGGCGATGACGAGCGGGCCGGGCCGATGGCCGTCGTCGTCAGCCTGGCCGAGCAGCGGGCCTACGTCTATCGCAACGGCATCCTGATCGGCGTGAGCACGATCAGCAGCGGTCGCCCCGGCTATGAGACGCCTACGGGTGTCTTCACCGTGCTGCAGAAGGACAAGGATCACCACTCCAATCTCTATGGCAACGCCCCGATGCCCTACCAGCAGCGATTGACCTGGGACGGCGTGGCACTGCATGCCGGCGGCTTGCCGGGCTACCCGGAGTCCCACGGCTGCGTCCACCTGCCCACCGAGTTCGCCCGCCTGCTGTTCGACGCCTCGAACCTCGGGATGACCGTGGTGGTGGCCCAGGAAGGTCAGGCGCCGGTTTCCCTCGTTCACCCCGGCCCGTTGAGTCCGATCGATGCGCATACCGGCGCCGATGCCGGCATGCCCCAACTGGCCAGTGGCAGTAGCTGGCGCTGGGCCATGGATCCCCCCGCCGCGGGGCCGGTTTCAATGGTGCTGAGCCGCAGTGACCGCATGATCGTGGTCTATCGCAACGGCGTCGAGATCGGCCGCTCCCGTGTCGAGCTAGCTCGTTCGGATACCGTGACCGGGACCCGCGCCTATATCGTCGAAGGGCATTTCCATCCCCCGACCTCGCAACAGAGCGCTCACACGAGCCCCGGAAGAGACAACCGGGCACTGCCGATGCCCACCTGGATCGCGATCGGCGTACCGGGTTACGAGAGTACGGCCGGCCAGCGGGTACCGGCCGATCTGGTCAATCAGGTCGTCGTGCCGGACGGTTTCAAGCAGAAGGTGTTGCCCCTGCTCGCCCCCGGTACCGTGCTGGTCGCCACCGACGCGCACCTGGCTCCGGAGACCAGCGGTGGACGCCTACGCGTGATCGACAGCGTCGGCCCCCACGACTGGCTGGATAACGTCGCGACCGAGCCTCGTGTCGGCGCCGACCACTGAAGTCGCCACCGACGGCCACGGGGTGCGGGTAGGACGAGGCATGCGACATTCAGCCACTATGATCCACCCCGGAACTGGCCTATGTTGAGGGTCGACGAGCGATTCGACGAGTCGTGACACGTCAACGGCCGCAGGCGACCGGAGACGGTGCGGCCCCTGGAGCGCTTCCGCTGGTTCCCTTCACCTTTGGGAGGTTGCCATGTTCAAGTCTCTGCTGGTCCCCATCGATGGTTCCGAGGACTCCCATGTCGCGCTCAATGTCGCCTGCCAACTGGCGGCACCGGTTCAGGGCAAGCTGTATCTCCTGAATGTCCGCGCCCCCTATCCCCAGCTGCACCGCGGCGAGTTGCTGAGCGTCGAAGCGGCGATCAAGGCGGCTTCGGTGGACACCGCGCTCCGCGAAGGTCACGCCATCCTGGACGTGGCGCTGGATACGCTCCCCTCTTTTCCCGGTTACAACGGCGAATTCGACACCCTGGTCAAGCAGGGCTCGCCGGCCCGCACGATCGTTGCCGAAGCCGAGCGACTGGAAGTGGACGCAATCGTGATGGGCAGCCGAGGCGTCGGCCAGTTCAAGGGTCTGATGATCGGTAGCGTCTCCCACAAGGTGACCCACGTTGCCAAGTGTCGGGTGATCTGCGTACATGAGACCCCGCACCGGCACGCGACACAGGCGCCCCACGAATTCGTCGACTTCGACTGACCCTCGGCCTGGGCCGTCAATTCACGCGCAGGACTTGCGAGACACCAGGGTCACCACCATGCTGTGAGATCATCACGGGAGAGGTTCCCGAAGGAGAGAGCGCATGGCCAGCGGCTGGGCAAAAGACGGTGCGGTTCAGGAGCAGATCGACAGCACCGTGGAAGACGGTATCCAGGAAGCGCGACTGCGGCTGCAGCGAGCCGGGCCCAGCCTGGCGGTTTGCGAGGAGTGCGAGGCGCCGATCCCGGAAGCGCGCCGCCAGGCCGTGCCCGGCGTTCGGTTGTGTATCGCCTGTCAGGCCGAAGCGGATCGCCACCAGACGCATCGTGCCGGCTACAATCGCCGTGGCAGCAAGGACAGTCAACTGCGCTGAGCGGCTGGTCGAGCCGTCAGGCCGGCGATCTCGCCCCCTCCGGCATCGACTGCAGCAGTTCGAGCAGGTCTCGGATCACACGCCTCTGCAATTGCTCGGCCCGGTCCCGGGATAGGCGCCCCCGCACGGCTGGATCCGACTCCCCTGCATCACGGTCACCGAAGACGGCCTCGAACGGCACGTGCGGGAAGAACTGCTGCTGAAGCCGAGCATTCTCCTCGCGGTGATGCGCCATGATGCGTCGAGCCATCTCCGGGTCCATGAAATCCCTCTCACGCTGGAACAGCTCGTTGCCGGCGCCCAGCGTCCTGATCAGCCGTTGCTTCAGCCTGTCATCATGGATATCGCGGAAGAGCCCTTGATAGCCGGCGAGAATCTCGCAGAAAAAGGGATTCAGACTGAGATTGCTTCGATCCTGGTTGAAAGAGAGCGTCGACGGGTCCTCCACCAAATGGGCGAAGAAGTCCGTCAGCAGCTCTCCCCCTCGTAGCGCCTCCGCCTGCAGCGGTCTCACCGTCACATGAGCGGCCCCATAGAGCCTGCCGAAAGCCTGCCCGACCGCCAAGTAGTGTGGGTTGGCCCGGCGCAACGCCTCCTGGCTATATTCCGCGAATGACTTGCCCTCCTTGAACCCCCACTGCTGCCAGGCGGAGAGCAGGTAGTCATCCTGCCGGCGAATGTAGTAGATCACCTGGACGTCGTCGAAGTATTCGGCGAGCACCCGATGAATGCCCTCTCCTATCGGCCCCATCAGATGGTTGATGAGGTTCTCCGCGGAGATCACGAAGGTCGCGTCCCGCCACAGTGGCGACTCCTGCCAGGACGCCAGGCGCGAGCGCAGAGACGTCGTGTCTCCACCATTCTCCATGACCTGTCGAAAGAACTCGCGTGGGGTTTCGCCATGGGGATCGAACCCGGCATCGCCGGGCAGGCGAAGGTGCGGATCGGGCACGACGACCCGATTGTCGGCCAGTCCCGGGCGATTGCGGATGATCGCCCGCTGAATGCTGGTCGAACCGCACTTCGCATGACCGGGGTGAAGTAGTAATCTCATGGCATCCCCTCGCATGTAGCAAGCCGTAACGGCCCAGATTTAGGCCATTACAAACGCCAGGGCAACCGGTGGCGGGTGCCCGGAGGGCAAAATCCCAAAATAGGCTTGGATGCGTCGTCGAATCGACTTAGTGACGTCCCGCTCGCCACGGGAGTACACACTCAGCGCCTCACTGTCATGCGTCGCACCGAAGGAACCGATCCCAATGCATTTCGATCTGGCGGACCTGCGTATCTTCGTCCACGTGGCGGAAGCTAGGAGCCTGACGGCCGGCGCACAGCGCGCGCATCTGTCGACGGCGGCGGTCAGCGGTCGGGTCAAGTCGCTGGAGGCACAACTGGAAAGTCGTCTGTTCTACCGGAGCAGCCAGGGTGTCGAGCTGACCCCGGCCGGGGAGCGGCTGCTGCAGCACGCCCATCTCATCCTGCGCCAGGTCGAGCGTGTGAAGAGCGAGTTCTCCGGCTATGCCAGCGACGCTGCCGGACACCTGCGGATCTTCGCCAACACCACCGCAGTGATCGAGTTCATGCCCGAGGTACTGGCCGATTTTCTCGCCGCGCGCCCCGGTATCACCGTGGACCTCCAGGAACGAATGACCAGCGATATCGTCCGCGGTGTGCTCGACGGCACCGCCGACATGGGCATTCTTGGCATCATGGTGGGCGTCGAGGTGCCCTCGCGACTGAAGACGCTGCCTTTCAGCCAGGACAGGCTGGTGCTGGCGACACCGCTCGATCACCCGCTGGCCGAACGCGAGGAGGTCACCTACGAGGATGCCCTGGTTTATCCGCATGTCACGCTGCACGAGGGCAGCACGCTGTTTCATTATCTGGAGATGAAAGCGCTGGAGCTGGGCAAGCCACTGCCGGTCAGAATTCAGGTATTCGGTTTCGAATCGGCGTGCCGCATGATCGAGGCCGGGGTCGGGGTGGGTATCATTCCGGAGTCCTGCGCACTTCGTTATCGAGGCCACATGCGCTTGAGCGTGCGTCACCTGAGCGACGCCTGGGCATACCGCGAGCGCAGCATCCTGATTCGCGACGACCATGCCCTGCCCGGGTTTGGACAGGAGCTGCTGGATATCATCACCCAATACCAGTCAGCGCCACCTTTCTCGCCGGCGCAGCGCACACCCAGCCGACCATGAAAAATGCCCCGCGGCGCGGGGCATTGTCACCAGGGCCGACATCTGGCCCATCAACTCAAGCGCTGCATGTAGTCCACGTAGCCGAAGGTCCTGACGGTTCGCACCTCGCGGCTTGTCTCGTCGATCCGGCAGATCGCCGGCAGCCGAATGCCGTTGAAGGTGGTGGTCTTGACCATGGTGTAGTGTGCCATGTCGGTGAACACCAGCCGGTCGCCGATCTCGAGCGGCCGGTCGAAGGCGTAATCACCGATCACGTCGCCGGCCAGGCAGGTCGTTCCGCCGAGGCGGTAGGTATGGGCTTTCTCGCCGGGCTTGGCACCGCCGATGATCTCGGGACGGTAGGGCATCTCCAGCACGTCCGGCATGTGCGCCGTCGCCGAGGTGTCCAGGATCGCGATGGGACCATCGTTGTCGACGATATCCAGCACGCTGCAGACGAGATAGCCGGTGTTCAGCGCGATCGCTTCGCCCGGCTCGAGATAGACCTCGAGATGGGGATGACGCGCCTTGAAGTCACGGATCACCCGCACCAGGCGTTCGACATCGTAATCGGCACGAGTGATGTGATGTCCGCCGCCGAAGTTGACCCAGCGCAGGCCGGCCAGATACTGACCGAATCTGGCCTCGAACGCCGCCAGCGTCGCTTCCAGCGCATCGCTGTTCTGCTCGCAGAGCGCGTGGAAATGCAGGCCTTCCAGCCCCTCGACGTCTGCCGGCGACAGATCGACCGCCCGGGTGCCAAGGCGCGAACCCGGCGCGCAGGGATCATAGAGCGCCACTTCACCGGTGGAGTGTTCGGGATTGACCCGCAGCCCGCAGGAGACGCGGCGCGGCGCGGCCCTGACCGTCTCGCGGAAATGCCGCCACTGGCTCGGCGAATTGAAACTCAGGTGATCGGCGTAACGCAGGACCACCTCCATCTCCGGCGCGGTGAACGCCGGAGAATAGACATGGACTTCACCACCGAACGTCTCGGCGCCCAGGCGCGCCTCGTCCTGCCCACTGGCGGTCGTCCCCACCAGGTACTGACTCACCAGCGGGAAGGTGTTCCACATGGCGAAGCCTTTCAGCGCCAGCAGAATCCTGGCACCGCTCTCGGCCTGCACCCGCCCCAGCAGCTCCAGATTGCGCCGCAACAGCGCGTCATCCACCACGTACGCCGGCGACGGGCAGGCGCCGACATCGAACGGCGCCGCGTCGAGCGAGTGGCCGGTGTCGTGCGTCGCCATCAGGCCAGTGGATCCTGGTCAGGATCGAGCTCGACCATCTGCCACGGCAACCCCATCTCACCGATGCGCGCCATGAACGGGTCGGGATCGAGCTGCTCGACGTTGAACACCCCCTCGCCCTTCCAGATGCCTTCCAGCATCAGCATCGCACCGGTCACCGCCGGCACGCCGGTGGTGTAGGAGATCGCCTGGGACTGGACTTCGGCGTAGCACTTCTCGTGATCGCAGATGTTGTAGATGTACACCTTGCGACGCTTGCCATCCTTGATGCCGTCGAGAATGACGCCGATGTTGGTCTTGCCCTTGGTGCGCGGGCCGAGGGATGCCGGGTCCGGCAGTACCTGCTTCAGGAACTGCAGCGGGGATATCTCGACTCCCTCGACCTGGATCGGCTCGATACGGGTCATGCCGACGTTCTCGAGCACCTTGAGGTGCGTGATGTACTTCTCCGAGAAGGTCATCCAGAAGCGAATGCGCTCCAGGCCCTTGATGTTCTGGGACAACGATTCCAGCTCTTCGTGATAGAGCAGATACATCTCCTTCTCGCCGATGCCGTCGAAGTCGAACTTGCGTTTCTCGGCCAGCGGCGGCGTCTCGACCCACTCGCCCTTCTCCCAGTAACGGCCGTTCGCGGTGATCTCGCGAATGTTGATTTCCGGGTTGAAGTTGGTGGCGAACGGGTAGCCGTGATCGCCGCCGTTGGCATCCAGGATATCGATCCGGTGGATCTCGTCGAACAGGTTCTTCTGGCCGTAGGCGCAATAGATATTGGTCATGCCCGGGTCGAAGCCACAGCCCAGCGTGGCCATTGCACCCGCCTTGGCATAACGATCCTGGAACGCCCACTGCTCCTTGTATTCGAACTTGGCCTCGTCCGGATGCTCGTAGTTGGCGGTGTCCAGATAGGGCACGCCGGTCTGGAGGCAGGCTTCCATGATGGTGAGATCCTGATAAGGCAGTGCCACGTGAATCAGGATATCCGGCTTGAACGACTCGATCAGCGCGACCAGCGCTTCGACGCTGTCAGCGTCGACCTGAGCGGTCTGGATCGAACGCGGCAGTTGCTCGGCGATGGCCTTGCACTTGGCTTCGTTGCGGCTGGCGAGACAGATCTCGCTGAATACTTCGGGATGCTGTGCGCACTTGTGGGTGACTACGCCACCGACGCCACCGGCACCAACAATCAGGACTTTGCTCATGAATTCGCTTCCAGATCGGGAAAAGTCAACAGTGATAAGGTCTTATCGGTAGTGGGCAACTAACGTCTCATAAGATTCAGCGCACCCCGACCCGATGCCACCCCGGTCTTGGTCTCTCGTACCGTCCCTGGGAACCGGCGAGAGGTCGCAGATGATGACCTCGTCAGAGACTGGCCTCAAGACTTTTTCGCGTCAAATCCCGGTCGATGTTAGGAGGGATTCGTTACCATCAGACGAAACAGCGCGCTCCGCCATCCCGCCCTCGTGTGACACCCTCAACCGCGAGGCCCGAACAGTATGACGCCGGCGCCGACCAGGCAGATCGCCGCCCCCGTCACATCCCAGCGGTCGGGCAGGCGGTGCTCGACGAGCCATAACCACAATACCGAGGTGACGATGTAGACACCGCCGTAAGCGGCGTAGGCACGTCCGGCATAATCACTGTCCACCAGCGTCAGCAGCCACGCGAACAGCCCCAGGCTGATGGCCCCCGGGGCCAACCACAATGCGGAACAGCCCGATCGCCACCACGCCCAGAACGCGAAACAACCCGCGATTTCCGCCAACGCCGCAGCGAGATAGATGAGAGGAGTCGACAAAACGATAGCCCATGAATGAATGCCGAACAGACTGTCGCGTCTCGCGGGACATGCCGCAAGCCAGGCAGGCTTTATGATCGTGGCCGACGTCAGCGGTCGTTACCGGCAGACACGACGACCCCGGCCTGCTGCCGGGGTCGAGATGCGTTCTTCGGCACGTTCAGGAAGTCATCAACGCCGGCCGAGCAGAATCCCCAGGAACACACCGACACCACCGGCGATCGCCAAGGCGCTGATCGGGTTCTTCACCGTCGCTTCACGCACGTCATCGAGCTTCTCGCCATAGTTGGCCTGCAATTTGCCGGCGGCCTGCCTGGCCTTGCCCTCGCGGCGGAGATTGTCATCTTCGGTCAAGCCACCGACCGTTTCCTGAGCATGACCCTTGAGTTCCTCGGTGCGTCCTTTCACTTGATCTTCGTACATCTCGATCTCCTTGATTGCCGTTGCCGCAGCGGAATCATTCCGCTGACACCTGAGCATAGTTGGCTTAGAGGATCTCGACAAAACCCATGAGTTCCGAAAACCGCCGGACTTCGACGCAGGAGCGGTTTACGCTACGCACCGATCACTCCCGGAGCCTGTTCAGCATGCCACTACTCTCGCTTGGTCGTCTGCTTCTGCTATCGGCGCTATGGGGCGCCAGTTTCCTGTTCATGCGCATCGCCACCCCGGCGCTGGGGGCCTTCCCCACGGCGTTCTTCCGCGTGCTGCTCGGTGCAGCGGGACTGGTGGCGATCCTGGCGCTACTGCGCGTGCGCTGGCGCTTCGACGGCAAGCTCGGAGCAGTGCTGGCGATCGGCATGATCAACTCCGGTATTCCGTTCGGCATGTTCTGCATCGCCGCGCAGTACCTGCCTGCCGGCTATTCCGCGATGCTCAACGCCTCGACACCGTTGATGGGGGTGATCATCGGCGCCACGCTGTTTCAGGAGCCGTTGACGAGAGATCGGCTGGTCGGCGTCGCGGCGGGCATGCTGGGTGTCGGCGTCCTGGTGGGCGCGGGGCCCGTCCGGATCGATGGCGGCCTGCTCATTGGCGCCGCCGCCTGCCTGACTGCCGCGGTCTGCTACGGGCTGGGCGGGTTCATCGTCAAGCGCTGGGTGGCCGATCGCGGCGGCCTGGACTCGCGCCTGATCGCCATGGGCTCGCAGGTCGGCGCAACGCTGCTGCTGGCGCCCTTCATGCTCGGCCAGCTGACGCTGGCACACCAGGCCACTGCCTGGACCGACAGTGGCGTCTGGTGGGCGATGCTGGCGCTGGGGCTCGCCTGCACCTCGTTGGCCTACCTTCTCTATTTCCGGCTCGTCGAAGATCTCGGACCGGTCAAGCCGCTCACGGTCACCATGCTGGTGCCCGCGTTCGGCGTACTCTGGGGCGCACTCTTCCTGGGCGAGCAGGTGACCTGGGCGCATGCCATCGGCGGCTCGCTGATAGGCGTTGCGCTCTGGATGATCCTGTTCCGACGTCGGCGCGATGCCGTGGTGCCCCGCCAGACCGGCGATTGAGCCCGACACGCTCGCCACCGGATTTTCGCACTATACTGAAAATCGCATTTTGCTAAAAAAGGAATAAGCAATGCGTAAGCCAGAATGGGTGGGTGCAGGATTGTTGGGCTTGGCGCTGGTCCTGGCGGGGTGCTCCAGCACGCCGCCCTCGCCGTACGAGAAGGCGGCCGGTGAGTATGAAGGCGTTCTGCCTTGCGCCGACTGCTCGGGCATCCAGGTCGACCTGGAGATGATGAACATGGATGACACCGGCGGGGCCTATGTACTGAACAGCCTCTACCAGGGGCGCAGTGACGAGCCCATGACGACCCAGGGCAATTTCCTGGTCCTGAAGGACGCCGGACCGCAACAGATACCGACGATCTACGAGCTCAAGGGCGCTGGCGGTAACACGATCTATTACCTGCGGCCGCTCGACAACGGCGATCTGGAAGTCCTCGACACGCACATGCAGTCGATCCAGTCCGGAGCCGACATGACGTTGAAACGCCAGTAACGGTGCACGGTCGATATTGGCGCGCCGGGCTCTGCCCGGCGCCTCGGCGTCGGCTCAGCGCTTCAGTGACCGGTGCACGTAAAGGTCGTAGCGGCTCGTCTTTCCCTCCAGTACATGCTTCGGCGCGGGGCCATCGATCGGCGGAGCCTTCCGCGGACGCTTGACCACCACCCGATGCGTGGCGACATCCAGCGCCGCCTCCAGCAGGCGCGGGGCGTCGTCATCCCCACCCGCCAGATCCCGGAACAGTCGCATCTCCTTTTTGACCAACGCCGACTTCTCCCGGTGCGGGAACATCGGATCGAGATGCACCACCTGGGGCTCCTGCGGCCAGTCGCCGACCGCCGCCGCCAGTTCGGCCGCGCTATCGGCGTGGCGCAACGACAGTCGCCCGGCGATCTCCGCCACCTCATCGTCCGCCATCGCTCGCGACAGGGCGGCCTCCAGCAGCGCATGGATCGCCGCCACCCGCTCGATCATCAGTACCTCGGCCCCCAGCGACGCCAGCACGAAGGCGTCCCGGCCCAGGCCGGCCGTGGCATCGACCACCCGCGGCGTCACGCCCTGGCCGAATCCGCAGGCGCGCGCCACCAGTTGTCCCCGCCCGCCGCCGTAGCGTCGCCGATGCGCCGCCGCGCCGGAGACGAAATCGGCCCGGACCGGAAGACCGTAACGCTGGGTGTCACCGGCGATCTCGAGCCCTTGCCCGGCGCGCTGCAGAACCAGCCCGTCCGCAGGTGCCGAGGCGGCCCAGGGCAGGCCGTAGCGCGCGGCCAGATCGACCAGCGACTCCCCGACCACGATCAGCGGCGGGGCCGCCTCGCTCATGTCGCCCATACGAACAGGGCGATACCCAGCAGCAGTCGGTAGATCACGAAAGGCATCATGCCGATCTTGTCCAGCGCGACCAGGAACAGCCTGATGCAGAGCCAGGCCGCCACGAACGAGAACGCCACTCCCAGAAAGATCTCGTGCCACTGCGTCGTAGTGCCCGCCTGGACCAGCTCCACGCCTTTCAACGAGCCCGCCGCCAGAATCAGCGGAATCGACAACAGGAACGAGAAACGCGCCGCCGCCTGGCGGGTGAAACCGAGCATCAGGGCCGCCGTCATGGTGATTCCCGAGCGAGAGGTGCCGGGAATCAAGGCAATGGCCTGGGCGAGACCGATCAACAGCGCCGTCTTGAGTGACATCGTTTCGATCGGGCGTATCCGGGAGCCCCGCTTGTCGGCGATACCCAGCAATACGCCGAAAACGATCGTCGTCGTCGCGATCACCAGCACGGAGCGCCCCGCGCTCTCGACCCAATCCTCGATCAACAGCCCGAAGATGACCGCCGGAATAGTACCGACGATGATCGCCCACCCGAGGCGGCTCTCCGGCGTCTGCCCCCGCTCGCCGAACTGAGTGAACCAGGCGTGGAGAATACGCCAGACTTCATGTCGAAACGCGAACAGCACGGCGCCCAGAGAGCCGATATGGACTGCCACGTCGAAGGCCAGCCCCTGATCGGACCAGCCGAAGAGCTGGGAGGGCAAAATCAGATGTGCAGAGGAGGAGATGGGCAGGAATTCCGTCAAACCCTGGATGATGGCGAGTGCGGCCAGTTGCAAAACATCCATTTTCTTTCGATATCCTTGTTCGAGGAGGTCGCCATCGTGGACCTCGATCTTTCACGCCTTACGCCACGCCACCTCATCACGCAGATAGACGGGAATTACCTCGTGAGGCGCGCTGCCGCGCGCGCCACGCTCCCATGATGTGGCGGCCAGACGCACGAGATCCTCCGCCGCCGGTAGTTCGTCGGGGAGGGTTTGCGGCAATGCAACCTGTACATCGACAGGTATATTAGACAAAAGTTGCCAACCGCTGCCTATCCCCAGCCACTCGATATCGCGATCCGTGTCGGGCAGACGCAATCGCGAAGGCGGCATGACGCGTGGCTCGAGCGCCACGGTCAAGGCGCCGTCATGGCAGTGATAGGCCGCGACATAGATCTCGTCCATGCGGGCGTCGAGGGCGGCGATGACGTGCCGGGCGTGCCATTTGCGGTGAGCCGCGAGCGCCAGGGCTTCCAGGGTGGAAACGCCGATCAGCGGCAGGTCGGCGCCGTAGGCGAGCCCCTGGGCGATGCCAGCGGCGATTCGCAGGCCGGTGAACGAACCCGGGCCATGGCCATAGGCGACCGCGTCGAGCTGGGCCAGGGTCACGCCGGCTTCCGCCAGCACCTCGTCGATCATCGGCAGCAGCAGCCGGGTGTGTTCACGGGGGGCAATCTCGAAACGCTGAACGATCTGGTGATTCCATATCAGCGCGCAGGAGCAGGCAGTAGAGGAGGCGTCCAGCGCCAGCAACGTCGGCATCGGTTTCCCGGGGAATGGCAGCATCAAGGAGGTGGCGAGTATAGCGCCATCGCGATGTCAAAACGATGGCTCCGCCAGGAGGCGGAGCCATTCGGGATGATCAGTGGGTCGGCGGCGGGTCAGCCCTTCAACGCGGCGAGGACCTGCTCTCGGATCTCGTCGACGCTGCCAACGCCGGCGATACGGTGATACTCCGGCGCGGCTTCGGCATCCTCGGCCGCCCACTCGCGGTAGTAACCGACCAGCGGCTCGGTCTGGTCGTGGTAGACCGAGAGACGATGGCGCACGGTCTTCTCGCTGTCGTCGTCACGCTGGATCAGCGGCTCGCCGGTGACGTCGTCCTTGCCTTCCTCCCGCGGCGGCTTGTAGTCGACATGATAGACACGTCCGGAGTCCGGGTGGACGCGACGCCCGGAGAGCCGGTTGACGATCTCTTCGTCGTCGACGGCGATCTCCACCACGTGGTCCAGCTTGATGCCGGCGTCCTTCATCGCATCCGCCTGCGGGAGCGTGCGCGGGAAGCCGTCGAACAGGAAGCCGTTGGCGCAGTCGGGCTGGGAGATGCGTTCCTTGACCAGTGCGATGATCAGATCATCCGATACCAGAGCACCGCTATTCATGGTCTCCTTGACCTTGACCCCCAGCTCACTTCCCTCCTTGACCGCGGCACGCAGCATGTCGCCGGTGGAAATCTGCGGGATATGGAAATGCTCGCAGATGAACTGGGCTTGGGTACCCTTGCCAGCGCCGGGGGCGCCCAAGAGGATCAAACGCATTGATAACTGCTCCTTCGTGAATCGCATCGGTTGTCGGACCGGTCAACGGCGTTGAGAACTCAACGCAGACGACACCGTCAATGGCTCATGACGATACCTGCCGATCGGGTAGCGCACAAGACTCGCCTGGATCGACGCGCCGCTACCGAGGGCGCCGACGAATCCTGATCACAGGGCAACAAACGCCAACGGCCCCCGAAGGAGCCGTTGGTTTGGATCGAGCGGACCGCCGCATCAGACCAGCATGCGCCGGATATCGGTCAGCACCTGTGCCAGGAAAGCGGTGAAACGCGCCGCGTCGGCACCGTTGACCGCACGGTGGTCGTAGGAGAGCGACAGCGGCAGCATCAAGCGCGGCTCGAACTCGCTGCCGTTCCAGACCGGCTTCATCGACGACTTGGAGACGCCGAGAATGGCCACTTCCGGCGTGTTGACGATGGGCGTGAAGGCCGTGCCACCGATCGAGCCGAGGCTCGAGATGGTGAAGCTGGCGCCGCTCATCTCCTCGCGGGACAGCTTCTTGTTCTGCGCCTTCTTGGCCAGCTCGACCGACTCCTTGGCCAGATCGATCAGCGACTTCTTGTCGGCATCGCGGATCACCGGCACCATCAGCCCGTCCGGGGTATCGACCGCCACCCCGATGTGCACGTAGTGCTTGACGATCAGCTTGTCGCCATCCGGATGCAGGCTCGAGTTGAACTGCGGGAACTTGCGCAGCGCATAGGCACACGCCTTGATCATGAACGGCAGCGGCGTCAGCTTGGCGCCCTGGGACTCGGCCTCCGCCTTCATCGACTTGCGGAAGGCCTCGAGCTCGGTGATGTCCGCTTCGTCGAACTGGGTGACGTGAGGCACGTTGAGCCAGCTGCGGTGCAGGTTGTTGGCACCCGCCTTCATCAGACGGCTCATCGGCTTCTCTTCGATCTCGCCGAACTGACTGAAGTCGATCGCCGGTACCTGCGGAATGCCCGCGCCACCGGAAGCGGCCGCAGGTGCCGAAGCACCACCGCTCTTGCGCGCTTTCATCACTTGCTTGACGAAACCGTCGACGTCGTCCTTCAGGATCCGCCCCTTGGGACCGGAGCCCTTGACTTCACCGAGATCGACACCCAGCTCGCGAGCCAGCTTGCGGACCGCCGGACCGGCATGCACATGGGCACCGGCGGTCTTGTCATCGCCATGCTTCTCGCGCGCTTCCGGGCTCGGCTCGCCGCTGGGCTGCCGCTGTGCCCGCGAGTCGGCCGACGCCTTGGCATCGTCCTTCTTGGCCACGTCCTTCCGGGCATCGCTCTTGGGCGCCTTCGATCCGGACTTGCTCGCGTCACCACCGGTCTTGGCGGCCTTCTTCTTGCCACCCGACTGGCCAGCGACTTCGACGTAGCCGATCAGGTCGCCCTCGGAGACGCTGTCGCCCTCCTTGACCGCCAGTTCGACCACCTTGCCCTTGACCGGGCTGGGCACGTCCATGGAGGCCTTGTCGGACTCCAGCGTGATCAAGGTGTCTTCCTTGTCGATCTCGTCGCCTTCGCTGATCGCGACTTCGATGATCTCGACGCCTTCGCTGCCGCCGATATCCGGCACGCGAATCTCCTGACGACCGCCTGCGCTGTCGTCGGCGTCTTCGTCGTCACCCTCTTCGTCAGCGCTGTCTTCGTCGGTATCGGCGCTGTCGTCGGCGCCCGGCGCTTCGGCATCGTCCGCCGCCGGGGCATCGTCTTCCGTGTCGTCGCCCTCGCCGGCGATCTCCATGGTGCCGATCAGGTCGCCTTCGGAGACGCTATCGCCCTCCTTGATCGAGAGCGACACGATCTTGCCACTGTAGGGACTGGGCACGTCCATGGAGGCCTTGTCGGACTCGAGCGTGATCAGCGTGTCCTCCTCGCTGATCTCGTCGCCCTCGCTGACGGCCACCTCGATGATCTCGACGCCATCGCCACCGCCGATATCCGGCACCTTCACTTCGACGGTGCGCTTGCCCCCGCCGGAGGATTTCTTCTTCGGCGCGGCCTTCTCGGGCTCGTCCTTCTCCTGCGACTCGGCGTCATCCTGCGGGGCCGCGTCGTCGGAGGCGTCGTCATCGAATGAGGCTTCCGGCTCATCCTCGCCTTCGCCCTCGGCTTCCAGCTCCAGGATGTCGTCGCCCTCGGAGACGGTGTCGCCTTCCTTGACCAGAATCTTGACCACCTTGCCGCCTTTCGGCGCGGGGACATCCATGCTGGCCTTGTCCGACTCCAGCGTGATCATGGTGTCTTCGGCGGAGATGACATCGCCGACGCTCACCGCAATCTCGATGATTTCGACATCGTCGCTGCCGCCGATGTCGGGAACTTTGATGATTTCGCTACTCAAGGTCGCGCTCCTTTAATCATCTGCCGACCCGCCCCGCGGGCGAGGTCGGCTAATTCAGGCATTCTGGCCGTCGCTCTCAGCCGGCGACGGCACCCTGACGTGGTCCGTCGACTCAAGACACCAGCGGGCTGGGCTTGGCGGGGTCGATGCCGTACTTCTTCATGGCATCGTTGACGACCTTGGCCTCGAGCTCGCCCCGTTTGACCAATGCACGCAGCGCCTGAATCGTCACGTAGTAGCGGTCGACCTCGAAGAAGCGGCGCAGCGCTTCGCGGGTGTCGGAACGTCCGAAACCATCGGTACCGAGCACGTGGAAGTCGTTGGGCACCCAGGCGCGGATCTGGTCGGCATACAGCTTCATGTAGTCCGTCGATGCGATGACCGGACCCTCGGCCCCTTCGAGCTGCTGGACCACCCAAGGCTTCTCGCGCTTCTCATCGTAGTCGAGGAACTGCTGACGATCGTATTCGAGCGCTTCGCGACGCAGCTCGTTGAAGCTGGTCACGCTCCAGACATCGGCGATCACGCCATGCTCTTCCGCCAGCATTTCGGCAGCCGCCTCGACCTCGCGAAGGATGGTGCCACTGCCCATGAGCTGGACCCGCGGCTGCTTCTTCTTGCCGGCCGCCTTGCCTTCGTGCAGGCGGTACATGCCGCGAACGATGCCCTCCTCGCTGCCTTCCGGCATTTCCGGATGCGAGTAGTTCTCGTTCATCACCGTCAGATAGTAGAAGCAGTTCTCCTTGTCCTGGAACATCCGCTTCAAGCCATCCTGCACGATGACGGCCAGTTCATGCCCGTAGGTCGGGTCGTAGGCCCGGCAGGTCGGCACGGTCGACATCAGGATATGGCTGTGGCCATCCTGGTGTTGCAGGCCTTCGCCATTGATGGTGGTACGACCGGCGGTGCCGCCGACCATGAAGCCACGCGCCTGGAGATCGCCGGCCGCCCAGACCAGGTCGCCGATTCGCTGATAACCGAACATCGAATAGTAGATGTAGAACGGGATCAGCGGCAGATGGTGGTTGGCGTAGGAGGTCGCGGCCGCGATCCACGCCGACATCGAACCCGCCTCGGTGATGCCCTCCTCGAGGATCTGGCCTTTCTTGTCCTCGCGGTAGTACATGATCTGGCCGGCATCCATCGGCTCGTACTTCTGGCCTTCGGCGGCGTAGATACCGAGCTGCCGGAACATGCCTTCCATCCCGAAGGTGCGGGCTTCATCCGGGATGATCGGCACGATACGGGAGCCCAGCTGCTTGTGCTTGACCAGGCCGTTGAGGACGCGCACGAACGACATGGTGGTGGAGACTTCGCGGTCGCCGGAGCCCTTCATCTGGGTCGCGAACATCTTGTCGTCGAGACCGGGGATCTCCATCGCCTCGAAGTCGGCCTTGCGCGCCGGCAGGAAGCCACCCAGCCGCTCGCGCTGGAGATGCATGTACTTCATCTCCGGACTGTCGTCCTCGGGCTTGTAGTACGGAATATCGCCGCTCTCGATCTGCTTGTCGGAGACCGGGATGCCGAAGCGGTCACGGAACGCCTTGAGGGCGTCGACGTCCATCGACTTGATCTGATGGGCTTCCATGTCGGCTTCGCCGTGGCCGCCACCCATGCCGTAGCCCTTGACGGTGTGCGCCAGGATCACGGTGGGACGCCCATTGGCGTTGTTGACCGCCTCGTGATAGGCCGCGTAGACCTTCTGCGGATCGTGGCCACCGCGGTTGAGACGGAAGACCTCCTCGTCGGAGTACTCCTTGACCATCTCGGCAGTCTCTTCGTACTTGCCGAAGAACTCCTTGCGCGTGTAGGCCCCACCCTGCGCCTTGTAGTTCTGATACTCGCCGTCGACCGCCTCGTCCATGCGCTTCTGCAGCATGCCCTTGGTGTCTTTCTCGAACAGCGGGTCCCACAGGCCGCCCCAGACGACCTTGATGACGTTCCAGCCGGCGCCGCGGAACACGCCTTCGAGCTCGTCGATCACGCGCGAGTTACCGCGTACCGGGCCGTCGAGACGCTGCAGGTTGCAGTTGATGACGAAGATCAGGTTGTCGAGCTTCTCGCGGCTGGCCAGGTGCAGCGCGCCGAGGGACTCCGGCTCGTCGCACTCGCCGTCGCCGAGGAACGCCCAGACCTTGCGGTCCTTCATGTCCTCCAGTTCACGTGAGTGCAGGTACTTCATCACGTGGGCCTGGTAGATCGACTGGATCGGCCCGAGCCCCATCGAGACGGTGGGGAACTGCCAGTAGTCCGGCATCAGGTAAGGGTGCGGATAGGATGGCAGCGCGTCGCCGTCCACTTCCTGGCGGAAGTTGTCCATCTGCTCCTGGGTCAGGCGGCCCTCGAGAAACGAGCGCGCGTAGATGCCCGGCGTCACGTGCCCCTGGATGTAGAGCAGGTCGCCCTTGTGGTCACCGTTGTCGGCCCGGAAGAAATGGTTGAAACCCACTTCGTAGAGCGTGGCACTGGACTGATAGCTGGCGATATGACCGCCCAGGCCCTTGTGCTTCTTGTTCGCCCGCAGAACCTGCACCATGGCATTCCAGCGAATCGCCGAGCGGATCTTGCGCTCGATGAACATGTCGCCGGGCATCTTGGCTTCACGATGGACGGGAATGGTATTGCGGTGCGGCGTGGTCCCGGAAAACGGCGGTGAAGAGCCGTCACGACGCAGACGGTCCGCCAACCGGGTCAGGATGTACCGAGCGCGCTCTTCGCCCTCATGCTCGACAACCGAGGCCAGGGAATCCAACCACTCCGTGGTCTCGACCGGATCGAGATCTTCTCGTGTCTCCAGACTCATAGACAACTCTCCGAATGGGAAAAGGTTTGCCATTCGCCCGGCCATGGCGGGTAGCCGCAGCGGGGCTTGGGAATATGCGCTCTTCGGTGCGGGCGCGGCTCTTTTGGGGCTGCTTTCCGAGATTTTTTGGCTGTAACTGAATTACAGCGGGCGTGCGGGACGCGGGAAATCAGGCGAAGAAGATACCGCAAACGCCCTCATCTGCCAATTCGCAGACGCTTCGATCCTCCTGGTGGCAATGCCCAAATGCCGTGACATCAGTCGCTTAGTCGCCATTCGTGACGCCCCACCGGGAGTCTCGGTTGGTGTAGTCGAGCTACAGGCTCGCGCCACCCTTGAGCGTAGCACTCAAACCGTCGCTGTCAGGCAGCGACGCAGATAAGCCCAATCGAACGCCGGGCCCGGATCGGTCTTGCGCAGCGGCGCGATGTACCCATGTCCGGTGATCCGTTCGGTGGTGATTGGCGGATAGTCTCTTGCCAGCGCCTGCAACACCTCGGCCAGTACGCGATACTGGGCCTCCCGGTAGGGCACTTCATCGGCGCCTTCGAGCTCGATACCGATGGTGAAATCGTTGAGCCCTTCGCGTAGACGCCCGCCGTCGTGCCATCGGGACTTGCCGGCATGCCAGGCGCGGCGATCGAAGGGAACGAACTGCACACACTCGCCGTCGCGCCGGACCAGCAGGTGCGCCGACACCCGCAGCGCGGCAATCGCGCCGAAAGCGGGGTGAGCGTCGGGGTCCAGTGTATTGGTGAACAGCCGCTCGATGGCATCGCCGCCGAACACCCCCGGGGGGAGGCTGATTCCGTGCAGGACCACTGCGGACACCTCCCCCTGCGGCCGCGCGTTGGCGTTGGGTGACGCCACTCGCCTGGCCGTATCGAGCCAGTGATCGTCGATCCTCATCCTGCAAGCTCCTTCGAGATCATGTCGCTTGTGCAGCCAGGCCTAGCCGCTCGTCTCTGGGGCTGATGCCGAAATGGTGGCGATAGGCCGTCGAGAAATGCGCCCCCGACGAAAAGCCATGAGCCAACGCGATCTCCCCCACCGCCTGATCGCTCTCGCGCAGCAGCTTGCGCGCCCGCTGGAGGCGCAGGTTGAGATAGTAGCGGCTGGGCACGGCCTGGAGATGCTTCTTGAACAGTCGCTCCAGTTGTCGCCGGGATATCCCCAGATGGGCCGAGAGCTCATGCGTGGTCAACGGCTCTTCGATGTTGGCCTCCATCAATGCCACGGCGTCCACCAGGCTCTGCGGCGCATGGCCAAGCCGTGAGCGCAGCGACGTCTGCTGCGGCTCGTCGGCCATGCGGATACGCTCGCAGACGAAGTGCTCGGAGATTCGCTGCGCCAGCCCCGCTCCCTGCTGCTGGCCGATCAGCGTCATCAGCATGTCCATTGCCGCCGTCCCCCCGCCACAGGAAAGGCGGTCGCGGTCGATCTCGAACAACTGGTGAGAAACGTGGATCTTTGGAAACGTTCGCGTGAACGCGTCGGCACTGGCGTAGGGAATCGAGGCCCGATAACCATCCATCACACCCGCCCTGGCGAGCCAGTGGGTTCCGCCGGCGATGCCGCCCAGCATCACGCCACGGCTGGCCAGACGATGCAGCCAGTGAATCAGCGTCTCGCCACTCTCCTCCATGGCCCCCGCGCCATCCGGCGCGGGGGCGCAGACGAACAGCATATCGAGGTGGCGCGCATCACTCCCGGCGACGCTCTCCGGCGAGAACGACAGCTGGGCCACGCTCTTTACCGCTCGACCGTCGATGCCGAAGGTCGTGGCGGCGTAGAGCCGTCGCCCCGAGAGCGTGTTCGCGACGATCAACGGCTCGATCGCGCAAGCCTGCGCCAGCAGCGAGAAGCCGGGCAACATAACGAACCCCACTCGGCGCGGGGTGTCGCTGACGTTCATGATCGACGGTTCATGCGGTGGCGCGTCGGAATCAGACTTGAACGACGTCGAATTCGACCTTCGGGTCGACGTCGGCGTCGTAATCCACGTCGTCGCGTTCGAAGCCGAACAGCTTGAGGAACTCGTGCTTGTAGCCGGCGTAGTCGGTCAGCGCAAACAGGTTGTCGCTGGTCACCTGCGGCCAGAGATCCTTGCACGCCTGCTGGATATCGTCGCGCAGTTCCCAGTCATCCAGGCGCAGGCGCCCGGCCTCATCCAACTCGGGCTCGCCGTCGGCGTAGAGACGCTCGCCGAACAGGCGATTGAGCTGATCGATGGTGCCCTCGTGGACACCCTGCTCCTTCATGACCTTGTAGACCATGGAGATATAGAGCGGCATCACCGGGATCGCGGCGCTGGCCTGGGTGACCACGGACTTGAGCACGGCCACGTTGGCCCCGCCACCGCTGGCCTTGAGGCGCGAGTCGATCTCGCCGGCGGCGCGATCCAGGTCCTCTTTCGCCTTGCCGAGGGCACCGTGCCAGTAGATCGGCCAGGTGATGTCGGTACCGATGTAGCTGAACGCCACCGACTTGGCACCCGGCGCCAGCACGCCCGCCTTGTCCAGCGCATCCATCCACAGCTCCCAATCCTGGCCGCCCATCACCTCGATGGTATCGGCCACTTCCTGCTCGGTGGCCGGCTCGACGGAAGCCTGGATGATCGCATCCTTGTTGGTATCGATGGCCGTCGCGGTGTAGGTCTCGCCGATCGGCTTGAGGCTGGAGCGCTTGAGTTCTCCGCTATCCGGCAGCTTGCGCACCGGCGAGGCCAGCGAATAGATCACCAGATCGATCTGCCCCATGTCCTCGCGGATCAGTTCGATCGCCTTGTCACGCACCTCGTGGGAAAACGCATCGCCGTTGATCGACTTGCTGTATAGCCCCTCGGCCTTGGCGAACTTGTCGAAGGCGGCCGAGTTGTACCATCCCGCCGTACCGGGCTTGCTCTCGGTCGCCGGCTTCTCGAAGAACACGCCCAGCGTGTCGGCGCCGTAGCCGAAAGCCGCGGTGATGCGGGCCGCCAGCCCATAACCGCTGGAGGCACCGATGACGAGCACGTTGCGCGGCCCCGCCTGGTCGCCGCTCAGGTTGGCGCGGGTGGTCTCGATCTGTTCGAGTACGTTGCGCTCGCAGCCGAGCGGATGCGTCGTGGTACAGATGAAACCGCGAACCTTGGGCTTGATGATCACGTCTAACCTCGTCTTCTACAGCGGAACGAAAGCCCCGGCGAAGCGTGCCGGGAGGTGGCATTGAGCGAATGCTTGTCGGGCGCATTCTAGCAGGGTGGTGAAAGCGGGAGCGAACTCGCATGAGCCTTCCCCCTCCGGTTCCTGCCGAGCCCGGGCACTGCATGCCGCTCCCGGCCTTCTTCGGCGCCGGACTTGTCTCTCTCGCCAGTCTATTCGAAGATGACTCGCCCGCGAGTCGAACCCACCCAGAGCGTAGAGAAAGCCCCATGGCCCACGAACAAGAGATCGAGGAGCTGGTCATCCGGCGTGGCGCGCTCTGGCTGGCACTCTCGCCACTATGGCTCGAGCGGGAGCCCAGGGAGGCGGACTTCGCTCGCATGATTCGCGAGATCGATGCCAGTCACCTGACGCTGCAGCAGCTGGAGTGGGTCTATCGCCTGGAGATGTCACCGGTCATGGCTCGCTACCAGCTCTCGATGGCCGGCGAATGGCGGACCTTCGACGAGACCGAACTGCTGACGCGACTGGTCCGCCACAATCGCAAGCTGCGAGGATGGCGCAAGGCGACCTGGTCGCTGTTCTCGGGCCTGACGACGATGATGAGCCGACCGCGCTTCAACGAACTGGGCGTGCGGGTCATGGTCGCGCGTGGCGAGAGACCGCCGGGCTAGAGAACGGACTCACGCCGAAAACGGCGTCTCCAGCGCCTCCTCGATGGCACCGCGCAGCGAGCGAGGCACGGCACGCGGCCCGAAGCGTCTGATCACCTGTCCGTCCCGCCCCACCAGGAACTTGGTGAAATTCCATTTGACCGGCGTGCTGCCGAGCACCCCGGGCGCCTGACGGCGCAGATGGACGAACAGCGGGTGCGCTTCACGCCCATTGACCTTGACCTTCTCCATCAGCGGGAACGTCACCGCGTAGCGCCGTTCGCAGAAGGCGCCGAATCCGGCCGACGACTCCGGCGACTGGCGTCCGAACTGGTTACAGGGGAACGCGAGCACCGTGAACCCCTGATCCCGGTACTCCTGATAGAGCTTCTCCAATCCCTCCATTTGCGGCGTGAAACCGCAGCGGCTGGCGACATTGACGATCAACAGTACCTGGCCACGCAGCGCACGCAGATTGAAGGATTCGCCGGACGGGGTCCGGCAGTCTTGCGTATATAACGACATGGATGAATCGATCCGAGAACACCAAGTTCAAGTCGGCGGAACCGCGTCACGCCCCGAGGCGCATCGCTCCCGCTCCGCAGAGTGCCACGCCGGACGCCCGTTCACCAGTGATCGAGCTCGATGGCTCTCGCCAGCGCCATGCGCGTGTCCGGCGTCGCCTTGTCCAGCGACAACGCCTCCGAGATCGGCAGCCAGCGCACGGCGGCCACTTCCTCCGGCTGCAATCGCAGCGGTCCATCGTAATCGACCCAGTAGAGACTGCCGTACAGCTTCAAGCTGGCATCCTGGAACACGAACTCACCGCCGGCCATCAACTCGACACCGCGAATGCCAAGCTCCTCGAACAGCTCCCGCCGCGCAGCCGGCATGGGGGCCTCGCCCGCGCTCACGACACCACCGGCGGCCAGATCGAACCAGCCCGGGTGTGTCTCCTTGATCGGCGTACGTTCCTGCACGCAGATCTCGCCGCGGGCGTTGCGCACGACGATGTAAGTCGCCCTGTGCCAGCAGCCCAGGCGCCGCATCATGGCCCGCGAAGCACTACCGCACGGCCGATTGCGGGGATCGACGAGCTGAACCTGCTCGTCGGCGATGACGATGTCGCTCATGGAATGTCTGCCAGTCGAGAAACGGAAAAGCAGCGTATCACGTGACCGACCGGGCACGGCTCACCGATAGCGCGCATTGCCCTGCCCCATGCCGCAATGGTCGAATGCAAAACACAGCGGCGAACGCCCGGTCTATGCTCGAATCAGCCACCCTGGAGGAAGCTGATGGCCGACTACGCACCACGCCAAGACCTGACCACGCACCGCGTCGAGAATCAGCCTACCGCGGGCCCACGTCGCGATCCGTGGAGAGACGATCGCCCCCTGCGGGAGACGCTATCTCACTTCGCACCGGCCTGGGTCGGCGAGCGCCTGGCTCCCCTGGGGCAAAAACTCGGGACCGCCGAGGTGGAGCGTTGGGGTGAACAGGCCAACCGCTACCCTCCTACGCTCCATGCCTTCGACCGTTATGGCCGCCGCCTGGACGAGGTCGAATATCATCCCGCCTACCACGCCCTGATGGCACTCGCTATCGAGGACGGCTGGCACGCCGTCGCCTGGGAGCAGGAGCATGACGGTGGGCATCAAGCCCACGTCGCCGGGCTCTATCTGCTGACCCAGGCCGAACCGGGCTTCTGCTGCCCGATCACCATGACCCACGCCGCCATGCCGGTACTGCGCCAGTTGCAAGGTGGCGAGGCATGGCGAGAACGGCTCATGGGCCGAGCGTATGACGCCGCCGCCATCCCGGCCGAGCACAAGCGCACCAACACCTTCGGCATGGCGATGACCGAAAAGCAGGGAGGCAGCGACGTGCGCCGCAACAGCACTCGGGCGTCGCCGGTGGCCTCGCCCGGTACCGGCGAGTGGTATCGGCTCGACGGCCACAAGTGGTTCTGCAGCGCGCCGATGTCGGACGCTTTCCTCACCCTGGCTCAGACCGATGACGGCCTGTCCTGCTTCCTGGCACCGCGCTTCACCCCGGATGCCCGGAGAAACGCCATCGAGATCCGGCGGCTCAAGGACAAGTGCGGCAATCGTGCCAATGCCTCGGCGGAGATCGAATATGCCGGTGCCTGGGCGCAACTCGTCGGCGAGCCTGGCCGGGGCATACCGGCGATACTGGAAATGGTGCAGCAGACACGGCTCGATGCCGCTACCGCCCCGGCGGGCATGATGCGTCAGGCCGTGAGTGAGGTCTGGTGCCACGTGAAGGGGCGCCGAGCCTTCGACCGGCGGCTGGCCGATCAGCCGCTGATGCAGCGCGTCGTCGCCGATCTCGAGATCGAGACCGAGGCCAGCCTGATGCTGGCGATGCGAGGCGCGCGCGCCATGGACCGATCCCGGAGCGACGAGCATGAAGCCGCGCTGGCGAGGCTGCTCCCGGCGCTGGCCAAGTTCTGGCACAACAAGCGCGGCCCCGCGTTCATGGCCGAGGCGATGGAGTGTCTCGGCGGCATCGGCTATGTCGAGGAGGCACCACTGGCAAGGCTCTATCGCGAGGCCCCGGTCAACTCGATCTGGGAAGGCTCCGGCAATGTGATCTGTCTGGACGTGCTGCGTATCCTGGATCGCCACCCGGCCAGCATCGAGGCGTTGCGGCAGGAGCTGAGCCTGGCCCGAGGCCACCATGCGGCTTTCGACGCCGCCATCGACGCGCTCGACGAGCGGCTGACGGCAGGCCCCGAACAGCTGCAGGCCGAGGCACGCTGGCTAGCCCAGGCCATGGCCCAGACGCTGCAGGCCGCGATGCTGATTCGACATGCGCCCCAGGCCATCGCCGACACGTTCTGCGCCACCAGGCTGGCGAATGCGTCGCCGATCTTCGGCGTTCTCCCCGCCGACGCCCCCGTGGCGACGATTCTCGAGCGCCTGGAGGGGTGAACGGTCGCCGACGGCGGCGATGCTCAACCCAGCGCCACGCGAGCGGCCAGACCGAGCAGGACGAGCCCCGTCAGCCGATGAATCCAAGCCGCGTGCCGCTGCAACCATGGCAGCACGCGGGAATGGGAGAGCAGCAGTGCCACCAGCACGTACCAACTGCCATCCACCAGGGTCGCGGTCGCGACGATCGACCAGCGCCCCGCCACGCTCAGGTCGGCGCTGACGAACTGACTCAACAACGCGACGAAGAACACGATCAACTTGGGATTGCCCAGCGCCACCAACAGGCCATCGCGCATGGCGCGTCGCCAATCGCTGCTTCGATGGCTCATGCCGAAGCCGTCGCTGCCGCCGGCCCGCAACGCCTGGACGCCCATCCACGCCAGATAGCAAGCCCCGCCCCAGGTCACCAGCCGATAGAGCCAGGGCTGGTGAACGATAACCGCCGCCAGTCCCAGTACCGTCACCCCCGCATAGAGACCGACACCCGCCGCGTGAGTGATCCCGGCGATCACGCCGCAGCTGCGCCCGCCGCCCAGCGTGTTCTGCATCACCATGGCCAGGCTGGGACCGGGAGACATGGCGCCGAGGGCGCAGATCGCCAGCAGAGATAACCAGAGTTGCAACGACACGTCTTCTTCCCATTTTCACCAGTGATATCCGCTGGCCGACTATACCGGACGTTCCGGACGAGGACCGCCCGCCATGAGGCTATTTCAGGACTCCGGATAATTCCACCGGCGCAGGCACTTCACAACGGCTACGCTGTCATACGCACTCAGGCCCATCCATCAGGGAGGTGAAACATGAGCCTATTCAAGCGTGAAGACCGGCAGGCCCGAACGGACCGCATCCGCGACGACCTGCACGATATCGGCGAGCAGGGCCAGGCGTTGGGGCACGACCTGCGAGATGACGCGCAGGACGCGATCGAGGAAGCGCGAATGAAAAGCGAGGAGCAGTACGCTCGCATGGCAGCCGAAGCACGCCGCCGCAACCGCCGCTTCAAGCACTCCGCCAACCAGTCGCTGGACGATTGCGACCGCTATGTACGCGAGCACCCATGGTCGAGCATCGGCGTTGCCACACTGGCGGGCGCCATGCTCGGGTTACTGATCAGCCGGCGTTGAATCACGGGAACGCCTCGCTCGGCGGGGCGTTTCCTGCGTGTTCCCAACCAAACCATAGTTTCAATCTTTAACCGTCATTGAACTTTATAATCGAAGCTGTGGAAAATTGAGAACGATAGTCGTTTAATCGCAGGATACCTGAACTCAGGAGACCGAGATGAACGCTGACAAGTGGCAAACGATCGATGTCGAGAACATCGACAAATCCGCCAGGTCGCTACACGCCTGCTCACTGGATCCCTCCATTCGCTGCCTGGCCGAGTTGCGTGCCTCGCAGATCAACGGTTGCCTCAGTTGCACCCATTTCCGTCGCGAACAGGCCGAAGCCCTGGGCATCTCACCCAGCAAGCTCAAGGCGTTGACGGCCTGGGCTGAATCCGACGAGTTCGACGAGCGGGAGAAAGCGGCGCTGGCGTGGTGTGAGTCCTTCACCCATTTCCGCCCTGCCAACCCGACGACTCGCAAGCTGGCACTGAACGCGTTTTCCCCTCGGGAGCTGGCGGACCTGACCATGGCGATCGAGATGACCAGCGCTTTGAGCCGCGCCTCGCGCCGCGCCGCGGTCTAGTGGGTCCCGAGACACCTGGCTTCATCTCGGCTCGCTCTCTTCATCGATGAGAGCGGCTTTTTTTCGCCTTGCGGTTGGCTGGCGGCGCTTGTCCACAGCTCGTCTCTCGGACCATCGAAGACGCTTGGCAGCTTGCGAGCCGAGTCATCGATGGAAAGACACCCTGCGTTCAAATCGTAGGCACGACGTGATCCTGCAGACAGCCGTCAACGCCACCCTCGCTGGCCAACGCCGGCATATCGAGCATATGTACCCAGCCACGAGCCAGCCTGAGCAGCCCTTCCTGACGAAACGCCGTCAACGTACGACTGACATGCACCGGGGACAGCCCCAGCGCATCTGAGAGATGCTGCTGGGATAGCGGCAAACGAAAGTGCTCTCGTGCGCTTTCATCGTTGCGCCGCAGCCGGCAGCCTATCTCGAGCAACAGATACGCCACCCGCTGGCGAGCACTCCGGCGGGAAAGATGGACCAACCTCTGGCTCAGCACCGCCTGCTGATATGAGCAGACCGCAAAGCATGCCGAAGTGAGGCGAGTGGATTCACGAAACAGCTTGAGAAGCTGCCGGTTGGCTACCGATAGAATCTCGCCATCTTCGAGCATGACCACGCTGGAGAGTCGTTGCTTGAACGGGAATTCATGTAGCCCGATGACGTCGCCGGGCAGGTATATCTCCAGAATATGACGGGTGCCACCCTTCAGATGGCGAAACGAGTAAGCCCATCCATCCTGCAAGGTACAGAAATCTCGCGCATTGTCGCCTTCGTGCCAGAGCACTTGTCCCTTGACGACGCGCGTGGAGGAGCCTTCCAGAGCATCGAGCTGGCGCCGATCATTTTCCGAGAGTTTCCCATAGTGACTAAAATGTCGGGCAATACAGCCTTCCTGCTGACCCATGCCTTCGCCTTCTTGAATTTTTCAAGCATGACAGCATGTTAGACGGGCAAGTTACATAACATCGGTTAGATAGCCGAGGTAAAACGCGCGCAAGAAAGCCTCTCGACGAACCGCTCCCGTCGACAACGAAGCGCCTGCCGCGAGTCACCCTCGACTCGACACGGCTACCCCGTGAGTCGCTGACCCCGAGATACCGAAATCCGGCTTGAACGCCTGGGAAGAAATATTAGAATTTTATTAACTAAAAGCATGCGCGAGGGGCGGGATGTTCAGGCGCTATATCGTAAAGATCAAGCAGGCCGGCACGCTACATCAGCACTTCATAGTCACCGACACCCATCACGGCAACCAGACCGTCGGCGTGCACCACCATGAGGCCAAGGCAACAGAACACATGGAGTTCCTCAACAGCCTGGAAACCAGCGGCCCCGGTATCTGGAACCTTCTCGAGCCAGAAGCGGAGTCGAGCTAGCGGCCGATCCGGGACCTGCCCCCCGGGAACCACGGTCATCCAGCCCGGTTCAGGGCGCCGATCAGGTAGAGGTCGTGCAGGTAGCTGTCGAGCCGGGAAATACCATGGGTCATGACGATCACGAGGTAAATAAGCAGCATCAGTATCCAATCACTGTTCGCCCAGGCCAACGAATCGAGGGATACGCGATAAACGACGGTATAGAGACTCAGCCCGCCCAGGAACATGACCACAAGGCAGTTGACCAGCACCAGGCTCAGCAATAAAGGACGACTATCCTTGCGCGGAAGATCGGTCTTCCACGCCAGGAGATGGCGTACGCGGGGCTGGCCGTTGAAGAGAATACGCCGGCGACGGCGAAGCAACGCGCCCAAGTATCGAGACGCGTTGGGAAGCTTCGCCGCGGAGAGGATGAGATGCGGGTTGAGGTGCGCACCGAAAAAACGGCTCGCAGTATCCAGCAATCGTTGGGATTCGCCAGTGGCCGCATATCGCTCGGCCTGTCGGGAGAGCTGACCAAGCGGCGTTTCACGGCTCGCTTGACGTTCATCGTCTTCAAAGTTCTGAGCGTAATAAATGTCGTAGACCTGATAGACGGAAATGGCAACGCCCAGGAAAATCAGAAAGAACGTCAATACGCTCAGCATGCTCTTCACTCCATGTTTCTCGATCTCGCATCATAGCAACCTCGTGATCAGCCAGGCTACGCAGATGGAGTGCGTCATTTAGCCACCGGCTAAAGTCGTAGCAAGCGAGGAACCGCGATCGCTTAGAATCCAACGTCATTTACAGGGCCGAGGAACGATGCCCAGACAATCAATGGCTTGCGGGTATTCACAGGGCCAGTATTCACAGGGCCGGTATTAATAGAACCTGCACTCACAGGATGGAAAAGCCCACCACGCCATAGCGCACGCATACAGGAGCAGAAGCCGCCCAGGGTCATACAGGGCAACAACTGGCCCACGCTCCGTCTTCGCTCCGACCTGTCGACATGCCCCGGCAATGGAATGACGCTCTACCTTCGACCAGCCTCCGCCTCGGCACCGCCCGATTGACACGCTCTCGGTTACCCCATACTTTCATCAGCGGGATGCCATAAAAAATAGCGAACCAGATAACTGGCGCAGGCGATCGTCTGCCGGACAGTTACCCATTCAGCGACCATGAACCTCAGAGGGGCTCCAGCCGCATCCCGCTTCAGATCTTGAAGCCGCCCGACCCGCGATGCCAACGACGCTCACGCTTCCATCCGGCATTCGCGGGTTTTTTACGCCCTCACCCCCCTCCGACGGAAGCAGCGATTGCAGACACTTTGTAACCAAAAGTCCCTCGGAGCGTGTTTTTGTGTCCCGCGAACTCAAAAAATAACGTTTGACTGCATTTCTTGCTTACTCATTCTGACGCAAAACAGCGACAATGGCTGCACACACTGCAAAAGCGAGAATGCAAGACACACTCGCAACGGCAACGGAGTTCATGGTCGCCATCAAAGCGATCTTTCCTGGCCCATGGGCTCACATTTTCCGTGATGCCTTTTGGGTCATTTTTTAGCCACCACTCTTTCCCTCCTTATTGCACGGCAAATCCAACCGCACCATCTACTCATGGCAATAATATCGGTAGATACAATGAGCCGCGTGGTCGACATCGCTCTCCTGACCACTGAATACCTCCAGTCGATGAAATGTCATGGATCGGCGATCTCCTACCCGATTTCCGGAGCAAGCGTCGTCTTCGAGCATCAACCGAATAGCGTCTTCTACTATACATCTGGAAACATCACTCGGCGCTGATACACACCAGGATTTTCAGGTCCGGTCGCTTCCCTGTGACCGCTTCGACCCGATATGGCAAACCTTCATCACTGACGGATTTTCATGGCCCGGTTTCTCTTGTTGCAAAGTCATATGTGAGTCGGCAGATGCATTCATCTAAACCAATTTATTGAACAAAGGTTATTTTCCTTTTCCCAAAAGCAGGACTACTATCCACTGGTGCATCGGTATTCTGTCCTTCGGCACGTTCTTTCGAATCAAGATCCGCCAAGGCCACCAGTAGGCTTGCACCGACATATAGCGACCATGAACGACACTATGTCGATAATGACGTCCTGACTCGATCAGTAGACGCATCACCCGCCCGCACCGGCGTAAGGCTCACCAAGCCTTATGTCCAGTGCGGGTTTTTGTAATCCTGACACTACATATTTACAAACTTTTTTCGCGACACGTCGAATGAAATCGATTCCACTTATTTACGCGACTAAAGTATTGCCAAAAATTGCGTTAATTCTAATTTATAGAGTTTTTTTATTTGCCTAGGCGACGCAAAACGGCGACAATCCTGACACTAGGCCGAAGTTAACTTTATTAGGAGACTCTGCCTTCACCGCGTTCATGGTCGCCTTCCACAGGAAGCGATCTTTTCCGGCCCGCAAGTCAGTCATCTCCCCTGGTGACGCTTATCGGGCCTTTTTTTTCCCTCATTCACTCCTGAGTGCGCACATCTCGGAGGCCATAAAGGCGCGGGAATTCAGTTACCCAAGGGACAGCGAGCTCACGTCATACGCCACACCTTTGTGCCAGCCATTTCATGATGAATGGCGGTTGCGTGTTACGCTGTAAAAGATCCAGGGACACCAGGCATTTACGACGACAATGCGCTAGGCCCACCTGTTCGACCAGGGGCTGGACGACATCGGCGCACGGTTGCCGAGCTTTGGCGCGGCGTTCTGCGACCAAACTGCGACCAAGCATTGAAACGAAGGTAAAACGAGGAAGGAGGGGGTAACGCCAAGGTACTGATTTTGCGGATGGTGCCGGCGGTCGGACTCGAACCGACACACTGTTTCCAGCGGCGGATTTTGAATCCGCTGCGTCTACCAATTCCGCCACGCCGGCAGCGGAGACGCATTATACGGACGCCCGGCCTGGCGTCAATCATCACGCTGACTTAATCGGCCGCGTGCTTTATGATGGCGCCCTTTCAGATGCCACTCGTCCATCCAGACTCTACCGATACGCGACCTACGCCATGCAGCGCGCCGATTTCCATTTTGATCTGCCCGACGAGTTGATCGCTCGTTACCCTTCCGAACAGCGCACCGACTGTCGGCTGCTATGCGTCGACGGTGACTCCGGCGCGCTGGAGCACGCTAGATTCCCCGACCTATTGGCTCGGCTCGAGCCCGGCGACGTGGTGGTGTTCAACGACACCCGGGTGATCCCGGCACGGTTGTTCGGCCAGAAAGCTAGTGGCGGCAAGGTGGAGATGCTGCTGGAGCGACCGCTGGATACCCATCGCGGACTGGCGCATCTGCGCGCCAGCAAGTCGCCGAAGCCGGGCACCGAGCTGATCTTCGAGGGCGGCATTCACGCCGTGGTGGAAGGCCGGCAGGACGCTCTGTTCGAGCTGCGCTTCCTCGGCGAGACGCCGCTGATCGCGCTACTCGAACAGCACGGCCATATGCCGCTGCCGCCCTATATCACCCGCGAGGACGAACTCGCCGACCGCGAGCGCTACCAGACCGTCTACGCCCGCCACGAGGGAGCAGTCGCCGCGCCCACCGCCGGCCTGCACTTCGACGAGGCGATGATGGAGGCGCTGCGTGCCAAGGGGGTCGAGATCGCCTTCGTCACCCTGCATGTGGGCGCCGGCACCTTTCAGCCGGTACGCGTCGACGACATCCGCGAGCACCATATGCACAGCGAATGGCTGGAGGTCGACGAGCAGGTCTGCGCCAGCGTCAATCGCGCCCATGCCATGGGCAACAAGGTCGTCGCCATCGGCACCACCAGCGTGCGCTGCCTGGAGAGCGCCAGTCAGGAAGATGGACGCCTGGCTCCCTACCGCGGCGAGACCGATATCTTCATCTATCCCGGCTATCGCTGGCGCTGCGTGGATGCCCTGGTCACCAACTTCCACCTGCCGGAGTCGACGCTGCTGATGCTGGTCTCCTCCTTCGCCGGTTACGACGCGGTCATGCACGCCTATCAGGAAGCCGTCGCCGGGCAGTACCGCTTCTTCAGCTATGGCGATGCGATGTACCTGACCCGTCGACCCGACTGATCAGGACACGCTTTGCACGTACCCCGGTCACGAGCATTGCGCGCGGCTTCAGGCGCGTCGGAGTCGGAACAGACAAATGCTCTGCGCGGCGTCGGATGCGTTGGAACAGACAAATGCTTTGCGCGCGGCTTCGGGCGCGTTGGAATAGACAAATGCTTTGCGCGCGGCTTCGGGCGCGTTGAAAAGAAGAGAGACACCATGCGAGACGAGTCCTTCATGAAATTCGAGCGGCTGGCGCAGGAAGGTCGCGCCCGCCGGGGTCGTTTGACCTTCCCACGCGGCACGGTGGAGACCCCAGCCTTCATGCCGGTGGGCACCTACGGCACGGTCAAGGGGATGACGCCCAAGGATGTCGAAGCGATCGGCGCCGAGATCATTCTCGGCAATACCTTCCACCTCTGGCTGCGTCCCGGCACCGAAGTGATCGAAGGTCATGGTGACCTGCACGACTTTTCGCAATGGCACAAACCTATCCTGACCGACTCCGGGGGCTTTCAGGTTTTCTCGCTCGGCGCCATGCGCAAGATCACCGAGCAGGGCGTGCACTTCCGCTCGCCGGTGGACGGCGCCAAGGTGTTCATGGGCCCGGAGGAGTCGATGGCGGTCCAGCGTTCGCTGGGCTCCGACATCGTGATGATCTTCGACGAGTGCACCCCCTACCCCGCTACCGAGCAGGAGGCACAGAAGTCGATGGAGCTCTCGCTGCGCTGGGCCAAGCGCTCGCGCGAGGCCCATGGCGACTCACCGTCAGCGCTGTTCGGCATCGTCCAGGGCGGCATGTACCCCGATCTGCGCAAGCGCTCGCTCGAGGGTCTGCTGGAGATCGGCTTCGACGGGCTGGCGATCGGCGGCCTGTCGGTGGGCGAACCCAAGGAAGAGATGATCGGCGTGCTGGATTACCTGCCGACCTGGATGCCGGAGGACAAGCCCCGCTACCTGATGGGCGTGGGCAAGCCCGAGGATCTGGTCGAAGGCGTGCGCCGCGGGATCGACATGTTCGACTGCGTGATGCCGACCCGCAACGCCCGCAACGGGCATCTCTTCACTGCCGACGGAACCGTCAAGATTCGTAACGCCAGCCATCGCCACGACACCAATCCGCTGGAAGCGGATTGTGACTGCTATACCTGCCAGCACTTCTCGCGCGGCTATCTCCATCACCTCGATCGCTGCGGGGAAATGCTCGGATCGATGCTCAATACGATTCATAATCTGCGCTACTACCAGCGCCTGATGGCGGGTTTGCGCGGGGCTATCGAAGCGGGTACATTGGCCGACTTCGTAGCACAATTCTACCGGCGACGCGGACTGCCCGAGCCGCCCAGGGTCGATTGACGCGATCCAGACCGGCACATCGATGATCTGCCGTTCGTCAGTCTCACCCGAGTAACCGTTTCATTACACGACCTTTTCCTCACACAACCTTCGGAGAAACATCCATGCTGGACTTTTTCATCCCTGCGGCTCACGCCCAGGATGCGGGCGGCCCTGCCGGCGGTGGTATTGCCCAGATCATCATGCTGGTCGGCTTCGTGTTGATCTTCTACTTCCTGCTGTGGCGTCCGCAGTCCAAGCGCGCGAAGGAGCACAAGAAGCTGGTCAACAACCTGTCCAAGGGTGACGAGATCGTGATCGGTGGCGGGCTGCTCGGCCGCATCACCAACGTGACCGACGACTTCATCAGCATGGAGATCGCCGAGGGCACGGTCGTCAGCGTTCAGAAGAGCGCGGTAGCCTCCGTTCTTCCCAAAGGCACGTTGAAGTCGCTGTAACTCTCCTGGCTGCCGGCTCTCCCGTCGGCAGCCGTCTCTTCCCGCGACACTCTTCGCACGACGGTCATCGCCTCGATCGTCATTGATTGAAAGGACAGGGCTTCCATGCTCAATCGTTACCCCCTGTGGAAGTATCTGCTGATACTCATCGTCTGTGTGGTTGGCGTCATCTACGCGTTACCCAATCTTTACCCACAGGATCCCGCCGTCCAGATCAGTACCACCAACGGTTCTCTGGACAGTCAGCAGCTCGACCGTGTTACCCAGGCGCTGTCCGACGACGATATCCAGGTCAAGTCGGCAGCGATGACTGGCAATAACACCGCCCTGATTCGGCTGAGTAACGCCGAACAGCAGCTTCCCGCCCGTGACGTGGTCGACAACCTACTCGACAACGATTACACCGTGGCGCTCAACCTGGCAGACTCCACGCCATCCTGGCTGACCAGCCTTTCGGCGACGCCGATGAAGCTCGGTCTCGACCTTCGCGGCGGGGTGCATTTCCTGCTCGAGGTCGACATGGAGGCGGCCGTCAAGCAGCGCCTGGAAGCCACGGCCAGCGCGATTCGCGCCGATCTCCGCGATCAGCGCATCCGTTACCGCTCCACCGACGTCGACGACAACGCCCTGCATCTGGAATTCGCCAATGCCGAAGATCGTGACGCCGCGCGCGCCCAGATCAGCCAGACATTCAATGAATTCCAGTTCGAGAACCGTGACGAGGGGCGCCGCGCCTTCCTCGACATGACGCTGACCGAGCAGGCGATCAAGGACATTCAGGATTACGCGGTCCAGCAGAACCTGACCACGATCCGTAATCGTGTCAACGAACTCGGCGTCTCCGAGCCGCTGGTGCAGCGCCAGGGTCCGAGCCGTATCGTGGTCGAACTGCCGGGCGTGCAGGACACCGCCGAGGCCAAGCGTATCGTGGGGGCCACGGCGAACCTGGAGTTCCGGCTCGAGGCCCGTCCGGACGCCCCGGATTCCGAGACGGAGACCTTCCCGTTCCGCAATGATCCGCAGCGCACCGCCACCCTGTCGCGCGACGTGATCATCACCGGCGACCGCGTCTCCAGCGCCAGCCAGGGCTTCGACCAGAACGGCCGCCCGCAGGTCAACATCAACCTGGATGGTACCGGCGGCTCGCTGATGAACCAGGCCACCCGCACCAACATCGGCCGCAACATGGCAGTGCTGTACATCGACCACAGCACGGAGACTCGCACGGTCACCCGGGGTGGAAAGCAGGTCGAGGAGCGTATCCCGACGACCAGCCGCAGCATCATCAGCCTGGCAACCGTGCAGAGCGCGCTGAGCAACCGCTTCCGCATCACCGGCCTCGACTCCCCCACCGAGGCCAGCGAGTTGGCGCTGCTGCTGCGCTCGGGCTCCCTCGCCGCACCGATCTACTTCGTGCAGGAGCGCACCATCGGCCCCAGCCTGGGCGCGCAGAACATCCAGCGCGGCATCTTCTCGGTGATCGTCGGTGGGCTGCTCGTCATCGCCTTCATGCTGATTCGCTACAAGGCGTTCGGCGTCATTGCCAATGCCGCGCTGGCGGTCAACCTGGTGCTGCTGATCGCGGCCATGTCGCTGCTCGGCGCGACCCTGACGCTGCCCGGCATCGCCGGTATCGTGCTGACGCTGGGCATGGCGGTGGATGCCAACGTCCTGATCTATGAACGCATACGCGAGGAGCTCAGGCGCAAGACGCCGGCACAGCAGGCGATTCATGCAGGCTACGGTCGCGCCTTCACCTCGATCGTCGACGCCAACCTCACCACCCTGCTGGTGGCGGTGGTGCTGTTCTCGATCGGCACCGGCCCGATCAAGGGCTTCGCCGTCACGCTGTCGCTCGGGATTCTCACGTCGATGTTCACCGGCATCCTGGTGTCGCGTGCCCTCGTCAATCTCTCCATCGGCGGCAAGCCGGTGAAGAAACTCTGGATCTAGGAGACGCGAGCAATGCGCCAACTCGATTTCATGGGCAAACGCCGCATCGCTTTCATCGTCTCGATCGTGCTGACGATCGTATCGATAGCGGCCCTCGCCATCCTGCATCTCAACCTCGGCCTCGATTTCACCGGCGGCACCGTGGTCGAGCTCCACTACGCCGTGGCGCCGTCACTGGATGATATCCGCACCCTGCTGGCCAACAGCGGATTCGAGAACTTCCAGGTCCAGACCTTCGGTGCGACCGACGAGATTCTGGTTCGGTTGCAGCAGACGTTCGATAACGACGTCGGCAATCAGGTCGTCTCCGCACTGAGCAGTGGCGGTGCCCAGATCGATCTGGTTCGCGCCGAGTTCGTCGGCGCCCAGGTCGGCGATCAGCTGCGTGACCAGAGCGGTCTGGGCATGCTGATCGCGCTGGCTGGCGTTGCGGTCTACGTCGCCTTCCGCTTCCAGTACAAGTTCGCCCTCTGCGCGATCATCTCGCTGGGGCATGACGTGCTGATCGTGCTGGGACTGTTCGCGCTGTTCCAGTGGGAGTTCGATCTCACCGTGCTGGCCGGGATCATGGCGGTCATCGGCTATTCGCTCAACGACACCATCATCGTCTACGACCGAATTCGCGAGAACATCCGGCTGTCGCGCAGCGACGATCTGGCCCAGATCTTCAACGAGGCGATCAACCAGACCCTGTCACGGACCTTGGCGACCTCGGGAACCACCTTGCTGGTGCTGTTCGCGCTGTTCTTCCTCGGCGGCGACATGATTCACAACTTCTCGATCTCGCTGATCCTGGGGATCGTCGCCGGTACTTTCTCCTCGATCTATGTGGCGGCAGCGCTGCTGATCGTGTTCAAGCTGGAGCGCCAGGATCTGATCCCGGTGAAGAAGGAGAACGTCGAGGGCGAAGAGGAGCTGCCCTGAGCCCCGCCAAGACACATGCTGGATCCAAGGCCTCTCCCCGGAGAGGCCTTTTACATTGTCGTTCTACGTTGCCGCCTCCCCAGGCCCAGAATTCTCGTCACCCCGTACCGTCCTCATCCTTGGCCGTAGCCGCGTTCGAGACTCGACGCCATCGCGCCGAGCTGGGGTATGATGAGTCGCCTTCCACGCTTGCCATCAGGGAGATCCATGGCTCCTATCTTTGCCGATTCCAGCGTCGCCCGCTGGCTGCTGGTGCTGGTGATGATCGCCGGCGTCTACTTCTTCATCGATTTCCTGATTCCGGTGCTCGCCGCGCTGATCATCTGTGTCGCCAGCTGGCCGCTCTACCGCTGGCTGCTGGCGCGCTGCGGCCAGCGTCGCACCCTGGCCGCTAGCATCGCCCTGGTGCTGATCATCCTGTGTCTGGTGATTCCCATCGTGATGGCTTGCACCTACGCCTTCCAGGAGCTCAAGGGCTGGATCGGCTGGCTGCTGGCCGCCAATCAGCACGGCATTCCTGCGCCGGGCTGGGCCGCCGAACTGCCGGGGATCGGCAGTTGGGTCCACGAACAGTGGCAGACCTATCTGGCCGAACCGCATGCGCTGGAGTCCTATCTCCAACTGGTGGGTGGCGAGCACATCGGCAATATCTCGCGCTGGGTGCTGGCGCTCGGCAGCAACGCGGTGCATCTCGCGCTCACCCTGCTGTTCATGCTGATCACGCTGTTCTTTCTCTACCGCGATGGGGTGGGCATGGCGCGCCAGCTGGATATCGTCGGCGAGCGCATCCTGCCGGCGCGCTGGCAGCGCTTCTCGCGGGTGGTGCCGGCGACCATCAGTTCGACCGTGGTCGGCATGGGCCTGATCGCCCTCGGCGAAGGGTTGGTGCTGGGCACCGCCTACTGGATCGCCGGGGTACAGTCGCCGGTGGTGCTCGGGGTGATCACCGCCTTCATGGCGCTGGTCCCCGGCGGTGCCCCGCTCACCTTCACGCTGGTCTCGCTCTATCTGATCGCCACCGGCCACCTGCCCAACGGCATCGGGCTGTTCCTGTGGGGGGCAATCGAGCTGTTCGTGGTCGACAAGACGCTGCGTCCGCGGCTGGTCGGCGGCCCGATCAAGCTGCCCTTCCTGCCCACCTTCTTCGGCCTAGTGGGCGGGGTGAAGACCATGGGACTGGTAGGGCTGTTCGTGGGCCCGGTGCTGATGGCCCTGCTGGTCGCCAGCTGGCGCGAGTGGCTGCACGACGACGAGGCCCCGGACGCCCCCAGCGAGGCGGAGCGCTGGGGCTACGGCAATCCGCGGCTGATCGCCCGCTATACCGGCCAGCACCCTGACCGCTAGGCATCCTGATCGCTACGCGCCCTTATCGATGAGAGCGATGGGCGCTCAACTGTCTCCCCGCTCACGCCCCAGGGTGATGGCGTAGCGCTTCAGCTTGCGCACCACGCTGGGCTGGCTGATGCCCAGGCGCTCGGCCAGCGCGTAGGTCGAGCCATGGGTGTGGGCGAGCTGGGCCAGGATGCGCTGCTCGTAAGCCGCCAGCGCGGCCTTCAGCCCTTCGCCCTCGCCCAGTAGCGCGCCGCTCGCCGGCTCCGTCGGATGCTGCGACGGCGGCGCCCCGGCACTGCCCGGCTCGGCGCCCGCCGGGCCGCCGATCACACTGCCCTCCGCCGCCAGCCAGGCGCGCTCCAGCCAGTTCTCCAGCTCACGCACGTTGCCCGGCCACTCGGCGCTCATCAGCTCGGCCCAGGCCCGCGGGTGGAGCATCTTGTCATCGCCGTAGCGGCGGTTGAGCCGTTCCAGCTGGCGCTCCGCCAGCCCACGGATCTCTTCGCGGCGCTCGCGCAGCGGCGGCAGGGTCACCGGGATCACGTTGAGCCGGTAGTAGAGATCGAGCCGGAAGGCGCCCTCCTCCACCTGTCGCGCCAGATCGCGGTTGGTCGCCACCACCAGGCGGAAGTCGACCCGCCGCGAACGGGTGTCGCCGAGCCGGGTGAGCGAGCCATCCTGGATCACCTTGAGCAGCTTGGACTGCATGGTCAGCGGCAGCTCACCGATCTCGTCGAGGAACAGGGTGCCGTCGTGCGCCTGCTCCAGCAGCCCCGCTTTGCCCTGTCGCGCCGCGCCGCTGAAGGCGCCGGGCTGGTAGCCGAACATCTCCGACTCGAACAGCGACTCGGGGATCGCCGCACAGTTGACGTCGACGAAGGCGCCATCGCGGCGACGGCTCCAGCGGTGCAACTGGCGCGCGAAGGCGGTCTTGCCCACCCCCGACTCCCCCAGCATCAGCACCGTGGCATCGGTCGGCGCGCTGCGCTTGAGCAGTTGGGTGATCTCGCGCATCAGGCGGCTCTTGACCACCAGCTCGCCGGCCTCGACGGGGATCTCCGCCGGCGCCTCGTGGTGGCGCTTGAGATGCTCGGTGAAGCGCTGCTGGAGCAGCGCGTACTCGTCCTGCAGCAGACGCAGATCGGTGAGATCCCGCGAACGGCTGATCACTCGCACCAGGCGCCCGTCGACATAGACCGGATGCGCCTCGGCGATCACCTGACGGCCGGTGCCGGTGCGCTGCATCAGCTGCGCCGGCTGGCCGGTGCGGATCACTTCGAGCGAGACCGAGGGCGAGAGCACGCCGCTGGCCTGCAGCGCCTGCACGGTGGTCGCGCACAGCGCCTCCCGCGGCATGCCATAGACCGTCGCGGCGCCGGGGCTGACATCGAGGATGCGCCCCGCCGCATCGACCACGAACAGATGGTCCTGGGCGGTCTGGACCATGGCCCCCAGGGTGGCACGGTCCGCCTGGGCCTCAATCATCGTCGTCTCCGATTCGGTTTTGCATCATTGATACGTTAATGAATCGGAAGCGACAAGCAATCGATACAATAACGCATCAACGTGCGTCACCAAGTTCGTAGAATCAATGGGTTACGGTTGGCACGCTTTATGCGTGGTGATTATCGATCCCTCGACAATCACAACCCAGGAGATGGTATGCCCCACCAGCCTACGGATCGCGCCCCGCTCAACCAGCCACTGGGCGGTAACGAGATGCCCCGCTTCGGCGGCCCGGCAACCATGATGCGGCTGCCGACCCAGCACAGCGCTGCCGGACTCGACGCCTGCTTCGTCGGTATCCCGCTGGACATCGGCACCTCCAATCGTCCCGGCACCCGCTTCGGGCCGCGCCAGATTCGCGACGAGTCGCGCATGCTGCGGCCATTCAACATGGCGACGCGCGCCGCGCCCTTCGAGAGCCTGCAGGTGGCGGACATCGGCGATGTGCCGATCAATACCTTCGATCTCAAGAAGAGCGTCGGCATCATCGAGCGCTTCTACCACGAGCTGCTCGGCCACGACGTCATCCCGCTGACCCTGGGCGGCGATCACACCATCGCCCTGCCGATCCTGCGTGCCATGGCCAAGAAGCACGGTCCGGTGGGGCTGATCCATGTCGATGCCCACGCCGACGTCAACGATCAGATGTTCGGCGAGCAGATCGCCCACGGCACCCCCTTCCGGCGTGCGGTGGAAGAGGGGCTGCTGGATACCCAGCGCGTGGCCCAGATCGGCCTGCGCGGTACCGGCTACGCCGCCGACGAGTTCGACTGGGGCCGCGAGCAGGGCTTCCAGGTAGTCCCTGCGGAAGCGTGCTGGCACCAGAGCCTGACACCGCTGATGGCAGAGATTCGCGAAAAGGTGGGCGGCGGCCCGGTCTATCTGAGCTTCGACATCGACAGCCTCGACCCCGCCTACGCCCCGGGCACCGGCACCGTCGAGATCGGCGGGCTGACCATCCCCCAGGCGCTGGAGATCATCCGCGGCTGCCACGGCTTAGATATCGTCGGCTGCGACCTGGTCGAGGTCTCGCCGCCCTACGATGCCCACGGCCAGACCGCGGTGGTCGCCGCCAATCTGCTGTTCGAGATGCTCTGCGTGCTGCCCGGCGTGAAGCGCCGCTGACGCCGACCGGCGCCCGGTCGCCGGCGACAGTTCACGACGACCGTTTGCAGCAAACTTGCACAACCACCTTCAACAACAACTATCGCCGCCGGCACGGCGGCAAGGTAAAACATCATGATGCTGGATCTTCTCGTCGTCGCGTTCTACGCGGCGGGCATGCTGCTTCTCGGCTGCTGGGGCATGAAACGCGCCCGCAGCAGCGACGACTATCTGGTGGCGGGCCGCCGCCTGGGCCCAGGGCTCTATCTGGGCACGCTCTCCGCGGTGGTGCTCGGCGGCGCCTCCACCGTGGGCACGGTTAAACTGGGCTACGTCTACGGCCTCTCCGGGCTGTGGCTGTGCGGCGCCCTGGGCCTGGGGCTGATCGTGCTCAGCCTGGTCCTGGCCAAGCCGCTGGCCAAGCTCAAGCTCTACACCATCACCCAGCTGCTCGAGCGCCGCTACACGCCGGCGGCCAAAAGCGTCAGCTCGACGGTGATGCTCGCCTATGACCTGATGATCGCGGTTACGTCGACCATTGCCATCGGCACCCTGGTGACGGTGCTGTTCGCGCTGCCCTCCTGGGTCGGCGTGGTGATCGGCGGCACCATCGTGGTGATCTACTCCACACTCGGCGGCATGTGGTCGCTGACGCTCACCGACATCGTCCAGTTCGTGATCATGACCGTGGGGATGATCGGCCTGATGCTGCCGCTGACGGTGCACTACGCCGGCGGCTGGGACACGCTGGTCGCCAGCGCCGCACCGGGGCACTTCTCGCTCACCGGGATCGGCTGGTCCACCATCGTCACCTACTTAGTCATCTATTTCCTGGGCATCCTGATCGGCCAGGACATCTGGCAGCGGGTGTTCACCGCACGCTCGACCCGGGTGGCCCGCTTCGCCGGTACCGCCGCAGGGGTCTACTGCCTGATCTACGGTGCCATCGGCGCGTTGGTGGGCGTGGCCGCCAGCGTGCTCCTGCCCGATCTCGCCGATCCCAACAATGCCTTTGCCGCGGTCGCCCAGCTGGCGCTGCCGGATGGACTGCGCGGGCTGATCGTGGCCGCCGCGATGGCCGCGATGATGTCCACCGCCAGCGCCGGCATGCTGGCCGCTTCGACCCTGATGACCCGCGACCTGCTGCCGGCGCTGCGTGGTGGCCGGCAGAGCGAGCGGGTCTCGAGCTACCGCCTGTGGACGCTGCTCATGGGGCTGGTCACCATCGTCATCGCGCTGCTGGTGGATGACGTGATCGGCGCCCTGACCATCGCCTACAACCTGCTGGTCGGCGGCATGCTGGTGCCGATCCTGGGCGCGCTCTACTGGCGCCGGGCCTCCAACAGCGGCGCCATCGCGGCGATGGCGGCCGGCTCGCTGGGGGTGATCGTGTTCATGCTCAAGGATGGCCTGCTGGCCAACTCGCCGATCTACGCCGGACTGGCCGCGAGCCTGGCGAGCTTCATCGTGGTCAGCCTGCTGCGCCCGGATCGCAGCCGCCCCGTGGCCGCAGAGACCCAGCCGGAGCAGAGCGCATGAGCGTGGCACACTGGCTGGTGCGGGCGCTGGAAGCGCTCGGCATCGATACCGTCTTCGGCATTCCGGGCGTCCACACCATCGAACTCTATCGTGGGCTCGAGGGCAGCCGGCTGCGCCACGTCACCCCGCGTCACGAGCAGGGCGCGGGCTTCATGGCCGATGGCTATGCCCGCGCCAGCGGGCGCCCGGCGGCCTGCTTCATCATCACTGGCCCGGGGATGACCAACATCGCCACGGCGATGGGCCAGGCACTCGCCGACAGCGTGCCCATGCTGGTGATCTCCAGCGTCAACCGCCGCGCCGAGCTGGGCATGGGCGAAGGCCGGCTTCACGAGCTGCCATCGCAGCAGCAGACCCTGAGCGGGGTCAGCCTGTTCAGCCATACCCTGCTCGACCCGGCCAATCTGCCGCGGGTGCTGACGCGGGCCTGGACGCTGCTGCACACCGGGCGGCCGGGGCCGGTGCACATCGAGATCCCGCGCGACCTGCTCGATGCCCCGCTCGACGCCGAGCTGCCGCTGCCCGGGCGCTGCCACCCACCCCAGGCCGCGACGGCGGCACTCGACCAGGCGGCGGCGTGGCTCGGCGCCGCCCGGCGCCCGCTGCTGCTGCTGGGCGGCGGTGCGATCGCCGACCCGGCGGCGGCGCGGGCCCTGGCCGAGCGCCTGGATGCCCCCACCCTGACCACCATCAATGCCCGCGGCGTAATGGGGCGAGGGCACCCGCTCGATCTCGGCGCCAACGCCACTTGGCCCGAGGTGCGCGCGCTGGTGGCCGAGGCCGACGTGGTGCTGGCGATCGGCACCGAGCTGGGCGAAACCGACTACGACGTCACCTTCGATGGCGGCTTCACGCTCCCCGAACGGCTGATCCGCATCGACATCGATCCGCGCCAGCTGTGCGGCAACCACCTGCCGGCGCTGGGCATCGTGGCCGAGGCCGGCGCGGCGATGCGCGACCTGCTGCCACGGCTGGCGCCGGGAGCGCATGAAGCGGCCGCCCGCGTGGCTGAGCTGAAGGCAGCGCTGGCGCTGGCCACCCGGCCGGATTTCGCCCCCTTCGTGCCGCTGTTCGATGCCCTGGACCAGCACCGCCGCGACGCCGTGCTGGTCGGTGACTCCACCGCGCCGGTCTACGCCGGCAACCATCTGGCCCAACGCGACGCGACGCGCGGTTGGTTCAATGCCTCCACCGGCTACGGCACGCTCGGCTACGGCCTGCCAGCGGCCATCGGCGCGGCGCTGTCCTGCCCCGAGCGCCCGGTGGTGGCGCTGGTCGGCGATGGCGGCGTGATGTTCACCCTGGCAGAGCTGGCCACGGCAGTGGAGCTGGCGCTGCCGCTCACCCTGGTGCTGTGGCACAACGCCGGCTATGCGGAGATCCGCCAGGCCATGACCCACGCCGGCATTGCCCCGCTCGGCGTCGACCCCGCGGCACCGGCGTTCCTGCCGCTGGCGCATGCCTTCGGCTGTGCCGCCGAACGCATATTTAGCCCGGCGGCGCTGGCAGAGGCTCTGGCCACACCCTGCACGGCCCCACGGCTGCTCGAGATCGATGCCGCGGCGTGGCAGACGGCCACGTCCCCTGCTTCCCGGGGCAGCGCTGCCACGCCCTGATCGACGCCTGAACCCGCTTCGGAGCCGCTTCCATGCAACGACTGACGCAACAGTTCATCGCCAACCGCTGGCAGCAGAGCGCCGCCACGCGCCGGCTGACGGTGCGCGACCCCTACCAGCAGTGCCCGCTGGCCGAGATCACCGCCGGCGCAGCCACCGACGTCGATGCCGCGGTGAACGCGGCCCGCGACGCCCAGCCGGCCTGGCATGCCCTCGGCGGAGCGCGCCGCGCGGCCTATCTCGAGGCCCTGGCCACCGCCCTGGAGACCCGCCGAGAGACGCTGACCCGGCTCTCGGCACGCAACAACGGCAAGGCCCTGGCCGAGACCCATATCGACCTCGATGACACCGTGGCCTGCTATCGCTACTACGCCGCCCAGGCGCACGCCCTGGAAGCGCGCCAGGGGCGCCCGGTGGAACCCGCCGCGGATATCGATGCCCGCATCTATGAGGAGCCAGCCGGCGTGGTGGGCCTGATCACGCCGTGGAACTTCCCGCTGGTGACCAGCGCCTGGAAGATCGCCCCCGCCCTCGCCGCCGGCTGCTGCGTGGTGTTCAAGCCCTCGGAGGTGGTGCCGCTGCCGGAGCTGGCCCTGGCCGAGATCGCCGAAGAGATCGATCTGCCACCCGGGGTATTCAATCTGCTGCTGGGCGACGGCGAAGGCATCGGCGCTCCGCTGAGCGCCCACCCCGGTATCGACAAGCTCTCGTTCACCGGCAGCAACGCGGTGGGCGAGACCGTGATGCGCGCCGCCGCCAGCGGCAGCCGCGGGGTCTCGCTGGAGCTCGGCGGCAAGTCACCGATCCTGGTGCTCGACGATGCCGATGTCGACAGCGCCGCCGACTGGGTGATGGCAGGGATCTTCTTCAACAGTGGCCAGATCTGCTCGGCCACCTCGCGGCTGCTGGTGCAACATAGCTTGGCCGAGGCGCTCTACGCAGCGCTCGCCCAGCGGATCGATGCCCTGTGCCTGGGCGACCCGCTTGCCGCCGGGACCGACATGGGGCCGATGACCAGCACCCGGCAGCGCGAGCGGGTGGAAGCCTATCTCGCCCTCGCCGTCAGCGAGGGGTTGGTCGCGGTGCGCGATGCCAGCCACCGCCAGCTACCGCCCCAGGGCGAGTTCGTCGCCCCCACCCTGTACCGCGACGTGCCGGTGACCAGTCGTCTGTGGCAGGAGGAGATCTTCGGCCCGGTACTGTGCGCGCGCGGCGTGGCCAGCGACGCCGAGGCGATCGCGCTGGCCAACGCCAGTGACTTCGGTCTCGCCGCTACCGTGATCGGTGGCGACCTCGACCGTGTGCGTGACGTGGCTCGGGCGCTGCGCGCCGGCAGCGTATGGCTCAACGGCGAGCAGCGGGTGCTGCCCCAGGCTGGCTGGGGCGGCTTCGGGCGCAGCGGCATCGGCCGCGAGCTGGGCCCCTGGGGACTCGCCAGCTACGTGGAGATCAAGCACGTGATTGGCCCGGCGTAAGCGTCGGTCGAGACGCCATGCGACCTTTCTCTTACAGCCGCGGCGGCGGCGCTGTGTCATAACGTAAACGCTCGTTCGAGAACCGCGCGTCGCCCTTATTCTACCGCGCGGCCGGCACCCACCCCGACGAGCCATGACAACAGCTCACAAGGGATCGATACCATGCCAATGCCGCGCTCTCGGCAACTGGCGCTGGGGGTGATCGTCGGGGCCAGCGCCCTGCCGCTCCCGGCGCTGGCCGCCTCCAGCTTCCATGACACCTTCGACGACACCGTCTTCTTCGGCGATAGCCTGAGCGACAGCGGCTACTATCGAGGCGCCATCGGCAGCGCGCTCTCGCTGACGCCGAGCCAGCAGGCGTTCATCGGCCGCTTCACCACCAACCCCGGGCCGGTATGGGCCGAGCGGGTCGCCGGCCACTACGCCAGCAACGCCCAGCCCAGCAATGTCGGCGGCAACGACTACGCCGCCGGCGGCGCCCGGGTGACCACGCCCGCGGCGACCCCGTTCGGCGCCGCGCCCGCCCTCGGCGAGCAGGTCGCGACCTACCTCGCCAGCACCGGCGGCGTGGCCGATGGCGATGCCCTCTATGCCGTGTGGGGAGGTGCCAACGATCTGTTCGCGGTGGCCGGGGGTGCCGACGCCCAGAGCACCATCACCACCGCGGTCACCGGCACCGCCGGGATTCTCGCCACGCTGGAAGGGGCCGGTGCGCGCCATGTGCTGCTGTTCAACATTCCCGACTTCGGCCTGACGCCGCGCTTCAATGGCGACCCTGCCACCAGCGCCGGCGCCACCGCGCTGGCGAGCCAGTACAACAGCGCGCTCTATGCGGCGGTCGCCGCCAGCGGCGCCAAAGTGATCCCGGTGGATACCTTCGGCCTGCTGCAGGAGGTGGTCGCCGAGCCCGTCGCCTACGGCTTCACCAATGTCACCGACCGCGCCTGTACCCAGACGCTGCCGCTGTGCACACCCGATACCCTGGTCGCCCCCGGCGCCGACGAAAGCTATGTGTTCGCCGACGACGTCCACCCCACCACCGCCACCCACCGGATCATCGGCGAGTACGTGATCTCGCTGCTCGAAGCCCCGCAGCAGCAGCAGTTGCTGACCCATTCGGCGGTTCTCAGCGGACGCTCGCGGGCCAATCGGGTCGCCGAGCATCTCGATGCGGTGCCACTGGCCAACGGCCTGCGCTGGTGGGGCGATCTGCGCGCCGAGCACCAGCAGCTCGACTCCGGCGATCTGTATGACGCCAGCATGCCGGCGGGACTGTTCGGGGTGGACTGGTATCGGGACGGGCTGGTACTGGGCGGGTTCGTCGGCTACGGCGATCAGGATGCCGACTTCGGCGACGGCCGCGGCGACTTTCAGCGCAAGGACACCACCGTCGGCCTCTTCTCCGGCTGGTACGCCGACAGCGCCTGGGTCAATGCCCAGCTCAGCTACAGCTGGCTCGACTACGACATCGACCGCGAAGTGCAGCTCGGCAGCGCGACCCGCCACCACCGTGGCTCGCCGGAGGGCAGCAACCTGACCGCCGCGCTCAACGCCGGCTACGAGTTCCGCGCCTTCGCGATTCCCGAGGGCGACGTGCGCACCGGGCCGATCGCCGGAGTGACCTGGCAGCGGGTCAAGCTCGACGGCTACGACGAGGAGGGGCAGGCATCGACCTCACTGAGCTATCCCGACCAGGAGATCGATTCGCTGGTGGGCCGGGTCGGCTGGCAGATCCGGCGCCACGGGCCGACGCTCAACCCCTACCTGCAGCTCACCTACAACCACGAGTTCGAAGAGAGCGAAGGGGTCGCGGCGACCCTGCAGAGCCTGCCGCAGCTGGGCGACTATCGCGTGCCCAAGCTCACCTTCGACCGTGACTATGTCGAGGTCAACGTCGGCGCGCGGGCCACGCTCTGGGGCCTCGACACCCAGCTCGGTGCCAGCGTCGATCCCGACAATGCGCGCACCAGCACGCTGTTCGTGAATCTGGGCAAGCGTATCTGAGCGCCGGGGCGCCCTATCCGGCGCCCCTTACCCCCAGCGCGGAACAACTCAGCGCAGAACGACGCAGCCCCCCCCCTTCAGCAGCCCGAACCATCGACACGGAACATAAACACCAGCCATAAACAAAGACACCCCGCCGGCAGAACCGGCGGGGTGTCTCTATTTCAACAGCGCCTGGCGCCCGACGTCTCAGACGCTCGCTTTCAACTGCTGTGCCAGCGCCTTGTAGAGGCGCGGGCCGGCGGCCATCAGGCTACCGCCCACGGTCACGCTGGGCGAGCCGTCGATAGCGCCGGAGAGTGCGCCGGCCTCCTTGAGCAGCAGCGAACCGACCCAGAGATCCTGCTCTTCGAGGCCGAGTACGAAGGCGGCATCGGTACGGCCGGCGGCGAATTCGATCATGTCGAGCAGCGCACAGCCGCTGCCGATCAGCGTATCGATCTGCGGCCCGAGACGCTCGACCACGGTGAGATACTGCGGCAGCCAGCGCGAGCGGTACTCTTCGCTGGGCCAGGAGAGCGCGAGGCGCGCCCCGGGCACCCCGACCGTCTTGGAGACGCGCAGGCGCTTGCCGTTGCCCTGGGCGCCGCGACCACGGCTGATCAGGAACTCATCGTCGCTGAACGGCGCAACGATCACCGCATGCTCGGGGCGACCCTTGACCAGGCACACCATCGAGATCGCGAACTGGCGACTCCCCACACCGAGATTGGACTCGCCGTGGAAGGGCTCGATGTGCCATACGGTGTCGCGCTCCTCCCCCTTGCCTTCACGGTAAGGAGTGAAGCGTCCGGACACGCCGTGTTTGGGGTAACCACGGGTGAGCTGATGCACGATCAGCGTTTCGGCATTACGCGCGGTGTCTTGCAGCAGACCGGAGGTGGCCTGCTCATCGTGGCTGACTTCGAGACGGTCGCGGATGCGAACGAACTGTTCAGCGGCGCTACGTGCGGCACGCAGCGCGAATTGAACCATCGGATGCATGGATCTGGCCTTGGTATCTATCGAGAACGGTATCGAGAGCGGGATCGAAAGCTGTTAAAGAGCGCGGCAGAGTCTAACAGAGCCCGGGCATGCTAGACTACGCGTTTTCCCCTTTTGCGCCCGATGGTCGACGCGCTCATGCTCGCCGGCCCTAGACGCGGTATCCCGCTACTCGACACCCCCAGGCTCGACAGACCCATGTCCGACACCCCCAGGCCCGACAGCGCCATGCTCGACCGTATTCGTATCGTTTTGATCGGCACCAGTCACCCCGGCAATATCGGCGGGGCCGCCCGCGCCATGCGCAACATGGGGCTCGATGACCTGGCGCTGGTGGCACCGCGCTGCGACCCCAAGGATCGCGAGGCCTACTCACGCGCCTCCGGCGCCAACGCCCTGGTCGACGCCGCCCGCGTCCACGACCAGCTCGAGGCGGCGGTCGCCGACTGCACCCTGGTGGTGGGCGCCAGTGCGCGCTCGCGCCATCTACCCTGGCCGATGGTCAGCCCACGGGCCCTGGCGGAGAATCTGCCGCAAGCGCTGGCCCCCGATGGCGCCCGCCTCGCGCTGGTGTTCGGTCGCGAGGATACCGGGCTGACCAACGCCGAGCTGCAGCGCTGCCATCAGCACGTGCACATCCCCACCAACCCCGATTTCAGCTCGTTGAACCTGGCCGCGGCGGTGCAGGTGCTGGCCTATGAGTGCCGTCAGGCGTGGCTCACCGCCAGCGACTCGGCCGCGGATGACGATGCCGCCCAGCCGTTCGGCGTGGCCTGGGACAACCCGCCGGCCAGCCACGCCGACATGGAGCGCTTCTTCGCCCATCTCGAACGCACCCTGACCACGCTGGCGTTCCACGACCCGGACAACCCGCGCCAGCTCATGGCACGCCTGCGCCGGCTGTTCCTGCGCGCCCATCTCGACAGCATGGAGATGAACATCCTGCGCGGCATCCTCGGCACCATGGACAAGCGCCTGCGCGACACCGCCCCATCCCCGCGCCGCGACGGCGAGTGAGCGTGCCGACGGGCTCGCCTCGCAGGGTGCCGGGGCGGCACGGCGCCGCGGGGAATGGTTGACCGTTCTACTCGGGTTTTCCATAATGCCGGCATCCTTGCAGCGACCGCCGACTCCTCCGATGCGTCTGACCACCAAAGGCCGCTACGCCGTCACCGCCATGCTCGATCTGGCGCTCAACGCCGATCAGGGACCGGTATGCCTGGCCGATATCTCCAAGCGCCAGGACATCTCGCTCTCCTATCTGGAGCAGCTTTTCGCCCGTCTGCGCCGGGCGCAGCTGGTGACCAGCGTGCGCGGTCCGGGTGGCGGCTACCTGCTGGGTCGTGCTCCGGCGGAGATTTCCGTGGCGGGTGTGATCGATGCGGTCAACGAGTCGGTGGACGCCACTCGCTGCCAGGGCCAGGCGGATTGCCATCAGGGCAGCAAGTGCATCACGCATCATCTGTGGTGCGACCTGTCGGACGAAATCCAGCGTTTCCTGAGCGATATCAGCCTGCAGGAGCTGGTACGCCGGGAACAGGCTCGCAGCGCCACTCGCCCCGAACCCGAGGTGAGCGCTTTCGCCGACGACGTCGCCACGATTGCCGTGTCGTCGCGCTAGTCAGGTCATCCAGCGACTACACTTCGGCGTAACGTATCCGACTCCATTTCGACCGATAGCCAGAGATCCTCCGTGCCATGAGCGCTCCGATTTATCTCGATTACGCCGCCACCACCCCTACCGATCCGAGGGTGGCCGAGCAGATGATGCGTCATCTGACGCTGGACGGGGTCTTCGCCAACCCGGCGTCGCGCAGCCACATGCCCGGATGGCTGGCCGAACAGGCGGTGGAGAATGCCCGCCGCCAGGTCGCCGACCTGATCGCCGCGGACCCGCGGGAGATCGTCTGGACCTCCGGTGCCACCGAGGCGGACAATCTGGCGCTGACCGGTTTCATGCGGGCCAACCGCGGCCGCGGTCGCCACATGGTGACCTCGATCATCGAACACAAGGCGATCGTGGATACTGCGCTCGCGCTGGAAGCGGAAGGCTTCGAGGTCACCTGGCTGACCCCGGGAGCGGATGGCCGGGTCACGCCCGCGCAGCTGCGCGAGGCGATGCGCGACGACACCGTGCTGGTCTCGCTGATGGCGGTCAACAACGAACTGGGCAGCGTCAACGATCTCACCGGCCTGGCGGCCGTTGCCCACGAGTTCGGTGCGCGCTTTCACGTCGATGCCGCCCAGGCCACCGGGCGACTGTCGCTGGATGTGGGCGCGATGGGGATCGACCTGATGTCGCTATCGGCACACAAGGTATACGGCCCCAAGGGCATCGGCGCCCTCTACGTGCGCCGCGACCCGGATCTGCGCATCGAGGCGCTGATCCACGGCGGCGGTCACGAGCGTGGCATGCGCTCCGGCACCCTGCCTACGCATCAGATCGTGGGCATGGGCGAGGCCTTCGCGCTGGCACGCGACGAGGGCGATGCCGACGGCGAGCACGCCCGTGCACTGCGTCGGCGGTTCCTCGATGGGCTGGCCGACTGTGGCGGCATCCACAACCACTCGCCGCTGGATCGCTCCGTCCCCAACATCGTCAATCTCGCCTTCGACGGGGTCGACGGTGAATCGCTGCTGATGGCGCTGCGCGGACTCGCGGTCTCCACCGGGTCGGCCTGCAACTCGGCCAGCGTGGAGCCCTCCTACGTGCTCAAGGGGATCGGCGTGCCCCACGTCCAGGCGCTCGCCTCGATCCGCTTCAGCTTTGGCCGGTTCACCACCATCGACGAGATCGATGCGGCCGTGGCCGACATACGCCGTGCCCTGAGCGGGCTGCGTCAACCGTCGCAATCCGCCGCCCTGAATCATCGCTAGGGGAGTGGCGTCTGCGCCACTCCCGTTTGGCAAGGAGAGATAGCATGCAGAACATCACCATCAGTGAATCCGCCGCCACCCAGATCCGTCACGTCCTCGAGGAGCGTGGCAGCGGCCTGGGGCTGCGGGTGGCAGTCAAGCCGAGCGGCTGCTCCGGCTACAGTTACGTGCTCGACATCGCCGACGACCTGCGTGACGGAGATGTCGCGTTCGAGGAGCGCGGCGTCAAGGTGCTGGTGGACAAGGACGCGCTGGCGATCCTCGACGGCACCGAAGTCGACTACGTCAGTGAAGGACTCAACCGCTTCTTCCGCTTCAACAATCCCAATGTGACCGACGAATGCGGCTGTGGCGAAAGCTTCAACGTCTGACCTCCCCCGCCCCCCCTCTCGCCGTGGCCCCGGCGCGGTGACGGCCGGGATGCGTAGCCCGCGGGCTTGCGCTACAATGGCGCGATTTTTCGGCTGGCGCGCGGTACCCGCAGGCATCCGCCACCCCGGCCAGCGACGATTTCGGACGGCGCGCCATCTAACGACACGATCGGTTGGAGGCGCGTCGTCTCGCATCTTCACCCCTTTTTTCGTTCGCGATGATCGCGATCGATTCACCACAGCCAGGAGACCGAAGTCATGGCCACCGAGCGTACGCTTTCCATCATCAAGCCCGATGCCGTTGCCAAGAACGTGATCGGCGACATCTACAGCCGGTTCGAGAAAGCCGGGCTGCAGATCGTTGGCGCCAAGATGCTGCATCTCTCCAAGGAGCAGGCCGAAGGCTTCTACGCCGAGCACAAGGAGCGGGGCTTCTTCGCCGACCTAGTCAGCTTCATGACCTCCGGCCCGGTGATGGTCCAGGTCCTCGAAGGCGAGGGCGCGATCGCCAAGAACCGCGAGCTGATGGGCGCCACCAACCCGAAGGAAGCCGCACCGGGTACCATCCGCGCCGATTTCGCATCGTCCATCGATGCCAACGCCGCGCACGGTTCCGATGCACCGGAGTCCGCCGCGCGCGAGATCAGCTATTTCTTCCAGGATAACGAACTCTGCCCGCGCAGCTGATTCGTCGACCGACCGGCCTCTCCCGCCGGTCGGTCACCCCTGTCTCCGGACACCCCGCCACTCTCGAGCCGATGCCGTTGCTATGAGCGCTGCTACCGCCACCCCCCGCACCAATCTCCTGGGGCTCTCTCGCGAGCAGATGGAGGCATTCTTCGTCTCTCTGGGCGAGAAGAAGTTTCGCGCCGCCCAGGTCATGAAATGGATCCATCAGGAAGGTTGCGACGACTTCGAGTCGATGACCAACCTCTCCAAGCCGTTGCGTGCCCGACTGGAGGAACACGCCGAGATCCGTGGCCCGAGCGTGGTCTACGAAGGGACCTCCAGCGACGGCACCCGCAAGTGGGTGCTCGAGGTCGAGGATGGCAGCTATGTCGAAACCGTGCTGATTCCGGCCGATAGCGGCACGCGCCGCACGCTCTGCGTGTCGTCGCAGGTCGGCTGCTCGCTGGACTGCAGCTTCTGCTCCACCGGCAAGCAGGGCTTCCAGCGCAACCTGACCAGCGCCGAGATCATCGGCCAGGTGTGGGTCGCCCAGCAGCGGGCCGGCGGCCGCATGAGCGCACCGGATGGACGACGAGCCATCACCAACGTGGTGATGATGGGGATGGGCGAGCCGCTGCTCAATTACGACAACGTGGTGCCGTCGATGAAGCTGATGCTCGACGACAACGCCTACGGTCTCTCCAAGCGCCGGGTGACGCTCTCCACCTCCGGCGTGGTACCGATGATCGACAAGCTGGGCGACGACATCGACGTGAGTCTCGCCATCTCGCTGCACGCGGCCAACGACGAGCTGCGCAACGAGCTGGTACCGCTCAATCGCAAGTACAACATTCGCAAGCTGCTCGATTCGTGTCAGCGCTATCTCGCCAAGTGCGGCGACGCGCGCCACATTACGATCGAGTACACCCTGATCAAGGACGTCAACGATCAGCAGGTCCATGCGCAGGAGCTCGTCGCACTGCTCGACGAACTGCCGTGCAAGATCAACCTGATTCCTTTCAATCCGTTCCCCCACTCGGGGTACGAGAAGCCATCGCGCAATCAGGTCATGCGCTTCCAGAGCTGGCTCTACGAGCTCGGCCACACCGCGATGGTACGCACGACCCGCGGCGACGACATCGATGCGGCGTGCGGCCAGCTGGTGGGCAAGGTCAAGGATCGCACCAAGCGCCACGAGCGCTACATCCAGTCGATCCAGCTGGACGCCGACTGAATTGTCGCGCTCAGCGGCAGGGCCAGCTCTCCGGAGACGACCGGGCGCCTTCCGATCGGCCTGGCGTCGAACGGGCGTCACCTTGACTTCGCCCCGGTCCGGCGCTTTGATGGGAGCCCCAAAACCGCTTTGTTATCAGTTGCTCGGGATTCGACCTTCGGATTGTCGCCATCCCGTAAACGTGGGAGAGCCGTGAATGACTCGCCAATCTCGTCCCTTTTCGATACGGCCGCTATGTATCGCGCTGGGGTTGGTGTGTCTATTGGGCGGCTGCGCCACGGCGGTGTCGTCGAACGGCCCCAGACAGGATAGCCCGGAGGATGCGGCCGCGGCCTACACGAGACTTGGCAAGGCCTATCTCGCCGAGGGCAACATGCCGCGCGCGCAGCAGGCTCTCGAGCATGCGCTGAATCTGGATCCCCGGGACAGCGGCGCGCTGGAGGGGCTGGCACTACTCTACCAGCGCCAGAACGACCTCGATCTGGCGGATCGGTTCTTTCAGCAGGCCCTGGGGGCTGCCCCCAAGGCCACGCGCATCCGTAACAACTACGCCGCGCTGCTGTATCAGCGCGGCGAGTACGCCAAGGCATGCGAGCAACTGCGCGTCGCCAGCGACGATATCACCTATACCAACCGAGCCCAGCTCTTTGCGAATCTGGGCCAGTGCGAGATGGCCAGCGGCGATGCGACTGCAGCTCGCCAGTATTACGAGCGCGCGCTAGATATCGATGCGCGCGACGCACGTAGCCTGCTGGCTCTGGCTCGCATCGATCATACGCAGGGTAACAACGAACGTGCCTGGGAACGCCTGCAGCGTTATTTCACCGTGGCTGGCACCAACGCCGACAGCCTGCGCCTGGCCAGCGAGATCGCCAGCGCCCAGGGGGATTCGGCACGTGCTGCCTTTTACCGCCAGCAGTTGAGCGGCGCCTGAGGCCAACAGACCCCGTACTCGAGCCCTGCTCGGGAAAAGATCAGAAGGATTTTCGCCAATGAGCGAAATGAACGAATCATCGACCAAGCAACACGACGCACCCGGCCACGCTTCCGAAACGGCGGGTGACATGCTCCAAGGCGAGCGCGAACGCCAGGGACTGAGTCTCGAGGACGTCGCGCTGCAGCTGAATCTGAGGCCGATCGTCGTCGCGGGTCTCGAGGAGGATCGCTTCGATCAGGTGCCCATCGCCGCCTATCGCCGGGGTTACGTGCGAGCCTACGCGCGCTTGCTGGGGCTCGACGAGACTCGGGTCGTCGGGGCCTACGACGCCAAGCACGGCCGCGGCGACATGGAACGAAAACTGGCCCCGGTGCACACCGCCCGCCCACCCTCCCGGGTTGGCGCCTGGATCTTCCGCCTGTTCACGCTGCTGGTCATCATCGGCCTGATCTCGCTGACACTGCTGTGGTGGCAGAGCCGCGAGGGCAACGATATCTTCGGTGGCGGCAGCGACGACAGCCCGATCGCCGTCGACCGTCTCAACGACGACGGCGCTGGCGTTTCTGCCCAGGCGCCGGCGACGGACAGTTCGGCGATGACGCCCAACACCGATACCCAACTGCCGCCGCTGCCCACGCAGCAGGACACGCCGACAGCCGGGGCGGACGTTTCGACGAATGGCGTCGGCGCCACGGACAGCGGTGCGGGCGACGGCACCGGCGTTTCCGCCTCGGCGGAGACGACGCCGCCGAGCGGTGACGAACGTCAGGCCCAGCAGGTCGGCTCGACAGCCAACGATCTGGTCGCGTCCACCACGGCACCGGCAGATGACGAGGCAACGCCAGCCGCGGCCAGCGCCAACACGCTCTCCCTGACTTTCAACCAAGAGTCATGGACCGAGATATATGATGCCAACGACGACCGAATTTTCAGCGGTCTGCAGTCCGCCGGCAGCCAGGCGAGCGCGGAGGGAGATCCCCCCTTCCGTCTGACCATCGGCAACGCCAGCGGCGTGACGCTTCGATATCGCGGTGAATCGGTCGATCTGAGCCAATACACGGGCGGCAACAATGTCGCTCGCTTTACCCTGGGAGACTGAGAAGCGCCATGAATATGCCATCTCCGATCACCCGCCGCACCTCCCGACGGATCCACGTCGGTGACGTTCCCGTCGGAGGCGGCGCCCCGATCGCCGTCCAGAGCATGACCAATACCGACACCAACGACGTCGCCGCCACCGTCGCGCAGATCCAGCGTCTTCAACAGGCCGGCGCCGACATCGTGCGCGTCTCGGTACCGGACATGGATGCCGCCGAAGCCTTCGGCAAGATCAAGCGCCAGGTCAGCGTTCCGCTGGTGGCCGATATCCATTTCGATTACAAGATCGCCCTGCGGGTAGCCGAGCTCGGCGTCGACTGCCTGCGCATCAACCCCGGCAACATCGGGCGCGAGGATCGGGTGCGGGCGGTGGTCGACGCGGCACGCCATCACGGCATCCCGATCCGGATCGGCGTCAACGCCGGCTCGCTGGAGAAGGATCTGCAGAAGAAGTATGGCGAACCGACCCCGGAGGCGCTGGTCGAGTCGGCCATGCGCCACATCGATCATCTCGACCGGCTCGATTTCCCCGACTTCAAGGTCAGCGTCAAGGCCAGCGACGTGTTCATGGCCGTGGCCGCCTACCGGCTGCTGGCCAAGCAGATCGAGCAGCCGCTGCACCTGGGCATCACCGAGGCCGGCGGTCTGCGCTCCGGCACGGTGAAGTCCTCCATCGGTCTCGGCATGCTGCTGATGGATGGCATCGGCGACACCATCCGGGTCTCGCTGGCCGCCGATCCGGTGGAGGAGATCAAGGTCGGCTTCGACATGCTGAAGAGCCTCAAGCTGCGCGCCAAGGGCATCAACTTCATCGCCTGCCCCAGCTGTTCTCGTCAGAATTTCGACGTCATCGCCACCATGAATGCCCTGGAGGAGCGCCTCGAGGACATCATGACGCCGCTGAACGTCTCGGTCATCGGCTGCGTGGTCAATGGCCCCGGCGAAGCCAAGGAGACCGACATCGGCCTCACCGGCGGCAGCCCGGCCAACCTGGTCTACATCGATGGCAAGCCGGCGAGCAAGCTGCGTAACGATCATCTCGTCGACGATCTCGAAGCGCTGATCCGCGAGAAGGCAAAAGAGAAAGAGAGCCGCGCTGACGCCCTGATTGCCCGCGAGGCGTGAATCCAGCGTCCCCGAGCTCCCACGCATGAGCGCGAGGCTTGACGCCTCGCGGCCCATCATCAGAGAGTAACCGACGAACGCCCAGGCGGGTGCCTGTGGCGTTTTGCTATAGGCAGGAGTGTCAGTTGAGCAACAAAATCCAGGCCATTCGCGGCATGAACGATCTGCTGCCGGATCGGTCGCCCGCGTGGCAGTATCTCGAGCGCCAGCTGCGCTCGCTGGTGGACCGCTACGATTATCGCGAGATCCGCACCCCGATCGTCGAACAGACCGCCCTGTTCGCCCGCTCCATCGGCGAGGCGACGGACGTGGTCGAGAAGGAGATGTACACCTTCGACGACCGCAATGGCGAGAGCCTGACCCTGCGCCCGGAGAATACCGCCGCCGTGGTGCGGGCCGCGATGGAGCATGGCCTGCTCCACAACCAGACCCAGCGGCTCTGGTACATGGGTCCGATGTTCCGCTACGAGCGCCCGCAGAAGGGTCGCTACCGCCAGTTCCACCAGATCGGCATCGAGGCCTACGGCATGACCGGCCCCGATATCGACGCCGAGATCATCCTGCTCTCCGCTCGCCTCTGGCGCCAGCTCGGCATGGCGGAACACGTCACGCTCGAGCTCAATTCGCTGGGCACGCCGGAAGCCCGCGCCGCCTATCGCGACTCCCTGGTCGCCTATTTCGAGGCCCATCGCGAGGTGCTCGATGAGGATTCCCAGCGTCGACTGACGACCAATCCGCTGCGGATTCTGGACTCCAAGAATCCCGCCATGGCCGAGATGCTGGCCGGGGCACCGCAGTTGCTCGACCACCTGGACGACGCCTCCCGCCAGCATTTCGAGCAGTTGAAATCGACGCTCGATGCCGCCGGCGTGGCCTATCGCATCAACCCCCGGCTGGTCCGCGGGCTCGACTACTATTCACGCACCGTGTTCGAGTGGACCACCACCGCCCTCGGCAGCCAGGGCACCGTCTGCGGCGGCGGGCGCTACGACGGCCTGGTCGAGCAGCTCGGCGGCAAACCGACGCCGGGTGTCGGCTTCGCCATCGGCCTCGAGCGCCTCATGCTGCTGCTCGATACGCTCGACCTGATTCCGGCGGAGGCCCACGGTGGCGCCGACGCCTACCTATTGGCGATGGGCGACTCGGCGGAGCGCAACGCGATAGGACTCGGCGAGCGCCTGCGCGATGCTCTGCCGGCGCTGCGACTTCAGGTACACTGCGGCGGCGGCAGCTTCAAGAGCCAGATTCGTCGCGCCGATCGCAGCGGCGCCAGCGTCGCGCTGATCCTCGGCGAAGACGAGATCGAAAAGGGCTGCCTGACAATCAAGCCGCTGCGCGAAGATGGCGAGCAGCAGACACTCGAACTGGACGACGCCATTGCTTGGCTGGAGCGCCAGTTCACCTGAAGCCTGAACGGGTACCGGCAGCCGCATGACTGCCGACGAACGCAGAAGGAGACCGCCCGTGGCGGAGCTTAGGACCGAAGAAGAGCAGCTGGACGCGATCAAACAGTGGTGGAAGTCGAACGGCAGCGCGCTGCTGGTGGGGATTGCCGTCGCCGCCGCCGGCGTCTTTGGCTGGCATGCCTGGCAGCGCTATGAGGAAGGCCAGTCCGCCGAGGCGTCCAACGCCTATCAGCAGCTGATCGCCATCGCCAGCAGCGACACGCTCGACGACAACGCGCGGACACAGGCCTTCACCCTGGCGGATGGCCTGCAAAGCGATCATGGCAGCACCCTCTACGCCGACCTGGCCGGGCTGCTGGAAGCCAAGATCGCCATCGGTGCCGACGATACCGACCGCGCTCGCCAGGCGCTCGACGATGTCGTCGCCGACAGTGACCGCCCCTACATGAAGGGCCTGGCGCGCATCGACCTGGCCCGTCTCCAGATCGCCAGCGACAACCCCGAAGCGGCGCTGGAGACCCTGAAGGACGCCGTGCCCGGCGCACTCGAGGCGCAGCGCCAGAACGTTCTCGGCGACGCCTTCGTCGCGCTGGAACGCCCGGACGACGCGCGCAAGGCCTATCAACAGGCGCAAAGCCTGGCCCAGGATGCTGACCAGACGATCTACGGCCTTCAGCTCAAGCTAGACGATCTCGGTGTGGAGGACGCCACCTGATGAAACTGACTCACCTACTTCTGCCCCTGGGCCTGACCGCCACGCTGCTGGCCGGTTGTGCCGGTAGCGTCGAACCGCAATATCCGCCCAAGGAGCTTCAGGACTTCACGCCCAAGGTCAGCCTCGAGGAGCGCTGGGATCAGGGCATCGGCGAAGGGCTCGGCCGCGCCCGCTATCCGCTCACGCCGATCGTCGATGACGGAACCCTGTATGCCGTCGACGAAACCGGCGACCTGCGGGCGATCGATACCGACAGCGGCGATACCCAATGGGACGTCAAGCTGGGAACGCCCATCTCCAGCGGCATCGGCGCCGACGGCGGGCGTCTCTACCTCGGCACTCGCAATGGCGAGGTGCTGGCGGTGGATCGGCGAGACGGCAGCATCGACTGGAAATCGCGGGTCTCCAGCGAGGTGCTGGCCGCGCCCCAGGTCAATAGCGAGCTGGTAGTGGCCCAGAGCGTCGACGGTGCGGTCACCGCCCTCGACCGCCTGACCGGCAGCGAGAAATGGGTCTACTCCAGCTCCCAGCCGGCACTGACGCTGCGCGGTACCGGCGCGCCCCGGGTCATCGAGCCGGTCTCCTTCGCCGGCTTCGCCAACGGCCGCCTGGTGACGCTGGACAACCGCAGCGGCCAGCCGCTGTGGGACATGCGCGTCGCCGTGCCCAAGGGACGGACCGAGGTCGATCAGCTCGTCGACCTAGACGGCCAGCCGGTACTGACCCCGGATGGCCGGCTGTTCGTGACCAGCTACAACGGCCGCCTGCTGGCGCTGGAAGCCACCTCCGGCAAGGTGCTGTGGGAACACGAGGAGTCCAGCTACCTGACACCATTGGTGGTCGGCAACTACCTGTTCACGGTCAACGCGGCCAGCCACGTGATCGCGATCGACGCCGACACCGGCCGTGTAATGTGGGATTCCGATACCCTGGAAGGCCGTTCGCTGACCGCCCCCTCGTTCGTCGACGGCAACATTGCGGTGGGCGACTACCAGGGCTACATCCATCTCATCGACGCGTCGACCGGCGAGATGAGCGGACGCATCCACTTGGGTGGCGACGGCCTGTCGCTGCCCCTGCTGACCGGCGACCGTCGTCTCTATGCCCTTGGCAACGATGGCACCCTGGTTGCGTACGACCTGAAGACGCTCTCCGATCAGAACTGACCGGCACCGCGCTCTGCCAATCGGCCCCGCCTGAGCGGGGCCGATTGCGTTGGGAAGAATGGAACCGCCCGGCTCGGACTTCCCGCTGTTCGCGTGCTAGAATGACCGGCTATCAAGCGGTCGTACCGGGCTTCCTCGCAGCCCCTCCCGCCGGCCGTCCACCTTGTCACCGCCTTTTTGCGAATCGCCATGAACCCCGTTATCGCCCTGGTTGGCCGACCCAACGTCGGCAAGTCGACGCTTTTCAATCGCCTGACACGTACCCGCGACGCGCTGGTGGCCGATTTCCCCGGCCTGACCCGCGACCGCAAGTACGGCAGCGGCCAGCTCGGCGACAAGACCTACACCGTGATCGACACCGGCGGCATCAGCGGTGACGAGCAGGGTATCGACGCGGCCATGGCGGAGCAGTCGCTGACCGCCATCGACGAGGCCGATATCGTGCTGTTCATGGTCGACGGGCGTGCCGGGCTGATGCCGGCCGACCAGGCGATCGCCAACCACCTGCGCGTCAACCAGAAGAAGACCTGGCTGGTGGTGAACAAGACCGATGGCCTCGAAGAGCAGACCGCGATGGCCGATTTCTGGGCGCTCGGCCTGGGCGATCCGCGACCGATCGCCGCCTCCCACGGACGCAACGTCACCACGCTGATCGACGAGGTGCTGGAGCCGTTCCCCGAGCGCGACCCCAACGCCGGCCCGGCCGGCTATCATCCCGGCATTCACATCGGCGTCATCGGTCGCCCCAACGTCGGCAAGTCGACGCTGGTCAACCGCATGCTGGGCGAGGAGCGCGTGGTCGTGTTCGACGAGGCCGGCACCACCCGCGACGCCATCGAAGTGCCTTTCGAGCGGCGCGGCAAGCCTTACGTGCTGGTCGATACCGCGGGTGTGCGGCGGCGCAAGAACGTCAGCCTGATCGCCGAGAAGTTCTCGATCATCAAGACGCTCGAGGCGATCAAGGAGTGCCACGTCGCGATCATGGTGCTGGACGCCCGCACCGGCCTGGTGGAGCAGGACATGCACCTGCTCGACTACGTGCTCAGCAGTGGGCGCGCGCTGGTGCTGGCGGTCAACAAGTGGGATGGCCTGGAAGGGGAAGCCCGCGACAAGATGCGCTCGGACATCAAGCGCCGGCTCGGGTTTGCCGACTACGCCGAGCTGCACTTCATCTCGGCCCTGCACGGCACCGGCGTCGGCGACCTCTACAAGTCGGTCGACAAGGCCTTCGACAGCGCCAACAGCCACTGGTCGACCAACCGGCTGACCTCGATCCTGCAGGATGCCGTCAGCGAGCATCAGCCGCCGATGATCAATGGCCGCCGGATCAAGCTGCGCATGGCCCACCAAGGGGGCAGCAACCCGCCGATCATCGTCGTCCACGGCAACCAGACCTCGTCGTTGCCGGAAGCCTACCGACGCTACCTCACCAACACCTTCCGCAAGGTGCTGAAAGTCCGAGGTACGCCAATCCGATTCGAGTTCCGTTCGGGCAACAACCCCTACGACAACCAGGCTGGCGCCAGCGACCGGGAAAAGGCCCGCGAGCGCCAGTTGAGCCGCACCCGGGAGGCGAGAAAGAACCGCCGCTGACCTGCCTGGCGAGGCCAGTGGCGCCCGCGCCGTTCCTCGCCGCCGCGACGCCGTCGCTGGTCAAGGGGCAACGGCGACCCGGGTCTGATTCCTTCCCCCCTGCTTGGCGTCGTACATCGCACGGTCGGCGGCCTCGAGCAGCGCCTCGGCCGGTTGCCAGTCGAGCGTACTCGCCACCCCCGCACTGAATGTGACGTTGAAGGTCTCCCTCGCTGCCACGCACTCGAGCTGAGAGAAACTGACCCGGATACGCTCGATCGCTTCGCGAGCGTGCTCCAGCGAGCACGAGGGCAACACCGCCACGAACTCCTCGCCGCCGTAGCGGCCGACATGATCGACCCGGCGCAGCCGCTGGCGCAGCAGGTTGGCGAGCAGGCGAATGACATAGTCGCCGGTGCCATGACCGTACGTATCGTTGATCGACTTGAAGCGATCGATGTCGATCATCACCACGCAGGCCTCCGAGCCGGTACGCTCGGAGCGCGCCTGTTCGATCTCGATCAATTCCTTGATCGCCGGGTGCTTGATCAGGCCGGTCAGGCCATCACGGGCCAATGCCAGACTGAGCTGCCGGGAGCGCTGTGCCCTCGCCGTGACCGCAGCCACTAGCGCCACGTCCGCGATCGGCTTGACCAGAAAGTCGTCACCGGCCTGGGCCAGGGCCTGCGCCTGGCGGTGGACGTCGGATTCCGCCGACAGATAGACCAGTGGAATTCGCAGCCAGTCGTCGTCGAAGCGAATGAGGCGCGCCAGTTCCGGTCCGGAGCACCCCGGCATGTTGATGTCGATCAGTACCAGATCGGGCACGAAATCGCGCAGGCCCCGCAACACGTCGCGGGGCGCGGTGATGACCCGGGACTCGATCCCGGCGCCCTTCAAGGTCAGGCGAAAATGCTCGGCGAGCTCGAGGTCGTCGTCGACGATCAGCACCCGGTAGGGATCCTGCTGCGGAAGGTTGACCAACTGGCGGAGATGGCGCTCCAGCGAAGGCACATCGACGGGATGGGCAAAGAAGCCGTGAGCCCCGTCACGAACCGCCTGGAGACGAGCATCGAACCCGGTGTCGTCGCTCAGCAGTATCAGCATCGCCTGCGGCATGTCGGCGATACGATCGCGCCAGGTGACGCTGTCGACCCGGGCCGTGTCGACGATCGCGACATCCGGCTGCCACTCACGACAGGACCTCTCCGCCGAGAGCGCGCGGCAGTCGTAGCCGAATCCGGTCAGTGAATGGATCAGGGCGTCGGTCTCGCCATCCGCCATGACCGCGATCCGAATGGGCCGATCGCCGCTGGCGAGGTCATAGCCGGCTTGCGGCTCGGCGACGGCCGCTGCAGCGGTGGTGGCGAGCAGACGATAGCTGTCCCGAAGGCGGTCGTGCAGCGCCGAGAGCATCGGCGGCGTGGGCGCAGCCGCGCTCTCGATCACGGTCTGAAGCCACATCTCCATTTCACGGGCATCGCGGCTCAACTCGGGATAACCGAACGTCCCCGCGGAGCCCGCGATCCGGTGCAGACCCTGTTTCAGTACCTCGAGCATCGCCGGATCGAGTCCGCTCTGGCGCGCGCTGAGCTCGCGTGCCTGAGCGGTGAGGGTCTGCAGGTCCTCGCCGAGACGCTGACTGTACTGTGCCTTGAGCGCCGCCAGCCGCGCCTGGATGTCACTATCCTGCATGGGATCGCTCCCAGATCTCCCGCAGCTGTGTCGATAGCATCATGGGATCGAATGGTTTGATGACCACATCCAGGGCGCCGAGGGCGCGGTAATGCTCGATCTCGCTGGGCTGGACCTTGGCCGTCATGAAGATGACCGGAATCGATTGTGTCGACGCCTGTTCCCGCAACCGGGTCAGCGTGGTGGGGCCATCGATGCCCGGCATCATCACGTCGAGCAGGACCAGATCCGGCTGCCATTCATCGGCGCATGAAAGCGCCGACTGGCCGTCATCGCAGCTGCGGACCTCGAAGCCGCCGACGATCTCGAGCGCGACCTTGGCCACCTCCTGGATCGAGATATCGTCCTCGACATGCAGAATCCGTTGGAGAGGTTTCATCTCAGCGGGTTTCCTCGTTTTGATTGTCCGACGACGTCGCACCGCCCCGAAGCTGACGACCGAAGGCTTCCATGAGCGCCTCGGCAGAGAGACCGGGCTTGGCGATCGCCGTATCCATTCGTCCCAGCAGCGTCGGTGCCAGCGCCTCCTCGGACAGGATGATGACAGCCGGCTGGCGGGCCAGTTGGCTCAGCATCGGAATGATCTCCCAGCCGGGCGATTGCGGCCCGGTGAGATCCAGCGATATCAAGCCGTAGTCATGGCTGTCGAGCAGATAGCGCGCTTCCTGCAGCGAACGCGCCACGTCCAGCGTCATGCTGACGGCGATCTGTTGCGCCACGCGGTGGGTCAGCTCGGCATCGCTCTCGACATGCAGGATACGCTCGCGCTGGGGCTTCAGACTCAGCGAACTGTGCAGTGCGCCAGCCAGCCGCTTCTCGTCGAGCGGTTTGGCCAGCCAATCGACGGCATCCAAGCGGCCGCCGATCTCCAGCTCCCCCTCTTCCGCCGCCGCCGAGACGATCAACACCGGCAACTCCCGGGTGCGCGGTTGCTCGCGCAGTTGACGCAGCAGCGTCAGGCCGTTGCCGTCCGGCAGCAGCAGATCGAGGGTGATGGCATCGAAGCTCCGGCGCTCGAGCCATTTCAGGGCTTCACCGATGGTGTGCGCGGTTTCGGCCTGATAGCCCCAGTGCCTGACCAGCGTGGCCAGCAGCACTGCCGTGTCCGGATCGTCCTCGACGATCAGCAGCCGGGATCCGGTGGTTTCGATCTCGTGGCCGTCGACAGCCGCTGGCGACGCTTCCACTGACACTCTGGACTCGGGCGCCTGAGCCATCTCCGTGCAGGGCAGCTCGAAGAAGAAACAGGCGCCCTGCCCGGCCTCCGAGAAGAAGTTGATCGACCCTCGCATCCGCTCGACGAGCTCACGCGTGATGGCAAGGCCCAGACCGGTCCCGCCCTGCTTGCGCGTGGTGGAGCCGTCGGCCTGGGAGAACTTCTGGAAGATGCGATCGTGAAACTCGGCGGGAATGCCCGGGCCGTGGTCGATGATACTGACTCTCACCCGTTCACCGATCGGCTCTACCCGAATTTCGACCTGGGTGTGCGGTGGAGAGAACTTCGCCGCGTTGGAGAGCAGATTGCTCATCACCTGCTGAAGGCGCATCGGGTCGACGTTGACACTCGCGCGATCCATGCGATCGGTCACCACATAGCGAGTCTGGAACTGGTCGGCGTAAGCCTGGTTGGCCTCGATCGCCTGGTCGACCAGTGGCATCAGCGGCTGTTCCTGCATCTGGAACGTCATCTTGCCGGCGACCAGTTTCTCCATGTCGAGCAGATCGTTGATCAGCAGGATCAGGCGCTGGGAATTGCTGTGGGCGGTCTTCAACATCCCACGCATCGCATCCGGCGGTGTTCCGAGCGCGCCGCCCTGAATCAACCCCAGCGCACCGGAAATCGAGGTCAGCGGCGTGCGTAGCTCATGACTGACGGTGGAGATGAACTCGCCCTTGAGACGCTCGTCGCGCTTGCGCTCGGTCACGTCGTGGAGGAAGCCGTGCCATATCGTCCCGCCATCGTCCTCCCGCTCGGGGATCGACTGGCCGGCAAGCCAGATGACCCGACCATCGGGATGCAGGATGCGATACTCACACTGCCATGGAGTCAGATTCTCCCTCGACTCGGTGATAGACCGCAGAACCATCTCCCGATCCTCTTCCAGGATCGCCTCGATGACCGCGGAGGAGTCCTGTGCCGCCTGCTCGGGGGTGATCCCGTAGAACGCCTTGATCGCGTCACTGGCGTAGGGAAACGAGGGCCGCCCATCGGCATCGACCCGATACTGATAGATCATCCCGGGGGTCTGGGAGGCAATCTTGCGCAGCCGCTTGCTCAACTCCTCCCGCGCTTCGACTTCGTGCCAGCGCATCAGCGTGGCACCGACCCAACGCGCCAGCAGGCGCACGAACTCCTTGTCGACTTCGTCGAATCGACGGGGATGCGGCCGATCGCTGCTGAAGGCCAAGGCCCCGTAGCGCTGTCCATGTACCCAGATAGGGGCACCGATATAGCTCTTGAGCGAGTAACGCAAACGGCAGCGGTGCTCGCCGAAGCCATCGGTGTCGGCATCGGCGAAGGCGACGACGTCGGCACTGGCCATGGTCAATTCACAGAACGTGTCGCTGGTCTTCAGGTGCTGTCCCGGCTCGAACCGCTGATCGATGGAGTAGGCGGCCTGGATCAGATAATCCTCACCCTCGATACGGTTGGCGACGGCAAATGGCATCCCAAGATGCTCGGCACCTGCCTGCAGCGCCTTTTCCACCAGACGCTGGAAAGAGGTTTCCTGGAAGGCTGCGATATCGTTGAGGGTCTGCAGCGTCTCCTTCTGTGCCTCGAGGCGCTGGTTGAGGGACTCCAGGGTCGATTTCTGGCCCTCGAGCCGCTGCTGATGACGAAGCATGGTGTCCCGGGTCACACGACGCGTGCCCCACAGCAGCAGCAGCAGGCAGGCCTCGGCGATCAGCCACGCCACACCCCAGCGCAGCCAGGTGCTGATGATCAGCGCATCGCGATGCTCGAGTTGCGTCGTGATATCTTTCCAGACCGCCACCGCCGCGATCGCTCGCGAGCTGTCGTCCCCGGATTGGCTCAGCGGGACCAGCGTCAACAGATAGCCGCGTCCGTCATCGCCCTCGACCACGGACCAGTTCGCGCGGTCTTGCACCACCGGCATCTGGGTGCCGGACAACCAGTCATCGATCAGCGCATTCGAGCGCTTGGTCACCCGCCATCGGGGTACGGCCCCATCGATATCGCCCTCTCGGGAAAGCACCGCGACACCGCTCTCCAGTTGATTGGAGAGTCTGGCGACGTCGGGCACCACGGCAAATTCCACCTCGAGAAGCCCGACGAGCGTATCGCTCTTCTCGTCCTCGGGTCCGAAGATCGGCGCGACACCAGCCGTGGTCGCTCGGGAACCGTCGAACTCGATGCCGTAGACCGCCTCTCGCGTTTCCAGGCTCCGCCGTAACAGATAGTCGCTGTCCCCGGAGACCGGGGACGCGTCATGCGACTGCAGGCTCAGGAAAGGACTCGCGTCGTCGTCACCAGGCAGGAAGAGGTTGAGTTCCAGCGCATTGCCCGCTTCCAGCGCCCTCCAGTAGGGAGCGAGATTCTCGCGAAGTCGGGTCCGGATCGCTTGCAGCCGAGCTGGCGAGACGGGGCCCGTCGCCTGGGCCATGAGTCCGCGAACGACCGGATTGGCGACCAGCGTGGTCGCCAGTACCTGGACTCGACGTTCGAGCCCGGCACGCGAAGCATTGATGGTGATTCCCTGTTCCTGAGACTGGAAATTCAGGTCCCGGGAAAAGGCCTCACGATCATTGAACAACGCCTGCAACAACATCCAACCGAAGAACAGCGTCAGCAGGATGCTGCCCAGGACAATCAACCATGTCGGTAAGCGAGAGACCTTCACCCGTCTGTCTCCTCATGAACGGTTCCCAAGCAAAGCATGAAATGACTCATGCTTTTTCATGAGGATAACGCATTCGCTTACGCCGTTGGCCGTTGAATGGATTGCGAACCGACCCACTGGCAGGCGAATTGCCACGCGGCACGACCGCTGCGCACGCCGCGCAGCGTGGCATAGCGCACCGCGTCGGCACGGGCCGCCTCGCTCCAGGCACCGTCTCCTCCCAGATGGGCGACCCAATGGCGGCATGCCTCGAGGTAGGATTGCTGGTCGAACGGGTGAAACGCCAGCCACAGGCCGAAACGATCCGACAGCGAGATTTTTTCCTCCACGGCATCGCCATGGTGCAACTCGCCATCGACCAGGTGCGTCTCCTGATTGTCGGCCATCGACTCCGGCAACAGGTGACGACGATTCGACGTGGCATAGAGCAGCACATTCTCCGGCGGCCCGGTCAGCGTGCCATCGAGCACGCTCTTCAACGCCTTATAGGCATCGTCGCTGCCCTCGAACGACAGATCGTCGCAGTAGACGACGAATCGTTCCGACCGATCCCGCAACCGCTGCACCAGGATCGGCAGCGCGACCAGATCGTGACGATCGACCTGGATCAGGCGGAGCCCCTCGCCGGACAGCGTATTGAGCAGGGCGCGCACCATCGACGACTTGCCGCTGCCCCGCGCGCCCCACAGCAAGGCATGGTTGGCGGGGTAGCCTTGGAGAAACGCTCGGGTGTTCTCCAGCAAGGCGCGCTTCTGGCGCTCGACCCCGATCAGATCCTCCAGCCGGACGCTATCACGCGGCGATACCGCGACCAGCTGTCCGCCGAGCGGGTGGGATTGCCACAGGGCCGCGACATCACGCGCCCAGTCGATGGCAGGCGGCTGCTCGGGCAGCCATCCCTCGACACGATCCAGTAAACGGCTCAGACGTAGCGCCAAATCACCATCCATCCTCGACTCTCCTTGAAACGAACAGGGTCAGACGATTCCGGCAACGGGCTCTAAGAGTGGGGGAAAGTAACGATGGAAATCGATCTTCCCGGAGGATTGCAGGCTGCCGGAAACGGAGTATCTTGTGCCGGCTGGCCCCTCGGGTCCAGTCGCGGCCCTCGGTCGACCCGCATTTTCGGCCTGGGAGTACCGATTCGGCACCGCCGCTCACCCAGACGTTTCCCATGGCTCATTTCAAGGAGTGACGATGGCGTTTCGCTTCCGCTGGCTCGCCGCATCGATCCTGGTGACTTCGCTCACCGGCTGCCTGGCGCTCCCCCAGGTCGGCTTCATGCTGGGACGAATCGCGCTGTCGTCGATGGGCGTCGAGAACGTGCGCATCGGCAACTACCACTTCTCGCCCGGTCTGGAAGGCATCGACGAATTGACGCTGCTGAGTTCGGGGCTGGCGCTGGCCGGCCTGCCGGTGAACGTCGATCTGCCGCTGGCGATGGTGCTGCCGGCGGGGACGCCGTCGGTCACGCTGCAGGGCTTCGACTGGCAGCTCCAGGTGCCCGGCGCGGAACCCGCCGCCGGCGAAGTCACCGAGCCGATTTCGCTGACCGGCGGCGAGCCCGAGACCGTCACACTGCCGGTTTCGCTGGAGCCGGAAGGCCTCGACGCACTATCGTCCAGGGCCGATCGCGTGTCGTCCCTGCTCTCGCTCGCCCGACGGTTGAGTCGCGCCGGCGAGCTGCCGACAGGCAGCCAACTGACGCTGACGCCCACACTGCCGGCCGCGCTCGACGGCATCGTCACGGCGCCGACCCTGACCCTGGACATCGGTGAACCCGCCGACGGCGGCCAGCAAGACCCGTCGGCTTGACCGCCCTGCCAGGCCGGGTATCTTGGGCCAATCGGCACCCCCAACAACTTATGACCAGAGAGTTTCGGAGACCATCATGTCAGGAAGACCTTCCCCCCGGCTGATTGGCGCCCTCGGCCTCGCCGTCCTGCTGAGCGCCTGCAGCACCTCGCCGATGGGCCGCAACCAGTTGGCCTTCTACTCCGATGACGAGCTGGCGCAGATGGGCCAGCAGAGCTTCGCCCAGTACCAGCAGGAGCTGCCCACGGTCAGTGGCGCCCAGGCCAACTACGTGCAGTGCGTGGCGAAAGCGATCACCGCCGAGGTCCCCGCCAGTGCCGGTATCTCCGAGTGGGAGGTCAAGCTGTTCAAGGACGACACCGCCAACGCCTTCGCCCTGCCGGGCGGCTATATCGGTGTCAACACCGGGCTGCTCGACGTCGCCACCAACCAGGACCAGTTGGCTGCGGTCATCGGCCACGAGGTCGGTCATGTGCTGGCGCATCACGCCAACGAGCGCGTTTCCACCCAGGCAGCGACGCAGAGCGGGCTCTCCGTACTGCAGACGGTGGCAGGCCTGCAAGGCGCGGGTGGCGAGCAGGTGATGGGGCTGCTGGGGGCGGGTGCGCAATACGGCGTGATTCTGCCATTCTCGCGCCAGCAGGAGTCGGAAGCCGACCTGGTAGGGCTGGACCTGATGGCCGATGCCGGGTTCGACCCCAGCGCCAGCATTCAGCTGTGGCAGAACATGTCGGCCAACAGCCAGGGCGAGCCGCCGGCCTGGATGTCCACCCACCCCAGCAACTCGCAGCGGATGGAAGGCCTGCACAATCGCCTCAGCGAGGCCCAGTCGCGCTACGAACGGGCCAAGGCCAACGGCAAGCGACCCAACTGCAAAGCTTGATCCTCTCGCGTTCGGTCTCCCGGCAAGAGCCAATACGCTCGGGGTCTCCACCCAATGACGCCTTCCAGACGACGCTGGACGACAGTCACCCGTGCCGAGTCTTGCGTCATGGATGGCGCAAGCGGCGCGTTGGAAAGGGACGCCCTTTCGCGCCGACCCGCGCACGGGAGAGTGGCGTTCGGGTTTTCGTCGTCTGAGGCGTCAAACAGGGGAGCGCGAGGGGCTTGCCCCTCGCATTCATGAGCCAAAGCATCGTTGAGACTCGGCCAGTGGTAAGCTGATCCTGCTCGAATTCGTTGCCTCGCCAGAGCCCAAACTACAACTCCCGCCTCAATAGCTCCCGCAACGGCGCGGTGTCCGGGCGCACCCGACGCCACAGCCAGAAGGACTCGGCGGCCTGCTCGATCAGCATGCCGAGCCCATCCACCGACCGCGCGCCCCGCTCGGCGGCCCAGCGCAGGAAGACCGTCGGCTCGGCGGCGTACATCATGTCGTAGGCCAGGCCATCCGCCGCGAAAAGGTGATCCGGCAATGGTGGCAGATCGCCGGCAAGACTGGCGCTGGTCGCATTGACCACCAGATCGAACGGACCCTCGACGCGATCGAAACCGCAGCCGACGACATCACCCTTGTCGACAAACAGCGCCGCCAGCGCCTCGGCCTTCGACACGGTGCGGTTGGCCACCGTCAACATCGCGATCCCGGCCTCCAGCAGCGGTTCGATCACCCCGCGCGAGGCCCCTCCCGCGCCGAGCAGCAGGACCCGCGCACCGGTGAGCGGCGCCGCGTGGGCGTTCAGGTCGCGGACCAGGCCGACACCGTCGGTGGTATCGCCGTGCAATCGCCCATCCTCGCCTATCAGCAGCGTATTCACCGCACCGGCAAGCTGGGCTCTCGGCGACAGCACCTCGGCCAACGCAAAGGCCTCCTGCTTGAACGGCACGGTCACGTTGCCCCCGCGGCCGCCGGCATCGACGAACGCCCGCCAGGCCCCCGCGAATCCGTTCACGGGAGCCTCGATAGCGTCGTAACACAGCTTCTGGCCGGTCTGCTCGGCGAAGGCGGCGTGAATGCGTGGCGATTTCGAGTGGCCAATGGGGTGGCCGAAAACGGCATAGCGGTCGGTCATTGGGGTAACGGTTCCTCGGTGGTATTCAGCCAGTCGCGGGGCTGTAGATAAGCGAGCAGACGCGCTTCCTCGGAGCCCGGCTGCGGCGCCCACTGGTATTGCCAGCGCGCCAGCGGCGGCATCGACATCAGGATCGACTCGGTCCGCCCGCCGCTCTGCAAACCGAACAGGGTGCCCCGGTCCCAGACCAGATTGAACTCGACGTAACGGCCCCGACGGTAGGACTGGAACTCCCGCTCCCGCTCCCCGAACGGTGTCTCGCGACGGCGTTCGGCGATCGGCACGAACGCTTCCAGGAAGCTGTCTCCCACTGACCGCTGGAAAGCAAAGCAGGTCTCGAACGGCCATTCGTTGAGGTCATCGAAGAACAGTCCGCCGACCCCCCGGGTCTCGTCGCGATGCTTGAGCGTGAAGTACTCGTCGCACCAAGTCTTGAAGCGCGGGTACACCGACTCGCCGAACGGCTCGCAGGCCTTGGCAGCGACCCGGTGCCAGTGTTTCGTGTCCTCGAGACTGGGGTAGTAAGGGGTCAGGTCGTAACCGCCGCCGAACCACCATACCGGTTCTTCGCCCGCCTTGTCGGCGATGAAGAATCGCACGTTGCCGTGCACGGTCGGCACGTGCGGATTGCGCGGGTGCAGTACCCACGAAACCCCCACCGCGTGGAAGCTGCGCCCCGCCAGCTCCGGACGCGCGACACTCGCCGAGGGCGGCAGTTTTTCACCGTGGACATGCGAGAAGTTGACGCCGCCCTTCTCGAACAGCGCGCCCTCCTCGATCACCCGCGAACGCCCGCCGCCCCCTTCGGTACGCTCCCAGCTCTCCTCGCGGAATCGCCCGCCACCGTCGAGCGCGGCCAGCGAGTCGCAAAGTGAATCCTGCAGCGTGAGCAGATAGTCCTTGACGCTTTCGAGATGGGGATGTGCCACGGTCGTCTTTCCTTCGGTCCGGAGAATAGGGATTCGGGGCGTATCGGCACGGCGGCTGCCTGCGATTCGGCCCTTTCAGGCGCGCAGCAGCCGCCCGGTCGTCAGATCGCGGATGGTGCTGGGCCGGTCGCGTCCACCGAGTGGTCCATCGACGATCGCGCCCAACGCCTCGCCGAATGTTTCACGCACCTCATCGGCGCTCATCGCCGGCGCTTCACCGGCACGATTGGCCGATGTCGACACCAGGGGTCCACCCCAGGCGGCGCACAACTCCTGCACCAGCGGATGGTCGCTGACCCGAACCGCCAGCGTGGAATGCTCCCCACGCAGCAGCGGTCTGGCCCGCCCGTTATCGGGTATCAGCCAGGTATGGGGCCCTGGCCAGGTCTCGAGAAGGCGTTGGCGGGCTCGCTCGTCGATGCCCTCGAGCCACTCAGAAAGCTGCCGGATGTCACCGGCGATCAGGATCAGGCCCTTTTCGCTGGCGCGCCCCTTGAGCGCGATCAGCGATGCCAGCGCCCGATCGTCGTCCGGGTCGCAGCCGAGCCCCCATACCCCTTCGGTCGGATAGGCGATGATTCCCCCCTGCCGAAGGGAGGAGACGGCAGCCGAGAAATCTTGACGCATCTGGGTCTCTCTTCCACGAAAACCTGGGTCTCTCTTCCACTAGCATCCGGGCCTGGCTTTCACCAAAGCCCGACTGCCGGTTCCACGACAGTCGAGCCGCTGCCCATGGCCCGAATTCTAACACGCCGACAAGCCGCCGGGCCGTGCGCCAACGTCGCACCCAGGCGCGCTCGAGGTGGCGAATGCCCGCGTCGGCGGCCATATTGAGAAATCGGGTACTTCTCCATCGGACCGGACAATCAAGGAACCGCCAATGCCTCGCTCACCGCTGCCCCCGATACTGCTCTCACTGGCGCTGACCGGCGGTCTCGCCGCCTGCGCCCAGCAGCCGGCCCAACCGCCCGCCCCGCAGGCCTCTCTCGCTGACGAGCTGGTGATGGCGACGGCCTGGATGCAATCCTCCGGCGAGTACGCTGCGCTGAGCCACCAGGCCTTCAATCTCGCCCGCATGAACCTGGATCGCGCGCTGGCCGCCGCCGGCAGCCAGACGCAGCGCCCGCCGGCGATCATCGTCGACGTCGACGAGACGGTGCTCGACAACAGCCCCTACGAGGCGTGGCTGATCGCCAATGACGAGAATTACGCCAGCGATAGCTGGCACCAGTGGGTGGAGCGGGCCAGCGCGGCACCGATGCCGGGAGCGAGGTCCTTTCTCGATTATGCCGCCTCGCGGGGGGTAGAGGTCTTCTACGTCACCAACCGCCGCGACGACGAGACGGAGGCGACGCTGCGCAACCTGCGTCAGGTCGGGTTCCCCGACGCCGACCACGAGCATTTCCTGCCGCGTACCGACTCGAGCGACAAGACGTCCAGGCGCCAGCGCGTCGCGCAGTCGCACTGGGTCGTGCTGCTGATGGGTGACAATCTGGGCGACTTCTCCCAGGGATTCGACCGCGAGAGCGCCGCGGCGCGACGTGCCGCCGCCAACGCCCAGGCCGACGCTTTCGGCAGCCGCTACATCGTGCTGCCCAATCCGGCCTACGGCGCGTGGGAGGAAGCGATCTACGGCGGGGACTGGAGCCTGAGCGACGAGCAGAAATCCCGTGCCCGCCGCAACCACCTCGAGGCGTGGGGCGGGCCGACCCGCTGAAGCGTTGCCCGGGCGGCGAGTGTGGCGGGCGTCAACGCCCTCTTCTGACCCAGCCGCCCGTGGTCTGGGCGACCCAGCCATCGAGTTCGAGTTCGAGCAGCCCCAACTGGACGTCGGCGACGGACAGCCCGGTCAGGTCGACCAGCAGATCCACAGGCGTCGGCGCATCGCTGAGTGCAGCCAGCAGCGGCGATGTCGGCATCTCGGTCGCCGCCGCTCCGTTCGGCGGCGCCGGGCGGGCGTTCGTCGCCGGCCTGGGCCCAGCCGGACGCTGGCGTGGCGGTCGGCCCGGCGAATCCATCGTATGCGCGGTCGGGATGGCGGCATCGGGGGCAGACACCGGCACCTGCCAGGGCGAGAGATCGCCCACGATATCCTCTATGTGACGCACCAGCGCAGCCTCGCCCTGACGAATCAGGCGCAGGCAGCCTTCGGACTGGGGGTTGTGGATCGAGCCCGGTATCGCGAACACCTCCCGGTTCTGCTCCAGCGCCAGCCGCGCGCTCACCAGCGAGCCGCTCTTCTCCGCGGCCTCCACGACCAGTACGCCTTGGGACAGCCCCGTGATCAGCCGGTTGCGGCGAGGAAAGAAACGCGGATGGGCCCGCGTCTCCGGCGGATGTTCGGAGATCAGCAGCCCCTCGCCTTCCCACAGTTCCCGGAAGAGCGCGGCATGGCGTGGCGGATAGACCACATCCACTCCACAGCCGAGCACGCCGATGGTTGCGCCGCCGGCCTCCAGTGCCGCCCGCTGTGCGGCGCCGTCGATACCCAGCGCCATGCCGCTGACGATACAGAATCCCCTGGCGACCAGTTCCCGGGCGAACCGCACCGCATTGTCCTGCCCCTCCCGCGTGGGTCGCCGAGTGCCGACCATCGCGATGGCGGGCTGCGACAGTATCGAGAGCTCGCCCTTGGCCCAGAGCACCGTCGGCGGATCCGGCAACTGGGTCAGCAGTTCGGGCCAGGCCGGATGCCCCGGATGGAGCAGATGCCGCCGCGAATCGGCGCGCTCCCACTCGAGCGCCGCGTCGACCGCCGGTGTCAGCGGGCTACGCGAGGGGTGCTCCAGCCACAGCCGCAGCGGCTGGGCCAGATTGGCGGGCAGTGCCGCCAGCCACCCCTGCGGCCACGCCATGTCGCCTCCCTCGCGCCAGCGACGCAGCAGCGGTGCCAGACGAACCGGGCCCAGGCCGGGCAGCGCGCTCAACGCCAACCAGTCGCGCAGCGTCGGGCTCACTGCCGGCACCTGCCGGTGTGACGCCACGCCGTTGTCAGCGGCACCGCGCTCAAGGCGCTCCTCCCATGGCCACCGCCTCGCGAAGATCGCGCGGCACGACGAGGCGGTCGCCCACCGCCAGCGGCTGGGACGCCCGCATGACCAGGGCGTAGCTCAAGTGATCGAAGACGCGAAAGACCATCACCGCGCCCGCCTCGGTGTCCGGCAGCGTCACCCAGGTATCGCGGCTATCGTCGTGCACGCGTTCGCCCTGACGCATCGCCTGCAGCACATGGCCGGCCTCGAGTCCGTCCGCACTGCCACGGTCGATCGCCACCACGTCGTAGCGACCGATGAAACGCACCCCGGCCGGAACGGACAGAATCGTCGCCTCCACCGGCGTGTCCGGTGCTCGAGGCTCGAACCGAGTCGCGATGCCGCCCTCGGTCAGCGCCAGCAGATAGTCGCCACTGCGGATCTCCTGAACGGCGTCCAGCACCTCCAGTTCACCGACATCTTCCACGTTTCGAATCACTTTCACGTGTCCGAGCCGGCGCAGCTCCAGCCCGCGCAGCGTCCCGGCGAGGTCCTCCTGACCCGGCGTCGTTCCGACATCCGGTTGCCGTGCTGCCTGCCGGGGCGCGCCGGTCGAGCGTGGAATCCGGTAGTCGGTACCGGGACGATAGACCCCCAGCGTCGCACCTGCAGCCGGCAGAGCGCCATGGGCATACAGCCTGTCACCGGCACCACTCAGCAGCCGCTGCGACTGTCCGGCAACGACCGTCGGTGCATCCTCGAGAATGGCGGGATCGACGATCTGATAGGCATCGAGGAAGACCTTGATGCGATCCAGCGGCAGTCCCGGCACGGCATCCCGTGTCGGCGCCCGGCGGACACCGGGCGAGAGCCGAACCGTCTGGCCGCGCCCGCGCTCCAGCGACAGCCGGGGCGCACCGGCCGCGCCGGCATCGAGGCTGAGCACATCGCCCGGATAGAGTTTCTGCGGCGAGGCGATCTGCGGGTTGTGCCGCCACAGCGCCTGCCACTGCCACGGCGAGTCGAGAAATCGCGAGGCGATGCCCCACAGCGTGTCGCCCTCGCGCACCGTATAGTGGGCGGGCGCGTCCGCCTTGAGTGACAACGCCCATACCGGGTTCGAAAACGCCGCCATCACGCCAAGGCCGCCGACCAGCAGCCAGCGCCACATCATGGCACGGCAGCGGTGCGGCCTCGGCCCCTCCAGACTGATCATTATCGTCGTCCCACCGGTGATTACCTCGAGGTATTGCTGCATAGATCGGCGCCACCCCGCCGGACTTGAGGATTCGGCGCCCCGCGATCGCCCCCTGCCCCCCGAACCGGCACGGCGGTTTCCCCGCCAGCGCTGGCGATCTACAATAGGGAGATCACGTCACTCATGCCGATAGGCACGCAAAACGACTATGGCCATCAGAACCATTCTCCAGTACCCCGATCCGCGCCTTCGCACCAAGGCCACCCCGGTGGATCACGTCGACGACGAGATCCGCACCCTGGTCGACGACATGCTGGCAACGATGTACGACGCCTCCGGCATCGGCCTGGCAGCGACGCAGATCGACGTTCACCAGCGCGTGATCGTCATGGACGTCAGCGACGACCGCAACGATCCGCTGGTGCTGATCAACCCGAGCTACGAGCCGCTGGACGACGAGCGCGAGCCGCTGCAGGAAGGCTGCCTGTCGATCCCCGACTACTACGCCGAAGTGCCGCGGGCGCTGCGCGTTCATCTCAAGGCGACCGATCGCGACGGCAACGCCTACGAACTGGACGCCGACGGCCTGCTGGCCCACTGCATCCAGCATGAGTGCGATCACCTGGAAGGCGTCCTGTTCGTCGACTACCTGTCGCCGCTCAAGCGCGACCGCATTCTCAAGAAGATGCAGAAGCGCCAGAAGCAGGAAGCCTGATCGCCTGCCTGACCGCTCCCCGGACTTGCAAAGGCCGGCCGTCCCCGCGACGCCGGCCTTCGTCATTCGCGGGCATCGTTCATCTTCAAGCATCACTCATCGGGAACCTATCGAATGCGTCACCGTGTTGAAGGGCAGTCGCTGCGGATCGTCTTCGCCGGCACGCCCGACTTCGCCGCCGAGAGCCTGAAAGCGCTGCTCGCCTCCCGCCATCGGGTGGTTGGCGTCTATACCCAGCCGGATCGCCCCGCCGGGCGCGGCCGCAAGCTCACGCCCAGCCCGGTCAAGCGTCTCGCCGAGCAACACGATCTGCCGGTGGAACAGCCGCTCAGTCTCAAGGACGAGGCGGCCCAGCGGCGGCTGGCCGAGTTCGAGGCGGACGTGATGATCGTCGTCGCCTACGGTCTGCTGCTACCCCAGGCGGTACTCGACACGCCCCGGCTCGGCTGCCTCAACGTGCACGCCTCGTTGCTGCCGCGCTGGCGCGGCGCGGCGCCGATCCAGCGCGCCATCGAGGCCGGCGACAGCGAGAGCGGTATCACCCTGATGCAGATGGATGCCGGTCTCGACACCGGCGACATGCTGCTGATCGAACGCACGCCCATCGATGACGCCACCACCGGTGGCGATCTTCATGACCGCCTTGCCGAGCTCGGCGGCCGGACACTGGTCGAGGGCGTCGACGCGCTGGCCGAGGGCAGCCTGAGCCCCACGCCGCAACCGGCGACCGGCGTCACCTACGCCAGCAAGCTCTCGAAGCCGGAAGCGGAGCTCGATTTCCGCCAGCCGGCGGCGGCACTGTCCCGCCGGATTCGCGCCTTCAATCCGTGGCCCGTGGCCTGGACCCGGCTCGACGGCGAGCCGTTGCGGCTATGGTTCGCCGTGCCGGATACCGGACCCGGCGAGGGAGATGCCGAGCCTGGAACCCTGCTGGCGCCGGACGGCGAGGCACTGCGCATCGCCTGCGGCGTCGACGGCCGCGACGTGCTGCGCGTGACCCGATTGCAGATGCCGGGCGGCAAGCCACTCGCGGCCCGCGATCTGCTCAACGCCAACCACCCTCGTCTCAGCCCCGGCCAGCGCCTGGGCCAGCCCAAGGAAGCCGACCGATGAATCCTGGCGATACCCGCGCCTTTGCCGCGCGACTGCTGGTACCGGTACTCGACGGCAAGGGGTCGCTCTCCGGTCTCGATGCCGACCTCGCCGCCAGCGTGATCAAGGAGCGCGACCGAGGCTTCGTCAAGGCACTCTGCTACGGTGTCTGCCGCGCCCATCCCCGCCTCGATGCCCTGGCCGGCCAGTTGCTGCGTCAGCCCATGAAGCAGCGCGACACCGACATTCAGGCACTGCTGCTGATCGGGCTGTACCAGCTTCTCCACATGCGGGTACCGCCTCATGCCGCCGTCAGCGAGACGGCGGGCGCCGCGCGCGCGCTCGGCAAGGCGTGGGCGACGAAGGTGCTCAACGGCTGCCTGCGCCGGTTCCAGCGCGAGTCGGTGGCCCTGCAGGCGAAGGTGGACAAGGACGCGCCGGTCGCCCTGTGGCATCCCGCCTGGCTGCTGCTGGAGTTTCGCGACGCCTGGCCCGACGACTGGCGTGCGATCTGCGCGGCCAACAACGACGCGGGGCCGATGACGCTGCGCGTCAACCGGCGTCGCGTCACTCGCGAGGCTTACCTGAAGCGGCTCGAGACGGCTGGGCTCGACGCAGTACCCTGCGAATTCGCCGCCGATGGCGTCCGACTGACCACCGCCTGCGACGTGTCCCAACTGCCCGGCTTCGCCGACGGCGACGTCAGCGTCCAGGACGAATCGGCCCAGCTGTGCGCCGACCTGCTGGCACCGGCACTGGCAGGCGACGCCACCAGGCGGGTTCTCGATGCCTGCAGCGCTCCGGGCGGCAAGAGCGCTCACCTGCTGGAACGTTTCGACACCGAGCTCACTGCACTGGACGTCGACCCGGCCCGCCTGAAGCGGGTCTCGTCGACGCTGCAGCGACTGGGGCTGGAAGCCCGCCTTCATACCGCCGATGCCAGCCGCGCAGAGGCGGATAGCGACTGGTGGGACGGCCAGCCGTTCGACGCGATCCTGCTCGACGCCCCCTGCTCGGGTACCGGCGTGATTCGGCGCCATCCGGATATCAAGCTGACCCGTCGCCACAGCGACATCGCCGAACTGGCGGCGCTGCAATCGCGCCTGCTGGATACGCTTTGGAGCAAACTCGCGCCGGGCGGTGTCCTGCTCTACGCCACCTGCTCGGTGCTGCCGGCGGAAAACGAAGCCCAGATCGACGCCTTCCTGGCACGCACGCCGGAGGCCGACGCCGACATGCCCCGCGAGCTCGACTGGGGCCGGCCAAGCGGCCACGGCCGGCAGCTGCTGCCCACCCCGGCCGGCCACGACGGCTTCTTCTACGCCCGGCTGCGCAAGCGCGCCTGACCGCCCCTCCGCCGCCCACTCGCCTCGACCGCCACGCCGGCGGGGCAGTGCGATGCCCCGATCTGCACCACGCTGCGTCGGGGGGTGGCGCACTTGCGACATCCTCGCCCGCCTTCGATACTGAGGACGAATCCGCCACTCGGGAAGCACCCGTCGTGCCTGACAACGAGGTCATCGATACTACGCAGACCAGCGAGACGCAGACCAGCGAGACGCCGATCACCGAGACGCAGCCGGCCGGGCTGGCGCTCGGAGGCGTCTCCCCTCACAGCGCCCTGATCGTCGTCGACGTCCAGCCGGACTTCATGCCCGGTGGCGCGCTGGCCTGCGCCGAGGGCGACCAGATCCTGCTGGGACTGGAGTGGCTGCTGTCCCAGCACGCCTTCGCCCACGTGGTGGCAACCCAGGACTGGCATCCGACCAGGCACGTCTCGTTCGCGTCCAGCCATCCACCGCACCAGCCGTTCGAGGCGATCGAGCTCTACGGCCACTCCCAGACGCTATGGCCGGATCACTGCATTCAGCGCACCGAAGGCGCGGCGCTGCATCCGGCCATCGACTGGTCGTGCTGCGATGCGATCATCCGCAAGGGAACCGATCCCGGCATCGACTCCTACAGCGCGTTTCGCAACAACGTCGGCCCCGACGGTCATCGCCCCGCCACCGGGCTGGCCGGCTGGCTTCGCGACCGCCGCGTCACCGACGTCTATCTCTGCGGCCTGGCCCGGGACGTCTGCGTGCTGTGGACCGCCGAGGACGCGGTGGCGGCGGGCTTCAACACCCATTTTCTCTGGCCGCTGACGCGTCCCGTCACTTTCGAAACCGACGACGACACCCGGCAACGGCTCTCGACCCTGGGCATCACCGTCGTCGACGCCTGAGCCATTGCCAGGACCCGAGGAAATTTCCCGATGCCCCATGGATTCCAGGGGCTTCCGGCCACCGGTGGCGATCGCCGGGGCCTTCTCAACCAAGGAGCTGTCTCATGAGCGACCACGTCTACAAGCAGATCGAACTGACCGGTTCTTCTCCCACCAGCATCGAGGATGCCGTCCAGAACGCGCTGCAGAAAGCCAGCAAGACGCTGCACGGCATGCGCTGGTTCGAGGTCACCGAGACGCGCGGCCATCTCGAGGATGACAAGCTGGCCCACTGGCAGGTGACCATCAAGGTCGGCGTCTCGCTGGATTGATCGGCGCGGCCTATGATCGCGGGCGGGATCTCGTCCGCGGTCCTGTCAATCGGTGGCCCGGCTCGTTATGCTACGCGCTGATTTCGGTGCCGGGCGGGTTGCACTCCGATCCTCCGGGGCTGGGTAAACTGGCAGGCGGTACGCTGTATTTCCGTGATGGTTTGGCATGAAAATTATTATTCTGGGTGCCGGTCAGGTCGGCGGTACGTTGGCAGAACATCTGGCCAATGAAGAGAACGACATCACGGTGGTGGATATCAACGAGGAGCGGCTGCGAGAGCTGCAGAATCGGCTCGACATCCGCACGGTGATCGGTACCGCGTCCTACCCCAACATTCTGCGTCAGGCCGGCGGTGAAGACGCCGACATGCTGATCGCGGTGACCAGCTCCGACGAGATCAACATGGTCGCCTGTCAGGTGGCGCACACGCTGTTTCGCACGCCGACCAAGATCGGTCGCGTGCGGTCCACCGCCTACCTGACGCGCAAGAGCCTGTTCTCCAACGACGCCATCCCGGTGGACGTGCTGATCAGCCCCGAGCAGGTGGTCACCGATCACATCCGCCGGTTGATCGAGTACCCCGGGGCGCTGCAGGTGCTCGATTTCGCCGGCGGCCTGGCCCAACTGGTGGCGGTCAAGGCCTACTACGGCGGCCCGCTGGTGGGCCAGGAACTCGGCTTCCTGCGCCGCCACATGCCCAATATCGATACTCGCGTGGCGGCGATCTACCGTCGCGACCGGCCGATCATCCCCACCGGTGACACCGTCATCGAGGCCGACGACGAAGTGTTCTTCATTGCCGCACGGCGCGATATCCGCACCGTGATGGGGGAGCTACGCAAGGTCGACCGCGACTTCCGGCGCGTGCTGATTGCCGGCGGCGGCAACATCGGCGAGCGCCTAGCGGAGACGCTGGAGCACAAGCATCAGGTCAAGATCATCGAACATGACCTCAACCGCTGCGGCGCGCTCTCCGAGAAGCTCGACCGCACCGTGGTGCTCCACGGCAGCGCCACTAGCAAGCGGCTGATGCTCGAGGAGAACATCGAAGACTGCGATATCTACTGCGCGCTCACCAACGACGACGAGGTCAACATCATGTCGTCGATGCTGGCCAAGCGTCTGGGTGCCAAGAAGGTACTCACCCTGATCAACAATGCCGCTTACGTGGACCTGGTTCAGGGCGGCGAGATCGACATCGCGATCTCTCCCCAGCAGACCACCATCGGCAGCCTGCTCACCCACGTTCGTCGTGGCGATATCGTCAACGTCCACTCGCTGCGCCGCGGCGCCGCCGAAGCGATCGAGGCGATCGCTCACGGCGACAAGCGCTCCTCCCGGGTGGTCGGGCGCACCATCGGCGAGGTCGACCTGCCCAGCGGCACCAGCATCGGCGCCATCGTGCGCGGCAAGGAAGTGCTGATCGCCCACGACGATGTCATGATCGAGAGCGGCGATCACCTGATCCTGTTCGTGATCGACAAGCGACGTATCCGTGACGTCGAGCGGCTGTTCCAGGTCGGCCTGACTTTCTTCTGATGGTCCATTCATCCGACACCGCCTGCCCGTCCCGACCGGTGGGGGACGCCGCGTGAGCCTACTGGTCATTCTCCGCATCGTCGGCCTGCTGCTGATGCTGTTCAGCCTGACCATGGTGCCGCCGATGGTGATCGCGCGAATCTTCCACGACGGCAACTGGCACGCCTTCGGCGCCGGCATGGCGATCTCGGTCATCACCGGCGCGCTGCTCTACTGGCCCAACCGGCGTGCCAAGCGCGAACTGCGTACCCGTGACGGCTTCATCATCACCGTGCTGTTCTGGAGCGTGCTCGGGCTGTTCGGCACGATCCCGTTCATGGTCTCCGATGCGCCGTCGATGTCGTTCACCGACGCCGTGTTCGAATCCTTCTCCGGACTCACGACCACCGGCGCCACCGTGCTCAGCGGCATCGATCACCTGCCCGCCTCGATCCGCTTCTACCGCCAGCAGCTGCAGTGGCTGGGCGGGATGGGGATCGTGGTACTCGCGGTAGCGATTCTGCCGACACTGGGCATCGGCGGCATGCAGCTCTATCGGACCGAGATCCCCGGCCCGCTGAAGGACTCCAAGCTGACCCCGCGGATCACCGAGACGGCCAAGGCACTGTGGTACATCTACGTGATCCTGACCGTCGTCTGCGCGCTGGCCTACTGGCTAGCGGGCATGAACTGGTTCGACGCCATCGGCCACAGCTTCGCCACCGTGGCCGTCGGCGGGTTCTCCACCTACGACGCCAGCATCTCGCACTTCGATAGTGCCACCATCGAGATGATCTGCGTCTTCTTCATGATCGTCTCCTCGGTCAGTTTCGGTCTGCACTTCGCGGTATGGCGGGAACGGCGCCTGCTGCAGTACATCCGCGACCCGGAGTTCCGGTTCTTCGTCACGTTTCTCGGCATCCTGATCGCGATCACCGTCATCACCCTGTTCGCCACCGGTACCTATCATGACGCCACCGGCATTCGACACGGGCTGTTCGAAGCCGTTTCGGTGGCGACGACATCCGGCTTCAGCGTGGCCGATTTCACCCTGTGGCCGGGGGTGCTGCCGATCATGCTGTTCATGGCGGCCTTCGTCGGCGCCTGCTCCGGGTCGGCGGGGGGCGGCATGAAGGTGATCCGCATTCTGCTGGTTCTGAAGCAGGGCATCCGCGAGATTCACCGGCTGATCCATCCCAACGCCGTGTTTGCCGTAAAGGTCGGCAAGATGCGCATCTCCGAGGGTGTCGCCGAAGCCGTCTGGGGCTTCTTCTCCGTCTACATGATGCTGTTCGTGGTGATGCTGCTGGCGCTGCTGGCCACCGGCCTCGATCAGGTGACGGCGTGGTCGGCGATCGGCTCGGCGCTCAACAACCTGGGCCCGGGACTGGGTGATGTCTCGACCGACTACGGCGACATTCCCAGCGCCGCCAAGTGGATCCTGGTGCTGGCGATGATGCTGGGAAGACTGGAGATCTTCACCATCCTGGTGCTGTTCACCCCGGCATTCTGGCGACGCTGACCGGTCATTCGCGAACAATCTCTCTCGCTTACCCAAGGCAAATCACTTTTTTACCATCCGCTCGGCCAATCATCGGTGAATGACACTAAAGGTTGAGCCAGCGACAGGATTTTCGACGAGTTCGACCGGGAGAGCGGTGGTAGAATGCCGCCCTTCGCGGCCACGCCGCCACCTCGGCTACCCAAGAGAGAGTCATGTCCGCCAGTTCCGACACCCGCACCGCGTCCTCGCTTCTGCCCCGTATCGGGCTCATTCCCCAGATCCTGATCGGGATCGCGGCCGGCCTGCTCCTCGCCACCCTGGCGCCGTCGATCGCGCCATCGGTGGCCATCTTCGGCGACCTGTTCATCGGCGCGCTCAAGGCCGTCGCCCCGGTGCTGGTCTTCGTACTGGTGATGGCGGCCATCGCCAGCCACCAGCGTGGCCAGCCGACCCAGGTGCGCGGCGTCCTGATGCTCTACCTGACCGGCACGCTGGCTGCCGCGCTGATCGCGGTGGCGGCGAGCTTCCTGTTCCCGACCTCGCTGATCATCGACGCCCCGCGGGCCGATGGCACGCCGCCGACCGGCGTCGCCGAGATCCTGCGCAACCTGGCCATGAGCGCGGTGGACAATCCCATCCACGCCCTGACCGATGCCAACTTCATCGGCATCCTGGCCTGGGCCGTCGGGCTCGGCCTGCTGCTGCGTCGCGCCAGCGACACCACGCGGCGGTCACTGGCCGATCTCTCGGATGCGGTTTCCGGCCTGGTCCGCTGGGTGATCCGGCTCGCCCCGCTGGGCATCTTCGGGCTGGTCGCCAACACCTTCGCCTCCACCGGCATGAGCGCGCTGGCCGACTACGCCCAGCTGCTCGCGGTACTGCTGGGCTGCATGGCCTTCGTGGCACTGGTGAGCAATCCGCTGATCGTGTTCCTCTACACCCGCCAGAACCCCTACCCGCTGGTCTTCACCTGCCTGCGCGGCAGCGCCATCACCGCCTTCTTCACCCGCAGCAGCGCGGCCAACATTCCGGTCAACATGGAGTTGTGCAAGCGCCTCGACCTGCACGCCGACACCTACTCCGTCTCGATCCCGCTGGGCGCCACGATCAACATGTCAGGCGCCGCGGTCACCATCACGGTGATGACACTGGCGGCCGCCAACACCCTGGGAATCGACGTGGATTTCGCCACCGCGCTGCTGCTCTGCGTCGTTTCGGCGCTGGCGGCCTGCGGCGTCTCCGGCGTCGCCGGCGGCTCGCTGCTGCTGATACCGATGGCGGCCAGCCTGTTCGGGATCTCGGCGGACGTCGCCATGCAGGTGGTAGCGATCGGCTTCGTCATCAGCGTGATCCAGGACTCCACCGAAACCGCACTCAACTCCTCCACCGACGTGCTGTTCACCGCCGCCGCGTGCCGTTCACCGCGTGCCCAGGAGCGCCTTGCCGGCGAGTGATCGACCGTCGAGCAGGGCCGCCGTTGACCGCGACCGACGTTTTTCGCTGTCAACGGCTTGGAATCGGCGACATGACGTGCAATATGGGGCAACTCTCTTTCCCAAGCCTTGGATTGCCCCCTTGATGCCCGACAACGCCGCCGGACCTCGCGAGATCGTGGATCTCGCCGCCCACCACTTGACCCTGCTGGGCACTGCCCACGTTTCCCAGGCCAGCGCCGACGAGGTGCGCGAGCTGATTCGCTCCGGCGAGTTCGATGCCGTCGCGATCGAGCTTTGCACCTCGCGTCATCAGAGCCTGGTCCAGCCCAACGCCATGGCCAAGCTCGACCTGTTCCAGGTTCTCAAGCAGGGCAAGGCCGGCATGGTTGCCGCCAGCCTCGCGCTCGGCGCCTTCCAGCAACGGGTGGCGGAGCAGTCGGGGATCGAACCCGGTGCGGAGATGCGCACGGCGGTCAAGGAGACCCAACGGGCCGGCCTGCCGCTCTATCTGATCGATCGCGAGATCGGCGTCACCCTCAAGCGCATCTACCAGAACGTGCCGTGGTACAAGCGCTTCAGCCTGATATCCGGTCTGCTCGGCAGCGTGCTGTCGCGGCAGAAGGTCTCCAGCGAGGAGATCGAGAAGCTCAAGCAGGGCGACGTGCTCGAGTCCACCTTCGCCGAATTCGCCGAGCAGTCCCAGACCTTGTACGAACCCCTGATCACCGAGCGTGACCGCTACATGGCGCTCAGGCTGGTGGAAGAACTGCCGGAGGGCGGGACCCAGCGCGTGCTGGTAGTGATCGGCGCCGGCCACCTCAAGGGCATGAAGGCCCACCTCGAGACCCTGAACCAGCATCCGCCCGAGCTGGACAGCGTGATCCAGGAGCGCGCCAATCTGGAGTCGACCGCGCCCCGCGCGCGCTGGTGGAAAGCGATCCCGTGGGTGATCGTCGCCCTGGTGCTGACCGGCTTCGCCATCGGTTTCAGCCGCGATACCGCCTTCGGCTGGTCGCTAGTGGGCGAATGGGTGCTGATCAACGGCAGCTTCTCGGCACTGGGAGCGCTGATCGCCCTGGGTCATCCGCTGACGATCGCCGCCGCCTTCGTCGGCGCCCCGCTCACCTCGCTCAACCCGACCATCGGCGTCGGCTTCGTCACCGCCGGGGTCGAACTCTACCTGCGCCGCCCCACCGTCGGCGACTTCTCGCGCCTGCGCAGCGATGTCAGCCACTGGCGCGGCTGGTGGCGCAACCGCGTCGCCCGCACCCTACTGGTCTTCCTGCTCTCGAGCCTGGGTTCCGCCATCGCCACCTGGGTCGCCGGCCTGCGCATCGCCGGGCAACTGCTGGGCTAGGCCGGGGTGCTCGGCTCGCCCTTCGCGAGCCGAGCACGCGCCGGCGGGGGGCATTCAGCCGCGGGGATGTTGGCCAGCAAAGCGGAAAGTCTCTCACGCTGGGCCGAAATGGCGTCTCCCCGGGCATGCGCCCATAACCGCTTTCGCGCACTCCCCTCCTTTCTCGCTCCCCCTCTTGAAAGCCGTCCGATCACCACCATTTTCTGCTCCGGGTACCGCCGAGACCGCTGATAGCGGGGCCGGGCGCGGGAGATAAAAAATCTCGCCACGTGATGCACTCCCCCTTGAAAGCCGTCTGGGCGACCCTATTTAACATAATGTCGAGAGGGAGCCGACTGGCAGACGGCATCTTGCATGCGTCATCCCCTCGACAGCGGACGCCGCCGAGCGGGTCCGCGAGCGGTGACCCGGGATAGGCCCGGGCCCCCAAGACTTCGCTGTCATTCAGGAGGTTGCACCATGAATACGATGTCTCTTTCTCCGCTGTTCCGCCGTTCCATCGGTTTCGACCGGCTCAACGATCTGTTCGAGACCGCGATGCAGAACGACGTGCCCAGCTATCCGCCCTACAACGTCGAGAAGTATGGCGAGAACGACTACCGCATCGCCGTGGCCACGGCCGGATTTGCCGAGCAGGAACTCGACGTCAACGTCGAAAAGCGTGTGCTCACGATCACTGCCGGCAAGGGCGATCGCCAGCAGGACGACAAGGTGCAGTACCTGCACCAGGGTATCGCCCAGCGCGCGTTCAAGCTGTCGTTCCGCCTCGACGAGAACATCGAGGTCCAGGGCGCCCGGCTCGAGAACGGGTTGCTGATCGTCGACCTGCTGCGGGTGGTGCCGGAAGAGCAGCGCCCGCGCCAGATCCCGATCAACGGCAGCCAGGGCCGTCTGGAGACGCACTCGGCGGATCAAACCGTCGCCGTCTAAGCCAGTGGCGATAGGACCGCGCCGCCGCCATGGCAGCCATGGCGAAGCGCCGCGGTGAAATGGCAACGCCCCCGACGGAGCAATCCGTCGGGGGCGTCGTCGTTGGGGGATCGGCCCGGCTTCAGGGCATCGGGCGAGCCGTTGGCGAGTCGTCCAGCACGCCTTGCGCCCTGGCCATCGCATAGGCCGCCTTGGGCCCATGCCACAGTGTCGGCACCAGCAGCATCGCCACCGGCACGGCGGGGATTACCAGGAACTGCTGGAGCACGCTGACCTGCCCCTCGCCCATGCCCAGCAGTATCGCCGCCATCAGCGCGAAGACGATTCCCCAGAACGCGCGTAGCGCCGATCCGGGATTGTCGTTGCCGGCACAGACGACGGACACGGCATAGCTCATCGAGTCCCCGGTGGTCGCCACGAACACCGTGGTCAGCACCAGCACGGCCAGCGCCATCCAGACACCTCCCGGCAGCGCCTGGGCCACGGTCAGCGTCGCCACGTCGAACTGGAAGTTCTGCAGCGGCTGGCTGAGATCGATCGCGCCCTGGAGCTGGTAGAAGATGCCGGAACCACCCAGCAAGGTGAACCAGACGGTGGTGACCACCGGCGCCATGACCGCCGTGGCGATGATCATCTCGCGCACCGTGCGCCCGCGGGAGATCCGGGTGACGAAGATCGCCATGGGCGGCGCGAAGCCGACGAACCAGGCAAAGAAGAAGACCGTCCACCACTTCATCCAGCTCGGCGAGGCCGTCACCGTGGTCATGGTCGACATCTCGAAGAAATGGCCGAGATAGGTGCCGAAGCCCTGGAACCAGCTATCGACCAGAAACTGGGTCGGCCCGAACAGCAGGATGATGGCACCGATCACCATGGCCAGAATGACGTTCAGGCGACTCAGCACCTGAATGCCACGGTCGATACCGGTCACCGCCGACGTCACGTAGATCGCCCCCAGCGCCGCCAGGATCCCCAACTGCACCTCATAGCCGCGCGGAAAGCCGAACAGGTCGTGGAGACCGAAGCTGACCTGGGTCGCCAGGAAACCCAGCGGCCCGACCGTGCCTGCGGTGACGGCGATCGCGCAGATGGCGTCGACGACGCCACCGAGGAAGCCGCGCACCAGGCGGTCACCGAGTACCGGTGCCAGCAGCGTTCGTGGCTGAAGCGGCATGCCGCGCTGGTAGTGCTGGTGCGAGAGGATCGCGACCGGCAAGGTGCCGAGAATCGCCCAGCCGGTGAATCCCCAATGGAAGAAGGCCTGGGCCAAGGCGTTGGGTACGGCCTCGGCGGTGCCGGGCTGGGAGTCGAAAGCCGGCGGCGTGACCACGAAGTGATAGATCGGCTCACCGGCGGCAAAGAAGACGCCGCCCCCCGCCAGCAGCGTGCACAGAATGATCGACACCCACCGGAAGGTACTCATGTCGGGCCGCTCCTGGGACCCGATTCGCGCCCGCCCGGCCGGGGAGAGCGCCACGCCGATGGCGATGAAGAAGGTCAGCAGCATCAGCCACTGGAACAGGCTGCCGAAGGTTCTGGCCGACCAGGTGAAGCCGATATCGATCACTCGGGCGACGGTATCCGGCGCCACCGCTGATGCCGCCAGAAAGATCAGGATGAAGCCGATGGTCAGCACAAGCACGACGGGATCGCCAAAACGGCCACCCTGCGTCGATGGCACGTTGGTGTCGGAGGTCATATCAGAGGGAGGATTCTTTGGGCATGAAGCGCGCCACCCTACCGACCTTGGTCTAATACCGCAAATTCACCATCACTAATTCAGGTGCTGCTCTACACCAAAATGCCAATGGTGACGGCCTTCGAAACGGTTCTAATCTCAAGGGGAATTTCGCCGCCGATGGGGTAAGGTCCATGAAAAGCACACCGTTCATCACCGAGAGTCTGCTGCAGCGCTGTCGCAGGGAACAGGCCAACCAGTTCCAGCGTGCGCGCCAGAGCTACGACCCCGCCTCGCTTGATGATCGCAAGGAGCTTTCGCTGCTGGTCGAAGAGGCGATTCGGGAGGGGGAAAACTACACCTCGATCGCTCGCGGTCATCAGCACATCGGCCTGACCGAATCGGACCTGTTGGATCTCATCGGCCCCGAGAACGCCATCCGGGAGCGCATCGAGCGATTTCAGCAGATCTGACCCTGTCGCTCAGTTGCCGCAGTGGCGCCGGTACCGCTCGGATTCGGCGCCCAGCGTCACGCGCTCGTTGACCTTGCTGTAGTAGAACGGCGAGAAGGAGTGGTGCTGGCCGGCCACACGATACTCGCCGCAAACGCCGTACCCCTTCTGGATCTCTCTCGTCGCCTGCAGCTCGATCTCGTCTTCGCCACCCAGTTGGCTAGCGATCAGGGACTTGATGTCGTCATCGACCTGGCTGTCCGACAGGGCCTGCCCGCCGAAGATGATGGCGAACGCCAGTAGGATGGCAACGACGGGGATATAGAGATTGTGCATGGAGAAAGCGTCTGGCCGGCGGGGGAAAGCCGATGATAGCGGATCCCGCGATGTTTCGCACAGGCGCGGCGGGCGATGCGTCCACGTGACGCAGTCGATTGCCTCATCCTCGAGAAATGTAATAACATTACAAAATCAACCGAACGGAGAAGTCCATGAAAGCCGGCATCCACCCCGAATATCGTCAGGTGATCTTCCACGACACCAGCGTCAACCAATACTTCAAGATTGGCTCGACCATGACTTCCGACGAGACTATCGAGTGGGAAGATGGCAACACCTACCCCCTCGTCCACCTCGATATCTCCTCCGCGTCCCACCCCTTCTACACCGGCAAGCAGCGCGAGGTCGGCACCGAGGGCCGTGCCGCACAGTTCAAGCGTCGCTTCGGCAGCGTGACATCGCGTCGCCAGAGCTGAATCGCGGGCCGGGCAGCGCACGTCACGGCCGCGCCAGCGGCCGTGACATCCAGCCGGGAGCGGCTCCCGCTTCCTTCAACGCGTCGCGTTATCGGCGTAGCGCGTCGTCACCCCATGAGGCAGCGTTTCCGCCAACCGGAAATTGACCGCTACGATGGGGTCGGGGTCACCCGCCAGCGTCTGGTAATGCGTCACGCAGCCGCACGCGGCGCACCGCAGGAACTCGATCTCCCGGTCACCACGCTGATACGACGCCCTGCCCGCCGCGCCAGTGACGATCTCGACCTCATCAGGGCGAAAATAGCCCCAAAGCGCCATGTAGCGCCGACAGATTCCACAATTGCAGCAAGTCACCTGCGCCGGCTCGGGGGCGAAGAGCCTGACGTTACCGCAGTCGCACTGCAGCTCCATCACTCGGCGAATCCTGTTGGTGGCTGCATCAACTCGACGACGCAACCATCCGGCCCGACGATATACATCACCTTCGTTCCTTTCTTCTCACCTGCCGGTATGGTCTGCACCTCGCCCTGCGCCTGCCAGCCGTGAAGACCGACGCTGCCGAGAGTGGCCTCGATGTCGTCGACATCGAGCGCGAGATGAGCCACTCCCTGGCTGTAACCGTCGCTGCGTGGAGCCTCGGCTTCAAGTGCATACTCCAGCAGCTCGACAGGAAAGCCATCGATGTCGACGATGGCCATTTTCACGGTCGTGTCTGGCGCACCGGTCACATGGGAGAGAAACGAGCCGGACATCTCGCCTTGGCGAACCAGCGTGGCACCGAAACATTCGCACCAGAACCGTATCGATGATTCCAGAGAGCGAACGCTGAAACCGACATGATTGACTCGGGGAGCCGCCGGGTGACGGAGATTGGGCATGAGACCTCCTGGAGGGCGCAACGATCGCTACGAAACGTTCCAGCCCCATGTTCACCGACTGTAGACGCAAAAACACCAAGGCCCGCGTTAGCGGGCCTTGGTGCTGGAATCTCTATCGCGCTAGGGCGATGGATCTACCGAAAGTCTTAGAGCGGCTTGATGTTAGCAGCCTGAAGACCTTTTTTGCCCTGAGTGACGTCGAAAGAAACTTCCTGACCGTCCTGCAGAGACTTGAAGCCGTCGGCTTGGATCTCGGAGAAGTGTGCGAACAGGTCGTCGCCACCGTCTGCCGGAGAGATGAAGCCAAAGCCTTTAGTGTCGTTGAACCACTTAACTGTGCCAGTTGCCATGTTCCGAATTCCTTATGCGCTTAGCGCGTAATTACGATTGCCGGGTGCTACCCGATGTAGTGGGTAAAACAAGGGGATATAACCAGGCTACCGAATGATTCGAGTGCAACTGACAATATGCGACTTGCTAACCAACTGATCGCCAGTCTGCGCCGTCATGGACGGATAGTCAACAGGTGTGTTGGTCGTAAGACGAAAATCTTGCCATCTCGGCCTAACGTCCTCATTTTCCAGCGCATCGCAACCCGGCTCGCCAGTCGTGACCACCTCACCCCGGAACCGCGGGCGTCTCCACCTCTTCGGTTATCGCGCTGACCAGGCCGCGAACCGCACTCGAGTGACGCTGTCGCCCGGTGCGGAGGAGGTAGACGATCGGCGGCGGCTCGGGAAATGGCGCCTGCACCACCTCCATCTCCGGCGTCACATGGCGGCGGTTCAACAGCGTCACGCCCAACCCCGAGAGCACTGCCGACTTCACGCCGGCAATGCTTGCGCAGGTCATGACGGTCGTCAGTCCCGGGGAGCTCGCCTGCCCCGCCTCCATCGCCCACCGGCGATAGAAACAGTCGTCATCGAAGGCGACGAACGGAATCGAACGGGTCATGTCCAGGCTCCAGTCCCGGGACTTCACCCAGTGCAGTGGCTCTCTGGCGACGACGGTGTCGGACGCTCGCTGACGATGCTCGAACACCTGCATGAAGCCGACGTCGATCTCGCCCCGGTCGAGCTGCCCCTCCAGGGCGAGACTCTGGCCGACGTGGGTCCGCACCGCGACGTCCGGATGCCGTCGGGCGAATCGCCCCAGGATACGGGCCACGCCGCCGCTGGTCGTATCCTCGGTCACGCCGAGCCTAACCGTTCCGCGCAACGGCTCCGTTCCCAGGGAGGAGACCGCCTCGTCGTGCAGATCCAGAATGCGCCGGGCATAGCCCAGCAGCTTCTCGCCTTCCGGGGTCAACAGACTCGCCCCGCTGCGCCTAGTCAGCAGCTCGCAGCCGATCGCCATCTCCAGCCGGCGGATCTTGTGGGAGATCGCCGACTGGGACAGCGCCAACGACTGCGCCGCCCGCGTGATCCCGCCCGTCTCCACGATCGCTGCCAGCGCCTGCAGCGCTCCTAGCTCCAGCCTCGCGCTCACGCTTTCCGCTCCTCGACCTGCGGGTCCCGGCCACGATAGCGGCGACCCAAATCATGACAAAAATAGATTGTTTTCATCATATAACGCATTTGCGTCATGCGAGAAGTTTTCGCAAGCTCATCGACACCCACCCAATGCGGAGCCGAACCATGAACCCGATCGCGACCGACAATGTATTGATCGATGGCCAGCGTATCGCCCACGGCGTCTACGGACAGGGCGAGCCCATCGTGCTGCTGCACGGCACGCCCTCCTCCTCCCTGATCTGGCGTAACGTCCTGCCCCGGCTGGTCGAGGCCGGCTATCGCGTCCATCTCTTCGACCTGCTGGGTTACGGCCACTCCGAGCGCCCCCGGGACCCATCGATCGATACCTCGATCTCGGCCCAGGTCTCGGTGCTGGAGGCCCTGATGGACCACTGGGGGCTGGAGGCGGCACATATCGTGGCCCACGACTTCGGTGGCGGCATCGCCCAGCGCCTCGGCGTGTTTCACCCGCAACGCTTGCGGTCGCTGACACTGATCGATGTCGTCAGCTACGACAGCTATCCCTCGCCCAGGACCCGCCAGCAGATGGCCGCGGGGCTGGAGCGACTGATCAAGGTGCCCGAGGACGAACACCGCGCGCACTTCCGGGAATGGCTGTTGACCGCAGTCCACGACCCGCGGCGCCTCGAGGCATCCGCGCTCGCGACCTACCTCGACTTCATCAGTGGGCCCATCGGCCAGGCCAGCCTGTTCCAGCATCAGATACGCCACTACGACCCGAAGCACACCATGGAGGTCGCCGCCCGGCTGCCGGAGCTCGGGAGAATGCCGGTCAAGCTGATCTGGGGCGCGGAGGACGCCTGGCAGAGCGTCGACTACGCCCATCGGCTGCATGCCGACATACCGGGGTCGGATCTCAGCGTCCTCGAGGCGTGCGGCCACTTTTCACCCGAGGACCGGCCGGAAGAGATCGCCCGCCTGGTCATCGAGTTTCTGAAGCGCTGACGACGAGACGGCTCAGCGCCCGGCGTCATCCCCGGGCTGTGCCGACGCGGAAATCCTCGTGGTGACATCCTCCTGGCCGAAGTTATCGGCCAGGAAGTCGATCAACTGGCGCACGGCCGGCAGCAGGCCACGGCGCGACGGGAAGATCGCCTGGACCACGCCATCGCGGGGCACCCAGCTCGGTAGCACATCCACGAGACTGCCCTCGGCGATATCCGGCCCCGCCACCAGCATCGGCAGCTGCACGACCCCCAGGCCCGCCAGGGCCGCGCGGCGCAGGGTGACCATGTCGTCGGTCACCAGTCGCGGGCGATGATCGATCAGCGTACTCACCCCATCCGGCCCTTCGAGGCACCAGGTATGGCCCGTGCCCGGCCGCTCCCAGTCGAGGGACGGCAAGCCGTGGAGGTCCCCCGGCACCGCCGGGCGGGCGAAACGCTCGAACAGCGCGGGCGACGCCATCAGGCGCTGCGGGCTGCGGGAGAGCACGCGCTGGCTGAGATCGCTGTCCTCGATGGGCGGGAATCTCACCCGAATCGCCAGATCGAACCCCTCGCGGACCACGTCCACGCGCCGGCCGCTCGCCTCCAGCTCGACCCGGACCAGCGGATGCCTCGCCATGAACGCGGTGAGCAAGTCACCCACGATGAAGCAGAGCAGCCCCGGCGGGCAGCTCATCCGCACCAATCCCTGGGGTTCGGAGATCGAGCGGTCGATGGTCTCCTGGGCCGCCTCGGCCTCCACCACCATGGCGGCGCAGTGATCGTAGTAAGCCCGCCCCAGATCGGTGACGGCGAGGCTGCGGGTGGTGCGGTGGATCAGGCGCACGCCGATGCGAGCCTCGAGTTCGGCCACGCGCCGGCTCAGCTTGGACTTCGGCACCCCGATCGCCCGGCTCGCCGGTGCGAAGCCGCCATGCTCCACCACCTGGACGAAGTAGTAGAGGTCGTTGAGATCCTGCATATGATCGTTCCATGAGTGAGACGCTGCGTTGGATTTTACCCCGCTAATCACTCGAATGTCCTACCTGTAAATTCGACCTATCGATTCAGCCCATCACCGCCTGCCTTCGACACGGCCGGATGCTGGGTGACGCATCGCCCGAGGAATCATCGAAAAACGGGAGGTCAGGATGAAAAACATCACCGGTATCTACTCCGCGCCTCGAGCCCACTGGGTCGGCAACGGCTTTCCCGTGCGCTCGCTGTTCACCTACGAACGCCTGGGCGCGCATCACGTCACGCCGTTTCTGATGCTCGATTACGCCGGGCCGAAAGAGTTCAAGCCGGCAGTCAAGCCACGCGGGGTCGGGGCCCATCCCCATCGCGGCTTCGAGACGGTGACCATCGTCTACGAGGGCGAAGTCGAGCATCGGGACTCCACCGGCAGCGGCGGCGTCATCGGCCCGGGCGATGTCCAGTGGATGACGGCCGGCAGCGGCATCGTCCACGAGGAGTTCCACTCCCCGGCGTTCACCGCGCGTGGCGGGCGCTTCGAAGTGGTCCAGCTGTGGGTGAACCTGGCGGCTGCGGACAAGTCGGCGCCCCCGGCGTATCAGTCGCTGAAGGCCGCCGAGATCCCCCGCCTCGAACTGGCGGAAGGCGCGGGACAGTTGGCGGTGATTGCCGGTGAAGTCGCCGGAAAGCGCGGCCCGGCGCGAACGTTCAGCCCGGTCAACGTCTGGGACCTGCGTCTGAACCAGGGCGGCGCCACCACGCTCGACGTGCCGGAGGGCCACACCACGATGATCGTCGTGCTCAGCGGCACCGTGCAGCTCAACGGCGCCAAGATCGTCCGCGATGCCGAGCTCGCCCTGTTCGCACGCGAAGGCCGCGAGATCGTGGTCGAGGCCAACAACGACGCCAAGCTGCTGGTGCTGACCGGTGAGCCGATCGAGGAACCCGTCGTCGGTTACGGACCGTTCGTCATGAACTCGAACGAGGAGATCGAAGAGTCGATCCGCCAGTTCCAGGCCGGAAAGTTCGGCGCCACGGCGTAAAGGATTCGGGTGCTCTCGGGAGCGCCCGATAACTCGCGGGATATCGACGCCGATATCCCGCCGCTTCCCAAAAGAAGGAGATGCGTGATGGCCTATTCCTACCAGAGACTCGACAAGAACGATGTCGCCGTGCTGATGATCGATCACCAGGCCGGCCTGTTGTCGCTGGTTCGCGACTTCGGTCCCGACGAGTTCAAGAACAACGTGATGGCGCTTGCCGATATCGCCGAGTTCTTCGACCTGCCGACGATCCTGACCACCAGCTTCGAGGATGGCCCCAACGGCCCGTTGGTGCCGGAACTGAAGGCGAAGTTCCCCGGTGCGGCCTATATCGCCCGCCCCGGCCAGATCAACGCCTGGGACAACGAGGAGTTCGTCCAGGCCGTCAAGGATACCGGCAAGAAACAGCTGTTGATCGCCGGCGTGGTCACCGATGTCTGCGTCGCCTTCCCGGCCCTGGCCGCGCGCGAAGCAGGCTACGAGGTCTTCGTCGTCACCGATGCTTCCGGCACCTTCAACACGACCGTGCGCGACGCCGCGTGGAGCCGCATGTCCCAGGCCGGCGTGCAGTTGATGAACTGGTTCTCGGTCGCCGGCGAACTGCACCGCGACTGGCGTAACGACATCGAGGGCTTCGGCGGCATTCTCGCCAGTCACCTCCCCCACTACTCGAATCTGATCCAGAGCCGCGATGCGACGCTGAAAAGCTAGCCGAGCACTGCAACCACGCTGCCGTCGCCGGTCCACCCGGCGCGGCAGCCTTTCTGCGCGTGGGTTTCACGCCCAAGAGGCCTCGCGAGCGTAGTTCGGTAGTTCACACGCCAGGGAACGAGACGACAGGCCACGTTGGCGCCCGACCCTGGACATTCGCCCGCCGGACCGCACGGTGCCGACTACGCCAGCGCGGTCTTGCCCACCAGCACCACGCCGAAGACGATCAGCATCATGAGGACCACCTTGCGGAAGGACTCGGCGTCCATCCGCTGACGCACGGCCCCGCCAAGCCGAGTGCCGAAATAGACCGGCACCAGCCCGGCCAGCGAAATCCAGATCGAATCCGCCGTCATCAAACCGAGCTTCGCCAGCCCCAGCGCCATGATCAGGCTCGACAGCGTGAAGGAGATATTGATCGCCTGGATGAACCGCTTCGGATCGAGCCGCAGCGCCAGCAGGAACGGCAGAATCGGCATCACTTGCGAGCCGGTCGTGCCGTTCACCAGCCCGGTCAGGAATCCCGAGACCGGTGCCAGCTTGCGCCCCAACCGATCCGATAACGGCCGCCCGGGCCGAAACAGCGTGAACGCCCCGTAGACGACCAGCACGACACCGAGTATCGCGCCGGCCACGAGGCTATCGATGAGATCCAGCACGGCGAGACCGAGCAGCAGGCCGGGAACGGTCGCCAGGAACATCGGCCAGAAGCGCCGCAGCGTCTCGCCGAAGTGCCCCGCCTGCCGCATCACGATGAGATTGCTGACCAGCGAAGGGATGATCACCAGCGGCATCCCCGACTTCAGCCCCAGGCCCAGCGCCAGGATAGGCAGCGCGGAGGTCGAGAAGCCGAGGCCAGTGGCGCCCTTGACGAAGGCCGCCACCAGATAGGCAAAGGCGATGATAAAAATCGTTTCGAGATTCAAGAGCGTTTCGACATTGACGACGCATCCCTGCAGGCGGAGGACCGAATGGCCGATTGGACAGAGAGTGTGCGCCGCGCCTCGCGGGCTGGCAATTTGACCAATGCCGAATTGCCCGCCTCAGGGGAAGACTTTTTCGAAGCGCTCCAAGACCACGGCGCTATCGAAGTTAAATGTATCGCCGAGCCGTTCGGCTTCTCTTTCGAAGAACTGGATATGAGCCCGCCTCCATTCTTCATAGGTTCTGTCGCCTTCCCCTTCGAGATAGGCAAACTCCTCCGGAACTCGATCGAAGGGCGCGATCTGGACGTCCGTCGTCCTGACGATACACACTGGCCACTGGCGCCAATCAAGGACAACGGTCAACTTGCCAGCCACAGGCAAGTCCTCCCCCTCGATCTGATAAGACTTCAGCAACCCGCAGCTCGCTCGCTTAATGCCTGTGGCGACAAGATGCGCGCAGGCATTGGCATTGACTTCGTTATCACAAAAATGCTCGGCGCCTATCGCGGGTATCGAAAGACGCTCAGCCTCGCTCAATGCCGCGAGATAGCGTAATAACATTCGATGCGGCTCATGAGTCATAACATTCCACGCCTTGCATTCGGGTTTCGCCGTACCGGGCTTTGACCACCACGACACGTCACGATTGCGGCAGCGAGATCCCTAGCGCATCAGTATCGGAAACCGTCATCGCGAAATTCTCCAGGGCCAGCATGCTGCCGTTCGAGAGCTTCCAGTCGTAGAAATCCGAGAAATCGCCCTTGGACAGTGCCCGGATCACCTTGGCAACGACACCGTGTGCCACGAGCAAGATATTGTTCGTGGGATATCTCGATGCCAGCTCGGACAAGCCGCCGCGAACTCGCGCCACAATCTCATGAATTGACTCACCGCCATCTGGCGCGGCATCCCATTGGCGAGTGATGTTCCTGGCCCAGAGCCCCGGGTATCTCTCCCTCGCCTCGGCTTGAGTCAGCCCTTCGAAAACGCCAACGCTTCGCTCTCGGAAGCAGTCCATTATCTCGACGGGAAGCCCTCGCTCCTCATTGAGGATCATGGCCGTTTCCCTGGCCCTCAGCTTCGGTGAAACAATGATGACGTCGAGTGCTTCCGGCAATCGCCCACCAAGCGCCTCGGCCTGCTGCCGACCCAGAACGGTCAGTTCTGGATCAAGGGCTCCAAGGTAACGTTGTTCGGCATTGGCCCAGGTTTCCCCGTGCCGCACGACGTATAAGTGCATGATATCCCTCTCGGCAGCTCGACCCTCGCAGTGTAATCATTTCGAGCCGTCCCCGTCGGGGGATCACGGCGTGACGAATTCGCACCCAGGCAGCGAAGTCGGAGCGGGACTGGTGATGCCTCCAGCGCCATGGAGAAACGATCCTTATCAACGGACTGCAGACCGCCACAAGGCGAGAAACGTCCGCTGCAGGATCGTTCAAGATTCGCCGCCTTCAACGCTCTAGCCTATCGACCCAACCGGAACTGATCATCGATGAGGCAGAGAGATGGAGATCGTTTTGTACGCGTTCACCGTGATGTACACGCCCGGCCCGGTGAACCTGCTGAGCCTGAACGAGGGGCTGAGCGCTTCGCTCAGGAAGACGTGGGGGTTCTTCGCCGGCGTGGCACTGGCGATCTTCTGCTGGTTCGCCGTGATCGGTTTCGCGGGCCAGATCCTGATTGTCCGGGACCTGGTCCCTTACATCGCGCTGGCCGGCAGCGCCTATATTCTCTACCTGGCGTTCAAGGTATTCACCTCGACCCCGACGACGACCGGGGATCGGGAAGGTCTACGTTCAGGGCGGTTGAGCTTCGCCAATGGATTCTTCATGCAACTGCTCAACCCGAAGAACTCACTCGTCGTCATCCCGATCACTACGGTGATGTTCCCGGGCCGAGGAATCACCGGCACAGCGTTGATCGGCTGTTCGGCGCTCATCGCGCTGGGCGGCGGTGGCGCTCCCGCGCTCTACTTCTGGGCTGGCAAGATCGTTGGCAAGCAGATCCATCAACCGAGATACTTTCGACTCTGCAACCGGATCATGGCGATTCTGCTCGTCGTGGTCGCAGCGATGATGTTCTTCGATTACGTTGTCGTACCGCTGCTATGACAGGAACCGCCATGGCCGATAACAGTGCCGACTGGTGCATCGTGGGCTCGCCTTCTCGTATCGAGCGTCTGGAGGCGCGCTTTCAGGGTCATGCCTACGACACCCACCGCCACGACACCTTCGCCATCGGCATCACGCTGGATGGGGTGCAGAGCTTCCACTACCGGCGCGACTATCGGCACAGCCTGCCCGGCACCGTCATGGTGCTCCACCCGGACGAGGCTCACGATGGCCACGCCGGCGACGAGCACGGGTTTCACTACCGCATGCTCTACATCGCCCCGGCGCTGATCCAGACCGCGCTGGGCGGCAGGACCCTGCCCCACATTGCCGGCGGCCTGTCGACGGACCCGCGATTGAGGGATGCCGTCCGCTTTCTCCTGACCTCGGTCGAGGCGCCTCTGGATGCGCTCGAGGAGGAGAACGGCATTGCCGACCTGGCCGCCGTGCTGGAAGCCAACAGCGATACCCGGATCGCCCGCTCGCGAACGACACCCGACTACCGCGCGGCAAGCCGGGTTCGGGACTATCTCGATGCCCGCACTCAAGAGGGCGTGACGCTGGACGATCTCGAGTCGATATCCGGCCAAGAGCGCTGGACGCTCTCCCGCGACTTCCGCGCGCTGTTCGGCACCAGCCCCTATCGCTACCTCACGCTACGTCGGCTGGATCTCGCCAGGCAGTGCATCGCCACCGGCATCAGCCTCAGCGAAGCGGCGCTCTTGGCGGGATTCGCCGACCAGAGCCACATGACCCGCGCCTTCGGTCGCGCCTTTGGCATAACGCCCTCGCGATGGCGATCACTACTTCGGCGGGGTTGAAGCTTTCCAACCCAGCTTTCCGATTAGTTCACATCAAGATTTGGTAGTTGGCACAAAGCAGGATTATACAACATACCCAAGCTACTGTTTTTAACTTTTAACGAGCAGCATCTAATAGCTATATCTTAAGGTATGACTTTTAACACCAAGGACTTCTTAAACTTGGTAGCACATCAAACTTACGGTACCACCAGACCACGGAACCGCGGCTCCCTGGCTCCCTGGCTCCCTGGCTCCCTGGCTCCCTGGCTCCCTGGCTCCCTGGCTTCCTGGCTTCCTGGCTTTAGGCTAACTGACCCGCTGCTCAGGAATAGTCAACGAATATATATTTTCTTGAAAGGAATTGGATATAAGAAATAGCAACTCCTGAGTCAGCTTTATGTGATTTTCAAGATCTAGAGTGTGTAGATCTGGATCATCACCATGGGCAATACTGTGCCTCCACCCCACTAACTCCTTGTCAATACGAATACGAAACCTTTGAAACGGAGAAAGATCAAAGCCTAACAAATCATAATTTTGCCTGAGCTTTTGAAAGTTAAGATTGGACCTAGACAAAACCACACTTTCATCAAAGCAATCAAACCCGCTTTCAATAGCCGACTTCAATCCATCCACAAAACGCCCACCTGCTTCAATAGAATAGTTTCTATCACGCAAGGACTGTAAACTTGGGGTCAACACTCCCAACAGCATTCCCCACGACACCTCACTAACTTTGACGCTCGAAGACTTAAGGAAAGATATATAGAAGCGTGCGCATTCGTTATAAAACCCTTCCCAGTGAGAGTAAGTTAATACTATTAGCGCTTTAGAATGGACACCATAAATTGAGTACTCAGACGCCTGCGCCATTTTCGTTTTAACCTCCGAAAGCTCTTTCACTCTTCGAAGTCTAGCAGCATCAATCTTTTCAAGGACAGATAACGCATTACTCATCGGGACAAAACCATTTTTGCCCAAATGGCACTGTTCGAAGTATTCTAGTTGTACCGCGAAGACCAGACGCACTTAATTCAGCCACTTCTCTCTGCCGCCAAAAGCCATCTACCCTTTCCTGTACAAAAGCTTCAGCGTCATCAAGTGCCGATATTGCCATCCTGTTTCTAGCCACACCGACAAGTATCCCCTCTAATGCACGAAGAGAAAATCGTTTCGCAATACCTTCGTGCGCTTCCGCATGCGGCAGTAATGCCTCACCACCAAAAATGCGATGCAGCAAATTGACACTCCACAAAACTTTATCAATCACTTCATCACAACTCTCACTTATAATAACATCAAGAATAGCTCTATCTAGAAACTCTTGGACATCTAACTTAGGATCGAGCTCTCTGAAAGTGAGCGAAATCGCTCTAACAAGATACTCAATATCCTTTTGTTTCTCTTTCTGATCATCGGTTATATTAAAAAGATGACCAAATTTTTCAGACTGGGCGATTTCTTTAATACGTCGAGTAGCATCTTTATTTGCAAGAACCATTGAACAAGTTCTTACCTCTTGCTCATTTGCATACTCGCCACCCCTATTGAGACGTTGAAACAAATCAAATTTTGTCTTAGGGTCACTCGGATGCTTTAAAACCTGAAAATCAATGCGCGCACGGCGAAAAAACAGCTGCAGAGACTTCTCTAGCGTTGTTTTTCCCTCTACGCTTTCCGACCAACTCACACCATCCAAAGAAGGCAGATAAATCGCACTAGTCAAACTCGAGGCTGCTAGCAACTTAGTTCTATCCTCAGGATCTCTCAAAACACCTAAAAACTCCAAAATCGTGGATATTCTTTGAAGCCCATCAATCAGTTCCCATGTCCCATCACTATTTTCAAAAGCGAATGCTGGTGGCAATGGAATCCCAATAAGTATCGATTCAATAAAAGCAGTTTTCTTCTCAATATTCCAACGAAAAAGCCTTTGAAAATCAGGGATTATATCCAACTCCTCCTGACTATACATTGATGAAATTTCACCAATTGATATCTGCACACTATCTGTTATTACATTTCTTTTTGCTTCTTCAAGCTCGTCCTTCAACATAGGACCTCCAAGGCCTTGGATCTACTTTACAGATCTCACACTCATCCAATATCGACTGACTTTAATTCTCTACATTCCCAATACAGGAATGTCCAGGATACACGAAGCAAAGCTAAGAATGCACAGCGCGTCAATCTGCCACATTCTGTTTCACTTCTCTATACCCCCCACCTATCGTCGCGCATGCTGCAAAACGCATCATTCCGCACCATTTTTCAGACCCCCTGATCACCCCGTCGCCTCAGCACTGGCGCGCCCTAGCGCCCATTGCAACGCTGCATCAAAACCGACCCATTTAGCGCGCAGGCGGGGCGGGGAGTCGACAGCGCGCCGGCAGGTTGCGGCGAGATAAGGGCAGGATGGTGGCCACAGGGGCGCGGTCACCACTCGCCGCTGTTACTGCGACAGCGACTCGATGATTTTGCAGTCGGCCACGGTGTCCGCCTGGCAGCACTGCTCGAGCCGGTCGAGTTCCCGTTCCAGTTGCTGTAGATCCTTCAGCCTGGCCCTGACCCGCTCCAGTTGCTCGTGGATGATCGAGTCGACCTGCCCACAGGGTGCGCTCTGGTCATCGGCGAGCCCGAGCAGCGATTTCACGTCTTCCAGGCTCAACCCCAGGTGGCGGGCGCGCTTGATGAAGATCAGGCGATCCCGCTCCCGATCCGTGTAGAGGCGATAGCCGCCCTCGGTTCTGGTCACCGGCGAGACAAGCCCCGCGCTCTCGTAGTAGCGGATGGTCACCGCCTTGGTGTCGGTCGCCTTGGCAAGCTGACCGATGGTGATCTGCGCCTCCATGATGCTTGACCCTATAGCGGCTAGAACCTTCATGCTAGCAGCCAATCATTCGAGGAGGCACTGGCATGGACTCTTGCTGCGAGAACAAGGCTGGCGAGCTGGCACAATTGCGGGGCGCGCAGGCCAAGGTGCTGTATTGGGTACTCGGTATCAACGGCTCGATGTTCGTGATCGAGTTCGTGGCGGGCTGGCTGATCGGGTCGACGGCACTGCTGGCTGACTCGCTCGATATGTTCGGCGATGCCACCGTCTACGTGCTGACGCTATACGCCCTGCACCGAAGTGACCGAACACGAGCCGGTGCGGCGCTGGTCAAGAGCCTGTTCATGTTCGTTTTCGGTCTGGCGGTCATTGCCGAGGCGGTCCACAAGAGCGTGGTAGGCAGCGTCCCCGAAGCCGGGGCGATGGGCATCATGGGTTTGCTGGCGCTGGCGGCCAACACCATCTGTTTCATCATGCTGCTGCGCTACCGCTCGGCGGATCTCAATATGCGTTCGACCTGGCTCTGTTCGCGCAACGATCTCATCGCGAATACCAGCGTGGTGCTGGCCGCCATCGCCGTCGGCGTGACCGGCTCGCTCTGGCCGGACGTGATCGTCGGCCTGGCCATTGCGGCGCTGTTCCTGCATTCGGCTTGGCAGGTCTCCAGCGAGGCATGGGGAGCGTGGCAAGGTGCGAAGCCGGTCATGGCAACTGACTCCGCGCGCCCATCGAGCGAGCCGGCGAACGAGACCTGCTGCAAGGCCCACTCGTCATGTTGTCAATGAGGCGGAGTCGGCATTGCCTTGGAAGAAGTCGAGGAGCGCGCTGGCCAGCGCCTCCGGCGCTTCCTCAGCCATATGATGGCCACAGTCGAGCCCATGCCCCACTAGCGATGTCGTCCAGGGACGCCACACCTCCAGCACGTCGCCATAGAGCCGTTCCAGGTCGTCACGTAATGACCAAAGCACCATGGCCGGGCACTGGATCCGTCTGCCCTGCTCGCGGTCCTCGCGGTCGTGCAGGTGATCCACGCTCAGGCCGGCGCGGTAATCCTCGATCATGCCGTGGACAGTTGCGGGATCGTGAATGGCTCTATGGAAGTCGGCGAATGACGCTTTCCCCATCGCTTCGGGATCGCCGCCGTACCAGGCATCCGGATCGGCCAGGACGGCTCGCTCTGGCTTTTCAAACTGCGCGAAAAAAAACCAGTGCCACCACTCGGTGGCGAATCGCGCATCGCATCGTTCCAGCGCCTCGAGAATCGGCACGCCATCGAGAATGACGGCTTTTTCGATAGCCTCGGGATGATCCATCGCCGTGCGGAAGGCCGTGTAACTACCTCGGTCGTGGCCGACGATGGAGAAGCGGTCGAAGCCGAGGTGCCGCATCAGCTCGATGCAGTCCCGCGCCTTGGCGCGTTTGGACGATCCGGAGTGGTCGGGTGTGTCGGCGGGCTTGGAAGACTCTCCGAAACCTCTCAAGTCGGGGCAGACGACGGTGTGGTGAGCGGTCAGTAGCGGCGCTACGCGGTGCCAGGTCGTGTGCGTCCGCGGATGGCCATGCAACAACAGGATCGGCGGTCCGGATCCGCCATACCGCACTCTCAAGGTCGCTTCGGACAGCGCTACCCTCTCCAACTGAAACCCTTCAAACATCACGCCCCATCCTTGTCCGTGATTGGCACGGATTCAGGGTAGTCGCAACGCCCCCCGTTCGCTCACCGGGAGAGAGGGGGGGTTCCGGGGTTAGGGCACTACGCCGGGTCTCTCTGTGACGGACGAGGTCATGTCCAAAGAGGTGGCAGCAATCTGGCCGCTATCTGCTTGGCTCGCTCGACAGGCTCGAGATTGCCCTCTCGCAGCACGCCCATGACGGCACCATCGATAAGCAGTTGAAAGTCGCGGGCGAGTTCGTGACTCGGTGAGTGGCCGGCTTGCTCGAGCACTCGAGCCATGATCCGTATCTGCGCCAGCTTGTGCTCTCTGGCGATGCGATGGGTCTCGCTACCACGGTCGGCGGCTTCCACCATGGCGTTGATGAAGGCACAGCCTCGAAAGTCGGCTTGTCCGTAGCGCTCGGCGATGACATCGAACACACCGAGGGGCGAGCTGTCATTGGCGGCGAGACCTGCCTCGAGTGATGCCAGGGCCATCTCATTGCGGTGACGTAGCACGGCATGGACCAGCGCATCCTTGCTGTCGAAGTGACGATAGAACGACGCGCGTCCCACGCCGGAGGTTTCTATCAACTCGCTGATGCCGACCGTATTGATGCCTCGTTGATAGAAAAGCGCTTCCGCCGTCGCTATCAGTCGTTCACGAGCCTGTATCGGCATGGCTGCTCCTCTCTACGATCTTGACAGTGAATGGTAATGATCAGTACCGTTTAACGCAAACGGTACTGATCGGTTCCGTAACGGGGCTAGCATGTTGCGGTCGCTATCGCTCTGAGAAGAGCGTATTCGGAGATGAAGAGGCTCATGTCGCAAGTCGCCACACTCGCTATCACGGCCATGCTCTTGTTCGGCTCCCCGGGGCCGGGGCCAATGACCATCGTGGCGACATCCGCCACCTTTGGCGTCCGCAAGACGCTCTCGCTCTATGCGGGCATTCTGACCGGGCTGGCGGTCTCGATGGTGGCCGCGGCCCTGGGCCTGGCAGCGCTACTGGCGGCCTGGCCCAGTGCAAAGCTGACGCTGCAAATCGTGGGCGGGCTCTACGTGCTCTATCTCGCCTACCGCATTGCGTCCACGCCACTCGACATCAACGCAGCCGAAGGCGCCCGCCTGACGATGCGCGATGGCGTTCTCCTCAACGTGCTCAACCCCAAGTCCTACGCGGTGTTACTGGTGATCTACTCTCAGTTCTTACTGCCGCTATCGCCGACGGCTATCGCTTACGTTGCCACCATGGGGGTTTGCCTGGCGGTTGCCGTCTTCACCAATATCTTCTGGATGTGCGTCGGTGGCGCCATTCGGCCGCTCGTGCAGCGCCCTCTCTTCTCCCGATTGCTCCGCCTTGCCTTCGCAATGCTGATGATCGGGGCAGTCTCCTGGGCTTTCGTTCAGAGTTGAGTTCCCATTCATCATCCGACTGAGCCTTGGCCGATAACGTCAGGTCGTGAACGGTCACTCGACCGACGCCAGGATTTGGCGACACACAGAGCGCGGTCAGGCCGCGTCCCAATTCAGGTGCCTCTGGACCGATCGGTGGCAATTGCCTTGACGGCCCACTCTTCCGACGTGATCGCATAGCGCTCATGATCTCTCCACTCCCCATCGATTTTCAGGTACCGCGGCGAATACCCCTCCAACCGAAAGCCCAGGGATTTGATCAAGCCAGCCGAGCGCTCGTTGCCCGGCTGAATATTGGCCTCCAGTCGATGCAGCTCGTGCTCGCCGAAGGCGCGGGAAACCACGGCGCTCAACGCTTCCTTCATCAGCCCTTTGCCCTGGTTCGGGCTGAACGCGTAGTAACCGAGATACGCCGACTGGAGCGCGCCGCGAACGATCTCGTTCAGGTTGATACAGCCGACCAAGGTGCCGTCTCTCGTCCTGGCGAGGTAGCTGTAGTGAGTCTCCGTCGAGTATCGACGCAGGTAATCAGCGTACTTCTCCGGTGTATCCGGTGGCGCAACCCATCTGCCCAGGAGGGATTCACTGCGCTGAACGGCGGCCAGGAACGCCGCCCTGTGTGCCGCGCCGGGCTGGAAGATTTCCACATTCATCATCGTGAAGACCAAGGTTTGTCGTGACTCCTCTTGAGAGCTTGGCTCCGGCGCGAGGAAGAGGTGGTTGGGAAAAGTCGTTCATGTCTGCCGCGCCCAAATTTCCCCAGCGCCACCGGCCGCGTGTAGGCTGGCGAGCACGGTCGACCAGAGGATGCGCTATTGGAACTGAAAGACATCGCCAAAGAGCAATTTTGCGAAGCGGCAGATGTGCTGGCTCGCTTCAGTCAGGATGAAACCCAACTGGAGGCCGTCACGCAAGCGGCGGAGCTGTTGGCGGCACGCTTCAAAGCCGGTGGAAAAGTGCTCGCCTGCGGCAATGGCGGTTCACACTGCGACGCCATGCATTTCGCCGAAGAACTCACCGGGCGCTTTCGGGAGAATCGCCGGGGCTTGCCGGCCATCGCCATTTCCGACCCGAGCCATCTCTCCTGCGTCGCCAACGACTTCGGCTATGAGCACGTCTTCTCGCGCTATGTCGAAGCGGTCGGCATGGAAGGCGATGTACTCTTCGGGCTTTCGACCTCCGGCAACTCCGCCACCATCATCAGAGCCGTCGAAGCGGCCCGAGCGAAGAAGATGCTCGTCATTCTACTGACCGGCAAGGATGGCGGCAGATTGGCGGGTCTGGCGGACGTGGAGATTCGTGTGCCCCACTTTGGCTACGCCGACCGGATTCAGGAGATCCATATCAAGGTGATCCACACCATCATTTTGATGGTCGAGAAACTGTTGGAGTGAGAGGCGAGACCGCTCCCCATTCGCTCGCCACGACCAGGTCGACAACGGCATCAAGCGTCAGCCGCGTGAGACGGTGACGATCCCGGCCAACAGCATGGCCCCGCCGACCAGAAAACTGACGGTCAACGGTTCATCAAGCAGTAGTGCGCCAAACATCACCCCGAAGATGGGCGACAGAAACGAGAACACCCCCAGCTGCGATGCCCAGTACCGGCGCAGTAGCGCGAACCACAGCAGCAGGGCCGCGCAGGAGATCACCAGCGTCTGGAAGGCCAGGCTGGTAACGGCGATCCAGCTGAATCGTATCGCCGCGAGATCGCCGCTGAACAGCGCCACCGGCAACAACAGCACGCCCGCGGTCAGCAGTTGATAACCTTGGGTCTGCAGCGGCGGCGCCTCCGACAGCGAGGTACGCCGCAGCACCAACGTCGTGGCCGCCCAACTCATGCCCGCCAGCAGCCCGAAGATATCCCCCACCAACATGGCACCCGCATTCGCGCCCTCGCCGCTGGGCGCCATGGCGAGCACCAGGCCCGCAAAGGCCAGCGCCATGCCCCACCACTGGCGCTTGGCCAGCTGTTCTCCAGGTACCAGGAAATGCAGCCCCAGGCCTGCGAATACCGGCGCGGTATACAGGAAGACCGACATGTGAGATGCGGTGGTGTAGTGGAGCCCCAACGCCACGAACACGAACTCGAAGGTAAAGCCCAGACCAACCAGTATCCCCGGCCCGAGGCCCGCCACGAAATCACGCCACTGGATGCCTCGCAGGGCCGCCAGCCCCCATATGAGAATGGCCGCCAGCATCGAACGCAGCGCGATCTGAGTCAGCGGCGCAATGTCCGCCGCTGCCGATTTGATCGCCACCTGCTGCAGGCCCAGCGCCACACAGAACAGCACCATGCCCGCACCGGCCGGCACATCGATGGCACGACGCGTCGGTAACGCCGTTGCGGCTGTGGATGATGCGGAAGAACAAGACATGGGGCCTCTCCCTCGGTACGGCTCACACAGGCATCGGCGATATCTGCACCGCGCCTGGAAAGCCGATGAATCAGGTAGGGAAGTGGACCATTTGCCGCCTGGGCCGCCAAGCGATTATCTTGCAGGGCCAGACTCAGGAAAACTCAACTCATGAAGATCGAACGCCTGCCTCTCAATGGCCTGCGTGCCTTTGCAGCAGCCTCTCGCGAGGGCAGCTTCAAGGTGGCGGCAGACCGACTTGGAGTCACGCCTGGGGCGGTCAGCCGTCAGATCAAGCAGCTCGAGGAGCGTCTGGCGGTGACGCTGTTCGAGCGCCATGCCAACGGTGTCAGAACCACGGCCGCCGGAAGACGCCTCGCCGAGGATGTCGATGCCGGTTTGGCCCGTATCGCGGCCGGCATGGAAGCGATCGCCAATATCACGCCTGACATCACTCGCCTGCTGCTCAGCGCACCGCCCTCTTTCACCCAGCTGTGGCTGCTGCCACGGTTGGCCGATTTCGAACTCCGTCATCGCCAACTGGAGATTTCGATCGACGCCAGCCAGGCGCTCAGCGAACCCAGTTGGCACGATACGGACGCCCGTCTGGCGCTGCGCTACGGCCGGCCTCCCTGGCCCGGCGTCAGTACGCTGCCACTGTTCGGGGATGTACTGGTCCCGGTCTGCTCGCCGACATTGCTCGACCACCGGCCCATCGAACAGCCACACGACCTGCTGGCACACACCTTGTTCGATGTCTGCTGGTCGACGTCGGGGAGTGGCGGCTTTCCGAACTGGAGAGACTGGTTTGCCGCGGCGGGCCTGGCCGGGCAGCCGCTTCCAACCTTGCGTCACTACTCGCTGTATGGCCTCGCTCTGGATCAGGTCATCGCCGGTCGCGGCCTGATCCTCGCCAGCCTGCCGGTGGTCGCGGATCGCCTGGTCAGCGGCATCCTGACCTGCCCGTTCGGCGATCGATGGATGCTGCCGTCTCCGTTCCGGTATGAGCTGGTCATTCCCGACAACGGCAAGCCACCGGAAGGTATTCGCGAGTTCATCGACTGGCTGCTCGACGAGGCCCGTCAGTTCAGCCTGACCACCCCCGGCATGCCGGAGCCGTAAGTCACCTGTATGCGCTTGGTGGCTTGCACCGGCCACGCCTGCCTCGCCCAAGGTTTGAGCTTCGGGGTACAGGCTGGGTTTCTCGATCCGGCGGGCGGCCAGGGACGTCCTGGTATCGCGCTCGAGTGCGAACAGGCGATAGAGCACACGCGATACCACGAGGTTACCGCATGAACCGGAAATGACGAGGAACGGCGGGAAAGAGAGCGTCTCGAATATCGCTGCATGTCGGCAGCTCGCGAGAGAAGTCGTCGACGAGGAACTGGCGCCCGAAGCAGGACTCGAACCTGCAACCCACGGCTTCGAAGGCCGGTACTCTATCCAATTGAGCTATTCGGGCGCACGGCGCAGAAGATAACATTGCTCGGGCCTCCGATGCGAGTGCGACGGAGGCCCGAATCGGCGATTAGGCTTTGTCTGAAAAGTCGGCGAGCGAAGAACCGGTTTTTAACGCAATGGGGTTGAGCGCAGCCAGTCTTCGGACAGCGCTTAGTGCGCCATCATCTCTTCGGCGATCTCCTTGCCGCTCAGGTCGGAGGGGTAGTAGGTCGGCCAGTTGGTGACCTCCTCGAGCAGTGCTTCTCGGTCGTCACCCATGTAGAGGTGGTAGTGGTCCGCATCGTTGGGCGCGATGGTGTGGTCGCTGAACTGGAAGTATTTCGGCGCTTCCTCGTCGCCGGCTTCTCGCTCGAAGATATAGCGCACGCCTCGATTGCCGGCTTCATAGGTCAGGATCTCATAGCCGTCGTAGACGTACTCGCCAGTATGCGCCTCGTCCCCTTCGTAGAAGGTGACATCGTCGCCGTCGATGACGATCCGATTCACGTCGGTCTGATAGCCCTTCTCGTAGTAGGCCTTGTATTCGGCCGCCGTCTTGTCGCCATGCGCTGCCTTGTGAGCGAACACCGGGTCGAGGGTGCCGTCCTGCAGGTAGGGATAGACGGACTGCCAGTCCCCTTCCCAGTCGGAGAGCTGTCGATCCTCGACCTGGCCGTCGTCGAAGTAGCCGGCGTTGACGTCCTTGTCCTGGCCGTGGTCATGGGCATGCTCGTGGTCATGGCCATGATCGTGGTCGTGATCCGCCATGACCGCGGAATAGCTCCCCATCGCCAATACGCCGACGACCACCACACCCGCGCTATGCGCTGACAACAATTTCATGAAGTGACTCTCTCTTGTGAACAGACGAAGATCGAAACGCCATTGAACAATACGTTATATCATAACACTACATAAAATATGACGAACGCTTGCAGACGGCGCCGCCAGAGAGGATGCGTGACGCATGGGGTTCGGCGCTGGCCTCGCGTCGGTCGCTATCCCTGGCGCGAGGCGCGCTGGCAGACAGCGGACGGGATCAGACGTAGCTGACGCCGAAGGCCCGTCGGTCGAGCAGCCGCTGCATGGCGGCATTGGGCTTTTCGATCTTGTGATAGAAGCGGCTTGCGGCGTAGCTTTCGTTGAAGGCGTCGAAGTAGTCGTCGAGCACGTTGGCGGCGACGGCGTCGCCGGTCTTGCGCAGCAGCTCGGCAGCGACCTCGGCGGTGCAGAGATGCGCGGCCGAGGCCGGCTTGCGAAGCCGATAGCGGGTCAGACGATCCGTATGGAGCGGTAGCACCGGCAGGTTTTCCAGATACGGGCTCTTGCGGAAGATGCGCCGCGCCTGACGCCAGGTCCCGTCGATCAGGATGAACACGGGGATGAAGCCGTCCTGCTTGGCGCCGATCACCGCCCGCTCGTCGACCACGCGATGCTGATAGTCGGGCTGGTCGTCGGGGAAGACCACGAACGGCACGTAGCGCCGATCCGCCAGCAACTCGAGCAGGCGCGCCTCCGGGGCGGTGCGATACCAGGTGAAGGTCTCGGTCTGCGGCAATACGTCGGCGATCAAGCGACCGGTATTAGTGGGCTTGTTGTGCTCGTAGGGATGAGTCAGCAGCCATACCTGGGCGTCGCTGGTCGCCGTCACCCGGTAGGGGCAGAGGCAATTGAGCGCTGGCAGACGACAGCCCTCGCAGCGCTCGACGAAGCTGCCGCGGGCCTTGAACTCGCGACGCGGCGGGAGCCCTTCTCCGGCCGCCGGTTCACGACGGGAGGCGGCGTTCGGCGCGTCATTCTCGCTCGGCGACCGATTGTCGGTCGTCAGGTCGGCATCGTTACGCATGGCTCGGCGGTCTCTGCACAAAAAAGCGGGGCGCGCATTCTAGCACTTCGCCCCGCTGGCTCGGACCCGCAATCGAGGAAAGATCTGTATCAATCCCTCAGAGGGTTTCTACAAAATCCCTGCGCTCGGCGGATTTGTAAACACCCTCTCAACGGCCGAGGCTCTCGCTCGTCTTGCCCGACTCACCGTGGGCGGGCACGCCGCGCTGTTTCCAGTATCCCGCCAGCACCGAGCCGGAGACATTGTGCCAGACCGAGAACAGCGCCCCTGGCAGTGCCGCACCGGCGGTGAAGAACTGGTTGGCGAGGGTGACCGCCAGGCCGGAATTCTGCAGTCCCACCTCGAAGGCGATGGTGCGCGCGGTGCGGATATCGAAGCCCAGCGCGCGGCTCAGCCAGTAGCCACCGGCGAGGCCGATGCTGTTGTGGGCGATGACGGCGATCGCCACGATCGGCCCCAGCGTTGCCAGGTTGCCGGCGTTGAGCGCGACCACGATGGCGATGATCAGCACGATGGCGGCCATGGCCAGCGTCGCCAGGGCCGATTCGATCTTGCGGATCCGTGCCCCCAGCAGATGGTGGACGACGACCCCCAGCGCGATCGGCGCGATCACCAGTTGCGCGATGCTCATCAGCATGCCCAGAACCGGCACGTCGATGGTCTGGCCGACCAGCAGCCAGGTGATGAACGGCGTGGCGACGACCGAGATCACGGTGGAAACCATGGTCATCGAGACCGACAGCGCCACGTGGCCGCCGGCGAGCCAGGTCATCACGTTGGAGGAGGTGCCCCCGGCGGTGGCGCCGACCAGAATCATCCCGGTGGTCAGCTCCGGGCTCAGGCCCAGCACGCGGGACACCAGCAGCGCGGCCACCGGCATGATCAGGAACTGCAGCACCACGCCGACGGCGATCGGCTTGGGCGCCTTGATCACGCGGGCAAAATCCTCGCGGGTCAGGGTCAGGCCCATGGCGAACATGATCACCACCAGCAGCGTCTTGATATCCGCTTTCAACCCGACGAATAGCTGCGGCTCGAAAGCGGCGATGACGGCCAGCAAGACGGCCCAGACCGGGAACAACCGGTTGATGCGTTCAAACATGATGATGTGTCCTAGCGATGGTGTGACTCGCCGATGGGGCAAGCCGGGGCCGCTCGAGCGGCTCTGTCGGGATCGATACGAAAAAAAGCCACGGTTCCGATATCGACCGGGCGCGCTATTCTGCCGTACCGCGAGCCGCGACTAAATAGGCAAAAGGCGGCAGATGCCGGGGTTTCCCGCCCCCGGTCGGCAAGTCGACGGGGATTCAGTCGCCGAAACCGCCCTGCTCTCGCCACCGTGCCGCCAGCGCCGGCACGCCCTGGCTGGCCGGTTCCGCAACGGGGCTGACGCCGGGCGGCGCCAGGTCGCGGGCGTGGGGATCGACCAGCCAGCACGGCGCCTCCAGCGGGGCCTGTTCCAGCAGCAGCGCCGCCGGCATCACTGCCAGCGAGGTGCCGACCACCAGCAGCGCATCGGCCTCGGCGACGATATCGCAGGCTTCGGCGTAGCGCGGCACCGCCTCGCCGAACCAGACCACGTCCGGGCGCAACTGGCTGCCCTTGTCGCACAGATCGCCGATTGCGATGGTGCCTCGGGGCGAGATCTCCTCCACCGGATAGCGCAGATTGGCATCGACGGACGAGCGCGCCAACCGAATCTCGCCGTGCAGGTGCAGTACGTGGCGGGAACCGGCGCGCTCGTGCAGGTCGTCGATATTCTGGGTGACCACGCTGACCCGAAACCCGGCCGCCTCGAGCTCGGCCAGTGCCAGGTGGGCGGCGTTGGGGCGCGCCTGGCGGGTCTGCTCGCGGCGCTCGTCGTAGAAGCGCAGCACGGTCTCCGGGTCACGCGCCCAGGCTTCGGGCGTTGCCACATCCTCGACACGATGGTTTTCCCACAGGCCGTCGCCATCGCGGAAGGTCCTGAGGCCGCTCTCGGCGCTGATGCCGGCACCGGTCAGTACCACCAGATGGGGTTTGGTGTGATCACTCATGACGCCATACGCCTCCCTTCGGGCTGGAACTTCAGCGAGGCTAGCATGGGCTGGCGCCGCGGACATCCGCCGCCGGCAAAAGCCACGCGGCCCTCGCTCCTGGGCAGCGGTCGACGGTCCCCTTGAGATACCCCGGCCCAGCCCCGACAATAGCGACCCGTTCCGCTTTGCGAGCCGTTTCATGACCGCGACACTTGCCACGACCGCGCGCCCGGCGCCGCTGGCGGTGATCTACCGCGATGCGCGGCTGATCGCCGTGGCCAAACCGCCGGGGATGCTGGTGCATCGCACGGCGCTGGCCCGCGGCGAGACCCGGTTCGTGATGCAGACGCTGCGCGACCAGCTCGGCCAGCACGTCTATCCGGTCCACCGGCTGGACCGACCCACCGGTGGCGTACTGCTGTTCGCGCTGGACAGCGAGGCAGCCGCGGCGCTGACGCGCTCCTTCACCGAGCAGCAGGTGACCAAGCGCTATCTGGCCGTGGTTCGCGGCTGGGGGCCGGAAGCGATCAGCGTCGACGCCCCGCTGCGTGAGGAGGACGGTATCCGACCCAAGGCGGAGATGCCGGCGCAGGCGGCGCTGACCCATTTCCGGCGCCTGGCGACGGCAGAACTTCCGGTGGCGATCGACCGCTATCCGCAGTCGCGCTACTCGCTGATGGAAGCGCGGCCGGAAACGGGGCGTCGCCACCAGATCCGTCGCCATCTGGCCCGCTGCGGTCACCCGATCATCAACGACGCCAAGCACGGCAAGGGCATCCACAACCGCTACTTCCGCGATCACCTGGATTGTCCGCATCTGCTGCTGTCCAGCGTACAATTGACGCTGACACATCCGTTCGAGGGTCGCCGACTGACGCTGGAAGCGGCTCCCGACGACCATTTCTCCGCCCTGCTCATCCGGTTCGGCTGGCAGGCGCACCTGACACGAAACGACGCCCGGTGGCAGACGCCCGGCGAAAGCATGACGCCAGCCGAACCGAGCGATGCCCTTTCATGATCGAGATCCCATGAGCGACGACGCCAAGACTCTTCAGGACGCCCCCGAATCCGGCGACGACGGCCTGCGTGACGACTACGATTTCCGCTTCGGCGGTATTCGGCGCCTCTACGGCACCCGTGCGGCCAGCGCCTTTCGTCGCGCCCACGTGGTGGTGATCGGCGTGGGCGGTGTCGGCAGCTGGAGTGCCGAGGCGCTGGCGCGCTCCGGTATCGGCAAGCTCACCCTGATCGACCTGGACGATGTCTGCGTCTCCAACGTCAATCGCCAGCTCCACGCCCTGGACGGCCAGATCGGCAAGCCCAAGGTGGCGGTGCTGGCCGAGCGCTGCCGCGCGATCTGGCCGGGCATCGAGGTGGTCGCCGATGAAGCCTTCATCACCCCGACCAACCTCGCCGAACGCATCCCCGCCGATGCCGACCACGTGATCGACGCCATCGACCACGTCGGTGCCAAGGCGGCGCTGATCCACTACTGCAACCGCCACAAGCTGCCGATCACCGTGACCGGCGGCGCCGGCGGCCAGAGCGATCCGACCCGCGTGCGGGTCGCCGATCTCACCCGTACCGAACACGACCCGCTGCTGGCCAAGGTGCGCTCGAAGCTGCGCCGGGATTTCGGCTTCTCGCGCAATCCCAAGCGTCGCTTCGGCGTCGAGTGCGTCTATTCGGACGAGCAGCTCGTCTATCCCGGCGAGGATGGCGAGGTCTGCCTGCAGAAGCCTGCACCGGGCGAGTCGACACGGCTCGACTGCGCCGCCGGCTTCGGCGCGGTCAGCGTGGTCACCGGCACCTTCGGCTTCGTGGCGGCCGGGCGCGTGCTGACCCGGCTCGCCGCCAGGGCGGAACGCTCTGCCGCCCCGGCGGAGGCGCCAGCGTCGACGGAGACGACCCGCACATCGGCAGAACCGTCAATCGACACCCAGGAGGTCCCCCATGAGTGAACATCACAAGCCGGTCCCGGGCATCTACCGTCACTACAAGGGCCAGCTCTACGAGGTACTCGACGTCGCCCAACACAGCGAGACCGAGGAGTGGCTGGTGGTCTATCGCGCGCTCTACGGCGACTACGGGCTGTGGGTGCGCCCGCTCGCCATGTTCTGCGAACGGGTTAGCGTCAGCGACGAACCGGTGGCACGCTTCGCGCTGGAGAAAGCATTCCGCTGAACGCTGCCTAAAAGATGATGGTTTCCCCGCAGGAACGATTTTACGGCTGATCGATTTTCCGTATTCCCGTACAATTCGCTGCTTTCCAAGCGACGGCCCGACGATTCCACACGGTGGTAGCCACAACGGGGGCCGGCGAATCATTTCCCACGGGAGGAAGCATGAGCGTACGCGTCGGCGTGATCATGGGTTCGAAGTCGGACTGGTCGACTCTCTGCCATACCGTCGAGACCCTCGAAAAGCTGGGTATCGAGCATGAAACCAAGGTGGTCTCCGCCCACCGCACGCCGGACCTGCTGTTCGAATACGCCGAGACCGCTGCCGACCGGGGCCTGGAAGTGATCATCGCCGGCGCCGGCGGCGCGGCCCATCTGCCGGGCATGTGCGCCGCCAAGACGCGCCTGCCGGTGCTGGGCGTACCGGTGAAGTCGAGCACGCTCTCCGGGGTCGACTCGCTGCTCTCCATCGTCCAGATGCCGGCCGGCATTCCCACCGCGACGCTGGCGATCGGCCGCGCCGGGGCGATCAACGCCGCCCTGCTCGCCGCCGCCATGCTGGCCAACCACGACGAGCGCATCCGCGAGGCGCTGGAGGCCTTCCGTGCCGAACAGACGCAGCAGGTGCTCGACAACCCCGATCCTCGACCCGCAGATCAGGAGCCCTCATGAGAATCGGTATCGTCGGCGGCGGTCAGCTCGGCCGCATGCTCGCCCAGGCGGGCGCGCCAATGGATCTTCGCTTCACCTTCCTCGACCCCGGCAGCGAGCCGTGTGCCGCCGTCCACGGCCAGCACCTGCAGGCCGACTGGCAGGACCCGGAGGCGTTGAACACGCTGACCGCCAGCTGTGACGCCATCACCTTCGAATTCGAGAACGTGCCGGCCGAGGCGGTCGAACGGCTGGCCGAGCGCCGTCCCGCCTATCCGCCCGCCTCGGCGCTGGCCACGGCAAAGGATCGCTGGCTCGAGAAGTCGCTGTTCCGTTCGCTGGATATCGACGTGCCGCCCATCGCCCGGATCGACAGCCAGGCCGACCTCGACGCTGCGGTGAACGAGATCGGCCTGCCGGTGGTGATCAAGACCCGAACCATGGGCTACGACGGCAAGGGCCAGAAGGTGCTGCGCGCGCCGGAAGAGGTCGCCGGCACCTTCGATGAACTCGGCGGCGTGCCGTTGATCCTCGAGGGTTTCATCGACTTCGACCATGAGATCTCGGTGATTGCCGTGCGCGGCCGCGACGGCGAGATCCGCCACTGGCCGGTGGTGCGCAACGCGCATCGCCAGGGCATCCTGCACTGCTCGGTGCCGCAGATCGCGCATCCGCTGCAGGCCCAGGCCGAGGACTACGCCAGCCGGGTCATGAACGAGCTCGATTATGTCGGGGTGATGGCGTTCGAGTTCTTCGTCACCGCCGCCGGGCTGCTCGCCAACGAGATCGCACCCCGGGTCCACAACTCCGGCCACTGGAGTATCGAGGGCGCGGTGACCAGCCAGTTCGAGAACCACCTCCGCGCCGTCGCCGGCCTGCCACTGGGCGAGACCGCCCGCCTGGCACCATGCGCGATGCTCAACGTGATCGGCGCCTTCCCGGAGCGCGACGCCGTGCTCGCCGTGCCCGGCACCCGCTGGCACGACTACGGCAAGGCGCCCCGACCGGGCCGCAAAATCGGCCATGTGACGGTGCTGGCCGCGGACGACGAGACGCTCAAGAAGCGTATCGAGGCGGTCGAGGCGCTGCTGGTCAACGACCTGGGCTAGCCTCTGCTAGGGCGGCGGGCGCTCGCGACACTCACGCCAGCCGCCGCGCCCTTGCCCGCAGCCAAGGCGTGAGCAGGCAGAATGAAAAAGGCCCCGCTGTCGGTGACAGCGGGGCCTTCTCGTTGCAGCGTGCGCCTGGTCAGGCGCGGCGCCTCACTCCTTGTCCGTCGTGAACATGTGCTTCTGCAGGTAGTTCTGGATGCCGACCTTGTCGATCAGGCCCAGTTCCGCCTCGAGCTTGTCGATGTGCTCTTCTTCGTCGTCGAGAATCTTGATGAACAGATCGCGGCTGACGTAGTCACGCACGGATTCGCAGTAGGGAATCGCTTCCTGCAGGTCGGCGCGCGCCTTGTGCTCGATCTTGAGGTCGCTCTCGAGCATCTCCTGACAGTTCTCGCCGATGTTGAGCTTGCCCAGGTCCTGCAGGTTGGGGATGCCTTCCAGGAACAGGATGCGCTCGATCAGCTTGTCGGCGTGCTGCATCTCTTCGATGGACTCTTCGTACTCCCACTTGGCCAGCACGCTGAGTCCCCAGTCCTTGTACATCTTGCTGTGCAGGAAGTACTGGTTGATCGCGACCAGCTCGTTGCCGAGCACGGTGTTGAGATAGGTGATGACCTTGGCGTCGCCTTTCATTGTCGTGTTCTCCTCATGGTGTCTCTGGAATGGGGAGGCACGTTCTGGCTACGCACTCCCGTCGAATCCACGCCACCCGGCCGGGCGGCATCGATCCAGTGACGGCAGTATCACCCATGCGATCCAGAAATTACAACCATTACAGTAGGTTACGACAATATCTCATCTGCAAGCCGTTGGCAGATGGGAACGCGGCTGATAACGACTCGCGCTATCGCGGAGCCATCGCCAGCACGGCGTGATGAGGGAAATCGGTTGGTAATCAAGCAGAAGCGGCAGCCACGGGAGGTGCCAGTCGCGCTCAGACCGCGTAGGCGAGATCTGGATCCATCGCCATTTCCTGGCTGATCGCCTCGCGCATCACGCTCTTGCCGGTGCAGGCGCACTTGCCGCACTGGCCGGCGCAACCGGTGCTCTCGCGAACTTCACGCCAGCTGCGGGCGCCGTCAGCAACGGCATTTTCGATATCGCGGTCAGTGACCCCTACACAGAGACAGACGTACACGGGCAAACCTCACTGGTAACGTGATAGCAAATGTAAATGATTCGCATAGGCAATTTCAACCCGTAATCGAAATCATCTCGCCAGACATTACTCGAGGCTGACTTAACGCAACCTGAAGCCGCCGACGCTCGCCATCCACGCTCTCCCCCGCCCCCCGTACCCCTGAATCTGCCGCCGCTGGCGATAGTCCCCGAACGCAAGAACGCCGCGCCCTTTCGGGTCGCGGCGTCCTGTGATTCATCCTGATCACGATGTCTGCAGGAGTCTGTCTTACGAGCCAGCGAGCGAGGAGTGGCTCTCAGCCGGTACGGCGCAAAAGCCAGAACCCCAGCAGGTAGCAGGCCGCCGTCGGCACCACTACCGCCAGCGAAGGCGAGAAGCCGAACAGCACCGACGCCGGCGCCAGCAGGTCCTGAAGATACTTGAAGGTCAGGCCGACGATCACGCCATAGAAGATACGCGTCCCCGCGGCCACGCTGCGCAGCGGACCAAACACGAACGAGGCCGCCAGCAGCACCAGGCCGGCCAGCGTCACCGGCAGCAGGCTCTTCTGCCAGAAGTAGAGCAGTGGCTGCGTGGCCTCCTGCCCCTGCGCTCGCAGATAGTCGGCATATCGCCAGAGACTGGTGATGGGCTGGCTGCCCAGGGGGCGCAGCAGGCGGTTCAACTGGGCCGGCGTCAGCGCCGTGTCCCAGCTCTCGCTGGGCAGTGTCTCGGCACGCGTCGCGCCATCTTCGAAATGGGTGATCCTGACATCTTCCAGCGTCCAGGCGTCGCCATCCCATACCGCTCGCGCTGCCTGGGTGGCATCGACCAGGCGCTGGCCATCGAAGTGGTACCTGGTGACGTTGATCAGGGTATCGTCGGCGCGAATGGTGCCGAAGCGGTAGAAGTCATCCCCCTCACGCTGCCAGCCACCGCGATGCGACAGCACGGCCTCCGAGCCTTCGGACTGCTCCAGCCGCCACGCCTCGGCGTGCTGCTCGGTCGCCGGGCTGACGAACTCGCCTATCGCCATGGTCAGCAGGATCACCAGTACCAGCGGCTTGAGCACGCCCAGCAGGATTCGCCCCAGTGAACGGCCCGAGGCACGCATCACCGTCAGCTCGTTGTTGGATGCCATGCCACCGAGACCGACCAGCGCGCCGATCAGCACCGCAACGGGGGCGTATTCGTAGAAACGCCAGGGCAGCCGCATGACCAGGTAGATCAGCACATCCAGCGCGGTGTAACCGCCCGAGACGTCCCCCAGGTCGTTGATGTAGGAGATCACCAGGTCCAGGCCCAGCACCATGACCTGAACCACCAGCATCGCGCCGAGCACGTTGCGGGCGATATAACGGTCGAGACGATCGATCAACATCAGCGGCCCCCCCGTGCCTGGTCACGACGGATCAGGAAAAGCCCCAGCGCCAGGTAGACCAGATGGATCGGCCACATGCCGATACTGGGCGGCAAGCTGCCCCGTGCGATCGCGTCCTGTGCCGCCAGCAGCAGGCTGAGGTAGCTGATGTGCAGGAAGATCGCCGGCAGCAGCTTGGCGAAGCGCCCCTGGCGCGGGTTGACCCGCGCCAGCGGCAGCGCCAGCAGGGTCAGGATGGGAATCATCAGCGGCATGGAGATACGCCACTGCAGTTGCGCCATGGACTCGTCGTCGCCGTCGGCGATCAGCTCCGGCGTGCTCATCAGCTCGCTGTCGACATCGACCTCGCCGGTATCGTCGGTCGCCAGACGAACGCCGTAGCTGCCGAACTTCAGTCTTTCCGCGACCGGGCTGCCGGGCTCGACGCTGTAGCGCTGGCCATTCTCGAGTACCAGGTAGCGGCTGCCGGTATCCGGATCGGTGGTCTGGTAGCCACCCTCGGCCCGCGTCACCACCTGCTGCGGCGAACCGTTGCCGCCGGTCTGGCGCTCGCTGATGAAGACATTCTGCATGCGTGACCGGTCATCGTTGAGAGACTGGGTGTAGGCGGTACGGTCATTGCCGAAATCCTGGAATCGACCCGGCGTCAGCAGCGAGAAATCGAGCTGACTCTGTTGCTCGTCGATCAGGCGCTCGTTGTGAGCGGCACCCGCCGGTGTCAGCCACAGGCTGCAAAGCCCGACCAGCACCGCGATCAGCGCCGCCGGCAGCAGGGTGACCTGCAACAGCCGATTGGGACTGATGCCGCAGGCGACCAGCACGGTGATCTCGCTGTTCAGATAGAGCTGGCCGTAGGCGAGCAGAATCGCGAGGAAGAACGACAGCGGTAGCACCAGCTCGAGGAAGCTGGGCATATGGAACAGCATCAGCGTGCCCAGCGCGCTGAGCGGCAGTTCGCCCTGGGCCGCGTCGGTGAAATAGCGAATGAAGCGACTGCCCATGATCACCAGCAACAGCACGCCGGCCACCGCCGACATGGTCAGCAGAATCTCGCGTGTCAAATAACGGGATACAATCAACTTCGACTCCTGATTTGGCTTCCTGCCGCAGCTCGACCCTGCGCTCGGACTGGACGACCCAGGCCATCGGACTTGCTGCCGGGAAAACGGTCGCTGCCCGCCACTACGTCCCGAGAATACGAATCACCGATACGTCTTGTGCAACGCGCTTCGGCTTTGCGTAAACTGGCCCATCGATGGGCCATTCATCGGCGGCGATGGGTTTGGCTGCTCGAGAACGTTCGCGATGGCGTTCCCGACTGACTGTCACTGCCGCGCACCTTCACCCGGCGCCATTATCCTGAATCACCGCTCGCTTGTCTCGTTGCCGACAGGCATGTGACGTGAAGCCAGCGCAATCGTTCATTGGAGACGACATGGAATTTTCCGTACTGACCGTCAATCCGGCCAAGGTCGAGACAGCCTGCCTCGTGGTGCCGCTATTTCAGGATGGCGAACTGCTGTCTGTCGCGGCCAAGCTGGATGACGCCAGCGAGCGCTTGATCGCACAGCTCATCGAGCGCGGCGATTTCACCCCGGAGCTGGCCAATGTCCAACTGATTCCGTTCGCGCCGGGGCTGGCCGCCGAGCGACTGCTGCTGGTCGGTCTGGGCAAGCGCGACGCCTTCAATGAAGGTGCCCTGCGCAAGGCGCTGGATGGCGCCTTCACCGCGCTCGCCAAACTGCCGGTGGATAGCGCCGCGGTGGCCTTCGCCGACGCCGAGGTCGAGGATCGCGATGCCGCCTGGAACGCACAGATGACGCTGGAGGCCGCCATTCGCGCCGTCTACCGCTTCACCGAGTGCAAATCCACCCAGCCGACCCTGCCGCAATTGCGCACGATAGAACTGCTGGTCTCGGAGGCCAATCAGGCCGATGGCGCCAAGGCCGGCGCCCGCATCGGCGCGGCCCTGGGCGATGGCGTCAACCTCGCGCGCACGCTGGGCAACCTGCCCGGCAATATCTGCACCCCGAGCTATCTCGCCAGCCAGGCCGAGACGCTGGCGGGGGAATCCGCCGGTTCGCTGACGGTGGAGATTCTCGACGAAGCCGAACTGGAGGCGCTGGGCGCCCACTCGCTGCTGGCGGTCGGCCGCGGCAGCGCGGAACCCTCGAAGCTGATCGTGATGAAGTATCAGGGCGCCGAGGATCCCGAGGAGTCGCCCCACGTTCTGGTCGGCAAGGGCATCACCTTCGATACCGGCGGCATCTCGCTGAAGCCCGGCGCCGGCATGGACGAGATGAAGTTCGACATGTGCGGCGCCGCCAGCGTGTTCGGCGCCATGAAGAGCGTGATCGCGCTGAAGCCGAAGCTCAACGTGGTGGCGATCGTCGCCAGCGCCGAGAACATGCCGGACGGACGCGCGATCAAGCCAGGCGATATCGTCACCACGCTCAAGGGGCTGACCGTCGAGATTCTCAATACCGACGCCGAAGGCCGGCTGGTGCTGTGCGACGCCCTGACCTATGCCGAGCGTTTCACGCCGGCCAGCGTCGTCGACATCGCCACGCTCACCGGTGCCTGCGTCATTGCCCTGGGCGATCACGCCAGCGGCCTGTTCTCCAACGATGACGATCTCGCGCTGGACCTGCTCGAGGCCGGCGAGGCTTCCTGGGATCGGGCCTGGCACATGCCACTGTGGGACGACTACCAGCAGCAGCTCGAGTCCAACTTCGCCGACCTCGCCAATATTGGCGGGCGTCCGGCTGGCAGCATCACCGCAGCCTGCTTCCTGTCACGTTTCGCCGACAGCTACCCGTGGGCGCATCTCGACATCGCAGGCACCGCCTGGGACAGCGGCAAGCAGAAAGGCGCCACCGGCAGGCCCGTGGGTCTGCTGACCCGCTACCTGCTGGATCGCGAGAGCGAACGGGTGGTAACGCAGGAGGCGTAGTGCCGAATCACGAACCGGGCGACTCAAGCCCGGTTCGTCGTTCAGAGCATCACCGACACTCCCCTCTCAACAAGGAAAATCCGACGTGTTCATCGTTTCGCTCTCCTACAAGGTGTCGATCGACCAGGTCGAGGCGCACCTCGAAGGCCACATCGCCTGGCTGAAAGACGCCTATCAGCGCGAGATAGTGGTGGCATCGGGACGCAAGGTGCCACGGACCGGTGGCGTTCTGCTCGCGCGCGGGGACCGTGCCACGCTCGAGGCGTGCCTGGCCGAGGATCCGTTCAAAATCCACGATCTTGCCGAGTACGAGATCGTCGAATTCGAGCCGTCCCTCACGGCGCCAGGCCTGGAAGGGCTGCTGGAATAAGCCGCTATCCGCCACTACCCACACCAACGCTTTGCATGCTAATTTGGATGGTCCGCTGCCTGGGGTCCCGGGCAGTTTTCAACCGAGGTCGTCGACCGCCTGCCGCCCCGCTCGCGTGGTCAGGCATCATGGACTGTCAGGAGAAGTCGCAGTGTCCACTTCAGGTTTCGAAGCCCGCCTTTCCTCCAACCCTCTCGATGCCACGCTGCGCAACGAGATTCTTGCCAACCCGGGCTTCGGCCGCTACTTCACCGACCATATGGTACACGTACGCTGGACCAAGTCGGACGGTTGGCAGCGTGGCGAGATTCGCCCCTACGGACCGCTGCTGATCGACCCGGCCTCGCCGGTGCTGCACTACGGCCAGGAGATCTTCGAGGGCATCAAGGCCTACCGCCATGCCGACGGCTCGGTCTGGACCTTCCGCCCGGAGAAGAACGCGGCGCGCTTCCGCGCTTCCGCTCGCCGCCTGGCCCTGCCGGAACTCGACGACGAGACGTTCCTCGGATCGCTCAGGACGCTGGTCGCCCAGGATGCCGACTGGGTGCCGACCCCGCGGAACGACACCGAGGAGTGCAGCCTCTACCTGCGTCCGTTCATGATCGGCAACGGCAAGTCGCTCGGCGTGAAGCCCGCCGCCGAGGTCGACTACTACCTGATCGCCTCGCCCGCCGCGTCCTATTTCAAGGGCGGTGGCAAGCCGGTCTCGATCTGGCTCTCCCAGCACTACAATCGTGCCGCGCCCGGCGGTACCGGCGCCGCCAAGTGCGGGGGCAACTACGCGGCTTCCCTGCTGGCCCAGGCCGAGGCCGAATCCCATGGCTGCGACCAGGTCGCGTTCCTCGACGCCGCGGAGAACAAGTGGATCGAGGAGCTGGGCGGCATGAACCTGTTCTTCGTCTACCGCGATGGCCGTCTGGTCACGCCCGCGCTGACCGGCACCATCCTCGAAGGCGTCACCCGCGACTCGATCCTGGAACTGGCCCGCGACGAAGGCCTCACGCCGGAGGAGCGCCCGATCAGCATCGACGAGTGGCGTGAAGGCGTCGCCAGTGGCGACATCGTCGAGGTGTTCGCCTGCGGCACCGCCGCCGTGATCACCCAGATCGGCCAGTTGCTGACCGAGGAAGACCGGATCGTGACGCCGGCCACCGATGGGGAGCCGGTCAGCGCGAAACTGCGCAAGCGACTGCTCGACATCCAGTACGGTCGCAGCGAGGACACCCGCGGCTGGCTGATGCAATTGGCCTGATGCGAGTGGCCCGGTTTCGTCCTAAGCTGCTGTAAGCACTGGATCGCTCGCCGGTCCCGAAACGACCGCCCTCCGGCGGTCGCTTCGTCTGGAGAGCCTCGACGCCCATTGATGAAAAGGATGATGCAATGAAACCCGTGATGATCATCACCGGTGCCGGCCGCGGCATTGGCGCCGCTACCGCGATCATGGCCGCCCAGAAAGGCTACGCCGTGGCCGTGAACTATCGCAGCGACAAGGCTTCCGCCGACAAGGTGGTCGCCGAGATCGAATCCGATGGCGGCCGCGCCATCGCGGTTCAGGCCGACGTGGTCGACGAAGCCGCCATCGTCGCCATGTTCGAGACGGTCGATCGTGAGCTGGGCCGGGTCGACGTACTGGTCAACAACGCCGGGGTGGTCGACCAGATCAGCCGCGTCGACGAGATGAGCTTCGCGCGTGTCGACCGGATGATGAAGATCAACGTGGTCGGGCCCTTCGTCTGTGCCCGCGAGGCGATCAAGCGCATGTCCACCCGCCACGGCGGCAACGGCGGCGCCATCGTCAACGTCGGCTCCGCCGCCTCGCACCTCGGCGGCGCTGGCGAGTACGTCGACTACGCCGCCTCCAAGGGCGCCATCGACACCATGACCGAAGGCCTGGCCAAGGAGGTCGCCGGCGAGGGCATCCGCGTCAATACCGTGCGCCCCGGGGTGATCCGCACCACCATTCACGCCAGCGGCGGCAACCCGGACAAGCCCGATGTCGCCGGTGAGGTGATCCCGATGGGCCGGATCGGCGAGCCGGAAGAGATCGCCAACGCGGTGCTGTGGCTGGCCGAAGCCGGGTTCACCACCGGGGCGCTGATCGACGTCGACGGCGGCGTCTAGAAGAGGTCGGGCCTGCGCGAGCGACTGGCTTTGTTGCACGCCGCGTGCGGGCCTCGCCTAACCCCTGTTATATCTCGTTCCTCACGCGCCGCGCACCTAGCCACTCATCTCGCTCGGCGCCGACTCAGCGAGAAGATGCTGAAGCTAGCTCGCTCGATCGCTCGGGTTCGCTTGCGAGCACTCATCTCGCTCGGCGCCGATTCAGGTAACATTGGTAACTCGCAACCTGGGCTCTTAGCTCTTAGCTCTTAGCTCTTAGCTCTTAGCTCTTAGCTCTTAGCTCTTAGCTCTTAGCTCGTAGCTCTTAGCTCGTAGCTCGTCGCTCGTCGCTCGTCGCTCGTCGCTCGTCGCCCAGATTGTCTTTCTTCCCGCTTCCAGGCGCGAAGCGCCGCTCTTACCGCTTACAGCTCCCCGAAGGGGATTTATGACCAAAGTCGATTTCTACATCCTGCCGGATACCACGCTGGAAGCCCGGCTGACCTTCGCCTGTCGACTGGCGGAGACGATCTATCGCAAGGGTTACCAGCTGCATATCCACACCCAGGACGAAGCCATGGCTCGCGAGCTCGACGAGCTATTGTGGACGTTCCGCGAGGATAGCTATGTCCCGCACCGGGTCGCGGGAGACGAGATGGACCCTGCCCCACCGGTCACCATCGGCTGGGAAACCGTGCCGGAACCGGGCGTGCAGGCGATGCTCAACCTGAACGACGAGATCCCCGAGTGGTTCTCGCGGCTGGAGCGCGTCGCCGAGATCATCAACCAGCATCAGGATGTGCTGCGCACCAAGCGCGCCTGCTGGAAGACCTACAAGGATCGGGGGTACCGGGTCGAGGCGCACAAGCTGGGGCAGTGAGCCCCAGCCTGGCGCCGGCCTCACGAAGAGGATGTGATCTACAGCTTGAAGATCCGAATCGCCTCGCGCAGTGCTACCGATCGCTCCCGCAGGGCATCCGCCATGCTCGAGGTCTGCTCGACCAGCGCGGCGTTCTGCTGAGTGGTCTGGTCTAGCTGGGATACGGCGTCGTTGATCTGCTCGATACCACCGGTCTGCTCCAGTGCCGCATTGGCGATCTGGTCGAACAGCGTGTCGATCTCGCGGATCTGGCCGTCGATTTCCTGCATCTGCGCCTTGGCATCGTTGACTCGCGTTGCGCCGGTGGCCACCTGCGCGCTGGAGGTCTCGATCAACCGCTTGATATCCTGCGCGGCCGTCGCCGAGCGGTTGGCCAGCTGCCTCACCTCACCGGCCACCACCGCGAAACCGCGTCCATGCTCACCGGCACGAGCCGCCTCAACCGACGCATTCAGTGCCAGGATGTTGGTCTGGAATGCGATGTTGTCGATCAGGCCGATGATCTCGGTGATCTGACTGGCGCCTTGGCGGATCTCCTGCATCGACTCCACCGCGCCGAGAATCGCCCGCTGGCCGGTCTGCGAGGTCTCTCCGGTCAGCTCTACCAGCGCACGGGCACGCTTGGCGTTATCAGCGCTGTGACGGGTCGTCGCGGTCATCTCCTCCATGCTGGTCGAGGTCTGCTGGAGCGCCGCGGCCTGCTCCTCGGTGCGCGATGCCAGCTCCTGATTGCCGGCCGCGATCTCCTCGGCGCCCTGGCCAACGTCCAGACTCGACGCCTGGATATTCCCCACGGCCGCTCGCAGGCGATCCCGCATGCGCTGGATATCTCCCAGCAGGCTGTGCGCGTACCGACGATCCAACGCGATATCGACACCCAGATCGCCTCCGGCGATACGCTCCACCACGCCGGCGGTGTAGGCCGGCTCGCCACCGAGACGGCGCAGCACCCGAGCGATCATGAACCAGAAAGCGATCGTCACCAGAGCGCCGGCAACGAGGCTGACGAGTGCCGAACGCAGCAGTTGCGCCATGACATGAGCGTCGACGTCGCCCATGAAGACACCACTGGCCGCGTAGACGCCCCAGGGTTTGAAGGCTTCCACGAACGAGTGAACGCGTGGCTGCGCCGACGCGCCACGGGCGAAGTTGGAGCGATAGTCGACGAAGCCCTGACCGCTGGCCCGCGCCGCCTGGATCATATCGACGAAGATCAGCTTGCCGGTGGGGTCCGTCGCCTTGGACACGTCCTGGCCCTGCTCACGCTTGGGATGGGCACGGATATGCAGATCGTCACCGAAGACGTAGATGTAGTTGTCACCGCCCTCGAATCGGATCTCCCGAATGGCGTCGAACGCCTGCGCCTGTGCCTCGGCGTCACTGATCTCGCCGCGTTCGACGCGCTGCCGGTAATGCGCCATCAATGACACCGACATCTCCACTGCGGTCATCATGCGCTTCTCGCGCTCCTCGATCAGCGCACTACGCATCTGCAACGCATTGGTGACCAGCATCGCGATCAGGATCAGCCATAGTACGGCGATGCCGATCCATCGCTGCCGGCGCAGCGACACGCCCCTTCGCGTCGTGCCATCGGCCGGCGGTGCGACGTCACTCCTGCCCGCCTCTCGTTCGATGCCGCCCGCTGCAGCCTGATATTCCGTTGCCTGGTTCATGTACTATCGAATGCTCCCTGTCATCTATCCAGCCATCACATACGACTAAAGTCGTATGACGAAGCGGCTTTATCGTCCCGAGAGCAGGGAGATTGAGTTTTGTTGCTAAATAAAGCGGCTCCCTGACGCCACCCTTGCTCAAGCGTTATAATCCCCGCCATTTTCGCGACGCCACGCCTCGATCCAGCTCCGGGATCCTGCAATCCCGGCCCGGGAGCCGAGGCGCGGCGACTGCCATCGACACCGATTGCCGAGCCCGATATAGCCGCCATGGACAAGACCTACCAACCCGATCAGATCGAAACCCGCTGGTACGAGAGCTGGGAAACCAACAACCGTTTCGCCCCGAGCGGTCAGGGCGAGCCGTTCTCGATCATGATCCCGCCGCCCAACGTGACCGGCAGCCTGCACATGGGCCACGCCTTCCAGGACACGATCATGGACACGCTGGTGCGCTGGAAGCGCATGCGCGGCAACAACACCCTGTGGCAGGTGGGAACGGATCACGCCGGCATCGCCACCCAGATGCTGGTGGAGCGCAAGCTGGCCGCGGAGACCGGTCAGACGCGTCACGACCTGGGGCGCGAGGCGTTCATCGACAAGATCTGGGAATGGAAGGAAGAGTCCGGCGGCCATATCACCCGCCAGTTGCGCCGCATGGGCGCCAGTGTCGACTGGAGCCGCGAACGCTTCACCATGGACGACGGCTTCTACAAGGCGGTGCAGGAGGTCTTCGTCAAGCTGTTCGACGAGGGCCTGATCTATCGCGGCAAGCGCCTGGTCAACTGGGACCCGACCCTGCATACCGCGATCTCCGATCTGGAGGTGGAGAACCGCGAGCAGCAGGGCCAGTTCTGGCACTTCCGCTATCCGCTGGCCGACGGCGTCACCACCGCCGACGGCAGGGACTACCTGGTCGTCGCCACCACCCGTCCGGAGACGCTGCTGGGTGACACCGGCGTGGCGGTCAATCCGGAAGATCCGCGCTATGCGTCGCTGATCGGCAAGTACATCGAACTGCCGCTGGTCGGCCGCCGCATCCCGGTGATCGCCGACGAGCACGCCGACATGGAGAAGGGTTCGGGCTGCGTCAAGATCACCCCGGCCCACGACTTCAACGACTACGAGGTCGGCAAGCGCCACGACCACGCGCTGATCAACGTCTTCTCGCAGGACGCGACCATTCTCGAACGCGCCGAGGCGTTCGACCTGCAAGGACGTCCGCTGCCGGACGTCGACGTCACGCTGCCTGCCGCCTACGCGGGGCTGGATCGCTACGTCGCACGAGAGCGCATCGTCGCCGACATGGAAGCCGCCGGGCTGCTCGAGCAGATCGAGACGGTCACCAACACCCTGCCCTACGGCGACCGTTCCGGCGATGTGATCGAGCCGCTGCTGACGGACCAGTGGTTCGTCGCCGTCGAGAAGCTGGCCAAGCCGGCCATCGAAGCGGTGGAGAACGGCGACATCGAGTTCGTGCCCAAGAACTACGAGAACATGTACTTCGCCTGGATGCGCGACCTGCAGGACTGGTGCATCTCCCGCCAGCTGTGGTGGGGCCACCGCATTCCCGCCTGGTACGACGCCGAGGGCAACATCTTCGTCGCCCGCACCGAGCAGGAGGCCCGCGAGAAGTACGCCATCGCCGACGGGGTGACCCTGACCCAGGACGACGATGTGCTCGACACCTGGTTCAGTTCCGGGCTGTGGACCTTCGGCACCCTGGGCTGGCCCGAGAAGACGCCGGAGCTCGAGACCTTCCACTCCACCAGCGTACTGGTGACCGGCTTCGACATCATCTTCTTCTGGGTCGCCCGGATGATCATGCTGACCGGCCACTTCACCGGCCAGGTGCCGTTCAAGACCGTCTATGTCCACGGCCTGGTGCGCGACAGCCAGGGCCAGAAGATGTCCAAGTCCAAGGGCAACGTGCTCGATCCCATCGATCTGATCGACGGCATCGACCTCGAGACACTGGTGGCCAAGCGCACCGGCAACATGATGCAGCCGCAGAAGGCTCGCGCCATCGAGAAGGCCACCCGAGCCGAATTCCCGGAGGGCATCGAGGCCCACGGCACCGATGCCCTGCGCTACACCTTCCTGTCGCTGGCCACCACCGGTCGCGACATCAAGTTCGACATGGGCCGCCTCGACGGCTACCGCAACTTCTGCAACAAGCTGTGGAACGCCTCCCGTTACGTACTGATGAACGCCGAGGACCAGGATGTCGGCCTCGGCGGCGAGAGCGTGGCGCTGTCGCTGGCGGATCGCTGGATCATCTCCCGTCTGCAGCAGACCGAAGCGCAGGTCACCAGAGCGCTGGAAGAGTATCGTTTCGACCACGCCTCCCAGGCGCTCTACGACTTCGTCTGGAACGAGTACTGCGACTGGTATCTGGAGCTCTCCAAGCCGGTACTGTGGGACGAGAACGCCTCGGCGGAGGCCAAGCGCGGCACCCGCCGCACCCTGGTACGTGTGCTCGAGGTGATTCTGCGCCTGGCGCATCCGATGATGCCGTTCATCAGCGAAGAGATCTGGCAGCGCGTGGCGCCCCTGGCGGGCACGGCATCCGCCGCGGAAGCGACGAGCCTGATGATCCAGCCGTGGCCGGAGGCGGACCCCTCGCGCATCGACGAGCAGTCCATTCGCGACATCGAGTGGCTCAAGGGGGTGATCGTCGCGGTGCGCAACATCCGCGCCGAGATGAACATCGCCCCCGGCAAGCCGCTGGATGCGCTGTTGACCAAGGGCGTCGCCGGCGACCGCGAGCGCCTCGCCGCCAACCGGCTGTTCCTGGCCAAGCTGGCCAAGCTGGAGAGCGTGACCTGGCTCGACGATCCGGCCGAGGCGCCCCTGTCCGCCACCCAATTGGTGGGCGACATGGAAGTGCTGGTACCGATGGCCGACCTGATCGACAAGGAGGCCGAAATGCAGCGGCTGGCCAAGGAGATCGACAAGCAGGACAAGCTGATCGTCGGCATCGAGAAGAAACTCGGCAACGAGAGCTTCACCGCCAAGGCACCCGAGGCAGTGGTCGAGAAGGAGCGCGGCAAGCTCAAGGAGTATCTGGCGGCGCGCCAGCACCTGGTCGAGCAGCGCAACAAGATCGCCGAACTCGACGGCTAGGCACGTTCTACCTCGCGCGAGTCAGGCGCCGGCCCTACCCAGGGGCCGGCGTCTTTTCGTTCAAGCCGATGGAAAGAGCGGCGGCGAGTCGGGACCAGTTTAGAAACACTGTTCCTTATGTATGGCTTAAATTATAATGGCGAAAAGTCACACCGAGCCTTCGTCATGGATATTCGCCGAATCCTCTTCTACAACCTGCTCGCCCTCGTGCTGGTCATCAGTTGGTGGCTCCCGACCGTACTGTTCTGGACCCGGCTGGACGACGACGTGTTTTTCTTCTTCAACCAGTTCATAGGCCCCGTCTACCCCCACTGGACGGAACTCCTGGCGGTTCTCAACACCCGCGCGTTCGACAAGATCCTGTTCGGCGTGTTGCTGGGGATTCTGTGCATGGCCATGCTTCGCGACCGCAACGGCGGGTGGCCGAAGTGGCTGGCCATTGGCCTGGTCATGTCCGCCGTTGCCGCGACGCTCGGTGCGCTATTGCACGAGCACCTGCTGATGGTGCGCCCCAGCCCGACGTTGTGGCACGGCCAGGTCAACCTCCTGAGCGATTACACCTCGCTCCACGCCAAGGATTCGGCATCCGACAGCTTCCCGAGCGATCACGGGCTGATGGCGATGGTCTTCGCCAGCTTCATGCTGCGCTTCGCCGACCGGCTGACGGCAGCGCTGGCCGTCACCCTGACGGGCCTGGTCACGCTGCCGCGAATCATGGTCGGCGCGCACTGGGTCAGCGATGTCTACCTGGGATCGCTGGCGATCGCCCTGGTGGTCCTGCCCTGGGTACTTTGCAACGCCTGGATCGTGCGGCTGATCGGCGCCATGGCAGCGGCATTCGACACCCTCTATCGGCGCCTTCGCCCGAGCCACTAACAAGGAGTTGGTCATGACACCGACGCGGATAGATCTCAAACGCATCATCGCCTTCAACCTGACCGGCCTCGCGCTGCTGCTGAGTTGGGCACTACCCCACGGGCTACCCTGGACCGACCTGGACGACAAAATCTTCTGGGCTTTCAACCAGTGGATCACCCCCGAGAACGGACTCTGGAACGATACGCTGGCGCTGCTCAACACGCGCTTCTTCGATGCCGCGTCGTTCGGCGTCATGGGCGTACTGTTTGCCATCGCCATGCGCCGCGATCCGCGACCCGACCGGGTGCGTCGCTGGTTCGGCATCGGCGTGACGATGCTGCTGACCGCCGGCATCATCGCGGTGGTCACCAACAAGGCGATCACCTACGGGCATCCCAGCCCGACACGCTTCTTCGAACATGCCGCCCACCTGACGGATATCGTCTCGATCCCCACCAAGGATTCGGCGTCGAACAGTTTCCCCGGCGACCATGGGCTGATGTTGATGATCTTCGCCGGATTCATGCTGCGCTTTGCCGATCGCCGCACGGCCGGCTGGAGCGTGGCCTTCGTGATGCTGCTGAGCGCCCCCAGGATCATGGTCGGCGCGCACTGGTTCAGCGATGTCTACATGGGCGCGCTCAGCATCGCGCTGCTTGCTCTGCCCTGGGTCCTGTGCACGCCGGTGGCGACCAGCGTGACGACGCTCGTCCAGCGCGGGCTGTCACGCCTGCCACTGCCCCACTGACCGCTCACCGGCCCGCGGTTGGAACGAAGCGCTTCCCTCCGGCGCTGCGGCGGCGATTCCCTTCAGACGCGGTCCGTCTCCAGCGCCCGCTCGACCCCCTGGGCGAGGCGCTGCGAGTTTCGCGACGTCGCGGCGCCGGCATGCCCCTCGGCCACCACTTGATCTCGCCCGGCGGACTTGGCGGCATAGAGTCGCCGATCGGCCAGTTCGATCAGTTCCCGCAGATGCAGGGCCTCGTCGGCAGTGGCGATTCCCATCGATAGCGTGACTGGCAGCTCGATACTGTCGAGTCGGCAGGGATTGCGCGCCAGTCGATTGCGCATGCGCGTGGCGGCTTCGATGCCCTGGCGCTTGCCGGCACCGGGCAACAGGATCAGGAACTCCTCCCCGCCGACCCGCCCGACGCTGTCGTCACTGCGCAGCGTCTCCCGCAGCAGGGTGGCCAAATGGCGCAGAACGGCGTCGCCGGCAGAGTGTCCATGGTTATCGTTGATCTCCTTGAAGCGGTCGGCATCCACTAGCACCAAGGCAAACTCGCGATGGGTCTTCCAGTAGAGGGAGGCCCGTTCGAAGATCGCACGCCGATTGAGCACCCGCGTCAGCGAGTCATGCATGGCGTCACGCCGATAGCGATGCTCGTGGTAGTCGGTGATCGCCAGCATGCGCAGAATCACGATGCATAGCATGGTGAAGACCAGCCCCAGACCCAGTTCGGCAAGAAACATGTCGATGCCGGAAGCCTGACGGGGTGCGCCAGGCAACGGGGGCAGATGGAGGACACCAAGAGAAAACGTGACGAGGCAGCCGGTCGCGATGATCTTGGTGCGACGACGAAGGTCGGCAAGCATCATTTCGACTTCGGCAAACAGGAGAAAGTAGATCAGACTGGCCTGGTTGGCGGTGACGACGGCACCGACAATGACGAAAACGAGAAACGCGCCCAGCTTGACCGCCAGCGCGGTCGCCACGAACAGGCGACGATGCAGCACCAGTGCCACCACGTAACCGGCAAGACAGGCCAGATTGAGCCAACCGAGGACCGGGCGGCCGACGAGAAACAGCACAGGCGCGATCATCGACTGCGCACATAGTGCCAGCAGATAGATCTCGGCCATGATCTCGAAACTTCTCCGACGCTCCGCCGGGAGGGAATCGGGCGCTTCGGTGCATTTCCGCCAAAGGGAGAAGAACTGGCTCCGCATTTACGACTCGTTGTTGTGTTTGGGTAGGACCCTTCTACGAGCACTTTGCTCGGGCCAGCGCCAGAAAAAACCCCGGCCCGGCGGGCCGATGCTCCCCCCTCACCGAAGAATCGGCACAAGTATCACCGTTTTCGACGACAGAGGACATTGTCAGAATCGCCATCGCCAACGTAGTCCATCGCTTACAAAAAGATACCAATATCCCCGCGCCACGAATCCAGCGCAAGTTCTGTTAGCCTATGCGCGCCAATAAGGCACTGGAACCTTGGACAATACGGAACTCCCTATGCGCTTCCTGCAAAACGATGATCTGGGCAAGCTTCTGCTGCGCCTGTGCGTTGGCGTCCTGATACTGCTGCATGGCATCAGCAAGCTGATGGATCCGACCAGTCTCAACGGGATTGCCCATCAGCTATCGGGCATGGGCCTCCCCTCCTTCGTCGCCTACGGCGTTCTGGTCGGCGAGATCGTCGCCCCGCTGATGGCGATCGTCGGCTGGCAAGCGCGGATTGGCGGGTTGCTGATGGCGGTCAACATGATCGTGGCACTGATACTGGTCCACATGTCGCAACTGTGGACGCTCAATAGCCAGGGGGGATGGACGCTGGAGCTGCAGGGCATGTTCCTGTTCGGCGCCCTGGCGATCATGTTCCTGGGGAGTGGGCGTATGGCGGCCCGCCCGGACTAGCCAAGCCGGTCAGGCCCCGAGCGCCGACAGCCGCCGGTCCAGCAGCTCGGGAAAGCGCTTGAACCAGCGCTGGTTGAGCGGCGAGGGGTGCGGAAGCGGTGCGAGGGTGAAGTGGCGGGTTCCGCCGGTCGGTAGCGTCAGCGCCGTGACACAGGTCGCGGTAAAACGATCCTCGCGGGCCCAGAAAGCCTCCAGCCCATCGCGCACCTCGCGCGATTGGCCGATACCGAACCACAGGAAGGCTTCCCGTCCGAGTGTGATCACCTGATCGCCAGACCACTGCTGCGCCAGCAGTGCCGCTATCAGCGGCTGGAAGCGCCGCTTCACCGCCATTGGCCAGGCCTTGTTGCCCAGCGGCTTGTAGGGGACGGTATTGATCCAGAACAGATCCTCCCCCACCTCCAGCGAGGATTCGAAATCCGGCAACGCTCGTCCGTGGCGATGTCGATAGAGCGCGTCGCGAACCTTCTGCCCTCCGGCGCCGACGAACGGCTGCCCCATCTCGACCTCTTTCCTGCCGGGATCGCGGCCGAAGATGGCCAGCTTGGCTTCTCTGGGCCCCAAACCGACGATCGGCGCCAGAGGGTCACGATCGTAGTGGTGATAGACCTCTCGATCCAGCCGCTCGAGCCCGGCCGCCTCGCGGCGCATCGCGGCCTCGATATCGGCAGGCAGCGGTCGTGTCGGCTGGGTCATGGTGACGGCTCCAGGGGTCTGTCGAGATAACGCCGATCGATGGCGGCCACGGGACGGCGCGATATCAGTCCCATGGCGCGTTGAGTATCAGTACGCCCGCGTTGAGATAGGCGGCGAAGCTCACCCATATCAAATAGGGCACCAGCAAGCCGGCCGCGAAGCGTGAATGGCGCGAGAACGTCACGATCGTCCATACGATCAGCCCCCACAGCAGCAGCAGGTCGAGCAGACCGATCAGCATCCAGTGGGCGGCGAAAAACAGCCACGACCACACGCCGTTGGCGACCAGTTGCAGCACGAACGGTGCCAAGGCGGACCAACGTCCACCCTGGGGCACCGCCAGCGTCACTTTCGTCGCCGCGACCGCCATCATCAGGTAGAGCAGCGTCCAGGCCATCGGAAACAGCCAATCCGGTGGCGTCAGGGGCGGCTTGGCCAGCGCCGCATACCACTCGCCGGGTGGGGCGAGGATGCCGCTGCTGGCAGCGATCGCCACCAGCAGCAGCCAGCCGAGAAAGATACGCGTCGAGCGATTCACGGCGTCACCAGCTACCGGTGTTTTCCATCGAAGCCCACGGCTCCTTCGGTGCCTGCGCCTCGCCCTTCTGGAGCAGTTCGATCGAAATGCCGTCGGGAGAGCGCACGAAAGCCATGTGTCCGTCCCGCGGCGGCCGATTGATGGTCACGCCACCCGCCTGCAGCTTTTCGCAGAGGGCGTAGATATCGTCGACCCGATAGGCCAGGTGGCCGAAATTGCGACCGCCGGTGTAGGTTTCCGGATCCCAGTTGTAGGTCAGCTCGACCATCGGCGACTGCTCGGCCTTGGCGCGTGGCGTGTCATTGGGCGTGGCCAGGAAAACCAGTGTGAAACGCCCCTTCTCGCTCTCCTTGCGTGACACCTCCTGCAGGCCCAGCAAGTCGCAATAGAAGTGCAGCGACGCGTCGAGATCGGCGACGCGAACCATCGTATGCAGGTATTCCATGGATTTGTTCCTGATTCGTCAGTGAGTTGGACCATCCCATGGTAGACCACCGCCGTCGATCGGTGAATGACGCCTCGCTGGTTACGTTCGAGTCGACGCGGCGGCCAACCTCGCACACACTGCGACGTTCGGCAGATGCCGTCACTCTCGACCGCCCATGATAGGGACATCGTATGGACTCCGTTACCCAAGCCTGCCTGGGCGCCGCCATCGGCGGCGTGGTCATGCCTCGACTCGGCCGGCGTGCGCTGCTGATCGGGGCCGCCCTCGGCACCCTGCCGGACCTCGACGTGCTGATCGATTATGGCGACGCCGTTGCCGACTACACCCGGCATCGCGGCTTCAGTCACTCGCTGATCGTGCTGACCGGCATCGCGACGCTTTTCGCCGGGCTCGCCGCACGCTGGTCGCGCACGCGCGAGATCGCCTCCTTCCAGCACTGGTGGTGGCTGTTCACCCTCTGCCTAACGACGCATCCGTTGCTCGATGCCTTCACGACCTATGGCACCCAGCTGCTGTGGCCGCTGCCGCTGCGACCGATCAGTTGGCACACCCTGTTCATCATCGACCCGCTCTACACGCTTCCCCTGCTGATCGGGGTGATCGTGTTCGCCATACGTCCCAGCACCCAACGGCTGCTGGCCGCGATGCTGGGGCTGTCATGCCTCTACATCGGTTTCAGCCTGGCGGCCCAGGCGTTCGTCGAGCAACGGCTCGCGCCTCTCCTGGCCCAACGGGGCATGAGCGGCGACCCCATCCTGGTTCAGCCAGCCCCCCTGACCACCCTGCTCTGGCGCGTCACCGTCATCCATGACGGCGCGGCCTACGAAGGTTGGGTCAGCCTGCTGGACGGCGATGCCCCGCCGACGCTGGCACCCTGGCCACTGGGGGATGAATGGCGACGGGCTGCGCAGCGGACTCGGGATGGCCAGCGCCTCGCCTGGTTCAGCGGCTCGTTCCTGCGTTACGAAACCCGCCGCGAGGCGGGCAGAGAGAGGCTCCTGGCCACCGACATTCGCCTGGGCGTGCCGGGTGCCCACCCGTTCACCTTCTCGATTGCCGAGCGCGGGGATGACGGCCAGTGGCAGCCCGTGACCAGCGAGCGCGTGGGTTCGGCCCGTCCGGACCGGGCCGTCATGCAGCGGCTGCTGGCGCGAATCACCTCGCCCCAGGTCGAGCCGATCACCGCGCCCGACTGAAACGAGAGCCGCCCGCTACATCGGTAGCGGGCGGCTCGGGTCGACGCTGGAACGAGGTCCGACGATCAGAAATGCGAGTCGACGTAGTGGCCGATCGCCTGCTTGGCTTCGGTCAGGGATTGATGCTTGCGATCGTCGCCCATGTTAAGGCCTTCGGCGTAGATGGCGTCGACCTCCTTGATGCCGATCAGGCCCAGCATGTGCCTGAGGTGTGGCGTTTGCGAGTCCATCTCGGTGCCGGCGTACATGCCCCCGCGGGCGGCCAGAATCAGCGCCGACTTGCCCTCCAGCAGCCCCACCGGGCCGTTGGCGGTGTACTGGAAGGTCTTGCCAGCGCGCAGGATACGATCGAACCATGACTTGAGCTGACTCGGAATGCCCAGATTGTAGAGCGGCACCGCCAGCACCAGCACATCGCAGGCATCGACCTCGGACAGCAGTTCGTCGGACACCTGAGCCAGTTGCCGCTGCTCGTCACTGCGCTCGGAGGGATCGGTCATCCAGCTCGTCATTTCGGCACCGGTCAGGTGGGGCAGCGGCTGCTCCACCACGTTGCGCTCGGTCAACTCGACGTCCCGCCCCTGCAAGGCGGCCTTGAACGATGCCGCCAGCGCTCGGGACTGGCCAGCCTCGCCGAAGAGGGAACTGGTGATGAGAAGAACACGTCGTGTCATGAAGCCGTCTCCATTATTGAAGTCACACCCAACCAAGATGCCGTCGATGAGCGGCAAGCGTTGCAGGGATTATTCGTTGCACTTCATGAAATGAAAACCGCTAAAAATAGCATCAACCTTTCGACAATTTCGTTCGTTCTCACATTCATGGCGCTGGTCGCTCAGCGGCTGGCTTCCACGCCCTGCCCGCAGCCCTGGAACTCGCGAGCCCCGTAGCGCAGCGTCACCTTGACCGGCCACGGCTGGCCACTCATGTCATCGAAGCAGGCGCCGGCGCGAAGATCGAGTTCCATGGGATATCGGCCGCTGTCGCTGACCAGCACCATGCGCGCATCGCCTCCGTTCTTCACCGAGGCGACCCGGTAGTCGAACGTATCGGTAGCCTGGCCATAATCGGACACCAGCGTCAGCGAATGGCTGTTGCGATCCAGCGAGACGTTCCAGCCGGGCTCGTTGCCGCTGGCGTAGAAGATGGTGTCGGGATGCGCCTTGCGCGTCGTCGTCTGGCGCTCGCTGGCCAGCGTGCAGACCAGCCGGCCGTTATCGCTCTCGACCCGGGCATCACGCCCCTGGCGCCAGAACGACACCCCGCCGAGCTGGTAGCGGGAGCCGGCGCCCACCACGGCGCTCGGCAGTTCGGTCTCCCCCAGCGCGGTCCACAACCGCAGTCGCCGATCATCGGGCGTGGTGGTGACCAGATCCTGGGATGGGGTACAGCGCCAGGCAGTGAACGTCTCGCCACCGTCGGCGAAGAAGGCACTCGGCATCAGCGGCGACTTGAGCGCAGCCAGGCCCGCCGACGGCGCGGTGGACTTCACCCCCTGCTGAGCGCCACCGGCACAGGCCGTGAGCAGCAGCGACGCGGCCGACAGGGCCAGCCAGCGAACCGATGGGCGATAACGACGGATGAGGGCGCGGCGGTCTTTGCCAGCCTGGAGCGCATTGGGCATGAGCAAGGTTCCCGAGAGATGTCTGGACACGAAGAGAGTGTTTACCAAAGGGCTGCGCTCGACAATGCGGCGTTGAAATTGACCTCACCGAACTTCAGTTCAGAACGTCCGCAGGACGGCCCGAAGGGCGAGCGGTGCGAGTCAAATACTCATTTACGCCCGGTAAATTCCGCTTTCTCGTCCAATTTCGCCTTGCCTTGTCTTCGCTCGCCTGTTTTGTGAACACCCTCTGATAGCCGTCATAAAAAAGCGCCGCGGGATCGCCCCGCGGCGCAACGTTCAGCCTAACATGCCAGGCGCGCTGGCGGGCCAAACCATGAACCCGTTCATCGCGCGACGCTCATGCGTAGCGCTTGCGCAGCTCGCGGGCCGCTTCGGCCATGTTGGCCAGCGCGGGCTCCACTTCCGCCCAGCCGCGCGTCTTGAGACCGCAGTCCGGATTGACCCAGAGTCGCTCGGGCGCAATCTTCTCCGCAGCCTTGGTCATCAGGTCGACCATCCAGGCGCGCTCGGGGATGTTCGGCGAGTGAATGTCGTAGACGCCGGGCCCGATCTCGTTGGGGTAGTCGAAGTCCTGGAACGCATCCAGCAGCTCCATGTCCGAACGCGAGGTCTCGATGGTGATGACGTCGGCATCCATGGCCGCGATGGCGCCGATGATGTCGTTGAACTCGGCGTAGCACATGTGGGTGTGGATCTGGGTCTCGTCGGTGGCGACGGCAGCGCTCAACTGGAAGCACTCCACCGCCCAGTCGAGATACGCCTGCCACTCGGCCTGGCGCAGCGGCAGACCCTCCCGCAGTGCAGGCTCGTCGATCTGAATGATCGCGATACCCGCGCGCTCGAGGTCGGCGACTTCATCGCGCAGGGCCAGCGCGATCTGCCGGCAGGTCTCGGCGCGCGGCTGGTCGTCGCGCACGAACGACCACTGCAGAATGGTGACCGGTCCGGTCAGCATGCCCTTCATCGGCTTGTCGGTGAGCGACTGGGCATACTGGCTCCAGCGCACCGTCATCGCCGCTGGCCGCTCCACGTCGCCGAAGATCACCGGCGGCTTGACGCAGCGTGAACCGTAGCTCTGCACCCAGCCGTTCTGGGTGAAGGCAAAGCCATCGAGCTGCTCGCCGAAGTACTCGACCATGTCGTTACGCTCGGCCTCGCCGTGTACCGGCACATCGAGCCCGAGCTGCGCCTGGCGCTCGACGACCATTGCAATCTCCTCCCGCATGCGGGCTTCGTAATCGGCCAGGTCGAGGATCCCCTTCTTGAAGTCGCGGCGTGCCGCGCGAATCTCCTGGGTCTGCGGGAAGGACCCGATCGACGTGGTCGGGAACAGCGGCAGGGCGAGACGCTCCCGCTGCGCGCTGGCGCGTACCGCGTAGACGTTGCCACGGCGCGTGTCGGCAGCGCTCACCTTGGCCAGACGCTCGGCGACCCGAGGCTTGTGGATGCGCCGCGACGCTCGGCGCGCCGCCAGGGCCTGGCTGGCCTCATCCACCCGCTGGCGATCCGTCGCCGTCTCGGTGCCATCGAGCACGTGGGCGAGCGTCACCACCTCGCCGAGCTTCTGCCGCGCGAAGGCCAGCCAGCTCTTCAGCTCGGGATCGAGTCCGGTTTCGTTGTCCAGGTCGACGGGGACGTGAAGCAGCGAGCAACTCGGCGCCAGCCACAGGCGGTCGCCCAGGCGAGCCTTGGCGTCCGCGAGCTCGCCGGCAAGTCGGGTGAGATCGGCACGCCAGATGTTGCGGCCATCGATGGCGCCTACCGAGAGCACCTTGTCGGATGGCAGCCTGTCGAGCACCGCGCTCAGCTGCTGCGGCGCCCGCACCACATCCACGTGCAGCCCCTCCACCGGCAGCGCGACGGCCAGCCCCAGATTGTCGCCGAGCCCGCCGAAGTAGCTTGCCACCAGCAGCTTGACCGGTGTCGACTGGAGCGTGGCGTAAGCCGATTCGAAGGCGCGCTGCCAGTCGCTGGGCAAGTCCTGCACCAGCGCCGGCTCGTCGAGTTGCACCCATTCGACGCCTGCGCTCGCGAGGCGACCCAGAATGTCGCTATAGGTCGCGACGAGCTCGTCGAGGAGCGAGAGACGTTCGAGCCCGTCGCTCTTGGCCTTGGCCAGCCACAGCCAGGTTACCGGGCCGGTCAGCGCCACCTTGACGGGATGGCCTTCGGCCCGGGCTTCCGCGACCTCGTCGAATAGCCGCTCGCTGGCAATGCAAAACGTCTGTCCCTGGTATAGCTCCGGCACCAGATAGTGGTAGTTGGTATCGAAATACTTCGTCATCTCGCAAGCCGCTGCCGGCTCGCCGCTGGGCGCGCGGCCACGTGCCATCCGAAAGCTGGTGTCGAGATCGACCTCGCCGCCGGTGCGGCCGAAGCGCGGCGGAACGGCGCCGATCATCACCGAGACGTTGAGCACCTGGTCGTAAAAGGCGAAGTCCCCCACCGTCACCAGGTCCAGGCCTGCATCGACCTGATCCTGCCAGTGCGTTTTGCGAAGGCGCGTACCTTCCCGCTCGAGTCCATCGCGGTCGAGTTCGCCTTTCCAGTAGGCTTCGACGGCTTTCTTCAGTTCGCGATGGGCACCGATTCTCGGGTAGCCCAGGGTATGCACCGGCGTGGTCATGTGTAGGGTCTCTCAGAGTTAGCGGTTAGAATGGTGAAGATGATGGCTTGGCGGGCAGTGTCCCCGGCGATATATCCTGAATCAAACGCGTTTATCTAATCCTCAACGTGAGCAGAATTCATAGCATGCTCGAACTTCGCCACCTCCGCACGCTGATCGCCCTGCGCGATACCGGTTCCCTCGTCGAGGCGGCGGAGCGCGTCCACCTGACCCAATCGGCGCTGTCCCACCAGATCAAGGATCTGGAGTCGCGTCTCGGCATGCCGCTGTTCACGCGCAAGACACGTCCGGTGTCGTTCACGCGCGCCGGGGAGCGCCTGCTGACACTGGCCGAACAGGTTCTGCCTCAGTTGCGTCTGGCGGAGCGGGACCTGGCTCGGCTGGCGGGACACGAACAAGGGCGCCTGCACATGGCGATCGAGTGCCACAGCTGCTTTCAGTGGCTGATGCCGACGGTCGACCACTTTCGCAATCACTGGCCGGAAGTCGAGGTCGACATCCCCAGCGGCCAGAATTTCGACCTGCTGCCCGGCCTGACCCGCGAAGTTCTCGATCTGGTCATCACCGACAATCCCGAGCCGCTGCCGGGCGTGCACTACGAACCGCTGTTCCGCTACGAAGGCTTGCTGGCAGTGGCCAAGCAGCACGCCCTGGCGACCCGAAGCTGGGTCGAGCCATCGGACTTGATCGAGGAGACGCTGATCGTCTACCCGGTGGACCACTCCCGGCTGGACGTCTTCACCCAGTTTCTGGACCCGGTCAGCGTGCGGCCGAAGGAGATCCGCAGTGCGGAGCTGACGGTGATGATGATGCAGCTGGTAGCCAGCGGGCGCGGCGTCTGCGCCCTGCCCAACTGGGCACTGACCGAGTATCTGGAGCGCGACTACGTCAAGGCGCTGCCGCTGGGCAAGGAAGGGGTATGGAGCACGCTGTATGCGGCGATCCGGGAGGAGAATCTGGCGCTACCGTGGATGGAGGACTTCATTCGTACCGCCAGAGACACGTCGTTCGCGGTACTGAACGGGATCAAGCCGGCGGGCGCGGAGCCCACCTGAGCCACGAACCACGGTGCGGACGCCGAAGCGCGTGCCGGCGCTGGCTCGTCAGGACGACTCCTCCTCGTCGAAGTTCAGCGGGTGAATCGCCTCCCGCCCATGGAGCGGTAGCAGCAAGCTGAACCGGGCGCCCCCCAGGCTGGCACTGCGATCGACCACGACATTGCCACCGTGCCAGGCCATGATCTTCTGCACGATGGAGAGCCCCAGCCCGTAGCCGCCGGAGCGGCGGGTGCGGCTGTCGTCCAGCCGGGCGAATGGCTTGAAGATGGCAATCCGCTTCTCTTCCGGCACCCCCGGACCATCGTCCTCGACATCGATCCGGACAGCCCTCGGCTCGCGGTGGATCGTCACCATGACCCGGGATTCGGCATGGCGGCAGGCATTGGCGACCAGATTCTGTACCGCACGCTGCAGGTAGCGCGGCTCCGCTTCCACCTCGAGCTCCTCGCCATCGACGACGCCGAGTTCGAGGTGCGGATGCAGCGGGCTCAGCGTATCCAGCACTCGCCAGGCAACCGCCCGGCACTCCATGCTCTCCGTCTTGAGCGTGACGCCTTGCGCGTTCTCGCTGTCGAGCTTGGCATAGGTGAGGATCTCGTCGATCAGCCGGTCGAGCTCGGAAATGTCCTCGTCGATGCCCGCCAGCTGGCGCTGGGCGCTTTCATCCTTGCTGAGATCCTCGAGCATCTGGACCGCGAAGCGAATGCGGGCCACCGGCGTGCGCAACTCGTGGGAAACGGCACGGATCATCTCCTGCTGGCTGCGCAGCAGCGACTGGACCTGGGCGGCCATGCCATTGAGCGCCATGCCCAGGCGACCGACGAAGTCGTTGCTGTCGACCCGCACCCGCGAGTTGAGATGCCCGGCGGCAATCCTCGTCGCGGCGCGCTCCAGCCGCCCCACGCGCCCTTCGACACTCCAGACGATGAGATAGATGGCTCCCGCCAGGGTCAAGAGCACCATGATCAGCAGCGCCAGCGCCAGCGACAGCGGCATCGATTCGAAACTGGGCAGCGGACCGATTCGCAACCAGCGATCCGGGCCGACTCGGGCGTGGATATAGAGCGCGCTGAGGCCCGTTTCGAGACGCACCACCACCTCGCCGGCGTCGAGGCGCGTCGCCTGGATGGGGTCGACATCCGTCGGTGGCGCGGTGTAGAGACCGAGTGGCACGTGGAACTGCTGTTTGACCCGCTCGAAGCGACGGGCCTGGATCTCGTCCGTCTCGCCGCTCAGCCAGCTTCGCAGCACTTCGGTGATGCCGCGCAGCTGCATCTCGTTGAGACTGTTGATGCGTGCCGCCAGCACCCATTGGGAGTTCGGCAACTGATAGAGAGAGCGCCAGCCCTTGTCGGTCGACTCGATGACGGGGCGGTTCTCGCGCAAGCGGGCTCGCTCGAAGTAGTTGAGCGAGAGCTCGTCGAGCTTGAACAGCCCCAACGGCATGCCCAGTGTCGATGCCATCGATGCCAGCCAGTCATTTCGCTGCGCCAACGGTTGGCGAGAGACGAGATCGGAAAGCAGCGCCAGCGGACCGCTGACGAGATTCTCCCGATAATGTTCCTGGCGCACCTTGTCGACCATCAGGAAACCGAGCAGCACCAGCGCGAAGGTGATGACCAACGCCGCCAGCAACGACACGTAGAACCGAAAGAATGTGCTGTCGGTAAAGGAACGACGCATGTTGAATCTCGCGCGGCAATCGGCTTCGTGGATGGCCAGAAGGCTAGTTTCGCCCGTCTCCGCGAAGAGACGGGGGCCTGCTGCAGGAGGCGATCGATGTCCGCCGTGCGGCACCCGTGGCCCCGCGCTCGGCCGGCGTCGCGACGACTCGCCTATCGCCCCTGCCTGGCGTGGCCGGCCGAGCGACGGTAGTCGTGATCGCGAAGCTACTGACCGCAACAGCCCGGCAACCTGCCGGTTTCACGGCCCAGGAGAACCGAGCGGACACCGTGATCGGTTCGCTTCAGCTATCCCTGACGAATAGATACCCCTTGCTCCGCACGGTCTTGATGCGATGGGGGTGGTTGGGGTCGTCACCGATCTTGGGACGAATACGCGAGACGCGCACGTCGATGGAGCGATCCTGTCCATCGTATTTGATGCCGCGCAGCTGGGAAAATATCTCTTCCCGGGTCAGCACGCGGCCGGCGTTGTCGGCCAGCAGCCAGAGGAGGTCGAACTCGGCGCTGGTGAGATCGACCCGCTCCTCCTCCAGCCAGGCTTCGCGAGTGGCGCTGTCGATGACCAGGTTGTCGAAGGTCAGGCGGGTCGCTCCACTGGAGGAGACCAGGCTGTCGGCGCGGCGCATCAAGGCCCTCATGCGCGCCAGCAGAACCCTGGGCTGAACCGGCTTGGGCACGTAGTCGTCGGCGCCCATCTCCAGGCCGAGGACCTGATCCATGTCGTCGGTGCGCGCGGTCAGCATCAGGATGGGGCCGGCATAGTGCGGTCGCGCCCGCCGGCAGATGGACAGACCATCCTCGCCGGGCAGCATCAGATCGAGGATCACCATGTCCGGCTGCTCCTCGACGATACGCTCCACGCCGTGCGCGCCATCATGCTCCAGCCCGACCTGGAACCCGTTGGCCTCCAGATACTCACGCGTCAGATGTGCCAGACGCTCGTCGTCTTCGATGATCAATACGCGATCTTGATGTGCAGTGCTGTCCAAGCTGTCATCCATCCCTTTGAGTTGGCCTCGAAACCCTGCATACCGATATTCATTTATTATGTGGCGGCTCACGGCAATCACGATTCACGCAACTGCATTATGGCTTGCCATCATGATACTGCTGTCTCTGAAAACCGACTTCGAAAACAAAGACTGACGCTACGCTTAAAAACAGAACATAGCGAATTAAACAGCATCATACCCGAATTGTTCCCTTTGTAACCCAGTATCGCTGGCGGCCAAAGTACCTTGGGTTGGAATCCTCCGGGAGCGCACCATCAAGATGCCCGTCGTGACGCCATGCAGGGTGTCGCTCCTGGCGAATTTCTTAGCGCGGGATCAGTAAGTCAGGCGTCCGTAAAGTTCGCCGAAGGGGCGCATGACGTGGCGTTGATAGTGGGGGCGCTGCTGCAGCCGTCGATACCACGCTTCCACGTTGGGCAGCGACGGTCGCGGTATCTCGAGTTCGAAGTAACGGTAGAGCGTGGTGCCGGCCGGAATATCGGCCAATCCCAGCCGATCTCCGCTGAGGAACGGACTCTGGGCCAGGCGCTCGTCGAGGAGGCGGTAGAGCCGGTCGCACTTGGCCAGCGAACGTTCGATGGCGACATCGTCATGCTGGTCGCCCGGCGTGCGATAGAAGCCCCAGAAGATACCACCAAAGAAAGCCGGCTCCAGTTCGGACAACGACCAATCGAGCCAGCGATCGATCAGCGACTGGGCGGCCGGAGAGGCGCGCCGAAAATCCTGTCCGCCATGCGCCGAAGCCAGGTAGCGAAGGATTGCGTGCGTTTCCCAGACGATGGTCTCGTCCTCTTCGATGACGGGAATCCGCCCGTTGGGATTCATCGCCAGAAACGCCTCGTCGTCCAGGCCGCCCTGCTCTCCCCCCGCCGGTCGATGGGCGTAGTCGAGTCCCAGTTCGTCAGCCAGCCACAGCACTTTCTGGACGTTGTATGAGCTCTCGCGCCCCCAGATCGTCAACATCGTTCGCCCCTCCGGTTCACGGCCCGTCTCTCGCGCCGTCTCGACCTCCATTTCCCGTCGCCGACCTCAGCGGCTCAAATCCACATCCCGGGTCTGCCCCTCGCCGAGTTCGATCTGCTTGATGATGATCGGACTGCGCGAGTTGCCACCGGGAAGCAACACGCTGCCGGCGACGTAGAAGACACCGGCGGGGATGCCGCGCACGACGAAATAGCCGTTGTCGTCGGTCTTGGCGTAGTGCGTGTATTCCCGGGCCCGTGGGTCGGCAGGTTCGATCTTGCGCCCCGAGAGCGCCACGTCGGCGGCTTCGGCGGCATAACGGGTCGCGGGCGCTACCGATACCGTCTCGCCGGCACCGATCAACGTCTGGCCGGCGGAGGTCTCGTAGGTCAGACGCCCCTGCACGGCAGACGTCCCTTTTTTCTCCAGCTTCGCGTACTCGTCGGCCGGAAAGGGGATCTGGCGCTTCACCACGGTTTCATCGCTGTCGGCACCACCGAAGATATCGGGCATCTGAAACGATCCCGTCGAAAGGCTCTCGCAGCCCGCCAGCACCAGCGTCACCGTCAGCGCCAAAGCGCCGAGCCGAAGATTTCCCGCCACCATCGATTCTCTCCTTGAACATTGACGCTGGTCGTCAGCGTCACGAGCCTCATCCTGCCTGCCAATCGGGCAACAAGTTCGCAAGCCGTCATTACCATGACGCCATGCCGTTCGCTCACGGCAGCGCGTCCCGAGGCAATGCATAAGCCACGACATAGTCCCCCATACGGGAGCCGAAAGTCCCGTGCCCGCCGGCCGTGACGACCACGTACTGGCGGCCGTCCCTGCCCCGGTAGGTCATTGGCGTGGCCTGTCCGCCTGCGGGGAGCCGGGCTTTCCAGAGTTCGCGACCACTGGTCAGGTCGTAAGCCCGCAGATATTGATCGAGCGTGCCGCTGAGAAAACTGACGCCACCGGCGGTGGTGATCGGCCCGCCCAGCGCCGGGACGCCGACGGCCAACGGGATCGGCAGGTCGAACGGCATGCTGTCTCTCGTGGTGCCGTTGCGATGTTGCCAGACCACTTCACGACTGCCGAGATCGATCCCCGCGACCTGGCCCCAGGGCGGCGCCTGGCAAGGCAGGCCGAGTATCGACAGGAACGGCCCCAGTTCGACGGCGTATGGCGCCCTTCGATTGGGTCGAACGCCCTGCTCGCTGGCGGACGCCTCCGGATCGTCTTCGCCGTCGCGGGGGATCAGACGCGAGACGAAGGCGAGATAGTTGGGGCTGGTGAACATCGCCTGACGCGCCGGATCGACGGCCACTCCGCTCCAGTTGAAAACGCCGACATTGCCGGGATAGACGAGACTCCCGTTCAGCGACGGCGGCGTGTACTGCCCTCGATAGTCGAGAGCGTGGAACTGGATGCGGCACAGCATCTGATCGATCGGCGAGACGCCCCACATGTCGCTGCCGGTGAGTGGCGGCGGCAGCAGGTTGAGTGTCGAACGCGGCTGGGTCGCCGCGGTGAAGTCACCCTCGACCGCACCGCTGGGCGCCTTGACCTCCTCGATCGGCACGATCGGCTCCCCGGTCCCCCGGTCGAGCACGTAGAGGCTGCCCTGCTTGGTCGGTTGAATCACCGCCGGCAACATGCCGTCGGGCGTCTGGAGGTCGAGCAGGACCGGCTGGGCGGGAGTATCCATGTCCCAAAGGTCGTGGTGGACGAACTGCTGCCGCCAGCGGACCCCGCCGGTGGCGAGACCCAGCGCCACCAGTGCCGCGCCGTAGGTCTCGTCATTCTCGTCGCGATCGGCACCGTACGGGTCCGGCGTGGCGTTGCCGGTCGGCAGATAGACCAGTCCCAGGCGCTCGTCGACGCTGAGCGGCGCCCAGGCATTGGGGGAGTTGCGGGTGTAGGTCGCCTCGGGCGCAATGGGAGCGGTGGCTTCCGGATTGCCGCTGTCCCAGTTCCAGACCAGCTCTCCCGTACCGACATCGTAGGCCCGGACGACCCCCGAGGGCTCATCGGTGGAGCCGTTGTCGGTGACGTGACCGCCGATGATGACCAAGTGTTCGGTGACCACCGGCGGCGACGTGGCGTAGTAACCGCCGGGCGCGAAATCGCCGATATTGCGCGTCAGGTCGACTTCGCCATCGACCCCGAAACCGGGACAACGCTCGCCGCTCTGGGCGTCCAGCGCAATCAGCCTGGCATCGGCCGTCGGCACGAAGAGTCGTCGCGGGCACATCACGTCCGTCTGGCCAATCGACGGCACTCGCGGCGCGACGGGGCCTTCGTCGCTCCCGGCAGCGCCACCCCCGGTCGCGACGCCACTCCCCGCCGTGTCGGCGTAATCGGATACGTCGTAGTAGGCGACACCGCGACAGGTCATGTGCGCCCAGCCAGAGAAATCGTCGGCGCCCATCCTGCTGAGCTCGGGATCGAAGGTCCATCGGACGTCGCCGGTTTCCGGTGACACTGCTATCACTCGGCTATGGGAAGTACACAGAAAGAGATTGTCGCCCACCTTCAGCGGCGTGTTCTCGTTGGTAATCTCCGGTGGCGAGGTGGACGTCGCGATGTCACCGGTTCGAAGGCGCCAGGCTTCCTGGAGCCTGCCGACATTCGCCGGCGTGATCTGGTCGAGGGACGAATAGTGGGTACCGGCATTGGTGCCGCCGTAGGCGGGCCAGTTCTCTCCTGCCACCTGCGCCTCGTTGATCACCTGCGCCCTGCGTTCGGGATCGAGTCGTCCCTCGATGGTGCCCGGCGCGATGAACTGCGCGACCACCGCGATCCCGATCGTCAGGCCGACGGCCAGCGCCAGCGCGCCGCTTCCCAGCGGAGAGGCCACCGGCTTTCTCCACCACGGCAACAGCAGCACGATCCCGAGCACGCAGGGCAGCGCGACCCGCGGCGCCAGTTGCCACCAGTCGAATCCCACCTCCCACAGCGACCAGGCCAGCGTCGCCAGCAGTACCATCGCGTAAAGCAGCAGTGCCGCCGGATGGCGACGAATCAGCAGCCCGCCACTGGCCAGGAGGCCGAGACCGGCGAGCAGATAGTAACCGCTGCCCCGCAGGACGATCAGCCAGCCCCCGCCCACGACCAGGATCAGGCCCACGACCACCATGACGGCGCCCAGCACCCAGGCAGCGAGCCGATACGGTTTGCGTGCGCTCATGTCGATGGCACTCCCCTCGCTGGCAAGCTCTCCCCGTGGGGACATCGATGTCGCTCGAGTCCGGGGATCTTTTTTCCAGTACCGCCGAATTCCCAGTATGGCTCAAATCAAGGGTCTGGCGGGCCGACGATCATCTGACTGCCGCGTATCTGAATATCGAACCGGCCCAGAAAGCTCATGCCGAGCAGCACCACGTCGTCGCCGATACCCGCATGGATCGAACCGGGCACCTGTCGGGCGGTCAGCCCTCCCAGCCTCACACTCTCCAGCGTGGCCAGATTGCCGCTGACGCGACCGTTGGCCGTGGTAAACATGACCTCCGGCCCAGGTTCGATCTGCAAGGTGCGGGCGAGAGACTGCGAAAGCGAGACGTAGGTGGCGCCGGTATCGATCAGGAACGTCACCGCCTGGCCATCGACCTCCCCCGGCGCCACGAAGTGGCCCTGCGCATTGCGCTCCAGGGTGACCGGCGCCTGATGCTCGAACGTCGCGGTCGCCAGTTCCGCGTTGGGATGACTACGCCGCTGTTCCACTCCACGAAACCACCAGCCCGCCAACAGCAGCAGGAGCACCCAGAACAGCACCATCATGCCGACGCCGGTGCGGCGGACACCTCGCGCGTCGTCATCCATCGCGATCGGCCGGCAACTGCAGCCGGATCGCCCCGCGCCAAGCCTCTTCCGGCGACAGTGCCCGTCCCCGCTGGAGCACAGCGAGACGCCCCTCGCGGGCCAGCTCGCGCGAACTGGCCCGTATCGGCGCCATCAGGGGGCGCCAGTCGTCATCCAACTGGCGCGCCACTTCCGAGGGACAGAAGGTCTTGGCGGAACCGCGCGATTCGGCCATGGCCAGGATCGCACGGCGCAGCGTCGCCGGGTGGGGTGACGACGCCATGACGACTCAGCGCAGGTCCGGGTTGAGCGTATAGGTCCCGGTGACGCTGGATTCGGCCAGGACGTGACCGGCCATCGCCTCGCGGACCTGTTCACCGGTGAACTCGCCCGCCAGCCCCAGCGTGGGGATGTCCAGCGCGAACAGGCTGAACGTGTAGCGGTGGACGATCTCGTCGTTCCACGGCGGACAGGGACCGTCGTAGCCACCGTAGACACCCGCCATGTCGGGATCGCCGGCCAGGAAACCGGTGTAGCCGTTGATGCCGCTGATCCCCTTGGCGGTCTGCCCCGGCGGTTTCCCCTTGGGCACCACGCCGTCGGCCATCTCGCCTTCCTCCAGCAGGTTGACTTCCGCCGGGATGTCGACCAGCACCCAATGATAGAAGTCGACTCGCGGCAGTTCCGGCGGCAACGTCTTGCCCTCCTGGTTGACGTCATCCGCCACGCCGGGAACGTCGGGGTCGGTCACCAGCATCACGAAGCTTCGCGTCCCCGATGGCGCGTCCAGCCAGCGCACTTCCGGATTGCGATTGTCGCTGAGGCGCATGTGCTGCTCCGGATCCGGGACGGCAAAAGCGAAGGTCGCCGGGATCGGTTTGCCCTCCTCGACACCCTTGATGGTCAGACGCATGGACTACTCCTCTCGGTGGAAAAACAGGATCGGGCGGCAGCGAACGCCCCGTCACTATCGATGACAAGCGCATCCGCGAGAGATACCGACAACCTTAGGTCCCCGCGAGGTTTTTGTCATGACCGAAGCCAGCGAAGGCGTCGAGCGGACCGATTAGCGACAGAACGAGATACCTCGCATGCCGAGATGAAAATGGTTGGCATGGGCGGCATTGTAGTCGGGCCCCAAGGTGGTCCCGAAGTAGTGGCAGGCACCCTTCTGGGCCTCCTCGAGGAACCGGCCGCGTTCACCGCCGTCCCGCCAATCGTCGAGCACGCTGATGCTGCGACCATCCTCCAGCCCGAAGGCGGCGACGTCCAGCGCCGACGCCGTGGCGTGCTCGCTTCGTCTCGCGTTCTCCCGGTGATAGATGTTGCGACAGGCGAAGGAGCCATAGTGGCGGACGCTGGCGACCCGCTCGCCGAAGATCCGCTGCGACAGCGGTTGCAGCTCGTGCTGCTCGAACATGGTCCAGGCCAGGGCCAGGGGGCAACTGGCGACGAAACTGGCATTGAACCGGACCTGGGTGTGATTTACGCGCACCACGTTCTCCAACGGACAGCCGGCGACCGGCGTGTAGTCCGCCAGCGGGGCGTAACGAATGTCGGGGGCGGTATCGAGCGCCGCCAGATAGGCGTCGCGATCTCCGGAGAGCGCCTTCAGCTTCCAGCGAGTGACTGGCGTCACGGGGTCGCTGACGACCAGTGGCGCCAGCGGATTCCACTCCCGCGGGATCTGCCAGACGCCTTTATCCAGCGCGACGCCCAGCGCGATCAGCAAAATATAGAAGAGGGTAGCCGGAGACGGTTTCATAGACCTCGCGAATTGGGAAAGAGAGTCGTCATCGGGCGGTAGTACTCGAGAGTGTCTTTTCCAGGCGGCACGACCGTCGGCGATCTGCGACGATCCTCGCATCAGGATTCACACTTACCTACCAAATCACTGCTATTCGATCATAGTCATCTATTCTAAGCTTAGTTAACTTGTCAGGACCGCAATGGAGTGCGTTGCTGGCAAGGCTCATCATGGCAGTGCATGTCGTCAGGGAGGACAACAATGCCGGGTTGCGCCAGACACGATAACGTCTGCGGACGCTGCGATGCGCCGCTGGATTTCGATTTCACCATGGCATTCCAGCCGCTCGTCGACATCGACGAGGGCCGCGTCTATGGCTACGAAGCCCTCGTCAGAGGTCCCGAGGGAGAGTCCGCCGCAGCCGTGCTGGCCAAGGTCGATGACAGGACACGCTATCGTTTCGATCAGGCCTGTCGTGTCAAGGCGATCGAAATCGCCCATCGGCTGAACGCGCGGGGCGTGCTGTCGATCAATTTTCTGCCCAACGCCGTCTATGAACCCGAAGCCTGTATCCAGGCGACGCTGGCAGCTGCCGAGCGCGTCGGATGGCCGGTCAGTCGACTATGTTTCGAGATCGTCGAAAGCGAGAGCGTCACGGATCGGCGCCACCTGCAGAAAATCGTGGCCAGCTACCGTGCCATGGGCATGAAGACGGCACTCGACGACTTCGGCACCGGCTACGCCAACCTCGATCTGCTGGCCGAGATCTCGCCCGACATGCTGAAGATCGACCGCCAGTTGATCAGCGACATCGATGCCTCACCCCGAAAACAGATCGTGATCCGCCATCTCGTCGACCTGGCGCGCCATCTCGACATCAAGCTGGTCGCCGAGGGCATCGAGACCTTGGAAGAGGCTCGCTGGCTCTATCGGCACGGTATTGCAAGGCAGCAGGGATACTGGTTTGCCCGGCCGGTCGCGGAACGGCTACCCGTCTGCCCGGACTCGCGCTTCGCGCTGGTCAAGGGACGGTACTGACCGTCGCAGGACGCTCGGCAGCTCTATTCACCGTAGGAACTCACGGTACCCTGGCTCATGGTTGCATCGAAAAGACGATTGTCACGACAGGCGCGTCCCTCGACGCCGGATGGTCTGGACACGCTGGATATCGCGGCACTGATCTACCGGCTCGACAGCGGCGTACCGCTACTGGTCGACGCCAATGCAACGGCAAAACGCCAGTTGCGACTGGACGACCGCTTCCCCATGGCCGACCCCTGGCAGTGGCTCGATGCCGGACGGCATCCGGCCGCGGGCCGGGATCACCCCGCCCTGCTGAGTGTCGCCGTCGACGATTCACGACAATGGCACAGTTTCTACATCCGCCAGCACCGTCAGCCACCGCTGGCCGTGAAGCTCAAGGTTTCCTCGCTCGGGGCGCCTGGCGATACCGAGTCCTCACGCCACGTCTTGATCGCCATCGGCGAGGTGGCCGCTGACGACGCCACGGCAAACCTGCTGCCCCGGCACCAGCCCCAACTGCGTCAGATCCTCGAGAACCTGCCCATGGGCGTGTGCACGATCGATGCGGGCGGATATCTGCGCCAGGTCAATCGCGCGTTCTGCGAGTTCTTCGGCTACGCGGAAAACGAACTGCTCAACGCCCACTTTCGCAAGCTGCTACCCCCGCAGAGTCGACAGGCCGCGGAAAAACGGCATGCCGCCAGCTTTCCCCATGCCTTGAACCAGCGCCACTCGCTGGAGGTGAGGCTTCACGACGGTACCCCCCGCACCGTGATGCTCGAGGACACGGTCAGCCGTGACGAACGGGGCAACCCCCAGCGAGTCGCCTTTCTGGTCGACATCACCCAGCGGCGCGACGTCGAACGTCGGCTGGAAGAGAAAAACCGGCGTCTCGAGTATCTGGCGACACGCGACGACCTCACAGGTCTGCACAACCGTCGCATGGGCGGGGAGTTGCTCGAGCAGGCGCTGGAGCGCGGCAAGCGGGTTGGCGACAGGATCTCCGTCGCGATGCTGGATCTGGATCACTTCAAGGCGATCAACGATCGCTATGGCCACGCCGTCGGCGACACGGTGCTGAGGGAGTTCAGCCATTTCGTTGCCGGCGCGCTGCGCTCCAGCGACACCCTGATTCGCTGGGGCGGAGAGGAGTTCCTGATGATCCTGCCGGGCATCGACCGCTTTTCGGCACAGGCGACGGTGAACCGTGTGCTGGGCCAGCTCCGCCATCAAGCCTTGAGTACACTGGACCTGCGCGTCAGCTTCTCCGCGGGTGTCGGCGAACACCGCCACCAGACTTCCAAGGGATTGCTGGAGGAGATCGACCTGGCACTCTATCAGGCCAAGTCCGCGGGTCGAGGCTGCGTCGCCATCGCTCCGGTCCCGGCGTCCCGCCCGGGCAGGTGTCTCAACCGGGCGTTCTCGTCGCCTTAGTGGAGCGGCCGGCTCCCGCCGGCCACCCTTGTCTCAGAAGATCGCGCGTACGGCCAGAAACAGCACCGTCGGCGCCAGCAGGATGCCGAGCCCGGTGTAGAACGTCGCGGTCATCGCCCCGTAGGGCACCAGGCGCGCGTCAGTGGCGGCCAGGCCAGCGGCCACGCCACTGGTGGTACCGATCAGGCCACCGAAAATCATCGCCGAGCGCGGATTGTCCAGGCCGATCAATCTGGCCGTCAACGGTGTCGCGATCATGGTGAGAATCGATTTCACCAGACCGGCGGCGATCGACAGCGCGATCACCTCCGAACTCGCGCCCAGGGTGGCACCGGTCACCGGCCCGACGATGTAGGTCACCGCGCCGGCCGCAATGGTGGTGATGTCCACCGGGTCGGTGTAGCCGAAGCCGATCGCCACGGCGGCACCGGCGACGAACGACACCAGCACGCCGAGGAACAGTGCGATCACGCCGCGCAGGCCAGCTTTCTTGATCTCCTGAAAACGCACGCCATAGGCGGTGGCGATGATCGCCAGGTCCCGCAGCATGCCGCCCCCCATCAGGCCGAGGCCGGAAAACAGCGTGACGTCGGAGAGCCCCTTGCTGCCGCCGGTGGACACGCCACCGACGTACGCCAGTGCCAGGCCGATGATGATCGCGATCGCCGAGCCGTGCAGGCGCCCAGCGGTCAGATGCCGACTCAGCCAATAGGCGATGTACATGGTCAGACCGACCACTGCAAACGCAGCGATCAGGTGATACTTGTCGACCAGGGAGACGATGGAGTCGTTCATGTCGGTATCCTCTCTCAGTGGCCGCTAGGGGTGGTCGGGGCCGACTCGAGCGGGCTCGCGTCGTCGACTTTCTTGCCGGTCAGCACCGGTACCAGCGCCAGCCCCAGCACCACCGCCAGGACGCCGGCGAGAATCGCCACCATGCCACCGCTGAAGGCCGCGGCCACGTTCTGGCTCGCCGCCATAGCGACGACGATGGGAATGTACATCGCGTTCCAGAAGTTGATGCCACTTTCGGTCGTTTCCGGCAGCTTGCCGCGATCCTTGAGATATCCGGTCACGAAGATCAGCAGCAGCATGGCGATACCCACGCCACCCAGGTTGGCATCGATTCCCAGCATCTGGCCGAGTACGTCGCCGATGATCAGCCCGGCCAGCATGCAGCCGGCCAGGAGTGCTACACCGTAAATCACCATCGTTATCACCTCATGGGGCGTTATTGTCGAGAATGGTCATGATTAGCCCGGTTATCGGAGCTTGGCGTGTGTCGAGACAGCCACTCACGCGTGGCTGTGGTGCCGCGTTACCCACGCGGCGGGGCCATCAGTGAAACGACAGGCTACTTGCCGACCGTTTCGGCACTACGGTAGATATCGGCATAACGGTCGCGCAGTGCGTTCTTCTGCACCTTGCCCATGACATTGCGCGGCAGGCTGTCGATGAAGAACACGCGCTTGGGCTGCTTGTAGCGAGCCACCTTGTCTTCGAGCGCCGCCAGCACCTGGGATTCGTCGAGCGACTCGCCGGGTTTCAGCACCACTGCGGCAGTCACGCCCTCGCCGAGATCGGGATGGGCCACGCCGATGACGGCCGACTCGGCGACCTGCGGCATCTCGTCGATCCACTGCTCGATCTCTTTCGGATAGACGTTGTAGCCGCCGGAGATCACCAGATCCTTGTCGCGCCCGACGATCTGCAGGTAGCCATCCGCATCGATCAGGCCGAGATCGCCGGTAATGAAGAAACCGTCGCCGCGGAACTCGGTGGCGGTCTTTTCCGGCATGCGCCAATAGCCCTGGAAGACGTTCGGGCCGCGAACCTCCACCAGTCCCGTCTCCCCGGCCGCCAGAGTCTTGCCGCTCTCGCGGTCGGTGATACGTACCTCGCTGCCCGGCAGCGCGAAACCGACCGTGCCCGGGCGGCGCTCGCCGTCGTAGGGGTTGGAGGTGTTCATGTTGGTTTCGGTCATGCCGTAGCGCTCGAGAATGGCGTGCCCGGTTCGCTCGGAGAATTCGCGATGGGTTTCCGCCAGCAGCGGCGCGGAACCGGAGACGAACAGCCGCATGTTGGCGGTCGTCGTCCGGTCCAGGCGCGGGCTGGCGAGCAGGCGGGTGTAGAAGGTCGGCACGCCCATCAGCACCGTCGCCCGCGGCATCAGGTCGAGCAGTTGCTCGGGGTCGAGCTTGGGCAGGAAGGTCATCGACGCGCCCACGGTCAGGACGATATTGCACGCCACGAACAACCCGTGGGTATGGAAGATGGGCAGCGCATGCAGCAGATGATCATCGGCGCTGAAGTGCCAGGTCTGCGCCAGCGCCTGGCTGTTGGCCGCCAGATTGCCGTGGCTGAGCATCGCCCCCTTGGAGCGCCCGGTGGTGCCGGAGGTGTAGAGAATCGACGCGAGCTCATCGGCTGCGAGTTCGACAATGCTCGTCTCCTCCTCGGCGCGCGCTGTCAGCTCCATCAGAGATCCATCCGCCTCGCTGCCCAAACTCTCGACGGCCGGCACACCGCAGCGTCGCGCCAGCTCCCGTGCGGTCTCGACATCGGCCGGACGACACACATAGAGCCGCGGCTCGGCGTCGGTCAGGAAGTACTCGACCTCGGCTTCGGTGTAGGCGGTGTTGAGCGGCAGATAGACGGCCCCCGTCTGCAGACAGGCCAGATAGAGCATGATCGCCTGCGGGCTCTTGTCGACCTGGACGACGACCCGATCGCCCCGCTCGACCCCGAGATCGAGCAACACCCGCGCCAGCCGCCGCGATGTGGACAGCACGTCGCGATAGCGATACGTCTCGCCACTCGGCGTGTCGATCAGTACCTTGTCGGGATCGCGCTCGAAGTTACCCGAAAACTGCAGATACAAGTTGTGATTCATTCCACCTCTCCTGCTTTGAATACGCGACCGATCAGGCGTCGGTGCGGGAGCCATGACGGCAACGTGAGCGCCCCTGCTTGGCATCGCGACGGATGTCGCTGGTGCAGACCACCGTGCCCTCGCGACTGAACGCTTCGTGGTTCTGCTCGATCCGGTCGAGCTCGTAGAGATAGTTGACCATCAGGCCGTGGGACTGGCGGCGGCCGTTCTCGGACGTGTCGCCGGGCCAGTTGAGGCGATGGAGACTGGCGCCATTGCCCAGATGAAAGCGAGCGACCGGGTCCAACGGCAGGCCATTGTCGCGCTTGGCGTCGATCAGGTAATGCGCCGCCAGGCCGCGCACCTCCGGCGTGAGTTTCTCGCGCAGTTTGGGGTTCTCGACCCAGCCTTCGGCATCCAGACCGTCTGCGACCTCATCGCTCAGCTGGCAGGCGCCGCTTTCACGCTCGGCCGCCAACCACTTGGCAAAACCCGGCACCGGCGACAGCGTCACGAACTTCTCCAGGTTGGGCAGTTCGCGCTTGAGCTCCTGAACCACCTGCTTGATCAGGAAGTTGCCGAACGAGATACCCCGCAGGCCAGCCTGGCAGTTGCTGATGCTGTAGAACGCGGCCGTATCGGCCTCTTCCGGGCGCACGTCGTCGCCCCCTTCGAGGATCGTCTGGATACTGTTGGGAATGCCCTTGCACAGCGCCACTTCGACGAAGATCAGCGGCTCGTCTCCCGTGGCCGGGTGAAAGAAGGCGTAACAGTGACGGTCCTCCGGGTCCAGGCGGCGGCGCAGGTCCGACCAGTCGCCGATCGCGTGCACCGCCTCGTAGTGAATGATCTTCTCGAGCACCGCCGCGGGTGTGTTCCAGTCGATGCTCTCGAGCACCAGAAAACCGCGATTGAACCACGAGGCGAACAGGTGCTCGAAGTCGGCGTCCAGCGGCGCCAGCTCGGGGTGGGTCTTGAGACAGCGCAACAGGTCCGCGCGCATCTTGACCAGTTCGTAGGTGCCGCCGGGGCACAGATTCAGTCGGCGCAGCAGATGCTGTCGTCGCGGCTCGCAGGCGGAGAACAGCCGCTGCAGACTGGCGTTGTCCCCAGTATCGCGATACGCCGCATAGGCTTGATGGATGGCATCGGGCTCGGCGGCGTAGCGCTCCCCCAGCAGTTGGAAAAATGCGACACGGTCGCTGTCATCCAGCGAGGCGTAGCGCTCCAGCGCCTCCTGGGCGATCAGGATCTGCGAGGCTTCACCGCCGGGGTGCATCAGCGTCTCGCACACCGAGGTCAATCTCGCCAGACTGCTCGGCTTGTCGCCGTCCTTGCCACCGAACAGGTACTGGCCTCGGGTTCGGCGGCCGATACTGGAGAGCAGATCCTGCAGAAAATTCATGTTGACGTTCATGCCGTCCCTCTCGGATCGGAGACTGAAGCTTCCACCGGTGCCGCGCGACGTCGCCGGTGAGCGTGAACGGAGCGAGACAGCGGGCCGGAACCCCATCCGATCGCGCGAATCGGCAACCGGCAGTTAACATACATGTCATCGCTCTGTTATATATAACAGTTATGCCCCCGCCGACCGGGTGTCAACATAGGAGAAAGTCTAATATGGCCCGCATCCCGCATGCCCAGCGGCTTCGCGACCTGCTCGAGGATGCCATCGTCGACGGCCATTACGCGCCGGGGGACAGACTGGACCCGGAAGCTCTGGCCAGGGAGTACGACTGCTCGCGCACCCCGATTCGCGAAGCACTGCAGCAACTGGCGGCGTCGGGCATGGTGCGCGTCCTGCCGAAGCGCGGCACCTTCGTCGCTCAACTGAGCGTCACCGAGCTGGTCGAGCGATTCGAGGTCATGGCGGAACTGGAGGGCATGTGCGCTCGGCTGGCGGCGCGACGCGCCACCCCCGAAGAGCTGGCGGCACTGCATCGCGCCCAGGCGGCCTGCCGGGCGTGCATGCGTTCGGGAGACGCCGATGGCTACTACTACGAAAACGGCATCTTCCATCATCTGATCTACGAAGCCAGCCACAACGACTTTCTTACCCAGGAAGCGGCCCGCCTGCATGCCATCCTGAAACCCTATCGTCGCCTGCAACTTCACGCCCGCCACCGCCTCGCCAGCAGTTTCGACGAGCACGAGGCCATCATGGCAGCGCTGGAGCGAGGCGAGGCCGACGCTGCCGAGGCCGCGATCAAGGCGCATGTGCAGGTTCAGGGGGAACGGTTCAACGATCTGGTGGCGTCAATGCAACGCCTGCAGGTCAGACGCCGCGAGGGCTAGCAAATCTCGCGACAGGGTGTTGCCGGCGCGGGCTCCGCGCGGAAGACCTGGAGATGGCAGGTCGGAGCCGAGCCGACCTCGAGCGGTTCAGAACAGCAGGGTGACAAGCAGCGCCGCGCCGCCGACGATCAGTGCCGTGACCACGAACAGGCTGACCAGCGCATCGAGCCATCGGTCGATCCTGGAATCGGCAGACGCCACGCCGCGGCGAGTGGCGCCATGACGCGGTCGTCGGGAAGACTTCAAGGCCGGTGGCATGGATGAGCTCCGCAAGGCTTTATCATCTTATTAACGGCGGCATGAAGATGAAATCCAGTCACAAATTAGGCTGGTTCACGATTTTTCGCCACCGGCGCCAGATTCGCTCGGCGCTCCCCCGTGCGTTCCCGCCGTTCCGATCCAGCGACGAAAACGGCCCCGGTCCTTGCAGACCGGGGCCGGGACTCCCCACGCCGACGATCAGCGCGGATTGATGCGCCGGTTCTTGACGTCGGGGGCACGCCGATAGCGATCTTCTTCGCCCAGCTCCTCGGCCTCGAAGGCGTCGGCCCCGACCGGGGTATCGCTATGGCGCCGATAGAGTGCGGTCAGCATCGCCTTGCGATCGGCGCGCAGCTCCTTCAACGTCACGAATATCATCCCGTAGAGAATGAAGGTGAAGGGCAACGCCGCCAGCACCGAGGCCGATTGCAGCCCTTTCAGTCCGTTCTCGCCACCGGCGGAGAGCAGCGTCAGGCAGATCGCCGCGATCAGTACCCCCCAGATGATACGTTTCATCAGCGGCGGATTGAGCGAGCCGTTGTCCGTCATCTGCGACACGATGTAGGTCGCCGAGTCCGCCGAGGTCACCAGGAAGATGAAGATCAGGCAGAGTGCGACGACCGACAGTACGTTCGAGAACGGCATCAGGTCGAACATGCGGAACAGCGCCGAGGTGATATTGTCCGCCGTTGCCTGGGCAAGACCCGCATCGCTGTTCATCTCCATCTGAATGGCGGCACCACCGAAGACCCCGATCCACAGGCAAGCCAGCAGCGGCGGCACCACGAGCACCCCGAAAACATACTGCTTGATGGTTCGCCCGCGCGAGATTCGCGCCACGAACGTCCCCACGAACGGCGACCAGGCAATGACCCAGGCCCAGTAGAAGATGGTCCAGTTCGAGGCCCACTGACTGTCATCGTAGGGCGACATCCGCAGACTCATGCCGATGAAGTTCTGCAGGTAGTCGCCGATGCCCAGCGTGATGGTCTCGAGAATCGCGATGGTCGGCCCCGTGAACAGGACGTAGAACATCAGTGCGAAGCAGATGATCAGGTTGAGGTTGGACAGGTTCTTGATGCCCTTGTCGAGGCCCGATGTGGCCGAGATCATGTAGCAGATGAACATCGCGCCCATGATGATGAACTGCCACATCATGTTTTCCGGCACATCGAACACCGAGTGCAGGCCACCATTGATCTGCAGTACCGCCAAGCCGATGGAGGTCGCCACGCCCATCACCGTTGCGACGACCGCGAAGATATCGAGGACCGGCCCGAGACGGCGCAACTTCGGGCGTTTCGCGGTGACCGACGAGAGTACGTTGGAGACCATGCCCGCCTGGCCCTTGCGAAACTGGTAGTAGGCGATGATCAGACCGACGACCGAAAACGCCGCCCACTGGTGAATCCCCCAGTTGAAGAAAGCGTACTGAATCGCGTAACGAGCCGATTCGGCGGATTCCGGTTCCACGTCACCATAGGGTGGCGTCATGTAGTGCGTCATGGGCTCCGCCATGCCGTAGAACACCAGGCCGACCCCGAAGCCCGCCGCGAGCAGCATGCTGACCCATGAAAAGAAACCGTAAGTCGGTTTGCTGTCCTGTGGCCCCAGGCGAATCTTGCCGTACTTGCTGAACGCCAAGCCGACCAGAAAAATGACGAATCCGAACACGGAAATCAGGTAGAACCACCCGAAGTAATGTGTTGTCGCCCCCAGTGCCGCATTGGCGATATTTCCAAATCCTGTCGGGAAAATCGCGCCTATGGCCACGATCGCCGCGATCACCACCGCCGAGACGATGAATACGCCTTGCTTGCCGAGTTTAGGCATGTCGTCCCCTTTTGATTGTGCTGATTTCCTTCGACGTCAATAGTGTAGACGACCCCGCCGCGCTCTGCGGAAGCCCCGGCCGAGCGCCTGGTCCGGACGGGGCGAAAGATTCCCCCACCGGGTTCCAGCGTAAGACTTCGTTAAGCCCCTGCCCTTCAATCTAGCCTCCGTCAACTTGTCGGAGGGCTATCGATGTCGGGTTTACCTGCTTCAGCAGCGAACACCGTATGGCGTGAAAGCCGCGGCGACCGGGAGCGCGCCACGCTCGAGAACTTCATCGCCGACACCTACCGGCAGCAGCATGGTGCGTCGATCGGCCAGTTCGCGCCACGACTCTACGGGCTCTGGGAGCGCGATGAATTGCAGGCTGCCGTGGGCGTCCGTCGCGCCGACGCCTCCCCGCTCTTTCTCGAGTGCTACCTGGAAACGCCCATCGAGCAGGCGCTCTCCGCGGTGCTGGAGCAGCCGGTGGAGCGCACCGCACTGGCAGAGATCGGCAACCTGGCGGCACGCCGCCCAGGCATGACGGTCGCGCTGATTCGCGCCCTGATCGATTCGCTCGTCGCCGAGGAGTGCCGCTGGCTTGCATTCACCGCGACGGCGACGGTGCGCAACGGTTTTCGACGCCTCGGTCTCGACGTCCACCGTCTGGCGGACGCCGATCCGGCCCGGCTGGGCGACACCCAGGGCGATTGGGGCAACTACTACCTGCATCGGCCCTGGGTCATGGGTGGCGACCTGATCGCCGCCTGGCATCGTCTCACCCCGAGCCACGGCCGCTCCACCACCACCACCGTGCCAGCCGCGGCCCCGCATCTCAAGGACATCGATCATGCGTGAGCGCTTTCTGGACCATCTCCGGGCGCTGGGAAACGAGGATGCGAACCGCATCGCCCTGGAGGATGAAACCCGGTCAATCCGCTACGGCGACCTGATGCCGCTCGTCGACTCCCGGGCACGGCAGCTGCGCCGGCTCGGCAGCCAACGTGTGGGGTTGGCGCTGGACAATGGCATCGACTGGGCGCTGTGGGATCTGGCGATGATGCAGGAAGCCATCGTCAACGTGCCATTGCCAGGCTTCTTCACCCCGGCGCAGTTGACCCACCTTGTTGACCAGGCCGGTATCGATACCCTGATCGGCCCCGGATCACTGACGAGCGTACTGGGCTTCGATGCCACCCCGGATGCCGACGCCATGCTCTGGCGGCGTCGCGGTGTCTCGCCACCGCCGAAGCTGCCCGCGGGCACCCACAAGATCACCTTCACCTCGGGCACCAGTGGTACGCCAAAAGGGGTCTGTCTGAGCAGCGACAATCAGCTCACGGTCGCCGAGAGTCTCGCTGGTATCGCCGCTAGCGTCGACGTGCGCCGTCACCTGGCGGTACTCCCGCTGGCGACGCTGCTGGAAAACATCGGCGGCATCTATGCGCCGCTATGGCTCGGGGGCAGTATTAGCCTGCCGTCGCTGGCCGCCCTGGGCTGGCAGGGCGCCAGCGGCTTCGACAGTGCCAGCGGCTGGCGGGTCATCAGTCGCCAGGCGCCGGACAGCCTGATTCTGGTGCCGCAGTTGCTGTCGGCGCTACTCACCCGGCAAGGCGATGCCCCCATCGGCTTTGGCCGCTTCTTCGCCGTCGGCGGGGCCACGGTGTCGCCAGCGCTGCTGGCGCGCGCGGAAGCCGCCGGTTGGCCGGTATTCGAGGGCTACGGCCTCTCCGAGTGCGCCTCCGTGGTCACGCTCAACCGTCCCGGTGAACGGCATCCCGGCAGCGTCGGACGCCCCCTGCCTCACGTCGAGGTCAGACTGGCCGACGACGGCGAGGTTCTGGTCCAGGGCAATGTGATGCTGGGCTATCTGGGTGATAGCGCGCCGGCGCCGACCGTCTGGCCCACCGGCGATCTGGGGCAGTGGGACGGCGATGCGCTGAGACTCAAGGGCCGTCGTCGTCAGGTATTCATCACCGCCTACGGACGCAATGTCGATCCGGCCTGGGTCGAAGCCGAACTGACCGCCGAACCCGCGATTGCCCAGGCCTGGGTAAGCGGTGAAGCACAGTCTTTCAACCGTGCCTTGCTGGTACCGCGGGGCGACTGGGTCAACGATCGCCAGATCGAGGACGCCGTGGCCAGCGCCAATGCCCGATTGCCCGATTACGCGCGTGTCTCGCTGTGGCAACGCAGCACTCCCTTTACCGCGCAGAACGGTCTGGCGACTGCCAATGGTCGGCTGCGCCGTGACGCCCTGAACGCGCATTACCACACCTGGCTGACCAGCCCGTTACATCCATCGGCGGATGCATAGGCCATCCGTCCACGTCCGAGGAGACGACATCATGTCCCACTACGAAACTCTGCAACAAGCCACCGCCAGCCATCGCCAATGGCTGCTCGACACGCCGGTGATTCGCCAGGCGCTGGAGGGCAACATCACCCAGGAGATCTATCAGGCGTTTCTGGCGCAGGCTTACCATCACGTCAAACAGACGGTGCCATTGATGATGGCCTGCGGCGCGCGCCTGCCTCCGCGTCTCGAGTGGTTGCGTGGCGCGCTGGTCGAGTACATCGAGGAGGAGTACGGCCACCAGGAGTGGATCCTGGACGACATTCGAGCCCTGGGCGGCGATGCCGAGGCGGTCGCCAGCGCGACCCCGGCGCCGGCGACCGAACTGATGGTGCGCTACGTCCGTGACGTGATCGCCTACGACAATCCGGTCGGCTTCTTCGGCATGGTGCACGTATTGGAAGGCACCAGCACCGCCATCGCCACCCAGGCCGCCGAGCAGATGCGAGACCGCGCGGGCCTTCCGGCCAACGCCTTCCGCTATCTCGAGTCCCACGGCAGCCTCGATATCGGCCATCTGGCGTTCTTTGAGGAGCAGATCAACCGGCTCGAAGATCCCGCCGACCTCCAGGCCATCATCGATGCCGCCAACATGGTCTACCGCCTCTACGGTGCCATGTTCCGCAACCTCCGCCAGGACGCCGACGACGCCGTCAGCCACGAGGGCCTGAGCCATGCGCTGGTCTGATCGCCGCATCCTGATCACCGGCGCCAGCGGCGGTATCGGACGTGAACTGGTGACCCTGCTGGCACAGCGCGGCGCACGGCTGCTGATCGTGGGGCGTAACGCCAGCGTCCTGAAAGCGCTGGCAGCGCTGGCGCCAGAGCGCATACGCACGCTGTCCGCGGACCTGACGACGTCCGAGGATCGTCGCCGGGTGGTCGAGACCGCGGAAGAGACGCGTATCGACATGCTGATCAACGCCGCCGGCGTCAATCACTTCGGCCTGTTCGACGAGCAGTCCCCGGCAGCGATCTCGTCGATGGTGGAACTCAACGTGACCGCCACCCTGCTGCTCACGCAAGCGCTGCTACCGCGACTGCTGCACGAGAACAGCGCCTGGATCGTCAACCTCGGTTCCGCGTTCGGCGCCATCGGGCACCCCGGCTACACCGCCTACTGCACGACCAAGTTCGCTCTGCGCGGATTCAGCCAGGCGCTGCGCCGGGAACTGGCCGACACCCCGGTCCAGGTGCTTCACATCTCGCCTCGGGCCACCCGAACCGGCATGAACAGCGACCGCGCCGATGCCCTCAATACCGAACTGGGCAACCACGTGGACGAACCTGCCCAGGTCGCGGCGAGGGTGATTCGCGGCATCGAGGCGCAGGCTCGTGATCGGCAGCTCGGTTGGCCGGAGTGCCTGCTGGTCAAGTTGAACGGGATCCTACCCGGCATCGTCGACCGCGCACTCAGGAAACGGCTCCCGACGATCCAGCAGCATGCACGTCGCCCCTCCCCCTCGCCATGATCCGTACACGGAGATCACCATGACAGCATACCGATCCATGAAGGCGCTGATGCTCGCCACCGCGCTTGCCACTATGTCGGGAATTGCGCTTGCCGGCAGCCCGCTCGCACTGGCGGCCGAATCCCCGACGGCATCGAGCGCGGCATCGGCGACCGCGGTCGCCGCGGGTCTGCACGAGCTCCAGAGCCGCTGGGCCAATATCCAGTACAAGACGCCGGAAGCGCGGCGTGCCGACGACTTCGATCAGCTCTACCAGCGTGCGCAGGCCTTGCTCAAGGCGCAGCCCGATAGCGCGGCGCTGCACACCTGGGCAGGCATCATCCGAGGCTCCCAGGCGGGTGCGGAGGGTGGCCTGGGCGCACTCTCCCTGGTCAAGGAGGCGCGCTCCGAGTTCGAGCGGGCGATATCGATCGATCCGACGGCGCTGGACGGGTCGGCCTATACCAGCCTGGGCACCCTCTATCACCAGGTCCCCGGCTGGCCCCTGAGCTTCGGCGACGACGACAAGGCGCGCGAGCTGCTGCAGAAAGGGTTGAACCTCAATCCCGACGGGATCGACAGCAACTACTTCTGGGCCCAATTCCTTCACGACGAGGGCGACGACGCGCAGGCCCGGCAGGCACTCGAGAAAGCGATGGCCGCCGCGCCGCGGCCCGGCCGGGAGACGGCCGATGCCGGACGTCGTCAAGACATTCAGGCACTGCTGCAGGAGATCTAGACGCAGAGACCTCGTTCTGACGTCCGAGCAATCCGGCACAGCGTGGAGATCGACAGCGGGTATCGGTTGCATTCATCGCAACAGCCCTCATGATGGAGATCATGAGGGCGCTAACGAGCGCCCGCCCATTTCCTAAAGGGAACGCTCATGTCACGACTCGCCGATACTCCTCTCTCGGTACTGGATCTGGCGCCGATCACGCGTGACGGCACCGCAGCGGAGACGTTCCGCCGCAGCGTCGACCTGGCCCAGCAGACCGAGCGCCTGGGCTACAACCGCTACTGGCTGGCCGAGCACCACAATATCGACGGTATCGCCAGCGCGGCGACCAGCGTCCTGATCGGTCATATCGCCGGGGCGACCTCGACCATGCGCATCGGCAGCGGCGGGATCATGCTGCCCAACCATCCGCCGTTGGCGATCGCCGAGCAGTTCGGCACGCTGGCGACGCTCTACCCGGAGCGTATCGATCTCGGCCTCGGCCGTGCCCCGGGCTCCGACGGCATCACCATGCAGGCCATGCGTCGCGACCCGCGCGCCGGGGTCAACGATTTCCCCGATCGCCTCGACGAACTCCGCCGCTACCTGGGCGATACCGTACCCGGCCAGCGGGTGCGGGCGATTCCCGGCGAAGGCACCCATGTGCCGATCTGGCTGCTCGGTTCCAGCGGCTACAGCGCGCAGCTCGCGGCCAGGCTCGGGCTGCCGTTCGCCTTCGCCGGTCAGTTCGCCCCCGGTTACATGATCGAGGCCCTGCATCTCTATCGCGAAGGCTTCCAGCCGGGGGTGCTCGACAAGCCTCACGCGATGATCGGGATTCCGCTGGTCGCCGCCGATACCGACGAGCGCGCCCGCTTTCTCGCCACCACCCAGCAGCAGAAGTTCCTCAACCTGATCCGTGGCAAGAGCACGCGGACCCAGCCACCGGTGGAGCATCTCGACTGGTCGCCCCAGGAGCAGGCCATGGTCGCCCAGAATCTCGGAGCCGCCGTCGTCGGCGGGCCCGAGAGCGTACGCCAGCAACTGGACGAGCTGCTGGACCGTACCGGGGCCGACGAGATCATGGTCAACACCGACTGTTACGACCACGCCGAGCGGGTGAAGTCCTACGAGATTCTGGCGGATGTGTGGAGTAAGACGTAACCGACTCACGCAGTGGCTTGCTGTCGCGAGCTTCAATGATCGTGAATTAGCGATCCTCACCGTACATCGAATAAGGCTGGAATTTACCCGGCGTCTCCAAGACCGCGCGGGATGAGAAGCGCTAAGCCGGGTCGCGCGACATGGATGTCGCGCGAGGCGCGCCAGGACAAGGATGTCCGTGCGCGCCGACCCGGAGCGCAGGCGCATTCTCATACCGGGTTTCGCGGTCTTGCGACACCAGTAGAGGGGGAGCGGCGAGGGGGCGAGCGTTAAGCCCCCTCGTCAATCAGCGGTGAGGATGGCTGATTCACGATCAGTGACGCACTCTTCACTCGGGAATCAGCCAAGCCCGGTCCATCAATAAAAAAACACCCGGCATATAGCCGGGTGTCTCTGCGTCGAGCTTGAAAGAAAAGACTCAGCCCAATCGCTTGGCCAGCAGACCTTCCAGCTTCTTCTGGTCGGCGGCGAAGGTGCGAATACCTTCGGCCAGCTTCTCGGTGGCCATGGCGTCCTCGTTGTGCTCCCAGCGGAACTGCGCTTCGCCGATCGGGTCGAGACGCTTGGCACCGCTACCCTGATCGGTGATCTTGCGCGTCACTTCGCCATCCGTGGAGGCGAGTTCCTCGAGCAGCGCCGGCGAGATGGTGAGGCGGTTGCAGCCGGCCAGCGCCCGGATCTGGTCGGTGTTACGGAAGCTGGCACCCATGACCACGGTGTCGTAGCCATACTGGCTGGCGTAGTCGCACACGCCGCGCACGAACTTGACGCCCGGGTCCTCGTCCGGCGCATAGGATTCGGTGCCGGTGGCCTTCTTGTACCAGTCGGTGACACGACCGACGAAGGGCGAGATCAGGTAGACGCCAGCCTCGAAGCAGGCCCGGGCCTGGGCATCGGAGAACAGCAGCGTCAGGTTGCAGTTGATGCCCTCCTTCTCGAGCTTTTCGGCGGCGCGGATGCCTTCCCAGGTCGAGGCCAGCTTGATCAGCACCCGATCCTTGGAGACCCCCTGCTTCTCGTAGAGATCGATCAGGTGATGCGCCTTGTCAATGCTGGCCTGCTCGTCGAACGAGAGCTTGGCCGCCACCTCGGTGGAGACCCGTCCGGGCACCAGCTTGGTGATCTCGGTACCGATAGCCACCGACAGGCGGTCCACGGCTTCCTCGACGCGGGCGTCGACATCGCTGATGTCGGACTTGACCGCCGCCAGTGTCTCGTCGATCAGCGCCTGGTAACCCTCGAGATCGAAAGCCTTGAGGATCAGGGAAGGGTTGGTGGTCGCATCGTGCGGCTGATAGCGACGAATGGCATCCAGGTCGCCGGTATCGGCAACCACCATGGAAAGCTGTTTGAGAGAGTCGAGTTGCTGTGTCATGAATCGCTCCATCGTTGTGGCGTGTGATTGCATCCCGTCGCAATCCTGATTCTGAAAGCATAACACCGATACGTGGTCATCGCCGTGCCACATGGCGTGTTTCCGGCGATCGACGATCAGGGTCGATACTGGTTGGACGGAGGGCCTGGCAAGTTGGAATTCCAGCGGAAAATCACCGCACCTGTTCTGTCTTATGAGGGGGAGAGGCGATGATTTCAATGCCCTCCCCCTTACCGCAATGAGCGAGCCTCAGGCGATGCCATACTCCCGGCTCAGCGCCTCACGATAGCGCCGGTAGATGCCGTCGTAGCTGGCGACCACTTCCGGCCGTGGCCGGGTCAGGGTGTCTTCGTCCAGCCGTACCCAATCCCGGCACAGCTCGTCCAATGCCACCTCGGAGTCGCGATCGTCGCACCAGCGTGCCTGGATGGCGCCGCCGAAGGCGGCGGCTTCGGTGACTTCCGGGCATACCACCTCGAGACCGAGCACGTCGGCGACGATCTGACGCCAGACCGGACTCTTCGCACCACCCCCGACGAGACGAATCTGGGTCGCCTCGCTCGCCAGCGAGCCGAGCAGTTCGAGTCCGTAGCGCAGCCCGAACGTGGCGCTCTCGACCGCCGCGCGACACAGGTTTTCCGGCGTGGTGTTGAAGCTGGTCATGCCGCTCATGCTGGCCTGCGCCTGCGGCAGCGCCGGCACACGCTCACCGCTGAAGAAAGGCAGCAGCGTGATGCCGCCCGCGCCCGGTTCCGCCTTGGCCACGGCGCGGTTGAACCCGTCGATGTCGAGCCCGACCAACTCCCGCAGCGTGGTCGTGGCCGAGGTCACGTTCATGGTGCAGATCAGCGGCAGCCAGCCGCCGTGACTGGCACAGAAGTTGGCCACCATGGCGTTTTCCGGCACCACCGGTTCACCAGAGTGAACGGCGATGGTGCCTGAGGTGCCGAGACTGATCGTGACCCGGCCCGGCTCGATGTTGCCGGTGCCGATGGCGCCCATCATGTTGTCGCCGCCGCCGCTGGAGACGATGACGTCGTCGCTGAGGCCCAGCTCACGGGCCAGCGCCGGACGCACCTTGCCCACCGCCTCGCGGGAGTCGATCAGTCGGGGCAGCACGCTGTCGAAGTCGAGCTCCGGGGCGATGATCTCGAACGCATCGCGCCGCCAGGTCCGCGCCCGCGTATCGAAGTAGCCGGTGCCTGAGGCATCGCCCGGTTCGGCCACGCGCTCGCCGGTCAGCCAGAAGTTGAGGTAGTCGTGGGGCAACAGCAGCGTGGCGATCCGGCGATAGGCCTGCGGATGGGTCTCGCGCAGCCAGGCGACCTTCGAGGCGGTATAGCCGGTCTGCAGCACCAGGCCCAGCTTGTCGATGCAGCTCTGCTCGCCACCGAGCCGGTCGATCAGTCGCTCGTTCCACTCCGCAGTCTCGGTGTCGTTCCAGAGCTTGGCCGGGTGTACCGGTACGCCATCCTCGTCGAGAGCCACCATGCCGTGCTGCTGGCCGGAGACACCGATCGCGCGAATGGCCTCCGCGCCGACGCCGGCATCCTTCAGCGCCTCGTCGAGCGCGCCACGGAACGCCTCGGTCCACTCCTCGACCCGCTGCTCCCGCCGCCCATGGTCGCCCTGCTCCAGCTTGTGGGGTCGCGAGGCCTCGCCGACGATGCGACCGTCGCTGCCATCGACCACCACCACCTTGGTGCTCTGGGTGCCACAATCCACGCCGATATACATCACATCCATCCCTTGATCAGTTCCGTCGAGGCCGGCGCCAGTGCCGCCCTCACCCTGTCGACCGCGGGGGTCAACTGGCGACGAGATGCTCGACGCAGGCCCGGGCGCCATCACGATAGAGACGATCCAGCGCATCGAGATAGGCCGAGCGGAACCGCTCGTCATCGGCCAGGTCCCCGAACAGCTGACGGTTCTCGATGAACGCGGTCGGCTGGTCGCGGTTGCGCTTGGCGATCGCCATCAGTTCGTCCTTGAGCCGGTCGACCACCGTGATCGGCTCGCCCTGCTCGTCGGCCCCCTCCGCATAACGCGCCCAGCTTGCAACGACCGCCGCGCTTCGATGGATCTCTCCTCCCTGGGCCAGCTGCTCCCGGATCACCGGCAGCAGCCACTTGGGAATGCGATCCGAGCTCTCGGCGCAGAGTCGCGCCAGGGTATCCTTGATCTCCGGATTGGCGAAACGCGCGATCAGGGTCCGCTTGTAGTCGTCGAGATCGACCCCCGGCACCGGACGCAGCGTCGGCGTGCCCTCGCGGTTCATGTAGTCGAGCAGAAAGTCGACGAACAGCGGATCCTGGCACACCTCATGGGCGTAGCGGTAGCCGGCCAGGTAGCCGAAATAGGTCAGCGCCTGATGGCTGGCGTTGAGCAGGCGCAGCTTCATCAGTTCGTAGGGCATGACGTCTTCGACCAGTTGCACGCCAACCTGGTCGTAGGCCGGGCGGCCCGCGTTGAAATGATCCTCCAGCACCCACTGGGTGAATGGCTCGCACACCACCGGCCAGCGATCCTCGATACCGAAGCGGCTTCCGATCTCTTCGATGTCGGCATCGGTGGTCACCGGCGTGATGCGATCGACCATCGAGTTGGGGAAGTGGACGTTGGCATCGATCCAGTCGGCCAGTTCCACGTCCCGCGCCCGGGCATAGGCCACGAACATCTTGTGGGCGACTTCGCCGTTGCCCTGGATGTTGTCGCAGGACATCACCGTGAACGGCTCGACGCCACGCTCGCGGCGCCGGGAAAGCGCCTCGACCACGATCCCGAAAGTGGTCCTGGGCGTCTTCGGCGAGGCCAGATCGTGCTCGACATCGGCGTTACCGAGATCGAACTCGCCGGTGACGTGGTGGAAGTTGTAGCCGCCTTCGGTCACCGTCAGCGAGACGATGCGTATCTTCGGATCCGCCAGCAGCTCCAGGGTGCCTTCGATGTCGTCCGGCGCGTAGCGATAGTCGATGATCGAACCGATCACCCGCGCCTGGTATTCGCCCTCGGGATGCTTGATCACCAAGGTATAGAGATGATCCTGGGCGGAGAGTGCCACCTGCATGCGACGGTCGCCTGGCATCACCCCGACGCCGACGATCCCCCAGTCCAGCGCCTCGCCCCGATTCATGAGGTCGTCGAGATACATCGCCTGGTGGGCGCGATGGAAACCGCCGACACCGAAGTGCACGATGCCGGGCGTGACCTGGGCCCGGTCGTAGGACGGCTTGGCGACGCTGCTGTCGAGTTGGTCGAGCGCCGCCGAATTCAACGATGCCATAGTGTTTCTCCTGAAAAAGTCACTGCCGTGGGTGATCCATCGCACAGGCCACGGTATCGGTCAGGCTTCCGCAGCCGAAGGCGCCGCCGTCGACTCGCGGGCAATGGCCAGTTCGCTCTCACTGTCGAAAAGATGCAGCTTGTCGCTGTCGCAGGTCAGCGTCAGCGTGTCGCCGAGCTGCACCTTCCGATGGCCCGGGAGCTGTGCCGAAACGGCGTGTTCGCCCACGCTCAACTGCACCATGGTCACCGCCCCCAGCGTCTCGACGACATCCACCGTTCCCTCGATGCGATTGGTGGCCGCCGCGTCGCTCAAGCGGAGATGTTCCGGGCGGATACCGGCCCAGACGTCCGCCCCGCCCCGCGATGCCATGGTGGCACGGTGGGCGGCGTCCAAGGAGAGCCGATAGCCATCTCCACTCACGACCCCATCGACATGCCTGGCGGGCAGGAAGTTCATCGAAGGGTTGCCGATGAAGCCGGCCACGAAGCGGTTGGCCGGGAATTCGTAGAGATTGATCGGCGTGTCGATCTGCTGGATCTTGCCATCCTTCATCACCACGATACGTTCGCCCATGGTCATCGCCTCGACCTGATCGTGGGTGACGTAGAAGGTGGTGACCTTGAGACGCTTGTGCAGCTTGACGATCTCGGCACGCATGTCGACGCGCAACTTGGCATCCAGGTTGGAGAGCGGCTCGTCCATCAGGAATACCTGCGGATCGCGCACGATCGCCCTGCCCAGCGCGACACGCTGACGTTGCCCGCCGGAGAGTTCGCGCGGCTTGCGTTCGAGCAGATGCTGGATGCCGAGCGTCTGGGCCGCCTCGTCGATCTTCTGCTTGATCTCCTCGGCGGGGCGTTTCTTCAACCGCAGGCTGAACGCCATGTTCTCGGCCACGCTCATGTGCGGGTAGAGCGCGTAGCTCTGGAACACCATCGCGATGTCGCGCTCCTTGGGCGGCACCTGACTGACATCCCGGCCGCCGATCAGGATTTCGCCTTCGGTATTGCGCTCGAGCCCGGCGATCATGCGCATGGTGGTCGACTTGCCGCAGCCCGAAGGCCCCACCAGGACCACGAACTCGCCGTCACGCGTGACCAGGTTGAAGTCGTCGACGGCGTTGCTGCTGCTGGCGCCCTTGAGTTGCGAACCATAATTCTTGGCGACATTCTTGAGTTCGACGATAGCCATGTCGTTAACCCTCTATAGGAAATCCGTTACCAGCACGATCGCCGGTCATTTGACGGCGCCGAAAGTCAGGCCTCTGACCATCTGGCGTTGCGTGAACCAGCCGAGCACGATGATCGGCGCGATCGCCAGCACGGAGGCGGCGGACATCTTGGCCCAGAACAGCCCCTCGGCACTCTTGAACGAGGCAATGTAGACCGCCAGCGTCGCCGCGCTATGGTCGGTCATGGTGATGCTCCAGAACGACTCGTTCCAGGCCAGGATCAGCGCCAGCAGCCCCGTCGAGGCCAGCCCGGGCAGCGCCAGCGGCAGCACCACCTTGAACAGCGTCTGCATGATGCTGGCACCGTCGATGTCGGCGGCCTCGACGATGTCCTTGGGAATGTCGCGGAAGTAGGAGTAGACCATCCAGACGATGATCGGCAGGTTCATGGCGGTGAACAGCAGCGTCAGCCCCAACGCGTTGTCCAGCAGCCCGACCGCGCTGTAGACCAGGTAGATCGGGATCAGCACGCCCACCGCCGGGATGAACTTGGTCGAGACCATCCATACCAGCAGGAAATCGGTGCGCTTGTTGGGATAGAACGCCATCGCGTAGGCGGCCGGCACCGCCAGCGCCAGCCCGATGACGGTCGAGGCGACGGCGGTCAGCGCGGAGTTCCAGGCGTAGTGCCAGTAACCGCTGCCCTGCGCCAGGGCCATCTTGAAACTCTCCAGCGTCGGCGAGAAGAAGAAGTTCGGCACCACCGTGAAGGCCTGCTGCTCGGTCTTGAACGAGGTCAGCAGCAGCCACAGGATCGGGAAGAAGATCAGCAGTGCCACGCCCCACGCGAGTACGCCCAGGGCACCGTTGGCAAACCGGTTCGAATTCATCGTGCGGCTCCCGCGTTGAGGTTCCCGGCAATGAAGCGAATCAGCATGATGGCGAAGATGTTCGCCAGGATCACGGCGCCGATGGCGGCCGCCGAGGCGATGCCGATGTCGTTCTGCTGGAACACGGTCTGGAAGATGTAGTACGGCAGGTTGGTCGTGGCGGTGCCGGGGCCGCCGCCAGTGGTGGTGTAGATCTCCGCGAACGAGGTCAGGAAGAAGATGCTTTCCAGCATCACCACGACGTACAGCACCTGCCCCAGGTGGGGAATCACGATATGGCGGAACTCCTGCCAGGCACTGGCGCCATCGAGCTTGGCCGCCTCGATCTGGTCTTCCGGCAGCGACTGCAGGCCGGTCAGCAGCACCAGCAACGCGAACGGAGTCCATTCCCAGGTGATCATGATGATCACCGACAGCATCGGATAGTGGGCGAGCCAGTCGATCGGCTCCAGCCCCAGTTGTCGAGCCACCCAGGCGAACAGGCCGTAGACCGGATGGAACAACATGTTCTTCCAGATCAGCCCGGTCACGACCGGCATCACGAAGAACGGCGCGACCGCCAGCGTGCGCGCCACGCCTCGGCCGACGAAGGTCCGGTTGAAAAGCAGCGCCAGCGCCAGGCCCAGGCAGACCGTGATGACCAGGCTGGCCCCGACGATGATCAGGGTGTTGGCCAGCGATTTCCAGAAGGTGGGATCGCTCAACAGGATGGTGAAATTGGTCAACCCGGCGAAGCCGTTGTACATCGGCATGATCAGGTTGTACTGCTGAAACGAGTAATAGATGGTCATTGCCAGCGGCACGAGCATCCAGATCAGCAGGAAGATGACCGCCGGCGCCATCAGCAGTCGCGTCGTGCGAGCGAACGAGCGCGCACCGGCCTCTTCGGCGGATGGCGCGGTGGTCGAGGCGGTTCGAGAAATGGCTTTCATGCGTGATTCCCGTGGCTTTGGATTGCGTCATGCAACCACTGGTCCGACTTGCGCAGCGACACCGCCGATCGCCATGGCGGTTCGGCGGTGTCCGTGGCGAATCGCTTACTGCGGTTTGCCGGTCTGCTGCATGATGCGGTCGGTGAAGGTCTGCCCCTGCTGCAGCGCTTCATCGACGCTGCTCTGACCGGACAGCATCGCCGCCATCAGCTGGCCGACCCGTGTCCCGATCGCCTGGAACTGCGGAATGGTGACGAACTGCACGCCGGTATAGGGCACTTCCTGTGCGCTGGGGTCGTTCGGACTGGCGCTCTTGATCGCCGTCTCGACCAGCGGCGCGAACGGTGCTGCCTTGACGTAATCCTCGCTGGCATAGGTCGATTGGCGCGTTCCCGGCGGCACGGCCAGCCAGCCCTTGTCATCAGCCACGGCCTGGATGTAGTCCTTGGAAGTCGCCCAGTCGACGAAGGTCTTCGCCGCGTCCTGATGCTTGGAGGACTGCGGCACCGCCAGCGCCCAGGTGAACAGCCAGTTGGAGCCTTTCTCCGTCGTCTCGTAAGGCGCCTGAGCGAAGCCCACCTTGTCGGCGACCTGCGAGGTTTTCGGGTCGCTCACGTAGCTCGCCGCGACGGTGGAATCCACCCACATTCCGCACTGGCCGTTGGCGAACAGCGTCTCGGATTCGGTGAAGCCGTTGGAGGTCACGCCCGGGGGGCCATAGTTGTTGAGCAGGTCGACATAGGCGTGGGCCGCGTTCTTCCACTCTTCGCTGGTCAGCTGCGGCTTCCAGTCCATGTCGAACCAGCGGCCGCCGAAGCTGTTGACCATGGTGCCGAACAGCGCCATGTTCTGCCCCCATCCGGGCAGTCCGCGCAGACAGATGCCATAGACGCCATCCGAGGGCGAATGAATCTTGGAGGCGAACTCCTCGACCTGGCTCCAGGTCGGCTTGTCCGGCATCTCGATCCCGGCCTTCTCGAACAGATCCTTGCGGTAGTAGGTCACCGAGGATTCCGCATAGAACGGCAAGGCGTAGAGCGTGCCGTCGACCGACAGGCCATCCTTGACCGGCTTGAGCAGATCATCGACGTCATAGCTCTCGGGCAGGTTCTCCATCGGCGTCAGCCAGTCGTTCTGCGCCCAGATCGGCGTCTCGTAGTTGCTCACGGTGACCACGTCGTACTGGCCGGCCCCGCTGGCGATATCGGTCGTGACCTTCTGCCGCAACTCGTTTTCCGGTAGCGTCACCCAGTTGACCTTGATATCCGGATGCGCGTCGTTGAACGCCGACATCATGCTCTGCATGGTCACCATGTCGGGGTTGTTCACCGTGGCGACGGTGATTTCCGTGCTCTGTGCCATGGCGACGGAGCAGACACTCAAGCCTGCGATCCCGACACCTGAAATGAACAAGGCAAGTCTCATCTGGAATTCCTCTCGTAGCGCTCGTTATTGCTATGTTTTCGACGGCGGTCATATTCGACGGCTATCGCGCCGAGCATCGAACGATCCCACGGATACGATCCGACCCGATCTACCCAGGCTGGCGTTGTGATGAAGAGGATCGACCGTGCACTCATGGATGCCTGCCCTGACGCACATGACATCAAGAGGAAATCATAGCGTTAACACTGAAGGAATCAAGCCAATTGAATTTTAATTTATCCTTTAAAATCAGTATATTGAAAAACATTAGACCAATGTTTAATGCCCTGAATAGACCTAAGTAGTAGAGAAAAACCAGTCCCTCGCGGACAATATCGATGTTATGAAATGACACAAAATGATATTAGATGCTCATGATCGTCACTGCACCAGGAGAGGTCGCCGGCTTGCCGGCCACGTTCTCGACAGGTCGAAAATCACGAGTATCACCAGGGAGATGAGGTCGATGCCTCGAACCACGCTCGAAGATATTGCCCGACAGGCCGGGGTCAGCAAGATTACCGTCTCGCGGACCTTCTCTTCGCCGGAGAAGGTGCACGCCGAGACCCGTAGTCAGATATTGCGAATCGCCCGTGAACTCAATTACGTGCCGCAGTCGCAGACGGCCAATCGCGATCCCGCGATCACGCGAACGCTGGGTGTGGTCAACCCCAACATGAGCAACCCGTTCTTCGGCCGGATGACGCGGGAGATCACACTGGCCGCCAGAGCCCGGGGCTATACGGTGCTGGTGTTCGACTCCTACGAGTCGGAAACGCTGGAAGACGAGGCGATCGGCAAGTTGATCGAATTCTCCGTCGATGCCGTCATCCTGTCGGTCATCTCCTCGGACATCGACTATCATCCGGCCTACCTGGATCGCCTGGAGGCGGCGAGGATTCCGGTGGTACTGGTCGACCGCGAGCTCAAGGCCGCGCATTACGGCGGCGTCTACATCGACAATCTCGACTGCGGTTATCAGGCCGGGCGCTACTGCCTGGAGAAGGGATTGACGCAGCTGCTCGCCGTGTCGGGCCCGGCCGACTCGATGGTCTCGATCGGGCGAATGTCCGGGCTGCGTGAAGCGATCGGCAGCCGACCGGTATCGCTCGAGGTGATCTACAGCGATTTCAGCTTCGAGCCCGCCTATCTGGCGCTACGCGACTATCTGCGCGACCACTCCTGGCCAGAGGCGATCATCGGGGCCAACAACCAGATCACCATGGCGGTGCTGAAGCTCTGTCACGAACAGGGCGTCGTGCCACAGCGAGACGTCCAATTGTTCAGCATCGACGACATCGAGCATAGCGACGTGTTCGGGGTGCATATCCCCTGCATTCACCACAATTTGCCGGAAATTGCCCAGCAGGCGCTGCAGCTGGCATTGGCGGCGATCCAGTCACCGGACCAGCGCGGATTCCGAACCGTGGTGCGAGGACAGCTGCGTACCTGGTGACAGGCCAGCGGGCCGGGCACGGCTGCCGCGAGGATCGAACGGAAGACGATCAGTCGGGTGCCGATGTCGGGCCGGCAGCATTGCCGACCTGGGCGGAGACCGGTGACGCGGGCAACCAGACATCGGCCGCCAGCCCGCCCAGCGCCGCTCGCTCGAGGCGCAGGGTGCCACCGTAAAGCATCATCAGATCCTCGACGATCGACAGTCCCAACCCGGAGCCGGAGCCGCGGGCATCCAGGCGCACGCCCCGCGCCAGCGCCGACTCACCCTGGGCACGCGTCATTCCCGGACCGTCGTCCTCGATACGCAGGCGAACTCCCTGGGGTACCTGGGAGACCGTGAACGAGACCCTGGTGCTTGCCCAGCGCAGCGCATTCTCCAGCAGATTGCCGGTGAGCTCCTGGATATCCTGCGGGTCGATACGCGCCGCCGCCCTGGGATCGATATCGGCATCGAACCGCACGCCACGACGCTCCGCGAGCCTGGCCAGCCCCTGCACCACCGGGGCGATCGCGTCACCGATCGCCACACGCCCCGAGAATGCCACGCCGCCCGCCGCCGAGGCTCGCGCCAGATGATGACGCACCGCGTCATCGATGCGCGTCAGCTCGGTGTTGATGGGCCTGCGCTGCTCCTCGGGGAAGCGCTCCGACAGGGTCTTCAGCACGCTGACCGGCGTCTTCAGCGCGTGCGCCAGATTGCCGGCCGCCGCGCGACCTCGCTCGATCAAGCGCCGATCGCGCTCGAGCACGCCGTTCATGGCCAGCGCCAGTTCCTTGAGCTCCATCGGCAACTGCGTGTCCAGCCGCTCGCTCTCGCCCTCCTCCACCGACTGCAGGTTGGCCGACATGCGTCTCAGTGGCGCGAGCCCCCAGCGCATCTGAAGCGCCAGCCCCGCGAGCAGCAACACCCCGAAGGCGGCCAGCGACAGGATCAGCAGGCGCTCGAAGCGCCCGACCTCGTGATCCAGCTCGGCGGTCGAACCTGCCAGCGCCACGTGGATGACATCGCTGTAGCCAGGCAAGCGGAGATCGCGCTCGATCATGCGCAGCGCGTCGTCTCGCGGGCCTTTGACTTCATAGATATTGATCCCGTTGTGGTGGCCGGGGATGGGCAGCCGCTGGTCCCACAGCGAGCGCGACGTCATGGTGAGATCGCCCCCATCGCTCACCTGCCAGTACCAGCCGGAGTAGACGCGGTCGAAGCGAGCGTCGCCCAGCGAGCGATTGAGGTGCAGGCGCTGACCGACACTGTCGACCTGAATCCCGGCCAGCAGGGCATTGAGCTGGGATTCGAGCCGGCTGTCGAAAGAGGCGGTGGCGGATTGGCGAAAATTGTAACTCAGCCCGACACCGGCCAGCGGGAGCAGCACGATGACCAGAAGCAGTGACGCCACCAGCAGACGTGCCCCCAATGGCGCCAGGCGCAGACGCTCGCCCAGGTGGAGAATCCAGCGGGGTCGCCAACGCTTCAAGTATCGGCCTCGAGATCGACCAGACGGTAGCCCTGGCCTCGAAGCGTCTCGATCCGGGCGCGACCGAACTTGCGTCGCAAGCGACTGATCTGCACGTCGATGACGTTGGAGTCGGGCTCATGGTCGCGGTTGTAGACGTGCTCGACCAGTTCGGCCCGACTGACGATGCGTGGAGAGGCGTGCATCAGGTAGGAGAGCAGCCGGGACTCCTGAGCGGTCAACGTAATGGGGCGACCCGCCAGCGAGACGCTGCCGGAGTGGGTGTCCAGGGTCAGCTCCCCCACCCGGATCACGGGATGGGCATGGCCATGGCTGCGCCGGACCAGTGCGCGCAGGCGGAACAGCACTTCGGCGGTCTCGAACGGCTTGACCACGTAGTCATCGGCGCCGGCGGAAAAGCCCGCGGCCTTGTCGGACCAGCGCTCCCGTGCCGTCAGGACCAGCACCGGCAGATCGATGTCGTCCTCCCGCCACTGGGAGAGCCAGCGGGTGCCATCGCCATCGGGCAGTCCCAAATCCAGGATGATCGCATCGTAGCGTTCGGTGCGGACCAGGAAGTCGGCCTCCCGCCCGGTGGTGGTCGACTCGATCAGCAACCCGGCCTCGGCAAGGGCATCGGCCAGCGCCTCGGCGAGCGCCGCATCGTCCTCGACCAACAATACCTTCATTACCGACTCCCCGGTTCCAGGCTCATCCACCGTCGCTGCTCCGCGGCGACGTGCGACGACAATCGTTCACGGCGACTTCTTCATCGCCTCGATATTGACTCCCTCGACGCTCAGCAGCTCGCCACTGGTTGCATCGAACTCGAACTCCACCACCTGCCCCTGGGGTCCGATCATCTCCACCTCGTACTCGATCCGGCCATCCTCCTGCTCCAGTTCGACCTCGAGAATCTGTCCTTCGTAGCGGGCTTCCAGCCAGTCCATGATCTCGTCGATACCGACCAGGTGGCCTTCCTTGACCTCCTTGTGGAGATCCCGCCAATTGTCGCCGTCGGCGCTCGCAGGCACCAGTGCCCCGCTCATCATCAATGGCAGGGTCACGATCAGCAGCACGAGGAGGTTGCGAAGTTTCATGTCGCCAGTGTGCCGTAATTGCCATGAATCCGACATGAACATCCGGCCGGACGAGCACCATCCCTATCGGCCGTCGAGGGGCGATTAACGCAATATGAATGTCACCGTCAGTTCGACGCAAGGTCTGCGCGCGTATAACGGATGACAGTGTCGACCACGTTCGACAGACGCGACCCGCGTCTTCCGGAAACGGTCACTCAGGAGGTACGTGATGAAAAATCGCTTATGGCTACTCCCTGCCGTCGCCTTTGGCGGAGGTTTCGGCGTCAACGCCCTGGCCGACGACACCACGCTCTCCTACGGTCAGTTGGAGAGGCTGCTCAACAGCGCAGAGGATTACGGTTTCAATCGCTACGAGAAACTGGACGCCGATCACGATGACAACCGTTTCGAGATCGAGGGCTGGCGCGCCGATGGCTGGGAACTCGACGTGTCGATGACGCTGAACGATGGGACGCTGACGCGAGAGAGTCAGCGGAAGTCGATCGCTCCGGACTGGGGACTGACCAGAGAGGAGCTCGACGCGGCACTCTCCAAGGCCCGGGCCGGTGGAATGCAACATTTTGCGGAGCTCGAGGTCGATAGTAATGGGCACGTCGAGATCGAGGGCTACAATGCGCAGCAAGCGCAGTTCGAACTCGACCTGCACCGCGATGAGCTGAATTCCGAGCATCTCGACAGCGGGAGTGAAAACGGATGACCGACAACCGCCAGAACGACAACGCCGCCTGGCGTGCCGCCCAGCAGTGGCGCGAGCGCGTTCAGCAGACCCGCCCCAGCCAGGGGGCCAGCGGGATTCGACTGTTGCTGACCTGGCTACTGTTCGGCGCCATGCTGATCATTGGCACCCTGCTGGGGCTGTTCTTCCTCGTCATCGGCTGGGCCATGCTACCGTTTCTTCGCCACCGGATGAAAAAACGCGCAGAGCAGGTACGTGCCTCCCGGGCGCAATACGCCGGCGGCAGCGCCGACCATGGCGGTGAGGCCGCTACCGGGCGCTCTCAGCGGGTGCTCGACGGCGAATACGAAGTCCGCTCCAGGGATAATTGATCGGGCCGGCGTCCGCCGGCTCTCCCGCCATCGATCGCATCGCGCGCCGTGTCGCTTCAGCAATGATCGATCCGGCTCGCCGTCTCCTGTCATCTCAACGCGCTGACCGCGTGCGCCTTCCCGGCGTACGCGGTAGAGTCATTTACGACCTTGGTAGAGCAGGCCATCGCGACTGCGCCGGCAGCGCCTTGCCGTGATGGCGTCGATAACAATAATCCGACAGTAAGGCTCCGTGACCCATGAACGCGATCGACCGACTGTTGCGCGCGGCCAAGATTTCCGAGATCGAACAGCTGACTGGCCTGGCGGAAACCGCCGCCGTCGTCGGCGATATCACTCGTTTCGTCCATGCCCTGCAACGTGAGCGAGGCGCCTCCAGCATCTATCTCGGTTCAGGTGGCCTGCGCTTCACCAGGCAGCGGCACCAGCGCATCGCCGACAGCCTTCAGGCCGAGACCACGCTGCGCCAGCGCCTGGAGGAGTGGGCGACACCGAACGAGGCAGACCGAATCTCGCACCAGCTCGCCAGCGCCCGTCTGCTGACCCGGGTCGCGGCGGTCTGGCAGGGACTCGACGCCCTCCCCGGCATCCGTCTCGATATCGACGCGCAACGCCTGACCGCGGACGACGCCGTGCGGTTGTTCAATCGGCTGATCAGCAATCTACTGTCGGTCATCTTCGAAGCCGCGGACACGGCCAGTGACGCCGAAATCACCCGCGTGCTGGTCTGCCTGTTTCACTTCATTCAGGGCAAGGAGCTGGCCGGGCAGGAGCGCGCCTGCGGCGCCTTCGGCTTCACCTCGGGCGCCTTCGATGAAGCTCACCGCCACACGATGCGGCAACTGATCGATGCCCAGCACCGCTGCTTCGAGACCTTCGCCGAGTTTGCCAGCGCCGACCTGATCTCTTGCTGGCGCCATGAGCTGGACCAGCCGATCCATACCGCCATCGTTCGGCTGCGTGAACTGGCGACACTGGATGCGCCACTCCCCGACGATCTCGACGACCCGGGCGAGCAGTGGTATGCCATCGCCACGCAGCGGATCGACGCCATGAAGGGGATCGAGGATCGTCTGGTGGAAGAGCTTCAACGGAGTTGCCGGGAGCGTATCGCCCAGACCGAGCGCGATATCGACAATGCCTCGGGTCTGCAGGATGCGCTGAGCGGTGAGCGGTGGGTGGCCCCGGTGAAGCTGCTGCTGGATGCGCCGGACGCGGATCAGGCCTCGAGTCTCGGCGCGCTGACCGCCAGTGCGATGGATTCACGCTTCAGCCGCTCGCTGATCGGGCTGGTACAGCTGCAGAACGCCAGGCTCCAGCAGATCAGCGACGAGCTCGAAAGCACTCGCAGGAGCCTGCGCGACCGCAAGCGGATCGATCGCGCCAAGGGCCTGCTGATGACCCATCAGCAGCTGTCCGAAGACGAGGCTTACCGACTGTTGCGCAAGACCGCCATGGATCAGAGCAAGCCGCTGATCGAGGTGGCGCAAAACGTGATCGACCTGGTCGAGATGCTCTCCGCGAAGCGGGTCTGAACCCAGGCGAGCCTGAACCAGGACCTCGAATCGCCCGCCAGACGCTCTCGGTGCAGTGGGCGGGGGCGTTGCACCGGCCTGAAGCTCCGTCCGCTCACGCTCCCATCGCCGTGCATCACGGGATCGAGCTTATGTTGTTGAATCTCGTCGATAACGGCGATTCTGGTCTTTTCAGAAGTCCTGGTGCATCAACGTGACGCGTTCGCCACGATAAATCACGGATTCGAAGGGCACCCAGCCCAGACGCGCGTAAAACGCCACCTGGTCGGGTGTGTAGAGATAAAGTCGCCGACAATCCGCTTCCTGGGCCTCGGTCTCCACCGTCGCCACCAATGCCGAGGCGATACCGCGGCCGCGCCAAGCCGGCAGGACGAAAACGGAGGCGAGCCAAGGCCCCATGAGGGGCCGACTGCTCATGTCGCTGACGGTCAGGCTCGCGGTAGCTATCGGCTCGCCATCGTTCATGGCCACGAATACCGAAGGTACGCCTCTGGCACCGCAATCCTCGCGGGTGTCGTCCCGCCATTCGTCGAACGTCGTGTGCGGGTGGAGTCCGCCCCAGGCGTCGAAGGTCCAACGCGATACCGTTTCGATGCCAAGCGTGTCAGCGCGGCCCAACCGAGAGATCTTCCAGTCCATCATGGCCCCACCCGTGATGCTGAATCCCAAGTCGATCGACGGCTAGAGAAGCCCGATAGGTCCAACGCCCGAGCCGGCGTCGATTCGATGTCAGGCCTTCTTGACGAACTCGGACTTGAGCTTCATGGCGCCAATCCCGTCGATCTTGCAGTCGATATCGTGATCGCCATCGACCAGGCGGATGCTCTTGACCTTGGTGCCCACTTTCACGACCTGTGAAGACCCCTTGATCTTCAGATCCTTGATCACGGTCACGCTGTCGCCGTCGGCAAGCGGGGTGCCGTGCGCGTCAGTGACTGTCCGTTCATCGCTCTCACTATCGGCAGTCGCCACGCTGGACCATTCATGGGCGCACTCGGGGCAGATGAATAGCAGGTTGTCGGCATAGGTATATTCTGACCCGCACTGCGGGCAGGCTGGTAGTTGACTCACGTGTAGACCCTCGACATCTGGAAAGTGGCGAAGTCTACGCCGCCGACCCGAGGCTGCCCAGTCAAAGGTCGGCATCGATCGGGATCGACGCACGGATGGTGGCCTGGGCCATGTCGACGATGCTGCCGACCACGACCAGGCAAGGCGAGGGCAACGGGTTGGCGGCGAGCCTCCGGGGCATGTCCGCCAGCGTACCGATGAGCGCCTGCTGCTCGGGTAGCGAAGCATTGGCGACCAGCATCACAGGCCACTCGGCCGGAAGGCCGGCACCGGTCAGGCCTTCACAGATCATCTCGAGGCGGTCGAGCCCCATGTAGAAGACCAGTGTCTCATCTCGGTGGGCAAGCGTCGTCCAGTCGGGCATCGCCTCGTCGCTGCACTGTCGGGCGGTAATGAAACGCAAGCGCTGGGCGTGGGCACGATCGGTCAGCGGCAGCCCCAGCGCCGCCGCGGCGCCGGAAGCGGCCGTGATACCGGGCACGATCTCGCTGTCGATACCGGCATCGGCGAGCGCGGCTAGCTCTTCGCCCATGCGCCCGAAGATCCCCGGATCGCCGCCCTTGAGTCGCACCACGCGTTTGCCCTTGGCGGCGAGTCTCACCATCAGATCGCCGATTTCCGCCTGCGGCACGCTGTGATCGCCCTTCGCCTTTCCGACGTAGTAGCGTTCGCACCCTTTCGGTAACAAGGCGAGGATCTCGGCGCCGACCAGGCGATCATAGACTACCGCTTGTGCTGACTCGATGTGCCGCAGCGCACGAACGGTCAGCAGATCAGCCGAGCCCGGGCCCGCCCCCACCAGCGAGACCCGGCAGTTACGCTGCCCAACTGCACCAATACGGCCCTTGGCGTCCATGGCGGCGAAGAGCCACTGCTGGGCCGTTTGCCGCATGCGTGCCATCCAACCGGTCGAGCCAGGCGCCCATTCGCGCCTGGATCGATGAGTGGGATGATGAATCGGGATACGACTCGGATGACAGGCTGGCATCGGCAGACTCCTCTTCCAACGGCAATTTCCAATCGGGTTGACGCGAATCGTGTAACCGGGCGAGGCAGAGCGCTACGCCTGTCACCTGAAGAGAGGCCGCGCTCGAACGCAAAGAGGCCCGACTCACCGCCATGGGTGAGTCAGGCCTCTTTGCCTGCCGTCGGCCCAGAGAGGACCGACACTTCAACTGTCTCTTCCGCAGCCGATGACACGGTTCGTGCCTCGCTCCTGCACTCCGGCCCGACACCCTCTTTGGCATCCGACCACCGCCTTGTCGGCGTTTCGATTCATCCATCATTGGGCAATTTCAGGGCCAACAATCGCCTTTACCTTTCCAGACAGTCACCTGTCTCCCCCGTCCAGCCCCCTTCCCCATCCGCGTCACCGCGGTGTGGCGTCGCGGCGGGAGTTCCTGGTGCAGAAGTCACCCGCCTTGCACCATCGGTGTTCACCAGCGCGGGAGACTGGTACGCACCGTGGCAGTCAGCATTGACCCAACACCTTGAAATCCATCGCAGGATTCGCCGACTGGCATGACATTCGCTTGACGGACTACAGGCAGTGACCAACGACGGTCATCGCCAGCCGCGCGCCGGATCGATGTCGCGCGACGGCCGCAGACCCGGACGGGTGGGTTCCGGGTATCCCGTTTGACGGAAACAGAATTCAGGCAAAGGCGCCTGATGCCGCGAAGCCAACGCTTCGTGGCATCAGGCGCCTTTTTGCGTTGTATGGCTCGGCACCACCCTGCTATCCAAGCCCAACGAACGAGAGGAGCCCGCATGAACACTCCCGATATCGACGCGGACACGTCGACCGCGACCCGCAGCCATCGCGCTCTGCCCCGCCTGGTCGTGATCGGCAACGGCATGGTCGGTCACCACTTGCTGGAGCGGCTGATCGAGCAGGACGCCCATCGCCGGTTCTCGGTAACCGTTTTCGGCGAGGAGCGTCATCGTGCCTACGACCGCGTGCACCTGTCGGAGTACTTCGACGGTCGAGACGCGAATTCACTGTCGCTGAGCGAAGCCGACTATTGCGATCTCAACGGGATCGAACTGCATCTGGACGAGGCTGTCACTGCGATCGATCGCGACGCACGTCTCGTCACCACCACCCGCGGCGAGTATCCTTTCGACCAGTTGGTGCTGGCCACCGGCTCCTTCCCCTTCGTGCCGCCGATTCCCACTCCGGAAGAGGCCAAGGAGAGCCACGCGGCGCTGGTCTATCGCACCCTCGACGATCTCGACCGCATTCGCGATGCCGCCGAATCGCTTTCGGCACGGGAAACTCGACGCGGCGTCGTCGTCGGCGGCGGTCTGCTTGGCCTCGAGGCGGCCAATGCGCTCAGATCGCTGGGGCTCGAAGCCCATATCGTCGAATTCGCGCCCCGGCTGATGCCGGTGCAACTGGATACCGAAGGCGGAGCAGCGCTGCGACAGCAGATAGAGGCGCTGGGTGTGAAGATCCACCTGGAGCGCGCCACGACCGAGATCATCGCGGGTGAAGCCCACCGCTACCGCATGAATTTCGCCGACGGCGAGTGGCTCGAGACCGACATGATCGTCTTCTCCGCCGGCATCCGCCCACAGGACCGGCTGGCACGGGAGTGCGGGCTCGAGATCGGCGAGCGCGGCGGCATCATCATCGACGACACCTGCCGTACCTCCGATCCGGATATCTTCGCCATCGGCGAATGTGCACTCTGGAACGACCGGACCTTCGGTCTGGTCGCGCCGGGCTACACCATGGCGCGCACCGTCGCCGGCTGCTTGACCGGCACCTGCGAGCCGTTCAGCGGCGCCGACATGTCGACCAAGCTCAAACTGCTCGGCGTCGACGTGGGCTCGATCGGCGATGCCCACGCCGCCACCGAAGGCGCCGTGAGTTACCGCTTCATCGATGAAGCCGGCCACGGCTATCGTCGTCTGGTCGTCTCCGCCGACGGCAGGCGGGCGATCGGCGCCGTGCTGGTGGGCGACAACAGCTACTACGACACCCTGCTGCAGTACGTGCAGAACGGCATCGGACTGCCCGCCGATCCCGCCAGCCTGATCCTGCCCCAGGGCGAAGGCGCACCACTGCTGGGTGCCGACGCGCTGCCGGAGACCGCAACGATCTGCTCGTGCCACAACGTCTCCAAGAGCGCGATCTGCCAGACGGTCGAGGGCGGTTGCAGCGATCTCGGCACGCTCAAGGCGGAGACGAAGGCGAGCACCGGCTGCGGTGGCTGCACCGCCCTGCTCAAGCAGGTCTTCGAGCATGAACTCGAGCGCCGCGGCATCGAGGTCGACCGCAGCCTTTGCGAGCACTTCGCCCATACCCGCCAGGAACTCTACGGAATCATTCGCGTCGAGGGCCTTCGCAGTTTCGAGGCGCTGCTTGCCCGCCACGGCAAGGGCCAGCTCGGCTGCGATATCTGCAAGCCGGCGGTGGCCTCGATTCTCGCCTCGTGCTGGAACGAGTCGATCACCAGCCCCTCTCTGGTGCCGCTGCAGGACACCAACGACACCTTCATGGCCAATATGCAGAAGAACGGCACCTACTCCGTGGTACCGCGCGTCCCCGGTGGCGAGATCACCCCGGACAAGCTGATCGCCATCGGCGCCGTGGCCAAGAAGTACGACCTGTATACCAAGATCACCGGCGGCCAGCGCATCGACCTGTTCGGCGCTCAGTTGCACGAGCTGCCGGAGATCTGGAGCGAGCTGATCGACGCCGGATTCGAGACCGGCCACGCCTACGGCAAGTCCACGCGGACGGTGAAATCCTGTGTCGGCAATACCTGGTGTCGCTATGGCGTCCAGGATAGCGTGGCCATGGCGCTGATCATCGAGAATCGCTACAAGGGGCTGCGCTCGCCGCACAAGCTCAAGTTCGCCGTCTCCGGCTGCACGCGAGAATGCGCGGAAGCCCAGAGCAAGGATGTCGGCGTGATCGCCACCGAGCACGGCTGGAATCTCTTCGTCTGCGGTAATGGCGGCATGCGCCCGCGCCATGCGGAGCTGTTCGCCACCGATCTCGACGACGACACGCTGCTGAAGACCATCGACCGTTTTCTGATGTTCTACATCCGCACCGCCGACCGCCTGCAGCGCACCTCGGTATGGCGGGAGAACCTCGACGGAGGCCTCGACTACCTCAAGCAGGTGATCCTCGAGGACAGTCTCGGCCTGGGCGGCGAACTGGAGGCGCAGATGCAGCACGTGGTCGACCAGTACGAGTGCGAGTGGGCCAATGCGCTCAAGGATCCGGAGAAGCTCAAGCGCTTCCGCACCTTCGTCAACGACAAGCGCAGCGACCCGGACATCATCGCCGTTTCCGAGCGGAACCAGCCGCGACCGGCGCGTCCGGAAGAGATCGCCAGACTGGCCGTGGAGGTGACGTCATGAGCGGCACGGCCATCGCACCCGGGACCGAAGCCCGGATCCGCCTCTGCTCGCGGCAAGACCTTGTCGCCAACTCCGGCATCGTTGCCTGGCACCAGGGCCATCAGATAGCGATCTTCCTACTGGCTCAGCCGCCTGGGAGCGTGGGGCCAGTGCCACCCGAGTCGTCCGAAGTCGCGGGAGCGCCTTTCGCCTCGCCGATCACTTCCGATGGGCTCTATGCGCTCGACAACCGGGATCCGTTCTCCGGCGCCAACGTGATCGGCCGCGGCATCGTCGGCGACCTGGGGGGCGAGCTGGTGGTGGCCTCGCCGATCTACAAGCAGCATTTTCGGCTGCGAGATGGCCAGTGCCTGGAGGCCCCCGACCAGCGCCTGCGCTGCTGGCCGGTCGCCCTCGAGGGCGACGACGTGGTGCTGCTGGCAGAGGCGGCGGCCGGCCGCTGACCCGGCCTGGCCGGAGAGGCCGCCGAACCCCGGCGACCCCGATCGACTCCTGTCCCGAAAGACGAGCAATAACGCTTCATACACAATCACAATCGAGGAAAGCGTCATGTCCTATCTACTCCCTGCCGAATTCACCACCAAAATGGTCGATGCCGGTGAATCCAAGATATTCATGTCCACCCGTGACACGATAATTCGCGCCTACATGGCCGGGGCGATCCTGGCGCTGGCGGCGGCGTTTGCCATTACCATCACCGTGCAGACCGGCCAGCCACTGGTGGGCGCGATCCTGTTCCCGGTGGGGTTCGTGATGCTCTATCTGATGGGCTTCGATCTACTGACCGGCGTGTTCATGCTGACGCCACTGGCCCTGCTGGACCGACGTCAGGGGGTGACGCTCAATCGTGTGCTGCGCAACTGGGGCTGGGTATTTCTCGGCAATCTGGGCGGGGCGCTGACCGTTGCCTTCATGATGGCGTTCATCTTCACCTACGGCTTCTCCATCGGCCCGGGCGTCGTGGGAGAGAAGATCGCCGGGATCGGCGAATCGCGCACGCTGGGCTACGCCGAGTACGGCGTCGCCGGCTGGGCGACCATCTTCATCCGCGGCATGCTCTGCAACTGGATGGTCTCGATGGGCGTGGTCGGAGCGATGGTCTCGACCTCCGTCAGCGGCAAGGTGATCGCGATGTGGATGCCGATCATGCTGTTCTTCTACATGGGCTTCGAGCACTCGATCGTCAACATGTTCCTGTTTCCCTCGGCGATGATCATGGGCGGCGGCTTCTCGATCATGGACTACCTGTGGTGGAACGAGATACCGACAGTGCTGGGCAACCTGGCCGGCGGGCTCGCCTTCACCGGACTCACGCTCTACGCCACCCACGTCAAGACCGGACCCAAGCGGGACCTGGCCTGAGCACGACTTGATGTCGGCCGCGACGCGAACGGGAGCCGATCAATACATGCCGGGGCATCCGCGGGATGCCCTATCGATACCAAGATGGAGAGACTGACCCATGGACAAGCTGGAAATGCACCACACGCTGATGGCCGCCAAGGCGCGCAAGGGATTGAGCTGGGAGTCGCTGGGCGAGATGACCGGTCACTCGCCGGTCTGGATCGCTTCGGCCTGCTACGGCATGAACAGCGCCCCGCCAGAAACCGCGCGCAAGATCGCCGATGCGCTGGAACTCGGCGATGACGTAGCGAGAGCCCTGGAAGCCTTTCCCACCAAGACGTGGGACGGCGCCATTCCGCAGGACCCGCTGATCTACCGGCTTTACGAAATCGTCGGCGTCTACGGTCCCACCCTCAAGGATGTCATTCAGGAGAAGTTTGGCGACGGTATCATGAGTGCCATCGACTTCGAGATGGAAGTCGAACGGGAGGAGAATCCCAAGGGCGACCGGGTCGTGGTTACCATGAGCGGCAAGTTCCTGCCCTACAAGGGCTGGTAGTTGCGGGCTTTCGGTAGCGCCGGAACAAAAAAAGCCCGCGCAAGAGGGGGGATGCGCGGGCGAGGCGGGGTGTTACTAGGAGACGCGACTCGAACGACTGCTGCAAAGCATCTGCATTCGATGAAAATATATTAGCACCCTTATATTTTTCTGGCAATGGACTCTCCCAATCGAGCTCATCGATCCGCACTATCGCCGCGCTCATGGCGCTCGGCCAGTTCCTGGCGATGATCGCGAAGTTCCTGTCGCAGCGAATCGATCTCCTCCCGAAGCTCGCTTACCTGCTCGATCATATGGCGCATCATCCGCCGGTTTGCCTGATGCTGGCGTGACTCGGATTCGCCCTGGTCCTCGACGAACAGCGAACTGACGTAGGCGGCGAAACTGCCGAACAGGCCGACGCCACAGACCATCAGCATCACGGCAACCACCCGTCCCATCGTCGTGACCGGGTAGTAATCGCCGTAGCCCACCGTGGTGACGGTCACCACCGCCCACCATAGCGCCTCCTCGGCGGTATTGATCGGACTGTGGGGATCCGGGGATTCCACGATCAGCACCGTCATCGCGCCGAAAATCACCAGCAGGACGGTGGCGGTCGCGGCCGAAGCCAGCACCCCCTGGGCGCGATTGCGGAATAGCAGTTGCCAGATCAGCTCCAGCGATCGCACCGCACGCAGCACGCGAATGACTTGAACGACTCGCATCAGGCGCGCCGCCTGGAGCCAGCCCGCGGGGATGCACGCCAGCAGATCCAGCCACCCCCACCGCATGTAGCGCCATTTGCTGGGCGCCCGGTAGAACCGCTGGCAGAAGTCGACGAAGAAGAAGAAGCAGACAAGGTAATCCAGATAGCCGAAGAGCCGGCTGATCTCGGGGGGCAAATCAAGGAATATGTCGGCGAGCATGGCGCCAAGGACATAGAAAGAGAGCGCCAGGATAAAAAACTGAAACGGCGTAACGTGTTCTTTCACGACGAGTCCCATTCACGTGAACGGCCCACGCCGACAGCCACCGGGCTGCGGCGGGATCAAAGTGAATGACATTATCGGCGGTTCGGCCGCTAAAACGCGAATCGCCCGGTTCGATGTGACATCGATCGCCACCTGGAGGGGGCGCTGACGCGCAGCTCGAATCCCGGTGTCAGGCCGAGCAGGGGTTGGCGGCTTTCAATTGAGCGAAATTGGTCACGAAGGTGTCCATCTTTTCCGCGTCGTAATCCTGCAGACCGCTGATCACGAGCTTCTTGGAACCGATGCCCACGTCGTGGCCATTGCAACTCATGCGAAACTCGAGATGCGCCTCTCCGCGCTTGCCTTTCACATCCAGATTGGCACCGGCGAAGTCGAGATCCAGATCGCAGGGGTCGTGATTCTCGAGCGAGAACCCCATGCTGTCGTAGATCACCAGCGGCCGACGGGGATTGAACATCACGCCCTTCTCCTCGAGCAGCGGCTTGAGGTAGTGCGGGAAGTTGCGACCCGAGAAGGCGACGTAGCGACGGGTGAAAGTCTCCACCGTGGAGGGGTCGCGGATCGTCCAGCCGCTGCGCTTGACGCTCAGATACCGCTTGCCGTTCTCATCCACGACACTGACGGTGCCCGATTCATCCTCGAGGAAGCTCAGCGCCACGCGATCTCCCACCATGCCGCAGAAATGGAAGGTCATGTGCTGGGACAATCCATAGCGGGACAGGACCAGCGCAAACAGCAGGTCGCCGGGGACGCAGAAACGGCGCGCACAGGGGTCGTGAATCGGGTTGTAATCACCCGCGATCTGTCGCGCGAACCGACTGGCCTGCTCCGCCGTGATACAGATACGGTCCGCGTCGGTAGAATGGAACTCGTCGAGAAACATAGGTGGTCGACCCACATGTCGAGTGACTTGGCATTGGTTCTGGCTTGACGATGGTTCTGACAATCGGCGCCGCTCTTTTACCACAACTTCATCCAAAGCGCAGCGCACCATTAACATTCAGAGACAAATGATAGCGTAGTTTACCCAAATGAATGTTCCAACCACAGTCACCGAAGCACCAGACGCCCTCTCCTGCCCCTGCGGCAGTGGCCGGTCATACGAGCGCTGCTGCGGGATCTACCATCGCCTGGAGCAAGCCGCTCCGACGCCGGAGGCGCTGATGCGCTCCCGCTATACGGCTTTTGCGCTGGGCGGGCTGGGCGGCTATCTGGTCAGCACCTGGGACCCTGGCGCGCTCGACCCGACCCTGACGAGCGCCGCGCTCGATCAGCGAGATCAGCAATGGCTGGGGCTCGAGATCGTCGACGTCCGCACCGCCGGTGCGAGGGCCACCGTCGAATTCAAGGCCCGCTTCCGTCCCCGGCGTGCCGTCCCCGCCGGACCGGACCAGACCCTTCACGAGCGCTCCCGCTTCCACCGTCATCGCGGCAATTGGCTCTATGTCGATGGCATCATCGACCCACCGCCCGCCGACAGCCCGTCGCGCAACGCCCCCTGCCCGTGTGGAAGCGGCAAGAAAGCCAAACGCTGCTGCCTGCAGTGAAACCGATCCCGTGGTCGACTCGGTACGCGAGTGGACCACACCCCGGCGCCCCGCTACGCTTTTCTCCATTCGATGCACCGCCCGCGACTTCCGGGCGTGCCCATCCATCCCTTCGCAGCGCCATGCCGCCGCGAGTTGCGAACAAGAAAGCAGGTGAATGGAAATTTCCGATAGCGCCACCCATCTCTTCAGCCAGTCGCAGGATGCGCTCGGCCAGTGGCTCCACATTCCTGGATGGATCGCGCTGCCGGCACTGATTCTCCTTGCCGCTGTCATCATCGATCTCGTGCTGCACTTCACGCTCAACCGGATGGAGCGTCGCCTGCGCGACTCGCCCCGCCGCTGGGACGATCCCATTCTCCATGGTCTGCGTCTGCCACTGCGCTGGTGGGTCTGGATCACGGCCTTGATGGTCGGCCTGGGAATCATCGGCGCGCACTTCGAGATCGAGCGACTGACGGCCGTGTTATCGCGTCTCGGCGCACTGATCACGCTCCTGCTCGTCGGCTGGGGCGGCATTCGCCTGTTCCGGCGGCTGGAGCAGCGGCTGGTGTTCCCGCCGGTCAAGTGCCACGCCAAGCCCGTCGACCCGACCTCGGCATCGGCGCTGACCAAGATCGTCGGTGCCGTGCTGATCGTCACGCTGCTGCTGATCGGGCTGCAGATTCTGGGCGTATCGATGTCGAGCATCCTCGCGATGGGCGGGTTCGGCGGCCTGGTCATCGGTTTCGCCGCGCGGGATGTGATCGCCAATTTCTTCGGCGGCATGGTGGTCCACCTGGACAAGCCCTTCGTGGTCGGCGACTGGATCCGCTCGCCCGAGCGCCAGATCGAGGGCATCGTCGAGGATATCGGCTGGCGCCTTACCACCGTGCGAACCTTCGCCGGTCCGCCGCTTTATGTCCCCAATGCCTGGTTCAGCCAGATTTCGGTCGAGACCCCGACGCGGATGGTCAGCCGCCGCCTGTGGGAGACCATCGGCATCCGCTACCAGGATATCGGCAAGATCGAGAACATCACCCACGATATCCGCGACCTGCTGCAGCAGCACGAGGAGATCAATCAGGACGAGCTGATCACGGTCAATTTCGTCACCTACGGTCAGTACTCGCTGGACATCATGATCTACGCCTTCACCCGCGAGACGGATTGGCAGCGATTCCACGAGATCAAGCAGGGCATCCTGCTCAAGGTTCGCGACATCATCGACCAGCACGGCGCCTGTTTGGCCCTGCCGACGTCTCGGCTCTATCTTCCCGAGGGCCTGGATCGCGAGGATGGTGAGCGAGGCGGGACCCGGGTCCATGGTGAACGAGAATCGGGTGACGACGACGGCGCCTCCCGATCTTCCGGCGACAGACACCGGCCATCCAGGGCCCCGGGGCCCAGCGACGACTCCGAAGGAGAGGGCGACGCCTGAGCCAGGGTCCGGCGAAGGTGTCGCGGGCTAGGGCTCGTCACGAGAAGCCAGCGCGCACCAGGCGTCGCTCAGCCAGCGGCCAGCGGAAGCGATCTCGATGTCGGTGGCGCCGGCATAACCCAGCACCAGGCCTGGCCGAGCGGGGGAGCGCAGGAAATAGCGTGATAGCGGCGACAGTAGAATTCCCGCCTGCTCCGCCCGGGCGACCAGTTCGGCCTCCAGCGCCGGGCTCTCCAGCTCGGCGACCAGGTGCATGCCCGCCGTTCCCGCCGACAGCCCGAGGCCCTTCGCCACAGCCGGCGCCAGGGCATGGCGCAGGGCAGCCTGGCGTTGCCGATAGAGTTCCCGCATCCGCGAGACGTGGCGCGCGAAGTGCCCTTCGGTAATGAACGCCGCCAGCGCGGCCTGGGCCACGTACTGACCCTCGCGGTGGAGTCGTGCATTGGCCCGCCGGAACGGCTCGACCAGCAGGTCCGGCAGCACCAGATAACCCAATCGCAGGCCGGGATACATCACCTTGCTGAAGGTGCCCACGTAGATGACCGGCGCATCGTCGACGAGCCCCTGTAGCGAGGCGATCGGCGCGCTGGCATAGCGGAACTCGCTGTCGTAGTCATCCTCGATGATCCAGGCGCCGTGACGCTGGGCCGCTTCGATCAGCGCCGTGCGTCGCTTGAGACTCATCGTCACGCCGCTGGGATACTGGTGCGAGGGCGTCACGTAGATCAGTCGAGGCGTCGCCACCGAAGATGGCAGGGTGGCGATTGCCATGCCCTCGTCATCCACCGGGACCGGCACGATATCTAGCCCGGCGGCGAGAAAGCAGGCGTGCGCACCGCCGTAGCCGGGCTCCTCCATCCAGACCGTCTCCCCCGTATCGGCCAGCAACCGGGCGATCAGTTCGAAGCCCTGCTGGGCGCCCTGGGTCACCAGAATCTGATCGGGCCGACAGCGTACCGATCGCGACAGCCGCAGATAGTCGCAGAGCGCCTCGCGAAGTGCCGGCACGCCTCCCCGATGCTGATAGTCGTGCCACTCCAGCGGCGCCCGCTGCTGGTGACGACGCAGCAGTCGCTGCCAGCGCTCACGCGGGAACCGGTCCAGCGCGGGCACGCCCGGTGCGAAGGCGGTGTGACGCTCGCTCAGCAGGCCGCTGATATCGAGAACGCGCTGGCCTCGGGCGGAGAGTGTCGCCGACACGGCCGTCCGCTCCGGCACCGGACGCCTCCCCGCCACTACCGCCGCGCCCCACTCGGCGACGAAGACACCCGCACCGGGCCGAGTCTCGAGGAAGCCCTCGGCGGTCAATCGATCGACCGCCCCCAGCACGGTATTGCGGCCCAGGCCGAGCTCGCGCGCCAGTTGCCGCGACGACGGCAGCGCGCTACCCGGCCTGAGCTCTCCCTGCTGGATCCAGTCTCTCAGCGACTGGTACAGGCGCTGGGTCAGGGTCAACGAAGAGGGCGTGGCGAGGCGCATCGTCAACGCTTCGACGATCCACGGACGATGCACATTGGGTTGTGTCACTGGTCCCCTCGCTATTGCAACAACTGGCTCTTATCGAAGGACCAGCATGACGCCAGACTACTGCCAAGTCACGTCAATCCTGCTGGAGGCCCCCATGACCGACATCCGCATCGCCACCCACGAAGAGATCGACGCCATCGCGCCGCTGGTCGATGGCTACCGCCAGTTCTACCGGCAGCCCAGCGACCTCGAGGGCGCCCGGGCCTTTCTTGGCGAACGCGACCGGCGCGGAGACGCTCACCTGCTGGTGGCCTACGACGCAGGCGATACGGCCGTCGGCTTCGCCCAGCTGTTCCCGATACCTTCGACGACCACCCTCGGCTCGCGCTGGATTCTCAACGACCTCTTCGTCGTCCCCGAGGCTCGTTGCCGCGGCATCGGCAGCGCCCTGCTGCAGGCCGCCAGGGAGCTGGCATCCGAGCACGGCATTGCCCAATTGATGCTGCGCACCCAGGTCGAGAACGCCGCCGCCCAGTCCCGCTACCGCGCGCTCGGCTGGCAACGCGACGATGCCTTCCACACCTTTCTGTTGACTGTCTGAACCGCCGGGAGCTCTCAATGACCGCGACCTCACTCGTACTCGATGTTCTGCCGGCCACCCCCGAGCAGAGCGCTTCCGCCATGCGCGACAAGCTCAGGTTTCATACCGATGCCTGGGATCTGGCGATGGATCTCGCCAACGGCATCGAGGAGATCATCGTCATCGATACCCGGCGTCACGATCACTACCTTGCCGGTCACATCCCTGGCGCGATCAGCCTCCCCCATGTCGAGATGACGGCAGAGCGATTGGCATCGCTGGACCGTTCGCGCGTCTACATCAGCTATTGCGACGGCATCGGTTGCAACGGCTCCACCTGGGGCGCCTTCAAACTCGCCAGCGCGGGGCTGAAGGTCAAGGAGCTACTCGGCGGCCTGGACTTCTGGAAGCGCGACGGTCATCCGGTTGCCACCGGCCCCAGTGCCGGCAGCCTGCGAGACCATACACTCACCTCCTGTGGCTGCTGAGACAGATCATGAAACCGACCACCAATGCGTACGGCCAGCCCGTGGGCAGCGATATCCCGGACTGGCGCGAGCCACCTTTTCCGGACCCGACCGTCCTGGAAGGACGCTTCTGTCGTCTGGAGCCGCTCGATCCAGGTCGGCATGCGCCATCGCTATGGCAGGCGTGGCAGATGCCCGACCCCGACATCGCCAACGATCGCGAGGCCAAGGCACGCTGGACCTACCTGGGTGGCCGTGCCTTCGACGATCGGGCGGGGTGCGAGCGCTGGCTGGAGACGATGAGTCGCGACAGCGATCCGATCTGCTACGCCATCATCGATCCGGCCGAGGATCGCGCCGTGGGCATGGCCACCTACCTGCGCATCGTCCCGACCGACGGCGCGCTCGAGATCGGTCATCTCAACTTCTCGCCGCGCATGGCACGGACGCCGATCTCCAGCGAAACGTTGATGTTGCTGATTCGACACGCCTTCGAGCTCGGCTACCGTCGCGTGGAGTGGAAATGCGACGCCCTCAATGCCCCTTCCCGTCGCGCGGCCGAGCGGCTGGGCTTCCGTCTCGAGGGCATCTTCCGCCAGCACCGGGTGGTCAATGGACGCAATCGCGACACCGCCTGGTTCTCGATCATCGACGACGAGTGGCCGGCCATCCGCGAGAGCCATCGCCGCTGGCTCTCGCCGGACAACTTCGATGCCGAGGGGCGCCAGCGCCAGTCGCTGGCCGAAGTGACGGCGACCCTCTCTTCCGACGGAGGCTGAATCGTGTACCAGCCGAATCCGTTTCGCCTCGACGATACCGCAGCAATGGAGAGCGCCATCGACCAGGCCCCGTTCGCGACCCTGATCACACCAGGAGGCGGTGGCGGCTTCGAGGCCGATCACCTGCCGCTGCTGCTCGAGACCGCCGGCGGCGAGTCGGCGCCTCGTCGACTGCGCGGCCATATCTCGCGTGCCAACCCGCTGGCCGACGCACCGGGCGCCAAGGTCTCCACCCTCCCCGCCCTGGCCATCTTCCATGGTCCGCAGGCCTATGTATCGCCAAGCTGGTATCCGGCCAAGCGCGAGCACGGCAGGGTCGTCCCGACCTGGAACTATCAGGTCGTGCACGTTCGCGGTCGCCTTCGCCTGATCGACGACCCATCCTGGCTACGTGAACTGACGGGCGCGCTGACCCGCCGCTTCGAACGTGGTCGGCCCGTTCCCTGGTCGATCGAGGATGCGCCGGATGACTACATTGCGGGGATGTGTCGTGCCATCATCGGTGTCGAGCTGACCGTCGAGCGCATGGAGGGCAAGCGCAAGGCGAGCCAGCACAAGCCGAGGGAGGAGCGCGAGGCGATCTTCCAGGGCCTTCGCGGCGAGTACGGGCATACCGCCGCCGAAGCAACGATTCTCAGCGGGATCGACTAGGAGGGAGGGTGCCATGTCCCACTATACGGCCACCATACGCTGGCGGCGCCAGCCGACGGAGGGATTCATCGACGGTTGCCACAGCCGGGGGCACGAATGGCACTTCGACGGTGGAGTCACCGTTGCCGCCTCTGCCTCCCCTCACATCGTCCCGCTCCCCTACTCGATCGAGGCCAACGTCGATCCCGAGGAAGCCTTCGTCGCGGCGCTCTCCAGCTGCCATATGCTGGTGTTTCTCGGTATCGTCGCCAAACGACGCTTCGTCGTCGAGCGCTACGAGGACAGCGCCGTCGGCGTGCTGGAACAGAATGACGCCGGCCAGTTGGCGATGACGCGGGTCACGCTGCGCCCGGCGGTGACGTTCTCCGGTGAGCGCCGACCGACCCCTGAACAGCTCGAGGCGATGCACCACCAGGCCCACCGGGGCTGCTTCATCGCCAACTCGGTCAAGACCGAAGTCGTGACCGAGATCGTGGAAAGCTCCATCGCCAACGAATGAACATTGGCGGTCACTCTTTTGGCGTCGGCGAACCGATCTTGTCGAGCGCACGCTTTCGCCTGCGTGAAAGTTTCGGCCCCAGACTGGGGATCAGCAACATGGCGAGCGCCATCAACAGCATGATCAGCGTCAAAGGTTCCGTATACAGCCCCGACCAGTCACCACCGGCAATCTGCAACCCCGAGCGCAACTTCTGTTCTGCCATGGGCGTCAGGATAAAACTGATCGCCAGCGGCCCCTTGGGGAAACCGCCCAGATCCAGCAGAAAACCGATCACCGCGAAACTGAGCAGCATCCACACGTCGGCAACGGAATTACCGTAAGCGTACCCGCCCACCAGGCAGAAGAATACGATGATGGGGAATAAAATGTAGCCGGGAATCTGGCTGATCCGGGAAACCCATCTAACGCTGCCTACCATGACGAAGTACATGATGATATTGGCGCAGAAAAAAGCCGCCATCAGAATGTAGACAAGCTCGGGATTGTTGACGAACAGCAGCGGCCCCGGCTGAATCGAATGGATCAACAACGCCGCCAGCAACAGCACATTGTTCAGACTTCCCGGCAGGCCGAGCGCAATAAGCGGAATCATGGCACCGCCGATGGTAGCATTGTTGGCGGACTCCGATGAAACGATTCCCGCTTCGCAGCCGGTGCCGAACTTTTCCGGTGTTTTCGACAGCGCCTTGGTAGTCGAGTAAGCCACCATCGAACCGATGATTGCCCCGACACCCGGCAACAGGCCAATCCAGGTTCCCAGTACGGAAGAGCGCAGCAGGTTGGCACCATGGCGCAGATAATCCTTCACCCCCATGATCACGCCGCGGTAGCTCGTGGAGAGCCCTTCGCCCTCTTTCTTGGGCTTAAGCAGATCGGTGAATGCGGTGCCCAGGGCGAAGAGCCCGATGAACATGGGGATAGGATCGATGCCGCCATTGAGCGCCACCAGATCGAACGTCAGTCGCGGCGTCCCGGAGGAAGGATCGATGCCCGGCACCGCGAGCAGCGCGCCCAGTAGTGCCGCGATGATGCCCTTCAGGAACGATCCCTCGGTGATGATCGCGATCAGCACCAGTGCCATGACGATCAGCGCGAAATAGTTGAAAGCGGTGAATTTGGTCGCCCAGATCGAAAGCGGCTTGGTCAGCAGGACCAGGGCCACCCAGGAGATCAAACCGCCGACGAACGAACTACCAATTCCCAGGCCGAGCGCGCGCCCCGGGCGACCCGCCCTGGCCATGGGGTAGCCATCCAGTGTCGTCATGATCGCGGCTTCGGTACCCGGCATCTTGAGCAGCGTCGCCGTGATCAATCCGCCGCTGATGGCGCCGATGTAGATCGAAATGAGCAGCACGATCGCCATTTCCGGCGTCATGAAGAAGGTCAGCGGCAGACATAGTGCTATGAGCATCGTGCCACTCAATCCGGGGATCGCCCCTACGAATACCCCAGCCGAGACACCCAACAGCATCAGACCAAGGGCTGCGGGCTGCAAGGTAAACCAGAAAGCCGTCAGCAAACCGTCCATCACATCACCCCAGCGCCGGAAGATCGACGAAAAAAACTTGCGTGAAAAGCCATTCGGCACCAAACCCCAGCACCACACCCAGCATTAGCGCGATCAATGTGCCGCGGCGACGATTCGGCATCGGCAACAACTGAGCTGCCACGACCACAAAGGCGGTCGTGACCAGCGAAATCGGAAAGCGCTCGAGAAATACCAGCCAGATGAAACCGAGGCATAACGTCAGCATGCCAAGTGGCGCCAGCAGTTGCCTCGCCTCGAAAATATCCTCTACAGACTCGCCAACTTGCGCCAGGGTGTCCTCCTTCATATCGCTTTTCTCGATATCAACGGGCGCACCGGTCGCGGAAACGGCAGGTGCTCTGGGAAGCAACCATTTACCTGCCTGCACGACACAAAGGCCGATCATGAGCACGGATACCCCCAGGGGCACGGCTCTGGAGCCAAGGGGGTCGAATGCGAAGCCGCCGATCTGCAGCGCGCTCCAGCAACCAATGACACCGACGATGCCGATGAGCATCGTGATAAACCACTCCTGTCTTCGATCCATTACGACGCCTCTCTTTCGCAAGCGTTAGGGAAGCGCGAAAGAGCGGCGCGACACGCCGCTCGTCTCGCAGGCAGCACGTTTCCTCGTTAGCGCGCAGTCGCCTGCCTGGCGACGGGTCCGACGATATCGGCCTGCTCGTCGAGATACTTACGGAACGCTTCACCACGGAGAAAGATCGGCTTGGTCAGGGTATCGTCGTAGTAGGTCTTAATACGGTCGCTTTGAGAGGCGGCCTCGAGCGCATCGGCGAAGGCATCAACGATCTCGTCGGGCGTGTCCTTGGGTGCCAGCCAGTAGTTACCGAAGCAGAAGCTGACATCGGTACCTTGAGAACGGGCCGTAGGCACCCCGGGCAAACGATCGTCAGGCTCATCGTCCAACAGGGCGATCGCCTTGACCTGGCTGTCGTCGGCCAGTTGACCATCCTCGGTCAGCGTAAAGTTCTTGGCCCCGGCGGCCCCCACGGAAGCCACGTCGATCTGGCCCCCGGTCAGTGCCGCAAAGTTGTCGGCTGAGCCACCGACCTGAGCGAAGCGGAAATCCGCGTCCGAGTGATTCTCGAGCATGATGCCGGACATGTGGTTCAGCCCGCCGATATTGACGCCAAACACCACCGGGTTGGATTTGTCGGCAGCAGCGGTCAGCAGAGCCTGCAGGCTGTCGTAGCCCGAATCCTTGCGCACCAGAATGGCCATGCAGTTCTCGCCGGTCAGGGCAACGGGCTTGAAGTCTTCATAACCGAAATTGGTGATTCCCGCGGCCTGCGCACCGATCAGCCCGGTCTCGTGGACCAGGAATTCATAGCCATCCGGCTTGGCGTCCATGACGCGTCTTGCACCGACGGAGGAGTGGCCGCCGACATTGACCACGTTGAGCGGCTCGGAGAGCAGTTGCTGCTCGTTAATGGCCGCTGCAAAACTACGTGCGACGAGATCGCTGGAGCCGCCAGCCTTGAACGGCACCACGATGCTGACCGGACGCTCCGGCCAGGTAGCGCCGGATGCAGAAGCGATCGACAGCGAGGCGACGGCAGCTGACAGAATCGTTTTCGCGTATTTCACGATATCTACCTCTTTGTTTTTGAAGGTTGGCGATTTTCGCCGTCGACCAACGGTCTAGTCGCCGACGCGACGCAGGTGGCCATTGGGTGTAGGAATCTTTTGCATATCGGGGAGCTGCTCATCGACGCAGAGCAGGCGCGAAACGTCCGGCGAGACGCCAAGGCCGACACAGGATGCCAACGACAGCTGACCGTCACGTACCTGAAGTTCTCCGGCAGCAGTCTGATCGAAGAGCGCGGTGTGAAGCGTGTGTAACTCCACGTGACGGACCTGTGAATGACCTCGCGCGATCTCCAGCGCCACTTTTTCGGTAAGCCAGGTCGAAGAGCACTGCAACGAGACGTCGCAGCGGTAGTCGCTCGCCAGAGCGATCAGTCGCCTGGCAGCGGTAATGCCGCCGACGGCGATAGGCGAAAACTGCAGCGCGCCGATCGCTTCGAACTCCAACAGTGCGCGAAATATCTCGAAGCGCGACTCGGCCTCGAACACCATGACCGGTACGCCGCAGTCACGATTGAGCCAGCGCATCTCCTCCCAACAGTGAGTGGGAAAGGGAGCCTGAACCGCCTCTACATCGAACTCGCGCCATACACCGAGCCATTTTTCCGCCCGCGCCCTGTCCAGGCTGTATACGGCATCGACGATCAGCCCGACATCCGGTCCGACGGCTTCTCTGACGGCTCTGACACGCGCGACGTCCTGTTCGAAGGCCAAAGCCCCGATTTTCATCTTGATGCGGTTGTGCCCCGCCGCGACGTAGCAGCGCATTTCGTCGGCCAGCCGAACGGGCGCATCGTCCTTGCGATAGAGCCCGCCACTGGCATAGACCGGGATTCGATCGCGCAGTGGCTCTATGGAGATCGCCGCCCCCAGCGCGCGTCCCGTGCGCTTGCCAAGCACGTCGTGCAGCGCGATATCGACCCCGCTCAAGGCCGCCGCCATCATGCCGTGACGACCATTGAGCGAAGCCATCGACCATAGGTCTTGCCACAGCCCAGCGGGATCGTTGGCATCAGCGCCGAGCACGCGGGGCCGAATTTCGCTCTGCAGAAAGCGGATCAATGCGTCGGCGGAATTATCGAAGCACCAGCACTCGCCCCATCCCTCGACGCCCTCTTCAGTGACCAGACGAACCAGCACAGACTGCTTCCGATGCCAGAGGATGCGCGGATTGAAGATCTGCCCTCCCAGGGGGACTTCCAGCAGAAAAATATTGAGCGCCTGGATCTTCATGACACACATGCTCCAAAAATTGTCTTATAAGACACATATGTCATATATTGCACATGACTGACATCTTGGCAAGTCTTTAACATTCTGTGCATGCTGAATAGCGATTGCTGTATGAGTTCCATGTGATGCCACATCGCACCTCCAGGGAGATGAGCGAGTGACGGAAGTAGATGACAAACTAAGCTCGGCTCGACTAGGCGAACGTATCAAACAGATACGCCGAGATAAGGCGTTGACACTTAGTGAAGTGGAACAGCGCTGCGGCCTGCGCGCCTCGACCGTATCCAAGATCGAACGCGGAGCGATCTCACCCAGTTATGCGAGCCTTCTCCGTCTCGCCAAAGGGCTGGAGGTGGAGCCTGCCGAACTGATCCAGCCCCAGGTGGATGCGTTACCCAAGACGCGGCGCTCGATTACCCGCAACGGTGAAGGCATCGGCCATTCCATTGGCTCGCACGACTATCGCTTTCTCTGTTCCGAACTGACGAACAAGAAGATGTGCCCGATGATCGCGACGGTTCACGCCAAAGAAATGACGGAGATTCGCGGAACCAGCGCCCGAGCGGACGGCCTGTTCTCTCACGAGGGAGAGGAGACGCTCTTCGTGGTCAAGGGCCAGGTTGTTCTGCACACCGAGTTCTATAGTCCCGTGGTTCTCAACGAGGGCGACTGCGCCTACATCGACAGCTCCATGGGCCACGCTTGTCTGAAAGGATCGGAAGAAGATGCGGTGGTTTTCTGGGTATGTACCGATCTGGCTTTCAAACCCAGCGAGTGGAACAACTGACGTCAACGAGGATACGAGGCAGGCATGATTCGACAGATAACTTATCAAGAAGCGAGAGAGCGACTTTTCTGGGCCGAAGCCGTCGAGGCCCTGAAGCAGGGCCATCGAGCCGCACGGCCGGAAATCGACGATACTTTTCTTGGACCGGCCGACAAGACCCTGCTCAATCGCTCCTGTTTCATCCCCGGTGTCGGCTATGGCGCCAAGGCGGTCACCGTCTTCGACGGCAATGCCGCCCGCGGCCTGGAGACCGTCCAGGGCGCCATGCTCTATTTCGCCCCCGACGATGGCCAGTTACAGGCGATCATCGAGAGCCGGCTGGTCACCGAGGTCAAGACGGCCAGCGACTCCGTGCTGGGCGCGCTGCTGTTGGCCCGCAGGGAGAGCCGCCATCTGCTCGTCTGCGGTGCCGGCAAGGTCGCGGCCAGCCTGATCGACGCCTATACCGCCCTGTTCCCCGGACTCGAGCGCATCAGCCTGTGGAACCGGACCCACGACAAGGCGCGAGCACTCGCCGGCGCCTGTGAAGCTCGCGGCCTGAACGTGGCCGCGGTGAGCGACCTGGAAGCGGCGGCGAGGTCGGCGGATATCATCGCCAGCGCCACCATGGCGCGAACCCCGTTCCTCCGGGGCGAGTGGATCGCGCCGGGCACGCACGTCGATCTGATCGGCGCGTTCAAGGCTGACATGCGGGAAGCGGACGATACGCTGCTGCAGAAGGCTCGGCTGTTCGTGGACAGCCGCGAGACCACGCTCGGCCACATCGGCGAGCTGAAGATCCCCCTCGCTGCCGGTGTCATCGCCGAGGAGGACATCCTCGGCGACTTCTACGATCTGCTCAGCGGACGTGGGGGCCGACAGAACGAGGCCGATATCACCCTGTTCAAGAATGGTGGCGGCGCCCACCTCGACCTGATGATCGCCCGCTATATCGCCGAAACCACCCGCTAGCCGCGCCCTCCGCTGCGACGGTCGGTCACTGGACGCCAACGCTCAGCGGCGTAAAATGCGCGGCGATCATCGGCGCCATCGTGGCGCCACCCCAACCCGGTCCGCCCTTTGCGAGGGCGACTACCAGGAGCCTAGGCATGTCATCAAACGATCCCGCCATCGTGGTCGCGGCGTTGTATCAGTTCGTCACTCTCGACGACTTCGAAGCCCTGCGCGAGCCGCTGCTCGCCGAAATGCAGCGTCTCGATGTCAAGGGCACGCTGCTGCTCGCCAACGAGGGTATCAACGGTACCGTTTCCGGCACCCGCGATAGCATCGACGCACTGCTCGGCTGGCTCAAGCGCGACGCGCGTTTTGCCGAGCTGGGCCACAAGGAATCCTACTGCGACGCCCACCCGTTCTATCGCACCAAGGTCAAGCTCAAGCGCGAGATCGTGACCATGGGCGTACCGGACGTCGATCCGAACCGTCGGGTCGGCACCTATGTCGAGCCGGAGCAGTGGAACGCGCTGATCGACGATCCCGAAGTGCTGGTCATCGATACGCGCAACGACTACGAAGTGGCCATCGGCAGCTTCGAGGGAGCGGTCGACCCCAGGACCAAGTCGTTCCGCGAGTTCCCCGAGTACGTCAGGCAGCACTACGATCCCAGCCGCCACAAGAAGGTGGCGATGTTCTGCACCGGCGGTATCCGCTGCGAGAAGGCGTCGAGCTTCATGCTCAACGAGGGCTTCGAGGAAGTCTTCCACCTCAAGGGGGGTATCCTGAGCTATCTGGAGCGGGTGCCGGAGACACAGAGTCGCTGGCGCGGCGACTGTTTCGTGTTCGATAACCGGGTCACCGTCCGCCACGACCTGAGCGAGGGCGAGTTCGAGCAGTGTCATGCCTGTCGCATGCCGATCTCCACCGCAGACCAGTCGTCGGACAAGTACACGCCGGGGATCAGTTGCCCCCACTGCTGGGATTCACTGCCGGAAAAGACGCGTGCCAGCGCCCGCGAGCGGCAGAAGCAGATCGAGCTGGCCCGGGCCCGCAACCAGCCGCATCCGATCGGCCGCAACCCGCGCGAAACGTCGAACGCCTGAGGGCGGATGGCAACGGCCTCCCGATCGATTCGGGAGGCCGTCATTCGAACCCCGATGGTATCGCCCGGGCCCGACTCAGTGCGCGCTGCGCACCAGCTCCTTCCTGTCCGGTTCGGGCAGCAGGCCATAGCCACTCAACGTGGCAAAGAACCGTCGCATGCGACGATCGACTTTCTGACGCGCGAACCAGGGCCAGACGTTGGCCAGCGGCATGAAATCCGGATTGGAGACGCCGTCGATCAGCCACAGCCGCCGAGAGCCGTCGGCCCTAAGCTGACAGACGATGTTGCGGTCGTTGATGTCGGACGGCACGATCCAGTTGTCGCGAAGATAGTGATACAGCCCCTGCAGTTCGTCGGCGAACGCATGGGTGGCGAACCAGGCCGTATCGCCCCGATCGCGGCACTGTCGAATGGTGGAGGAGATCCGGCCATCGGCATCGGTCACCAGCCGAAACACCAGCCCGGGACCCTGATCCGTCTCCACCGATCCGAAATATTCCGGGACATGGCGCCAGTCGTCGAGGCCGCGCGCCTTCAGAACGTCGAAGTAGACCTGTTCTCGCTCGTTCTGGTGACTTCCGCGCTCGGGGAACCGGGGCACCTTGATACAGCGCTCGGGCCGTTCCGGATGCCGATAGATCGCCCGGTCGTTGCCGTGGGCAATTTCGTTGAGATGGGAAAGTCGGTGCAAGGTGGGGCCACTCCGAGCCGTAACACAGGCGTCATGACCCGTTAATATTACATTAATCAAACGGCGTTTTCATTGATCTTTCGTCTCATCGTCGGACTCCGGGCGCATCCAGCGATCCCACAGCCGGGAGACCGTAGCGCGATGATCGGCAAAGGCCTCCCCCGCCACCAGGCTTCGCTTCTTGGCCAGTGCCGCCCGGTGACTGGCGTCGCGATAGGCCAGGTAGGCCGCCTGCAGATCGCGGGCATCCTGCTCGGCTAACCTGCCGCTCTGGGCCAGCGCATCCAGCAGCCGCATGTTGTCGGTGACCTCGAGCAGGGCCGGCGTCGTTGCCGACAGGGCCAGCACGGCGTACTGGTTCATGAACTCGATGTCCACCAGGCCGCCGGCATCCTGCTTGAGGTGGAACTGCCCCGCCTCTCTCGCTTCGGCACCGCTACCCAGATGCTCGCGCATCTTGTGCCGCATCCCGACCACTTCACGCCGCAATGCTTCGCAGTCGCGCTCTCGTCCCAGCACTTCCCGCCGGACGGCCTCGAAACGATCGCCCAGGGCGTCGTCACCGGCCACCGCCCGCGCGCGCACCAGTGCCTGATGTTCCCAGCTCCAGGCCTCCTTGCGCTGATACTCGGCGAACGCATCCAGCGACGAGACCAGCAACCCGGCATTGCCCGAGGGACGCAGGCGCATGTCGACCTCGTAGAGCGTGCCACTGGGCGTGGTGGCGGTGAGCAGATGGATGATCCGCTGGCCCAGGCGGGTGAAGAAGACCAGGTTGTCGATCGACTTGGCGCCGTCGGTGACGCCCCGCGGCGCGGCGTCGTAGAGGAATACCAGATCGAGGTCGGAGCCGTAGCCCAACTCGATGCCGCCCAGCTTGCCGTAGCCGACGATCAAAAAGCTCGCCTGAGTCGACGACTCCCTGGCGCTGGGTTGGCCGTAGCGTGCCGCCAGCGAGCGCCACGCCATCCGCAATACGCTATCCAGCACCACCTCGGCGATCGCGGTCAGGTAATCGCTGACCTTCATCAACACGCGCCCCCCGGCGATGTCGGAGGCGGCGACGCGCAGCACCTGGGTCTGCTTGAAGACCCGCATCGCTTCCAGCCAGCTCTCCTCGTCGTCTTCGGGAATCCTTGCCAGCGTCTGGCGCAGCTCATCCGCCAGCCGCTGCTTGTCGGCCGGCGAATAGAGCGTCGCGGGGGTCAGCAGCTCATCGAGCAGGATGGGATGGCGGGCCAGCTGTTCGGCGATCCAGGGGCTGGCCGAGCAGAGCCGGACCAGCGACGGCAGCACCTGCGGATTCTCGCGCAGCAGCGACAGATAGGCGGTGCGCCGAAGCACCGCCTCGATCAGCGGTAGCACGCGCTCGAGGGCCACGCTCGGCGTGTCGCTCTCCGCCGCCGCTTCCAGCAGCAGTGGCATGACGGCGTCGAGCCGCTCGTAGCCGATACGCTGCATCGACTTGACGCCGCGGGAGTCTCGAAAGGCGCTGAGACGCCGCAGCGAATCGGGCAGCTCGAAGCCTGCCGCCGCCAGCGTTCGCTCCGCCTCGGCGTCGTCCATCTCCCCCTGCCATAGCTGCCGCCAGGCGACATCATGCCGGCCCGTCTCGTCCGCCTGGGGCGGCGATTCGTCATCGGGGTCGGCGATCACCGCGTCGAAATGACGTCGCACCCGCTCCCGGCAGGCCGCAAGCGCCTCTCTCAACGCTTCCCAGTCCGGCATCCGCATGGCCATCGCCAACCTCGCCTGGTTCTCCGGGTCGCCCGGCAGCGTCTGCGTCTGGCGGTCCTGCTGCGCCTGCAGCGCATGCTCCAGATCCCGCAGGAAGACGTAGTCCTCCCGCAGCTCGTCGACCACCGCCTGCGGCAGCAGCTCCAGCGTGACCAGTTGCGACATGGCGTCTCGCAGCGAGGTGACCTGGAGTTCGGTATCCCGACCGCCACGGATCAGCTGGAACGCCTGGACCACGAACTCGACCTCACGAATCCCGCCTCGTCCCAGCTTGATGTTGTCGTCTCTTCCCAGCCGCTTGACCTCACGATGGATCATCGCCTTCATGTCACGCAGCGACTCGATCGCGCCGAAGTCGAGATACTTGCGGTAGATGAAGGGCTTGAGCTCGCCGAGCAGCCGGTAACCGGCATCGATGTCGCCGGCGACGGGCCGCGCCTTGAGCATGGCGTAGCGCTCCCACTCGCGCCCCTGATCCTGGTAGTAGCTGGTGAAGGTGTTGAAGCTGCCGACCAGCGGCCCGCCATCGCCCAGCGGACGCAGTCGCATGTCGACCCGGAACACGAAGCCGTCGGCGCTGATCGCGTCCAGCGCGGCAATCAGCTTCTGCCCCAGCTTGGTGAAATACTGCTGGTGCTCGTACTCGCGTGCGCCCCCCTGGGTGGTGCCCTTTTCGGGAAACGCGAAGATCAGATCGATATCCGAGGAGAGATTGAGCTCGCCGGCGCCGAGCTTGCCCATTCCCAGCACGATCAGGCGCTGGGGCGCGCCATCGGCGCTTGGGGCGGGTGTCCCCCAGCGGGCCGCGAAATGTCCCTCGAGCCACCCCAGCGCTCCCTCGAGGCAGATTTCCGCCAGTTCGGAGACGGCGCGGGCGGTCTGCCACATGTCGGCACCGTTGAGGTCGCGCCAGACGGTGCCGAGCATTCGCGCCTGGCGGAAACGGCGCAGGACGCGGTGGAGCGCCTCCTCGTTCTCCGCCTTCGCCAGCGCTTCACCCAGTACCTGCTCGAGCCGTGCCCGTTCCGGAGCGGCTTCCAGCTCGCCCATCTCCAGCGCGGCGGGCAGCAGCGCCGGGCGTGTGGCCAGGGCATCCAGCGCGAAATCCGACAGCAGCACCACGCGGGCGAGTTCGCCCCCCCGGGTCTCGTCCAGCGACCGCCACGCCTCGACGACCGCCGGCTCCCCCTCGGCGTCCAGCGCCTCCTCCAACCGCTGCCTGGCATCGCGGCTGGCGCGCTCCAGTGCCGCGGGGACATCGATGTCGGCAAACCAGCACTCGGGTAACGGCATCAGGGGCTCCAGGCAGGCGATGGGCGGGTCAACGCGGAATAGGCCCGCCCAGCATAACGAAAGCCTCTAGCGAGACCCAAGCGACGAAGGTCGTTGCCTACGTGCCGATGACTCGGCCGATTGGCGCAGTCGCTCGGCCAGATGCACGGTGTCAAACCAAGGTTGTATTACATCGTACGAATAAACCGACTACAAAGGCACAAGCCAATCAGCCGGGTCCAGGTGCACTCCTCCAACCACAAGCGCTCCTCGATCTACCGACCCCGCTCTCGAAGTCCAACCACTGCCAAGGATTACCTCATGACGTTCAAGAAAACCCTGCTGGGAATCGCCTGCCTGGCATCACTGACGGTAGGCACCGCCCAAGCCGACTTCCCGAATCGGGATATCCGCGTCATCGTGCCGGCAGCCGCCGGCGGCGGTACCGACGCCATCGTTCGCAAGGCCTCCAACATCGCCGAAGAGTCGCTGCCCGTCTCGATGTATGTCGAAAACGTGGAAGGCGGCATGACGGCAACCGGCCTGCTCCAGTTGATGAAAGCGCGCCCGGACGGGCAGACCATCGCCGCGATCACCTACGACAGCATCATCACGATCCCGTGGAAGAACATGCTGCCCGGCTTCGACATGGACAAGATGCGCATGATTGCGCGCATCACCAGCGAAGCCGATGCGATCACCGTGCCGGAAAACTCTCCTTACAAGACGCTGGATGACCTGATTGCCGCGGCCAAGGAAAAGCCCAACAGTATCCGCGTCGGCATCCAGAACATGGGGGCCAGAACCCATCTGACGCTGCTGCAGCTCCAGGAACAGACCGGCGCCAAGTTCAAGATCGTCTCCTACGACAACAGCGCAGCGTCGCAAAAGGAAGCCCTGCTCAACGGCGAAGTCGATGCCGTCGTCACCAGTCTCGGCGATCTGGCACCGCTGATCGAGTCCGGCCAGGCGCGCGGTCTGGTCGAATTTTCCGACACCCAGAATGAAGGCTTCCCCAACGTACCGCCGGTCACCGAGACCGATACCGGCCTCGATCTGCAGATGGGCAGCTTCATCATCATGGTGGCCCCGGCGCGTACGCCGGACGACGTGATCGAAAAGCTGGAAACGACCTATCACAAGGCTTACGAGAGCGACGAGTTCCAGCAGTGGCTGAAAAAGATCGGTGTGACACCCGCCTGGCTGGGAGCCGACGACGTGACCCAGTGGGCGAACGATACCCAGCAGCAGCTCTTCAACACCATGGACGATCTGGTCGACCAGGGCGTGCTGGAGAAATAAGCCACCCTCATTCGATTCCACTCACTCTGCGCCATGCTTTACGCATGGCGCAGAGTCGTCAATCCAGGGGTCTCCATGTCTTCTGAACGCTCACTCAAACCTTCGTCTCACCCGTCGTCCCGACGCCCTACCCTGGGCGGTGAATTCTTCGTGCCGGCGGTGCTTGCGCTCATCACCCTGGTCTATCTGATCTCGGCGATCCAGCTCGGTCCGCCGATGAAGGCCGGCAACATGACCGCCTCGTTCTTCCCCATCGCGACCGCCATTCTGATGCTGGTCGCGCTGATCTGCGCCATGGTTCATGCGCTGCGCGGCAGGGCCAGAGCATCCGCCGAATCATCGTCCGTCGACACGGAAAGCCACGCTGAGATTCCCAGCGGTCGCCAGTACGCCGGGCTCTCCCTCGGCGCGATCGGCGTCATCGTGCTGACGGCAGGCTATCTGCTGGCGTTCGATCTGATCGGCTACTTCGTCGCGACGTTCGTCTACGTATTGCTGCTCTGCTGCCTGTTCGGCGGCGGCTTCCGCGATAAATGGCTGACCAAGCTGGTCGCCGCCGTCGCCATCACCCTGGCGGGCTACCTGCTGTTCGAGGTCGTCTTCCAGGTCCGCCTGCCCACTCTCTGGAGTCAATGATCATGGACGCGATCTCCGGGCTGCTGGGTGGCTTCGCCGCCCTCGCCAATCCCGAAACCCTGCTCTACATGATCGGGGGATTCCTGATCGGCACCTTCTTCGGCGCGGTGCCGGGGCTGACATCGGTACTGGCCATTGCCCTGCTGCTGCCGCTGACCTACAGCCTCGACGTGACCACGGCGCTGGTCGCCTGCGCCAGCATCTTCATGGCCGGAATGTGCAGCGGCAGCATCACCGCCACCACCATCAACATTCCCGGGGCGCCCTCGTCGATGATGACCGCGCTGGAAGGTTACCCGATGCAGCAGCGCGGCGAGGGCGCCAAGGCGCTCGGCCATGCCGCACTGGGTTCGATGATCGGCGGTTCGCTGGGCGCCCTGCTGCTGATGGTGATGGCACCGCTGGCGGCGGACGTGGCCCTGCTGATCCGCACACCGGGCAAGTTCTCGCTGATCGCCTTTGCGCTGATCGTGATCATCATTTCCCAGCGCGGATCGATCACCAAGGGCATGATCGCGACCCTGTTCGGCGTCATGATCGCCACCATCGGCATCGACGTGGTCCAGCCGCTGGCCCGCTTCACCTTCGGCACCGGCGTGCTGGTTCAGGGCATCGACATGATGCCGCTGATCATCGGTACCTTCGCCATCAGCGAGCTACTGGTCCAAGCCGACAGCCGCAGCACCCGCACCGTCGACCCGAGCATGATCAAGGCGGCCAAGGTGAGACGTCGCGATTTCATCCCGCCGCTCTCCGAGGTCCGCGAGATCGGCGCGCTGCGCTACCTGAAAAGCGCGGTCATCGGCTATGCGGTCGGCATTCTGCCCGGTGCCGGCGGCTCGATGGCGGCTTTCGTCTCCTACGCCGAATCGATGCGCTCCTCCAAGCACCCGGAGCGTTACGGCAAGGGCAACCCGGAAGGTATCGCGGCGGCAGAGTGCGCCAACAACTCGATGTGCGGCGGCGCGTTCGTGCCGATGCTGACGTTCGGCATCCCCGGCGATCCGACTACCGCCATCGTGCTCGGCGTGCTGGTGATCAACGGCCTCCAGCCCGGCCCGCAGTTCATGACCCAGCAGCTCGACCTGATCGCGCCGATGTTCGCCTCGCTGTTCGTCAGCGCCCTGATCCTGATTCCGCTGACCCTCTACCTGCTCGGCCCCTACTTTCTCAAGATCGTGTCGATACGCCGTGACGTGCTCTACTCGAGCATTGCCATCGTCGCACTGGTGGGCAGCTACGTTGCCACCTACTCCACGTTCCAGATGGCGCTGGCATTGGTGTTCGGCGTGTTGGCCTACTACCTGCGCAAGCAGAAGTATCCTACTGTCTGCCTGCTGCTGGGATTCGTGCTCGGTCCGAGCCTGGAGGAGTACTGCCGTCGAGCGCTTTCCATCAACGACGGTAACCCGCTGATCTTCTTCACCAGCCCGGATAGCCTCTTCTTCATCGCGCTGACCGCGGTGTTCTTCTACTTCATGGTGATCCGCAAACCCAAGGACCGAGGACTGGGAACGCCACCGGCGGGGTGAGGCTATCTCGAGAGCAGGCCGGAGAGTGGCACCAGGCCATGATCCGGCCTCGCCACGCCAGAGCTCCAGGGCGTCACGTCGACCGTCTGCGCGACTGCCATCGCCGCCATCAATGCCCCCCAGGAATAGAAGGAATCGGTATCGGGCTGATCGGTGATGGCGCCGGTTTCGGGGTGAAAGTTCTCGCCGCAGATTCGCTCCCGCCAGCCATCCTGGAACAGTCGCCAGCTCTTGTCGGCGAGTTCGCGGGCCTGCTCGTGAAATCCGGCGCGCAGCAAGCCACGCTGGGTCCAGAAGTTGAGTGTCGGCCAGACGCGCCCGCGCCAGTAGACGTTGTCCTGATAACTGGGGTCGTCTCGAGCCACCGAGGGCAACCCCACGTCCCCCCCGAACTTCTCCCACGGGAGCAGGTAGTTGTTGACTAACGCAGTCGCCTGCTCCGAGGTGGCCGCCCCGGCGACGAGCGGATAGAACGAAGTGGGCGCCAACTGGCGCACAAAGCTGCCACCCCGCAATCGATTGGCGAATACGCCGCGCTCGGCATCCCACAGCTGGTCGCGGATGCGGGCCACGTGATCGGCATGGCGTGCCCGCAGCCGTTTCGCCGTCGCCACCTCGCCGAGTCGATCCGCCATCGATATCAGCATCTCGTTATCCAGCGCCAGCAGGCTGTTGGCACCGACATCGAACGCCTGCAGCAGACCGGTGGCGGGATCGAACGGGGCATCGTCGTGGACCGGACTGTTGTCCATCGCCGACTCGTTCTTGGCGCCCAGCTTGGTACCCCGGTAGAGCCCTCGCCCGACCCCCGGGGTAGTGCCATAGGCCACCAGCCCGGCGCCAGCCAGTTCACGATGACGCCACCACCAGTCGAAGTTGGCCAGCAGCCTGGGAAACGCCCAGCGGATCAAGCCTTCATCCCCGCTGCGCTGGTAGAGATTCCAGACGACGTAGCCAAGAATCGGCAGTTGGCTGCGATCGATCCAGGCGTCGTTGCCGGTCACCAGACAGGGAAAATTACCCGCCTCGGTCTGAAACGAGAAGATCGCCGCCAGATTGTCCTTGGCGCCTTGAAGATCGATGTGTCCCCACAGCCAGGCATTGAAGGCGACGTCATCGAGCCAGACGCCGAAGCCGCCGAACTTCTGTGTGCTCCAGAAACGCGTCAAGCCGGTGTAGGGCCGACGATTGACGGCATCGTAGACATGGTTCCAGCGGATCACGTCATTGATCGCCTGCAGCGCCTGCTGCGCGCCGCCGGGCGGATGCGCATCGGCCAACGCCCAGTCTTCCCGGGGCAGCGCCGGTATGTCGATCGTGCCCTGCCGACAGACGATCCGCTGCCGGGGCATCTCTTCCAGGTTGAAGCGCAGTGCGGCGGTCGTGCCACTCTCGGCCCGGGAGCCGAGATAGAAATAGCCTCTGTCGAGGAACTCCTGGCGCACTGCGTCCAGGTCATCGTGAAAGGTCACGAGCAGAGGCGCGTGGGCTGCCCTGACCCGCAGCGAGCGATCACGCGGTGCGTCGGCCACGTCATTCCGGAGCTCACCGCTCCCCTCGTCGAAATGCCAGCGACCGCCTCCGTGGACGACCAGGGCGACCCAGAATCGCAACCCCCACTCACCGGTCTCGCGAGTCTGCCACTCGATCTCGATACCGTCGACGTCGAAGCAAAACCGCCAGTCGAGCACCGTACCGTGGAACTCACTCCGCAGGCGCGCTTCCCCGCCGTCCAGCGAGCGCATGCCGAATCGCGTCTGCGAGGGAGTGAGCAGGGAAACCGCGTTCGCGCTGGCCGCGTAGAGCATCGGTGTCAAGCGAACGTTCAACTCCGGATGCACGAGTTCCGCCGGACGATCCGGATTCCACGTCCCCCAACCGAGATTTCGCCGCCCCTCGCTCATGCTTCGACCGGAATGGTATCCGCCACGCGCCATGTCAGCCGCACTCGCTGGCCTGGTTGTAGCTCGGCCGTGGCGCGGTTCTGGGCGAAGACACGCAGATGAATGTCATTACGGCGCAGCAGATAACTCAGGCTGTTACCGGCGAAGATGATCTCCTGAAGCTCCGCCTCGAGGAGATTGTGGTCGGCAAGAGGGGGCTCCCCCTCCTCGGCGATCGCCATTTTTTCCGGGCGTACCGCACAGGTGGCTTTGCCGACGCCGGTCAAGGGTGCGGTAGCGCGCAGCCTCGTGCCGTCGGAAAGCGCCAGCTCGCCGTCGTCGACATCACCTTCGAACAGGTTGGCATCGCCCAGGAAAGTCGCGGCGAAGGCTGTCGCCGGGCGCTCGTAGAGTTCTCGCGGCGGCCCTTCCTGCAGCAGTTTGCCATCCTTGAGCACCCCGACCTTGTCGCTCAGCGTCAAGGCCTCCTCCTGATCGTGGGTCACGAAGATCGTGGTGATGCCCACTTCGCGCTGAATACGCTTCAGCTCGACCTGCATTCCGAGGCGCAGCGCCTTGTCGAGCGCGCTGAGCGGTTCATCGAGCAGCAGCACCCGAGGACGGAAGACGATGGCGCGCGCCAAGGCCACACGCTGGCGCTGGCCGCCGGAGAGCTGGTGCGGTTTACGCTCGTCGTAGCCGGAGAGCCTGACCAGTTCCAGCGCCTCGCCGACTCGCGCCTTGATCTCGGGCTTCGGCGTGCTGCGCACCATCAGTCCGAAGGCGACGTTGTCGAACACGCTCATGTTGGGGAACAGCGCGTAGTTCTGGAACATCATGCCGATATTGCGCTTCTCCACCGGCAGCGACTCGACCGCTTCACCACCGATCAGAATCTCGCCACTGTCCGGAAAGCTGAAGCCAGCGATCTGGCGCAGCAGGGTCGTCTTGCCGCTGCCGGAGGGCCCAAGCAGGGCATAGAAGCCGCCGTCGGCGAATTCGATCGAGACGTCGTCCAGCGCCTGAAACTCGCCGAAGGACTTGTTGACATGGGATACGGTGACAGATGCCATCAGCGATCGCCTCCAAAACGGTAGAAACGGGACACGATCACCAGCAGGGTGATGGAGAAGGCGATCACGAGCGTGGAGATGGCGTTGATCTCCGGCGTGAACCCTTTCTTGATCGCGGTATAGATCTCTACCGGTAGCGTGCTGACACCCGGCACCGACAGAAAGTAGGAGATCACGAACTGATCGAACGATACCGCAAACGCAAACAGGGCTCCCGCGATGAACCCCGGAGCCAGATAAGGCAGGGTCACGTGGCGTATGACCTGCCACGGATTCGCCCCCAGTGAGCGAGCGGCCGCCTCCAGGTCGGGGTCGAACCCCTTGATGCGTGCCGAGACGACGATGATCACGTAAGGCAGTGCCAGTGCCACATGCCCCAGGATCATGGCGTGCAAGCCGCGCCCGATGCCGCTCCAGAAAAAGAACAGCAACATCGCGGTACCGGTGATCAACCACGGAATCGCGATCGGCGGAAACAGCGCAGCCTGCAGCACCTTCTTGAAGCGAAAGTCATAGCGGAAGAAGGCGATCGATGCCGCCGTTCCCAGCACGCTGGCGATCACCGTGGTCGCCAGCGCCACCAGGAGGCTGTTGCGCGTGGACTCCAGCAGTCGAGTGTTGTGGGCCAGCTTGACATACCAGTCGAAGGTCCAATCGATGGGCAGCATGTAGAACTGTGACGAATTGAAGGACATCGCGGCCATCACCAGGATCGGCAGGTAGAGAAACGCCAGCACCAGGCCGAGATAGATCCGCGCCAGCATGTTGGTCGGCCGGGCTTTCATGATGCCCTCCTCAGAATCGGCTGGAAGATGGCGAAGATGATCAGTACGCAGGCCAGCAGGATGAACGACAGTGCCGCTCCCAACGGCCAGTTGAAGACCGAGGTGAACTGGTCCTCGATCACCGTGCCCAGAAAGGTGCCCTCGCGACCTCCGAGGATCCTCGGCTCCATGAAGGAGCCGATCACCGGCACAAAAATCAGCACGGCGCCGGCGACGATTCCTGGCATGGAGAGCGGCAGGATGATACGTCGCAGCACGGTCAGACGACTCGCGCCCATCGAGCGCGCGGCATCGATCAGATCGTCATCGATGGTCGACAGCGAGATGTAGCAGGTCAGGATCATGTAGGGCAGGTAAGAGTGGACCAGCCCGATCACCACCGCCTCGTAGGTGAACATCAGCCGGAGCGAGCCGAACCCCGGGATCAGCCAGTCGAGCAGGCTTTCCAGGATACCGTTGCCGCGCAGCACCATGGTCCACGAGAAGACCCGGATCAGCGCGTTGCTCCAGAACGGGATGATCACCATCAGAAACAGGGCCTCGCGCCAGCGCCCCTTGATGGTCTTGGCCAGCACGTAGGCGCAGGGAAAGCCGATCAGAAAGCACCACAACGCCACCTCGAAGCCGAGCCTGAGCGAGCGCAGCATCAGCGTGCGATAGAAGTCTTCCTGGAAAAACGCCGCATAATTGGACAGCGTGACCTGCCAGTCGCGTCCCGGTAGCGGCACGTCACTCAGGAAGCTGAAGTAGAACATCGCTGCCAGCGGCAGGAGGATGGTGACGATCAGCCACAGATAGGCCGGCCCCGTCAGCCCCAGAATGCTCTTGGCATTGGAGGGCTGTCGGCGGCGTGTCGGCGAACGCTTGGTGTCGGAAACAGCCATCGCCCCGAATTACTCCTGGTAGAAGGTCTTGGTTTCCTGCCACACCTCGAGCATCTTCTCGCGCGTCGCATCGCTCATCGGCCCCATGAAGGGAAGAGTGTTGACCGTCTTGAGCTCCTCGATCAGCGTCTTGTTGAAGGCGCCATCGGGTAGCTGGGCGACGGCCTTCTCATTAGCGGAGATGGGCGCCCCCACCTCGGTATCCCACTGCACGTAGAACTCAGGATCGATCATCCAGTCGATGAACTGCTTGGCAGCCTCGGGATGAGGCGCATCCGTCGGCAGCGAGAGCCCGTCGAGCCAAGCGATGGCGCCTTCACGGGGCACGATGAACTCGATGGGAAGACCGAAGTTATTCTTCGAGCGCGCCGCCGATCCACTCCAGTAAGTCGCCAGATCGAATTCACCGGAGGCCATGTACTGGTTCCACTCGTTCTCGGAGTTCCAGAAAGTCCGAATCTGCGGTTTGAGTGCGTGGAGACGCTCACGAATGAGGTCGTAATCGCTGGGGTCATTGATGTCCTGACCGGTCGCCAGTGCTGCGAACTGGCAGGATTCGACCGCGTCGTCACGCCAGCCCAGGCGTCCCGCATGCGCCGGGTTCCACAGCTCCATGATGGAATTCGGCTTGGCGTCGAAAGCGCCGGTATTGATGGCAAACGACGTCACGCCCCAAAGCCAGGCGACGCCGAACAGCTTGCCGTCGTGCAGGAGGTTGGAGTTCCGGGCGAGTCGTGGCTGCAGACCGTCGCTGTGCGGGAAGTCGGCCAGATCGAGGGGCTGGATCAGCCCCTCCCTCGCCGCCTGCTGAGTGTAGGCGGAATTGACCAGGACCACGTCGTAGGTGCCGGGGTTGGTACGCAGCTTGGTCAGCATCTCCTGCTCGGAGTTGAAGTACTCGTGCGCGACTGTGTTGCCGGTGGCCTTCTCGAACTGTTCGAGCGACCAATCCTCGTCGGTGCCATACCCCTGCCAGTTGAGCACGCGGATCGTGTCCGCCTGGGCCAGGCCCGTGGCCGTGGAGAGAGCCGCGACGAGCGCGATGGAACGAATGAAGCCATACCCTTTCATGGTGTTGCCCCCTGTTTATCGGATTGTTATTTCGGCTACCGCCAACGTCGTCGCACCCGTTTTCACCGCCCGCCTTGCACCGTCTCAAGGCCCCTTCTGAAGTCGCCTTGACGTGATCTCCCGCACCATCGCGGCAGGCTGAAAGCGTGCTTCATTGCACTCGCTGCGTCGCGTTGTCGCCGCTGACGCAAAGTGCTTGATCGACGTTCCGCTTCACTGTACAAGACTAAACATGCACAAACCTGTTCGATTTGACAAGAAGCAACGCGTCATCGACGAGTTGACTCGAAGGATTCACAGCGGCCGATTGCGTCGCGGCAAGCGTCTGCCTGGCGAACACCAGTTGGCCGAAGAACTCGAGGTCAGCCGCGGTACCCTGCGTGAGGCCTTGCTGGAGCTCAAGCGGCAGTCCTACATCGCAACGCAGACCGGCGTCGGCTCCATCGTGACCTACGATGGCGTCGAAATAGACCCGCAACGCGGCTGGGCCCAGGCACTGGCCGAAACCGGAGCCGACCTCCAGGTCGAGATGCTGCGATTGGCGACGATCGAAGAGGCCGACTTGCAGACCCGCTTTGGGGTCGAGCGCTTCATCGCCGTCGATCGCCGCCGCTCCACCCGCGACGGGCTGTTCGTCTCGCTGGAGCGCTCACGGGTCCCTGCCCTGCCCGCGCTGATCGACCTGCCCGCACGCGGCTTGGTCGATGATTCACTGACCGCGACGCTCAGGGCCGCCGGGCTCGAAGTGACGCGCGGCGAACAGAGCGTCGATATCGCCTATCTGGACGCAGAAAGCGCCAACCTGCTCACCCGTGACATCGGCACGCCAGTGCTGCGTTCGACGCGAACCACGTTCAATCAGCAGGGTTCATTGGTCGAGCACGTGGTGAGCTTGCTCGATCCTGACCATTTTCGATTACATTTGCATTTTGGAACCTGACCATGTTCGATGCCGCCGATCACGCGTCTCCGCTGCGTCAACGGGCACTCGGTGCCTTCTACGGGCTCGCGCTGGGAGATGCCTTGGGCATGCCGACTCAGTCACTGAGCCGACAGCAGATCGTGGCGACCTTCGGCGAGATCACCACGTTGATCGATGCTCGCGCTGACCAACCGATCGCACCCGGCATGCCGGCGGGCAGCATCACCGACGACACCGAACAGGCGATGCTGGTCGCGGACCTGCTCATCGACGGTCGCGGGTCGATAGATCCCCTGACCTTCGCCGAGCGTCTGATCGCCTGGGAAGATGACATGCGTGCCCGCGGCTCGCGGGACCTGCTCGGACCGTCGACCCAGCGGGCGGTGGCACGCATCACCCAAGGCATTCCGCCCGAAGAGGCCGGCCGCCTGGGCGCCACCAATGGTGCGGCAATGCGCATCACGCCGGTCGGCATCGCGTTCGATGTGGCGTACACAGAACGCTTCATGGAGGCCGTCTACGCGGCCAGCAGCGTGACCCACAACACCGGTCTGGGCATCGCTGGGGCCGCCTCGGTGGCAGCGACCATCTCCGCGGGTCTCAATGGTGCGGCGCTGGCGCAGGCGCTCGATATCGGTACCGAATTCGCCGAGCACGGCGAAAGGCTGGGTTACTGGTTCGCTGGTGCACGCCTCGCGCCGCGCATCCGTTGGATACGCTCACAAATGGCCGGCATCAGCGACGCCACCGCCATCACCCTCCTCAACGACCTGGTCGGCACTTCGGTACTGGCGCAGGAGTCGATCGTGGCCGCCTTTGCCCTGGCCGAGCTGGCGGGCGACGCGCCGCAGCGCGCGCTCTGCCTGGCGGCCAGTCTGGGCGGCGACACGGATACGATTGCCGCCATTCTTGGCGCGATGCTGGGCGCATGCGCGGGGCTGGACGCCTTGCCGAGCGACCTGATCGACCAGGTCAAGCGCCGCAACCGCCTGGATCTCGAGCCTCGGGTCGAGACACTGCTGGCGCTACGCGCAAGCACCTCGCCGTGACTGGCCTCCCCCACTCACCGCTCCCCGCCAGGCTCTGGCATACGGGCCAGGCGATCGTCGACATCGTGATGTCGATCGAGGCGCTGCCGCCCCCGGGCGGCGATGTCATCGCGCAGTCGGCGAATCACGAAGTCGGCGGGGGATTCAATGTGATGGCCGCCGCCCGCCGCTACGGGATGCCAGTCATCTATGCCGGAGAACATGGAACCGGGCCCATGGGGTCCCGCGTGCGAGAGGCGCTCGTCAACGAAGGCATCGTATTGGCGAGAGAGCCAAACCCCGCTGGCGACAGCGGCTTCTGCATCGCCCTGACCGATGCGGCTGGCGAGCGCACGTTCGTGTCTCATATCGGCGTGGAGGGGCAGGTCGGCGCCGAGCGTCTCGGGGCCCTGCCGGTGGCCGACAATGACTGGATCTATATCAGCGGCTATAGCCTGGCGTACCCCGGCAAGGCCTCCGCCCTGCTCGACTGGCTGGAGACGCTGGCCGCAACCTGCGCCGTCGTCTTCGACCCAGGCCCGCTGCTGGCCCGTATCGATCACCGCCAGCTCGCGCGATTACTGCCTCGGATAGCGATATGGAGCAGCAACGCCAGTGAAACGCGAACGTTCGCCGGCCGTGACGAGCTGGAATCGGGTATCGCCGTGATCGCCTCGCGCCTGAACAGGTCGGCCGCGGTCGTCGTGCGGGACGGTCCGCGGGGGTGCTGGCTGCATCACGACGGCGAGACGCGAGCCATCGAAGGGTTCGCGAGCCAAGCCATCGACACCAATGGGGCGGGGGACGCTCATACTGGCGTCATGGTCGCGGCACTGGCCGAGGGCACTTCCCTGCCCACTGCCTGCGCTCGTGCCAATGCGGCAGCGGCGATTGCCGTCTCCCGCCGGGGACCCGCCACAGCGCCTGATCGCGAGGAGCTGGAAAACTATCTCGAAGCCAACCTCGCCCGGTAGGCGGACGACGCAGCCGGGCGAAGCGGGCCAACGACAACTGCCGGCAGCCCGCCCCGGCTCTCAAGCCGAGCAAGCGCCGTCTCGCACGCTCGGCTACTGTTTCCCGCCGGCGCTCAGAAACTCGCCGTGATCATGGTGCCCGCCACCCAGGCGTTGTCGACCGAATCCACCGCCGACGGGTTGGCGACGTACTGCAGGTTCGGGCGCAGGGTGAGCGAGGGGGTGAGGTTGAAGCTGTAGTAGATCTCCGCGTCGTACTCGTGCCCCTGGCGCGGCAACGGCGCAAGCGAGCCGGCCGGGGTGGCGTTGTAGTAGCCGACATAGTCGTTGACGTCGTCGTTGACATGGAGATAGGCCAGGCCGATTCCCGCGTCGTCCTGCGGGCGGGCATCGAACGGGCCGGCGTAGGTCGCGCCGACCGAGACGTAGCGATCGATACCGGCGGTGTCGCCGTGGTTGGCGTTGCCCATGCTGAACAGGGTCAGGCCGCGATCGGCGTTGCCGCCACGCGTGGTCACCTGCTGCTGGACCACGTAGTAGAGCCCGGTGTTGGTGTCGCTGGTGCGGGTATCCGGCCCATCGCCGTAGGCGCGATTCTCCACGTTCTGGGTGTAGAAACCGAGTTTGTAGGCGCCGGCCATGCCATCCAGCTTCGGCGTGTAGCCCACTTCGACGGGGAACAGGGTGCCCTCGGTGCCGCTGGTGCGCAGATCGAAACCGTTGTCGTTCTCCAGGTTGCTGTCGTTGATGTTGAAAGCGCCGACCTGGGCGTACCACTCGGGGCTGAAGTTGGCACGGATCACCGCCGCCCACTGGGCGATCGGCCAGTTGTAGATGTTGTTGCCCCAGTTGCCGGGCTGAGCGCTGCCAAAGGCGAGGTTCTGGAAATTGCTGTCGATGGTGGCGAAGTCGTCGCCGAACGGGATTCGACCGAGCTTGACGGCGAGCGCGTCATTGAAGAACCGCTGGCGATACCAGAACTGGGTCAGTCGCGTGACCGGCCCGCGCCCCTGGACTTCCTGCACCGACGAGCCACCGACGGTGGCGCCGGGATCGCTCATCCGGTCATTGACGCTGTGGCCGTTGCGATTGGTGACGGTGACCTGAAAGTCAGCAGCGGGAATGCCGGCGAGCTTGTCGAGGTCGAAATTGGCACCGACCGCGAACTGATCCGAGTATTTCGCCACATGGCTATCGTGGTAGCCGCCATCGAGGATCGTGGCCGCCTCGCCCACGTAGTCGAAGTCGAAGGAGATCCCGGCATTCTCCAGCGCCGTGCGCTCGCCCCCCCAATCCCCCAGCAGATAGGGCGAATCCGGGGAGAACGCCGAGTAGGCCTGCGCCGAGCCGATGATTCCGAGACCGCCCAACAGTAGCGCCGACACCCCACCGATTCTGATGACCCGCAACGTGACATGCATCATGACCTGAACTCCCAAAAATAATTAGCACGTTACTAATGCGCAGAAAATGATAGTCCCGGCGGCCCGGCTCCGGTAGTCGAACGACCCGCTTCAGGCGACAAAGACGACTAAAGGATGAAGCGCCGTGACCGGGGAGTACCGCGGCGACAGGGTCGAATGTCGTTTCCGGTGGCCATGGTGTCATTGCCGACATCCTCCGCCCGGCGCAGACTGCCTGTCGAACTCCACCGGACGATGCCATGACCCACACCGTCGACCTGTTCGTCTATCCGGACTGCCAGCTGCTGGACGCCAGCGGCCCCTGGCAGGTCTTCGCCAGCGCCAACACGCTGCTGGGTCGGCCGCATTACGAGCTCCGCCTCACTGCCAGCGAGCCCGGCGAGGTCCGGACTAATGGCGGCATGACGCTGGTCGCGACCCATGCCCTGGCAACGACGACCCCGGGCGGCACGCTGCTGGTGGCCGGTGGCCATGGCGTGCATGAGCTGGACGACACGGTCATCCGCAAGCTCGCCGAACGCGCCGCCTCGGCGTCACGGGTCGGCTCGATCTGCAGCGGGGCCTTCGCACTGGCCAGAACCGGACTGCTCGACGGCTGCTGTGTCACCACGCACTGGCGCCAGGCCGAACGCCTGGCGCGGGAGTTTCCCGAGGTCGATGTCGCGGCCGATGCGCTCTACCGCAACAGCGGCAACCTCTACACCAGTGCCGGGGTCACCGCGGGCATGGACCTGGCGCTCGCCCTGGTCGCAACGGACCACGATCATCGCCTGGCCGGCGAGGTCGCCCGCGAGCTGGTGATGTTCCTGCACCGGCCCGGAGACCAGGCGCAATTCAGTGAAGGGTTGCGCTGCCAGCTCGCCAGCCATGGCCGGCTACGCGCGCTGATCGATCGCGTGCTCAACGATCCGCTGGCCGCCTGGAACAGCGAGGATCTGGCCGCCGCGATGGCGGTGACGCCACGTCACTTTCAACGCCTGTTCCGCCAGCAACTCTCGATGACCCCGATGGAGTTCCTGACCCGACTGCGGCTGGAGTCGGCGCGTCGACTACTGGCCGAGAGCGACGCCCCGCTGGCACGGATTGCCGAACACTGCCGCATCGGTGGCGCCGAACAGCTGCGCCGCCAGTTCCAGCGCCGCTACGGACTCGCCCCCAGCGCTTATCGCGCTCGCTTCGGCCGAACCCTGGCCACCCCGGCCCCGTCCCCCACCAGCAACCGAGAAGCCTCATGACGACCTCCGCGCCTTCCCGCCTGCCACTCACCGTCTGGGGCCTGGCGCTGTGCCAGGCACTGCTGGTCAGCGGCAATATCCTGCTCATCGCCGTCTCGCCGCTGGTCGGCGCCCAGCTCTCCGGCAATGCCGACTGGAGCACGCTGCCCGTTGCCACCCAGTTGCTGGGATTGACCGCGGCGACACTCCCCTCCGGCTGGTTGACCGCACGCCTGGGACGCAAGCGCACCTTCCTGATCGGCAACACCGCCGGGCTCATCGGCATCGCCATCTGCCTGCTGGCGTTGAAGAGTGCCGCCTTCCCACTGTTCACTCTCGGCACCTTCGCCATCGGCATGAGTATCGGCGCCGGCATGCTCTATCGCTTCGCCGCCATCGACGCGGCGAGCCAATCGCAGCGCGACCGCGCCCTCAGCCTGGTGATGGCGGGCGGTGTCATCGCCGCCTTCGCCGGGCCCTGGCTGGCGCGCTACACCCAACACGCCTTCGCGACACCGTTCCTGGGCTGTTTCGTCGGCCTGGCGGGACTCTACGCCCTGGCGCTGCTGCTGCTCTCGCGACTCGAACTGTCATCGCCCCGGGGCGCGGTCGACGGCGAATCGCCGCGCCGCCCCGGCCAACTGCTGCGAGAGCCCCAGCTGCTGGCGGCGGTGGTCATCGCCACCCTGAGCTACGCCATCATGAATCTGGCCATGACCGCGACGCCGCTGGCCATGACGCATGCCGGCCACGGCTTCGGCGACGTCACCAACGTGATTCAGTGGCACATCCTGGCGATGTTCGCCCCCTCGTTCGTCACCGGCGACCTGACCCGGCGCTTCGGCTACCGGCCCATGATCGCCGCCGGGTCGCTGGCGCTGCTGGCCAGCCTGCTCTGCGCCCTGCTCCCGACCACGTTCTGGGCCTTCGCGGTCGGGCTGTTCCTGCTGGGACTGGGCTGGAACTTCACCTTCCTGCCCGCCAGCGCCTGGCTGACCACCACCTACCGGACCGGCGAGGCGCCTCGCGTCCAGGCCATCAACGACTGCGCGGTCTTCTCGCTGACCACCCTCTCCGCGCTGCTGGCCGGTCCGCTCAACGCCTGGCTCGGCTGGCAGACGCTCAACCTCCTGCTGCTGCCGCTGGTCGTGGTGCTGATGGCGGTGGGTCTCGGCGTGCCCCGCCTGCAACGACCACTCATTGCCAGCGGTGATTGATCGATCACCGTCTGACGGTGATTGGTGACCAGGCATGCGCGGTGATCGCAGCCAAGAGGGGGGAGCGTCTTGCCATCGCCATCGCGCCCGGCTGGCGTTGATCCCGGCCTTTCAGCCGCCGCACAGGACGAGCCCGGCACAGCGCCGGGCTCGTCCTGTCGTCACGCCTGCCGCTGACTCATCTCAGCGCCGCCTGGCGGTCTCCATGAACTCGTCGGCCCGCTCGCGATTGGCCCGGGTCACCAGGCTGACCGCCACGAACAGCACCACCGCGACCGGCAGCGCCCAGATCCCCGCCGGCAGCCCCAGCGGTTTGACACCGCTCAGGTAGAGATAGATGACGACCAGGCCGCCGCCGACGATGCTCGCAAGCGCCCCGACCGCCGTACCGCGCTGCCAGTAGAAGGCCCCGATGATCGCCGGCACGATCACCACCAGCCCCGTCGAGGCCGCCACGGAGAGCACCGCAATCAGGTTGAGTTGCAGCTCAGCGAACAGGAAGGCGAGGATCGCGATGATCGGCAACACCCACTTGCCCACCTTGAGCTGCCTGGACTCGCTGGCATCGATAACGACATTGGCATAGACGTCCCTCGACAGCATCGAGGAGAGCGTCAGCATGATCGAGTCGATGGTCGAGACCGCAGCGGCCAGAATCCCCACCATGACGATCACGCCGAGCACGGGCGGCACATGTTCGGAAGCCAGCAGCGTCGGCGTTGCCAGATCCGACTTGGCCAGATCGGGGAATGCCACCAGCGCCGAGAAGCCCCACAGCACCGAGACCACGGTGTAGATGAAGCCGAAGATCAGAAAGCCGATCAGCATCTGGCGCATCGACTTGAGCGATGACGGCATGAACAGACGCTGGCTGACCTGGGGGTTGGAGAGGCTGAAGAAGAACCAGGGGATGGTCAGCCCCAGGAAAGTGGTGAAACTGAACAGGCCGGGGCCGGGTACGCTGAGAGAAGCCGGGTGCTCGCTGGCCAGCGTGTCGAACAGTTCCGAAAAGCCGCCGAGCGAATGGACCACGAGAAGCGCCACCAGCGTCGAGGCGACGATCATGAACAACGCCTGCAGCGAATCGGTCCACATCACCGAACGGATCCCGGCAATGTAGGAAAACAGGATCGCCAGCAGCGTCGACACGATCACACCGGTGGTGAACGAGATCGCCCCGCCGCTCATGCCCGCCAGCAGGTAGCCGACGCCAGCCAGTTGCACCGCGGCGTAAGGGATCAGAAACACGCAGCTGGCGACGGCGGTCGCCACCGCGACTTTCCCGTTGCCATAGCGATGACCCAGCATCTCGCTCGGCGTGACGAAACCGAAGCGCTTGCCCACCGCCCAGAACCGGGGCCCGAAGATTGCCACCAGCGAAACGCCGGCGAAGTAGACGATCTCGAACCCGAACGCCCCGACGCCGCCGGCATAGGTGAGTCCCGCCAGCCCCACCATCATGAACGCACTGTAGGTCGTGGCGCTGTAGCTGAGCGCCGAGACAAAGCCATTCATCTGGCGATTGCCGAGAAAGTAGCCGGACATGTCGACGCCCTTGCCGTTGGTCGCCTCGCCCCGCGACAGGTAGGCGACCACCACGGCCACCACGAGATAGATGAGGACCGCTCCCCAGATCAGATTGGTACTCATGGTTCAGTTCCCCGACTCGTCCTTGAAACCCTGGGTGATCATGATGTTGGCGACGATGACCAGGACGCCGACGACAAACCAGAACAGACAGCTGCCGTACCAGGCCTGCACCTGTCCGAGCAGACCGTAGGGCACCACGTAACACGAAAGGACCAGCGCCCAGACGAGCCAGATCCAGCGGCGAGAATTCATTGCGTCACTCCTTTATTGTTGCCGTTGTCATCGAAATCGCTGCTATCGAAACCGTTGTTGTCGAGACACGCGTTACCGCCCCGCGTTGGCGAGATCCGCTATCGAGCCGATGCCGCCAGCGTCGCTCATGGCGACGACGCACCGCGCAGCTCGCCGATTGTTGTTGAAAGATGTTCCCAGGCCGGCTGGTCTGGGGCGAAACGCGCGCGCAGGTAACTCACCAAGGCGGTGAGCTGGCTGTCGCTGAAGTCGGTACGGAACCCGGGCATCTCGCCAGCGCTTCCCGCGCTCGAACCGGGCGCCACGACGCCGTCGAGGATGGCCTGAATGACATTGTCCGGGCGCGCGCTGTGAAGGTTGGTGTTGAGCGCCAGCGAGGTCTCCGCCCGGGAATAGACCGGCATGTCGCCGCCTTCGTGACACGAAGCACAAGCGCCATTGTAGAGTCGCTCTCCGGCATCGAACCCCGGCGGCGTGGCGGTCGAGAGGGCCAGACGATGGTCGGCGATCTCGGAGGCCTGCGCGGCATCGACCGCGCTCGGCATGAACGACGCCACGTAATGCGCGATGGCGCGCACATCGCTCTCCGGCAACTCGCCCAGCCCCGCCACCACCGGCGCCATCGGCCCGGCGGCAACCCCATGGTGCGCCGCCCGGCCGGTGCGGAGATAATCGTACAGCGCGGCTTCGCTCCACGGCACCGGGGCCTTCGACAGTTGACTCAACGCCGGCGCCTCCCAGCCGTCGACCAGCGCGCCGGCAAAATGGTCATCGCCGCGCTTCTCCGCCCCTAGCGCATTACGCGGCGAATGGCAGGCGCTGCAATGCCCAGCACCTTCGGCCAGATAGGCGCCGCGATTCCACAGTGCGCTCCGCGTCGGGTCCGGCGTGAAGGGTTTGGCGTCGTGATACAACAGGTTCCAGCCCGCCATCAGTCCGCGGATATTGAAAGGAAAACGCATCTGATTGTCCACGGCAGGCGACGCCACCGCCGGTTGCGCCATCAGGTACGCATACAGCGATTGGAGGTCGGTGTCGCTCAGCTTGGCAAACGCCGTATAGGGGAAGGCCGGGTAGAGATGGCTACCGTCGCGGCTGATGCCGTGACGCATGGCGCGCGCGAAGGCCGCATACGGCCAGCGGCCGATACCGGTCAACTCGTCGGGCGTGATATTGGTGCTGTAGACGGTTCCGAACGGGGTCTCGAAGGCGCGTCCCCCCACGTTGGTCGCGCCACCTTCGCTGGCGGTGTGGCAAACCGCACAGTCGCCGGCCTCGGCGACCAGCCGCCCGCGTTCGATGGTCGCCTGGGAGTAGAGATTCGCGGCGGGGCGTGGCACCGGGTCGATCGCCGCCTTCCATGGCAACCCCACCGCCGCCGCGCCGCCGAGCGAGATCAGCGACGCGGTGGCGGCGCCCACCCAGCGCCAGCGCCGCCTACCCACGGATGACGCCGCCCTGGCGCCTCGAGCATCGCCGCCGGTCGACTCACGCAGCCCGGCGCGAATGCGCGCTGCCGTGAAAGGCGGCTCGCGAAAACGCTGCCCGGTGGCGTCGAACAGCGCATTGGCGATCGCTGCCGTGCCCGGGGCCAGCGTCTGCGCGCTGAGACGCAGAGGCATCGTGACCGGGCTGTCGGCGGTGCCGTTCGGGGCCAGGGCATCCGGCACGCGCGCCGGCAAGGCATGGCCGCCGGCATCCAGTGTCAGCGCATCGATGGCCGGTAGCGTCGGAGGTGACGCATCGGCAAGCTCGCCCCACTCGTCGATGCCGTCAGCGTGGCGCAGCAGCAGCGTCGACTCGGGTAGCAGTTGCCGACGCAGCGCCGCGGCCAGCGCCGCCCTGTCGACCGGCTCGCCGGCGTCCTGCCCCACCACCATGCGGGTCAACTGAACGCTCCCCGTCACCGGATCGACGCTGACATCGGCGATCCAGGCGGAACGGGTGCCACTCTCCCACTCCCCCTTGGCATCCGGCAGGTGACAGTAGGCGAATCCTCGACCCGTCAGCAGCCCGACGCCGCCCTCGACGGGATCGGGCGTCGGCTTCGGGTGCCAGGCCGCGCGCTGGCGGACGGCCTCGATCAGCGCCTGGCCGCGGCGATCATCGAGGTGCCGCAGCCGCAGATCGAGCGGATCGCTCGCCTGTTGCCGGCTCCACTCATCGAGGAACGACTCTTCGGCGAAGACACGCACACGATCGCTTGCCCTGCCGCTCTCGTCGCCCTCTCGAACGGGATTGGCACGCCGATAAGGCGAGCGTGCCGGCCGGCCGGCCGGCGCTCCGGCGGGCTCGGTGAGCCCAGTCAGCAGCAGCGCCATGGCCGGCGCGGGTCTCGCCGCCCCGTACCCCAGTGCCAGCGCATCCAGTGTGTGCCCACCACTGGCCGCCACGTCCCACGTCTCGGCCAGGCCCAGCGCGTCGACGTCACGCTGATAGTCGGCATCCAGCCAGATCGCGACCGGCGCCCCGACCTGCCGCGACACCAGCGCCGCGTCTGCGGCGGCATCGTCACAGGCGAGACGACCCAGGCTTGTCTCCTCCTGATCGCTGCGCTCGCTGGAGAAATCGATCGCGGCCGGCGCCAGCGAAAGCAGTGCCGCGAGATCACCACGCAGGGCTTCGGGCGTGGCGGTGTCGACCCACAGGCTGGCCCGGGCCGGGGAGACATCGGCAATCACCCAGCCGGCACGCTCCCCCCAACGCAGGCGATTGGGCCAACCGTAGCGCCGGACCATGCCGTCCGTCCGTCGGCGATTGACCACCGCCCCGCGCCCGTCCGATCGCTCGCTACCCACGCCGAGGTGGTCGTCCCACAGCGGTGGTGGCGTCCAGTGCAGGCGCAGGCGCCGGGCTGCCTGTCGCGCCAGCTCAGGATCGGCCGCCACCACCGCCACGAAATTGGCGATCTCGACCACGGTGGTGAAGGTGGCCCACTCGCCCAGCGAGGCGTGATCGATATCCAGCAGTCTCGAACAGCCGAAGCGGCCCTCGTGAAACGCGACGTCGGGGGGCCGGACGACCACGGCATAGCGAAGGAGACCGGGAAGCGCGTCGAAATCGCCGGGGAGCGGGGGGCGGTCGACGGACGAGGCCGGCACACTCATTCGCTGCCCCCCGGCGCCACGCCGGCGGCATCGAGTTCGGCCGCCAGGGTGGCAGCTTCGAGAATCTCGACATGGGTTCCGCAACGGCAAAGATTGTATTTGAGCGCGCCGACGATCTGGTCAGGTGACGGCTGCGCGCAGTGATTGAGCAGCCCCCGCACCGTCATGATCATGCCATTGAGACAGTAGCCGCACTGGGCCGCCTGACATTCGATGAACGCGGTCTGCACCGGATCGAGCCGGCCCGACGCGCCCAGGCCCTCGAGCGTGACGACGTCGCGGCCGGCCACGGCCCCCAGGGAGATCACGCAGGAGCGGGCAACACGACCCTCGACCAGTACGCTGCAGGCCCCGCACTGACCCAGACCGCAACCGTACTTGGGGCCATTGAGACAGAGGTCGTTGCGCAGAACCTGAAGTAGCGGGGTCGCGGGATCGAGCGGCAGGTGCCGCACTTGGCCATTGACCCGCAAATCGATGCTGTCCGTCATGCCGTTCTCGATTGGAGTTATTCGTCAATTTGGCACTACCGTGGTGCAAACTCGAACGCCATCGTACCCTTATAGTGCATACACCAGAAATGGCGATATCTAAACTTATACCACCCTCGCCAAGCGTAAAACAAGCGGCCTTTAAAACGCCCCTAGAATATAATTTTATACTTCAAAAACAATGGTTTTATAAAGACCTAGCACGTCCTGGCCGGTCTTGAGATTTCCGATGGAGAAAACCGTTGACTTGCCAATATACGGCGTATACGTTGTTTTTAACAGTCATGCCGGCCTGCCATCAGGGGACTGGATTGCGACCGGGGCAGCAACCATTGCCAGTCGAGACGGCGCTCCCAGCGACCACGTCGGGGTCGGGGTCGGGATAGCGCTAGCCGGCGAGGGCCATGGCCCGGCGACAGCCGCTGCACGACAACAATCTATCGAGGAAAGAACATGAGTCAGAAACCGATGTCACCGAAACCCAGAGTGGCGGTCATCGGCGCCGGCCTGGGTGGCGCCGCCGTGGCCGCGCTGCTGCAGAAAGCGGGTTATCCAACTCAGGTCTATGAACAGGCACCTGAATTCTCCCGGCTGGGCGCCGGAATCCATCTGGGTCCCAACGTCATGAAGGTGATGCGCCAGATCGGCATCGAGGAACGGCTCGAAGCGATGGGGTCGCACCCGGATTACTGGTTCAGTCGCGACGGCGTCAGCGGCGACTATCAGTCACGCATACCCCTGGGCGAGTTCGCGAAGCGGGAGTACGGCGCCGCCTATATCACCGTGCATCGCGGCGACCTGCACGCCCTGATGGTCGAAGCCCTCGATCCGAGCCAGCTGCATTTCGACAGGCGGCTGACGAGCGTCGACGACACCGGCAGCGAGGTGATCATGCGCTTCGCGGATGGCAACACCGAGACGGCCGACCTGGTCATCGGCGCCGACGGCGTCAACTCGCGCATTCGCGAAACGCTGCTGGGCGCGGAGGATCCCACCTACAGCGGCTGGATTGCCCACCGCGCCATCGTCGATGCGGAAAAGCTCAAGGCCTACGATCTCGATTTCGAGTCGTGCGTGAAGTGGTGGTCGCCGGACAAGCACATGATGGTCTACTACGTCACCGGCGATCAGCGCGAGTACTACTACGTCACGGGCGTGAAGACTCCCGACTGGCAGCATGGCACGTCGTTCGTCGACAGCTCGAAAGAAGAGATGCGCGAAATCTTCCACGACTATCATCCCGTGGTTCAGGCCTTGATCGACTGCACCGAAGCGGTGACCAAATGGCCACTGCTGGAACGTAACCCGCTGCCGATCTGGCACAAGGGGCGCCTGGTGCTGCTCGGCGACGCCTGCCATCCGATGAAGCCTCACATGGCGCAGGGCGCGGCCATGGCGATCGAGGACGCCGCAGTGCTGGTCCGTAGCCTGGAAGCGGTCGGCCCCGAGCATTACGCCGACGCCTTCGAACTCTACAAGACCAACCGCTTCGAGCGCGCCTCGCGGGTGCAGCAGGTCTCCCACGACAACACCTGGCTGCGGCAGGAAGAAGACCCGGCCTGGGTATTCGGCCATGACGTGACCACCCAGGAACTCAAGGCACCCTGATGCATTGCCAAACGGCCACGGCCCGGGCGGCCGGCAGTCACAGCCGAGACGCCGGAACGCCGCTCGCTGGCCGGCGTATCGACGCCTCCCAGACGTCCACGAGGAAAGACCCGACATGAGCACTTATCTCTACGGCGCCAATGTCCATGCCAACGGCATTCGTCAGCACTATCTGCGTTTCGGCGGCGAACGCGCTGCGATCGGCCAGCCGCTGGTGCTGATTCCCGGCATCACCAGCCCGGCGATCACCTGGGCTTTCGTGGCCGAGCGTCTGGGCGAGAATTTCGATACCTACGTTCTCGACGTGCGTGGCCGAGGCCTCTCGTCGACCGGCCCGGAACTCGCCTATGACACCGATACCTGCGCCGCCGACGCCACTGCTTTCATTGCCGCGCTGGGGCTCGAGAACGTCATTCTGGCGGGTCATTCGATGGGTGCCCGCTTCGCGATCCGCGCCGCCAGCCGCGGCGTGCCGACGCTCGACAAGCTGGTACTGATCGATCCCCCGGTCTCCGGGCCAGGCCGACGCGAGTACCCCAGCAAACTGCCGTGGTACGTCGACTCCATTCGCGACTGCATCAAGGGCTGCGACCTGGAGACGATGCGCCAGTACTGCCCGACGTGGAGCGACGACCAGCTAGCGCTGCGAGCGGAGTGGCTGCATACCTGCTTCGAGCCGGCCATCGTGCAGGCCTTCGAGGAGTTTCATACGGTCGATATCCATCAGGACCTGTCTGCAATCACGGTGCCGACGCTGCTGATCTGCGCGGGCAGAGGTGGCGTCATCCAGCCGCCCGACCAGCAGGAGATCCGCCAACGATTGCCGGCGATCCGGATAACCACGGCGCAGGATGCCGGCCACATGATCCCGTGGGATGACTTCGAGGGGTTCTTCGCCGCCTTCGAGGATTTTCTGGGCCGCAGGCTCTGACGGCATCGATAGTCCGATAGAGACGGCACAACGGCAAAGAGATCATCAACACCACTGCCAACGAGGATCCGGTGCCGCCATGAATGCTGTGGCGACATCGACGAAGACCGCCCCCGCGGCGGTCGGCCCGGCGATCGCATCAGACAGACGATGACAACCAGCAACAACAACGATCGGGAATCGCTATGTCCACCCTCTCCTCGGTGGCCGGCACTGCAGAGGTGTCGCCACACGACGAACTCTACCGACGCGTGATCTGGCGGCTGATACCGCTGTTGGGATTGTGCTACCTGACGGCCTATCTCGATCGGATCAACATCGGCTTCGCCAAGCTGCAGATGGCCGAACAGCTGTCGTTCAGCGAGACCGCCTACGGTCTCGGCGCCGGGCTGTTCTTCGTCGGCTACATCCTGTTCGAAGTGCCCAGCAACCTGGTGCTGGAGAAGGTCGGGGCGAGGCTCTGGCTCGCCCGCATCATGATCAGTTGGGGCATCCTCTCCGGCCTGACGATGCTGGTGACCCAGGCCTGGCAGTTCTATCTGCTGCGCTTTCTGCTGGGCGCGGCGGAGGCCGGATTCCTGCCCGGGGTGCTGTTCTATCTCACCGGCTGGTTCCCCTCCTGGCGCCGCGCCCGCATCATCGCCCTGTTCATGATCGGCCTGCCGCTCTCCAGTCTCGTCGGCGGGCCGCTCTCCGGCGCCATCATGACCTTTGCCGACGGCTGGCACGGACTGTTCGGCTGGCAATGGCTATTCCTGCTGGAGGCGATTCCCACGGTCATTCTCGGGCTGGTCCTGCTGGTGGCACTGCCCGACAGCCCGCGTCAGGCCAAGTGGCTGAATACCGACGAGCGGCAGGCGCTGGAATCGGAGCTTGCCCGCGACAGCGCCGCCAACCCGAGTCGGCAGACCACTTTTCGCGACGGCTTCTTCAACCTGAAGGTGTGGATGCTGGGCGGCATCGATTTCGCCATCCTGCTGAGTGCCTACGCCATCGGCTTCTGGCTGCCGACCTTCATTCACAACGCCGGCGTCGGCGACAGCTCGACCATCGGCTGGCTGACCTCGATACCCAGCCTGGCGGGACTGGTCGGGATGCTGCTGGTCGGCTTCAGTTCCGACCGCCATCGCGAACGCCGCTGGCATATCATCGTGCCGTTTCTGATCGGCGCGGCGGCGATGTCGCTGAGCACGCTATTCGCCCACAACGCCGTGGCGACCGTGACCGTATTCGCCATCGCATCGGGCGCGATCATGGGCGCGATTCCGGTCTTTTTCAGCCTGCCGGCGACCTTTCTCAAGGGACAGGCGGCGGCGACCGGATTCGCGCTTGCCTGTTCGCTGGCCAATATCGCGGGCCTGGTCAGCAATTCGCTGATGGGCTGGATTCTGGATCTCACGGGGAGCAGTGCAATCGCCCTGCTCTGCTTCGCGGCGGCCCTGCTGTTGGGATGCCTGCTGGTCCTGGCCTTGCCCGGCCATCAGGTCAACCGCTGAGCCGCGCCTTGTCACCATCGCCAACAGGAGCCGAAGCCCCACCCAATCCACGACAACCTTGATTACACTCATCGACCTCGTAGCGCGTCGGAAGCCCGTTTCTCGAACAACACAACGACAAATCTGGAGAACAGAGCAATGATCAAGCAACTCATCACCGCTGGCGTGATCGTCACCAGCCTCGGGCTCGGCTTGTCGGCCCAGGCCGAGCCGCTCAACGAAAACCTGTGCGGTGGCAGTCCGAATGGCCTGTGGCAGCTGCTGGGTGTCGGCATGGACGGCGTGCTCAAGGCCGAGAATCCGAATTCCAGCGTCACCTACCAGACCTCGTCCGGCGGCTTTGCCAACATCATCCAGATGCAGGGCGATACCTGTGACCTCGCCATCGTCCACGCTGGCGAAGCGATGAAGGCGATCTCCGGCGAGCCGCCATTCCCCAAGGCAGTGAACAACTTCCGGGCGATCGGCGTGCTGTACAACTGGGCCCCGATGCAGTGGGTCCTGACCCAGGACTTCTCCGATGAGTACGGCATCCACTCGCTGCAGGATATCGCCGACAAGAAGCCACCGCTGAGGCTGGTGCTCAATCGCAAGGGCATTCTCCCCTCGATGGTCGGAGAATCGTCTCTCGAAGCGCTCGGCGTGACCCCGGACGACATCGAGTCCTGGGGGGGCAGCGTGGTCTACCAGGGTTCCGCGGTCGCCACCGAGCTGGTCCAGAACCGTCGCGCCGACATGTGGGCCAACGAGACCTTCGTTGGCAGCAGCGCGATCAGTGGCATGGCGGAAAATCGCCCGATGACCCTGCTGGCAGTGCCGGATAGCGTGATCAAGGCCATGGAGGAGGAGTACGGCGACAAGCCCTATACCGTACCGGCCGATGCCTATACCTGGCTCGATCATCCGGTTCAGACGCATACCGCCGCGGCCATGCTGGTGGCGCCGGCCACGATGGCCGACGATGAGACCTACCGCATCACCAAGGATCTGATCGAACACATCGACGTCATGCAGGGGGTGCACCCGGCGATGAAGCAGCTCACACCCGAGACCCTGCTCGAGCAGTCGGTGGTCGAGCTGCACCCCGGCGCCAAGCGCGCTTACGAGGAGGCGGGTCTACTCTAGGTCCGCGCGGCGCCGGAAGCCTCGGTGACCGGCGCCGGCGAGCCCGCTCAGCCCACTCGACCTCACGACACCACTCTCATGGGACGACAACATGACTCGCGGTAATCTCACTCGCCTGGCCAACGGCCTGATGTCGACGGGGCGCCGCCGCCAGCCGCAAGGCGTCTTCAGTTGGCTGCTGAAGTGCTATGCGGCCGTCATTGCCCTGTGGGTGATCTGGACGACGATCTTCTCCACGGCGGACGTGCTGGCGCTGACCATCGTCTTCCTGACCCTGATGCTCGTGCTGGTGTTCTTCCTGATCGCGCCCAACGACAAACCCGGAGCGGAGACGCCGAGTCCGCTCGACTGGGGTCTGGTGGTTGCCAGTGCCGCCTGCGCCATCTTCTTCATCGGTTCGATCGACGATCTGGCCAACCGGATCAGCCTGTTGACGCCGCTGACCTCGGCACAGCTCGGCTTCGGTGTGCTGATCACCCTGCTCACCCTGGAGGCCACACGTCGCACCGTCGGTCTCGGCCTGACCCTCATCGCCACCGTTTTCATCATCTACAATCTCGCCGGGCACCTGCTGTCGGGGATGTTCCGTCACGGCTACCTGCCGCTATCCTATTTCATCGACGTCAACGTCTATACCAGCGACGGACTGTTCGGCGTTCCGGTTCGCGTCGCCGCCACCTACGCCTTTCTGTTCGTGATGTTCGGGACCTTTCTCGACAGCGTTCGCGGCGGCGATTTCTTCTTCAATCTCGCCGCCCGCCTGACCGGGCGCTCGACCGGCGGGCCGGCCAAGGTCGCGGTGATCTCCTCGGCGCTGTTCGGTACGGTTTCCGGAAGCCCCACCGCGGACGTGGTCACCACCGGCTCCATCACCATTCCACTGATGCAGCGCCTCGGTTTCTCGCGCAACCTGGCGGCCGGGATAGAAGTCGCCGCCTCCACCGGAGGCAGTATCCTGCCGCCGGTCATGGGCTCGGTCGCCTTCATCATGGCCGAGTACACCGGCATCGCCTACAGCGAGATCATCATCGCCGCGCTGGTCCCCGCACTGCTCTACTACATGGGCGTACTGGTGCAGGTGCACCTGTACTGCAAGCGCCACGGGCTCGGCCAGCTGGCAGCCGAGGAGGTGCCGTCATGGTCTACCGTAATGCGTGGCGCCTGGCTATTCCTGATCCCGCTGGCGGCGATGGTGATTCCGCTGGTGATCGGTTACTCGCCGACCTTCGTGGCGCTGTTCGGCACCGGCGCGATCGTGATCTGCTCGCTGTTCAGTCGCCGACACCGGCTGACACCGAAGTCGCTGCTCGACGCCCTGGCCACCACCACCTTTCGCATGGTCGGCGTCACGGCCGCCTGCGCCGCGGCAGGACTGGTGATCGGCGGCATCACCATGACCGGCCTCGCGACCAAGTTCTCCTCGATCGTGATGCTGCTGGCCGGCGACAGCACCTTCATGACGCTGTTCTTCACCGCGATCATCACCATCATCCTCGGCATGGGCATGCCGACACCCAGCGCCTACATTCTGGCCGCCGTACTGCTCGGACCGACCCTGGTCAACACGCTCGGGCTGCCGGTGATGTCGTCGCATCTGTTCATCCTCTACTACGCGGTACTCTCGGCATTGACGCCACCGGTCGCCGTCGCGGCCTACGCGGCATCGGCGATCTGCGGGGGTAACCCGGTGAGCATCGCGGCGCAGGCGGTACGCCTGGCGATCTTCGCCTTCGTGTTCCCGTTCGCCATCGTCTACAACCCCAGTATCACGCTGGACGGCACGCTGCTGAGCTGCGGGCTGGAGATCGCCCAGGCCTTCATCGCGACCCTGGCCATCGCCATTGCCACCGAGGGCTATCTCCGCCAGCGGTTGTCTCCCGGCGTACGACTTCTGCTGATGGCTGCCGGGCTGACCCTGCTCTCTCCGAGCGGCTGGCCCGTACTCGGCGGCCTCATCGTGGTTGCCGTCATCGTCGCGTATCAACTGTCCGGCGCTGGCGCTCGTCGCCCGGCAACCCATCCGTGAACACGCCCTGACCCCCAACAAGGAGCATCGACATGACCCTCGAAAGACGAACGGCCCCCCAGGCCTGGCAGCTCGACCCGCTGGTGCTGGACGACCAGATCCGAGCCTTCCTGCGTGAAGATATCGGCTACTTCGATCTCACCGCGACGCTGCTGATCGACCCCGAGCTGCCCGGACGCTTCGAGATGCGCGCTCGGGAACCGATGACGCTCGCCGGCCTTGCCGCTGCCGCCCGCGTCTTCACGTTCTACGACGCCAGCATTCAGGTCGAGGTGCTGGCAAGGGATGGCCAGCAGGTCGACAAGGGCACCACCCTGCTCAGGATCGCAGGTCCGGCGCGCAGCATTCTGACCGCCGAACGCACCGCACTGAACCTGGTTCAGCATCTTTCCGGCATTGCCACCGTCACCGCGGCCTATATCGAGCGGATCGCCGGCACCCGGGCGCAATTGATCGATTCCCGCAAGACCACGCCAGGGCTCCGCGCCATGGAGAAGCACGCCGTGGCCTGCGGTGGCGGTCGCAATCACCGCCTGGGTCTGGACAACGGCATCATGCTCAAGGACAACCACATCGCCGTCTGCGGCAGCATCACCGCCGCCGTCGCCCGCGCCAGGTCCAGCGTGCCGGTGCTGACCAAGGTCGAGGTCGAGTGCGACCGCCTCGACCAGGTGGAAGAAGCGCTCGCCGCCGGGGCCGACGTGATCATGCTCGACAACATGGCGGTGGAAGAGATGCAGCGGGCGGTGGCCATGGTCGATGGCCGTGTCCTGCTGGAGGCTTCCGGTGGCGTGCGCCTGGAGACCATTCGCGCCATCGCCGAGACCGGCGTCGACTTCATCTCGGTCGGACGCATCACGCAGTCGTCGCCAGCGCTGGACATCGGCCTCGACGACGCGGAGTGAGCGGGATGCGTTCGAACAATCCGCCGCGCGGCTTACTGGTACTGGTCGTCGGCCCCAGCGGGGCCGGCAAGGATACCCTGATGGAGCGGGCGCTGACCGACTACGCCTGCACCCGGCACGTGATCCTGGCGCGGCGGATCATCACCCGTCCTGCCGGTGCGGGCGGTGAGGATCATCAGGCGATGAGCGACGCGGATTTCGACGCGGCGCTCGACGCCGGCGAGTTCCTGATCCACTGGCGTGCGCACGGCCTGCGCTATGCGCTGCCCGCGGCGATTCGTGATGACCTGGCCCGCGGGCGCACGGTGCTGGCCAATGTGTCGCGCAAGGTCATCGGCGCCATCGCCGAACTGGGGCTGCCGGTCTCGGTGATCGAAGTCACGGCAGCGCGCGAGGTGCGCGCCCAGCGCCTGGCGATGCGTGGGCGCGAAACCGCCAGCGACATCCTCGGCCGGCTCGAGACGCTGGCGTGGCAGCCACCGCAGGGCGTGGACCACTACTGCATCGATAACGGTGCCGACCTGGACACCGGCATCGAACGCTTTCTCATCGCGCTGGCCCGGGCCTGTGGTGGCGACACGCCGATTCGCCACCTGCCGATCGATAGCGGTCCTCGCCTGATCGGCTTCCTGTCACTCCGCCACCCGCTGCACGATGCGATACAGGCGCTGCCCACGCCCCGCGTCGAGGTCGACATCCTCGGCCGGCCGCTGGTGCTGGAAGTGCAGTGGGTCGACGACGATCACTGGCTGGCTCCCGACGCCATCGGCCTGGCGCGCGCTACCCTGGCCCGGCTCGGGCTGATCGCCGGCATGTCCTTGCAGTTGCAACCGGCACCGCCGCCTGCCGGCGCACCGGCGCTGCGGCGCAAGCTTCGCGGTCAGTCATTGAACGAAGACGAGTTCTTCGGCGTGGTCCACGACATCGCCGACAACCGCTTCGACGAAGCCTCGACCGGGGCATTCCTGGCCAGCCTGGCCAATCACCTCGACGACGACGAGATCATCGCGCTGACCCGCGCCCGGGCCCGGATCGCCCAGACGCTGCACTGGGATCGCCCGATGGTGGTCGACAAGCACTCGATCGGTGGACTCCCCGGCAGCCGGATCACGCTGATCGTGATCCCGATCGTCGCCGCGCATGGGCTGACCATTCCCAAGGCGTCGTCGCGGGCGATCACCTCGCCGGCCGGCACCGCCGATACCATGGCGCTGTTTGCCAACGTCGAGCTCGGCCCGGACGACGTCCGCCGCGTCGTCAACGGGGCCAACGGCTGTATCGTCTGGAACGGACATCTGTCGCACACGCCTTTCGACGACATGACCAACGCCATCGTGCGGCCGCTGGATCTGGACTCGGCGCGGATGAGCGTCGCTTCCATCCTGTCCAAGAAGCTGGCCGCCGGCGTCACCCATCTGGTCGTCGATCTGCCGACAGGGCCCCAGGCCAAGTTGCCGACCCGGGAGAAGGCGCAGGAGCTGAAGCGGCTGATGGAGTCGGTGGGTGCCGCGCTCGGCATCCGGGTACTGGCACGGATCACCGACGGCACTCAGCCGGTGGGCAGGGGCATCGGCCCCAACCTGGAAGCACGCGATGTCCTCCAGGTGCTGAACAACGACCCCGACGCGCCGCAGGACCTGCGTGACAAGGCGCTCGATTTCGCCGGTGCCCTGCTCGACTGGGCGCCGGACGTGAGGCCCGGCGAGGGGCGGGCGCGCGCCAAGGACCTGCTCGCCAGTGGCGCGGCAAAGGCCCGCTTCGAGCGCATCATCGACCTGCAGGGTCGGCGTGGACTTCCGGCCGCGCCCGGCCCTTTTCACGCCGATATCGTCGCGCCGGCTAGCGGCCGCATCGACCATATCGATATCTGGCGACTCAACTCGATCGCTCGACTCACCGGCGCCCCGGGCGACACACTGGCCGGACTCGACCTCGCCGCTCGCAAGGGCGAGCGGGTCGACATCGGTCAACCGCTCTACCGGCTATATGCCTCCAGCCAAGGCGCGCTCGACCGGGTCGTCGCCTTTGCCCGGACCGGCAACGCCTTCGAGCTGAAACGGGAGTGATGACGCCATGTCGCGGACGGATGTAAGCAACGACGCCACGGTCGACGCCTTCGGGCGTCTGATCGGCAGCCTGCTCGATCAGAATCTCGATCAGCGCAAGCCGCCGGTGGTGACATTCTGGTGCGGTGCCGGGTTCTCCAAGGCGTGGGACCCGCGCTCCCCCACCGACGGCGAGCTGTTCGCGATCGATCTCGATGATATTCGTGACTTCCCCAACCTGCAGCACCTGATGCACGTCATCGGCTGGGAGGATTACCGTCATCTCGATTTCGAACGCTTCAAGAACCTGCGCTACGTGCTCGACATGCAGGTGCGCTATCCCGATATCCGCAACCGGTATTTCGACGATCAGAACCTGCGTCTGAGCATCAACGAGTTGCGAACGCTGGTCATGCGCCGCTTCACCGCCGCCTGCGACATTCACAACGTCGACGACGACACTCTGCGTTTCACCTCGCCTTACGACAGCGACGGCCAGCGCGCCATCGTGCGCCTGTTCGCCGCGCTGGAAGACCGTGCCAGCAGCGCCAATCTGGGCGCCAACTGGCCGCTGTACCATTTCCTGACCACCAACTACGACTTCACCATCGAGACCATCCTCGAACACGTCTATCGCCAGAACGCGCCGGTCTTCGGCCGTCTCTATCGGGGCGTCACGCCTCAGCGGATCTGCGGCGGCACGATCTGGGAACACCTGCCGCGTACCGTCGACCGCAACGTGATCAAGATCAACGGTGGATTCGAGATTCTGCCGACGGCCCAGGGCTTCGACTTCGAATATCGCCAGCGCAGCGACGCCGAGATTCGCCAGGAGCCGCCGCTGCTGATCCTGCCATCCCAGGTCCAGGACTACGACGAGCCCTATTTCCATCAGGTCTTCCCCAAGGCCGTGCGGCTGTTGCGGGAGACCGATGTCCTGGTGATCGTCGGGTACAGCATGCCGCAGGAAGACTCCCTGGTGCGCTTCATCCTGCGTCAGCTCGCCGAGAGCCCCTTCGACGCCACCGGCAAGCACGTCTTCGTCATCGATACCAAGAACCACGCCACCATCAAGTCGCGACTGGAAGAGATGTTCTTCTATCTGCCGCGCACCGGCTGGCCGCGCGAGCACTATTTCAGCGGCCGTTTCGAAGATTTCTGTCAACGCGTCGTCGAGCTGGGCGAGGGGCGGTAGCGCCATGCCCGCCCACTCGACGTGTCACGACCATGAGCCCGAGCGCAGCCCGCCCGTGCCGTAATCGCAATGCCCCCAGGCCTGTTCACCGAGGAAAGTGCCATGACCCAGCTCTATCGCATCGGCCAGATCGTCCCGAGCTCCAACGTCACCATGGAAACCGAGATTCCCGCGATGCTGACCGCCCGGCAGCTCATCCGCCCGGATCAACGGTTCACCTTCCACTCCAGCCGAATGCGCATGAAGACCGTACGCAAGGAGGAGCTGGCCGCCATGGACGGGGAGTCCGATCGCTGTGCGCTGGAACTCTCCGATGCCCATGTCGATGTGATGGGCTATGCGTGTCTGGTCGCGATCATGTCGATGGGCCCCGGCTACCACCGTGAATCGCAGAAGCGCCTTCATCAGCGCAGCGTCGAGAACGGGCACCCCACGCCGGTCATCACCAGCGCGGGCGCGCTGGTCGATGCGCTGAAAGTGATGAACGCCCGCCGCGTCGTCGTCGTGGCGCCCTACATGAAGCCGCTCACCGAGCTGGTGGTGAACTACATCCGCGAAGAGGGGGTCGAGGTGCTCGGTTATCGCGCCCTGGAGATACCCGACAACCTCGATGTCGCCCGCCACGACCCGATGCGCCTGCCGGAGATCGTCGCCGAACTCGACTTCAGCGACGCCGATGCCATCGTGCTGTCGGCGTGCGTGCAGATGCCGTCGCTGGCTGCCGTTTCCAAGGTCGAGGCATTGACCGGCAAGCCCGTGGTGACCGCCGCCATCGCCACCACCTACGCCATGCTCAAGGCACTCGATCTCGAGCCCGTCGTGCCGGGTGCCGGCGCGCTGCTCTCGGGCGCCTATTGAGCAGGGGCCTCGCCAGCAGGCAAGCCCGCGGCCGGACTGACCTGCTTTCCGCTATTCGTAAAGCCCATTATCGAGGGGATCGTCATGTCTGAATCCGCCGCCAGCAACTATGCCGGCGTATGGGGCAACCGCATCGGCTTCGGCCACAAGGCTGCCCTGCTGGTCATCGATTTCATGAAGGGATATACCACCGAAGGGGCGCCGCTCTACGCCCCGGGCGTGGTCACCGCCGTCAGGATAGGTGGTGAGCTGTTGCAGGTCGCCCGCGAGACCGCGACCCCGATCATCCACACCAATATTCGCTATCAGCCCGGCAGCTTCCAGGATGGCGGCATGTGGGTGAAAAAGGCCCCGGTGATGCGGGACATGGTCGAGGGCAACCCGCTGGCCGAATTCTGCGCCGAGGTGACGCCACGAGACGACGAACTGGTCATCACCAAGCAGTACGCCAGTGCGTTTTTCGGCACCTCGCTGGCACCGACGCTGCATAGCCAGGGCGTCGACACGCTGATCTTGATCGGCTGCTCCACCAGCGGCTGCGTGCGGGCCACCGCCGTCGACGGCGTGCAGCACGGGTTCCGCGTCATGGTGGTCCGCGATGGCGTCGGTGATCGCCATGAAGGGCCGCACGAGGCCAACCTGTTCGACATCGACAGCAAGTATGGCGACGTCATCGACAGCGGCGAGGCCATGGCGTGGCTCAAGCGTTGAGAAACCCGTGTCGAACGCCACGGCGCTCGACACGGGGTACGATCGGACTGCTCTCGAGAGCTCGAGGCCGACACCGATCCAGATCCAGCAGCGTCGCGCGGTGACCGGCCGGACAAGGGGTTGTCACTCCTCCGAGGCGTTCATCTTCTCCAGCAGATGCATGAGAGCCACGCGCTCGGCGGGATTGAGCTTGCCCATCGTCATGTCGGAGATACGCTTGGCTCGCGGCACCATCGTCGCGACCAGCTCGCGTCCGGCCAGGGTGATGTCGACGATCACCTTGCGTTGATCGTTGGGATCGGATGACAGCGATATCCAGTCACGCGCCTTGAGCCGCTTGATCACGCCGCGGATGGTGGCGGGGTCGATGGCCGTCGCCTTGACCAGATCGGTCAGCGCGCTAGGGCCGTTGTCCATGATCGTGCAGAGCGTGACGAACTGAATGGCGGTGAGCTGCTTGTCACAGCTCTGGCTTTGGAAGATCGCGGTATGCCGCTGATAGGCACGCCGCAGCAGATGGCCGACCTGCTCGGAGAATTCGTAGTCCTGCTGGTGGGGCGTCGCGGCGGCGTTCGGTTCCACTTCATCGACGGCATGGTCGAAGGAATTCGACATGATCTCACTCTCCAAGCACCATCCTCCAAGCCTCGCCCTGCCGCCACCGCCGGCCGGATACCGTCGATTCGCGTCGCGGCGGTGGGCGCAGCAAACGGCGGGGAAAGCTCAGAGCGTGGCTGTGATTTTAGGCGTAGTCGCTGTAATTTCTGGGAAAAATACTACACCATTTGGTCAAATTTCATCCACCCACAAATATAAAGAATCGCCACTCAGCTGTTTTTCATGAATTAATCAGGAGCTGATGGCGAGAAAGGAAATCATCGGCGAACGCAGGAACAGTGTCTACGCGCCTTTTTGCGCGCAACGGGTGACCCACCGGTTCGCCAGCCAGCCTGTTTCTGGCGGAGACTTTCCCTACAACAACAGAGGCCGTAAGGCATGACGTCGACTTCACTCCCCAATCGCGAGCATCTACTGCAGGGCTCCGACATGCTGGTGGTCTACCGCGCCCCGGTGATACCGCCGAAGCCCGCCCCCGGCCAGCCGGGCACACGCTCCGATTTCATCCCCACCGAGCCGGAGCTGTTCATCGCCCTGCTCGCCGATGGCCGCTTCCTTGCCTTCAACGGCCACGTCGACCTGGGCACCGGCGTCCGTACTGCGCTGGCGCAGATCGTCGCGGATGAGCTCGATGTCGATGTCGAGCGCGTCATCATGGTATTGGGCCATCCGTTCGAGGTGCCGAACCAGGGGCCGACCATCGCCAGCGCCACCATCCAGATCTCCGCCACCCCCCTGCGCTGCGCTGCCGCCCAGGCCAGGCAGTACCTGCTGGCGCGGGCCGCCAGGCGCCTCGACATACCGGCGCAACAGCTGCAGGTCGACGACGGGGTCGTTGCCGTGGTCCCGGGCGATGCCAGCCGCGCGCTGCGTTACGAATCACTACTGGTCGGCGAGCGCGTCGCGCTCGAACTCGACACCGAGATACCGACCAAGGCGAGCCGTGACTACCGGGTAGTGGGCCGCAGCACGCCGCGGGTCGACATCCCCGCCAAGGCCAGCGGCGAGTTCGTCTATGTCCACGATGTTCGCCTGCCCGGCATGCTGCACGGGCGCGTCGTGCGCCCACCTTACACGGGGCATGATCTGGGCCCGTTCGTCGGTCGCAGCCTGATCGAGGCCGACGAGGCGTCTGTGCGAGGCCTGCCGGGTTTCGTTGCCCTGGTCGTCAAGGGGGACTTCGTCGGCGTCGTGGCCGAGCGGGAAGAGCAGGCCGCGCTCGCCGCCAGGCGCCTCAAGGTCCGCTGGCGTCCACTGCCGGCACTTCCCGATCTCGACGATCTGGAGACCGCGCTGCGCCGCCAGCCGGCCGAACATCGGCCGTTGCTGCAGCAAGGCGACGTCGATGCGGCGCTGGCCACGGCATCGACGGTACTCGAGCGCACCTATCTCTGGCCCTATCAGTTGCATGGGTCGATCGGCCCCTCCTGTTCGGTCGCCGATTATCGCGACGGCTATCTGACGCTTCATTCCGGCACCCAGAATCCGCACAGCCTGCGTGCCGATATCGCGACGCTGCTGGCCATGGACGAAAGCCGTATCGAGATCCGCCGCCATGAAGCGGCCGGCTGCTACGGGCGCAACTGTGCCGATGACGTCGGCGCCGACGCCGCGCTGCTGTCGAGCGCCGTGGGCCGGCCGGTACGCGTGCAGCTGGATCGCGCTCAGGAACACGAGTGGGAGCCGAAGGGAACCGCGCAGTTGATGGATATCCGCGGCGGCACCGACGCCGACGGCAAGCTGTGCGCCTACGACTTCGTCACCCGCTACCCCTCCAACGACGCCCCGACGCTGGCCCTGCTGTTGACCGGCGCCAGACAGCCCAGCGACGTGCCTTTTCAGATGGGGGATCGCACTTCGGTGCCTCCTTATCGCTACCCGCACCTGAGAGTCGCCTGCGACGATGTCGCGCCGATCGTCCGCGCCTCCTGGCTACGCGGGGTCTCGGCCCTTCCCAACTGTTTCGCTCACGAGAGCTTCATCGACGAGCTGGCCGAACGTGCCGGCGTCGACCCGGTGGAATATCGACTACACTACCTGGAGCCCCGCGCGCAGGCGCTGGTGGCCGCCGTCGCCGAGCGGGCCAACTGGTTCGGCCGATCGTCGGCAAGCGCTGTCGGCGATGGCTGGTCCGAGGGCCATGGTTTCGCCTACGGCCACTACGTGCACAGCAGGTTTCCGGGATTCGGCGCGGCCTACGCCGCCTGGGCGGTGACGCTCCAGGTTCATCGCGAGAGCGGCCGGATTCGTGTCTTGCGCCTCATGGTGGGTCAGGATGCGGGACTGATGGTCAATCCCGCCGGCGTGCGCCATCAGGTTCACGGCAACGTCATCCAGACCCTAAGCCGAACGCTGAAGGAGTGCGTGAGCTTCGAACGGGGCCTGCCGGTCAGCCGTGAATGGGGCGGCTATCCGATCCTGCGATTCGACGAACTGCCGCACATCGATCTGCTGCTGCTCGACAATGCCGACGAGGCGCCGCTGGGCGTGGGTGAATCCACGTCACTGCCCGGGGCCCCGGCCATCGCCGCGGCGCTTTTCGATGCCACCGGCGTCCGCTTTCGCGAGCCCCCCTTCACCCCGGAGCGGGTGCGGGCGGCGTTGGCTTCGGCAGGGTCGACGGTCGCCGCCTGATCCGGTCACCTCACATCGCGGCCAGGGATGGCTCAGCTCTCAGGAAGGAACGACGCTCCTCATGCAACATCTCGATCTCCAGGTACTCGACGCGGCGCTCGAATGGGCCAACGACGGCGAGACGATCTGGTTATGCAGCGTACTGGCGACGTTCGGCTCGTCGCCGCGCGAGCCGGGCTCGATGCTGGTCGCGAAAGCGGACGGCAGTCATGTCGGCTCGCTCTCCGGCGGCTGCATCGAGGAGGATTTCCTCGGCAGAATCGCCGAAGGGCATTTCGGCGATGCGCTGTCGGTGGTCCGCTACGGCGAAGGGGCCGACGAATCGCCCCAGGTCTCGCTGCCCTGTGGCGGGATTCTGGATGTACTCGTCGAGCGTCTGACGCCGGATGCCGAGACCCTGACACATCTGGAGGTGCTCCACGCGACCCTGCTCGGCCAGCGCTCGCTGGTGCGCCGAATCGACCTGGCGAGCGGGCGCAAGCGCTTCATCGAAGCCGGCGAGAACGGCCCTCGGGTCGAGCGCGACGGCCAGGTCATCCACCTTCGCGTGGGGCCGGCGCTGCGCCTGATCATCGCCGGGATCTCTCCGGTTTCCCGTTTCTGCGCCGAATTCGCCCGTGCGCTGGGCTTCGAGGTGATCGTCTGCGATCCCAGGGAAGAGGCCCGACGCGATTTCCCGATCGAGGGGATCGAGCTGCAGTCGGTGCTGCCGTCGCTGTTCATCGGCTCCGGCGCCGCGCATGCCGCCACCGCCATCGTCGCGCTGACCCATGACCCCCGGATCGACGATCTGGCCATGATCGAGGCCGTGCGCACGCCGGCGTTCTACATCGGGGTGATGGGGTCGAAGCGGACGTCCGAAAAGCGGGCCGAACGCCTCAAGCGCTCCGGCGGGCTGGATGACGACGCCATCGCGCGCATCCAGATGCCGATCGGGCTGCACCTCGACAGCAAGACGCCGGCCGAGATCGCCCTCGCCGTCGTCGCCGACGTGCTCCGCGTGCGGCGCGGCAAGTCACGCCATGAGCTCTGACCCCCGGCCCGAACCGCCGGCCGTCGTGGCACTGGTGATGGCGGCCGGTGTCTCCCGGCGCTTCGGCGGCGACAAGCGCCGTGCCACGCTGCCGGATGGCCGCACCCTGCTGGCGACCACGCTGAACACGGTGGCCCGGGCCTACCCCCGCTGGTGGCTGGTCACGCGCCCGGAGGACGACCTGGATCTGGCTGAGGCGTTCGATCCCGCCCGGCATCGGCGGCTGGTCGCCGCCCAGGCACGGCACGGCCTGGGCGGAAGCCTGGGCGATGCGTTTCGCCACCTGATCGCCGAAGGCGACACGGCGACCGCCGCCGCCGTGGTACTGGCCGACATGCCGTGGCTCAGCGCCACCACCTGTGCCCGACTCCAGCGGCATGCCGATGCCGAGCGCATTATCATCCCCAGTCATCGTGGCAGGCGCGGCCATCCAGTGCTGTTCGGGCGGCATTTCTGGCCGACCCTGGCCGCACTGGAGGCGGGAGACGGCGCCAGGACCGTGGTGCAGGCCAATCGGGCGGCAGTATCCGTCGTCGATGTCGACGACGACGGCATCTGGCGGGATATCGATACGCCAGAGGACTTGCCCGAGCCGCCATGAGCGGCGAGCCGGATCAGCCGAAGAACTTGTCCCAGGCCAGCAGGCCCCAGGTCACCGCCGCCATGCCCAGCGCCAGCATCACCGCCGCCGAGCCGATATCCTTGGCCCGCCCGGAGAGCTCGTGGTGTTCCGGACCAATCCGGTCGACCACCGTCTCCACCGCGCTGTTGAGCAGTTCGACGATCAGCACGAAGATGCAGCTGCCGACCAGCACCAGCCACTCGACGGGGTTCTTGCCGATCCACCAGGCAAAAGGCACCAGCACGATGCAGAGCGCCACTTCCTGACGGAAGGCGGTCTCGTTGCGGAATGCCGCCACCAGCCCCTTCAGTGAGTATCCGGTGGAGTAGATCAGGTGGCGAAAACCGGTATCGCGAGATTTCATGGATGTCCGTTGCAGTCGTGTTGGCGACTGCCCTCTAACGTGACCGAGTATCGGCGCGCTGCCGTGTATAGGCGACGATGGTAGCAGAGGCGCATGCCGACATCATCGCTGTTACGCGATGCGCCCGACGCCTGGAGTCCGGGACGGCACGGCAGGTGGCTGGCCCACGGGCCGCCCGGCCTCTATGCTGACACGACACCATTGCGATGCCGCATCACGTTGCCAACAGGGTCAATCATGTCCGAATCCAACCCGCTCTATCCTGCTCTCGAACCTCACGCCAGCGGTCATCTGGAGACCGGTGACGGCCACCAGGTCTACTGGGAGCGCAGCGGCAATCCGAACGGCAAGCCGGTGGTCTTCCTCCACGGCGGCCCGGGTGGCGGCTGCAAGCCGATCCACCGCCAGCTGTTCGATCCCGCGCGCTACGACATCCTGCTGTTCGACCAGCGTGGCTGCGGCCGTTCGACACCCCACGCCAGCCTCGCCAACAACACCACCTGGCACCTGATCGAGGACATGGAGCGGCTGCGGGAGATGATGGGTGCCGAGCGGTGGCAGGTGTTCGGGGGCTCATGGGGATCGACGCTGGCGCTGGCCTACGCCGAGCGGCATCCGGATCGCGTCAGTGAACTGGTGCTGCGTGGCATCTTCACCATGCGCCAGCAGGAGCTCGACTGGTTCTACAAGCATGGGGCTCGCAACATCTTCCCCGAGAAGTGGGAACGGCTGGTGGAGATTCTGCCCGAGACGCAGCGCGACGATATCATTCCCGCCTTCCACGAGCGGCTCATGGGCGACGATACCGAGCGCCAGCTCGAGGCCGCTCGACGCTGGAGCGTGTGGGAGGGCGAGACCTCGAAGCTGATCCCCGTCGATGCCAGCGACTCCCACGCCGCCGATCACTTCGCCCTGGCCTTCGCCCGGATCGAGAACCACTACTTCATCAACAAGGGCTTCTTCGAGCGCGACGATCAGCTACTGGCCCAGGCCGACCGGCTGGCGGGCATTCCCGGCGTGATCATTCACGGCCGCTACGACATGGTCTGTCCGCTCCAGAACGCCTGGGATCTGGCCAAGGTGTGGCCGGATGCCAAGCTGGAGATCGTCGAGGCGGCGGGACACGCGTTCAGCGAACCGCAGATCATGGCCGCGCTGGTCCGGGCAACCGATCGATTCGCCGACCGCCCCTGAAGCGGGGTCGCGGCGCGCGACCGTGAAATGCGAACCGCGGGAAGCCGCCGGCTTTCCGCGGTTCGCGAGCCGTGGGGACTCAGTTCTGGGGGCGTTGCTTGGTGGCGTCGAGCCCGGTCTTCTTCTCGGTAGTCAGCTTGGTGATCTCGGCGGAGCTCTTGATGGCGCGGTCGAAGACGTCCTTCAGGTCGGCCATGGTGCCGGTGCTGCCCAGGGCACCATTGGCGGCATCCTGGAAGTTCCAGTGACCGGACAGGCCATCCGCGTTCGGATTGTCGAGGGTCTCGATGGCGGTATAGACGTCGGGGTGGCTCAGCATGTAGCTGGCGGCCGCGGATACCTCGGGCGGCGTGTTGCCGCTGGTATCGCTGGCCAGCGCTTCGAGGTCGCTTTTCCACACCGCGCCACCATGATCCTTGACGTAGTCCGCGAGGATCTTGCTGGACCGGGCGACGGTGAGTTGATCTTCGAAGGAAGAGAAGGAAGAGGGCTGGTTGGCGGGACTGTTGCCCGTCGGCGTCACGGTAGACATCGGCTTTTTCCCTGGCAGAAGGTTCGTTTTGATGATTGTGGCGCGGCTCGATGACATCGGCATGAACCTGGCGCGTTCTGCGAGCTCCCGTACGCCGGGAACCAACCCGATTATGAAACGCCGCGAGCGCCGCTAGGGGGCCGAAACGTGTCATTGATCGACACAATGAAAACGAACCGTCATCGCGGGTAACCCAGGGATACATTGCGCCGCCTGGCGAACCGACGGCGCGCCGTCGCTCAGGTCGCCCCGCTCTTCTCGCCGGCGAGATCGATGATCGTCGCCGCAACGGCCTGGGCCCTCGGCACCAGCGTCTCGAGACGGCAATACTCCTCTTCGGTATGCATCTTGGCGCCAACCGGACCGGTGCCGCACAGCGTAGGGATGCCCAGGCTGGCCGTGGTCCCGGCGTCCGAGCAGCCGCCGGTGAACTCGCCCTCGACATCAAACCCGAGCCGTTCGGCCTGGACCCGGTAGCGCGCGAACAGTGCCTCGCTCATGGCGGGCTCCATCGGCAAGAACCCCGAGGTCTGGCGGATCGTCGCCCGCGTTCCGGGAACCTCCTCCTCGGCGATGATCGCCTCGATCGCCGCCAGCAGATCGAGCCGCTGCTGATTGGTGACGAAGCGCGTGTCCAGTTGCGCCGTCGCCGCAGGGGCCACGGTATTGCGCGAGATACCGCCCTCGATCAAGCCGACATTGGTGGTCACGCCGCTATCGTAGTCGGTCAACGCGTGGAGCTTGACGATCTTGCGCGCCAGCGCCTCCACGGCACTGGCACCGTCGGCGTGGCTGACACCGGAGTGGGCCGCCTTGCCGGTCACTTCGATCAGGAAAGCCGCCCCGCCCTTTCGGCCGGTGACGACGTTGCCACTGATCCTGCCGGGTTCGGCGTTGAGCACGGCCCGTGCACCGCTGGCCGCTTCGCGAATGAAGGCCGTGCCGTCGCGGGAACCGATCTCCTCGTCCGCCGTGAACAGCGCCCGCACCGGGAACGGCAGCGGCGCCACCCGCTTGAGCGCCCGCAGCACGAAGATGTTGAGCACCAGCCCCGACTTCATGTCGGCGACGCCGGGGCCGAAAGCGGTATCGCCCTCGCGGGTGAAGCCGCGCTCGGCAACCGTTCCCGTCGGGAAGACCGTATCGCGATGCCCCATCATCAGCACGTGGCCAGCGCCTGCATCGCTGCCATCGCCCTCCAGCCGGGCCTCGAGGATATCGCCGGCGTCCGGGCGCGGCGTGCGCGTCACCTCGATCCCGTCGGCCTCCAGCCACTCGACGATGAGATCCGCCACCGCATCGGTGCCGGCCTTGTCATAGCTGTTGGAGTCGATATCCACCAATCTCTGCAGGCACTCGATCATCTCCGCCTGCTGTCCGGCCAGCCACTCGCAGGCGGTGGCCGTGATTCTTCCCGCGTCGCTCAGCGGTGCCATCGTTCACGCTCCTTCTTGATGTCTCGACCCTGCTCGGCCAGATCCCACCATAACCCGGCCATGATACCCAGACCTTCCCGCAGAATGCTCGCCAGGGCGTGCTCGTCGGGGGCGTGCTGGGAGCAGGCCGGGTAGGAGTGCGGCACCCATAGCGTCGGCAGCCCCAGCGTCTCGGCAAAGACATCGTTGGGCAGCGAGCCGCCCAGGTTGGGCAGCAGCGTCGGCGACTTGCCGCTGGACTCGCGCATCGATGCCAGCGCCCAGCCCACCCACGGATCCGTCGGGTCGAGTCGGGTGGCGTTCATCTGCGACATCCGCGCACTGCTGACCTCGATGTCCTCGAAGCCATGGGCATCGAGATGCCGGCGCAGATGCTCGAGGAAGCGCTCGCGGTCGCTGCCGACGACGAAGCGCAGCTGGCAGTGCGCGTAGGCCTCCCCGGGGATGGCGTTGGCCGGCGCCTCCGGATTGCCGGCCTTGATCGCCAACAGCTCCAGGGTGTTCCAGGCGAACAGCCTTTCCGCCGGCAGCAATCCGGGTTCGCCCCAACTCGCATCGATCGCCGGGTCCCCCGGTGTCGCTCCGACTTCGAGCGAGGCAACGGCGTCACGAACCGGCGCAGGGATCGCCGGCGGGCGCAGGCCCTCGATCAGGATCTTGCCGTGGGCATCGACCAGTGTCGCCCAGGCGTTGGCCAGCCGGGTGGCCGGGTTGGAGAGCACCCCGCCCCAGTTGCCGGAGTGATGAGCGCCGTCGCGGGCACGCAGGCGCAGGTCGAAGTTGAACGAGCCGCGGGAGCCGAGAAACAGCGTCGGCGAATCCGCTGCCAGGCGCGGGCCATCGGAGGCGATGAACAGATCCGCCGCCAGGCGCTCGCGGTGGGCTTCGCAGACAGCCTTCAAGCCGGGAGATCCGGTCTCCTCGCCCATCTCCAGGATCAGCTTGACGTTGTAGCCCAGCCGACCATCGCGTGCCTCGATGACGCTCTTCAGCGCCGCGAAATTGAGCGTGTGCTGGCCCTTGTTGTCGGCGGTGCCTCGGCCATACCAGCGCTCGCCCTCGACCACGATCTGCCACGGCGAAAGCCCTTCCCGCCACTGCGCGTCGTAGCCGCGTACCACATCGCCGTGGCCATAGGTGAGCAGCGTCAAGGCCGCATCGACCTCGATTCGCTCGGCCAGCAGGAAGGGCCCGAAGCCGCCGACCGGGTTGTCGACGATCTCCCAGGTGAAGCCCAGATTTTCGATCTCGGGGATCACGAAGTCGGTCAGGTAACGGCGCAGTTCGCCGTCGCGCCCCGCCTCCTGGCTTTCGCTACGCACGGCGATACGGGCGTCGAGTCGATGCAGGAAGTCGCCGCTGTCGAAGACTTGCCAGGCGTGTTGCAGCGCTTTTGCTCGCGCCATGAATCTCTCCTCGTTGAATACGAACAGGGGGGACGGGCCGCCGCTTGCGACGGCCGGGCTCAAGCGAGATGACAGGCCACACGAGTGCCATCGTCACCAGACGCCTCCAGGCGCGGCCGCTGCTGTCGGCAGATCGCCTCCGCCTTGGGGCAACGCGGGTGGAAGGCACAACCGGCGGGCGGATCGCTCGGGTCGGGCATGGCGTCGCCCAGCCCGATATCCGGCACGCCCAGCCCCGGTTCGGGGGTCAGGGCGGAGGCCAGCAGTGCCTGGGTGTAGGGATGACGCGGGGCGGCGAAGATCCGTTCCCGCGTGCCCTCCTCGACGATTCGCCCCAGGTACATCACCGCAACCCGATCCACCAGATGCTCGACCACCGCCAGGTCGTGGCTGATGAACAGATAGGTCAGCCCGAACTCGGCCTTGAGATCCAGCAGCAGGTTGAGGATCTGGGCCTGCACCGAGACATCCAGCGCCGAGGTCGGTTCGTCGCAGATCACGATGTCCGGACGCATGATCAGCGCGCGGGCGATGGCCACACGCTGGCGCTGGCCGCCGGAGAGCTGGCCCGGGAACTGATCGGCGGCGCGTCGGGGCAGCCCGACCACATCCAGGGTCTCGGCGACGCGCGCCGCCTGCTCGCGGGCGGTGCCGATGCCATGTACCCGCAACGGCAACCCGACGATCTGGGCGATTCGCTTGCGCGGATTGAGCGAGGAGTACGGGTCCTGGAAGATCGGCTGGATGCGTCGCGCCAGCGCTTTCTGGCTGGCGCCCCGCAGCGGCCTGCCATCCACCAGCACGTCTCCCGCGCTCGGCGTGGTCAGCCCCAGCAGCATCTTGGCCAGGGTGCTCTTGCCACAGCCCGACTCCCCCACCAGCCCCATGACCTGGCCGCGGGGAATCCGCAGCGAGACATCGCTGACGGCGCCCAGCGCGCGTCCCCGCTTGAACAGCCCGCCGCCCAGGGTGAAGGTTTTCGACAGTCCGCAAAGCTCCAGGGCCGGGGTCGGCGCTTGCGAGGCCGGGGGCGACATGGACGCAGCGGGCATGGCTTGTGAGAGACGGGAATCGGCGACCTCGGTGGTCGAATGTGCGTTCATGACATCGTCTCCGGTTGACGCGGGGCCGGTACCGGCCGGTCGGCGTAGTGACAGCGGGCCCGGTGATCGTCCGGCAACGCCATCAACGGCGGCGTGCGCTCGCAGGTCGGTTGGGCCTGCGGACAGCGATTGCGGAAGGCGCACCCCTCGACGTCACCGACGAGACTGGGCACGACGCCGGGGATCGCCTGCAGCCGGCTGCCGGGGAGTGTCCTTCCCGGCGTGGGGATGCAGCTCAACAGCCCGCGCGTATAGGGGTGCCCGGGGGCGGCATAGAGTGCCGGCGTCGGCGCGGATTCGATCACCTCGCCGGCGTACATCACCGCCACCCGGTCGGCGATGCGCGCCACGACGCCGAGATCGTGGGTGATGAAGATCACCGCGGTACCGAACTCCTGCTGCAGCTCTCGCAGCAGGCGCAGGATCTGCGCCTGGATCGTCACGTCGAGGGCCGTGGTCGGCTCGTCGGCGATGATCAGGTCGGGCTCGCACATCAGCGCCATGGCAATCATCACCCGCTGGCGCAGCCCGCCGGAAAGCTGGTGGGGATACTGGTCGAGGCGCTCTTTCGCGGCGCTGATACCGACTCTTCCCAACAGATAGATCGCCCGCTCGCGCGCCTCGCGCCGGCTGACGCCGCGGTGCCGGATCAACCCTTCGCAGAGCTGGTTGCCCAGGGTGTAGGCCGGATTCAGTGCGGTCATCGGCTCCTGGAAGATCATCGCCATGCGCGCCCCGCGCAGATCGCTGCGACGGCGTTCGGAGAGCGTCGCCAGATCGATCCCGTCGAACTCGAGACGGTCGGCACTGAGCCTGGCCTTGCGCGGCAGCAGTCCCATCAGGGCGAGCGAGGTCATCGACTTGCCGCAGCCGGACTCCCCTACCAGGCAGAGCATCTCGCCGCGCTCGACATGGAAGTCGATCCCGCGCACGGCGTGCAGCATGCCCGCCTCCACCGGCAGGTCGACATGCAGGTTTTTCACGTTCAGAAGTGGCATCAGTTGCGTCCTCCCGGTGCGTTGAGATCCCGCAGTCCGTCACCCAGCAGGTTGATCGCCAGCACCAGCACGAACAGGGCGATACCGGGAATCGCGATGACCCAGGGCTGGAAGAACATGTAGGCCTTGCCCTCGGCGACCATCAGCCCCCATGACGGCAACGGCGGCTGCACCCCCATGCCGAGGAACGACAGCGTCGCCTCGAGCAGGATCGCGTGGGCCATCTCCAGGGTCATCACCACGATCAGCGAGCCGGCGATGTTGGGCAGCACCTCGCGCAGCAGGATATGGGGCAGCGAGCAGCCCAGCGTGCGCGCCGCGTAGACGTACTCGGCATCGCGCATCTGCTGGGTGACCGAACGCGACACCACCGCGAAGCGATCCCACAGCAGCAGGCCCAGCAGCACGATCACCGTGGTCAGGGAGCCGCCGGTCAGCGAGGCCAGCGCCAGCGCCACCAGCACCACCGGCATCGCCAGGCGGGTAGTGATGATGTAGCTGATGACCGCATCCACGCGGCCGCCGAAGTAGCCCGCCAGGACGCCCAGCGTGGTGCCGATGACACCGGAGATCAGCGCGGCCACCAGCCCGATGGTCAGCGAGATGCGAGTCCCGAACAGCAGCCGGCTCAAGGTGTCGCGGCCCAGCTTGTCGGTGCCCAGCACATGCGTCCACGAGCCCTTGTCGTGCCACACCGGCGGCACCATCCGGTTGGCGATGTCCTGGTGATAGGGGTCATGCGGGGCCAGCAGCGGCGCGAAGACGGCGATCAACACCGCCAGCGCGACCAATACCAGCCCGATCGCCAGCCCGCGATGGCCGAAGACCCGGCGCGTGATCCGCGACCAGGCCGGCGCCGGCAGTGGAATCTCGCCGCCGGAGATAGCCGAGGTCGCAGCTGGAGAAACGCGAGGCGAAGCATGGGAAGTCGTCATGTCGTTCTCCTCAACGGGTGCGGATACGGGGGTCGAGCGCGGCGTTGGCGACATCCGCCAGCAGCGTCAACACGATGTAGAACAGTGCGATGATCAGCACCACGGCCTGCACCACGGGATAGTCGTTGCGCGAGATCGCATCCCAGGCCAGCTGGCCGAGGCCGTTGAGCGAGAAGACCGATTCGATGACCACCGACCCGCCCAGCATGAAGCCGAGCTCCACCGCGGCCAGTGCCACCACCGGAATCACCGCGTTGCGCAGCGCATGCTTGAAGATCACCGAACCGCCGCGCAGCCCCTTGGCCCGCGCCGTGCGGATATAGTCGGACTCGAGTACCTCGAGCATGCCGGTCCGGGTCAGGCGCATCATCGCGGGCGTGGCGTAGTAGCCCAGGGCGATCGCCGGCAGCACGAAATGCTGCCAGCCGTCGCTGCCGGCGGCCGGCAGCCACTGCAGCGTCACCGCGAAGATCACGATCAGCGTCAGACCGAACCAGAAACTCGGCATCGCCTGCCCCACCACGGCGAACAGCAGCGCCAGCCGATCGATCCAGGTATCGCGCTTGAGCGCCGCCAGGACGCCGAGCGGAATCGAGATGCTCACCGCCAGCGCCAGCGCGAGGCCGCCCAGCGTCAAGGTGATCGGCATGCGATCGACGATCAGGTCGACCACCGTGCTCTGGTAGTAGTAGGAACGGCCGAAGTCGAAGGTCAGCGCGCCCCCCAGCCAGTCCAGGTACTGACTGACGATGGGTCGATCGAGCCCGTAGTCGACGCGGATTCGCTCGACCTGCTCGGCGGTGGCCTCCGGCCCGGCGATCGATGTGGCCAGATCGCCGGAGAGATGCAGCAGCATGAAGCTGACGACCGAGATGGTGAGCGCCACGCTGATCGCGACCAGAACCCGGCGGATGATGAAAGTGCCCATGGTACCTCCTCACGCTGCGCGGCCTCGTGTTGTCAGGCACGGGGCCACGCAGGCGGTTAGCGGATATCGGAAAGCGTCACTTCCAGCTGGCCTCGGCGAAGCGCGGCAGCTCATCCGGATAGGGCGTGAAATTCAGGTCGGCGGTATAGGCGTAGTAGGTGGAGTAGGAGAACAGCGGCGCCCAGTAGGCCTGCTCGGAAATCCGCTGCAGCGCCTTGCGGTAATTGTCCTTGCGGACGTCGGGGTCGACCGAGGTGTCGGCGGTGTGCAGCCACTGCTGGACCTGCTCGTCCTGCCAGTGGTCGTCGGCGCCGCCGCCGAAGTAGACGCTGGTGATCGCGGACACGTCATTGACCGAATAGGAGCCCCAGGTCTTGAAAGACATGTCGGTGTTGCCCCCGCGCTGCTGCTCCAGCAGCGCCGGCGAGGTCATGAAGCGCAGATTGGCGCGAATGCCGACATTGCGCAGATCGCCGATCATCGCCTCGGCGTAGTCCCGCTCGCGATAGGCGTAGAGGTTCAGCTCGAAGCCATCGCCGTAGCCGGCGTCCGCCAGTAGCTGGCGCGCCTTGTCGGGGTCGTAGTCGTACTCGACGACATCCTGAGTCTCGCAGCCGAACTGGGCCGGAAAGCACGGGGCATAGAGCGGACGACTGCCGCCCCGCACCAGGTTGTCGGCCATGCCCTGGCGATTGATCGCGTGATTGATCGCCTGGCGAACCTCGAGATGGCTCAGCGGCGAGTTCTCGCGCCTGGCGGCATCGAAGGAGAGATAGCCGACCCGCATGGTCTCGCCGCTGTCCACGGTCAGGTTGGGCATCGCCTCCATCTGCTCGGCCTGGTCCGCCGGGACGCGCCAGATCCAGTCGACCTGGCCGGTCATCAACTGCGCCACGCGGGAGTCCTGATCGGGAATCACCTTGAACTCGAGCTTGCCGATCTGGGGCTGGCCGACCGGGCTGTCGGCGAAGTAGTTGTCGTTGCGGACCATCTTGACGCCTTCCCCCGGCGTCACTTCGGTAATCCGGTAGGGGCCGGTGCCGATCGGCTGCCTGCTGAACCCCTCGAGGCCCATCTGCTGAAAGTACTGATCCGGGAACACCGGAAGCGGCCCGGAAAGATACTCCAGCGCCGCCGGGAAGGGTCCGTTGAGATGGAAGCGGACATGGGTGTCGTCGATCTTCTCGACGCTCTCGATCCAGTCGGTGTTCTGACGCGTTACCACCTTCGAGTCAGGCGATACCACGTAGTTGAACGTGAAGACCACGTCATCGGCATTGAACGGCTCGCCGTTCTGGAACTCGACGCCCTGACGCAGCGTCATCTCCAGGGTGGTGTCATCGACCCAGTGCCATTCGGTGGCGAGCATCGGCTCGTAGTCGTTGGTCTCCGGGTTGCGGTAGATCAGCGTATCCCAGGCCAGGTGCGAGATGATCACCCCCTCCCGCAGGTTGTTGTGATACGGGCTGATGTTCTCGGGTTCGCTGTCGGAAGCGTAGATCAGCGTGTCGTTGGCCTTGTTGGCCAGCGCCGGTAGCGACAGGCAGCACAGCGCCGTGCCGGCCACGATGTGGCGGAGCGTCAGGTTGGAGCGCATTTCGACCTCATTGTTGTGTTGTTGGCTGAGAGCGTGTTGCTGGAGCATCCGCCATACCGCTGGCGGTGTCGTGCCGGCGACCAGGTCCTGTGTCGTCTAATCACCCTTGGGCCGACGTCGTTTTCCTCGAAGCTATCGAACGCCCACCCATGCCACAAGTACAATGTTTAGAACCAACCGTTGCCATTTCGGCAAAGGTTAATAAAAACAACATCAACCGAGATGTCGTGGAAAAGATCGAGGGAGAGAACAGTGGCAATGAACAGTCGCGCCCTTCAGGAAACCGCGCTGCGCTACTTCCTGGCGGTGGTGAAAAACGGCTCGATCAGCGAGGCGTCGCTCAAGCTCAACGTCGCGGCCTCGGCGATCAGCCGTCAGATCGCCCGGCTCGAGACCGAGCTCGACACCCAGCTGTTCGAGCGCCGCGCCCGGGGGATGGTGCCCAGTGCCGCCGGCGAACTGCTTGCCGCCCATGCCAGACGCATGCAACTGGAAACCGACCGGATTGCCAGCGAGATCCAGGCCCTGCAGGGGCTCGAGCGCGGCACGGTGCGTCTGGCCAGCTCGGAAGGGTTCGCGGTGGATTTCATTCCCCTGGCGATCGCCCGATTCCGGCGCCGCTATCAGGGTATCCAGTTTCGGCTCAGCGTCAGTTCGCCGGCCGAGGTGACGCGCCGGGTACGCGAGGGAGAGGTGGACATCGGGCTCACGTTCAGCCTGGCGCCGGAGCGCGACATCCAGGTGGAATCGCGTCAGCGATCGCGGATTCAGGCCCTGATGGCCCACGATCACCCGCTGGCCGGCCGACGCGACGTGAAGCTGTCACAGTTGCAGCCCCACCCTATCGCCCTGCCCCCCCCGGAAACGACGCTGCGCCAGCTGTTCGACATCTGCTGCAGTCAGCAGAACCTGATCTTCGAGTCCGTCTTCACCAGCAACTACACCGAGGCGCTGGTCAACTTTGCCATGCTGGGTGGCGGGATCGCCCTGGCCGGCGAGATCTCGATTCGCCATCGGCTTCTCCAGGATCGGCTGGTCGCGGTGCCGATCCGCGATACCGGCATGGACGCACGCCACGTGGAGTTGCAGACGCTCGCCAATCGCACCCTGCCGGCGGCGACCGGGGCGTTCGTCGAGCATCTCAAGGGGATGATGGAAGCCGGCGGGCCGTAACGGTTGTCAGCCGGCGTGGCACTTCTTGAACTTCTTGCCGCTGCCGCAGGGGCAAGGGTCGTTACGTCCGATATCCTTCATGGCGTTACGTACCGGCGCCTGCGCTTCGTGGTGGTGATGCTGACAGTGCGGGCCATGGACGTGGCCCGGGCTGTCGTGGCTGTGGTCGTGATCGTGCTGGCAGTCGGGGCCGTGGACGTGTGGCTGGGTCATGGGGCGATACCGTGTCGAAGGGAAGATAACCGAGGCGCGATTATCCTCCAGAGTCACGCCCCGTGCCACGCCCTCAGTCGCGGCGCTGCATCTCCTTCACCGCGATGTCGCCGTCGAGAACGATCGGTTCATCGTCGAGAAACAGGCTGCAGTTGCGCATCGGAATGTCGAGATGGCAGGCGGTGTCGTTGCTGCCGCCCAGCTCGTTGTTGGGACCGGTCGAGAACATGACGTTCCCATAGAACGAACGCAGCTCCATCCCCATGCCGCCGGGGAACTGGGTCAGTCCGTGCCAGTCGGCGCGATGATCCAGGCCCCAGCCGACATGTGACATGCCGAGCCCGCGAGGATCCTTGAACGTGCCCATGTAGGACTTGATCAGATCGGCATCCAGCCCACCACGAATATCGGTGATGAAGCCCTTCTCGATGGTGTAGGTCACCGGTTCGCGCACGTAGGTGTTGAACGGCAGCAGCACATCGCCCGGCGCCAGCACGATCTGGCCGTCGACCCCGTCGTCGGCACCGCCGGTGAACACGAACGCCGCCGGCCAGTGATCCCAGCGCCCGGGCTCATCGGTAAAGCCGTATTCACTCATGGTCGGATAGACGCCGAGTCGATAGGTGACATCGGTGCCGTGCGGGCTGGTAATCCGCATCGTGCTGGCCTTGGCGAGCAGCTCGGCCCCGACCTCGACCCGCTCGCGTAGCTCCTGGGTCGGCATCAGCTTGGCGAGTAACGGGGCTGGCTCGACGGCGGTCAGAACCCGCGCGCCCGCGGCCTGGATCGCCATCTGTTCATCGCTGAACAGCAGGAAGATCAGATCGACGACCATATCGGCCTGCTTGAGCGCTTCCACCGCTTCCGGGTTGGCGGCCAGCCCCGTTTCGCCGACGGCCCAGGCGCCGTTGCCCGGCATCGGGGCCGGCAGGCGCATGTGATACATCCGCGCGCCGAGACGCTGCCCCGCGGCGAGGAAGGCATCGGCGTAATCCAACCGCGCCTGGCCCTGGGACAACACCACGACCTTTTCACCCTCGTGAACGCCGCTGAGCGTCAGTTGCTGCAGACACATCTCGATCAGTACATGCTGTTCCATGATGCGCTAAACCTCCGAAATAGACGGTGTACGCCAGAACACGATCATTCCACTCGTGACCAACCTTTTTTGTATTGCCGCTCTGACGAGGATAGCGCGATACTTGGAAAACCTAAATGGGGCGTCTACACCATAATCGAACAATCCTGCTCGAAGCACTGCCGGGCGTGGCTCCAATCTGGCACTCGCCTGAGACATCCGCTGAACAGAGCGGGTGAGAGCAAGGCAATGAAGATGGGATCAAGGGGCTGGGCTTACTTGATTTCGATCTCGATGAACACGAATTCGAAATCGTTGGCGTTGACCACGTTGTGTTCGATGCCCTTGTCCCGGTAGTAGGAGACACCGGTTTCCAGGGTCGAGAAGGTGTGGCCATCCAGCGTCTCGAGCTCGAGCTTGCCGGTGGTCCGCGGCACCACGACATAGTCGCGACCGTGGGCGTGCCAGCCCGTCTCGGCGCCAGGCGGGAAGCGCCATTCGGTCACCACGACACGGTCATTGTCGATCTGTACGGTTGGCTGGGCCTGGGGGCGCGAAGCGCTCATGCAGCAACTCCTCTGTCGAAATCGGGGAACGGGCATCGGCGCGATCTCGCCGATGCCCGAGGGGGCGTCAGTAGCCGTGGCGCTCGAGGATCGCTTCCTGGTCCTGCGCCGGGTGGCCGTAGAATGTCAGCAGCTGTTCTGCCCGGTTGGTGAAGAAGCCGTCGACGCCACGCTGCCGGTAGCGCTCGAAATCGACCGGCTCGTCGACCGTATAGAGATGCACCAGCATGCCGTCGTCGTGGGCCATGCCGATCATCCACGGCTCGGCCAGTTCCATGTAGCTGAACTGGCTACTGAAAGGACCATCATGCTCGGTCTGGACCGCCGACGGGCCGATCCCGATCGCGCCATGATCCTTGGCGAAGTCGAGCCAGGAGCGGAAGGCTTCCGGCGAGGCCACCTGCTGGCGTGCGTAGTAGTCGGCGCTGCTCTCGTCCTCACCCTGCGGCTCGCTCGGCGCGGCCTCGATGCCGCCCTCGCCCAGCCACAGCAGCAAAACCCGCGGCACCTCCGGCATGGTCTGTTCCAGCGCTTCGAGGCTGGCCTTGGAGAAGGTCTGCATGACCAGGCGTCCAGGGCCGTCGCCCACCTTTACCGCCCCGCCCTCCGCGGCCGGCCGAGTCTTGGCGGCGTCACCCAGCCAGCCACGCGCCTCGAGCTTGTCGCGCAGGTCCTGCTCGATCCCCGGGAACTGTTCGGGCACCTTGGTCTCGATATAGAGCCCCGGATGGTTGTCGCCGTTCTCGGCGATGTCGATCACCTCGTCCAGGGTCAGGATCTCGAGCCCCGAGTAACTGTCGCGGGCACGCTCGGGATAGCTGGCATTGAACCAGCTGCCGGCGTCGAGCTGCTTGAGTTCGTCCAGCGTGAAACTCGACACCGGCGCGTCGGCCCGGTCGGGGAACACCTCGGCCACGTCGGTATTGCGGCCCAGGGTATTGTCATGGACGGCCACCAGCACGCCATCCTTGGTACGTTGCAGGTCCAGCTCCAGATAGTCGACCCCGAGATCCCGCGCCAGGAGATAGGCGGGCCGGGTCGATTCCGGCGCCTGATAGGATGCGCCGCGATGCGCGATCACCGCATCGCAGGGTATCGGGATCTTGGTGCAAAGCGTCGAGCCCTGGGGGGTCGCCCCGTCGTCGGCCTGGGCGGCCGCGAACGGCAGCATCAGGCTCAAGCCGCAGATCCGCAGCCAGTGTCGCTTCGCCTTGATCATCATCGTCTCCTCGGAATTGTCGGGGTGCTGCAGGGAACGCGCCAGCGCCGGCGAGGGCACCACTGCATAAAGGTCTACACGAGCGAATGACTGCGTCGCGCGGTACTGGGGCGCCAGTCCGATCGAAACTCGCCTGGCCACTGTCATGTTTCGGTCTCTGCGTGCCGTGCGCCTTGCCCTTCATCTCGTTCGGCGATCTGTTCAGCGTTTCCCTAACGCATGATCTCCACGTTATGCCGCGTGGCGGCCATCAACTCGCCGAAAGCGGTCACGGCCGCTTCGACGTCGCGCCGGCGCATCGCCGCCAACAGCGTCAGATGGTGCGGAAAACTGGCATCGAAGACCTGGTTTCGGTCCTGGGGCGTCTGCCACGACACATAGAGCTCGGAGTGAATCGAGCGTATCAGTTCGACCAGTACCTGGTTGTGACTGGCGCGATAGATGGCGAGGTGAAACGCCGAGTCCGCCTCGTGGACACGTAGAAAATCGTCGGCGGCGCGGGCGACCTGGTAATCGGACAGGTACTGCGCCATCTCGTCGAACTGGGCCTCGCTGGCATGCAGGGTGGCCAGCGCGATGGCCTTCTCCTCCAGCACCAGGCGCACTTCCAGCATCTCCAGCAGGTGGCGCCGCGCATCCGTCACTTGCAGTCGCGAGAACAGACGGAAGGTCTGCTGGTCGCTGACATAGATCCCCTTGCCGTTGACGACCTGGATCACGCCCTCGGCCTCGAGCCGCTTCAGCCCCTCCCGCAGCGTGGAGCGCCCCACCCGCAGGCGCTGCATCCACTCGGCCACCGATGGCAGTCGATCCCCGGCCGACAGCCCTTGCTCGGCGATATAGCTGCCGATCTCGCCGGCCACCGTGTCGGATAAGTAGAGTCTTTTCATCACTGCCCCGCTGATGCCGCTGGGCGGCCGTAGGCAAAAACGGTAACCACAAACCCGCTTAGGTTCAATTGAAGCGCCAGTCACCCTGTGATAATCCTACCTATCAGACAGGCTGACACCATGACATATTCCGCTCACTCACTTGGCGATTTTGATGGCATTCGACGACAACACCTCCGACGCCGCTCGGGATTCCGAGATCTGCACCCACGCCTTCGAGGAACATCAGCGCTACGAGGGGGCGATCGCGCCCCCCATCTATCAGACCAGCCTGTTCACGTTCCCGACCCTGGAGCGCTTCACCGAGGTGATGCGCGACGAGCGCAGTCATTTCGTCTACAGCCGCGGGCTCAACCCGACCGTCAAGCTGCTCGAGGACAAGCTCGCCGCGCTGGAGCGGGGGGAGATGGCCAAGGCCTTCGCCTCGGGCATGGGCGCGATCAGCGCGACGATGATGACGCTGCTCGACCAGGGCGACCATGTGCTGCTGGTCAACCAGGCCTACGGCCCGACGCGCCAGCTGCTGGAGCAGATGGCACGATTCGGCGTGAGCTTCAGCGAAACCGGCGGCAGTCGCGGCGAGGTCGAGGCGGCCGTGCGGGACAATACCCGGTTGATCTACATCGAGAGCCCCTCGTCGATGCGCATGGCGCTGGCCGATCTCGACGGCATCGCCGAGCTGGCCCGAACCCGGGGCATCCTCACCGCCATCGACAATACCTGGGCGACGCCGCTTTACCAGAAGCCGCTGACGCACGGTATCGACCTGACCCTGCACACGCTCTCCAAGTATATCGGCGGCCACAGCGACCTGGTCGGCGGGGTCGTCGTCGGCCGGCGGGAACTGGTGGCGCCGATCTTCGAGCACGGCCACCAGTTGCTGGGGGCGGCCCTCTCGCCCCACAGCGCCTTCCTGGCCCTGCGCGGCCTGCGCACGCTGCCGATCAGGATGCGCCAGCACCAGGCCAATGTCCTGGAGGTCATCCGCTACCTGGCGACCCAACCCTCGGTGACGGGGCTCCACCACCCCTGTCTCGCCACCGGCGAGGCGGCGGCATGGGCCGAGAGACAGCTGAGCGGCCACGCTGGATTGCTCAGTTTCGAGATCGTCGATCCGTCCTATGTTCGCATCGCCGGTTTCATCGACACCCTGCGCGTCTTCCGTATCGGCGTGAGCTGGGGCGGCTACGAGTCGCTGGCCATCTCCCAGCGCCAGCCCGACGACACCGGCCCTGCCCTGATTCGCCTGGCGATCGGGCTGGAGGACGTCCAATCCCTGCTCGACGATCTGGAGCGCGCCTTCCGCACGCTGCAATAATCCCGCCACGTCAACCGGAGACGCCACGATGGCCACCACCCGACAACAACAACCCGGGTTTCTCGCCTCGCTCGGACTACTGCTCGTCATTGCCGCCACCATCATCTACGGCATCGTCATCGCGGCGTACGAGACGGAGATGGTCCTGATCACCGTCGGCGTCCTGGCAACGCTGTTCGCCGTCGCCCACGGCCGCCGCTGGGACGACATCATGACCATCCTCGCGGACAAGATCCGAACCGCGACCATCGCCATCCTGGTGCTCTACAGCATCGGGCTGATCATCGGGACCTGGCTGGTGGCCGGCGCCATCCCCTACTTCATCTACTACGGGCTGGAACTGATCGACCCCGGCTATCTCTACGTCATGGCGTTCGTCGCCACCGCCATCGTCTCGACCTGCACCGGGACCTCATGGGGGTCGGCAGGCACCATCGGCGTGGCGATCATGGGGATCGCCGGGGCCATGGAGATCAACCTGGCGATCACCGCCGGCGCCGTCATCTCGGGGGCCTATTTCGGCGACAAGCTGTCACCGCTCTCCGATACCACGATCATGGCGTCGATGGTGGTCAAGGTGGACCTCTACCGCCATATTCGCTATCTGATGTTCACCTCGGTGCCATCCTGCCTGGTCGCGGCACTCGCCTACTGGATACTGGGCACCAGTCTCCACGGTGATGCCCAGTCGCCGGCGATCGCCGCCACCACTACCCAGATCGAGGAGCTTTTCACCCTCAATCCGATCCTGCTGCTCCCGGCGGTCATCATCCTGACCGGATCGATACTCAAGAAACCCACGCTGGTGGTGCTGTTCGCCTCGACGCTGTGCGCCATGCTGCTGGCGCTGTGGGTACAGGGCCTGCCGCTGTCGGTGGTGGTCGAGGCCGCCGTCTCCGGCTTCAGCGTCGACATGCTGCCCTCCGCACAGGCCGGACAGATCAACGACACGCTGCGAACGCTGCTGGAACGGGGCGGCCTCTACAGCATGCACGGCACCGTGCTGTTCGTGTTCTGCGCGTTCTTCTTCGCCTCGGCGCTGGAGGCCTCGGGAGCGCTCCATGTGGTTCTCCACCGGACGCTGGAGCACGTACGCTCCGCCAGCGGTACCATCCTCGCCTCGCTGCTCGCCGGTCTCTGCATCATCTTCGCCACCGGCAACAGCTACGTGACCTTCTTCCTGACCCGCGAGATCTTCGCCGACCAGTACGCCAGCAAAGGGCTTCATCCGCTCAATCTCTCGCGCAGCCTGGAAGATGGCGGCATGATCCCCGAGCCGCTGGCGCCATGGACGGTCTCGGCGGTCTACATGGCGGCGACGCTCGGCGTATCCACGCTCGACTACGCCCCCTGGGCGCTGTTCAATTATCTCGGGATCGTGTTCTCGGCGCTGCTGGCGATCGCCGCGCCCTGGACGGGCAGTTTCGGCGTACGCCGACTGGCGCCGGAGGAGAATCCGCCTCGCCCGCGATTCGCCGGAGCCTCCGCGGCCAGCGATCCCCGCTGAGTCTCCCCGCCACCCATCGTCGAGATGGCGATGGGTGTCCCTCGATCATGCCCAGGCATTGACGTTGTCGGCATCCTCGAAATCCGGCCGCTGCGGGTGGACGACACAGAACCGGTGGCCGGTCGGCGCCTCCATGATGGTCCAGCGCTCCAGGCGCTCGACCACCTGCGCACCCAACCCCTCCAGCCGGGCCACCTCCGCCTCGATATCATCGGTTTCGATATCCAGGTGAACCCGACTGGGGTGATCCACCTGCTGTATCAGCACATCGGGCTGATCCGGAGGCGTGGCCAGCTTGCCGTATTTCTCGTCGGTCTCGTGACAGGGCCAGCCCAGTGCCCGGGCCCAGAACTCGATGGCGGAAGACTTCTCTCCGCCCTGGCTGTCGATGACGAGCGCTGCCAGACGGCTTCTGTGCATCGTGGTTCTCCTCTCCGTCATGTGAATCCGAAAGTCGTATCCTCATCCAGCATAGCCAGCGCCGGGCACGGCGACCTCCCCGACCGACTGCCACCGCCCCAGTCAGTCCTCACTTCGCCGCGAGACCGGTTCGCTCCTGACCCGGCTCGGCTTCGAATCGATTCACGCTAGGCATCACAACGGGATGGCGGTGGCGACGCACATGCGTTAAGCTGCGGGCCCATTGCCGTTATCTGTCTGACCGTCGTCACGCGAAGCTGAAAGAGTCGACGACCCTCCATTTTGCCGCCTCCAGGCGCATCAGCCAGCACTGGCATTCCCCGGTAGAGCGTAGCCGCTTCGCTTCGCCATTCGCCGCGACCTAGAGAATACCGAATGAGTTTTGCCTCACTGGGCCTTAGCGCCCCGTTGCTGAAAGCCGTTGCCGAGCAAGGCTATGACACCCCCTCCCCGATCCAGTCACAGGCGATTCCCGCCGTTCTCGAGGGAAGAGACGTCATGGCCGCCGCGCAGACCGGCACCGGCAAGACGGCGGGTTTCACCCTGCCGATCCTTCACCGCCTGTCCCAGGGCGATCGCCCCCGGGCCGGTTCACAGATTCCGGTACGTGCGCTGATCCTGACCCCGACCCGCGAGCTCGCCGCTCAGGTCGGCGAGAGCGTGGCGACCTACGGCAAGCACCTGCCGTTGAAAAGCGCCGTGGTCTTCGGCGGCGTCAAGATCAACCCGCAGATCGCCACCCTGCGCCAGGGCGTCGACATTCTCGTCGCCACCCCTGGTCGCCTGCTCGATCTCTACCAGCAGAAAGTGGTTCGCTTCGACAAGCTCGAAGTGCTGGTACTGGACGAAGCCGACCGCATGCTCGACATGGGCTTCATCCATGACATCCGCAAGATTCTGGCCGTGCTGCCCAAGCAGCGCCAGAACCTGCTGTTCTCGGCGACCTTCTCCAACGATATCCGCAACCTCGCCAAGGGCCTGGTCAACGATCCGGTCGAGCTCTCGGTGACCCCGCGCAACGCCGCCGCGGCGACGGTGAAGCAGTGGGTCCATCCGGTGGACAAGAGCCGCAAGCCGGCGCTGCTGTCGCACCTGATCCAGACCCACCAGTGGCAACAGGTGCTGGTCTTCACCCGCACCAAGCACGGCGCCAACCGCCTGACCAAGTATCTCGAGGGCCAGGGCATCGAGGCTGCGGCGATTCATGGCAACAAGAGCCAGAATGCCCGCACCAAGGCGCTGGCCGACTTCAAGAGCGGTGGCGTCCGCGCCCTGATCGCGACCGATATCGCCGCACGCGGGCTGGATATCGATCAACTGCCGCAGGTGGTGAACTTCGAACTGCCCAACGTGGCGGAGGACTATGTCCACCGTATCGGCCGTACCGGCCGGGCCGGCGCCAGCGGCCAGGCGGTCTCGCTGGTGAGCCTGGACGAGAAGAAGGAACTGGCCGGCATCGAGCGCCTGATCAGCCAGCGCCTGACCAGCGAGGCGGTGACGGGCTTCGAGCCCACGCCCGGCGGTGGCCCCAAGGTGGACGAGAACGAAGGTCGTCAGCCCCGCGGTGGTCAACGGCGTGGTGATGGCGGCCAGCGTCGCGGCAATGGCGGTGGTGGCCGCGGCAACAGCGCCGGCGGGCGCGGTAACGGCGGTGGCCGTGGTGGCGATTCACGCCGCGGAGAAGGCCGCAGCGCCTCCTCGAGCCAGGGCGGTTCTCAAGACGACAACCGTGGCAATCGCATCGATAGCGGCAACCGTGGCAACCGCAGCGGCGATGCCCCGGCCCAGCGCCGTCAGCGCTCGCGCGGTGGCCAGCGTCGCAGCGGCGGCGGCGGCACGTCCAACGGCAACGTCTGATACCCGGCCCTCAGGGCCAGCCCCAAACGACAACGCCACCGTCATTGACGGTGGCGTTGTCGTATCCGGACGTCGGATCCTCGCCGAGGCGCGGCCCGGCACTCAGTCGAGCACGATGAGCCGGTTGGGCAGTTCATTGCGCTCGTGGGTCGCCGGCACATGGGCCTCGAGCAGCTCGCCACAGCTATCGATGCAGTCGAGAAAGCCCTGCAACGTCTCGCCGGCTTTGACGCGAGCGGTGAACGCCTCGACGATCGCCTGCCAGGTATCGTCGCTCAAGCGTGCCGAGATGCCTCGATCGACGAGGATCTCGACGTAGCGCTCGGCCTCGGAGACGAAGATCAGCATGCCGGTACCCGCCTCGGTGTGATGCAGGTTCTGCTCCAGGAACTGGCGCCTGGCCAGGTTGGAGGCGCGCCAGAAACGCACATGCCGCGGAATCAGTCGCGTCAGCACCGGCGGCAGCCGGAACACCACCGCCAGCACGATGAAGACCAGCCACTGCGCCAGCAGCAGATACCAGGCGCTGGTCCCGCCCAGCCACCCCAGCCAACTGGCGATGACGCTCAGCGCGCCGGGGACGATGAGCGCCGTCAGTCCGGCCCACAGCAGCGGAATATAGGTGTAATCGTCGGCCTGACGCGCCAGGACGGTGACGACCTCGGCATCGGTGTCGCGCTCGATCCGCGTGATCGCGTCGCCGACTTGCCGCTGTTCGCTTTCACTCAATAAAGCCATGCTGTCGTTATCCTGTCGTCTACCAGCCACCGGACGCGCCGCCGCCGCCGAAACCACCACCGCCGCCGCCGAAGCCGCCGCCACCGAAACCACCACCGCCGCCGAAGCCGCCGGAACCGCCGAGAGCGCCGCCCAGCAGCACGCCGCCCATAGCGCCTCCGCGCCGACGCCGTCTGCCGCCGCGTCCACCACCGCCGCCACCACCACGTACGATCAGCATGACGATGAAGAACAGCAGCCCGAACCAGATCCCGGCACCACCCAGGTGACGGGATTCCTGCTGGGCGGGCTGGGGCGGCGGAGCCGCCTCGGCCTGGGCGTCGCCGCCGAGCGCTGCGATCATCGCCTGAACGCCACCCACGATCCCACCGGCGTAATCCCCCTTGCGAAATGCCGGGGTGATGGTCTGGTTGATGATCGCGGAAGACCGGGCATCGGTCAGCCGGCCCTCGAGGCCGTAACCCACTTCGATTCGAACGGCGCGTTCGTCCACGGCGACGATCAGCAGCGCGCCGTTATCCTCGCCCTGCTGGCCGATACCCCAGTGGCGGCCGAGCTGATAGCCGTAGTCCTCGATGGCCTCTCCCTGAAGGTTCGGCAGCGTCACCACGACGAGCTGCTCGCCGGTCGCCTCCTCATGGGCCGCGAGCATCTCGGTCAGCCGATCGCGGGTCGAGGCATCCAGCAGATCGGCGTTGTCGACGACGCGCCCGGTCAATTCGGGAAAGTCCGGGGCCGCCTGGGCGAGCAACGCAAATGCCAGTAGCCAGAGGCCCAGCGTCAGCGAGATGAAACGCGTGTACGTTCGTCGCGTCGGACAGCGCATCAGAACTCCACCTTGGGCGCCTGGTCGGCGTTCTCCGCGGTGGCTTCGAAGTTCTCGCGAATCGGCATATCGCTGTAGAGCACGCTATGCCAGATCTTGCCGGGGAAGGTCCGAATTTCGGTGTTGTACGCCTCTACCGCCTGGATGAAATCGCGACGTGCCACCGCGATCCGATTCTCGGTGCCTTCCAGTTGCGACTGCAGCGCCAGGAAGTTCTGGTTCGACTTCAGATCGGGATAGCGCTCGGAAACCGCCATCAGCCGGCTCAGCGCCCCAGTCAGCTGGCTCTGGGCCTGCTGGAACTGCTGCAGTTGCTGGGGATCGTTCAGCGTATCGGCGTCGACCTGGATCGAGGTCGCCTTGGCCCGCGCCTCGACGACCGCCGTCAGCGTCTCCCGCTCCTGGCTGGCGAAGCCCTTGACCGTCTCCACCAGGTTGGGCACCAGGTCTGCGCGACGCTGATACTGGTTCTCGACCTGGGACCAGGCCGACTTCACCTTCTCGTCCAGGGTCGGAATGTTGTTGATGCCGCAGCCGGAGAGCGACAACATCAATACCAGCAGCAATAGCCACCGCCACGGTTGACGGGCGGCGGCGGGCAAGGCGGTCACGGGTGTCTGCATGAAGGGTTCCCGGTTGAAGGAGATTGGAAATTGGAGCCTCGAGGGTTCCCGGGTGCCCGGGCCCAGGCGGTGATGACGCCAAGTTACAGGTTGGCCGGCGCCATGGGAAGGCGGTTCCCCGCCGCTCACTCCGCGGCGCCGGTGGCACGAATCCGGGCGGCAAGCGCTGCCAGCCCGGCATCATCGGCACGCCGGTAGTCATGGGAGGAGAGATATCCTTCGTAGACGTCGAAGTACTTGTCGACCCTGGACTCGACCGGTTTGAACGCGGCGTCGTCCCCCGTGCCATGCATGGGGAACAGCTTGGCGTGGAGATGATCGACGCCGTAGCCCTCGAAGAACATGCCGCAGCGGGCCACGCCCTCCAGCGCCCGATCCAGCCGCCTGGCCACCTGCTTGGTCGCCACGATCAGCTCGCGCAGCACCGCATCTTCCTGTTCGAAGGCATAGCTGCCGTGATGCGCCTTGGGGATCACCACCGAAAACCCCTCGGTATTGGGGAAAATGGAGAGAAAAGCCAGGTGCGACTCGTCTTCCCAGATACGGTGGGCCGGCGCCCGGCCGGCGACGATGTCGCAAAAGATGCAACTCATAAGGGTCGGGTTCCTTTCATCTCGGCGTGAACGCACCGTTCTCTGGCGATGAAAGACAAGATAGACCAGGGCGCCGTGGGCGCAGACGCCCAATGGCCAATAGCGAAATCATGGCGCCCGCCATCAGCCGAGCGAGATATGAGCGTCGGTTGCATGGCATTGTTATAGCGCAACCGGTTCATCACGCATTTTCTCCCATGTTTGTACCATGAGCTTCTTGGTTGGTCCCCAGCGGTACCCGCCCAACGCACCACTCTGCTGAATAACCCGGTGGCAGGGGATCAGCAAAGCAACGGGATTTGCGCCGATGGCGTTACCAACGGCCCTTGCCGACCTAGGGACGCCGAGTGATCTGGCCACTTCGGCATAGCTGGCCACAGCACCCGATGGTATTTTCAACAAGGCACGCCATACGGCTATCTGGAAATTTGTCCCGGTCACATGAAGCGACAGCGGACCCTGTCCGGAAGCTGTCTTACTGCTAAAAAAGGCATCAATAACGTGTCGCGTGGATGCCAAGCTTTCTCTGATCGAACTCAGAGGCCAATCGTTATGCAAGTCATCCAGCAACTCCTCCATGCCATTGAAGTCCATAAACGCTGCCCGGCAAACGCCACGCTGGGTTACGGCTACGAACATGGGCCCCAGAGGGGTCGGATGTACTCCATACTCGATCTGTAACTCCTTACCTCGATTTTTATACTCGCCGGGTGTGACTGCTTCTAGCTGCACAAAGTGATCGTGCAACCTTGAACTGCCGCTCAATCCAAGCTCATGTGAAACATCAAGCAAGGAGCGGGAATTGTCCAGCAATCCTTTGCCCCGTTCCAATGTCAGAACCTGTAAAAAGCGCTTCGGCGTAGTACCCGCCCACCGACAAAACAGCCTTTGAAAGTGATACGGACTCAGATGCACATGGGCGGCTATCTCTTCCAGGCTGGGCTGATCCACTGCCCGATCAACCAAATAGGCCATAGCACCTGCGATTCGGTCATAGTCTGACATGGCGAGGCCTCTCAGACACGATTTATAGACACACCGCCATCGACCAGCATTGCAGACCCCGTGGTGAAGCTGGAGGCATCGGATGCTAAGTACAGTGCGGATTGAGCGATTTCATCAGGTGTCGCCATACGCTTGAGAGCATGCAGGTTATGCACAAACGCCACTGCTTCTGGCGTGCTGGCAAATTCACGTCCCGCTGGCGTATCAGTACCACCGGGCAGAAGGGCATTGACCCGGATATTCTGGGGCCCATGCTCTGACGCCAGCACCTGGGTCAATCCAATAAGGCCAGCCTTGCTGGCGGCGTAGGCAGCCATGCCTGGCATGCCTGGCATGCCTGCAGTGTAACCAACGAAGGTGGAGGTAAAAATTAAAGAACCTCCTTTTCGGGCAGCCATAGCGGGCAGCTGGTACTTTGCGCCCAAAAATGCGCTGGTCAAGTTGTTCGCAATAACTTGATTCCAATCCGTGAGCGACATCTCCGGGACAGGGCCCATAGCCCCGAGAATGGCAGCATTGTTAAAAGCAATATCCAAAGCGCCAAAATGACTTACAGCCTTATCTACCAAAGCTTTGGCAAACGCTTCTTCGCCAACATCACCGACTAGTGCCAGTGCCTTTCCGCCTTCCGTATTGATTAGGTCCACCAGGTCATCAAGCTCTTTCTGTCGCCTTGCAGCCACCACTACGGCAGCCCCTTCTCTCGCAAAAAGCTTCGCGGCTGCGTAGCCAATACCGGTGCTGGCGCCAGTTACGATAGCAACCTTGTTAGCAAGTGTAGGCATCAGTCATTCCTCCTAGCTCTGCTCGCTATAAAAGGGCACATGCCCGACAGGAGCTATGTTAGGAGGACGAACGACTGCTGCCGACCCGAATCTTGCTGTATTTCAGTTTCGCTATGACGCTTGCAGTTGCGGCGGGTACGGAGCGCAGCGTAGCACACGTTCGACCACCTGAATTTGTCAAATTCATAGCGTCATGTGCAGCAGTGGATAAGGCTTGCCTTGTCCATCAACTGGTGAACGGCCCGTTACAGAAAAGCCAATATGCTGGTAAAAACCTAGCGCCTGCTTATTCTGTTCATTAACATCGACTTTGGTAGCACCTTGGTACTTGACCGCATAGGCCGCCAACAAAGCCCCGCCACCTTTGCCGCGTGCATCAGGTGAAATGAACAGCATTTCAATGTTGCCATCACGTACACCGCAGAACCCCAGTATTTCACCGTTACTGTTTTTGGCACACCTTAAATCAACGGCGTCAAAATACTGCTCTAAGATCAGCGGCTTTAACTCCTGAAGATCTTCTTCTTGCAAAAAATCGTGAGTTTCTCTCACCGACGCTTCCCAAACCTCCAGCAGCCTTGGATACTCTGCTTTTTCCACGGTTTTAATATTCATCATCAATTCCAATTAGAACTTAAAGCGCAGCACAGCAACGCGAGTTCACGAGCGCCCCACCATCCACCTAACTCATTGGTAACAAAGTTTTCTCTAAACAGCTCGGCTACCTATGCCGAATTCGCGCGCCCTCGCAACTTTTCAATCCCAACGATACTGTCTATAAACACAAAACCCTAGGCACCAGCTTATGGATGCGCAGAGCAAAACTCCCGAGCTGATGGATCGTGTAAAGGCATCATGCGGGTAAACGCTACAGCCAGCGTACCGAGAGAACCTAATGCCTGGCCACGCTACCGCCCCTACCTGGGCATGGGTGATGGCGGCTTGCCATCCATGCAGTAGTGCTAGCATTCAGCTAAGAGACCATTCCACCTGGCCATGCAAGAGGTCTTGAACAACAAGATTATTCACCCATCATGACGGATGCAAAACACTGTGAGTCGCATTAGAAGCACCATTCGCCGCTTTGAGATTCAGCCCCCGGGGACTCCACCACGCAAGCGGATGCCAACTCAGTGAAAACGTCCCAAAAGAGAAAAGCCCCGAGCCAGTGGTTCGACCCGGGGCTTTCTCTGATGCGGCGAGTTTTCTAGCCGAATCTTACCTTTAGCTACTGACCCACTGCCCGCCACGATAGGCCAGAACCTCTCCGCTCCGGTCATCCAGCGCGAACAGATGCAGCCAGCCATTGTGCGTCAGCGAGGTCAACACCTCGTGGCGCGCGACGATCTCGGCGATGGCTTCCGGGGGCGCGGCGAGGTAGGCGCTCAGGCGCAGCGGTTCGTGGCGCCAGCGCTCGCCGTCGTGCAGCGACTGCAGCGGCAGGCCGATACGTAGATCGCCGCCGTTGCCTTCGAACACGCCGATATGCCCGCCGACCACGTTATGCAGCACCTTGTTGCCACTGCCGAACTTGCGGTTGTCGGTGACCGAGGCGTTGTACTGCATGTTGATCCAGTGGGCGACCACCAGCGGTGCGGTCATGATCGCTTCCAGCCGGGCGAAGTCGCTGTCCGTGCACCAGTCGTAGTCGTGCAGGAAGCTGCGCCCGGCGAGATCGAGCAGCGCGGTGCAGCGCCGCGGGGCGGCGATGAAGCTGGCGTTGTTGGCCAGCCCCCACTCCGGGCGGGTCTGCGACCAGTCGGCGCCGCGGCGGTCCAGGGTCTGCTCAAGTTCGGGCGTATCGGCCGCGAGGCCGAGCTGCGGGGCGCGCTCGCGCCGGGCCTGCTCGCCGGCCCGCTGGAGCCAGGTACGCATCTCTTCACCCAGCACCTGGGCGTCCGTCTCGGCCTCCAGCAGTTCGAGTCGGTCGGTGATGGTGTGGTGCAGCGCCGGCACGAAGCGCGTCTCCTCGGGGATGACCAACCCGTCTTCGGCCAGCGCCTCGCGCAGCGCGGGTTCGTTGAGCAGCCGCGCCAGGGCGCGTACCGAGACTTCCCCGGACTGGCCGCCGCAGGCGCCGCACTCGAGCCCCGCAGCGTGCGGGTTATTGCTGCTGTGGCTGCCGTGCCCCACCAGCAGTACCCGCGAGGCGATGTGGTCGGTCAGCCCCATGCCCACCAGCACGCTGCGGGCGAGCGCGGCCTTGTCGGCCAGGCTCAGGGCCTCACCGCTGGCGCGCCAGTGCCAGCTCAGCGTATCCATAGCGAGGGGCTGGCGCCGGGCCTTGGCCTCCAGCGAGCGGCGCAGCAGCTTGCCGGCGTAGAGCAGTCCGCCCGCTTCCACCGCGGTGAAGCTGGCACTCGCCGTGCGGCTCCACTCCTGCAGGCGTGCCTGCCAGTTCAACCGTTGCGCGGTGTGTGTCGTCCCCGTGTTCGGCTCGCTCTTGAGCATCACCTGCGGTGCCAGCAGCCCCGGCAGATGCGGCTGGGCCAGCGCGGTACCACCCTGCTGGTGCGCCAGCGGCAGGCCGAAGAAGCCGGCGAAGCCCAGCGTCTGGATCGCCGGGCTCTGCCGCTCCAGCGCCCGGCGCATCGGCTCGGAGCGCACATCGATGCAGAACACCGCCTGCAGCCGCGGCGTCTGCGTACTGTCTGAAGCCACACCCGCGGCCTGCCGCAGCGCATGATGCAGCGGCTGCTGGTAGGCGATTTCACTGGCGAGCTGCCACACCCATAGCGGCTGCTGTGCACGCTGGTGGCGCTCGATACGCGTCGGCAGCGCCACCAGCTCGGCGTGCCACAGTCGGTTCAGGCGCTCGGCCTGTTCTGGCTGCTCCGCCCCGGTATAGCGCCACAGCACCAGCTCCCAAGCCAGGCGGATCGCCAGCAGGCTGCGCATGTCCGAAGGAGGCCGCGCGAACTGGCCCTGGCGCTGAGTCTCCTCCTGACCCTCACCGGCGGAGGCATCCAGCCCCTGCTGCCAATCCTGATAGGCGACCCAGCTGGCCCAGCCATTGATATCGAGCAGCAGCGCCTGGGCGTAGCTCTCGAGATGACCGGTGGCGACATCCAGCTCGGCGATGGCCGCCTGGAACAGCCCCTCTTCGCTCTCCGGCAGGGTCTGGAAGTAGCGCCGCAGCCGCGGTTCGCCCATCAGGATGGCGATGCCGCGATCCTCGAGGGTCATCTCGCGCCAGTGCTGATAGAGCCGCATGTCGCGGGGCGCGTGCAGGCGCTCGGCGTTGAGCGGCCCGTCCGCCTGATAGTAGGCGGCGCAGAACTGGCTGATCTGATGGGTGATCTCGTCGCGCCAGGCCATCTGGTGCTGACGGTCACGACGGGCATCGATCAAATCGCTGATGTTGTGCCAGTGGGGCAGCCGGCTCAGCTCGTCGACCACCGCAAGCAGATTGCGGTAGGGGCCATGGTAGTCGAGCCTTGCGGCGGCCTCACTCAGATGCGCCTCGGTGATCTCGCCGCGCTGCCACGCCGCCAGGTAGTGGCTCGGCGGCATCAGGCCGTGGACATTGCCCAGCGCCGAGAGGCGCGCCGAGACCGTGGCGGCGTCTTCACCGCGCTGGGTCCAGTAGGGGCTCACCGCAATCAACCGATCCAGCGGCCAGCTCGGGGCGATGCGTGCGCAGGCGCGATCCAGCGCCGCGATCTGGGGCTCGGTGAGCGGCGCGACGTCGCTCGTGTCGGCCAGCCGTGCGGTTCGAGAGGTATCGAGACTCATCATAGGGAACTCCCGCGAGAGACGGTGTGGAGGTGCTTGGCCTTGATTCGGCCGGGCAGCGCGTGGGGCCAGAGCTTGAGGGTGTTACGGGTGACCCACTCATCGAGGTAGAAGCCGGCGTAGCAGTAGCGGTTGAGCGTCTGCGAGGCGCGGTAGTGCAGCCCATGGCGCTGCAGCCAGTAGCCGGCGAAGAGCAGCACGAACAGCACGCTCACCCACAGATCCGCCCAGGGCGAGACACTGCGCCCGGTGGCGGGCAGCAGCGTGACGAACAGCGTCTTGAGGCCGACATAGGCGAGCACCACCAGCACGGCCAGGCCGAGGAAGCTGCCGAGGGCGCCCGCGCTGCGCTCACTGCGGCGCTCGGCCAGCATCACGCTCAGCGCCAGGGTGACCAGCACCCAGGGGCTGTAGGCGGCGAAGGCAGGCGACGTACTGAGGCTGCGTGCTAGCACCACCACCGTGCTCACCAGCGCGGCGCTGATCAGAAAGGCCGCGAGCCACTGGCCCGGCGAGGGGCTGCGAGCCGGGGCCTGGCGACGCAGCAGATCCTCGGCCACCGCCTCACCGGAGCTGAGGAAGGCGTAGGCCTTGTAGCAGGAGTGGGCGAGCAGGTGCAGCAACGCCAGTTCGGTCAGCCCGAGGGCGATCTCGACCAGCATCAGGCCCATCTGGGCGCTGGTCGACCAGGCCAGGCGCACCTTGACGCTGACGCGGGTCATCATCACCAGCGCCGCCAGCACGCTGCTGACGCCGGCCACCGCCAGCACCAGCGCCTGGGCCGGCGCCGACTGCAGCAGCAGCGGCGAGAACAGCAGCAGCAGGTAGCCACCGAGGTTGATCACCCCACCGTGCAGCGTCGCCGACACCGGGGTCGGCGCCTCGACCACCTGGATCAGCCAGCCGTGCAGCGGTAGCTGGGCGCACTTGATCAGCGCCGCCAGCCCGATCAGGCAGGCCGCGGCGTGATCGGCGAGGCTCAGGGCGTGGCCGGGCACGGCATAGGCGGCGGTGATGACGCTGATCCGCGCGCTATCGTGCTCCAGGTAGAGAATGAGGAAAGCGGCTGCGGCGCAGAGCTCGGCGGCGCGGGCGAAGAGGAACTTCTTGTGCGCTGCCTGGGCCGCACGCGGGCGGTCCGGGTAGAACATCAGCAGCTGATGCATGGCCAGGCTGATGCCCAGCCAGGCGAACAGGAACAGCAGCAGATGATCGCTGAGCACCGCCACGCTGACCGCGGCGAAGAGCGCCTGAACGAGGGTGACGAAACGCCGCTGGCGCGGCTCGCCCTGCAGATAGGTCGCGCTGTAGCGCACCACCACGAAAGCGATGAAGTTGGCCAGCGCCAGCATGCACAGCTGCAGCACGCCGCTCTGCCACCAGCCGGCGAGCGCCGGCAGGCCGTGTACCAGCCCCAGCGCCAGCAGCGCGGCTGCCAGCAGCACGCTGGCGCAGGTGGTGATCTGGCCGATACGCCAGGCCCGCGCGGTTGAGCCGCGAGCGCTGACCACGGCCCCCAGCGCCAGGACGAGCGGCACCAGGGTAAGCAGGAAGGTGAAAAATGGCTCGTTGCCGTGCATGGGCAGGCTCCGCTGATCCAGGAAGCGTGCAGTATCCGGCGAAGCGATTTTTAATTAAAATAGATATTAATTGAAGAACAGTTCTACAAAAGAGAACGGAATGAGCCGCCTCAACTATCATCACCTCTACTACTTCTGGCGCGTGGCCCGGGAAGGCAAGCTGACCCAGGTGGCGGACTCGCTGCACCTGTCGCAGAGCGCGCTCTCGGCGCAGATCCGCAAGCTGGAAGAACGGATGGACAAGCCGCTGTTCGAGCGCCGCAACCGCGCTCTGGTGCTGACCGAGGCGGGCCGCCGGGTGTTCAACTACGCGGAGGCGATCTTCACCAAGGGCGAGGAGCTGGAGTCGCTGATCAGCCGTGGTATCGAGCCCGAGTACCAGCGCCTGCGCATCGGCACCCTCTCCACCATGTCGCGTAACTTCATCGAGAGCTTCGTCGCCCCGCTGCTCCATCAGCCCGAACAGCGGGTGCACTTCAGCCTGCACGCCCGCGGCATGGCCGACCTGCTGGATGGCCTGGCCCGTCACGAATTCGACGTGGTGCTCACCAATACCCAGCTACCCTCGTCGCATTCGCAGGCCGCTGCCTGGCAGAGCCAGCTACTGGCGCGCCAGCCGCTCTCAATCATCGGCCCGCCCGGCACCGCCCCGGGCACACCCTTCCCCACCGGCTTCGATGAGAGCCGTTGGATACTGCCCGGCGAGCACCACGAGATTCGCCGCGCCTTCGATGGCCACTGCAGCCTCTACCAATACCGGCCGAAGATCCTCGCCGAAGCCGACGACATGGCGATGCTGCGCCTGCTGGCCCGCGACAGCGGCGCGCTGAGCGTGCTGCCGGAGGTGGTGGTCAAGGACGAGCTGCAGCAGGCGCGGCTGACGCGCCTGGAGCAGCTCCCCAACGTGTTCGAGAACTTCTACGCCATCACCCTGCCTCGGGAGTTCATGCCGGGAGTGGTCTCGGAGCTGCTGGCCCGGCCATTGGGGGATATGGCCTCGACTGATCAACCGCCACCTGGTCATCACGCATGAGGCAACTTCCATGCGGATCACCGCGTGCCCGCGCGAAGGAGAGGAGACGCCCGCCCGGGCTATCCGAAAGTCTCGAGCGAGCGTATGTTGAGTCGGTCCCAATCGACGCACCGACGCCTGCCCGCCATGAACAAACTCGATAACGCCCTGCTCAATCTGCTGCTCAAGGATGGCCGCATGTCCTATGCGGACATGGCCCGCGAGCTCGACATTTCACGGGCCCACGCTCGCGATCGGGTGCAGTTGCTGGTGGAAAGCGGTGTCATCGAACAGTTCACCGCCGTGGTCAACCCGTCGAAGCTCGGCAAGATCATCTCGACCTTCGTCGACCTGAAGGTCGCGCCCTACGCCATCGAGGCGATGGCAGCCGAGCTGGCGGAGTGCCACGAGGTCATCAACCTCTACATCATGAGCGATCTTCGCAGTCTCCATATGCATACGCTGACGGACAGTCAGGAGACCTTCGATCGTTTCGCCCGCGAACATATCCTGGGCCGCCAGGAGGTCATCTCGGTGAACTGCACCACGCTGATGTCCCGCGTCAAACACGGGCGCGGCGGCGCCAAGATCTGAGTGCTGCAGGGGCGCGCCATCAATCGCCCTCGACACTGCCGTCGCTGCGCGGGTCCGCACCGCCCTCCAGGCGCCCGTCGGCATGGCGAGTGATGCCGCCAGCATGCCCCATGGTGTCACTGTAGGCGTCGATGACATCCACCTGATGGCCAGCCTGGCGCAAGGCCGCGATCAGCGTCGGATCGAAGCGCGACTCCAGCTTGAGTGACGTCGTGCCCTCCCCCCAGGTTCTCCCCAGCAACCAGCGCGGCGCATCGACGGCCTGCTGCAGCGGCTGACCGTAGACCACGTGCCGCGTGAAGACCGCCGACTGGGTCTGCGGCTGCCCTTCGCCGCCCATGGTGCCGTAGACCATGGTTCGGCCGTCGTTGAGCCGCGCCAGGGCCGGGTTGAGTGTATGGAACGGCCTGCGCCCGGGCACCAGCGCCTGACGCGCCTGCGGATCGAGTGAAAAGCCGATCCCCCGGTTCTGCCACAGTACCCCGGTGGAGGGTAATACCACGCCGGAACCGAACTCCCAGAAGGTACTCTGAATGAAGCTCACCGCCCGCCCCTCACCGTCGATACACCCCATCCAGATGGTATCGCCAGGTTCGCCTGCGTGCGGCCAGGCCAGCGCACGGGCCGGATCGATCCGCGCCGCCAACCGATCCAGAGTAGCGTCTGCCAGCAGGTCGAGTGGATCGACGTCCATCCAGCGGGGATCGGTCACATGCCGATCTCGCACCAGAAACGCCTGCTTGGTGGACTCGACGAGGGCATGAACGTAATCGAACCCCTCGGCTTCAGCGATTTTCAGACGCTCGAAGAGCCCCAGGATCATCAGTGAGGAGACGCCTTGCGTGGGCGGCGGTAGATTCCACACCTGCCCCTGCTTGAGGCTCAGCGACAGCGGTGTGACCGCCCGCGGCGCGTAGCCGGCGAGATCGGCCCGGCGCAGCGGGCTGCCGAATCGCTCCAGCTCCTCGCCCATGGCCATTCCCAGCTCGCCCCGATAGAAATCCCCCAGGCCGGCGTGCGCCAGCCGTTCGAAGGTCGAGGCCAGGGTCGGTTGACGAAACGTCTCGCCCTGCTGCGGCGCCGCGCCCTCGCTAAGCAGATGGCCGGCAAACCCGGGAACGTCCGCCAGCTCGCCGAGCTTGGCCGCCGTCAGTGCCGCCTGCCCCCGTGTCACGGGAACTCCCTGACGCGCATGGGTGATCGCCGCCTCGAACAGCCGTGACAGCGGCAACGTGCCCCCCCAGCGGCGCGAATGCGCGAGGGCCATCTCCCACCCCCCCACCGTCCCCGCCGTGGTCAAGGCGGCCAGCGGACCGCGGGCGGGAATGCCGGCCTGCCCGGCGTAATAATCCGTATCCGCCAACTGCGCGGCGGCGCCACAGGCCTCGATGGCGACCGGTGTCCTGCCGGGTTCGGAGATGAGCCAGAAGCCATCGCCGCCGATCGAGTTCATGTGCGGATAGACGGTGGCGATGGTCGATGCCGCCGCCACCATTGCCTCGATGGCATTGCCGCCCTCACGCAGGATATCGCGGCCGGCCTGAGCAGCCAGATAGTGAGGCGCGACGACCATGCCGCGACTGGGCTTGGCATTACTCTGCATGGATCGTGATGCTCCCTGTATCCAAGGTATTGACCGAAACGCCGGCCACTGGGCACCCGCCCTGGCGGATCACCAGCCGATCGCCTTGGGCAGCCAGGTGACCAGCGCAGGCATCAGGCATAGCAGCGCCAACGTCAGGAACTGGATGCCGATGTACGGCAGCACGCCGACATAGATATCCCGCGTGGAGATCTCTGGTGGCGCCACCCCCTTGAGGTAGAACAGCGACCATCCGAACGGCGGGGTCAGAAACGAGGTCTGCAGGTTCATCGCCACCAGAATGCAGAGCCAGGCGAGATCGACCCCCTGGGCCTGAAAATAGGGCAGCAGCAGCGGCATCACGATGTAGGAGATCTCGATCCAGTCGAGAAAGAATCCCAGCAGGAAGACCAGCGCCATCATGAACAGAATACCGCCCCAGACCCCACCGGGCAGAAACTCGAACAGCGAATCGATCAGTCGATCGCCGCCCAGCCCCCGGAACGCCAGGCTGAAGACCTGCGCAGCGATCAGCACGAACAGCGTCATGCCGGTGATCTTGAAAGTCGAGATGACGGTGTCGCTCATCACTCTCCGAGTCAATCGACCGGTGCAGGCCACCAGCACGATGGCACCGATCGCGCCGACTGACGCCGCCTCCGTGGGCGCCGCCACACCCCCGATGATCGACCCGAGCACCAGCACGATCAGCACCAGCGGTGGCGCGACCACCTTGGCCAGATCGATCATCAGCGTGCGGTTGTCGACCGTCGCGCGTTCAGCGGCATCGATCGGCGGCATCGTGTCCGGCTTCAGCTTGGCCATGATCACCAGATAGAGCACGTAGAGTCCGGACAGCAGCAGCCCCGGGATCAAGGCGCCCGCGAACAGCGTGCCGACGGACTCGCCGGAGATGTCCGCAAGTACGATCAGCACCAGGCTGGGTGGAATGATCTGACCGAGGGTGCCGGCCGCACAGATCGTGCCGCAGGCCAGCGCCTTGTTGTACTGGCGCGCCAGCAGCGTCGGCAGGCTGATCAACCCGACGGTGACGACGGTAGCCGCCACGATGCCGGTGGAAGCCCCCATCAGCACGCCGACGATGATGATGGCAACCGTCATGCCGCCCGGGCGCGCACCGGCGACATGGCCGATGACATCGAGCATGCGCTCGGCCAGCCGCGACTTCTCCAGCATCACGCCCATGAATACGAACAGCGGAATGGCGAGCAAGGTGTAGTTGGTGACGACCCCATAGACACGCAGCGGCAGGAGCCCGAACAGCGAGGTCCCGAAACCGAACACCCCGAACACGATACCGCTGGCGGCCAGGGCAAACGGCACCGGGATGCCGATCAGCAACAAGGCAAAGAGCGCCAGCACCATGCCGACGGCCATCATCTCAAGCCCCATCACGCACCTCCGGCGAGTGTCCCGCCATCAGCGTGATCAGGTCGAGCAGGCCCCGCACGAGGCCCTGCCATGCCACCAGGGCAAAGCCGAGCGGCACGAAGGCCTTGATCACGTAGCGAGCCGGTAGCCCACCGGGATCGGGAGAGCCTTCATTTAACGACCAGGACTGATAGACAAAATCCAGGCACATCCAGGCCAGGAACAGCATGCTCGGCACGACGATCAGCAGCGAGATGATGATGTCGAGAACCTGCCGGGCACGCGGGCTGTAGTACTGATAGAAAATATCGACCCGCACGTGCTCGTTCTGCTGGAAGGTGTAAGAGGCGCTGATCATCGCGATGACCGCCAGTAGATGCCACTGCAGCTCCTGCTCGGCCACGGACCCCACGTGCCAGACGTAGCGGAACAGCACATCGCCAGCCACCATCAGCACCAGCGCTAGCGTCAGCCATGCCGTGGCGCGACCCAGCCGCTCCATGCCGCGATCCAGACCGCGCAGGCAACGGACCAGGCCGAGCGCGAACGGCTGGCTGCCGCGATCGGTTTCCATCGTAGTCATGACGTCAATATCCCCTGGACAACGAGAGAGCGAGCCCCGGCCGACGCTCGGCCAGAGACTCGCCGAAGCGGATGATTCCCGGCTCAGAGATCGAGGTTGAGAACGACCTTCTCGCTGACATCCAGCCAGGATTTCGCCGTCTTCATGAAGTCGAAGTAGGCGGTATTGACCTTGGCGACCATGGGGTCCTTGGCGGCCTCTGCCGACAGGGTATCCATGGTCACTTCGCGCAGTCTGGGCAAGACGCCGTCGGGTAGCTGGCGTACCGTCACGCCCTGATTCTGGGTCAGGTCATTGAGCGCTTCGGAGTTGTTGGCATTGCACCAGGCGAAGCTGATCTCGTTGCAGGCAGCAGCGCAGTTCTGCACGACGGCCTTGAGGTCGTCCGGCAACTGCTCCCAGGCGCTGGCATTGATCAGCAGCTCCGACACGTTGGAGGGCTCGTGCCAACCGGGGGTGTAGTAGTTGCTGGCGGCATTTTGCAGGCCCAACTGCCGGTCGAGATAGGGGCCGACGAATTCGGCGGCATCGATGACACCACGCTCCAGTGCCGGGAAGATCTCACCACCGGGCAACACCTTGACATTGACGCCCAACTGCTCGTAGACCTTCGCCGACAGGCCGGCGATGCGCATGCGCAACCCTTTGAAGCTGTCGATGTTCTCGAGCGGCTTCTTGAACCAGCCGGTCATCTGCATGCCGGTATTGCCGACCGGCAACGCCTTGAGCCCGAAGTCGGCATAGACCTCGTCCCACAGTGCCTGCCCGCCGCCGTGGTAGAGCCAGGCGTTGACCATCATGACGTCCATGCCAAAGGGGACGGCGGTGAAATATTGCGCGGCGAAAGAGCGCCCCGACCAGAAGAACGAGTTCCCCCAGTTCATCTGCACGGTGCCACTGCGTACCGCATCGAAACCGCCCAACGCCGGCACCAGCTCACCGGCCGGGAAGAAGTCGATCTTCATTCGGCCACCGGATGCCGCTTCGACCCGCTTGGCAAAATCGCTGGCCGATCCCGGCCCGGCGGAATAGAAAGGCGCCCCTGCGGGATAGGCGCCGGTCATGCGCCAGTGAACTTGCTGCGCCTGCGCACCGCGCGCAACCATCGGCGCCGCGGCCAGGCCCACCAGCGCTCCGGCACCCGTCTTGATGAAATCCCGTCGTTTGTAGGTCATTGCACTGTGCTCTCCGCCGAAAGGTTGTTCGCATCACACTCGTGACGTCCTGAACAACCCATGGCAAGCGCCGTGCCAATATGTCGAAAAACCACTCATCCCATTGATTTTTATATTTAATTCGTTATCGATCCGGACTCTCGATCAACCCCATCCCGCCTCTGTCGACGCACCACAGCAGCGCCGGGTTTCAAGGCATGAAATGGACAATCGGCGAAAGAAAAGACGTCTTGCTTGCGTATGTCAGAATCCCTGATCGCTGCACGGAAAAATCCGCTGGGTCGGAGCCCCGAATCGGTAGCACTTGTAAAGCTGGCATCAAAATGACCAGCGCTCTCCATTTCAGTGCAGTTTTCACACGCCCTACCCGTCGGCAGGCCACTACCCCAAGTCGCGTACTGGGTCCCCATACTGATCACGGCTAGCTGAAGCGGTCGCGCCCGTTGGAAAGCAGCGCTAGCGGTTAGCCAACGTTGAGCGTCTAAACCTACCGCTCATCTTGAAACCGTCTCGCATGTTCATGCCCATCAAGACGAGATTGGTCGCACCGGCCAGCAATTCCGCGCCTTGCACCAGGTAGAAAGCGGTATCGAAAGCGCCAGCGGATGCCCAGCGATCGAGAAACACGGCGCAGGGAATGAGCACCAATAAGCCATTGATGGCAATAAAGGGCATTCTCATCTTCTTGCGTCGTACGAGCTTCCCACTTCTGGATTTCGCCAAGGCAAAACCGCTACCGCCGGTCAAGGCAATGGCGGGCACCAGCACCCACAAGCCTGGCCACACGACGAGGCTTTTGACGGTCGCGATGGATGCTGCCGTGCCGAACAGCTCGACGAGAACCGTCGCGGAGAAGAACGTGGCAATGCACAAGATGGCGAGGGTGGCTGCCAGCCGATGGAGCATGAGCATTCTGGTTTCCTCCGGGAGGAGCGATTGGTAACATGTTGTCATCATGCGAGTGGCAACCAAGGTTGTCAACATGTTGTCAAACTGCCGGAGGAATCGCCGATGAGCGACGCTCAGAAAGGCCCGGTGTTCACCGAGATTGTTCTCGAAGTCTTCAAGCTCGGCGGGCTCCTCGTCAGTGAGGGCGACCGCATGGGGGCGGAATATGGCATCACCAGTGCCCGATGGAAGATCCTGGGTGCCCTTTCCCTGGCGGGTGAACCGCAAACCGTGCCGCAGATCGCCAGAAGCATGGGGCTGACACGGCAAGCCGTACAGCGCCTCGTGGATGCCATGCAGGAGGATGACCTTCTGTTATTCCAAGACAATCCGGGGCATAAGCGCGCAAGACTGATCAGCCTCTCGGACCTCGGAAAAACGGTCTATTCGAAGCTGTATGAAAAGCAGTCGGGCTGGGCCAAGACATGCTCGGCAGGCATCACCCAGGCGGAACTCGAGACCACACTGTCTGTGCTCGAGCGCATCTCCGGCGCGATTGACCGCTGACGACGCTTCAGGTGACGGCCTAGCGATCAAAAATAACGCGCAGCCTTGCGGCGATCTTGGGGTCGTGCAGCGCTGGAAATATCGCCCGACCAACGCGGCGGGTCATACCTCAATGTCATTCGGAATCAGAGCCAGCAGATCAGTGACGCCAACATCCTTGCCGGCCTGTGACAACAAGGTAGATGCCTGGCCGCGATGGTGGGTTTGATGATTGAAAAAATGAAGAACCAGGCTCGAATACCGCTTGTGGAAAGTCATCCCCTGGCTATTGCGATAGGTGAGGACGATATCCAGATCATCGTCAGACAAACCGGCTATCCAACCGATGATCTTCTGGTCCAACCAAACCCGGCGCTCAGACAGACGCTCGATATCGTCGAAGAGAATCTGATCCAGGCCGGTCGGATGCGCCAGGTCAACCACCTCGCGCAGCGAGGTCAGGCAGGCGGGATGCTCGGCAAACCGCTTGAGCCAGATAGTGTCGGCAACGAGGATATGGTTCAGGGTTCCCAGAATGGAATCGAAAAAGGCGCCTCGATCCATGGCTAGATCGTTGGCAGAGAGGAGACTCGCAGCTTCATAAACCTTCGAGTTCATCCACTGATTGTAGGAAGCCAGCAACCCAAAGTGATCTTTCAGAGTCATCACAGATTCTACTCAAATAGAGCTGCCGGGTAGGAGAGCATCGGAATTGCCTGCTTCCCTGGCGCATCTGACGGAAAGAGGTCTGCTGCAGTGGCCCATCGCAGAATACGAAGTATGCGCTAGCTGCGCCTGCGCTGGATAGGCTTTGCCGGTGTCCGCAGACCGCTGGGGCGTAGCTCGAGCGAGGCATTCTGCGGCGCTATCCCCCCTACCTGTGCATGCAGTGATGGCGGGCTGCCATCCCTGCGGTAGTCCCTTGCGTGTGAAGCTGGGCCATAGGGCGATATTGAGTGCGGTCTTTGTCTGACAGTCACGTCGAGAACAACGCCAACCGAAGCGGGCGCCATCCACCCACCATCTTTTGTGATGTGAATCTACGCCAAGCCCCTTGGTCATACGTTTTGAGTGCAATCTCCGCCCTATCGACAACGTGTTGTATTGACGGGATATTCCGAAGATTGCTTCGAAGAGCATGCGGCGTCTCGGATCGACCTGTCACCAGACCTGAGCATCCGGCAGGTGGTGGCGCCGCTGGATGACTCGCAGAACATATCTGGGTCGACGCCCGCCTTCCCATCGCGGGCGGCTTGCGGCACGCTATTCGGGTAGGGCCATCCGCTGCCCCGCACTATCAACAATCGCTCGGCACCGATAACAACCTCACAACTTCAAGGATCTTTCCGTGACACCACGTTGCTTCGCGACTCGTGAGCTGGCCTGTCTGACGCTGCCCGCCGTTGCCCTGTTCACCGCGCTACCGTTCATCGCCTCGCCGGCCAACGCCGCCACCCAGGCCGAGACACCACAGCACGTGCGAATCGCCGTCGACGTGCCCTATCCGCCGTTCGAATACCGCAATGCTGCCGGTGAGCTGGAGGGGTTCGAGATCGATCTGGGCAACATTCTGTGCCAGCGCGCCAAGCTCGACTGCGAATGGGTGGTGCAGGGCTGGGACGGCATCATCCCCGGCCTGCTCTCGCGCAAGTACGACGCCATCATGTCGTCGATGCGGATCACCCCGGCGCGGGAGCGCCAGGTGCTGTTCACGCGCCCCTATGCGATGTCGCCCAAGGTGTGGGTCGCCCGCCGCGGCGAGACGATCGATCTCGACGACCCCGCCTCGCTGAAGGGATTGTCGGTCGGCGTGCAGCGCGGCACCACCCAGGACAGCTACATCACCCAGCAATACGCGGACACGCTCGACATTCAGCGCTACGCCACCGCGGCCGATGTGGCGCTGGACCTGGAGTCGCAGCGGCTCGATCTGGCTTTCCTCAACTATCCGGTGGCGCTGGATTCACTGGAGATCGGCGATCCCGACAGCCAGTTCGTCCAGGTGGGCCCGCGCATCGACCGGCCGGAGTCGATCTTCGGCAAGGGCAACGCCATCGCCGTGCGCCCTCGCGACCAGGATCTGGCCGACATCTTCAACCAGGCGCTGGATGGCGTTTACGCGGACGGCACGTTCGAAACCCTGATGCACCAGTATTTCGACTACGACCTGCGCCCCGCTTCCCGCAAGACGGATAGCTGACAGCGATCGGAAGGTGTGAAAAAGCGCCGCCGGACANNTGTCCGGCGGCGCTTGCGGGCTGCCCTCGGGGTCCGCGCTAGCGGTTGGCGCTAACGATCAGAACTCAAGGCAGATCTTGCCGAAGTGCTTGCCGGACTCCTGGTGGCGGAAGGCATCGGCGATTCGGTCGAGCGAGAACGAACTGTCGATGACCGGTTTGAGTCCGGTGATCTCGAGGGCGCGGATCATCTCGATCTGATGACGACGGCTGCCCACGATCAGCCCCTGCAGCCTGGCCTGCTTCGCCATCAGCTTGGAGGTGGGAATATCGCCGCCGCGACCGGTCAGGACACCGATCAGCGAGATGTGGCCGGCAATGGCCACGGCGTCGATGGATTGCGGCAAGGTGCCCGGTCCGCCGACTTCGATGACGTGATCGGCACCGCGGCCGCCGGTCAGCGCCTGGACTTTCTTGCCCCATTCCGGCTCTTCGCGGTAGTTGATGGTGTGATCGGCACCCAGCGCCTTGAGCCGGGCGATCTTCTCCTCGGTGGACGAGGTCGAGATGACCCTCGCCCCCATCGCCTTGGCCAGCTGCAACGCGAAGATCGAGACACCGCCGGTCCCCAGCGTGAGCACGGTATCGCCGGCCTTGAGGCCGCCGTCGACCACCAATGCGCGCCAGGCGGTGAGGCCGGCCGTGGTCAGCGTGGCCGCTTCGGCGTGGGTATACCCCTGGGGCGCATGGGTGAACCAGTGGGCGGGGCGTACCACCTGCTCGCGGGCGTAGCCATCGACGCCGTCCCCCGGCACCGTCTTGAAGTCGGCCACACGCGCCGGTCCATCGAGCCAGTGGGGGAAGAAGGTCGAGACGACATGGTCGCCGGTGACGAACTCCGTGACGCCCTTGCCGACGGCCTCGACGACGCCCGCGCCGTCGGCCATGGGGATTCGACCTTCCTCGGTCGGGGATTTTCCGCTGGCGACGACATAGTCGTGGAAGTTGAGCGAACTGGCGTGAAGGCGGACGCGGATTTCTCCCGGGCCCGGCTCTCCCGGCCCTTCGACCTCGTGCAGCTTGAGCTGGTCCAGGCCGCCGGGAGACTTGAGATTGATGACTTGCATGGGGCACTCCTTGAACGCGACGACCTCGAAGGATCGCCTGATGGTGTGCTCAGAGTGTAGACGCTCCCCTCCCGCACCGATCAAGCCGTGCCGACGACGCCCCGCTTTTTGCCGGCATGACAGCTGCCTCGTCGCCCACTACCACGCCGGCTCGTCGTCATCCTGCTCCCGCGCCTGGCGCTCCGCCGCTTCTTCGCGGGCGGCGTCGATGACCTGCATGACATCGCTGACATCGACGAGCGTCGCATCCGGCACGAACCGCCCGGTGAGCCGAACCTCGGGGTGGAGCTCTCCAGCCTCGTAGAGCGCCCAGATCTCCTTGCCGTAGTCGGTCTTCAGCAGTGCCGGTTCGAAGCGACCGAAGTAGCCGCGCAGATTGTCGACGTCGCGCACCAGCATCCAGGGCGCGTTGTTGTTGCCCGCCGCATCCACCGCCTGGGGCAGGTCGATGATCACCGGCCCTTCGGCACCGACCAGAATGTTGAACTCGGACAGGTCGCCGTGGATCAGCCCCGCGCACAGCATCTGGACGACCTCGCCGATCAGGCGCTGGTGATACTCGAGCGCCAGCTCCGGCGTCAATTCGACGTCATCGAGACGTGGCGCAACGTCGCCATCGGCATCGACGATCATCTCCATCAGCAGCACGCCGTCGACGAAGCCATGAGGCGTCGGTACTCGCACGCCCGCCTCGGCGAGGCGATAGAGCGCGTCGACTTCCGCGTTCAACCAGGCAGACTCCTGCTCGCGCTGGCCGTAGCGGGTCTTCTTCGACATCGCCCGCGCGCGGCGGCTGTTGCGCACCTTGCGGCCCTCCTGGTAGGCCACCGCCTGCTTGAAGCTGCGCTGCTTGGCTTCCTTGAACACCTTGGCACAGCGCAGCTCGTCACCGCAGCGAACCACGAAAACCTGGGCCTCCTTGCCACTCATCAGTTGACTGACGACCTCGTCCACCAGGCCATCCTCGACCAACGGCTGCAATCGCTTGGGTACTTTCATGCTTTCGCTATCCTCACAGGTCCTCGCTATCCTCAGCGTCCGATTCGGCGCACCCGACAGCTGCGCCCTTTCAGTTTACCGGCGCTCAACGTCGTCAGCGCCTGCTTGGCGATACCGCGCTCGACCGCGACATAAGCGCTGCGATCGAGCACCTTGATCTTGCCCACCTGGTCGCCTTCGATGGCGTCGTCACCGTTGGTCAAGGCCCCCAGCACGTCACCCGGGCGGATCTTCTGCTTCTTGCCGGCGTCGATCTGGAGCGTCGCCATGCGCGGTTGAAACGGTTGCTGTCCGGCGCCGGCACGGCCAGGCAACGGCTCCACCGGCAGTCGTTCCCCCAGGAACGCCTCGAGACGTTCGAGTCGATAGGCCTCCTTCTCGGTCAACAGCGTGCAGGCCACGCCGCTCGCGCCGGCACGCCCCGTTCGACCGATCCGATGCACGTGCACCTCCAGTTCACGGGCAATCTGGTAGTTGAATACCGCATCCAGGGCGTCGATATCCAATCCGCGTGCCGCCACGTCGGTCGCGACCAGCACCGAGAGACTCTTGTTGGCGAACCGAATCAGCGTCTGGTCGCGATCGCGCTGCTCGAGATCGCCGTGCAGCGCCTCGGCGCTGAATCCCATGGCGGCCAGTTCGTCCGCCACCGCCTGGGTCTCGCGCTTGGTGTTGCAGAACACCACGCTGGATTCCGGCCGGTAGTGCAGCAGCAGCTGGCGCAGGGCCGCGAGACGGGCCGGCTCGTCGGCGACCTGATGGAAATGCTGGTGAATGCTCTGCTCGTCGTGGGTCGAGGCCACTTCCACCGTCACCGGCTCCCGCAGCATGCGTTCGGCCACCGGCCGCACGCTGTCACCATAGGTGGCACTGAACAGCAGCGTCTGGCGTGTCGCCGGCGTGGCCGCGACGATGGCATCGAGGGCGGCCTGAAATCCCATGTCGAGCATGCGGTCGGCCTCATCCAGCACCAGCACGCCGAGCGCGGACAGGTCCAGCGAGCCCTTGCGCAGATGCTCTTCGATGCGACCCGGCGTGCCGACGACGACGTGCGCCCCATGGGAGAGCGAATTCAGTTGCGGACCCAGCGGCGCGCCGCCGCAGAGCGAGAGAATCTTCACGTTGGCCAGCATGCGGGCCAGCCGGCGCAGCTCCTCGGCGACCTGATCGGCCAGCTCGCGGGTCGGGCAGAGCACCAGCGCCTGGACCTGGAACCGGGCGACCTCGAGTGCCGACAGCAGGCCGAGCCCGAACGCCGCGGTCTTGCCCGAACCGGTCTTGCCCTGGCCGATCACGTCCCTGCCGTCCAGGATCGGCGGCAGGCTGGCGGCCTGGATCGGGGTCATCGTCAGATAGCCCAGCGAGGCGAGATTGTCCTGCAGCGCCGGCGGCAGCGGCAGCGACGAGAACGGCTCGAGCGGCTGCGCCGAGGATGACCGTTCCTCGCCGCGGCGCGTCTCGTGGTGGTCGGTATCGGGCACGGCAGGCGCTCCTGGTCGAGATGAAGGGATCGATGCAGTCAACCGGCGGACGCCTCGGTCTCGCCATGTCATGCTCGGGCGCGGCAGAATAACAGAGCACGGCGAGATTGACGCTGTCTCGTCGCCCGGGGGCGGTCAATTGGTGCGGAAAAGGCCAAATAATCCTGCAACATCGGCGCGATGTTGCGTAAAATCTCGCCCGTCGTTGACAACCTGATAGGTAGTGACAATGGGTAGGGCCTTCCAGAATCGCAAGGAATCCATGGCCAAAACGGCCGATGCCAAGACCAAGGTCTACAGCAAGTATGGTCGCGAAATCTATGTCTGCGCCAAGTCCGGTGGCACCGACCCCTCCGGCAACCTGACGCTGCGCGGGCTGATCGACAAGGCCAAGAAGGACCAGGTCCCCTCGCACGTGATCGACAAGGCGATCGACAAGGCCAAGGGCAGCGGTGGCGAGGACTTCTCGGCGGCACGCTACGAAGGCTTCGGTCCCGGCAACTGCATGGTGATCGTCGAGTGCCTGACCGACAACCCGAACCGGACCTTCGGCGACGTGCGCGGCTGCTTCACCAAGACCAAGAGCAAGATCGGCACCCAGGGCACGGTCAGCCACATGTTCGACCACTGCGCGATCTTCGCCTTCGCCGGAGACGACGAGGAGGCCGTGCTCGAGGCGCTGATGGAGGCCGATGTCGACGTGACCGACATCGAGAGCGAGGAGGGTCGCATCACCGTCTTCGCGCCGCACACCGACTACGCCAAGGCCAAGCAGGCACTGCTCGACGCCTTCGGCGAACTCGAGTTCGAGGCCGACGAGATCCAGTTCCTGCCGCAGACCCATACGCCGGTCGAGGGCGATGACGTGGCGATGTTCGAGAAGTTCATCGACATGCTGAACGATCTCGACGACGTGCAGAACGTCTATCACAACGCCGAGCTGCCCGAGAGCGCCTGAGGCCCTCGCGCCCGCCGTTCTCCCGGCTCGCTGCCAAAAGAAAACCCACCTCACGGTGGGTTTTCTGCGCTGGGCCGGTGAATCACTCGGCTCGCCTCAGGGGCTGACCTTGGAGATCTTGGCGCCGTTGAGCGAAACGCCACCCTGAATGCCCTGGTTGTTCATCACGAACGCCACCACCTCCTTGTTGGCGGTGTTGTTGGTGATCTGGCCGTTGGCACCGATATCCGCCACCGCGACCCCGGCGCTGGCGCCTACCGACCAGCCGTTGTCGCTGCGTACCCGATTGAGCGCCTTCTCGGTCATCAGCATGTAGACGATGGCCTGGGACTGGGCCCCGGCCTGGAAGCCGATCGAGCCGCTGGTGGTGGTGTAGTAACCCGCCTTGGCGCCATCGATCAACAGCGAGCCGTCGCCATGGCTGGCGCCGACGATGAAGCTGGCGCCCAGCACGCCCGGGAACACCAGTACGCCCTTCGCGCGCTCCGCCAGCGAACGAGCCTCCGGCACCGAACGGTAGAGCCGGTCCAGCGTCTGCTGGACGTCCTGGTCGAGCTGCTGGCGCTGGGCGAGGCGGCTCTCCCGGTCGGCGGTCGTCGTCGTGGTACAGGCGGACAACGCCGTACCGCCGAGAATGGCAGCGAACAACACGATGGCAGTGCGATGAAGGAAAGAAGAACGTGGCATGAATGGCCTCCTTGCTGATACGAGCTCGGTCTCTTTTCGACACCGGCCTTATCGATAAGATTTTTTATGTTGCCTGTTCGTTATAGACAACTCTGCGCCATTACGCCCGTTTACGCCCTGGCAGGCCCCCTTTTCACGCTTTTCCGGCCCCATCGGCACGCTCCCGCTCTCCACGGGTCCAGCCGGCGCGCTTTTTCGCCTACAATGATGGCCCCTCACGTCACGATGTATCGCCTTTCATGAATCACGAGACGCCCACAGCGCCAGCGCACCAGGCCAAAGCCGACTCCCCCGCCGACCGGCCGGCGCCGGTGATCGCCATCTCCGGTCTCTCCAAGCGCTACGACTCCGGTTTCGAAGCGTTGAAGCAGATCGACCTGGAGATCCAGCGCGGCGAGATATTTGCGCTGCTAGGTCCCAACGGGGCCGGCAAGACCACCCTGATCAGCATCATCTGCGGGCTGGTCAATGCCACCGGCGGCAGCGTCGTGATCGACGGTCACGACAGCGTCACCGACTACCGCGCGGCCCGCGCCAAGATCGGCCTGGTGCCCCAGGAACTGACCAGCGATGCCTTCGAGACGGTCTGGAACACGGTGCGTTTCAGTCGCGGCCTGTTCGGCAAGCCGCCCAAGGACAGCCATATCGAGCAGGTGCTCAAGGCGTTGTCGCTCTGGGACAAGCGCAAGAACAAGCTGATCACGCTCTCCGGCGGCATGAAGCGCCGCGTCCTGATCGCCAAGGCCCTGGCGCACGAGCCGGAGATCCTGTTCCTCGACGAGCCCACCGCGGGTGTCGACGTCGGGCTGAGGCGCGACATGTGGGAAGTGGTCAGGGAGCTTCGCAACAGCGGCGTGACCATCATCCTGACCACGCACTACATCGAGGAAGCCGAGGAGATGGCCGATCGGATCGGCGTCATCAATGGCGGCGAGATCGTGCTGGTACGGGAGAAAGCGGCGCTGATGCGCCAGCTCGGCAGCAAGCAGTTGACGCTGCACCTGCAGACGCCGCTGGCCAGCGTGCCGCCCGCGCTGAGCCACCACCCGTTGACGCTGGCCGAGGACGGCAATGTGCTGGTCTACACCTACGATGCCAGCGAGGCCGGCGATAGCGATCACGTCAGCATCAGCGCGCTGATCAACGAGATCGAAGCCGCCGGGATCCGCTTCAAGGACCTGCACACCAAGCAGAGTTCGCTGGAAGATATTTTCGTCAACCTGGTCAGAGAGCGTCCATGAACCTGCAAGCCGTCCGCTCCATCTATACTTTCGAAATGGCCCGTGCCGGGCGCACGCTACTGCAGAGCCTGATCTCCCCGGTCATCTCGACCTCGCTCTACTTCGTCGTGTTCGGCGCCGCCATCGGCTCGCGCATCCAGGAGGTCGAGGGGGTCAGCTATGGCGCCTTCATCGTGCCCGGGCTGATCATGCTGATGCTGCTGACCCAGAGCGTCTCCAACGCCTCCTTCGGCATCTTCTTCCCCAAGTTCACCGGCACCATCTACGAGGTGCTGTCGGCACCGATCTCCTACTTCGAGATCGTGCTCGGCTATGTCGGTGCCGCCGCCTCCAAGTCGGCCATCCTGGGGCTGGTGATACTGGGCACGGCCAACTTCTTCGTCGACCTGCATATCCAGCATCCGTTCATGATGATGCTGTTTCTACTGCTGACCGCCCTCACCTTCAGCCTGCTCGGCTTCATCATCGGGATCTGGGCGGACAGCTTCGAGAAGCTGCAACTGGTGCCGCTGCTGATCATCACGCCATTGACGTTTCTGGGTGGGAGCTTCTATTCGATCGATATGCTGCCGCCGTTCTGGCAGGCGGTGACGCTGGCCAATCCGGTGGTCTATCTGGTCAGCGGCTTCCGCTGGAGCTTCTATGGCATCAGCGACGTCAGCGTGATCGCCAGCCTGGTCATGATCGGCGTCTTCCTGGCCGTCAGCCTGGCCGTCATCAGTTGGATCTTCCGCACCGGCTATCGCCTCCGTCCCTGAGGAGGGCCGGCCAGGACACGTCATCGTCTCTCTCGCGGGCTGCCGGCCGGTGGCCCGCCCTTTCACGCTTCACGAGCCATCTCATGCCGATACTGCAGACCTGCGCCCACCGCGTTGATAAACCGGGCGACGACCAGCCCGCCACGCTGACAAGCGGCGAAGCCATGCGCGACACCGCCACGGCGGAGTCGCTGCTGGCCGCGTTCAACTCGAGCTTTCACGGCAAGCCCAAGGCGTGGGGGCACTTCGTCGAAAGTGAGGCGGAAGATAGCGATGACACCAACGGCGAAACGGCGTCATCGTCGCGTTTCGCCTACGAACTGGCGCGCTATCGACGCGGCGAGGTCAACTTCACCGACTTCACCCGCCAGATCACCGAAAGCCTGACGCCGCTGATCGACGCCCATCTCTCGATCGGTGGCCACTGGTGGTTCGTCCACTCGCGCCAGGGCGAGGCGGAAACCCTGACTATGACACTGCTCCATCAGCGTGACGGCTACGGGTTCGATCCCGATCTCAACATCGTACCCGCCCAGCAGCTCAACCTGGGCCAGTTGATGCTGGCAGCGCGGATCGACCTGACCCAGTGGCAACGGGGAGAGTCACGCCAGTACATCACCTACGTGCAGGATCGGGGCAACAAGAAACTGGTGGAAGCCTTTCGGCAGTGGCTGGGATGTCAGGAGGGCGTCAATGCCGGGGCCGAGACGCGTACCCTGCTCAAGGCGTTCAGCGACTACGTGGAAAACGAGGATCTGCCCGAGGAGGCGAGCCGGGAGAAGACCGACACCCTGATCGACTATGCCAATGCCCAGGCCAAGCGTGGCGAGCCGATCACGCTGGACGAGCTCTCCGAGCTGGTCGACGAGCAGCACCCCAAGGCGTTCTACGACTACATCCGCAATCAGGATTACGGCCTCGCCGCGGAAATTCCGCCAGACAAGCGCACCCTGCAGCAGTTCAAGCGCTTCGCCGGGCGCGCCAGCGGCGTTTCGATCAGCTTCGACTCCCATCTGCTCGGCAACAGCATCGAATACGACGACGAGCGGGATCGGCTGATCATCAAGCAGGTACCCGATCAGTTGAAGGACCAGATCAAGCAGCGCGGTCACTGAGCCGCCCCCTCGCGCGGCGTCCAGGAGACGCCGCCCCCTCTTTCCCTCTTTCCCTCTTTCCCTCTTTCCCTCTTTCCCTCTTTCCCTCGTCCCCGCCTACCATCCTGCCGCGTCGACGCCGCCTGTCGCTATGGATCGACACCTCTCGAAACTCAGTCGCCACCGCGCGTCTTTTAGCGTCGACAAAAATTAAATTGCACTTCAATAAAAATTGAATTTTGCCGATAGGAATTTAACTACGCGGGCCCGCGTGGCAACACGCGCCTTATCTGAAAAAGTGCTTTGAGGGACCAAACATGAGAATTGCGCTCCATAGCGTCAAAGCCCGGCTATTCCTGGCGTTGGGCCTGATCATCCTGCTGCTGATCCTGATCGGCGTGCAGGGCGTCTTCAGCAACCGTCAGACCCAGCAGGCGATGCAATCCATCGTCGCGGAGAACGTCCAGGCCATGATTCAGCTCTCCACGATGCGGGGTGCCACTGGCGACAATCGCACCATCTTCGCCAGGGTTGGGGCCGGCAATCTCTCCGACGCCCAGCGCCAGGAAGTCGAGGAGAACCGCCAGCGCGTCGACGATGCCTGGAACAGCTACTACCCGGCGCTGGTGTCGAGCGACACGGAGCGGCAACTGGCCGATCGCTACCAGCAGCAGCTACAGGCGCTGCGTACCGATCTGGACGGAGGTCAAGCTAGCGAAGCGCAGGTCAACCAGGGCTATGCCAACCTCTACGAGACGATCACCTCGCTCTATCGCGGCGCCCGGCAGGCCACCCTCGACAGCTACCAGCAGAGCGTCAAGGAGTATCAGTTCAGCCGCAACGTGATCATCGGCGCCATTCTGTTCGGCCTGCTGATCGCCATCGCCATCGGCTGGTGGCTGAGTCGCGGCATTCTCAGACCCTTGCGGGAGGCCACGACGTTCTCCGAGTCGCTGGCCAACGGGGATCTCGGCGTGCGCCTCAATGCCAGTTACCGCGACGAGTTCGGTCGCATGCTGGACACCATGGCTTCGATGCGGGACAAGCTGTCGAGTGTGATCGGCGAGGTCGCGCGCAATGCCAGAAACGTCGAGTCGATCTCCGCGGAGCTGGCGGCCGGCAACGAGAACCTGAGCCAGCGCACCCAGGAGCAGGCCGCCAGTCTGCAGGAGACCGCGGCGGCGCTGGAGCAGATCACCAATACGGTCAAGCAGAACGCCGACAACGCCTCCCAGGCCGACAGCCTGGCCGGGCAGGTCAGCAGCCAGGCCAGGCAGGGCGGAGAAGTGGTCAATGAAGCGATCACCGCGATGCAGGAGATCGACAACTCCAGCAAGCAGATCGCCAATATCATCGGCCTGATCGACGAGATCGCCTTCCAGACCAATCTGCTGGCGCTCAACGCCTCGGTCGAGGCTGCCCGTGCCGGCGAGCAGGGCCGGGGCTTCGCGGTGGTGGCCCAGGAGGTGCGTCAACTGGCGAGCCGCAGCGCCGACGCCGCCGGCGAGATCAAGCAGTTGGTGTCGGAGAGTGCGCAACGGGTGTCGCGAGGCTCGGAACTGGTCAACCGCTCCGGGGAGACGCTGGCCGAGATCGTCAGCAATGTGGAAAAGGTGACGGATCTGGTCTCGGAGATCGCCGTTGCCAGCCGCGAGCAATCCACCGGCATCCAGCAGATCAACCTCGCGGTCGGCGAGATGGACAGCGTCACCCAGCAGAATGCGTCGCTGGTCGAGGAGTCCACCAGCGTGACCGGCAACCTGCAGGGCCAGGCGGAGCGGCTGGCTCGCGAGGTCGGCTTCTTCCGGGGCTACGACGCCTCGCAGCCCATGCAACACAACCCCGCGCCGCTGCCGGTGGCCACCACCCATGCCAATGTCTCGCGCCAGCCGAAACGACCGGAAACGTCGGAGACAGAAGAGTGGTCCAGCTTCTGACGCCGCAATAACAGCAAGAAAGAGGCCCCGCTCANNTGAGCGGGGCCTCTTGGTCATGCCGTGTCGGCTAGGTATCGGCGTTACTTGCCGCGATTGGCCTTCACACCCTCTTCGATACGCTTGCCGATCGTGGCATCGATGTTGTGCCAGTATTCGAATACCCGTGACAGCACCGGCTCCTCGACGCCACCGGAGACGTGACCGACGACGTTGTTGACCAGCCGGTCGCGGGCGGCATCGTCCATCACCTTGTTGACCAGATCGTTGGCCTGGCTGAAATCGTCATCCGCTGGACGCAGGGTGTAGGCGGTGCGAACGAATTCGCCATCGGCCTGCCACACCGCGTCTTCCGGATAGCGCTCGGGGTCGGCCTTGGAGCCGCCTTTGCTGTTCGGCGCATAGACCGGATCGCTGGCGTTGTGCATGCGCATGGCGCCGCCCTTGCTGTAGCTGTTGACCGGCGACTTGGGCGAGTTGACCGGGATATGCTTGTAGTTCACCCCCAGACGGGCACGATGCGCATCGGCGTAGGAGATCGAACGCGCCAGCAGCATCTTGTCCGGCGACAGCCCGGTGCCGGGCACCATGTTGTTGGGCTCGAAGGCGGCCTGCTCGATCTGGGTATGGAAATCCTCCGGATTGCGATCCAGCGTCATCTTGCCCACTTCCATGAGCGGGTAGTCGTCGTGGGGCCAAACCTTGGTCAGGTCGAAGGGGTTGAGGCGATAGGTCTTGGCATCCTCGAACGGCATGATCTGGACCTGCAGCGTCCAGGTCGGGTAGTCGCCGCGCTTGATCGCCTCGAACAGGTCGCGCCGATGGTAGTCGGCATCGCTGCCGGCCATCTGGTCGGCCTGCTCCTGGGTCATGCATTTGATGCCCTGGTCGGTCTTGAAGTGATACTTGACCCAGAAGCGCTCGCCTTGAGCGTTGACCCACATATAGGTGTGGCTGGAATAACCGTTCATGTGGCGCCAGGTGGCGGGAACGCCGCGATCCCCCATCAGCCACGTCACCTGATGCGCGGACTCCGGCGCCATGGTCCAGAAGTCCCACTGCATGTCGTGATCGCGCAGGCCGTTGTCGGCACGGCGCTTCTGGGAGTGGATGAAGTGCTGGAACTTCATCGGGTCGCGCACGAAGAAGACGGGGGTATTGTTACCCACCATGTCGAAGTTGCCTTCTTCGGTGTAGAACTTCAGGGCGAAGCCGCGCGGATCCCGCCAGGTATCGGGGCTGCCGCTCTCCCCCGCCACGGTGGAGAAGCGCGCGACCATCTCGGTCTTCTTGCCCGGCTGGAGAAACTTGGCCTTGGTGTATCGGCTGACATCCTGGGTGACTTCGAAATGGCCGAAGGCCCCGCCCCCCTTGGCGTGCGGCTGGCGGTCCGGAATCATCTCGCGGTTGAAGGCCGCCATCTGCTCCATCAGGTAGTGATCGTGCAGCACGATCGGACCGTCGGGGCCTACCGATAGGGCGTTTTCCTCACTCGCTACCGGAATGCCGGCATCCGTGGTCGTCGGTTTGCGGTTGTCGCTAGTCACGATGATCTCTCCCTAATTCGACGCTGCAGGACGATGATCGACCTGCACCAATAACTGCTGCGGCGATGCCCTTCGCGGGCGGTCGCGACGAGCCGATAGCCACCTGGCCATGCAGACTCGGCTGTCAGGTTCGCGACACGATTGCCTGAATGCTGTCCTCCAGAACCGCTCGAAACTCGAGCGCGGGAACCCGGCCCAGGCAGGGCCTCCGCTCGATCCGGGCGCACCACAATTTATAGAGTGAACCCCTGGCCCTGTCCAACCGCCGGAAACCGACCTTCGGCCATTTGGGCGGCAGTGGAGCATGAGCGCCCTTCGCACGATTTCACCGGTTATCTGTCGAGCCCGCTAACGGCGAGGCCCTCACGATAGCCAAAGACTTATTGAGACACATTCTCGATAGCTCCAGACAATACGACCCATGCTCAAATTTCATTGCGATCGTCATGACAATCTCCCTCCAGACGACGCTGGCATCGATCAAAATCGTTTCTATAGTAAAGAGGCTAACGAATTGGGTTAGCGAACCCTGAGTTTCGAAACAAGGACGTTTCCAGAGGTCACCGTGTTCCATCCCCTTTTCCATCTGCGAACCCACTCGCGCTATCGCCACTGGTCGATCGGCCTCCTGGCGATATGGCTCTCCGGCTGTAGTGAGCACCCCATCTCGTTTCTCGATCCGCAAGGACCAATTGCCGCCGCGCAGCGGCATCAACTGGGGGTGATCATCGGCTTGACGTCGATCGTGGTTCTTCCGGTGCTGATCCTCACCCCGTGGCTCATCGTCCGCTACCGCTATGGCAGTCGATCGACGTACCGTCCTCACTGGGGATTTTCGAAGCTGGCGGATATCGTGATCTGGGGGATTCCCTGTCTCGTCGTCGTGGCCCTGGCCGTGGTGGCGTGGCGCGGCACGCTGGCGCTGGATCCGTACCGCCCCCTCTCCGGTAGCGAGGACGTCAAGCCACTGCGAGTCCAAGTCGTGGGCTTCGACTGGAAGTGGCTGTTCATCTATCCCGACCAGGGTATCGCCACGGTCAATGAGCTGGTCGTCCCCGTCCACCGCCCCCTGGCGCTGAAACTGACCTCCGCCAGCGTCATGCAAGGATTCTTCATTCCCGCTCTCGGCAGTCAGATCGACGTGATGAACCGCATGGTCACCCAGTTGCATCTCGAGGCGGACAACCAGGGCGAGTTCCCCGGCAAGAACATGCAGTACAACGGCAAAGGCTTTCATCACCAGCACTTCGTCGCCCGCGTGGTCGACGATTCCGCATTTCAGAACTTCGTCACCCGCACCCGCGAGAGCGGCATGACGCTCGGCCCCCGGGTCTTCGATCGACTGATGGCACAGAATACCGGCCGGGCGCTGGTGCAATCGCTGGAGGCCCCCGGCGCGGACAATGCCACTCACGAAGGCGATCGGCGCCTGCGCTTCGGCCATCTCCCCGCCAACCTGTTCGACGATATCGTCGAGCATGCCACTCCCGACTGGTCATCGATCAAATCGGGCGGAACGAGAAACGATGCCTCGTCTTCACCGGAGGCCCGACCATGACTCACTGGGCCGACTGGATGCTGGGCCGACTGGACTGGAGCGCGTTGCCGTTCTGGGACGCCATCGTCGACCCGACGACCAAGAATATCGTCAACGCAATCATTGCCAGCGGCGCGGGTGCGATGGTGATTCTCGGCGGCCTGATCGTCGTCGGGGTGCTGACCTGGACCCGACGCTGGCGCTGGCTGTGGCGCGAATGGCTGACCAGCCCCGACCACAAGAAGATCGGCATCATGTTCATCGCCATTGCGCTGGTGATGTTGGCGCGGGCAGTGATCGAAGCGGTTTTCATGCGCCTGCAGCAGGCCTTCGGGCTGGACGGCGGCTTCCTGACGGCCGATCACTTCGGCCAGCTGTTCACGACCCACGGCACCATCATGGTGTTCTTCATGGCGATGCCCTTCCTGACCGGCATCATCAACTACGTGATGCCCCTTCAGATCGGCGCACGGGATCTTTCGTTTCCGGTCATGAATTCGATCAGCCTCGGCCTCACCGCCGCCGGCGCGGCGATCGTCATGGTCTCACTGATGCTCGCGCCGTTTTCCACTGGCGGCTGGAGCGGCTATCCCTCGTTCACCGAAAGCGCGGCCAATCCCGGTGCCGGGGTCGACTACTGGATCTGGGCCGTGACCCTGTCGACGCTGTCGTCGACACTCACCGGCATCAATTTCGCGGTCACCATCTACAAGCAACGGGCACCGGGCATGAGCTGGCTGCGCCTGCCGCTGTTCACCTGGACGGCGCTGTGCACCTCGATCCTGATGATCTTCGGCATGCCACCGCTGACCGTCGCTACCGCCCTGCTGGCACTCGATCGCTACCTCGACTTCCACTTCTTCACCGCCGATCTCGGCGGCAACATGATGAATTACATCAACCTGTTCTGGGCGTTCGGCCATCCCGAGGTGTACATCCTGATCCTGCCCGCCTTCGGCATCTTCTCGGAGATATTCTCGACCTTCTCCGGCAAGAAGCTCTACGGCTACGGTGCCCTGGTGATCGCGACCCTGGCGATCGCGGTGCTCTCCTTCACGGTCTGGCTGCACCACTTCTTCACCATGGGCCAGAGCGCCCATATCAACGCCATCTTCGGCATCGCCACGATGCTGATCGGCATCCCTACCGGGGTCAAAATCTACGACTGGATGCTGACGATGTTTCGCGGCCGTATTCGCTTTTCGGTACCGATGATCTATGCCATCGGTTTCATCATGCTGTTCGTGATCGGCGGATTGACGGGAATCATCCTTGCCGTACCCAGCGTGGACTATCAGATCCACAACTCGCTGTTCCTGGTCGCCCACTTCCATAACATGCTGATCCCTGGGCTGCTGTTCGGCATGCTGGGCGGTACCAACCTGTGGTTCTCCAAGGCCTTCGGCTTCCGCCTGGAAGAGCGCTGGGGCCGGCGAGCAGCGTGCTGCTGGATCGTCGGCTTCATGCTCGCCTTCTTCCCACTTTATGCGCTTGGCGTGCTCGGCATGCCGCGGCGCTCGGTGGCATTCTTCGAGCCCGCCTATCTGCCGTGGACGGTGGCTGCCATGGTCGGCGCAGTGATCATCCTCGTCGCCATGCTCTGCCTGCTGATCCAGCTCTGGGTCAGCGTTCGCGACCGCCATGCCAATCGCGTGCCCGGTGGCGACCCGTGGGATGGCCGCAGCCTCGAGTGGTCGGTCTCGTCGCCACCGCCCGAATACAACTTCCCGGTCATTCCCGAGGTCCACAGCCGCGACGCCTACATGCGCCAGAAGGAGACCGGCGGTGGCGCGCATCCGCGACCCGACGACTACGAAGATATCGAGATGCCCGCCAACAGCGCCATGGGGCCGATCTTTGCCATCACCGGCTTCCTGCTGGCATTCGGACTGACCTGGTACCAGTGGTGGCTGGTCGTGGCGGCAGGAGTGGCGGCGCTGATCGCCCTGATCGCCCGCGGCTATGTGCGTGATACCACGCGCTTGATCCCGGCAGCCGAGGTCCGCCGACAGCACGAAGCGTGGCTCGCGACGCTGGCATCGCTCACGCCGGTCACCCGCGCCGACGAGCAGAGCGCCGCCAACCGCGGCCTGCCCGCTTCGCCCATCGAGGGAGCGGTCCAATGAGTTCGACCCCCATCAGACACCCGGGCCTCAACCTGGGGCACGCCCACGCCGAGGCCCACGAGGCAAGCGAGTCGCTGGTCTTCGGCTTCTGGGTCTTCATGATGAGCGACCTGATCATCTTCGGTCTGCTCTTCGCCACCTACGTCACCATGCTCGGCGGCACCGCCGGCGGCCCCGGCCCCGGCGAGTTGTTCGAGCTCAAGAGCGCGTTCATCGAGACCTCGCTGCTGCTGGTGAGCAGCTTCACCTTCGGCATGGCGTCGCTGGCACTCAAGTACCGCACCGATCGCAAGGTGCTGGTGGGCTGGCTGGTGGTGACGCTGCTGCTAGGCCTCGCCTTTCTCGGCCACGAGCTCTACGACTTTCACAAGATGTTCACCGAGGGCGGCGTGCCGAGTCGCAGCGGCTTTCTTTCGGCGTTCTTCGCGCTGGTGCCGCTCCACGGGCTCCACGTGACCGCCGCCTCGATCTGGCTGATCGCACTGCTGGGGCAGATCGCCGTTCACGGACTCGATACCCAGACCAAGACCGGCCTGATGCGCCTGGCGATCCTGTGGCACTTTCTCGACGTGGTCTGGATCGGGATCTTCTCACTGGTCTACCTGGGAGGGACGGCATGAGTCATCGACAGCTCAGCGACGAGGAAGCGCGGGAAAAGGCACAGGAGCTTCGCAGCTACTGCTGGGGCTTCGGGCTCGCGGCCGTGTTGACGCTGATCCCGTTCGGCCTGGCGGCGTTCACCCAGATCGCCACCGCGACGCTCTATTGGGTCATCGGCGTCTGCGGCGTGATCCAGATCGTGGTGCACTTCCGGTTCTTTCTGCACATCACGCTGGCCAGGAACAAGCGCGAGGACCTGCAATTGATCCTCTTCACGGTGCTGATTCTCACCATCATGGTGGGTGGCACGCTGTGGATACTGTTCAATCTCTATTACCGCATGATGCCATCGATGATCCCCTGAGCCCTGCCCCCTGGCCTTGCGGCTAGGCGCGCCAGCGCTGCCTGTCTCGCTGCGGCGGCAGGCCGAAGCAGCGCCGATACTCGCGGCTGAACTGGGAGGGGCTCTCGTAGCCGACGCGCTGCGCCACCGTGGTCACATCGAGGGTGCCGGCGAGCAGCAATCGCCGCGCCTCCTGCAGCCGCAACTGCTTCTGGTACTGCAGGGGACTCATCGCCGTGACCGCCTTGAAGTGATGATGAAGCGACGACACGCTCATGTGCACGTTCTCGGCGATGACGGCGATCGGCAGCGGTTCGGCGTAACGTTCCCGCAGCAGGCGAATCGCCGCCGCGACCCGTCGGGTCTGGCTATCCTGCAGCGCGATCTGGCGGAGTCGGTTGCCGTGCCCATGACGAAGCAGGCGGTAGGCGATCTCGCGCTGGATCATCGGCGCCAGTACCGGGATGTCCTGCGGCGAGTCCAGCAGGCGCAGCAGACGCAGCACCGCCTCCAGCAGCGGGGCTTCGAGCCGGTTCACGTAGAGCCCACGTGCCGGTTCCGCCGCCGGATCGGGCGGCAGGTTGTCGTCATGGATCAGCTCGCCGATCAGGTCGACGTCGAGATCCAGACGCAGCCCGAGGTAGGGTGCCGCCCGGCTGGCCTGGGAAACGCCCGCCAATACCGGCAGGTCGACCGACGAGACCAGGTAGTTCATCGGGTCGTACTCGTAGATCTCGTTGCCGATCGAAAGCCGCTTGGCCCCCTGGGCGATCACGCTGAACACGGGATCGTGGACCACGTATCGTGGTGGCACCGGCGCGCTCAGCCGGTGAATCGACAGGCCGGGTATGGCGCTCGGCAACTTGCCTTCGCGACCTCGTGTCAGACGATCGAGCAAGTCGACCAGCTCCCGGCGGTAATGCACGAGCAGCCCGTCGCTCTCGACCGTCGGCCCGTTCTGATAGAGCGGCGTCAACGCATCGACTCGTTGGTTCATGGTGGCGATTCCCCTCCCGACGACCGGTTCAGGCTATCCCATCCCTCTCCCGAGAGACATGTGAAGATGTGACTCCGGCAGGTTTAGGCAAAGATCCGACCGGATCGAGCCAATCCCGCTCCCGCCGTGGCCCATACTCACTCCCGTGGAGACCCTCTCCCATCGATAACCAGGAGTGTCATCATGCGCTACCGCAATCTGGGCAATACCGGCCTGTTCGTCTCCGAGCTCTGCCTGGGCACCATGACCTTTGGCGGCAACGGCGAGATGTGGGGCCAGATCGGCGACCTGCAGCAGGCGGACGCCGACAAGCTGGTCGGTCGTTCCCTCGACGCCGGCATCAACTTCATCGATACGGCCGATGTCTACTCCCAGGGCCAGTCGGAGGTGATTACCGGGCAGGCGCTACGGAATCTGGGCGTTCCGCGCGATGACGTCGTCGTCGCCACCAAGGTCTTCGGCCCCACCGGCACCGACGACCCTTACCGCTCCACCGGCATCAACAATCGCGGCGCTTCGCGCTATCACATCATGGAAGGCGTCAAGGCGAGCCTGAAGCGTCTGCAGCTCGACCACATCGACCTCTACCAGATCCACGGCTTCGATCCCGCGACGCCGATCGAGGAGACCGTGCGCGCGCTGCACACCCTGGTCGAGCACGGCCACGTACGCTACGTCGGCGTCTCCAACTGGGCGGCCTGGCAGATCATGAAGGCGCTGGGCATCGCCCGGCAGAACGGCTGGCATCGGTTCGAATCGCTACAGGCCTACTACACCCTGGCCGGGCGCGACCTCGAGCGCGAGATCGCGCCGCTGCTGGAGAGCGAAAAGCTGGGGCTGATGGTCTGGAGCCCACTGGCCGGCGGGCTGCTCAGCGGCAAGTACAAGCGGGACGGCGAAGCCAAGGCGGGCGATCGGCGCGCTACCTTCGACTTCCCGCCGGTGAACCGGGAGCGCGGCTTCGACTGCATCGACACCATGCGCGAGATCGCCGATGCCCGGGGCATTTCGGTCGCCCGGATCGCGCTGGCCTGGCTCCTGCATCAGAAGGTGGTGACCAGCGTCATCGTCGGCGCCAAGCGCCTCGATCAGCTCGAAGACAACATCGCCGCGACCGAGGTGCGTCTCGACCAGGACGAGTTGGCTCGCCTGGACCAGGTCAGCGCGCTGCCATCGGAGTACCCGGGCTGGATGCTGGACCGCCAGGGCGACTATCGCCGCCAGCAGTTGGCGGGGTCCCGGCAGCAATAACCCGCGCGCCGCGACGGAGCAGAAGCCGGCCGCCTCCGTCGCCGGCGCCTGTCAGGGCACCCCCTCCGCATCCTCCGGCTGCAAGTCGTTGGCCCTGGCGAATGTCAGGACCACCTGCCGCAAGATCTTGCGCTGCGCTTCGTCGAGCCCACGGTAGATGCGCAATATCTCGTCCTCCTCGCCTCCTACGGGTATCACCCAGGTCGCCTGCATGGGACCGCGAACCTGCAAGGATTGGTCGCCGTAGCGCAGGACCTGTGGCTCGACGCCCAGCCAGCCAGCCAGAACCTGCAACTTGTCCTGGGAAGGGATCGAGTCGCCGCGCAGCCACCGTCTCACGCCCTGGAAAGTCACGGGCGCCCCCCAGTAACGCAGGTTGAACTCACGCTCCAGTACCGAGGGGCGAGGTTGGTAGCCGGCAGCGATCAGCGCCGCTTTGAGGCGTAGTGCGAACAAGCTCTTTTCGTCCATTGAATCAATTTGAACTATTTGTTCAATTTCAGTTGAACCATTGTTCAAATTTGTATTGAATTATTCATTCAAATCCTTGTCGAGTTGCGAGTAACGACCATGGCTCGAGGCCATGAAATCACTATAGATCGGTTGTTGAGGCGCCACACGAACGGCAGGAAGAGGACGGCTTTCGACGAGGTGCCACACCGTGGATCGGGATCGTGACGAAACGGATCAGCGGGATGCCCCGTGTCATCCGCGTGCCATCGACACGCTCACGGCGGAGCGCATCGACCGAATACGCTGGATCGCCAGACGGCACTATCAGGTAACGGATGCGTGGTTCATACCGGCGAAAGGTGGTGAGTGGCACGACATCCGCGGGCCAAACACAACGCTTGAACTCGCCGACGCCCAGGTCTTCTGCCACCGCACCCTCCGCCATGATGCACCGCTGGTCATCGAGGATGCCCGACGACATCCCGACTTCGCCAGCCACCCCCTGGTCGCTGGGCCACCCCATTTGCGCTTTTATGCCGGCGTACCGGTGCGGGATCCCGCCGGATCGGGCATGGGCACGCTTTGCCTTATCGACACGGCACCGGTCGCCTCGTCAGCGCTCGATCTCGGTATGCTCCAGGTTCTCGCCACTCAGGTCGAGGAGGAGCTGGGCAAGCGTTCATCGCCCCAGCCGGCCCTGAAGCCGAGCCGGGACCACATCGACACGCTGACCGGTCTGCCGAATCGACGCCTGCTCCAGATGCTGATGGAGGCGGAGCTGGCAGTCGCCCGGCAGCGCAATCACAGCCTGTCGGTCTGCCTGATCAACCTGGATGGCTTCAAGTGCATCAACGAATCGCACGGTAGCGCCATCGGTGACGAAGTTCTACAAGTCATGGCTGGACGCTTGCGCGACGCGGTGCGGAGACAGGATCTGGTGACGCACCTGGGAGGCGACGAGTTCGCCATCATCCTACGCGACAGGTTGCAGCCTGAAGCCTGCAACCGGATCCTCGACCGGCTCCGCATCCCCATCAGAACATCGACGCACGCGCTCACCCTCACAGCCAGCATGGGCGTCACCTGCTACCCCGACGACGACGAGGACCCGGACGCACTGCTCCATCACGCCTACCAGGCGATGTACTCGGCCAAGGAAGCTGGAAAGAACGGCTATTGCCGCTTCGATCTGGAGCATCACCACTCCAGACGCCAACGCCTGGCCGTCGCCCGCGACGTGCACCTCGCCCTGTCGCGACAGCAACTGGAACTCTTCTATCAGCCCAAGATCGATTATCACGGCGACACGGTCGCCGCCTTCGAGGGGTTGCTCCGCTGGCGCCTCCCGTCTGGCGACGTCTTGCCGCCGGGCGATTTTCTTCCCGCCATCGAGAACAGCTGGCTCGATATCGAGGTGGGCAAGTACGTCATCGACACCGCGCTGAGAGACCTCGACCGGATCCTGCAGCGCGGGCTGCCCTATTCGATCAGCGTCAATGTCAACCCCTCCAGCCTCCTCGACAGCGGCTTCATCGACCATCTGCACCACGCCCTGGCGCGTCATGACCGGGACCTGGCAGGAAGGCTCACGCTGGAGATTCTGGAAAGCACCTCACCCCCGGAAGAACTCGACACCATCGTCTCCAACATTCAGGCATGCCTGCGACTCGGGCTGCAGCTGTCGCTGGACGATTTCGGTACGGGCCAATCGTCGTTGAGTTACCTGCGCACGTTCCCGACCCAAAAGATCAAGATCGACCGATCCTTTGTGATCGGCATGCTGGACAACCCCGAGGACGAGGCCATCGTCGCGGCGATCATTGGTCTCTCCAAAAGCTTCAAGCGACGGGTCGTGGCGGAAGGGGTAGAAAATGGTGCGATCGAGGCACGCCTCAAGGGGCTCGGCTGCGATCTGGGGCAAGGCTTCTACTACAGCCCAGCCGTCCCCTTCGAACAAGCCATGAGGTGGGCCGGCGACTATTCGAGACGGCGGCATTGAGCTGCCGCTGGCGGCACACTCCCGAGACCGTCAGTGTCACCGCACTCAAACACAGGCATCGGCGAGCCGAACGAATTGCGTCAACCGGACATCGACGGTCACGCTGAGCGAGTCCAGTGCTGCCGCCCGGTCCCGGCCTTCGGCGCTGGCGCGATAGAGATGCGGCGTCATCGCCAGCAGGTCGGCAATGGCCTGCGGTTCGCCCAGCGTCAGCGGGAAGCGGATCGTCTCGACGTCTAGCCGGACCAATCCATCGGGCACCGCCTGAGACGGTTCCCGCTCCGGCTTCAGGCTGGGGTAGATGATCTCGCGCAACTCTCTCAGATGGTCCGGCCCCACCTCGGCCTGAATCAGTATCCCCTCGGGTGCGAGCACGCGGGCGAACTGGGAGTAGACGGGAAAGCCGAACAGGCAGAGCACGCAATCCAGCGCACCATCCAGAACCGGCAGCCTGGCATTGCTCGCCACCACCCAGTGACTGCCCGCCTCCTCCTGCAGCTCGCGTGAAATCGCGCGCTCCTGTCTGGCGGCGCTCAGCACCGCCCACTTGGAGATATCCAGCCCCAGCAACGATAGCGCCGCGTCCTGCTCCCTCGCCGCCTCGGCCAGGCGACGCAAGTAGTAGCCCTCCCCGCAGCCGGCATCGAGACAGCGAAGCGCGCCTCCCTCGGGCTGTGCCGAGAGGGCGGCGCTGGCGACAGCATCGGCGACCGGACGATAGTGGCCGGCATTCAGAAAGCGTTGCCGCGCGGCGACCATCGCCTTGCTGTCGCCGGGGTCACGCGAACGCTTGTGCTGGACCGGTAACAGATGGGTATAACCCTGGCGCGCCACGTCGAAGCTATGGCCGGCATCGCAGCGCCAGGTCCCGCCCTGAAGTTGCATCGGATTGCCGTCCAGCGGGCACGCCAGCGCGGAGAAAGGAGTGGGAGACATATCGCTACCGCTTGTTCGTGGAGCCCGCCAGTCTACGCGACATCCCTCTCGAGAGGGCGGGTGGTCAGGCCGAAAGACGTGCCAGGCCGAATCCCGCCAGTGCCGCTGAAGCCGTTTCCGTCCGCAGCCATTGCCCCAGCGCCTCGCCCATGGCGCTGGCGAACTTGAAGCCGTGACCGGAGAACCCGCCGGCAATGATCAGACCGGGTAGCGGCTCATCGATCAGAAAGTGCTCGTCCGGCGTGCGGATATACTGGCAAACCGCGCCGTGCTTGAGCTTGCCGACCCCGGGCAGATAGCGGTCGATCACCTGCTGCAGTTCGGCGACGTCGTCGGGGTGGTCGCCGAACGGTGCCATCGGCGCGCCGGGTGCCAGCGACTGGCCGCTGTCATGGCGGCCGATCTTGAAACCGGCACCATCGATATCCGGGAAACCGTAGTAGATGCCCAGTTCATCGTCGGTCAGGCTGAATCCGGGGAAGCGCTCCGGCCGATAGCGGGCGTCCGCCTCGAACCAGGCAAAGGTCTTGCGTACTCGGGTCAACGGCAGTTCGATCCCCAGCGGCGCCAATAGCGGCGCCAGATGCTGACCGGTCGCCGCCAGCACCCGATCGGCGACGAAACGGCGGCCATCGGCGCAACTGGCCGTGAACCGTCCATCATCCCGATGCCGAATATCGGTTACCACCGCCCCCGTCGTCAGCGTCACCCCAGCGCGCCGCGCCACCTGTTCACGCCAACAGGCGATGATACGCTCGACCCGCAGCACGCCGGCCCGCGGCTCGAAACCGCCGCGCATCGAGTCATCGAGCTGCCACCCCGGCCAGCGCCCGGCAGCCGCCTCGCCACCGAGCAGCTCCAGCGGCAGGTCGAACTGGCTCGCACTGGCTTCGACCTGCCGGATGAACGGCGCCGGAGCCGGACCGAGGTTGAGCACCCCCGTCGGAACGAACAGCGACTCGCCAGTCTCCCGCTCCAATTCCCGCCAGCGCTCCAGCGCGCGCAGAGCCAGTGGGACATAGCCGCTGCCCTCGCCGTAAGCCAGCCGGATCAGGCGCGTCTCGCCATGATGCGCGCCCTGGTCATGAGGCGGGCTGTGGGCGTCGAGCAGCTGGATCGACTCCTCTCCGACCGAGGCCAGGTAGTCGGCCGTCGCCAGCCCCATGCTGCCGGCACCGATGATCAAGATCTTGCTGTGAAAGGTCTGTGTCATGCGTCGACGAATCCCGATATTCACTGGCTTACGTGGCGGTCGCGTCGGCGGTGCGCGGGGCCCGCTCGCCTTCACTGCGCGAGATGATGGCGGTGCCCGCCAGGTCGCCGGTGACATTGAGCGCGGTACAGCCCATGCCGACCAGCGCGTCGATCGAGGTCAAGAGCGCCACGGTCTCGATCGGCAATCCGACCTGGGCAAAGACCGTCGCGATCATCACGATGCCGGCGCCGGGCACCCCCGCCGTGCCGATGGAGGTGAGCGTCCCGATCAGCACGATCTCGACCATGGTCATGAAATCCAGCGGGATACCCGCCACGTTGGCGGCGAAGACCGCCGATATCGCGATCCGGATCGCCGCGCCATCCATGTTGATGGTCGCGCCCAGCGGTAGGCTGAACCCATACAGACTCTGCGAGATTCCGAGCCGGCGCGCCGCGTTCAGCGTCAGCGGCAAGGTGCCGGTACTGCTCTGCGTGGCGAAGGCGGTCGCCATGGGCGTCCGGGCTTCGCGGAAGAAATCCCTGAGCCGCACCCCGAAGCCCTTCATCAGCACGCAGTAGAGCAGCAGATGCACCGCCAGCGCGAGATAGAGCACCACCACCATGTTGCCCAGCGAGAGGATGGTATCCAGCCCCTGCTTGGCCACGGTGCCGGCCACGATCGCGAACACCCCGATCGGCACGTACTGGAGCACGCCCGACATCACCTTCATGGTCACTGCGTTGAGCCCTTCGATCATGACATAGAGCTTCTCCGCCAGCTCACCCTGGGTCTTTTCATCGGACCGGGGCTTTTCATCCGAATGAGCCTCGCCATCGGCCTGGGCCGCATCCTCGAGGGCCGCCCCGCGCTGACGCAGCTTGAGCAGCGCGATCCCGAACACGAAAGCGGTGAAGATGATCCCCAGCAGATTGGGCTCGGCCAGCGCGGCGACGATATTGCTGGGCACGATCGACAGCAGCACGCTGACGATGCCGGGATTCTCCGGGACCGAGACGCTGGCGCTGTCGTCGAGGGTCATGCCGCTGCCCGGCGAGAGCAGCGAGGCGACGACCAGCCCGACCACGATCGCCAGCGCCGAGGTCACCACGTAGTAACCGAACACCTTGCCGCCGATTCGCCCCATCCGGCCGAGATCGGCCTGATTGATCCCCACGATCAGGGTAAACAGCACGATCGGCACGATCAGGAACTGCAGCAACCGCAGCAGCAGATCGCCCAGTGGCGCCAGCCAGGCCGCGACGGTCTCACCACCGATCAGCCCGACCGCCACGCCCAGCACCAGGGCGATGGTCACGCGCAGAATGAGAGAGGCGTCGAGATAGCCTCGAAACAGAGTTTTCATGAATGTGCCTATGACTAGCCGTGAGGACGACGCCTGGCGAAGCGGCGTCGCTGTCGCATAGCGTAACGCAAAAGCCCGACGCAAGGCCGGGCTCGGTGAAGGGGCAGCGCGATATCAGCCGCCGAGCTTGTCCTGAGTCTGGGTGTCGAAGTCGCTGGCGTCGTGACGCTCGTGAAGCTGGGTTTCCGGCTCACCGAAGGTGCGATTGACCATGCGGCCACGCTGCACGGCCGGACGGGCGTCGATCTCCCTGGCCCAGCGCTGCACGTGGGTGTAGCTCTCGACATCGAGAAATTCGGCGGCATCGTAGAGCCGACCCAGCGCCAGCTGGCCATACCAGGACCAGGTCGCGATATCGGCGATGGTGTAGTCGTCGCCGGCGAGGTAGCGCGACTCGGCCAGGCGCCGATCGAGCACGTCGAGCTGACGCTTGGCTTCCATGGTGAAGCGGTCGATGGCGTATTCGATCTTCTCCGGCGCGTAAGCGTAGAAGTGGCCGAAGCCGCCCCCCAGATACGGGGCGCTCCCCATCTGCCAGAACAGCCAGTTCATCGTCTCGACACGCAGGGCCGGATCGCTCGGCAGGAAGGCGCCGAATTTTTCGGCCAGATGGAGCAGGATCGAACCGGATTCGAACACGCGAATCGGCTTGTCGCCACTGCGATCCATCAGTGCCGGGATCTTGGAGTTCGGGTTGACCTCGACGAAGCCGCTGCCGAACTGATCGCCATCGCCGATCTTGATCAGCCAGGCGTCGTATTCGGCATCCTTGCCCAGCGCCAGCAGCTCCTCCAGCAGTACGGTGACCTTGACCCCGTTGGGGGTGGCCAGCGAGTAGAGCTGGAACGGATGCTTGCCGACCGGCAGTTCCTGGTCGTGGGTCGGTCCGGCCACCGGACGGTTGATGCTGGCGAACTTGCCGCCGCTCTCCTTGGGTTCCCAGACCTTGGGGGGCGTGTAGCTAGTGTCACTCATGCAACTTCTCCACTCTTGGTCGATAGCGCGCGAAGCGCCTGTGTGAAGAAAGGTAGCTGGTTAATGGCCTGCGATCGAGGGGCGGTGAGCGCAGCGCCACGCCCACGGCCATCCTCGATCGCGCTTTTCAGTAGCCCACGGTGAAGCGCTGACGCACGTGCCGCGGACTCTCCAGCTCGTCCACCAGGGCGATGGCGTAGTCCTCGAACGAGATGCGCGAGCCCTCGGAATAGGTCAGCAGCGTATCCTGTCCCAGGCGGAAGCGCCCGGTGCGCTCGCCGGGCACGAACTCGGCCGACGGCGACAGGAAGGTCCAGTCGAGATCCGTCACCGCCCGCAGCCGTTCGAGGAACTCGGCACCCCGGGCCGCCTCGGCGCGGTAGGCCTCGGGGAAGTCCGGCTGGTCGATCAGCCGCTGCCCGGGCGCCACTTCCAGGCTGCCGGCACCGCCGACCACCAGATAGCGCCTGACCCCGGCGTCGCGCACCGCGCCGACCAGCGTCTCGACATCGCTGGCGACGAAGTGCACCGCGCTGATCACCGCCTCGTGCCCGGCAAGCAGCGTCGCCAGCGCGTGGCGATCGCCGGCATCGCCGGTGGTCGGCGTGACGCCCTCGAGCGGGGCGATGCGCTCGGGGTGGCGCGCGATCGCCGTGACCTGATGACCGCGGGCGGAGAGTTCGGCGAGGATGCGCGATCCGGCATTACCGGAGGCACCGATCAGAGCAATCTTGGCCATGGGGATCTTCCTTCGACAAGACGATATAGAGGGCATAGGTCTACAAACTGGACCGTGAAGGCGAATCTATGCGAGTTTGTTTCCTGCCACAAGAAGTCACGCAGGCCTGACCCGGTCACACCCGACTGACCCATGGCGGCCCCCTTCGCCCCCATCGTCACCCCATCGCGACGAGACAGTCACACGAGACGATCATGAACGACAGCCCGCTCCTGCCTGATACCCTCGCCCCCGCATCGCCGGCGTTGGCCCAGCCCTGCCCGATCCGCGACATACTCGACCGTATCGGCGATCAGTGGAGCCTGCTGGTGCTGCTGACCCTGCGACCGGGCACCCGCCGCTTCAACCAGCTACGCCGCGAGATCGACGATATCTCCAAGCAGATGCTCTCGCGCACGCTCAAGCAGCTGGAGCAGGACGGCCTGGTCAGCCGTACCGCCTACCCCGAGGTGCCGCCCCGGGTGGAGTATCAGCTCACCGAGCTCGGCCACTCGCTGCTGACGCCGGTCGCCGCCCTGGTCGCCTGGGCCGAACGGCATCAACCGGCGGTGAACGCGGCACGCGAGCGCTACCAGCGCGCCACAGAGCGCTGAGCACGCGGTAGAGAGAGCAGTAGTGGGAGTGAAAGCTCCCCGCGGTGATGCCATCCGACCCGGGTGACAGCGCGATCACGACGCAGGCGCTTCAGTCACGGAGCGCCTCGCGGCGGTTGGGCGGGACCAGCCCGTGGCGGCGCATGCGCCGGTAGAGCGTCGGCCGCGAGACGCCCAACTGACGCGCCACCTGGCTGACGTTCCAGCCCGCCTGGGCCAGAGCACGCGCCAGCGCCAGACCCTCGGGTTCGACGGACACGTCGTCGCTGTCGTGCCCTACCTGAGTCGTCGCGGGTATCGCGGATGGCGGAGGAGTGGGGGGCACGGAGGCCCGATCGGCGCGGCAGCCCTCGGGCAGGTCGTGCACGGTGATCCTCTCCCCCTCGCGGGTGGCGAGGGCAAACGCCAGCGCACTCTTGAGCTGGCGCACATTGCCCGGCCAGGGGGCGTCGAGCAGCGCATTCAGGGCGTCGCCACGCAGAGGTACCGAGACGCCCTGCTCGGCGGTCAGGGCGGCGAACAGCCGCTGGATCAGATCGCGGCGGTCGGCGCGCTCGCGCAGTGGCGGCAGCACCAGCTCGGCGCCATTGAGGCGGTAGTAGAGATCCTCGCGGAAGCCGCCCTCGGCGATCAGCGCGGCGAGGTCGCGATGGGTGGCGGTGACCACCCGCAGCGCCACCTTGACCGGCCGCTCGGCGCCGAGCGGCATCACCTCCTGCTCGGCCAGCACCCGCAATAGACGGCTCTGCAGCGCCAGCGGCATGTCACCGATCTCGTCGAGGAACAGCGTGCCGCCGTCGGCCTGCGCGATCAGGCCGCGCATGCCCTTGGGATTGCCACCGGTAAAGGCCCCGGGCAGATAGCCGAACAGCTCGCTCTCGATCAACGCTTCGGGAATCGCCGCACAGTTGACCGCGACGAAGGGGCCCTCGGCGCGGTCACCGCTGGCGTGCAGCGCGCGTGCCAGCACCTCCTTGCCGGTGCCGGTCTCGCCCCGGATCAGCACGTTGAGCGGCTGCCAGCAGAGCCGCCGGGCCAGGCCCAGCAGCCGCTGCATCGCCGGATCGTCCCCCGCCAGACGATCCAGGGCCGGCGTCGAGGTGGGCGCCACAGGATCGTGGGACGTGGTGGCAGCGTCAGTCGTCATGCCAGTCGCGATGTCAGTCGCCGTGTCTTCCGTGGTGCCGGTCACCGTCGCGTCACGCCGACGCGCACGCCCACCGCGCGGCTCGACCAGCGCGGCGAAGCGGATCTCGCCGCTGGCGCGCAGGCGCAGGGCGCGCAGCTGGTCCGGCTCGCAGCGCGGCAGCGCCAGCAGATCGTCCAGCTCGGCCTCGAACAGCTGGGTCACCCAGATCGGTGCCGGCGGCGTGCGCTGGGCGTGGGCGTCGATCAGTGCCCGCCCCTCGCCGTTGGCGGCGAGCACCCGCCCCTGCGGGTCGAAGGCGAGCAGGCCGCGGCCGTTGAAATGGACGAAGGCGCGGGTGGTATCGAAGCGCAGGATGGTGGTGTCGCGGTAACGATGCAGGAAGTAGGCGTCCTCGATCATCCGCGCGTAGAGCGTGACCAGCGGCAGGCCGAAGCTCTGGCTCTCCAGCCCACGCGGTGACTGCAGCGCGGAGATATCGAGCACCGCGATGGGCCGCCCCTGGGGGTCGTGGATCGGCGCCGCAGTGCAGGTGAGCGCGATATGGGTGGCGTCGAAGTGCTCGCGCTGATGACAGGTCAGGGCGCGCGCCTCGTGAATGCAGGTACCCACGGCGCAGGTGCCGGCATGGCGTTCGTCCCAGTCGGCGCCGAGATAGAGGCCGGCACGACGCAGCGCGGCATCCTGATCCGGGTGACCGCGAAAGTCGACGGTGACCCCGTGGCGGTCGGTCAGCAGCAGGACATAGCCCATCGGCGCCACCTGGGCGAAGAGCTGGTCGACCCCGGCCCGGGCCACGTAGAGGAGTTCGTCCACCGGCTCGCGGGAGTCGACCAGCGCTGCGTGGGTCAGCACACGCACCGGCCGCGGACGGCTGGGATCGAGCCGATAGTCGTCGACGCAGCGCCGCCAGGAGCGCTGGATGATCTCGCGTCCCGCCAGCGCCTCGCGCCCCTCGCCCAGGCGCACCAGCGTGGCGATGTGCTGGCGCTGTGCCTGCTCGAACCTGCCCGCTTTCATCAAGCCGAGTTCCATACCGACCCCTCCTGCCGATGGCCAGCTGCCAGCCTGTGCGCTGACTGGAAAGTCGACGCGCCAGGTGTGTAGGAAAAATCGGCGAGCAACGGCCAGTTTGGCATCCAGACTACGCCCTCGCGGCTGGCTGACGCCCTCGTCCGTTGGTCGCAGCGGCGCCTGCGGCGTGACAGCTGTCACGCCTGGGTTAACAGCTGTCACGCCTAGCCGTTACACCCATGTCGCCAGCGTGCCCCACCCGCCTGCCCCCGTCGGCCCCTGATGCACAAAATCCAGACTCATCAACACCTTGGCATCTAAGACCAAAGCGCTAGTACGGCCTGGCACGCTTGCTGCACCGCTTGATCGACACACCCGATCCGGGTCCGCACGCCCATCACCGGCGTCATCGATGGCAGCCATCGATAGCAGCCACTCAGGGCCACCATCGATAGCACCCATCGATGACAACGACTCAGAACCACCATCGATAGCAACAACCATCAATAGCAACAACAGGAGCAGCCCATGCCAGCATCCACGCCCACCCAGCAGGCCGAACAGTGGCTGGCGGATTTCGACGCCGCCCTGCGTGCCGGCGACATTCCGCGCGCCACCGCGCTGTTTCGCGACGACGGCTACTGGCGCGATCTGGTCGCCTTTACCTGGAACCTGAAGACCCTGGAGGGCCACGCCGAGATCGCCGCGATGCTCGAGGCCACCCTGGCACGTACCGCCCCCGGCCAGTGGCAGCTAGACGGCGAAGCCAGCGAGAGCGACGGTGTGATCGAAGCCTGGTTCACCTTCGCCACCGGGGTCGCCACCGGCAAGGGGCTGCTGCGCCTGAAGGCGGGTAAGTGCTGGACCCTGCTGACCACGATGCAGGCGCTCGAGGCCTACCCAGAGCCGCGCGGTCACAATCGCCCCAAGGGCGCCGAGCACGGTGCCAACAAGGCGCGCGAGACCTGGCGTGAGGCGCGCGAGCGCGAGGCCGCCGAGCTGGGTATCACTAGCCAGCCCTACTGTCTGATCATCGGTGGCGGCCAGGGCGGCATCGGCCTCGCCGCCCGTCTGCGCCAGATGAACGTGCCGACCCTGGTGATCGACAAGCACGACCGCCCCGGCGATGCCTGGCGCAAGCGCTACAAGTCGCTGTGTCTGCACGACCCGGTCTGGTACGACCACCTGCCCTACCTGCCCTTCCCCGACAACTGGCCGGTATTCGCGCCCAAGGACAAGATCGGCGACTGGCTGGAGATGTACACCCGGGTAATGGAGCTCAACTACTGGAGCAATACCGAGTGCGAGAGCGCCAGCTTCGACGAGGCCAGCGGCGAATGGACGGTGAAGGTGATGCGCGACGGTGAGCCGTTGACGCTCAAGCCCAAGCAGTTGGTGCTCGCCACCGGCATGTCCGGCGTGCCCAACGTGCCGCACTTCCCCGGCGCCGAGGAGTTCGCCGGCGAGCAGCATCACTCCAGCCGCCACCCCGGCCCCGACGCCTACCGCGGCAAGCAGGTGGTGGTGATCGGCGCCAACAACTCGGCCCACGACATCTGCGCCGCGCTGTGGGAGAACGACGCCGACGTCACCATGGTGCAGCGCTCCTCGACCCATATCGTCAAGTCCGACTCGCTGATGCAGCACGCCCTCGGCCCGCTCTACTCCGAGGAGGCGCTGGCCAACGGCATCACCACCGACAAGGCGGACCTGATCTTCGCCTCGATCCCCTACCGGCTGCTGCCCGACTTCCAGCGCCCCGCCTTCGACGCCATCCGCGAGCAGGATGCCGACTTCTACCGGCGTCTCGAACGCGCGGGCTTCCTGCTCGACTTCGGCGCCGACGACTCGGGCCTGTTTCTCAAGTACCTGCGCCGCGGCTCCGGCTACTACATCGACGTCGGCGCCAGCGAGCTGGTCGCCAGCGGCGAGATCAAGCTGCGCAGCGGGGTCGACGTGGCCTGCATCAACCGCCACTCGGTGAGCTTGAGCGACGGCAGCGAACTGCCCGCCGACCTGATCGTCTACGCCACCGGCTACGGCTCGATGAACGGCTGGGCGGCGGAGATCATCTCGCAGGAGGTCGCCGACAAGGTCGGCAAGTGCTGGGGCCTGGGCTCGGACACGCCCAAGGACCCCGGCCCCTGGGAGGGCGAGCTGCGCAACATGTGGAAGCCGACCCAGCAGCCGGCGCTGTGGTTCCACGGCGGCAACCTGCACCAGTCACGCCACTACTCCCACTATCTGGCACTGCAGCTCAAGGCGCGTCTCGAAGGCATCGAGACGCCGGTCTATGGGCTGCAGCCGGTCCACCATCTGGCCTGAACGCCGCGCGACAGCGGCAGGAGACGATGACATGAGTGAACAGCACATGAAAGCGGCACGCTGGTACCGGGCGCGCGATATCCGCGTCGAACAGATCGAGGTGCCGACCCTGGGCGACCCGCACCAGGTCAAGGTGAAGGTCGCCGCCTGTGGCATCTGCGGCAGCGATCTGCACGAGTACGCCGCCGGGCCGATCTTCATCCCAGTAGACTCGCCACACCCGTTGAGCCACGACCAGGCGCCCATTGTCATGGGCCACGAATTCGCCGGCGAAGTGGTCGAGGTGGGCAGTGCGGTGACCCGGGTGGCAGTCGGCGACCGGGTGGCGATCGAACCGATTCTCTCGCCCCACCGCGACGGCGCCTATCTGATGGAGCGCTACAACCTGAGCCCGCAGCTCGGCTTCCACGGGCTCTCCGGCGGTGGCGGCGGCTTCGCCGAGTACACCGTGGTCGGCGAGCACATGGTGCATCGGCTGCCCGATACGCTCTCCTATGAGCAGGGCGCGCTGGTCGAGCCCGCCGCGGTCGGCCTGCATGCGGTGCGTCAGAGCTCGCTCAAGGCGGGCGACAGCGCGGTGGTGTTCGGCGCCGGGCCGATCGGGCTGATGGTGATCGAGTCGCTCAAGGCCGCCGGCGCGGCGTCGATCCACGCGGTCGAAGTCTCCGCCGCACGCAAGCAGCGCGCCAGTGAACTGGGGGCGATCGTGCACGACCCCACCGAGGGCGATATCGTCGAGCGGCTCATGGCGGCCAGCGGCGGCGGCTTCGATGTCGCCTTCGAGGTCACCGGTCTGCCCGCGGTGCTCAACCAGTCGATCGCCAGCACCCACCCCGGCGGCGAGACGGTGATCGTCAGCATCTGGGAGTCGGAAGCGGCTATCCACCCCAACCAGCTGGTGATCCAGGAGCGTACGCTCAAGGGCATCATCGCCTATCGCCATATCTACCCCGCGGTGATCGCGCTGATGCAGCAGGGCTACTACCGTGCCGAGGATCTGGTGACCGCGCGCATCGCCCTGGACGACGTGGTCAGCCAGGGATTCGAGGCGCTGCTCGCCGACAAGGCGCAGGTGAAGATCCTGGTCGACCCCGGCGCCTGAGCGGCGATCGCGACACCCCGAGCGCGGCGGCAGCTCAGCCGACCCGACACCCTGAAGAGAAGTCTGCCCTGGCGGCCGGTAGTCCCGGCCGCCCCCCGGACATAGCGACCTGCCCAGGCTCGCGAACGCCGGATCGTGAACGAGGCAAAAGAGTTGAGCCCCCACGCTGCCCGAGTCAGGCATTGACCCACGCAAAGCGTGGGCTGTTCTCCGTGAGCGGCGCTATCGCAGCGGCTTCATAGACGGTGAATGTGCACAGGTGCCGATCATCGCCCCCCTTTCTCAGATTCCCGCCCACCAGTCGTATCCCCTGTCTTCCCAGTAGCCGCCCTTGCCGCCATGAAGGTGCTTGAAGCTGTCGACGAGCTCCACCCGCATGACGTACTTGGCCTGCTTGTAGCCCAGCTGGCGCTCGGCTCGCAGACGCAGCGGCGCGCCATTGGCTACCGGCAGCGCGGCATCGTTCAAGCCGTAGGCGAGTATCGTCTGCGGATGGTAGGCCTCGACCATGTCGAGACTCTCGTAGTAGAGATCGCTGCCGCCGTAGGTGTGATCGGCACAGTGAAAGACCACGAATCTGGCCTGATCCCGTGGTCGCACGCGATCGAGCAGGTCCGCCAGCGGCACGCCGGTCCATTGGCCGATGCAGCTCCAGCCCTCGACGCAGTCGTGCCGGGTAATCTGCGTCCGCGACGGCATCTCGCCCAGCTCGGCCAGCGACAACGTCGTGGGCTGCTCGACCAGGCCGTCGATCGTCAATCGCCAGTCGGCGAAATCGTTCTCCATCCAGGCGCGATAATAATCTTCCTGGGGATTGGTGGTGCCGTTGGGACGAAAGATCGGTGCTATCTGACTCTTGTCGAACTCCTGCGCCAGCGCCTGCCGCGAGGCGATCAGCCGCTGCGCCTTGTAGGTCAGCTGCTCGACGCTGCCCAGGGCGCGCTTCACCGACGCGTTGTCGGTGATCCGGTCGCAACCCGCCAGCAGGCTTCCCGCCCCCAGCGCCGCCATGCCGGAAAGAAGCCGGCGCCGACTCCGATCCGGCCCGGACGATCGTGGCTTACTCATGCGACTCCTCCCGATTCACCCGCCCGGCCGGTCTGGCGGTGATGCGATAGCGCCCTGTCACCATCGAGCGCAGGTTGTTGAAGACCCCCGAGACCAGCACCAGGGCAATATGCACGAAGAAAAAACCCACCAGCGAAAACGCGCAGATGAAATGCAGGGTCCTGGCGCTCTGACGGCCGCCGAACAGCTCCGTCAGCAGCGGCCAGGCCGCATTGATCGTGGGAGACATCGTCAACCCGGTGAGGATCATCAGCGGCAGCAGCACGAACAGCACCAGGACATAGGTGAGCTTCTGGATGCCGTTGTACTCGGCCTCGTGATGGAAGCGGAACCGGGCATGATCGACGATCGTCCTGGGGATGGCGCTCAGCTGGCTGCGCGTCGGAAAGATCGCGCCGCGTCGATGGCGGCTGATCACGGTGTAAAGCAGGTAGGCCAGCACCGAAGGGGCAAAGATCCAGCCCGCGAGAAAATGCCAGTTTCTTCCCATCGTCAGCCACTTGTCCCCCGGCAGTGTCGCCCAACGGGGAAAGGCACGTTGACGTAGCTGGCCATTGTCATCGGAGAGCCCCAGCACGCCCGTGGTATCGATCGTGTGGCCGGCGACTCGCACCACGCCCCGCTGTTCACCGTCGTTGCCGGTTTGGGCATGAATCGCGATGAACGGATCGGAGAAACGGGATTGCTCGCCCCAGTACAGCGCAGGGTGGGCGTTGAATATCTGCAGGCCGCTCATCAGCAGCACGATGAGACAGAGGAAATTGATCCAGTGCCACAGCCGAGTGCCCAGGCTGTGGCGCTTGATCAATCGGGACGACGCCAATGCTCCCGGTTCTGAGGCCGGCCTGGCACGGGAATCGGGCTGGGGATTGGCAACGGGACCGATACCGGATGGCATGATTCACCTCGCTTTCGCGCAGATGGCATCCGGCGGCCGTGGCCGCCGGGAGGCCATGGCTCAATTATCGTGGCCCATGCCGTCCTGGCCCATGGCGTCGTCGTGGCCCATGCCATCCTGGTCCATGGCGTCGTCGTGGCCCATGCCATCCTGGCCCATGGCGTCATCGTGGCCCATGCCGTCCTGGCCCATGGCGTCGTCGTGGCCCATGCCATCCTGACCCATGGCGTCGTCGTGGCCCATGCCGTCCTGGCTCATGCTGTCTTGACCCATGGCGCCTTGGGACATGCTATCGGTCTGCGTTTCCTGGGCACTGGCCAGGGTCGTGAAGAACACGCCACCGCTCAACAACGTGGCACTCAATGCCAGCAGGAACTTCGATTTATTCGCGATCATGACCTTCTCCATATTCCTTGTCGGTAGCCACCTCCGTAGCGAGGCGGTGATAGCAAGGTAATCGGGGATTTCAGGCCAATCATCACGAAACCATAACGTCCGATCCCCCCGTTCCAGGCGTGACATTCGCGTGATGACTCGGTCGGGCATCTCGGCTATGTTCGGTCCTTTGATCCTCCGGAGTCCGATATGCCACGTCCGATACTCTGCGTGGAGGACGATCCCGATATCGGGCGTCTTCTGGAGACCATACTGGCCGAGGCGGGCTACGCGGCCGAATGGGTCACTAGCGGGGAAGTGGCGCTACAGCGGTGGCAGGCGTCGTCGATGATCATCCTGGATCTGATGCTGCCGGGCATCGACGGCCTTCAGGTCTGCCGGGAGATTCGTGAGCAGGATGCCGCCATCCCGTTGATCATGCTGACGGCGCTCGCCGGTACCCGAGAGGTGGTCGAAGGCCTGGAGATCGGCGCCGACGACTACATCACCAAACCCTTCGATACCGACATTCTGGTGGCCAGGATCCACGCGCTGATGCGGCGCCGGGAAGCGGTCGACACCCACCGGGCGCCGGACGCCCGACCCGTCGTCGTCATGGATCTGGAGATCGATGCCACCCATCACCGCGCGACACTGCACGGGCAACCGCTCTCCCTGACCGCCAGAGAGTTTGCCCTGCTCTCGTTCTTCTCTCGCCACCCCGGTCACGGTTTTTCCCGGAGCGAGCTGCTCGATGCGGTGTGGGGCGCGGAGTTCGACGGCTACGATCACACCGTCAACACGCATATCAACCGTCTGCGCAACAAGATAGAGGCCGATCCCGCCAACCCGCGCTATATCCTGACCGTGTGGGGCATCGGCTACCGCTTTACCGACCTTCCGCCAGCGGCGGCCGAGTGATCATGTGGCCACTGCTCAGAAGCGCCTATCGTAGTCTCTACGCCCGCATCGTCTTCATCTACCTGGCCAGCCTGCTCGCGCTGTCCGCGGCGACGGCGCTGATCGCGGTCGATCAGTTCGACCAGCTGGGCCGTGAGTGGCTGCAACGCTCCCAGATCCACATGGCGCAACAACTGGCCCAGACGCTCCGAGAGCCGCTCGGCCAGGGGCTCGACAACGACCGGGTGCGCACCGCCGTTCACCAGATCATGACCATCAATCCATCGCTATCGCTCTATATGCTCGATGACGACGGCCGGGTGGTCGCTGCCTACAGCGAGGGGGCGTGCGGTCTGGGCAAGCAGATCGACCGGGGCGCCATCGCCGAGCTGCTCTCGGAGATGCCGATGCTGCCGGTCTATGCGGATATGCCCTGCCAGGATGGCGAAGGGGTCTTCTCGGTGGCGCCGGTGACCTTCGGCCCCGCAGCCACACCGGGCTACCTGTTCGTGCGGCTGGAGGCCAACACCCAGGTCTCGATGGCCCACATCTGGCAGACCAGCGGCATCACCCGGACCCTGCTCATTGCCACTGGCGTTGCCCTGCTGCTGACGCTGGTCGTGGGGCTGGCACTGTTCGCCTTGCTGACCCGCCGGTTCACCCGGATGACACGCGCCGTGCGCCACTTCGCCCGCGGCGATTACCGACAGCGCGTGCCCGACCGGATCGACGACGAGATCGGTCGCGTGGGCCGGGCCTTCAACGAGATGGCAGCCACCATCGAGGCGCAGATGGAGGCCCTGCGCGACAACGACCGACAGCGCCGGGAGCTGGTCGCCAACCTGTCCCATGAGTTTCGCACCCCGCTGACGTCGCTGTCCGGCTACACCCGGCAACTGCTGCGCACCGCCAGCACCGACGACCGCCGCGAGGACCTCGAGGCCATACGCCTGAACGTCGATCGACTGACCCGGCTGGCCGCGCAGCTCTCGCAGATGTCGCACGCCAATATCGCCGACCGGCCCCTGGCTCTCGAATCGTTCTCCTTTGCCGAACTGGCCAACGACATCGTCACCAAGTTCCGCCCCAGGGCCGAGGAGACTGGCATCACGTTCAGCGTGGAAAACGAGGCGGACATGGCCCAGGTGGCAGCGGACGTGGAGCTGATCGATCACGCCCTGACCAATCTGGTCGACAACGCCCTGTTCGCCACCAACGCCGGGGGCCAGGTCACGATCCGTATCCTCTACCTGGATGCCGACACCCTCAAGATCGGCGTTCGCGACACCGGCATCGGCATGAAGCCCGAGGAGCTATCCCTCGTGTGTCAGCGCTTCTATCGTACCGCCCATAGCCGCGAGCGCGGCGACGGGACAGGCCTCGGTCTGGCGATCGTCTCCGATGTGTTGAAACGGCACGACTCGAAGCTGACCCTCGAGAGCAAGCCCGGCCGCGGCTCCTGCATCTGGTTCACGCTGCCGCTGGCGAAGCCGTGATAACCTGAGCGGGAGACACTCCCGGCTCGCCGCCTTCACGGAGCTTCCCATGACCGAGCGTATCCTGGTGTTCTACGGTTCCTACCGATCCGACCGCGCCGGCATCCGGCTGGCTGACTATGTGGTGCGCGCGCTCGACGCCCAGGGTGTCGAGGCCGAGCTCATCGACGCCAAGGCGATCGACCTGCCGATGCTGGACCGCATGTACAAGGAGTATCCCGAGGGCGAAGCGCCGCAGGCGATGGAGACACTGGCAGGCAAGATTCGCGGTGCGGACGGCTTCATCTTCGTCACCGGCGAATACAACTGGGGCGTGCAGCCTGGGCTGAAGAACCTGACCGATCACTTCCTGGAGGAGTGGTTCTGGCGCCCGGCCGGTATCGTCAGCTACTCTGCCGGCCGCCTCGGTGGTGCCCACGCCAATCTCGCCTGGCACGGCATCCTGGCCGAGATGGGCATGGTGGTCATCTCCAGCACGGTCGCGGTCGGCCAGATCGGCAAGACGCTGGACGACACCGGCACGCCCATCGGCGATGCCGGCCAATCTCTCGAGCGCGCCTTCGGCCGATTTGCCGAGGACCTGCGGTGGTGGACGGAGGCTGGCAGGCGCCAGCGCGAGCATCGATCCCCGCCATTTTAAGCAAACGCGTTACACTGAGATGACCATCCCGCTTCTGGACGCGGGCGACGCCGGCCAAGGATTCGGGCCCGACGTCGGCTTCATCGACAAGGAGTCCCCGATCCTCGCATGATCATCACACCTCTCTTGCCACGTCTGGGCCATCGCGGGCCGTCGCCGCGGCGATGAGCGACACCCGGCTGTTCCGCTCGCTGCGCGTCTACAACTTTCGGGTCTGGGCCGGTGGCGCGCTGGTCTCCAATATCGGCACCTGGATGCAGCGCGTCGCCCAGGACTGGCTGGTCCTGACCGTGCTCACCGACCACAACGCCAGCGCCGTCGGCATCACCATGGCGCTGCAGTTCGGGCCGCAACTGCTGCTGCTGCCGTTCACCGGCTATGCGGCGGATCGCTTCGACCGCCGCCGGCTGATCATGCTGACCCAGGCCCTGCTGGGCCTGCTGGCGCTGGGGCTCGGCCTGGTCACCGTGACCGGCGTGGTCACGCTATGGCAGGTCTACGCCTTCGCCCTCGGGCTCGGCTGCGTCACCGCCTTCGACGGCCCGGCGCGCCAGGTATTCGTCAACGACCTGGTCGGCGAGACCTACCTCACCAACGCCGTCGCCCTCAACTCGACCTCCTTCAACAGCGCGCGCATGATCGGCCCGGCGGTGGCCGGGGTGCTGATCGCCGCCATCGGCACCGGCTGGGTCTTCCTGGTCAACGCGGCCTCCTTCGCGGCGGTGCTGGGCTCGCTGTTCCTGCTGCGGGTCGACCAGCTCCATACGCCACTGAAGTCGGGCCGCCGCGCCGGTGGGTTGCTGGAGGGTTTCCGCTACGTCTGGAGGCGCCCCGACCTGAAGGCGATGATGGTCATGCTGTTCCTGATCGGCACCTTCGGCTTCAATTTCCCGATCTATATCTCGACCATGTCCGTTTCCATCTTCCAGGGCGGCGCCGACCAGTACGGCGTTCTCACCTCGGCGCTGGCGATCGGCTCGGTGGGTGGAGCGCTCATGGCGGCCCGTCGGGAGCGACCGGGACTGCGCCTGTTGGGTATATCTACCCTCGCCTTCGGGGTCTTCACCGCCCTGGCGGCGGTCTCGCCCAATGTCGTCCTCTTTGCCGCCATGCTCACCCTGACAGGATTCACGGCGCTGACCTTCAACACCTCCTCCAACGCGTTGATGCAGTTGACGACCGATCCCGCCATGCGCGGCCGGGTGATGGCATTGAGAATGGCGGTGATCATGGGCGGTACCCCGCTCGGCGCTCCCATCGTCGGCTGGCTGGCCGATCACGCCGGTCCACGGTGGGCGATGATGGTCGCTGCCGTGTCCGGTTTGATTGCGGCGGCAGTGGCCGCAAGGCTCATGTTCCAGCAACGCCGCCGGATACCGTCGTCCTGAGTCGGAAAATCGAGCATCGGTACGGCCGGCGCATATCGTCATCGATGTCGGCCGGAGCCCTGCTCATCGCGGGGTAACGCCTCCACCAGAGATCGCAGCTCCTCCAGAAAGCTCTCCAGTACCAGATTGGGCGGGCGTCCCTTGCGGGTGATGGCGTAGTAGCGGGTGGCGTACTCGAAGGTATCGGGCGCAAGCCGCTTCATGCGCCCGTGATCGCTCCAGCGCCGGGCGTAGTGGGTGGGCAGAAAGCCGATGTAACTGCCGGTGAGCACCAGGAAAGCGACCCCCTCGCGATCGGTGGCGGAGGCCATCGGCTTGAGCGCTTCGTGCACGCGCTTGATCTCGGGCGTCTGGGCATAGGAGGGCACCACCGCATCGTAGCCGGCGATCTCGTCCACGCTCGGCGCCTCGTGCGCGAACAGCGGATGCCGGTCGCTGCAGTAGAGCGCCGACTGCTCTTCATACAGCGCCAGATAGTCGAGCCCCGGCACGCGCTTGAGTTCCGGCACCACCCCCGCGTGCAGGCTGCCGCCGAGCACCGCCATCTCGATGTCGTTGGGCGGCGCCATGCGGATATTGATGTGAACGTTGTCGCCACGCGCCTTGAGTGCCCGCAGCGCCTCGGTCACCTGCATGTTGGGCAGCGTGACCAGATTGTCGGTGATGCCGATATTGAGCTCGCCGGTCAGACTGGAGTGCAGCCCGTTGACGCGGGTACGGAAGTCTTCCACGGCGGTGAGAAGCTGCATGGTGGCCTCGAACACCGCCTGCCCTTCACTGGTCAACTGGAAGCCACTGCGGCCACGCTGGCAAAGCCGCATCGAGAGACGTGCCTCCAGGTCGCTCATCGCCATGCTGATCGCCGCCCGGCTGATATCGAGATCGACCTCCGCCGAGGAGAATCCGCCGCATTCGACCACCTTGCGGAATATCCGCAGCAGGCGCAGATCCACATCCCCCAACTGCCCCATCAACGTGATCTTGCGTGGACGCATGGCGGTACCTGTCGTTGCCCACGCCCTGGCGGCCGAGCAGCCACGGGTGATGGGAAAAGTTAAGCAAAGCGTTTAGTGAAATTAAGCATACAGGGATTTATTGACGCTATCCTCCGGCCTCAATCTGGACCCTGGCCATAGGGACAAGCGCTCGCCAAGGCGCCGTACCCGAGATTTCCCATCGCCGATTGATACCCAAAGGATCGAGATCACATGTCCGACACGCTGACTCATTTCGTCGACGGCAAGCGCGCCGCGCTGGACTCGACGCGCACCAGCCCGATCTTCAACCCCTCCACCGGCGCCCAGTCCGGGGAGGTGCTGCTGGCCTCCCGTGCGGACGTCGAGCGGGTGATCGCCTCGTCACAAGCCGCCTTCGCGCAGTGGTCGGCCTTCTCCCCGCTCAAGCGCGCCCGGGTCCTGTTCAACTACAAGACGCTGCTGGAGCAGCACAGCGACGAGCTGGCGCGGCTGATCTCCCAGGAGCACGGCAAGGTCTTCTCCGATGCCAAGGGCGAACTGACCCGCGGCCTGGAAGTGGTCGAGTTCGCCTGCGGCATGCCGCATCTGCAGAAAGGCGAGCACTCGCTCAATGTCGGCCCCGGCATCGACTCCTTCTCGCTGATGCAGCCGCTCGGCGTGTGCGCCGGCATCACCCCGTTCAACTTCCCGGCCATGGTGCCGCTGTGGATGTTCCCGATCGCCATCGCCGCCGGTAACACCTTCGTGCTCAAGCCGTCGGAGAAGGACCCTTCCTCGACCCTGCGCATCGCCGAGCTATTCAGTGAAGCGGGGCTGCCGGACGGTGTTCTCAATGTGGTCAACGGCGACAAGGAGGCGGTCGACACCCTGCTCACCGACCCGCGGGTGCAGGCGGTGAGCTTCGTCGGTTCGACCCCGATCGCCGAGTACGTCTACGCCACCGCCTCCGCCCACGGCAAGCGCGTGCAGGCCCTCGGCGGGGCCAAGAACCATATGGTGGTCATGCCCGACGCCGATCTCGACCAGGCCGCGGATGCGCTGATGGGCGCCGCCTACGGCAGTGCCGGCGAGCGCTGCATGGCGATCTCGGTGGCGATGCCGGTGGGCGACGAAACCGCCGAGAAGCTGCGCGAGAAACTACTGTCACGGCTGGACGAACTGCGCGTGGGCGCGAGCCTCACCGACGGCCCGGACCACGACATGGGCCCGCTGGTGTCGCGCGCGCACCTGGAGAAGGTGAGCGGCTATATCGAGCAAGGCGTGCAGGAAGGCGCCGAGCTGGTGCGCGACGGTCGCCAGCTCCAGCACGACAGCGACGGCTTCTTCATCGGCGGCACCCTGTTCGACCACGTCAAGCCGGGCATGCGCATCTACGACGAGGAGATCTTCGGCCCGGTACTGGTGATCGCCCGTGCTGAGAGCTTCGACGCCGCGGTCAAGATGGTCAACGACCACGAGTTCGGCAACGGCACCGCCATCTTCACCCGTGATGGCGACAGCGCGCGGCAGTATTGCGAGCAGATCCAGGTCGGCATGGTCGGGGTTAACGTGCCGATCCCGGTGCCCATGGCGTTCCACAGCTTCGGCGGCTGGAAGCGCTCGCTGTTCGGTGCGCTGCACGTGCACGGTGCCGACGGCGTGCGCTTCTACACGCGCATGAAGACGGTCACTGCGCGCTGGCCCTCCGGTCTGCGGGAAGCGACCAATCAGTACACCATGCCAACACTGTGAGTAGCGCTCCCCGAACACCATGTGACATAACAGGATTCCCCATGCACTCGATCGACAATCAGCAGGTGAAGGCGCTCGACCGCGCCCACGTGTTCCACTCCTGGTCCGCCCAGGGCGCGCTCGATCCGCTGGTGATCAAGAGCGGCGCAGGCTGCCGGCTGTGGGACTACGACGGCCGCGAGTATCTCGACTTCTCCAGCCAGCTGGTCAACACCAATATCGGCCACCAGCACCCGCGGGTGATCGCGGCGATCAAGGCCCAGGCCGACGAGCTGACCACCATCGCCCCCGCCCATGCCAACTGGATGCGCGGGCGCGCTGCCGAGAAGATCCTCGAACGCGCTCCGGCCGGCTTCGCCAAGGTGTTCTTCACCAACGCCGGCGCGGACGCCAACGAGAACGCCATCCGCATGGCGCGGGCGGTCACCGGCCGCGACAAGATTCTCTCGGCCTACCGCTCCTACCACGGCGGCACCGGCTCGGCGATCGCCGCCACCGGGGATTTCCGCCGCGTACCCAACGAGTACGCCCGCGGCCACGTGCACTTCTTCAATCCCTGGCTCTATCGCAGCGAGTTCTGGGCCGGCAACGAGGAGGAGGAGTGCCAGCGCGCGCTGCACCACCTGCGCCGGGTGATCGAGTGCGAGGGGCCGGCGAGCATCGCCGGGCTACTGCTCGAGACCATCCCGGGCACCGCCGGCGTGCTGGTGCCACCGCCGGGCTATCTGGCCGGCGTGCGTGCGCTGGCCGACGAGTTCGGCCTGGTGCTGATCTTCGACGAGGTGATGGCGGGCTTCGGCCGCACCGGCGCCTGGCTGGCGCTGGACCACTTCGGCGTGGTGCCGGATCTGATCACCTTCGCCAAGGGGGTCAACTCGGGCTACGTGCCCGCCGGTGGGGTGATCGTCAACCAGCGCATCGCCCACCACTTCGACGACGAGATGTTCTACGGCGGCCTGACCTACTCCGGCCATCCGCTGGCCATGGCAGCGATCTGCGCCACCCTGGAGACGATGCAGGAAGAGGGTATCGTCGACAACGCCCGCCAGATCGGCGAGACGGTGCTCAGCCCCGGCCTCGCCCGCCTGGCCCAGCGCCATGCCCAGGTCGGCGAAGTGCGCGGCCTAGGGGTGTTCCACGCCATCGAGCTGGTCGAGGATCGCGACAGCCGCACGCCGCTGGCGGCGGCCAAGGTCGGCAAGCTCAAGCAGGCGATGCTGGAGCGCGGTCTGCTGGCGTTCGTGGTCGCCAACCGCATCCACGTGGTGCCGCCGTGCATCGTCACCGCCGGTGAGGCCGAACAGGGGCTGGCGATCATCGACGAGGCGCTGGGTACGCTGGGCTGATACGGCGCCGGGGCTTATTGATCCGCGGTGTCGACTGTCGTGCCGACCATGCCACTGGGAGTGACCGAGCTGGCGTGTATCGGCTCTCCGGCAGCGTAGCGCCCCGGCGTACAGCCGAATACGCCATGAAAGCGGGCGACAAAGGCGCTGACACTGGTATAGCCCAGTGTCAGCGCCGTGCTCTGTACCGTCTCCCCCGAGGCCAGGAGTTCCAACGAGCGCAACAGCCGCGCGCGCTGGCGCCACTGGGTCAGGGTAAAGCCGGTCTCCGTGACGAAGCGGCGCGACAGCGTGCGCGTGGAGACATGGGCCCAGATGGCCCATTCACTCAGCCGCCGCTCATCCTGCGGGCATCCTGCGATGGCGTCGGCGACACGACGCAAGCGCGGGTCGCCGGGATACGGCAAGCCCAGCGGCTCGTGGGGAGCCTCTCTGGCTTCATCGAGCAGTGCCAGCGCGAGACGACGATGGGCCGGGTCGTCCGGCCCGCGGGTATCACTCGCTAGCCGCCCCACCATCTCGCGCCACAGCGGCGACATCCGACAGAGATAGGGCGTGGCCGGAAAATGCACGCCATGCGCTGGCGCCACATAGGCGCTCCAGCCCTCGAAGGCGCCATGGGAGGACATGCCGTGGGGCACGTCCGGCGGCACCCACATCGCATAGGTGGCGGGCACCACCCAGCGACCGTGGTCGCCGTCGACCGTGATCAACCCCTTCGATGCCCCCAGCCACTGGCCACGAGCATGCGTATGACGAGGCGTCGTGCGTCCCTGCCCGTCACCTCTCGCCACCACCAGCACCGGGGGGCCTTCCGAGCTATCCGCACGGGAGGGATCGAGCATGGGCGTGCGCATCACGATTGGCCTCTTTGCGCTATCGAATGGCCTTCAAGGCTTATCCATGACACGTCGATACCCTCTATCGTGAGCGAATACCACGCCGCGACCGGAGACGATGCATGCGACCAGAAGACCTTCTCCCCGATGAACAGGACCGTATCGAACGTGATGGCATCAGCATTCGCAAGGGCACGGTGGGTGCCTTCCTGGCGAGTGCCAGAGTGTGGCTCGATCCGCTGACGACAGATGCCGAGCGCCAACGGGCAGCGGACAGTATCGAAACCTTGAGACCCGCACTGGAAGCGCTGGGACTGTTCGATATTCTCGAAGTTCGCGACGACGCGCTACGCAGCAGCATGCACGCCTCGGCGGCCGACGATGATACGACGCCCCCGGCCGCCGGCCCTCGCCGAGACGACAGCTAACGCGGCAGCAGTTGCCAGGCGACTTCGACGAAACGCGACACGCCCGCATCGCGGAAGCTGAGCGAGGCGTCGAGCACGTCCTTGCGCGACAGTTCGGTAATGGTATGCCTCCCGGCGTAGTGATCGGCCACTTCCTCTGGCCACACCGGAAACGGCGGCCCCGCCTTCTCCGTCGGATCGTACTCGAAGGTGATCAGCAGCTGCGGCGCGGCGCCGCTCAACTCGACGAGCTGTCGAGCGTAGGCGTCGCGCATGGTCGGCGGTAGCGCCACCAGCGCAGCGCGGTCATAGACCAGATCGACCGCGCCCAGCGTCGCCGGTGTCAGCGCGAAGATATCGCCCTGGAACACGGTCAGCGCGTCGTGCTGCCAGCGCTGGCCGCCCTCCCACTCGCTCACCGTCGGCTCGACACCGAGTTCGGCGAACAGCTGCGCCACCGCCAGCTCGCTCAACTCGGCGCCGACCACCGCATACCCCTCACTCAGCAGCCAGCCGATATCCAAGGTCTTGCCGCACAGCGGCAGGAACACCCGCGCCCCTGAGGTTAGCGCATAGCGCGACAAGTGCCGCTTGAGAATGGGATGGACGAAGCTCAGGTGAAAGCCGAGCTGCGCCTGCTCCCAGCGCTGCTGCCAGAATCGATGCTCCACCGGTTCTCTCCCACTTGCTGAGTGATCGACACCAGGCTGTCGCTGTGCCGCTGCCTGTCGCCAGCTTAACCCAGTCGAGCTCTGGCTAGAGCGGTTAGACCTTGGTGGTATTCGAACGACCCGCCACTTCTTCCAGTACGTAGCGTCTGCGCTGCCTACGTATCGCGTGACTGGCCGGTTTTTCGAGCGGGGATCACTTGTTAGAGGCATTCGGACAGGGGCTGACGCAAGTCACGCTGGGGAAAAAGCGCTATTTTATCGATATGCGATAACTATTAACACTTGCCGATAACTAAGGGCTTGGATAGGCTCGAACAGGCAGGTGAATCGCTGAGTCGACATAACAACCCCACAAGATAGGTAGCCTCATGATCGATTACTCACCCACAACCCGAACTCCCTGGCGCTGGCTCTCTCGCCTCCGCCGCCACTGCCTCATGGCCGCCGCTGCGCTGGGTCTCGCCACGGCGGGCATCAACGCCGCCCAGGCACAGGAGACCCTGATCGCCGGCGCCACCCCCAGCGGTATCCCGTTCACCTTTCTGGACGTCTCCAGCGGCAAGATCACCGGCGCCATGGTCGATCTGATCGAGGCGGTGGGTCAGGACATGGGAGCCCAGGTCGAGATCAAGGAGTCGCCGTTCAACGCGCTGATTCCGTCGCTCACCTCGGGCAAGATCGACATCATCTCCGCGGCCATGCTGCGTACCCCCGAGCGCGCCAAGGTCGTCGCCTTCAGCGATGACGTCTACCCCTACGGTGAGGGCGTGATCGTCAAGCGTGACCATCAGGGCGACATTCATACCCTCGACGATCTCGAGGGCCAGGTGGTCGGCGCCCAGGTCGGCACGACCTATGTACGCCAGCTGCAGGCGACCGGGCTATTTCCCGAGATTCGCAACTACGACACCCTCGCCGACATGATGCGCGACGTCTCCCTGGGTCGCATCGTGGCGGGCATCGGTGACGCACCGGTGATGGCCTATCAGCTCAAGCAGGGCCGCTTTGCCGATCTCGAGCAGTCTCCCGACTACCAGCAGCAGATGGTGGGCGAGCTCGCGCTGGCCGTGGCCAAGGACAACACCGCGCTGCTCGAGCGCGTCAACGCCTCCCTGGCCAAGCTCAAGGCAAGCGGCAAGCTCGACGCCATCTTCGCCGAGTGGGGGCTGTAGTACGCCCCACCGTGCCACCACCGACACTCAGCCGCTCTCCCACCCTTCCCCGCTGACCGCCGCACGCCGGGCTTCACTGCCCGGCGCGCCCGGCCTCGGCCAAGGAGACCTCCATGGCGTACGCCGATATCGCCGCGTTTTTCCCGATCCTGCTCAAGGGCGCCGTGGTCACGGTGCAGATCACCCTGGGCGCCCTGCTGCTCAGTACCTTTCTGGGCCTGCTGCTGGCGCTGATGAAGCGCTCCCCGTTCGCGCCGATATCGGCGCTGGCCAGCACCTTCATCAACGTGATCCGCGGCCTGCCGATCATCGTGCAACTGTTCTACATCTACTTCGTCATTCCCGAGCTAGGCATCGATCTGAGCGCTTTCCAGGCCAGCATCATCGGCCTGGGGATCGCCTATAGCGCCTACCAGGCAGAGAACTTCCGCGCCGGCATCGAGGCGATCGACTCGGGCCAGATCGAGGCGGCTAAGTCCATCGGCATGAAGAGCGCCCTGATCATGCGCCGTGTGGTCCTGCCCCAGGCGGTACGCATCGCCCTGCCCCCCTACGGCAACACCGCGGTCATGATCCTCAAGGACTCTTCGCTCGCCTCGACCATCACGGTGGCGGAGATGACCCGGGCCGGGCAGTTGATCGCCGCCTCGACGTTCCAGAACACCACCGTCTACACCATGGTGGCGCTGATGTACCTGGCGCTCAGCCTGCCGCTGATCTTCGGCGTCAATCGCCTGGAGCGTTTCTTCAGCAAGTCGCGCCAGGGGGCCAACCAATGATCGCCATCGACCATATCCACAAGGCCTTCGGTGCGACCCAGGTGCTCAAGGGCGTCAGCCTCGAGGTCGCCGCCGGCGAAGTGGTCTGTCTCATCGGCCCTTCCGGCTCGGGCAAGTCCACCGTGCTGCGCTGCATCAACGGTCTGGAAAGTTACGACAGCGGCGCGATCACCATCCACGGGCAGACGGTGGATGTCAGGCGCAGCGATATCCACGCGCTGCGCACCCGGGTCGGCATGGTGTTTCAGCGCTTCAATCTCTTTCCCCACCGCACGGTGCTCGAGAACGTGATGGAGGGCCCCATCTTCGTCAAGGGCGAGCCCCGGGCCGAAGCGCGCCAGCACGCTCAGTCGCTGCTCGAAAAGGTCGGCCTGGCCGAGAAACAGGCGGCCTACCCGACCCAGCTCTCCGGCGGCCAGCAGCAGCGGGTGGCGATCGCCCGGGCGCTGGCGATGCGTCCGGAGGCGATCCTGTTCGACGAGCCCACCTCCGCGCTCGACCCGGAGCTGGTGGGCGATGTGCTGACGGTGATGCGCGGCCTGGCGGCGGAGGGCATGACCATGGTCGTGGTCACCCACGAGATGAGTTTCGCCAAGGAGGTAGCCGATCGGGTCTGCTTCCTTTACGGCGGCCAGATCGTCGAGGAGGGGCCGGCGTCACGCGTGCTCAGCGAGCCACAGAACGCGCGCACGCAGGATTTCCTGCGCCGCGTGCTCGACCACTGAACAGGAGAAGCATCGATGCCCACTTCACAGCCGATGCTGCGCTCGCTCTGGGCCGAGAGTCAGCCGCCGACGGCGCCGCTACCCGCACTCGAAGGTACCTGCCGCAGCGACGTGTTGATTGTCGGCGGCGGCTTCACCGGGGTCGCCGCGGCGCTGGCGCTGGCCGAACGCGGCATCTCGACCCGCCTGCTGGAGGCCAGCACGATCGGCTGGGGCGCCTCAGGACGCAACGGCGGCCAGGTCATCCCGGGGCTCAAGTACGACCCCGACCAACTGATCGAACGCTATGGCCAGGAGCGCGGCGAACGCCTGATCGATACCAGCAGCCGCAATGCCGACGTGGTCTTCGCGCTCATCCAGCGCCACGCCATCGAGTGTGACAGCCAGCGTCAGGGCTGGCTGCAGCCCGCGGCCACCCAAGCCGGCATCCAGCGGATCGAGAGCCGCGCCGCACAGTGGGCCGCGCGTGGCGTCGAGGTCGAGTGGCTGGCGCGGGAGGCCTGCGCCGAGCGCCTCGGCACCGCGGCCTATCTGGCCGGCTGGCGCGACCCGCGCGCGGGAAGCCTCAATCCGCTGGCCTTCGTGCGCGGCCTAGCCCGGGCGGCGAGCGCCGCGGGAGCACAGCTCCACGAGGGCTCGGCGGTGACCGGGCTGACCCGTCAGGCCGAGGGCTGGCGGGCGACCACCGCCCATGGAGAGGTGGTGGCCGAGAGAGTCCTGCTGTGCACCAACGGCTATACCGACGCCTTGCAGCCGGGCCTGGCACGCAGCCTGATCGCCGCCAACAGTTTTCAGATCGCGACCCGGCCGCTGAGCCCGGCAGAAGGCGGCGCCATTCTGCCCCGGGGAGAGGTCGCCTCGGACGCGCGCAAGCTACTGTTCTACTTTCGCCGCGACGCCGCCGGTCGACTGCTGTTCGGCGGGCGTGGACCCTTTCATGATCCCCGTGACCCCACCGATTTCCGTCACCTGATCAGCGGCATGACCAGGCTCTATCCGGCGCTGAAGGGCGTCGAGATCGACTATGCCTGGGGCGGGCGGGTGGCGTTGACCCAGGATTCCATGCCGCACGTGCACGAACCCGCCCCCGGCTTGCACGTGGCACTGGGCTACAACGGCCGTGGCGTGGGGATGGGCACCCATCTGGGCAGCCTGATCGGCCGCCATCTCGGTACCCGGGCGCTCGCCGACGCCCTGCCGTTACCGGTCACCTCCATCGCGCCGATCCCGCTGCACGGCCTTCAGCGGCTCTACGTCGCGGCGGTGATCCAGTACTATCGAACCCAGGATTGGCTGGAGCGATGACAGGAGACCCGATGGCCGACTCAACAAGCGCCGGTGCCCGCTCGGCGCTGTTCAACCAGTCCATCGAGAAGGCGTTCGTGGTGCTGGGGCTGTTCGATGCCCACCACAGCGAACTCAGCCTGTCGGAGATCGCTCGGCTCACCGACATGAGCATGGGCTCGGTGCAGCGGATCACCCATACCCTGGAGCAGCTCGGCTATCTGGTGCGCGTGGCGCAGAGCCGCAAGTACCGGATCGGCATCGGGGTGCTCGACGTGGGCGCGCACTATCTCGAGGCCAATCTGCTGATCGATTGCGCCAATCCGTATCTGTCGGATCTCAGCAATCGCTGCCTGGAAACGGTCTCGCTGACCGAGCCCTGCGGGCTCGATATGGTCTATGTGGCGCGCTTTACCAGCCGCCACTACATACCGATCCATATGCCGATCGGCAGCCGTGTGCCGATGTTCTGCACCGCCTCCGGGCGCGCCTATCTCTCGGCGCTCGATGACGCCACCCTGCGCGATCATCTCGAACGCAGCGAGCGCATCGCCCATACCGCCAACACCGTGACCGAGATCGAGGCACTGATGGAGATCGTGCAGCAGTGCCGCCAGCGCGGTCTGGCCTGGAACAACGCCGAGTACTTCCGCGGCGACATCAATATCGCCGCGCCCGTGATCAACGCCTCGGGCCGTCCGGTGGCGGCGGTCCACGTCACCGCCCCTGCCAGCCGCTGGCAGCTGGAGAACGCCATCGACACCCTCGGGCCACCGCTGCTGGAGTGTGCCCGGGCGATCACCCAGGCGGCGCGCACCCGACGCTAAGCCCGGCTCACCCGTCACCATCGACGAGGCCGAACAGGGTCAGATGGTCATCGACGAGGCGGTGGCGGCAGTCGGTAGAGGATGATCGACAACTGGGGACCCGCCCACAGGCGGGTCCTCACTTCACCTACGCTTACCCGAGAGTCTCACGCGTCATCGAGAGCTCGGCAGCAGCTGCCAGGCGACCTCGACGAAACGCGACACGCCCGCGTCGCGGAAGCTGAGCGAGGCGTCAAGCACGTCCTTGCGCGACAGTTCGGTAATGGTATGACTCCCGGCGTAGTGATCGGCCACTTCCTCTGGCCACACCGGAAACGGCGGCCCCGCCTTCTCCGTCGGATCGTACTCGAAGGTGATCAGCAGCTGCGGCGCGGCGTGGGTCAACGCCAGGATCTGAGCGGCATAGGCGGCACGCATCGACGCTGGCAAGGCCACCAGCGCAGCGCGGTCGTAGACCAGGTCGACCGGCCCCAGATCGTCGTCGCCGAGGCGGAAGATATCGCCCTGGAAGATCGTCAATCTACCGGCGTGCCAATATTGACCGCCCTCCCAGGAGGAGATGTCCGGGACCAGTTTCAGTGATTCGAAAAGCTGGCTGACCGCAATCTCGCTCAGCTCCGCGCCGACCACCCGATACCCCGCCTCCAGCAGCCAGCCGATATCCAGCGTCTTGCCACATAGCGGCAGAAAGATCCTCGCGTCGGCAACGAGACCGAACCGCGACAGGTTGCGCTTGAGAATGGGATGGACGAACGAGAGGTGGAAACCGAGTTGATCGTTTTTCCATCGGGTCTGCCAGAAGTCGTGTTCCATGCGGATGCTCTTCATGAGGGCCAGCAGGGAGCTTACTCATATGCGTCCATCCTGACAGCACGACTTAGGTTTGTAGGAAGTGCAGGCCCAGGACTTTCGGCCCAAACCTGATTATTCGACAAACGATCAGCGTCAAGTTTACGGCCGCTACCTCGCCTGCCTTAAATATCGACTTAAGTTGAAAGCTATTTCCCATTTAAACCTTCGTGAAACAATAAAAATTATAAAAAAACGCGATAGGCATTCAAATTAACCCAAAGGGAGATCTATCGAGTGAATTCGGGCCTTACCCTCTAGGGGTCACTCACATGACGAATGTCTTTCAGCAGGTTCAGGCTTCTGCCGATCTCGCACCTGCCATACCCGAAAAAACCGGCCACTCGAGAGCCGACGGGAATAATAACCAGGAGCCCCGCCATGTCCGTTTCAGGAGTCGTCGTCACGCCTCGCAGTGTCGAAGAGTCGCTCTCCCGCAAGTCGAGCGACAGCGATGCGTCCGACAAGGAAAATCCGAGTCTCGAGTCGTTCAGAACCAAGGCCAGGGAAAAGAGCTGGCATGTGGTGGAGGAGGACGACGGACTCCCCCCCGTCAGCAACCTGAAACCAAACCGTGAAGACGCCACCACCATCACCTTCAAGTATGAGGGCAAGACTTACGCCGTTTCCGAGCATCTATCGCCCTTCAAGTACTCGGTGCTGGAAAACAGGCTGGCAGGTACCGAGATCAGCCAGACCGATAACAATATCGAGGTCAAGGTCGAGGAGTCGGAAGCGACCGATGTCATGAACGCCAAGACGACCGAGGACGACAAGACGGTCGGCGAGCTGTTCAACGACACCATGAAGGAAGAGTGGGGCGACCTGGATCTCGATGACCCTCGCCGACAGTATTATGAGTTGCTTCAGGCCAAGTCCGCGCTGGTCAACGGCTACGGCATCCTGCCCTACCAGACCCAGAAGGATGCGTTTCCGTGGCCGGGCGATACCGAGCCGACCCTGCCGAACTCCGTGATCATGGATCAGGCGAGCACCTACGGTCTGCTCGACGAGGAGGAGATCGCCAGCAAGCTCGCCGAGGTGTCCCAGAACGAGAGCGTCGTCTCCGGCGTCGACGACCTGATGCAGGGCGCGGTCGACAAGATCAAGGACAAGTCCGGCCTGACCCATCGCGTCCACGAGACCATGATGAGTCCCGAGTATCTGGAGATGCTCGAGGGCATGGGCGACGACGCCGCCAAGACCCGCTTCGCCAACGACATCAAGACGCTGGACTATCTGGATAGCGACAAGGCCAGCGAAGTACGCAGCCAGACACTCGACAAGGGCCTGATCGACGAGATCAGTGGCGTGATCGAAGAGGGCAGCTATTCCGACGAAGCCCTCGAGACGGCGGTCAACGATCAGGTACAGATGGGGTTGCAGGGCACGTTTTCCTCCATCTTCGGCATTACCTTTTCCGACCGGACCGTCCAGAACTACCTCAAGAACGGCGAGGGCGACCTGCCCGACGACGTCAAGCGCGGGCTGGAAAGCTACAAGGCGGCGGTCAAGATCGCCTCCAACGCCGTTCTCGGGTCGTTCAAGGAGAATGGCAAGTTCGACATCAAGGATGTCTCGTCGCGGATCTCCCAGGTCCTCGGCAAGAGCAACCCCGACCTGTCCACCAAGGTCAGAAACGGAGCGGCGGCGCTGCTGCAGGCCAGCATGAAGAACGGCGTGCTCCCCGGCATGGGTGGCATCCTCACCGCCACCGCCGCGATCTACACCCTGAACAAGAACATGGGGGAGACCACGGAGGATCGCCTGGCGGCGGCGCGGCTGCTGCTGATCACCGTGGCCACCTCCCCCGCCATGGCGCTGGCCGGCGCCAAGACGTATGAACTGTTCCAGGACACTCTCAACAAGCCCGGCATGGCGACACGGCTGGGTCTCGAGAACAACGATCAAATTCGGGAAGCGTTCGTCAAACACTTCCCGAACTCGACGGAGAGTGTCTCGGTACCGGAAGCCGACGTCGTCGAACTGGAATCCCTCGAGAGCCAGCGCCAGGCGATCTCCGCAACCCCGCCGCAACTGGATACGCCGGACCTTGCACCGGGCTGGGCCGACGACGTCGAGCGCTTCTTCGACGAGATCGCCAGCGGTGAAGGTGAGGGTGCCCGCTTCGTCCCCCTCCCCGACGATGCCGACGTTGGCCTGGAAGAGGCGCTGAACGATCCCAACGAGCGCATCTCCAGCGCGGGCAGCAACAATGGCCAGAGCCTGGCCGACAATCTCGATAATCTGGATGCCGACAGCCGCGCCAGCGTGATGGGCATGGCGGGTGACCGGCTCAGTAACATGGGGCTCGATCCGAGCGAGATGGATACCCCCAGCAAGCTCAGGATCGTGGGTTCGGTGATGGGGACGGTCGGCGGCATCGCCGACGGCGCCGGCGGTATTCTGGACATCGCCCTCGGCGCCATGTCGATCGACCAGCTACGTGACAATCCCGATGCCCTGCCCAGCGAATACGCCGCCGCCTCGATGCAGCTACTCGGGGGCGTGGGCATCGCCGGCATGGCAGGGACCCAACTGGCCAGCATGATCGCGGGGCCGGCCACCGCCTCGGCGCTGGGCTTGGCCTCGGGCGCGCTGGGGATCGCCGGCGTCGGCTTCGGCGCCATCGCCGCCATCGTCACCGGCGTGATTGCCAAGCAGAAGCAGGATCAGAAGAAAGCGGAAGTCCTGGACGACTTCCAGACCTGGAGCGGGCTCGGCGTCACCGAGGACGACTGGGGCGACAAGCTCAACTACGTGCTCCACGCCCGCTACGAATACAACTACTACCATGGCTCCAGTCGTTACGACGACCTCTATCCCGAAGACAAGCCCATGTGGGAAGCCAGGCCGGAGCAGTACGAGGATTTCACCGAATACGTCGAAGAGCACGGCAATATTTCCGACGACTGGTTCGATGACTGGGACGACGATCATGACGCTGGTATCGGCGAGGGCACACCGGATCCTTCGGGCCTGCCTCGCTTCGGCGACGACGGAGACCCCGGTACGGCCGGTGACTTCAAGACAGACGTCGATCGCGTCGACGTGGGCTCGATCGAGCTGGCCGACGACGGTCGCGTCATCTTCGTCAAGGATGGTGTCAAGCAGGTCATCGATCCGCTGATTGGCGAAAAAGCCGGTGAGAGCGACCGCAAGGAGATCATCGACTACCTGACCGACCTCCATGAAATCACGCATCCCGATGGGAAGCGGGATCAGAAAATCATCGACCGAATTACCCGGCTCCATGACGAATCCGACCGCTACAACGACATCGACGACCTGAAACGGGCGCTCGACGATTCACAGCCCTTCCTGCTGGGCAAGGATGGCAAGCACAAGGCGGGTACGTTCGGAGACTTCCAGGAGGATATCGATCGTGTCGAGATCGACTCCATCGAACTCGATCCGACCGACAGCAGCAAGATCAGCTTCATCAAGGATGGCGTCCGTTGGCAACTCGACACCGAAAACCGCGGAAGTCTGTCGAAAAGCGATGCCAACGATATCTTCGATTACCTCAAGAACCTTTACATCATGGTCCACCCGGACGGCGAACTGGACCAGGACTTGGCGGACGAGATAGATGAGCTGCAGGGAGGCTCGGACGACTATAACGACCTCGACGACCTGCGCGAAGAGCTCGACCTCGGCACCGATCCCAGTGGCCTGCCGGTCTTCGGTGACGGCGGCATTCCCGGAACCTACGGCGACTTCAAGGAGGACATCGACCGCGTCGACATCGGCTCGATCGAACTGAAGGACGATGGACGCGTCATCTTCGTCAAGGACGGTGTGAAACAGATCATCAACACCTCAGAGGGCGATGACTCCGATCGGGGCACGCGGGAGAAGATCATCCGTTATCTGACGGATCTTCACGACATCGCTAGTCCCGATGGAGAACTGGACCAGGATCGCGTCGATGAAATGAACGATGTCTTCGGCAAGACCGATAGATACAACGATACCGACGCCATCCGACAGTATCTCGACGCCGACGCCCCTGCGGCCTGGGACGAGAACCCGGGAACGGTCAAGATATTCGGTGACAAGGGAAGTCCGGGCCATTTCAGTGAATTCAAGAAGGACATCGATACCGTCGACATTGCCTCCATCAGGCTGAGACCGGACGGCGAGATCTATTTCAAACGCTCGGGAGAGTGGTACGTCCTGACGCCCAACGCCAATAGCAAGATCGAGGATGAGTTCGACGATTTCGTGGACTATCTGACCGAACTTCACGATATCACCCACCCGGATGGCGTTCTGGACAAGCGACTTGCGGCCAGGATCGATGAACTACAGGGCGGCAGCGACGACTACAACGACCTGGATGACTTGAAGGCGTTTCTGAACATCGGATAAGGGGAAACCTTCCCTTGGGGCGGACCACGCCCCTTTTACTCGAGAGTCCCGACCGTCTCGACGGCAATCTCGTCGCGTCCATCGATCGCGTTACCGCTCGAAGATATTCCAGACCCGAGAGCGACAAGCCCAAACCCCGTGAGCCGCCTCCGGCGAGGTGGCTCGCGGCCCTCTTCGGTTTCAAGCCGGACGCCTCAACCTTCGACTCGCAGCCAACGCCCTCTGGTCGCCGAGACCGGCGCGCTCTTTCGCGCGATATCGAGCACGTCGAGAATCCCGCCCGCGTCACGAATTCCGGACGATGCCTTCGGCGCGAGCGACAGCAGTCCGCACCAACCGACGCCGAACGTCAGGCTGACGTTGTAAGCACCGGAACCGCTCCCGCCAATGACGGCAGGCCAAATGAGCACCGCGGCCTGTGCCCCTCGCTGCCCGTTGCAAAGACGGCTGCAGGAAAAACCACGTCATGCCAACCATCTATAGCGCTGTCGCTAAAAAAGCAAAATCCTAATTAAAGCTTGTTCTCTGTCGGGCCGATAGGGTTCACCAGATCTTGCCAGGGGGCTGGATCGGGAATCGTCAAGGTATCTCCGATGGGACCGGAAGTGTCCATCTGCATCGACCAGGAAGATGGTTCCACCGTTACCGTCATGCCGCCACGCGGCGATACCAGAGGATTTCACCATCAAACGCTCGACACTGATTCGCTCGATAGGCTTCATGGGAATCGCACTCATGGCCGCCACACTCACCGGCTGCGCGAACACCCGGGGCCCGGGCCTCGGCTCGGCTCTGGACGCCGCCACCACCGCCTACGCCCTGGATCACGGGTACGAAGAGGCCAACCCGCTGTTGTCACCCATCGGCGACCCCTACCTCTCGGCGCTGGCGGTCATCGGGGTGAAACAAGGCATCAAGTACTCACTGCATGAGTATGCCGGCCTGAACGAGGATTGTGCGCATTACGGCGTGGAGACGGCCGCCATGGGCGCTGGCGGCTGGAACCTGGCCATACTGGCGGGGGCCGCAACGGGCCCCGGCCTGATCGTCGGCGCACTGTTGGGCGCCGGCTACTGGCTGTGGAGCGACGGCGACGAAGCTTGCCGATAATCTCGGCCACGAAGTGTGGCCGGGCACCGCGATGACGAATCCGGTCGCGTCATTGAACCAGCTCGTCGGCATCGCCCGAAGCGTGTCCTCGGGCGATGTCGCGATGGCTGATCACGACCACGTCCCTGGGCCACCACTCGGGATGCTCGTCGCGGATGAACGCCAGCAGTTTTTCCCGGACGCTCACCTCGGCGGCCCATCCGGAGAGCGGGTCGATCGTCATCAGGTAGCAGGTCACGGTCTGCGCCGGGCCGGTCTGGTCGGTCACGCAGCACAGCAGTTTGTGATGCTCGATCACGTTCTCCTCGGCCTTGGCGAACTCGAGGAACTTGTCGCGCAGGATCGCGATATCGGCGCTCAGGTGCAGCGTCAGCACGAGGCTGCGGTACTCCTTGGTACTCTTGGAGGAGAGGTTCTCGAACGCCTTCGACGCGAAATAGGTAACCGGCACGATCAGACGGCGCTCGTTCCATAGCCGCAGCCTGATATGGGTATAGAAGATCCCCTCGACATAGGCCCACTGCCCCTCGAACATCACCAGGTCGCCGACCCGTATCGGCTTGGCCAGCGATAGCTGAAACGATGACAGGATGTTGCCGAGCACGGCCTGCCCCGCCACGCCCACCAGCACCGCCAGCACGCTCGCCGAGGCCAGAATCGACAGCCCCAGGGTTTCGAAGAGCTGAACCTGCCCCAGGACATAGATCGTCACCGCCGTCACCAGAATGAGAATGATGATGCGTCGCACCGCATAGAGCGTCGTCAGCAACTTGCGGTCATCCCGGGGCTTGGAATCGTCGATCTGGCCCGCGAGGCGACGCGTCATCTTCAGCATCATGGTATCGACGAGCCGCAGCCCGACGGCCCCGATCCCCCAGGCCAGAATGGCGATCAGCACCACGCGCAGGGTGGTCGTCGCGATCGCCGAGAAGGAGACGACGTAATCGAGCAACGCCTGGGTCAGCAGCGACATCACGATGAGCGCCACCGGGCCGCGAATCTGCTTGGCAAAGATGCTCGGCGAGCCGGAGGGCAACCAGCGCGTCATCATCTCGACCAACCGGTAGACCGCCTTGCCGACCAGCGCGACCGCCAGCAGCACCAGCGGGATCGCGATCCACTCCCAGAGCCTGAGCGGCCCGAAGGAGTTCTTGAGGCTCTCGGGAATGTGGCGCTCGAACGCCGCCGGGCCGTACTCGTGATAGAGCGCGGGAATCGCCGCCACGCTCTCCGGCATGATCAACCAGACCGGCTCCTCGCTATCCAGTTGATAGCGCCCCAGCCGGATGTCGTAGGTGTCGCCGTCGGCCTCGAGCGTGGCCAGTTCGATATCGCGCCGTGGTTCGCCGGCATGAGGGCTCTCGCCGGTCGGATCCTCGATCGCGGCATCCTGGCGTCCGGAGAGATTCGAAATGCGGATCGACTTGCCACGCTGGAAGATGGCGGCGAGCTCTCGGGCCAGCTCGGCGCCCCGCTCACGCTGTTCCGCCGGGGAAAGATCGGCAAGGTTGAGGATGTGGGCCGCCGCCTCGAAATCGCCCTGGTCGGTCAGATCGCGGAAGGTCCGCATCGCCTCCCGGGGGGTTCTGAGCTTGACGGAACCCGGTGCCTTCCCCAGGCCGCTATTCAGCGAATCGATGGCGTACCAGTCCTGCACGCTGTCTGCGTCCTGGGTCTGCGCCAGGCACAGGCTGGATACCAGCCATATCGATGCCGCCACCAACCACCGCTGCCATGAGCCCGTTCGTTTCATCCTTGAATCACCGCCTTCCTGAATCGTTCGCCGGATCATCCCGCCTTCCGTGATCCGCGTCCATCACGTGAAGCAATCCCGCGTGCGGGATTGCCTTTAGGATCCACCGTGGCTCCGGCACTGGCGAAAGCACGCTACAAGTCGAACAGCTGCCGTTCGATCCCGGTCTTGTCGATGACCGACCACACCTGCTGGATCTTCCCCTCGGCGAACCGATAGAAGACGTTCTCGTGAAACACGACCCGCCGACCGTCGACGGGTAGCCCCATGAACTCGGCCTTGGGATGACAATCGAAACATAGCCTGCTGGCGACGGTCGCGGCGTCGCATACCAGCCGTTCGACGAAGAAGCGCAGGTCGGGTATGTCGCGGTAGTCGCCGGCGAGCATCTCGCGATACCCCCTCAGGCCAAGCTCCGAATCATTGTGGATCACGGTATCACTGACGAACTCATCGAGTCCGTCCAGGTCTCGTGCGTTCAGACACGCAATATAGGCTTCATAGCGCGGCTTCAGATCCATTCACGCCTCCTCGTCTGATCGATATGAAAAGGGCTTTCGCAACCCGCCCCGGAATCAGCGATGCGAAAGTCTCTGCGGCTTCGGCCTCACCACAATTGCCGCGCACCATCGCGGCTGACACGGCTTCACCGGCGCCGATCAGACCGACGCAGCGCCGCTCCCGCCGACGCTTTCGGCGGGAGCGGAAGCGTGATCGGCGTGTTGAGGGCTCGACGAGTCAACTACACTTTCCCCAATGGACGGGATGTCTCCCCCCGACAAGGCCCTTGCCACCCCGGTGACGTGTCTTCGTTTGACCAGCAAAAGGAGCTTGCCATGATTGCCACTGCCGAACGACCGGTCCGCACCGGGCCGAATCCACTACACGGAATGCTGCTTGCCGGCGGCTTCCCGCTCTTCCTGGGTGCCGCGCTGAGCGACTACGCGTATTTCACGAGCTTCAACATCCAGTGGGCCACCTTCTCCTCCTGGCTGATCGCCGGTGGCCTGGTGTTCTGCGGCTTTGCGCTGATCTGCGCGCTGATCGGAATCTTTCGTCCCGCCGGCAGCCGCGGCCTCTCCATACTCTACTTCGTGCTGCTGTTGGTGACCTGGGTCCTCGGCTTCGTCAATGCCCTGGTTCACTCCCGGGACGCCTGGGCAATGATGCCAACGGGTCTGACCCTGTCGGTGGTCGTCGCAGTGCTCGCGTTCGCCGCCATCTGGATTGGATTCACCAGCCGCAAGAGCGGAGGTCGCTCATGAGACACGCCAGCAGATCAACCCGCATGCGTTATGTCGCCCCCTTGTCGATCCTGCTGCTGGCTGGCGGCGCCCACGCCGTCGACGACGATCAGCAGTATGGCGCCAACCCGGAGCTGCCCGATCCCCAGCGCGGGCTGCTGCCCAACATGAGCGTCCCCGAGCAGGCGCCCTGGGATGACAAGCTACCCACGGTGCCGGATGGCTACAGCATTCAGGCCATCGCGACCGATCTCAAGATTCCGCGTCAGACACTGGTGCTGCCGAACGGCGATATCCTGGTTGCCGAGGGCAGTGGCGGCCACGCCCCGAAACTCAAGCCGAAGGACTTCATCGCCGGTGTGATCAAGGCCAAGGGCAAGACCTCGGTCAAGGGTGGCAACCGCTTGACGCTACTGCGTGACAGCGATGGAGACGGCACCTACGAAGAACAGACGGTATTCGCCGAGAATCTCGACGCGCCCTACGGCCTCGCCCTGGTCGGCAACGACCTCTATGTCGCCAACCAGGGGGCACTGGTTCGATTCGACTACCAGCAAGGCCAGACCCAGGCCAGCGGCGCGCCCGAGCTCGTGACCCCGCTGCCCGCCGAGATCAATCACCACTGGACCAAAGCGCTGACGGCAAGTGCCGACGGCCAGACGCTATACGTCGGTATCGGCTCGAACAGCAATATCACCGAGCGCGGCATGGAAGCGGAAGTCGATCGTGCGGAAATCTGGGCGATCGACCCGGAGACCGGCGCGCATCGCGCCTATGCCACCGGCGTGCGCAACCCCACCGCACTGACCATCCAGCCTGGGACGGATCGACTCTGGGCCGTCGCCAATGAGCGTGACGAGCTCGGCCCGCATCTGGTGCCGGACTACCTCACCTCCATCCAGGATGGCGGCTTCTACGGCTGGCCGTACAGCTACTGGGGACAGCACGTCGACCCGCGAGTGAAGCCGGAAAACCCGGAGTTGGTCGAGTCGGCGATCGCCCCCGACTACAGCCTCGGCTCACATCGTGCGCCCCTGGGTGTCGCCTTCTCCAATGATGCCGTGGGGGGTGAGTTCACTGATGGCGCCTTCGTCGGCGAACACGGCAGCTGGAATCGTGCCGATCCGGTCGGCTACAAGGTCGTCTTCGTTCCGTTCCAGAACGGCGAGCCTGCCGGCGACCCCATCGATTTCGTCTCCGGCTTTCTCACCGATGACGGCAGGACACGGGGGCGCCCGGTCGGTGTGACCGTTGCGCCGGATGGCTCGGTGATCATCGCCGACGACCTGACCAACGCGGTGTGGCGCGTCACCCGGGATGATGCGGGTCAACCCGCCAATGGCGCCGAAGGCGCTACCGTGTCCGCGGACGATTCCACGATGACTGGCGGAGAAGCCGACGCCGCCAGCGACGATCCGGCCGCCGCGGGCGAGACCGCCAGCTCGACCTGATCACGAAGGCAGGATCGACGATGCCCTGCTGGCGCACGCCAGCGGGGCATCGTCGTCACGACCGAAGATAACTTCCTGGTTTCAGAACTTGGCGGCTTCCGGCGACGCCACCGCCGGGCGCTGCTCGCGCGCCAGCGACTCCACGGCCGATTCCAGATGGCTGGCATTGATATCGGCAGGGGAGTGGGCACCGATCAGCGTCATGGTCACGCGCAGGTCCGCCGCGATCAGCTCCAGCAGATGCGAGACGCCGCGCTCGCCATCCGCTGCCAGCGCATAGGCGTAGGCCCGGCCCAGCAGCACCCCCTTCGCGCCCAGCGCCAGCATCCTGACCACATCCAGCCCGGAGCGAACGCCGGAGTCCGCCAGTACCGTCAGCTCGTCACCAACGGCATCGACGATATGCGGCAACGCCCTCGCGGTGGGGATCGCGCCGTCGAGCTGCCGTCCGCCATGGTTGGAGACGATGATGCCGTCGGCCCCCATGCGTACCGCATCCCGGGCGTCTTCCTTGTCCAGCAGCCCCTTGATGATCAGGTTGCCCTTCCAGCTATCGCGGATCCACTCCAGCTCGCTCCAACTGATGGAGGGATCGAAGTTCTTGGCCAGAAACCCCATGTAGTCGTCCATGTTCATCTCGCGGCCGGTATACGCCTCGATGTTGCCGAACGACAAAGGCTTGCCCTTGAGCGCGACGTCGAGCGCCCACCGGGGGTGGGTCAGCGCCTGGACGGTCTGGCGCAGTTTGGCATGGGGGCCGGACATGCCGGAGTGGCGATCACGGTAGCGCGAGCCCGGCAGCGGCATGTCGACAGTGAAGACCAGTGTCTTCATGCCCGCCGCCCAGGCGCGCTCCAGCGCGTTCTGCATGAAGCCGCGATCCTTCAGCACGTAGAGCTGGGACCACAGCTCGCCGTTGGCGCCCTTCGCCACCTCCTCGATGGAACAGACCGACACCGTCGACAGCGCATAGGGAATGCCGGCCTTTTCCGCCGCCCTGGCGGCCTGGACCTCGCCGCGACGCGCGTACATGCCGGTCGCCCCGACCGGCGCCAGCGCCACCGGCAGCTTCCAGCGGCTGCCGAGCACCTCGGTCTCGAGCGCCGGCGTGCCGCCGCCCTGCAGCACCCGCTGGCGCAGCGGAATGGCCTGCAGGGCCTCGACGTTGCTGCGCATCGTGCTCTCGGTCACCGCGCCACCGTCGAGATAGTCGAACAGAAAGCGAGGAACACGCCGCTTGGCAGCTCGGCGGTAATCGGAAGGGCCTGAGATGATCATGGATTCGCCTTAACGCTCGGTTCGGGAGCAGTGAAAAAGTCGCTCGGTTCGGGAGCGATGAAGAAGATACTCGCCGCACGGCGAGGGGAAACGGAAGCTGCGATGAGCCGCTAGCGTACCAAGTCTCCTCGCAGAGGCGCGGGTCTCGAGATTAGGACTTTAGTCGGAGCCGCCGGCCCTGGCACGGCTGGCGTCTCACCCCGCCGGACCGAAGGTCTCGAAGTCGATCCGATCCGCCGCGACTCCGCGCGCCTCCAGCCCGGCGCTGATCTCGGCGAGAAACCGGGCCGGACCGCAGAGCAGATAGCTCGCGTCCGCCCCAGCGCCGAGTTCGAGCAGGTCGTCGGGGGTGACTCGCCCCTGGATGTCGTAATCGACACCCGCCGTATCGTTCGGGCGCGGTGCACTATAGAAGATGCGTCGTGTCACGTTGCCGGCCTTGGCCAACAATGCCCCGACCTCGGCCTGGAAGGCGTGCGTCCCGCCGTTGCGCGTGGCGTGCACGAACCAGACCGGTGGCCCTTCGTTCTCCGCTTCCGCCACCACCTCGTGCAGCATGGCCAGCATCGGCGTGATCCCCACCCCGGCGCTGACCAGCACCAGCGGCCCTCGCCGGGACGGCAAGACGAACTCCCCCGCCGGCGGGCGGGCCGCGATGGCGTCGCCGACGGCGATTCCATCGTGCAGGAAACGTGATGCCGTGCCCCGCTCCTCGCGCTTGACGCTGATGCGGTAGGTCTCCTCGGCGGGCGACCCCGAGAGCGAGTAGCTGCGACCGATCCGACCCGACTGCTGGGGAATATCCAGCTCGACCGCCAGATGCTGGCCGGCCTGGAATGGCGGCAGCGCGCCACCCTCGGGCTCGGCCAGGTAGAAAGAGGTGATCTGGTCGCTCTCTGCCACCTTGTCGACGACCGTCAGCCGCAGCGGGGCTTCGTCTTCCCGACGCCACCGCAGCGCCAGCGCGGCCGGCCGGTCGACGACCTGCTCGACGCTCACTTCGATCCAGCGCTTGGCGTTCGGATCGCGGCTCTCTCCCTGGCTCCGCCGCGGCGACCAGTCGATGCGAGACCGACCGGTGATCTGCAGCAGGCCGCCGGTTTCGAAATCGACGAACAGCAGTCCCACCCGGGGATCCTGGATCAGGTTGCCGAGGGTGTTGAAGAAGTTGTTGCCGGCGTAGTCCGGGATCCGCAGCGTTCCGTTCTCGGTCACTTGTACGAAGCCGGGCTCGCCGCCACGATGAGAGGCGTCGTAACCCCGGCTCGCGCCTGGCTCCCGGTCCGAATCGTGGGCCGAATCGGGATCGGAGACAGAGCCGGAGACGGAGCCGATGAAGAACGTATCCGCTGCGGCGATTCGCGCACGCTGCCCGCTGTCGAGTCGCTCGGAGACGGCGGCGTCCGGCGCGACCCCGGATGCGACCCGCCGCCACTCGCGCTCGCGGATGTACTGCGGGCAGTTGCCGAAGCTCTGTTGCACCTCGACGACCAGACGCTCCTGCGCCGACCGGACCACCCCGTTGAGCCGGTTGCGGCGACGCGTTGCCAGCTCGATACCGAGCAGGCCCACGTCCACCCCGGCCACGATCGCCGAGGCCAGCGGGTCCTGGGAATCGGGCGCGGCTGCCATCGCCAGCGTCCGCGCATCGGGCGTCTCGATGAAACCCTCGTCGCCCTCCAGCAGCGTGACCCAGGGGCGCCCCCGCGCATCGCCGGCGGCCATGACGATGAACGGCAACTGAGCGAAGAACTCGCGATGCTGCTCGGGCATGTGGTCACGGATGAAGCTGCCGGCCGAACTAGCCAGACTTTCCACGCCGGCGCGCCGCTGCGCTTCGAGCTCACCTCGATGGAACGGCGTCTCCTGGAGAGTCGTCTCTTGGAAAGGCATCGTTTCGCGTGTCATGACCGACCTCCGTCCGAACGTCCTCGATTCAGGCCAGCACCGGCGAGCGCGCCATGCCGATGAAGCGGGGCAGCGCCTCGATACGCGCCAGCCAGGCCCGGACGTGCGGATAGGGATCGAGACTCACGCCGCCCTCCGGGGCGTGGGCGATATAGCTGTAGCCGGCGATATCGGCCAGCGTCGGCCGGTCAGCCACCAGCCAGTCGCGATCCTCGAGGTGGGCGTTCATCATCGTCAGCAGACCATGCGCCTTGGCCTTGGCGGCCTCGTGATCGAGCGGTGCGCCAAATACGGTGACGAGTCGCGCGGCGCAGGGGCCAGCGGCTATCTCGCCCGCCGCAATCGAGAGCCAGCGCTGCACCTGAGCTTTTTCGAGCGGCTCGTTGCCGGTCCAGACTGCAGGGTCACCGTAACGCTCGACCAGATAGGTGATGATGGCGTTGGAATCCGAAAGCGTGATGCCGTTGTCCTCGATCGCCGGCACCTGCCCCAGCGGGCTGAGCTTCAGATAGGCGGGCTCACGGTGGGCGCCGTTGGCCATGTCGAGATCGACGGTGTCGTAGGGTATCTCCAGCAGCGCCAGCATCAGCTCGACGCGGTGGCAATGGCCCGACTTGGGGTTGCGATAAAGCTTTACGGGCTGATCGGTAAGGGCGTTGGTTTCAAGGTCGGCGTTCGACATGACAGGCTCCCTCATCGCGATGATGATCGGGTGATCGGAGCCGTCACTCTAGAACCACTTGGATTACGAAATAATAGGCGTATTCTGAAAGGAACTATTTTATATTCTGAAATTATCACTCCTCTCGAGCCAAGCTGGACATCATGGACCGCCTCCAGGCCCTCAACGTTTTCGTCGCGGTGGCCGAAGCCGAGAGCTTCGCCAGAGGAGCCCGCGCCACCGGGCTCAGCGCACCCTCCGCCACGCGAGCCATCAACACCCTCGAGACCACCCTCGGCGCACGGCTTTTCACCCGCTCGACACGACAGGTCAGGTTGACCGAAGCCGGCCGGACCTACCTCGGGGAAGTGCGCGACATCCTCGCGCATCTGCAAGCCGCCGACGACATGGCCTCGGGCGCGGCCAACACGCCGGTCGGACAGCTGCGAATCACCTGTCCGCAAGAGTTCGGGCGAATCCATGTCGCGCCGCTGCTGACCGAGTTTCTCGACCAGCATCCCCGGGTTCGCGCCGACGTGTTGATGGTCGACCGCATCGTCAACCTGGTCGAGGAAGGCCTGGATATCGCCGTGCGTATCGGCCACCTGCCCTCATCCGAGCTCGCCGCCGTCCGGATCGGTCAGGTTCGCCGTGTCATCTGCGGCTCGCCGGACTATTTCGCCACGCATGGCCGCCCGCAGACGCCGAGCGATCTCGTTTCTCATCGGGTGGTTGCGAGCGGATCAACGCCTCCCCTCGACGAGTGGCGGCTCGGTCGGGACGGAACGCAGAGCGTCAGGGTGAATCCTCGACTGACGGTCAGCAGTTTGGCCGCGGCCATCGATATCGCCAGGCAAGGCTGGGGGCTGTGTCGCGTGCTGTCGTATCAGGTCGGGCCCGATCTCGAGTCAGGTAGGCTCCAGACCGTGCTGGAAGAGCACGAGCCCGCCCCGCTGCCGATTCATCTCGTGCATGTGGAGGGGCGCCGGGCGGCAGCGAAGGTCCGCGCCTTCATCGATTTCGCCGCGCCGCGGCTGCGCCAGATCGAGGGTTTGCGTTGAGGTCAGCAGAGCCGATCAGAACTAGGACCAATCTGCTTTCATCCCTCCTACCAGCAGCCTGGGAATGCCATATCCGCCGCCTCGCGACTCACGCGAAGCGGCGGGTTGCGCCGAAGTCCAGTTACGCCTAAATGCCGAAGCCGCCAGCGACGTTGATGGCCTCGCCATTGATGTAGCCGGCGGAAGGCCCGGCCAGGAAACCGACGATGTCCGCCACTTCCTCGAGGGTCGCGATACGGCGGATCGGGTGCATGTCCAGAATGGCGTCACGGTCGGGAAGCTCACCGGCCACGTCCGAGGCCATGTCCGTGGGCATGATGCCCGGCTGTACCACATTCACCGTGATGTTGCGCGGGCCGAGGTCGCGAGCGATGCCCTTGGCGTAGCCGGCAAGCGCCCACTTGGTGGCGGCGTAATCGGCAACGCCGGTGAAAGGCACGTAGGAGCCGAGCAGGGAACCGATGAAAATGATGCGACCGCCATCGGTCAGCTTGGGCGCCGCCGCCCGCGTGATCGCGATGGTCCCCATCACGTTGACCTGCCACTGACGATTGTAGTTTTCCCCGTCGAGTTCGGGATCATCCACCAGTTGGCCCTGGATCGCGATGCCGGCGTTGTTCACCAGGATGTCGAGCTTGCCGAATTCGGCGATGACGGCGTCGATCAACGGCCTGGCGACCGAGAGATCGGCCTGATCCGCCTGGATCGCCATCGCGCGGGCCCCTGTCGACTTCAGTTGTTCCACCACCGTATTCGCCTTGTCGGCGGAAGAGGCGTAGCTGATTGCCACATCGGCACCCAGTTCAGCCAGCCGCGCTGCCGTTACCGCGCCGAGTCCCCGCGAGCCGCCGGTGACCAGCGCGACCTTGCCTTCCAATATCCGATCCATCTCTGCTCCTCCTGACCGATGACATGTCGCCTGCGGATCGAGACCTCACCGTTGACGACCCAAATTAAATAACGACCGTTACGGTAACGATGATTACGAAATGGCTCGCGGCTGTCCAGTGTTTTATAATGGCCGTTACGAAATAAAGGAGAGTCCCATGGGACGACGTCGAGAGTTCGATGTGGAGCAGGCATTGGAGGCAGCGCTGTGCGTGTTCTGGCGCAAGGGTTACGAAGGCGCGTCCTACAACGATCTGACCCAGGCCACTGGGGTCGAACGGCCAGCACTCTACTCGGCCTTCGGCAACAAGGAAGCCCTGTTCCTTCGCGCCCTGGAGCGCTATGAAGCGCAGCAGCTGGGTTTCTTGCCGGAGGCGCTCGCGCAGTCGACCTCCCGAGACGTCGCCGAGCACGTACTGCGCGGTGTCGCCGAACTGAATACCCGTCATCCGGAGCACAGCGGGTGCTTCATCGTGAATGGCGCGCTGGCGGGGTCGGACGAGTCGGAACCCGTGCGCCAGGCGCTGATAACGGCGCGCGCGAAGGGAGAAGCCCAGCTACGCGAGCGCTTCGAACGGGCGCAGCAGGAGGGAGATCTGCCGGCAACCACAAATTGCGCCGCGCTGGCCGCGTTCTTGATGGCGGTGACCCACGGCATGGCGGTGCAGGCCAAGTCCGGGTTCAGTCGAGAAGCCCTCGATGCGGTAGCCGATCAGGCTCTGGCGACCTGGCCGACGAACGCCTGATCGTTAGTGGGGGGAGTTGCCGTTCCCTAGATTCGATGGCGCGAAAGCGCCAAGGAAGGTGCAAGAGTCTGCCTCCATCGGACCGTCCCGCCATGCCGCACGACCCATGATCGGATCGTGCGCTGCCGCCAGCCCTTCACTCAGCAGGGATGGATCACCGCTGATCGTCATTTCGCCCGTGCCCAGATGACGGTCGATGGCGACCCAAAGCGCAGGGTCGGCGCTGCGCAATCGATTCTGTCTCCGTGCAGCAGTGGCCGTGATGTCGATGATGATGTCCGCCCGCTCCTCCGGCCCTGCTTCGACCCGAAAAGACGGCAGGCCATCAACAATATCTAAGCGAAGTCCTTGAACGAGGCCCTTCGGCAGGACCAGAGCCGGGCTAGCCATTCCGGCACTGGTGCAGCCTGGCTTTCGTTGTGTCTATTCAACGGCCAAAACGATCTTGCCTTGGATATGGCCCCTGGCGGCACGTTCATGGGCCTTGCGGGCCTCGGCAAGCGGGTAGACGCTGTCCACGACGACGCGAATCGTGCCGTTATCAAGCCAACGGCCGAGGTCTGACAACTGAGCCCCGCTGGAACGAACCTGGGTCGTCGAGACGGTGACACCTCGCCTCGCGGCCTCCTCGGCGCCGTCGAAGCCCAGCGGGTAGACCGGGAACAGTGCCCCACCGCGCTTCAGCGTGCGCAGGAAACGACGAGTGGTCGGCCCGCCCAGCGCATCGACGACCAGGTCGATATCGTGGACGACGTCCTCGGGGGGTGTGCTGGTGTAATCGATGAACTCATCGGCTCCAAGCTCACGCAGCAGCGATTCGTGCCTGCCCGACGCCACGGCAATGACACGGGCGCCCTTCCGTTTCGCGATCTGTACTGCCAAGTGCCCCACCCCGCCCGCGGCGCCATTGACGAGAACGACCCTGCCCTCCAGCGGCACCGGCTGATGCCGGTTCGGCTGAAGCGGATTGGGCTCGTCGTGACCCAGTTCGACCATGAACTGCCACGCGGTGAGCAGCGACATCGGCGCACCGGCGGCATGCACATGATCGATGCCGGTCGGCTTGAGCGCGACTTCCGATACCGGCACGCTGACATACTCGGCGTAGGCCCGACTCTTCCCGAACATGCCCTCAGGGAAGCGGACCATCGAGTACACCTCATCGCCGATGGAGAAGCTCTCCACATCCTCGGCGACCGCCGCGACGACGCCGGAGATATCCGTTCCCAGAATCAAGGGGAAGTCCAACCGCGGCTGCCATTCAGGCGGTAACGACCGATAGCCATCGCGCAGGTACCAGTCGGGCGGATTGAGGCCGACCGCACAGACACGAACGAGCACCTCACCCGCGCTCAAATCGGGCATCGGTGCCTCCTCGTGACGCAGTACATCGGGACCGCCGAATTCATATTGGCGAATCGATTTCATCGTTTGATTGGACATGACTTTCTTCCCGAGCCACGAATGGGCTATCTTTAACGGAACAGTGCTCCGAATAATCGGAGCACTGCTCCATTTTGTCAAGGTTCAACGATGCGAGTCGATGCCAGGAAGAATTACGACCGCCTGCTTGCGGTTGCGGGCGAGGTTTTCGCCGACGAGGGAGCCGACGCGTCATTACGCGACATCGCGCGCAAGGCCGGCGTCGGGCTGGGCACGTTGTATCGCCATTTCCCGACGCGAGAGGCTCTGCTCGAAACGTTACTGCGCGCCAGCTTCGAGGCACTGGCGGAGCGGGCCAAAGTGCTCGAGAGCTCGGACTCCGCCGACGAAGCGCTCGTGGCGTGGATGCAAGAAACCACTGAGTTCACTTACCGCCAACGTGGCATCATCGCGTTGATGATGGGAGCCATCGAGGATACGAATTCCGCGCTTCATGACTCATGCGTCATGCTGCGGGCGGCAGGCACGGCCCTTCTCACCCGCGCCCAAGCCGAGGGCAAGGCCAGGGATGACCTGAGTGGCGCGGAGCTGTTCGATCTCATCGCGGCGCTCGCCTGGCTGCGCGAGCAGCCATCGCATGCGGCTCGTGCCGATCATCTCTTCACACTCATTGCCGACGCCATCCTGACGGATTCCTCCGGCGCTCATAGCGGAGCGGGGTCAGAACCCGGCACGACGGCGCCCACCGAGACAGTGCCGCCGCCTGCGGGCTAGCGTCGGATGAACAACTCGTTTCAGCAAAGGACCCAGGAATGACGGTTACCAAGCAGGCCGAACTGGAGGGGCTGAGAGCCATCGGCCGTATCGTCGCCAATACGATGCACGCCATGGCGAGGTCGATGGAGCCAGGCATGACGACGCGAGAGCTGGACGAGATCGGTAAGGCGTTGCTGGAGCGAGAGGGCGCACTATCGGCGCCACAAGCGATTTACGACTTCCCTGGGGCAACCTGCATCAGCGTCAATGAAGAGATCGCCCACGGCGTTCCAGGCGAGCGAGTGATCGCGCGGGGTGACCTGGTCAACATCGATGTTTCGGCGTCGAAAGACGGCTATTTCGCGGATACCGGGGCAACCTTCCGTGTCGCCCAGGTGAAGCCTTCGCTGGAGCATCTCTGCCGTGACGGCAAACTTGCCATGGAAATTGGCATTGCTAAAGTCAGCAGCGAAAACCCGCTGGCGGGTATTGGCCAGGCCATCGGGCGCTTTGCCTCGGATCGGGGCTACACGCTCATTCGCAATCTCGCCAGCCATGGCGTAGGCAGATCCCTGCACGAATATCCCGAAGAAATCGCGACCTGGCCGACCCGAAACGACAAGCGGCGTATCAGCAAGGGGCTCGTTCTGACCGTCGAACCGTTCCTCTCCCGGGGTGGGCTCTGGGCCGCCGCAGGGAGTGACGGATGGACGCTCTACAGTGAACCCAGCGCTCCCGCCGTGCAGTATGAGCATACGGTCGTGGCGACGGATCGGGGCGCGATCATCGTTACCCTGCCGGGTTGATCAGCTGCGCGCCAGCGCTATCGGCACGACGCGACGGAGGCCGTTGCCGATGAGCACCATTGGCGATCCGGGTCTTGATAGCGCCCGCCGATTATCCCGCCGCCCCATGCACGACCGCTCGAAGTCGTTCATGCTGGACGCATCACCGCCCTCTCGTCATTCACCACAGTCCGCATCGGCCAGGAGCAACCATGACCCGACCATCGGAGCCCACTCGCCAAGCGCTATACGAACAGGCCCAGCAGCGCGGCATCACGGGTCGCTCGTCGATGACCAAGGCGCAACTGGCGGCGGCGCTCGAGCAGAATCCACCCAAGGAGCCCGCACCGGAGGCAGCAACGCGATTCGAGACGTTCAAGCGCCTGGCCGAAGCGGTGGCCGACGGCGAATTCGTCCTGCGGCCGCGCGCGCTGACCGGTCACGAGCGGCGACGGCACCTGCGCCAGACACTGCGCGAGGATCACCGGATGCGGATCGCCAATGGCTCCGAGGAAGGAAGCATCAAGTTCGACAAGCTCTCCGACTCGCTGTTCTCGTTCTTTCGCGGCACCGCGCTGCTGTTCTACCGCGACATGGCCGGCGACGACGCCTGGATGCCGACCGTGCTCGCCCTGGGTGACGTCCATCCCGGCAATTTCGGCGTCATGCCCAATATCGACAACGTGCCGATCTTCTCGGTCAACGACTTCGACGAGGCCTATTACGCGCCGTTCACCTGGGACATCAAGCGTGGCGCGGTGGGCTTCATGATCGCCGCGGAGGTCGAAGGCGAGCTCAAGCACAAGCATCGCTTCAAGATCGTGCGCCGATTCGTGGAGGGTTATATCGGGGAGATGGCGCGACTGGCGCGGGAAGGCACCGAGCAGGACGAGGAGATGCGCCACGATAACGCGCCCGAGTTGATCAAGAAGCTGTTCGAGGATGCCGACGAGGATCGCGCCGAGTGGCTGGCCGACGACTATCTCGACGAGAGCCGCCGCGGCTTCCGTCCGACCAAGAAGCTGGTGCCGATCTCCTCCCGGCGCGACGAGTTCCAGACAATCATGGATCGCCTGATCGCCGATAACGACATCGAGATACCGGAGCGTGCCCGCGCGCACGATGGCGACGGCGTGCGCGTGAAAGATGTCGCGATCCGGCTCGGCCAGGGCACCGCTTCACTGGGGCTCAACCGCTACTACGTGCTGATCGAAGGCCCCGGCGGCGAGGGCGAGGACGATCTGATCGTCGAACTCAAGCAGGCCCGGCGCTCCGCCCTCTCCGGCCTGGTGCCCCCCTCCCCCTACGAGATGGACTCCCTCGCCGAGCGCGTCAGCCATGCCCAGGCCGTGCATCTGGTGCGCGGTGATATCTTCTACGGCCACGTCGAGTTCGATGGCCTGAGTTATCTCTCCCGAGAGCGCGCTCCGTTTCGTGACGATATCGATCTCGACGATCTCTCCAAGAGCGAATGGAGGGACTACGCGCACATCTGCGGTGGCGTCCTGGCCCGCGTGCACGCCCTCTCCGACGAATCCGGCAGACTCGACTACGATATCGAACCCGCCATCGTCGACGCCATCGGCCCACCGGCACTGTTCACCGAGGACATGGTGGAGTTCGCTGTCGAGGCCGCCGACCGCGTGCGGCGAGACCACAAAATGTTCCGCGAGGATCATGCCCGCGGCGCGTTCGAGCATCTGGACTGGGTGCATCGGTGAGACGCCATCGCTGCGCGGCAGTCTGCCGATGTGACTGGACGGGCAAGGGTGCTGTCGCCGTTCGCTGAGGCGCAGGCACGATCAACCGATGATGACTGGATCGTTCAGCGAGCTTGAAACCTCTGCCATGGAGGCCGTTCAACCACTGATGGAAGGGGGCACACTTGGAAAATGCCACGCCGGTGACAATCAGCTCACTCGTCGATCGACCGGACTTTATCGACGCCTGCGCAGCCTGGACCTACGGCCAATGGGGCGTGGGCTCGACACGCACGCTCGAAAGCACGCTGGAACGATTCAGGCTAGCCGCCAGTGACCACGCTATTCCGCTCACCGTCGTGGCTCATATCGATGACCGGCCCGTCGGCATGGCGAGCCTGTTCGATGACGATTGCGATCTTCGCCCCTGTCTGCGGCCCTGGCTGGCTGCCGTGTTCGTTCACCCCGACCATCGCGGCAAGGGCGTCGCCGGTCTGCTGATCGAGAGCGTGGAACAGGCGGCACGGCGCCTGGGCGAAGACACGATCTATCTGACCACCCAGGACAGCCAGAGCCTCTACGCCCGGTACGGCTGGCAGCACGCCGGCATCGTTCAGTATCCGGACTGCGATCTCTATCTCATGCATAAGGCGTTGGGCTGAAAACGAGACAATCACCCGTCGTTCAACGACCGGGTGCCGATCTTCGGCGCCGTATCACCCCGGCAGCAGGTTCATCCTCTTATGCGCGCGAAAGCTGCTCACCTCGCACCCGCCGGGATCAAGCGGCTGGGCCCGTGCTCTCTCGTATCACCAGCTCGAAAGGCATGATGCGATGCGCATCCGCTGCGTCATCCCGGTCATCGATGATGTCGAGCAACAGGGCCACGGCCTCGCGACCGAAATCCTCGGCGGGCTGGGCGATGGTCGTCAGGGAGGGATCGCAGAAGGAAGCGAAGGCGATATCGTCGAATCCCGCCACCGAGATATCCTCGGGCACCCGAAGCCCCGCCTCCTTGATGCGTCGCATGGCCCCCATGGCCATTTCGTCGTTCTCGCAGAAGATCGCCGTGGGGGGATCGGCTCGCGACAGCAGTTCATCCGCCGCTCGATGGCCCGAGGGCGGCGTGAAGTCGCCGGGACACCACAGGCTGTCGTCCGGCACCAGGCCGGCGGCGGCCAGGGCATCCTGGAAGCCCAGCAGACGATCCCGGGTCAAGGGGCTGTTGCGCGGTCCCTTGATCATGCCGATACGGCGATGCCCCAGTGCCAGCAGGTGCTCGGTCACTGCTCGGGCGGCGGCTCGGTTGTCGAGCTTGACGGTGGGACACGGTGCCTCGTCGAGCACTTCACAGGCGTTGACCATCGGCGGTCGCGCCTTGCCGCTCGATGTCGCGAAGGGATCATAGGCGCGCAGTTGGATGAGGCCATCGGCCTGCCGGGTCGACACCAGGCCAGCGTAGGCTCGTTCGGTACGTTCGTCACCGAGTGTATTGCACAGCAGAATGCCGTATCCCCGCCGCTGCGCCGCTTCCTGAATGCCACCAATCACTCGGGCAAAGAAGGTGTTGGCAATGATCGGTACCAGCACGACCAGATTGCGGGTCCGTTGCGAGCGAAACTGCACCGCCGTGAGATTCGGTCGATAGTCGGCCTGCTCGACAGCGGCCAACACTTTGTCACGCGTCCCCGGCGACACGACGTCGGGGGTCTTCAAGGTACGCGACACCGTCGCCACCGACACGCCGGCCAGCTTGGCCACCTTGCGAATATTGGTCATGCCCGGCTGTGAACCTCCCGTCTCGTCAACCACCTCGGCATCATGCCGCTGGCCAGTCTACTGCATCGGCACTCCGGGCTCATCGCCCCATCGGCGAAGAGCCTGAGACCTAGGTCGCATTGATACTCCGCCCTTGGATGACTAGTTTACCGTCAAATGTAACCGGTTACATCGAGAGAGCATACCGGTCGTCACAGCCCAGCCGAGCATCCCGTGGAGGACGAATGACCACAACGAAACGACGCGTGCGAATGGGCATGATCGGGGGTGGTGAAGGCGCCTTCATCGGCCGGGTGCATCGCCTGGCTGCCGCCCTGGACGGTGAGCTGGAACTGGTCTGCGCCAACTTCAGCCGCGACCCCGGCAACAACGTCCGCACCGGCGAGGCCTGCGACCTGTCGACACGGCGCCTCTACCCCGACTGGCAGTCGCTGATCGATGGCGAACGCCAGCTCCCCGAGGACCAGCGCATGGATATGCTGGTCGTGGTCACCCCCAACCATCTGCACGTACCCATCAGCCAGACCGCGCTCGACGCGGGCTTCCATGTCTTCTGCGAGAAGCCGGCGGCGACCACCCTGGCGGAAGCACGCCGACTCGCCACCACCCTCGAGGCGAGCAAGGGCCTCTATGGTCTCGCCCACACCTATCTCGGTTATCCCATGGTCTGGCAGGCACGCCGCCTGGTGAGTGATGGCGAGCTCGGTCGGCTGCGCAAGATTCATGTCGAATATCCCCAGGGCTGGCTCGGCACCAACCTCGAGGGCACCGGCAACAAGCAGGCGGGATGGCGCACCGACCCCGCCATCGCCGGTGCCAGCGGCTGCATGGCCGACATCGGCACCCACGCCTTCGGCCTCGCCGAGTTCATCTCGGGACACCACGTCACCGAGCTCTGCGCCGCCCTCGGCATCCATGGCGAACAGCGGCGCCTGGATGATGACGGCGACGCCCTGTTCCGCACCGCCGAAGGTGCCAGCGGCACCCTGATGGCCAGCCAGGTCTGCACCGGCGAGGAGAACGCCCTGAAGATCCGCCTGTATGGCGATCGCGGCGCGCTGGAGTGGCAGCAGATGGAGCCCAATACCCTGATCCACCGGCGCCTCGACGAGCCCATGCGGGTGCTGCGCGCGGGGATCGACCAGCCCGGCCTGGCGCCGGAGGCCCTGGCGCGGCTGCGCCTGCCCGGCGGCCATCCCGAAGGTTACCTGGAGGCGCTGGCCAATCTCTACCGCGATTTCGCCGACGCCGTCCGACGCGGCGATCGCGGCGCCGCCGACGGCGTTCCCGGCATGGACGAGGGCCTGCGGGGCATGGCCTTCATCGAGGCCCTGCTGAAAAGCCAAGCCGGCACCGCCAAGTGGACATCCCTCGAGGACACTTCCCAGCGGCATGACGCGGAGGCAACCACATGACAGGCACTCACGACACCGGTATCCAGGGGCCGGCGCTCTTTCTCGCCCAGTTCCTCGACCACCACCCGCCTTTCGACGATCTCGACACCATCACCCGCTGGGCAGCCTCGCTCGGCTATCGTGGCGTCCAGATGCCGACGGTCGATCCACGCCTGATCGACCTCGAACTCGCCGCCGACAGCCAGGATTACTGCGACGAACTGACCGGACGCTGCGCCGAGGCCGGCGTGGCGATCAGCGAGCTCTCCACCCATCTACAAGGCCAACTGGTGGCGGTACACCCCGCCTTCGATGAACTGTTCGACGGCTTCGCTCCCGCGCACCTGCATGGGCGGCCCGACGCACGCCGGCACTGGGCCGAGGAACAGCTCAAGCTCGCCGCCCGCGCCAGCCGGCGACTGGGGCTGACAGCACACGGCACCTTCTCCGGTTCCCTGCTGTGGCCGTACCTCTACCCCTGGCCGCAACGGCCGGCGGGGCTGATCGAGGAGAGTTTCGCCGAACTGGCCCGTCGCTGGCGGCCGATCCTCGATGTCTTCGACGAGCAGGGCGTCGACCTGTGCTTCGAGATTCATCCGGGAGAAGACCTGCACGACGGCGCCACCTTCGAACGCTTCCTCGACGCCGTGGACGGCCACTCCCGGGCGAAGATCCTCTTCGACCCCAGCCACATGGTGCTGCAGCAGCTCGACTACCTGGGCTTCGTCGATCGCTACCACGAGCGGATCGGCATGTTCCACGTCAAGGATGCGGAGTTCACGCCCAGCGCCCGCAGCGGGGTCTACGGCGGCTATCAGGGCTGGGTCGACCGCCCCGGTCGCTTCCGCTCGCTGGGCGATGGACAGGTCGACTTCAAGGGTATCTTCTCGCGGCTCACCCAGTACGGCTACGACGGCTGGGCGGTACTCGAATGGGAATGCTGCCTCAAGGACGCCGCCCAGGGCGCCGCCGAGGGCGCGCCCTTCATCGCCAGTCACCTGATCATGCGTGCCGACAAGGCCTTCGACGACTTCGCCGACACCGGCTCGGATCCCGGGCGCAACCGGCGCCTGCTGGGACTCGGCAAGACGGACTGATACCCACCACACAATAACGAGGGTTCGCCATGCTCAGCACACGGCTCGGCATCATGATGTTTCTGCAGTTCTTCATCTGGGGCGGCTGGTTCGTCACCCTGGGCACCTTTCTCTCCCAGAACCTGGACGCCAGCGGAAGCCAGATCGGCATGGCCTTCTCGACCCAGTCTTGGGGCGCGATTATCGCGCCCTTCATCATCGGTCTGATCGCCGACCGCTACTTCAATGCCGAACGCATCCTTGCCGTGCTGCACCTGGGTGGCGCCGCGCTGATGTTCGGTCTTTACCGCGCCCAGGACTTCGCCACCTTCTATCCGCTGGTCCTGGTCTACATGATCCTCTACATGCCCACCCTGGCGCTGGTGAACTCGGTCTCCTTCCGCCAGATGAACGATCCTTCGCAGGAATTCGCCAGGATCCGGGTCTGGGGCACCATCGGCTGGATTCTCGCCGGACTGGCGATCAGCTACCTGTTCTCCTGGGACGGCGCCGAGGCCATTGCCGGCGGCGCCCTGCGCAATACCTTCCTGATGTGCGCCATCGCCTCGCTGGCGCTGGGCCTGTACAGCTTCACCCTGCCAGCCACGCCGCCCAAGGCGGACACCCGCAAGCGCGGACTGAAGGAGATCCTCGGGCTCGATGCCCTGCAACTGCTCAACGACCGCAACTACGCGATCTTCTTTGTCGCCTCTGTGCTGATCTGCATCCCGCTGGCGTTCTACTACCAGGATGCCAACTCCTTCCTGGCGGAGGTCGGCGTGGCCAACCCCACCGGCAAGATGACCCTGGGACAGGTCTCGGAAGTTCTGTTCATGCTGCTGCTGCCGGTGTTCATCCACCGCTTCGGCATCAAGATCACGCTGATCGTCGGCATGCTGGCCTGGGCCGTGCGTTACGCCCTCTTCGCCGTCGGCGATGCCGGTGAAGGCGTCTACCTGCTCTTGATCGGCATTGCCCTGCACGGTGTCTGCTACGACTTCTTCTTCGTCTCGGGGCAGATCTACACTGATGCACGCGCCGGCGAACGCTTCCAGAGCGCCGCCCAGGGCATGATCACGCTGGCCACCTACGGGGTCGGCATGCTGATCGGCTTCTGGGTCGCCGGCCTGGTCACCGACCACTACGCCACCGCCGATGGCCACGACTGGCAGGGCGTCTGGCTGTTTCCTGCAGGCTTCGCCCTTGCTGTCCTGCTGCTCTTCCTGGTGGCCTTCAAGGACAAGCAAGGCGTCAGGGGTGTCACCGAGACGGAACGGACCTGAGAGATCGGCCGCCGCAGGGGTGCCAAGCCGATCGGCGACGCCTGGAGGCAGCGATTGGATCAGCGGCGTCGCCCGACCATGGGTGCGGGAGGCCGATGCCTCCTGCACGCCTCGGTTAATGATCACAACAGCGCCTCTTACCGGGCCTGGTGGAGGGTTCTCACACCGGGGCGGAAACCCGGTTCAAGCCGCTCTCCTGCTGTTCATTCCCTGAGGCCACCTTACCGAGTCCGCTTCACCTGTTTCAGGATATCGATGAACGCGCGCAGTGACGCTGGCACATGGCGGTTGGCCGGATAGTAGAGCGCGAGTCCCGGCGTTGGCGGGCACCAGTCATCGAGGACGGTCACGAGTTGGCCCGATTCCAGATATGCCTGGGCGAAGTGGTCGGGGACATAGGCGATGCCATGCCCGTCCGCGGCCGCCTCTACCAGGAGATCATTGTCGTCGAGAGTGAGATTGCCAGGGGCGTCCACCGCCAGCTCGGCGCCCCGTCTGGAAAACTCCCAGCGATAGCGCTTTCCACTGGGCAGGCGTTGGCGGATGCAGCAATGCACATGCAGATCATCGGGCGTGGTCGGCCTCGACCTGCCTTCCAGATAGGACGGCGCCGCCACGGCGATGAAGCGCACGTCAGCCCCGAACCGTACCGCGACCATGTCCTGCGGAATCGTTTCCATCAGGCGCACGCCTGCATCGAACCCCTGTTCCACGACATCGACGAGACGTCCTTCCGAGACCAGATCGAGCTCGACGTCGGGATAGCGCTCCAGGAACGGAGGCACCACGTCCCGCAGGAGGATACGGGCACCGCCTTTGTTCGCATTGATCCGCAGCGTGCCGGTTGGCGTGCCGCGCTCCTCGGAGAGGGTATCGAGCGCCTGATCGAGATCCCGAAGAACCGGACGGAGCTGAGCGAGCATCCGGGCGCCAGCCTGGGTCAGTGACACGCTGCGTGTCGTCCGGTTGAAGAGCCGGACGCCCAGCTTGCCCTCGAGTCCGATGATCGTGTGGCTGAGCGCAGAGCGCGAGACGCCCATGACGTCGGCCGCCCTGCGAAAGCTGAGGTGACTGGCCACTGCAGTGAAGGCGGCCAGATCGTTCAGACTGGGACGCATCATTCGTGATTATTCCTCACCACCTCATCCCATATTGGCGATCTTATAACACCAATCTTCTTGATTTACATTTGCAAATCTACAGAGGAGTCATCAAATGACGAAAACATGGTTTATCACCGGCGCTTCCTCGGGGCTCGGTCTCGAGATGACCCAGCGACTGCTGGCCCAAGGCGATACGGTGGTCGCAACGACACGACGCTCAGGGGCGCTAATTGAACTCGAGCAGCAGTACCGTGAGCGCCTGGATGTGATTCCGCTAGATCTGCTCCAGCCGGACAGTACGGCATTGGCCGTCGAAGGCGCGTTTCAGCGACACGGTCGGATAGACGTGGTGGTGAGTAATGCCGGCTACGGCCTGTTCGGAGCCGCTGAAGAGCTTACCAACGATCAGATCGAGCGGCAGATTGCCACCAATCTCACCGGGTGCATCCACTTGATCCGTGCCGCTCTACCCCGTCTTCGCCAGCAGGGCGGTGGAAGGGTCGTGCAGGTCTCGTCAGAAGGTGGGCAGATCGCTTATCCGGGCTTCAGCCTCTATCACGCCACCAAATGGGGTATCGAAGGCTTCGTCGAATCAGTGGCCCAGGAAGTGGCTCCCTTCGGTATCGACTTCATCATCGCCGAGCCGGGGCCGACCGCTACCAATTTTGGTGCCAATCTCGTTTATGCCACCCCCATCGAGGCCTACGACCAGACGCCTGCCGACGCCGTTCGTCGCGCAATCGGCGACGGAAGCTTCGAGATCAAGGGCGATGCGGCGCGTACCGTGGACGCCATCATTTCTGCCGCCGAGAGCACGACACCACCCTTGCGGTTGGCACTGGGCAGCACCGCCTATGCGTCGATCTCGCAGGCACTCTCCACACGTCTGACGGCCCTAGAGGCGCAGCGGGAGCTCGCCTACTCTGCCGACCGGCAGGCGCCGTGAAATCGCAGCAACCCAGACATCAGGAACAGGAGAAAAACATGTCCATCCGCCCGGTCATATTGGCGTTCGCTCTCGGAATCTTGTCCTCATCCGCCTTTGCGCAGACCAGCGCTGACAATCAGGTACTGGGCACCTGGAAAATGGTGTCGGCAACGATCGATCCCGGTGGCAGAAATATCCCCGCCTATGGAGAAAAACCCAACAGTCTCCTCGTCTTTACGCCTGACATGCACTTCGTGGAGGTGCTGACCGACGCCGACACGCCTCGGTTTGCGTCCAATGCTCGCGGTGGGGGAACAGATGAAGAGAACCGCATGGCGATGTCACGCGGCATCGGCTTCTTCGGCACCTATACCGTCGACAGCAACGGAGAATTCAGCGGGAACCGTGTCCTGGGTTCGACATTCCCTAACTGGGTCGGCAGCGTCCGGACGCGTAATGACCTGACCCTGGTCGTGTCAGGCGACCGCATGACCGAACAGTTTCGGCGGCCCGAGGGGACCCAGATCCAGATCGAATGGCGGCGCGTCGAGTAATGGCAGCGCGTCGAGTAAAGAACGGGGAGCACGAACCCTTCGATGATAACCAGAGGCGAAGTAGGACGACCGGGAGCAGATGAAGTCGAGTCGTTGATGAGAGCGAGCTTCTTGCCACACCCATACAAAGAAAAACCCATATACCGCCAATAGAGTCAAACTCCCACGAGAAGTGCCGCACGATCGCTGACAAACACCAAATTGATAACAAGCGCCATGTCACTATCGTGCTATACAACCACAATTTCTGGACTAAAAACCTCGACGAACTGGGACAATAGCAACGCGTTGGCATGAACTCATTTTATAGGAAGAGGCCCTGGTTTTCAGGGCTCCCCTGGCGAATAGCGAATACGCTCTACTGCGGTGCGGCCAAATGGCAGCACCCCCGCAAAGCCTTCATGCCCTCGTCTTTACTCTTCATTTCGAGACCTGCCCCGCCAACGAACACGCCCATCTTGATATACTGCTCAACGAAGTAATTCTCGCCGGCGCTCGCGGTAAAGACGAGCGTATTGTCACTGAATTCGGATTCAGTTGACAGGCTGTGCTCGCCCGGTTCTATCAATTCATAAAAATAGACGCCATTGGCCGTCTCACCAAGAAGTTGGCCATCCAGAGAGATAGACTTCTTTAGTGCCTTGCCCATGAAGCTGTCGCGGTAGACGTAGAGGCCAGCTTCACCCTTCGGGGGTGCGGGGAACTGCTTGAGTGCAAGATCTTCATCGCTGGAACCCATGGGCACCGAAGCACATCCTGAAGCCAGCAGCGTCGTGGTGATAAGCGCGCCTAACATCGCTTTTTGATACATCTATGTTCCCTTCTCGAATCTTTTCTTGGTATTTGTCTCGGCAAACCAAGTATCGACCGCAGAAGGGATTTCCTTAACAAAGACGATTCATAGACCGAGTATCGCGTGGTCGTATCACCCCAGCAGCAGATCGCCCTCGATGGGAATGAACTCGCTCGCCGCGTTGATGAGCGAATGCGCGGTGAACTTGGGCACGCCGTAGATCTCGACGCGCTTGCCGTGGACCTCGCGAATCTTGCGCGCCAGCAGGTCGAAGTCGCCGTCGCCGGAGGCCAGCACCACCACATCCGCCTGGGCCGCGTACTCGATGGCATCGAGGGTGATGCCCACGTCCCAGTCGCCCTTGGCGGAGCCATCCGCGCGCTGGATGAACGGCTTCAGCTTCACCTCGAAGCCGATCGTACGCAGCGTGTTCTGAAAGCCGCGCTGTTTGGGATCACCGCGGTCGGTGGCGTAGCAGCGCGCGGTCAGCACCTCGCGGCCCGCCGTCACCCGCGCCCAGAAGCGGCGATAGTCGAACTGCTTGGCGTAGGCGTCACGTGTGGTGTAGTAGACGTTCTGGGTGTCGACGAAGATCGCGACCGTGGTCATGGGGCGGCATTTCCAGAGGTGGCCGAGCGCCGGCGCCTTTTCGTACACACTCTAGCGAACCAAAACGCGTCGGCGAGCCGTTTCCGGCCCGCCGACATCGAACTCGCTACGGCCGAACCTAGCGAGCGAGTTCCTCGCGCACGATCGCCGCACCAGCGCTCAAAGCCTTCAGCTTGCCCTGCGCGACCTGGCGAGACAAGGGCGTCATGCCGCAGTTGGTGCAGGGGTAGAGCTTGTCGGCATCGACGAATTTGAGCGCCTTGCGCAGGGTCGCGGCGACCTCTTCCGGTGTCTCGATGGTGTTGGTGGCCACGTCGATCGCCCCGACCATCACCTTCTTGCCGCGGATCAGTTCGATCAGCTCCATCGGCACATGGGAGTTCTGGCACTCCAGCGAGACGATATCGATGTTCGAGGCCTGCAGCTTGGGGAAGATCTCTTCGTACTGGCGCCACTCCGACCCCAGGGTCTTCTTCCAATCGGTGTTGGCCTTGATGCCATAGCCGTAGCAGATATGCACGCCGGTCTCGCAGGCGACCCCTTCGATGGCTTTTTCCAGGGCGGCGATGCCCCAGTCGTTCACCTCGTCGAAGAAGACGTTGAAGGCGGGCTCGTCGAACTGAATGATGTCCACGCCGGCGGCGGCCAAGTCGCGGGCTTCCTGGTTGAGGATCTTGGCGAACTCCCAGGCCAGCTTTTCACGGCTCTTGTAGTGGCCGTCGAAGAGCGTGTCGACCATGGTCATCGGGCCCGGTAGCGCCCACTTGATCGGCTGGTCGGTCTGCTGGCGCAGGAACTTGGCATCCTCCACGAAGACCGGCTTCTCCCGCGCCACGGGGCCGACCACCGAAGGAACGCTGGCGTCGTAACGGTCGCGGATCTTGACGATCTCGCGCTGCTCGAAATCGACGCCGCTCAAGTGCTCGATGAAGGTGGTGACGAAGTGCTGACGGGTCTGTTCGCCGTCACTGACGATATCGATACCCGCCCGCTGCTGATCGTGCAGCGAGACTCGCAGTGCATCCCGCTTGCCCTCGGCCAGCTCCTCGTCCTGCAGTTTCCAGGGAGACCAGAGCGTCTCGGGCTGGGCCAGCCAGGCGGGCTTAGGCAGGCTGCCGGCGGTCGACGTGGGCAACAGAGTCTTCATGCAAAAATGACCTTCATAACGGGTTGATCAATTGAAACGGGGCGTTCAAAAAGAGTAGCTGGCCGACCACTGCTCGAGCACCTGGCGGTAGGGCTTGATGAAGTACCGCTCGGTGAACTTGCCCTGCTCGACGGCCAGCTGGCTGCGCTCTTCGCGGTCGTAGACGATGCGCGTCAGCGAGTAGTCCTGATGCTCCAGGCTCGGCTGGTAGATCTTGCCGGCGACCGAGTTGGCGTTATAGATCTCGGGGCGGTAGATCTTCTGGAACGTCTCCATGGTGCTGATGGCGCTGATCAGCTCGAGATCGCTGTAGTCGGCCAGCAGATCGCCGGAGAAGTAGAACGCCAGCGGTGCGACGGCGTGCGGAGGCATGAAGTAGCGCACCTGCAGGCCCATCTTGCCGAAGTAGAAGTCCGTCAGCGAGGAGTCGTCGTTTTCATACTCTACGCCCAGCACCGGGTGGCGATTGTCGGTCTGGCGATAGACCTTGCTGCTGGAGACGCTGAGGCAGATGACCGGCGCCTTACCGAAGGAGGCCCGGTAGGCGTCTGACTCGACGAAGCGCTTGAACAGCTTGCCGTGCAGGTCGCCAAAGCCCTCGGGGATGCCGAATTCGGCGCGGTCCCGGTTGTGCTCCGACAGCCACACGCTGAAGTCGTAGTCGCGCACGTAGGAGGAGAAGTTGTTCCCCACCATGCCCGGAATGCGCTTGCCGGCGTGCTTGTCGATGATCGTCGTCTTGAGCATCTCGATCGCCGGGAAGGTGTCGTCCTCGTCCTCGGCCCCCACGCTCAGCTCACCGGTGATGATGTCGAGCTCGACGGCGTAGCGATCCGCCTTGGGGTTGTCCCAATGCGCCAGGGCATTGAAGCGGTTGTCGATCATCGTCAGGGCATTGCGCAGATTCTCCTCGCGACGCTCCCCTCTTGCCAGGTTGGCGAAGTTGGTGGTGGTGCGCGTGTTCTCGGCCGGACGGTAATGCTCGTCGAACCGAACGCTCTTGATATCGAATGTGAAGTCGTGATTCATCGCGAACAAGCACCCTGTTTGTCGAGAGAGGCGCCGGGCCGTCGGCAGGCCCAGCGTCTGTCAATGCCATGTTGGTCAGCACGTGTTTGCCAACGTGTTGACCAATGCCGTGTCTGACGTATCGACCGACAGCCGCCTAGCGGCTGTCATCGAAGCGGGTGCTATTTATGCCAGAGCGGCTGGATGCATGAAAAGCGATAAGATTTCAGCTCAAGATGAATCACGTTCATGATTCGCCAAAACCCTTGCCGGCTAGCCAGGGGAGTTAGCGTGATGGCGGATTTTCGCGGCAGGCGGATTCGGGGCACTTTGCCGCCCTTCTCCCATCGCCACGGCCATCCGAGTCGAGCTCCTGCGCAAGCCCGTCGACATCCCCATCGCAGGCGTCCCGTAAGATCAGCGTGTCTGCGATGGGGAGCCATGCGCCGCGCGTTAGCCGCGATCGAGGGGCCGGGGCGCCTCGTTCGAGGGAATCGATCTACTGATCCAGTCCGCTCATCAGCACGTATTTGACGTCCACGTACTCCTCGATGCCGTAGAAGCTGCCCTCGCGGCCGTAACCGGACTGCTTGACGCCGCCGAACGGTACCGACGCCGTGCCCACCGAGCCGGTGTTGAGAATGACCATGCCCGCCTCGAGCGCGCGTGACAGCCGGAACGACCGCCCCAGATCCCGGGTGTAGCAGTAGGCGACAAGACCATACTCGGTGGCATTGGCACGCTCGATCACCTCCGCCTCCGTCTTGAAGCGATAGACGGCAAATACCGGGCCGAATATCTCGGTCCGGGCCACCTCGGCATCGTCGTCCAGTTCGGTGATGATGGTCGGTTCATAGAACAGACCGCCCTGCGCATGCGGTTCGCCGCCCAGAACGATATGCGCACCATGCTGGCGGGCACTCTCCACCAGCGAGGAGACTTTTTCCAGGCCGGCACGATTGATCATCGGCCCGACCACGAAATCGTCTCGCATGCCCTCGCCGACCTCGATGCCGGACACCCGCTCGACCAGCTCCTCGACGAACCGATCATGAATGGCGTCATGCACGTAGAAGCGATTGGGCGAGATGCAGACCTGGCCCGAATTGCGCAACTTGGCACTCACCGCGCCCGCCACGGCAGCGTCGATGTCGGCATCGTCGAAGACGATGAACGGCGCATTGCCACCCAGCTCCAGTGTCATGCGGGTCAGCGTCTGGCCGGCAGCGCTGGCCAGCCGGCGACCGACGGCGGTCGAGCCCGTGAACGAGATCTTGCGGATCCGTGTGTCGGCGGTGAAACGCTCGCCGATCTCCTGCGGATTGCCAGTCACCATTTCGAACACGCCTTCCGGAATGCCCGCCTCGCGCGCGGTTTCCAGCAGCTTGTAGGCCGTCAGCGGTGTCTCCTCGGAGGGCTTGATGATCATCGTGCAACCGGCGGCGAGTGCGGTGGCGATCTTGCGGGTGATCATCATGAAGGGGAAATTCCACGGCGTGATGGCCGCCGTCGGGCCGACCGGCTCCTTGACCACCATGATCTGGGCATTCGCCGCGTGGGTGGGAATGGTATCGCCATAGACACGCTTGGCCTCTTCCGCATACCACTCGATGAAACCGAGGCCGTACTCGATCTCGCCGTAGGCCTCGGCGAGACACTTGCCGTTCTCCTTCACCATGAGCTCGGCGAAGGCGGCCTTGTCGTCGCGAATTCGCTCGAACCAGCCACGCAGCAAGTCACCACGCTCTTTCGCCAGCTTGCGTGACCAGGCGGGAAAAGCGGCGCAGGTACGGTCGATCGCCGCGTTCACTTCATTCAGGGACATCGCCGGCGCTTCACCGACCACCGAGCCATTGGCGGGATTCAGGACTTCGATCATGGTGCTGTTCCTCAGGAGTGGATGGCTGAGATACCAGGCTTCGAACCCTCGCTGGTATCGATCTCCTCCCGTTGAGCTCGGGCAGGAGACGCATTGCATGATAGAAAGCCGAATCCCCATCCACGATGGCCCAGAATCTCCCGTTATTGCCTAAACCTCTCGATCGCCAAGAATATCCTCCAAAGCTGTGGCAAACTCCTCCTCATCGATTGACCCCATCGCCAACCCTCATGCGGCGCACCAGGAGACTCGGCCATGACGCGATCCCAGCCCTCTCGGGCACCGAGACACCAGCCCGAAGCGGATACGCCGCAACAGGCCATGATCGCGTTGCTGAAAACGCTGGCGCCTGACGAGGGCTACAACCTGACGGCCCTCCCTGACGTGCGCTTGCTACGCTCGAACCGGCCCCTCGCCTCCACGCCCGTGCTCTACGACCCCGGCATCGTCATCGTCTGCCAAGGGCGCAAACGGGGAATCTTCGGCGGCCAGGTCTACCTCTACGATGCGCAGCACTATCTGGCAGTCTCCGTGCCGGTCCCTTTCACCATGGAGACCGATGCCAGCGAGCACGAACCGTTGCTCGCCATCTACATGCACCTGGACTTCAAGCTGGCCGCCGACCTGATGCTGCAGATCGATCAGTTGGGCGGCACCGAACCCGCCAACCCCCGGGGAATGATGTCGACGCCCATGGACCGCCGACTGGGCGATGCCGTGCTGCGCTTCCTGGAAGCGATGAGCCGGCCGCTCGAGGCCGCGATACTCGGGCCTGCGCTGGTGCGGGAGATCTACTTTCATGTGCTGACGGGCGAACAGGGGCACTCGATGCGGGCGGCGCTGGCCATGCAGGGCCAGTTCGGCAAGGTGGCACGCGCCCTGCGCTGCATTCACGCCTCCTACGCGGACGATCTCGACGTCGAGCAGCTCGCCAGCCGTGCCGGCATGAGCGTTCCCACCTTTCATGCGCACTTCAAGGCCGTGACCCACACCTCGCCCATGCAGTACCTGAAGTCCACGCGCCTGCACCAGGCACGGCTGCTGATGGTGAGAAACGGCATTACCGCGGCGGCGGCCAGCGCCCAGGTCGGCTACGAAAGCCCGTCCCAGTTCAGTCGCGAGTTCAAGCGCCTGTTCGGCCGAACACCGGCGGCGGAAGTGAAACGGATGAAGGCAGAGTTCGCTATTCCACCCGCGCATGCGGCGGCGACGTTCGTGTCGTCGCACTGAACCGGGAAGAACGCCACCGAGGCAGGAACGCGTGGCTGAGCGCATTGTCGAGTCTCAAGCGCTTGCCGTCGCCATATGCCAGTGAACCGCCGACAGTATCCAGTGGTTCAGGTCAGCGTGGCGATGGCTGCCGAGTTCACTCGTCGTTTACGTCGATCACGATCTTGCCAAACGGCCTGCGGTCCAGATGATCCAGCGCCTGAGGCAGCTCGGCAAAGGTATAGCGCGCCTCGATGACCGGCTCGAGCCGGGCTTGATCCACCGCCCGCACGAAGCGCTCCAGCGCTCGCCGGCTACCGGTGCCGATACCGTGGATCGTGACGTCCTTGAGCATCAGCGGCATGGCTGGAGAGGCGATATCGAATCCTGCCAACGCCCCGATCTGGCATACGTGCCCACCCACGGCCGCCAGTTGAACGGAGACACCGAGATTATCGCCACCGACCACGTCGAGCACGTGATCCACGCCCTCGTCATCGGTCAGCGCGTATACCGCTTCCATCCAGTCATCGCGGGAACGATCCACCCAGTGATCGGCTCCCAGCGCCAACGCCCGCTCACCTTTCTCCGGTTGGGTGGCAACGATCACCTCTGCCCCGCTCATCTTCGCGATAAGCAGACCGAATAGCGCCACGCCGCCGGTACCCGGAATCAGCACCCGATCGCCAGCCTTGACGCCGGCTCTCTCGACGAGCGCAAACCAGGCCGTCAGTCCGGCGCAGGGCAAGGTACTGGCCTGGGCATCATCCAGCGCGCGCGGCGCATGAACCAGCCAGGCGGCAGGCATGGCCAGGTATTCGCTCAGAACGCCGGGGTAGAAACCGCCCAAGGTACGATAGGCCGGTGTTCGCGCGTTACCCGGTCGACGCCCATCGATCCAGTCGGGCGTGAATACGGAGATGACCCGATCTCCCTCGGCAAACCCTTTCACTTGCTCCCCCAGTTCGACGATGGTGCCGGCCATGTCGGAACCGGGCGTGAAGGGATAAGCCAGCGGCAGCCCCCTGCCACTCTCGATCACCATCTTGTCGCGGTGGTTGAGCGAGACGGCCGCCACCCTGACCAGCACCTCGCCCGCCGCGGGGCGTGGCTTCTCGCAGGTGGCCAGTGTCAGTCTCTCACGACCGATCGCGTCCATTTCCCAACGCCTTGTCGCTTGCATCATGTTGGCTCCATCGAGGGGTGCCGACGGTCGTCGTCGACAGCGTGGCGAGACTATCCCACGATGGTGAGCGAACTATAATACGCATCAATCGATACACACTGATGAATAAGAGACAGCAATATGAGCGGGAACAGGGTATGAACGGGAAGGAGATTGCCGAACTCATCGCGTTCATGGAGGTTGCCAGATCGCAGAGTTTCCGCCGTGCTGCATCACGCCTGGGAATGTCGCCCTCGGCGGTAAGTCACACCATCCGCTCACTGGAGACGCGGCTGGGCGTCAGAGTCTTGAGTCGCACCACCCGTAGCGTATCGCTTACCCAGGCAGGCGAACGGCTACTGGAGCGTGTAGCGCCGGCGATCAGCGACATCCGGCAGGCCGTGCATGAGTCGGCGGCGTTTCAGACCTCACCACAAGGCAAGATCCGGATCAACTTGCCGCGCATCGCAGCCCAACTCGTGCTGGTGCCGCGACTTCAAGCCTTCCTGGAGCGCTACCCTCGTATCGAGGTGGATCTCGTCATCGACGACACGCTGACCGATATCGTCTCGCAGGGCTTCGATGCGGGCATTCGCTCGGGTGAGCGCTTGCAGCAGGAGATGGTCGCCAGACAGTTGACGCCGGCACTGAACATGGCCGTGGTGGGGGCACCAAGCTACTTTGCTCGACGCTCGCCACCGGAGGTCCCGGCAGATCTTCACGCGCACGTCTGCATCAATTACCGCTGGAGCGACTCGAACGCCTTGTACGCCTGGACCTTTCAGGAGGGCGACAGACGTTTCGACCTACAGGTTCGCCACGCCTTGACCCTCAATGACACCAGCTTGATCGTCGCGGCGGTTCTGGAAGGCACCGGACTCGCCTATCTGCCACAGAATCATCTGCAAGCCTATTTCGACAGCGGTGAACTGGTGCGAGTCCTCTCCTCATGGACGCCGTCGATCCCGGGGTTCTATCTCTACTATCCGCACCGCGAACACATGCCCAGCGCGCTGAGAGCCTTCGTCGACTTCATGACCGTGCCGGTGGACCAGCCACTCTCACACACCCAGTAATGGCGGCGGAAATAGACGTGGGGATGGGAAAACCTTCGTGAGCGTGGGGAAATACCCGCATTTACTGCAAAGCGCTTGTGAGCAGAACCCCGCCTCTCCTCACGTCCTATCATGGCTGGTATAAGTGCATGATAAGCATCACCACCAGAGCGACCGTCAAAGGAGTCCAACTTGAGCAACACCAGCCGCCAGCTGACCTACCTGGAAAAGGCTCACGCCCACATGGTTTACCTCCGCGTGGTATTCTTCAAATGGCTGATCGTAGTATTGGGCACCATAATTACCCTCCTAAGCATCGCATTGCCCGTGGCGTTCATATACGACAATATTCGCGCCCCCCTGCTGCTAACAGGCTTCTTGATGTTGATGAATTTGGTCATCATGGTGCTTGGTGTTCTATTTGTCGCCCATGGCCTGGGCCGGGCAGCTACGCTCAGGAGCACCACCGATAAGCTGCATGGCCGGTTGATCGAAAAGAGAAATACGGGAAGTTCCGGCAATGGCGGCGGGCGTTTTACCACTTATACCTACTTCATTGATAAAACCCAACTCTATTGGCCGCCCGGCGCCGAAAGTATCTACAAACCCCTTGTGGATCAACAGATCACAGTAACGGTCGCCATGATCGACATTCGAAACCGAGCCAAATTGAGCTCACTTCTCAATATTATTGGTATCGATAAACTCAAGGAAAAACCGTTGGGCATGGGAGTGGTCCTCGAATTCCGAAAGGTTATCGATATTCATAGTGTTCTCGAAAAATATGGGCGCTACTACCTATTGCGCTACCAGCTTCAATGGGCAGCGGGCTTCGGCTTTTTTTCAGCACTCGCCTTTTTTCTTTTAACGCATTCGGCCACAGGCGACTGGATGTCTCAAAAGAGTCATTTCACGCAGGCCATGATCATCTTTGGATATATCTTCGGTAGCATTTTGACGGCTGCTTTCGTGGCCAACAAGTACCCAGCAGTACGTAAATTGTTAAACCCTGAGTATGACAGCACGCCTCACAAGGAGAGATTGAAGGGAAATTGAGCCGGTTGTTCAATGCCGAATTGCTATCTCAACAAGCAGGACCATAAGCGCTACGGGCAGACTGAGATGACATCTCATGAATGCTGCCCGCTATCCACACATCGCCGCCCTAGAAGTAGCCGAAGGGAAGGTTCAGGCTACTGAGCAATGATCTTTCCCAGAGCCATGACCACGCCTAGTCGAGGTAGAGCACTAGCACCTCTTCGATCCAACTTATGAAGGCGCGGACGCGGCGCGACAGATTCCGTGGATGGGCCACGACCAGGGACACATCGAGTGGCTCGGGGCGGAAATCCGGCAGAACCTCCACCAGCGCCCCGCTTTCCAGGTGAGCGCAGCCTGGATCAGGCCGATGCCGACAGGCCAGCGGCTTCGTAGGTCTGGACGCTGTTGACATGCAGGACGCCGGGCAGCGGCAGCGTGGCGTATTCGTCGCCGTCCGGGTATTCCCAGCCATAGGGCCGTGACCGTCGGCACCCAACGGTCACGGCAAGGACATAGCCAGTCACAAGCAGACCGGCCTGGGGCATCCTTACCGTAGATCGCGCGAGACATCCGGAACAACCCCGATCATGTCCATCTCCTTACGTTCCGAAGGCACCGGCGATCTGAGTTGACCAACCCGGCGACATCGGTATTGCTCTTTATGTGTCGGCCGGATCGGCAACGTGCGCGGCGAGGCCGGTTTGGCCCGGCGCAACGTGGTCGGCCATGGTGTGGCGATCGGGGAAGTCACCGCCGTTTTGCGACCGGAAGGGAATCGGCGCGTCGGTGAATAGCCCGGCGAGACGCACACGCCATGCTTCCTTGATCGCCTCCACTTCCTCCGCCGTGGAAACGTGAGCCGCGCGATAGATCGCGTGCGTCGGGAGCACGTCCATGCCGGGGTAGAACAGCGCGCCATGAGTGAGCGGGAACAGCAGCTGCTCGATCGGCCCGTTGATACCCCGCGGGCCATAGTCGGCCGCTGGACCGCCGGCCTGCACGTTGACCAGCGCTCGCTTGCCCTTGAGGATGCCCTCGCCAAAGCGGAACTCGTTGGAGCCATTCTGATAGCCGTAGGCAAAACCGAAGGCATAGACCCGCTCTATCCAGCCCTTAAGGATCGCGGGCACGCCGTACCACCACAACGGGAATTGCAGGACCACAGCGTCGGCCTCGAGCAGCTTCTGCTGCTCGGCGATCACGTCGGGCGTCTGATGGCCGCTTGCATAAGCATGGCCTGACTCCATGATGAACGACAGCCGTTCAGGGTTGTCGCGCATCGGAAAGTCATCGGCGTCGTACACCGCCTTCCACTTCATGCCGTAGAGGTCCGAATGGACCACGGTGTGCCCCGCTGCCGACAGCGTCTCAGTGGTCACGTCGACCAGCTGCCGTGTCAGTGAAGTGGGCTCGGGGTGCGCGTAAACGATGAGAATATTTTTTTTCATGAGATTGTCTCCGCAGCGTTGAGAGCTGTGTCCGCTTGATTGATGTTCCCGATCGGTATCAATTGCTCGCCAGGACTCGCACGTTGGTGATACAGATGTTTTCGTAGGATCTGCGTGCACGCGCGGTCGCGCTCGGCACGATGATGCCGCCATCGATTTCGATACTTACTCTGTTGATGGCGCGGCGAGGCTCCTCGATCACCAGCGGAATGCTTGTTTCGTCGCAGCAGTTCGCGCCAAAGCGCGCGCTGAGCTAGTCGGGATGGGATGCTGACTAACATCACTCGATGCCTCCGGCTCGGGATTGGATGCCCGGCTGCCCTCAATATGCGCATTCGAGTAATATTTCTGAAATCGATTTTCTTAACATGTGGTATCCAGATAGCGGATACCTAGTCGCTGATCGCCACGTTGGCAGCACTTGCACGCGGGTGTTCGATTGGCCAGTCGGCGCGGCACGGCCCCATAAGCTCCAGTTTGGCGGCTATCTACCAATCGTGAGACCAGCCGCGATCGCGTTCGCGCCAGGAGTCCGACGCCAACACAAACAGCTTCCCCTCAGCCGGCCAAGCCGTTGATGGGCAGCGCCGCGACTATCATATATAGAGCTGATTAAACGGCGACCAGGAATAGACAGAGTGAATGACAGTCGGATCGACCTCAATCTCTTGGCGACGCTCGAGGTACTGCTCGCCGAACAAAACGTAACGAAAGCGGCAGATCAACTGAACCTCAGTCAGCCGGCGGTAAGCGCGCAACTCGCGCGGCTTCGGGATTTGTTTGACGACCCGCTTCTGCTCCCGACTCGTCGAGGCATGATCCCGACCGCCAAGGCAATCGAACTTGCACCGCAACTAAGAGACGCGCTGGATCACGTGCGCAACGCGCTACATTCTCATCAGGACTTCGATCCCGGCACGGCGAAGCTGACCATATCAATCGGCTGTTCAGACTATATCCAGGCCACAGTGGTGATGCCGCTCGTCCTGGCTCTCCGGCAGACAGCGCCGGGAGTACGGGTAGCCGTTTGGAATCTGATGCCCGAGCTGGTGGAGCAGCAACTGGGGAACCAGGACGTCGACCTTGTCATCGCCCTTCCCAGGCCACCGGCTCCCCACCTGCGGACAAGTCACCTATTCGACGAAAGTTATGTCCTCATAGGAAGGCGCGATCACCCTCGGCTGAAGGCGGATATGACGATAGACGAATATGTCGAACTGGAACACGTCGTGGTGTCACCGCGGGGCGGCGATTTCGAAACGCCAGTGGACAGTGCTTTGGCGACACTTGGTTACCGACGCAACGTCGTCGTGTCGGCGGCCTCCTTTTTGCTCTTGCCGGAGATCGTCTTAGATAGTGACCTGGTTGCGCTCGTGCCGCGGCGCCTGTTTCTCAGGCAGTCGGAGAAATTCATGAGGGTCGACCTGCCCTGGCTGGGGGAACAATTCAAAATCAATCTGATCTGGCACGAGAGATGTCATAGGCATGCGGGCCACCGCTGGATCCGCGACTTCATCGGACGTCTGGTTGGGGACCAAAATATCTGCGCATAACGCGCCACGATATCCACCAACCCTCGCCCGCCCGTTAGATCCAACGCCGAGCTGTGCGCCGCCTTGCGCACCACCGCCATTGCCGCCTCCAGCTCCCGCGCGTTGGCCTCAAAACGTTGCTGGTGCAACGTCCAACCCTGGATGAGATGTTCTCGCAGGACACGCGTTGCCCATTGGCGGAAGCGGACCGCCCGCCGAGAATTGACGCGATAACCGACTGAGATGATGGCATCAAGGTCGTAGTGCTGTATTTTACGGTGCACCTCACGGCGACCTTCCTGTCGAACTACTAAGAAATCCTTAGCAGTTGCCTCCTCGGCCAACTCCTCGTCATTGAAGATGTTCTTGAGGTGCATCAGCACGTTCTCGGGCGTGGTCTCGAATACCTCGCCCATCTGCCGCTGCGTCAGCCAGACGGTCTCGCGACCTTCATCCAGACGCACGTCGACCGCCTTCTCGGCATCTTCGTAGATCAGAATTTGTGGTTGTTCGCTCATGTTGGCTTGATCCAGATGCGTTGGCGTCTAAGGACCATATCACGCACTCTTTGGGGAATCCGCCGCCAGAGACCAGGATCACCACGTTCCAGTCGCCTTTTGTGGAGCCAGCGTCAAGCGGGGAGAAATCGTTGGCGAGACTCAGCTCATGACGACCATCACCACCAGCACCACCGTCAGCAATAACAGGTACACCCTGGCATGAACGCGGTCGGGAATCCGCCCGATCCATCGCGACGCCAGGCGGATGCCGAGCCATGACCCCACCGCCAGCGCCAACAAGGCACGCAGATCCACATACCCCGCATACCAGGTGCCCAGGGTAGTATCGCCAGCCGACAGCAACACGTAAGTCGCGGTGCCACTCACCGCCATCGGCAACGACAACGGATTGGCCATCGCCGTGGCCGCCGTCATGCTGGCCCCTCTGCGGCGCATCAGCGGTACGGTCATCACGCTGCCGCCAACCCCCAGAAAGGCCGCGACGATACCGATGAACAAGCCTGTCACCGCCGTTACCAGACGGCCCATGGGGCGGACCTCCTCACTCGCTTGATGCAGGAAACCCGGCCGCAGGATGGCATCCGCAATAGTCAGCCCCAGATAGCCGATGAATACCCAGCGCACCCAGCCCCCACTCAACGACACCGCCGCGGCCGCGCCGAGCACGGCGCCGATGGCGATATAACCGACCAACGGACGCACCAAGTGCCATTGCACGGTCCGCCGCCGATGGTGACGCCATGTCGACAGGGAGGCAGCGAAGATCATCAGTGCGGTCGAGGTAGCTACCGCGATGTGCATGGCCGCCAGGCCCATCGTGCTATCCGGCCCATGGACGGCGATCAGCAAGATATACATCAAGGGAACCACGACAAAACCGCCACCAAAACCGAACAACACGGTGGTGACGCCAGCTAACCCGCCGCAGAGAAGCAATACGCTATACACCGGAACTCTCCTGATGGAACGCAACGACAGGAACGATATTCCGATGAGGAGTGGCCGACGTTCGCCAGTTGGCCAATAATCGTTGTATTTCGGCCACCCTGAGGGCAAATGCTCAATATCCCCCTAGCGGACGTGGATCATGCGGCCCGGCCCGTCGTGGCCATCGGCACCGACTACAGTCCCGGCACCCTACTCGACTTTCATACCCATCGCCGAGCCCAGTTTCTTTACGGCATGACGGGCTTGATGGAGGTCGACACCGACGAAGGCACCTGGGTGGTGCCACCTTATAGCGGTGTCTGGTTGCCGGCGGGCAAGCGCCACCGGGTGCGGATGAACGGCGTCAGTACCCGCAGCCTGTATATCGAACCGGATGCGGCGCCACGCTCCTCCTCCAGTTGCGAGGTGCTGGTCGTGACACCACTCCTGCATCACCTGCTGCTGGCCTCCGCCAGCATGCCCGCGCTTTATGACGAGAGCGGTCGCGATGGAGCCCTCGCCCAACTCCTGCTGTACGAGCTGCAACGGGCGCCGGCGCTGCCGCTGTTTGCGCCTCTGCCCCGGGATCCTCATCTGGCCCGCCTGTGCAGAGATTTTCTTGGCCAGCCGCATATTCATAGCCTGCCGGAAGACTGGGCCCGACAACTTCATTGCAGCCAACGCACCTTCAATCGCCTGTTCCGTCAGCAGACCGGCCTGTCGTTCGCCGTATGGCGTCAGCAGGCCTGCCTCATGGCCGCCCTCCCCAGACTGCTCTCCGGCAGTTCCGTTACCCGAGCCGCGCTGGAACTCGGCTACGACAGCCCCGGCGCCTTTTCCAATATGTTTCGCAAGGTGCTCGGTCAATCGCCGACGGCCTTTGTTCGCGCGGCTACTCGCCAAGGGAAGGAGCTACCCATATATGATTCGCAGACATTGGCTGGCTTGCCATCCACCGACTAGAGCTCTCGCGGCAAACTTGTAAAAGCCAATGAAAGTCAACTCACAAGCGTGGAGCGGGCTTCCACCTTACATCCAGCGATGCAGCAGTGTGATCAAACGCCCATGTAGTCGCACATGCCCTCCGGAGGTTTGGTCGACCTCGACGCTGCCCGTCATACCGGCGGTCAGTTCGATGCTCTCTGGCACCCGATCGATGGCGATACGTACCGGAATACGTTGGGCCAGACGCACCCAGCTGAAACTCGGCTCGACACTCGGCAGCCCCTGATCATCGATCCCCTCGTTGGTATTGGCGATGCCGCGTCCAATACTGGCCACGTGGCCTCGTAATGGCGCTTCGAAGCCCATCAGCTGAACCGTTACCGCTGCCCCGGGATGGATGCCCTGGAGTTTGGTCTCGGCGAAATAGCCCGTGACCCAGAAACTGTTCGCATCCAGCACGGCGAGATTCTGCTGCCCAGCCACCGCGTAGTCACCTTTGCGTAAGCGTAGATGAGTCACATAGCCATCCACCGGGGAGCGCAGGGTCGAATGTGTCAGGTCCAGCCGAGCCAGATTCAGCGCGACCTGGGCTTGGTGTTTTTCCGCCCTGGCGATATCCACATCCTGCGTGGCGCTGTGAACCTGTTCGCGGGAGACATACTCTCCCAGTCCTTGCCGTCTCTTGGCATAGTCGACCTTCTGGCTCAGCGTCGCTGTCGCCGACGCCAATCGCGCCTCGGCCTGCTCGACAGCCAGTGCGAAGCGCTCGGGATCAATGCGATACAACAACTCTCCGCGCTTTACATACTGATCATCGGTGACAGCGACCTCGGCGATCGTCCCGGAGACCTCGGGAGCGATGCGCACGACCTGCGCATTGACTCGACCATCACGCGTCCAGGGAGCCAGTACGTAGGCTTGCCATAGTGCGATTACCAATAGCATCGCGGCGATGACCGCGCCCAGAGTCAGGGTCACTTTTGCAACAGGCATTAATAGACGTTTCATACGACACCTAGACATAGAGCACCAAGAGAGACAGCAGGCAAACAGAGATCGCGAATTCCAACAGCCCTGGATGCCAGATCCAGCGCAACAAGCCGCTGCGCCCTATCAGGAATCGCATTCCCAGAAATAGCGGTACCACCATCAAGGCATAGACAAAGAGGGGTGGCAGATAGATGCCCGCCACAGCAACTTCACTGAGCATTGGCGCCTCCTCGCGGGAGCCCAAAGAAGTAATCGGCGTGGCCTTCGATCAGCTCGGCAACCTCGATCAATGCAGCGGCCATATACTGCCGATTTTCAACGCGGCCCGATTCAACGACACCCGCGGCCATCATCAGGCGCGCGGCACGGCGCGCATGGCGAGCCGCCATGAGGGGATCGTCCGCGCGACACGCCATTCGCTTTAACGTCTTTTCCACCGTGGGGCGAATGGGGGATCGCTTTGGCGAAGCCTTCAGCCAGTGTCGCAAGCGCATCAGCTCCCGCCCCAGGTGCAGACTGGCGAGCGCATCACTGATGGCATGATCCATGGCAACAGGCTGGTTCTGGAGCACGGCACCCAGACGCGCCATGCGATGCTGCTGGCGCCACTGCCAGCGACGTTCATCTGTCGGTGCACGTCGCAACAGGGAGAGCGCCTCATCGCGAATACGATGGCGCAATCGTTCGATATCGCGTGCGAGGTTACGCGGCAGCAGCAGTCGAAAGCCAAGCAGGGTAAAAAACACGGCCAGTAACCACGCCACCGAAGCGTTGAGAAACAGGCTCAGGTCGTACTGCATAGGGTTGGCAGGCGCTGCCAATGTCGTGAACCCGACGAGATAGGCCATGCCGGCCAATGCATGACGAGGCAATGTGGTGAGAAAGACAGCGGGCAGCCAGAACAGCCCCAAAACTATCAGCAGCAAGAACAACCCTTCGATGTGCGGCAGTACCCCAAATGCACACACGAACGCCATCACCACGGCGGCTAACGTCCCTTTGATGAAAGCGATCGCTCCAGCGGCAGGATTGGGCGCCGTGGACAGCAGTGCACAGGCAGCCGCGAGTCCCGCCAACATCATGTTGCCGTGTTGCCAGCCAGTCGCGATCCAGAAAATACCGCCCAGTACCACGATCAGCATCGCACGCAAGCCGTTTTGCATCGCCGCCGTCCAGTCCCGGTGAAAGGGTACTGCAGGCAGGATGGGGCGAACGCCTGGACGATGTAACGTCGCGATACCGTCCAATGCGGCTAGATAATCGTCGATCTGCTCTACCAATCGATCACCCGCGATCAGCAGCGCCGGCTGCTCGGCTGGCACTGACGAGACCGACTCGAGTCTGGCCATCAGGCGTTCACGACTCTCGCACAAGCGTCGCCGCGCCTTGCCGAAGTCTCCAGCCGACACGTCGCTTGCGGCATCGCGCCATGACCGTTCGAGCTCCGGCTGCAAAGCCCGTAACGCCCGCATGCTGGTACTATGTTCGGATAAAGGCGAGATGCCGCCGACCAGGGCAGCGAATAGCGATGCCATGGCATGCCGTACCATGGCCCCCTGCTGTGCCAGATCGATCGATTCGGCCTTCCCCAGTGCCAGCAGATCATCTATGCCATAGACCTCGGCAATGAGCTTCCGCCGGGCGGGTGCGACCCGCGTAGGGCCGCCTTCGATCCCTTCCTCCAGTGCTTCGTGCTGAGTCGCCAGCGTTTCTGCGCTGGCCGCAAGCAACCGTGTCGACTGGGCTTCGAGACGCTGGCGTACCCGGCGGGCGCTGAATAGCGACGATACCAGGGCCAGACACATCACTCCGATCAACACGGCCGAACCACGATCCACCACATGCGCGAAGGTCGTTTGAGGTTGCTCTAGCGCACCGTAGACAGCCAAGCCAACGGTGTACCCGGCCAGCGCGGCACCGTAGGCCCGGAAATGGCGCACTAGTGTCATGCCCGCAACACACAGTCCAAACCAGACGCCGAACCCCAGCAAGAAAAGCCATGGCATCTGTCCAAACAGACTCATCAGTACGAGTGCAGCCAGCATGCCGGCCAGTGTGCCGATGACCCGCCAGATGCCTTTGCCGATGACCGCCCCCTGAACCGGGTTGATGACCAGCAGTACGGAGGACGCGGCGGAGTAGGGAGCTTCCAGATCGAACCAGTAGGCGAGGACGAGTGCCAACCAGGCGGCAAGAACCGAGCGAAGGACATAGGTCGCGCGAGGTGTGGTCAGGTCACAGCAAGAAAGACAGCGAATCAGCGCGGCATAGGGTTGGGCGGGAGTAACCGGAGGCGTCGGATTGACTGGCGCGGAACACATGATCGACCCACTTTTTGGTAATGAGTCGTATTACGATAATGAGAGTCTTGGATGTCGAGTAGTGACTTTATCGAAACCGATGAGTGCATCAGACGCATCGATTGAAGCAGGTACCGCTTCATGTCACGGGCAACGACGCCTCTGCGTTGCACAAGTCATAGATCGTGCGCCTTAACCACTGATGAGCAGGGTCGTTCTGAAGCCTGGGGTGCCAGGCCTGAATAAGTGGCGCGGTTTCCAACGCCATCGGCAAATCGAACAAGCGGATGCGAAGCCCTGCGGCAAGAGCACTGCTGGCGAGATGCCTGGGCAGTGGCAAAATCAGGTTGGCGTCCTGTAACGCAAACAGTGCCACATAGGGCGAGGAGACAACGAGAGAGACAAGCCGTTTCAAGCCATGCTTCTCCAGCGCGGCGTCGATCGGGCCGTGGGATTTACCCCGACGGGAAACGCCAACATGTTCCCAACGGACGAACTGCTCTAGGGTGATGTCAGCATCGAAAATCGGATGATTCTCGCGCGCCACGCCGACGAAAGTCGTGGTGAATAGTGGCTGCACGCGGATCTCCGGCCCAAGCTTACGGGAAGCGCTGACAAACAGATCGATGCGACCACTACGCAGCGCCTCATCGTCCAGATCGTCCTCTTCCGGGGACAGACGCAGCATAGCAAGCGGCATGTCAGTGGCCATCGCATCCAGCAAACGCCCCATGTGAACGCTCAGAAATTCATCCGTCGCACGCACATTGAAGCATCGCTCAAGTGTCTTCAGTTCGACCTCAGCTGTCGGTGCCAGCACCGCTGACGCCTGCTCCACGGCTGCTCGCACCTCCTCGCGCAAAGCCACAGCTCGGGGCGTGGGGACGAGCTTGCGACCGGCCTGCACGAATATCGGGTCACCCAGGGTTTCTCGGATACGGCCCAAAGTCCGGCTCATCGCAGGCGGGCTCAGATGCATGCGGCGGGCCGCCCCCGCCACGCTCCCCTCCTCTAACAGAGCGTCCAAGGCGAGCAACAGGTTCAAGTCGGGATGTTTCATCTCAAAGCTCATGAGCATTGCGTTGTACGCAATTATAATCACACTTCCATAACACCATGAGCATCAAAACAGATTTGAAGTGCTCCCTGATCTCGCCCGGCATCGCTCGTAATGCAAAACGGCCAGGCATCCATATGCCTGGCCGTTTTCGTTGCTACGCCTTGCCCCTGCCCTCTAGCGGCGCCCGCTCAGTGGTGATCCCCGCGTCTTCGCATGGCCCTGGCATCAGGGCTCCGCTCACCCCGCCAGATGGCGATCGAAGAAGTCGAGCAGTCGGGTGTGGTGGGTATTTTCCGCCTCACTGCGCGGTATATGATCTTCGCCTTCGTAGTAGTGAACCTCCGGGGACCGGCCATGGGGCCTGCAAGCGGGCTTCGAGCCGGTGGGTCATCGCTACCGACCAGACGCGATCCAACGTGCCATGGCTGAGGAACAGCGGGCCGGTATACCGCTCGATCTCGATGGGCTAGGTGGGCAGCAACGCCTCGGACGACCCGCGCCACTTCCAGGCACGCTGGGCGCCATCCCACGCCTGCCAGCCGGAGTCACCCACATCGCGGAAGGTGCGCCCATCGAACGCGCCGCAGATACAGTCCGGCGGGCTGTGCGCGGCCACGGCATCGGCGATGCCCGGTACGCCTCTCGCGCCATTAGCGACGTCAGCAGCAGGGCGTGCTCCGCCCCGCGGGAAACGCCGTAGAGCCCAACGCGGCCGGAAGAAACATCGAAGCCACGCAAGGCCTCCAACGCGGCGACGCTGCGGTCCAACGACACCTCATGAATGCTACCGGCGTTCCACACGTTGCCGCCTTGAGAGTAACCGAAGGGAAAGGCCAGGAAGCCGTGCGCGGCGAGGAGCACCGCATTGCGGTGGCTCCAGCCCGACAAGGCACCCTCCGAGCCGTGCAGGATCATCACGGTAGGAAAAGGCCTCTCACCCGGCGGGCCATAGGTCGTGCCCCACTCGGGGAGTAAACGTCGGACGATATTGAGTGGCATGATTATGCTTCCAAAGCTCAACTAAATAGGAGTTTGTCACCTACCGCCGTAAACTCTGAGGGTGGCCAGTCTCCATCGCCTGTATTCGTACTGCTCCCAGATGTCCTTGGGACAAGCCTTGAACTCGTTCTGCGTACTGCGCCGGGCTTCATCGATCCAGCCCTAGGCTTCGGAGAATGTATGATCGTACTGGCGAGCCACCTCTGTGGCAGTAGTCTTGCCCTTGAAGATTTCCATGGCCACGGTGGCCTTGCTCTTCGCGGTCCATCGCTTGATGGTGTCGTCGTCGCGCATCTGGTCCTCCTGATGGCTGCACCATAGCTTGTGCAGCTACGGAGGGGATCACTTCACCAGCACCAGCACCAGCACCAGCACCAGCACCAGCACGATCACATCCGCCTGCACCACATACTCGATGGCATCGAGCGTGATACTCCAGTCACTATCGGCGGAGCCATCCTCTCGTTGGATAAATAGCTTGAACTTCACCTCACAACCGATCGCTGGCAGCATGTGCTAAAAACCGCGCTGCTTCGCATTATCCTTGTTGGCGACGTCGCAGCGGGTGGTCAGCATATCCGGTTCGCAGCTAGTCTAAGTGTTTCCGTAGGCGTCTCTTAAGGAGTATTAAATGTTCTAGGAGTTGGCAACAAGTATCGCACAGAGGAGAGCCCCTAAAGGCATTGAGGCGCGAACGCTTTCCAGCTTTGCAATGAGAACAAAACTATGGACCATAATGTCGTCCGTCGACTGCAAACATCAGAACCGCTGATGAAAAATCACACATCAATTTGAACAGGTAATACCAATTCATCAAACGTAGACTCAACCGAAACCAATCAGAAGCTAGTCACATAATTTTTAGCTATTTACAAAACCCATACAAAGAGATAGTCGCCGAATCTACTAGAACACCAACCAGAACTGAAAATCGTAGTCTCTTAAGCCTCTCACCACGAGTATCTCGCCAATAAACTCACCGGCCGAAAGCAGACGCTTAGCCGGGAAAAAGCTGACTAGCGACATCAATTTTTAACCTGTGCTCCCACGCCATACGACACTATCGCTCTCGAAGAGCCTTCTACGAAAAGCTTCAGTTTCATTATGCGCGTTGTTGGATCTCTTTCCTCGATATGATCGAAGCAGAGGCTTAGCACTTTCCATACGTCAGGAACGGTAAGCTCGTTAGCCCGAAAAGGGACAGTGAATTCATTTTTCATAATCCCGCCTGAGAGGTAATGCTCAAAACTGCACCGAATTTCTTTAATAGGTACAGTTTTCTTGATTGACCTAGTTGGGGTGTACACCCATACGTCGAAATTCAACGAGAACAGTTCGAGGCCGTTCTGGCCGTCCGTCGCTTCAAACCGAACTGTGTCATTCAATTGCCCCTCTTTCTCACAGGCCTCGATAGCATTTCTGACAGTAGCCAAACATAGCTGGCTCGAAACAACGGTAGTTGGATAACTCATATCCAATGCGAGCGATCGCGCTTTTTCTAGCCGATAAGTTACCAAGCTTACCTTTTTCTCATAACCAGAACTGACTGATATTTGTCTAAACTTCCTCATCACGTCAGGCGCATAAATATCGCCGAGAGATTCCCTTATTACAATATCACCTACGACCGCCCCTAAGAAGCGGGCCGCACTTTCATACTCATCCTGCTTATTAGGATCCCACCGATGAGGGCTTTTGAGTGAATGATGGCGAAGCTTTCCTCGCAGAAGAACTAGTGCCTTTATTTTCTCACAAAGGCTATCCTGCGGTTTAAAGAGTTCGAATTTTTTCGATGCAACCAACCCATTTTGCTTTAAAAACTCAGCAGCAGTACTCTCCAAAACTTCACAAAAAACATGTTCTTTCGATAGTTTTTCTATCTGCTGCACTGTCTTTGTTTTTCCGTCACAATACCTTGCCTCAAGAAACAAGAACATATTGTTGTAGGAATCAACATAGCGCCCTGCACCGAACGCGATCCTTCCCTCCCTAAAGTGAGAAGTGGATTCTATCCGATCATCTTCGACAGGTCCGACGCAAAATGCTCTACCAATTTGTTCAAAGTCACACGCAGAATTCAATTCCATGCTAACACTGGATTTAAACGACTTAATCGGAACAAGCGGTTCCTCGTCGACATTCTCTGCATAAAACCTCATCTCGTAGCTATCGTAGTCGACATCTATAACCTGAAGGCCGCTTACGATGGTTTGCCATTTTATGATTTCTTTCCTCGCTACACTAGCATAGCCGCCATCACTCAATTGAACTTGCAGCGTACTAGCCGCGTTCGCTTCTGGAGTAAGACGTGGGGCATGCTCGGTTCCGACGTCAAAGAATGACAGGCAGACCCTTTTTAGAACATTCTCTTCGCGTTCAAGAAAGAAAATTCTTCCTTCACTTTTGATGGGCCAACCTTCCATGACTTCGACATGATTTTTTACATCGAAAGCAAAAGTAATTATCATTACCACGAACCTCCTATCGATGTGTAGCACAACTATTTCACACCACCCAAAAACTAATATTCTGCACCGAGCGCCATCACGCCTAACTTTAAGGCGCAAAACCAACCTATAGTGGAACTCTAGATAATCGCAAAAAACCTAGCTAATAAAACCTGGCGTGCCACTTACCATTGCATTAGCTTTATTTGACAATCTCTTTCTGCATCTTATTAGTTTGTATAGTAGAGCCGCACATCACCAAACGCAAACCATAGTCGTCAAACTTTATCACTCAAATAACAAGACAGTATCTAGAGCCCGGAGAACACACTGAAAACACCAAACTTGCAAATAGCACCAATATAAAAAAAGCCCATGAAAACATAGGCTTTTGAACTATCACTAGAAAGTGCCAGCTAACGTGCCATCACTCCCACTCAATCGTCGCGGGCGGCTTGCTACTGACATCGTAGGTCACGCGGGAGACGCCGCTGATCTCGTTGATGATGCGGTTAGAAACCTTTTCGAGCAACTCGTACGGCAGGTGGGCCCAGCGGGCGGTCATGAAGTCGATGGTTTCGACGGCGCGCAGGGCGATGACCCACTCGTAGCGGCGGCCGTCGCCGACTACGCCGACCGACTTCACCGGCAGGAAGACGGCAAAGGCCTGGCTGGTCTTGTGGTACCAGTCGGCGTTGTGCAGCTCTTCGATGAAGATGGCGTCGGCTTCACGCAGGATGTCGGCGTACTCTTTTTTGACCTCGCCGAGAATACGCACGCCCAGGCCCGGCCCCGGGAAGGGGTGGCGGTAGACCATGTCGTAGGGCAGGCCGAGTTCGAGGCCGAGCTTGCGCACTTCGTCCTTGAACAGTTCGCGCAGCGGTTCGACCAGCTTGAGCTTCATGGTCTCGGGCAGGCCGCCGACGTTGTGGTGCGACTTGATCACGTGGGCCTTGCCGGTCTTGCTGGCGGCGGACTCGATCACGTCCGGGTAGATGGTGCCCTGGGCGAGGAAGTCGACGCCGTCGATCTTGGCCGCTTCGCGGTCGAACACGTCGATGAAGGTATTGCCGATGATCTTGCGCTTGGCTTCGGGGTCGTTCTCGCCGCCCAGGTTACCGAGGAATTCACCTTCGGCGTCGACGCGGATCACCTTGACGCCCATATGGCTGGCGAAGGTTTCCATCACCTGGTCGCCTTCGTTCTTGCGTAGCAGCCCGTTGTCGACGAAGACGCAGGTGAGCTGATCGCCGATCGCCTTGTGCAGCAGCGCCGCAACCACGGAGGAGTCCACGCCGCCGGAGAGGCCGAGCAGCACGTGGCGGTCGCCGACCTGTTCGCGGACGCGCTCGGTCAGGTCTTCGATGATCTGCGCCGGGGTCCAGAGTTTTTCCGCCTTGCAGATATCCAGCACGAAGCGCTCGAGGATGCGCTGGCCCTGCAGGGTGTGGGTCACTTCCGGGTGGAACTGGACGCCGTAGAAGCGCTTTTCCGGCCAGGTCATGGCGGCGATGGGGCAGCTCGGCGTGGAAGCGGTGACGGTGAACTCGGCCGGGGCACGGGCAACCTTGTCGCCGTGGCTCATCCACACGTCCAGCAGCGCCCCGCCGTCGTGGCCGACATGATCCTTGATCCCGCCGAGCAGGTCGTCTTCAGCGGAAACGCTGATCTGGGCGTAGCCGAATTCGCGCTTGTTGGAGCCTTCGGTGGCGCCGCCCAGCTGTTCGGCCATGGTCTGCATGCCGTAGCAGATACCGAACACCGGCAGGCCCATCTCGAACACGCATTCCGGCGCGCGCGGCGAGCCCAGCTCGGAGACCGATTCCGGCCCACCGGAGAGGATGATGCCGTTGGGGTTGTATTCGCGGATCTCTTCTTCGGTGATATCGAAGGCGCGGATCTCGGAGAACACGCCGATCTCGCGCACGCGGCGGGCGATCAGCTGCGTGTACTGGGAGCCGAAGTCGAGGATCAGGATCTTGTGCGAATGGATGTCGGTCATGAAGGGGCCACCGCCGTAAGGGTTTCAATTGCCGAGACAAAAGCACGGCCGGAAAAGAATGAAGAGGAAAGAGCGAAGGGGAAAGATGCACTTCCCACTTCTCCCTTCCCTCTTCCGACAAACGGGTCAATCAAGCGCCGCGATAATTCGGCGCTTCTTTGGTGATCTGCACATCGTGTACATGCGACTCGGTAATGCCTGCACCGGTGATCTTGACGAACTCCGGCAGCGTGCGCATCTCGTCGATGTTGTGGCAGCCGGTGTAGCCCATGGAGGCGCGCAGGCCACCCATCATCTGGTGAACGATGGCGCTCATCTGGCCCTTGTAGGGCACGCGGCCTTCGATACCTTCCGGCACCAGCTTCTCGACGCCTTCGTCCTTGCTCTGGAAGTAGCGATCCGAAGAGCCCTGGGTCTGGGACATCGCGCCCATGGAGCCCATGCCGCGATAGGCCTTGTAGGTCCGGCCCTGGAACAGCTCGACCTCGCCCGGCGCTTCCTCGGTGCCGGCGAGCATGCTGCCGAGCATCACGGTGCTGGCGCCGGCGACGATCGCCTTGGCGATGTCACCGGAGTAGCGCACGCCGCCATCGGCGATCAGCGGGATGTCGAACGGCTTGAGCGCTTCGGCGACGTTGGCGACGGCGGTGATCTGCAGCACGCCGACGCCGGTGACGACGCGGGTGGTGCAGATGGAACCGGGGCCGATACCGACCTTGACCGCGTCGGCGCCGGCTTCGGCCAGAGCGACGGCGGCTTCACCGGTGGCGATGTTGCCGCCGATCACCTGCAGTTCCGGGTAGTGCTCCTTGACCCAGCGCACCCGGTCGATGACGCCCTTGGAGTGGCCGTGGGCGGTATCGACGACCAGCACGTCGACGCCGGCTTCGACCAGCGCGGCGATGCGGTCCGGGGTTTCCGGGCCGGTGCCGACGGCAGCGCCGACCAGCAGGCGGCCATCGGCGTCCTTGGCGGCCATCGGGTAGGTGCGGGCTTTCTCGATGTCACGCACGGTGACCAGGCCGCGCAGATGGAAGTCCTTGTCGACGACCAGGATCTTCTCGATGCGGTTCTCCTGCAGCTTGGACTTGATCACGTCCAGCGAGGTGCCTTCGAGCACGGTGACCAGCTTGTCGCGCGGGGTCATGATCGCTTCGACGCTGTCGCTGTGGTCCGGCTGGAAGCGCATGTCACGCCCGGTGACGATACCGACCAGGGTCTCGCCCTCGACCACCGGGAAGCCGGAATAGCCGTACTCCTTGGCCATCTCCAGCAGGTCCTGCAGTTTGGCGTTGGGACCGACGGTGACCGGGTCCTTGACGATAACGCTCTCGTGCTTCTTGACCTTGCGGACCTCGGCGGCCTGCTGGGTGATCGACATGCTCTTGTGGATGATGCCGATGCCGCCTTCCTGCGCCATGGCGATGGCCAGGCGCGCTTCGGTGACGGTATCCATGGCGGACGAGAGCAGCGGGATGTTGAGGGTCAGCTTGCGGGTCAGGCGGGACTTGAGTTCGACGTCTCTGGGCAGGACATCCGAGTAGCGGGGTACGAGTAATACGTCATCGAACGTAAGAGCTTCTTGCGCTATACGTAGCATGGTCGGAAACCCAATTGGCAGGTGGTGGGGAGCCTGTAACAGCCTGCGGCACCGCGATGAGGCATGCAGTGGGACCGAATCGGGGCCGCGAAAAGTTAATCGCGCATTATAGTCGTTTGGTCGGTGCCTCTCAATGGCAAGCGGCGGTTGTGTGATAGGAGATGGACGATGCACGCCGGCTGGCGGATTCGTTTAAGGTGTGCTCATGGCGCACTTCTCCCGCCAAGTCACGGTTTCTCTACGACATCCTCCCGCTCGGTGGCATGTTCGGGGGAGCCATGGCACGCCAGGATCTGCCGCAGACAAGAGACAATCTCTGAGCTTGTCTTCGTCTGAGAAGCCTCGTCAAGCGCCGCCTCCAGGAAGCCATCGTAGTCTTGGCTCGCCTCGGCGTGAATCTGCCGTCCACGCTTGGTGATGACGGTATAAACGCCACGCTTATCGTCTGGGCAGACATCGCGAATCGTATGCCCATTGCGTTCCATGCGCTCGACAAGCCGAGTCACGGAACTCTGATTCAACCCGAGCCTCTTCGCTAGCTCCTGCATTCTCAACTCAGCATCAGGTTCGGCGGCGAGCAAGTGTAAAGCGCGATATTCGGTCAAACCCAAGCCATGCTGGCGCTGAAGGCTCTTGGCAACCTGATGCTCGACGGACTCGAAAACCCCTTTCAAGCTCTGCCACATTACCGACGGTGACGTCATAGCGGTCCTCATTTGGCGACAACCCTGGAACCAACATGGTTGTATACACATACAATATTCAATGAACCGTCCCATGACCAGCTATTCAGGACTGGTCCCACCGCCTGAGGAGTGGGACTAACGCTAATGGCTCTGAGGCGCCAATGGTTCTTTCGTACTGCCGGCGGAATGAATCCAACGTCAATCACCAATGGGTTGGCGTCATATAGGGATCCTATAAAATATAGTTTTATCAAAGAGTTAAAATCGAATTCATCTCGAAGAAAATCACCTCAAAAACATTTGCATGTGCAAGCATATTGACAGCAATACGAGCGTCCCGTAGATTTCAGATGCTTGCACGTGCAAGCAAATTCTCGATTGTTGGCACCATAGATCTCAATCGATTACCGGGAACAAGGGGAGATGAGCATGCCCATCACAATCTATACCGACTATGTCTGCCCTTACTGCCTGCTGGCAGAGCACGTCATTGAGGATGTCATCGAGGGGCTGGACGTCGATATCCATTGGCGGCCCTACGAACTGCGGCCGGAGCCGGTGCCGACCCTTCGTATAGAGGACCCCTATCTTCCAACGGTCTGGAAACAATCGGTATACCCGATGGCCGAGCGTCTCGGCGTGCCGATCAAACTGCCCTCACTGTCGCCCCAGCCACGCACTGACAAGGCGTTCGAGGTCTTCGCCATGGCCGATGAGCAAGGGCTTGGACACGCGTTCTCGATGCGTGTCCTGCAAGCATTCTTCCAGGAAGAAAAGGATATCGGCCACGCAGAAACACTGGCCGACCTGGGCGCCGAGGTAGGTCTCGAGCGCAAGGCCGTTCTCCAGGCGCTGGCTGACGGTACTTATCGTGAGCAGCATCGGGAAGCCCTTCGCCACGCGCGCGAGGACATGGCGATCACCTCTGTCCCCACCATAGTGGTCGGCGAGCAGATCTTCCGTGGCATTCCCTCTCCGGGTGAACTGCGCCGGGCTGTCGACCGGATCTCCACTCCCGCCCATGCCACGGAAGTGGCAGTTAACCCACACTAGCCCCAGCAAACAGGGGCGGCTCTCACTTCGCTTCAGGAGCATTCATCATGATCAGTTGGGTTTATCTTGGTATCGCTGTGCTGTTTGAAATTGCTGTCGCCTTTTCGGCCGGCAACGCTCAGGGCTTTACCCGTCTGTGGTGGACCATCGCTACCCTCGTCAGCGGCGCCATTGCAACTTTCTTCCTCAGCCTTGCCCTGCTCGAGTTCGATGTGGGCGTGGGCTATTCCATCTGGACCTCGGTGGCTGGCGTGGGAATCGTCGTGATTGGCGCCGTGTTCTTCCAAGAGCGTCTCAACCCGAGAAAGCTATCCGGCATTGCCATGGTGATAGGCGGCGTCATCGGGCTTCGGCTCAGTGGGGCGGCCTGAGGCCAAGCGCGAGACATAACCGTAATTACGACATCCACAGTACTACTGACTATTGAAGGAAAATGTCATGTCCAACACTGCTAGCAATCAAACCAGTACCAGTCGCGCCTGGGTCATGCTACTTCTCGCCGGCGCGTTCGAAATTGTCTATGCCCTCAGCGTCGCGGGAAGCCAAGCCTTCACCGTGCTGAGCTGGTCTATTTCCGCGATCGTGTTCTTCCTACTCACTCTGTACGCCTTGAGCGTGGCCCTGAAAACGATCGACGTCGGCATTGGCTACGCCGTATGGGCGGGAATCGGCGCAGTGGGCTCGGCCGTCTTCGGCAGCGTTCTGCTCGATCAATCCCTGACGCTGCCCCAAGCATTCTGGTTGGCCGTGATCATCGCCGGGGTTATCTGGTTGAAACTCGCCAGCAGCGAGAAGTTACAGCCGGAGAAATCAGAGTTAGTGGCTTCCTGAAGCTTAATGCCTATCTAGCAAAAGGGGGGCTTATTCTCGCTCACCCTATCGCTCGGACAAGCTCACCACTGGAGAAACCCATGGCGACTACTCCCCCGGACCACATCATTCGCCTCATGGAAGATGTTGTCGCGTACTCCACGGAGCATGTCCGTGGCGGCGGCATCCCGTTCGCGGCCTATGTTATCGACGACAAAGGAAATGTGCTGGGTCGTGGGGTCAACCGTGTTTTTGAGCGCCATGACCCTACCGCTCATGCAGAGGTCGAGGCCATCCGTGATGCATGTAGGAGTAAGGGTGTCACTAACCTACGCGGCTCCACATTGCTGGCCTCGGGAGAACCCTGCGCCATGTGCTACCTCAACGCACTGTTCTCAGGGATCGACGAGGTGATCTACGCCGTCGACCGGGATAGTGCCGCCGAGGCCGGTTTCGATTACCGCAGCACGTATCAGGTGCTGGCCGGTTTTCCCGATCGCTGGTCCATGAAGGTTCGCAAGTACGCCACGACTCAGGCTACCGAGCCGTTCAATCTCTGGAGACAAAAAAGAACCTCGCGGTGAACACTCCTTAGGACAACGTCTAGACCAACCCATTATCAGCGGTAGCAGCAGATTTTCGATGACTGCCATTGGCCTGACGCCCGAACACCGAGGCAAGCGACGATGACGGGAGTGATAGACTGCCCCTTTGTTCGACTTGCGAGGCTTCGATGGACGCCACCGGTACTCCCCCTCTCTCCGTCAGCGATCTCAACCGCCAGGCCCGCCAGATGCTGGAGCGCGGCTTCGGCGACTGCTGGGTCGAGGGCGAGATTTCGGGTCTGGCGCGGCCCGCGTCCGGGCATATCTACTTCAGCCTGAAAGACGCCAAGGCCCAGCTCAAGTGCGCGTTCTTCCGCAACCGGGCGAGCTTGTCGCGCACGCCGCTGAAGGATGGCGACCGGATCAAGGTTCGCGGCCGCGTGTCGATCTTCGAGCCGCGTGGCGACTACCAGTTAATCGTCGATGCCGTGCAGCCCAGCGGCGAAGGCGAACTGATGGCGGCTTACGAACGGCTCAAGCGCCAGTTGAGCGCCGAGGGCATGTTCGCCAACGCGCGACCGCTGCCCTACCCACCCCGCCATCTGGCCCTGATCACCTCGCCCACCGGCGCCGCCATTCGCGATGTGCTGGCGGTGCTGCAGGCGCGCTGGCCGATGGTGCGCGTCAGCGTGCTCCCGTCGCCGGTGCAGGGGCGCGAGGCACCGCCGGCGCTGATCCGTGCGCTCGCGCTGGTCAACCGCCAGGCGCGGCGGGACGCCGAGACGCCGGTCGCGGCGCGGGCACCAGGTGCCCCTGAGCCGTTCGACGCCGTGCTGATCACCCGCGGCGGCGGCAGCCTGGAAGACCTGTGGGCGTTCAACGACGAACACTTGGTCCGGGCGATCCACCACTCGGCGCTACCGGTGATGGCCGCTATCGGCCACGAGGTCGACACGACCCTGGCCGAGTTTGCTGCCGATGTGCGGGCGCCGACCCCCTCCGCCGCCGCCGAACGGCTGGTGCCGGATCGCCGCGATCTCGAGGCGACGCTGAGTCAGCAGCGGAGAAGGCTCCTTCAGGCGTGGCGCGGGCGCTTCAATGCCGAATCCCAGCGCCTCGATCATCTACGCGCCCGGCTGCGCCATCCCGGTGAACGCCTCGCCCAGCAGCGCCAGCATCTGGCGGGGCTGGATCGTCGCCTGCAACTGGCGATGCAGCAGCGTCTGCAGCGGGATCGTCAGCGGCTCGAGACCGCCACCCGGCGCTTCGCGCGCCACGACCCGAGCCGTACCTTGCGCCAATCGCGGGAGCGTGTGGACCAGCTACGCCAGCGACTGGAGAGCGCTCAGCAGCGTCAGTTGCAACGGGAACGCCATCGGCTCGAAGGGGTCGCACGGGAGCTCAACGCGGTCAGCCCGCTGGCCGTGCTGGGACGGGGCTACTCGATCCTGCAGAATGACGACGGCCAGGTCGTGCGTGCCGCCAGCCAGACCCAGCCGGGCCAGACGCTCACCGCCCGCCTCGGCGAGGGGCGCCTGAAGCTGGAGGTGAAGCGGCGGCTGAAGCACTGAGCCATTCGCGGCCGCTAAGCGAGCCGCTCTTCGGGATCCCCCGGCTGCACCAGATGGATTCGCGTCCCGCCCTCGCCTTGACCCAGCCCAGGTTTGAGCCGCTGATCGGTATCGTAGTGCCCGCCGTTCTGGCACCGATAGGCGATCGGCGCGTCGCTGAACAACCCCGTCAGGCGCTGCTCGAGATCCGTCGCTACCTGCTGCCAGCCGGCATCGTCCAGGCGGTCGCTCGAATAGACCGGAAAAGGCGGCATGACCGCCAGCCCGGGATAGAACAGCGTGCCGTGCTGGATCGGCCACAGAATCTCCTCCAGGCTGCCATTGACGCCGCGATCGCTGTAGTGGCGCGCGCGCCCGCCGATCGGCACCATCAGCATTGCGCGACGACCGGCCAGCACGCCTTCACCGTAACGATCGCCCCAACGTTCCCCACCGTGTTCACCGACCCCGTAGGCAAAGCCGAAAGCGAACACCCGGTCGACCCAACCCTTGAGAATCGCGGGCATGCCGAACCACCACAGCGGGAAGCTGAACAGCACCGCATCGGCCCACAAGAGCTTCTGTTGCTCGGCGGCGATATCGAGCGTCTGGGTGTCGGAGGCATAGGCGTGGCGGGATTCGGCGATATAGCTCAGGCGCTCCGGATCGACGGTGTCGGTGAAATCCTCGCGATCGGCGATCGCCTTCCACCCCATGGCGTAGAGATCCGAGACCTGGACCTCGTGCCCCTGTGCCTGCAGGAACTCCACCGCCAGGTCCTTCAGCGCGCTGGTCAGCGACTGGGGCTCGGGGTGGGCGTGGACGATCAGAATATGGCTCATGGTCCGGTTCCTCGTTGTAGAAACGATCGGGGAAATGTTCGGGTTCGGCCCCTGATCTTGAGGCGCCATCTGGTATTGTAGAAATCCAATATTTTATGGATTGGTATCAATTTAATGGATATCGAACGGCTGGATCTGAATCTGCTGGTGACCCTCGACACCTTGCTGGTAGAGCGCAATGTGAGTCGCGCCGCCAAGCGGCTGCATCTCAGCCAGCCGGCGATCTCCACTCGCCTGACCCGGCTGCGCGAGCTGCTGGGCGACCCGCTGCTGCTGCCCGCCCAGCGCGGCATGATCCCCACCCAGCGCGCGCTCGAACTCCAGGCGCCACTGCACGCCGCCATCGAGGGCGTGCGCCAGGTCGTCGCCACCGGCAGCCCGTTCGAACCGGCCACGGCCCAGGCCACGGTCGCCATCGCTGCCAGCGACTATGTGCAGTATTCGGTCCTGATGCCGTTGGCGCTGGCCCTTAGCCGGGAGGCGCCGGGGCTCAGGATCGCCTGGCGGACGATAGATACCGGGAATCTGGATGCGCAGATGGCGCGTGGAGAAGTCGACCTGGCCTTGACCACCCCCGGGACGGCACCGGACAACCTGCGCATGCGCACGCTCTACCGCGAGGCGTACGTCGCCATCATGCGCCCGGACCACCCTGCCTTGTCGGAACCGCTCGATCTCGACACCTTTTGCCGACTGGATCACGTCATCGTCTCGCCGGAGGGCGGCGGCTTTCACGGCCCCGTGGACGATGCCCTGGCCGCCGTCGGCCGGTCCCGCCGCGTGGCATTGTCGGCGCCGGGATTCCTGGTGGTGCCGGAGATCGTTGCGCGCAGCGACATGATCGCGCTGGTCCCCACCCGGGTCGCCGGGGACCGCGTCGGCCGGGTCCGGCTGCTGGCTCCGCCGCTATCCGTTCCCGGCTTCGACATGGCCATGGTCTGGCACGAGCGCACCACCACCCACCCGCTGCACCGATGGCTGCGCCAGCGGATCGGCGAACTGGCTTCGGATGCGCGGGAGGATGGCGGGGAGATACCGGTACCTGCACCAACCCTCACCTGAGCCGGCGCCGTCTGGAAAATCGACGATCAATAGTCAGGCAAAACCGGCGACAGATCGTCAGGATTGACGATCTGGACAGTGCCACGGCATGACGGACGCGCGCATATCGCAAGTCAAAACGGACCGGGCTGGTGTACCAGTTCAAGCGGGGCAGATGAGTAGTGTGACCAGACTGGCTGGTGGACGCCGAATGGGTGAGCGCAGGCGGCTTTCCAGTCACGGCGTGGGGCGGTGAAATGAAAAACCCGATTCGGCAGGGTCATGCCGAATCGGGTGATCGCCCATCGAGGGGGTCGTGTCAGTTGGCCGGCTGCTTCGCCTTGGCGAGTTCGGAGCGCCGGCCGGCGGAGATCAGCCAGCCTGCTCCGGCATCGCGCTCGGCTTGAAGCTGCCGGGGTCGAGGTCGTGGCGCGCGAGCAGCTTGTAGAAGTCGGTGCGGTTACGTCCGGCGATGCGTGCCGCCTGGGTGACGTTGCCTTCGGTGATCTTGAGCACCTTGATCAGGTAGCCACGCTCGAAGCCGGCGCGCGCCTCGCTGAACGAGGGCAGCGCGTTCTCCTCGGCGGCCAGCGCCTGGGAGACCAGCGCTTCCGGAATCATCGGCGTGCTGGTCAGCGCCACGCACTGCTCGACCACGTTGACGAGCTGGCGCACGTTGCCCGGCCAGCCGCTGGAGGCGAGCAGGTTGAGCGCCTCGGGCGAGAAACCCTTGACGAACGGCTTATGTCGCGCGGAAACCTGCGCCACCATGTGCTTGGCCAGCAGCGGGATGTCCTCGGCGCGATCGCGCAGCGGGGGCAGCTTGAGATTGACCACGTTGAGGCGGTAGTAGAGATCCTCGCGGAAATCGCCCTCGTGCATGGCGCGGTCGAGATCGCGGTGAGTGGCGGAGATGATTCGCACGTCGATCGGGAACGACTTGGTGCTGCCCAGCGGACGGACCTGACGCTCCTGAAGCACGCGCAGCAGCTTGACCTGCAGCGGCAACGGCATGTCGCCGATCTCGTCGAGGAACAGCGTGCCGCCGTCGGCGGCCAGGAACAGCCCCTCGTGCTGGCTGACCGCGCCGGTGAAGGCGCCCCGGGCGTGACCGAACAGCTCGCTCTCCAGCAGTTGCTCCGGTAGCGCGCCGCAGTTGATCGCCACGAACGGCTTATCGGCGCGGGGGCTGGCCTGGTGCATCGCGTTGGCCAGCAGCTCCTTGCCGCTGCCGCTGGGTCCGGTCAGCAGCACGCTGACGTCGGAGGCGGCGACCATGTAGGCCTGTTCGAGAATACGCTCCATCTGCGGGCTGCGGGTGATGATCTGGGATCGCCACGCCTCGCCACCTTCGCCGCGGGTGGTCGGCGTCTGCTTGAGCGCCTCGTCGATCGCCTCGAACAGCTCGTCGCGGTCGACCGGCTTGGTCAGGAAACTGAACACACCCTGGCGCGTGGCGCTGACGGCATCCGGAATCGAGCCATGGGCGGTGAGGATGATCACCGGCATCCCCGGCATGCGACGCTGCAACTCATGGAACAGGGCCAGGCCGTCCATCTCGTCCATGCGAAGATCGGATAGCACCAGGTCCGGCGAGGTCTCTTCGACATGCGTCAGCGCTTCGCGACCGCTCTCGGCGGTGGTCACGCGGAACCCGCGGCTTTCCAGACGCATCCCGAGCAGCTTCAGCAGGCTGGTATCGTCGTCGACCAGCAGAATGTGAGCCGTGGTATCGCTCTTGCCGGGCTGCATGGCCGGCGTACGTACCGGGCGGGGCTTCTGAGCTTCTGTATTCAATGACATGGGATTGGCACCTCCTGCCACCGCTTGTACCTTATCGCTGCCGATCAGGCTGTGTCACGTTCGTTGTGACGCGGTCGCGCGCGCCGAGATATGGCCTGGCATCGCGCGGATGGCTTGGTTTTACGTGAGTGTTGTCGCGCGCAGCTTGCGCATCGTTAGTCGCGGGCGTTGATCGTCCGCTCGATATCGGTCAACGCTTCGAGCTTGTCCGACATCTCCTTGAGCTGTTGCTTCAGCTTCTCGTTTTCCTGCTTCAGTGCCCGCGTATCATTGCCTCCCGCCCGCTGACTCCCGTTCGTGCCTCGCGAGGCGTAGAGTTGCCGACGCTCCTCGAGTTCGTTAAGCCATTGCTGCAGCAGGGGCTGCAAGCGGGCGGGTGCCGAACCGATCGAGGCCTTGTAGAAATTCGAGGCCTGGGCCCATTGAGCGGGGCCATCCCAGGAGAGCACCACGGCTCGTACGGCCTTCTGGTCCGTGCGGCTGCGACCGACCCGCTCCAGCACCTCTTCACGCCACTCGTCATCGCCCCGCTGCGCTTCCAGCCCGAACGCGACCCAGGAATCGACCAGGCAGACATTGTCGGCGTAGGTGGGGATGTCGCCACAGCCATACTGCTTGGGTTCGCTGGACAATGACTGGCAACCCACCAGCGCCAGCATGCCGAACAGGGCGAGCGTCGTTCTTATCTGACTGACCATGTCTCTTTCCTTGCCTCACCGCCCGGAAACGTATCGTCCGGCGCGGCCTCATTATCGTGTTGCGCGCCACGTACCGAAGCGCTGGCCCACGGCAGCGTGAGCCGGAAGCAGACGGGCAACTCGGTATCATCCACCAGCGCCAGCTGTCCGTGCTGCAATCGGGCACAGTCCGCGGCGACCGAGAGTCCGATGCCGGAGCCCTTGAGCGGCCCCTTGCGACGCGCACTGCCCTGATAGAACGCTTCGAAAAGGTGCTCGCGATCCGACTCGGCAATTGGCTCCCCGCTGTTGGCGACATCCAGTGCCAGCCAGTCGCGCTGATGGGTGGCGCGAATCACCAGTTCGCCACCGTCGCTGCCATAGGCGATGGCGTTGGAGATCAGGTTGTCCAGCACCCGGGCCGTGCGCTCCCGGTCCGCCTGCCAGGTCAGCGGATGATGCGGACTCCTGACCTGCATGCCCTTGTTGTCGAGTGCCAGGCGGTGCTTGGAGAGAACCTCCTGGATGACCGTCGCGACATCGAACTGGGTGACCTTCATTCGGCGACTGTTCTGCAGCAGATTGTAATCCAGGAGCTGCTCGATCAAGGTCTGCAGCTCCAGGCCATTTTCGTCGATCAGCCGCACGACCTCGCTCTGGCGCTCGTTGAGCTCCCCGGCCACGCCGTCGGACAACAGTGACGTGCCCTCGCGAACGCTGGCCAGCGGCGTTTTCAGCTCGTGCGACATATGGCGCAGGAACTGCTGCTTCTGCGCTTCGAGTTCGGACAACCGACCCGACAGCCAGGTCAGCCGCTCGCCCAACTGGACCAGCTCGGCGGGCCCCTGGATGCGGGTGGGCGTGTCGCTGTGATCGCCACTGCCGAGACCGAAGATCCGGCGCTCGAGCTGACGGATCGGGCGCGTGATCAGCCAGGTGAAGAACAGCATCAGCATCAGGCTGGCGGAAACCAGGGCCGCGGTCTGCATCCACAGCCGGGCCTTCACCGCATCGGCCTGTTCGCGGATATCGGCGATGCGCGCGTCGATCAGGTCGTTGGTGGCATCCCTCACCGCGTCTGACTCCGCGGCAAATCCCGAGAACCGCTGCAGGAACTCGCCCATGTCATCGTCGACCGACGACGGCGGGAGCACGCGGAGTTGCCGGAAGCGCTCGACCAGCGACTGGAAGTCGGGATTGTCGCGCATCAGCGGCTCGTGCTGTTGGAGCAGCTCACCGAACTGCCGGGCCTTCTGGTTGTAGATATCGCGCAGGCCCTCCTCTTCGATCACCGCATACTGGCGGGCGCTGCGCTCCATCTGCAGCGCCAGCGAGCTCAGCATGCGGGCGCGGCGAGTCTCCTCGACGGCCTGCCGAGCGCTCTGGTCGGCCAGGCTCGAGAGCTGCGACAACGCCTGCCCGGCCTGGAACATCAGCACGGCTATCGGCAGCATGACGACGACGAAGGCCAGCAGTACTAGTTGCAGAAGCGAGCGAGGCCGCCAACGTCGGGAGAGCTCGGTGGTCATGAGATTCGCTCTGTGCAGGATACCCATTGGGGTCATGGATCGTTCCGCAAGGATAACATCTTTGTTGAAAGCCCATTCAGGTCGAACCGTTGAGCGCGAATCCGCACTTCAGCCGCCGGTCGACAGTGCCGGTGCCGATCGTTGGCGGGAAATCCACTCAAAAAAAGAGGGCCGGCAGAGCCGGCCCAAGGTACGCAGGGAACTGAAGGGTCGAGAACGACCTTGAAACACTGCCTGAATCAGCTATTCGAGATCGCTCCCGTGGCCCGAAGGCCTCGAAGCCAGTATTCGACTGAGCCATTCAGGGGCTACCGAATACCGGGGCGGCGAACCGCCTGCTTCGTCTTCGAGCCGGTCGCCGGATTATGATCCGGCAGCCGGCTGCAATGGGTCCCCTCTCACGAGGGGGAAGGCATCCTTGCCGGGGCATCCTTGCCCAAGTGGTGCATCTCCTTGCCCGATGGGCCGCACCCGTCTCATCGCAACCTAAGTCACACATCGCGTGGAGCGGACGCTGACGAATCCTGAAGGCCCTGCACAGGGTAGTCGAGGCACCTGACAGGATTCGGCGAGCCGAGTCCGAAGACATCGTCTCGTCGCTCTCGACCTAGTTATTGCGATAGACGTGCCAATATTTTAAAAATCAAACAATATCAATAACTTGAAAAATAACACTTTCCATCTTCCGGGCCGCCAGTTGCCGATTGCCGCGGAGGGCCGAAAAAAAGGGTCGAAAACGTCGGCTTTGACCGACGCTTTTCGACCCTATTTCTCATATTCCAAAAAAATCAAAGACTTGACGCGTCTCCGATTGGAGACACCATGATGGCAAACCGGCCGGTTCAGGTGTCGCTTTACAGCGACTTGAGCAGCACCTTGGAGCGTCGGGCCTGATCGTAGGTCCCGCGCTTGAGGTCCGGCAGCGCTTCCGGCGTGGCGAGCGAGAAGCCGCGCTCCACGAACCAGTGGGTGGTATGGGTGGTCAGGGCGAACAACTGGGTGAACCCTCGGCGACGCGCGCGGCGCTCTATCTCGGTCAGCAACGTTTCCCCTCGGGTTCCCCGGCGATAATCGGTATGCACGGCCAGACAGGCGAGTTCCCCCATCTTCGCTTCAGCGTAGCCATGCAGCGCCGCACAGCCGATCGCCATGCCGTCGCGGTCGATCACCACGTAATCCTCGATCTCGTGTTCGAGCCGCTCGCGGGTCCGAGCCACCAGCATGCCACTCGCCTCGAGCGGCTTGAGCAGGGCCAGCAGGCCACCGACGTCATCCAGCACGGCCTGGCGCAGCAGCTCGTAGCGATTCTGGGTGATCATGGTGCCGACGCCATCGCGGGTGAACAGCTCGCCGAGCAGGGCGTCATGATCGCGCCACGAGAGCAGGTGGGTACGGCCAACGCCGTGGCGGGCCGCGCCGCAGGCGGCACTGAGGTGGCGGGAGAGTTCGCTGCCGGGGCTGGCCCGTTCGCGCAGGATATCGGCCTCGTCGGGGGTCAACTGGCGCTGCAACTGGCCGTCGTCGTCGTGCAGTCCGGCCGACTCGCCGAGCAGGATCAGCTTGTCGGCCTTGAGCGAGACCGCCACGTGCTGGGCGATCTCCGAGGCATCGAGGTCGAAGACCTCTCCCGTACGGGAGTAGCCCAGGGGAGGCAGGATCACCAGGTTGCCGCCGGCGAGCAGGCTCTCGATGGCCTCGCTGCGGACCCGACGCACTTCCCCGCTGTGGTCGAAATCCACGCCGCCGCGCACGCCCAGCGGCTTGGCCGAGACCAGGTTGCCGGAAACCGCCGTCAGCTCCACGCCGTGCAACGGTGTGTTGGGCAGACCCAGGGAGAGCTGGGCCTCCAGCTCGAGTCGGTGGACCGCCGCGATCCGCTCGACATGATCCATGATCTCGCGATCGGCCACCCAGCGTCCGTCGACGTGAACCGGCTCGATCTCGGCACGCTCGAGAGCGGCGGCGACCTGGGGCCGAATGCCGTAGACGAGCACCACCCTCACGCCCAGGGTGTGCACCAGTGCCAGATCCTGCAGCAACTGCCCCCGCCACGACGACGCCATCGCCTCGCCCTCCACCAGAATGACGAAGGTCTTGCCACGGTGGGCGTTGACGTAGGGCGATGAGTGGCGAAACCAGTCGACGAAGGGAAAACGCGAGTCCAAGGGGTTGACGCTCCGGCAGTGAGACAGGGCTCTGACGAGTCTGCGCCAACTATACCAGAGCGTCTCCGGGCCGGTAGACCGGCCCGTCGCTTACGGGGCGTTGCGGCGCAGCGTGAGCTGTCAGCCGAACATGCCCTTGAACATGAAGAAGAAGGCGATGGAGAGTAGCGCGCCAGCCGGCAGGGTGATCAGCCAGGAGAGCACGATCGAGCCGAGCACGCGCAGATTGAGTGCCGCCATGCCGCGCGCCAGCCCCACCCCGAGTACCGCGCCGACCAGCGTGTGCGTGGTCGAGATCGGCAAGCCGGTCCCGGAGGCCAGCACGACGGTGGAAGCGGCGGAGAGCGTCGCCGCGAAACCGCGACTCGGGGTCAGCTCGGTGATCCCGGTGCCGACGGTGGCGATGACCTTGTGGCCATAGGTCACGAGTCCGACCACGATCCCGCCGCCGCCGAGCACCAGGACCCACCACGGCATGGTGGCCGAGCCGGTCACGCTGCCGCTGTTCTCGACCACGCTGATGACCGCCGCCAGCGGGCCGACCGCATTGGCGACGTCGTTCGAACCGTGCGCGAAGGCCATGGCGCAGGCGGTGAACATCATCAACACGCCGAAGATGCGCTCCACGCTGGAGAAGTCGTAGTTGCTGCGAGCCCGCCGATCGCCGCGATTGATGCGGTTTTCCAGCAGCAGGCCGAACATCATGATGACGACGCCGAACGCCACCGCCAGCAGCAGGCTCTCGCCGAAGGTCAGGTGCAGGCCGACGTGGGAGAGCCCCTTGACCAGGGTCACCATCGAGACGATGAAACCGACCAGGAAGATATACCCCGGCACGTAGCGCTTGGCTGCCGCGAACGGATCGGGGTTGTCGAAGATCAGCACCTGCACGGAACGGAACAGCATGAAGGCGAACACCCCCGCGATCAGCGGCGAGGTGATCCAGCTGAGCGCGATCGTTCCCACCGACCCCCAGTTGACCGACTGGACCCCGAGCCCGGCCACCGCGAACCCGACGATGGCGCCGACGATGGAGTGGGTGGTGGAGACCGGCCAGCCCTTCATTGATGCGATCATCAACCACGATCCGGCCGCCAGCAGCGACGCCAGCATGCCGTAGATCAGCATCTGGGGATCACTCTCCAGCAGGCCGGGGTCGATGATGCCCTTGCGGATCGTCTCGGTGACCTGCCCCCCGGCCAGCCAGGCGCCGAGGAATTCGAAGATCACCGCGATGATGATCGCCTGCTTGATGGTGATCGCCTTGGAGCCGACCGAGGTTCCCATGGCATTGGCGACATCATTGGCACCAACCCCCCATGCCATGAAGAAACCAAAGACACAGGCGAGAATGATGAAGACATCACCGTATTGCGCAATGATGGACATAGGCTTTGTTCGCTTGAGTGGCGTGACGAAGGCGTAGAATGACGAAGACCCGCGTTCAGCGGGCCGTCAGTATCTGCAGGCGGCTACCCACGCGCTCGGCGCGGTCGGATAACTCACCGATCCATTCGATGATTTTATAGAGGAAGATCACATCGACCGGTGGCAGCTCCGCCTCGAGCTGGAACAGCTGGCGGCGGATCGCGACCTGTTGGTCGTCGGCCTGGTGCTCGAGATCGTGCAGCTCCCTGATCAGTTCGTGCATCACGTCGGAGACATTGCGACCGAAGCCAGACTCGAGCAGGTCCTCGAGTTCTTCCAGTGCCTTGCGCGCCTGGTCGACGGTATCCACGGCGGTCCGCAGGTAGTCGCGCATCGGCTCCGCCAGCGGCTCGGGAATGCTCATGTTGCGACCGAGCATGATGCCGGTGATATCTCGGGCCTTGTTGGCGATCTTGTCCTGAACGCTGATCAGCTCCAGCAGATCGGAACGCGATACCGGCAGAAACATGGTGTTGGGCAGATTGAGGCGCAGTTGCGTCTTGAGCTCGTCCGCTTCGTGTTCGAGCCGGGTGATCGCCTCGCGATACTTGCGAGCTTCTTCCCAGTCGCCCCCCAGTGCGGCATCGAAGAAAGGCAGCAACTGGCCGGCGCATTCGCTGGTCTTGACGATGTGAGCCAGGAGCGGTTGGAACGGCGATCGTCCAAACAGCGCCGAGAACGGATTGGTACTCACCATAACGTGGCCTGGATGCGTTGGAAGTGGCGGCGCCAGTATAATGATTGCGTCCGGATGCGTCATGAAAAATTCATGTTCCGCCTCGGCCCGGCCTCGGAGCGAGCGATCCCACCACCGCTCCCGGTCGGGAGACTTCAGACCGGCAACCCATGACCGGCCACCATCAGGAAGCTGCATGAGCGAAGAGATCGAACTCAAACTGGCGCTATCATCCGAGGGCCCCGCCCTGCTGATCGAGCATCCGCTGCTCCGCACGTTGACCTCCCGCACGGTCTCGCTGGGCAACCAGTACTACGACACCGCCGAATCGGCCCTGCGGTCGCGACGCGTCGCCCTTCGCGTCAGGCGCCAGGGCGAGCGGCGCCTGCAGACGCTCAAGAGCGCCGCAGAGAGTCATGGCGGCCTGTCGAGTCGCGGCGAATGGGAGTGGTCGCTGGATGGGGTCGAGTGCAATGCCGCCGGCCTCGACGTGCAGGGACTTCGCGCACTGGAGCACCCCGCCCTTTCCGGGCTGGCGCTGGAGACGCTTCGCCCGGTCTTCACGACCGACTTCGAGCGCCGACTCTGGCACTACCGGGATGACGAGGGTGAGATCGAGATCGCCCTCGACCAGGGCACCATTGATGTCGGTGCCGCCACCCTGCCGATCCGCGAGCTCGAACTCGAGCTCAAGCGTGGGGATCCCGCATGCCTGTGGACGCTGGCCAACGCCTTGTGCGCGCCAGCCGATGCCTCCGCAGCGCCCCTGCCGGCACGCCCGGCCAATCACAGCAAGGCCAGCAGAGCCTCCTGTCTTGCCAGTCGCTGGCCGGAGCCGACAAACCCGGACCCCCCCTCGGTGGATTCGCTGATCGACGCCATCGATAGCTGGCAGGACAGCCAGGACCGCGCCTGGCTCACCAATGCCGAAGCCCAGTGCGAGCGACTGATCGAGCGCTGGGCCATCGACGACGACGCCTCGTGCCGGCAGGCCGGCGAGCGAATCCTGGCGGATCTGCGTGACGGAAACGTTCCCTGGCGAAGCCGGGACTGGCTGGCCCTTCGACAACTGGCCGCACAAGCGTCGGACCAGTAGCTGCCGGAAGACCTGAAGCTGGCGCCGGGCCTGCTGGAGCCGGGCCCGATCCAGAAGCGTCGCTCAGGGCGCGGGGAGCGATGTCCCGCGAGCCCGCGACACGGGAGACAGGCCGGCCAGGTAAGGTTTGGGCGGCCGAAAGTCCTGCACCAGGCGGTCCAGCGGCAGCGGCCGGGAATAGATGTAGCCCTGGATGTCGGTAGCGCCCCAGTCGTGCAGGATCTCCAGGGTCTCCCGCTCCTCGACACCCTCGACGACGATGCCGTAGTCGAGACGCTGGCAGAGAGCGACCACCGCCGACAGCACGTGGCGCTTACGGGGCAACGAGGCGACGTTCATCACCAGTTCCCGATCGATCTTGACCGTATCCATGGGCATCGAGGTCAGCTGGGCCAGCGAAGAGTAGCCGCTGCCGAAATCGTCGAGGGCGACGCGGATGCCGGCCTCCCGAATCCGATCCAGGCTGCGGAACGCCTTGATGGGGTCGCTGAGCACCGAGGTTTCGGTCACCTCGATCTGCAGCCGGGTAAGGGGCACCCCGTGGCGCCTCGATGCCGCGATCATGTCATCGAGCAACCCCGGATCCATCAACTGACGGGTGGACAGGTTCACGCTCAGCAGGAAATCACCGCCGAAACGCTCGCGCACGATGTCGTCCCGCAGCAGCGGCAGTGCCTGCTCCATCAGCATCTCCCATAGCGGCGCGATCAGCCCGGAGCGCTCCGCGACCTCGATGAAACTCACCGGCGCCACGATGCCCTCCGTCGGATCGTGCAGCCGCATCAAGGCCTCGAAGCCGCGGACCTCCCCCGTCGATGAATCGACGATCGGCTGCACGAAGCAGCGCACGCCGTTCGTCGCCAATGCCCCGCGGATCAACTGTTCCGCACGGCTGCTCTGGCGCTCCCACTGGCGTAGCGACTCGCTGTAGTAGCGTCGCGAACCGACGTCGGAAAGGCGCGCGTTGGCCAGCGCCAGGCGGGACTGATGACGCCACTCGTCCACGCTAACCGGTTCGGCTGGATCGAGCACGGCCACCCCGCTGACATGCGACAGCCAGACCTGCTGCCCGTCGATCTCCACCGGCTGCGCAAGCAACGCCTCGAGCGGTTCGAGGGCTTCGTCCAGTCGCGCAACCTCGTCGGTCTCGAACACCATGGCGAAGGTATGCTCCGGTAGCGCGATCAATGCCACTCTCGGTGGCAACTGCTGGCGCATTCGCTGGACCAGCCTGCGCAGGGCACCGATGGCATCGTCGACGGCGATACCGTCGAACAACGACGCCACGTTGAGCAGCTGGAATTTGACCAGCGCCAGCGGTGGCAGCGGAGAGCGCAACAGAGACTCCTGCAGGAGCAGTTCGAGATAGGCACCGTTGGGCAGCAGCGTCATCGGATCGCCGAGCCGCTGCTCCGTGGTATCGGTCTGGGTGCCGGCCATGCGGATGGCCACCCCGCGCTCGTTGCGCTGGCACAGGCCTCGGCACAACACCATCCGCCAGGCGCCGCGCGCGTCGCGGATGCGATATTCGACGGTCACCGAGGCGGTCAGGCCGTCGAGATGCTGATAGAGCGACCGCTGCACGTCGGCGCGGTCGTCTTCGTGGATGAGCCCCAGCCAGTCGTCGAGTCCACGCCGTCCTTCGTCGTGCGGCAACCCCAGCATGCTCGACCACCGTTGAGAGAGCATGAGCTGGCCGCTATCGATATCCCACTCCCAGACCCCGTCGTTGGTCGCCGTCAGCACCAGGTTCAGGCGCTGGGTTCGCTCCTGCACCCGGCTTTCCAGCTCATCGCGGGACGCCTTGAGGTCGCGGATCGTGCGACGCACCGAATCGAGCACGAAATTGTTGAGTTGCGCCATCTTCTGCAGCGCGATCTCATCGCTGTCGGTGTGGACGTGAAACTCGAACTGGCCATCGACCGCCTGACACAGCTGGTTGCTGAGGGAGTCGATCTCCGCGATCAGATCCCGCTCGCGCGCTTCGGCGCCGGTCAAGGATGCTTCACTCATGGCACCGGCGCCTCCCCGAAGGTCATCTCGAAACGGCAACCGTCATCGCCCCGATGTCGACACCGGGTCTCCACGATGGTGCCGGTTTGCGCATACTCCTCGAGAATTCGCGCAAACAGCGCGTGATAGAGCGAGCAGAGCCCGTTGCCCGAGCGATACTCCACCACCAGACGCGACGGTGCCTGCTCGACGATACGAAACTTGTCGCTGACCCGGCCCCGGAGTTCGGGATCGCGAATGCCGGCACCGAGCGAGGCATGGATGGCAGGCTGACGGGTCAGGAAGGCTTGCGCCGACTCTGCCATCGAGAAGAACATGGGATAGTGTCGACGTGTCCACTTGACGAACAGGTCCGCATACAGCGCCATCAACGCCTCATGGTCGAGTTGCAGGTAATCGCCAGCGGCCGCGAAGAAAGCCAGCGTATCGGCATCGTCGTAATCGACGTCGATCCGCCGCCCCAACGAGACCAGGCCGGCCTGGGCGGCGATGGAGTCGACGACCGAGGGGCCGTAGCGGGTTTCGATATGGTCGATGAGGACGCGCTGAATCAATCCGATCATGGCAAGACCACTCTGGAGTCTGTTACCGCTCCGACATCGGTCAGCGGCGTCAGGCGACTTGGTCGCTTTCCGCAGGATGCAGGCGATGGCCGCCGGCGTTCTCGAAGTATCATTAGCATTATCGGCGGCCGAATCACGAAGTTGAGCGCCGTCTACATCCATTATCGAGCGCACTCGACGCGCCACCTATCACCAGGGACAGGAACTGACTTGATGCAATCGGGCGATTCACTGCTACGCAAGCGGCTGTTTCAAATCATCTTCGAATCGGACACACCGCAAGCGAAGGCTTTCGACATCGTTCTGATCACGCTGATCCTGGTGAGCGTGGGAACCGTCTTTCTCGATAGCGTGCCGGGTCTGCATGCACGCTACGGGAGAATCTTCTATTTCATCGAGTGGGGATTCACCCTGATCTTCACGCTGGAGCTGGTGCTCAGGCTCTACTGCCTCGACCGCCCACTGCGCTACCTGCGCAGCTTCTACGGGGTGCTGGACCTGCTCGCCATACTCCCGACCTGGCTCGCCCTGTTCATACCCGGCGCGCAATCGCTGCTGGTGGTCAGGGTGCTGCGGGTGCTGCGCGTGTTCCGGGTCCTGCGACTGATGGAGTTCGTCGGCGAGGGTCGCATGCTGGTGGAGGCGCTGCAGCGCAGCCAGCGCAAGATCCTGCTGTTCCTGACGACCATATTGCTGATCATCACCATCTTCGGCGCGTTGATCTACATGATCGAGCCGCCGGAGGCCGGTTTCACCAGCATGCCGAGGGCCATGTACTGGGCGATCGTCACGCTGACCACCGTCGGATACGGTGATATCGCGCCGGTGACGCCACTGGGGCAGTTCATCTCTGCCGTCATGATGATTCTCGGCTATTCGATCATCGCCGTCCCCACCGGAGTCTTCTCCGCCGAGGTGATTCGATCGATCCAGCGCGAGCGCTACTCCGAGGAAGCCTGCCCGGGCTGCGGTCACGAGGGACACGAACGCGGGTCCAAGTACTGCCGTTTCTGCGGCACCTGGCTCGACGAAGAGACCGAGGATCCCCATGCGCCCTCCGCCGAAACTGCCGACACGGCGCCGGAATCTCCCGAGGCGGACGCGAAAGGCGATTGAGGCCTTGGTGACCATGACGTTAACTTTTGTCATCAAACTGTGACGCAAACCCGACAGACTCCCACGATGCCGCGTCAGGCTGTTCGTCATCATCGGGAGTTGTCATGCAATCGCTTCGTCCTACGCTCCGCAGCGGCCTCGTGGCCATGCTGCTGCTGTTCGCGCTGCTGATGTCGGTCATCGGCGGCGGCAGCTATCTCGCCATGAAACAGGCGCGAAACGCCTTCGATTCGGTCTACACCCTCAATGTGGTGCAGCTCGGGATGGCGCGCGAACTCTATGCCGAGCTGCTGCAGACCCGAGTCCTGCTGGACAGCTATCAGACCGATTACAACCGCCTGCGCGTCAAGCCCGCCAAGCAGACCTGGGCCCAGGCCCAGGCCACCCTCGCGAGCGCGAAGCAGCGCCTCGCGGAGATGCCCCCGGCAGCCCCCGACTCGCCGGGCAGCAATCTCGCCGATCGCTTCCAGGCGCTGATCGACGACGGCATCCAGCCCGGCTTCGATACGCTGAAGGCGTGGAATGTCTCGGCCTACCAAGCCAGCGTGAAGCAGGCCAACGACCTGACCGCCGCGGTGGATGCCAGCCTTGCCAGCCTGTCCGCCACCGCCAAAGCCAATGCGGTGGCGGGAGCGGCCGCCATGAAGCGCGACGTGCATCTCCTGCAGGTGGGGCTGACTGCGGCGGCCGTGGTCACGCTGGCGTTGATCCTGTTCGCCTTCTTCATGTTCCAGCGCCATCTGCTGCGCCCGCTGGGCGACGTGAGGCGACACTGCGCCGACATCGCCCAGGGCGACCTCAGCCGGCGCCTGTCGACCCGAGGCGTGAGGGAGATGCGGCTGCTCAAGTCCGGCGTGGATGCGATGCAGGTCGCGCTGCTGGAGCTGGTCTCGCAACTGCAGCGGGAGAGCCGGGCGGTGCGAGGTGATGCCCAGGAGTTGACCGAAGCCAGCCACACGCTGAACGACCAGAGCCGGCAACAAGCCCAGGCGCTCCAGCAGACGACCGCCAGCATGGAGGAGATCACCGCTACCGTCTCGCACACGGCAGACCATGCCGACCAGGGCCAGGCGCTGTCGGAGGAGAACCGACGCCGGATCGATACCAGCGGCGACCAGGTCTCGACGGCCGTCACCGAGATCGAGGCGGCCCGGGCCCGCTCCGAGGCATCACTGGAAGTGATCGGAATGATCGACTCGCTGACCTTCCAGACCAACCTGCTGGCGCTCAATGCATCGGTCGAGGCGGCCCGGGCCGGGGCGCAGGGTCGCGGGTTCGCCGTGGTGGCCGAAGAGGTTCGCAGCCTGTCGGCGCGCTCCGCCGAAGCCGCCAGGACCATCCGGGCCCAGATCGAGGGGACGCACCTCCAGGTCAAGAAAGGCGCCCAGGTATTGACCCAGGCCAAGGAGACGATGGCCACCGCCGTGCAGTCCAGCCAGCAGCTCGGCCAGTTGCTGGAGGGTATCGCGCTGTCATGCCGTCAGCAGCGCGACGGCATTCATCAGATCGATCAGGCGATCAACGCCATCGACATCGCCACCCAGCGCAACGTCGCGCTGGCGGAACGCACGCTCAGGGCCACCCAGGAACTGGACGCCCGAGCTCAGCGCCAGCAGGAGCACTGCAATCGGTTCAAGCTGGAGGCGCCAGTGGCGGAACTCGATGCCGAGAAGCCGGCGAGCACCGAGCCGGATAGCATGGGTCTGGCCGATGATCGGCCTCGCCTCCTCGTGAAACGGCACCAAGAGGCGCAGGAGGCGCTGCCGGTTTGAGAGCGCTCCCGGCTCCCTCCCGGGCGGCGCCATGCGCCGATATCATGGGAGGGTATTTGTGAGACATCACGCCGAGCTAGGCTAGGCAGCGCAGGGCCAGCGGCGAAGTACGCATTTCAGCGAAGTCGCCACCTGCTGCCAGCCGATCCATGATGCCTCAAGGGGATACGCCGCCACGTTTCGGCCTGCCCTGCCATGCTTCCCGGCCACCGTGCCACCAGCTCAGAAGGACGTTTCAATGAACGAGACCAACAACACGATCGACACGAACGGCACCCGGCGCCGACTCTCGTGGGTGGTGACGACCGGCTTGATGCTGGGTATCGCCTCGACCTCCCAGGCCGCTGCCGCCGATGATGCCTGTGCCCCAGAGGCCTATGCGATGGCCCTTCGCTACCAGCAGCAGTCGGCCGAGGTCGACGCCCTGCAGCGACAGAGCTACGCCCTGGCCACGGCGAGACTGCAGCAGAAGATCGCCGCTCACCCCGAAGCGGACAACCTGGCGATCATGACCGACCTGGACGAGACCGTCATCGACAACTCGGCGCTCCTGGTTCGCGACATGCAGGCCTGTCACGACTTTACCGGCTGGGATACCTGGAAGGTATGGGAGCGCGAGGGCCACCCACGGTTGATCCCCGGTGCGCGCAAGTTCCTGAATTACGCCGATTCCCAGGGCGTGACGATTTTCTATGTCTCCGACCGCTACGAGGAGAACAAGGCGTCGACGCTCGCGACACTACGCTCGCTGCACCTACCTCAGGTCAGTGACGCCCAGGTACGGTTGCTGGGCCCCTCGAAGGGAGAGCGGCGCGCCGCCATCGAGCGCGATCACGATCTGGTCCTGCAACTGGGCGATTCGCTGGCCGACTTCTCCAGCGATTTCCATCACGCCGACCTGAAGGATCAGCACCGGCTGGTAGCCGAGGACGATGCCCGTTTCGGCGATGACTGGATCATGTTCCCCAACGCCAGCTACGGCAGCTGGAGCGACGCCGATCTCGAGGCCTGGGCGGCGCCCCTGAAGACGCGCTAGCGCGGGAGGCGGGACGCCGCACGTCCCGCACTTGATGGCGGCCAGCCCGCCGGTGGCTTCGCTCAGCGGAAGGGGGCAGGATCTCCACGCCCTTCCCGTACGACCACGGGGGGAATCTCGCGCAGATCGACCACCGTGGTCGGCTCCAGCTGGCAGGCGCCGCCGTCGATGATCAGGTCCAGGTGGGCGCCGAGCCGCTCGCGAATCTCTTCCGGATCGGTCATCGGCCATGTCTCTCCCACCGGGATCAAGGTCACACTCATCAGCGGCTCGCCCAGGGCGTCGAGCAGCGCATGGGTGATCTTGTGATCCGGCACGCGCACGCCGATCGACCGGCGCTTGGGGTGCAGCAGCAATCTCGGCACTTCGCTGGTGGCGCTGAGGATGAAGGTGTAGGCGCCGGGGGTATGCGACTTGAGCAGCCGGAAGACGCTGTTGTCGACCTTGGCATAAGTGCCGATCTCCGAGAGATCGGAGCAGACCAGGGTGAAGTTGTGACGGTCGTCGAGCTGGCGTAGCCACTTGATCTTCTCGATCGCTTTCTTCTCGCCCAACCGGCAACCCAGGGCATAGCCCGAATCGGTGGGATAGGCGATCACGCCGCCCTGGCGAAGGATCTCGATGGCCTGGTCGATCAGGCGCTTCTGCGGGTTCTGCGAATGAATCTGGAAGAATTGGGTCATCTCACGCTCTCCTGGAACCGCTGTCGAAATCTGCCGAACCCGAATGCTGCGGCCGTTAGCGGGAGTGCCGCTGTCTTCGGGGCCGTTACTGCTTCACAGGGTAACAGACGCGGCGCTACTCGCCGCCGGCAAAGCGTCGCAACGCCGGGTGACACCAGACCGGCCTGACATGGGAGCGCGGCGGGGGGCTGATCGTCCCCGGCGCCAGGGGGCCTCCCGGATAATGGAAGTCACTGCCGACAGATCCGTAGAGCCCGTGGAAATCGAGCTGGCGTGCCAGGTCGTGGGTCGTGTCCGGATTCTGATAGCCGCTGACCAGTTCCGCCGCTTCGCCACCGGCATCGATGAAGGCCGAGAACATCAGGTCGCGCTTGCGCCGGGTCATGCCGTAGCGCAGCGGATGCGCGACGACGGCGACCCCGCCGGCATCGCGAATCCACCCGACGACCGTGGCCAGTTCGGGCCAGTGCATCTTGACGTCCCCCCGCTTGCCGGCGCCCAGGTAACGCTTGAACGCCGTCTTGACATCAGGGACCACGCCGGCGGCAACCAGCGCCGCCGCGAAATCCGGCCGCCCCAGTGGGCGCTCACTTCCCGCTTCCTGGCGTGCCTTGGCGAGACCATCGGCGAGGCCGACCTTCTCCAGGCGATAAGCGATCTCGCGAGCTCGCCTGTCGCGGGCGAGTCCCAGCGTCTTCAATCCCTCCCCCAGTACCGGGGAGACCCCCTCGGGCAGAAGCGCCACGATATGCAGGGCGATACCGCGCCATTGGCAGGAGAGTTCGGCCGCCGCCAGCAGGGAGAGACCGTGAAGCCGGCATCGGGCATCCGCTTCCTCGACGCCGTCGACGGTGTCGTGGTCGGTCAGGGCGACATGGGTCAAGCCACGCGCATGACACAGGTCCACCAGCGAGGCGGGCGAGAGCTTGCCATCGGAAGCCGTGGAATGCAGATGCAGGTCGATTCCTTGGATACTCTCCAGCGTATCGGACAGCACGGACGAGCTGGCCTCGGGATCATCGGTGGGAAAAGCGCTCATGGGCATGACGCCAGCCAGCGTCTTTGTCAGAATAGGTCGACTATGGTGAGGGCCGCGGCGAACGGGGTCAATCGTCCACGCCACCACCACCCGCCGGAGGCCCAGCCCGTATGAAACTGCTGTTCGATTTTCTGCCCATCGCCATCTTCTTCGCCGTCTATCATGTCAGCGGCGATATCATCATGGCGACGATGGTGCTCATTCCCGCTACCGTCGCGCAACTGGGCATCGTCTGGTGGCGCCAGCGCCGCATCGAGAAGATGCTGCTGATCACCTCGGTCATCGTGATCGTCTCGGCCACAGCGACCGTCGTCTTTCACAATCCGGCCTTCATTCAGTGGAAGCCCACCGTGATCAATGCGCTGTTCGGCGTCGCCTTTCTTCTCTCGCCGCTGTTCGGGGGTCAGACGCTGGTCCAACGGATGATGGGCAAGGCGGTATCGCTGCCGGCGGCCGTCTGGCGGCGCCTCAACCTGGCGTGGGTGCTGTTCTTCTTCGCCATGGCCGCACTCAACGTCTATGTCTTCAGCTATTACGATGAGGCGACCTGGGTCGACTTCAAGCTGTTCGGCATGCTGGGACTGACCCTGCTGTTCGTGGTCGGCCAGGCCCTGTTTCTGGCCCGTCATCTCTCGCAATCACAATCGAAGGAAGGCTCCTGATGCTTTACGCCATTATCAGTGAAGATGTCGACGACAGTCTGGACAAGCGGCTCGCGGCTCGCCCCGAGCACCTGAAACGTCTGGAAGCGCTGAAAGAGGAAGGCCGACTCGTGCTTGCCGGCCCCCACCCCGCCGTCGACAGCGACGATCCGGGTAGTGCCGGCTTCAGCGGTAGCCTGATCGTGGCCGAGTTCGATTCGCTCGAGGCCGCACAGCGCTGGGCGGACACCGACCCGTACGTCGCTGCCGGTGTCTACGCCCAGGTCCGGGTCAAGCCGTTCAAACGGGTCTTTCCGTAACCCGGCCTCCTGCGGCGGACCGGTTATCCACAACCGCTGGCGTGGCGGTTTTGCACACCTGCTGTGGATAACGCTGTTAAGATCCCGCGGACGTCTTTCTCCGCTCCCGATAAGCCGCCGCCTGGCGAAAAGTGTTCAATTTTCATACAACGCGCCATCGACCCCTGCCCGAGGGGTCGTTCGATGATCCCCAGACGTGGAAACCATGAACGGCAAGCCGGTCACTTCTCATCGCCAGGCCATACGACATGCCGAGCTCGACTGGCGGGCCGACGACGGCGACGTCGAAGCGCCGTTCTCGACCGCTTACGATGATGTCTATTTCTCGCGCCAGGATGGCCGCGAGGAGACGCGTTTCGTCTTCATCGACAACAACGACCTGCCGCAGCGGTTGGCGGCCTGGCGCGAGCGACGCCCGTTCACGATCGGCGAGACGGGCTTCGGCACCGGGCTCAACATGGTGTGTGCCTGGACCTGTTTCGACGAACACGCCCCCGCCGATGCAAGACTGCACCTGATCTCGACCGAAAAGCACCCGCTCACCCGCGAGGCGCTGGCACGCGCCTGGCGCAGTTGGCCGCAGCTGTCGCGTCAGGCCGCTGCCCTGCTCGAGCAGTGGCCACCGGCGGTGGCGGGTGTCCATCGCCTGCAGTTGGACGCCCGCGTCATTCTGGATCTGCACTTCGGCGATGCGGCCGATTGCCTCGACCGCCTGGACGGACAGGTGGACGCCTGGTTTCTCGACGGCTTCGCGCCTTCGAAGAATCCCGACATGTGGCGACCCGAACTGTTCACGGCCATGGCCACCGCCAGTCGGCCGGGCGCCACCTTCGCCACCTTCACCTGCGCCGGTTTCGTACGCCGCGGCCTTAGCGCGGCGGGCTTTCGCTGGCGCAAGGTGCCGGGATTCGGTCGCAAGCGCGAGATGCTGCGGGGCGAGCATGATCCCGCCGCCCCGAGCGCGCCTCGGAGTTCCTCGGCCAGAGCGGCCACTCCCTGGTTCCAGCCACCGCCGCCCAGACCGGCGGACCATGTGGCGGTGATCGGCGCCGGCATCGCGGGTACCAGCGTCGCGGCGGCACTGGCGCGCCGGGGCAGCCAGGTGACCCTGATCGACCGCGAGGGCATCGCGGCAGGCGCTTCCGGCAATCCCCAGGCCGCGCTCTACGTCAAGATGGCCATCGAGCCCAACCTCCAGAGCCGGTTCTATCTCGCAGCGCTGCTCTACACGCAGCGCTGGCTGGCGCGTCTCGATCCGGGGCGCCGCTGGTGGTCGGATTGCGGACTGCTGCAACTGGCGGGAAAAGCCGGCGACATCGAACGCCAGCAACGCTTCCTGGCCCATTACCAGCTGCCGCTGGCCGTCGTTGCCGCCAGCGACCCTTCGCTGGCGACGACACTCGCCGGTGTGGCGCTTCACCAGCATGCGCTGCACTATCCACTGGCGGGCTGGGTCGACCCCGTCGCACTCTGCCACCATCTCGCCGCGACACCCGGGGTCGAGGTCCGTCAGGCCAGGCTCGATTCACTGCGGGAGACGGACGCCGGCTGGCGACTGGCGCTGGGGCAAGAGTCACTTCATGTCGATCAGGTCGTGTTCGCCACTGGTCATGCCAGCCGCCACTGGCTCGACGGACTGCCGATACAGCCGGTCCGGGGTCAGATATCCACGCTGGCGCTGGCACCGGGCCACGGCTCCGGGGAGGCAGCAGCGCTGGATCGCGTTCTCTGCGCCCAAGGCTATGTCATGCCGCCTCGCGAGGGACGGCTGACCTTCGGCGCGACCTTTTCGCCCAACGATGACGACGATACGGTGCGCAGCTCGGATCATCGATGCAACCTCGATGAATTGGCGCGCCTGGTCCCCGCGCTGGCGGAGTCGGTTGGGGATCGCTCTGCGGCGGCATGCGGCGGGCGTGCCAGCGTTCGCGCCGCCAGCCCGGACAAGACGCCCTACGCCGGGCCGCTGCCCGAATTCGATCGCTGGCGTCAGGACTACGCCGCCCTGGGCAAGGACGCCAAGCGTACGTTCAGCCAACCGGGCCGCCACTACCCGGGGCTATGGATGAGCACCGCACACGGCTCCCGGGGCATGGTCAGCGCGCCGCTGTGCGCCGAACTGATCGCCTCCAGGCTCCACGATGAACCGATGCCTCTGGAGCGCGAGCTGATCGATCATCTGCACCCCGGCCGGCGGATCATCGCCGATCTGATTCGAGGCCGCTGATCCGGGCGGCGGGCAGGCTACACTTGGCCTGAAAGAGGCCTGCCCTCGCTACCACGGCATCACGATCGGTTCGCTGGACAGCGCCCAGAGTGCCCTGATGGCGGCCCAACGGGCGAGTGCAGCGAATCAGAGGCGCATTGACTCCGCTTCGACGGGAGCGCGCCCCGATCCGCTTCTGACTCTCGACAGCCTTCGTTCGCACTTCGTGCAGCGGCGCTGATCCGATCGTCACTCCTGGCAATTTGCCACCGGTATCTGCCTTGCGACCCACAAGGATGCGGGAAGTGCGTTGGCACGTCGGGAACGGGCCTAGCCCTGACCGTCGCTCGTCGATCTCACCGACGGCCGAGGCCCGTTACGGTGAGCGCCCACTCAAGGAGTCGCGGCGCCGGTCTCCCCCAGCAGGGCCAGCGTCTCGCCATCGAGGCAGCGATAGGTGAAGGAGGGGCGACCGATCTGACCGTAGTGGAAGGACTCTTCGAGCACGCCACGATCCACCAGGTGCTTGAGATATTTCCGCACCGACACCCGTGACATGCCGGTATTTTCGCTCAGCGTCTCGGTAGTGAAAGGCGCCCCCGTCTGCTCGGCGACGGCCCTGGCCACCTGAGCCAGGGAGTTGGCGGTGAGGCCCTTGGGCAGATCGCCGGGGCGCGACGGTTGCATGGCGGTCGCCTCCCGCCGAAACAGCGCGTCGAGATCACGCTGATGGGCGCGAGCAGGCAGCCGGGACAGCCGCTGGTGCGTGTCCAGGCAGCGGGTCAGGGCCTCCCTGAAGCGCTCGAACTCGAACGGCTTGACCAGATAGTCGCTGACCCCCAGATGTTTGGCCTCTCGCACGGTCTCCATTTCAGAGGCTGCCGTGATCAGCACGATCTGGATATCGCGGGCCTGGCGGCGCAGGTCTCGCACCAGCGACAGGCCATTGTGCTCGCGCAGATAGACATCGAGCAGCAGCAGGTCCACGGTCTCCCTCGCCAGAATCTCTCTCGCCGCCGGCAGATCCTCGCACTGGGCGACCAGATCGATGCCGTCGATGCGGTTGAGGAACTCGACGTTGAGCCGCATCACCATTGGATCGTCTTCCACGACCAGCACGCGCATGAATCAAGTCACTCCGTCGGTTAGCTGCATTACGTCCATCACATAGGGCACGGTCACCTCGACCAGCGTGCCGCGCCCCGGCGTCGAATAGAGCGCCAGCGTACCACCTAGCGACTCCACATGGGCCTTGACCATGGCCAACCCGTAGCCTCGCCCCGCCCCCTTGGAAGAGACGCCCTGCTCCATGGCAAGCTGCTGCTGGCTGTCGCTCATGCCCCTGCCGTTGTCCGACACGTGCAACGAGAGCGCGCCGGCGTCGACACCCAGGGTCAGGCTCACCTGGCGCACCTCGCGACCGGCGACCGCCTCGAAGGCATTTTCCAGCAGATTGCCGATGATGGACACCAAGAGGTGCACGACCTCGCTTTCGTCTGGCGCCGGAACTTCGCTCTGCAGGTCGATATCGAGTTCGACCCGGCGCTCTCTCGCCTCGCTCCCCTTGGCCAGCAGAAAGCCCGCCAGCACGGGGTCCCGAACCCCGGCGACCCGCGCCGCGGCCGGCGCGATCAAGGTGTCGTCGAGCTCACGCAGATAACGCTCCAGACGTCCCAGGTCGCGCAATTGCACCAGGCCGAGGATGACGTGCAGCCGGTTCTTGAACTCGTGGGTGGAAGCCCGCAGCGCCTGCGCGTAACGGCTGACACCGGTCAACTCCTCGGCCAGCCGGTTGACCTCGCTACGGTCCCGCAACGTCACCACGCTTCCCCCCGCGCCCCTCTCGCCGCGGATGGGCACGCGGTTGACGATCAAGGCGCGACCGTTCAGCGTCAAGCGCCGGTTGAGCGCGGGCGTGCCGCTGTCGAACAGCTCTCCGAGCGTGGCTGCGGGTATTCCTGAGCCGTCGCCGGCGCCCGCCGGATCCAGCAACTCGCCGGCGGCCGGATTGACCATGGTGATGACCGAGTCGCCATCGATCGCCAGCACCCCCTCGTGCAGCGAGGCCAGCATCGCCTGACGCTGCTGGACCCACTGGGATATCTGGTGGGGCTCGAACCCCAGCAGGATCCGCTTGATGTACCGTGCCAGACACCAGGCGCCCGTGGCACCGACCACCATCAGCAACACGATGCCCAGCAGCAGTACCTGACGCCGCTCCGCCAGCAGCAGCCCGACCCGGGTCAGGGTGACCCCGGTGGCGACCGCACCGATCACCGCGCCCTGCCCATCGAGGATGGGCGAGAAACCCCGGATGCTGACACCCAGGGTACCTTCCGAACGGGAGACGTAGGACTGGCCATCCAGCGCGGGCCCCTCGTCGCCGCCGCGAAAATGACGCCCGACCTCGCCGGGGTCGGGATGCGTCAGGCGCAGATGGTTCCGATCCATCACGGTGATGAAATCGACGCCGAGCCGATTGCGCAGTGCCTCGATCTGCCGCCGCAGCTCGGAGTCGGGGTCATGAACGATGGGCCTGGCCATGAGTGCGGAGCGTACATCGTTGCGATCGGCCAGCACCGCCGCGAGCCCCATCACACGCTCCCCCTGGGCCTCCTCCAGATTGGCACGCAGCTGGTAGTTGAAAAGCAGCAGCGCGACGCCGAGCGTCAGCACGATCATGCTGGCGACCAGGACGAATATCTGGGCACTCAGACGCAGCCGCTTCATGCCTCGCCCTCTGGGGACTGACGTGGTATGGCCATGACGCCAACCTGGCCGCCGCATCGGTCCGATCCGGAATTCATTACCCACTCCTTGCTGGAGGCGCCGGCGGGAAAGCATGCCTGCCGGCCTATCGACCAAGGTCGAGCGCCGTTTAGACCATGGTGGTATACCTTACGGGCCGGGGGTGTGCCCCGTACCACCCCAAACCTTTCAATAGTTTCTAAAGGCTTTAATAATTTCATAAAACTTGGTCGACACCTCGGGGCCTCTATCCTCGGCAGCGTACCGCTCATCGGGGCAAGAATACCGCCTACCGCCCTTTGGGCGAAAATCCTTGGGGAGCCAACCATGACTTCAACCGTGACGCAAACCGCGCCGTCCGATTCCGGCCGTCGAGACAGCTGGCTGTCGACGCCGATCTTCGGCATTCCCTTTCCCCTCTTCGCCATCGCGGCCGGGGTTCTCGTCGTCTCCATGGCGACGGACACGATACCCACCGGCATGATCGGCGCCCTGTTGGTCATGATGATCCTGGGCGAACTGATGGGATTCATCGGCGACCGCCTGCCGATCGTCAAGAGCTATCTGGGTGGCGGCGCCATCCTGGCCATCTTCGGCGCAGCGACGCTGGTCTACGTCCAGTGGCTGCCGACCGGTGTCGTCGACAACGTGACCCAGTTCATGAAGAGCGGTGGCTTCCTCAACTTCTACATCGCCGCGCTGATCACCGGCAGTATCCTGGGCATGGACTCCCGCGTGCTGGTCAAGGTCGGCTCGCGCTACGCCCTGCCGCTGATCTGCGCCGTGCTGTTCGCCGCCCTGTTCGCGATCGCCGTCGGCTGGGTCATGGGATTCTCGCCCCAGGACGCGGTCGTGGTCATCACCCTGCCGATCATGGGCGGCGGCATGGGCGCCGGTGCGGTGCCGATGAGCCAGATCTACGAGCAATTGCTGGGCCAGCCCGCCAGCTACTACATCTCGATCCTGGTGCCGGCGCTGGCGCTGGGCAACGTCTTCGCCATCATCATTGCCGGCCTGCTCAACGGCCTGGCCAACCGGATGCCGAGCCTGACCGGCAACGGCCAGATGATGCCGGGCGTCGAGATCGAAGAGCGCGAAAGCAAGCCGGATCTCTCCAAACTGGGCATCGGCGTCATCGCCGCCCTGACCTTCTTCGTCGCCGGTGAAATCCTGGGTGGATTCATTCCGCTGCATCCGTACGCGCTGATGATCATTCTGGTTGCCGTGCTCAAAATCGCCAACGTGGTGCCGGAATCGATCAACGAGGCCGCTGCACAGTGGTTTCAGTTCGTCGCCAAGAACTGGACCTTCGCCCTGCTGTTCGGTATCGGCATCGCCTACACCGACCTCGGCCAGGTGATCGATGCGATCTCCATCACCTACGTGATGATCGTCTTTGCCGTGGTGGCGGGTGCCGCCTTCGGCGCGGGCCTGGTCGGCAAGCTGGTCGGCTTCTACCCGATCGAATCGGCCATCACCGCCGGCCTGTGCATGGCCAACATGGGCGGCACCGGTGACGTCGCCGTGCTCTCCGCCGCCAAGCGCATGCAACTGATGCCGTTCGCGCAGATCTCCTCACGCCTCGGCGGTGCGCTGATCCTGCTGATCTCCAGCATCGTGGTACCGCTGTTCTTTACCTGAACCGCCAGCTCAGGCCAGCCGGGTGACGGCATGGCCATGTAAAACGGCGCCCCCGTNNACGGGGGCGCCGTTTCGCTGGGTGCCAACCGCGTGTCGACGAACGCTCAGCCCTCTTCTTCGTCGTCGGCGAGGTCACGACCGAAACTGCGCCACTGAGCCAGGGTCATCACCTCGGTGCTCTCGGTCTGCAGGTCGTGGACGATCAGCAGCTCGCCTCGCTCCAGCTGCCGCTTGAGGTCACGCACCCAGTCGTGCATGTCCGTCGCCACGTCGGTGGTGTCGTAGCCCTGCCGGGTGACGAACGTCTCCAGCAGTGCGTCCAGCGTCTCCGCCGGCAGCATGCGATGGGGAATCTCGATAAAGCGTCCGCTCATGCGCCTGCCTCCCACGCTTCCAGCCGCCCGATGAACGTCGCCTCGTCGATCACCTCGACCTCCAGTTCCTCGGCCTTGGCCAGTTTGCTGCCGGCGCCGGGGCCGGCGACGACGGTCGCGGTCTTCTTGGAGACGCTGCCGGCGACCTTGGCGCCCAGCGCCTGCAGGCGCTCCTTGCCTTCGTCCCGAGTCATGCTCTCGAGACTACCGGTCAGCACCCAGGTCTGTCCCGCCAGCGGCTGCGGACGCTCGGCCATCTCGACCTCATCCCAACTGACGCCGACCGCCCGCAGATCGTCCAGCGTCTCCTGGTTATGGGGCTGCTGGAAGAAGGTGTGGATGTGATGGGCCACCACCGGCCCGACATCGTCGACCGCCTTCAAGGCTTCCAGCGAAGCGTCGCGCAACGCCTGCAGCGAGCCGAAGTGACGCGCCAGGCTTGCCGCGGTCGCCTCGCCCACTTCACGAATCCCGATCGCGTAGACGAACCTGGCCAGGGTCGTACGCTTGGCAGCGTCGAGCGAGGCGATGAGATTGTTGGCGGACTTCTCCGCCAACCGGGGCAGCTCCGCCAGCCGCTCGGCCCGGAGTCGGAACAGATCGGCCGGCGTCTTGACCCAGTCCCGCTCGACCAGCAGGTCGATCAGCTTCTCGCCGAGGCCATCGATATCCAACGCGCGGCGGCTGGCGAAGTGCTTGAGCGCTTCCTTGCGCTGCGCGGGGCAGAACAGCCCGCCGGAACAGCGCGCGGCAACCTCGCCCTCGAGCCGTTCGATCTGCGAGCCACAGACCGGACACGCGGTGGGCATCTCGATGGCACGGGTCGTAGTCGGACGCTGCGATTCGACCACCCCGACGATCTGCGGGATCACATCGCCGGCACGGCGCACGATCACCGTATCGCCGATACGCACGCCGAGACGTTCGATCTCGTCCATGTTGTGCAGGGTGGCGTTGGAGACGGTGACGCCGGCGACCTGCACCGGCTCCAGCTTGGCGACCGGCGTCAGCGTGCCGACCCGGCCGACCTGGAAGGCCACGTCGTTGAGCGTCGTGGTCTGCTCCTGGGCGGGGTACTTGAACGCAATGGCCCAGCGTGGCGCGCGGGAGACGAATCCCAGCTCGCGCTGCGCGCGCAGGTCATCGACCTTTAGCACGGCACCGTCGATGTCGTAATCGAGCCCTTCGCGACGCTTGCCCAGCGACTCGCAGAATTCGACGACGCCGCTGGCGCCCTCCACCACGTCCAGCAGCGGGCTGGTTCGAAAGCCCAGTGCCCGCAGGCGCTTCAGGTAGTCGGAATGGGACTGGGCGTCATCGTCGCCCTCCAGTCGCGCTACCTGGTAGGCGCAGAACTCCAGCGGGCGCTGGGCCGCGATCGATGAGTCCAGTTGGCGAAGGCTGCCGGCGGCCGCATTGCGCGGATTGGCGAAGACCTTGTCGCCCCTTTCGCGCGCCCGCTCGTTCATCGCCTCGAAGCCGGAGTGACGCATGTAGACTTCGCCACGCACTTCGATCAGCGACGGCACCGACTTGCCGCGTAGCTTGAGCGGTATGGAGTGAATCGTGCGCAGATTGAGGGTGACATCCTCACCGGTACGGCCGTCGCCACGCGTCGCGCCCTGAACCAGTTGGCCGTCCTCGTAGACCAGCGACACGGCCAGGCCGTCGAGCTTGGGTTCGCAGCAGAACGCCAGCGATTCGGGATCCTGCTCGAGCTTGTCGGCCGCGCGCTTGACGAAGGCTCTCAGCTCCTCCTGATTGAAGGCGTTGTCGAGCGACAGCATCGGCACCGCGTGGGTGATTTCCCGGAAGTGATCGGCAGGCGCCGCACCGACGCGCTGGGTCGGGGAATCCGGCGTGACCAAGCCGGGATGATCGGCTTCCAGCGACTGCAGCTCGCGCAGCAGCTTGTCGTATTCGGCGTCGGTGATCTGCGGCGAATCCTCGACGTAGTAATGGTAGTTGGCGTCATCCAACTGCTGGCGCAGGGCACTGGCCCGCTCGCGGACCGCTGGGGGAATCTGGCTCATGGCGCTCGGTTCGATCGCTGCTCAAAAAAGTGACACGCATTGTAGCGGAAGCCCGCCGCGGCTGCCGCAGTGGCGCCCATCAGCGAACGCCGGAAACGACGACGGGGCCCGAAGGCCCCGTCGTCGATACCGCTACCGCGTTCGGTATCAGGCTGCGTCAGTTGGCCTGATAGCGATGGAGCCGATGACGCCGCTCGAACTCCTGCACTCGCTGGCGTGCGAACTCGATCGTCTGCGCGGTCATCACGCTGTGATTCTCGTCCTTCAGCTCGCCGCCCAGGTTGCGTACCAGCACCATCGCCGTCTCCAGCATCGCCTCGAAGGCCGCGGCCGTATCGTTGGCGCCCGGGAGCGGCATCAGGAAGGTCACGCCCGGCGTCACGATCTCCTGCATGCTATCCAGGTCGAACACCCCCGGCTTGACGACGTTGACCATCGAGAACTGAAGTTCGCTATCGTCGGCTTCGGTTTCGTAGCGATGGAAGATGCCCATTTCGCTGAAGCGCAGACCGCAGGCCAGCATCAGGTTGAGCAGATCGGCACCGTCGAAGCCCGCTTCCGTTCTCGCCAGCACGCTGATGACGATGATCTCCTCGGAGTGCGCCAGGGTTTCCCTGGCCCGCGCCGCGCTCACATGGTGGCGCTTGGCACGTTCGACGGCGGGATGTTGAGTCACGACGTCGCTGCGTGGCGCCTCTTCGATCTCTTCCACCGGCACCGAGGCAAGTTCGTCCTCGCCACGCACGGCAGCGGTCCGCGAACGATCCTGCTGCTGGGGCGCCTCGGGTTCCTCGGCCATCCGAGCACCGCCGGGCGGCACCAGCGCCGTGATCTGCAGGCGGTCGGGCGTCTCGGCACCGGCGACTTCATTCCCCCCCAGGCGAGGCTCTTCGTGCCGCGCCGACGTTCTCGCGCGGCTCTCCTCGGCCTCGCGCCGAGCATCCTCACGCTTGTGGCTCAGGCGCTGGGCGGATTCGCTGACGCGCTTGGCACCCGCGCGAACGGCACTCTTCACATTGTTCGTGACGTTGTGCTGCATGTCGGCGAACGACGACCGCGCACCTCGGTCGAGAATGCTGCTCTGCAGCTTCTCTTCCGGGATCCGCTCCTGTCGCTTGGGCTCGGTGGGTCTGACCGGTTCCGAACCGTCGCCGCTGCGCTCGAACGTCGCCGGACGCAGGACACGTGCCCCTCCATTGGGCAATTCCCAGTTGACCTCGGCCTCGCGGGCCGCCTGTTCCGGATCCGCCTCGGATCCGTCGTCGACTCCATTATCTCCCATCGCCTGATCTAGGCGTGGAACTCGACGTTGGCGCTGTAGGCGACGGAAGCCATCGATCACGATGGTCGCCACCAAAACCAGCCCCAGGATGATCAGCCACTCTCTTAGTTCCATGGGTCGTCTTGCCTGTTCGCGGTGCCACTATGCTGGAAGAGGACAACATGCATTCGGCATGTCGGCACTAGCATAGCGTGATTTGTCAAAAATGGGCTACTTTTTTTCTTTGTCAAGCAAAGTTTTGCCCATCAGCAATCACCCTTCAATTCCCTTCGATGTCGAACATCCTATTACGCCGTTAGCCGGTTTGGCTATTTTTGCCAACTTCAGGACGCCTCCGCCATCGACGCTGCTTCATCCACACCCACGGATACCAGACGCGAGACGCCCGGCTCCTGCATCGTGACTCCCATCAACCGTTCGGCGGCTTCCATCGCGATTTTGTTATGGGTGATGAAGATGAACTGCACGCTCTCGGACATTTCCTTGACCAGTTTCGCGTAACGCCCCACGTTCGCATCGTCGAGGGGAGCGTCTACCTCGTCGAGCATGCAAAAAGGGGCAGGATTGAGCTGGAAGATGGCGAATACCAAAGACAGCGCCGTCAGCGCTTTTTCTCCCCCGGACAGCAAATGAATGGTGCTGTTTTTCTTGCCCGGCGGCCGTGCCATGATCGCCACCCCCGTCTCCAGCAAATCCTCCCCCGTGAGGGTCAACCATGCGGCCCCGCCACCGAAGACTCTGGGAAAAAGTGCCATCAGGCCGCGATTCACTTCCTCGAAAGTCTGCTTGAAACGGGTCCTGGTCTCCTGGTCGATGCGCTTGATCGCACGCTCCAGCGTCTCGATCGCCTCGCTCAATTCGGCGTGCTGGGCCTCGAGATAGTCGCGCCGCTCGCTCTGCTGCTCGTACTCCTCGATCGCCGCCAGGTTGATGGCTCCGAGGCGGCGGATGCGCTCGCCGGTCTCCTCCAGGCGGGTCTGCCAGGCCGATTCCGTGGCATTGGGATCGAGGTTCTCCTGCAGCGTCTGCTCATCCTGCTGCTGCTCCGCCAGCGTCTCCCGCTGGGCATCGGCCTTCAGCGTCAAGGCCTGAACCTGCATCCGCGCCTCCTGCAGCCGCTGGCGGAGCCCTTCGAGATTGCGCTCGTGCTGCTGACGGTCGATCTCGGCCTGGCGTAACGTCTCGCCGATCTGGTTGGCCCGCTCCCGGCAGCGGTCGAGCGTGGACTCCTGCTGGGAGCGCGTCTCGAGCAACCGCTCCAGACGTTCACGCTGATCCTCACCGGGTTCGTGAAGCGTCTCCCGCTGCTCACGAAGCCACTCGCAGCGTTCGTCGAGGCGGGAGAGCTGGCCGCGGCTGCGCTCGACCTGTTGCTGAAGCTCGCCGCGCTGCGCCTCCAGACGCTGGCGTTCGAGCGCCAACTGCTGCTGGGTCTGATGCGTCTGCCGCTGTTGCTGACGCAACTCCCCCAGCCGCGCCTGGCTCTGCTCGCGCGCCGTCTGCAGCGCTTCGCGCTCGGCAGCGTTGGCTTCGACCCGGTCGAGCGCCTGCTGCCAACGCTCCCGTGCGGCTTCGAGCTCAAGCCGCTGTGTCGCGTGGCGCTCCTGGCTCTGCGCCTGCTCCGCTTCGAACTCCCGCAGCCGGGAAGCGACATGCTCGAGCCGGCTATCCAACGCTGCCAGCCGGGTCGACTGCGCCTGACGCTGGTCGGCCAGCTCCCGCTCCTCATGGCGCAGCGATTCCAGCGCCGCCTCGCAGCCATCGATCTCGGCCTGCCACTGGGCGATCTGCGAATCGCGCTCGACCAGGGTGGCGTCGAGCGCGGCGAGCTCCTCGACCAGTACGTCGCGGCGTTGCCGCTGCAGCAGCACGCTATCCGCGTTGGCGTCGTCGCGACCGAGTCGCCGGGCCCAGCCGTGCCCCAGCCACAGACCGTCCCGGGTGATCACGCTCTGACCCGGGCCAAGATCGGCCGCGATCCGCCACGCGGCTGTCACGTCGTCGGCGCAGTGAATCGACGCCAGCAGTGTCGCCAGCGCCCCCGCCCCCTTGACCCGGGCACCCAGCGATTCGGCGGGCGCGCTCGCCGTGGCCTGGAGCGACACCACCGGCAGCTCCCCGCTCGCCAGTGATGCCAGCGGCTCGCGGGCGGATTCCGGCTCGGCCAGGCGCGCCTTCAGCCAGGGCCCGAGCACCCAGGCGACGGTGCGCTCCCAGCCGGTCGTGACCTCCAGACTCTCGGCGACTCGTGGCGCCCTCCCCAGCGGGTGATCGGCAAGGTGTTGGGCCAGGCTGGCGTCGTCATCGTTGAGGGCCGCCTCGATCAGCGCCTCGAGCGACGCCACCTCGCCCTGGCAGCGGTGCTGGCGCTCGCGCTCTTTGTCCCTGGCCGCCTGTGCCTCGGCCTGGCCTGCGCGGGCACGCTCCCGGGAGCCCTGGCGCTCCTCGCGGCGAATCTCCAGCGTCTGCTGCCGCTCGTCCAGCACGGCCAGCGCTTCCTGCAGCGAGGCTTTCTCATTGTCGAGATCGTCGACGTCCGGCAGTTCCGATCGCTGCTGCCGGCGGCGCTCCAGCTCGCGGGTCAGCTCCTCGAGCTGACGCTCGAGGCGCTGGATGCTCTCCTGCTCGCGCTCGGCCCGGTGGCGGGCATCACGATCCTGCTCGCTGAACGCCTCCCACTGCTGCTGGCACGCCTGCGCCGAGTGCTCCGCCTCCTCGAGCTGCATCTCCAGCGTCAGCAGCGCCTCGTCGGCCATCTCGATCTCGGGGAGCAGCGTCTCGAGCCGGATGTCCCACTCGCCGCGGCGCTCCTCGTCCTGGGCGATCAGCTGGGCCAGGGCGTCCCGCTCCCGCTGCGCACTCTCCAGGTCACCGGAGAGCTGCTGCTGCCGCTGCCGGGCGTGCTCGAGCGACTGCTCCAGCCGGGCAATGTCTGCGCCGGTCTGGTAGAACGCGGCCTGGTGAGATTCCAGCTCGGCGGCCACGGCGTCGTGGGTTTCCCGGCCCTCCGCCAGCCGCGTCTCGCACTGGCGCTGGCCGAGAATCTCGCGCTCGACCTGGATCTCGCAGTCGCGAACCCGGGCTTCTTCCTCGCGCTGCTGGCTGCGCAGGGCGCGTTCGCGCAGCACCGCCAGCTCGCCGCGCAGGCGATGCTCCTCGGCTTTCAGCGTGCGGTAGCGCTTGGCGGCCTCCGCCTGGCGCTTGAGCCGTTCGAGCTGCTTGTCGAGCTCCTCGCGAATGTCGTCGAGCCGCTCGAGATTCTCCTGGGTCCGCCGCAGGCGGTTTTCGGTCTCCCGTCGACGCTCCTTGTACTTCGAGATCCCCGCCGCTTCCTCCAGCGTATTGCGCAGCTCTTCCGGGCGGGCTTCGACGAGCCGGGAGATCATGCCCTGGCCGATGATCGCGTAGGAGCGCGGCCCGAGGCCGGTGCCGAGGAAGATATCGGCAATATCGCGCCGACGGCATTTCTGGCCGTTGAGGAAATAGCTGGATTGCGCCTCGCGGGTCACCAGGCGCTTGACCGCGATCTCGTTGTATCCGGCGTAGGCGCCGCCGAGTTCGCCATCGCGATTGTCGAAGACCAGTTCGATGGAGGCCTGACCGATGGGAGAGCGACCGGTGGAGCCGTTGAAGATGACATCGGTCATCGATTCGCCGCGCAGGGTCTTGGCGGAGGACTCCCCCATCACCCAGCGCACCGCATCGATGACGTTGGACTTGCCGCAGCCGTTGGGTCCGACGATGGCGGTCATGTTGCTGTCGAACGGCACCGTGACCGGATCGACGAACGACTTGAAGCCGGCCAGCTTGATGGACTTGAGGCGCATGCGGAAAAGAGAGCTCCGAAAACCGAGTGGGTGGCGGATCGCCGACGAAGGCAACCCGCCACGGGTTTCGGCAGAGCCTAAGGCACTGCGTGATCGATATCCAGCGCCAACGTCGCCGAACCGGCCACCTCGACGCCGTCGAGCCGGCCATACAGATCGCCGGATTGCGGGGTTGCCTGGCCGGTCGCCGAGACGCGCGCCACCAGATCGACGCGGTCGGCCTGGGAGAGGCGCGCGCTGGCGGTCATCGCCTGGGCGTCGCTCAGCGTCAGCGTCCGTGGCAAGGCGCCCAGCGTCGTCTGTGCGATCGCCAGCGGCGGCCGGTTGCCATCGACGTCTCGCGCCACCAGGAAGACCGGGGTATCGGCCGCTAGCCGCCCCTGCAACGACGGCGACAACGTCAGGTCGACCTGCAGCGAGGGTTGCCCCGCGACGGCGGCAGCCGAGGTCGGCGCTGCTGCCGACGTTTCGTCCGGTGTCGCACCCAGCGTCTCGGCAGGCGTTTCCCGGGTCGCGGCCAGGCGCTGCTGGGCAACGGCGATCACCTTGCGCAACGCCTGACCCGACTCGGCATCCTGATAGCCGGCCATGGCGCGGCGCCAGTAGTCGATCGCCTGCGGGTAGCGGGCGTGATCGAAGGCATCGATGCCGAGCATGCCGAGCACTGTCGGCTGGCGCGGATCGAGCTTCAGCGTCTCGTCGACCAGCGCCTGGACCTCACCGGTCAGCGTGCGGTGGGCGGCGAAGAACTTCATCTGCGCCAGCTGGGCGAGCAGCGCCGGCTGGCGTCCCTGCAGCGCGATCAGTCGTTCGAGCGTCATGATCGCCTTGTCGAACTGGCCGCTGTCGCGATAGCGCGGAAACAGCTCGGCCCACGCCTTGGGGTTGTCGTCCTGGCGCCGAGCCTCGGCTTCCAGGGCGGCAAGACGCGTCTCCGGCGGCGCATGGGTCAGCGACTGGATGACCTGATAGAGCGCCAGATCGCGGCGATCGCCGGTCTGATCGTAGAACAGCAGCGTGCCGGCGATCACCAAGACGGCCACGAGCGGCAGCAGCCAACGGCCGGCCTGGACGCGTCGCAGCGGCCGTCGACCGGTGCTGCCGGCATCCTCCAGAAGCCGCCGGTCGAGTTCCAGGCGGTCCTCGGCGAAGCGCTCCCGGTCGATCTCGCCCTCCGCCAGCGCCGCTTCCAGCGCAGCCAACCGTTGGCGATAGATCGCCAGGTTCTCGGCATTGTTACGATCGTCGGCCTCGAACGTCATCAGCGCATCCCGCAAACCGGCGGCGCGACGCAGCGGCAGCCACAGCAGCCACAGACTCAGCAACAGCAGCGCGACGATACCTGTCCATAATGGGATCATGGGGCTTCCCCGTCATTGCGGCGGCCGTGCGAGCCGGCGGCGTGGCGCGACGTCAGCGCCTCGAGCCGGCGTCTCTCGTGTTCGTCCAGACCGACGCTGCCCGATTCGCGATCCTCCAGCCGACGCCGGCGCAAGACGAAGCCGGCCACCACGCCGGCGCCGATCGCCACCAGGCCGAAGGGCAAGCCCCACAGCAGCCAGGTGCGCGCCTCCAGCCGCGGATCGTAGAGGGCGTAATCGCCGAAGCGACTGACCATGGCGTTCTCGATCTGCCGGTCGCTCTGGCCATCGCGCAGCAGCGCGGCGACCCGCGCGCGCATGTCCGCAGCGATCGGCGAGTTCGAGGCGCCGATCGATTCGTTCTGGCACTTGGGGCAGCGCAGCCGGGTGGTCAGATCCTCGTAGCGCTGCATCAAGGCGGGGTCGTCGAAATCCTGCACCTCGATGGCCGCGAAAGCCTTGGTACCCGCCAGGACGACGATCGGCAGCAGGCAGATCAGCAGGAGTCGGCGGGTCATGGCTGCCATTTTTTCACCTCGGGGAGGATCACGTCCTCGACATCCTGCGGCGTGATATAGCCGGTGTGGTGGTAGCGAATGACCCCTTCGGCGTCGACCAGGAAACTCTCCGGCGCGCCGTAGACGCCAAGATCGAAACCGAGCGTGCCGTCCGGATCGAACAGCGAGACCTCGAACGGATTGCCGAACTCGTCCAGGAACTGCAATCCGTTCTCCCGCGTGTCCTTGTAGTCGACGCCGACCAGACGCACGCCGCGCTCGGCCAGCGCCAGCAACTGCGGCATCTCCTGCTTGCAGGTCGGGCACCACTCGCCCCAGACATTGACCAGGGTCACCTGGCCTTCGAGCAGCGAGCGGTCCAGCGTGCGATCGGGATCATCCAGCGTGGCCAGGTTGAACGCCGGGAACTCTCTGGCCAGCAGCGCCGAATCCCGCGCCGCGGGATCCTTGGCCAAGCCGCGATAGAGGAATACCACCAGCACGGCGAACAGCAACAGCGGTATCAACAGCAGCAGGCGACGTCTCATGAGATCCCCTCCCTCGCCCCGGTGCCGGGCGGGATCGATTCGTGCGTGCGCAAGGCCGCGGAGCGCCTCGGCATCCGGCGATAGCGACGATCGATGACGGCAAGAATACCGCCCGCCGCCATCATCAGGGCCCCCAGCCACAGCCAGCGCACGAACGGTTTGAGCTGAATCCGCAGCGACCAGTCGCCATTGTCGAGCCTCTCCCCCAGCGCCACGTAGAGGTCGCTGAACAGCCCCGGACGCAGCGCGACATCGGTCATCGGCATGCCGCTGGCGACATAGAAACGCTTCTCGGGCTGCATCGTGAAACTCGCGCGTCCGGGCCGGGTCACCTCGATGGTGGCGGTATCCGCGGTGTAGTTGGGACCGCGCCGCTCCCGAAAGTCGGTCATCGCGAACTGATATCCGCCCACCTCGACGCTCTGCCCCGGCGCCAGCCGCACGTTCCGCTCGACGTTGTAGTGCGACACCATCGCCACGCCGACGATGGTCACCGCCAGCCCCAGATGCCCCACCACCATGCCCCAGTAGGCCAGCGTCAGTTTCTTCAGACCGCCCAGCCGACCGCGGCGGCTCCGGTCGGGGCGCCCGCGGCGGGTTTTATCGAAGCGCCCGCGGCGGGCTTTATCAAAGATATCCCGCGCCAACGACAGCGCCAGCCACAGCGCCAGCAGCAAGCCCAGCGTGACCCCAAGACTGAAGCTACCGCCGTAGAGAAGCGGCAAAACTGCAGCGACCACCACCGCGACGATGGCCGCTCCACCCAGGCGCCGGGCGAGCTCCCGGCCCGGCATGCGCTTCCAGCGGGCCAGCGGCCCGAGCCCCATGAACAGGCAGAGCAGCGCCGTCAGTGGCACGAACAGCGCGTTGAAATAGGGCGGCCCCACGCTGATCTTGCCCAGGCCCAGCGCATCCAGCAGCAGCGGATAGATCGTGCCGAGCAGCACCGTGACGGTCATCACCACCAGCAGAATATTGTTGATCAGCAGCAGCGAGTCCCGCGACAGCCAGCCAAAGCCCGCAAGGGATTGAACCCGGGGAGCACGCAGCGCGAAGATCGCCAGCGACAGGCCCACGGTGACGCCGAGAAGCGCCAGGATGAACGTCCCGCGAGAGGGGTCGTTGGCGAAGGCGTGGACCGAGGTCAACACCCCCGAGCGCACCAGGAAGGTGCCCAGCAGCGACAGCGAGAAGGTGAAGATCGCCAGCAGCACCGTCCAGTTCTTGAAGGTGCCGCGCTTTTCCGTCACCGCCAGCGAATGGATCAAGGCGGTGCCGGCCAGCCACGGCAGCAGCGAGGCGTTCTCGACAGGGTCCCAGAACCACCAGCCGCCCCAGCCCAGCTCGTAGTAGGCCCACCAGCTGCCCAGCGCGATCCCCACGGTGAGAAACGCCCAGGCGACGTTGGTCCAGGGTCGTGCCCAGCGCGTCCAGGCGGCGTCGAGCCTGCCACCGAGCAGCGCCGCCATGGCGAAGGCGAACACCACCGAAAAACCGACATACCCCATGTAGAGCATCGGCGGGTGCACGATCAGACCGAAATCCTGCAACAGCGGATTGAGATCGGCGCCGTCCGTCGGCACGTTGGGCAGCAGGCGCTCGAACGGGTTGGACGTCAGCAGAATGAACAGCAGAAAGCCGCTGCTGATCCAGCCCATCACCCCGAGCACGCGAGCCAGCATGTCGCGCGGCAGACGCTGGGAGAAGAGGCTGACGGCGAAGCTCCAGCCGCTCAGGATCAGCACCCATAGCAGTACCGACCCCTCGTGGCTGCCCCACACCGCACTCAGCTTGTAGTACCACGGCAGCAGCGAGTTGGAGTTGTTGGCGACGTAGGCGACGCTGAAATCATCCAGCGCGAAGCTCGCAGTCAGACTGAGATACGCGAGGACCAGAAAGAGGAACTGGCCCCAGGCCATGGGCTGGGCGAACGCCATCCACAGCGGGCGCCGGGTGGCGGCGCCCCAGAGCGGCACGATCGCCTGCAGCACGGCCATGGCGAGCGCCAGAATCAGCGCGAAGTGTCCCAGCTCGGGCAGAATTCGAATCAACATGGTGTCACTCGCAACGTTTGACGAGGCAGCGTCTCAAGAGGACGGTACGCTGCCGTCCGGCAAATTGCCGGTGGCCTTCAGCGCCTCGGCGACCTCGGGCGGCATGTAGGTCTCATCGTGCTTGGCCAGCACCTGCTGGGCGATGAACTCGCCAGCGTCGTCAAGCTGGCCGATCACCACCACGCCCTGCCCCTCCCGGAAGAGGTCGGGCAGGATATCGTCGTAACGGACTTCGACGTCCTTGGCGAAATCGGTGACCCGGAAGGTGACCTCCAGCGAGTCGCTTTCGCGCTCGACGCTGTCTTTCTCGACCACGCCGCCGAGGCGCATGGTGCGGCCGTGGGGCGCTTCGCCGGCGGCAATCTGTGATGGCGTGAAGAACAGGTTGATGTTGGCGCGCAGCGCGTAGAGGGTGAGCCCCACCGCGACGGCGACCAGCGCCACCAGCCCGACCACGATGATCAGCCGGCGTTGACGTTTGGCCCTCATGAGGGGCGTGCCTCGCGGCGCTGGCGTCGCTTCAGCGTCTGCATGAGCTGGCGCCGCTCGAGCCTGGCCCACAGGATGAACCCCACGACGATCAGCGCCGCCAGGCCCCAGGCAGGCCAGACGTATTTGGCATAACCGCCCATGGTCAGGAAGGCGGCGAATGAATCGAAAGCCATGTCACGTTCCGTTGATTGATGCCGGCAGGGTAGGCGTCGCCCTGTCGATCCGAGTTGTCAGTCGGCCAGCGCCTGTACCCAGCGAGCCCGCGATTCGCGGCGGATCAGCTCGTTGCGCAGTCGGTACAGTGTCAGGGCGATGAACAAGGCGTAGAACCCCAGTACCATCACCAGTAGCGGCATCCACATGCTGGCCGGCATCGCCGGCCGCTCGGTCAGGCTGAACGTGGCCGGCTGGTGCAGCGTGTTCCACCACACCACTGAGTATTTGATGATCGGGATGTTGACCACCCCCACCAGCGTCAGCACCGCCACCGCCTTGGCACCCTGGTCGCCGCGGCCAAAGGCGCCGCGCAGCGCGATCACGCCGATGTAGAGAAACAGCTGGATCAGCATCGAGGTCAGCCGCGCATCCCAGGTCCACCAGGTGCCCCAGGTCGGCACGCCCCACAGCGAACCGCTGAACAAGCCCAGGGCGGTCATCGCCGCGCCGAACGGTGCCATCACGCTGGCGGCCATGTCGGCGACCTTGATCTTCCAGATCAGGAATACCGCGGAAGCCAGGGCCATGGCGACGAACACGCTCTGGGCCAGGATCGCCGAGGGCACGTGCACATAGATGATGCGGTAGCTGTCACCCATCTGGTAATCGGGGGGCGATATCGCCAGCGACCAGACCGTGCCGATCGGCAGCAGGATCAGCGCGGCGACCCAGAAGAAGGGCTGCAGCCGGCCGCAGATCGCATAGCTCCACTTGGGGGAGCCCAGTTTGTGCACGAATGTCCACATGCGCTATATCACCATGTCCTTGCCGAGCCTCGTCCCACTGCAGCCGATCTCGCTAGCCGTTCACACTGATCCGCAGGCCGCCGGCTATCGCGAATGGCGCCGCGGCCAAGGCCAGCGCCAGCAGCGCCCCCAACAACGCCAGCGCCGGCCCTGCCATCCCGCCCTCGATGGCCGCCTTCACCGCGCCGGCACCGAAGATCAGCACCGGGATGTAGAGCGGTAGCACCAGCAGGGAGAGCAGCACCCCACCGCGCGGCAAGCCGACGGTCAAGGCGGCGCCGATCGCGCCGATCAGGCTGAGCGTCGCCGTCCCCAGCGCGAGCGACAGCATCAGCGCCAGATAGCCCGCCCCCGGCAGCGCCAGCAGCACGCCGAGCAGTGGCGCGCAGAGTGCCAGCGGCAGCCCGGTCAACAGCCAGTGAACGACGACCTTGGCCAGACAGAGCACAGGCAGTGGCAGCGGTGAAAGCAGCATCTGCTCGAGGCTGCCATCCTCGTGGTCGCCACGGAACAGGCCGTCCAGCGACAGCAGCATGGCGAGCAGCGCCGCCACCCACAGCAGTCCGGGGGCGACGCTGGCCAGCAGGTCCGGCTCGGGCGATATCCCCAACGGGAACAGCACCACCACCAGCGCCAGAAACATCAACGGGTTGACCAGATCGCCGCCGCGCCGCCGCGCGATCTTCAGCTCGCGCCGAACCTGGGCGACGCAACCGGCCCACAGGCCGATTTCCTCGCCGCGCCCGGTCGTCGAACCGCCCGAATTCGCGCTCATGCGGCCTCTCCCAATAGCAGCGAGTCTACACGACCGTTAGCGTGAAAAGTATGGTGTGTGGTCATGACGACCGCGCCCCCTGCGTCACCGTGCGCGACCAGCCGACGCTCCAGCCAGGCGACGCCCTCGCGATCGATGGCAGTGAAGGGTTCGTCGAGAATCCACAGCGGGCGGGGAACCAGCTCGAGCCGTGCCAGGGCGATGCGCCGCCGCTGACCGGCGGAGAGCTGTCGCGCCGGAATATCCTCGAAGCCCGCCAGCCCCACGGCCTCGAGAGCCCGTTCGAGATCGGGAACCGGCGCCCTGACGCCAGCCATGGCAGCAGCCCAGGCGAGGTTCTCCTGGGCGGTGAGCGCCGCCGAGACGCCCGGGGCGTGGCCGACATAGAGAAGCTGCGACAGAAAGGCCTCGCGGGATCTGGCCAGCGGCTCGCCATGCCACTCGATGCGCCCTTCGGTCGGCGGCAACTGCCCGGTCAGCAGCTTGAGCAGCGTCGTCTTGCCGCTGCCATTGGCCCCCTCGATACGCAGGATATCGCCGTCCTCGACCCGCAGGTCGAGCGCTCGAAACAGCCAGCGGTCATCCCGCTCGCAGGCGAGCCGACTGGCCCGCAGTGACACCTTCACCGCCATGCGACCTCGCGATCCGGACAGGTTTCGCCGCTGGCGCCGGCCACGGCAGGCGCCACTCTACACCGAAGGCCCAAGAGCTCGCCACACTCGGCCAGGAACGTCGTTGCTCGGTGACATCCCGGGCGGTTATCGGCTTGCCGCCGTCGCTTGCCTTGCTATGATGGCGATACCACCTCGGGAGAAGACGATGACAAACGCCGCACCGAGCTATCTCCAGCGCCAGCCGAACCTGCCGCTGATCGACGGCAACTGGGAACCCATCGACGCGACCGATCTGGTCGAGATACCGCTGCTGGGCCAGGTCGCGGCCGGGCTGCCGATGGAAGCCTGCCTCGACAACGCCACCGTCCACGTTCCAGCCAAGCTGGTCCGTCGCAACACCTATGCGCTGCGCGTACGTGGCGACTCGATGATCGACAGCAACATCTTCGATGGCGACGTCATCATCATCGAGCGTTACGAGTCGGCGGAAAACGGCGAGACCGCCGTGGTGCTGATCAACAATCAGGAAGTGACCCTGAAGAAGCTGTTCATCGAGAAGTCCGGGGTCCGTCTGCAGCCGGCCAACGACAACATGCCGCCGATCTACCTCAAGAACGAGGACGTGCAGGTGCTGGGGCTGGTCATGGGCGTGATGCGCAATCCCCCTCAGGCGGCCTGATGCGCTACCCCATTCCCGACCTCTCCCCCGGGGCGTGGCACGTCGAAGCCCTCGAGATCGAAAAGAGCCGGTTCATCTGCCGGCTCTGCCACACTCCGGACAACGCCACCTTCGAGGCCCTGCTGGCCGAGACCCGCCTCGCCTATCCGGATGCCAGCCACCACTGCTCCGCCTTCATCGCCGGCGCCCCCGGCGAACAGGTCGCGATCGGCTTCTCCGACGACGGCGAGCCGGGCGGTACCGCCGGACGCCCCATGTTCCAGGCGCTGGAGGGGAGCGGGCTGGGTCAGGTCGGCGCAGTGGTGACGCGCTACTTCGGCGGCACCAAGCTGGGCACAGGCGGTCTGGTCCGCGCCTATACCCAGGCCGTGCTCAAGGCCCTCGACACGCTGCCCAGGCGCGCCTTCACCGAACGCCGCGCGGTGGCGATCCAGGTCGATTTCAGCAACGAGGCGGAAGCCCGCCGCTGGCTGGCCGAGCACGACATCCCCGTCACCGATGCGGACTACGATAGCCAGGGAGCGCGCCTCAGCCTGGCGTGGCCGGCCGACGACAGCCTCTCGCTGACGCGACTGGAGCAGCGCCTCAAGGGCGCGCTCGTGCGCCTCTGATCCCGGCGCGAAAGGCCCTGGCCCGATGATCCCCGACCGCTAGTCACCCTCTTCCGGGCTGTTTCGATCCTCCCGGCAGGCCCCCCGTGCCACCTCGTGGGAAAGCCGGATATGTTCCTCGAGCAGTGCCCGAGCCGCGGGAACATCGCGAGCCATGGCCAGCTCCACCAGTTGACCGTGCTGGAGGTTGAGCGTATCCCGGATCGTATCGTTGGCCGGCGCCATCCGGCGATAGCGGTCGAACTGGTCGTGCAACTGCTCGATGAAGCGCAGCAGCCACGCCGAACCGCAGGGTTCGAGCAGGTGGCGATGAAACTGGAGATGCATCTGCTCCCAGTGTTCCAGCTGTCCCGGCGTCTCGTCGGCTCGCTTGAGGCGGTGGAACGCCGCCAGCAGGCCGGCTTCCCATTCGTCGCCGCCCGCCTGGAGCGCCTGAGCCAACGCAAGCCCCTCCAGACGTCGCCGCAGATCGGCGATGTCGTCGAGTTCGGCACGCTTGAGCGCGGGAACCCGAAAGCCACGCTGATTCTCCTGCTCCAGCAGCCCATAGGCGGCCAGACGATTCAACGTCTCACGCAGCGGGCTCAGACCGACGCCGTAGCGCTGCCTGAGCACGGTGATCGCCAGCTTCTGCCCCGCGGTAAAACGACCGTCGATCAGATCGCGCTTCAGCGCTGCATACAGTTGGCTCGCCGTCATGCTGGTGGTGGCGGCTTCAGCTCCCATAAAGACGACCCTTCCGATTCAGTGGCAAAGATTCACTATCGCATCGACCGCGTGCCTCTCGCCAATCAGGGGCTTGACCTGCACAACGATACGACGCCATAGTAAAAAATCGATTTTTCACATCATAACCGATTCACATCCATTAACCGAAAGACCTTCGGCAACCAACGAACCGCCTTACAATAATTCGGGTATCGCCATGTCTCTTGCCTTCGACCATAACAATCCCTTCCCCTCTCGCCGCAGCGCCACCTATGCCAAGGGCGGCATGGTGGCCGCCTCTCAGCCGCAGGCGAGTCAGGCTGGGCGGGACATCCTCGCCCAGGGCGGCAATGCGATAGACGCCGCCATCGCGACGGCAGCCATGTTGACCGTGGTCGAGCCCAGCGGCAACGGCATCGGCGGCGACGCCTTTGCCCTGGTGTGGCTGGCCGAGGGCCGCGACGGTGGCGGCAAGCTCCATGGCCTCAATGCCAGTGGGCACGCGCCGAAGGGATTGACGCCCGACGCGGTCAAGGCAGCGGGTCATGACGAGATGCCCCTGCACGGCTGGACCCCGGTCACCGTCCCCGGCACCCCCGCCGCCTGGGCCGAACTCTCGCGCCGATACGGCAAACTGGATTTCGCCACCCTGCTGGCGCCGGCCATCCGCATCGCCCGGGAGGGCTTTCCCGTCTCCCCGGTCATCAGCCAACTCTGGCAGCGTGCCGAGATCGAGTTTCGCGCCAAGGCGGACGATCCCGCCATCGCCTCCTGGCTGGAGGCGTTCACACCCAATGGGCACGCCCCCCGTCCGGGCGAACTCCATCGTAACGAGGCCCAGGCGAGAACCCTGGAAGCGCTGGCGGAGAGTCGCTGCGAGAGCTTCTACCGCGGCGAGCTGGCGCAGCAGATCGATGCCTTCTCCCGGGCTACCGGTGGCTATCTACGCGCCGACGATCTGGCCGACTATGCGCCGGAGTGGGTCGACCCGATCTCGGTCAACTACCGTGGCATCGACGTCTGGGAGATTCCCCCCAACGGCCAGGGCATGGTCGCGCTGATGGCGCTGCGGATGATGGAAGGGTTCGACGTCACGGTGCGCGACGATCCACGGCTGCTGCACCGCCAGCTGGAAGCGATGAAGCTGGCCTATACCGACGGCCATCACCACATCACCCAGGCCGAGCACATGCGCACCAGCGTCGAGGCGCTGTTGAGCGACGAGTATGCCGCCACCCGCCGCGCCCTGATTGGCGAGCGCGCGATCGATCCCCAGCCCGGGCAGCCACAAGCTGGCGGCACCGTTTACCTGGCCACCGCCGACAGCGACGGCAACATGGTCTCCTATATCCAGAGCAACTATCACGGTTTCGGCTCCGGCGTGGTGGTGCCGGATACCGGCATCTCGCTCCAGAATCGCGGCCACGGCTTCAGCCTGGACGCCGATCACGTCAACGTGCTGGCTCCCGGCAAACGCACCTTCCACACCATCATTCCCGGCTTCTTGACTCAAGGGGAGACCGCGCTCGGCCCGTTTGGCGTCATGGGCGGCTTCATGCAGCCCCAGGGCCATATGCAGGTCGTGATGAACCTGGTCGACTTCGGTCTCAATCCGCAGGCGGCGCTGGATGCACCGCGCTGGCAGTGGATGGGCGGGCGCAGGATCGGTATCGAGCCCGGCTACCCGATGCATCTGGTCCGCGAGATGTCCCTGCGCGGCCACCAGATGACGGTGGCCGTGGACAGCACCGCCTACGGTCGTGGCCAGATCATCCTGCGCGACCCGAACAGCGGCGTGTACTGCGGCGGCACCGAGCCCCGCACCGACTCCAGCATCGCGGTGCTCTGATCGATGGCCAAGCGTTCCTTCACCACCCAGCGCCACCTGTTCATGGCCTTCTTGCGTATCGGGCTGCTCGGCTTCGGCGGCGGCCCGTCGATGATTCCCCTCGTCCGCGCCGAAGCGGTGACCCGCTATCGATGGATGAACGACGAAGAGTTCGGTGACGTGCTGGCCATCGGCAATACCCTGCCCGGCCCGATCGCGACCAAGATGGCCGGCACCATCGGCTATCGGGTCGGCGGTGTGCTGGGCTGCATCAACGCTGTCGTCGCCGTCATCGTGCCGTGCATCGTGGCGATGGTGGTGCTCCTGGGGCTGTTCACCCGCTATCGCGACCAGCGCTGGATCCAGGGCATGAGCGAGGGCGTCGTCCCGGTGGTGATGGTGATGATGGCTCAACTGACCTGGGACTTCTTCCAGAAATCCCGTGTCGTGCTCGGCTGGATCGCGACCTTGATCATGGGCGTGGTCGCCGGCGGCCTGATCTATGGACTCGGCATCCATCCGGGACTGGTGATCGGCGCGATCCTCATCGCCGCCCTGCTACGACCGGAGCGGCGGCACAAACGCAGCGGGGAGGCCAAGTCATGATCTACTGGGACCTGTTCGTGGCGTTTTTCATCCCCAATATCGTCGGTTACGGCGGCGGCCCGGCGATCATCCCCCTGGTGGAGAACGAAGTGGTCGGCCGCTACGGCTGGATGAGTTCCCAGCAGTTCGCCGAAACGCTGGCGCTGGGCAACACCCTGCCCAGCCCGATCGCGACCAAGATGGCCGGCTACATCGGCTATGACGTGGCCGGGATCGGCGGCGGCCTGGTGGCGACCTTCGCCACCGTCGCCCCTTCGCTGATCCTGATGCTGGTCGCGCTGGGAACGCTGTATCGCTACCGGGATTCGATCAAGGTCAAGTCGATGAGCCAGTGGGTGAGACCGGTGATCATGGTACTGATGGGCTATCTCACCTGGTCGTTCCTCGACGAAGGTGTCCATGATGCCGGCTGGATCCACACGGGCATCATCGCCGCGATCGCCGTCGTCATGCTGTGGCGACTCAAGCTTCATCCGGTATGGGCCGTGGTCGTCGGACTGGTTTACGGCGGCCTGTTGCTCGGGTAGACGAGCGCTGAACCGAAGCGCATCCACAAGGCAAGATCCTGAAGAGAGGCAGCGAAAGAGACAACGACTCAGCAAGAATCGATACGACGTCAAACCAACAGACCAAAACAAGGACAACCCATGTTCCACGACGTACTCCTCCCGGCCCCCCGCAAGCGTCTGGGGCGGCTGCTCGCCTCCGGGGCAGCCATCGCTTCCCTGGCCGTCGGGCTCGGCGCCGGCGGCCTGACCGTCAGTCAATCGGCCCAGGCTGACGACTACCCCGACCATGCCATCGAATTCATCGTCCCCTGGTCGCCGGGCGGCGGCAGCGATGCCCTGATGCGCATCATCTCCAACGCGGCGCCGGAATTCGTCGGCCAGCCGATGCCGGTGATCAACATGCCCGGCGTCAGTGGCACGATCGGGCTCAAGGAGCTCGCCCAGAAAGACCCCGACGGTTACACCGTGGGCCAGATTCACGAGGGCTTGATGGCCGCCAACGCCACCGGCCTGACGACGCTCAACTGGGACGATTTCCAGCCGGTCGCCTCGCTGGCCTCTTCGCCGCAATATCTCGTGGTCAATGCCGACAGCGACTGGAAGACCTTCGACGAGTTCGCCAAGTACGCCAAGGCGCACCCCGGCGAAATTCGCATCGGTGCTACCCTCGGTGGCATCCCCCACGTTCACGCGGCAATGATCGAGGACGCCATCGGCGCCCAATTCCGCTATGTCGGCTTCGAGGGGACCGGTGCCCGCATCCGGTCGCTGGTGGGTGGCCATATCGACGCATCGATCGGCGATATCTCGTCGAGCCTGGAGTTCGTCAAGAACGGCGACCTGCGATTCCTCGCCGTTGGCAGTAAAGCGCGACTCGAACAGACTCCCGATGTTCCCACCTTCCGCGAACTCGGCTACGACAATCTCGACATGAGCATCAATCGCGGCATCGTCGCACCCAAGGGAATCGACCCTGCCAGGGTCGAGACGCTGGCGAAAGACTTCGAGGCGATGTCCGAGGATCCCGCTTTCGTCGACCGGGTCAACAAGGCCGGTGCCGAGGTCGAGTTCATGGGACCGCAGGCGTACGCTGACTACCTCGCCGACGTGGACGGCACGATCAAGCGCCTTTCGGGCAAGTTGGCACGATGAGCGAGACCACCGACATGGCCTCCCGCCCCGGGCGGGAGGCCAGCAGCGAACGTGGCAAGGCGCTCGCCAACCTCATCTTCAATGCCGCACTGGCGGCACTTTTCGTCGGCCTGTTCGCGCAGGCCGGCGACCTGCCGTCGTCGATGTGGGAACCGCTGGGTGCCGGGTCGTTTCCCCGGCTGATCCTCGGCGCCCTGGTGATCTTCAATCTGGCGATCATGGTCCAGTCGGCGCTGGCACTGCGCCAGGCAGACCCGGCGACCCGCGTAGGAGCCGGCCGCTGGTTCGTCCAACGGCGGCTGGCCTTCGCCACCCTGGCGGCCTTCTGTGTCTATGCGCTACTCATGCCATGGATCGGCTTCGCACTGGCGTCGCTGCTGTTCCTGTTGGCGGTCCAGGTGATCCTGGGCGCGCGTCGCGGGCGCCGACTGCTGATCGCCTGTCTCGTCGCGGCGGTCTTCGGTCTCGGCCTCTATGCGCTGTTCAGCCATGTGTTTCTGATCTCCTTGCCCGCGGGCCGCCTGTGGTAGCGGAAGGCGGTAACCCGAAGCTTCATCCCCGACAGACCGACAGCCCCATACCGACAACAACCAGGGGCCAAGAGAGTTCTTCATGCCGATGACCGATGCGCTGCTCAGCAGCGTCGAACAACTGTTTTCGCTGGCGACGCTTGCCAGCATGATGATTGGCGTCATGGCAGGTGTCGTGGCGGCCGCCATTCCTGGCTTCACGATCACCATGGCGATCGTGCTGACACTACCGGTCACCTTCACCATGCCGCCGCTGCAGGGCGTCGCCACGATGCTCGCCGTCTATGTCGGCGGCGGCTCGGGCGGGCTGATCAGCGCGGCGCTGCTGGGGATCCCCGGCACGCCCTCCGCCGTGGCGACGACGTTCGACGCCTACCCGATGGCGCGCAAGGGCGAGCCCGGCCGGGCGCTGGCGCTGGGGATCTGGGCGTCGTTCTTCGGCGCACTGGTCAGTGCCGTGGTGCTGATCGTCGCCGCGCCCCCGCTGGCGATGATCGCCGTCAAGCTCGGTCCCTGGGAGTACTTCTCGCTGATCCTGTTCGCCGTGACGGTGGTGGCGAGCCTGGTCGGCAAGTCGATCCTCAAGGGGTTGATGATGAGCCTGCTGGGGCTGTTCATCGCCACGGTGGGACAGGATCCGATGATGGGCGTACCGCGTTTCACCTTCGGCGTCGACGTCTTGGCGGCCGGCGTCCCGTTTCTGGTGGTGCTGATCGGGATTTTCGCCGTCAGCCAGCTCGCCAGTGAGGTCGAGAACCCGGCGGCGCTTCAGCGCGGGGAGTCGCTGGTCCGCGGCGACATGCACTTTCGACCGTTCACGGTGATGCGCGAGGTTCTGAGCCGACCGGGCAACCTGTTGCGGTCGTCGCTGCTGGGCGTGGTCATCGGCGCCGTGCCCGGAGCGGGCGGCAGCATCGCCAACCTGATCGCCTACGACCAGGCCAAACGCGCCTCGAAGACGCCGGAGCGTTTCGGTACCGGCATCGCCGACGGCGTGGTCGCCTCGGAGTCCGGCAATTCCGCCACCGCCGGCGGCGGGCTGATACCGATGATCGCGCTGGGCATCCCCGGCAGCGCCGTCGACGCCGTGCTGATGGCGGCGTTGATGGTGCAGGGCGTCAGCGTCGGTCCACGCCTGATCATGGACAGTGCGGACCTGGTCTACGGCATGTTCCTGGCGATGTTCCTGGCCGCCGGCATGGTACTGGCCTTCTGCCTGATCAGCATGCGCTGGTTCTTGCGAATCACCGAGATTCCCAAGTCGATCATCGTGCCGGTGGTCCTGGTCTGTTGTGCCGTTGGCGCCCTGGCGCTCAACAATCGCATCACCGATCTCTACCTGCTGGTCGGCGTGGGCCTGGTCGGTTATCTGCTGGCGAAGCTCGACTATCCGCTGGCGCCACTGGTGCTGGGGGTCATCCTGGGGCCGATAGCCGAGACCAATCTGCGACGTGCGCTGATGGCCGACGAGAACTGGACACTGTTCTTCACCCGGCCGATTTCGGCGGCCCTGCTGCTGCTCGCCGTGCTGTCGGTGGCGTTCACCGTTCGACGGCTGCTCCAGCAACGGGCGATCGCCCGGACCTGAGCCCGCGCGCGGTCGGGTCGCCCCGCCCGCTGGGGGCCTCACCGGGGCATGGCATACCGTCATGATTGTGCTAGTTTAGCGCCCGCCAGATCCTTGGAGGCCGCATGGCACGACACCACTTTTCCGTACCCACCGACGCCCCCCTGCGCGGGCGCCTCGGCCTGGCGCCCATGGAGGGCGTCATCGATGGCGATACGCGAGCACTGCTGAGCGAGGATGGCGCCCTGGACTGGTGCGTTACGGAATTCGTGCGTGTCGTCGATGCCAGATTGCCGCCCCGCGTCTTCCTGCGCCACTGCCCCGAGCTGGCGACGGCGGGCAGCGCCGGGCCGGTCACCCCCTCCGCCACTCCCGTTACGCTGCAGTTGTTGGGCTCCGACCCCCGGGGCCTGGCGGCCAACGCCGAACAGGCGATCTCCCAGGGCGTCACGCGTCTCGATCTCAACTTCGGCTGCCCGGCCAAGACCGTCAACCGTCATGACGGCGGCGCCTCGCTGTTGAGGACGCCGGAGCGGGTCTACGCCGTGGTCGGCGCGGTGGCCGAGGTCAGCCAGCGGCATGGTGTATCGGTCAACGCCAAGCTGCGGCTCGGCTTCGACGACAAGCAGTTGGCCCTGGCCTGTGCGCAAGCGGCCGAGGCCGGCGGCGCCGAGGAGCTGGTGGTTCACGCCCGTACCCGGCGTGAGGGCTATCGACCACCCGCCCACTGGGAGTGGATCGCCCGGATCCGCGCCGGGGTCAGGGTGCCGGTGGTGGCCAATGGCGATATCTGGTCGCTCGAGGATTACTGGAAGGCACGTACGCTGTCAGGCTGCCGTGACGTCATGCTGGGGCGTGGCATGCTCGCCGACCCATGGCTGGCGCGACGCATTCGCCACTGGCTGGAAACCGGCGGTGAACGGCTGTCACCGACGCCATGGTCGGCCCGCAGCGACATGCTGATTCGCTATGCCGACGCCAAACGCGACGCGGGAATGGCCGAGAAGGTCATCGTTTCGCTGCTGAAACAGTGGCTCAACATCATGCGGGGGCGAGATTCCGAGGCCGCGGCGCGTTTCACCGCGCTGCGCCGGGAGACCGCACTGGCGCCCTTTGTGGCCGGATTGAGCGACCTTGGGTCGAGGTCGGACTCGACCAGCTCAGGAACGGCGGCGCATGCTTCTTCGACGCTGGCGGGCTAGCGCCACGATCCCCTCAACGACAACCCTATAAACGAAAACACCCGCATGCCGAAGCATGCGGGTGTCATCTGTATGGCGCGCCCGGGAGGATTCGAACCTCCGACCCCCTGATTCGTAGTCAGGTACTCTATCCAGCTGAGCTACGGGCGCTTGAATCTTGTGAAGTGACACCGCAGGTGCGCAGTGTTTGCTGCATGGCGCGCCCGGGAGGATTCGAACCTCCGACCCCCTGATTCGTAGTCAGGTACTCTATCCAGCTGAGCTACGGGCGCTTGATTCATGCTTCTTTCACACTGTGCCGGTCGTGGTTTTCGCACTTGCGAAAATGGCGGAGAGGGAGGGATTCGAACCCTCGATAGGGCTATAAACCCTATACTCCCTTAGCAGGGGAGCGCCTTCAGCCACTCGGCCACCTCTCCCCGATCAGCACGGCGCGTAGATTACCGATTCCATTTGGCCTTGTCCAGCCGATAGGCCAAAAAAATTCCTAAAAACCTTAGAGGATGAAGAAGTTACCGGAAAGCTGGCGCCACCAGGGCGAGTACGGAAGAACGAAGGAGGGTTTCAGAGATAGCCCGAGCCGATAAAGGGGACGACTTCACCAGCCCAGACGGTACCAAAGCGCCTATCCAGCACTCACGCGCCAGGATCGCCGTCTTCGTCCTCGGATTTCTCACGCTGGATGCGCTGATAGATCTCTTCACGGTGGACGGCCACATCCTTGGGCGCATTCACGCCAATACGCACCTGATTCCCTTTCACTCCCAGAACCGTGACGGTAATGTCGTCGCCGATCATGAGAGTCTCTCCCACGCGACGGGTCAGGATGAGCATTATCTGATCTCCTTCTCAGGGCCTTCTTCCATTCTCGGGTCAAGCTCTCGGGCTCCTGCACGACAGGTGTGCCACCCGAGGAGCGATTATGCGCCATACGGCCCCTCAGGCCAATGACGCCATTCCATGAAAACCCGTGGCATCGTTGAAAGAGCGCATGTTCCATTCGCTTCCTTCCAACTCCCCCTTAGCGTAGAACGCTTGGGCCATTCGTGAAGGTGTTATTCGATCATTCGCTTTGAATACTGTCTTTATCGAGGCCAAAAGCGGTATGCAGCGCTCTCACCGCGAGCTCCATCGCCTTCTCGTCGATCACGACGGAAATCTTGATCTCCGACGTCGAAACCATCCGAATGTTGATGTTTTCTTCGGAGAGCACGCGGAACATCTTGGACGCGACGCCAGCATGGGAACGCATGCCGACACCGACCAGAGACACCTTGGCGATGTTCTCGTCGCCTCGCAGGTCGCCTCCGCCCAAGGCCGGAATGACGTCGTTCTGCAGAATCCGCATGGTCTGCTTGTAATCGCCCTTGGCAACGGTGAAGGTGAAGTCGGTGTAGTCACCAGCCGGCGCCACGTTCTGGACGATCATGTCCACTTCGATGTTGGCATCGGCAATCGGCCCCAGAATTCGCGAAGCCACGCCGGGCACGTCGGGCGTATTGAGCAGTGTCAGCTTGGCCTCGTTCGCGGTGAAGGCGATACCGGAGATCAGCGGTTCTTCCATCGATTCGAATTCCTCGTCTGCCACGATGAGCGTGCCCGGGCCTTCCTCGAAACTCGAGAGCACGCGTAACGGTACGTTGTATTTTCCGGCGAACTCCACGGCCCGGATCTGGAGCACCTTGGACCCCAGGCTCGCGAGCTCCAGCATTTCTTCCACCGTGATCCGCTCCAGGCGCTGCGCCTTGGAACAGACCCTGGGATCCGTGGTGTAGACGCCGTCCACATCGGTATAGATCTGGCACTCGTCGGCGTTCAGTGCCGCAGCCAGCGCCACGCCGGTGGTGTCCGAGCCGCCGCGCCCCAGGGTAGTGATGTTGCCTTCCTCGTCGACACCCTGGAAACCCGCCACGACCACCACCTGACCGTCATCCAGATCCTCCTGGAGTTCATCGGTCTCGATGCGCTGGATACGCGCCTTGGTGTGCGCGCTGTCGGTGCGGATGCCCACCTGGGCACCGGTATAGGAGGTGGCCGGCACGCCCAACTGGTGCAGGGCCATGGCCAGCAGCGAAATGGTGACCTGCTCCCCGGTCGACACCAGCATATCCATCTCGCGCGGGGTCGGATCCTCGTTGATCTGACTGGCCAGGCCGATGAGGCGATTGGTCTCGCCACTCATCGCCGACACCACGACGACGACGCGGTGGCCGGCGTCGCGATCACGCTTGACCTTCTCGGCCACGGCCTTGATCCGCTCCACCGAGCCGACCGACGTGCCTCCGAATTTCTGTACGTATAGCGCCATGAGTCTGCTCAATGCTCCCTAGCGTTGTCGACCGGCGCTGGCGCCGGTCGTGAATGCATTTAGGCCAGCCGCTCGGCAACCCAGGCCGGCACGCTCTCCAGCGCCGCCGGCAGCCGTGCCGGGTCGCTGCCACCTGCTTGAGCCATATCGGGACGTCCGCCACCCTTGCCCCCGACCTGTGCGGCGACGTGATTGACGAGCTCGCCGGCCTTGACCTTGGCAACCAGATCGTCTGTCACGCCGGCGATCAGGCTGACCTTGCCCTCCTGGGCCGTTGCCAGCACCAGGATACCGGACCCCAGTTTCTGCTTGAGCTGATCGTGCAGCCCCCGCAGTTCCTTGCCCGACACCCCCTCGAGCTGGGTCGCCAGCACCCGGACGCCTTCGACCTGCTGCGCCTGCCCGAGCAGGTCGCTACCCGCCGCGCTGGCCAGCTTGGCCTTGAGGCGCTCGAGTTCCTTTTCCAATCCCCGCTGCCTTTCGAGTACGGCGTCCAGCCGTTCGACGACCTGCTCCGGCTTGACCTTCAGGCGCTCGCTGACGGTGCTGAGCTCCCGCTCCTGGGCCTCGAACCACGCCATAGCCGCCTCGCCGGTCACCGCCTCAATACGCCTCACTCCCGCAGCGGTGCCGGACTCGGAAACGATATGGAACGGCCCGATGTCACCACTGCGGGCCACGTGGGTGCCACCGCAAAGCTCGATCGAAAAGTCGTCGGCACCGATCGTCAGCACCCGCACGCTATCGAGATACTTGGCCTCGAACAGGGCACGAGCCCCCTTCGCCTTGGCCTCGTCGAGCGTCATCAGCTCGGTTCGGGTCGGCGCGTTGGCCATGATCTGAGCATTGACGATATGCGTGACCTGCGCCAGTTGCGCCGGCGTAAGCGGCTCGAAATGGCTGAAATCGAAGCGCAGGCGCTCGGCGCTGACCAGCGACCCCTTCTGCTGCACATGGTCGCCGAGCGTCAATCGCAAGGCTTCATGAAGCAGGTGGGTTGCCGAGTGGTTGCGCATGGTCGCCAGCCGCAGCGCGGGATCCACCTGCGGCGAAAGCCTCTCGCCGACGGTCACCCGCCCTTCGAGCATCACGCCCTCATGCAGGTGATGCCCCGCCTGCTTGCGGGTATTGGTGACCTGGAAGCGACCACCGTCGGTTCGGAGATAGCCGGTATCGCCTACCTGGCCGCCGGACTCGGCATAGAAAGGGGTGCGATCCAGCACCACGATACCCTTCTGGCCCGCCTCGAGAGCCTCAAGCGCGTTGCCCGCTTCATCGACGATGGCCGTCACCTTCGACGAATCCTCCAACCGATCGTAGCCGGTGAACTCGGTGCTGCCCTCGAGCTCGAGGGCGGCACCATAATCGCCGCCGAACTGGCTGGCGGCACGGGCCCGCTGGCGCTGCGCTTCCAGCTCGCGCTCGAACCCCGCCTCGTCCAGCGTCACGCCGCGCTCGCGGCAGACGTCGGCGGTCAGATCGAACGGGAAGCCGTAGGTGTCGTAGAGCTTGAAGATCGTTTCGCCGGGAAGTACGTCATCCTCGAGTGCCGAGAGCGCCTCCTCGAGCAAGCCCATGCCATGATCAAGCGTCCGCGCGAACTGCTGCTCCTCCTTCAGCAGCACCCGCTCGATCTGATCGCGGGCCTGACGCAGCTCGGGATAGGCTTCGCCCATCTCAGCGTCGAGCGCTGCCACCAGCTTGTGGAAGAACGGCTCGCTGGCGCCCAGCTTGTGCCCATGGCGTACCGCCCGGCGGATGATGCGACGCAGCACGTAGCCGCGACCTTCGTTGGAGGGCAGCACGCCATCGACGATCAGGAAGGCACAGGAGCGGATATGGTCGGCAATGACCCGCAGCGAGGGCGTCTTGATATCGTCATGGCCGGTCACTTCGGCCGCCGCCAGCAGCAGGTTCCGGAACAGGTCGATCTCGTAGTTGGAGTGGACGCCCTGCATCACCGCCGCCATGCGTTCCAGCCCCATGCCGGTATCGATCGAAGGCTTGGGCAGCGGGTTCATCTTGCCGGAAGCGTCGCGGTCGAACTGCATGAAGACGAGATTCCACACCTCGATGTAGCGATCCCCGTCCTCTTCCGGGCTTCCCGGCGGGCCGCCCCACACCTCGGGGCCGTGGTCGTAGAAGATCTCCGAACACGGGCCGCAGGGGCCGGTATCGCCCATCTGCCAGAAGTTGTCTTCATCCAGGCGCGACAGCCGCGCCGGATCGACCCCGATCTCCTCGATCCAGATTCTGGCCGCTTCGTCGTCACTGATATGGACCGTGACCCAGAGCTTGTCCTTGGGCAGCGCCAGGACCTCGGTAATGAAGGTCCAGGCGTAACGGATGGCGTCGGCCTTGAAATAGTCGCCGAAGCTGAAGTTGCCCATCATCTCGAAGAAGGTGTGGTGGCGAGCGGTATAGCCGACGTTGTCGAGGTCGTTGTGCTTGCCACCGGCACGTACGCAGCGCTGGGCCGAGGTGGCACGCACGTAGGGGCGCGGATCCCGTCCCAGGAACACATCCTTGAACGGCACCATGCCGGCATTGGTGAAGAGAAGCGTGGGATCGTTTTCCGGCACCAGAGAGGCGGAAGGGACGATCGTGTGCCCGCGCTCCTCGAAGAAGCTCAGGAAAGCCTGTCTGATATCTGCACTTTTCATAAACAATCCGTGGCGATAGGCGTGCCCACGGCGGCTAGCAGACCACGTGGCGACGCAGAATCCGGCAATGGAGAGACGCCGTGAACGCCTCTCCTGCCATCGCAAAGCGCATTAGTATAACGTGGTCGGCCGATAGTCTGTCGAGTGCGACACCATTGCCGGCTGCCCGACACCCTCGTCACGAGGGACGGGCAGCCGGCGGGTAAACGAGGGGTCCTGCGAATATCGCGTGCGCCCGGACGCCGCTTCGGGATGCCCCGTCAACGAGGCGTCGGGGCGTCGAACCACCGTCGGGTCACAGCGATGGGCAGGAGGTAGGGAATCGAAGAGGGGATCCCCCGGAGCCGGGGGCTGGCATGGAGTTGACGCTGAGGGGTCAGCGGGTGCCTTCTGGCCAGGCGTGCCTGATGGCATGGCGAACCTGTTCGAACTCGAAGCCCCGCCCCGCCAGGAAGCGCTCTCTCTTGGCGCGTTCCCTGGGTGTCGAGCCCGGTGAGTCGAAGCGCTTGGCGAGGGCCTGGCTCGCCAGTTCCTTCCAGTCTGGGGCCTCGCTCTCGAAAGCCAGCGCCATCAGCGACTCATCGATCCCCCGCTGTGCCATATCGACTCGAATCTTGACGGGCCCCTGGCCACGCGCGATGCGGGAGCGGACGAAAACCTCGGCGAATCTGGCATCGGATTGAAGCCCCTCCCTCGCCAGGTCGTCCAGCGCCTGTCGAATATCCGCGCTGTCCAGGCCCTTCGCGCTCATTCGCGTCTCCAGCTCGGCACGAGCATATTCGCGCCGAGCCAGGAACCGAATGGCAACGTCTCTGGGAGAGACCTCCCGGAGGGCTTCGTCGCGAGAGACCTCATCACGAGAGGTCTCCTCATGACAGAGGACGCCGTTACGCTCAGCCATCAATCCCCCGCCTCCATCGATAGCGGCTTACAGCAGCGTATCACCGGAATCATCGCCCTCGGCGACAGCCGCTTCGGGCTCCTTCTCCTTGGTCGCCGGCACCGCGAGCAGCTGAGCCCGGATCTGCGTCTCGATCTCGGTCATCACCTCGGGATGCTCCTCGAGATACTGGGCGGCGTTGGCCTTGCCCTGGCCGATCTTGCTGCCCTTGTAGCTGTACCAGGCCCCCGCCTTGTCGACCAGGTTGCACTGCACGCCAAGATCGATCACCTCACCGGCATGGTAGATACCCTTGCCATACAGGATCTGGAACTCGGACTGGCGGAACGGCGGCGCCACCTTGTTCTTCACCACCTTGACCCGGGTTTCGTTGCCGGTGACCTCGTCGCCCTGCTTGACCGAGCCGATGCGGCGAATGTCGAGGCGCACGCTGGAGTAGAACTTCAGCGCGTTGCCCCCGGTCGTGGTCTCGGGGCTGCCGAACATCACGCCGATCTTCATGCGAATCTGGTTGATGAACACCACCATGCAGTTGGCATTCTTGATGTTGCCGGTGATCTTGCGCAGTGCCTGGGACATCAGGCGCGCCTGGAGGCCGACGTGGGAATCGCCCATCTCCCCTTCGATCTCCGCCCGCGGCGTCAGCGCCGCCACGGAATCGATGATGATGACGTCGACGCCACCGGAGCGTACCAGCATGTCGCAGATCTCGAGAGCCTGCTCGCCGGTATCGGGCTGGGAGACGAGCAGCTCGTCGAGATCGACTCCCAGTTTTTCGGCGTAGCTCGGGTCGAGGGCGTGCTCGGCATCGACGAAGGCGCAGGTCTTGCCGTCCTTCTGGGCCTGGGCGATCACCGACAGCGTCAGGGTCGTCTTGCCCGAGGACTCCGGACCGAAGATCTCGACCACACGACCATAGGGCAACCCGCCCACACCCAGCGCGATATCCAGGCCCAGAGACCCTGTCGACACCACCGGGATCGCGGTACGCGGGGTGTCGCCCAAGCGCATCACGGTGCCTTTGCCGAATTGACGATCGATCTGCGACAGTGCCGCATTGAGTGCCTTGCTGCGGTTTTCGTCCTGTGCCATGAACGTCTCCTATGGATGCACGAAGTGAGGCGGGGCAGCGCCGATCACGGCGCTCGGCTCACGTACTGTATGGTTAGACAGTAGTATGGCGAAAAAAAGCGCTCTCGCCTATCCCCCGCCGAAGATTTTCAATCCTGCCGTCGCGAAGCGTCGGACGTCGACGACCCTTTCATCGCCGAGGCCCGCCGGGCCGACCTTCCGTCACCGACTCGACCAGCCCCGACAGCGCCACGGCAACCGCCGCCTCCCGGACCTGCCGACGATCGCCCGGCAGGTGATGACGCTCCACCCGCTGATGGTGCTGGTTGCCCCAGGCGAACCACACCGTACCCACGGGCTTGTCCGGGCTGCCCCCTGCCGGGCCGGCGACGCCGCTGACCGAGACACCGAGATCGGCCCCGCTGTCGCGGCAGGCGCCGATGACCATCTCCCTGACGGTCTGCTCGCTGACCGCGCCATGGGTCTCCAAGGTGGCCTGGGACACTCCCAGCAGGCGCCGCTTGGCCGCGTTGGCATAGGTCACGTAACCGGTCTCGAAATAGGCGGAGCTGCCGGCGATCGCCGTGATGGCGCTGGCCACGCCGCCGCCGGTACAGGATTCCGCCGTGGTCAGCCGGATGTCCTGGGCCAGACAGGCCTCCCCCAGGCACCGGGAGAGCGCCTCGCAATCCGATTCGGCATCCTGACGCGGTATCGACGCGTTCGTCATGACAACTTCCTCTCTCAGGGCTCGTCCCACTCGCCGACCTTCACTCTCCGGATAGCAGCGACCGAGCACCAACGGAAAACCGACCGTCATTCAGTATGCGGAGAATCCTGGGTCGTGCAATGGTTGCGGAAGTGCTGTGAGGATGTCTGGTATCGCGAAGGGTCGAGCACGCCCTGACGGGGCAAGGCGACGGCGGGAGGCGGTTCAGTCCGGTTCGCGGGGATCCCGATCCGGGGGGATCATCGCCGGATGACGCGCCGCCAGTTCGGCGACGGCGATCTCCAGCAGCACGACGGCCAGTTCGCTGAGATTCACGTTACGCTTGTTGGCTTCGATAGCCAACAGGCGATACGTGGAATCGCTGAGGTGGTTGAGCACCAACCGGGCCATATGTGAGTCCTCGAGTGCCGATTTCACACACTGTAACGAGTTATCGGCGGGCACTCAGGCTGAAATCACTACACCTGATGCATGATCCCCTCTAAGGCGACCGCCGCGTCGCGCGGTGCCGGACCCGGCCACCGCGTGGTAACCTTGCCCTCATCGCAAAGCAGACGGGGCACAAGGACGACTCGATGCTGGTGAAGGTCCATACGAAAGGGATCGACACCGAGAGCCAGTCCGAGGCCGAGCGCATCTGGATCGAGATGCCGAGACGCGGCGCTTTGACCCCATTGATGCCCCACAGAAAAACGGAGTAACCCTGAAACCCATGCAGGACGCGGCCTCCAGCAAGAGCACCCAGCATACGCCAATGATGGCGCAGTATCTCAAGATCAAGCGCGAGCATCCGGATGTACTGCTCTTCTACCGGATGGGCGATTTCTACGAGCTTTTCTACGACGACGCCAAGCGGGCTTCGCAACTGCTCGACATCACGCTGACGGCCCGTGGCCAGTCGGCCGGCAAGCCGATCCCCATGGCGGGTATTCCCTACCATAGCGTCGAGTCCTACCTGGCGCGCCTGGTCAAGTCCGGTCAGTCGGTGGCCATCTGCGAGCAGATCGGCGATCCGAGCACGGCCAAGGGGCCGGTGGAGCGCCGCGTCGTGCGCATCGTCACACCGGGAACGCTGCTCGACGAAGCGCTGCTCGATGCCAGCCGCGACAACCTGCTGGTCGCCCTCCATCGCACCGGCGAACGCTGGGGCATTGCCTGGCTGGAACTTTCCAGCGGCCGCTTCAGCGTGCTCGAGATCGATGGCGAGGCCGACATGCTGGCCGAGATTCATCGCCTGCAGCCCGCAGAACTGCTGATCGCCGAAAGCCTCGACCTCCCGCCGTCGCTGACGGAGCGGCGCGGCCTGAAACGTCAGAACGACTGGCATTTCGACCTGGAAACGGCCAATCGCCTGCTGTGCGACCAGTTCGAGGTCGCGGATCTCAGGGGCTTCGGCTGCACCCACCTCGAAACCGCGCTGGTCGCCGCCGGAGTGCTGGTCGACTACGCCAGGGACACTCAGCGTTCCCGGTTGCCCCACGTCACCGCGCTGAGCGTCGAGAGCCGTGACGAATCGGTGGTGATCGATGCCGCCAGCCGCCGTAATCTCGAGATCGACATCAACCTCGGCGGCAGCGGCGACAACACCCTGGCCAGCGTGCTCGACACGACCGTCACGCCGATGGGGTCGCGTCTGCTCAAGCGCTGGCTCAATCGGCCACTGCGTGACCGGCATCAGATCGGTGCCCGCCAGGCAGCGGTACAACTGCTGCTCGACGCCGACCAGTACCTGCTGATCCGCGAGCCACTCAAAGAAGTTGGCGATGTCGAGCGGATACTGGCCCGCGTGGCACTGCGCAGCGCCCGGCCCCGGGATCTGGCCCGCCTGCGCGACGCGCTCAACGTGCTGCCGACACTGCAGGCCGACCTCGAGCGTATCGAGGGCGAAAGCGCACTGGACGACCTCGCCCGCCATATCCACCCCTATCCCGAACTGGCCGCCACCCTGACCCAGGCACTGATCGACAACCCGCCGGTGGTGATCCGGGATGGCGGGGTCATCCGCGAAGGGTTCGATGCCGAACTCGACGAGTATCGCGGCCTGGCCGAGCATGCCGGCGACTACCTGGTCCAGCTCGAGCTTCGTGAGCGCGAACGCACCGGCCTGCCCGGCCTCAAGGTCGGCTACAACCGGGTTCACGGCTACTACATCGAGATCCCGCGCGCCCAGGCCCGCGAGGTGCCGGCGGACTACATCCGTCGCCAGACGCTGAAGAACGCCGAGCGCTTCATCATCCCCGAGCTCAAGGAGTTCGAGGACAAGGCGCTGTCGGCCAAGTCGCGTGCGCTGGCGCGGGAGAAGCTGCTCTACGAAAGCCTGATCGATACCCTCAATGCCGAACTCGACGCGCTGCAGGCCACCGGTCGCTCGCTGGGTGCGCTCGACGTGCTCTGCGCCTTTGCCGAACGCGCCCAGAACCTGGAGTTCGTGCGGCCGAGGCTCTCGGAGACACCGGGTTTCCATATCCTCGGCGGCCGCCACCCCGTGGTCGAACATGTCAGCCAGCACCCGTTCGTGCCCAACGACCTGATCCTCGATGACGATCGCCGCATGCTGGTCATCACCGGCCCCAACATGGGCGGCAAGTCGACCTACATGCGTCAGGCGGCGCTGATCGCCCTGCTCGCCCATACCGGCAGTTTCGTTCCGGCGGAGAGTGCCGAGATCGGCCCGGTGGACCGGATCTTTACCCGGATCGGCTCCAGCGACGACCTGGCCGGTGGCCGCTCCACCTTCATGGTGGAGATGACCGAGACCGCCAGCATCCTCCACAACGCCACCGCCGAGAGCCTGGTGCTGATGGACGAGATCGGCCGCGGCACCAGTACCTTCGACGGCCTCTCGCTGGCCTGGGCCAGCGCCGAGCATCTCGCCAGCCAGCGCGCCTTCACCCTGTTCGCCACGCATTACTTCGAAATGACCGCACTGGCCGAACAGCAGGAGACCGTCGCCAACGTGCATCTCACCGCCGCGGAGCATCGCGACGGGATCGTCTTCATGCACCGCGTCGAGGAGGGGCCGGCCAGCCAGAGCTACGGCCTCCAGGTCGCCCAGCTCGCCGGCGTGCCACAGCCGGTGATCGCCCGCGCGCGGGAGAAGCTGGCCAGCCTCGAGCAGCCCCCGGTCGCCCCCGCCGAGCGCGGCGTGGCCGCCCACGCCGCCGCCCCGCAGCAGGCGGACCTGTTCGCCGCGACACCGCATCCGGTGCTCGAAGCACTGGAGTCGCTCGACGTCGACTCGCTGACACCGCGGGCGGCGCTGGATCTGCTCTATGCCTGGCGCGATCAACGCTGAGCGACGAGGAAGCTATAACGCCATTCCTCGATGTTCCACGTGGCGGCTTGCCGGAGCTGGCGCCAGCCGCCTAAAATATGGCGCCATTCGCGCAGCACGCGGCGGCACCGTGAAATCGGTGATTTCAACAACGTCTCATATCCGCCAGCACCGTGACCAAGAGCTGTGACATAGAGCTTTGACTTAGGGCTGTGGCAAAACGCGTCGCCTGGCCGGGCCGTCAATCAGGAGAGAACACCCATGACGTTCGTCGTCACCGAGAACTGCATCAAGTGCAAATACACCGACTGCGTCGAAGTCTGCCCGGTGGACTGTTTCTACGAGGGGCCCAATTTCCTCGTCATTCACCCCGACGAGTGCATCGACTGTGCCCTCTGTGAACCGGAATGCCCCGCCGAAGCGATCTTCTCGGAAGACGAGCTGCCCGAGGGGCAGCGGCAGTTCATCGAGCTCAATGCCGAGCTCGCCGAAGTGTGGCCCAACATCGCCGAGCAGAAGGATCCGCCGGAAGACGCCAAGGAGTGGGATGGCAAGCCCAACAAGATCGAGCTGCTCGAACGCTGATCTGCTATTACGCAAATCGGACACTCACTGCCGAAGAACGCAAGAAGGCCGCTCGATGAGCGGCCTTCTTGCGTTTCAATCGATCAGGCAGACATTACTGCCCTTTTATCGCCTTCAGCCCCGGGTAGGCGGCCTTGTCACCCAGTTCCTGCTCGATCACCAGCAGGCGGTTGTACTTGGCGACACGATCGGAGCGGCACAGCGAGCCGGTCTTGATCTGGCCGGCGGCGGTGCCCACGGCGAGATCGGCGATGGTGGTGTCTTCGGTCTCGCCGCTGCGATGTGAGATCACCGCGGTAAAGCCGGCATCCTGGGCCATCTTGATCGCGTCCAGCGTCTCGGAGAGCGAGCCGATCTGGTTGAACTTGATCAGGATCGAGTTGCCGATCTTCTCGTCGATACCCCGCTTCAATATCCGGGTGTTGGTGACGAAAAGGTCGTCACCGACCAACTGAATCTTGTCACCCAGCTTGTCGGTCAGCGCTTTCCAGCCATCCCAGTCCGATTCGTCCATGCCATCCTCGATGGAGACGATCGGATACTGATTGCAGAGATCGGCCAGGTAGTCGGTGAATCCCGCGGCGTCGTACTGCTTGCCCTCGCCGGCGAGGTCGTAGCTGCCATCCTTGAAGAATTCGCTGGAGGCGCAGTCGAGTGCCAGGGTGACATCCTTGCCAAGGTGGTAACCGGCATCGTCGACCGCTTGCTTGATCACCGCCAGGGCCTCGGCGTTGGAGGAGAGGTTCGGCGCGAAACCGCCCTCGTCGCCCACCGAGGTGGAGAGCCCCTTGGCGGAGAGTACCTTCTTCAGTGCATGGAAGATCTCCGCACCCATGCGCAGCGCCTCGCGGAAGTTGGGCGCGCCCACCGGCTGGACCATGAACTCCTGAATGTCGACGTTGTTGTCGGCATGCTCGCCACCGTTGAGGATATTCATCATCGGTACCGGCATGGTGTAGTGATCCGGCTGGCCGTAGAGTTCGGCGATGTGGGCGTAGAGCGGCACGCCCTTGGCGATCGCCGCCGCCTTGGCCGCGGCCAGCGACACCGCGAGAATCGCGTTGGCCCCCAGGCTGGCCTTGTTGTCGGTACCGTCCAGCGCCAGCATGGCGTCGTCGAGAGCCCGCTGGTCGCTGGCATCCATGCCCATCAAGCGCTCGCGGATCTTGCCATTGACCGCGTCGACGGCCTTCAGCACGCCCTTGCCCAGATAGCGCGACTTGTCGCCGTCACGCAGCTCCAGCGCTTCACGAGAACCGGTGGAAGCGCCGCTGGGCGCACAGGCGCTGCCAGTGATGCCGCCACTCAGCGTGACTTGCGCCTGCACGGTGGGGTTGCCGCGGGAATCGAGCACTTCGAGGGCGCGGATATCAACGATCTCAGCCATGTTACGTCGTCCTGTCGGTTGAAAGCTCTTTCGGTTGATCACTCGGTACGTCGAGCGTGAAGCGCCCGGTTCCCGGCGAGAGGGCCCGGGCGCGGTGATTCCATCATGTTAGCAGTTCCGGAGCTTAGCCAGCGCAGGCATCCCTGGTCCAGTCTCTCCAACGACAGCGGGGGATGAATCGCTTCATCCCCCGCCGGGTCACGCGGTCATTCCTGATGGGCCATGCCGTGCTGGCGCTGGCGCTGGGCCTTGTGCTCCAGCGCCGCATTGACGAAACCGGTGAACAGCGGATGGCCGTCGCGCGGGGTCGAGGTGAACTCGGGGTGGAACTGGCAAGCCACGAACCAGGGATGGTCAGGCAGCTCGATCATCTCGACCAGCGCCTGATCACCGCTCTTGCCGGAGACGACCAGCCCCGCCGCCTCGAGCTGCTCGACGAACTGCTCGTTGACCTCGAACCGGTGGCGGTGGCGTTCGGTGATCGTGTCCAGGCCGTAAACCTCGTGTGCCCTGGAGCCCGGCTTGAGTCGGCACTCCTGGCCGCCGAGGCGCATGGTGCCGCCCAGATCGGAGGCCTCGTCGCGCAGCTCGATCTGCCCTTCGGGGTTGATCCACTCGGTGATCAGGCCGACCACCGGGTGCTGGGTCTCGCGAGTGAATTCGGTGGAGTTGGCATCGGCCCAACCCGCCACGTGACGGGCGAACTCGATCACCGCCACCTGCATGCCGAGGCAGATACCGAGATAGGGGATATCGTTCTCGCGCGCGAAACGGGCGGTCTGGATCTTGCCCTCGACGCCCCGTTCACCGAAGCCGCCCGGCACCAGAATCGCATCTTTCCCGGCCAGGCGCTCGGTACCGTGGCGCTCGATCAGCTCGGAGTCGATGTACTCGACATTGACCTTCACCCGGGTCTGGATGCCGGCGTGGATCAGCGCCTCGTTGAGCGACTTGTAGGCGTCGAGCAGCTCCATGTACTTGCCGACCATGGCGATGTTGATCGTCTTGAGCGGGTTGAGCTTGGCATCGAGGACATGGATCCATTCGGCCAGGTCCGCCTGCGGGGCGTCGAGACGGAACTTGTCGCAGACGATATCGTCGAGACCCTGCTCGTGCAGCATCAGCGGGATGCGATAGATGGTGTCGGCATCCTGCAGCGGGATGACGGCGCGCTCCTCGACATTGGTGAACAGCGCGATCTTGCGCCGCTCGCTCTCCTCCAGCTCGACCTCGCTGCGGCAGATCAGGATATCGGGCTGGATACCGATCGAGCGCAGCTCCTTGACGCTGTGCTGGGTCGGCTTGGTCTTGGTCTCGCCGGCGGTCTTGATGTAGGGCACCAGGGTCAGGTGCATGAACAGGGCACGATTGGCGCCGACTTCGCTACGCAGTTGGCGAATCGACTCCAGGAACGGCAGCGACTCGATATCGCCCACGGTGCCGCCGATCTCCACCAGCGCCACATCGTAGCCTTCCCCCCCCTTGACCACGCGGTGCTTGATCTCGTCGGTGATATGCGGGATCACCTGCACGGTACCGCCGAGATAATCGCCCCGACGCTCCTTGCGCAGCACGTGCTCGTAGACCCGACCGGTGGTGAAGTTGTTGCTCTGGGTCATCTTGGTACGGATGAAGCGCTCGTAGTGCCCCAGATCGAGATCGGTTTCCGCGCCATCCTCGGTGACGAACACCTCGCCATGCTGAAACGGACTCATGGTGCCCGGATCGACGTTGATGTACGGGTCCAGCTTGAGGATGGTGACCTTGAGGCCGCGGGCCTCGAGAATCGCAGCCAGCGAAGCGGACGCAATGCCCTTGCCCAGTGAGGACACAACGCCGCCGGTCACGAAGATATATCGTGTCATGGAAAACCTGTCGAATCGTGGTCGTAAAGCTCGTGAGAAAAGACCCGGGGGAGAAAGTCGGGCCAGGATGGGACGTCAGATTACCAGACTCGTGCGAAAGGCTCAATTTTGGATCGCGCCCTCGTCACGCCCCGGGCCGCATCATTCGGCGACGGCGCGCTGCAGCGACTCCAGCCGCCGGTCCCGGATGCCGAGCGCGTGCAGATCGCCGACCGTGTTGTCGAGGTACTCGCGGCAGGATCCCAGCACGCCGCGGCCGGTACGCAGCAGGTGCACCACCGTCTCGTCGGGCTGCCGACCGATGTAGCGCTCGTGATGCGGGTTGATCACGAAGGCGACTCCCCATATCGGGCCGACGTCCGTCTTCAGCTTGATCCAGCGAGGCCGATAGGCACCGGTCAGCATCTCGCGCCGCCATACCAGCTCCAGTTCGCGCTCGAGGTGATCGCCGGGGACGCGCAGCGCCACGCCATGGCAGGAACCGCCCGGCGCCAGCGCCAGCATCAGCCCGGGGGTCTCGGGAGTGCCGCGGCCGTGATCGAGCTTGAGGCAGAAGTCGCGATGGTAGCCGTAGAGCCGACACGTATGACGCTCGGCGACCTCGACACACGGATTCCAGATCAGCGAGCCATAGGCGAAGAGATACACCCCATCCCGCAACTGGACGCCAGGGGGCGCGGTGGCCAGAATGTGCTGGATCGAGCTGCGCAGCTCCTGGTGGCTCTTCAACGCCACCTCCGGGTAGACATGCTCGAAGTGACGGCGAATCAGGTCCTGCTCCAGCACCTCGCGCGTCATCGCTATCGACTGCGTCGTGGGCGCCTGTTCGTCGGCATGGTTATCGAGGGACTGCGACTCGCTCATTGGGGACTCTATCTCGGACGCGATCGACAAGGGTTGGGGTGGCCCGGGTCGCGCTACGGCTTGGACCCATGTGCCACCCAAGACTAACGTTCAACGGGCCTGAAACGAAGCCCGGATCGGCATCAACCGGCAACGCCCTGCCTGCGCCCGGCGCCACGACGCAGCACGAGATGCAGAAGAATCGCACCGAAGGTGGCCGTCCCGATGCCGTCGAGGGTGAAGCCGCCGAAGTCGATGGAGAAATTGCCGGCACCCAGCACCAGGGTCACCGCCGCCACGATCAGGTTGACGTTATCGCCCAGATCGACACCGTTCTGGATCCAGATACGGGCGCCGGCCACCGCGATCAGCCCGAACACCACGATCGAGGTGCCGGCCAGCACCGGGCCGGGAATGGTCTGGATCAATGCGCCGAAACGTGGCGAGAAACCGAGCAGGATGGCGAAACCGGCGGCGGCGACGAAGATCAGGGTCGAGTAGACCCGGGTCACCGCCATCACCCCGATATTCTCGGCATAGGTGGTCACGCCGGTGCCGCCGGATGCCCCGGAGACCATCGTCGCCAGGCCGTCGCCGACGAAAGCCCGGCCGATATAAGGGTCGAGATCACGTCCGGTCATCGCTCCTACCGCCTTGATGTGGCCGAGGTTCTCCGCCACCAGGATGATCGCGACCGGCGCGATCAGCACGATCGCATGGGGGCTGAACGAGGGCGCCGTGAACGCGGGCATCCCCAACCAATCGGCCGCACCGATCGCCGAGAAATCGATCGGCGCTCCCCAACCCAGACCGTTGGTGACCAGCGCATAGATGGCGTAGGCCGCGGCCAGACCGACCAGAATCAGCAACCGCTGGAGCATGCCACGTGTCAGCACCGCGGCCAGGCCGACACAGAGGATGGTCACCAGCGCCATCGCCGCGTCGAAACTGGATCCCTTCACGCTGGAGACCGCCACCGGCGCCAGATTGAGGCCGATGGTCATCACGATCGCCCCCGTTACCACCGGCGGCAGCAGATACTCGATCCAGCGCGTGCCCAGCGCCATGACCACCACGCCGATGAGGGTGTAGATCGCGCCACAGGCGATGATGCCCCCCAGCGCCAGAGCGATGGAGGGGTTGCCGCCGCTGCCGGCGTAACCGGTGGCGGCGATCACCACGCCGATGAAGGCAAAGCTGGAACCCAGGTAGCTGGGAACCCGCCCGCCGACGATCACGAAGAACAGCAGCGTGCCGATTCCCGACATCAGGATCGCCAGGTTGGGGTCGAAACCCATCAGCAGCGGTGCCAGCACCGTGGAGCCGAACATCGCCACGGCGTGCTGGATGCCCATCAGCAGCGTCTGCGCCGGCGGCAACGCCTCGTCGGGCGCGACCAGGCCTTGGTGACGAGCGGCATCGACGCGCCGCCAGCGGGGAAACCAGGATGACATCGAGTTTGTTCTCCAGAGCAGTACCGGACGGCGCCGGCGGCATTCGAGCACAGGGAAGCGGTGGTAGTCAGCGTGAGCGACGAGCGACGGCCCGACGCGCATTCTAACGGCAGCGCCGATCGGATGCTTCCCGCCATCGCACCTTGGCGTGGAGCGTCGCGGGTGAACTACGCTGAACGCATCGCCCGCGCGGTCGGGCCAAGCCCCCCAACGCCATCGGGAGCGGTGGCGTCCCAACCTCAAGACATGCCAGGGAGTGGATATGCAACGTTACGACTATCTGATCGTCGGCGCCGGCATGGTTGCCGCCAACGCCGTGGAAGGCATTCGCGAGCGTGATGCCGAGGGCACCATCGGTATCCTCGGTGCCGAGCCCAACGGGCCGGTCACCCGCCCTGCGCTCTCGAAGAAACTGTGGACCGACCCCGATTTCGGTTATGACAAGATCTGGATGCAGCCGGAACAGCACGCCGGCACGACGCTTCATACCGATACCCGAGTCACGGCCATCGACCGCCAGCAGCGGACGGTGACGACGTCCAGCGGCGATACCTTCGGCTACGGCCGGCTGTTGCTGGCCACCGGTGGCGCCCCCGTGACGATCGATCTGCCGTCAAGCGAGCACGTGCGCTATTTCCGCACCGTCGAGGACTACGACTGCCTGCGGCGGCTGGCCGATCAGGGCCTGCACGTCGCCGTTGTCGGCGGCAGCTATATCGGCACGGAACTGGCCGCGGCGCTGGTCCAGAACGGCTGTCGGGTCACCTTGATCCACCCCGAGGACGTGCTGGGCGGCGCGATGTTCCCGCCCGGCGTCGCCGATCGCTTGCACCGGGCCTACCTCGACGCAGGCGTCACTCTCCTGGGCGGACGCAAGGTCACCGGCGGGCGCGAAGAGGATGGCAGCGTCACCCTTGCGCTGGACGACGGCGCCAGCCTGGAGGCGGACGCGGCCATCTTCGGGCTAGGCGTCGAGCCCTGCGTGGCGCTGGCCGAGGAGGCAGGCCTCGAGACCGACGGCGGGATTCTCGTCGACGCCCGCCTGACCACTGCGGACGAGGCCATCTTCGCCGCCGGCGACGTCGCGACCTATCCGGATCGGATCCTCGGCCGCTGGCATGCCGAACACGTCGACAACGCCAATCAGATGGGCCAGACCGTCGGGCGGATCATGGCGGGCAGCGACGAGACCTACGATCACACGCCCTACTTCTACTCCAACGTCTTCGACTTTGCCTGGAAAGCGGTGGGCCACATGGACAGCTCGCTGGACATCGTCGAGGACGCCAATCCCGACTCCGGCCGGGGGGTCTATTACTACCTGGAGGACGGCAAGGTGGCCGGCGTACTGCTGCTCAATCTGGACGCCGATCGACTCGACGAGGCGCGAGAGGTCCTCGCGGACTCCTCGCCGCAGCGCGTCGAGACGCTGGTCGGCCGTATCGCCATGGACTGATACGGGCCGGCGCGACGGTCAGCGGAGCGGCGCCTCAGCCGCGCGTCGGCAAGCGGGAAGTCAGGATGTTGGAGCGGCGCTCGATCTCTTCGAGCATGCCGACACACTCGTCCGACATCCCGCTGTCGTTGAGCTTGGCCAGCGAAAACAGCGCGTTCAACTGGCCGCTCACCAGAATGGCCTGGTCGCCGCCGTCCTGATCCAGCACGTGATCTTCCAGCACGCGCAGGTGGGTATTCGCCTGGTCGAGGATATTACGTTCGAGCCTGATCATGGTTTGGCCTTCCAAAGTCTGCGATTCATGTTGGGCGCGCCACTGTAAAGGCTGGCTCCCCTTTATACCACCGCCGGGGATGAGCGCTTTTCTCGCTCGAGTCGTCGAGGCGCATGATTGGCGCCGGCCCAGGCTATCAACGACAGACGCCAACGCTGGCACCGAGGCCAGCGCTGGCGTCCTTCGCGACTCATGACGAACCGGTGCCCGAGCGCGCTAAGCGCCCGGCCGGCCTCACACCTTGAGGTAGTCGAGAATCCCCTCCGCCGCCTGGCGCCCTTCGTAGACCGCCGTCACCACCAGGTCGGAGCCCCGCACCATATCGCCACCGGCGAACACACGCTCGTTGCTGGTCTGGTAGGCGAAGCGCTCCATCTGCGCCGGGATTTCCGGCGCCAGCACCCGGCCGCGCTCGTCGATCTCGATCTGATGCGTCTCGAACCACTCGATCTCGCTGGGCTGGAAGCCGAACGCGATGACCACCGCGTCGCAGGCCAGGATCTCCTCTGAGCCCGGGACCACTTCCGCGCTGCGTCGCCCCTTGTCGTCCGGCTCGCCCATGCGGGTGCGCACCAGCTTGACGCCCTCGACCTTGCCCTCGCCGACGATCGCCACCGGCTGGCGGTTGAACAGGAACTCGACCCCCTCCTCGCGGGCGTTGGCCACCTCGCGCTTGGAGCCCGGCATGTTCTCCTCGTCCCGGCGATAGGCACAGGTCACGCTGGCCGCGCCCTGACGAATCGAGGTGCGGTTGCAATCCATCGCGGTATCGCCACCGCCAAGCACGACGACCCGCCTGCCCTGCATCGAGACGTAGTCGGCCGGATTCTTCTCGAAACCCATGTGGTGATTGGCATTGGCGATCAGGAAGTCGAGCGCCTTGTAGACGCCATCCATCTCCTCGCCCGGGAAGCCGCCGACCATGTACTTGTAGGTGCCCATGCCGAGGAAGACCGCGTCGAACTCGGCGTCGAGCTGCTCGAAGGTGATGTCCCGGCCGATCTCGGTATTGAGCCGGAACTCGACGCCCATCTCCTCGAACACCGCGCGACGGCGCTCCATCACGTGCTTCTCGAGCTTGAACTCGGGGATGCCGAAGGTCAGCAGCCCGCCGATCTCCGGATAGCGGTCGAACACCACCGGTTTCACGCCGTTGCGGACCAGGACATCGGCACAGCCCAGGCCCGCCGGGCCGGCCCCGACGATCGCCACGCGCTTGTCGGTCATGACCACGTTGGACATGTCCGGACGCCAGCCCATGGCGAACGCGGTGTCGGTGATGTACTTCTCCACCGAACCGATGGTGACGGCACCAAAGCCGTCGTTCAGCGTGCAGTCGCCCTCGCACAGCCGATCCTGCGGACAGACCCGACCGCACACCTCCGGCAGCGAGTTGGTGCGGTGGGACATCTCCGCCGCTTCCAGGATATTGCCCTCGCTGACCAGCTTGAGCCAGTTGGGAATGTAGTTGTGAACCGGGCACTTCCACTCGCAGTACGGGTTGCCGCAGTGCAGGCAGCGGTGCGCCTGGCTGGCCGCCTCGCTGGGCTTGTACGGCTCGTAGATCTCGGCGAACTCCTTCGCCCGGCTGCGTGCATCCTTCTTCTGCGGATCGCGCCGCCCCACATCGATAAATTGAAAGTCGTTGCTCAAACGGTTTGCCATGTTCCCTCTCCTCACTGGGCCGACGACGCTCTCGGATTCCGGCGGATGCCCGTGCCCCGGGGGTGAATCCCGGGGCACTGGGGCCGTCGCCGCCTCTTACTCAGGCTGCCGCCTGGATTGGGCCAGCAAACCGTTGAGACTTGCGGCCTTGGGCTTCACCAGCCAGAAATGGCGGATGAAGTCGGAGAAATCCTCGAGAATCGCGTGCCCCCGTGGCGAGTCGGTCTCTTCCACGTATTCGGTAATCACTTCGCGCAGGTGGCGACGGTAGGCTTCCATCGATTCGGTGTTGATCCGATGGATCTCCACCAGCTCATGGTTGTAGCGATCGACGAAACCGCGATCCTCGTCGAGCACGTAGGCGAAACCGCCGGTCATGCCCGCCCCGAAGTTGATCCCGGTCTTGCCGAGCACACAGACCAGACCGCCGGTCATGTATTCGCAGCAGTGGTCGCCGGCGCCCTCGATCACGGCGTGGGTGCCGGAGTTGCGCACACCGAAGCGCTCGCCGGCCATGCCGGCGGCGAACAGCTTGCCGTCGGTGGCGCCGTAGAGGCAGGTATTGCCGATGATCGCCGTCTCGTGGCTCTTGAAGCGGCTGGCCCTGGGCGGCACGATCACCACCTTGCCGCCGTTCATGCCCTTGCCGACGTAGTCGTTGGCATCGCCTTCCAGATACAGGTTCAGCCCGCGCGCGTTCCACACCCCGAAACTCTGCCCGGCGACGCCGGTGAAGCGCGCCGTGATCGGGGCATCTTCCAGCCCCGCCTCGCCGTAGCGCTTGGCGATCTCGCCGGAGACCCGTGCCGCCACCGAGCGATCGCAGTTGGTGATCTTGAACGTGAACTCGCCCCCGGACTTCGATTCGATCGCCGGCAGCAGCGCCTCGAACACCTCCTGATTCTTGGTGCCGGGATCATGCGGCACGTTGCGGCTGACCTGACAGAACTGCGGCGCCTCCTTGGGCACGAAGTCGTTGGCCAGCAGCGGGCTCAGATCCAGCTTGCGTTGCGCCGCCGTTTCGCCCTCCAGCATCTCGAGCAGGTCGGTGCGCCCGATCAGGTCGGTCAACTGGCGCACACCCAGCAGCGCCATCAGTTCCCGCACTTCCTCGGCGATGAAGCGGAAGTAGTGCTTGACCATGTCGACGGTGCCGCGGAAATGCTCATCGCGCAGCTCCTGATGCTGGGTGGCGACGCCGGTGGCGCAGTTGTTGAGGTGGCAGATCTTCAGGTACTTGCAGCCCAGCGCCACCATCGGCGCGGTGCCGAAGCCGAAACTCTCCGCCCCCAGGATCGCCGCCTTGACCACGTCGAGGCCGGTCTTGAGGCCACCGTCGGTCTGCAGCCGGATCTTGTCGCGCAGGCCGTTGATGCGCAGCGCCTGGTGCACCTCGGGCAGCCCCAGCTCCCACGGGCTGCCAGCGTGGCGGATCGAGGTGATCGGGCTCGCCGCGGTGCCGCCGTCGTAGCCGGAGACGGTGATCAGATCGGCATAGGCCTTGGCCACCCCGGTGGCGATGGTGCCGATGCCCGGCTCGGAGACCAGCTTGACCGAGACCTGCGCGCTCGGGTTGACCTGCTTGAGGTCGAAGATCAACTGGGCCAGATCCTCGATCGAGTAGATGTCGTGGTGCGGCGGTGGCGAGATCAGGGTCACGCCGGGCACGGCGTAGCGCAGCCGCGCGATCATCTCGTTGACCTTGCCGCCCGGCAGCTGGCCGCCCTCGCCCGGCTTGGCGCCCTGGGCCACCTTGATCTGCAGCACCTCGGCGTTGACCAGGTAGGCTGGGGTGACGCCGAAGCGCCCGGAGGCGATCTGCTTGATCTTGGAGGAGCGGATGGTGCCGTAGCGGGCCGGGTCCTCGCCGCCCTCGCCGGAGTTGGAGCGCCCGCCGGTCTCGTTCATCGCCTGGGCCAGCGCTTCGTGGGCCTCCGGCGACAGCGCCCCCAGCGACATGCCGGCGCTGTCGAAGCGCAGCAGCAGACTCTCGACGGGCTCGATCTCTTCCAACGGCAACGGCTCGGGGGCCGGCTTGAGCTTCAGCAGGTCGCGGATGGTGGTCACCGGACGCTCGTTGACCAGCCGTGCGAACGCTTTCCACTTGGCGTAATCGCCCTGCTGGACCGCCTGCTGCAGCATCATCACCACGTCGGGATTGTAGGCGTGGTACTCGTGGCCATGGACGAACTTGACCAGCCCGCCCTGGCGGATGCCCTTGCGCGGAATCCAGGCATCGCGTGCGGCCAGTTCCTGCTGCATCTGCAGCTCGCTGAAGCCGGTCCCCTCGATGCGCGACATCATGCCGTCGAAGCACATCTGCATCACCTCCGACCCCAGACCGACGGCTTCGAACAGCTGCGAGCCCCGGTAGGAGGAGATCTGCGAGATACCCATCTTCGACAGAATCTTGTAAAGCCCCTTCTGCATGCCCTTGCGGTAGTTCTCGCGGGCGTCCGCCGGATTGCCGACCAGCTCGCCGGTGCGGTGCATGTCCGCCATCACCTGATAAGCCAGGTACGGATAGACCGCGGTGGCACCGACGCCGAAGAACACCGCCATCTGATGGGCGTCACGGGCATAGCCGGTCTCGACAACGATGTTGACACGAGGACGCAGCGCCAGCTTGGCCAGATGATGATGGACCGCGCCGGTGGCCAGCAGCGCCTGGATCGGCTGCTTGCCCTTTTCCAGCTCGGCATCCGACAGCACCAGGATCACCTTGCCATCGCGGGTCGCCTGCTCCGCCTGCTGGCAGAGCGCCATCAGCGCCTGGCGCAGCGAGGTGGTCTCCGGATCGTAGTGCAACGGCAGCCGCACCGAGGCGAACGCCGGATCCTCCTGGGTCACCAGCGCGGTGAACTTGCGCGGTGACAGCACCGGGGTGGTCAGGATCAGCCGGTGGGCATGCTCGGGAGTGGCCTCGAACACGTTCAGCTCGGCCCCGCAGCAGGTCTCCAACGACATCACGATCGCTTCCCGCAGCGGATCGATGGGCGGATTGGTGACCTGGGCGAACTTCTGGCGGAAGAAATCGGTGAGCAGTCGGTTCTGCCGCGACAGCACCGCCATCGGCGTGTCGTCGCCCATCGAGCCCACGGCTTCCTGGCCACTTTCGGCCAGCGGCCTAAGCAGTTGATCGCGCTCCTCGAACGTCACCGAGAACATCTTCTGATAGACGTTGAGCTCCTCGGTCTCGAACGGCTGGAAGCGCGCCAGCTCGGTCAGGGCCGACTCGAGATAGTGGGCGTGCTCCTTGAGCCAGCGCCGATAGGGATAGGCGGACTTGAGTCGCTGATCGATATCGTCGGTATGCAGCACCTCGCCGGTCTCGGTATCGACGGCGAGAATCTGACCCGGCCCGACGCGACCCTTGGCCACCACCGATTCAGGGGAGTAGTTCCACACCCCGATCTCGGAGGAGAGGGTGATATAGCCGTTGTCGGTGATCACCCAGCGTGCCGGACGCAGGCCGTTGCGGTCGAGCATGCAGACGGCGTGGCGGCCGTCGGTCATCACGATGCCGGCGGGGCCGTCCCACGCTTCCATGTGCATGGAGTTGTATTCGTAGAAGGCGCGCAGGTCGCCATCCATGGTTTCGACGTTCTGCCAAGCCGGCGGCACCATCATGCGCACCGCGTTGTAGAGATCCATGCCGCCGGTCAGCAGCACCTCGAGCATGTTGTCCATGCTCGACGAGTCGGAGCCGGTGGTGTTGACGATCTCGTCGAGGCCGTCGATGTCCGGCAGCAGTTCGCTGACGAAGTTGGCCTTGCGCGCGTTGGCCCAGCCGCGGTTGGCCTCGATGGTGTTGATCTCGCCGTTGTGCGCCATGAAGCGGAACGGCTGCGCCAGCGGCCAGCGCGGCGCCGTATTGGTCGAGAAGCGCTGGTGAAAGACACAGACCGCGGTCTCGAGACGCTCGTCACCCAAATCCTGGTAAAAGGTGGGAAGATCCGCGGGCATCATCAGGCCCTTGTAGGAGACCACCTTGGACGACAGCGAGCAGACGTAGAACTCCTCTTCCTGGCGCAGCTTCTGCTCGGCCAGGCGCCGCGCCATGAACAGTTCGACGTTGAACGCCGCGTCGGACTGGGAGACCTCCCCCTCGACGAAGACCTGACGAATGCGCGGCAGGCACTCGAGCGCCATCGGCCCGCACACGCTCGGATCGGTAGGCACGTCACGCCACCCCTTGACGCTCAGGCCCCGCTCGGCGAGTTCGCCTTCCAGCGTCTCGCGGGCACTTTGCTCGCGAGCATCGTCATCGGGGAAGAACACCATGCCGACCGCGAAGCGCTCGCCCAGGGTGACGCCCAGTTGATCCTCGGCCAGCGCGCGCATGAAGCTCATCGGCATTTTCAGCAGCAGGCCGCAGCCATCGCCGGTCTTGCCATCCGCCGCGATGCCGCCACGGTGGGTCATGCAGGTCAGTGACTCGATCGCCGTCTTGAGCAGATCGTGACTGGCCTGCCCCTCCATATGAGCAATCAGGCCGAAACCGCAGTTGTCGCGGAATTCGCCAGGCTGGTGAAGACCTCTCATCATGGGCGTGCCTCACAAAGCTGTTCGGAATACAGGGTATTGTATTCGGTCCGGTATAAAGAGATAATTAACGGTTTTCTTATTTTTCCGACTGGATCGCCAGCGGTGCCATAGCCCGATTTTCGTCTCGAGCCGCCGACAGTTCAGAGGCCGACGGGGCGCAAAAAGGCCGGACAGAATAGCCAGTCAGCCTCTTCAGCGCAATTCGAGCGCCGGGCTTTCTCGTTGCAAATACATTTAAAATCGAAGACTTAGCGAAAGACCCAACCAAAATACACTGCTAGCACAAAGGCTTAGACTTCGACATAGACCAAAGTCTAATGCCTTGCGCGTAATGGCCCGGATCGTCGTGAGACCCAGGCGCGACACCCATACCGATACGGCATGAAGCATACCAATTATATCGACAACGTTCGGAAAGAACAGCTGTCGACACCTTGATTGTGGCCAGGCGAGCTCCACGACTGGTCACCCTGCAAGACCATGGCGAGGCTCTACCGGAGCAGCGTCAATTTTCGAAGCGGTTTCTGCGAACGGCACGGGCCGGCGACCGGCGCCGCCGGGACAGCGCCGCCGCGGGGAAGGAGGATAGGATGGAACCGGTGAAGAGAGATGTCGGCGCCGTAGCGCATCAGCCTCGTGGAAAGCGTTCCAGCAGTCGCTGGAGCAGCTCGGCCTCGGTATCGTCCCGGATCACGGCGCGCCCCAGCGCCTCGAGCAGAATCAGCCGCAACCGGCTGTCGAGGTTCTTCTTGTCGAGGCGCATGCGAGAGAGAAAATCCCCGGCCTGCATGTTGGCCGGAGCCGTGACCGGGAGATCCGCCGCGATCAGAATCGCCGCGACGCGCTCGACATCGGCCTCGCTCAGCCAGCCGCGGTCGGCGGATAGTCGGGCCGCCATCATCATGCCGGCGCCCACCGCTTCACCGTGCAGCCAGTTGCCGTAGCCCTGGTGCGCTTCGATGGCGTGACCGAAGGTATGCCCCAGGTTGAGCAGCGCCCGCACGCCCTGCTCGGTCTCGTCCTCGGCGACGACTTCCGCCTTGATCTCGCAGCTGCGACGAATGGCGTGGCGGATGGCGGCCTCATCGAGCGCCCGGAGTGCGGCCAGGTTCTCCTCCAGCCACTCGAGGAAGGAGAGGTCCCAGATCAGGCCGTACTTGATCACCTCCGCCAACCCTGCGGACAGCTCCCGGGCCGGCAGCGTTCGCAAGGTGTCGGTGTCGACGATCACCGCCCGAGGCTGCCAGAACGCGCCGATCATGTTCTTGCCACGCGGGTGATTGACCCCCGTCTTGCCGCCCACGGAGGAGTCGACCTGGGCCAGCAGCGTGGTGGGAATCTGGATGAACGCGACACCGCGCTGATAGCTGGCGGCTGCATACCCCGCCATGTCGCCGATGACGCCGCCACCCAACGCGATCAGCGTGCAGCGGCGATTGAAGCCGGCAGCCAGCAGGGCGTCCCAGATCCGCTCGACCGATGCCAGCGTCTTGGTCGCCTCACCATCGGGCAAAATGACTTCCCGGATCTCGAGATCGGCGCCGGCCAGCGTCTGCTTGAGCGCCGCCAGGTAATGCGGGGCGATCACCTCGTTGGTCACGATCATCACCTGGCGGCCCGCCAGATACGGCAGCAGATGCTCCCGACTCGCCAGAACGCCCGCGCCGACGTGAATCGGATAGCTGCGCTCGCCCAGGGACACGCTCAGCGATTCCACCGAAAGCGAAGAGACTGACGACATGGGGATTACCTTTGGTGAGAGAGTGGCGACGAGTCACCGAGCGGCTCGGCGAGACGGGAGACACGGCGCAGGATATCACCGACCACGCTTCTGGGACCGCGGCGATCCGTCCGCACGATCACATCCGCCGTGGCCCGATAGAGCGGGTCGCGGATCGCGAACAGATCCCTCAGCACCTGCTCCGGGTTGGCATTCTGCAGCAGCGGCCGGTTGCGATCCCGCGAGGTGCGTCGAATCTGCTGCTCGACGGTGGTGGCCAGGTAGATCACCGTACCCCGCTCCCGCAGCAGCTGTCGATTGACTTCACGCATGATCGCACCGCCACCCGTCGCCATCACGACTTCGCTGCGCTGGGTGAGTTCGTCGAGCATGGCCGTCTCTCGATCACGAAACCCCTGCTCGCCCTCGACGTCGAAAATCCATGGGATGTTCGCCCCGCATCGACCCTCTATCTGATGGTCGCTATCCAGGAATTCGCGCTGCAATTCGGCCGCCAGAAGGCGGCCGATTGTGCTCTTGCCGGCCCCCATGGGACCGATGAGAAAAAGATTGGGAAGCGACCGCATCAGCGAATGGCCAGTCCGTCCTCGATGATCTTGGGCGTGATGAATACCAGCAATTCTACCTTCTCGTTGCTTTCCTGGGTATAGCGGAAGAGATTGCCCAGTACGGGAATGTCGCCCAGGAATGGGGTCTTGAACAGCGTACGCAGCTGCTCGGAGGTCAGAATCCCGCCAAGCACCACGGTCTCGCCGTTGTCGACCAGTACCTGGGTCTGTATCTCGTTGGTATCGATCGCCGGCGCGCCATCGAATCGCGTATCGGAAATATCGTCGTTGTTGATGCGCAGATCCATGATGATGCGATCGTCGGGCGTGATCTGCGGCGTCACCTCGAGCGACAGCACCGCCTCCTTGAATTCGGTGGTCGTCGCGCCGCTGGAGGAGGCCTCCTGATACGGCACCTCCTGCCCCTGCTTGATCACCGCGGTGCGCTGGTTGGCGGTAATCACCTTGGGCTGGGAGATGGTCTGGCTCTTGCCCTCGCTCTCCAGGGCACGCAACTCGAGGTCGATCAACACGTCCCCGGAGAGATAGCCGAAACTGAAGGCGCTGGCCGGATTGGTCGCATTGCCCAGATCGACCGCCAATCCGCCGCCATAAGGAGCGGGGTCATCCGAGGTCGTCGGCACCGTCGAAGGATTGCCGTCGGCCGCCCCGCTCAGATCGAAGCGACGGCCCCTTGGCGAGGAAAGCCCCCAGTTGACGCCCAGCTCGTGGGTCGCACTATCCCTCGCGATCACGATGCGAGCCTCGATCTGCACCTGGCGCACCGGGACATCGAGGTGGTCGATGGTCCGTCGGATCGCGTCCAACTGATCGCGCGTATCCTGCAGGATCAGCGTATTGGTGCGCGGATCGACGGTGACCCGGCCACGCTCCGACATCATCCCCACCCCCTCCCCGCCGCGCAGCAGCGCGGCGAGAGAGTCGGCCTTGGCATAGCGAATCTGCACGAACTCCGTGCTCAGCGGCGCCAGCTGCTCGGACTGCTCGCGGGTTTCCAGCGTCTGACGCTGCAGGCTCGCCAGCTCGCCGGTGGGCGCCACCATCATCACGTTGCCTTCGCGCCGGGCCGACAGGCCGTGGTTGCGCAGCACGAGGTCGAGCGCCTGATCCCAAGGCACGTCGGTGAGATTGAGGGTCACGTTCCCCTGCACGCCGTCGCTGGCCACGACGTTGAGCCCGGACTCCTCGGCAATGATCGACAGCACGTCACGAACCGGGATGTCCTGAAAATTTAGCGTGATGCGGTGCCCGGTGTAACTGGGTCGATCCTCCGGCTCGGGACGCTCGATCGTTCCCATGGCCGCCAGATCGATCGTCAGGCGACGCCCGTTCTGCGTCACCAGCGGCTCCACGGCACTGGACGCGGAGATGTCGAAGGTCACCCCGCCCGCGCTGCGCCGCGGCACGATACGCTGGACGCGGGTGCCGAAGTCCGCGACATCGAGCGTCTGATACTGTTCATCGGGCAGGGTGACACCCGGCAACGTGACCGAAACCTGCCGCCCCTGGCCGCTGACCTCGGCGGCGACCCCGGCACGATCGAGTTCCAGTTGCAGCTGCCCCTCGCCCCCTGTGCCGCGACGAAAATCGATCGCGGTGACGCGGGGCTCCGCCGACACCCTCTCCGGGGCGTCGACACTTTCGGCGGACGAGGCCGCTGTTGGTGATACGCCGGAGTCGACACCCAGGTGAACGACGACCCGGTTCGACATTCGCTCGATCCGATAGCCGGTCGTCGACTCCAGCTCGAACACCAGGCGCGTGCGCGCCCCGGCCTCCAGCACCCTGACACCGCTGACTCCTGCGCTGTCGATGGCGAAGCTCGGCTGGGACAGACCGCTCCGGGTCTGCAGCAGATCCAGCGCCAGCCGGGGCGGAGAGTCCGTGCGATAACCGCGAACCTCCGGAACGCCACCGACGAAGTCGAGGCCCACGTCCAGGCGGCCCGAGCCCTGGTCGGTGAATGTCATCGCGGTCAGGGTGGAGGCCGCCGAGGCGGGGAGCGCCACCGCCCACAGAATCAGCGTCGCGATCAAAGCGGCGAAATGCCGTCGAAGAGTCATGGATTCCCCTGCTATGGTTGCCGCCGGCTGGCACCGTCGGATTCTTGTTGTGCCATTGCCAGACGCTGGCGGCGTTCGGTCCAGCCCCCCTGGGGGTCCCGCACGGTCTCGACCAGCGCCAGTGCACGCGACTCGACATCAACGACCCTGCCGTAATCCCGGCCCAGATAGTCGCCCTCGAACAGTCGATGGACCCGGCCATCCGGCGCCGCGACCAGGCCCGACGGGGTGTTGCCCACCGTCAAGGTACCGACCAGGGTCAGGCTATCGAGCTCGAAGGCCTCCAGAGGCTGGCGCGGTCGATCGGCATCGGGTAGCGGCGCCCTGTCCACCGGTTCGACCGGCTCGTCGTGCTCGGCCACGAAAGGGCTGCGACGCTGGCTCTGGTCATAGTCGGCGGTGGCGTATTGCGGCATCTGCGGCAGCGCGGCGATCTGCCCCTCGGGCTTGTGTCGCAGGGCGTCCAGCTGCGTCTCCAGCGCTCCCAGGTCGGCATCCTGACATCCGGCGAGCAGGCCACTGGCGATGAGCATCCCGACCAGCAAGAGGCGATTCACGCTCACGATTTCCCCCTCCCCGGCTTGGCATCGACGCCGGGTCCGGCGTCCTCTCGATACCGGTAGGTCTTGGCCAGCATCGACAGCCGGAGACGATCCTCCACCGGCGTCAGTATGAAATCGTGCAGCGTGACGATACGCGGCATGGCGGCGACCCGAGCCAGAAACGAGGCAATCTGATGGAAGTCTCCGCGCACCTGGATGTCGAAGGGCTGCTCGATGTAGAACTCCCGCTCCACTGCCGGGCGCAACTTGAGGCTATCGATATCGAGCTGCTGCTCGCGCGCCGCGTCACTGATGGCGTCCAGCAGCGCCGGCACCTCCGCATCGCTGGGCAGCATTTCGAGCACCCGCTGCATCCGGGCCTGCAGCTCGCTCATCTGGCGTTTCATCGCCGGGAGATTGACGGCCTGGTAGGAGAGCGTCTCGAAGCGCTGCAGCGCCTCCTGCTCCTGCACCATCAACCGCTGATGCACTTCCCGGGGCGATGAGGCCAGCAACCACTGCGCCCCCCAGAACGACGCCAACAGGAGCGCCGCGGCGATCATCACCTGCAGGCCGGCGGGCCAGTTGCCGGCCTCCTTGATATCCAGTTCGCGCCACTGCAGTTCACGCAACTGGCGCCACTGTTCGCCCGCCGTCGCGCGCAGCCTCGTCACGCTCCGGAGGCGCATCGTCGGACGCCTCACGACCCGGCCCCCGTCACGCTGCCATCGACCGGGTGCTGATCGACACTCATGTGAAAACGCTTGGCCGCCGCGGGCCCTTCTGCCGACTGCACGTCCGAGAGCAGCGGGGTGGCGAACGCCGGACTGTGATCCAGCGCTCGCATCTGGTCGGATACCTGACGATTGGAAGCCGCGACGCCGCTGAGTTCGAGCCGGCTCTCCTTGCGCTCCAGCTCGGTGTAATAGACGCCATCGACCAGCGTGGCCGTCAGTTGATCGAGGACACGAATGGTCAGCGGTCGGCTCGACTGGAGCTCGCCGATCACTTCGATCTGCTTCAGCATGCGCTCCCGCAGCTCGCGGAAATCGCGCATCGCCTGGATATCGCGGGTGAGGGCCTCGGTATCGCGCTGAATCAGCGCGACCCGGGCCTGCCCCGCGCGAACCAGCGACTTTTCATGCAGAGAGAGGCCCCAGCCGAGCAGCAGACCCACCAGCAGCATCAGCAGCAAGCCCTGCTTGAACCGACGAGTCCGGTGGACGCGACGCTGCTCCCGCCAAGGCAGGAGATTGATCTCGATCCTCATGACAGGGCTCGCATAGCGAGGCCGCAGGCAGTGAGCATCGCCGGCGCGTCCGCGGCCAGGGCACCCACGTCCAGCCGCGAATGGACCCGCATCTGGTGAAAGGGATTGGCGAGCGTCGCCTCGAGGCCGCTCTGGGCACGCAGCCGCTCGGCGAACCCCGGCAGCGCGCTGGATCCGCCGGCGAGAACGAGGCGTCGAACCTGCTGCTGGCCCGCAGCGGTGTAGTAGAGCTGCAACGAGCGGCCGACGTGCTGGATCAGGGTGTCGATGAACGGCAACAGCACCTGCTGGCGATAGTCGTCGGGCAACCCACCTCGCTTCTTGGCCCGGCCGGCTTCGTCGAAACTCATCCCGTAGCGCTTGCTGATGGCGTCGGTGAGCTGCCGCCCGCCACAGAGATTGTCCCGGCTATAGACGATCCGGCCGCCCTTGAGGACGTGGAAGGCACAGAGATTGGCGCCGATGTCGACCAGCGCCGTGCTGTCATCCTCTTCCTCCGCCTCCCGCAGGGCACGGCAGACCCGCTCCAGCGCGAAGCCCTCCACATCCACGGCCACCGCCTCCAGCCCCACCGCTTCCATGGTCGAGGTGAGCGTCTCGATATCCTGCAGACGGCAGGCCACCAGCAGGATCTCCTGCTGATCGGGATAGCGGGCATGGCGATGCATGCGCTGGAAGTCGAAGGCAACTTCGTTGAGCGGGAACGGAATGTACTTTTCGGACTCCATCTGGATCCGGGCTTCGATCTCCTCGTCGCTGAGCGAGACCGGCAGCGACAGCACCCGAGTGATGGCAGCCGAGTTGGGCACCGCCACCACGGCGCGGCGAGACCGCGGTTGCGCATGCTCGACCGCCCGGCGCAGCGTATCAACGACCTCGCTCTTGTCGCGGATTCGTCTCTCGACGACAGCCCCCTCGCGCAGGGGACGAACCGCGTAGCTGTCGATTCTCAGGCCGCCGGCGTGACGCTCCAGCTCCAGCAGCTTGACGGTAGCGGAGGTAATGTCCACCCCGACCAATCCATGGGAGGATCTTTTCAAGCGCAACACTGTCTCACCTCGCCGGAACTCGAAAATCCTAATCGAAGTTAACGGCGGCCCGACGGGCAACTTGAGACATTTCGTTACACTTATTTCTCGTTGCTTGCAGGAAGCGGCGGGTACGAAACTGGCCCCGGCTCTATCGCATCCATATAATGCCCCGGTACTGAATCATGTCCGAAGCTAGGGATAGCGGGCACGCTCGCGGCCGGACCGCCACCAGTCAAGGATCACCTCTTTCTATGAAGCTTTTTACCCGCTTACTGACGACCGCCTTCTGGCTGCTGCTGTCGCTATGCGCCGGAGTCGTGCTGGCAGTCGTCGGCGCAGGGCTCTATTTCGCGCCTGGCCTGCCGGATGTGCGCCAGCTCCAGAACTACGAGCTTCAGACACCGCTGCGAATCTACACCGAGGACGACAAGCTGATCGGCGAATATGGCGAGGAGCGCCGGATGCCGATCAGCTACGATCAGATCCCGAAACCGCTGATCGATGCGCTACTGGCGGCCGAGGATGCCAACTTCTACAACCACCCCGGCGTCGATCCGAAAGGTCTGCTGCGCGCGGCGGTGGAATTGGCCTCTTCCGGAGGCATCCAGTCCGGTGGCAGCACCATCACCATGCAGGTGGCGCGCAACTACCTGCTGACCCTGGATCAGACCTTCACCCGCAAGATCCGCGAGATCCTGCTGGCGCTGCAGATGGAACAGATCCTGAGCAAGCCGGAGATTCTCGAGCTCTATGTCAACAAGATCTATCTGGGCCACCGCTCCTACGGCGTCGCTGCCGCTGCCAATACCTACTACGGCAAGCCGCTGGCCGATCTGACGCTACCGCAGTACGCCATGATCGCGGGCCTCCCCAAGGCCCCCTCCAGCTTCAATCCGCTGGCCAACCCCGAGCGCGCCCTGATCCGACGCAACTGGATCCTCTACCGCATGCGTGAGCTCGGCTCGATCGACCAGGCCAGCTACGAACAGGCCGTCAAGGCGCCGATCACGGCCAGCCGCCATGTTGCGCAGTCGGAGGTCGACGCTCCCTATGTTGCTGAAATGGCACGCGCCTATGCGGTCGAGCGGTTCGGTGACAAGGCCTACACCGACAACATCCGCATCACGACCACGCTCGACAGTCGTCTGCAGACCGAGGCCCGCAATGCGCTGGTACAGGGCCTGATCGACTACGACACCCGCCACGGCTGGCGTGGACCGGAGGAGAAGGATGTGCCTCCGAGCCTGGTCGAAGCGCAGGATCGCACCGAGCGGCAGGGCCTGGAAGAGGAGCTCTCGGAGTCCCCGGAGGTCATCCAGACCGCCCGCCAGGCAGCCCAGAGCAGCGAGGCCAACATCGAAGGGGTCGATGGCGACGTCAGCAACTGGCTCAAGGTGCTGGAACGCACGCCGGCCTACGGCCCGCTCCAGCCGGCCATCGTGACCGAGACCGACGGCAAGCAGATGCGCGTGCTCAATGCCGACGGCAAGGTCATCACGCTGGACTGGGACGGCCTCAAGTGGGCCCGCGTCTACCACAGCGCCAAATGGCGGGGCGACGTGCCCGCCAATGCCGAGGCGATCGCCCAGCGCGGCGACCTGGTCCGCATTCTGAAGAGCGGCGACAGCTGGCGGCTGTCGCAGCGTCCCGGTGCCGAGGGCGCGATCGTGGTGCTCGACCCGCAGACCGGTGCCATCGAGGCGCTGCAGGGCGGCTTCAGCTTTGCCGCCAGCAAGTTCAACCGCGCGATTCAGGCGCAGCGCCAGGTCGGCTCCAACTTCAAGCCCTTCGTCTATCTGGCGGCGCTGGAGGAAGGCGGCATGACCGCGGCGACGATCATCAACGATGCCCCGGTGGTGATGTCCCAGTACAGCGGTGACGACTGGCGCCCCGAGAACGCCGAGCGCCAGTTCCAGGGGCCGACGCGCCTGAGGGTCGGGCTTTACACCTCGCGTAACCTGGTGACCATTCGCGTACTGCAGTCGCTGGGGCTCGACAACGCGTTGAACTTCCTCGAGCGCTTCGGCTTCTCCCGGGACCGCCTGCCGCACGGGTTGTCGCTGGCACTGGGCAGTGCCTCGCTGACGCCGCTGGAGATCGCCAACGCCTACGCGGTACTGGCCAACGGCGGCTTCCAGGTCTCGCCCTGGTACATCCAACAGGTCACCCAAGGCAGCCAGAACACCGTGGTCGAAAAGGCCAACCCGCTGGTGGCCTGCCGCGACTGCGCGCCCGATGCGACCCAGACCGAAGTCGACGGCGAACCACGCCGCATCGCCCCCAGAGTGGTCGACCCGGATGCGCTCTACATCCTGCGCAGCATCCTGCGGGACGTCATCGAGCGTGGCACCGGGCGCGGCGCGCTGTCGCTCGACCGTGCCGACATCGTCGGCAAGACCGGCACCACCAACGATCAGCGTGACGCCTGGTTCTCCGGTTTCAACAACTCACTCGTCACGACGGTATGGGTCGGCAAGGACGACAACACCACGACCGCGGAATATGGTGCACAAGCCGCCCTGCCGATCTGGAAGGCGTTCATGGGACCGGCCCTGAAAGGGACCCCCGAGGTCATTCCGAAGGCGCCCGATGATATCGTCCAGGTACGCATCGATCCGAAAACCGGCAAGCGGCTGCATGACGATCAGTCCGGCGGCATCAGCGAGATCTTCCGCAAGGACAATCTGCCCGAGTACCAACCTCGCGGGATCCGCCCTGAACTGGAAGATGAGAGCGGTTCGCAAGGCACTGGCACTTTCGAAGCCATCTTCTGATACATTGGTCGGGGCCTCGAGCCCCGACCCATTCGTTCCACACTCGCTCTTCACCGCAACAGGACGTCGCAGCGAAGCTGAGAGAGATGTCATGCCCCTGCCTAGTTGCCGCTGGTGGCTGCTGGTCTCCTGCCTGATGGCATCCCCATCATATGCGGACCTTTTCTACGCGCCGCCGGCACCGGACGAAAATGCGCCCAACTTCAGTGGCAGCGCGGAACTCGGCTACACCAAGCTGACCGGCAACACCAACACCCAGACCCTGCTCGCCAAGGGACGCCTGACCTGGCTGACCGGTCGCTATACCCACACCTTTCGCGCCGAGACCCGCAGCGTCCAGGACAACGACAACACCACGTCGGAGCGATACCTGGTTGGCGCCCGCGAGCGCTACGAGCTGGCGGACGACAACTACCTGTTCGGATTCGCACGCTGGGAGCGTGACCGATTCAGCGGCTACGACTCGCAGTTCACGACCATTGCCGGTTACGGGCGCCAGATCCTGGTCGGTCCGACGCACACCCTCTCGGCCGAGGTCGGGCCGGGCTATCGCCATGACGTCTATGCCGACGACAGCGACGATGACGATGACGACGCTTACGAAGGCGGCAGCAGCGACGATCTGGCGCTGGCCTACGCGGCGCTGGACTATACCTACAACTTCAGTGACGACATCTCCTTCGATCAGGAGCTGTCGGCGGAAGCGACTCACATCAGTGTCACTACCCGTTCACTCTCGTCGATCACGTCGCAATTGAACTCTCACCTCGCGCTGCGCGTCTCCTACGATGCCAGGAGCAACACTCATCCGCCGCCGGGCGCCGAAGCACGCACCGACACCACGACCTCGGTCTCGATTCTCTATGGCTGGTGACGGCAGCC